>OY970377.1:0-2851332 GCA_963718775.1 uncultured Solirubrobacterales bacterium | reverse complement strand
GAGCACGAGCCGGAAGTACTCCGGCATCGCCGCGTCGGGCACTCGCATCGTCTTGCCGAACATCTCCTCCGGCGCCTCGGTGACGCCGATGTAGTTGCCCAGCGACTTGCTCATCTTCTTCGTGCCGTCGGTCCCGACCAGGATCGGCATGGTCAGGATCGACTGCGGCTTCTGGCCGTAGGCCGTCTGGATGTCGCGGCCGAAGAGCAGGTTGAACTTCTGGTCGGTCCCCCCCAGCTCGACGTCGGCCTCGACCGCCACCGAGTCGTAGCCCTGCAGCAACGGGTAGAGCAGCTCCAGCGCCGCGATCGGCGCCCCGGCGGCGAGGCGCTTCTGGAAGTCGTCGCGCTCGATCAGGCGAGCGACCGTGGTCTGGGCCAGCAGGCCGAGCAGCTTCTCCGGCGCCATGCGCAGCCACTCGCTGTTGAAGCGCACCTCGGTGCGCTCGCGGTCGAGCACCTTGAAGGCCTGCTCCTGGTAAGTGGCGGCGTTGGCCTCGATCTCCTCCGGCGAGGGCATCGGCCGCTGTGCAGAGCGACCGCTGGGATCGCCGACCCGAGCCGTGAAGTCGCCGACTATCAAGACGACCTGGTGGCCCGCCTGCTGGAACTCGCGCAACTTCTCGAGCACGACCGTGTGGCCGAGGTGGATGTCGGGGGTGGTCGGGTCGATGCCGAGCTTGACGCGCAGCGGCCGGCCGCGCTCGAGCTGCTCCGCGAGCATCGCCGCGGGCAGCACGTCGACCGCGTTACGCGTCAGGTCCGCCATGGCGCCAATGCTAGACTGCCGCACTCTCTTGGCGGGCGAACGCAGCAAGCCGCGCCTCAAGAAGCTACGCATCCTCTTCGTCGTGATGGGGCTGGGCGTGCTGGGGCTGGTCTCGATGGTCTTCGGGATGATGGCCGCTGTCTCGCAGGACCTACCGGCGATCTACAACTTCGCCCAGTACAAGGCCTCGAAGAACAGCGAGGTCTACGACGCCGCCGGCGAGCCGATCGGGACGCTGACCAGCGACCAGAACAAGATCCTGCTCACCTCCGGGCAGATCTCTCCCAACATCAAGAACGCCGTGGTCTCGATCGAGGACGCGCGTTTCTACGAGCACAGCGGCGTCGATTTCCAGGGCATCGGCCGTGCCCTGGTCAAGGACATTCTCAGCCAGAGCGCTGCCGAGGGCGCCTCGACGATCACCGAGCAGTTCGTCAAGAACGCGCTCGCCGCCCAGGGCAGCCGCACGCTCTTCCAGAAGTTCCGCGAGGCCGCCCTTGCCTACCGGCTCGAGCGCCACTGGAGCAAGGACAAGATCCTCACCGAGTACCTCAACACGATCTATTTCGGCGAGGGCGCCTACGGGATCGAGGCCGCGGCCCGCACCTATTTCGGCAGGGCGCACCCGGGCTGCGGCACCCCGAGCGAGCCCTGCGCCTCGGTGCTGGAGCCCTGGGAGGCCGCCAACCTGGCGGCGATCATTTCCTCGCCCTCCGCCTACGACCCCAAGTTCTACCCCGAAAACTCGCTCGGACGCCGCAATCTGGTGCTCGAAAAGATGTACGAGCAGGGTTACATAACGCACGAGCAGTTCGAGGAAGGCCGCCAGCAGGCCCTGCCCCCTCCCAGCGACATCCGGCCGCCCCAGCTGGACTCGAAGGCCCCCTACTTCACCGCCTGGCTGCGCCAGCAGCTGGTCGAACGCTATGGCGCCGCCAAGGCCTTCTTCGGCGGTCTCAAGGTGAAGGCGACTCTCGACCTGCGCCTCCAGGCCGCCGCTGAAGAAGCGGTCAACTCCCAACTCGGCTACTCGCCGGCGACTGCCTCGGTGGTCGTGCTCGAAAACAAAAACGCCGGCGTCAAGGCGATGGTCGGCGGCCCCGACTTCGAAACCAAGCCCTTCAATCTCGCCACCCAGGGCCACCGTCAGCCCGGCTCCTCGATCAAGCCGTTCATCCTGCTCACCGCCCTGGAAGAGGGGATCTCCCCCTACACCACCTATGAATCGGCGCAACAGGAATTCAGCTACGGCAAGAACGGCCAGGAAACGTTCGTCGTCACCAACGACGAGGGCGCCTACGCCGGTACCAGCGACATCGTCTCGGCGACGACCAACTCCGACAACTCGGTCTACGCGCAGCTGGCCCTCGAAGGGCTCAAGGGCAAGACCGTCGAGGACCGGACCAGGTCGATCGCCAGAACGATCCACAGGATGGGCTACAACGACCCGATCTCGACCAACCCGGCGATGGTGCTGGGCGGAATCGACCCCGGCGTGACGCCGCTGGGATGGACCTACGCCTACACCACGCTGGCCAACGGCGGCGACCGGGTCAGCGGCACGCTGGCGGCACGACCGGGCAACAGCCCGGTCGCCTACACCCAGGTCACCGATCAGGACGATCAGACGATCAAGGACGGCGACAACGACTCGACGCACAAACAGGTGATCCCGGAAGACGTCGCCAGCGAAGCGAAGAGCATCCTCGAAACCGTGGTCAGCAGCGGCACCGGCACCAACGCCGACATCGGCGCGCCCGGCCAGTGGGGCAAGACGGGCACCACGGAGGAAAACGGCGACGCCTGGTTTTGCGGGGCGACCGAAGAAGTCACCGCCTGCGTCTGGGTCGGCTACGCCGACACGGTGACGTCGATGAGCACCCTGTACAACGGCGGCCCGGTGATGGGCGGCACCTTCCCGGCGCTGATCTGGGCCAGCGTCATCTCGGCCTGGGAAGAAATCAAGGACGAACGCGCCGCCGAAGCCAAAGAGGACAAGCAGAGCTCTGACTCGGCCTCGGACTCCTCTGGCTCGACCTACACGGCGCCGGAATCGTCGGGCGAACCCGAAGTCGAATCGGAAGCGCCGGAAACGAGCGAACCGGCCGAATCGGTGGAACCGGAAGCGCCGGAAGCGGCCGAACCTGCCGAACCCGCGGCGCCAAGCGAACCGGCGGCCCCGGCTACCGGCGGCGGCGTCACCGCCGGATAGGCGGCCTCGAGACGAAGGGGCTGTCGGCGACGCCGAAGCGCCAGGGGCACTCGACCGCTTTCGTGATCCCGACCCGCGGCCCGGTGGCGATCTCCTCCCGCCAGTCGTCAGGCCTCGACAGCAGCAGGAACGGGTCACGCGACAAGTCGGCCTCGTTCTGAGCGAGCCCGATGCCGAGCGCCTCGGTCAGCTTGCCGGGCCCGAGCAGAGCTCACGGTCGGGGCGGTCGCCGCGCCGCGCCCGCATCGCCGCGAGGCCGGCGGTCGGCTCCAGCGCCCGGATCAGCACCGCCGCGGCATCGCCCTCGGGCTCGGCGACGAAGTTGAGCAGGCTGTGGATGCCATAGGAGAGGTAGACGTAGGCGCGCCCCGGCGGCCCGAACAGCACCTCCGTACGCGCTGTGAGGCCGACGTAGGCGTGACAGGCCGGGTCGTCGCGCTCGTAGCTCTCGGTCTCGACGATCGTGCCGCCGCAGCCGTCGTAGAAGAGACCACAGCCGATCAGCTCGCGGGCGACGAGGTGGACCGAGCGGTTGAAGAAGCCGACCCCGAGACGTTGCTCAGTCGGCCTCGGGGAGCCCTTGCCCCCGACGCTCACTGTCGCTCTTCGAGCACCCGCGCCTTGACCGCGGCAAGCGTCTCCGCGGCCTCGCTGAGCTGCGCGGCGAGGGGGACCGAACCGGTACCTCCGGCGATCGTCTTCGACTCCAGCCAGCTGCTGCGCTTCAGCACCTCGTAGTAGGAGTCGTCGAGGTGCTCCGAACGCCGACGCAGATCCTCCTCGCTCAGCTCGGAAAGCGACTTGCCCTGCTCGACCGCGTCGCGGACGAGGCCGCCGACGATCCCATGCGCCTCACGAAACGGCACGCCGCGCCGCACCAGCAGATCGGCGACCTCGGTCGCCGCCAGCATCTCATCGCCGGAGGCCTCCTCCATGCGGGCGCGATCGAAGGAGATCCCGTCGAGCATCCCGGCAGCCGCGTCGAGGCAGGCCTCGACCGTGTCGATCGCGTCGAAGAGCGGCTCCTTGTCCTCCTGCATGTCCTTGCCGTAGGTCAGCGGCAGCGCGTGCATGACGCCGAGCAGGTTCGCGTAAGAGGCGCTGACCCGGGGGCTCTTCGCCCGCAGCAACTCGGCCGAGTCTGGGTTCACCTTCTGGGGCATGATCGAGGAGCCGGAGGAGAACGACTCGTCGAGCTCGCAGAAGCCGAACTCGCTGCTTGACCAGATGACGATTTCCGAGCCGAGCCGCGAGAGGTGCATCGAGCAGGTCGAGGCGGCGGCGAGGTAGTCGAGCACGAAGTCGCGGTTGGAGGCGCCGTCGATCGAGTTGTGGCTGACGTGCTCGAAGCCGAGATCGCCGGCGACCGCCTCGCGGTCGATCTCCCAGTTGACCCCGGCGAGGGCGCCGGAGCCGAGCGGCATCACCGAGGCGCTGTCGAGGGCGAACTGGAAGCGCAGCACGTCGCGAGCGAGCATCCAGAAGTAGGCGAGCAGGTGGTGACCGAGGTAGACCGGCTGGGCGCGCTGCAGGTGGGTGTAGCCCGGCATCGGCCAGTCGCGGTGCCGTTCAGCCAGCTCGAGCAGGCGCTCCATCGCCGAGCCGGCGAGCTCGATCGCGCGCAGCGAGTGGGCCTGGACGACCATCGCCACGTCGGTGGCGACCTGGTCGTTGCGCGAGCGACCGGTGTGCAGCTTGCCAGCCAGTGGGCCGATCTCCTCGCCGAGCAGGCGCTCGACCGCCATGTGGATGTCCTCGTCGGCCTCCTCGAACTCGAAGCCGTGCTCGCCCATGCGGGCGCGGACGCGCTCGAGGCCGGCGTCGATCCTCTCCAGCTCGGCAGCGTCGAGCACGCCGATCTCGCGCAGGCCGCGGGCGTGCGCCTGCGACTGGTCGATGTCGTAGGGCGCCAGCCGCCAGTCGAACTCGATCGAGCGATTGAGCCGCCAGAAGCGGGGATCGGGGTCTTTGCGAAAGCGCGACATCAGGCGAGGGATTGGGCGAGAGCCTCGCACACCCGCTCGACCTGGGACTCGCTCATCGCGGTGAAGAAGGGCAGCGCCAGGGAGCGAGCGGAGGCCGCTTCGGCGACCGGGAACTGACCCTCGCGGTAGCCGAGCTCACGCAGATGGGGGAAGAGGTGGATGCAGGGCAGGTATGCCTTGCTGGCGACGCCGCGCTCGGCGAGGCGAGCGATCGTCGCATCGCGGTCGGCGCCCTCCGGAAGCTGGACCACATAGACGAACCAGCTACGCCGCTCCCGGCCTACACCAGCGCTCGGCATAACCCCCCGCTGACTTCGTGTTTCTTCGTGGCATACGCGAGGAAACACGAAGTCAGCAGAAAGGGCGTCCTCGTATAGCGCTGCTACGCGGTTGCGGGACGCCAGCATCGCGTCGAGCTTCTCGAGCTGGGCGACGCCGAGCGCGGCTGCTACGTCGGAGAGGCGGTAGTTGAAGCCGAGGCGGTCGTGGTCGAGCCAGCCCATGTCCTCGGCGCGGCCCTGGTTGCGCTCGCTGCGCAGGCGGGCGGCCTCGTCGGCGTCGCGGGGGACGATCATGCCCCCCTCCCCCGTGGTCATCTGCTTGTTGGCGTAGAAGGCAAAGGTGGCGAGGTTGCCGCGGGCGCCAACCCGGCGGCCCTCGGAGTCGACTGCGCCCAGGGCCTCGCAGGCGTCCTCGAGCAGGCCGAGGCCGTGCTTGCCCGCGAGCGCCTCCAGCTCGGGCATCGCCGCCGGGTAGCCGAAGATGTGGATCGGCAGGATTCCCTTGGTGCGCTCGCCGACCGCCGCGGCAGCCGCATCCGGGTCGAGGTTGAGCGTCTCGGGATCGACGTCGCAGAAGACCGGCCTGGCGCCCTCGTAGAGCAGGCAGTTGGCCGAGGCGACGAAGCTGAAGGGGCTGGTCAGGACCTCGTCGCCGGGACCCCAGCCAAGCGCCCGTACCCCGAGGTGCAGCGCGGTCGTGCCGCTGGAGACGGCGACGGCGTCCTCGACGCCGAGCCAGGCGGCGAACTCGCGCTCGAAGCGCTCGCCCATCGGCCCCAGCGAGAGCTGCCCGGAGCGCAGCACCGCGAGGACGAGCTCCTCCTCGCGGGCGCCGATATCGGGTTGCGCGAGCGGGATCATTCGGGGCTGGAAGGCGTAGGCGAGCGAGTCGACCAGGGCTTCCCAGGAGGCCTCGATGATGTTCTCCGAGACGCCGATCGTGCCCCACTCGCGCTTGCCGTCGGTAGAGTCGAGCAGGACGCGGGTGACCGCGCCGGTGCCGTGCGCCTCGTCGAGGATGCGCACCTTGTAGTTGGTCAGCTCGATATCGCGCGAGGTGCGGGTGACGAGCGCCGATCGCCGCACGCAGAGCCGTGTCCAGCGCGTTGACCGGCCCGTTGCCCTCGGCGACCTCGACGTAGCGCTCGCCGTCGACGACGACCTTGATCGTCGCCTCGGTCTCGACCCGGCCGCCCTCGCGCTTCTCGGTGGTGACGCGGAAGCTCTCCAGCTCGAAGAGCGGCTCGTAGACGCCGGCCTCGCGCCGCAGCAGCAGCTCGAACGAGGCCTGCGCCGCCTCGTAGTGGTAGCCGCGGTGCTCGCGCTCCTTGAGCCGCTCGACCGCCCGGGCTGCGGCGGCATCGTCGAGCTCCAGCCCGGCCCGCTCGGCCTGACTGCGGATCGTCGCCTTGCCGGAGAGCTCGGAGGCGAGGATGTCGCGCTCGTTGCCGACCTCGGCCGGGTCGAGGTGCTCGAAGGTGCGGCGTCGGCGGCCACGCCGGCGGCGTGCATGCCGGCCTTGTGGGCGAAGGCGTTGCGCCCGACGTAGGCCCGGTCGGGGTTCGGCGTCATGTTGCAGAGCTCGTCGAGGTAGTGCGAGGTCGGCGTCAGGCTCGCCAGCTGCTCCTCGCTGACCACCTCGAAGCCCATCTTCAGCTGCAGCGCCGGCAGGATCGAGGCGAGGTTGGCGTTGCCGCAGCGCTCGCCGTAGCCGTTGACGCAGCCCTGCACGAGGCGGGCGCCGGCATCGACGGCGGCGAGCGAGTTGGCCACCGCGCACTCGGCGTCGTTGTGGGTGTGGATGCCGATCTCGACCTTGTCGCCGACGGCGGCCACCACCGCGGCCGTCGTCTCGCCGACGAAGCCGGGCAGGCTGCCGCCGTTGGTGTCGCAGAGGGTGACGTTCTCGGCGCCGGCCTCGGCGGCGGCCCGCACGCATTCGAGCGCGTAGGCCGCGTCGTCGCGGTAGCCGTCGAAGAAGTGCTCGGCGTCGAAGACGGGGCGCTTGCCCTGCTCTCGGCAGAAGGCGATCGAGTCGGCGATCATCGCCAGGTTCTCCTCGTCGGAGACCCTGGTCACCTTCTCCAGGTGCAGCCGCCAGCTCTTGCCGACCAGGCAGACGACCGGCGCGAAGGAGCCGACCAGCACGGCCAGCGCCTCGTCGTCCTCGGCCTTGCGATCGCGGCGCCGGGTCATGCCGAAGGCGGCGATCGTCGCCTGCTTCAGCTCCTGCTCGGCGAGCAGCTCGAAGAGCTCCGCCTCCTTGGGGTTGGAGCTGGGAAAGCCGGCCTCGATGAAGTGGACGCCGAGCGCGTCGAGGGCCTGGACGACCTTGAGCTTCTCGCCCACCGAGAGCGACATGCCCTGGCCGCCCATGCCGTCCCGCAGGGTGGTGTCGTAGAGCTTTACCTGTTCCATCTGATGCCTTTCGCTTCGAGAGATCGGGGAGAGGGCCTGCTCGGCCCGTGCGCGCGGCATCGCCACGCCAGCCGCTAGGCGGCTGCGGTAATTCGCCCGATTGCCTCGAAATGGCGCTGCATCAGGAACTGACCTTACTCGGCTCGTCCGCCCTCGGCTCGGACTCTCGACGAAGTCGAGCCACTCCAGGTACTCCTCGGCGCGCCCGTAGAGGGCGTCGACGAACTTCGCCTGCACGTGGCGGGTGATCTCGCCCGGCTCGCCGATCGGGTGGTCGTCGATCTCGCGCACCGGGACCAGCTCGGCGGCGGTGCCGGTGAGGAAGATCTCCTCGGCCAGGTAGAGCTCGGCGCGGGCGACGTCGCGCTCGACCACGGTGTAGCCGAGGTCGCGGGCGATCTGGATCACCGACTTGCGGTTGATCCCGTCGAGGATCGAGGCGACGTGCGGCGGCGTGACGATCTGGCCGTCGCGGACCAGGAAGATGTTCTCGCCGGAGCCCTCGCAGACGAAGCCGCGCTCGTCGAGCAGGATCGCCTCCTCGTAGCCGGCGTTGGTCGACTCGGTCTTGGCGAGGATCGAGTTGAGGTACTGGCCGGAGGCCTTGGCGTGCGGGATCAGGCCGCCGGGGCCGATCCGGCGCCAGCTCGAGACCTTGGCGCGGATGCCGTGCTTCTGGCCCTCCTCGCCGAGGTAGGCGCCCCAGGGGAAGGCGGCGATGATCAGGTCGATCGGCGCGTCGGTGGCGTAGAGGCCGAGGTTGCCGTAGCCGCGGAAGGCGAGCGGGCGGATGTAGCAGGAGCCGAGCCCGTTGCGGCGGATCAGCTCACGCGTCGCCTCGGCGATCTGCTCGGTCGAGTAGGGCAGGCCGAGGTAGTAGAGCTCGGCCGACTTGGCGAGCCGGTCGAGGTGGTCGGTGTGCCTGAACACGGCCGGGCCGCGCTCGGTCTCGTAGCAGCGGATCCCCTCGAAAACGCCCGGTGCCGTAGTGCAGCGCGTGGCTGAGGACGTGGACTTTGGCGTCCTCCCAGGGCACGAACTCGCCGTTATGCCAAATCAACTCTGCCTGCTCCATGTTCGGAGAAGTATGCCCGATAGCGCAAGGTCATTCGAGCCAAGCCGAGAAGAGGAGCGCGTCAACCGAAAAGGAGACCTCAGATGATCGCCGCAGTTCGCAACAGAGCTCACCTATTCCAACGTGATCGCCACGATGGCGCTCTTCATCGCCCTCGGTGGCGTCGCCGTCGCCGCCACCCAGCTGCCCCGCAACAGCGTCGGCGCCAAACAGCTCAAGCGCGGCGCCGTGACCAGTGCCAAGCTGGCGAAGAAGTCGGTGATCAACGGCAAGCTCGGGCCCAGCGCGGTCGGCCCCGGCAACATCGGCAACGGCGCCGTGACGACGGCAAAGCTGGCCGCCAACGCGGTGATCGCCTCGACGATCAAGAACAGCGTCGTCACCACCAACAAGCTGAACAACGAAGCGGTGACGACGCCGAAGCTGGGCAAAGAAGCGGTCGCGACCGCCAAGCTCGACAACGAAGCGGTGACCAGCGCCAAGCTCGGCAAAGGCTCGGTGACCGCAGCGAAGCTGAGTGACGAAGTCGGGCCGCTGCTCGGCACGCTGAAGAGCGGGCAGACGCTGCGCGGCGTCTTCGACCTGGGCGCCGAAAGCAAAGCCGTCCGGGGGGCGACCAGCTTCCAGTTCCCGCTGCTGAACACACCGGGCATATCGCCCACGGACATTCTCAAACTCGGCAGAGCACAACGCAACTGCCCGGGAGTGGGCAGCGACGAAGCAACCCCGCAGGCCGCGCCCGGTCAGCTCTGCGTCTACATCAGGTTTGAAAACGGCCTGAGCGCTCTCACCCTCGACACCGTCGGTCGCTCGGGTTCGGCCTCGCTGCCTTCTTTACGGCGCCGGCCGAAAGCAACGAAGTAAGCGGCCTGTGGGCGGTAACAGCGCCCTAGCGCACCGGAAGCTAGGAGAGCTCGGCCAGCACGGCCTCGGTCACCTCGTCGGTGCCGACCGCGGTCTCCCCCTCGCCCGCCAGGTCCGGGGTGCGGAGGCCGCGGTCGAGCACCGCGTCGACGGCGGTCTCGATGCGCGTCGCGCCGTCGGGCCGGTCGAGGCCGTGGCGCAGCATCATCGCCGCCGAGAGGAAGGTGGCGAGCGGGTTGGCGACGCCCTGACCGGCGATGTCGGGGGCGGAGCCGTGGACCGGCTCGAAGAGCCCCGGCTCGCCGTCGGCGCCGAGGCTGGCCGAGGGCAGCATTCCCAGCGAGCCGGTCAGCATCGCCGACTCGTCGCTGAGGATGTCGCCGAAGAGATTCTCGGTGACGATCACGTCGAAGTCGGCCGGGCGCGAGACGAGCTGCATCGCGGCGTTGTCGACGAGCAGGTGGTCGAGCTCGACGTCGGGATAGTCGGGGGCGACGCGGCCGACCACCTCGCGCCAGAGCCGCGAGGTCTCCAGCACGTTGGCCTTGTCGACCGAGGTGACGCGGGGCTTGCGGTCGGAGTCGGCGCCGCGGCGGCGCGCGGCCTCGAAGCCGACCCGGGCGATGCGCTCGACTTCCGCGGCCGAGTACTCGCAGGTGTCGTGGGCGGAGTCGCCGTCGCGGCCGCTGTCGCCGAAGTAGATGCCGCCGGTCAGCTCGCGGACGACGAGCAGGTCGGTGCCGGCGATGCGGTCGGGGCGCAGCGGGCTGGCGTCGATCAGCGCCGGGCTCGGCCGCACCGGGCGCAGGTTGGCGTAGAGGCCCATTCCCTTGCGCAGACCGAGCAGGCCCTGCTCCGGGCGCGGCGCGTTGGGATCCGTCGTGTCCCATTTGGGGCCGCCGACGGCGCCGAGCAGGACGGCGTCGGCGGCGCGGCAGAGCTCGAGAACCTCGTCGGTGAGCGCCGTGCCGTGGGCGTCGATCGAGCAGCCGCCGATCAGCTGCTCGTCGAACTGGAACTCGCCGAGTGCCACGAGCAGACGGCGGGCCGCAGCGACGATCTCTGGGCCGATTCCGTCGCCGGGCAGCAGGACTATGCGGGGCACGTCGCTCATTCGGGGCGGCACTCTACGGGTAGAGGCTCAGGTGGCGGCGCGGGCCTCGATGTTGAGACGGACGTAGTCGAGCTGCAGGGGTTGCGGTTCGGCTCGAAGCACGTCCTCTACGAAGGGATCGCGCAATTGCTCGGGCAACCGGTCCACGTGAGGGCCGAGACAGACCGTGCGCAGGAACTCGGCCGGCTCGGCCGGCTCGATAGTCCACGGCTGCAGCCAGCAGCGGATCTCCTCGAACCCGGCGTTCTCGAGCCGAGCTTCGGTCTGCTCGGCGCCGGCGTAGTTCCAGGGCTGGGCGAAGCCCTCGAAGTGCTCGGCATAGGGCTCGCGGGAGGCGACTTCGTCGCAGATCGCCCGCAGGCTCGTCGATGTTGCCGGCCCCGCCGCACTGCGTCGCAATCCGGCCACCGGGCCGTAGCGCTGCGTGCAGCTTCTCGAAGAGCCGGTCGTGGTCGAGCACCCAGTGGAAGACGGCGCTGGAGAAGACCGCGTCGACGGGCTCGTCCAGCTCGAGGCCGGTCAGGTCGGCGACGAGCGCCTCGTCTCCGGGACGAAGGACCTCGCGCGACCTGCTCGACCATCGAGGGGGAGCCGTCGACGGCGACCACCTTGCCGCGCGGCACTCGCTCGATCAGCAGGCCGGTGACGCGGCCGCTGCCGCAACCGGCGTCGAGCACCGTCTCGTCGCCGTTCAGCGGTAGGCGATCGAGCACCGACCTCGCCCACTCTTCGTGGGGCACGGAGACGCGGTGGTAGCTCTTCGCGTCCCAGTCGCGGGTCTCGGTGCCCATCAGAGCGCCGTGGTCACCGGGCCGTGCTCGGCAGCGCCCGAGCCCTCGAAGGAGTCGATCGCCGCGGCGTTCTCCAGGGTGATGCCGATGTCGTCGAGGCCGTCCAGCAGGCGGTGCTTGACGTCGGGCTCGACCTCGAACCTGAAGACGCCGGCGGCACAGGTGACGGTCTCGTCGTCGACGTCGATGCGCGCCTCGCCCGCCTCGGCGACGGCGCGGCAGTGCTCCTCGTCGAGGATCGCCGGCAGCAGCCCGACCTTCGTGCAGTTGGAGTAGAAGATGTCGGCGAAGGACGGCGCGACGATCGCCTCGAAGCCGAAGTCCTCCAGTGCCCAGGGGGCGTGCTCGCGCGAAGAGCCACAGCCGAAGTTCGCCCCGGTGACGAGGATCGGGTTCGGCTCCAGCTCGATCTCGCCGTCGCGGATCCAGTCGTAGAAGAGGAACTCGCCGAAGCCGGTGCGCTCGACCCGCTTGAGGAACTGCTTGGGGATGATCTGGTCGGTATCGACGTCGGCCCGGTCCAGCACCGACACCTTGCCCTCGATCACGTCTATCGGCCTCATCTCTAGCTCCAATCCCTGATGTCGACGAAGTGCCCCTCGATCGCCGCCGCGGCGGCCATCTTCGGACTGACCAGATGGGTGCGCCCGCCCTTGCCCTGACGGCCCTCGAAGTTGCGATTCGAGGTCGAGGCGCAGCGCTCGCCCTCGATCAGGGTGTCGGGGTTCATGCCGAGGCACATCGAGCAGCCCGCCTCGCGCCATTCGAAGCCGGCGGAGCGGAAGACCTCGTGCAGGCCCTCGGCTTCGGCGTCGGTCTTGACCTGCTGGGAGCCGGGCACGACCATCGCCCGCACCGAGCCGGCGACCTTGCGGCCGTCGACGATTTCCGCCGCCTCGCGCAGGTCCTCGATCCGCGAGTTGGTGCAGGAGCCGATGAAGACCCGTTCGGGCGCCACCTCGGTCATCGGCGTGCCGGCCTCGCAGCCCCATGTAAGCCAGGGCTCGTTCGGCCGACTCGCGGTCGGCGGGCAAGTCCATCGCCGCCGGGTCGGGGACGCTGTCGGTGACCTCGCAGACCATGCCGGGATTGGTCCCCCAGGTGACCATCGGCGAGATCGCCCCGGCGTCGACCTCGACCTCGATGTCGAAGGCGGCGCCATCGTCGCTCGGGAGCTGCCGCCAGCGCTCGGCGGCGGCATCGAAGTCCGTGGGGGCACCAGGGCGTCCGCGGACCCACTCGATCGTCTTCTCGTCGGGGGCGATCATGCCGGCGCGACCGCCACCCTCGATCGTCATGTTGCAGATCGTCATCCGGCCAGGCATCTCCAGGGCCTCGATCGCCGGCCCGGCGTACTCGACCGCGTAGCCGGTCATGCCGCCGGTGCCCAGGCGCCCGATCGTCGCCAGGATCAGGTCCTTGGGCGTGACGCCGCGGCCCAGCTCGCCGGAATAGGAGATCCGCATCGTCTTCGGCCGCTTCTGGACCAGGCACTGGGTCGCCAGCACGTGCTCGACCTCAGAGGTGCCGATGCCGAAGGCCAGCGAGCCGAAGGCGCCGTGCGTGGAGGTGTGGCTGTCGCCGCAGACGATCGTCATCCCCGGCTGGGTGACGCCCAGCTCAGGCCCGATCACGTGGACGATGCCCTGGCGGTCGGAGCCCAGCGAGTAGATCGGGATGCCGAACTCCTCGCAGTTGCGCTCCAGCGTTTCGACCTGGACCCGCGAGAGCTCGTCGGCGATCAGGCGCGCCGCCATGGTGCCGTCGGTAGGGGTGTTGTGGTCGGCGGTGGCCAGGGTCTTGTCGGTGCGGCGCACCGGGCGCTTGGCCAGGCGCAGCCCGTCGAAGGCCTGCGGCGAGGTGACCTCGTGGACCAGGTGCAGGTCGATGTAGATCAGGCCGTCGGAGACCTCATGCGCCTCCCAGAGCTTGTCGAACATGGTTTGCGGCATCAGGACCTCCTCAGGCCAGCGGCGATCACGGCGATGAAACGCGTCGGCTCATCGCCTTCGTTCTCGAAATGATGGGGAAGATCGGCATCGAAGGTGACGCTGTCACCCTCGCCCAGCTCGTGGCGCGTGCCATCGACGACGAGCGCCAGCGTGCCGGCAAGGACAACGGCGGTCTCGCGACTGCCGGGCTCGTGCATCGGCGGGTCATCGCGTCCTCCAGTTGTCGCGCCCGCCTCGAGGGTGTGCAAGGAGACGTCGGCGCGCTGCCCGGGCAGCGGCGGCGTCAGCTCCTCGACGCGGTGCCCGCCGCGCTCGGAGCCACGACGGTCGCCGGCTCGGCTGACACTGACGTGCTCGCCCTCGTCGAGGCGCAGCAGCTGGGACAGCGTCAGCTCCAGGCCGGCGGCGATCTTCGCGGCCACAGCAAGAGTCGGACTGGTCTCCCCCCGCTCGACCTGCGAGAGCATCGGCGCGCTGACGCCGCAGCGCTCGCCCAGGTCGCGCAGAGACAGTCCCATCGCCTCGCGCAGAGCATGGACCCTGTCGCCTATCGCCGGCGGGTCGCTGGCGGCGGTGAATATCTGGCCGGGACGCTTGTCGGTGGTGGCAACGATGGTCGTACGTTATCACATACATTTGTAATTCAAGATAGAGAGAGGAGCTTGCGAAGGTCCGATGCGACGGCCTCGGGTTCGTCGTCGAGCTGCGCCCAGGAGATGCGGGTCACCGCGTAACCCGCCGTGCGCAGGACGCGGTCCCGTGCGCGATCCTCTCTGAACGCCGAGCGTGTGCCGTGTCCTTCCCAGCTGTCGAGCTCGACGACCTGCCCAGTGCCATGCCAGTGGCAGTCGACCTGGAAGCGCTTCTCGCCAACCGTGATCCAATCGTTGAGACGGGGCCGCGGCAGGCCATATCGGCGCAGGAACGGCAAGAACCGTTCCTCCAGCCGGCTCCGGGTGCGACCGACCGGCAGCCTTTCGATGCGAGCCAGCGCCTCCCGCACTCGCCGGACCCCACGGCGGCCGGGATAGCGATCAACCAGATCGAGAAGCGACAGCCGGTCATAGAGCCGCAGGTATTCGACCTGACGGATCGCGCTCTCAACGCGATCGAGCGATGAACGGGCAGCAAGGTCAAGGATGGTTCGCGGCACGATGGCGACGGGGATGCCTTCGTGCACCGTCATCTCGTCGCCAGGCAGCACTGAGTGATGGCGTCGAATGAGGCTCGATGACTTGCTCTTGCGCGGAACCGTGACGTCAACCGGGCCCTGGGTCGGGTCCCAAATACCCCAGAGCGCCGCGGCGGAGCGGTGACTCAAAACAGCATTCGAACCGGATGAGAGCACCGCGGCCATCCATCTTTCGCCTGGCGCGAACGTTCGACGGCCAACCGCGTAGACGCCGTGACCCACGACATGCAAACGGCCGACAGCGAGGCGATGGTCCACGGCGTCCTCCCCCAGACCCAAGTCCTTCAGCTGCCACCGCGAAACGACCCCGTGCTGTCGCTCCGCCAACCGAGCAATAACCGCGTCGCGACCCTCAGTCCGCCGCGGCCTCGCGCGAGACCGTCTCAACCCGCCTATCTCGCGGGCTGAGACGGTCTCGGCGGGCATGCGCGGACGGTGCCACCTCTGGCGTTACGGGTGGCGCGCGGCGTGCCAAGGATGTGTGACGTCTAGGGACCCGGAGTGCGCTCTACTGCTGCCTCAGCGGTGGCGGCCTCGGCCTCGCGGATCGCGGCGCCCTCCAGGGCGTTCGACAGGGCGCGGACGTAGGCGCGGGCCGATGCCTCGAGGATGTCGGTGGCGACGCCCTGGCCGGTTGCCAGGCGGCCGGCGGCGCGCAGCATCACCGTCACCTGACCCAGCGCATCCTCCCCCCCGGTCACCGCCTCGACGGTGTACTGGCGCAGGTCGCACTCGGTGTCAGCCGCATTTTGGATCGCCTGGAAGATCGCGTCGACGGGGCCGTCGCCGCTCGACTCGCCAACCGCCTCCTCACCGGAGGGCATTTTCACCGCGACCCGGGCCAGCGGCTCGCGTCGCGAGCCTGCCTCGACCTCGAACCAGGCCAGCTCGTGGGCGTCGGCCTTCTCGCGCATCTCGTCGGAGACGATCGCCTCCAGGTCGAGGGCGGTCACCTGCTTCTTGCGATCGGCGACCTCCTTGAAGCGCTTGAAGGCGGCGTTCAGCGCGTTGCCCTCGACCTGGAAGCCCAGCTGGTCCAGAGCGTCGCGCAGGGCGTGGCGGCCGGAGTGCTTGCCCAGCACGATCGAGTTCGACTCCAGGCCAACCTCGGTGGCGTCCATGATCTCGTAGGTGGTGCGCTCCTTCAGCACGCCGTCCTGGTGGATCCCGGACTCGTGGGCAAAGGCGTTGCGGCCGACGATCGCCTTGTTGGGCTGGATCGCGTAGCCGGTCAGGCGCGAGACCATGCGGCTGGTGCGGGCCAGCTCACGGCTGTTGACTCCGGTCTGCAGGCCGTGGGCGTCCTCGCGCGTCCGGATCAGCATCACGATCTCCTCCAGCGAGCAGTTGCCGGCTCGCTCGCCGATGCCGTTGACCGCGCACTCGACCTGACGTGCGCCGGCCAGAACACCGGCGTAGGAGTTGGCGACGGCCAGGCCCAGATCGTCGTGACAGTGGACCGACATCTCGACCTCGCGCAGCGCCGGCACCAGCTCGTACAGGCGCCGGAAGTACTCCGCGTACTCCTCGGGAGTGGTGTAGCCGACCGTGTCGGGGATGTTGACCACCGTGGCGCCCTCTTCGACCGCAATCTCACACACTTCGGCGGTGAACTCGATGTCGGCGCGGGTCGCGTCCATCGGCGAGAACTCGACGTCCTCGCAGTAGGACTTGGCCAGGGTGACGGCCGCCCGAGCCTGTCCCTTGACGTCCTCGCGATCGGTCTGCAGCTGGTGCTCGATGTGGATGTCGGAGGTCGAGATGAAGGTGTGGATGCGAGGCCGCTGCGAGTCCTTGATTGCGCCCCAGGCGGCATCGATATCGGCCTTGTGGGTGCGGGCCAGGCCGCAGACCACGGGGCCCTCGACGCCGCGGGCAATCGCCTCGACCGCCTCGAAGTCGCCGGGTGAGGTGATCGGGAAGCCGGCCTCGATGACGTCGACCCCCAGGCGGGCCAGCTGCTGCGCGATCTCGACCTTCTCGGCCGTGTTCAGCGAGATGCCGGGCGACTGCTCTCCGTCGCGCAGCGTGGTGTCGAAGATATGGACGCGGTGTACGTCGTCTGTTGGTGACACTGTTCCTTCTCCTTCTCTACTTCGCTCGAATGACCTTGTCTCTCGCGGCTATCGCGCCGCCCAGCGCTATTCCCCCCGAGGGGGGAGGAGAAGGAGAAGCGCGAGGCTGTGCTGCGGGTGAGTCATTCGGTCGCCTCAGCTTAGCGTAGGCTGCGCGCATCGCAAGCGAGGCGTCTTCAAGCTCGATCCCGCGCTCGACCTGGCTTGCCCTCCTCGCGATGGGCATCGCCGTTGTCGTGATCGCCAACGACTTCTCCGCGATCAACGTCGCCCTGCCGACGATGGAGAAGGACTTCGACACCAGCATCAACACGATGCAATGGGTGATCAACGCCTACGCGCTGACCTTCGGGGTGATGATCGTCACCGGCGGCCGGCTTGCCGACATGTTCGGCCGTCGCAACGCCTTCTTCCTCGGCACCGCGATCTTTGCCTCGATGTCGGCGCTTGGCGGCGCCGCGCAGAGCGAGGCCTGGCTGATCGCAACCCGTACCCTGATGGGCATCGGCGGGGCGTTGATGTGGCCGGCGATCCTCGGCATGACCTATGCCCTGCTGCCCGCCGACAGAGCGGGATTGGCCGGCGGCATCATCCTCGGCGCAGCCGGGCTCGGCAACGCGATCGGGCCGCTGATCGGCGGCATGATGACCGACCTGCTCAGTTGGCGCTGGATCTTCTTCCTCAACGTGCCGATCTCCGCCTTCGCCGTCATCGTCACCTACCGCCTCGTCAAGCTCGCCGAACCGGATACGGGCGCACAGCGGATCGACTACGCCGGCATCGCGACTCTTTCCCTGGGCCTCGTCTCCCTGCTTGTCGCCCTCGATCAGGCAGCGGACTGGGGATTCGGCGACCCGCGCGTGATCGCGCTGCTGGCCCTGGCGGCGATCCTGGTCGTCGTCTTCGTGCCGATCGAGCGTCGTGCGGGCCTCAGCGCGCTGGTGCCGCGAGCGGTAATGGCCAACGAGAGCTTCCGCGCCTCCTGCCTGGCGATCCTGCTGATGTCGGCGACGTTCTTCGCGGCGCTGCTCTACCTGCCCCAGTTCATGCAGCACCAGCTTGGCTACTCGCCGCTCGAGGCGGGAGTGGGAATGCTGCCCTTCCTCGCCGTCTTCGCGGCGGTGTCGTTCGTCGCTGGGCCACTCTACGAGCGACTCGGCGCCAAGTTTCTGGCTGCCGTAGGCGCTGCTTGCATTGCCATCGCGCCGTTCATCTTCTCCCTGGTCGACTCCGGCTCCGGCTACGAGTCGCTGGTCGCGGGCATGGTCGTGCTCGGAATCGGAATCGGCAGCTTCTACCCAACCGCAACCACCGCCGGGGTCACCTCGGTCGACGAATCGCAGACCAGCCTCGCCGGCGGCATCGTCTACATGTTTCAGATTGCCGGCGGCTCGATCGGGCTGGGACTGACGACCACCGTCTTCTCGGCCCAGGACTCGTTCGTCGACGGCATCCAAGCGGCCTTCAGGCTCGACGCGGCGCTCTCGCTGGTTGGTTTCCTAGTCGTCCTCTTCTTCGTCGGCGGGCGACTACTTGGACGGCGTTCGCTGAAGGCGCCGGCCTAGCCCGCTCAGAACTGCAGGCGCAGATCCTGGCGGATGCTGTTGGCGCCGGAGCCGCCGCCGAGCGTGTCGGAGCCGAAGCCGCCGCGCAGGACGTCGTCACCGGGGCCGCCGACGAGCACGTCGTTGCCGGGGCCGCCGAAGAGGACATCGTCGCCTGCCCCGCCGTTGAGCTTGTCGCTGCCGTCGCCGCCGATCAGCTTGTCGGGGCCGCCGCCGCCAGTCAGCGTGTCGCGGCCGGGGCCGCCGCGCATCGTCACTCCGATCGAGACGCTGCGAGCGACCGTGACCAAATCGCCGTCGTTGCCCGCGTTGACTTCGAAGCCGGCGACCATCGGCGCCTTGCAGATCAACTCGTTGGGGTTCTCGGGGGCGTTTTCACAGATCGTCCCGCCCACTTCCAGAGGAGCGGCCGAGTCGATCACATAGTTGTAGCCGTCGGGGGTGAGCCAGATGTGGATCATGCTCTGCGCCGTGCCGCCTGCCAAAACCACGGTGTAGGTCGACGTATCGGCGCGCGCGAGCGTCGCGGTCTGCACCGCCAGAATCGCCAGCAAGATCAGGATCGCCTTCTTCTTCATCGCAAACGGGCCCACTCGCCCTGCGGGGCCCTACCCTGGAAACAACACGACCTTGCCGACGTTGCGGCGCTCGGCGATGAATTTGTGCGCGTCGCCGGCCTGCGCGAAGGAGAATGACTCGGAGACGACCGGCTCCAGGCGTCCGGCCTCGAGGTCGGCCATGAGCGGCTCGGTGACCCGGTCGAGGCTGCCCTCTGCTTCCCACCACTTGAGCATGTTGAGCCCGAAGACGCCCTTGTTCTCGTTCATCATCATCAAGCTCTTCCACCAGGGAACCGTCGCCAGCGGCATCTTGGCGAGGCCCTTCAGCATCGCCGGGAGGTTGCGACCGCTTTCGCTGGTCACCTCGGAGAGCCCGTACATGACCAAGCGGCCGCCCGGGCGCAGCAGCCGGTAGTCCTTGCGAAAGGACGTCGGGCCGAGCGCGTCGATGATCAGGTCGACGCCCTCGCCGTTGGTGAGGCGCAGCGTCTCCTGCTCGAAATCCTGGTTGCGGTAGTCGATCGGGTGGGCAACGCCCTGAGCGCGGATCGCATCGTGCTTGGTGGGCGAGGCGGTGCCGTAGATCTCGGCGCCGACGTTGCGGGCGATCTGCGTGGCGGCGATTCCCACGCCGCCGGCAGCCGCGTGGATCAGGACCCGGCTGCCCTCGCGCAGGCTGCCCATCAACATCAGCGCCGCGTAGGCGGTGCCGTAGTTGACCGGGAACGCGGCCCCCTGCTCGAAGCTGAGCCGGTCGGGCAGCGGCAGTGCCTGCTCCTCGGGAACGCAGACAAGCTCGGCCTGGCCGCCGAAGCGGGTGCCGGCCATGACCCTGTCGCCGACCGCGTGGGTGGTGACGCCCTCCCCCACCGACTCGACCACGCCGGCGACCTCGTAGCCCATCACGCAGGGAGTCTTCGGCGCATCGGGGTAGAGACCAAGCCGCGCCATCGTGTCGGCGAAGTTGATCCCAGCCGCCTTGACGGCAATCCGCACTTCACCTGGGCCGACCGGCGGGTCGGGACGCTCCTCGACCTGGAGCACGTCATACCCACCATTCTTTGTCTGCACCAGTGCCTTCACCGGGCAAAGACTATGTGCTGTGGACATCTGAGCAAGCAGAGCAAGGACGCAGGGAGCGTGGCGTGCTTCTGCACGCGAGCGACCGAGGACGCAGCTATGCGCCGCTCAGAGGTCCACAGCACGGCCGACGGAGAACCCGTCGAGCTGGAGGATCTTGGCGATCGTCTCCTCCTGAACGCGCGCGTCGGTGGTCAGCGCCATCACCGCGCTCTCGCCCCCCGGCTCGGCGCCGACGGCGGCGGAGACGATGTTGACCCCCTCCTCGCCAAACATCGTGCCGACCCGGCCGATCATGCCGGGCCGATCCGCGTAGCGGAAGACGGCGAGGTGCTCGGCGAAGGGCAGGTAGAAGCTCTCCCCCCAAGCCGAGACGAGGTAGGGCTCGTTGCGCGGGCCGACCCCGGTGCCGGCGACTTCGACCTCTTCGTCGCCGGAGCGCAGGCGAACGGTGATCAGCTCGGTGAAGTCCTCTGAGCTGGCGTCCTTGGTCTCGACCAGCTCGATGCCCCGCTCCTCAGCCATCTGCGGGGCGTTGACGAGGTTGACCGGCTCCTCGGTGTTGCCGGAGAGGATCCCGACGAGGACGGCGATGCCGAGCAGCCGCGTGTCGTGAGTGGCGATGCGACCCCGGAACTCGGCGGTGACGCCGTCGATCGATCCCTGGGCAAGGCCCTCGGCGAGGCGGCCGAGCTTTTCGCAGAGCGGCACGAAGGGCGCCAACGCCTCCATCTCCTCCGGGCGCACGGCGGCGATGTTGACCGCGTTGGTGACGACACCGCCGGTCAGCGCCGCGGTCACCTGCTCGGCGGTGACGATGCCGGCGCGGTCCTGCGCCTCGGCGGTGGAGGCGCCGAGGTGGGGAGTGACGACGACGTCGTTGCGGGCGAAGATCGCGTGCTCGGTGAAGGGCTCAGCGGGGAAGACGTCGAGCGCCGCGCCGGCCACCTTGCCCGACTCGAGTCCGGCGAGGAGCGCGTCGAGGTCGACCAGCTCGCCGCGGGCGCAGTTGACGATCCGCACCCCGTCCACCATCGCCGCGATCGCCTCGGCGTCGATCAGGTTGGTCGTCTCGGGCGTCTTCGGCACGTGGACGGTGACGACGTCGGCGCGCTCGAAGAGCTCCTCGAGGCTCTCGGCGCCGTGCACGCCGAGCTCGCGGAAGCGCTCCGCGGAGACGAACTTGTCGAAGGCGATGACGTCCATCTCGAAGGCCTGGGCGCGCTTGGCGACGAGCTGGCCGATGCGGCCGAAGCCGACGATCCCGATCGTCTTGCCGTAGAGCTCGGCGCCCTTGTACTTGGCGCGGTCCCAGCGCCCGTCGACGAGCGCCCCGTGAGCCTGGGGAACGTTGCGGAAGAGGGAAAGGGCGAGGGCGATGGTGTGCTCGGCCGCAGCAACGGAGTTCGATTCCGGCGCGTTGGCGACGACGATGCCACGGCGCGTCGCGGCCGGGATGTCGACGTTGTCGACCCCGGTGCCGGCACGGCCGATCACCTTGAGGTTGGTGGCCCGATCGATCAGCTCAGGGGTCAGCTTGGTAGCCGAGCGGATCAGGATCGCGTCGTAGGCGCCGATCGCCTCGGCGAGCGCGGCGTCATCCATATCCAGGCCGAGGTCGACGTCGAAGTTCGCTTCGAGCAGCTCGACCCCGGAGTCGGCGATCTTCTCCTTGACCAGGACTTTCACAAGCACACCTTTCGTTCACGCCGCAATCGCCACGGATTCGAACAACCGGCGATCACCGCGACGATTGCGGCGTTCACAGACGAGCCTCCCCCACGTTCTCGATCACCCAGTCGATGCTGGCGGTGAGCGCTTCCACGTCGGCTGGCTCGACCGCCGGGAACATGCCGATGCGCAGCTGATTGCGACCCAGCTTGCGATAGGGCTCGACGTCGACGATGCCGTTGGCGCGCAGCGTCGCGGCGACCACGGCGGCGTCGACGGAGTCATCGAAGTCGATCGTGCCGACGACAAGCGAGCGCTTGGCGGGGTCGGCGACGAAGGGGGTGGCGAAGTCGGAGCGTTCGGCCCAGTCGTAGAGATGCCCAGACGAGGCCGAGGTGCGCTGCACGCACCAGTCGAGGCCACCGCCGGCGAGCATCCATTCGACCTGGTCGGCGAGCAGCAGCAGGGTCGCCAGGGCAGGCGTGTTGTAGGTCTGCTCCTTGCGCGAGTTGTCGAGCGCCGTCTGCAGGGAGAGGAAACCGGGCTGCCAGCGGTTCGGAGCGCCGTCGAGCTCCTCGATACGCGCGATAGCCGCCGGGCTGAGCGCCGCCAGCCAGAGGCCGCCGTCGGCGCCGAACGCCTTCTGCGGGGCGAAGTAATAGACGTCGGCCTGGCTCGGGTCGAGGGGCAGGCCGCCGGCGCCCGAGGTGGCATCGATCAGAACCAGGGCATCTCCCGCCGCGTCGGGCCGCTGCACCGGGACCATCACCCCGGTCGAGGTCTCGTTGTGCGCCCAGGCGATCACGTCGGCGGCTGGGTCGGCGACAGGGTCGGGCGCGTCTCCCGGCTCGGCCTTGACCAAGATCGGGTCGGCGAGAAAGGGCGCGCCGGCGGTGGCCTTGGCGAACTTCTGCGAGAACTCGCCGTAGGCGAGGTGCAGAGCGCGCTCGCGCACGAGCCAGGCGCAGGCCGCGTCCCAGAAGGCGGTGGTGCCGCCGTTGCCGAGAGCGATCTCGTAGCCCTCGGGAAGACTGAAGAGCTGCCCGAGGCCCGAGCGGACGCGGCCGACGAGGTCGCGGACGGGCGCCTGGCGATGCGAGGTGCCCATCAGCGCCGACTGCTCGGCGAGCTTCACCAGCGCCTCAGGCCGCACCTTCGACGGGCCGCAGCCAAAGCGGCCGTCGGCCGGCTTGAGCTCGGCGGGGATCTGGATGGCGGTCGAGGAGGTCACGGGACGCGACAGGTTAATGGCCCTCGCGGGTGGACCTCCCATAGGCCTCCGGCATAAGCTGGCGCGCATGAGCGAGACCACAGATAACTCAGTCAACAAGGGCGATGGCTACGCCGTCGCCAACCTCAGCGACCTCGGCGAGGGGCCGGGCTTCCGCAAGATCCGCAAGGAGCTGGGCGTCACCGCCTTCGGCGTCAACGCGATCGTGCTGCCGCCCTCCTACGCCACGGGCAGCCACTACCACGACGAGCAGGAGGAGCTCTACTTCCTCCACAGCGGCCGCGTCGCGATCGAGTTCGGCGACGGCGCGAGCCACGAGCTCGAGCCGGGCGGCCTGGCCTGGGTCGACGCCTCCACGGTGCGCAAGCTGCGCAACCTCAGCGATTCCGAGGAGGCGGTCTACGTGATCGTCGGCGGCAAGGATGGCTATGTGGGGCGGGACGGGAAATTGCCCGAGGGCGAGACCAGGTTCGCCTGAGGTAGGCGAGGGGACTGGCCCTCTCGCCTGGAGACCGTCGCGCAGCTGGATCGTCACCCAGGGTTCAAGCGTGGACACTGAGCCTCCCGGAGAGAGGGCCAGTCCCCCTCGCGCGTCACGCGATGTGTCCGAGAGCTAGAAGCTTCCCCCCAAGAGCAGAGCTTGTGTTGAACGGGTCAGCGCCCGAGAGCTAAAAGCTTTTCCCGGAGCAGAGCTTGTGTGGTGCGGGGGCGGGGAGCCCCTCTCCAGGAGGCTCCGTAGAGACGCTTGAACCCTGAGGACGGACCCAGCTGCGCGACGGCCTCCAGGAGAGGGGCTCCCCGCCCCCGCTACAAAAGACCCGCGACCTAGAACTCTTGGTCGACCCAAGGCATCATGTCGCGAAGACCCTTGCCGACCTTCTCGACCTGGTGGCCCTTGCCCTCCTCGCGCATCCGCGAGAGGTTCTCGCCGCCGGCGCGGTTCTCGGCGATCCACTCGCGGGCGAACTCGCCCGACTGGATCTCGCCGAGGATCTCCTTCATCGCCGCGCGGGACTCCTCGCCGATGACGCGCTTGCCGCGGGTCATGTCGCCGTACTCGGCGGTGTTGGAGATCGAGTAGCGCATGCCCTGAATGCCCTTCTCGTACATCAGGTCGGCGATCAGCTTGAGCTCGTGCAGGCACTCGAAGTAGGCCAGACGCGGGTCGTAACCGGCCTCGACCAGGGTCTCGAAGCCGGCGCGGACCAGCTCTGAGGCGCCGCCGCAGAGCACCGCCTGCTCACCGAAGAGGTCGGTCTCGCACTCGTCCTTGAAAGTCGTCTCGATCACCGCGGCGCGGCCACCGCCAATGCCTGAGGCGTAGGCGAGGACGAGGCCGTGGGCGTTGCCGGTGGCGTCCTGGTGGACCGCCATCAGGCAGGGAACGCCGTTGCCTTCCTCGTACTGGCGGCGGACCAGGTGGCCGGGGCCCTTCGGGGCGACCATGCCGACGTCGACGCCGGCGGGCGGCGGGATCTGCTCGAAGTGGATCGCGAAGCCGTGGGCGAAGAGCAGCAGGTTGCCGGGGGCGATCCCGTCGGCGATCTCCGCATTCCAAACCTCTCCCTGCTTCTCGTCTGGCAGCAGGATCATTACCGCGTCGCCGCGACTGGCGGCTTCGGCGATGTCGAGCACCTCAAGACCGGCCTCTTCCGCCTTGGCGCGGCTGGAGGAGTCCGGGCGCAGGCCGACGACGACGTCGACCCCTGAGTCCTTCAAGTTGAGCGCGTGGGCGTGGCCCTGGGAGCCGTAGCCGAGGATGGCGACGGTCTTTCCCTGCAGCAGTGAGAGGTCGGCGTCTGAGTCGTAGAAAATGTCTTGATCGTTGTCTTTGGGCATGGCGAGCAGGCTATCGGAGCGCTCTGCGCATCAGCTTGCCCGAGGGCGTGCGCGGCAGGGCCGCTGCCAGCTCGACCCGCTTCGGCACCTTGAAGCCGGCCAGCAACTCGGCGCAATGGCGTCGCAGCTCGTCGGGGGTGACGTCGGAGCCGTCCTCGAGCACGACGATCGCGGTCACCGCCTGCTGCCACTCGGGATCCTCGCGCCCGACCACCGCCGCATCGGCGACCGCAGGGTGGCGCAGCAGCACCTTCTCTACTTCGGCCGGCACGACGTTCTCGCCGCCGCTGACGATCATGTCGTCGATGCGGTCGTCGACGTAGAGGAAGCCTTCCTCGTCGATGCGGCCGAGGTCGCCGGTGTGCAGCCAGCCGTCGGCGTCAGCGCGACCGGGCGCGACGGTCGGGCCCTGGACGAGGATCTCGCCGTCCTGGATGCGCAGGTGGGTAGTCAGCAGCGGCCGCCCGGCAGAGCCGAGCTTGCGCTGCGCATCGGCCGGAGCGAGCGTGGTCACCTGCGAGCAGGTCTCGGTGAGGCCGTAGGTCTGCACGACCGTGGCGCCGCGGCCGATCGCCTCCTCGAGCGCGTCCTCGGGCACCGGCCCGCCGCCGATCAAAATCGCGCGGGGACCGGAGAGGTCGGCGCCAGCGCTGAGCAGGCGGGTGAGCATCGTCGCCACCAGGGAGACGACGGTGATCTCGTCGCGCTCCAAAGCCTCGCCGACCTGGTCGACGTCGAAGCCGTCGTGGATTACCGCGGTGGTGCCGTAGATCACCGAGCGCATCGCGATCCCCAGCCCTGAGATGTGGCTGAGCGGCAGGCAGCAGAGCCAGCGGTCCTCGGGCTCGACGCCGATGTTGAAGGCCGAGGCGACGGCGCTCCAGAGGAAGTTGCCGTAGGTGAGCCCGATCGGAGTCGGCGTGCCGGTGCTGCCGCTGGTCAGCACTTTGGCGGCGAGCGCGTCCATGTCGTGCTCGCCGAGCAGCGGCAGGTCGGCCTCGGTCTGGGTCAGCTCGCCGGCGTCGTCGAGGTCGACGGCGGGCTCCTCGACCTCGATCACCGCCGCCCGCTCCGCCGCGGAGAGCCGCGGGCTTAGTGGCAGCAGCACCGCGCCGGCCTTGAGCAGCGCGTGGATCAGCACCACCTGCTCGCGGCGCGGGTGCATCGTCATCGCCACGGTCGAGCCGCGCCGGACCCCGTGGGCGGCGAGCCGTCGCGCCACCCAGGTCGCCTCGGCCTCGAGCTCGGCGTAGGTGACCTCGGCGCCGTCGGCGACGAGGGCGGTGCGCTCGGGACAGCTCTGCGATCTCTGGGCCAGCCAGTCGTCGAGTTTCATCGGCGGGATATCGTGCCCATCATGCCCAAACGACACAAGGGAGCCCCAGCCGAAGCAGACCTCTACGCGCCGATCGAGTGGCAGAGCGCCGGCGAGTACGGCGACATCCGCTACGAGAAGGGCGAGGGGATCGCCAAGATCACGATCGACCGGCCCGAGGTTCTCAACGCCTTCCGGCCGCAAACGCTGATCGAGATCGCCGCGGCGCTGGAGCTGGCCCGCGAGGACACCGAGATCGGCGTGATCGTCCTCACCGGCGAGGGGCAGAAGGCTTTTTGCTCGGGCGGCGACCAACAGGTGCGTGGCGACACCGGCTACGTCGAAGAGGGCGCCTCCCTCGGCCGCTTCCACGTCACCGACCTGCAGGTGCAGATGCGACGACTGCCGAAGCCGGTCGTGGCGATGGTGGCCGGGCACGCCATAGGCGGCGGCCACGTTCTCCATATCTGCTGCGACCTGACCATCGCCGCCGACAACGCCAACTTCGGGCAGACCGGGCCGCGAGTCGGCTCCTGGGACGGTGGCTTCGGCGCCTCCCTGCTGCGCGACCTCGTCGGCACCAAGAAGGCCAAGGAGTTCTGGCTGCTCTGTCGCCAGTACGACGCCGAGGAGGCCCTTGAGATGGGCCTGGTCAACACGGTCGTCCCGCTCGACCGCCTCGAGGCCGAGACGGTCGCCTGGTGCCGCGAGATGCTCGCCCTCTCGCCCTTCGCCCTGCGCTTGGTCAAGTCGAGCTTCAACGCCCACGAGGACGGCTACGCCGGGATCCAGCAGCTGGCTCACGACACCAACCTGCTCTTCTACGGCAGCGAGGAGGCCCGCGAGGGTCGCGAGGCCTTCAAGGAGAAGCGACAGCCTGACTTCTCGCAGTACCCTCGGCGACCATGAGGATCTGGGTGATGGCGGCGCGGCCGCGGACACTGCCCGCCGCGATCGCCCCGGTGCTGGTCGGGACCGCCGCCGCGGTCGAATGGGCCGGCAGGCTGCCGAGAGTTGGCGCGTTCATCGCCGCCCTGATCGGCTCGATCTTCATCCAGATCGGCACCAACCTGGCCAACGACTACTCCGACGCCAAGCGCGGCGCCGACACCGCGGACCGGCTGGGGCCGGTCCGAGTGACTTCAGCGGGGCTGGTGGCGCCGCAACGGGTGCTCAACGCGACCTGGATCGCCTTCGGAGTCGCGGTCGCCTGTGGCGTCTACCTGGCGACGGTGGCCGGCATCGTGATCATCCTGATCGGGGCCGTCTCGATCGCCGCCGGCGTCCTTTACACCGGCGGGCCGCGGCCCTACGGCTACGCCGGCCTCGGCGAGGTCTTCGTCTTCCTCTTCTTCGGCCTGGTCGCCGTCAACGGCTCCTACTACGTGCAGCTCGAGCAGCTCGACGCGCTGCCGCTGGGCCTCTCGATCGCGGTCGGCTTCCTCGCCACAGCGATCCTCGTCGTCAACAACGTGCGCGACCTCGAGACCGACCGCAGGGCCGGCAAGATGACGCTGGCCGTGCGGATGGGACGCCATAACGCCGTCGTGCTCTACCGGCTGTTCGTGCTCGGCGCCTTCGTCGTCTTGCCGATCGCCCTCGTCGCCGGCGGCGGCAGCCTGCTGCCGCTGATCGGCCTGCTGGCGCTGCCGATGGCGTTCGGGCCGATGCGGGCGATGACCAACCGCACCGACGGCCCATCGCTGAACGGCGCCCTCGCCGCCACCGGCGCCCTGCTCGCCGTCTTCAGCCTGCTCGTCTCGGCGGGACTGCTGCTCGCCAGCTGAGGCCGAACTGCATCAACTTCTCTATCCGACAGGTGGAGAAGTTGATGCAGTTCGCGTAGACCTATGGGTATGAAGATCGCCGAAGTTGAGGTCGTTCCTTACGCGTTGCCGTTTCGCGCGCCTTACGTGACCGCGCGGGGATCGCTCGATCGGCGCGAGATGGTGCTGCTGCGCCTGCGTTCCGCCGACGGCCTGGTCGGTCTGGGGGAAGCGGTGCCGCTCTCCCTGCGCGGCGGCATGGGCCTCGCAGCGGTGGTCGCTGAGCTCGAGCGGCTTGGCGACCGCGACTCGCTCGACGAGGCGACCCTGCGCAGCGACGCCGTCGGCCTCTCCGCCCCAGCCCGCTGCGCGGCGCTCACCGCGCTGCTCGACCTGCGGGGTCGCCGGGCGGCGGCGGAAGGCTCCGTCGCGGGAGTCGAGACCGAGGCGGTCGAGTGCAACGCGACCCTGGTCGCCGGGGAGCCGGCGGCGGTCGCCGCCGAGGCCACGCGCTGGGCCGAGGACGGCTTCGACACCTTCAAGCTGAAGCTTGGGACGAACGATGACTTCGGCCAGGTTTACGCGGTGCGCGAGGCGATCGGGCCGCGGGCACAGATCCGCGTCGATGCCAACGCAGCCTGGGACGTCGAGACGGCGAAGCAGATGCTCAAAGCGCTCGAGCCGCTCGAGGTCGAGCTTGCCGAGCAACCGGTGGCGACACTCGCCGAAGCAGCCGAGGTGGCGGCCTCAACCTCGATTCCGATCGCCGCTGACGAGAGCGTCGAGAGCAAGGCCGACGCCGAGCGGGCGCGGACGATGCGCGCCTGCTCTCTGACTGGAATCAAGCTCTCCAAGGTTGGCGGCCCCGAGGCCGCGATCGAGATCGCCGAGGTGCTGCCGTCCTACCTCTCCAGCGCGCTCGACGGCCCGGTGGGGATCGCCGCCGCGGCGCAGGTCGCGCAGACTCTGCGAGAGGCCAGCGGCGAGGACGGCCCCAGCCTTGCCCACGGGCTCGCCACGCAGCGCCTCTTCGCCTCGACCGTCGCCTCGGTCGAGTGCGAGGTTCGCGACGGAATGCTCTTCCCCCCCGCAGGCCCCGGACTCGGCGTCGAGATCGACGAGGCGGCGCTGCAGGCGCATCGCATCTGACCGGCCTGGCGACTTTCCCGTCATATGGACGGGTAAGTCGCCAATAGTCTCTCCGACGATGGACTCGACCAACGCCAACACCGCGCTTGCCTCTGCCTTCGTCGAGGAGCTGGCGCGGGGAGGCGTGCGCCACGCGGTCGTCTCCCCCGGCTCGCGCTCCACCCCACTCGCGGTGGCGCTCTGGCGCCAGCCGGAGATCGAGGTGAGCGTGATCCTCGACGAGCGCTCGGCAGCCTTCTTCGCGCTTGGGGCCGCACAGGCGACCGCCTCACCGGTAGCGATGCTCTGCACCTCGGGCACGGCCGCGGCGAACTACCACCCGGCGATCTGCGAGGCCGACGAGTCGGCGCTGCCGCTGATCGCGCTGACCGCCGACCGCCCTCCGGAGCTGCGCGGGATCGGCGCCGGGCAGACGATCGACCAGCTGAAGCTCTACGGCTCCTCGGTGCGCTGGTTCTGCGAAGTGGGCACGCACGTGGCCGACGACGTGGGACTGCTCCACTACCGCTCGGTGGCCTGCCGCGCCCTGACCGCCGCCCGCGGCGAGCCGCGACCGGGACCGGTCCACCTCAACCTCCCCTGGCGCGAGCCGCTGGCGCCGCTGGCAATCGAGGGCGCGGTGAGCGCAACCGATCCGCTTGCCCTGCGGGGGCGTGACGTGCGGCCGCTGACCGCGGTGACGCCGATCGACATCGAGCCGTCCGCCTTCCTGCTCGACGAGGTCGCCGGCCACATCCGCGAGGCGCGCTCTGGGGTGATCGTCGCCGGCCGCCAACTCGACGCGGAGCTGCGCGAGCCGCTTGCCGCGCTGGCCAAAGCGGCCGGCTACCCGATCCTCGCCGAGCCGACGTCGCAGCTTCGCTGCGGGCCGCACGACCGCTCGCACGTCATCGGCGCCTACGACCAACTTCTGCGCGACGAGGGCTTCCGCGAATCGGTGACGCCGAAACTGGTCCTGCGCTTTGGCGAGATGCCGACCAGCAAGCCGTTGCGCAGCTGGCTTGCGGCCAGCCGCGCCGACCAGATCGTCGTCGACCCGCGCTGTGGCTGGAACGAGCCGACCCACAGGGCCGCGGCGCTGCTGCGCGCCGATCCGACCGAGCTGGCGGCTGGCTGGGCGGCGCGCCTCGGCGGCGAGGGCCGGCCGGCGCCATCTCGCTGGCTCGAGGCGGACGCAAGCGCACGCGAGGCCCTGACCGCCGAGCTGGACAGCCTCGACGCGCTGAGCGAGCCCGGCCTCCACGCCGCCCTCGGCCAAGCCCACCGCGACGGAGATCTCGTCTACACCGCCTCGAGCATGCCGATTCGCGACCAGGAGGCGTTCCTGCCACCGGTCGAGACCGATGCCCTCTTCCTCTGCAACCGCGGCGCCAACGGCATCGACGGCCTCATCTCGTCAGGCATCGGCGCTGCCCACGCCAGCGGCCGCCCGACCACGATCCTCACCGGCGACCTTGGCCTACTGCACGACATCGGCGGACTTGCCGCCCTACGCGACGTTTCCACGCCGGTGCGAATCGTCGTCATCGACAATGACGGCGGCGGCATCTTCGGCTTCTTGCCCCAGGCCGAGGCGCTGGCCGCAGAAGAGTTCGAAGCGTTGCTCGGCACACCGCGAGGCGTCGAGGTCGCTCGCGCGGCCGCGCTCTTCGACCTGCCCCATCGCAAGCTGGACGCGCTCGCCGAACTGCCCGATGCGCTGGCAGCCGGCACCAGCTTGATCGAGGCCCAGACCGATCGTCGGGAAAACGTCGACCTGCACGGTCGCATGAACGCCGCGGTTGCCCAGGCAATCAGCGGATGAGCTCCGACCGGCTGCACCACCTCGACGCCCTGCGCGCCCTCACCATGGTCTTGATCCTGCCGGCTCATGCCGTCGCGATGATGGGCCTGCGCGGTGGCTGGAACGACGCTGAGGCGACGCTCTACTGGCTGATCCACGTTTTCCGCCTGCCGCTCTTCTTCCTCGTCGCCGGCTTCTTCGCGGCCCTGCTGCTCGACGCTCGCGGCACAAGCGCGGTCGTCCGCAACCGGCTGGTCCGAATAGGCATTCCCTTCGTGGTCGTCGTCGTGGTGGTTGGGCCGGTTCTGACCCTTCTATTCCAGAAGACGGCGACGGTCACAATCAGCCATGAAGCAACCGGGATCGCCGCCTTCACCGATCCGCACCCCTCATACGTGTGGTTCCTCTGGTATTTGGCGACGCTCTACGCGGTGGCGCTGATCGCGCAACGCGTCCTGGGCCGCAACGCGGGCCTCAGAGGGCTGTTGCACCGTGGCGGCTCCCGCCTCGTCCCGCACAGCCTTGCCCCGCTGCTGCTTGCCGCACCGTGCGCTCTCCTCCTTTACCGGCAACCAACCTGGATGGCCGAAGCAACGGGGGAAAGCTTTGTCCCTGACCTTGGCCTACTCGCTTACTACGGCCTCTTTTTCGCGATCGGCTGGGCTCTCTTCGCGATCCGGGGACTACGCGAGAACGTCGAGGCGCGGCCACATCGGTACGCGCTCTACGCCGCCCTCTCGCTGCCACCGGCGCTGGCCCTGTTCCTCCTCCAGGGCACCCCCTCGATCGGCACCAGCAGAGGGCTGCACCTGCTGGCCCTGCTATTGCTCTCGATCGCCACCTGGTCGCTCGTCTTCGCGATGCTCGGCCTCGCGCGGCGCTTTCTGCGCCAGCCATCTCCGCGGCTGCGCTACTGGGCAGACGCCTCTTACTGGATCTACCTGAGCCACTTCCCGGTCATGGCCGCATTCGCGATCGTCCTCTTCGAGCTGGCGATGCCGAACTCGCTGCGCCTGGTGATCCTCGTCGCGGCCACGCTCGCCGTGATCTACCCCGCCTACGGCGCCTTCGTCCGCCACACCGCGATCGGCCGCGTCCTGCACGGGCCACGCCAGCGCCAGGAAACGAAAAGGCCGGAGGTAGACGCCAGGCCGGCGCTCGCCGGCCCCGGATAGATCAGCCGGCACACTCGATCCGGCCCGCCTCGCGGCCGGCGCCGGGCTGCCAGACAGGACCGTAGACGGCCGTTTCCCTAGCGCTCAACACTTTCGTTCGGCAGGTGCCGTCGGCGTTGATCTCCATGATCGCGCCACCGAACCCGAACAGGGAAGCTTCCGACTCGTCACCCCTGAATTGAGCGTAGGCAAGGCGCTGCCCAGACGGATCCCAACTTGGAGCCACCTCTCTCTTGGCGGGGGTATCGGTAAGCCGACGGAGATGCGAGCCATCGGCGCCGAGGAGGTAGAGGTCGGAAGTCTCCGCTACGCGGCTCTTTCCTCTGTCGTGCTTTGGCCGCACATACGTGCGGAGAAGCGCGATCTGAGATCCATCCGGCGAGTAGGCCGGCTCTGAGCCATTCTCCGAGAGCACCTCGACCCGACCTGTGCCCAGTTGCAACACGACCGCTTCGCGGTCCTGAGCACGCCGTTCGTCGACCCGTGTCATCGCCAGTAGCGAGCCATCCGGAGAGAAGGAAGACGGGAAATTATTGAGGCCATCTCGCCACTTGGTCAGCTGGCGCGGCTCACCGCCGTCGATATCGACGAGCCATGCCGAAACGCTTCGCAAAGCGCCCCCCGGCCTATCGCGGAGAGTGGCGGTGTCTTCGTCGCGACTCTTGGGCCGCACTTGCTTCGGCGCACGAGCGAAGGCGATGGTGCGACCGTCAGGCGCAAAGACCGGACCGTAGCCTTCGCTCGTCCCAGGCACCGGGCGAATGCCACTCCCATCGGAGGACGCGACGAATATCTCCAGGCGCGGATGCTCGTCACCCTCGATTTTGCTGGCCACTGCGCTGAAGGCGATGAGGGCACCGTCTGGAGACCACGATGGCGCCGAAAACGGATAGAGCAAAGGTCGACTGCGCTTCCCTCCCCCGGCGATCCTGGCCGGCGTGCCGCCGGTCTGGTCGATTGTGAGGAGTTCGAGTCGAAGCGGTTTGAGGCCGAACTCTGTAAGCGCCAGACGTGGGCCCTCTGGCGCCGCCGCGACAGCGCTCCCAGCCACCGCTCCAAGCGCCACCACGATTACCCCCAGCCCCAGCACGCGCCGTATCACCCGACACATCCTTACCTATCCGGGTACATCGGGGTAACTCACTCAGCCAGCAGCGGCAACAGGGCACCGAGCTTGATCTCGGTCTCGGCGAGCTCGGCGGCGGGATCGGAGCCGGCGACCACGCCGACGCCCGCGTAGAGATGGGCCTCTCGATCGCGGAGCAGGGCGCTGCGCAGGGCGACACAGAATTCGCCGTCCTCGGTGGCGTCCATCCAGCCGACCGGACCGGCGTACCAGCCGCGGTCCATCTGCTCGAGCTCGGCGATAACCGCAGCGGCGGCTGGCCAGGGCTCGCCGCCGACGGCCGGGGTCGGATGCAGCATGCCCGCCAGCTCGACCGCCGAGCGCGGCTCGGCGAGCTGGGCGACGACCGGCGTCGCGAGATGCTGGATGTTTGCCACCTTGACGATCTCTGGCTCGGGTCCTTTCTCGACCCATACCGAGTGAGGACGCAGGGCGCGGGCGATCCGCTCGGCGACGATCGCGTGCTCGCGGCGGTCCTTGTCGCTGCGCAGCAACTGCTCGCCGAGATGGTCGTCCACCGCCGGGTCGGAGCTGCGCCGGGTGGAGCCGGCGAGGGCGACGGTTGAGAGACTCGCCCCCGAGCGGCGCAGCAACAGCTCCGGGCTGGCGCCGATGAAGGCCGCCTCCGGCGTCCCGCAGCAAAAGCAGAAGCATGAGGAGAACTGCTCGCGGATGGCGCCGAAGAGGGAGGCGGGATCGTGGGCGGAGCCGGCGCTGACCAGCACCTCGCGGGCGAGCACGACCTTGGACATCTCGCCGGCATCGATCCGATCGGTCGCGGTCGCGATCGTGCGCTCGAAGTCTCCCGGCGGGCGCACGCTGCTGATCTCGACCCGCGAGGTCGGGTGCGGGTCGAGCAGCGGCAACGGGTCAGAGCGCAGCCCGGTCAGACGAGCCTCTGCTGCGCCCACCCGCTCGGCGGCATCCTCGCCGGGATGGACGACCGCGTTGAGCGTGGCGAAGGTCTCCCCGCCGCTGCGGCAGATCGAGAGCTCGGGCAGCACCAGGGAAGCAGGCTCCAGCGAAGACCAGGTCGAGGAGCCGCCGCCTTCCGGGTCGAAAGCGAAACCGCCAACCCAGACCGCGCCGGCGCCCGCCGGCAGGCCCGGCGGCTCGTCGACGATCGCGTCACGACCGCCCAGGCACTCGCGCGCGACATCGCGAAAGCGGCTCCGCCCGCGCGACGTCGCCTCGTGAGCGACGCCCACGGACGCAAGGGCAAACTCTCGATCCGGCTGCTCCCAGCAGAACCAGCGATCGGAGGCGAGCCGCGAGGCGAACACCGCCGCGCAGGGATCGACCCCCTCGACGGGGACGGTGAAGCTCACAAGCGTCCGCCGCCCGCGGGCAACCGCCCGTCCTACCCCCTGACGAAAACCAGCGAGAAGGGTCTCAGTCGGCACCACGGGCGATCGCAATCTCTCCCGTGCGAACCATTTCGACCAGGCCGTGAGGGCGGATCATCCGCTCGAAGGCCTCGATCTTTTCGGCGGAACCGGTGACCTCGATCGTCATCGTGCGACGGGCGACGTCGACGATCTTGGCACGGAAGATCTCCGCGAACTGGATGATCTCGGCGCGGTTCTCGACCGCCGAGGAGACCTTGAACATCGCCATCTCGCGGGCAACCGTCTCCTCCGGCTCCATGTCGCGGATCTTCAGGACATTGACCAGCTTGTGCAGCTGCTTGGTCACCTGGTCGATCGGGTGGACGGCGCCGTCGAGGGTGAGGGTGATGCGAGAGACGCTGGGATCGTCGGTCGGGCCGACGGCGAGCGTGTCGATGTTGAAGCCGCGGCGCGAGAAGAGGCCGGCGACGCGGGCCAGCACGCCCGGCTTGTTCTCGACCAGGATCGAGAGGATGTGTTTGCGCCCGCTGAGCTGGCCGGGAACGCGCAGCTCCTCGAGTTTGACCAGCTCTGGGGTCCCGGCCTCCATCAGCCCACCATGTCCCTTGCCGCAGCGCCGGCCGGGATCATCGGGAAGCAGTTCTCCTCTGGTGAGACGCGCACGTCGAGCAGCACCGGGCCGTCGGTCTCAAGCGCCTTGACCATCGTCTCCTCGAGGTCGGCGGAGTCCTCGCAGCGCAGGCCGGTCGCGCCGAAAGCCTCGGCGAGCTTGACCCAGTCGGGGCTAGGGCCCATCTCGACCGAGCTGTAGCGGCGGTCCCAGAAGAGCTCCTGCCACTGGCGGACCATGCCCATGTAGCCGTTGTTCATCAGGAAGACCTTGACCGGGATCTCTTCGGCGACGCAGGTCGCCAGCTCCTGGCAGTTCATGATCAGGCTGCCGTCGCCAGCCAGGCAGACGACCGCCTCGTCGGGACAGGCGACCTTGGCGCCGACCGCTGCGGGAAGGCCGAAGCCCATCGTGCCCAGGCCGCCGGAGTTGATCCAGCGGCGGGGCTTGTCGAAGCCGTAGTACTGCGCCGCCCACATCTGGTGCTGGCCGACGTCGGAGGTGACGATCGCGTCGCCCTGCGTCGCCCGGTGCATCGCCTCGATCATGAACTGGGGTTTGATCTCGCCGTCCTTGCCGGGCTCGTAGCTGAGCGGGTACTCGTCCTGCCAGGCCTTGATCTGCTTCCACCAGCCCTCGAGGCGGGCCGGATCGGTCTGCAGCGCCCGGTACTCGCGGGTCAGCTCCGGCAGGACCAGCTTGGCGTCGCCGACGATCGGGATGTGGGCGGGCACGTTCTTGGAGATCTCCGCCGGGTCGACGTCGATGTGGACGAACTTGGCATGCGGGGCGAACTCGGCGAGCTTGCCGGTGATGCGGTCGTCGAAGCGGGCGCCGATCGCGACGATCAGGTCGGCCTCGTCCATCGCGTAGTTGGCGGCGCGGGTCCCGTGCATGCCGAGCATGCCGAGCCAGTTCTCGCCGGAAGCCGGATAGGCGCCCAGCCCCATCAGGGTCGAGGTGACCGGGAAGCGGTCGGCAGCGGCCAGCTCGCGCAGCTCCTCGGAGGCGTTGGCGTTGATCACGCCGCCGCCGGTGTAGAGGATCGGCCGGCGCGCATTGGCGATCGCCTTGGCGGCGATCCTGATCTGCTTGATGTTGCCGCCGCTCGGCGGTTTGTAGCCGGCCAGCTCGACCGGCTCGGTGCGCGGCGCGTACTCGATGTCGGCGCGCGAGAGGTCCTGCGGGATGTCGAGCAGCACAGGCCCCGGGCGGCCGGTCGAGGCGACGTGGAAGGCCTCGTGGACGTACTCGGGGATGTGACGCGGGTCGGTGGCCTGGAAGGAATGCTTGACGAAGGGCAGGGTGGCGCCGAGGATGTCGGCCTCCTGGAAGCCGTCGGTGCCGATCAGCTCGGTGCGCACCTGGCCGGTGATGAAGACGGTCGGCACCGAGTCCAGCATCGCGTCGGCGATCGCCGTGACCAGGTTGGTCGCGCCCGGGCCCGAGGTGGCGAAGGCGACGCCGACTTTGCCAGAGGCCTTGGCGTAGCCCTCGGCGGCGTGCCCCCCTCCCTGCTCGTGGCGCACCTGGATATGCCGGAAGTCGGCGTCGACCAGGGCGTCGTAGGTCGGCAGGTTGGCGCCACCGGGGATGCCGAACACGTGCTCGACACCCTCGGCCTTGAGGCTTTCCATCAATGCGTCAGCGGCTCTCATGGGAATCGCGATGGTACCAGCGGGCCTGTGCCCGCCATGCAGGAGGTTTAGAGCTTCACCGGGGCGCCGGGATTCCAGCGCGTGCGGGGGTCGATCGAGGACTCGATGACGTGGCCTTTGTGGCGCTCGATCGTGTGGATCATCGACTCGACCAGCTCCTCGCCGAGCAGCGTCGGCTCGAGGCCGAGGTCGAGCAGCTTGGTGTGAACGGCGTTGTAGTAGTGCTGCTCCTTCTCGACCCGGGGGTTCTCGCAATGCTGGATCTCCACCGAGTAGCCGAGGTGCTCCCCGGCGTGCTTGACCAGCTCGGAGAGCTCCAGCACCGAGAACTGCTCGGTGAACTGGTTGAAGACGCGGAACTCACCGCGCTCGGCGGGATTCGTCGCCGCCAGCTCGACGCAAGCGAGCGTGTCGCGGATGTTGAGGAAGCCGCGCGTTTGCGTGCCGGCCCCGTAGACGGTGAGCGGGTGCCCGATAACCGCCTGCAGGCAGAAGCGGTTGAGCACGGTGCCGAAGATCTCGTCGTAGTCGAAACGGGTGATCAGCCGCTCGTCGCGGGCCGTCTCCTCGGTCTCGATGCCGTAGACGACGCCCTGGTTGAGGTCGGTGGCGCGCAGGCCCCAGGTGCGACAGGCGAAGTGGATGTTGGTCGAGTCGTGGACCTTCGAGCAGTGATACAGCGAGGCGGGGAGCTTCGGGAACGGCAGGGTGTCCTTGCGCCCCTTGTGCTCGATCTCGATGTAGCCCTCCTCGATGTCGATGTCGGGCTGGCCGTACTCGCCCATCGTGCCGAGCTTGACCAGGTGGCAATCGGGCACGTGGTCGCGCATCGCGAAGAGCAGGTTGAGGTTGCCGATCACGTTCGCGTACTGGGTCTCGACCGCCTTCTCCCGCGACGCCATCGAGTAGGGCGCGGAGGCCTGCTGGCCGTAGTGGATGACCGCCTCGGGGCGAGTCTCGGCGACGACGCCGTCGAGGAAGTCGCCGTCCTGAACCGAGCCGACGAAGCTGCGGATCTCCTCGCCGGAGAGCTCCTTCCAGGCGGCGATCCGCTGCTCGAGGCCGGCGATCGGCGTCAGCGAGCCGGTGCCGGCTTCCTCATGCCAGCGACGGCGGGAGAAATCGTCGACGACCGCGACCTCGTGACCGCGAGCCGAGAACCTCATGGCCGTCGGCCAGCCCAGGTAACCGTCGCCCCCAAGAATGAGAACGCGCATAGGTCGCGGCAGGGTACCGGACGGTGGCGATGCTCCGCCCGCCCGAACGGCCCCCGGCGAGCGCCATAGCATCCGCTCCGTGAGCGAGCTTGCGGCGCGCAACGGCGGCAAAGTGGGTCTCGCCGCCCTGGCGGTGATCCTCCTGCTCGGCCTCGGCCTGCGTATCGACAGCGCCTGGCAGGGACGCGCGCCGGTCTTCGACGCCGCGGCATACGCGGAGATCGCCGCCAACCTCGATCGCGGCGACGGCTTCACGCTCGGGGCGCAGGCGACCCAGCCGGCAAGCAACTACTCCCCCGGCCTTCCCCTCTTCGCCGCCGGCATCTACAAGCTCAGCGGCGGCGTCCACGAACGCACCGCGCGCCTCGTCCTCGCTCTGCTCGGCACCCTCGCGGTGGCCTTCACCTACCTGATCGGCCGCCGCCTCAGCGGCCCGACCGCCGGACTGATCGGCGCCGCCGCGATCGCGATCTACCCCGCCCTGCTCGAGTACCAGGGCATGCTGATGAGCGAGCCGCTGGCGGCGGCGCTGCTCTCGGGAGCGGTTCTCGCGGTGCTTTGGGCAGATGTTCCAAGGCCTGCCGGTCCGGCGCGTGGGTCCTGTCGTGGGGCAGGGGGGCCTGCGGGCGAGGTGTACGTCCTCGACCCCCCGCCCCACGCCACCCGCGCGTCAGATGGCTGGTTCCAGGCTTGTTGCTCGGAGCGTTGGCGTTGGTCCGGCCGGAGTATCTCGGCGTCGCCTTGCTTGTGAGCTTGGTGTTGCTCGCGAAGAACTGGCGGGACGGTTGGCGGAGAGCCCTGGTTCCATCGCTATTGGTTCTCGCTGGCGTAGCCCTGATCGTTGCTGCCTTGGACGATCCGCAACGCGATCGCGCTCGATCGGTTCGTGCCGGTCTCGACCGGTGGCGGACAGGTGCTATTTGCGGGGACATATCTGCCGTCGGACGGCGACCCCGAAAAGGTCGGCGCCGATGTGGTCGCGCGGCATCAGCAACTGTTCGGGCCGAATGCCGTGCAGCGGCTGCGGCTAGAGCAGATCCTCGCCCGGCTGGCGGCGCAGCGCCATCCGGGGGTCGAAACCGACAAGGCGCTCTCGAGGATGGGCAAGGAACAACTCTGGGACGACGTCAGCGAAGAGCCGGTCGAGTACGCCGGCTTCTTGGCGACGAAGATCGAGCGGATCTGGTCGCACGGGCCACGCGATGTGATGCGGCGGCCGGGCTGGGAGCTGCTCCACTGGGCGCTGGTCGCCTTTGGCCTGGTCGGCCTGGCTGCACTGGCTGTCCAACGCCGCTGGGAGGCGCTGCTGCTGGCGACGATATTCGTCGCGATCACGCTGATCAGCGCCCTGCTCGTCGCCTCCCCCCGGCGCGTGCTGGTGATGATGCCGCTCCTCGCCGCCCTCGCCGGCGTCGGCGTAACCAGCGCCTTCGACCTCTGGCGACGACGCATCCGACTTTGACCACACCCCACTGGGGTGAATGTCGGATGCGCGTGCCGGGATAGCCTGCCGCGATGGACTCGCTGAAGAGCTGGGTGCGCGGGCTCCCGGAGCGGCACGGGCGCACGACGCTGCTCCTGCTCGTCGCGATCCTCATCCTCGGCTTTGGCCTGCGCGCCTACCGGGTGGTTGAGCCGCTACCTACGCCCGGCGACGACGCCCGCGCCTACTACGCGCTCTCCAAGGCGCTCTACACGGAAGGCAGCTTCGGGGGACCGAGTTTCGACGACGCCAGCGACTGGTCACCGGGGGCGCCGCTGCTCTACGCGGCCAGCTTCTACGCGACCGGGGGCGCCCGCGAAGGGACGGCGCGGATCGTCGAGCTGCTGCTCGGGATGGCCGCGATCGTCGTCGTCTACCTGCTCGGCAAGCGGATCAACTGCCGCCCGACCGGCCTGCTCGCCGCCTTCGCGGTCGCCGTCTACCCACCCTTCATCCACTCGACCGGCGCCCTCTACAGCGAGACGCCGGCGATCTTCACCCTGCCGGCGGCGGTGCTCGCCTTCCTCTGGGCGAGTGAGCAGCAGCGCCCGCGAGCCTGGCTGCTGCCCGGCTTCCTCTTCGGCCTGACCGCGCTGATCCGCCCTGAGTACCTGCTGGTCGGCGCCGCCTTCGCCGTGCTCGCCCTGGTACGGGTCGGCCGCGAGCGCGGCTGGCGTCCCGGGCCTGGCCGGCGCGGCGCTGCTCGTCGCCGCGCTGCTCCTGCCGATCGTTCCCTGGACGATCCGCAACCAGGTCGTCCTCGACCGCACCGTGCCGATCTCGACCGGCGGCGGCAAGGCGCTCTACGTCGGCACCTTCCTGCCCGCCGACGGCGAATACCAGCGGGTCAAGGCGATCCTCGCGCAGCGCTACCTGGGTCGCGACCTCGAGCCGGGCTCGCAGGCTCTCGACGAGGTCAACCCGACGCCGCTCTTCGACCGTGTCGCCGACCGTTACCCCGACCTGCCACGCGACTCGGCCCTCGGCAAGATCGGCAAGCAGAACTTCTCCCACTACTTCGACGAAGACCCGGCCGGCTACCTGGCGATGACCGCTCGCAAGGTCGGGCGGATGTGGAGCAGCGGCATCGGCGAAGCGATGAGCAGCGGCGCGGGACGGGCGATCCAGATCGTCATCGTCGCCCTGGCTCTGGCCGGCCTCGGGGTGCTCGCCTGGCGCCGCCGCTGGTGGCAACTGCTCGCCATGGCGACGCCGCTGGCGTTGGTCACCGCGGTCGGCGCGGCCTCGCTGGCCGCCCCGCGCCGCAACGAGGTGCTGATGACACTGGTCTTTCCGCTTGCCGCCGCGGCACTGTCACGGGGGAACGCGGCCCTATTGTCCAGTCGTCCATGGTCCTCCAGGCAGGCATCTTCCCCGCCGAGCTGACGGCGCTGCGCAGCGCCGGCCTGATCGCCGCGATCGCGCTGGTCGCCTACGCGCTGATCCGCCGCCGCTCGCTGCGCAACGTCGACGTGCTGATCCTGCTCGCCTGCGGCATTGGCCTGGCGCTGGTCGCAGGCACCGAAGTCACCGACAAGCTGCTCTCCGCCTTCTCCTTCGAGAAGGGCAACGGCGGTCGCATCCTCGGCCTCGCCGTCTTCGCGATCTTCATCCTCTTCCTGCTCACCCTGCGCGCTCTCTCGCAAGCGGCGCGCAACTCACGCCAGCTCTCCGCCGCGCTCGAGGGCCTGGCCTGGGAGGAGTTCCGCCAGGCGAAGCTGCCGGAGCGCTTCCAGGGCAAAGTCGCGATCCTCGTCCCCGCCTACAACGAGGCCGAGAACATCGGCTACGTGCTGGACCTGATGCCGAGCGAGGTCTGCGGCAGGCAGACCGCCGTGCTCGTCGTCGACGACGGCTCGCGGGACGGGACAGGCGACGTCGCCGCCGAGCACGGCGCTGCCGTCGCCCGCCACGTCACCAACCGCGGCGGCGGCGCGGCGCTGCGCACCGGCTATCGGCTGATGGTCGAATCGGGCGCCGAGATCGTCGTCACCCTCGACGCCGACGGCCAGCATCTGCCGTCGGAGATGGAGCGCCTGGTCAAGCCGGTGCTCGACGGAGAAGTCGACGTCGCCCACGGCTCGCGCGTGCTCGGCCACGCCGACCGCAACCACTTCGCCCGCGAGCTCGGCATCGTCTTCTTCAATCGCCTCGTCTCCTTCATCACCCGCACCCACGTCACCGACTGCTCGAACGGCTACCGCGCCGTGCGCACGACGGTCCTGCCCCAGCTCGTCCTGCGCCAGGAGCAGTTCCACACCTCCGAGTTCATGATCGAGGCGATCAAGCGCGGCATCCCCGCCAAGGAGGTGCCGATCACGGTCGAGCAGCGGCTCCACGGCCACTCCAAGAAGCCGGCCGTCGTCCGCTACGGCCTCGGCTTCGCCAACGCGATCGTCAGGACCTGGCTGCGCTAGCCGCCAGCCGGCTGGTCCTCGAGGCTGCGCCAGAGGTGGATGACGGCGTAGGAGCGCCAGGGGCGCCAAGCCTCGGCGAGCCGCTCCTCACCTGCGCGATCGGCAGGCTGCCCGCGCAGTTCGAGCGCCCGCCGCAATCCCACATCGCCGCGCGGATAGGCATCGGGGTCACCAAGCGCTCGCATCGCGATGTAGGACGCGGTCCAGGGACCGATCCCGGGCACGGAGAGGAGAGCCGTCTCGGTGGCTGCCCGGTCGGCGCCGGGCCCGAGGCTGAGCTCGCCAGAGGCGACGAGCCCGGCTAGGACACGCAAGGCTTTTGCGCGACTGCGAGGCATCGAAAGCACCGTCGGATCGGCCTCCGCCAAAGCAGCCGCGGCTGGAAAGCGCCGCGTGACCGCACCGAGGGGCTCCGCCAACTTCTCGCCGAATCGCTCGACCAGCCGAGCTGCGACCGTTCGCGCCGCGGCAACGGAGACTTGCTGTCCGACCACGGCCCGGGTTGCCAGCTCGAAACCATCGACGCAACCAGGCACGCGCAATCCTGGTCGTTCGCCGACGAGCCGGCCGAGAACGCCGTCCCCTTCGAGTTGCGCCACCACGGAGAGCGGATCGGCGTCGAGGTCGAGGAGGTGGCGGCAGCGCGTCACCGCTGCGGTCAGGTCGCGCAGGTCGTCGAGGCGCAGCCGGCAACCGATCCCGTCGCCCTCCGGCCTCAACTCGACCAGTCCTCCACCATGCTCGAGCGAGAGCGAGCGACGGTAGGTCGAGCCATCCAGCTCCTCCACTCCCGGCACAGCCCTGACGCCGAGGAAGCGGATCAGTGAGTCGGCATCGAAGGGCTGGCGACAGGCGAGCTTCAGCTCGATCGCACCGGGGGCGCCGTTGCCGATCCGCCGGCGGGCGCGGTTACGCAACTCGCTCGGAGTGCGCGCGTAGACGGCGCGAACCGTCTCGTTGAACTGCCGCACGCTGCCGAAGCCCGCCGCCAAGGCCAGCTCGCCGAATGGGATCGCTGTCGATTCGATCAGCAGGCGTGCCGTCTGGGCGCGCTGGGCGCGGGCCAGCGCCACTGGCCCCGCACCGACCTCGGCCGAGAGGATTCGTTGCAACTGGCGCTCGCTGTAGCCGAGCTGCGCCGCCAGGCCGGGCACCCCCTTGCGATCGACCTCACCTTCAGCGATGAGACGGAAGGCGCGGCCAGCGACATCGGCCCGCCGGTTCCAGGCCGGCGACCCAGGTGCGGCGTCCGGATCGCATCGCTTGCAGGCTCGCAACCCGGCCTCCTGCGCGGCCGCGGCGCTGCGGAAGAGCCGGATGTTGCGCCGTCGCGGCAGCCGCGCCGGACAGCTGGGACGGCAGTAGATGCCGGTCGAGAGCACACCGACGAAGAAGTGGCCGTCGTAGCGCGGATCGCGGCTGCGCATGAAGCGATAACAGGTCTCGAAGTCCTCGAGCACCAGGGCATGGTCCCACGCCGGACTTGCCCCGATTGGCGGTTTTACGACAGCACCACCCCGTGCAGATGACAGTGGCGGAATCCCGCCAGACAACACCCCGGCCTGCGCCTATCGTCGCCGGCTCGCAATTCCAGCCAAGGAGGACCGAATGTCGGATGTCGAGCGCTTCATGCAGGTCTACGAGGAAATCTGGCCGAGCTTCGATGCCGATCGGCTCGAGAAGTTCGAGATGGTCCACCCTGATGCGACGATCGATCACTCGGGGATGGAGCAGCCGATCAGGGGCGACGAAGAGCCCGACTACGTGAGGGGCATCAAGGCGCTGATGCCGGACATCTCACTGGAGATGAGGAACTGGGCCGCTCGCGAGGACGTCATCTTCGTCGAGTACGCGATGGAGGCGACCGTCAACGGCGAGCGTGTGGCTTGGGACGGGATCGGCCGCTTCAAGCTCCGCGACGGTCGGGTCAGCGAGGCGATTGGCCGCTGGGACCCGAGTGGGATCCAGGCTGCCCTGCAGGCTCAGGCTTGACGCCCGGGTGTCGGACCGCGGCTGGGTCGGGCAGGTAGAGGTCCATCCCGCAGCGGGGACAGACCTGGACGTAGAGCTTTACGGTCTTGTGACAGTTCGGGCACTGCCGTTCGGGTTCGTTCTTCTCGGTGCGGTAGAGGATCACGGCGATCAGGCCGAGTGGCGGCAGCACGGTGCCGATCAGCAGCCAGAGCCAGAAGGAGCTGCCCTTGCCCTTGCCGATGATCGCCGTGGCTAGGCCGAAGAAGAAGGCGATGACGAGGTACTCGAATCCCACGGGTCCATTGTCGCGTCTAGCCGCTTCGGGTGACCGATCGAGCCGACCTCGGAGATGTCGCGGCGGAAAGGCAGGCTGGCCGTCCAGTCGATCACGGCGCGCACCTTGCGGGCGGCGCCGGGGATCTGACTCATGTGGTAGGTGCGGGCCATCCACCAGGCGGGGAAGCCGCGGAAGGTGCGGCCGCCGACCTTGCCGACCGCCTTGTAGCGACCGAGGTTGACGAAGGCGGCGCTGCCCCGATAGTCGAACGGCTGCGGCGTTCCGATCCCCAGCTCGGCGGCGATGTTGCGGGCGGCGACGGGACCCTCGCGCACCGCGTGCTGGGCGGTCGGCGGGTAGAGGCCGCCGCGCGGGTCGGGAGCGGCGGCGCAGTCGCCGATCGCCCAGACCGCGTCGGAGCCCTTGACCCGGAGGTGATCGTCAACCGGAACGCGACCGCGCTCGTCGAGCGGCAGCGAGAGCCGCCGCAGGCTCGGATGCGGCGAAACCCCAGCGGTCCAGACGACGGTCCTGGTCGGCAGTGTCTCGCCGGTGGCGATCCTGGCGCTGTCGACACGCACCTCCTCGAGCGTCGTGCCGAGGCGGATGTCGATGCCACGGCCGCGCAGCTCGCGCAGCGCGTAATCGGCGAGCTCGGCGTCGATCTCAGGCAAGACCCGGTCGGAGGCCTCGACCAGGACCCAGCGCATGCCGTGCAGGCGGGCACGGGGGTAGCTCTCGATCGCGTCGGCAGCGAAGTCCTGCAGCTCGGCGAGCGCCTCCAATCCCGCGTAGCCGCCGCCGACGAAGACGTAGGTGAGCAGCTCGTCGCGGCGGGCGGCATCGTCGGTCGCGTTGGCGGCCTCCAGCGTCTCGATCACGTGGTTGCGCAGCCAGATCGCGTCGGCGAGGCTCTTGAAGCCGATCGCGTGCTCGGAGAGGCCGGGCACCGGCAGCACCCGCGAGACCGAGCCGAGCGCGAGTAGCAACTGGTCGTAGGGAAGCTGCTCGACCTCGCCGTCGCGCGTGCGCAACTCGACCGTCTTGGCCACCGGGTCGTGGCCGTCGATCGAGCCGAGCCGTAGGTAGGTGCGCTTGAGGATCTCGCGCAGCGGCGTGACCACGTGGCGCGGCTCCAGCGTCCCCGCCGCAGCCTCGGGCAGGAACGGCGTGTAGAGCAGGAAGTTGACGTCGTTGACCAGCGTCAGCCGGGTCGACTGCCGCGGCAGGATCCGCTCCAGCTCCCGCGCCGCCATCGCTCCACCGAATCCTCCACCGGCAATGACGACGTTCCAGGCCATGCCTTCAACTTAGCACTTTGTAACAAGTTGTTACAAAGTGCTAAACCGCACTTCCCGCGAGGTCACTGCGCGGCCGCTCGAATGCAGCGCTAACATTTCGGTCCTTGGATTTCCATGAGTTTGAAGACGGCCCCGGGCGCTACCCCGGGGCCGTTTCTTTTTGGCGGTGCTTCCTAGCGATCCGCGAGCTTCGATGCCAGCGCAATCAGCGCCCGCATCAGACCCGCATAGACCAGGAAAACCGCCGATTCATGGATTTCCACAGAGCTGCAAGGCCCACGCGAGAGAATCTCTCCCCCGGCCATCCTTGGCCCTAGGTCTCGAGCCTCGCCCGAATCAACCGATTGACCTCGCCGCCGTCGGCGCGGCCCTTGGTCTGCTTCATCACGGCGCCGACGATGGCGCCGATTGCCTTCTGGTTGCCGGCACGGATCTGCTCGACGGCCTCGGGGTTGGAGTCGACCGCGGCGGCGACGATCGCCTCCAGCTCGCCGCTGTCGGAGATCTGGGCGAGGCCCTCGCGCTCGACGATCGCCGCCGGATCGCCGCCCTCGGCGACCAGCGCCGCGAGCACGGCCTTGCCGCTGCCGTGGGAGATCTTCTTTTCCTGAACCAGGGCGACGAGGGCAGCGAGAGCGGCGGGCTCGACCTTGGAGTCGGCCGCGCTCGCCTCCCCCCGTCCTGGCGCAAGGCCGCGGCAAGCTCGCCGGTGACCCAGTTGGCGACGACGCGCGGCTCGGCCTCCCCTGCCTGTGCGAGCACCTGCTCGAAGTAACCCGCCGTCTCGGGGTCGGCGGCGAGCAACGCCGCCGAATCGTCGGTCAGGCTCAGCTGCTCGCGGTAGCGCTGCGCCCGCGCCGCCGGCAGCTCCGGGAGCGACTCTTGCGCCTCGCGCAGCATCGCCTCGGTCGGCGCCAGCGGCACCAGGTCGGGCTCGGGGAAGTAGCGGTAGTCGTGCGCCTCCTCCTTGGAGCGCAGCGGCGTCAGGGTGCCGTCGCCGGGATGGAAGTGCAAGGTCTCCTGGGCCACCGTGCCACCGGACTCGATCAGCTCGCGCTGGCGGGCCAACTCGGCTTCGATGCCGCGCTCGAGATAGCGGAAGCTGTTCATGTTCTTCAGCTCGGTCTTCGTGCCCAGCTCCTCGCTGCCGACGGGCCGCATCGAGATGTTGCCGTCGACGCGCAGGCTGCCCTCCTCCATGTTGACGTCGGAGACGCCGAGCTGGCGGACCGTCTCACGCAGCAGCCGGGCCCAGGCGGCGGCCTCGGCGGCGCTGCGCAGATCGGGTTCGGTGACGATCTCCACGAGCGGCGTGCCGCCGCGGTTGAAGTCGACCAACGAGGCGCCGGAGCCGTGGATGCGACCCGACTCGCCGACGTGGATCATCTTCGCCGCGTCCTCCTCGAGGTGAGCACGATGGATGCGCACGTCGCCGAGGCGACCGTTGCTGGCAAGCGGAATGTCGTACTGGCTGATCTGGTAGGCCTTGGGGCTGTCGGGATAGAAGTAGTTCTTGCGGTGGAAGATCGAGCGCGGCGCCACCTCGCACTCCAGCGCCGCGGCGATCTGCAGCGCGTAGCGGATCGCCTGCTCGTTGGTCACCGGCAGGACCCCAGGATGGGCCAGGCAGACGGGGCAGGTGTGGACGTTGGGCTCGTCGCCGAAGGAGAGCTCGCAGGCGCAGAACATCTTCGTCTTGGTGGCGAGCTGGACGTGGATCTCCAGCCCGATCACCGCCTCGAGGTCAGCCACCGACGCCCTCCGGCCTGGCCTCGAAGCCGATCGCCTGCTCGAGCGCGTAGGCGGCGTCGAGCAGCTTCTGCTCGGCGAAGGCCGGCGCGGCGATCTGGAAGCCGACCGGCAGCTGCGGTCCGCCGCCTTCTGGCTCGGCAAGCCCGGCCGGAATAGAGATCGCCGGAATGCCGGCGAGGCTCATCGGCACAGTGAAGAAGTCGTTGAGGTACATCGCCAGCGGGTCGGCGGTCTTCTCGCCGAGGCCGAAGGCGACCGAGGGCGAGGTCGGCGTGATGACGAAGTCGAACTCGGCGAAGGCCGAGGAGAAGTCGGCGGCAATCTTGGTGCGGACCTTCTGTGCTTGCCCGTAGTAGGCGTCGTAGTAGCCGGAGGAGAGCGCGTAGGTGCCGAGCATGATGCGCCGTTTGACCTCGGCGCCAAAGCCCTCGGCACGCGTCGTCTCGTACATCTCGACCAGGTCACCGGCGGTCTCGGCGCGCAGCCCGTAGCGGACCCCGTCGTAGCGGGCGAGGTTGGAGGACGCCTCCGCCGGAGCGATCACGTAGTAAGCGGAGATGCCGTGCTCGGCGTGCGGCAGGGCCGTCTCGGTGATCTCGCCGCCGAGCCGCTCGATCGTCGCCAGCGTCGCCTCGAAGACCTCGCGCACGCCGGGCTCGATCGAGTCGCGGGCGAGCTCGGCCGGCACCGCGAAGCGCAACCCCTTCAGGTCCTCGCGGTCGGGCAGCCGCGGCGCCTGCTCGAGGCCGACCGAGGTCGAGTCGCAGGCGTCTTTGCCCTGCAGGATCGAGAGCATCAAGGCGGCGTCCCTGACGTCGCGGGTGAGCGGGCCGCACTGGTCCAGCGAGGAGGCGAAGGCGATCATCCCGTAGCGCGAGATCGCCCCGTAGGTGGGCTTGAGGCCGACGATCCCGCACAGCGAAGCGGGCTGACGGATCGAGCCACCGGTATCGGTGCCGATCGCCCAGGGCGCCAGACCGCCTGCGACCACTGCCGCGGAGCCGCCGGAGGAGCCGCCGGGAACACGACCGCGGTCCCATGGGTTGAGCACCGGCCCGTAGGCCGAGTTCTCGTTGGAGGAGCCCATCGCGAACTCGTCCATGTTGGTCTTGCCGAGGATCGGCGCACCGGCCTCGAGCAGCCGCCGCACGGCGGTCGAGGTGTAGGGCGGACGGTAGCCCTCGAGGATGCGCGAGCCGGCCGTGGTCGGCACCCCCTCGGTGCAGAAGATGTCCTTGACGGCGACCGGGGCGATGCTGGGCCGCTCGACCGCGATCGCTCCCGCGTCGCCGTCGCCGTCGCGCCACAGATAAGCGTTCAGCTCGTCGCCGGCCGCCGCCTCCGCCCAGGCGGCGCTGTACTCCTCGGCCGAGAGGTCCCCCGCCGCGATCGCCTCGTTGGCCTCGACGGCCGTCAGCTCGAGCATCGCGGCCATCTATCCCTCGGCCTGCGGGGACGGGACCCGGAACGCGCCGTCGACGGGGTCGGGCGCCGGCGCAAGCGCAACCTCCGGAGCCAAGCTCTGGTGCGGCTTGTCGGCACGCAAGACGTTCTCCAGCTCGACCACGTGCGAGGTCGGCTCGACCCCTTCGAGATCCAGCTTCGCGATCCGATCGACGTGCTCGAGAATCCCCGAGAGCTCGCCTGCCATCGTCTCGATTTCCTCATCGGAGAGGCCAAGGCGGGCCAGCTTCGCAACGTGGAGTACCTGCTCGCGCTCGATCACGGCGGCCGATTCTAGGTGTCCGGCCAGTTAGAGTCCTCGCCGGGATGAGGGGAGAGACGGCAGAGAAGTTCGTTGTCCTGAGCCTGCGGCTCTTGGCCGTCAGCTTCGCGGTCGTCGGCATCCTCTTCATCGCCGTCCCGGATGGCGTCGGCGAGACGATCTACGACTTCGGCGACTGGTTCGGCAGCTTCGCCCGCACGCCGGAGACCGAGCAGCAGCTCTGGCTGGCGCTCGCCTTCGCCTACATGGTCCTGATCACCGGGGTCTGCCTGATCGCGCAGAGCGACGTGGTCCGTTACCGCCCGCTGCTCCTGTTGCTGGCGGCCGGCAAGACCGCCTCCTCGCTCGGCTCGCTCGGCTTCTACGTCTTCGACCAGGACGTCTTCATCTACCTGCTCAACTTCCTGGTCGACGGCTTCCTGGCGTTGCTGGCGCTCTGGCTCTGGTCTTTGGTTGGCCGGGTCGGTCGCGCCGCCGCGCCTGGCTGACAGCGCCCGCCGGGGCTTTCGACCGCCGAGCAGCGCACCCTCAGCTCGATCTGCGAAGCGATGGCGCCCGGCCTCGACGGCCTGCCGGCCGCAGAGCGCGAGGTCAACGTCTCCGCGCCGGTGAGCGAGTTCCTCCGCTCCGTCTCGCCGCGCATGCTGAGCCGAATCAAGCTCGGCCTGCGCGTCTTCGAGCTGCTGCCCTTTCCCTGGCGCTTCAGCCGCCTCGACCTCGCCGCCCGCGAGGACTTCCTGCGTCGTATGGAGGCTTCGCGATTCAGCCTCTTCCACGAGCTGGCGCTGCTGGGCAAGGTGCTCTCGACGCTCGGTTATGCGGTCGTCCCCGAGGTCGAGGAGAGAGTCGGCGTCGAGACCAGCTGCCGCCTGAGCGACGGCTCGCTGCCGGAGCAAGCAGGGTCGCTGGGCGACACGACCCCGGATCGGGACGGCGAGGAATGCGACGTGGTCATCGTCGGCTCCGGCGCCGGTGGCGCCGTCGCCGCGGCGACCCTGGCCGAGGCGGGGCTCGACGTGATCGTGCTCGAGGCCGGGCAAAGCTACAACCGCGACAGCTACCCGAGCGACCCGCTCGAGGCGATCGCCTCGCTCTACCGCGACGGCGGCCTGACCGTCGCCGAGGGTCGCCCGCCGATCCCGGTGCCGGTGGCGCGGACCGTCGGCGGCACCACGGTGATCAATTCCGGGACCTGCTTCCGCGCTCCCGAGCCGGTCCTCGACGACTGGCGCCAGCGCTTCGGCATCGACTGGGCCAACCAGCTCGGCCCCGACTTCGCCGCCGCCGAGGAGTTCCTGCGGGTGACCCCGCTCGACCCGGAGCAAATGGGGCGCAACGGCCAGCTCGCCATGGAGGGCGCCGCGGCGTTGGGCGCCTCCGGCGGGCCGATCGCCCGCAATGCCGGCAACTGCGTGCAGTGCGGCTCCTGCCCGCTCGGCTGTGAGATCGACGCCAAGCGCGGCATGCACGTCAGCTATCTGCCGCGAGCGGTGGCGGCGGGAGCGCGACTGCGCGCAGGCGTCGAGGCCCGCCGCGTCCTGGTCGAAGACGGGCGAGCCGTGGGCGTCCACTGCACCGCCAGCGCCGACGGGACTCAAAGCGATCCATTTGCCGACTTTGAGTCCCGTCGGCCTTATGTGGTGCGGGCCCGGCGGGGGGTGATTGTTGCTGGTGGGGCACTGGGGACGCCGGAGTTGCTGCTGCGCTCTGGGCTTGGCGGCGGCCAGGTCGGCCGCAACCTCCACATCCACCCCGCCTGCTGGGTCGGCGCACGCTATGAGGAGGAGGTGCGGGGCTGGGACGGCGTCATGCAGAGCTACTACGTCGACGAGTGGGAGCCGCAGCGGCTGCTGCTCGAGGCGACTTTCACGCCGCTCGCCTTCGGCGGCGCCTGGCTAAAGGGAACCGGGCGCGAGCACCAGCGGGCGATGCTCGAGTTCGGCCACGTCGGCTCGATCGGCGTTCACCTCTCAGACGACTCGAGCGGGCGGGTCGCCCTCGCCGGAGACGGTTCGCTGCGGGCCACCTACAAGCTCACCGCCGCCGACGCCGACCGCCTCGGCTTCGGCATCGCCCGCGCCGCCGAAATCCACTTCGCCGCTGGCGCTGCGGAGGTCTACCCCAACATCGCCCGCGTCGGAACACTGACACCCGACTGCCTTCCCGAGTTCGAGGCAACCCGCTTCAAGCCCTCCGAGCTGCGCCTCGAGGCCTTCCACCCGATGGGGACGGCCCGAATCACCAACAGCTCAAGCACGGGAGTCTGCGCTCCCGACGGCTCAGTCAACGGCGTCACAGACCTCTACGTAGCGGACGCCTCCCTCTTCCCCACCTCAGTGGGCGTCAACCCGATGATGACCGTGATCGCCTTCGCCTCGAAGATCGCCAGCGCTATTTCGAGAGGCGATCTGCTGCGTCGCTGAAGCTGGTGCCCTCCTCCTGCATGGTCAGGTAGCCACCGACGCCGATGGCAATGGCTGAGGCCAGGCCAAGCCAGATTCCAGGCTCACGGCCGAGTGAGACTTCGACGGCCGCTTCGCCGAGGGTGGGCACCCCCGGAGGGCTGATCAGGAAGATGAGCAGGAGGACGGCCGAGATCGCGCCGAGGACGGCGGTGACGACGCTGAGCGAGACAGCCAGACGAGCCATGCCGTTGCCGAAGAGGCCGAGGCACATGCCGGAGAAGGCGGTGAAGACGAGGATGATGTTGAGCCAGTCGTCGAAGGCGTCGAATGCGTCGAGGCCGCTGATACCCGGGATGCCGAAGCTGTACCAGGCGAAGAGGAACATGACGAGGAGCAACGCCAGGCCGCCAAAGCCGGCAAGTTGCTCACCTGGACTGAGCTCTCTCATGCCACCACCTCCGTGCAGGTTGGAATCGCGCCCGACACTACACCCGCGCCCGGGCCGCGCTCAACGTGTTGACGAGCAGCATCGCGATCGTCATCGGCCCTACCCCGCCCGGCACCGGCGTGATCGCGGCGGCGACCTCGGCAGCCGCCTCGAAGTCGACGTCGCCACGTAGGCCGTCGTCGGTGCGGTTCATGCCCACGTCGATCACTGTCGCACCGGGCTTGACGGCATCGGCGCCGAGCAACTCAGGGACGCCGACGGCAGCGACCAGGACATCGGCGCGGCGGCACACGGCAGGCAAATCGCGAGTGCGCGAGTGACAGGCAGTCACCGTCGCGTTGGCGGCCAGTAGCAGTCGCGCCACCGGGACTCCGACCAGCTTCGAGCGACCGACGACGACCGCCTCGGCGCCCTCCAGCTCAACTTTTTCGTGGCGAAGCATCTCCATCACCCCTGCCGGCGTACAGGGGACCAGGCCCGCCATGCCGTGAGCGAGCAGACCGGCGTTGACCGGAGTCAGCCCATCGACGTCCTTGGCGGGGTCGAGCGCGGCGACGACGCGGTCGGGATCGATGTGCTCGGGGACGGGAAGCTGGACGAGGATGCCGTCGACATCGGGGTCCGAGCCCAGCTTTGCGACGAGCTCGAGCAGTGCGTCCTCCGTCGTCTCGGCGGCGAGGCCGTGATGGACGGAACCCATGCCGGCTTCCTCGCAAGCGCGGTGCTTGTTGCGCACGTAGATCTCCGAGGCCGGATCGTCACCGACGATGACGGTCGCGAGCACCGGGGCGCGACCCATCTCTTGCCGGTAGATGCCAACTTCGTTCGCTACTCGCTCGCGCACCGCCGCAGCGACCGCCTTGCCGTCGATAACTCGCGCTGCCACCTGCCTACCGCCTCCTGATCGGCGCGTAGTCGGCCATCAGCTTGCGCTCGGCGCCATCGCCGGCGAAACGCACGACGACGATCCCGCCCGCCTCGACCGCGGTGACGACCCCGTCGCCGAAGCTGGCGTGGACGACGTCGTCGCCGGTGCGCAGCTCCAGCGTCGGCCCGGCGTCGATCGGCGTGGCCCCTGAGTCCGCCGTAGTCGTCTCCCAGCCGAGCCCCGCAGCAGCGCCGGGGGCGCTCGAGTGGCGCTCGGTCAACTCCGCCGGCAGCTCGTCGACGAAGCGCGAGGGCAGATTGCGCTCGGATGTGCCGAACAGCCGCCGTTCGCGCGCCCAGGTCAGGTAGAGACGCCGGCGAGCCCGGGTGATGCCGACGTAACAGAGGCGGCGCTCCTCTTCTTCTCCCCCCTCTTCCAGGGCACGCATGTGGGGAAAAGCGCCGTCCTCGCAACCGGTCAGGAAGACCGTGTCGTACTCGAGGCCCTTCGCGTTGTGCAGGGTCATCAGTGTGATCAGCGACTCTTCCGGGCGCAGGTCGTCCTGTTGGGTGTAGAGGGAGATCTGCTGCAAGAACTCTTCGAGCGGCGAGACCTCACCGTCGCCCTCGAGCTCGTGGTTGGCGTCGAACTCAGCGGCCATGCCGACCAGCTCCTCGAGGTTCTCGGCGCGCCCCTCGGCCTCGATCGTGCGCTCCGCGGCCAGAGCGTCGATGTAGCCGCTCTCGCTGAGCACCGCTTCGAGCAGCTCGGCCACTGGCGCTTCGTCGGCCCGCGCGCGCAGCCCTTCCATCGTCTCGTGGAAGCGCGAGACGGCCTTGATCGCGGCGGCGCCGAGGCCGGGCACCTCCTCGACCCGTTCCGCCACCTCCCAGATCGTCAGGCCAGTGGTGTTGGCGTGCGAGGCGAGCCGGCCCTGGCTGGTGTTGCCGATCCCCCGCCGCGGCGAGTTGACGATCCGCGCGAAGGAGACCTGGTCGGCGGGATTGGCGAGCAGGCTGAGGTAGGCGACGGCGTCCTTGACCTCGGCCCGCTCGTAGAACTTGGTGCCGCCGATCACCTGGTAGGGCAGCTCGAAGCGAACCAGCGTGTCCTCGAGCACCCGGCTCATCGCGTTGGTCCGGTAGAAGACGGCGACGTCCTTGCCCGCCACGCCCTCCTCCTCGGCGAGGCGCTGGATCTCACCGGCCACCCAGCGAGCCTCCTCGTGCTCGTCGGAGAGCTCGGAGAGCTGCACCGGCTCACCGCCGGCGATCTCGGTCCAGAGTCGCTTCGGGCGCCGCTCGCGGTTGCGCTCGACGACGGCGTTGGCGGCGGAGAGGATCGTCTGGGTCGAGCGGTAGTTCTGCTCGAGCTTGACCACCTCGGCCTCAGGGAAATCGCGCTCGAAGTCGAGGATGTTGCGGATGTCTGCGTGCCTGAACCCGTAGACACTCTGATCCTCGTCGCCTACGACCATCAAATTGCCGTGCTCGGCGGTGAGCAGCTGCAGGAGCCGGTACTGGGCGTGGTTGGTGTCCTGGTACTCGTCGACGAGGACGTGGCGGAAGGTGCGGCGCCAGCGTTCCCGCGCCTCCTCGGAGAGCTCGAGGACGTTGACCGTGCGGACGAGCAGGTCGTCGAAGTCCATCGCGTTGGCAGCGAGCATGCGCTTCTCGTAGAGCTCGTAGACGGCGGCGACGGTTTCCTCGAAGACGCCGCCCTGGGCCTGGGCGTATTCGGCGGCGTCGACGAGCTTGTTCTTGGCGCCGGAGATCTGCGCCCGGACCGCGCGCGGTGGATACCGTTTCGGGTCGATGCCGAGCTCGACCATGCAGCGTTTCATCATCCGCAGCGAGTCCGACTCGTCATAGATCGTGAAGCTGCGCGAGTAGCCGAGTCGCTCGGCGTCGGCGCGCAGCAGCCGCGCGCAAGCCGAGTGGAAGGTCGTCACCCACATCGCTCGCACCGAGCGGCCGATCAGGGCCCCGACGCGCTCGCGCATCTCACTCGCCGCCTTGTTGGTGAAGGTGATCGCGAGGATCTCGCCGGGGCGGGCGGCGCCGGTTGCCAGCAGGTAGGCGATGCGATGGGTCAGCACGCGGGTCTTGCCGGAGCCGGCGCCGGCGACGACGAGCAGTGGCCCCTCGCCGTGCAGGACGGCTTCGCGCTGGGGCTCGTTGAGGCCGGCGAGAAGGCGCTCGGCGCGGTCGGCGCCGGGTTCGATCGGCGCTCCGCCGGAGCTCTCTGAGATCTCGGGCTCGGTCTGCAAGCTCACCCGCCGAGAATAGCCACGGCCGCGGCCGTGCTCGGGCCCTTAACCGCCCGCCGAGGAGCGGCCGGTGCGTTCGCGCAGCTCCGCCGCGGCGGGGTCGGGCGACTCGGCGCCGTCGAGCTCGGCGAGCCGGCGCTCGAGCTCGGCGAGCCGCTGCGAGAGCGTCTTGATCGCCTCGGCGATCGGGTCGGGGAGATGGATCCAGTCGGCATCGGGCCCCTCGACCCGCCTACCGTCGACTTTCACCGGGTGGCCGGGGTTGCCGACCACGGTCGCGCCCGGCGGCACGTCCTCGACGACGACGGTGTTGGCGCCGATCTTGGCGCCGTCGCCGACGGCGATCGGGCCGAGCAGCTTGGCGCCGGAGCCGACCGTGACGTTGTCGCCGAGCGTCGGGTGGCGCTTGCCGCGCTGGAAGCCGGTGCCGCCCAGCGTCACTCCCTGGTAGAGCGTCACCCGCTCGCCGATCTCAGCTGTCTCGCCGATCACCACCCCGGAGCCGTGGTCGATGAAGAATTCGCGACCGATCCTCGCCGCCGGGTGGATCTCCACCCCGGTGACCGAGCGCGTCACGTAAACGAGGAACCGTGGCACGAAGGGAAGCCCTGCCTCATAGAGCGCGTGAGCGACCCGGTGGGCGAGCAGGGCCTGCACCCCGGCCCAGCTGCTGAGGATCTCGAAGGTCGAGACCTTCTGCGCCGACGGGTCGCGGTCGCGTGCCGCCGAAACGTCGGCGCGCACCTCGGAGACCACTCTCTTCCAACGGCTCATGGTGAGAAGAAGGGTAGGGACACGTAGCGCTCGCCCGAGTCACAGACGATCGTCACCACCCGCTTGCCCTCCATCTCAGGTCGCGCCGCGACCTCCAGCGCCGCCTTGATGTTGGCGCCGGCGGAGATGCCGGCGAGGATCCCCTCCCGCTGGGCCGCCAGCCGCGCCGTCTCGAGCGCGTCCTCGTCGTCGACGGAGACGATCTCGTCGATCACGGAGCGATCTAGGACCTCCGGCACGAAGCCGGCGCCAATCCCCTGGATCTTGTGGGGGCCGGGGGCGCCACCGGAGAGAACCGGCGAGCTGGCCGGCTCGACCGCGACGACGAGGGTCTCGGGGCTGCGCTCGCGCAACATCCGCCCCACCCCGGTGATCGTGCCGCCGGTGCCGACCCCGGCGACGAAGGCGCCCACCTCGCCGTCGCTGTCGCGCCAGATCTCCTCGGCCGTGGTGCGCCGGTGCACCTCGGGGTTGGCCGGGTTGGAGAACTGCTGGGGGACGAAGCCCTTGCGCTGCTCGCGGATCGCCTCGGCCAGTTCGACCGCCTCGGTCATCCCGCCCAGCGAGGGCGTCTCGCGCACCTCGGCGCCGTAGGCGCGCAGCAGCTTCGAACGCTCGCGGCTCATCCCTTCGGGCAGGGTGAGGATCAGCTCGTAACCGCGCGCCGCGCAGACCATCGCCAGGGCAATCCCGGTGTTGCCGCTGGTCGGCTCGACGATCACCGATCGTCCCGGCGCGATCAACCCGTCGCGCTCAGCCGCGTCGATCATCGCCACGCCGATCCTGTCCTTCACCGAGCCACCCGGGTTGAAGTACTCGAGCTTGACGCAGACCTCTCCGGCAAGGCCCTCGCCGAGGCGCCCAAGCGAGACCATCGGCGTATCTCCCACCGCCGCCGCGGCCGTCGGCCGGATCCCCATCAGCGCCACGCTCGCTCGGTCACAGCGCCGAGCCTAGATGACGATCGAGCATGTAGCGCACGATTCCGTCCTCGTCGTTGGGGCCGACGACCTCACTGGCGACTTCCAGCACCTCCGGGTGGGCGTTCGCCGGCGCCACGCAGTGCGCCGCCGCGGCAAACAGCGAGAGGTCATTGAGGTGATCGCCGCAGGCGATGACGGTGGCGTCGCCAACGCCGCAGGCCTCGAGCAGAGCCGGGACCGCGGCGCCCTTCTGCGCCGCCCGGTGCTGCACGGTTATTTCGACCCAGCCTGGCCAGTAGAGGTTGCCGGCCGCGTGGACCGTGGCCTCGTCTCCCAGCGATACGCGGAGCCGATCCGCCAAGACGACGGCCTCGCCCTCCAGCGCGAAGGTGGTGATCTGGGCGACCTCCTCGACCTCGGCGATCGCCACCAGGTCGTCGCACGGCATCAGCCGCGGATCGCGGTATCTCCTCTTCTCTTCGACGTACCAGGCGAGCGAGTCGTTCGTGCGAGCGCCGAAATGGACTCGATCGCTGCGGCCGTCCCAGGTCGAGACAACCGGATCCACCCCCGTCGAGAGGACCACCTCCAGCGCCGCGCACGCGTCTCGCCGGGAGAGCACGTTGCTTGCGACATGGCGGCCGCTGTCGAGCTCCGAGACGAAGGCGCCGTTGAGCTCGATCACCGGAAGCCGCAGCCGAACCCCAGCAAGGAGCGAACGCATCCCAGCAGTGCCACGAGCGCTCGCCACGGTCACCTGCACACCAGCGTCGATCAGGTCGTTGAGCCCATCCCGTGCGAAATCGCTGAGCGTCGCATCGGAGCGAAGCAGCGTCCCGTCGAGATCGCAGACGTAGATCGACTCTGACTCCGCAGGCACCGAATCCGCTCCTGTCCCGCTCTAGATGAAGTACATGCCGCTGCCGGCGGCCTCGGCCTCGCGGCGGGCGACTTCGGCGATCGTGGTCTGGTTGAAGACCTTGCGCAAGGCGGTGACGCCCTCGGCCCAGATGCCGCCGGCCTCGTCGGCCTCTTGGCCGACCTTGCCGTCGAGCGCCTGGACGACCTCGAGGACGGTGATCTCCTCGGCGGGGCGGGACAGGGTGTAGCCGCCTTTCATGCCGCGATGGCTGGTCAGCAGGCCGGCGCGGCGCAGGGTTGAGAAGAGCTGCTCGAGGAACTGCTCGGGGATCTCGCGACGCTCGGCCAGCTCCTTGATCGGCACCGGCCGCTCTCCCGAACGGGCCAGCTCCGCCATCGCGACCACTGCGTAGCGCGACTTCGAGGTGATCGAGATCACTAGTCCTTTCTACCGCACCCGGGCCGGACCCCGCTGGGTTAGGATCGGGTTGTTGGGCTCCAGGGCTGACGATGGAGCCGTCGGCGAACCCCCGAGAGATCGGAATGCGGTCCTGAGCGAGCGACCACAGTGCCTAGTCATCGATGGTCACCCGATCGTCCGCCTCGGCGTGCGCCGGATGCTGCAAGACGGCTTCGAGATCCAGGAGGCCAGCAGTCGTGACGAGGGAGTCGAGCTGGTTCGCGACATCGGCAGCTTCGACGTGGCGATCGTCGACATGCGCCGCTGGGCGGATGGGGCATCGCCGCTGGACGGGAGCGCGACGATCCGCGCCCTGCTCAAAACCGAGCCGAGCATGGGCATCGTCGCCCACGGCGAGCGTCCCGAGCGCCACCTCGCCAACGCCGCCCTGCAGGCCGGCGCCAGCGCCTACGTCTCACGCATGGCCAGCGCCGACCTGCTCCGCGAAGCGGTGCAGGCAGCCCTCGCCCAGGAGCGCTTCGTCGATCCGGCCGTGCCGCCGCGCGGCAGCCGCGGCAAGCTGACCAAGCGCCAGCGGGAAATCCTCCAGCTGCTCGCCAACGGCGAATCGACCACCGTCGCCGCCCGCGAGCTCGACCTCAGCGAGGAAACGATCAAGACCCACACCAAGAACGCCCTCGCCCGCCTCGGCGCCAGAAACAGGACCCACGCGGTGGCGATCGCCCTGCGCGAGTCGCTGATCGAGTAGGCGCCGCCGTGGCGGCTAGATCCAGCCGCGGTCGCGCGCGGTGAGAACGGCCTGGGCTCGATCGACAGCGCCGATCTTGCCGTAGACGTTGTGCAAATGGGTGCGGATCGTCGAGACCGAGAGCTGCATTTCGCCGGCGATCTGCTTGTAGACCATGCCCTCGGAGAGGAGACGGAGGACGTCGAGCTCGCGAGCCGAGAGCGGGCAGGGCTCGGTTATGCGAGAGACGTCGCTGCGAGCGTAAGGAAGCTCGTAGAGCAGGTCGCGAAGCCCGTCGGGGCTGAGGCCGCAACGTTTTGCCGAGGCGCGCAGCCGCTCCGGAGCGACCGTCTCTCCTTGGCTGTAGTGGGCGATCATGTCGGCGGTCGCGATCAGGGCCGCAAGGCCGTCGGCGTCGTCGGCGTGATGGCGCTCGATCGCCACCGCGATCCGCGAAGGCAGGTTCCAGCGCCGGGCGAGCACGCCGCCGACGAGAGCGTGGTCGATGCCGAGCCGGTCGCGTTCCTCGCGCAGGCGTTGCTCGGGCGTCTTGATGACGGAGTCGAGGTGGCCGCGGTCACCCGGATGCAGATTGGCGATGACGAGGCGGCCTATGTCATGCAGCAGTGAGGCGACCGCCAGTTCGTCACGGTCTTCCCAACCGACCGCGCGGCCGATCTGATCGGCAGCCTGCTGGGTCGCGAGAGCGTGAACCCGGAAGCGCTCTGGGCGCATCTCCCGTCCGCCGTTGGTCTCGAAGAAGTCGAAGACGGGAGCGGTACCGGCGATCGCGAGGACACCCGAAGGCCTGAGGATCTCGATCGCCGCCGGGACACCGCCAACGCTGCCGCTGCCGCTGCTGCGGTTCGCGAAGCGAAGCACCGAGATCGCCAGTCCGACGTCGGACTCGACCGCTTCGACCAACTCGGTGAGGCGAGAGGTCTCAGCAGTAGCCGCGCTCATAACGCGAGCTCGGGACTCCATCAGGACCGGGAATTTCTCGACCGCCTCGAAAGCGGCGGCGAGCCGAGCGCCGGGAGCGGGCTTGCCGCCATCCTTACGGACAGCCGCGCTTGCGCTGACTTTCCCGTTGCTGCCGTTGCTGTGTGACTTCGTGGTCTCCATGGCGGAAATACGCTCCGCAAGCCTCATCGGCAGCAAAGGACGCACGGTTTAGCCCCACCATCCACAAAATTGAGGCACAGATGCCGCTCATTTGTCCAATTCGGAGGGATTTAGCGGTCAAGCTTGTCCGCTAAGCACGGAGACGCACGAGCGCGGCATCGATGCGCAGCAGCGATTCCTCGCGGCCCAGAGCGGCAAGAGACTCGAAGATGCCAGGGGAAACCGAGGTGCCAGTGATCGCAACTCGGATCGGCTGGTAGACCCTGCCCGGCTTCGTCTCGAGTCGGTCGGGAAGTGGGGAAAGAGCCGCCTCGACCGCCTCGGAATCGAACTCGCCGACGGTCTCCAGCGCATCTCGGGCGGCCTCAAGGGCCGGCAGAGCGCCATCTTTCATCACCTTGCGCCAAGACTTCTCATCCTCGACGGGCGGCTCGAAGAGGAAGCGAATCAGCAGCCAGACCTCGTCCAGGGTCTGAGCTTTCTCCTGGGCGATCGCGCAGGCCGCGCGCAGGCGCTCGTCGGGCTCGCGACCCAGATGGCGGGCCACCGCTGCGGTGTACTCCTCGAGCGGCAGCTCACGCATGAAGCGGCCGTTGATCCAGCGCAGCTTCTTCTCGTCGAAGATCGCCGCTGCCTTGCCGACGTCCGCTATACGGAAGCGCGCGACCAGCTCTTCGGTCGACATCAGCGTCGTGTCGTCGTCCGTGCCCCAGCCGAGCAGGGCCAGGTAGTTGCGTACCGCGGCGGGCAGATAGCCCGCCTCGCGCAGCTCTTGGACTGAGGCGGCGCCGTGGCGCTTGGAGAGCTTCTTGCCGTCGGGGCCGTGCAGGAGCGGCAGGTGCGCGTAGCGCGGCGGCGTGTGTCCAAGCGCCGCCAAGACGAGCAGCTGCTTGGGCGTGTTGGAGAGGTGATCGTCGCCGCGCACTACCTCGGTGATCCCCATCTCGGCGTCATCGATGGCGACAGCAAAGTTGTAGAGGACCGTGTCGTCACCGCGGGCGATGACGAAGTCGTCGTAGCTGCCATTGGGGAAGCTGACCGGGCCACGGATTAGATCCTCGACGACGGTCTCCCCCCCGTCGGGAACGCGCAGGCGCACCGCCGCCCCTGGCTCGTCGGTCGGGGTGCCGCGATAGCCGCGACCAGCGCCGTGCTCGGCCTTCCAGGCCTCGACGTCCTTGCCGGTTGCAGAGTCGCGGTAGGCAGCGCCGGAATCGAGCAGCCGGTGCAGGGCCTCCCCGTGGCGATCGGCGCGACCGGCCTGCGAGACCGGCCCCTCGTCCCAGTCGAGCTCCAGCCAGCGCAAGGCGTCGAGGATCTGCTCGACGTTCTCCTCGGTCGAGCGCTCGCGATCGGTGTCCTCGATCCGCAGCACCAGCTCACCGCCGCCATGGCGCGCGGCGAGCCAGTTGTAGAGAGCGGTCCTGGCGCCACCGATATGCAGAGCGCCGGTCGGCGATGGAGCGAAGCGGAGGCGAGTTGAGGAGTCCTCGGGCACCAGGGCAATCTAGCCCAGCGCCTCCATAGGATGCGGAGCATGCTGATTGGCGCGCATGTCTCCACATCTGGCGGCCTCGACAAGGCGATCGAGCGGGGGACCGAGCTCGCCTGCGAATCGATCCAGATCTTCAACCAGAGCCCGCGCATGTGGAGGCCGACGAAATACGGGCCGGATGACTTCGCCGCCTTCAAAGAGGCGATGGCCAACTCGCCGGTCGAAGCGGTGGTGATCCATGCCGTCTACCTGATCAACTGCGCCAGCAAAGACAAAGAGCTGCGCAAAAAGTCACAGGCCTCGTTGACGCACGCGCTACGAATTGGCGACGAAATCGGCGCGGCCGGGGTCGTCCTGCATCCCGGGGCGCAGGTGAAAGAGCCGCTCGGGCCGTCGATGAAACGGGCTGGCAAAACGATCGCCGCCGCCCTCGAAGACAGCGAGAGCTGCCCGCTCCTGCTCGAGCAGACCGCCGGCCACAAAGGCCTGCTCGGTCGCGACTTCGACCAGACGGCCGAGCTGATCGAGCTGGCCGGCAGCGGCGAGCGGCTGGGCCTCTGCCTCGACTCCTGCCACCTCTTCGTGCAGGGCTACGACATCACCGACGAGGAGCACCTCTCCGCCGTCGTCGACGAAGCCGGCGAGAAGGTCGGCCTCGACCGCCTGCAGTGCCTCCACGTCAACGACGCCGCCGCCCCGCTCGGCTCCTGCCGCGACCGCCACGCCAACCTGGGCAAAGGCGAGATGGGCAAACAGGGCCTGGCGGCATTCCTCTCCGAGCCCCGCTTCGAGGGCCTCCCAGCAACCCTCGAGACACCAGGGCCGAACAAGAAAGGCGCCGACCGCAAAGAAGTAACAGCAGCCAAGCGCCTACGCCAGACCGGCCTAAAGCGCCGCAAGCGCTGAGGTACGCCGATCCCTCTCTCGTTTTAAGGCAGGCGACGAGGACCGCTTGCGCGGCCCCCGTTTCTCCCGCCGTCAAATCTGCAAGTTGGCTACTGAACGTGCACGCCGGAGATCGCGCGTGAGATGACCAGGCGCTGGATCTCGGAGGTGCCCTCGAAGATCGTGTAGATCTTCGCGTCGCGGTGCATCCGCTCGACCGGGAACTCTCGCGTGTAGCCGTTGCCGCCGAGGATCTGGATCGCCCGCTCGGTCGACCAGACGGCGACCTCGCCGGCCTTCAGCTTCGACATCGAGCCCTCGGCGTTCTCGAACTTCTGGCCGCTGCGGCCCATCCAGGCGGCGCGCCAGACGAGCAGCCGGGCGGCGTCGATCTCCAGCTTCATGTCGGCCAGGGTGAAGGCGATCGACTGGTTCTCGATGATCGCGCGGCCGAACTGCTGGCGCTCTTTGGCGTACCCGAGCGCGTACTCGTAGGCGGCGCGGGCGATGCCAAGCGCCTGCGCGCCGACGGTCGGCCGGCTCGCCTCGAAGGTCTGCATCGCCGCCTGCGATTTGGAGCGCTTGCCCTCGCGGACCCTCGCCAGGCGTTCGTCGAGCTTCTCTTTGCCGCCGAGCAGGCATGAGCCTGGGATGCGGCAGTCGTCGAGGTGGACGTCGGCGGTGTGCGAGGCGCGCAGGCCGTGCTTCTTGACCTTGGCGCCCTGCTCGCAACCCTTGGTCCCCGGCGGGATCACGAAGGCGGCGTGGCCGCGCGAGCGCAGCTCGCGGTCGACCGTGGCGATCACCACGTGGACGTCGGCGATGCCGCCGTTGGTCGCCCAGGCCTTCTGGCCGTTGAGCACCCACTCGTCCTTTGCCTCGTCGTACTTGGCCGTGGTCCGGATCGCGGAGACGTCGGAGCCGGCGTCCGGCTCCGAGGAGCAGAACGAGGCGACCTTGGGATCGTCGGCGGTGCCGAAGCACTGCGGGATCCACTCGCCCATCTGCTCCGGGGTTCCCTGCCCGAAGATCGCCGCCACCGCCAGCGAGGTGCCCATGATCGCCATGCCAATGCCGGCGTCGCCCCAGAAGAGCTCCTCGTTGGCGATCGGCAGGGTCAGGCCGGTCTCGTCAGCCCAGAACTGGCCGAGCGCTTCGAAGCCGTAGAGGCCGATCTTGGCGGCCTCCTGGATAACCGGCCAGGGCGTCTCCTCGCGCTCGTCCCATTCCTCGGCGGCGGGACGGACGACGCCCTCGGCGAAGCCGTGCACCCACTCGCGGATGTCCTTCTGGTCCTGGTTCAGCTCGAGGGTGAACTGCGGCCCCTCGGCGGAAGCGCCGTCCGTGTTACCGGCGGCTTCTGCCACGAGCTGCTCTGCTTCTGCGACTGCTGAAGTCTCTGTCATGGCGCGAAATTCTACACGGAACCATGTCGCGTTCGACGAACTGCATCAAATTTTCCTCCTGCCAGATAGAGAAGTTGATGCAGTTCGCAAGGCGGGCCTAGATGTCGCGGAGGTCGAAGGCCTTGATGGCCTCGGGGCCGCTGTCGGCGCAGTCGAAGAAGCGGCGGTTGACGCAATCGTAGGAGTCGCCTTCGCCCTCGTAGGCGCGCTCGACCGAGAACTGACAGTGGGGCAGCGACTCACCGGTCATCTTCACTCCACCGAAGCCCCCTGGCTGCAGGACCGCGTCGAGCTCGACCTTGGCCGAGAAGACGTCCTGCATGCAGCCGACGTACTGGATGCCGTTGAGCATGTCGACGAAGCTGTAGAGGTAGCGACAGCGCATTTCCACGCAGCCGCGCGGCTCGACCATCTTGTCGCAGAAGGAGCGGCACTGGCGACACTCGCCTGTCTTCTCGCGAATAGCGGTCATAAAGAAAGTCTAGGGACGCGCGCCCCGAAATCCGAGCGCTGACGCCAAATCAAGCCGCGACTGCCGTGGCAGCACCGAGCACGTGGTCGAGCTCGCTCTGCAGCCTGCCCGAGGGGCGCACTCGGAAGCCCTCGCCGAGCAACAGCCGCTTCGACTTGCCGCCACCGGTGCGGACGGCGAGGTGGACCTCGGCTTCGCCCTTGTGGTGTTCCAGCACCGCCTTCAGCTCTTCGACCAAGACGTCGGTGAGCATCGTTGCCTCGACCTCGACTTCGAACGGCCCGCTTGGCATGCCGGCGACAGCGGGAGCGTTGGCGATCTCCTCGGCGTCGGGTTCGAAGCGCTCGGCTTCCTGAACGACCAGCTTCGTCTCGCCACGGTCCTTGTGGTCGAGCCGGCCGCGCACGATGACTATCGAGTCGGGGGCGATCACCGCGGCGCTCTCGGCCTCATCGGCCTTGAAGACCAGCATCTCGACCTGGCCTTCGACGTCGTCGAGGGTCGCGAACATCATCTGGCTGCCGCTCTTGGTGCGGATCTTCTTGCACTCGGTGACGATGCCGCCGACCGTCACCCAGGAGCCGTCCTGCTTGTTGGCCAGGTCGGCGATGCCGCAATCGACGCGGGCGCGCAGCGCCCCGCGCACCTCGGTCAGCGGGTGCTCGGAGAGGTAGGTGCCGAGCGTCTCCTTCTCCATCGCCAGCAGCTCGGCGCGCTCGAACTCGGCGGCCGGGATCGGCGGCCGGTGGTGGGACTGTCCGGCCGGGGCCTCGCCGCCGGCGTCGTCGCCGAAATCGAAGATCGAGCCCTGGCCGAGCTGGGCGTCCTCCTGGGCCTTCTGGCCGGCCGACTGCGCCGCCGGCAGCGTCTCCAGCATTCCCTTGCGGCTGGCCTCGGTCGAGTCGAGCGCGCCGCACTTGATCAGGCATTCGATCGCCCGTTTGTTGACCGCGCGGGCGTCGACGCGCTCGCAGAAGTCCCAGATCGAGGCGATCGGAGCATCCTCGCGGGCACGCAGGATCGCCTCGACCGCGGCGTGGCCGACGTTCTTGACCGCGTCGAGGCCGAAGCGGATCGCTTTCTCGGAGACGACGAAGCTGTGATCGGAGGAGTTGACGTCGGGCGGCAGCACCTCGATCCCCATTTCCTCGCAGCGATTGACGAAGAACGGCACCTTGTCCTTGGTGTTCATCACCGAGGAGATCACCGCGGCCATGTACTCGGCCGGGTAGTTGGCCTTGAGGTAGGCGGTGCGGTAGGAGATCAGCCCATAGCAGGCGGCGTGGGACTTGTTGAAGGAGTAATCGGCGGCGGCTTCGTTGAGCTTCCAGAGGTCGGCGGCGACGTTCGGGGCGGTATTCGATTCCGCCAGGCCCTGCATGAACTTGTCTTTCATCGTCGCCATCAGCTCGCGCTTCTTCTTGCCGATCGCCTTGCGCAGGTCGTCCGCCTCGGCGCCGGAGAAGCCGGCCATCTCGCGGGCGATCGCCATCAACTGCTCCTGATAGACGACGCAGCCGTGGGTCTCCTCGGTGATCGCGCGCAGGCGCGGGTCCGGGTAGCGCACGGTCGAGGGGTCCTTCTTGCCCTTCGCGTAAGCGGGGATGTAGGCCATCGCGCCGGGCCGATACAGCGCGCCGAGCGCGACCAGGTCGGCGAACTCGGTCGGGCCGACCTTGCGGAGCGCGTCGCGCATCCCCTCCGACTCGAACTGGAAGACGCCGGTCGAGTCGCCCGCGGCGAGCATTGCGTAGGTCTTGGCGTCGTCGATCGGGATCGCTTCCATGTCGACCACCTCGCCGCGCGAGCGGTGGATGATGTCGATCGCGTCCTCGATCACGTCGAGGTTGCGGAGGCCGAGGAAGTCCATCTTCAGCAGGCCGATCTCCTCGATCGGGCCCATCGAGTACTGGGTGACGATCTTGTACTGGCGCTCGGCCTTGCCGCTGCCGTTGGTGGGCGCCGGGGCGGTCTTGTCCTCGGCCAGCTGCAGCGGCACCACCTCCTGCAGCGGCCGGTCGGCGATCACAACCGCGGCGGCGTGGATCGAGTTGTTGCGGATGATCCCCTCGAGGCCCTGAGCGACGTCGATGATCCGCTTCGCGTCGGGCTCGGCATCGTAGGTTTTCCTCAGCTCCTGGCCAGACTTGAGGCATTCCTCGAAGGAGGGGCTGCGACCCATGATCGGCTCGGGAATCTGCTTGGCGAGGCGGTCGCCAGTGCCGTAGTCGAAGCCGAGCACGCGGGCCGCGTCGCGGGTGGCGGCGCGCGGCGCCATCTTGCCGAAGGTGATGATCTGGGCGACCGATTCGCGGCCGTACTTGTCGGCGACGTAGCGGATCATCCGCTCGCGGCCGCGGACCGAGAAGTCGATGTCGATGTCGGGCATCGATTTACGGCCGGGGTTGAGGAAGCGCTCGAAGAGCAGGTCTTCGGCAAGCGGGTCGATGTCGGTGATCGTCAGCGCGTAGGCGACGATCGAGCCGGCTGCCGAACCGCGGCCCGGGACCTACCGCGATGCCGTTGTCCTTGGCGTAGCGGACGAAGTCCCAGACGATCAGGAAGTAGGACGGGAAGCCCATCTCTTCGATCACGCCGAGCTCGAACTCCATCCGCTCCACCGCCGCGGCCGGCAGCGGGTCGCCGTAGCGCGCCCGCAGCCCCTCTTCGGCGATGCGGCGCAGCATCGCCTCCGGCTCCTCGCCGTCGGGCGTCGGGTAGCGCGGCAGCAGCAGCCCGCCCAGCTCGATGTCGATGTTGCAGCGCTCGGCGATCTCGAGGGTGGTCGGCACCGCCTCCGGCCACTCGGCGAATGAGGCGGCCATTTCCTCGGAGTCCTTGAGATAGAACTCGTTGGTGTCGAAACTCATCTTCGGCGCTTCCAGGGTCGACTTGGTCTGCACGCAGAGCAGCGCCGCGTGGTTGTCGAAGTCCTCGCGACGCAGGTAGTGGACATCGGCGGTGCCGACCAGCGGCCGGCCCAGCTCGCGGGCGTAGCGGACGATCCCCTCGTTGGCCTTGTCCTGCTCCGGAATGCCGTTCTTCTGCACCTCGAAGTAGACCTGCTCGGGCCCAAAGGCCTGGATCAGGTCATCGAGGTGGGCACGGGCGTCGTCGGGGCGCTCCTCGATCAGGCGCCGGCAGAAGCGCGACTGCAGGCAGCCGGTCAGGGCGATCACACCCTCGGAGTGGGCGGCGAGCATCTCCATGTCGACGTTGGACTTGCCGCGCGAGAAGCCTTCGAGGAAACCGGCCGAGGTGAGCTTGACCAGGTTGGCGAAGCCGGCATCGCTTTCGGCCAGCAGGGTGAGGTGGTTGCGCTCGTACTTGGGCTTCTCCTTGATCGACTTGACGTCGTCGACGAAGTAGGCCTCGAGGCCTGCGATCGGCTTGATCCCGTGCTTCTTGCAGGCCTTGTAGAGGTCGACGGCGCCGTTCATCACACCGTGGTCGGTCAGCCCCAGGGCCGGCTGCCCCATCTCTGCCGCCCGCGCCGCCATCGCGTCGATCTTGCAAGCGCCGTCGAGCAGCGAGTACTCGCTGTGGGCGTGCAGATGGACGGCGGAAGGGCTACTCACGATCGGTGGCCGATCATGCCAATCCCCTCAGATGGAGCGAGCGACTTTCTGGCGTCTTCCGCGCATCTTCCGGGTGTATTCGGGGGCGGAGATTCCGGGGAGGGGTTTCGCTTAACTTTTTCGAGAGTCGCGGATTGCTGTCGCCCGAACCGAAACCGCGAAAAAGTACAAGACGCTTCACCCCTCCCCGGAATCTCCGCTCAGGCGCACACCGCTACTCCGGCTGGTTCAGGCGCAGACCCAAGCGCCGCCGCCGGAATCGGCCCAGATTTCAGCGGCTATTCGGTCTTGTTCTGCCTTCGGAGCGTTCTGGGGCTCTCCTTGACCCCCGTAGAGCTGCCAGGTCGAGGGGAGGATTTGGTAGGCGCCGCCGGCGCCGCTCGAAGGGTTGAGGGCGGAGTAGTTGCCGCCGGACTCGCACATGACGATGTAGGAGGGGATCGAGAAGGGGCCGCCGAGCCAGCGTTCGACCGTGCTTTCGGCTTCCGCGCGGCTGGCCGCTTCGGCGGACTCGATGTCGCTGACCCAGCCGGTGATCTTCGACTTGAGCGTCGCCAGAGAGGCGGAACGCGCAGCCGCGACCGAGTCGAGCTGCGCGGCGGCGGCCTCGGTGTCGGCGCGCACGGCGGCGATTTCCGAGCGGGCGGCAGCGAGACGGGCGTTGTAGGCGTCGACCTTTTCCTTCAAGGTGGCGACGCGCTGCAAGGCTCGGGTGACGGAGCGGCGCACCTCCTCCACGCGGCTCGCCAGGTCCGCGTCGGACTGCTCGATCCGCTCCAGGTATTCGCTGCGCACGGCGAGTTCGTCGAAGTCTCCGGAGGCGAGGATGACGCTGGCGGTGCTCGGCGTGCCGCTCTCGTAGATCGCGACAAGGCGGTCGGCCAGGGCATTGCGGGCGCGGCGCAGTCGTTTCTTCTCGATACTGAGGCGCCGCTGAGTGCGCTTCACGTCAGCGGCCAGCCGTGCCGCCCGTTCCTCGCCGCTGGCGAGCAGGGAGCTGAGCTTCTCCTCGCGCGCGCTTGCGCCTGCGGCCTGCTCTTCGGCGGCGGCGAGTTCGCTCTGCGCCGCCTGCAAGGCCGAGGTGAGCGAGCTCGCTTCGCCGCGCGCCGCCGCGACCTTGTCCTGCAGGGCATCGACATCTGCTGCCTGAGCTATGGCAAGGGGAAGCAGCGCGGCGACGAACACCGCGCAGGCAAGAATGACGAGACGCGACCTGCCGCCCGCCTTTGTCGCGAGAGATCGCGCCACGGAGCGGCGAGGGTAGCGGACTTTATGAGCAAACCCTCACAAGTTGTCGATAAGCCGCAATGGATCTTGCGGGTCAGCCCTCGGGGACGTTGCGGCTGGCGAGATAGGCGGCGATCGCGACCACGGCGACGGCGACTCCAGAGCCGATGCGGATCTGTCGCCGGTAGCGGTGCCGTACGTACTTGAGGGCGAAGCGGATCGCGGCCTTGCCGAGCCGGTCGTAGGTCATCTCTACTCCTCTTCCCCACGTTGGCGAATTCGATGCGCCATCCGCGACTGCAGCGACCAGATCTCGATGAAGCCGGGCGAGGCGGTCTGCGAGAAGAGCCCGCCCGACTCGGCGAAGGAGGCCAGGTCGGCGTCGTAGACGGCGTTGGGCGAGCTGCGGGTGACCACCCGCGCGCTGCCTTTGTAGAGCTTGAGGCCGATCGTGCCGGTGACCTGGGCGTTGACGGCGTCCATGTAGGCATCGAGGTCGCTGCGCAGCGGCTCCCACCAGAGCCCGGCGTAGACGAGGTAGGCCCACTTCTGGTCCAGGCCCGGCTTGAACTGGTTCTGGTGGATCGTGCCGACCAGCTTCTCGAGCTCCTGGTGAGCGGTGAGCAGGATCGCCGCCGCCGGCGCCTCGTAGATGTCGCGCACCTTGAGGCCGACGATGCGGTCCTCGATGTGGTCGACGATGCCGACGCCGTGACGGCAGCCGATCTCGGCCGCGGCTTCGAGCAGGTCGACCAGGCCCAGCCGCTCGCCGTTGAGGGCGACCGGGACGCCGGCCTCGAACTCGACCGTGACGACCTCGGCCTCGTCCGGCGCCTGCTCGGGGCGGGTGACGAGCTGGAAGACGTCGTCCTCGGGCGCGTGGTCGAGGTCCTCGATCCAGCGCCCCTCCGAGGAGCGGCCCCAGAGGTTGTCGTCGATCGAGTAGGGCGCCACCTCGGCGCCACCCTTGATGGGAATGTTGTGCTCGCGGGCGTAGGCGATCTCCTCCTCGCGACCCATCTGCCAGGAGCGCACCGGGGCGATCGTGCGCAGCTCCGGCGCCAGCGTCGCCACGGTGGCCTCGATCCTGACCTGGTCGTTGCCCTTGCCGGTGCAGCCGTGGGCGATCGTGTCGCAGCCGGCCTGGCGGGCGTACTCGACTGCGAGCTTGGCGATCAACGGCCGGCCCAGCGCCGTGAAGAGCGGGTAGCCGCCGCCGTAGAGGGCGTTGGCCTTGATCGCCGGCAGGACGTACTCCTCGGAGAACTCGCGGCGCGCGTCGACGACGTGGCACTCGAGCGCGCCGAGGCGCTTCGCCTTGTCCTCGATGACCGCGTAGTCCTCGCCCGGCTGGCCGAGGTTGACGGTCAGGCAGACGACCTCGGCGTCGTAGGAATCCTGGATCCACTTCAGCATCACGCTCGTGTCCAGGCCGCCCGAGTAGAGCAGCAGCACACGCTTCACCGCGGCCGGATCGGCCTCGTAGCTGGCGGTGCGGACCTCTGCGGGGGACTCTGACGCCACTACGGGGCGGGGATCCCGCCGCTGCCGTTTTCTTCTTCGGTCGGCGTCGTGGTCGTGGTCGGAGACGTCGTTTCGGTCGTCGTCGTTTCCGTGGTGGTCGGTTCGGTGGTCTCCGTGGTCGAGCCCGTCGTCGTCTCGGCGGTCGACTCGGTAGTCGGGGTCGTCGTCGTGGTGACGGTGGCCGGCGCGGAGGTCGTATCGCTGTCGCTGTCGCTGTTGGCGATCACGACGACAGCGATGACCAGGCCGACGATCACGGCGATCAAGGCGGCGATGACCAGTCTCGTGTTGCCGTGGGGGCGCTGCGGCTCGGGCTGTCCCATCATCCGGGTCGGGTCCTCGTGCATGGCTACTCCTCCTCCGGTCCGAGTATCGCGTCGAGCAGCGCCGCGGTGTCCTCGATCTCGAAGCCGCTACGCAGCCGGTCTTCGATCTCCTCGCGACTGCTGCCGGAAACCGCCATCTGGGTGGCGAGCAGGCGCGCGCCGGCTGAACCGGAGCGCGGCGCCGCGCCGTCAGGCTCCGCGGCAAGCTCGACCGGCTTGAGGTGAAGCTCGCGGCGTGGCGCAACCGGTGGGTCGAGCTCGTCGGCAAGGGCGCGCAGTCGTTCGGCGACGATCCGGTCGGCGCGGGCGCCGGCATCGAGAAGCTGGCGGCGAGCCTGCTCCTCGGCGTCGTCGATCACCTTCGCCGCAGCCTGCTCCGCTGCCTCGACGATCGCCGCCAGGCGCTCGGCAGTGCCGCTGGTCAGCGCCCGCGGCTCTTCTGTTCGCTTTCCACGACTCATCTCGCCGCGTAGCTTAAGGCGCGCCGGAGCCCGAGCGCGTCGATCCGCTTGGGCCTGAAACTGCCGGCCCGGCCCCAGCGAGGAAATCCGCCTCGAGCAGGCCTAGCTCGGTCACCGCCGGCTCGTCATAGAGCCACTCGCGGGTGATCTCCGACCAGTTGTTCGAGGCTTCGAGCATGCCCAGCAATCCGGTCAGCAGCATCGCCGAGCGCATCATCACGAGATGCTCGGCCGGCAGGGTCAGCGAGGCAAAGTCGTCGTGGCCCTGCAGCTGGTTGTAGCGGCGCATCATCTCGCCGGTGCGGGTGCCGTCGACCCGCAGCTCCTCCTCGACGAAGGTCCAGCCGAGGATCGCGTCGTAGGCCTCGAGGAAGGGCTGGGCGAGCGCCGGGTTGGGCTCCAGCGCTCCCATCGCCACCATCACCTCCATCAGCTTCTCGGCGTCGCCGTCGTGCACCGCCCTGGTCGAGCCGATCAGGCTGGTGACTTCGGCATCGGAGAGGCGCTTGAAGAAGCCGAAGTCGAGGAAGGCAACGCGGCCGTCGGCGAGGAAGAGGGCGTTGCCGGGATGTGGGTCGCCGTTGAGCAGACGGTGGCGCATCGGCCCGCTGATGTAGAAGCGGACGAGGATCTCGCCGAGTCGGTCACGCTCCAGCTGGCTGCGCAGCTTGGCCTCGGCGAAGCGCTCGCCCTCGATGAACTCGCTGACGATCACCCGCTCGCGACAGAGCTCGGTGACGACGCCGGGCACGACGATGAACGGGTGGTCGCGGTAGGCCCGCGCCATCGCGCGCTGGTTGGTTGCCTCAAGCTCGTAGTCGAGCTCCTCGGAGATCCGCTCGCGGATCTCGTCGGCGATCGCCCCGGTGTTGATCCCGGGCGCGATCAGGTCGAGCAGCCGCAGCGCCAGGCGCAGGTTCTTGAGGTCGGCCTGGATCGCCTCGGTGATGCCGGGGTACTGAACCTTGACGGCGACGTCCTGCCCGTCGCGCGTCGTCGCCCTGTGGACCTGGCCGATCGAGGCCGCCGCCAGGGGCTCCTCGTCGAAGTCGGCGAAATGGTCGGAGAGGCGGCCGCCGAGGTCATCGGTGATCACCTTCGAGAGAGCCTTGAAGCTGACCGGCTCGGCGTCCTGCTGAAGGGTGGCGAGGATCTCCTGGAAGCGCGGGCGAACCTCCTCGGGGACCATGCCGACATCGACCGCGGAGAGCGTCTGGCCGACCTTCATCGCCGCCCCGCGCATGCCGCCCAAGACCTTGACCAGGGCTTCCGCCGACTTGAGCTGCTGGTTGGCGGCCGCCGTCTCGGAGCGTCCCGACACCGCTTTCGCCGTCGCGCTGCGCGCCGCCACCGAGGCGGCAACGCCGGCCATCGACGCCGCTCGCCTCATCCGAGAGCTCTTGATCTGATCGTCTGCCATCAGCGAGCCGCGAGCCCGTCGCCGATCAGCGCGATCGCCCGCTCGATCTGGTCCGCATCGACGGTCAGCGGCGGCAGCAGACGCAGAGTCTGCGGCTCCGGCACGTTGACGATCAAGCCACGCTCGAGCAGGTTGGCGCCGAGCGCCGGGCCGTCGATTCCATCCTCCAGGCCGACACCCACCATCAGGCCGCGGCCGCGCACCTCGCGCACGCCGTCGAGGGCGAGCAGCCCCTCGCGCAGCTGGGCGCCCAGCTCGCGCACGCCGCGCAGCAGCGCCGGGTCGTCGACGATCTCGAGCACGGCAAGCGCGGCGCTGCTGGCCACAGGGCCGGCGGCGAAGGTCGAGCCGTGGTCGCCGGGCTCCAGCACTTCCCCCGCCTCCGGGGTGGTGATGCAGGCGCCGATCGCCATACCGCCGCCGAGCGCCTTGGCGCTGGTCATCACGTCTGGCCGCACGGGCGTCTGCTCGTAGGCCCAGAGCGAGCCGGTGCGCCCGACGCCGGTCTGGATCTCGTCGAGGATCAGCAGCGCGCCGACCTCGTCGCAGGCCTGGCGGGCGGCGAGCAGCACCTCGTCGCTGACCGGGTAGATGCCGGCCTCGCCCTGGATCGGCTCGATCAAGACCGCCGCGGTGCTCCCCCCCACCGCCTCGCGCAGCGCCGCCGCGTCGTTGAGCGGCACCGCACGGAAGCCGGGCAGCATCGGCGCCAGGGCGGGATTCTTGGCGAGCGCCGGGGTCGCCGAGAGGGCGCCGTAGGTGCGGCCGTGGAAGTCGCGCTCGAAGCTGACGATCTCCGGCGCCTCGACGCCACGCCGGTGAGCGTGCTTGCGGGCGATCTTGATCGCGCACTCGTTGGCCTCGGTGCCGGAGTTGGAGAAGAAGACGCGGCCGCGCAGGCTCGACTCGGAGAGCCGCTCTGCGAGACGCACCATCGGCTCGGTGTAGAAGAGGTTGGAGGTGTGCATCAACCGTCCGGCCTGCTCGCGCACCGCCTCGACGACCTCGGGGTTGCAGTGGCCGACCGAGCAGACCGAGATGCCGGCGAGGAAGTCGAGGTACTCGCGGCCCTCGGCATCCCAGAGCAGACTGCCCTCGCCACGCACGAACTCGACCGGCGCCCGCTTGTAGGTCCGCATCAGGTAGCGCTCCTCGAGCGCCTGCAGGTCGGTCAGGTTCATGGCGTCACCATGGTTCCGATGCCGGCGTCGGTGAAGAGCTCGACCAGCAGCGAGTGCGGCTTGCGGCCGTCGATGATGTGGGCCGACTGGGCGCCGCCGCGGATCGCGTCGACGCAGGCGCCGAGCTTGGGGCGCATGCCGCCGTCGATCGAGGCGAGCCGCTCCTCGACCTCGTCGACCGTCGCCCGTGAGATCAGCGAGTTCTCGTCGTCGGCATCGGCGCGCCAGCCCTCGACGTCGGTGAGGAAGATCGCCTTGTGGGCGCCGAGCGCAGCGGCGACCTTGCCCGCCGCCTCGTCGGCGTTGACGTTGTAGGACTGGCCGCTGCGGTCGGCCGCCGAGGAGGCGACGACCGGGATGTAGTCGACGGCGATGTGGTTGAGGACGTCGACGTCGACGCGCTCGATCGAGCCGACGAAGCCGACCTGCTCGGCATTGGCGACCGGCGTCACCTCGAACATCGAGCCGTCGCTGCCGGAGAGGCCGACCGCCGGCTGGCCGTGGCGATTGAGGCGCTGGACGATGTCGGAGTTGAGCTTGCCGAGCAGGACCATCTTCGCCACCTCGACGGTCTCCGCGTCGGAGACCCGCAGGCCCTCGTGGAAGCGCACCTCCATCCCGAGCCGGTCCATGTACTCGCTGATCTCGGGGCCGCCACCGTGCACGACGATCGGATTGAGCCCGACGTACTTGAGCAGGACGACGTCGGTGGCGAAAGCCTCGCGCAGCTCCTCGTCGCGCATCGCCGCGCCGCCGTACTTGATCACCACGGTGCGGCCGTGGAACTCGCGTATGTAGGGCAGCGCCTCCATCAGCGTCTCGACGCTGACTCCGGCCGCCCGCGATTGCGGCGCCTGCTCGGTCATCGCTGCCCCCTCTCGTATTGATTCATGTCGTGTACTCGGCGTTGATCCGCACGTACTCGTAGCCGAGATCGGAAAACCAAACGTGCGCGGAATGCTCGCCGCGATCAAGCCGCACGCCGATCTCGGCCTCGGGGAGGTCCTCCGCAAGCTCGGCGTTGTCGATGTTCTCGGCGCCGATCTCCTCGAGGTCCTCGCCGGCCAGCGCCATGCCGGCCGCCTGGGCGATCCGGCCCCAGTTGGGATCGCGGCCGAAGAGCGCCGTCTTGACCAAGGGCGAGTTGGCGACCGCGCGGGCAACCCGCTCGGCCTCGTCGGGCGAGGCGGCACCCTCGACCTGCACCCGTCCAACCCGTGAGGAGCCCTCGCCGTCGGCGACGACCTCGATCGCCAGCTGCAGCAGCACCGCCTCGAGCAGGCCGTCCGGCAGGGGCGCGCCAGCGGCGCCGGTCGCCTGCAGGAGCACGGTGTCGTTGGTGCTCATCTGGCCGTCGACGGTGATCCGCTCGAAGGAGGCGTCGCAGGCGGCGCGCAGGGCGGCGTCTGGATCGTCGACCACGGCATCCGTCTGCACGAAGCAAAGCATCGTCGCCATGTTCGGCTGGATCATGCCGCCGCCCTTGGCCTGGGCGGAAAGGGTCACGCCGCCGGCGCGAACGGTGCAGCGCTTCGGCCAGCGATCGGTGGTGAGGATCGCGTCGGAGAAGGTCGTGCCTCCGTCCGTGGCGAGCCCGCTCGCCGCCTCGCCGATCCCGGTCAGGACCGCCTCGATCGGCAAGGGCACGCCGATCACGCCGGTCTCGGCGACGGCGACGGTCTCCGGCCGCAGCCCCAGCTGCGCGGCGGCCTCGTCACACATCGCCACCGCGTCGGCGTAGCCCTGCTCGCCGGTCTCGGCGTTGGCGTTGCCGGCGTTGACGACGGCGGCACGAATCGCGCCCTGCTCGCAGCGCTTGCGGATGACACGAACCGGTGCGGCGGCCGAGGCGTTGCGGGTGAGCAGGACCGCCGAGGAGACATCCTCCGCGTCGCAGACGATCAGCCCGATGTCGGTCTTGCCGCCGCCCTTGAGCCCGCAGTGGGCGCCGCCGGCGCGGAAGCCCGGCGCCAGCTGGGCAGGATCGAGCTCCTCGACCCCAGCGGGTGACTCGACCCAGCGCGACTTGAAGAATCCGCCGCTCACAGCAGGACCTTCGGTCTCATCTAGGCCGAGCATCAGGTTGAGGTTCTGCACGCCCTGGCCGGAGGCGCCCTTCCAGAGGTTGTCGATCGCCGAGAAGGCGAGGACGCGGCCACGCTCCTCGACGGTGACGTAGACGTGGCAGTGGTTGGTGTCGCGCACGTCGCGCAGTCCCGGTGGGCCGTCGACGACGTGGACGAAGGGCTCGTCCACATAGCGCTGCCGGTAGAGCGCCTGCACCTCGTCCTTCGAGATCGGCTCGCTGGTCTGCGCGTAGCAGCTGGTCAGCTCGCCTTGGTCGAGCGGCAGCAGGTGCGGGACGAAGGTGACCGGGGCCGGGCTGCCCAGCGCCGCCAGCTCCTGTTCGATCTCGGGCCGGTGTCTATGGCCCTCGGTCTTGTAGGCGAAGGCGTTCTCGTCCATCGAGACGTAGTGCATCGCGTCGCCGCCGCCGCGACCGGCGCCGGAGACACCCTGCTTGGCGTCGATGACGACGTCGGCGAGCAGGCCCTCTTCGGCTAGCGGCGCGAGGGCGAGCACGCTGGCAGTCGGGTAGCAGCCAGGGGTCGCCACCAACTCGGCCTCGCGCAGCTGCTCGCGATACATCTCGGTGAGGCCGTAGACCGCGCCGTCGAGCAGCTCGGGAGCGCCGTGCTCGCCGTACCAGCGCTCGTAGGTGGCGAGATCGCGGAGGCGGAAGTCGGCGGAGAGGTCGACGACGAGCGCGCCGAGACCGCGCAGCGCCGCCACCGCGGGGGCCGAGGCGCCATGCGGATAGGCGACGATCGCCGCGTCGACCTCCTCGATCTCATCGAGGTCGAGCTCGGTCAGCTCGAGCGGCACCCGGTAGCGCGGGTAGAGGCTGTCAAGCCGCTTGCCGGCATCGCTGCGCGAAGTGACCGCGACCAGCTCCAGCTTCGGGTGACGCCAGACGATCTGGGCGGCGAGCGCGCCGGTGAAGCCGGAGGCGCCGGCGACCAGCACTCGGGCGGCGGGTTTGCCGTGAAGCGGCTGTGCTTTCAGGTCACTCACGCAGAGACCCCCCGATCTTCGCCAGCTCGGCTTCGATCGTCGCCCGCTGGGCGCTGACCTCCTCGTCGGTGAGGGTGCGGTCGGCGGCACGGAACTCGAGTCGCAGGGCGAGGCTCTTCTTACCCTCGCCAAGCTGCTCGCCCTCGTAGAGGTCAAAGACCTCGGCTGTCCGCAGCAGCTCAGCGCCACCGGCAAGCACAGCGCTTTGCACCTCGTCCGAGCTGGTCTCGGCGGACACGACGACTGCGATGTCCTGGGTGACCGCGGGGAAGCTGGTCACATCCTCGAAGGTCTCCTCTCCCGCCGAGGCAGCGGCGATCAAGGCGGCCAAATCGAGCTCGAAGGCGACAGCCGCCTCGAGGTCCCACTCCCGGCAGACCAGCGGGTGCAGCTCGCCAATCCAGCCCGCCGTCTCGCCGGCAGAACTCACCCTCGCCGAGCGACCCGGGTGCAGGAACGGCTCCTCGCCATGCGCGAAGGAAAGCTCAGCGCCAAGCTGCCCGGCAAGCCCTTCCAGCACCCCCTTGAGGACGAAGAAGTCCACCGGCTCCCCCCCACCGCGCCAGGATTTGGCAACCAGCGGCCCGACCGCGAGCGCACCAACCCGGTGCGGCTCGCGATGTGGCGCCATCCTCTCCCCGAAAAACTCCCCGCCTAGGGGGCCGACGGGCCTAAATCCGGAACCAGGTTCCGGATTTAGGCCCGTCGGCGGGGTTGTTAGGTAGGCGCGGGCGGACTCGTACAGCGCCACGGCGTCGGCGCCGCGGGCGAGGTTGAGCTGGGCGACATCTAGCAGTGAACCGAGCAGGGTCGTGCGCATTACGGACTGGTCCTCGGAGAGTGGGTTGGAGAGCACGATGGGATTCGCGCGCGGATCGCCGGCCGCAATCCGCAGACGACCGACCTCACCGGGGTCGGTGAAGCTCCAGCCGACTACCTCGTCGAAGCCGAGGTCCCGCATCGTGTCCTCGGCGCGACGGCGCAGGCGCTGCTCGCGGCTGAGGCCGCCGACCCGGCCGGCGACCGCCGGCAGGGTGCTGGGCAGGTGCTCGTCGAGACCGTGGACGCGACCGACCTCCTCGATCAGGTCGACCTCGCGGGTGACGTCGTAGTGGCGATCGGGCGGGACGGTGACTTCGAGGTCATCTCCGGCGACCTCGACCCCGAAGCCGAGCCGCTCCAGGTAGGCGACCTGGTCGGACTGCGCGATCGGCATGCCGAGCAGGCCCTCGACCCGCTCGCCGCGCAGGACGATCCGCCGCGGCTCCGCAATCTCGGCAGCAACGTCGATCGTCCCCGGCGCCAGCTTGGCGCCGCAGAGCTCGACGATCAGCCGCGAGGCGATCCGCTGCGCCCGCATGCAGAGCTCGGGATGAAGCTGCTTCTCGAAGCGCGAGGAAGCCTCGGAGCGCAGGCCGAGCAGGCGCGAGGTGCGCAGGATGTTGGTGCCGTTCCAGTTGGCGACCTCGAGCAGGACGCTGGTCGTCCCCGCGGAGACCTCGGAGACCTGGCCGCCCATGATCCCGGCGATGCCGGAGGGCCCGTTGCGATCGCAGACCAGCACGGTCTCGGCATCGAAGCTGCGCTCGACGTCGTCGAGGGTCGTCATCTTCTCGCCGTCGCCGGCGGCGCGGACCGTCAGCGCGCCGTCGGGAACCTTGTCGAGGTCGAAGGCGTGCAACGGCTGCGCAGTCAGCAGCATCACGTAGTTGGTGATGTCGACGACGTTGTTGATCGGCCGCTGGCCGGCGGCCGCCAGCCGTGCCTGCAGCCATGCTGGCGAGGGGCCGATCGTCACGTCGGTGAAGACACGGGCGGTGAAGCGCGGACAGAGGTCCGGTACCTCGACCGCGACCGAGGCGTAGTCGCTCACGTCTCCCCCGCCCTCGGCGGCGGCATCCTCGGCCCAGGGCGCAGCGGCGAGCGGCGCGGCGCTGATCGCGTGCACCTCGCGGGCGACGCCGTAGACGCCGAAGCAGTCGACCCGGTTCGGCGTCACCTCCAGCTCCAGGACCGGCTCGGCGATCGGCAGCACCTCGGCCAGCGGCGTGCCGGGGACGAGGCCGTCGTCCGCGAGCACGAGGATCCCCGGCGGGCCCTCGCCGAGCTCGAGCTCGGAGGAGGCGCAGATCATCCCGGCCGACTCGACCCCGCGCAGCTTCGCCTTGCCGATCTTGTGGCCGCCGGGAAGCGTCGCTCCCGGCAGCGCCACCGGCACGGTCTGGCCCGCCGCGACGTTGGGAGCACCGCAGACGATCGTCCGCTCGCCGTCGCCGGTGTCGACCGCGCAGACGCGCAACCGGTCGGCGTTTGGGTGCGGCTCGGCGCTCAGCACCCTGCCGACGACGAAGCCGTCAGCCGAGGGCGGGCCGACGACGCCGACCCGCTCGACCTCGGTGCCGGTCATCGCCAGCCGCTCGGCCAGCTCGGCGGGCTCGACCCCCGGGTCGCAGTACTCGCGCAGCCACGAGTAAGGCACCCTCACGAGAACTGCCCCAGCACGCGCACGTCGTTGTCGAAGAAGCGCCGCAGGTCGGGGACGCCGTGGCGCAGCATCGCGATCCGCTCGACCCCCATGCCGAAGGCGAAGCCCTGCACCCGCTCGGGGTCATAGCCGTTGGACTCGACGAAGCCGAGCACGTTGGGGTCGACCATGCCGGCGCCGCCGACCTCGATCCAGCCAATCCCCTTGCAGAGGTTGCAGCGGGCGCCGTCGGCCAGCACGCCCGTGCCCTCGCACTGGAAACAGGAGACGTCGAACTCGACGCTGGGCTCGGTGAAGGGGAAGAAGTGCGGCCGCATCCGCGCCTCGCGGTTGCCGCCGAAGATCGCCCGCAGCATCTCTTCGAGCGTCCCCTGCAGGTCGGCAAGCGTGATCCCCTCGCCGATCGCCAGGCCCTCGACCTGGTGGAACATCGGGCTGTGGGTGGCGTCGGAGTCGCGCCGGTAGACCTTGCCGGGGGCGATCATGAAGATCGGCGGCGGCTGGGACTCCATGCTGCGGATCTGCACCGGCGAGGTGTGGGTGCGCAGCAGGATCTCCGGGTCCGACTGGACGTAGAAGGTGTCCTGCAGCATCCGCGCCGGGTGGCCGGGCGGGTGGTTGAGCGCGGTGAAGTTGTAGTAGTCGTGCTCGACCTCGGGGCCCTCCATCACCCGGTAGCCGAGGCCGACCATGACGTCCTCGATCTGCCGCGTGGTGCGGGTGATCAGGTGGGTGTGGCCGACCGGCCGCGCCGGGGCGCCGGGCAGGGTCACGTCGACGCTGTCCGTGGCCAGTTGGGACTCCAACTCGCCGGCGTCGAGCACTTGCGCACGCGCCTCGAGCAGGGCTTCGAGCTCCTTGCGAGCCTTGTTGGCGCCGCCGCCGACCTTGCCCCGTTCCTCGGCGGGCAGCTCGGCGATGCCGCGCAGGATCGTGGTCAGCTCGGCCTTGCGGCCGAGGTAGCCGACCCGCAGCTCCTCCAGCTCGGCGGTACCGGGCGCGGCCTCAATCGCGGCGGCGGCCTCGACCCTGATCTCCTCGATCCGCTCAAGCCCTCCGTCAGTTGCCATCAGAGCCCTCCGGCATGGCGAGCGACGATATCCGCTCGGCGCAAATTGCGGCCACGGCGGCGACGTTGAGCGACTCGGCGCCGCCGGCGCGCAATGGAATGGTGACCTGGGTCGCACACTGAGCAAGCACCTCGTCCGGCAGCCCCTCGCGCTCGGCGCCGAGGCAGAGCGTCGCCGCGCCATCCAGCGCAGCCGGTCCCTCGCCGCCGTGAGCAACGAGCGCGGCGCGCGGCGCCGGCGTCTCGCCGACCTCCGCCCGGGCAAGCGGCTGGCCGAAGATCGAGCCCATGCTCGCCCGCACCGCCTTGGGCCCGAACGGGTCGGCGCAGCCGGGACCGAGAATCACCGTGCCGTCGAGCAGGGCGTGAGCCGTACGGACGATGGCGCCGACGTTGCCGGGGTCGGCGACCCCGTGCAGGTAGAGGCAGAAGCCCCTCGGCGCCGCCCAGCGCTGGGGCCAGACGGCGATCGCCCGCGTCCCCGAGCCCAGGGCAGATATCTCCTCGAGCAGCTTGGGGTCGACCTCTTCGCCGTCGAGCCCACTGCCCGCCGGGGTCAGCACGAAGCGCGGCTCGACCCCCGCGGCGAGGCCGGCCTCGACCAGGTCCTCGCCCTCGGTGACGAAAGCGGCCTCGCGCTCGCGATGCTTGCGCTCGCGCAGCTTGCGGACCAGCTTCAGCTTCTCGTTTTGGGGGCTTTCGATCATCTGTCTCGTTTGGCGCTGACTGTCTTCTGTTCGTGCGTTTCTTCTCCTGGAACGAAAAAGCGGGCCGTGAAGACGGCCCGCCCGGGAAAGTGGAGTGTCGCCTGTCCGCGCTAGGCGGTGGCGCCCTCCCGGGCTAGCTCCACAAATCGGCGGAAGGCATCGCGGTCGTTGACCGCGATGTCGGCGAGCATCTTGCGGTTCACCTCGACGCCAGCCCCGTTGAGGCCGTGGATCAGTTCGGAGTAGCTCATGCCCTCCAGCCGTGCGGCAGCGTTGATGCGGGTGATCCAGAGCCGGCGGAACTCGCGCTTGCGGTTGCGCCGGTCGCGGTAGGCGTACATCCCCGAGCGCTGCACCTGCTCTTTGGCGAAACGGTAAGAAGAGTGCTTGCGCCCGTAATAGCCCTTCGCTTCCTTGAGGACCTTGCGGCGCTTCTTGCGCGCGTGGACCGACCGCTTTACCCGGCTCACTTGCCGCCCCCAAGCAGATGCCGCACCGTCTTGGTGTCCGCCGGAGCGATCTCGACGGGCCGTGCCATCCGCCGCTTGCGCTTCGGCGACTTCTTCTCGAGGATGTGGCTCGAGTAAGCGCGCCGCCCACGCAGCTTGCCGGTGGCGGTCTTGCGGAACCGCTTCTTGGCGCCGGAATGTGTCTTCATCTTGGGCATCGGGATTCGCTATTGAAGCAGACGGGCGGGCGTGAGCGCGCGCTCTCTTGCAGGTGGAAGCTGATGCGCCGGGTACTGTGGCGCCGGATGCGCATCGTCTACGTGGTCGGAACCCGGCCCAACTTCGTCAAGACCGCCCCGGTGATCGGCGCTCTGCGGGCGCGAATGCCCGCCGGCAGGCACACGATCGTCCACACCGGCCAGCACTACGACAGGCTGATGTCGGAGGTCTTCCTCGAGGAGCTGGGCGTGCCGGCGCCCGACCACATGCTCGAGGTTGGCTCGGGCAGCCACGCCCAGCAGACGGCACGGGTGATGGAGCGGCTGGAGCCGGTGCTCGCCGAGGAGCGACCCGACCTGGTGATGGTCCCCGGCGACGTCAACTCGACCGTTGCGGCGGCGCTGACCGCGGCGAAGCTGCAGATCCCCGTCGCCCACATCGAGGCCGGCCTGCGCAGCTTCGATCGCACGATGCCCGAGGAGCTCAACCGCATCGTCACCGACCAGCTCTCCGACCAACTCTTCATCCACAGCCCCGAGGCCGACGACAACCTGCACGCCGAGGGCGTCCCCGCCGAGCGGATCCACCTCGTCGGCAACACGATGATCGACACCCTGGTCGCGCTGCAGGATCGCTTCCGCGCCGCGGGCACGGCGCGACGGCTCGGCGTCGAGCCGGGCGAGTTCGCGCTCGTCACCCTGCACCGCCCCGCCCTCGTCGACGGGCCGCTGCTCGCCGAGACGGTCGCGCAGCTGGCCGGCCTGGCCCGCGAGATGCCGGTCGTCTTCCCCGTCCACCCGCGCACCCGAGCGATGATGGAGGCGGTCGACTCCGACCACCCGGGATTGCTGCTCTGCGAGCCGCTCGGCTACCTCGACTTCCTCTCCCTGATCGCCGACGCCCGCGCCGTCCTCACCGACTCCGGCGGCATCCAGGAGGAGACGACCTACCTAGGCATCCCCTGCTTCACCCTGCGCGACAACACCGAGCGCCCGATAACCATCACCGCCGGCACCAACACCCTCCTCGGCCTCGACCCAGCAGCAATCGCCCAGATCCCAACAGCCCTCACCAAGCTTCCAGCGCAGCGACCGGAGCCTCCGCCCCTCTGGGACGGCCACGCAGCAGACCGAATCGCCGACGTCGTAGCGAGAGAAGGCCAATCTCAGTAGGCCGGAGCGTCTTGTACTTTTTTGCCGCCACCGCCCTCGGACGGCTCTAGCCAATCCACAAAACAGTTAAGCGAAGGCCTGCTGAGATTGGCCTTCAGGCAGCCGCAGCGTCGTCGCCAGGCGTCTCGCCGTCAGCAGGCGGTTGCTCCGCCCCATCGGCTTTCGCCTCGGGCTCAGCATCCGGCTCCGCTTTCGCAGCCTCTTTGCCGGGCGCCAGCAACATGCTCATGTTGCGACCTTCCTGCAGCGGGTGCGACTCGATCACGGCAAGGCCGTCGAGGTCCTCGAAGAGGCGCTGCAGCAGCGCCCTGCCGCGCTCGGGATGGGCCTGCTCGCGGCCACGGAACATGATCGTGATCTTGACCTTGTCCTGGTGGCGCAGGAAACGCTCGACGTGGCCCTTCTTGGTCTCGTAGTCGTGCTGGGCGATCTTCGGCCGCAGCTTGATCTCGCGCACGTTGACCTGCTGCTGGTGCTTGCGAGCCTGCTTCTGCTTCTGCTCCTGCTCGTACTTGTACTTCGAGTAGTCGAGCAGGCGGGTGACCGGCGGCTTCGAGCCGGGCGCGACCTCGACCAGGTCGAGATCCGCGTCCTGGGCGCGTTTCAGGGCGTCGTCGATGTCGACGATGCCGAGCTGCTCCCCCTCCGCTCCGATCAGACGGACTTTGGGAACACGGATCCGCTCGTTGATCCGAGTCGTGTCGCGCTCTGGTGGGCGCCGGTCGAACCTACGCGGGACCGGCACTATCTAAGCGAGTGGTGGAGCTTCAAGAGGACGAGAGGTAGGGATGCGGACACGGGACGCTCAGCGGCGCGGGGTGTTTGGCGTGCCTGCGATCAAGTGTCCGGAGTATAGACAGAGGGCGGCAACTGGCAAGGCCCGGCTCAGGTCCGTTCGCTCTCGGCGGCCACGCGAGCAGCGAAGTCGGCAACCGGCATCGCCCCCAGCTCTCCATCGTCGTGCGAGCGAACCGCCACCCCACCAGCCTCCTGCTCGCGATCGCCGACGACGAGCATGTAGGGATAGCGACCCAGCTCGGCATCGCGGATCTTCCTGCCGACGGACTCCGAGCGAACGTCGACCTTGACTCGCACGCCCGCCTTGCCCAACTCGTCGGCAACCTGCTCGACGTACTCGCCGTGACGGTCGGCGACGGACAGGATCATCGCCTGCACCGGCGCCAGCCAGACCGGGAAGCGGCCCGCGTAGTGCTCGATCAGGAATCCCGCGAAGCGCTCCATCGAGCCGATCAAGGTCCGGTGGATCATCACCGGCCGGTGCGGTTCGTCGTCGGGGCCGATGTAGGAGAGGTTGAAGCGCTCGGGCATGAAGAAGTCGAGCTGGTTGGTCCCGCACTGCCAGGTGCGGCCCAGCGCGTCGGTGACGTGGTAGTCGATCTTCGGGCCGTAGAAGGCGCCGTCGCCGGGGTTGAGCTGGTACTCGCGGCCTTCCTGCTCCAGCGCCTCCCGCAGGGCGGTTTCGGCCTGGTCCCACTGCTCGTCGCTGCCGATCGATTTCTCCGGGCGCGTGGAGAGCTCCAGTTTCATGTCCGTGAAGCCGAAGCGCGCATAGAGCTCGTCGATCGCGTTGGAGATGTCGGCGACCTCGCCGGCCACTTGATCCAGGGTGCAAAAGACATGGGCATCGTCCTGGGTGAAGGCCCGGACCCGGAGTAGGCCGTGCAGAACGCCCTCGCGCTCCGCCCGGGCGACCTGGCCGAACTCGGCCAGGCGCAGCGGCAGCTCGCGGTAGGAGTGGCGCCCGGAGCCGAAGACGAGGCTTGCCCCGGGACAGTTCATCGGCCGAATCGCGTACTTGCGCTCCCCGGATTCGGTGAAGTACATGTTGTCGCGGTAGTTGTCCCAGTGCCCCGAGCGGTGCCAGAGCTCGACGTCGAGCACCTGCGGCGTTTTGATCTCCTGGTAACCGCGCTTGCGCAGCTGCGCCAGGACCTCGGCCTCGATCAAGCGCAGGAAGGTCGTGCCGTTGGGCAGCCAGAAAGCCATTCCGGGGGCCTCGTCGCGCAGCATGAAGATGTCGAGCTGCGGCCCGAGGCGACGATGGTCACGCGCCTTGGCCTGCTCGATCAGCTCCAGGTGCGCCTCGAGATCCTTTTTCGAGAAGAAGGCCGTGCCGTAGATCCGCGTCAGCATTTTGCGCTTCTCGTCGCCACGCCAGTAGGCGCCCGCCAGCGAGCTCAGCTTGATCGCCACTATGCGCCCGGTCGAGGGGCCATGAGGACCGCGGCAGAGATCCTCGAACGGGCCGTTGCGGTAGAGCGAGACGGTCTCGACGCCTTCGCTCTCGATCAGGTCGCGGATCAGCTCGACCTTGTAGTCCTCGCCCTGCCCCTCGAAGATCTCGACCGCCTCGGCGACCGGAACGTCACGGCGCTCGAAAGGCTCGTCGGCCTTGATGTGGGCCCGCATCGCCGTCTCGATCTTCTCCAGATCGGCGTCGGTGACCTTGACGTCGCCGGGGAAGTCGAAGTCGTAGTAGAAGCCGTTCTCGATCGCCGGGCCGATCGTCACCTTGGTACCGGGATAGAGCTCCTGCACCGCCTCGGCCATCACGTGGGCGGCGTCGTGGCGGATCAGCGCCAGGCCCTCCGGATCGCGGTCGGTGACGATCGCGATCTCGGCGCCGTCGGGAAGAGCCGCAGAGAGATCGCGCAGCTCGCCGTCGACCCGGATCGCCAGCGCTGCCTTCGCCAGGCCAGGGCCGATCGCCATCGCCGCGTCGGCGCCGGTGGATTCCTCGGGAAGATCCAAGGCTGTGCCATCGGGCAAAGTGACCGTGGTTTTCTTCGTCGCCGCCTCGATGGGGACCATGCTAGCGCGGGCATGCGAACACGTGAGCGAGGCCACGTTAGGCCTGCAACGGCTAGGGCAGAAAAGCTCAGGTTTTCTCGATCACCGAGAGCTCAGCGGCGTTTGGCGCACGGCGATCAGCGGACAGGGACTGTGACCTCGAAGCGGGCTCGTCTGTTCCCAAAGTATGTAGGGGGGCGCGATGCGGCGGACGCGCAGACGCGGGAACGGCGGATCGCTCGGCGTGCCCTCAGTCACGACGAAGCGGGTGCCAGGGGTCAGCCTCCCCCCCGCCCGCTCGTCGCTCTCGATGCAGACCCTGCCACCGCGCAGCTCCCAGGCGATGTAGGGAGCGCCGTGTTCGTCGGCGAGAAGCTCCTGCGAAGCCAGCACGACCGTCGGTCCGGCGCCGAGGTCCTCACGAAGTCCGGTCAAGGCGGGGGTGTACGAGGATGGGCCGACGGGCGCGTTGGCCAAGACCAGCAGTGAGCAGCCGCCGGCTGCGAGCAGGAAGAGCAGCCCCACTGGGCGGGAGAGCAGAGGGACGAGGATGACCAGAGCCACCAGGGGCGCGGCGACCTCGACCGCCTTGGCTGCCGTGTAGGGCGTGCCGGCGAAACGGGCCGCCGCGTAGGCGCTGATCGCGGCCGCAAGCGCCGCGATCAGCGCCGTCTCGCGGCGCCGCCAGCAGAGAACGACGCCGTAGACGCAGAGGATCGAGGCGAAGGCGGCGCCGAGGTAGTAGCCGAGCGGCGGTACCGCGCCATCGCCCGGACTGAGCCGAAAGTCTCCAGACGGCCAGATGCCAAAGGCCTCGAAGGGCGAGATCGGGCCGAAGAGGTTGCCCAGGCCGGGGCCGTTGGGATCGAAGGTCTCGAAACTTTGAAAGTCGATCATCCGGCCGATCTCAGGGGCAATCAGGACGGTGAAGACAAGGACGCCGTACAGCGCTGCGCGCCAGGCGGCGGGGCCCGTCGCGACTGCGGGGGGGCATGCGGGCGGGGGCTGCGCCTCCGTTCTCGGCCCCCCCGCATTCGCGCCACCCGCAGATGAGCGGAACTGGCTAATGGCGAACTCTGTGGCCGCCCAGATTGTCGTGGCGCCGATCAGCCAGATGAGGCCGGCGAAGCTGTAGGTGTAGACGCTGCCTGCCGCGAGGACGGCCGCTGGGACGAAGCGGAGCTGGAGCTGGCGCCAGTCAGGGTTGAAGGACGACTCGCGGAGGGCCAGAACGAAGGCGAGGAAGAAGAGGGCTTGCATCGTCTCCTTGAAAGCGCCTTGGGCAAAATAGGAGGCGACCATGTAGGTGAGGCCGACGGCCAGGGCCGCAGCAGTGCGGAGCAGGGCGCGCCGCTCCGCAAACGCCGTCAGCGAGGTCAGCGAGGCGAGCACGGCGACGGCGATCGTGAGACCGCTGAAGCCATCGACGAGATCGATGCCGAAGCCCTTCCCGAGGGCAATGACGATCGCGTGCGGGCCGAGCGGGTAGCCCTGGTGAAGGAGCTGGGTCCCCTCGCCGTTGGAGAGACGGTCGGCGGCCAGCAAATGCTGGGACATGTCGGGGTTGAAGCCCGTCCCGAGGATGCCGAAATGCCCTGCGGCGAGGAAGGGCAGCAACGCGGCCGCCAGCGCCAGCAAGGCGACGGGCAGGCCGGAGCGAAGCCCCTCTCCGGCTCCCTCCAGCCGGCCCCACAGGCCGGCGACGGCCGCGACCGTGAGCAGCAGGACGAGAGAGGCGGAGATCGTGCCGTCGCCCGGCAGCCGCAGCGTCCCCCAACAGATCGCGCAGAGCAACGCCAAGCCGACGGGAGGCGCCAGCCACGACCAGCGTCGTATCCCGCAGAGCGCGATCGCCGCCTGACCGATCGCCAGCGCAGAACCGCACACTGCCATTGTGGCTACAAGGGTGCCGGTCACGATTCTGTACTTACGGGTTCTTGACTAGTTTGATAATTTTTCCCCAATGGGACTCCATGCGTCCGTAGCTCAAATGGTCAACGGTCATAGGCCGGTTCCCAGAGGATGTCGTGCCAGGATCATTCAGTCGGCCAGGAATCGCCTTCGGCATTGCTCGCCCGACGATCACTTCCAGTCGCTATGCGGCTGCTCGACCTCTCCTCTGCGAACTCGCACTAGCCAAAGAGCAACGGCCCTGTACGCCGTCGATACGGGTTCGATTCCCGTCGGGCGCTTCTTATCCTGCCAGTCAGGGCAGAGCATTCGCACCTCGGCCACGCCATCCATCGCCCTGCCGGCCAGGAAACACTGACCGCCGGAATCCATTGCTATGCGGGAGGCCGGGGCATACGAACCAGTAGCACTCGAGTTGAAGTGGCAGGGCCTCTGGCGCGACGCGAATGTCACGGACACCCCGGAGCCAAGCGCAGAGCGACCGGACACCTACGTCTTCGTCACCCCGCCGTTCACGTCGGGCGCCGCGCACATGGGGCACGTGCGGAGCTACACGATCGGCGACGCATACGCTCGCTTTCGGCGTGCCCAGGGCGATGCGGTGCTCTTCACACTCGGCTTCGACGCGTTTGGGCTCCCCTCCGAGCTTGGGGCGATCGCGGAAGGCGCCAGCCCGGACCAGTGGGTCGATCGGTGCCGCGAGACGATGCGCGACCAATTCACCCGCCTGGGATTGTCGTTCGATTGGTCGCGCGCTTTCGTATCGAGCGATCCCGAGATCTATCGCTGGTCACAGTGGCTGTTCCTCAAACTGCTCGAGGATGGGCTCGTCTACCAGCGCGACGGCCAGGTGGAGTGGTGCGAGAGCTGTGGCACGGTCCTGGCGAACCTCCAGGTCATAGACGGCTGCTGCTGGCGCTGCGACAACCCGGTCGAGCTGATCCGGCGGACGCAGTGGTACCTGCGGCGCAGCGCCTACAACACCGAGAACTACGAGCGCCTGGGCGGCCTGACCGAGTGGAGCAGCGCCGCGCTCGCCGCCCAGCGGGCGACCCTGGGGCCGGTCGAGGGCGTCGAGCTCGAGGCGAAAGGCTTCGATGGATCGAGCCTCACCGTCTTCACCACCTTCCCCGACGCGATCGCCGAGGCAGAGTTCATCCTGATCTCCCCCAGCCACCCTGAGCTTGCCGCGTGGATCTCCGGCGACGTCGACATCGAGCACGAGCTTGCATCTCGGCGCCAGGCGGGCGGAAAGCGGGATGAGCGTCGGGACGCCTACGCGCTGGTGCTCGAGACCGGCGCCTTCGCCCAGGTGCCGGGCGTCGAGGAACCGCTGCCGGTCCTCGTCTCCCCTTCCGTCGACGGCCGTGTCGGGCCGACCGCCATGCTCGGCATCCCGGCACGGGATCGCACCGACAAAGCGCTCTCCGAGCAGGTGAAGCAAAAATCGCCGACGCTCGGCTGGCGGACCAAGGGGTCCACCCCCGACCCCCAGCCCTCGATCCGCTATCGCGCCACCGACTTCACGATCTCCCGGCAGCGAGCCTGGGGCGCGCCGATCCCACTCGTCCATTGCGAGCAGTGCGGCGCCGTCCCCGTGCCGCTCTCTGACCTGCCGGTCCGGCTGCCGGAGGACCTCCTCGCCGCCGGGGCGGGGGCCGGGCTGGACCGCTTCCCGGACTTCGTCGATTGCGTCTGCCCCCAGTGCGGCGAGAAAGGCCGCCGGGAGACAGACACCCTCGATTGCCATCTCGACGCCGCCTGGACCGTCTTCCCGCTCGCCGTGCCGACCGCCGACCGCGCCAACCAGCTCTTCGACCATCCGGAGCTGAGTCGTTGGCTGCCGGTGACGCAGATGGTCCAGGGCGCCGACACGGGCACGTTCATCCTCAACATGCGCCTCGTCTCCAAGGCGCTCCGCGATTCCGGCGTCATCGACTTCCTTCCTGACGGAGAGCCATTCGACGCCTCGCTGATGCACGAGATGGTCCAGCTCGACGGCAGGAAGATGAGCAAGCACCTTGGCAACGTCGTCGCGCCACAGGAGCTCGTCGAGCAATACGGCTCTGACGCGGTGCGCTTCGCGATGCTCTACGCGGCGGCCCCAGGCAAAAGCTTCAGCTGGAACGAACACCCGCTGAAATATTGCGCCTCGTTCCTCTCCGGCCTTTGGGCCTATGCGGCGCCCCGTCTCAGCGCCGGGCCCCCGCCCAGCAGCTTCGCCGACATCGACACCTCGGACCGGCTGCGATCGCGAGTCGCGCTCTGGTCCGCAACGGCGATCAAAAGGATCACCGCCCACTACGAGGCGCTCGAGATGCACCAAGCCACACGCAACTTGATGCGATTCAGCACTCGAATCGAGGACTTCGAGAAGCGAGCGCAGGCACAGCGAGGCACGTTGGAGGAAGCCGACCAGGCCGCCGTCAACACGGCCCTGCTGTCCCTGATTCAGATGCTTGCCCCGATCTCCCCCCACATCGCCGAGGAGCTCTGGCATCTGGCGGGACACGACGACTTCATCGGCGCGGCCGCCTGGCCAGAGCCATTCGAGCCCGAACCGCAACCGAACGGGCGGACACGACGACCAAAGGCAGAGCATGCGAACGCTTAGGCTTCCCACCAGCGTCAGCCGCACCCTCGAAGAGGCGTCCTCGGCAGCGAGCCCTGACGCGCCGCCGCGCAAGCTCGCCTCGCAGCTTGCCCCACTGCTCCCCGACCCCGTGCACGAGGCGTTGATCGGGTTCCGCCAGGGGCACGACGGCGGCGCCCTGCTCATCCAGGGGGTCGGCCCCGGCGAGGTACCGCGCTCGGCAGCGGACTACAGAGACCTTCCGGTCGCCGGCTCGCTGCTGCTTGGGCTGATCTCGTTGATCGCCACCCCGGTCGGGATACGCAACGAGTGGGATGGCGATCCCCTGACCGACGTCAAGGTCACGCCCGGCCTCGAGAAAACCGTCTCGAGCAAGGGCGAGGGTGGCCTCCCCCTGCATCAGGAGTCACAGCACCTCGAGCGTCCACCCGACGGGCTGGCCCTGCTGGCGATCCGCAGCGGCAGTCCCACCCGCCTGGCCGCCACCACCGACGTGGTTCGAACGATGCAGGCCAAGGCGGGCAGAGATCTGGTCAACGCCCTGCGAGGCACCGAGTACACGCATCGCCTTCCAGACAGCTACGACGGCGATCACTCGAACCAGGCCACGCCGGTCCTGATCGGGTCCGAAGGCACGGACGAGCTGAAGGTCGACCTGACGACGACGCAGGCCGACAGCGCCTTAGGCCAGGAAGCGCTCTCAGCGCTCAACGCCGCCGTTGCCGAGGTGGCGGAGGACATAGCGCTCAACCCCGGCGACCTGCTCGTCTTCGACAATCGCCGCTGGCTGCATGGCCGTGGCAGCCTCGCGGCCAGTCACGATCGCTGGCTTCTGCGCAGCCTCTTCGTCTACGACAGCTGGCGAACGCAGTGCGATTCCGCCATCGAACAGAGCCCACTCGCAGTCTTCACATGACCCGCCTGATCACCCGCTTGGACGACCTCTCCAAGACAGGTCGGCATCTGATGCTGGCCAGTGGCGGGCTGGACAGCACCTTCGGAATCCGCTGGGCCGCTGAGCACGACCTCGATCTGTCCTGCCTGCACGTCGACCTCGGCGGCAGCGGTCCGCACGCCTTTCAGGAACTGGAGACTCACTACGAGATCCCGGTCCGGGTGGTGGACGGCCGGCAGCGTTTCGCCGACGAGTTCGTCGCACCCGCCATTGCCGCTGGATCGCTCTACCAAGGCGTCTACCCCCTCTCGTCCAGCCTCAGCCGCCCGATGATGGCCCAGATAGCGGTCGAAGAGGCGCGAGCGATCGGCGCCGACACGATCGTCCACACCTCCGAGCCCCATCAAAACAGCTTCAACCGCTTCAACCTCTCGATCGCCCAGTGCGGGCCGGAGTTCAAGATCGCCAACCCCTTCCTCGACTCGCGAATCGACCGCGCCGAGAAGCGCGCCGCCCTGGAACGCGACGGGATCGTCTTGGTCGAGCCCGTCCACAGCGTCGATGCCAACCTATGGTGCCGGGTCATCGAGAACGGCTCGATCGACGACAGCGGCGCGCCGATTCCCGAGTCCGTCTTCTCCTGGACTCAGCCCAGGGACCACGATGCACCCACCGTTGTCGAGCTGGAGTTCGAGGCGGGATGCCCCGTCGCGATCGACGGCGAGCGGATGGCTCTGACGGCGATCGTCGCGCACCTCAACGACCTTGCCGGCGGCTACGGAATCGGCCGCTACAACGGCTTTGAGCAGACCCCCTGGGGCGCCAAGAACCACGAGGTGCGCGAGGCGCCCGCCGCTGCGACGATCCTCGGAGCCGTTCGGCAACTTCGCCAGATGACGCTTCCCGACGATGCCCTGGATCTGCTCGGCGCCCTCGCGTCCAGCTGGCTCCACGCGGTGGCTCGAGGAAGCTGGTTCGCGGTGTCGACAGAAGCGCTGGCGCAGGCGATCGGCACCCTGAACAGATTTGCCTCCGGCACCGCCGTGGTGGAGCTCAGGCATGGCGATCCGTTCGTCACCGCCGTTCGGTCGGACTGCGGGCTGGCCTTCGACAGCCATCCCATCGACCTCGATGAGCCGTTGAGCTACGAACGGCTTCTGACCGCCGCGCTCGACATCAACCGAGCGGGCCGGCCAGTGCCAGCCGCGGCGAAGCAGCTGACCTAGACTGGCTGGGATGGCCTATGTCCCGCCAGCCCGTCACCTGCTGCGCGCGAAGGACCTCGCCGACGCTCGCTACTTCGAGCCGTTGGGGGTCGACGATCTGGCGCGGGAGGCGGGGCTTTCGCGGGCGCATTTCAGCCGCGAGTTCCGCCGGGCTTTTGGCGAGCCCCCTCATGCCTACCTGCTGACCAGGCGCATGGAGCGGGCGGCGGCGCTGCTGCGCACTACCGATCGCTCGGTAGCCGACGTCTGCCTCTCGGTCGGCCTGCAGAGCATCGGCTCCTTCACGACCAGCTTCGGTCGCACCTTCGGACGCTCGCCAACCGCCTACCGGGCGGCGCACCCACCGGCCGCGCAGAGCGCCCTGGTCCCCGGCTGCGTGGTCCGCGCCTACACGCGGCCGCAACACAGCACGTTTCGAGAAGACAGCGCTCCAGTCCACGCCTAGCATCGCTGCCGACCTTTCCCCGTTCGACAAGGAGGACACGATGCTCAGGATCGCCAACGCGCAGCTGTGGGTGCACGACCAGGATGAGGCGCTCGCCTTCTACACCGAGAAGCTCGGCCTCGAGGTCCGCGCCGACGTGACGATGGCCGAGATGGACGACTTCCGCTGGCTCACCGTCGGGCCGGTCGGCCAGGAGGACGTTTCGATCACGCTGATGGCCATCCCAGGCCCGCCCGTGATGGACAGCGAAACCGGCCAGCAAGTCCGCGACATGGTCGCCAAGGGCTTCGCCGGAACGGTGTTCCTCACGACCGAGGACTGCCAGGCCTCCTACGAGGAGCTGAAGGCGCGGGGCGTCGACTTCACCGAAACGCCGCAGGAGCGGCCCTACGGGATCGACTCGGCCTTCCGCGACCCATCCGGCAACAGCATCCGCCTGACCGAGGTGCGGATACCGGCCGAGGTCTGAGCCGTCGGCTCCGACCGGGCACGGGGCAATGGGCGTTACTGGGCTCGAACCAGTGACCTCCAGCTTGTCGAGCTGGCGCTCTCCCAACTGAGCTAAACGCCCCGGGAACCTGAATCTAGCAGCGGCACGCGGGCCGGCGAGGCGCGCGTGCCGCCTGCCCGAGCTACCGCGGGAAACCCGGAGTGATCTCTGCGGCAGTCCCGCGGCCCAGCACTCAAGTCCCGATCTGCACGCGCCGATGCAATGGGTGCAACTTTTCAACGAACGCGGTGTTTCTCAAGACAGACTAGGACTGACGAGCCAGGGAAGCGGAGTCTCACTTGGTGGCACGTCCTTCGGAAGCCAAGGGCCCCTCACGGGGCCCTTTTCCGTTCTCAGCGCTCACGCGACCCGGCTCTAGCCGAATGTTGGAGTGGATGGCGCGCAAAGCGCTTGCCCTTCGCAACGTTTCCTTACTGTGACCGCCGTAACCGAGCACAGGCAGCACCTCGTCGAGCTTCGCCGTCACCAAGCGGTGGAGCCTGAGCGGAGGGTCACGGACGATGCCCCCGGAAAGCGCTGGGACCTCCGGCTTCCCTCGCTACGCGGTCGGCCGCCGTTGGTGCCCCCGCTTGGCAAGGCAGCTCGGGAAGAGCGCGCCGAGGAAAAGGAGCGCCAGCGTCAGATGGCTTCGGTCGAGGCCGCCGAACAGGCCTTCTACCGGACGCCCGCGGGCAAAGCGCGGATCGCCTATAAGCGTGGACAGCATCTCTTCCAGTACGAAATCGAGCTCGAAGCACTCGAGCCGACGGTAATCCCGGGCCTACCCGGCTCACCCGCCCGCGAGACCACCGATCCGGTCGACATCCTCAACTCGGTGTCAGTCGAGGGCTGGAAGCTCGTCACCGGCAAGTTCATCTACTCCGAGATGCGCAACGGCGTGATCGGCTGCTACCTCTTCAAGCGCTCGCAGAAGCGTCACTTGGCGATGAACAAGCCCTGGCTGGACCCAAGCATCACCGGCTAGGTCGCGGGCGGCCGAGAGGCGCCCCTCGATTCGTCTACGCAGCCGTGAGCGGACGATCAGTCAGCGTCGCCGTTGCAACATGCAGCGGCCCACCTTCTCCGCCCTCATCAGCCAAGTAGAGCGCGACGCCCTCTTGCAGGGACTCGAATAGCTCGTCGAGGGTCTCGCCAGAGGCAAAGCAGCCCGGTAGCTCTGGAACGTCGGCCCAGTAGCTGCCTTCCTCGATATGGATACGGGCGGTTAGCTCCATTGATGAATCTCCTTCATTGTAGCCCCGCCTGCTTGAGAATCGCTGGCCAAGCCGGGCTGGTAGTCGCGGCCCTTGTGCTGCGGGAGCGTGATCGGGCGGCAGCCCGGCTTGGTCATCTTGACCTGATGCTTGCCACCGCGAGCTTGCGTCCAGCCGTTTTCCTTCAGAAGCTTGATCGCCTTCTTCTGACTGAGCGTTCCCTTCATCGGCCGGCCGACCGTAGCCTCCAGCGCGGCGGAAACGTTTCGATATCCGACGTTATGCGGCGTCGATGGGCCAGTCGTGGGCCAGTCGGAACCCAGAGCCAGAGGCGCCCACCGGAATCGAACCGGTGTAAACGGCTTTGCAGGCCGCTGCGTAACCACTCCGCCAGGGCGCCGGAGGAATGAAGAGTAGCGGCGGGGGAAGGCCCGGCGAGCGGCCCTAGGCGGCGCGCTGCTCGGGGCCTGGATCGTCGTCGACGTCGAGGATCAGGTTGTCGGCGGCGGTGCGGCGGACGCGGAAGTCGAGTGGCGAGCGCTGCTCCAGCTCGCGCAATAGGTCGACCGGTTCGTCGAGCCGCATCGAGATCGTCGCGCGGCCCTCTGAGAAGCGCTCGACCGAGATCTCCGCCGTGGCGTCGATCTGCCCAGCGGCGTCCTCGAAGCCGACCAGTTGGGAGAAATCGTCGAGTGGGCCGATCTCGACTTTGACGAGGCCCTCGAAGATGTCCTGGGCGGCGCGCTCGATCTCGCTGTCGCCGGTGCCGTTGCCGTTGCCGTTGCCGTTCGCGCTTGGCGGCATGTCGTTGGTGCTCGCCTGCGCCTCGCTCAGCTCCTGGGCCCGGCGGCCGACCTCGACCGCCTCGCGCAGCGCCTTCATGCGGATCCTCGTCGCCTGGCCACGGGCCTGCGCCTGGATCTCCGCCAAGCGGGAGGAGACGGCCTCCAGGGAGGCGATGCTGCGGTCGTGGCGTTCGTTGGCCTCGCGCAGCCGCTCGTGCAGACCGCGGATCTCACGCTCGCGCTCGATCACCATCGCCGACAGCGAGGAGGACTCGTCTTCCGCCCGGGTCACGGCATCGGCAGCCTCGCGACAGCGCGCGGTGGCTTCCTCCGCATCGCTCTCCAGCGCCCAGCTGCGGGCGTCCCGCTCCGCAAGCGCCGCGTCCACGTCGGAGCGGCGATAGCCGAAGAACGCCCTCTTGAAGCTACCCATGGGCGGCACCGTAGAGGTGCCCCCGGACACCATCTTGCGATGCCTGTATCTCGAGTCGCGCCGCCTCGCGCCAGAGGTCCTCGAGCTGGTAGCGCTTGCGCTCCTCCTCGGTGAAGACGTGCAGCACGCAGTCGAGGTAGTCGAGGATGACCCAGCCTGCCGACCCGTCTCCATCGGAGCCGCCAGGCAGCAGGCCCTCCTCCTTGACTCGCAGCTTCACCTCGTCGCCGATCGCCCGTGCCTGGCGTTCGTTGCGGGCCGTGCAGATGACCAGGAAGTCTGTGTAGGCGACGAGCTTGCGCATGTCGAGGACGACGATCTCGGTCGCCGCTTTCGAGTCGGCCAACTCGGCGATGCGACGCGCCAGCACCTCCGAATCGATGACCTTGCGCTCAGCGCTCACCGGTAGATCTCCTTCTCTTCGATGAAGCGCGCCACGGACTCGGGGACCAGGTAGCGCAGCGGCCGCCCCGCGGCAGCGCGCTCGCGCACGGCCGAGGAGGAGACGCCGAACTGCGACATCTCCAGCATCGTCGCCCGTCCCTCGGCGCCGAGGCTGCGCAGCACCGCGGCGACCTCGGCGTCGGCGATGCCGGCTCGTCTCGCCACCCCCAACCGGGCCAGCTCGGTAACTCGCCGCGGCTCGCGCCAACTCTCCAGCCCCACTGCGGCGTCAGCCCCCATTACGAAGACCAGCTCTTTGTCGGCCCTGTCCTTGGCAAGCAGCTCCAACGTCTCATACGTGTAGGACGGCCCTTCCCGCTCGACCTCCAGGGTCGAGACCGAGAAGCGCGAGTCGTCGGCCGCGGCCAGCCGCGTCATCGCCAGGCGCAGCTCGCGGCCGGGATCGTCGGCGATGCGCTTGTGCGGCGCCTCGCCGGTCGGGACGAGGATCACCTCCTCGAGGCCGAGCTGCCAGAGCGCCTCCTGGGCGAGGGCGAGGTGGCCGAGGTGCGGCGGGTTGAAGGCCGAGCCGAGGACGCCGATGCCACCGGCGGCGGTCGAGCTACTCACGCACTTGGCCGTCGCCGTGGACGACGTACTTGTAGGTCGTCAGCTCGCGCAGGCCGATCGGGCCGCGCGCGTGCAGCTTCTGGGTCGAGTTGCCGATCTCCGCCCCCATGCCGAACTCGAAGCCGTCGGTGAAGCGGGTCGAGGCGTTGGTGTAGACGACGGCGGCATCGACCCCGGCGGTGAAGCGATCCGTGGCATCGGCAGAGGAGCTGACGATCGCCTCCGAGTGACCGGTGCCGTGGGCGTTGACGTGCTCGATCGCGTCCTCGAGCGAATCGACGATCGCGACGGCGAGCTTGAGATCGAGGTACTCGGTGTCCCAATCCTCGTCGGTTGCGATCCCGACGTCGATGTCTCCGGCCAGCTCGCGCGCCCGCTGATCGCCGACCAGCTCGACGCCGGCCTCGCGCAGCTCCGCCAGCGCCCCCGGAAGGAAGTCGGCGGCCACAGCCGAGTCGACGAGCAGCGTCTCCGCGGCATTGCAGACGCCGGGCCGCTGCGTCTTCGCGTTGACCGCGATCCGCCGCGCCTTCTCCAGGTCGGCCTCGGAGTGCACGTAGACGTGGCAGTTGCCGGCGGCCGCATAGATCACCGGCACCGTCGCGACGTCCTTCAAAGCCTTCTTCAACCCTTCGCCGCCACGCGGGATCAGCAGGTCGACGACCCCGTCCTGGGTCGCCAGCTCAGCCAGGTCGCCATGCCCTTCGCCAACCGGCAACAGCAAGACCGCGTCCTCAGGAAGCCCGGCCTCAGCGAGAGCCTCGCGCACGACCCCCGCCAGCGCCGCATTCGAGCGCTCGGCGTAGTGAGACCCCCGCAGCACGATCGCATTGCCGCTCTTGATCGTCAGCGCCGCACAATCGATCGTCACATTGGGCCGCGCCTCGTAGACGACCGCGACGACCCCAAGCGGCACCCGCAGCTTCTGTAGATCCAACCCGCTCCCGAGCGTCTTCCGCTCGAGCTCCTCCCCAATCGGATCCTCAAGCGCAATCACGGCCCGCACCCCATCGGCCATAGCCGCCACACGCTCCTCACTCAGCGAGAGCCGATCCCGAAGCGCCTGAGTCAACCCCGCAGCCCGCTCATCGGCCAGATCAGCCGCATTCGCCTCGAGAATCTCAGCCGTCCGCTCACCAAGCAATCGAGCAGTCGCCTCCAGCGCCGCATCCTTCACCTCGGTCGAAGCACCCGCAAGCTCACGAGCAACCCGCCGAGCGGCCACGCATATCTCCGCCACCGTCTGAGTCGTAGTAGCCATTCCGGCTAAGGGTAGCTGGCAGGCTCGGGTGCCTCGCCTGGCGGCGGCGGTCTCTTTTTCGCACTAGCCACCTCAGCGAGCGCCACGACGCGACCGGCGAAAAAGGCAGCCGCCAGGCGAGGCACCCGAGCCTGCCCTCACCCTCACGTCAAACAAGCACGAACCGATCGCGGTGAATGACCTCATCGGCCGCATGCGGCAACCGCTCGCGCACCTCGCCGCTTTTGAGCCCGATCACCTCCGGCAGCTCCCGCGAGGAGTAGTCGACGATCCCCTTGCCGATCACCTCACCGTCCGCAGCGATCTCGACCGCATCGCCAGCGTCGAAGTCGCCGTCGACCTCGACGATGCCGACCGGCAGCAAGCTGGAGCCGCTCTCGCGCAGCACGCGAGCGGCGCCGGCGTCGACGGTGAGCCGGCCATGGGCCGGCTTGGCGTACTTGAGCCAGAGCTTGAAGCTCGACGACCGCGACTCCTGGGCGGCGAAGCGGGTGCCGACCGGGTCCCCGGCAGCGGCGGCGGCAAGCGTCCCGGCGCTGGTCCCGTTGCAGACCGCCGCCGGTATGCCAGCCTCGCTGGCCATCTCGGCCGCCGCCACCTTGCTGCGCATGCCGCCGGAGCCGAAGGCGGAGGTGCGATCGCCGATCTCCAGCCCCTCCAGCTCGGCGAAGTCGGCGACCTCCGGGATCCGCTTCGCCTCGCGATCGACCGACGGGTCCGCTGTGTAGAGGCCGTCGGTGTTCGTCAGCAGAACCAGCAGGCGCGCGTCGAGCAGGATCGCCACCTGGGCGGCGAGGAAGTCGTTGTCGCCGAAGCTGATCTCGTCGGTGGCGGTGGTGTCGTTCTCGTTGACGACCGGCACCACGCCCCACTCGATCAGCCGCCGCAGCGTCTGGCGGGCGTTGAGGTAGTTGGTGCGGGCGGCGATGTCGGCCGCGGTGAGCAGGACCTGGGCGGCGCGCGTGCCATGCTCGGCGAGGCGGCTCTCGTAGGCGCGGAAGAGGTCGCCCTGGCCGACCGCGGAGGCGGCCTGCAACTCGTCCATCGCGCGCGGGCGCACCGCCAGGCCCATCAGCCGCATACCGCGGGCGATCGCGCCGGAGGTGACCATCACGACCCGCTCCCCTCCCCGCTCCAGCCTGGCGACCTGTTCACAGACGGAATCGAGCACCTCGGCGCGCAGCGAGCCGTCATCGGCGGCGACGATCGAAGAACCAAGCTTGACGACCAGAGTCATGACCGCTCAAGTGTATGAGCCGCAGACCCGACCGAAAGCTCGCGTCCAAGAGGGCCGGGTGACTCCTCCCAAAACACTCCAGCGAGGCTCCCGCCGAGCGTTTTGGGAGGAGTCACCCGGCCCTCTCACGGATAAAGCTCGAACTCGTGCTCGCCGACGCGGACGTCGTCGCCGGGCTCGAAGCCGGCGGCGCGCAGGGCGGCGACGACGCCGATCTCGTTGAGGCGCTGCTCGAGGTAGGCGAGCGCCTCTTCGTTGTTGAGGTCGTGGCGCTCGAAGAGCAGCTCGACGCCGCGGCCGAGGACGCGGTAGGCGCCGTCGTCCTCGCGCTCGACCGAGTAGCCGCCCTCGCCGACCGGGCGGTAGACGCGGTGCTCGACCTCGAATTCGGCGCCGGGCCGGGGCCATTCTGCGGCCGCGCCGGGTGTCGCCTCGGGCAGCGACGAGAGGATGCGTTCGCGCAGCTCGGCCAGCCCCTCGCCGGTCGCCGAGGAGACGGAGAGCACGCCAAGGCCTGCCTCGCCCAAGCGCTCTCGCCACTCCGCCAGCGCCGCCTCGACCTCCTCGGGGGGCAGCAGGTCGCGCTTCGAGAGCACGACGAGCTCGCGGCAAGCGGTCGAGCCCCGCCCCGTAGGAGGACAGCTCGGCCTCGCACCGCCTCGTAGTTGCCAATCGGATCGCCCTTCGAGCGGAGCGAGCTCGACCAGGTGGACGAGCATCGCGCAGCGCTCGACGTGGGCGAGGAACTCGTGCCCGAGCCCGGCGCCCTCCGCGGCGCCTTCGATCAGCCCGGGAATGTCGGCGACGATCGCCTGCCGCATCCTCGCCCTCGATCGTGCCCAGCACCGGCGAGAGCGTCGTGAACGGGTAGTCCGCCACCTTCGGCGCCGCCCGCGTCAGCCGCCCCAGCAACGAGGACTTCCCCGCGTTCGGCAACCCGACCAGCCCGACGTCGGCCAGCAGCTTCAACCGCAGCTCGATCCAGCCCTCCTCCCCAGTGGTCCCCTTCTCGGCAGAACCGCGGCGCCTGCCGCGTCGAGGTAGCGAAGCGCTTGTTCCCATGCCCCCCACGCCCACCATGAGCGACCACAGCCCGCTGCCCAGCCTCGACCAGATCGAGCCGACTCCCATCGACGGTTTCCGCCTGAGTCCCCGCCGGCACCAGAATCTCCTTCGGCTCCCCCCGACCCCCATGCCGATTCGACCCTTCCCCATGCTTCCCCCGCCCACCCCGGAAGTGCTTGCTCCCCTTCAGAGCAGCCAGATCCCGCTTCGACGCATCGCAAACGAGCACCACATCCCCACCGTGCCCACCATCCCCACCATCGGGACCACCCCGAGGCACATGAGCCTCACGCCGAAACGAAGACGCACCCGTTCCCCCCGGCCCCGCCTTCAACCCAGATTTTCGCCTTGTCATACATCAGCTTCAGGAGCAGAGTAGCCGCGCCGTGCCGGCTCGAAGCGGCGAGCACCCTCGGAGGGGCGGGGTGTCGCTCATGGCGGGCGGCGGTCTCTTTTTCGCCCTAGCTACTCAGCGAGAGTGGCGACGCGTCCGGCGAAAAAGGCAGCCCGCCATGAGGGGCACCCCGCCCCTCCCGCTGAGAGCTAATCCTGAGAGAACGGAAATCGTCCGGCCCTTGCGAGCCGATTTGAACTCGACGATGCCCGGCCGCGTCGCAAAGATCGTGTGATCGCGCCCGAGCCCGGTGCCGTCGCCGGGCCAGAACCGCGTGCCCCGCTGGCGCACGATGATCTCGCCGCCGTAGACCTTCTGGCCCGCGAAGACCTTGACCCCAAGCATCTTGGGGTTGGATTCGCGTCCGTTGCGGCTTGAGCCGAGTCCCTTCTTATGAGCCATCGTCAGAATCCTTTTTAGCAGCAGGTTTTTTCGCGGGTTTTTTCGCGGCCGGTTTTTTGGCTTTCGCGGCCGGTTTTTTAGTCGCAGCTTTTTTGCGGCTTTCGCGGCCGCTTTTTTCTCGGCGGCAGGTTTTTTTGCCTCAGCCGGCTTTTTCTCAGCCGCTGGTTTCTCGGCTTTCGCCTCGGCCGGCTCCTCTTTCTTCGGCGCGGCCGCTTTGCGGCCGCCGAGACTGACCTCGGTCACCTCGAGCTTGGTCAGCTCGGAGCGGTGGCCGGCGCGGCGGCGGTAGCCCTTCTTCGGCTTGTATTTGAAGACCTTGATCTTCTCGCCGCGCAGGTGCTCGGCCACGGTCGCCTCGACCTTGACCTTCTCCAGCTCCTTGGCGCCGGCGACGACCTCTTTGTCGCGGAACATCACCGGCCGCAGGGCGACCTTGTCGCCCTCCTTGGCGCTCAGCCGATCGACGAGCAGGGACGTGCCCTTCTCGACCTTGTACTGCTTGCCGCCGCTCTCTATGACTGCGTACGTGTTCATTCGTCCTTGCCGCTCTGGGTTGAGCGCGACCGGCCCCGACCGCCCCTGCGGCCACGACGGCGACTGCGCGAGGCGGAGGATTCTAGCTCGGAGCCGTTTTCGCCGCCGTTAGCGACTGCCGTTGCCCGCCTCGACCCCCGGCAGCGAGGCCACCGCGGCGGCCCGCTCGACCCGCTCGATCCGCACCAGCTTGCGCTCGCCGACGAAGCGACCGCCGCCGGTGACGCTGACGATGTAGGAGTCGACGCGGGCGACGGCGTCGTCGGCGTTGTACATGTGCGGCTCGTCGATCTTGACCAGCACCTCCTCGCCGACCTTGAAGGGCAGCGCCCGCTCCTCGATCTGCTCGCGGCTGCCGGCCTCGACCACGTCGAAGGTGTCGATCGGCAGCGCGTCGCCGCCCTCGAAGTGGAACTGCTTGCCGGTCTCCGCCTCGAGCTCGGCGAGGCCGCTGTCGGGATCGATCAGCTCGGCCGCGACCTTCGGGATGGACCCGCAGCAGCAGCGCCTCGGCGTCCTTGGCGCCGGCGGCGATGTCGGGCAGGCGGCGCATCGCGTCGAGCGCCACCGTCTCGGCGGAGAGCACGACGCCCTCGCCCTCGCAGGTCGGGCAGGGCGCGGTGAGGATCTCGCGCACCCCGTCGGTGACGTTCTGGCGCGTCATCTCGACCAGGCCGAGCGGCGAGACCTCGACCACGTAGCTCTTCGACTTGTCGGTGTCGAGCGCTTTGCGCAGCGTTTTCAGCACTTTGTCGCGGTTGCGCGCCCGCGCCATGTCGATGAAGTCGATGACGATGATGCCGCCGATGTCGCGCAGGCGCAGCTGCCGCACGGCCTCGTCGGCCGCCTCGGTGTTGACCCGGGTGATCGTCTCCTCGAGGCCGCCTTTGCCGCGGCCGGTGAAGCTGCCGCTGTTGACGTCGATCACGGTCAGCGCCTCGGCGTAGTCGATGATCAGGTAGCCGCCCGAGGGCAGGTCGACGCGGCGGCCCAGGGTCGACTCGATTTCCTTGTCGATCCCCCACTTCTCGAAGAGCGGCTTGCGTGTCCTCGTAGAGCTCGACCCCGTCGACCAGCTCCGGCGCGGTGCGCTGGAAGAAGCTGGTCACCCGTTCGAGCTGCTTGGGCGAGTCGATGATCGCTTTCTCGAAGTCGCTGAGGAAGACGTCGCGCAGGACCCGCACCGGCAGGTCGGCCTCCTGGAAGACGAGATCGGGAGCGACGGTCTGCTCGGTGCGCCGCTCGAGCACGTCGTTGAGCTTGTGCAGGTAGCCGATCTCGCGCACGAAGTCGGCTTTTTTCGCCCCGTGGGCGGCGGTGCGGACGATCAGCCCGCCCGGCCCTTTGTAGGTGCGGTCGACCATCTTGCGCAGGCGGTCGCGCTCGGAGTCCGAGAGCCGCCGGCTGACGCCGACGCCGCTGCCCTGCGGCGCGTAGACCAGGTAGCGACCGGCGATCGAGAGCGTTCATCGAGAGCCGCGCGCCCTTCGTCTTCAGCGGGTCCTTGACGACCTGGACGACGATCTCCTGCCCGGGCTTGATCAGCTCGTCGATGCGGCGGCCTTTGCCGCTGCCGCGGCCGCGCTTCGGCGCCTGTTCGCCGTTGGGCAGGACGATCTCGTCGACGTGCAGGAAGCCGTTGCGCTCGAGGCCGATGTCGACGAAGGCGGCCTCCATGCCGGGCAGGACGTTGTCGACCTTGCCCTTGTAGATGTTGCCGACGATCGAGCGCCGGCCGCGGCGCTCGATGTAGAGCTCCGCTACGTCGCGTTTGCCGCCTTTTGTCTTCGACTCGAGGACGGCCACGCGGGTCTCGCCACGATCGGCGGACACCAGAATTGTCTTTTTCATTGATTCAGCTCAGTTCAGAGTAGGTACGCATCGCCGGCGACCCTTCTAGGGGTCACCAGGCGAACCTGCCTTTCTGGCTGAGCCGCGCTTGCATGTGAATGCTCTGCAAGGACCCCGATCGCCAGGAACGTCGCCAGCACAGACGACCCCCCGTAGCTCATCAGCGGCAGGGGAATCCCGGTGATCGGCATGATCCCGAGGTTCATCCCCACGTTTACGAAGACCTGGAAAAGCAGCATGGCGGCGATACCGCCCGCCACCAGGGTCCCGTAAGAGTTCTTCGAGAGCGTCACAATCCGCAGCGCCCGCCAGATCAGCAGGGCGTATAGGGATAGGACCAAGGCGGCTCCCATGAATCCGTAGCGCTCACCGATCACCGCAAAGATGAAGTCGGTGTGCCGCTCAGGGACAAAGTCGAGCCGCGTTTGGGTGGCCCGATCGCCTCGGCCGGTCTTCTCTCCGGATCCGATCGCGATCTTGGCCTGGTTCTGCTGGTAGCCCGCGTCGCTCGGGTCCGCGCTGGGATTCAGGAAAGAGGTGAGCCTCTCTGCCTGGTACCCCTTGAGGATCGGCGTCCCGACTGCGGGAGCCACCACGAGGACGACCGCTGTCACTGCGACGAGGGCCGCGCCGATCACCGCGAAGTGCGTCCAGCGGACGCCCCCCACGTACATCACGGCGAGGGTGATTGCCCCGAACACCAAGGAGGTGCCGAGATCCGGCTGCAGGAAGACGAGTGCAGCCGGGGCCAGGCCGAGGCAGAGGTAGCGCACCGTGCGCTGCCTGTCAGAGCCACTCCTGGCGCCATCGATGACGAACCCGGCAAGCGCAAGCACAAGCAGGAGCTTGCCGAGCTCAGATGGCTGGAAACTGAAGAAGGGCAGGTCGAAGGCGCGCCGTGAGCCGCGCGCCGCGAACCCGAAGACGAAGACCAGCGAGATGCTCACGCAGAGGAAGGTGTAGATGCCGACCCGCAGCTCGCGGAAGCGCGAGTAGTCGATGCGGGTGAGGAGGTACATGCCGACGATGCCGAGGACAGCGTAGATGGCCTGGCGGTCGACGAAGTAATTGGGGCTGCCGGGCACGTCGTCCAGCGTCGTCTGGCTCAGCGTGAAGACGCTGAAGACGGCGAGGCCGACCGCGGAGATCATCAGCGGAGCGTCCATGTAGGGCAGGCCAAGGCGCTCGGCGATGCCGGGATGGACTGCGAACGGCTCGGGCCGGGCCTGGCGGGTGCGGGTCGCGTACATCAGCCCGGGCTACCCCCATTGGGTCCGGCGGACCCCGTCGTGTGCTTGTTGAAATAGGCCTCGAGAATGTCGAGAGCGACCGGCGCGGCCGCTTCGGCGCCGAACCCTCCTTCCTCGATCGTAACGGCAGTGACGATTTTGGGGTTGGGATAGGGCGCCAGAATCAGGTACCAGGACTGGTCGGCATGCCCAACGCGCTGCGCCGTCCCGGTCTTGCCGGCGACCGGCACGGGGAAGTTGCCGAAGACTTCGTAGGAAGTTCCGTCCGGGGACTGAGCGGCGCCGTGCAGCCCGGCGAGGATCACCTGCCGGTAGGCGGGGTCGATTCTCACGTGGCGCTGCGGCGGTGGCGCGAATTCCTTCAGCACGCGACCGGCGGCGTCGGTGATTTCCTTGCCGACGTGCGGGGTGACGACAGTGCCGCCGTTGCCCAGCGTCGCGTAGGCGATCGCCATCTGCAGCGGATTGGTCTGCAGGTCGCCCTGGCCGGTGGCGAGCTGGATGTTGTCGCCGGCCGACCAGGGCCGGTCGGTTCCGCCTTCCTTGAACAGCTCGTTGCGCCATTTCTGAGTGGGCAGCAGCTCTTCTTCCGCCGAGGGCAGGTCGATGCCCGAGGGCCGGGCGATGCCCAGCTTGTGCGCCCAACGCTGCAGGCCACCGGTGTTCCACATCTTCCAGCCGAGCAGTAGAAGTAGACGTCGGAGGAGACTTCGAGGGCGCGCGCCATGTCGACCGGCCCCAGCGCCGCGCCGCCGGCGTTCTGGAAGTCCTGGTCGCCGACCGTGATCGAGCCGCTGTCGTCGATCACGTCGGTGGGGCTGATCACACCTTCTTCGAGAGCCGCCAGAGCGGTGATCAACTTGAAGGTGGAGCCGGTTGGGTAGAGGCCGTTGATCGCTCGGTCGGCCAGGGGAGCGGCGGGGTTTCGATAGGTCTCGTCGACCTGCTTCTGGCTCAGCGGCGGGGTCAGACGGTTCAAAGCTCGGCGACGAGCCCAAGCCGAGGATTTCGCCGCTGTGGACGTCCATCGTCACGAAGCCGCCCGAGCCATAGGCCGCCAGCCCCGCCTCGCCGGCGGCCTGCACGTCGCCGTCGATCGAGAGCTTGAGGCTGCGGCCGGGGACCGGCGATTGCGAGACGAGGCGGCCGTTGGGGGTCGGCTGGCCCATCGCGTCGACCTGGATCCTGGTCAGGCCCGGCTGGCCGCGCAGGAAGCGGTCGTAGGTGTCCTCGACGCCGTCCTGGCCGATCTCGTCGCCGGGCTGCAGGCCGCGGTAGCGCGCCTCCTTCAGTTCTTCTTCGCCGATCTCGCCGACGTTGCCGAGGATGTGGGCGGCAAGCGTGCCCTCCGGGTAATCGCGGACGAAGACCCGCTGCACCTCGATGCCGGGAAAGCGATCCTGGTTCTCCTGCAGGTAGTAGACGAGGTAGTCGCCGACGTCGCGACGCATGGTCACCGGCGCCGCCGGCGCCAGCTTCGAGCTCTTTGCGCATCGTCCGCCGCACCCGGCGCAGGGTGCTGTGGGTGAGATCGGCGAGCCGCGAGAGCTCGGCGCGGCGCTCGACAGGATCGGCGGGCAGTTTGCGCGGGTTGACCTGCAAGGCCAGGCTGGTCCGGTTGCCGGCCAGGACCTCGCCCTCGCGGTCGAGGATCTCGCCGCGCGGAGCGCTGACCCGGTAGGAGCGAGTGCGGTTGTTCTTGGCTTCCGCCAGGTACTTTTCGCCGTCGAGGATCTGCAACAGCCACAACCTGAAAAACAGAATTCCAAAAAGAACAACAGCAACACCCCCGAAGAGGGCGATCCGCAGCGCCAGCCGGTTGTTCATCGCGGGGCCGCGCTCATCGGAACGAAGGTACATCGCCCTGCCTCAGGCCCCCAGCACCGTCGGCTCGCGGCGGCGGCGCACTTTCGGCTCCTCGACCAGAGCCGGGCGCAGCGCCCGTCGCACACCGAGGTAGATCGGGAAGGCGAGGAAAAACGCGTAGACGCTCTTCAGCAGCATGTCGCGGACGATCAGCGTGCTGACCGGGGCATCGATGCCGAGCAGCAGCTGGATCGCCGCGAAGCCGAGCTCCGCGGCCCCGGTCAGGCCCATGCAGAGCAGCGCCGGGACGAGCACGCCGTGGATCTCGAAGCGCTCGCGGAAGAGGCCGGCCCCGTAGCCGATCGAGAGCAGGACCAGCGAGGTTATGCCGAGCGCCTCGACCAGCAGCGAGTCGACGAAGAGCCCGATCGCGAAGCCGCAGACGGCGCCGGTCAGGCTGCCGCCGAGCAGGGCCAGGCAGACGACCAGCGCGGGCAGGATGTCGGGGCTGACGTGGAAGAGTTCGACCTGGGAGAAGAAGGAGAGCTGCAACAGCACGCCGAGGAAGGCGATCGCGACGATGCGGATGAGGATCTGCGGGGTGAGGATCACTCGCGCGACCCTCCGGTCAGCACCTGGACGAAGTCGAGGTTGCGCAGGTCGGCGTAGGGGCGCACGTGGACCTGCTGGTTCGCCTCCTGCTCGAATATCGAGGCGCGGGTCACTTCGCCCACCGGCAGGCCAGCCGGGAAGTGCGAGGCGAGGCCCTGGGCGCGCCAGCCGGCGGTGACCACGGCCATGCCGCTGATTTCCTTGCCGGTCGAGTCGATGAAGTCGAGGATCAGGTCTTCAGGATTGCCGACTTCAGGCTTGATCACGCCCTGCACGCCGGCCGGGACGACCTTGGCCGAGACCGCGCTCGCATGGTCGGTGAGCAGCATCACCTGTGAAGAACCCGACTCCGCCGAGGCGATGCGGCCGACCAGTCCGTCGCCGCTGATTACCGGGTCGTCGACGTGGACGCCGTCGCTGCTGCCGACGTCGATCCCGACGCTCGAGCGCCAGACCGTCGGCGAGCGGGCGATCACACGGCCGGTCACCTCCTTGTAGGCCGAGGAGGCGAGCGCCGGGCCGGCGTCGAGGTCGACCAGCTTGCGCAGCTGCGCGTTCTCCTGCAGCGCCTCCTGACCGGCAACAGCCTGCTCGCGGGCCTTGACCAGCTGCCCCTTGAGGCGGCTGTTTTCACCGCGCGCGTCGAAGGTCTTGTCGAACCAGCCGACCAGGTCGCGGGCCGGCTTGAGGGCGCGGTCGGCAACCGACTGGACCGGGCTGAAGATCGTGCTGACACCGCCCTGGAAGCCTCGCGAGCCCTGGTAAGTGGCAGTGAGCAGCACGAAGGAGCCGACTACCAGCAGGGCGAGCACCGCCCTACGGCGGCGTACTTGCTTTCGATACACGTTTGAGACCTAAGTTCGTGGCTTTGCATGAAGGGGAGCTAAGCAAAGTGCCTCGTCCCCGAATTCTGCTTGCTGGCGCGGTGCATGGTCTCGAACTCCTCCAGCGAGATGCCCGAGCCCACCGCCACGCACGTCAGCGGTGACTCTGCCAGCTGACAGGGCATCTGGCACTCGTCGCGGAGGCGCTGTTCGAGTCCTTGCAGCAGGGCGCCGCCGCCGGCGAGGGTGATGCCGCGATCCATGATGTCGCCGGCCAGCTCCGGCGGAGTGCGGTCGAGGGTGTCCTTGACCGCCTCGACGATGTGCCCGACCGGTTCGTCGAGCGCCTCGCGCACCTCCTCGGAGCCGAGCGTGATCGTCTTCGGCAGGCCGGAGACGAGGTCGCGGCCGCGGATCTCCGAGCGCACCTCCTCAGGCAGCGGTGACGCGGAGCCGGCCTCGAGCTTGACCTCCTCCGCCGTCTGCGTGCCGATCGCCAGCTTGTACTCGTGCTTGCAGTGGTTGACGATCGCCTCGTCGAGCTCGTCGCCGCCGACCCGGATCGACTGCGAGACGACGATCCCGCCCAGCGAGATCACCGCCACCTCGGTGGTGCCGCCGCCGACGTCGACGACCATCGAACCGGTCGGCTCGGCGACCGGCAGGCCGGCGCCGATCGCCGCCGCCATCGGCTCCTCGATCAGGTAGGCCTGGCGGGCGCCGGCGGAGAGGCAGGCCTCCTCGACCGCGCGCTTCTCCACCCCGGTCACGCCGGAGGGAACGCAGACGACGACGCGCGGGTGGGCAAAGCGGTTGGAGTGGACCTGCTTGATGAAGTGACGCAGCATCTGCTCGGTGACGTCGAAGTCGGCGATCACGCCGTCCTTGAGCGGGCGGATCGCGGTGATGTTGCCGGGGGTGCGGCCGAGCATCCGCTTCGCCTCGACGCCGACCGCATGGACCCGGCCGTTGTGGGTGTCGATCGCCACCACCGAGGGCTCGGAGAGGACGATGCCGCGGCCGCGGACGTAGACGAGCGTGTTGGCCGTGCCCAGGTCGACGGCCATATCGCGGCCGCCAAGCCCTCTCAGATATCCGAATACGCCCATGTGTGGTTTGGGAACTTCCCGGAAATCATCCCAAACGCGCCAAATCCGCTTTCGATTTGGTCAGTCTCGCCCAAACAGCTCCGGCGCCAGCTCGATCAGCAGCCCGACCGGCAACCCGACCACGTTGGAGACGCTGCCCTCGAGCCGCTCGACCAGGGTCGACCCCAACGTCTGGATCGCGTAGCCGCCGGAGCGTCCCTGCCACTCGCCGAACTCGACGTAGCGCCGCTTCTCCGCCTCGCTGAGCTGCTTGAAGACAACGGTCGTGCGATCGAGCCCACTGCGCTCCTCGCCGTCGACGAGAACCACCAGCCCGCTGAGCACGGCGTGCTCGCGTCCGGACATGCGGTCGAGATAGCTACGCGCCTCGGCCGCATCGGCGGGCTTGCCAAGCGCCTTGCCGTCGAGGACCACGTCGGTGTCGCAGGCGATCACCATCCCGTCCCGCCCGACTGCCCGCGCCTTCAACCGCGCATTCTCGAGCACCTCGACCTCGGGGTCCCCCCCGCTGAGCTCGTCGACACCCGACACCACCACCTCGAACTCCACCCCAAGCTTGCGAAGTATCTCCGCCCGCTGCGGCGACCCCGAGGCCAGGACTACGTTCAAGAAAGCTCTGGGAACCAGATCTCGATCTCGCGCTCCGCAGACTCGTCGGAGTCGGAGCCGTGGACCATGTTGAAGGTCACCTCGAGGGCGAAGTCGCCGCGGATCGAGCCGGGGGCGGCCTCGACCGGGTTGGTCGCGCCGATCAGCTGGCGGGCGGCGGCAACCGCTTCGTGCCCTTCGAGCACCATCGCGACCAGGGTGCCGCCGGTGATGAAGGAGACCAACTCGCCGAAGAAGGGCTTCTCGGTGTGCTCTTCGTAGTGCTTGTTGGCGATCGGCTCATCGGCCCGCATCGTCTTCAGCGCCGCGATCCGCAGCCCCTTGCGCTCAAAGCGGGCAATTACCTCACCCGTGAGTGCGCGCTCGAATGCGTCAGGCTTTACGAGGATCAGCGTCCGGCTCACTGGTGGGGCTCCTTTGGGGTTTTTTTGGTCGGGCAGTCTCTTTGGCCTGCTCGGGCGCGGGCGCCTCTTTGGCGCGCGCCGCTGGGCGGCGTTTGGGGGCTGGGCGCTCCTCGCGAGAGGCACGCTCCTCGCGCGGTCGTCCCTCACGCGGAGCGGGACGCTCGGCGCGCGGCTCGCGGCGGGCCTCGCCCTTCGGCCGCTGGCGGCGGGGGGCGCCGCCGAGGGTGTTTTCGCAGTAGGGACAGAGGGCCCAGCGCGGGTCGACCGGCTTGCCGCAGCTCGGGCAGGGGTCCTTGAGCCGGTGCTGGCACTGCGGGCAGCGCAGGTAGTTCTTCTCGACCGGGAATTCGCAGTTGGGGCAGGAGGCCTCGGTCAGCTGGCGCACGCGCAGCTCGGCGGCCCTGATCTCGAGCTCGCGTTCATGGGCGTCCTCGAGGAACTCGGGCGGGCGCACGATCGCGTATACCGCCGTGCCGATGTAGGGGAAGAAGGAGCCGATCGTCGCGCAGGCGACCAGGAAGGGGTCGGCGATGCGGCGCTTGGCGTCGAAGTAGGTGTAGACGATCAGGGCAAGCCAGACGACGACGATCATCAAGACGAAGAGGGTCGCGGCCAGGTTGAGGCCGTCGTTGCTGATGCCGAAGATCGCTAGTGCCATGGGTGCGCCCGCCGGAGAGGGGAGCGGCAGTCTACTTCGCCGCCGGACGCGCGAACCCTCGCAAGGCCAACCTGCGCTTCCGGTGCGCCTTTTCGACTCTATGGGTACATAAAGCGCACCGGAAGGTGGCTGCTAGAGGAACATGCTGCCGAAGAGATAGCCGAGGCCGAAGAAGATCAGGATCACGGCGGCGACGACCGCGGCGACCAGCGCCATCATCGAGAGCAGTTCCGAGCCGGCGCTTTTAGTGCCCGAGGCCATTGCCGGAATCCTCGCACAGCGCGAGCGCTGCTCGGGCGGGAGCAAGCACGTAGTGCGAACCGGTGATCACGAGCGCCCCGCCCGATTCCAGGGCCAACCCCCGAGCGCGCCGAACCGCCGCCGCGAAATCGACCTCAGCCTCCGCCTCCACTCCAACCTCCCCACACGCCTGCAGCAGCCGCTCCGCCGAAAAAGACCGCCGATGGGCCTGAGAGCGATCTATATCCCGACTTTTAGGCCCGTCGGCGGGTGTTGAGGTGGGGAGCTCGGTGCAGACCACGTGGCTGAGGCGGGGCGCGAGGGCCTCGATCATCGCTGTGGCGTCCTTGTCGCCGAGGATCGCCAGGCAGGCGACTACCGGGCGGCCGGCGGCGACTTCGGCCAGGGCCTCGGCGAGCGCGGCGGCGCCGTCGGCATTGTGGGCTACGTCGAGCAGGGTCGGCGGGTGCTCGGCGACCCGCTCGAGACGACCGGGAACGGTGAGGCTCGCAGCCACCTCGGCGACCCGAGTCGCGTCGAGCTCGCCGAGGAAGGCCTCGGCCGCTGCGCAGGCGAGGGCGAAGTTACGGCGCTGGAAGCGGCCGGCGGCGCGCAGCTCGATCGCCTCGCCGGGATCCTCGGGGGCGACGATCAGCTTCGCTCCCCGCGCCGCGGCGGTCGCTTCGGCGAGGGTCGCAACCTCGGGGCTGACCCGGCCGAGGACGAGAACCGTGTGGTCGCGCAGGACGGCGAGCTTCTCGGCGGCGATCTCGAGCTCGGTCTCACCCAGCCAGGCGGTGTGGTCGAGCCCGATCGAGGTCAGCGCGGTGACCCGCGAGGGGATCGTGTTGGTCGCGTCGAGCCTGCCGCCCAGGCCCGCCTCGACCACGGCGACCTCGACGCGGGCGGCGGCGAAAGCGACGAAGGCGGCCGCGGTGGCAACCTCGAACTGGGTCACCGCCTCGCCCTCATCGAGGCTGCGGTTGACGGTCTCGGCGGCCTGGGCGGTGCGCTCGACCGCGGTGGCGAACTCGGCCCTGCCGACCTCCTCGCCGCCGATCAGCACCCGTTCGGACCAGCGCAGGGGGTGCGGTGAGACGCAGGCGCCGGCGCTGATCCCATGCGCCTCGAGCAGGGCGGCGATCATCCGCGTCACCGAGGACTTGCCGTTGGTGCCGACGACGTGGATCGAGGCGAAGCGGTGCTGGGGCAGGCCGAGCGCCGTGCTGAGCCGGTGCATCCGCTCGAGGCCGAGCTTCCAGCCGACCGGCTCCAGCGAGTCGAGATACTCCTGCGCGTCTATTCCCCGAGCTCCTCGAGCTCGGCCCGGTGGCGCTCGAGCTTCGTCCGCTCCTCCTCGACCAGCTCCGCCGGCGCCCTGGCGACGAACTTCTCGTTGGCGAGCTTGCCCTCGGCGCGGGCGACCTCGGCGCGCAGCTCCTCGCGGCGCTTCTCGAGCCGCGCGGCAACCGCCTCGACATCGATCTCGGCCGAGGCGAGCACACGGACCGGGCCGACCGCCGCGATCGGGTCTCCCCCATCGGCGGCGAAATCGAAACGCGCGAGACGACCGACGAACTCCTGCGGCTGCTCGCCCTCGACGCGGGCGGACAGCTGACTCGCCGCCGGCGCCTCGACCATGTCGCGCCAGGTGCGCAGGCGCCGGGTCAGCTCGATCCCCTGCCCTACCTCCGCCTCGGCATCGCCATCGAACAGGGCCTCGTCGGCCTGCGGGAACGGGTGGACGACGAGGTGGCCGCGGCGTGACGGGTGGTAGGACCAGACCTCCTCGGTCACGAAGGGCATCAGCGGGTGCAGCAGGGCGAGGGTCCGCTCCAGCACCCAGAGCAGGTTGGCCGAGACCTCGGGCTCCTGCTCGTAGAGCCGCGGCTTGGCGATCTCCAGGTACCAGTCGCAGAGCTCGGACCAGAAGAAGGCGTAGGCCTCCTGAGCCGCGTGGGCGAAGTCGTAGTCGTCGAGCTTCTGCGTGACCGAGGCGATCGTGCGCTCGAGGCGAGAGAGGATCCAGCGGTCCTCGACGCAGCTCGGCTGCGGCTCCGCCTCCACCTCGGCCGTATTGAGCAGGATCAGGCGGCTGGCGTTCCAGAGCTTGTTGGAGAGGTCGCGACCCTGCTGGACCTTGGCGTCGGAGTAGCGCACGTCCTGGGTCGAGGACATCGCCAGCAGACCGAAGCGCAGCGCGTCGGCGCCGTGCACGTCGATCTCGTCGAGCGGATCGATGCCGGTGCCGAGGCTCTTCGACATGCGCCGCCCGTCGCGGGCCTGGATCACCGAGTGCACGTAGACGTCCTTGAAGGGGATGTCGCCGGCGAACTCGAGCCCGGTCATGATCATCCGCGCCACCCAGAGGAAGAGAATCTCGCGGGCGGTGGTCAGGAAGCTGGTCGGGTAGAAGGCGCGCAGCTCGGGAGTGTCGTCGGGCCAGCCGAGCGTCGCGAAGGGCCAGATCGCCGAGCTGAACCAGGTGTCGAGCACGTCCTCCTCCTGGCGCAGCTCGCCGCCGCAGGCGCCGCAGCGCTCTGGCGCCGCGGCCGGGTCCTCGACGACGAAGACCTCCTCGCAGGGATCGCAGTACCAGACCGGGATGCGGTGGCCCCACCAGAGCTGGCGCGAGATGCACCAGGGGCGGATCTCGCGCATCCAGTCGAGGTAGACGCGCTTCCACTGGCCGGGGGTGATGCGCACCTGGTCGCTTTTCGACCGCCTCGATCGCCGGCGCCGCCAGCTCGTCCATGCGACAGAACCACTGCAGTGAGATCAACGGCTCGATGCGCTCGCCGGAGCGGTGCGAGAAGGGGACCGAGTGGGTGTAGGGCTCCTCGTCGCGCAGCGCCCCCTGCTCGCGCAGCGCGGCGACCACGGCCTCCTGCGTCTCGGCGACGGTCCGGCCGGCGAACCTCTCCCCCGCCTCCGCGGTGAGGCGGCCGTCGGGGCCGATCGCGACGATCTCCTCGAGGCCGTGCTTGCGGCCGATCTCGAAGTCGTTGGGGTCGTGGCCGGGGGTGATCTTCAGCGCCCCGGTGCCGAACTCGGGGTCGACGTGCTCGTCGGCGATGATCGGCAGGCGGCGGCCGACCAGGGGCAGGACGCAGAACTGGCCGACCAGGTCGCCGTAGCGCTCGTCGTCGGGATTCACCGCGACCGCCGTGTCGGCGAGCATCGTCTCGGGACGCACGGTGGCGACGGTCAGGACGCGGTCGGAGCCCTCGACCGGATAGTCGATCGAGTAGAGCGTGTCCTCGACCTCGCGGTTCTCGACCTCGAGGTCGGAGATCGCCGAGTGCGAGCCCGGGTCCCAGTTGACCATGTAGTTGTCGCGGTAGATGTAGCCCTTGTCGAAGAGCTGCTTGAAGACGCGGTAGACGGCCTTCACGTAGCCCTCGTCGAGGGTGAAGCGCTCACGCTCGTAGTCGCAGGAAGCGCCGAGCCGCTTGTACTGCTCGACGATCCGCGAGCCGTACTCCTCCTTCCACTCCCAGACCCGCTCGACGAACTCCTCGCGGCCCAGATCGTGTCGCGAGACCCCTTCGGCCCGCAGCATTTTCTCGACCACCGACTGAGTGGCGATCCCCGCATGGTCGGTGCCAAGGATCCAGAGCGCGTTGCGCCCCCGCATCCGGTTCATCCGCACCAGCGCGTCCTGCATCGACCCATTGAGCGCATGCCCCATATGCAGCGCCCCGGTCACGTTAGGCGGCGGAATCGCCACCGAGAAATTCTCCTCAGGCGTACCCTCAGCAGCTGGGTGGAAGTACCCCGCCTCCATCCATTCAGCAAAGATCCGACCCTCGACCTCAGTCGGGTCGAAGCGAGTCGTCTGCTCCAGCTTCTCTAGCCGTCCGTCGTCCACGCGGCGAGTCTAGATATCGCGGACGGGAGAGGTGCTTATGCCCTTCCCCAAAGGCCGTCGCGCAGCTGATCGTCTATTGCGATTCGAGAGGTCTCAACATGAGCCTTCGGGGAAGGGCATCAGCACCTCTCCATGCGCGTGCAGCTTTTCGGGAAGGGCGGGATCCGTACTGCAGGAGGGGCCGGGTGCCCCTCTCGCAGAAGCTCACGAGACCACGCCCCGAAGCCTCGAGCGGATCTGCTGCGCAACGGCTTCTGAGTGAGGGGCACCCGGCCCCCTCCCCAGCTAGGCCGATTCCTCGCTCAGTTCGTCGCTGACCCCGCTGATGTCCTGCGGCGCCGCCTCGGTGACGAGGGTCGGACGACGGCCCTGCTCGATCGTCTCCTTGGTGACCACGCACTTGGTCACGTCGCGCCGCGAGGGCAGCTCGAACTGCACGTCGAGCAGGGTCTCCTCGAGGATCGAGCGCAGGCCGCGGGCGCCGGTCTCGCGTTCGAGCGCTTTGTTGGCGATCGCCTCGAGGCTGTCCTCGGCGAAGACCAGCTCGATGTCGTCGAACTCGAAGAAGCGCTGGAACTGCTTGGTCAGGGCGTGGCGCGGCTCGGTCAGGATCGTGACCAGGTCGTCGCGGCTGAGCTGGTGGATCGCGGCGACGACCGGCAGGCGGCCGATGAACTCGGGGATCAGGCCGTATTCCATCAAGTCCTCGGGCAGCACCTGCTCGAACCACTCGCCGGTGTCCTCCTTGGCATCGCGCGAGGAGATCGCGGCGCCGAAGCCGATCCCGCGGTCGCCGACCCGGTTCTCGATCACCTTGTCGAGCTCGGCGAAGGAGCCGCCGCAGACGAAGAGGATGTTGGTCGTGTCGATCGTCAGGAACTCCTGGTGGGGATGCTTGCGCCCGCCCTGCGGCGGCACCGAGGCGGTCGTCCCCTCGAGGATCTTCAGCAGCGCCTGCTGCACGCCTTCGCCGGAGACGTCGCGGGTGATCGACGGGTTGTCGGCCTTGCGCGCGATCTTGTCGATCTCGTCGATGTAGATGATTCCCGTTTCGGCCTTTTTGACGTCGTAGTCGGCGGCCTGGATCAGCTTGAGGAGGATGTTCTCGACGTCCTCGCCGACGTAGCCGGCCTCGGTCAGCGCCGTCGCGTCGGCGATCGCGAAGGGGACGTTGAGGATGCGGGCGAGCGTCTGGGCGAGCAGCGTCTTGCCGCAGCCGGTCGGCCCCAGCATCATGATGTTCGACTTCTGCAGCTCGACCTCGGCGTCCTCGGACTGGCTCGATCTGGACACGCTTGTAGTGGTTGTAGACGGCGACCGAGAGGGCGCGCTTGGCGGCGTCCTGGCCGACCACGTACTCCTGCAGCACGTCGTGGATCTCACGCGGCTTGGGCAGGTTCTCGAGCTCGACAGCGGCCGCGGCAGGGGTCAGCTCCTCGTCGATGATCTCGTTGCAGAGGTCGATGCACTCGTCGCAGATGTAGACGCCGGGGCCGGCGATCAGCTTCTTGACCTGGCGCTGCGACTTGCCGCAGAAGCTGCAGAGGAGTTGCTCGTTCGAGTCTGTGGGCCGTGCCAGCGGAATCCCCTCCTTGCGGGGCTGTGGGTTGCCTACCGGCTCGCGCCCCAAAGCTTAAAGGGGGGATGCAAGCCGGCCCTGTCGGTGCGGTCGTTTACTGCGCCTCGGCACGCGGTCCCTGCCCGTGATCGCAACCTTGCGTGGGCCGCGATAGCTTGGACGCGTGCCAGGCGAGCTTCGAATCGAGCCGATCAGCGAGGACCAGCTCGAGACCGCTGCTGCCGCTGATCGCCGCCTACCAGCGCTTCTACGAGGCCGAGACGATCGACGACGAGCGCAACCGCGCCTTCTTCTCCCGCTTCATCGCTCCCAGCGATGACGGCATGCTGCTCGGCGCCTGGCGCGACGGCGAGCTGCTCGGCTACGCCTGCCTCTACTGGCGCTTCACCTCGATCGTCCCGGCCGAGACGGTGCTGATGAACGACCTCTACGTCGAGCCGGCGACCCGCGGCGAAGGGGTCGGCCGCGCCCTGATCGAGGCCAGTGCCGCCGTCGGCCGCGAGCGCGGCGCCCAACGCCTCGAATGGACGACCGCCCCGAGCAACGGGACCGCCCAGCGCCTCTACGACTCGACCGGCGCCGAGCGCAGCGCCTGGATCGAGTACGAGCTCCCCCTCGAATAACGAACTGCATCAAATTTCCGGCCTACTGGGCTGGAAATTTGATGCAGTTCGGGGTTTGGGGTCAGCTGTAGGCGTCCCAGCGCTGCAGGGCGGGCTCGGGGTCGATCGGGTCGCCGTGGGCGTGGATCTCGAAGTGGAGGTGGCAGCCGATCGTGCGGGCGTTGCCGGTCTCGCCGACGGCGCCGATGCGCTGGCCGGTCCAGACCCGCTCGCCCTTGCGGACGAGGGCCGGGCGGGGCATGTGGGCGTAGAAGTAGCTGCGCCTCTCGCCTTCGCCGTGGATCAGCAGGTAGTTGCCGTAGAGGACCGGGTCATAGCCGGCCGCGCAGCACGCGGCCGCCCCGCACGGCAACCAGCGGCGTGCTCGCAGGCGGCGACGATGTCGAAGCCCTCATGCGTCCGCCCGCCGCTGCGCGGCGCGCCGAACTCCCCGATGTACCCGCGCGCCCCGTGCGGCCCAGCCACCGGGAAGACGTGGTCGTAGAAGCGCGTCCCCCCGTCGTCAGCAGAAGCTTCGCCCCGAACAACCCGACGACCAAGAGCACGGCCACGACGGCGACTCTGCCGGTAGGGGTGAAGCGTCTTGTACTTTTCGCGACCGCCGCCCGGGCGTCAGCAATCCCGGCCCCTCGAAAAAGTTAAGCGAAACCCCTACCGGCAGAGTCGCCGCTCAGTGGTGTTCGATGACGCGGTCGACGAGGTTGTACTCCTTCGCCTCCTCCGCGCTCATGAAGTAGTCGCGATCGGTGTCGTTGCGTGACCTTCTCGAAGGGCTGGTCGGTGTGCTTGGCGAGGATCTCGTCGAGGCGGCGGCGGACGTCGATGATCTCCTTGGCGTGGATCTCGATGTCGGTCGCCTGGCCCTGGAAGCCGGAGGAGACCTGGTGGATGAGGATCTTCGAGTTGGGCAGCGACATCCGCTTGCCGGCGGCGCCGCCGGCCAGCAGCAGCGCGCCCATGCTCATCGCGATGCCGACGCAGATCGTCTGCACGTCGGGCTTGATGAACTGCATCGTGTCGTAGATCGCCAGGCCGGCGTAGACGGAGCCGCCGGGCGAGTTGATGTAGAGGCTGATGTCCTTGTCCGGATCCTCGGACTCCAGGTGCAGGAGCTGGGCGACGATCAGGTTGGCGATGTCCTGGGTGACCTGCGTGCCGAGGAAGACGATCCGCTCGTTCAGCAGGCGCGAGTAGATGTCGAACGAGCGCTCGCCGCGCGAGGTCTGCTCGACCACCATCGGAACCAGAGGGCTCATGGGCGGCACTCTATAGAAGGCGTCCGGCGGGCTCGGCGCACGCTCAATCGGCGCCCGGAGTCCAGAGCTCGCCTTTCTCCTCTTTCTCCTTCTCCGGCGTCCAGATCTTCTCGCGCGCCTCGGCCTGCTCGAGCGGAATCGGCATCGCCGACTCGGCGACCAGGTCGATCGCCTTGCGGACCCGGATGTCCTCGCGGACCATCGCGTCGCGGCCGTTCTCGCGCAGGCGCTCGAGCAGCTTCTCCGGCGTCGTGCGCTCGTGCTCGGCGGTGTGGGCGAGCGCCTCGACCATCTCCTCCTCGGAGACCTCGATCTCCTCGGCCTCGGCGATCGCCGCCAGCACCGCCTCGCGCTTCAGCTCGCGTTCGGCGTCGGGCTTCGACTCCTCGATCACCTCCTCGCGCGTTTTGCCCTGCATCTGCAGGAAGGTCGTCGGGGTTCATCCCGCGGCCGGCGAGCTGGCGTTCGACCCGCTCCCAGCGCTCGCTCGCGCGGGCGGCGACGAGCTCGTCGGGCAGCTCGACCGTCGCCGCGGCGACCGCGGCGTCGACCGCGGCGACGCGGAAGTCCTGCTCGGCGCGCTCGTCGACCGCCTCGCCGACGCGCTTGGCGATGTCGGCGCGCAGCTCCTCGAGCGTGTCGAACTCGGAGGCCTCGGAGGCGAAGTCGTCGTCGAGCTCGGGCAGGACCTTTTCCCGCACCTCCTTGACCTCGACCGTGAAGACGGCGTCCTCGCCGGCCAGCTCCTCGGCCTGGTAGTCCTCGGGGAAGGTGACCTTGACCTCGCGCTTCTCGCCCGCGCTGGCGCCGGCTGAGCTGCTCCTCGAAGCCCTCGATCAGCTGGCCGCTGCCCAGCTCGAGCAGGTAGTCGCGCGCCTTGCCGCCCTCGAAGGCCTTGCCGTCGAGCAGGCCCTCGAAGTCGACCAGCAGCACGTCGCCGTCGGCGGCGGCGCGCTCGACCGGCTCCAGCTTGGCGAAGCCTTCGCGGATGCGCTCGATCTCGCGGTCGACGATCTCGTCGGGCGGCTCGGCCTCGGCCTTGCCGACCTCGAGGCCCTTGTACTCGCCGAGCTTGGCCTTGCGGCCGCACGCCGATCTCGAACTTGAAGCTGAGCGGCTCGCCCTCGGCCTCGGGGGCGGAGACGATCTCGATGTTGGGGTCGCCGACCGGGCTGATCCCGGAGCGCAGCAGGCCCTGTTCGTACCACTCGGGCAGCGACTCGCGGATCGCCTCCTCGAGCACGGCGCCGAAGCCGACCCGCTGGATCACCAGCGAGGGCGGCGCCTTGCCCTTGCGGAAGCCCGGCATGCGCATCTCCCGCGCCAGGCTGCGGGCGGCGCGCTGGATGCCGCGATCGACCGTCGTCGGCGGGAACCTCGACCTCGACCCGGACGCGCGAGTCGGGCAGCTCTGTGACGGTGGTCTGCATCGAGCGCAGTGACCCTAGAGGAATCGCGCCGCGCGCTACCCGCGGCGCTGGGCGAGGCCGGCCTTGATCGCGGCGCCGAAGTCGATCGCGAAGGCGAGGCCGCGGCCGAGCGGGCCGGTGACCAGCCAGGCTCGAGCCCTCACCAGGGCATCTTGCGGCCGCTTACTCGCCATTGGCGTATTCCAGCAGAGAGGAGTCGACCAGCCACTCGACCGGGGCGTGGTCGTCGGTGTAGACCTCGCCGCCGGGCGAGGCGGGGCGAGAGCTCGGCGGCCGCTTCGCGCGCCAGCGGGCGCAGTCGCGACGGGCAGCGCGGCGGCGTTGCGCGCGCAGCCGCGCCGCCGAGAGCGGCCCCTCGCCGGCGACCAGCAGCGTGTTGGTCGGCTCGATCGGGTAGCGCAGCACGCTCGGGAAGGCGGCCGCCATCGTCCGCCCCAGGACCCGCTCCAGCTCCTCGCTGCCCTCGGGATGGCCGACGTTGACGATCGACGACGCCGCCCGGGGCGAGGCGCTCGCGGGCCAGCTCGAAGAACTCGCGCGTCGCCAGGTAGAAGGGGATGTAGGGCTGGCGGTAGGCGTCGACCATGATCGCGTCGTAGCCGCCCGCCGAGCGCCGCAGCCAGGGCCGGGCGTCCTCGGCGAAGAGCCCGCATGCGCGGGTTGCGCAGGTCGAAGTAGCGGCGGCCCAGCTCGGTCAGCTCGGCGTCGATCTCGACCGCGTCGACCGCGGTGCGGGGGAAGAAGTGACCGAAGGCGCGGGCGACCGTGCCGGCGGCGTTGCCGAGGATCGCGATCCGCCGCGGCGGCTGCGCGCCGCGCCGGCGAAGGGCAGGATCGAGGTGGCCGTCCCAGTAGTCGCCGGTCAGGTAGCTGCCCGGGCCGGTAGAGCGAGTGCACCGCCTGGCCCTCGTTCAGCTCCAGGACGCGGCTGCCGTCGGGCCGTTCGACCACGCGGGCGTACTCGTGGGTGGTCTCGGCCTCGTAGAGGACGCGGCCGGTGTCGGCCGCCTTGATCGTCCCGACCGGCAGCGAGACCGCCAGGGCGAGCGCGGCGGGACGACGGCGAAGCGCCAGCCGAGCCCAGCCGCGGCGACCAGGGCCAGCGCGACGGCGAAGACGAGGAAGGTGCGCTGGGTGCCGAGCAGCGGGATCAGCAGCAGCGCCGCCAGCATCGTGCCGAACAGCGAGCCGGCGGTCGAGATCGCGTAGAGCCGCCCGACCACCTCGCCGGAGCTGCTCGGCGTCGGCGACGCGCGAGCCGCACCGCCCAGGGCGCCGCGGCGCCGAGCAGGGTGACCGGCACCGCGACCAGGACCAGCACGCCGAAGAGCGAGCCGGCGAAGCCGCCGACCGAGACGGTGTCGAAGGCGTCGACCGAGAAGCCGAGGAAGGGGCGGGCGGCGAACGGGCACCGCGGCGATCAGCAGCGCCGCGGCGAGGACGAGCAGGCAGAGGCCGCGCATGTGCGGGTGGCGATCGGCGTAGCGGCCGCCGAGCCAGTAGCCGACCGAGAGGGCGACGAGGACGACGCCGATCGTGTTCGCCCAGACGATCGTCGAGGCGCCGAAGTACGGCGCCAGCAGTCGCGCCGCGGCGATCTCGGCGCCGAGGCTGGCGGCGCCGACGACGAAGACCAGCGCCGCCAGCAGCAGGCCGTCGCTCAGGCGGGGTCGCGCTCGGGCTCATTGCCGGCGGCGATCAGCCGCTCCTCCAGCAGCGCGCCGTGGCCGGCGGCGACGGCGCGCTGGGCGCGGCGCTCGTCGAGCTCGACGCCGCGCTCGCGGGCGAGGTCGAGCAGGTCGCTGCTTTTCGGTCCCTTCGCGGGCGACCTCGAAGAAGACCCAGGCGAGCACGCCGAGGGCGAGGAAGGTGCCCTCGATCATCATGATCACCCCGGCGGTGCTCTGGTCGGCGAGCGCCGAGATGCCCCAGTAGCGCTCGCCCGGCGCGTAGATCGGGTAGAGCACCGAGCCCGACCACATCAGCACGTTGCCGAGGATCGCGCCGGTGAAGCGGACGGCGATCACGTAGCCGACCTTCCAGCCGGCGCTGAACCACTGCGGCTTCGGCAGCGGGCCGAAGACCGGCATCCACATCAGGCAGCCGAAGAAGAGGAAGGTGGTGTGCTCGAGCGCGTGCAGCGGCGCCGCGCCGTAGGCGTCCTCGTAGAGCGCCGGGACGTGCCAGAGGAAGAGGTTGAGCGCCCAGAGCGGCAAGGCGACGGCCGGGTGGGCGAGGACCTGGAGGCGGTTGAAGAGGCGGATCGCGAGGATCGGCTGCAGCAGCGAGTTGGTCAGGCCGAGGACGAGCAGCAGCGAGGCGATGTCGCCGATCAGCAGGTGCTCGCCCATGTGGGCGATGACCAGCTCCTCGGAGATGTGGCCGATCGGGCTGAAGAGGGCGATCGCGATCAGTCGCCAGGCCGGCGCCGAAGCAGAGCTGGCGCCAGAGCGGCACCGGGCGCCCGTCCCAGGAGAGGACCATCGCGCGGTGCCAGTAGAGGATCGCCCGCGATCGTGATCGGGATGACCTCGATCGGCACGAAGGCGCCGGCGACGTGGGCGAACGGCAGGCTCACGAATCCAGCGTAGCGTCGCCGTTTGCGTAGCTTGCCGCCCGCGTTCGCTGCTAGCTTGGCCTCGCTTTGGGCGAGCAACCACCGCTTCCCGCCGATCGGCAGCTACGGCTTCCTCTCCGACTGCCACACCAGCGCCCTGGTCTCCTACGACGGCGCGGTCGAGTGGCTCTGCCTGCCCCGCTTCGACTCGCCGAGCGCCTTCGCCGCGCTGCTCGACCGCGGCGCCGGCCACTTCAAGCTGGCGCCGCGCGGCGTCGTCGTGCCGATCAGCCGCCGCTACGAGCCGGGCACGCTGGTGATCGAGACGACCTGGGTGACCGACACCGGCTGGGTCGTCGTCCACGACGCGCTGACGATCGCCGAGTGGGTCGAGCAGGACGGCGACGGCGGCCGCGCCCGAGACCGAACACGAGTCCGACCACTCGCTGCTGCGCACGATGACCTGCATCGACGGCGAGGTCGAGATGGAGATGGAGTGCCTGCCGCGCTTCGCCTACGGCGCCGAGGCGCGCCAGCTGGAGCGGCGGCGAGCTCGGCGAAGCGATCGCCCGCGGCGGCGACGGCACCGAGCTGCGCCTGACCAGCGACATGGAGCTCTCGATCGAGGACGGCGCCGCCCGCGGCACGCTGCGGCTGCGCGAGGACGAGACCGGCTTCTGCGCGGTCACCTGGGGCGACAGCGACCTCGGCGGGCCGCGCAGCGCGCCCGGAGGCGCTGGAGCGGCTCGACTCGACCGAAGAGTTCTGGCGCGAGTGGCTGCGCGACGGCGACTTCCCCGACCACCCCTGGCGCATCCACCTGCAGCGCTCGGCGCTGGTCCTCAAGGGGCTCACCTACACGCCGACCGGCGCGATCGCTCGCCGCGCCGACCACCTCGCTGCCGGAGACGCCGGGCGGCGAACGCAACTGGGACTACCGCTACAGCTGGATCCGCGACTCGACCTTCAGCCTCTGGGCGCTGCACACGCTCGGCTTCGACCAGGAGGCGCGCGACTTCATGCGCTTCATCGTCGGCGTCTGCCGCGAGGACCCCGAGCTGCAGATCATGTACGGGATCGGCGGCGAGAAGGAGCTGACCGAGAGCACGCTCGACCACCTCGAGCGGCTACGGCGGCGCGCGGCCGGTGCGGATCGGCAACGGCGCCTTCGACCAGCGCCAGAACGACGTCTGGGGCGCGCTGCTCGACTCGATCTACCTGCACGAAAAGGCGCTGCGCGGCACGCGGCACGCCGGCCGACCGCCAGCTGATCCGCCACCAGGTCGAAGCGGCGATCGACGCCTGGCCCCACCCCGACCAGGGGATCTGGGAGTCGCGCGGCGAGCCGCAGCACTACGTCTCCTCGAAGCTGATGATCTGGGTCGCGGTCGACCGCGGCGCCCGCCTCGCCCGCAGCATCGGCTTCGACGACGTCGCCGAGGAGTGGGCAGCGGACCGCCGACGAGATCCGCGAGGAGATCCTCGAGCGCGGCGTCCGCGACGGCGTCTTCCGCCAGCACTACGAGACCGACGCCCTCGACGCCTCGACCCTGCTGATCCCGCTGCTGCGCTTCCTGCCGCCCGACGACCCGCGCGTGCGCGCCACGGTCGAGGCGATCGCCGACGAGCTGACCGAGCACGGCCTCGTCCTGCGCTACAAGGTCGAGGAGACCGACGACGGCCTGCAGCGGCGAGGAGGGCACCTTCCTGATCTGCTCCTTCTGGCTCGTCTCGGCGCTCTCGGAGATCGGCGAGGCGGCGCGGGCGCGGGCGCTCTGCGAGCGGCTGCTCGAGTCGGCCGGCTGGCTCGACCTCTACGCCGAGGAGCTCGACGCGCCGAGCGGCCGCCACCTCGGCAACTTCCCCCAGGCCTTCACCCACCTGGCGCTGATCAACGCGGTCTCCCACGTGATCGCCGACGAGCAGCGCGAAGACGGCGGCGTCGACCGCGGTCTTCAGCGAGATGGGCGGTGTCCGCGAGGACGCTTGAACGGCCGAAGACAAAAGATTGTCAGACAATAGATTTCGTTTGCTCTATATTGCCGCCCCATGGCAATCAGGGGAGCGCAAGACCAATGACCTGTTCACCGCCCTCGGGCACCCGATGCGGCGACGCGATCCTGCGCAAGATGCTCGCCGAGGAGCGTTTGATCAGCCCGCGCGAACTCGCGGTCGACATGGACGAGCCGCTCAGCGCGCTCAGCTACCACGTCAGGGTGCTGGCCGAATGCGGCGCCACCAAGCTCGTCCGCACCAAGAAGATCCGCGGCTCGACCCAGCACTTCTACCGGGCCACGGTCAAAGCGGACTGGGCACACGCGGCGCTGAAAGCGACCAAGGACCCCCGGTCCCGGAAAGGCCGGCGGCGGGGGGAAGAGAACGGCTGACGATTCCCTTATCTAGGCGGGCGTGAACCACAGGGAAGAGATCCGCAGCACCAGCGCACAGGACGCCGCGACCGAGTCGGCGGTCCTGCAGCAGGTGCTTGCCCTCCACCCCACGGTGATCACCCTCGCCGAGCTGGTCCGCGAGCTCGGCGAGGGCGACGACGGACGCGGTCGAGCGGGCGGTCCGCGACCTCGCCGGCGCCGGCCTCCTGCATCGCAGCGAGTCCTTCGTGCTGCCGACCCGCGCCGCGCTGCGCTTCGACGAGCTGCTCGGCGGATGAACTGCTTGGCAGCCTCCAGTACCATCGCTTGCTGCGTTTGACTCCCGCGCCCTTCAAAGTCCATAGCGAGCAGGAGACCGGCGCGTTCGTGGTCCTCGTCGAGGGCGAGCTGGACATGAACACGGCCGCACAGCTCGAGCGAGAGCTGGAGGCGCCCCTGGCCGACCCCGAGGCAGCGCTGCTGATCGACCTGAGCCGCTGCGAGTTCATCGATTCGACCGGGATAGCCCTCATAGTGAGGGCCTGGCAGCAACTCGACGGCAACGGACGCTTCGCCCTCTGCGGAGTCGGCGACCAGGTGGCACGGGTGCTCGACATCACCGGCCTCGATTCGACGATTCCGTCCCACCCAGACCGGCAGGCAGCGCTCGCCCGGTTGCGCGGCTGAACGTGCGGCGCGCCCTTCCCGTCCTCGCCGTCGCGGCGCTCTTCCTCTTTGCCGGGGGCAGCTCGGCGGAGCCCGTCTCCTCCAGCGGCATCGTCATCCGCGGCGCCGAGGCGGGAACTCATCTCCGCCTCACCGTCAGCGGCTCTCAGCTTCTCGTCAACGGCCAGCTGGAGAGCGCCCGTCCGCTTGGCTGTCGCCTCACTCGCAGCTTCAGCGCCGCCACCTGCGGGCTGACAGAGGCCGGCACGGTGGTGATCGAAATGGGGGCCTCCAACGACAAGATCGAGGTGCTGGATCCGCTGCCGGTGCCGCTCTACGCCTATCTCGGCTCGGGATCGGACAAGCTGATCGGCAACGAGGAGGAAGACTTCTGCTATCCGCAGGGGAGCCGGCGCAACCGCTGCATCGGCAACGGCGGCGACGACGTCTGCGTCTCTGGCCCGGTGAACACCGACTGCGTCGGCGGGCCGGGCAACGACTACTGCGAGACCGGCAACGGCAGCGACGGCTGCTGGGGCGGCCCCGGGCGGGACGTCTGCGAGATGGGCGGGGGGCAGGACGGCTGCCACGGCGACGCCGGCAACGATCGTCTCCTCGGCGGCAGTGCCGCCGACCAGCTCTACGGCGGCGCCGGCTTCGACTACTGCGACGGCGAAGCCGGGATCGGCCGCTCGCACTCGTGCGAGGCCGGGCCGCAGCGCTGAGCGACCGCTAAGCCGGCCTCAGGAACGCCGCGACGGCGGCGATCGTCTCGGTCGGCGACTCCCAGAGGACGTTGTGCCCGTTGGGAACCGTCTCCGAGGCGAGCAGGTCTCCCAGCGCCTCCCTGTAGCGCGATCCGTGCGCGCTGTCGCCGTCGAACAGCGGGCTCTCAACGCGAACCACGAGGGTCGGGACCAGGGCGATCGGCGGCGCCGGCAGGGCCATCTCGCTCCAGGCGACGACGGCCGCGCTGGGACAGAAGCTGAAGCGGAAACGGTCGTCTGGGCCTTTGCGGACGTCGGCCCGCACGTATTCCTCCACCACCCGCCGGGGCGAAGCGACGACGGAATCGCTGGAGAGCAGTGCGTTGACGGCCCCGTCGATCGTCGCAAAGCTCCAGTCGAGGCGATCGATTTCGGCGCTTCGCAGCGCCCGCGCCGCAGGCACTTCCAGGCCCGGGTCGAGGAGAACGAGGCGATCGGCGCGCTCACTCTCCCGCGCGGCGGCCTCGGCAACCAGCCTGCCGCCGAAGCTGTGGCCGACCCAGCTGACCCGCTCGACGCCGGCAGCGTCGAGCGTCTCGATCAGATCGGCGACGTGCGTGGCCGAGCTCCATGGCGGCTCGCGGCCCGACTCTCCATGCCCGCGAAGGTCGACGGCGAGCACCGAGTGGCCGTCCGCAGACAGCCGCTCGCCCATTTCCTCGAACACACCCCCGTGCTGCGCCACCCCATGCACGCAGACGACGTAGCGCGAGCTCTCAGCGCCCCAACGACGGGTCTTCAGAAGCATCGTGGAGCTTCCCGCAACCGCTAGACGCGGATCGCGCCCGGGCCGTCCTCGTTGCGGCCCTCGTCCTCGGACTCGGCGCCGACCAGGATCGAGATCTTGCCGAGGTGCTTGTTTTCGAAGCAGCAGCTGGTGCGCCTCCGGAACGCCCTCGAAGCCCATCGCCTGCCAGAGGACGGGCCGGACCTTGCCCTGCGCCATCAGCTTGTTGGCCAGCGCCGCCTGATAGGCGTTGGCGCCGTGCGAGCCGATGATCTGCTTCTGGCGCATCCACAGGTAGCGCACGTCGAAGTCGAGCTGGAAGCCGGTGGTGGCGCCGCAGATGACGACTTTGCCGAACGGCTTGACGACGAAGACCGAGGTCGGGAAGGTCGCCTGGCCGACGTGCTCGAAGACGATGTCGGGGGCGTCGCCGAGGATCTCCTTGACCCGCTTGGCAAAGCCCCTGGAGGCCTTGAAGCGCTCCTTGTCCTTGGCCGGGTCGGCGAGGTTCTCGGGGGTCCGCATCATCGCGCCGAACTCGTTGCGGTTGATGTAGTCGACGGCGCCCAGCTGCTTGACCAGCTCGCCCTTCTCGTCGGAGGAGACGACGCCGACCGCGTTGGCTCCGGCCGCCTTGCAGAGCTGGGTGGCGAAGACGCCGAGGCCGCCGGCCGCGCCCCAGATCAAGACGTTGTGGCCGGCCTGCAGCTTGCACTGGTCGATCAGCATCCGGTAGGCGGTGAAGTAGGCGAGGCCGTAGGAAGCCGACTCCGCCCAGGTCAGGCTCTGCGGGCGGGGCAGCAGCTGCTGGGCCTGCACTTTGGTGAACTGGGCGAAGGAGCCCCAGGTGGTCTCGTAGCCCCAGGCCCGTACAGAGGGAGCGACGGTCGGGTCGAGGCCGTGCACCTCGACGTCCTCGTAGGAGTACTGGGCGGTGTGCATGACCACCTCGTCGCCCGGCTTCCAGCGACTGACACCGGCGCCGACCTTCCAGACGATCCCCGAGGCGTCGGAGCCGCCGATGTGGTGGCCGTGCTCGGGGTGGTCGCCGTAGCCGAAGACCGAGACCGGCTTGCCGAGCGCCGCCCAGACGTTGTTGAAGTTCACCCCCGCCGCCATGACCCGGACGATCACCTCGAATGGCCCCGGCTCCGGCACCTCGATCTGCTCGAGCTGGAAGGCCTCGGTCGGCTCGCCCTGGCGCTCCTCGCGGATCACCCAGGCCGCCATCGTCTTCGGCAACTCGCCGGGCTCGACGCCCAGCTTTGCGACTGCGTGCGTGTCAACGGCCACCGTGTCCCCCTTATGAAGCCCGGATCGCGCCCGGGCCATCCTCGTTCTTGCCCTCGGACTCAGACTCGGCCCCGACCAGGATCGAGATCTTGCCGAGGTGCTTGTTCTCGTGAAGAAGCTGGTGCGCCTCGGCGACTCCGTCGAAGCCCATCGTCTGCCAGATGACGGGGCGGACCTTGCCCTCGGCCATCAGCTGGTTGGCCTTCATGCACTCGTAGGCGTTGGCGAAGTGGGAGCCGATGATCTGCTTCTGGCGCATCCACAGGTAGCGCACGTCGAAGTCGAGCTGGAAGCCCGAGGTGGCGCCGCAGATGACGACTTTGCCGAACGGCTTGACGACGAAGACCGAGGTCGGGAAGGTCGCTTGGCCGACGTGCTCGAAGACGATGTCGGGGGCGTCGCCGAGGATCTCCTTGACCCGCTTGGCAAAGCCCCTGGAGGCCTTGAAGCGCTCCTTGTCCTTGGCGGGATCGGCGAGGTTCTCGGGGGTCCGCATCATCGCGCCGAACTCGTTGCGGTTGATGTAGTCCACGGCGCCCAGCTGCTTGACCAGCTCGCCCTTCTCGTCTGAGGAGACGACGCCGACCGCGTTGGCTCCCGCCGCCTTGCAGAGCTGGGTGGCGAAGACGCCGAGGCCGCCGGCGGCGCCCCAGATCAAGACGTTGTGGCCGGCCTGCAGCTTGCACTGGTCGATCAGCATCCGGTAGGCGGTGAAGTAGGCGAGGCCGTAGGTGGCCGACTCCGCCCAGGAAAGGCTTTGCGGACGCGGCAGCAGCTGCTGGGCCTGCACCTTGGTGAACTGGGCGAAGGAGCCCCAGGTCGTCTCGTAGCCCCAGGCACGGGCCGACGGCGCAAGGGTCGGGTCGAGCCCGTGCACCTCGACGTCCTCGTAGGACGCCTGGGCCGGATGGGTCACGACCTCGTCGCCCGGCTTCCAGCGAGTCACGCCCTCGCCGACCTTCCAGACGATCCCCGAGGCGTCGGAGCCGCCGATGTGGTGCCCGTACTCGGGGTGGTCGCCGTAGCCGAAGACCGAGACCGGCTTGCCGAGCGCCGCCCAGACGTTGTTGAAGTTCACTCCCGCCGCCATGACGCGGACGATCACCTCGAAAGGGCCGGGATCGGGCACGCCGACCTGCTCGAGCTGAATCGCCTCCCTGGGCTCGCCCTGGCGCTCCTCGCGGATCACCCAGGCCGCCATCGTCTCCGGCAGCTCGCCGGGCCCAACCCCCAGCTCTGACACCGCTCTCGTCTCAACTGCCATCGAGGCCCTCCTTTGGCTTCCGCGCCGAGACGAACTGGCCGCGGCGAACGATGCGCTGGCGAATGTCGACGAGGCCGTGATCACGCAGCGCGCTGGTCAGTTCATCCTGCGCGAAGACCGTCACGCCACCCCTGGCGTGAGCCGGCTGGCCCTTGCGCGCGCAGCTGGCGACGACCGCCAGCCTCCCTCCCGGAGCAAGGACCCGGACCATCTCCTCGAGCGCCAGCATCGGCCTCTCGATCAGGTGGATCACCCCGACACTGCAGGCGGCGTCGAAGGCCCCGTCCTCGAAGGGCAGCGCGCACGCGTCCGCTCGCAGGTAGGCGGAGTTCGAGTTCGCGCTCCGCTTTGCCGCCGCCGCCACCATCGCCTCGGAGGCGTCGATGCCGACGACGAGCCCGCCGCCGGCAGCGCTGGCCAGATCACGCGTGTAGTTGCCGGGGCCGCAACCGACGTCGATAACCCTGTCCCCCGCTGAGACCTCGAGCAGGTCAACGGTGAGGCGCTTCTCCTCGTCCGCGGTAGGCCCACCGAAGCCGAAGAAGAAGCGTGAAACGAGAGGCCTCCAGAAGCGCTCATAGACAACTGTGAGAAATCGCCTCCGAAAAACCTGCTGACCCCGGTGCGGGCCGATCGCGTCGCGATCCCCCAGCACATCCACATACCCCGAGCCCACCGACGGGGAAATGTTCCCTTCCTGCCTCAGCAAACCAACCATTTCCTCAATTCCACCTGAGGACTGGACCTGTATCCGCTGACTCACAGTGTGCACCCTATCACTTTGCAAACCCCCATGTGTTTAGAGTTACCCGATCTCACCCAAGGCCCGCCGAACGGCCTCCGCGGTGCCCGCGGCGTGCTCGGTCATCATCGAAAAATGGTTGCCCGGCGCCTCCACCAGTGTGTGTGGATATGGCCAAGTCGCACGCCAGTCACCTGCATCGTCACTCGTTACATCCCAGGCCGGCTCACTGGCGCGAACCAACACTGTGGAAACCTCCGTCGGCGGCGGCCGCCAATCTCCGAAGATCCTCCTGTAACCACCCATGGCGATCAACCGCGAGTCGTCGATCCGCATGTCCGCTGCTGCCGCGCCCTGGGCGACAGCCAGCATCAGAGGCAGCATTTCGCTCAGCAAGCCGGAATCCGGTGGATAGGTATCGAGCAGAAGTAGTGCCGACGGCGCCTTGCCGAGTGACTCGAGGTGCGCCGCGATGGCGTGCGCGAGCCAGCCACCGGAGGAGTGACCACCGAGCACGAACCCGGATGGGACACCGGCCTTCAGAATCGCCTCGGCCTGTGTTTCGATTGCCAATGTGGCATCCCCTGGCAGCGACTCCCCCGGCCCAAAGCCCATCAATGGGAAGGTGAGAACCTGCCTATCCTCGCGAAACTCGCGACCGAACCTCACATACTCGTGGGTTCCCGACATCGGGCCCAGCGAGGGGATCAGGACGAGGCTCGATCGATCTGCGCCGTCGGCGAGTCGAACGGGCCGAGGGATGTCACCTTCCTCCAGGGGCGACCTGAGCGTGGCCTGGAACCGAGAAGCCACGGTAAGCAACTCGACGTACTCATCGAGCGCACCCTGATTCCTTGCCTCACCGAGAAGTGACACGAATGAAATTTGTCCATGGTCGCTCTCAAGCGTCGAAGGACCCTGACCGTCCATGTCTCCCTCCTCACTCAACTGTGTCAGTAGGTAGTGAGCGATACCGGTTGGAGTGGGGTGATCGGCCAGGGCGAGGATCGAGATGGATATCCCGGTCGACGCGGTGAGACGGTTCCGCAGCTCGACCATGCCGAGCGAGTCGAAGCCCAGTTCCTGTAGGGCCAGGTCGGCGCCAACCTCCTCTGGCGAGCCGAAGCCGAGAACTGCGGCGGCCTGGCTGCGAACCAACTCGAGCACCACGGCTTCGTGCTGCTCTCCTGGCGCCCGTTCCAGACGGGCGCGCAGCGAGCCGGGCCCGGCGCCGCGACCGGCGGGCCTGCGAACCAGCCCGCTGAGCAGCGGCGGCAGCATGCCCGCCTCGGCCTGCTCGCGCAGCGCCGCGGCGTCGAAGCCCGAGGGCGCCAGCAGGGCGATGCCGACCTCGCGAGCGCGGTCGAAGGCTTCGAGGCCCTGCTCGGGAGAGAAGGCGGTGAAGCCCGAGCGTTCCAGCCTCGCCCGGTCGACCTCGCGCAGCGACTCGATCAGGCTCGTATCCTGCGCCCAACCCCCCCACGCCATCGAGGTGGCGGGCAGGCCGCGCGCGCGGCGATGACAGGCAAGGGCGTCGAGGAAGGCGTTGGCGGCGGCGTAGTTGGCCTGGGCGGCGCTGCCGACGAGGCCGGCCACCGACGAGAAGACGATGAACTGAGAGAGGCTCAGGTCCTTGGTCAGCTCGTGCAGGTGCCAGGCAGCGTCGACCTTGGGGCGCATCACCCTCTCCACCCGGTCCTCGTCGAGCGACTCGATGACACCGTTGTCGAGCACGGCAGCGGAGTGGATCACCGCGCCTAGGGGTCGCTCGCCGGGGATCGAGCCAAGCAGCGCTTCCAGCTGCTCTCGCTCCGCGACGTCGCAAGCGACGACACTCGCCTCGGCGCCCAGCTCGGCGAGCTCGGCGACGAGCTCGGCGGCGCCCTCTGTCGCCGGCCCACGGCGGCCGGCAAGGAGCAGATGACGGGCCCCGTGCTGCGCCGCCAGATGACGCGCGACCGCAGCGCCGATACCGCTGAGGCCCCCCGTGATCAAGACCGTCGCGCCCGGATCGAGGGGCTCGGCCGCTCCCTCGGGCCCTCCGGCTTCCAGCCGGGCCAGCCGCGGCGTCAGCAGCTCGCCGGCACGGACAGCCAACTGCGGCTCGGCGGCGCCAGCGGCGAAGGCCGCCGCCAGGGCCTGCCGCGAGCCCTCGGCATCGTCGCTGTCGACGATCGCAAAGCGACCGAGGTGCTCAGAGCGCGCCGAGTGGACGAGCCCCCAGAGAGGGGCGGTGGCGAGATCGGGTCGATCGGCGCTGGCCGCCGCGACCGCGCCTCGGGTGAGGAAGGTGAGCCGGGAGTCGCCGAGCGCGCCGGCCGCGATCCAGCCCTGGGCGAGCTCGAGTGCCCGCTGGGCGTTCGCTCGCGCCTGCGCGGGCAGGTCCGGACCACCTTCCCCACCGGGGGCGAAGGCGACGAGGACCACCTCGGGCGCCGGCGTCCCAGCCTCGACCGCCTCCACCAACGCGGCAAGGTCGGCATGGCGCTCGGCCTCGACCGCGAGACCCTCGGCGTCACCGAGGATCGCCAGCGAGCCCGGGGCAGGGCCGGGAGCGCCGGCGAGCCCGGGCCAATCGACCCGGTACAGCGAACGGTCGCGACGGGCGGCCTGCAACTGGCTCGAATCGACCGAGCGCGTCCGCACCGCGTCGACCGAGAAGACAGGCCTGCCCTCCTCGTCGACGGCGCTGAGGCGGATGCCGCCCTCCCCCTCGCCAACCCGCGCCCGCAGCACGGTCGCGCCTGGACGCGAGAGGCGCGCGCCGCGCCAAGTGGCCGGCGCCGCCGGCGCGCCCGCCTCGCCGGACTCGCCGGGGCCGAGCTCGACGGCGGCACGAGTCACGGCTTCGAGCAGGCCCGGATGGAGCCCAAACCCGGCCGTCTCGCCCTCCCCGGCAACCGCGGCCTCGACGAACAGCTCCTCGCCGCTTCGCCAGGCGGCCCGCAGCGACTGGAAGGCAGGGCCGTACTCGAACCCCGCCTCGGCGAGCCGGTCGTAGACGAGCTCGACGTCGAGCGGCTCGGCGCCCTCAGGCGGCCAGGCCCCGGCCTCGTCGGCATCTGCCGCTGGTGCGCCGGCCCGATCGCAGAGGACGCCGACGGCGTGACGGCTCCACGCCACCTGTCCCAGCTCATCGAGCCCCGCCTCGGGGCGGGAGTGGATGGTCAACTCGCGCCGGCCTTGCTCGTCTGGCTCGCCGACGCGGACTCGCAGCTGCACCGCCGCCGAGCCCGGCAGGGCCAACGGGCCCTCGAGGTCGAGCTCTGCCAGCTCCCCGGCCCCAACCGCTTCGGCAGCCCAGAGGGCCAGCTCGGCGAAGCCAGAACCGGGGAACATCGTCTCGCCGAGGAACGAGTGATCGCCAAGCCAGCGCTGACTCGACGGCGAGACGCGACCGGTCAGCTGCAGGCTCTCGTCGCCGGGGAACTCGATCGTCGCGCCGAGCAGCGGGTGGCCGGCGTCACCCAGCCCGGCAGCGCCGGCATCGCCCGCGGCCGCAGATGGCTCGAGCCAGAAGCGCTTGCGCTGGAACGGATAGGGAGGCAACATCACCCGCTTGGCGCCAGCGTCGGCGAAGAAGGACCGCCAGTCCACCTCGACGCCGGCCGCGTGCGCTTCGGCCAGCGACTGGGCGAAGCGCTGCTCGCCACCCTCTCCGCGGCGCAGGGTCGCCAGCACGGCGACCGAGCCAGGGTCGCCGCTGGCGGCCTCCACGGTTTCCTGCAGGCCCACCCCCAGCACCGGGTGGGGGCTGACCTCGAGCAGCGCCCGGCACCCCCCTTCGACCAGGCTCCTGACCACTGGCTCGAGCAGCACCGTCTGCCGGGCGTTGCGGTACCAGTAGTCCGCGTCGAGCTGAGCCGTGTCGAGGACTTCGCCGCTGACCGTCGAGTGGAACGGGATGTCACCCGAACGCGGTGAGATCGAGGCCAGGGACTCGAGCAGCTCTTCGCGCAGCGACTCCACCCGGGGCGAGTGCGAGGGGGCCACCGCGCCGGGGATCTTCCTCGCCCGCACTCCTGCCGCCGCGCACTCGGCGACCAGCTCCTCCAGCGGCTCGGTCTCGCCGCTGACGATCGCCGCCGAGGGGCCGTTGAGGGCGGCGATCCCGAGGCTTCCCTCGAAGCGCGCCAGGCGCGTTTCGAGCTCGGCGACGGGCAAGGCCACGGAGGCCATCTCGCCCTTGCCGATGAGCTTCTGCAGCGCCCTGTTTCGCATCACCGCGACCCGGGTGGCGTCGGCCAGGGACAGGCCCCCGGCGATGTGCGCCGCGATCAGCTCGCCCTGCGAGTGCCCGGCGACGAGAGCCGGCTCGACCCCGCAGGCTCTCCAGAGCTTCGCCAGCGCGACCGTGGTCGCGAAGAGCGCCAACGAGGCGACCTCGGGCTTGTTCAGCGGCGGAGCGCCGTCGCTGCCACGCAGGACGTCCTCGAGCGACCAGTCGAGGTGCTCCCCCAGCGCCTCTGCGCACTGCCGGACCTGCTCGGCGAAGAACGGCGAGGAGTCGAGCAACTCCACCGTCATCCCGTCCCACTGGGACCCGAAGCCCGGGAAGAGGAAGGCGGGGCGCTTGTCGCCGCGTGCGGCGCCAAGCCAGGTCGATGCCCCGCCCTCACCCCGGGCGAGGGCGAAGAGCTCCGTCGCAAGCTGCTCGCGATCTGCCGCAAGGATCACGGCGCGGTGCTCGAAGCGGGGGCGACCGACGGCAAGGGAGAAGCCCGCGTCGAGCGGATCCAGGCCTGGGTCGGCCTGCAAGCGCGAGGCCAGGGCCGCTGCGGAGTCGCCCAGCGCGGCCTCCGATTTGGCCGAGATGACGACCGGGACCGGGCCCCGAAGCGCTTGTTGCCGGGCGGCCGGCGTGGCGACGGCGTTCTCCGACTCGCCGGGGGCCGGTGCTTCCTCGAGGATCACGTGACCGTTGGTTCCGCTCACCCCGAACGAGGAAACGCCGGCGCGGCGGGGCTGCCCGTTGGCCTGCCAGGGCTCGGCCTCGACGAGCAGCTCCACCTCTCCCGCCGACCAGTCGATCTGGGAAGAGGGCCTGTCGACGTGCAGCGTCCGGGGCAGGACGCCGGCCCGCATCGCCATCGTCATCTTGATCACTCCCGCGACCGCGGCCGCAGCCGCGGTATGGCCGATGTTGGACTTGATCGAGCCGAGCTTCAGCGGCACCTCGCGCTTCTGGCCGTAGGCGGCGAGCAGGGCGCCGGCCTCGATCGGGTCACCCAGCGCCGTGCCGGTGCCGTGAGCCTCGACGACGTCGACGTCCTTCGGCGAGAGGCCGGCGCTGGCCAGCGCCTGGCGGATCACCTGCTCCTGCGACGGCCCGTTGGGGGCGCTGAGCCCGTTCGAGGCGCCGTCCTGGTTGATCGCCGACCCGCGCACCACGGCCAGCACCTCCCGCCCGTTTCGCTGCGCCTCCGAGAGAAGCTCGAGGACCAGCACGCCGGCCCCCTCGGAGAAACCGGTTCCGTCGGCGCTGTCGGCGAAGGCCTTGCAGCGCCCGTCCGGGGCCAGGCCCCGAGTCCCGTTGAGATCGATGAAGCCGGCCGGCGTCGACATCACCGCGACGCCCCCGGCCAGCGCCAGCGAGCACTCTCCGCCGCGCAGCGCCTGGCTGGCGAGGTGCAGCGCGACCAGCGAGGAGGAGCAGGCGGTGTCGACGGTCATCGCCGGCCCCTCGAGGCCGAGCGTGTAGGAGACCCGCCCGGAGATGACGCTCGACGACGCCCCCGCGATCAACGCCCCCGTGCCCACCGACGCGGCCGCCACGGCGTGCGCGTAGTCGGCCGAGCCCGCTCCGGCAAAGACGCCCGTCTGGCTTCCGCGCAGCGATCCGGGATCGATCCCGGCATGTTCGAGGGCCTCCCACGAGGCTTCCAGCAGAAGCCGTTGCTGGGGATCGAGCGCCAACGCTTCGCGGGGGCTGATCCCGAAGAAGAGGGGATCGAAGTCGGTCGCCTCGGCGACGAAGCCGCCCTCGCGGACGTAGGTGGTGCCCGGGTTGTCGGGGTCGGGGTGATAGATCCGCTCCAGGTCCCAACCTCGATCCGTCGGGAAGGGAGAGATCGCATCGGCGCCGCTCGCGACCAGCTCCCAGAGCTGCTCGGGAGTATTCGCCCCGCCCGGGTAGCGGCAGCCGATGCCGACGATCGCGATCGGCTCGTGGGCGCTGCGCTCGAGCTCGCGGACGCGGCGGCGCGCCTTGCGCAGGTCGACCGCGGCCTTCTCCAAGTACTCGCGAAGCCTCGCCTCGTCAGCCATCGCCGATCTCCTCGTCGATCAGGGCGAATACCTCGTCGTCCGACATCGAGCCGAGGTCATCGGCGGCCATGTCTGCCTCCGCCTCGCCCGTCTCGGCGCCGGAAAGGCCGGCGAGGGCCGTGCGCAAGCGCATGCTGACCCGCTCGCGGGCGCCGCGGTCCCCGCCGACCGCGGCGAGCTTCGCTTCGAGGCTCTCCAGCGCCTCCTCGATCTCCGCCTCGGGACTGTCGGCGCCCTCTGGATCCGCCGCGGCGGCGAGATAGCCGGCAAGCGCGGCTGGCGACGGGTAGTCGAAGGCAAGCGTGGGTGGCAGGCGCAGGCCGGTCGCGGCGCTGAGTCGGTTGCGAAACTCGACCGCGGCCAGCGAGTCGAAGCCGAGATCGAGGAAGGCGCGCTCGGCTTCGACCTCCTGCCCGGAGCCATAGCCGAGCACGGCGGCCACATGGTCGCGAACCAGCTCCAGAACCAGGGCCGGGCGCTCGTCGCGGGGAACGCCCACCAGCCGCTCGGCGAGCGACGCCCGGGCGCCGCCGCGGCGGCCCGAGCCCGGCGCCAGCCCTCGCATGATCGCCGGCAGCAGGCCGTCCCTGGCCTGCGCGCGCAGGCCGGCCCGCTCGAGCTCGATCGGCGCCAGCAGCGGCTCGCCAGCGGCCCGGGCACGGTCGAAGAGCGCCAGCGCCAAGTCGGCTCCCAGCGGCGCGATGCCGGCTCGCGCCATCCGCGCCCGGCCGGCCTCGTCCAGGCCGTCTCCGTCCTCGCCGAGATCGACCAGGCCCCAGGCCAGCGAGGTGGCGGCAAGGCCACGGGCCTGGCGATAGGTGGCGAGCGCGTCGAGAAATGCGTTGGCGGCCGCGTAGTTGGCCTGCGCGGCGCCGCCGAGCACGCCGCTGACCGAGGAAAAGAGCAGGAACTCGCTCGGCTGCGAGCCCGCGGTCAGCTCGTGCAGGTTCCATGCGCCGTCGACCTTGGGCCGCATCACCCGCTCCAGCCGCTCCGGGTCGAGGGCGCCGAGCACTCCGTCGTCGAGCACGCGGGTCGCGTGGACGACCAGGCCCAGCGGGTGCGCAGGGTCGATCGAGTCGAGCAGGCGCCGCAGCTGCTCGCGATCGGCGACGTCGCAGTCCTCGACCCGGGCGCTGCAGCCCAGCTCGTCGAGGCGCGTCTTCAGCGCTGCCGCGCCGTCCAGCTCCTCGCTGCCCGTGCAGACCAGCACCAGGTTGCGGGCGCCGTGCCGCTCGGCCAGATGGCGGGCGACGAGCGCGCCGAGGCCACCGCCGGCGCCGCTGACGAGGACCGTGGACCCGGGGTCGAGCGTCGGCGCCGTGGCCTCCTTCTCCTCCTCGCCGGCGAGTCGCGCCAACCGCGGGGCCAGCACCCTGCCCTGACGGATCGCCAGCTGGGGCTCCTCCGCCGTCAGCTCGAGCGCCGCGGCCAAGCTCTGGCGGGAGGGCTCGGAGCCGTCGACGTCGACGAGGACGAAGCTGCCGGGGTACTCGGCCTGGGCCGAGCGCACCAGGCCCCAGAGCGACGCCGCGGCGAGGTCGGGCTCTTCGTCCGCCGCGGGGGCAACCGCTCCCCGGGTCAGGATCGCCAGCCGGGAATCGCCCAGCCGCTCCCCGGCGATCCAACTCTGCAGCAGCTCGAGCGCCCGCTCGGTCGCCGCTTGCGCGGCGCGCGGCGGCACTCCCTCGCCGGCGAGCGAGGCGAACGAGTCCTCGACGACGAGCCCGGGGCTCGCTGCCCCCGTGGCCGGGGGCGCATCGACCTCGATCCACTCGAGCCGCAGCAGCGGCTCGCGCCGGGAGCGCCGCGCACCCTGTGCCTGCTCGACCGCGAGCGGGGCGCAGACGAGGCCCCGGACTGCGCCCAGTGGCTTGCCGTCGCCGTCGGCAAGGCCGAGGCAGGCGCCGTCCTCAGCGTCGCCCGCAGCGCTCCAAACGCGCAGCTTGGTGGCCCCCGGCGAGCGCACCGAGACGGCGCCAAGGAGGGCCGGCAGCTCGGCGTCCTCGCCCCCGGCCTCCAGGGCGACGAGCTGCAGTGCCAGCTGCGACAGCGCCGGGTGCAGGCCGAACCTCGGGGCCTGCTCCAGCTGCTCCTCGGCGAGCTCGATCTCGGCGCAGAGGCCCTCGCCGACGCGCCAGGCGGCGGCGAGCCCCTGGAAGGCGGCGCCGAGCTCGATGCCCTGGTCGGCGAGCCGGTCGTAGACGTCCTCGACGTCGAGCGGCTGGGCGCCGGCAGGCGGCCAGGAGCTGGGTGGCTCGGGGGCAGGCGACACCTCGGGGACGAGACGGCCCTCGGCATTGCAGGCCCACTCGTCCTCCTCGGCGCTCTCCCGATCGGGCTCGGGACGGGAATGGATCGAGACCTTCCGCGCGCCCCCTTCGCCGGGCTCGCCGACGCTCACCTGGACCTGGATCGCGCCGCGCTCGGGAAGGACGAGGGGGCTGCACAGCCGCAGGTCCTCGACCGTCTCGCAGCCGGCCTCTGCAGCCGCCCGCAAGGCCATCTCCAAGAAAGCCGCGGCCGGCGCCAGCGCCGCCCCGTGCACCGCCTGCTCGCCCAGCCAGGGATGGGTGGCCAGCGCGACGCGGCCGGTCAGCAGCAACTGTTGCCCGGTCGCGGTGGAGAGCGATGCGCCCAGCAACGGATGCTCGGCGGCCGCCTGGCCGATCGCGACCGGGTCGGCGCCAGACGCGGCCGGCGCCAGCCAGTAGCGCTTGCGCTGGAAGGGATAGGTGGGCAGGTCTACCGGGCTGGCGCCCGACCCCGCGAAGAGCGCCTCCCAGCCGACAGCGACCCCGCTCGCGGCGGCTTCGGCGAGCGACATCGAGAAGCGAGCCGGCCCACCCTCCTCGCGGCGCAGGGTGCCGAGCACCGTCGCCGTCGCCTCGGTGGGCAGCGCCTCGTCGATCGTCTCGCTGAGACCGAAGCCGAGGACCGGGTGCGGCGAGATCTCGATGAACATGCGGTGGCCGTTGGCCAGCAGCGAGCGGACCACCGGCTCGAAGAGCACCGTCTCGCGCAGGTTGCGGCGCCAGTACTCGGCGCCGAGGGCGGCCGTGTCGAGCGCCTCCCCGGTCACCGTCGAGTGGAAGGGGATCGTCCCGGCCCGCGGCGAGATCGGCGCAAAGGCCTCTTCCAGCTCGGCGCGCAGGGCATCGACCTGGACCGAGTGAGCGGCGTAGTCGACAGCGACAGTCCGAGCCCGCACCCCGTCCCTCTCGCAGCTGGCCGCGAGCTCGGCCAGGGCAGCGGGCTCCCCCGACACGACCAGCGAGGCCGGCCCGTTGATCGCGGCGAGGGCGATGCGCTCGCCGAAGGGCTCGAGGCGGGCGGGCAGCTGGGAGGCGGGCAGCGAGACCGAGAGCATGCCGCCCCGCCCGGCGATCTTGGCCATCGCTCGGGCGCGCAGGGCGACGACGCGCGCCGCGTCCTCGAGCGAGAGGCCGCCGGCGACGTAGGCGGCGGCGATCTCTCCCTGAGAGTGGCCAACGACCGCCGCCGGCTCGACGCCGAGCTCACGCCAGAGCTCCGCCAGCGAGGCCATCACCGCGAAGAGGGCGGGCTGGACGACGTCGAGGCGATCGAGCCACTGGCCGTCCGCTTCCCGCAGGGTCTCCTCCAGGGACCACTCGACGAACGGCGAGAGCGCCTCTTCGCAGGCCCGCATGCGGCTGGCGAAGAAGGGCGAGGCGTCGAGCAGCTCCAGCCCCATGCCCGACCACTGCGAGCCCTGGCCGCCAAAGAGGAAGACCGGGCGACGCTCGGCGCCGGCGACGCCACCGGCGACCGGGCCGGTCCACTCGCCGCGAGTGACGGCATCGAGCGCGGCGAGCACCCCCGTGCGGTCCGGCTCGGCGACGATCGCGCGATGCTCGAAGCTGGCCCGGGTCGTGGCCAGCGAGTAGGCGACGTCGACCGGCTCCAGCTCGGGGTTGCGCTTCAGGTGGGCCGCCAGGCGCGCTGCCTGAGCTCGCAGGCCGGGCTCGGAGCGGGCCGAGAGCGGTAGCAGCAGCGCGCCCGGCAGCAGCGGGCTCACGCTGGCGCCCTCATCCTCCGCCTCCAACTCAGCCGGGGCCGGCGGCGGTGACTCCTCGGCCTCGAGGATCACGTGCGCGTTGGTGCCGCTCATCCCGAAGGAGGAGACGGCAGCGCGCCGTGGCCGGTCGCCTGGCTGCCAGGGCACGGGCTCGGTCAGCAGCTCGATCGCCCCCGCCTTCCAGTCGACCTTGGAGGAGGGGCTGTCGACGTGAAGGGTCTTCGGCAGCACCCCTTCGCGCATCGCCATCACCGTCTTGATCACGCCGGCGACTCCGGCGCCGGCCTGGGTGTGGCCGATGTTGGACTTGATCGAGCCGAGCCTCAGCGGCTTCTCCCTGTCCTGGCCGTAGGTGGCAAGTAGGGCCCCCACCTCGATCGGGTCGCCGAGGGTCGTGCCGGTGCCGTGCGCCTCGACCGCGTCGACGTCCTTCGGCTCGAGGCCGGCATTGGCCAGCGCCTGGCGAATCACCCGCTCCTGCGAGGGGCCGTTGGGGGCGGTCAGGCCGTTGGAGGCGCCGTCCTGGTTGACGGCAGAGCCGCGGATCGTGGCCAGGACCGGGTGGCCGTTCTCCCTTGCCTCGGCGAGGCGCTCGAGGACGAGAACGCCGACGCCCTCGCCCCAGCCGACACCGTCGGCCGCCTCGGCGAAGGACTTGCAGCGCCCGTCCGGGGCAAGGCCACGCTGGCGGCTGAAGAGGATCAGCGGGTTGGGCGTCGTCAGCACGGTGACGCCGCCCGCCAGCGCCAGCGAGCACTCGCCGGCGCGCAGCGACTGGGCGGCGAGGTGCATCGCGACCAGCGAAGAGGAGCAGGCGGTGTCGATCGTGATCGCCGGGCCCTCGAGGCCCAGCGCATAGGCGACGCGGCCAGAGACGATGCTGCTGGTCATCCCCGGGGCGATCCCGACCTCGGCCGCCTCGTATTCCTGCGACATCACTCCCGCAAAGACGCCGACCGGGGCGCCGCGCAGCGAGCGGGGATCGAGGCCGCCTCGCTCCAGAGCCTGCCACGACGCTTCCAGCAACAGTCGCTGCTGGGGGTCCATGACCAGCGCCTCGCGGGGGCTGATCCCGAAGAAGCCGGGGTCGAACTCGGCGACGTCGTCGACGAAGCCTCCCGCCCGGGCGTAACACGTTCCCGGCCGGCCGGGATCGGGGTGGTAGATGCGCTCCAGGTCCCAGCCGCGATCGGCGGGAAAGGCGTCGATCGCGTCGCGACCCTCCCTGAGCAGCCCCCAGAGCCGCTCCGGCGAGTCGGCTCCACCCGGGTAGCGACAGCTCATCGCGACGATCGCGATCGGCTCCCGGGAGCGGCCCTCGAGGTCGTCGACTCGCCGCTTCGACCGGCGCAGGTCGACCGTTAGCTTCTCCAGGTACTGACGCAAGCGCGCCTCGGTGGCGACCGAGCCATCCGCGGGCACCGCCAGCTCGCTTCCTCCGGCAGCGCTCATACCGCCCCGAACTCCTCGTCGATCAGCTCGAACATCTCCTCGTGCGACATCGCGGCGAGGTCCTCGCCGGCCAGATCGTCCTCGGCCTCGCCGGCCGGTCCCTCCGTGCTCTCAACACCGGCTCCCGGAGTGACCTGGGCGATCAGGTACCCGGCGACCGCCGCCGTCGACGGGTAGTCGAAGACCAGGGTGGGCGGCAGGCGCAGTCCGGTCGCGGCGTTGAGGCGATTGCGAAGCTCGACCGCGGCCAGCGAGTCGAAGCCGAGGTCCATGAAGGCGCTCTCGGGGTCGATCGCCTCGGCCGAGGCATGGCCGAGCACGGCGGCGACGTTGCCACGGACCAACTCCAGCACCACCCGCTCTCTTTCCCCCTCCGGGACCTTGGCGAGTCGCCGCGCCAGCGACTCGCGCTCCGCGGCCCGGCGAGCCGGTCCGGCCAGCGCGGCCAGGATCGGCGGCAGGGTCCCGGCGGCCGCCTGGGCGCGCAGGCCGGAGCCGTCGAGCTTTGCCGGAACCAGCAGCGGCTCCGGCCCGGCGCAGGCCGCGTCGAAGAGGGCAAGGCCGAGCTGCGGTGGCATCGGCGCCAAGCCGAAACGGCCGACCCGGCCGAGGTCGGCCTCGCCGAGCTGGCCGGTCATGCCGGTCGCCTGCGCCCAGGCCCCCCAGGCGAGCGAGACGGCCGGCAGGCCGGCGGCGCGGCGGCGCGCCGCGAGCGCATCGAGGAAGGAGTTGGCTGCGGCGTAGTTGGCCTGCCCGGGAGCGCCGAGGATGCCGGCCACCGAGGAGAACATCGCGAAGTGGGAGAGCTCGATCTGCGCGGTCAGCTCGTGCAGGTGCCAGGCGGCGTCGACCTTGGCGGCGAAGACGCGATCGAGGCGCTCGGCGTCGAGGGAGTCGAGCAAGCCGTCGTCGACCACCCCCGCCGAGTGGACGACGGCGCCGAGTGGGTGCTCGGGCGCGATCGAGCCGAGCAGCCGCTCGAGCTGGGCCCGATCGGCGACGTCGCAGGCGCTCGCCGTCGCTTCGGCGCCGAGGCCCCGCAACTCCTCGAGCAGCTCGCTCACCCCCGCCGCCTCGGCGCCGCGCCGGCTGGCGAGGAGCAGGTGACGGGCGCCGTGCTCGGCGACGAGGTGGCGGGCGAGGAGGGCGCCGAGGCCACTGGTGCCGCCGGTGATCAGGATCGTCGACTCGGGGTCGAAGCTCACGGCCTGCTCGTCCGCCTCCGCCCCGGCCCGGGCCAGGCGGGGGAGCAGCATCCTGCCCTCGCGCAAACCGATCTGCGGCTCGCCGGCGCCCGCCCCGAGAGCGGCAGGCAGCGCCTCCAGGGAGGCCGGCTCACCGTCGCTGTCGATCAGCGCGAAGCGGCCCGGGTGCTCGGACTGGGCGGACCGCAGCAGCCCCCAGAGCGCCGCGGAGGCGAGGTCGGGGCTCTCGCCGGCGGCGACGGCGACGGCAGCGGCGGTGTGTATGCAGAGACGGCTCTCGGCCAGCTTCTCCGCGACGAGCCAGGCCTGCAGCAACTGCAGAGCCCGGTGGGCGCGGGCGTGGGCGAGCTGAAGGACGTCGCCCTCCCCGTCGGGCAGGGCGAAGCTGGCGACGACGATCTCGGGGACCCCGGCGCCGGCGTCGATCGCCTCGAGCAGGCCGGGCAGGTCGGCGTATTGCTGCGCCGCCGGCCCGCCGGCCAGCGGCTCGCCGAGAATGGCAACGCGGGGAGGCTTGGATCCGTTGCCGGCTTCGACCCCGGCCTCGACCCACTCGACGCGATGCAGCGGCAGACGACGCGATGCCCTCGGCAGCTGGGCGAGGTCGAGCGGGCGCAGGGCAAGCGAATCGACGGCGACGGCCAGGTCGCCCGCCTCGTCGAAGGCGAGGAGGCCGGGGCCGTCCCCCGCCGGGTTGACCCGCACGCGCAGGGTCGAGGCGCCCGGCGAGGCGATCCGCACGCCGCGCCAGGCAAACGGCAGCGCCAGCGCATCGGGACCCTCGGCCCCGTCCGCCGCCAGCGCCAGGTCGACGCCGACGTGGCCGGTGGCGTCGAAGAGCGCCGGGTGCAGCCCGAAGCGGCGGGCCTCCTGGGCCTGCTCCTCGGGCAGCGAGACCTCGGCCAGCAGCTCCCCGCCGAGGCGCCAGGCAGCTCGCACGCAGCGGAAGGCCGGCCCGTACTCGACGCCGTGATCGGCGAGACGCTCGTAGAGCTCGTCGACGTCGAGCGGCTCGGCGCCGGCGGGTGGCCAGCTCCCCAGCGTCTCCGTGGCGGTGGGCGGCTGCGGCGCGAGGATGCCCTGCGCGTGGCAGGTCCACTCCCCCGCCTCGAAATCCTCGCCGGCCTCGGGTCGCGAGTGGATCGCGACCTCGCGGCGGCCTGCCTCGTCCGGGCTCGCGGCAGAGACCTGCAGTTGCACTCCCCCCTGCTCGGGCAGGACGAGCGGCGCCTGCAGAGCCAGCTCCTCCAGTGTCTCGGCCCCGACCTCGCCCCCCGCCCACAGCGCCAGCTCGACGAGGGCCGTGCCAGGCAGGAGGGCGACGCCCCCCAGGGCGTGGTCGGCGAGCCAGGGGTGGGTGCGCCGCGCAATGCGCCCGGTGAGCAGCACCTCGGCGGAGCCGGCGAGCGGGATCGACGCGCCAAGCAGCGGGTGCTCGGCGGCGGCCTGCCCGGCGGAGACCGGGTCGCCGGCTCCGCCGCTGGAGTCGAGCCAGTAGCGGCTGCGCTGGAACGGGTAGGTGGGCAGCGGGACTCGCTCGACCGTCGCCGCGGCGAAGAACGTCTCCCAGTCGAGATCGGCGCCCTGGGCATGGGCGCCGGCGGCGGCCAGGGCGAGCGTTGCCGGCTCAGGCTGGCCGGCGCGCAGGGTGGGCGCGAACGCCGGCCTCGCGCCCGCATCGGCGTCCTCGGCCTCGGTGCATTCCTCGGCCATCGCGGTGAGAGCCGGCGCCGGTCCCAGCTCCAGGAAGGTCGTCGCGCCCTGCTCGCGGAGGGTGCGAACCGCATCGGCAAAGCGGACCGGCTGGCGGGCGTGGGACACCCAGTAGGCGGGGTCCATAGCCTGCTCGGCGGCGAGCAGCTGCCCGGTCAGGTTGGAGACGATCGGGATCCGTGGCTCGCCGTACGCGAGGCCGCCTGCGATCGCCCCGAACTCCTCCAGCATCGGGTCGATCAGCGGCGAGTGGAAAGCGTGGCTGACGGCGAGGCGCTTCGTCTTGCGCCCCGCGGCTTGCCAGTGCTCCTGCGCCGCCGCGATCGCCTGTCCGTCGCCGGAGAGGACCACCGAGGCCGGCCCGTTGACGGCGGCGATCGTGAGCAGCGACTCGCTGCCCTCGATCGCGGCCGTCACCTCCTGCTCGCCGGCCTGAATGGCGAGCATCGCGCCGCCGCTCGGCAGCTCGCCCATCAGGCGGCCCCGGGCAGCGACCAGCAGCGAGGCGTCGGCCAACGAGAAGACGCCGGCCAGGTGGGCGGCGCTCAGCTCCCCGATCGAGTGGCCGGCGAGCAGGTCGGGGGCGAGGCCGAACGACTCGAGCAGCCGGAAGAGCGCGACCTCGATCGCGAACAGGGCCGGCTGCGCGTAGCTCGTCTGGTCCAGTTGCCCGGCCACCTCCTCGCTGCGGTCGAAGACCACCTCGCGCAGCGAGATGCCGAGCTGGGGGTCGAGCTGCTCGCAAGCCTGGTCGAAGGCCGCGGCGAAGGCCGGGTAGGTCTCGTAGAGCTCCTGGCCCATGCCGGCACGCTGCGAGCCCTGGCCGGTGAAGAGGTAGGCGAGCTTGCCGTCCTTCCGCGCCCGGCCCCGCGCGATCCCGGCCCCCGCCTCGTCCCCGCGCACGGCGGCGAGGCCGCGCAGCAGCTCGTCTCGATCGCTGCCGACCACCACCGCCCGGTGCTCCAAGGCCACCCGGGTGGTGGCGAGCGAGTAGGCGGCGTCGTCCGGCCCGACCTCCTCGTTCTCGGCCAGATGCGCGTGCAGGCGGCCGGCGACCTCGCGCAGCGCCGCCTCGGTCTTCGCCGAGAGCGGCAGCAGGTGAGGGCCCGGCAGAGCCCGCGGCCGCGCCGGGGCCTCGGCGTCGCCCGCGGCCGCGCCGGAGTCCCCGACCGGCCCCTCCTCGAGGATCAGGTGGGCGTTGGTGCCGCTCGCCCCGAAGGAGGAGACACCGGCGCGGCGCGGCCGGCCGGCGCGCTCCCACGGCCGCGGCTCGGCCAGCAGCTCGATCTCCCCTGCCTCCCAGTCGACCTTGGAGGACGGCTCGGCGACGTGCAGGGTCCTGGGCAGGACGCCTTCGCGCATCGCCACCACCGACTTGATCACCCCGCCGACCCCGGCCGCCGCCTGGGTGTGGCCGATGTTGGACTTGAGCGAGCCGAGCCACAGCGGCCTCTCCCTGTCCTGGCCGTAGGTGGCCAAGAGGGCGCCGGCCTCGATCGGGTCGCCGAGGGCGGTGCCGGTGCCGTGCGCCTCGACCGCGTCGACGTCTTGTGGGCCGAGCCGAGCGTTGGCGAGGGCCTGGCGGATCACCCGCTCCTGGGAGGGCCCGTTGGGCGCCGAGAACCCGTTCGAGGCGCCGTCCTGGTTGACGGCGCTGCCGCGGATCGTGGCGAGGACCCGGTGGCCGTTGCGCTCGGCGTCGGCGAGGCGCTCGAGCAGGACCACGCCGGTGCCCTCCGCGATGCCGGTCCCGTCGGCCGACTCGGCGAAGGCCTTGCAGCGCCCGTCGACGGAGAGGCCACGCTGCATGCTGAAGAAGGCGAAGATCGTCGGCGTCGAGAGGACGGTGACGCCGCCGGCCAGGGCCAGCGAGCACTCGCCCCCGCGCAGCGCCTGGGCGGCGAGGTGCATCGCGACCAGCGAGGAGGAGCAGGCGGTGTCGACGGTCATCGCCGGCCCCTCGAGGCCGAGCGTGTAGGCGACCCGGCCCGAGACGCCGCTGGAGGTCATCCCCGGGCCCATCCCATAGTCCACCGAGCCGTAGTCCTGGTACATCACCCCCGCGAAGACACCCGCTTGGCTGCCGCGCAGCCGCTGCGGGTCGACCCCGCCGTCCTCGAGCGCCTCCCAGCAGGCTTCCAGCAGGGCGCGTTCCTGCGGATCCATCGCCAGCGCCTCACGCGGGCTGATCCCGAAGAAGCCGGGGTCGAACTCGGCCGAGTCATAGACGAAGCCGCCCTCGCGGGCGTAGCTCTGGCCGGGCCGGCCGGGCTCCGGGTGGTAGAGGCGCTCGAGGTCCCAGCCGCGATCTTCCGGGAAGCCCGAGATCGCATCGGTCCCCGCCTCCAGCAGCTCCCAGAGCTGCTTGGGGGAGCCGACTCCGCCCGGATAGCGACAGGCCATGCCGACAATCGCGATCGGCTCCGCCGAGGCGGTGGCCGGGCGGGCGACAGGCAGGCCGCCCGCCTCGCCGACCGCCTCGCCGTGCAGGTGGCCTGCCAGCGACGTCGGCGAGGGGTAGTCGAAGACGATCGTCGGCGCCAGCCGCAGGCCGCTGTCGGCGACGAGACGGTTGCGCAGCTCGACCGCCGCCAGCGAGTCGAAGCCGAGGTCGCGGAAGGCCGTGTCGGGATCGACCTCCGCGGCGGAGGAGTGGCCGAGCACGGCGGCGACGTGGCCGCGGACCAGGTCGAGCGCCAGGGCCTCGCGCTCGGCCTCCGGCACGGCGGCGAGGCGCTCGGCGAGCGCGCCCTGCCCTGCGGCGCGGGAGACGGGGACCGGGGCCAGCCCGCGCAGCACCGCGGGCAGGGTCCCGGCGGCGGCCTGGGAGCGCAGCACGGCGCCGTCGAAGGCAACCGGGGCCAGCTGGGGCTCCTCGGGCAGGGCCAGGGCAGCGTCGAGCAGAGCCAGGCCCTGCTCGGGGGGCATCGGCGCCAGCCCGACCCGCTCGCGGATCTGCTCGGCGAGGCGGGCGAGCGCGGCGGCGCCCTGCGAGTCCTCCAGCATGCCGCTCTCCTGCGCCCAGCCCCCCCAGTCGAGCGACGCGGCCGGCAGGCCGAGCGAGCGACGCTGCGCGGCGAGGGCGTCGAGGAAGGCGTTGGCGGCGGCGTAGTTGGCCTGGCCGGCGCCACCGAGCACGCCCATGATCGAGGAGAAGAGCACGAAGGCGTCGAGGTCGGCCGCGGCGGTCAGCTCGTGCAGGTGCCAGGCGGCGTCGGCCTTGGGGCGCATCACGGCTGCCAGACGCTCGGCGTCGAGCGACTCCAGCATGCCGTCGTCGAGCACGCCGGCGGAGTGGAAGACGGCGCCGAGCGGGTGGGCGGGGTCGACCGAGTCGAGCAGCTCCTCCAGCTGGCCGCGCTCGGCGACGTCGCAGGCGGCGATCCTCACGGTGGCGCCGAGCTCTTGCAGCTCGGCTTGGAGCTGCTCGGCGCCCTGGGCCTCGGGGCCGCTGCGGCTGACCAGGAGCAGCTGGCGGGCGCCGTGCTCGGCGACCAGGTGGCGGGCCAACAGAGCGCCGATCGCGCCGGTGGCGCCGGTGATCAGCACGGTGCGTTGGGGGTCGATCTGCGTTGCCGGCGCTTCGGTCGCCTCGACCCGGGCCAGGCGGGGAGCGAGCAGCTCGGCCTCGCGCAGGGCGAGCTGGGGCTCGTCGGCGCCGGCGGCGAGGGCCGCGCCGAGCGCCGCGCTGGAGGCCTCGGAGCCGTCGCTGTCGAGCAGGGCGAAGCGGCCGGGATGCTCGGAGCGCGCCGAGCGCAGCAGGCCCCATAGGGGCGCGATCGCCAGCTCTGGGGACTCGCCCTCGGCTACTGCCACCGCGCCCTCGCTGAGCAGGCAGAGGCGGCTCTCGGCCAGGGCCTCCGTGGCGAGGAAGGCCTGGGCGAGCTCGAGGAGCTCGGCGGTGGCGGTATGGGCGGACTGCGGGAGCCCCTCCTCTCTGCCCTTTGCCTTGGCCTCGACAAGGATCACCCCTGGGGCCGGGGCGCCGGCGGCGATCGCCTCGCTGAGGGCGGCGAGGTCGGCGTAGGGCTCGGCGTCGAGCCCCTCGATCTCGGCCTCGCCGAGGATCGCCAGGCCTGGCGCCTCGGCTTGCTCTGCGGGCCCAGCGTCGACCCCGGCCCACTCGAGGCGGTGCAGCGGCAGGCGGCGGCGGGCGGCGGCCCTCAGCATCGCGGGGTCGACCGGGCGCATGACGACCGACTCGACCGAGACGACGGCGGCGCCGCTGCGATCGAACCCGGTCAGGCCGTTGCCTCCCTCCGCATCGGGGGTGAGGCGCAGCCGCAGGGCCGGAACGCCTTGCGCGTGCAGGCTCACCCCCCGCCAGGAGAAGGGCACCGCCGCTTCGCCGACGGCGCCATCCTCGCCAGCGGCGCTCAGCGCGAAGTCGATCGCCGCGTGCCCGGCGGCATCGAGGAGTGCCGGATGCAAGCCAAAGCGCCCCGCCTCCTCGGCCTGCTCCGCGGGCAGCGAGACCTCGGCGTAAAGCACGTCGCCGTCATTCCACGCCGCGGTCAGGCCCTGGAAGGCCGGGCCGTACTCGAAGCCCGCCTCGGCGAGCCGCTCGTAGGCGAGCTGTACGTCGAGCGGCTGCGCCGCCCGGGGAGGCCAGTCCTCGATGCGCTCGGGCGCATCGGCCGTGGCGGGCGAGAGCGTGCCGCGCGCGTGGCAGGTCCAGCCCTCCTCCTCGCCGCTGCGGCGAGAGTGGATCGCCAGCTCACGGCGCCCCTCGGAGAGGGGCTCGCCGACGACGACGTGCAGCACCGTCGCGTCCCCCTCGGCGAGAATCAGCGGGGCCTGCAGGGTGAGCTCCTCGAGCGTCTCGCAGCCCCTCTCGCCTCCCACCGCCAGGGCAAGCTCGACGAATCCAGTGCCCGGGAAGAGAACCGTGCCGGCCAGCGCGTGGTCGGCCAGCCAGGGGTGAGAGGCAAGGGAGATGCGACCCGTGAAGGCGATGCCCTCGCCCTCGGGGTCCGCGATCGCGGCGCCCAACAGCGGGTGCTCGGTGGCGACGAGCCCGGCCGCGCCGACGTCACCGAGCCCGCTCTCGGCCGAGAGCCAGAAGCGCTCGCGCTGGAACGGGTAGGTGGGCAGGCTGACCCGGTTCGCTCCGGTGCCCGCGAAGAGGGCGTCCCAATCGACCCCGGCGCCGGCGACGTGGGCTTCCGCCAGGGAGAGCGCGAAGCGCTCGCGGTCGTCCTCGTCGCGACGCAGGGTGCCGATCACGGCAACCGAGCCCGGGTCCTCGGCGCTCGCCTCCACCGTTTCCTGCAGGCCGACGCTGAGCACCGGGTGGGGGCCGACCTCGAGCAGCGTGCGATACCCGTCCGCGACCAGCTCCCTCACCACCGGCTCGAGCAGCACCGTCTGGCGCAGGTTGCGGTACCAGTACTCGGGCCCGAGCTCGGCGGTGTCGAGCACCTCGCAGGTCACCGTCGAGTGGAAGGGAATCTCGCCTGAGCGGGGAGCGAGCGGCGCCAGCGCCTCGAGAAAGTCCTCGCGCAGGACCTCGACGTGGCGCGAGTGCGATGCCATCGAGGTGGGCAGCCGGCGCGCCCAGGTGCCCTCCGCCTCGCACTGGCCGAGGAACCGCTCCAGCGCTTCGCTGTCTGCGGAGACGATCGCCGACCCCGGCCCGTTGACGGCGGCGATCTCGATCCCGCCGCCGTCCTCCGCGAGGCGCGATTCGAGCAACTCGACGGAGAGCGAGACGGAGGCCAGGCCACCCTTGCCGAGCAGTCTCGAGATCAGGCGGCTGCGCGCCATCACCAGCCGGGTCGCGTCCTCGAGCGAGAGCCCACCGGAGATGTACGCGGCGACGCTCTCGCCGAGCGAGTGGCCGACCACCGCAGACGGCTTGACCCCCAGTTCCTGCCACAGTTTCGCCAGCGAGGCCATCACCGCGAAGAGCGCCGGCTGGACGACGTCGAGGCGCTCCAGCCAGGCGCCGCTGGGGTCGCGCAGCACGTCCGCCAGCGACCAGTCGACGAAGGGGGCAAGGGCCTTGTCGCAATCGCCGATGTGGCCGGCGAAGGGAAGCGAGGAGTCGAGCAGGCCGAGTGCCATGCCCTGCCACTGCGAGCCGTGGCCGGGAAAGAGCAGGGCGAGCTTGCCGCGCTGCGTCGCCTCTCCCCTGACGACGCCTTCACCTGGTTCGCCGCGCTCGAGCCGGTCGAGCCCGCCGAGCAATTCCTCGCGACCCTGGCCCACGACCACCGCCCGGCGCTCGAAGGCGGCGCGACCGCTGGCAAGCGAGAAGCCGGCGTCGAGCGGGGCGATCCCCGGGTCCTCGCGCAGGCGGGCGGCGAGGCGGCCGGCGGCCTCGCGCAGCGCCGGCTCGGTCTTGGCCGAGAGCGGCCACAGCACGGGGCCCGGCAGGGGCGGCGCGGCGGCCGGTGGGGCCTCTCCCTCCATGGCCTCGCCGCTCGGGCTCGGCGGCGCGGCGGGCGCTTCCTCGAGGATCAGGTGGGCGTTCGTGCCCGTCGCCCCGAAGGAGGAGATGGCGGCGCGGCGCGGCTGCCCGTTGGGCTGCCAGGGAGCGGGCTCGGCGAGCAGCTCGATCGCCCCGCCCGACCAGTCGATCTTGGTCGAGGGCTGCTCGACGTGGAGCGTCTTGGGCAGCTCGCTTTCGCGCAGGGCGAGCACCATCTTGATCACCCCGGCGACCCCGGCCGCGGCCTGCGGATGGCCGATGTTGGACTTGATCGAGCCAAGTCGCAGAGGCCGGCCGTCGGGGCGCTCGGCCCCGTAGGTGGCAAGCAGGGCGCTGGCCTCGATCGGGTCGCCAAGGGCGGTGCCGGTCCCGTGGGCCTCGACGGCGTCGATCTCGGCGGCCGCGAGCCGCGCGTCCTCCAGCGCCTGGCGGATCACCCGCTCCTGGGAAGGCCCGTTGGGCGCCGTGATGCCATTCGAGGCGCCGTCCTGGTTGACGGCGGAGCCGCGGATCGTGGCCAGGACCGGGTGGCCGTTGCGCTCGGCCTCGGAGAGGCGCTCGAGCAGGAGCATCCCGGCGCCCTCGGAGAACCCGGCGCCATCGGCGGCGTCGGAGAACGCCTTGCAGCGCCCGTCCGGGGAGAGTGCCCGCTGACCGCTGAACTGGATGAAGACGCCAAGCGTCGAGTACACCGTCGCCCCGCCCGCCAAGGCCAGGGAGCACTCGCCGGCGCGAAGCGCCCGGGTCGCCAGGTGCAGGGAGACCAGCGAGGACGAGCAGGCCGTGTCGATGCTCATCGCCGGCCCCTCCAGGCCCAGGGTATAGGCGATCCTGCCGGAGACGAGGCTGCTGCTGCCGCCGGTGGGCAGGTAGGCCGCCGACTCCTGCGCCGGGCTCAGTCCCCAGCCGTAGTCGTGGTACATGGCGCCGGTGAAAACCCCGGTCCGCGTCCCCCGCAACGCGCCAGGGTCGACCCCGGCGTCTTCCAGCGCCTCCCAGGAGGCTTCCAGCAGGAGTCGCTGCTGCGGATCCATGCCAAGCGCCTCGCGCCGGGAGATGCCGAAGAACTCCCGGTCGAACTCGGCGGCGTCGCCGAGAAAGCCGCCTTCGCGGGTGTAGGAGGCGCCGAAACGCTCGAGGTCGGGATCGAAGATGCTCTCCAGGTCCCAGCCACGATCGACCGGGAAGCCCGAGATCGCATCGGTCCCCGCGGCAAGCAGTCGCCACAGCGCGTCGGGTGAGTCGGCGCCGCCTGGGTAGCGACAGCTCATGCCGACGATCGCGATCGGCTCCGCCGCGGCGTCGCGCAGGCGCCGGTTTTGCTGACGCAGGCGCTCCGTCTCCTTCAGGGAGGCGCGCAGGGCTTCGGCAACCCGCTCCGGAGAGGTGCTCATCGCTCCGCACCGACCTCGGGCTCGCCGGGCTGGCCCTCGAGCGTGCGCTGGACGAGGTCGTCGAGGTCCATCGAGTCGATCTCGCCGAGCAGCTCGCTCTCGTCGGCGTCGCCGGCCCTCTCGCCAGGGTCGATCAGCTCCAGCAGCGACTCCATCAAGCCGGCGTCTCGCAACCTGGAGACCGGGATACGGGCCAGCTCGCGCCTGAACACCGCCTCCTCGGAGCGGTCTCCCCCCGCGGCGCCGTCCGGGCCGGCGACGTCGAGCAGCTGCCTGGCGACAGCCAGCGTCGAGGGATAGTCGAAGACCAGCGTCGGCGGCAGGCTCAGCCCGGTGTCGGCGACGAGGCGGTTGCGCAGCTCAACCGCGGCCAGCGAGTCGAAGCCGAGGTCACGGAAAGCAGTGTCGGGATCGACCTCGCCGGGCGAGGAGTGGCCGAGCACGGCGGCGACGTGGCCGCGGGTCAGCTCGAGCGCCAGCGCCTCGTGCTCGGCCGCGGGCACGGTGGCGAGGCGCCCGGCAAGCGTGCCCTGCCCAGCGGCCCGGGAGGCGGGGACGGGGACCAGCCCGCGCAGCACCGCGGGCAGGGTCCCGGCGGCGGCCTGGGAGCGCAGCACGGCACTGTCGAAGGCGACCGGCGCCAGCTGGGAGTCGTCGGGCAGGGTCAGGGCGGCGTCGAGCAGCTCCAGGCCCTGCTCGGGGGGCATCGGCACGAAGCCGAGGCGCTCCCGCACCTGCTGGGCGAGCCGGATCGCTTCGGGGCCAGCGAGGTCGCCCGCCATCGCGCTGCCCTGCTCCCAAAGGCCCCAGGCCAGCGAGCTCGCCGCCAGGCCGAGGGAACGACGGTGTGTGGCAAGCGCGTCGAGGAAGGCGTTGGCGGCGGCGTAGTTGGCCTGGGCGGCGCCGCCGAGCACGCCGGCCGCCGAGGAGAAGAGCACGAAGGCGTCGAGATCGGCCGCCGCGGTCAGCTCGTGCAGGTGCCAGGCGGCGTCGACCTTGGGGCGCATCACGCCGGCCAGCCGCTCGGCGTCGAGGGAGTCGAGCACGCCGTCGTCGAGCACGCCGGCGCAGTGGAAGACGGCGCCGAGCGGGTGCTGGCGGGGTCGACCGAGTCGAGCAGCTCTTCCAGCTGGGCGCGCTCGGCGACGTCGCAGGCGGCGATCGTGACCTCGGCGCCGAGCTCTTCGAGCTCCGCGGCCAGCTCGCTGGCTCCATCCGCCGCTGAGCCCGAGCGGCTGGCCAAGAGCAGCTGGCGGGCGCCGTGGCTCTCGGCGAGGTGGCGGGCGATGAGCGAGCCCGAGGCCGCCGGTGGCGCCGGTGATCAGGACGGTGCGCTCGGGGTCGATCGCGGTTGCCGTCTCTTCCGCCGCCTCGGCCCGGGCCAGGCGGGGAGCGAGCAGCTCGCCCTCGCGCAGGGCGAGCTGTGGCTCCGTCGGGCCGCTGGCGAGAGCCGAGCGAAGTGCTCTGCGGGAAGCCTCGGAGCCGTCGCTGTCGATCAGGGCGAAGCGGCCGGGGTGCTCGGAGTGCGCCGAGCGCAACAGGCCCCAGAGCGGCGCGATCGCCAGCTCTGGGGACTCGCCCGCGGCGGTTGCCACCGCTCCTTCGGTGAGCAGGCAGAGGCGGCTCTCAGCCAGGGGCTCCGTGGCGAGGAAGGCCTGGGCGAGTTCGAGGAGCTCGCCGGTGGCGGCGTGGGCAGACTCTGGGAGCTCCCTCCCCTCCGTCTTCGCCTGAGCCTTGACGAGGATCGTCTCTGGGGCCGGAGCGCCGGCGGCGATCGCCTCGCCCAGGGCGGCGAGGTCGGCATAGGGCTCGGCGTCGAGCCCCTCGATCTCGGCCTCGCCGAGGATCGCCAGGCCCAGCGGCTCGGCATCCGCGGTGGCGTCGACCCCGGCCCACTCGAGGCGGTGCAGCGGCAGGCGGCGGCGGGCGGCGGCCCTCAGCATCGCCGGGTCGACCGGGCGCGAGACCAGCGAATCGACCGAGATCACCGCGGCGCCCGTGCGGTCGGCGGCGAGGATGCGGCCTTCGGCCCCGTCGACGCTGAGCCGCACGCGCAGGCTCGCCGCCCCGGCCGAGCCAACGCGAACGCCGCGCCACGCGAAGGGCAACGACGGCGTCGCCGAGCCCGCCTCGCCGGCGGCGAGGGCGTCCAGGGCGGGGACCATCGCCGCGTGAGCGCTGGAATCCAGGAGCGCCGGGTGGAGCCCGAAGCGCCGCGCCTCGCGAGCCTGCTCCTCGGCCAGGGAGACCTCGGCGTAGATCTCCTCGCCGTCCCGCCAGGCCGCGCTCGAGCCCCTGGAAGGCGGGGCCGTATTCGAAGCCGCGCTCGGCGAGGCGCTCGTAGAGGTCCTCGACCTCGAGCGGCTCGGCGCCTGGCGGGGGCCACTCCGCGAAGGGCTCGAGCGCGACCGGAGCCTCGGCGGAGAGAGCGCCCGCGGCGTGGCAGGCCCACTCCCCCGGCCCCTCGTCTTGGCTGCCCTGCGGGCGGGAGTGGATCGCGATCTGGCGCTCGCCGCCCTCCCCGGCCTCGCCGACCGAGACCTGCAGCGCGACCGCGCCCTGCTCGGGCAGGACCAGGGGAGCCTGCAGGGTCAGCTCGCTCGACCGCTCTCGCAGCCGGCCTGCTCAGCCGGCCCGCAGGGCCAGCTCGAAGAAGGCGGTGCCGGGCAGGAGGACGGTGCCGGCGACGGCGTGGTCGGCCAGCCAGGGGTGGGTGGCGAGCGAGAGGCGGCCGGTCAGGGTGAGGCGCTCGCCGGCGGGGTCCTCGAGCGACCGCGCCCAGCAGCGGGTGCTCGGCGTCGCGCAAGGCCGGCGGCGGCGAGGTCGGCCTCGCCGGCGGCGGCGCTGAGCCAGTAGCGCTTGCGCTGGAAGGGATAGGTGGGCAGCGGGACGCGCTTGGCGCCGGTGCCTTCGAAGAAGGCCTGCCAGTCGAGCTTGGCGCCGGCGGCGTGGGCCTGGGCGAGGGCGAGGGCGAGCGTCTCGGCGCTCGGGGCGGCCCTCGCGCAGCGAAGGAGCGAAGGCCGGCGCGGGGCCCTCTGCGTCCTCCAGGCACTGCGGCGCCATCGCGCTCAGGACCGGGTCGGGGCCGAGCTCCAGGAAGGTGGTGGCGCCCTGCGCGGCGAGGGTGGCGACGGCGTCGGCGAAGCGCACCGGCTCGCGCACGTGGGCGACCCAGTAGGCGGGGTCGGTGGCCTGCTCGGCGCTGAGCAGCTCGCCGCTGAGGTTGGAGACGATCGGGATCTGGGGCGCGCTGTAGGTCGAGGCTCTCGGCGACCTCGGCGAACTCCTCCAGCATCGGCTCCATCAGCGGCGAGTGGAAGGCGTGGGAGACGGCGAGGCGCTTGGTCTTGCGGCCCTGCTCCTCGCCAGTGGGCGTCGGACCGCTTCGACCGCCTCCTCGGTCGCCGGAGATGACGACCGAGGTCGGGCCGTTGATCGCGGCGAGCGAGAGCTCTGCCTCCTTGCCCGCGATCGCCTCGGCGGCCTCGTGCCTCGGTGGCCTCGATCGCGAGCATCGCCCCGCCCTCGGGCAGCGCGCCCATCAGCTTGCCCCGGGCGGCGACCAGCTTGGCGGCGTCGGCGAGGGAGAAGCACGCCGGCGATGTGGGCGGCGGCGATCTCGCCGATCGAGTGGCCGGCAGAGCAGGTCGGGCTTGAGGCCGCGCTCGGCGAGCAGCCTGAAGAGGGCGACCTCGATGGCGAAGAGGGCGGGCTGGGCGTAGGTGGTGTGCTCGAGCAGCGCCGCTGCCTTCTGGGTGCCCTTGGCCGAAGACGATCTCCGCCAGCGGCGTCGCCGAGGTGGGGGTCGAGCTGCTCGCAGGCCTCGTCGAAGGCCTGGGCGAAGGCGGGGGAGGCCGCGTAGAGCTCCGTTGCCCATGCCCGAGCCGCTGGGAGCCCTGGCCGGTGAAGAGGAAGGCGAGGCTGGCCGTGGCTCGCCTTGGCCGCGATGACGTTCGGCGAGGGCTCTGCCCGTCGGCCAGGGCGGCGAGGCCGGCGAGCAGCTCCTCGCGGTCCGCGCCGAGGGCGACCGCGCGGTGCTCGAAGGCGGAGCGGGTGGTGGCGAGGGAGTAGGCGACGTCGGTGGGGTCGAGCTCGGGGTTGCTCGCGCAGGTGGGCGGCGAGGCGCTTGCGGCCTGCGTCGCGCAGGGCCGGCTCGGTCTTGGCCGAGAGGGCGAGGGGGAGCGGGCCGCGCGAGCGGCGCGGTGGCCTCGGGGTCTTGCTCTTCGGCGTCTTGCCTCTCGAGGCGGCAGGCGCCTCCTCGAGGATCACGTGGGCGTTGGTGCCGCTGATGCCGAAGGAGGAGACGCCGGCGCGGCGCGGGCGCTCCGCTCGCCTCCCAGGGCTGCGGCTCGGGCAGCAGCTCGATCTCCCCCGCCGCCCAGTCGACGTTGGAGGAGGGCGCGTCGACGTGCAGGGTCTTGGGCAGGACGCCCTCGCGCATCGCCATCACCATCTTGATCACGCCGGCGACTCCGGCGGCGGCCTGGGTGTGGCCGATGTTGGACTTGAGCGAGCCGAGGCGCAGCGGGGCCTCGCGCTCCTGGCCGTAGGTGGCGAGCAGGGCGCCGGCCTCGATCGGGTCGCCGAGGGTGGTGCCGGTGCCGTGGGCCTCGACCGCGTCGACGTCCTTGGGCTCGAGGCGGGCGTTGGCCAGGGCCTGGCGGATCACCCGCTCCTGGGAGGGGCCGTTGGGGGCGGTCAGGCCGTTGGAGGCGCCGTCCTGGTTGACGGCGCGAGCCGCGTGATCACGGCGAGGACCGGGTGGCCGTTGCGCTCGGCGTCGGAGAGGCGCTCCAGGACGAGCACGCCGACGCCCTCGGACCAGCCGGCGCCGTCGGCCGCCTCGGCGAAGGACTTGCAGCGCCCGTCGGGGGCGAGGCCGCGCTGGCGGCTGAACTCGATGAAGACGCCCGGGCGTGGCGAGCACGGTCACGCCGCCGGCCAGCGCCAGCGAGCACTCGCCCGCCGCGCAGCGCCTGGGCGGCCAGGTGCAGCGCCACCAGCGAGGAGGAGCAGGCGGTGTCGACGGTCATCGCCGGGCCCTCGAGGCCGAGGGTGTAGGCGATCGCGGCCGGAGACGACGCTGCCGGCGATGCCGGTAGCCAGGTAGCCCTCGAGCTCGTCGGGAATCGCGCTGCGACGTCGCCGTAGTCGTGGTACATCACCCCGGCGAAGACGCCGGTCGGCGCTGCCGCGCAGCGAGCCGGGGTCGATGCCGGCGTCCTCCAGCGCCTCCCAGGAGGCCTCCAGCAGCAGGCGCTGCTGGGGGTCCATCGCCAGCGCCTCGCGCGGGCTGATGCCGAAGAAGCTCGGCGTCGAAGTCGGCCGGCGTCGTGCGAGGAAGCCGCCCTCGCGGGCGTAGCTGGTGCCGGGGCTGTCGGGGTCGGGGTCGTAGAGGCGCTCGAGGTCCCAGCCGCGGTCGGCGGGGAAGCTCGGAGATCGCCGTCGCGGCCCTCGGCGACCAGCTGCCAGAGCTCCTCGGGGGAGGCGACCCCGCCGGGGTAGCGGCAGGCCATGCCGACGATCGCGATCGGCTCCTCGCTGGCCTGGGCGCGGACGGCGACCTGCGCTGGCGGCGCCGCTCGCGGTCGCCTCGGCCAGCAGGTGCTCGGCGAGCGCGGCCGGGGTCGGGTAGTCGAAGACGAGCGGTCGCGGCCAGGCGCAGGCCGGTGGCGGCGCTGCAGGCGGTTGCGCAGCTCGACCGCGGCGAGCGAGTCGAAGCCGAGCTCCTTGAAGGCCTGCTCGGGCTCGATCGCGGCGGCGGAGGCGTGGCCGAGGACGGCGGCGACCTCGGCGCGGACCAGGTCGAGGACGACGGCCTCGCGCTCGGCCTCGGGCAGCGCGGCGAGCTTGGCGGCCAGCGAGCCGGAGCCGGCGCTGGCGGCGGGCCGGGGACGCGGACCAGGCCGCGCAGCAGCGGCGGCAGGGTCGCCGGCCCGGCGGCCTGGGCGCGCAGGGCGGCGCGGTCGAGCGCCGAGCGCGAGCGGCGGCTGGGCGATCGGCGGCGAGCGCCGCGTCGAAGAGCGCCAGGCCCCGCTCGTCGGTGAGCGGCGCGACGCCCGACGCGGCGCAGCCGCGCCAGGTCGGCCTCGCCCAGGTCGGCGGTCATGCGCGCTCTCGCGCTCCCAGAGGCCCCAGGCGAGCGAGGTGGCGGGCAGGCCTTCGGCGCGGCGCTTGCTGGGCGAGGGCGTCGAGGAAGGCGTTGGCGGCGGCGTAGTTGGCCTGGCCGGGGCCGCCGAGGGTGCCGGCGGCCGAGGAGAAGAGGACGAAGGCGGAGAGGTCGCAGCCCTGCGGTCAGCTCGTGCAGGTGCCAGGCGGCGTCGGCCTTGGGGGCGAAGACGCGCTCGCAGCTGCTCGGCGGTCGAGCGACTCGACCGACGCCGTCGTCGAGGGCGCCGGCGGAGTGGATCACCGCGCCCAGGGGGTGCTCGTGCGGGGATCGAGGCGAGCAGCGCCTCGAGCTGGCTCGCGGTCGGAGACGTCGCAGGCGGCGATCGTCGACCTCGGCGCCGAGCTCCTCGAGCTCGGCCGCGCAGCTCGCTCGGCGCCCGCCGCCTCGGGGCCCGCAGCGGCTGGCCAGGAGCAGGTGGCGGGCGCCGTGGCTGCTCGGCGAGGTGGCGGGCGACGAGGGCGCCGAGGCCGCCGGTGGCGCCGGTGATCAGGACGGTGCGCTCGGGGTCGAGGGCAGCCGGCTGCTCCTCGCCCTGCGACTGCGCCACGGCAACCGCCCGCGGCGCCAGCGCCACGCCCTCGCGCAGGGCGAGCTGGGGCTCCTCGCGTCGCTGGCGAGGGCCGCGGCGCAGCGCCTGCTGCGGAGGCCTCGCTGCCGTCGCGTGTCGATCAGGGCGAAGCGGCCGGGGTGCTCGGACTGGGCCGAGCGGACCAGGCCCCAGACCGCCGCCGGCGGCGGGGTCGGGGGACTCCTCGGCGCCGGTGGCGACCGCGCCGCGGGTGAGGATCGCCAGGCGCGAGTCGGCCTTGGACTCGTCGGCGAGCCAGCGCCTGGATCGCCGCCAGGGCGCTCTGGGCGGCCTCGCGGGCCGCCTCGGCGCGTCGGCAGCTCGCCGGCGGACTCGCAGCGCAAGAGCTCGACCTCGGCGGGCGCGCTCGTCCCGCTCGGCGAGGGCGACCTCGCGTCCACTCGAGCCCGAGCAGCCCGCTCGGCGCCTGGCCCGGCGCCCTGCAGCTGCGCGGGGTCGAGCGGGCGCAGCGCCAGCGAGCCGACCGTGGCGAGCGGCGGCGCCCGCGCCGTCGGCGAGCGCGAGCGAGACCTCGCCCTCGCTCCGGGGGCGAGCCGCACCCGCAGCGCCGTGGCGCCCCTCGGCCTGCAGCGAGACCCCGCTCCAGGAGAAGGGCAGCCGCAGCTCCGCCGGCTCCTCGGCCGCCGGCGAGGCGCGATGCGCGTGCAGGGCGGCGTCGAGCAGGGCCGGGTGGAGGCCGAAGCGCTCGGCCTCGCTGCGCCTGCTCCTCGGGCAGCGAGACCTCGGCGTAGATCTCCTCGCCGTCGCGCCAGGCGGCGGTGCAGGCCCTGGAAGGCGGGGCCGTACTCGAGGCCGAGCGTCGGCGAGGCGGTCGTAGAGGTCGTCGACCTCGAGCGGCTCGGCGCCTGGCGGGGGCCAGGCGGCGAGGGGCTCGGGCGCGACCGGAGCCTCGGCGGAGAGAGCGCCCGCGGCGTGGCAGGCCCACTCCCCCGGCCCCTCGTCTTGGCTGCCCTGCGGGCGGGAGTGGATCGAGATCTCGGCGCTCGCCGTCCTCGCCCGGGCTCGCCGACCGAGACCTGCAGCTGCGACCGCGCCCTGCTCGGGCAGGACCAGCGGGGCCTGCAGGGTCAGCTCCTCGACCGTCTCGGCGCCGACCTGCTCGGCGGCCCGCAGGGCCAGCTCGAGGAAGGCGGTGCCGGGCAGGAGGACGGTGCCGGCGACGGCGTGGTCGGCCAGCCAGGGGTGGGTGGCGAGGGAGAGGCGGCCGGTCAGGGTGAGGCCGCTCGCCGGCGGGGTCCTCGATCGACCGCGCCCAGCAGCGGGTGCTCGGCGTCGCGCAGGCCGGCGGCGGCGAGGTCGGCCGCGCCGGCGGCGAGCGCTCGAGCCAGTAGCGCTTGCGCTGGAAGGGATAGGTGGGCAGCGGCACCGCGCTTGGCGCCGGTGCCGGCGAAGAAGGCCTCCCAGTCGAGCTTGGCGCCGGCGGCGTGGGCGTGGGCGAGGGCGAGTGGCGAGCGCCTCGGCGCTCGGCGCGGCCCTCGCGCAGGGTGGGAGCGAAGGCCGGCGCTGGGCTCCTGCCTCCTCCAGGCACTCGCTGCGCCATCGCGCACGAGCACCGGGTCGGGGCCGAGCTCCAGGAAGGTGGCTGGCGCCCTGCGCGGCGAGGGTGGCGACGGCGTCGGCGAAGCGCACCGGCTCGCGGACGTGGGCGACCCAGTAGGCGGGGTCGGTGGCCTGCTCGGGGCTGAGCAGCTCGCCGGTGAGGTTGGAGACGATCGGGATCTGGGGCGCGCTGTAGGTCGAGGCTCGCGGCGACCTCGGCGAACTCCTCCAGCATCGGCTCCATCAGCGGCGAGTGGAAGGCGTGGGAGACGGCGAGGCGCTTGGTCTTGCGGCCCTGCTCCTGCCAGTGGGACGCGGACCGCTTCGACCGCCTCCGCGTGCGCCGGAGATGACGACCGAGGCCGGGCCGTTGATCGCGGCGAGCGAGAGCTCTGCCTCTTTGCCCGCGATCGCCTCGGCGGCCTCGCGCCTCGGTGGCCTCGATCGCCGACCATCGCCCCGCCCGCGGGCAGCGCGCCCATCAGCGTGCCCCGGGCGGCGACGAGCTTGGCGGCGTCGGGCGAGGGAGAGGACGCCGGCGATGTGGGCGGCGGCGATCTCGCCGATCGAGTGGCCGGCGAGGAGGTCGGGCTTGAGGCCGCGCTTGGCCGAGCAGCCGCGAAGAGGGCGACCTCGATGGCGAAGAGGGCGGGCTGGGCGTAGGTGGTGTGCTCGAGCAGCGCCGCTGCCTTCGGGCGCTGTGGCCGAAGACGATCTGCCGCCAGCGGCGTCGCCGAGGTCGGCGGTCGAGCTGCTCGCAGGCCTCGTCGAAGGCCTGCGGCGAAGGCGGGGTAGGCCTCGTAGAGCTCCGTTGCCCATGCCGAGCGCGCTGGGAGCCCTGGCCGGTGAAGAGGTAGGCGAGGCTTGCCGTGCGCTGGCCTTGGCCGCGATGACGCTCGGCGACGGTGCTGCCCGTCGGCCAGGGCGGCGAGGCCGGCGAGCAGCTCCTCGCGGTCCGCGCCCGAGGGCGACCGCGCGGTGCTCGAAGGCGGAGCGGGTGGTGGCGAGGGAGTAGGCGACGTCGGTGGGGTCGAGGTCGGGGTTGGCGCGCAGGTGGGCGGCGAGGCGCTCGGCCTGCCGCTTCGGCAGGGCGGGCTCGGTCTTGGCCGAGAGGGCGAGGGGGAGCGGGCCCGCGAGCGGCGCGGTGGCCTCGGGGTCTTGCTCTGCGGCGTCTTGACTCTCGGCGAGGCCGGCGCCTCCTCGAGGATCACGTGGGCGTTGGTGCCGCTGATGCCGAAGGAGGAGACGCCGGCGCGGCGCGGGCGCTCCGTCTGCCTGCCAGGGCTGGGCGCTCGCGCAGCAGCTCGATCTCGCCCGCCTCCCAGTCGACCTTGGAGGAGGGCGCGTCGACGTGCAGGGTCTTGGGCAGGACGCCCTCGCGCATCGCCATCACCATCTTGATCACCCCGGCGACTCCGGCGGCGGCCTGGGTGTGGCCGATGTTGGACTTGATCGAGCCGAGCCGCAGCGGCTGCCTCGCGGTCCTGGCCGTAGGTGGCGAGCAGGGCGCCGGCCTCGATCGGGTCGCCGAGGGTGGTGCCGGTGCCGTGGGCCTCGACCACGTCGACGTCCTTGGGCTCGAGGCGGGCGTTGGCCAGGGCCTGGCGGATCACCCGCTCCTGGGAGGGGCCGTTGGGGGCGGTCAGGCCGTTGGAGGCGCCGTCCTGGTTGACGGCGCGAGCCGCGTGAGCGCGGCGAGGACCGGGTGGCCGTTTGCGCTCGGCGTCGGAGAGGCGCTCCAGGACGAGCATGCCGACGCCCTCGGCGAAGCCGGTGCCGTCGGCGGCCTCGGCGAAGGACTTGCAGCGCCCGTCGGGGGCGAGGCCGCGCTGGCGGCTGAACTCGGTGAAGATCGCCGGGGCTGGCGAGCACCGTCACCCCGCCGGCCAGCGCCAGCGAGCACTCGCCCGCTGCGCAGCGCCTGCGCGGCCAGGTGCATCGCCACCAGCGAGGAGGAGCAGGCGGTGTCGACGGTGATCGCCGGGCCCTCGAGGCCGAGGGTGTAGGCGACGCGGCCGGAGACGACGCTCGCCGACGTCGCCGGTGAGCCAGGTAGCCCTCGAGCTTCTCGCGCCTCCCGACTGAGCCAGCCGATAGTCCTGCGAGCATGACCCCGGCGAAGACGCCGGCCGGCTCGCCGCGCAGCGAGGCCGGGTCGATGCCGGCGTCCTCCAGCGCCTCCCAGGAGGCCTCCAGCAGCAGCCGCTGCTGGGGGTCCATCGCCAGCGCCTCGCGCGGGGTGATGCCGAAGAACTCGGCGTCGAAGTCGCCGGCGTCGGCGAGGAAGCCGCCCTCGCGGGCGTAGCTGGTGCCGGGGTGGTCGGGGTCGGGGTCGATAGAGGCGCTCGAGGTCCCAGCCGCGGTCGGTGGGGAAGCTCGGAGATCGCCGTCGCGGCCCGCGGCGAGCAGCTGCCAGAGCTCGTCGGGGGAGCTGACGCCGCCGGGGTAGCGGCAGGCCATGCCGACGATCGCGATCGGCTCCTCGCTGGCCTGGGCGCTGACCGCGACCCGCTTGGCGGGCGCCGCTCGGCGCTCGCCTCGCTCCAGCAGGTGCGCGGCCAGCGCCGCCGGGGTCGGGTAGTCGAAGACCAGTGGTCGCGGCCAGGCGCAGGCCGGTGGCGGCGCTGCAGGCGGTTGCGCAGCTCGACCGCGGCGAGCGAGTCGAAGCCGAGGTCCTTGAAGGCCCGCTCGGGTTCGATCGCGGCGGGGGAGCCGTGGCCGAGGACGGCGGCGACCTCGGCGCGGACCAGGTCCAGCACCGCGGCCTCGCGCTCCGCTTGAGGCAGCGAGGCGAGCTTGGCGGCCAGCGAGGAGGAGCCGGCTTGGCGGCGGGCCGGGGACGCGCACCAGGGCGCCCAGGAAGCGGCGGCAGGGTCGCCGGCCCCGGCGGCGGAGCGCAGGGCGGCGCGGTCGAGGCCGAGCGCGAGCGGCGCTGGGCGCCCGGCGGCGAGCGCCGCGTCGAAGAGGGCCAGGCCGCGCTCGTCGGTGAGCGCCTCGACGCCCGAGCGGCGCAGCCGGGCCAGGTCGGCCTCGCCGAGGTGCGGCGGTCATCGCGCTCTCGCGCTCCCAGAGGCCCCAGGCGATCGAGGTGGCCGGCAGGCCTTCGGCGCGGCGCTGCTGGGCGAGGGCGTCGAGGAAGGCGTTGGCGGCGGCGTAGTTGGCCTGGCCGGGGGCGCCGAGGGCGCCGGCGGCCGAGGAGAAGAGGACGAAGGCGGAGAGGTCGATGCTCCGCGGTCAGCTCGTGCAGGTGCCAGGCGGCGTCGGCCTTGGGGGCGAAGACGCGCTCGCAGCTGCTCGGCGCTCAGCGCCTCGACCGACGCCGTCGTCGAGGGCCCCGGCGGCGTGGATCACCGCGCCCAGGGGGTGCTCGTGCGGGGATCGAGGCGAGCAGCGCCTCCAGCTGCGTCGCGGTCGGCGACGTCGCAGGCGGCGATCGTCGACCTCGGCGCCGAGCTCTTCGAGCTCTGCCGCCAGCTCGCTTGGCGCCCGCCGCCGCTGAGCCGCGAGCGGCTGGCCAGGAGCAGGTGGCGGGCGCCGTGGCGCGCGGCGAGGTGGCGGGCGATGAGGGCGCCGAGGCCGCCGGTGGCGCCGGTGATCAGGACGGTGCGCTCGGGGTCGAGCGGCTGGGGGACGCGGAGCACGACCTTGCCGACGTTGCGGCCCTCGCGCAGGTGGCGGAAGGCCTCGGGGGCGCGGCGCAGGTCCCAGGTCGTGATCGGCGGGTGGCGCAGGGCGCCGCGCTCGAAGAGGGCGAGGATCTCGGCGAGCATCTCCCGCATCGTCTCCTGGGCTCAGCGTCGACGAGGTCGAAGGCGCGGTAGGCGACGCCGGGGTGCTCGGCGGCGACCTGCTCGGCGTCGCGGATGTCGGTCTTGCCCATCTCGATGAAGCGGCCGCCGCGGGGCAGCAGCTCCAGCGAGGCGTCGACGAACTCCCCGGCCAGCGAGTTGAGGACGACGTCGACGCCCTCGCCCCCGGTCGCCGTCGAGGAACTTCTCCTTGAACTCGAGGTCGCGCGAGGAGGCGATGTGGTCGTCGGCGATGCCGAGCTCGCGCAGGGCGTCCCACTTGGCGGGGCTGGCGGTGGCGAAGACCTCGGCGCCGAGGTGGCGGGCGAGCTGGATCGCGGCCATGCCGACGCCGCCGGCGCCGGCGTGGATCAGCACCTTCTCGCCGGGCTGCAGGCCGGCGAGGTCGACGAGGCCGTAGTGGGCGGTGAGGAAGACGACCGGCACCGCCGCCGCCTGCGCGAAGGTCCAGCCCTCGGGGACCTGGGCGAGCAGGTCGCGCTCGGCGATGGCCGAGCGGGCCGAAGGCGCCGGCGAATCAGGCCCATCACCCGGTCGCCGGGGGCGAGGTCGCTCGACCTCGCGAGCCGACCTCGACGACGACGCCCGCGCCCTCGCTGCCGAGCGGCGCCTCGCCCGGGGTAGAGGCCGAGGGCGATCAGCACGTCGCGGAAGTTGAGCCCGGCGGCGTGCACCGCGACCCGCACCTCGCCGGGCCCGAGTGGCTCCGACGCGCGGGGGTTGGGGACCAGCGCCAGGCCCTCCAGCGAGCCGGGCTCGGGGACATCGAGACGCCACGGCCCCGGCGGCGGGAGAAGTGAGTCGGCGCGATTCTGGGTCGGGACCGCCCGCGGCGCCAGCGCCACTCCCTCGCGCAGGGCCAGCTGGGGCTCCTCGCCGTGCGCAGGGCGCCGGCGAGCGCCTGCTCGGAGGCCTCGCTGCCGTCGCTGTCGATCAGGGCGAAGCGGCCGGGGTGCTCGGCCTGGGCCGAGCGCACAAGGCCCCAGGCGGCCGCCAGGGCGGGGTCGGGGGACTTCCTCGGCGCCGGTGGCGATCGGCGCCGCGGGTGAGGATCGCCAGGCGGCCTTGCGGGTCGTCCTCAGAGGAGAGCCAGCCCTGGATCGTCTCCAGGGCGATGGCGCTGGTCTGCAGAGCCGCCTGGGCGACGTCGGGGCCGGACTGAGCGGCTAGCTCCCAGAGCTCTGCGGGGGGCTCTGGGGCTGGCAGGAGCTGCAGCTCCTGCCACTCGACCCCCAGCAGGCCGTCGGGCTTCTTGCCTGGGCCCTGCAGCTTGGTTGGGTCGAGCTGGCGCAGAGCCAGCGAGCCGATGCGGGCGACGGCCGTGCCGCCTTGGCCATCGGCGAGCGCCAGCGAGGCCCCGGCCTCGCCCTCGGGGGTGAGTCGGACCCGCAGCTCGGTTGCGCCGCTTGGCCCGCAGCGAGACCTCGCTCCAGGCGAAGGGGAGCTGCAGGTCCTGGTCTGCCCCTCGGCGAAGCGCGATGCGCGTGCAGGGCGGCGTCCAGCAGCGCTGGGTGGAGGCCGAAGCGCTCGGCTTCGGCGGCTTGCTCCTCGGCCAGCGAGACCTCGGCGTAGATCTCCTCGCCGTCGCGCCAGGCGGCGCTGCAGGCCCTGGAAGGCGGGGCCGTAGTCGCAGGCCGGCGTCGGCGAGGCGCTCGTAGAGGTCCTCGACCTCGAGCGGCTCGGCGCCTGGCGGGGGCCACGCCCCGAAGGGCTCGAGCGCGGCCGGAGCCTCGGCGGAGAGAGCGCCCGCGGCGTGGCAGGTCCACTCCCCCGGCCCCTCGTCTTGGCTGCCCTGCGCGCGGGAGTGGATCGCGACCTCGCGCTCGCCGCCCTCGCCCGGCCTCGCCGACCGAGACCTGCAGCTGCGATCGCTCCCTGCTCGGGCAAGACCAGGGGAGCCTGCAGGGTCAGCTCGCCGACCGCCTCGGCAGCCGGCCTCCTCGGCGGCCCGCAGGGCCAGCTCCAAGAAGGCGGTGCCGGGCAGCAAGCACGGTGCCGGCGACGGCGTGGTCGGCCAGCCAGGGGTGGGTGGCCAGCGAGAGGCGGCCGGTCAGGGTGAGGCGCTCGCCGGCGGGGTCCTCGAGCGATCGCGCCCAGCAGCGGGTGCTCGGCGTCGCGCAAGGCCGGCGGCGGCGAGGTCGGCCTGCGCCGGCGGCGGCGCTGAGCCAGTAGCGCTTGCGCTGGAAGGGGTAGGTGGGCAGCGCCACCGCCTTGGCGGCGGTGGCTTCGAAGAAGGCCTGCCAGTCGATCGGGACGCCGGCGGCGTGGGCCTGGGCGAGGGCGAGGGCGAAGCGCTCGGGGCCGCCGTCCTCGCGGCGCAGGGTGGCGAGCACGGCGGTGTCCTCGTGCCCAGAGGCGTCGATCGCTTCCCGCAGGCCGAAGCCCAGCACCGGGTGCGGGGAGATCTCGACGAAGGTGCGCTGGCCCTGCTCGAGCAGGGCGCGAGAGGACCGGCTCCAAGAGCACGGTCTGGCGCAGGTTGCGATACCAGTAGGCGGCGTCGAGCTCGGCGGTGTCGAGCGGCTCGCCGGTGACGGTGGAGTGGAAGGGGATCTCGCCGCTTTGGGGGGAGATCGGCGCGAAGGCCTCCAGCAGCTCTTCCTCCAGCGCCTCGATCTGGGCCGAGTGGGCGGCGTAGTCGACGGCGATCGGCTGGGCGCGCACGCCGTCCCCGTCACAGAGCGCCGCGAAGCTCGGCGAGGGCGCTCGGGTTCCCCGGAGACGACGAGGGAGGCGGGGCCGTTGATCGCGGCGAGGGAGAGGCGCTCGCCGAAGGGCCGATCAGGCGTGGATCGAGCTGCTCGGCGGGTGAGCGAGACCGAGAGCATCCCGCCCTTGCCGGCGAGCTTGGCCATCGCCTTGGCGCGCAGCGGCGACGACTCGGCGCCGCGTCCTCGAGCGAGAGGCCGCCGGCGATGTGGGCGGCGGCGATCTCCCCCTGGGAGTGGCCGACAACGACAGAGGGCCGCACGCCCGCATTCGCGCCAGAGCCCGGCGAGGGAGACCATCACCGCGAAGAGGGCGGGCTGGACGACGTCGAGGCGATCCAGCCAGGCGCCCTGCTCTTCGCGCAAGACGTCGCGTCAGGGACCAGTCGACGTGAGGGCGAGAGCGCCGCTTCGCACTCGCCGATGTGGAGGGCGAAGGCGGGTGAGCCCTCGAGCAGCTCCGCGGCCATGCCCGGGGCGCTGGGAGCCCTGGCCGGCGAAGAGGAAGGCGGGAGCCTGGCTCGGTCGCGGGCGCCGGCCGCGGATGAGGCCGGGCGCCTCCGTGCCCGAGGCCAGGGCCGCGAGGCCCTCCAGCAGCTCCTCGCGATCCGTCGCCGAGGGCGACCGCGCGGTGCTCGAAGGCGGAGCGGGTGGTGGCGAGGGAGTAGGCGACGTCGGTGGGGTCGAGCTCGGGGTTGCTCGCGCAGGTGGGAGGCGAGGCGCTCGGCCTGGGCTCGCAGGGCCGGCTCGCGTCTTGGCCGAGAGGACGAGGGGGAGCGGGCCGGCGCAGGGGCGCGGTGGCCTCGCCGTCGGCCTCTCCGGCCTCTTGCTCTGCTCGGCGGGGCCGGCGCCTCCTCCAAGATCAGGTGGGCGTTGGTGCCGCTGATCCCGAAGGAGGAGACGCCGGCGCGGCGCGGGCGCTCCGTCTGCCTGCCAGGGCTCGGCCTCGCGCAGCAGCTCGATCTCGCCCGCCTCCCAGTCGACCTTGGAGGAGGGGCTGTCGACGTGCAGGGTCTTGGGCAGGACGCCCTCGCGCATCGCCATCACCATCTTGATCACCCCGGCGACTCCGGCGGCGGCCTGGGTGTGGCCGATGTTGGACTTGAGCGAGCCCAGGCGCAGCGGCGCCTCGCGCTCCTGGCCGTAGGTGGCGAGCAGGGCGCCGGCCTCGATCGGGTCGCCGAGGGTGGTGCCGGTGCCGTGGGCCTCGACCGCGTCGACGTCTTTGGGCTCGAGGCCGGCGTTGGCCAGGGCCTGGCGGATCACCCGCTCCTGGGAGGGGCCGTTGGGGGCGGTCAGGCCGTTGGAGGCGCCGTCTTGGTTGACGGCCGAGCCCGCGGATCGTGGCGAGGACCGGGTGGCCGTTTGCGCTCGGCGTCGGAGAGGCGCTCCAAGACGAGCATGCCGACGCCCTCGGCCCAGCCGATGCCGTCGGCCGCCTCGGCGAAGGACTTGCAGCGCCCGTCGGGGGCGAGGCCGCGCTGGCGGCGAGAACTCGATGAAGGCGCCGGGGGTCGCGAGCACCGTCACCCCGCCGGCCAGCGCCAGCGCGCACTCGCCCCGCGCGCAGCGCCTGGGCGGCGAGGTGCATCGCGACCAGCGAGGAGGAGCAGGCGGTGTCGACGGTCATCGCCGGGCCCTCGAGGCCGAGGGTGTAGGCGACGCGGCCGGAGGCGACGCTGGCCAGGCCGCCGGTGCCGAGGTAGCCCTCCAGCTCACTGCTGGCACCGCGGCCGGTCGCGTAGTCCTGCGAGCATGACCCCGGCGAAGACCCCGGCCGGCTCGCCGCGCAGCGAGCCCGGGTCGATCCCGGCGTCCTCCAGCGCCTCCCAGGAGGCTTCCAGCAGCAGGCGCTGCTGGGGGTCCATCGCCAGTGCCTCGCGCGGGGCGATGCCGAAGAACTCGGCGTCGAAGTCGCCGGCGTCGTGCAGGAAGCCGCCCTCGCGGGCGTAGCTGGTGCCGGGGTGTATCGGGGTCGGGGTCATAGAGGCGCTCGAGGTCCCAGCCGCGATCGTCGGGGAAGCGCGGAGATCGCGTCGCGGCCGTCGGCGAGCAGCTGCCAGAGCTCCTCCGGGGAGGCGACCCCGCCGGGGTAGCGGCAGGCCATGCCGACGATCGCGATCGGCTCCTCGCTCGCCTGGGCTTTGCTGCACCACCGCCTCGGCGCCGCCGCTTTCGGTCGCCTCCGCCAATAGGTAGGCGGCGAGCGCGGCGGGACTCGGGTGGTCGAAGACGACCGTCGCCGAAAGGCGCAGACCGCTCGCGTCGAGCAGGCGGTTGCGCAGCTCCACCGCCGCCGAGCGAGTCGAAGCCGAGCTCCTTGAAGGACCTTTCCGCTTCGATCGCAGCGGCGGAGTCGTGGCCGAGCACCACGGCTGCTTCGGTCGTGACCAGCCTCAGCATGTGGGCCTCGCGCTCGCGCTCGGTGAGATCCATCAGCCGCTCTGCCAACCCGCCAAGCGTTGGCTCCCTCTCGGCCTCCGTCGATTCCTCCGGGTCCGATCCGCCCGCGTCGATCAATGGATCAGATTCAGCTGAATAATTTGAGACTGATTGGGCATCTGCCCCCGGCGCCGGTGCCCGCAACCAATGCCGCCCTCTCTGGAAGGGGTAGGTGGGCAGCTTGACCGCCTTCGTCGCGTTGCCGGCGAAGAAGGCCTCCCAGTCGAGGTTGACCCCGACGGCGTGGGCTTCCGACAGAGAGCGGACGAAACGATCCGGGCCGCCTTCGTCGCGTCGCAGGGTGCCGAGGAGGGACACCTTTCCCCCGGCCCCTCTGCCTCAATCGCCTCTTGCAAGCCAATGCCGAGGATCGGATGGGGGCTGACCTCGATCAGCCTGCTCACGCCCTGGTCGAGCATCGCTCGGACGACCGGCTCCAGCAAGACCGTTTGACGGGCGTTTCTGTACCAGTACTCGGCGTCGAGCCCAGCGGTATCGAGCACCTCGCCGGTAACCGTGGAGTGAAAGGGAATCTCCCCGCCGCGAGGGGAGATCGGCGCCAGTTCCTCCAGCATGCGCTCGCGAAGCGACTCGACCTGGGCCGAGTGGGAAGGTGCCACGGCCCCACGGACCTTGCGAGCCCGCACGTCGTCCTCGGCGCACTGCGCCATCAACTCGTCGAGCGCCTCGTCCTCTCCGGAGACGACTGCGGAGGAGGGGCCGTTGATCGCCGCGACCTCGATGCGACCTTCCCAGCGCTCGAGGCGAACGCCGAGCTCCTCGGCCGACAGCGCCACCGAGGCCATCGCGCCTTTGCCGACGAGGGTCGTCAACGCTCTGTTGCGCAAGACCACGACCCTGGCGGCATCGTCCAGAGAAAGGCCACCAGCCACATAGGCGGCGGCGATCTCGCCCTGCGAGTGCCCCGCGACCACCGAGGGCTCGACGCCAAGCGAGCGCCACAGCTCTGCCAGCGAGACCGTCACCGCGAACAGGGCCGACTGCCCGACGTCGGGCCGATCCAGGGGCGGGGCGCCGTCGGCGCCGAGCAGGACGTCTTCGAGAGACCAGTCCAAGTAGGGCTCGAGCGCTTCGGCGCAAGCACCGATCTGACCTGCGAAGACAGGCGAGGCGTCAAGCAGACCAAGCGCCATCCCCTCCCACTGGGAGCCGTAGCCGGGAAAGAGCAGGGCCGGCTTGCCAGCGGACGCCGCCCTACCCATGACGACCCTGCTCGACGGCTCGCCATCGCCCAAGGCGGCGAGCCCCGAGATCAGCTCCTCGTGCCCGCCGCCGAGCACGACCCCCCGATGCTCGAACGTGTCGCGGGTGGTGGCGAGCGAGTAGGCGACGTCGATTGGATCCAACTCAGGATTCGAACCCAGGTGAGCGGCAAGGCGCCGTGCCTGAGCGCGCAGCGCGGGAGCCGTTTTCGCCGAGAGAGCGAGCGGCGCCGGCGCCGAACTCGAAGCCGCAAAGATCGCCGCGCCGTTGCGCTCGCCGCCGGAGCGCTCTCTCTCGCTTCGTTGGCGCGGCGGCTCCTCGGCGATCACCAGATGGCAATTCGTCCCACCCACACCGAAGGAGCTCACCCCCGCGATCAGCGGCCGATCGTCTCGTGGCCAGGCGCCCAACTCCGCCTGGACTCGAAGTCCCAGCTGCTCGAGTGGGACCTCAGGGTTGGGGCGCTCGAAGTTGAGGCTTGCCGGAATCTCCCGGCGATCGACGGCAAGCGCCGCCTTGATCAGCCCGGCGATTCCCGCGGCGCCCTCGAGATGGCCGATGTTGGTCTTCGCGGAGCCGACCGACAGCGGCGCCTCGTCGCCGCGTGCCGAGCCGAGCACGGCGCCCAGCGCGGCTGCCTCGATCGGGTCGCCGACCGCAGTTCCGCTGCCGTGCAACTCGACGTACTGGACATCGGATCGCTTCAGGCCGGCGCGCTTGTATGCGTGCCTGAGCAGTGCTTCGTGAGCCGGCCCGCTGGGCGTAACCAGACTACGGCCGCCACCGTCGTTGTTCACCGCGCTGCCACGAATCACGCAGTAGACGGGATCGCCATCCGCCCGCGCGTCGCCGAGCGGCTTGAGGACGACGACCCCACCCCCCTCGCCCCGCACGTAGCCGTTGGCCCGCGCATCGAAGGTGAAGCAGCGGCCGTCCGGCGAAAGCCCACCGAACTTCTCCGCCGCCAGGGCTGCGTGTGGGTCGAGATTGAGGTGCACACCGCCGGCGAGCGCCAGCCGGCTCTCGCCCTTGCGCAGGCTCTCGCAAGCGAGGTGGACGGCAACCAGAGAGGCCGACTGGGCCGCATCGACGGTGAGGCTCGGCCCGCTCAACCCGAGCGCGTAGGAGACCCGGTTGGCAACCAGGCTGCGATGCAAGCCGATCGTGCTGTAACGGCTGAGCGAACCGATGCCGCAGCGCTGGACCAGGCTTGCGTAGTCGCTGGCGATCGCCCCCATGAAAACGCCGACTTCGCCTTCCCGGAGGCGACTCGGCGCGATACCGGCGTCCTCGAGCCCCTCCCAGCTCAACTCCAACGCGAGCCGTTGCTGTGGATCCATCGACTCCGCATCGCGCGGAGAGATTCCGAAGAAGGCCGGGTCGAAGCGATCGACGTGATCGAGGAAAGCGCCGAAGCGAGCACCGGAGCCTGCCTCGGACAATCCTTCTCCGACGCCGCAGCCAGCCATCTCCCAGCGCTCCTCCGGCATCGCGGAGATCGCGTCCTCTCCGCCGGCCAGCAACCGCCAGTAGGACTCGAGGTCGGGCGCACGCGGCAGCCGGCACGACATGCCAACCACCGCGATCAACGAGCCATCCCCCGAGGCCCTCGTCATCACACACCCTCCCTAGACTGGTCACAAGTGCAGCGTAAAAACACCCTAGTACGCTGATACGGGAGGGCCAAAAAGGGGCTCTGGGCGTGTCAGCTCCCCTTGCTGGCCGGCACCGCGATCGCTGTCGCCACGATGCCGTCGCGGACCAGCCAGCTCCCCGTGAAGCCAGCCAGTGCCCGCCCGCCCGGCGCCGGGCCGGGAACCAGCAGTCGGGCCGAGAATGCTCGGCGCTCGGGATCGATCGTCACGCTGGCGTCTTCGAAGCCCAGCCAGCGCTCGGCCAGCGGGAACCAGGCCTTGTAGACGGACTCCTTGGCGCTGAAGAGCAGGCGGTCCCACGGCACCTCTGGGGCCTGCCGCGCCAAGGCCTCCAGCCGCCCCCGCTCCTCGGGCAGGGCGATGTCGGCAAGCAGGCCGTCGGGCAGCGGCGCGTCGACCTCGGCGTCGATGCCGATCGTGGCGAGCTCGGTCTGTCGTGCCGCGACACCGGCGCGAAACCCCTCGCAGTGGGTGATGCTGCCGACGATGCCGCCGGGCCACTGCGGCGCCCCCCGGGGACCGGTCGGAATCGCCTGCTGCTCAACGCCGAGCTCGGCCAGCGCGCGGCGCGCGCAGGCGCGCCCGGTCGTGAACTCGCGGCGCCTCTTCTCCACCGCCCGGGCGACGACCTCCTCCTCCTCCGGGAAGAGCGGCGCGTCGGTGATCTCATCTCGGCTCTCGGCGACCGCCACCCCCAGCGGCAGTAACTGCTCAAGCACGGCGCTCTTCCGGGAGGATCTGGCGTGGCCCACGGGGAAAGCCGGCCCGGCTGCGTCGCTCGCGCGGGTAGCCGAGCGAGACCTCCTCGAAGCGGACGCCGTCGTGCCAGGTCGTGCGGGGGATGTGCAGGTGGCCGTAGACGACCGCGGTGGCCCGGAAGCGCCGGTGCCAGTCGGCGGTGCGCGAAGTCCCGCACCACTGCGCGAACTCCGGGTGACGGAGGACGCGGGTCGGCGCGGCCAGTAACGGGAAGTGGTTGACCAGCACCGCAGGGAGGATCGGCTCGGCCTCGATCAGCCTCCGCTTGGTCTCGCGCACTCGCGCCTCGCACCACGCCTCCCGGCTCGGGTAGGGGCAGGGATCGAGGAGGAACTCGTCGACGCAGACGACGCCGGCGTCATAGGCGCGCTGCAACGCCTCCTCCCGCGTCGCCCCGACGTTGCTGCCAAACGTGTAGTCGTAGAGCAGGAACATCGGCACGACCCGAGCCGGGCCGCCGGCTCCCTCCCAGATCGGGAAGGGATCCTCGGGCGTGACCACGCCGAGCGCCCTGCAGAGCTCGACCAGGTGGCGGTAGCGCCGCTCGCCTCGCAGCTCCGCAGGATCGCTGCGCTGCGCCAGCAACTCGTGGTTGCCGGGCACCCAGATCACCTTCGCGAAGCGCTCGCTCAGCAGTCGCAGCGCCCACTCGACGTCACTGGGCTGATCGGCGACGTCGCCGCAGACGATCAGCCAGTCACGATCCGACTCCGGCTCGATCGCCGCGACGAGCTCGCGATTCTCTGCATGCTCGACGTGCAGGTCGCCGATCGCCAGCAGTGCCCCGTCTCTCAAGCGTCAGTCCGTCGGGGCGCTCAACTCGTGACCACAATGCGGACAGACGCCGACCTTGTCGGCGTCTGCGCGCCCCTCGTCACCGCCGGCCGACGGCGGCGAGGTATCGTCACGGGCGGCGCGCAGCTCGAGCCTCAAATCGGCTACCGAGAGCCTCTCGCGCAGGGCCCGAGCGAGCCATTGCCTCTGCTCATCGGGTTCGAGCGGCGCTAAGAGGACGTGATGGCTCCAGGTCAATTTGTCACTACGTAGTGACAAATCGAACTGCCCCGCGACCCATGCCATGTTCCGCAGGCTCGCCACGTCATAGCCCGTCACCTTTGCCGCCTCGGCATAGCGCTCTCCCCAGCGCGAGGCGCCATAGCGAAGCCAGTCGCCGATCCACCACTGGCTGCAGCGGCCGATCGCGCCGAGCCGCCGGCCCGCCGCCCGCCACTCCACCTGGCCGAGGTCTGCCTGTGGGCGCCAGGCGACCTTCGAGACCGCGCTTGCCTGGCGTTTCGATGCCACGCCCGGCGAGGGCCGCGGCCCAGCGATCTCAGCCACCGGGAAAGGCTCGGGAGACGGGAGTGTTGAGACGGCTTCTGGAGACCCTGGCATTAGCGAGATTCGCCGAGTTGTCCTGCGAGACGCCGACGCGGGGCGGAAGCTGAGTCGCGCCCCCCACGCGACTCAACGATGTCTATCACCGCACCAACGGTCCGAGTTACACCAATATGGTGCGCCGGCGGTGACCTGTATCGCCAAAATGTGGCATTGCCCTCGACGCCATGACGATCAGCGCCTCTCCAGCGCGGCGGCTTCGGACTGCGGCTTGCCGCTCAGCTCCTCCAGGCTCAGCGCCACCGCAAGCTCTGCGTGGCAGGTGTGAAGCAGGCGGCCCAGCGCCTCCTCGACCTTGCGCAGACGGCGCTGCACGGTGTGCCGGTCCACTTCCAGCGCCGCCGCCGCCGTGGCCGCGTTGAACCCGGCGGCGAAATAGGCACGCAGCGTCTCCCGCAGCCCCAGCCCGGAGTCGCCGTGTTCGTCGAGCGGGACCAGGTAGGTCTCCCGTAACGACTTCGCCAACGGGTCGTCTCGCAACACCGCGGCGAGCAGCACCACGTCGCATGCCCTGGTCAGCGGCTGCGGGCGGCGCAGCATCACCAGCCGCGCAGCCTGCGCCTCGTGGTGGGTGAGCCGCCAGCCGTCCAGTCCCTGCCGGGGCTCGCCCACGGCGAGCGAGATATCGCCGAGCACGCCGGCCGAGAGATAGCGCTCCACGTCATCGACGAGAAGCCGCTCGTGGCCGCCGAGCCAGGCCCAGGCGCTGTCGTCGCCCCGCACCACGACCAGGACCTGGCGGCTTAGCCCTGCCGCCAGGGTGCGCGCCGCCACGTCGGCGCGGGCGCCGGTGACGACCAGTCCGAGGTGCCAGGCCTCGAATTCGTAGTCCAGTTCCGCCGCGTCGAGCGAGGCGTCGCCGGCGAGCAACCGCTGTACCCGTTCGGCAACCCGCTGGGACGGTGAGCGACGGACCAGCTCCAGCTCGCTCATGTACTCGGCCGCGACGGCGGCCATGACGCGATCGATGGTCGGGCCCTGTGCCCTCAATACCTGCCTCAGCGCCGCGCTCGGGATGCTCGCGGCCTCGTCCATGATGAACTCGGTGAGCAGCCGGTCGCCGGCCGCGTAGCGGCGCAGCACCGTGTCGAGCCCGATCCCGCCGCGAGCGGCGCGCCGCGCCTGCGCCGCCACCGGCGAGGGAATCGGCTCAGACCACTCCTCCCCCTGCTCGATGCTGACCAGCGCGTAGTCGATCACCTCGGCGATCGTCGCCCGCACGCCTGCCCTGTACTCGGCGTCTTCGCTCTCGGCCGCCTCGGACAAGCCTCGAATGCGGGTGAAGATCGCGTCTTCGATCTCGGAGGAGCGCTCGCGCAGCCGCGCCACCAGCGCCTCTCGAATCCCTACCGGTGAGTTGGCTCGATCGCTGGCCTTATTCACCGCTCACCGAAACGCGCCGGCAACCGCCAGCCACGATCCCCCCACAGGCGGCGCAACAATCAAGCCCGTGCCATCTGAGCGCTGCTTCAACCCGCATCAGCCCCTCTTTCCCTATACACAAGCTAGTACTCAAACTTGGAAAGTGTCAACTCGTCGCACTGGCCAGCCGTTTTCTGGCCACTCGATTGGCTGAACATGTGTACAGTTTCGCTGAACATGCGTTCAGCAGGAGCCAGCGACTCGATCGTCCGCACCGCGCTTCGCCTCTTCGGCGAGGGCGGGATCGATGCCACCTCCCTACGTGACGTCGCCAAGGCCGCCGACGTCTCGCCGGCCCTCGTCGTCCACCACTTCGGCGGCAAGGACGGCCTCGTCGCCGCCGTCGACCAGGCGGCGTTGCTGAAGTTCGGAACCGCCTACAACTCCGGCGGCCCGGCGGAAGGCTCGGGCCTGCTGCGCCGGCGCGCCGAGCAGACAGCTCAGGTGATGCGCGAGCGACCCGACATCTGCGCCTACCTGGGCCGGGCCCTGGTCGAGGGAACGCCCGGCAGCGCCGAGCTCTTTCGCCTCATGATCGAGGCCGGCGGCGCCGAGATCGACGCCCTGATCACAAAAGGGGCGCTTCGCAAAGATGCCGACTGCCTCTGGACGACTCTGCAGCACTTCTTCCTGATCTGGGCCCCGCTCAGCTTCATGCCCCTGCTGGAACAGGAGCTGGGTGGCTCCCTGCTTGACGAGGAGAACCTGAAGCGCTGGGTCACCGCCAACGTCGAACTGCTCGAAAAAGGGCTATATCGGTGAAGGGGCGGGCGCGGGCCTTGGAGCTGAGCTTCCAGTCGGGTGGCCAGCGCTGCGCCGGCCGGCTCCACCTGCCCGATCGCGAGGGCCCGCATCCCACCGTCGTCCTCCTCCACTCGACCGCGGGCCTGCGCCAGATGCGCTGCTATGCCGAGCGTGGACGCGCCTTTGCCGCGGCGGGCGTCGCCGCGCTGCAGTTCGACTGCCGCGGCTTCGGCGCCAGCGAGGGGCAGCCACGGCAGCTGCTCGACGTGCGGCGCCAGGCCGAGGATCTCGAGGCGGCGCTCGGCGTCGCCAAGGAGCACCCGCAGTTCGATGCGCAGCGGCTCGCCCTCTGGGGCGGCTCGGCCAGCTGCGCCCTGGTCCTCGACGCCGCGGTCCGCGATCGGACGATCGTCGCCGTCGTCTGCCTGACCCCATTCGTCCCCGGCCGGGCAACCCAGCGCTCGGCGCGTACGCCGCTCGCTCGTCTCGCCGCCGCGGCATTCGCCGACCGGGCGCGCATCGCCTTCGGCCGCGAGCCGCGTGGCATCGCGATCGGCGGCGAGCCCGGCGAGACGGCGATCCTCGTCCGCGAGGACGCCGCCGCGCGGGAGCGCGCGATGCTGCCCGCCGATGCCCGGATCGACTCCGGCGGCCAGCGCGCCGAGCTCGACGGCGGAATCGTCTGGGAGAACCGCGTCGTCCTCCGCCCTCGCCTGCGCACTCCACACCCGCTGCGCCTCGCCGCCAAGCTCTCCGCCCCGCTGCTCGTCGTCGCCGGCGAACGCGACGTCCTCTGTCCCCCGGGCCCGGCCGCCGAGCTCGCCCGGCGCGCCCCCGCCGGCGAGCTGAAGGCGTTCGACCGCGGCCATTTCGATCTCTACGACGGCGCCGGCATCGCCGCTGAAGCCGAGTTCCTCCGCGAGGCGCTCAGCGCCGCACGACGTTGAGCAGGGGCTCGCCGGCGCCGAAGCGGCGAACCTGCTCGCCGACCAGCTGCCAGGAGCGCCTGTAGCGCCGCGGCGTGTCACCGGCGATGTGCGGAGTGAGCAGCAGGTTCGGCGCCGACCAGAGCGGATGGCCCGCCGGCAGCGGCTCGGGGTCGGTGACGTCGAGGGCGGCGCGCAGGCGGCCCTGCTCGAGCGCCACGACGAGGGCATCCTGGTCGACCACCCGTCCCCGGGCGGCATTGACGAGCAGGGCGCCGGGCTTCATCGCGGCGATCGCCTGCGCGCCGAAGAGGTCCTCGGTCTGCTCGCTCAGCGGGACGAGCAGGACGACGACGTCGGCGCGGCCGACGAGGCCGGGCAGGGCCTCGATCGGCTCGACGCCGTCGCGGCGCCTTCGCGCGACGCGCAGGATCTCGACCTCGAACGGCTCGAGCCGCCGCTCCAGCGCGGCGCCGATCGACCCGTGCCCGACGACCAGGATCGTCGCCCCCTCGAGGTCGCCGGCAAACGGCGGCCCCCAGCGGTCGCCCTGCACGATGTCGCGCCAGAGTGCCTGCTCCTGGGCTCGCAGATGATCGGGCAGGCGCCGCTGCATCGCCAGGATCACGCCGACCGCCCACTCCGCCACCGCGGCGTCATGAGCGCCGCGCGAATTGCAGACCGTCACCTCGGGCGGGACATGCGGCAGCAGCCAGTCGACTCCAGACTCAAGCGTCTGGATCAAGCGCAGCGAAGTCATCGCCGGCAACGCCTCCAGCACCGTCCGGCTCCCGAACGGCGGCACCAGAGCCTCGACCCGATCCAGGTCGGGGTGTCCCTGCGGAGGCCGGGGAACCGACGCCGCCTCCACCCCATCGGGCACGACGAGCGCGTCGCGCTCGGGACGTTCGGCAAGCCAGAGCAGCATCGCCGCATTCTCTACGACGCGTGCGGTGGCTAGGGTTGGCGGCGATGAGCGTGATCGACGAGCTGCTTGCCAACAACGAGGGCTTCGCCGCTTCGCTGCCCGCCCAGCACCTCGACGTGCACCCCAGCCGCCAGCTGGCGATCGTCACCTGCATGGACTCGCGCCTCGACGTCTTCGCGGCGCTGGGACTGCGCGACGGCGAGGCGCACGTGTTGCGCAACGCCGGCGGCGTCATCACCGACGACGTGATCCGCTCGCTGGCGGTCTCGCAGCGGCGGCTCGGCACCCGCGAGGTGATGCTGATCCACCACACCGACTGCGGCATGCAGAAGCTCACCGACGACGGCTTCCGCGGCGAGCTGCAGGAGGCGACCGGCGTCGCCCCGGCCTTCGCGATCGAGTCCTTCGCCGACGTCGACGCCGACGTGCGCCAGTCGATCCTGCGCGTGCGCCGCTCCGCCTTCCTGCCCCACCGCGACAGCGTGCGAGGCTTCGTCTACGACGTCGACACCCACCGCCTGCGCGAGGTCGACGCCGGCTCAGACGCTTAAGCGGTCAACGCTGGCTGCACAAGCTTGCGAGAGAAGTGACGCTGCGTAGAGCCTGCTTTCGAAGCTTGGAGCACTTCGTAGGGGTAGTGGATGTGCCTCTGCGGGAATGTCGCGAAGCGGCGGAAATGCAATCCGGTGTTTGCGCGGCGTCAGCCGCGCACCGACATAGTCGCCAAGCGAGCGCAGCTCGCGTGCGACATCAATTCCCGCAGAGGCGCACCCACCACCCCCAACCAACCCGCCTGAAGTACGGCTTGAATCGACCCGCTAGCCGCCGAGGCGGTAGGCGACGATTTTCGGGATCTGGCTTTCCGAGGTGGCAAGGCCAGCGGGCGCGATCAGCGTGTCGCCGTGCGCCATCACGCCGGCGTTGGTGCCGGCCGGGAGCTTTTCCCGCCAGAGGACCTGGCCGCTCTTCGCGTCGAAGGCGCTGACCGTGCCTTCGTAGGCGGTTGCGAAGACCAGGTCGTTCACCGACGTCGTCGCGCCGAACGCGGGGGTGCCCAGCTGCTGTTTCCACTGCACCTTGCCGGTCGCGACGTCGAGCGCGACGATTTCGCCGCTCGGTTCCCCTTTTTCAGTCTTTTCGCTGCCGGAGAGGAGCGTGATCGGGCCGTTCACGACGGGCACGAAAAGGGTGGTCCCGTCGGTCGACATCGGCGAGATCACGCCGCCCAGCGAGCCCGGATAGACGGTTGACGGGACCTTGATCTTCGACTCTTCGCCACGCATCGCCAGCAGGCCATCGTCGTCGTGGCCGTTGTGCTTGCCGACCGTTCGCTGCCAGATCACCTTGCCGGTTTCACGGTCGGCGGCGAGCACGATGCCCGACTTGCCAGCCGCCAGGACGAGTTGCCTTCCACCGGCCTCGGTCAGGATCGGCGGCCCCTGGAAGTCCCAGTCGTAGATGTCGTGCGGCGTCACCTGGTGGAACCAGCGCATCTTGCCGGTCTTGGCGTCGAGCTTGACCAGCGAGTTGGTGTAGAGGTTGGGGCCCGGGCCGGCTCGAGCCGAAGGGGTATTGCGCGGTGCCCGGGAACGGCGCCGGGTTGCCGACGCCGAAGTACATCGAGCCCTTGCCGTCGAATGCCGGCTGATACCAGAGCCCGCCGCCCGAGTTCACCTGGGGATTGCCCCAGAGGCTCTTCGGCACCGTGTCGAAATGCCACAGTTTCTTGCCCGTCTTGGCGTCCAGCGCCCAGAGGATGCCGACGCCTCCACCTTCGTAAAGCGAGCCGGTGTTCAGCGGCGAGGTCGAGACATAGACGACCCCGTCGTCATAGCCGGGGGCCATGTTGATCCCCTCGCGCGCGTTGCGGGCGAGGGGAACGGACCAAACCTGTTCGCCGGTTTTCTGGTCGAGCGCGAACGCTTCGGTCGGGTTGGCCCCGAAGACGTGCCCCGCGGCGACGACGATGCCGTTCGGCCCCACGTCGGGCTGTTCGAAAGTCGCGTTCCAGAGCACTTCGCCCGTCTCGAGGTTGAGCGCCTGCACGTTGGAGGCGAGATCCTGCGAGTAGATCACGCCCTTGTCGATCACCGGCGTCGAGGCGTAGCTGCCGAAGTTGCTCGTTCCCGGGATCGGCGCGGTCCAGGCGACCGCCAGATCGCCGACGCTGGAGCTGTCGATCTCGCCTTTCACATGGCGGCTGTTGAGAGGATCGACGCCCGGGTATCCCGAACCGGTGAAGCTGACCGTTTCCTCGTCCGCCGAAGAAGAGGAGCCGCATCCCGGCAGTCCGACGAGGGCGACCGCCGTCAGCGCCAGCAGCGCAGCGCCTACCAAGGCCCGGAGGACCTTTGAGCCCCTGCTCAAACTCTCCATCGCGCGACCCTATGCGACTGCTTTGTACCTGTCAAGTAATTCTATCTTTCCTGATCACGTAATCGAGGCCGAGCTGCTCGCTGGCGATTCGGAGGGCTGCGCCTCGAGCAGAAATGGCTGCAAGACACGGTTGGAGAGCAACCCGAGCGCGCCCAGGTTTGCGAACCCGGGGCCCTGGCCAAGCCCGGCGAGGCCGGGGATCTGCAGGCGCGGGCGCATGCCCTCGAGCTCCAAGTGACGGCCGATCGGCACCTCGGTCCCCGCCGGGCGATCCCAGATCGGGCCGACCTGACGCTCGATCGCCTCTCGGACCACCGCCGGGAAGAGCGTGCGCAGCTGCGCCAGGAGGTCGAAGCCGGTGCAGTTGGCGACGTAGTCGTGCTCGCGGCTGACCGGCCCTTCGGGGGATTCGTACTCGAGCCGAACCCCGTCTCCGCCAGCCGCCGAACCGACGTCGGTGACGCGTCCGGTTACGAAGCCGCAGCGGTCGTCGTAGGCGATCGCCGCCAGGCTCGGCGGGTCGAAGACGCCGCGATCGGAGTGCTTGACGAAATCGCGCCGGGTCTGCTCGTCCAGCGAGCCCCATTCGACCGTGTCGGGGTTGGAGAAGACGCGGTTCTCGAGAAAGCTCTCGCCGCGGCTCATCGGCAGCATCGGCGTGTAGATGGTGAAGCGGCAGTCGGGCCGCAGGCCACGCAGGAACATCGTCGCGCTGAGCGCGCTCTCGCCGCCACCGACGATCGCGACGTCGCACTGGCGATCGCCGGGGATGCGGGCGAACTCGTCACGTTTGCTGTCGCAGTGGAAGACGCGCGAGGCCACCGCCGGCTCGTGCGGGAAGGCCCGGTGGATGCCAGGGCCGGTGAGCACGAGCGCCGAGCCGCTGTGCCGAGAGGAGGCCGACGGCTCCTCCACCTCGACCACCCAGCCCTCCCCCTCCTCGTCGAGCGCCACCTCGGTCACCCGGCCCCGCAGGTGGTTGACGCCCTCGGTCGCCCGCGACAGCACCCAGGTCAGGTACTCGCCGTAGTCGCGATGGCGCACCTGCGGCGAGCCGGCGTCGACCCAGCGCGCGTAGCGCCGCTTGCTGATCATGTGCTGCTGCCAGGTGAAGGCGGAGAGCGCAGCGTCGATCGCCTCCCCCGCCTCGCCGAACTCGATGTGGCTCTGGTACGGGAAGCCGACGTCCTTGATCGGCGTCACCGCCAGCGGCTCCTCGCCTGAGGTCATGCCGTTGCGCCCCTTCCAGGAGGCGGCTACCTCGGTGCCCTCGACGACCAGCATCGAGAGCCGGGCGAGGCCGAGGCTGTTGAGGATGTGGACCTTGGTCGCGATCCCCGCGGCCTTGGCCCCCGCCCCGACGACGATCAGGTCGTGCCTGGCGGTCATGCGTAGGCGGGGGTCCGGGGCCTCGAGACGACGAGGCCATGCTGGGCGGGGCTGAAAGCGATCGCGCTTCTGGTCACCTTCTCGGCGCGCGACTCGACCGGCTCCAGCTCGACCTCCTCGAGCACGGTGCGCACGACGCGCTTCATCTCCTGTTCGGCGTAGCTGGCGGCGAGGCAGCGGCGGGCGCCGCCGCCGAAGGGGATCCAGGTCGGCACCGCGGCGCGGCGCTCCAGGAAGCGCTCGGGGACGAAGCTCCCCGGGTCCTCGTAGATCTCGGCGCTGTTGTGGACCAGGTAGACGCAGGGAGCGACCAGGGTGCCCCCGGGCAGGTCGTAGCCGCCCAGCCTCGCCGGTTTCAACAACCGCCTCACGACGACTGAGACAGGGGGCCGCAGCCGCAGGGTCTCCTTGATCACCGCGTCCAGGTAGGCCTCGCCCTCGCCGGCCAGGACTTCCTCCTGCAGGCGCGCCAGCTTCTCCGGGTGGCGCAGCAGCCGCTCGAAGACCCAGGCGAGCGAGCTCGAGGTGGGGCCGTCGGTGAGCAGGGTGAGCAGTTCGTCGCGCAGCTCCTTCTCGCTCAGCGGCGAGCCGTCCTCGTTGCGCGCCTCGATCAGGATCGAGACCGCGTCCTTGCGGCCGTCCTCGCCTGCGGCGCGCCGCCGCCGCACCTCGGCGAGCACCTCCTCTTCGACCGGCGCCATCGCCCGCTGCCAGCCGCGGCTGCCTTCGAGCCAGCGCGGGCCGAACAGAGCGAGCCTGCGCAGGCGGCCTTCGTCGTTGACCGCCTCGGTCAGGTTGGTGAGCAGAGTCCGCAGCCGATCCAGGCGGCCTTCGTCGTCGCCGAAGACGGCTCGCATCACCACCTCTTGCGTGAGCGCCTGCATGCGGGGCCAGAGCTGGAACGGCTCGTCGACCGGCCAGGCGCGCACTTCCCGATGGGCCAGCTCGGTCATCACCTCGGCGTCCTCCCGCATGCGCTCGCCATGGAAGCGGGGCAGCATCAGCTTGCGACGGGCCATGTGCTCGGGCTCCTCGCTCAGCATCACCGAGTGCGCTCCGAGCACCGGCCTCAGGGCCAGGTTCGGCACCCCGACGCCGAGATCGTCGGTGTCGGCGGAGAAGACCCGTTTGACGTCCTCGGGATCGGCGAGCAGGACCCAGGTGCCGAGGTGGCGCAGACGCAGCGTGAAGGTCTCGCCGTAACGCGCCCGGCACTGCTCCAGGAAAGGCAGCGGCTCGCGCGACCAGCGAACCGATTGCAGAAAGCTTGGCGTGCGGGGGCCGGGCGGCAGCTTCGCGCTCATGCCTCGCCCGCCTCCGCCGTCGTCGTCATCGCCTCGATCAGCTCGTCCTCCAGCTTGCAGGTGGCGCCGATCAGCAACTCGAAGAGCTCGGCGGTGAAGTCGGCCGGCAGGCCGGCGTCGGCGCCGCGGGCGAGGTAGCGCGCCCGCACCTCGGCGACCCGCTCGGGCTGCATCATCGCGATGCCGCGCTCGCTCTTGTAGCGGGCCACTTCACGGCAGATCTCGAAACGCTCGCCGAGCAAGCGGGCGATCTCCTCGTCAATCGGGTCGAGCCGGTCGCGAAACCCCCCGAGCCCGTCGTCGCTCACGGCAGTACCTTCCGGTGCGCCTTATGGACGCACTGAGTGCAAAAGGCGCACCGGAAGCTCATCGCGCACCCTCGAGGAGGCCGGTGACGAAGGCCTCGCTGCAGGCGGCTAGGGAGTCCAATGCGTAGCCGCCCTCTTGGATCACGCAGACGGGCAGGCCGGAGGCGGCGAGCAGGCTGCCGATCTCGGCGAAGATCTCCGGCGCAAAGCCCCAGGAGCCGTGCGGATCGCCGGCGACGATGTCGTAGCCAAGCGAGACGACGAGGGCCTGGGAGGACTGCGACAGCGCCTCGATCGAGACGGCGACGGCGTCGAGGTAGGTCGTCGCGTCGGGGCTGCCGGCGAACTCGACTACCACTTCGCGCTCGCTGCTCGGCGCCACCGTGCCGGCGGCGACGTTGGTCACCGGCGAGGCGTGCAACGAGTGCAGGCTGGCGTCGCTCATCGCCTCGACGATCGCCGCCGTGCCGTTCGGGTAGTGCAGGTCGATGTCGAGGATGCCGATTGGCCGCACCTCGGACTGACGCAGCGTCTGCACCGCCGCGGCGGCGGTGTTGAGGTAGCAGTAGCCCGCGAACCAGGCCGGGCCGGCGTGATGGCCGGGCGGGCGGCAGAGCGCGTAGGTGAAGTGGGCGCCGGCGGCGAGCCGTTCCGCCGCCGTCACCGCGGTGCGCACCCCCTCGCGAGCGGCGTCGACCAGGCCGGAGCAGACCGGGATGTCGGGCGGCAGGCCGGGTGGGGTCAGCTCCGGCATCACGACCGGCTCCTCGGTCACCTCGCCCAGGGCCTCGAGATAGTCGGGCTCGTGCAGGACGCTGAGCGTCTGCTCGACGTCTTCGCTGTCGGCGTCGGCGTCGGCGGCACGGACGCCGGCGTGGCGCAGCAGCCCGCGGCGCAGCTCGTCGATGCGGCGGTTGTCGTCGGCGCCGGGAAGGATGCGACCGCCTTCGAGGATCCAGTGGGCGCCATCGCCGCTACCGGCCCGCTGTTCGACCAGCAGCAGCTCGCTCATCGTGCAACCCCATCCGACATTGACCCACCCTGAGTGTGGTCAATATCGGTTGCGTCAACCCTCGCTGCGATCACAGCTTCCTCCGCATGCGCGGGCCGAGGTGCTCGAAGCCGTTGCCGCGATAGAAGGCCTCGGTCGCGCCGATCCGGGCGAAGCTCTCGCGCGGCAGCCCGACCTCGATCCTGCTTGCCCCCTCCTCGCGGGCGATCTCGAGGAAGGCCTCGATCAGGTCACGTCCGATCGCGCGGCTGCGCCACTCGGGGTGGACCCAGAGATCCTGGATCGTCCCGTAGCGGCCGGGGACGTGGATCGCGTGCTGCCAGCTGGCGGCGAGGACCCCCACGATGCCGTCCTCGCCCCCTGCCTCCGCCACCAGCAGCGTCCCTGTCTCCCTGCTCCCCGCAAGCGCCTTCGTCGCCTCCTCGAGCTCCACCGGCGGCGGCCCGCCGCCGCTCAGCTCGACCAGCAGCTCCGCCACCGCCGCAGCGACCGCCGGCGCGTCATCGCTCGTCGCCTCGCGCACCCGCCAGCCACCCCCCTCGCTGACTTTGCCTTTATCCGCGCTATGCGCCGAAAAAGGCGAACTCAGCCGGGTTCCCTCCATCAGGCGGCCTCCGCAGCGGTCCGTGCCGGCTCCAGCTCAACGCTCCATGCGTCCGGCGAGTCGCTGCCGGTCACGGTGCGGGCGATCGCCGCCATCGGCGCCCGCGCCTTGAGCAGGATCTCGTCGAACTCGTCCTCGAGGTCGGATTGCATGACGATCGCCCCGCCGGCGCCGATCGTCGTCCGACCCGGCCGCAGCACGATCGTGCGGATGACGATGCTGAGGTCGGCCGTGTCGTCGAGGCCGAAGTAGCCGATCGCGCCCGAGTAGACGCCGCGCGCCTCGTCCTCGAGCTCGTCGATGATCTCCATCGTGCGCTGCTTCGGCGCCCCGGTCATCGAGCCGCCGGGGAAGCAGGCGCGGGCGCATTCGACGGCGCTGCGCTGGGCCGGCAGGCGGCCCTCGACGGTCGAGATCAGCTGGTGCACGGTCGCGTAGTCCTCGACGACCATCAGCTCGGGAACGGCGACGCTGCCGACCTCGCAGACGATGCCGAGGTCGTTGCGCAGCAGGTCGACGATCATCAGGTGCTCGGCGTAGGTCTTTTCGTCGCTGGTCAGCTCGGCCTTCAGCGCCGCGTCCTCGACCGGGTCGGCGGCGCGCGAGGTCGTCCCCTTGATCGGCCGTGCCTCGACCCGGCGCTCGCGATCGACGGAGAGGAAGCGCTCCGGCGAGGAACTGACCACGGCGACCTCACCCAGCTTCAGATAGGCGGCAAATGGAGCCGGGTTGCGGCGGCGCAGGTTGCGGTAGAGGTCGAACGGCTCGGGACTGGCGCTGGTCGAGATCTGGTCGGTGAGGCAGACCTCGTAGGACTCGCCGGCGGCGAGTTCGGCCTGCGAGCGGGCGATGTCGGCGAGGTACTGCTCGCGGCCACGGCCGCACTGGAAGCTGACGTGGGAATCGCTCGGCTCGCCGAAGGCGGGATCGGTGGGCGCGGCGTCCGCGGGCGGATCGGCGAGGACGTCTTCGACGACCGCCTCGGCCTCGTCGAGCCAGCGCTCTGCCGCAGCGCCCTCGCCGGCCGGGATCGCCAGCAGATGAGTGCGGTGGCGCACGTGGTCGACGGCGATCAGGCGGTTGGCCAACATCAGCACCGCGTCGGGCACGTCAGAGCTGTGCACGTTGATGGCGCCGCAGTCGGCCTTGAGCTCGTAGCCGAGGTAGCCGACGAAGCCGCCGACCAGATCGGGCGCGGGGCCCGCGGGCGCCTCGATCGAGCGCTTCGCCAGTTCGCGGTCGAGCACGTCGAAGATCGAGCCACGCTCGATCGCGGTCGTCTCGGCGCCGTGCACGCGGACGGCGCCGGCATCGACGTCGTACTCGAGCACGCAGCGGTCGGCGCCGGCGCTGGTGCCCAGGTAGGAGCTCTGCGCCAGCCGGGTCGGCGCGTCGGCGCTGTCGAGCCAAAAGGCGTGCTCCTCGTCGCCGAAGAGCCGTTCGAAGAGAGCCTCGGTCGAGGGCTCTCCGGGGATCGTGCGCATGCGCAGCTCGCCGCCTGACGCCGTCTCCCCAGGCGCCTTCGCATCCTGCCTGCGCCGCGGTGGCCTCGCCACCGGCTTCGTCGCCCGCTGCGCCGGCTCTTTGCGCTGCTCGGCCAGCCTGTAGAAGTTCTCGACCAGCTTTTTGCCGTGCTCGGTGGCGATCGACTCGGGGTGGAACTGCACGCCCCACATCGGCCGGCGCCGGTGTTCGATCCCCATCACCACGCCGTCGTCAGCCCAGGCGCAGACGTTGCCGTCCGGGCCCATGCCGGTGATCGCCAGCGAGTGGTAACGGACCACCGGGAAGCCCTGGTCGATGCCCTCGAACAGCCCCTCGCCTTCGTGGAAGATGCGGCTGAGGCGGCCGTGCATCGCCTCCGGGGCGCTGTGCACGTCGCCTTCGAGCACGTTGCCCAAGCCCTGGTGGCCGAGGCAGATGCCCAGCACCGGGACCTCGCTGTAGCGCAGGACGTCATCGCAGATGCAGAAGTCATGCCAGCGGCGCGGCGACCCCGGCCCCGGCGAGAGCACGATCGCGTCGAAGGCCCAGCGCGAGAGGGCGCGCCAGGAGACGGCGTCGTTGTCGACCACGATCGGCTCCTCGCCGGTGACCCCGGCGAGCAGGTGGAAGACGTTGTAGGTGTAGGAATCGTGGTTGTCGATCAGCAGCGTCCTCATCGGACCTCCTCCAGTCCCAGACCACGGGCGCCCTGCGCGAGCGTGGCCTGAATCGCCTCCTGGACATGCGGCTCGCGGTCGCTCTCCAGGTACCAGCGTGAGAGGTGGGCGACGTAGCGCGCCAGCGGGCTGACGTCGAGTCGCTCGACCGCCTGGCGCAGGTGGCGCCGGTACATCTCCGACTGCACGACCGCGAAGCGGTAGTCGGGGTCATCGACGGGCTCGACGGCAGCGGCCGAGCCGTTGCCGGTGCCGTTGTGCGCCCGCGCCCGCGCCAGGTCCCAGCCAAGGCTCTGCTCTTCGCGCAACAGCTTCTCCGGTTCGAAGTCGAGCGGTTTGGTGTTGGTGTGCATGAGGAAGTAGCCGAGCGCGACCTGGGGCACGATCTGTTCGGCGGCCGGGTGGCCCTGGCGCACCTCGGCCCGCTGCGGCTCCGCGTCGATCGCCGTCTCGATCCATTCGGCCAGCTCGTCGATTAGCAGCGCGTTCTTCTTGCTCGAGGAGACCGACTCGTTCTGCTTCGAGACCATGCCGTGGAAGAGGTCGTGCTTGGGATGGTTGATGTCCGCCCCAGCGCCCTTGGCCATCATTTCGTCCATCAGCTGGCGCCGGCAGTTGACGTGGGCGACCCACTCCAGGCCGCAGACCTGGATCGAGGTCGTCCCTTCGAGGCCGGGCGCGGCCATCCAGTAGGCGAGCGCGCGCATGTGCTGGGTCGGCAGGCCGTCGGCGCGCAGCAGCGGCATTTCCTCCAGCTCCTCGCGGTCGGTGAGGTAGATGATCGCCCCGTCGGGACGGCGCTGGAGCATGCCGTGCTCGAGGCCGAGATTGGAGAGCTCGGCGACCTCGGGCAGGAAGTCGGACTCGAAGAAGACGCGGTCGAAGGAGATGCCGAGGCGGGCGAGCGTCTTGCGCTGGCCGGTGATCACCCAGGCGCGCGTCTTCGACCACAGCTCGATCGCCGTCTGGTCGCCGTCGAGGACGCTCTGCAGCAGCTCGTCGGCGCTGTCGTGGTGGACGTCGACCTCGCGGGTCAGCGAGCTGGCCGGGTTGTCGTCGCGCCCGGTCAGCGAGGGGCCCTCCTTGACGTACTCCGCGTAGCAAGCGCCGACGAAGTGATCGCTCTTCTCGCCGTCCTCCAGCGAGGCCTGGGTGTGGCGGCCGCTCTTGACGACGCCGGCCATCGCCTCGCCCATGCTGCGACCGACGTCGCAGATGATGCTGCGCCGCTCGACCTTGCCGCCCGCCTCGGTCAGCGCCGCCCCGAGAGCGTTGCCGAGGGCGAGGTTGCGCAGGTGGCCGATGTGCAGCGCCTTGGTTGAGTTGGCGTCCCAGAAGTTGAGCGCGTAGGTCTGCCCGGCGGCGAGGTCGGCGTGCGCGCCATCGCCCGCCTCGCCGGCTGCCAGCGCCGTGCCGGTCTGCTCGATCCAGGCGCTGGAGAGGCGCAGCCAGACCTGGCGGTCGTCGCGATCCACGGTCTCCACCCAGGGGTCGCTTTCGATCTTCTCCAACGCCGCCAGCGCAGCGGGATCGTCCTGCCAGCCGCGCACGCACGGGACCAGCATCAGGTCGTAGCGATCGTTGGGCTCGTAGGGCGCCCGCGCCGCCCAGAGCGGCTGGCCCTTCTCCCCTACCGCGACTTCATCGAGGTGATCGAAGAGATTCTTGGCCATAGCTGGTGTCGGTTCCATGGGCAATGCACCAGCCGGGGCTCGAACCCGGATCTCCGGCTTTTAAGGCCGGCCCTTTGACCGATTAAGGCACTGGTGCGCTATGGCCGGGCTCCCCGTCTGAGCCCCGGACTCCTCCCTAGAGTCCGATCTCTTGATTGATCTAGAATTTCTGCGCATGCTAGCAACTCCGCGCGTACCGGAGTACGGACGTTGCGGAGTCGCTTGAGGAGCCGCTTGTCCGCTGCGCTCAGGACCAGACGTCAGCGAGGAACGTCGACAGCTCGGAGTTGAGGCGCTTCGGATTGAGCCGCCACTCGAGGATCGAGCTGGCCTCGACAAGGCGCCCGTCAGCGAGCTCTTCGGCGAGCATCCCCGAGTCGCTGAAGGGGTGCAGGGGATCACGCGGGTGGCCGACGATCAGCGCCGGCTGGGCGATCCGGCGGCGCTCCTCGCGGTGCGGCGCGGTCTCCCCCAGCAGCAGCCCCTCCAGCACCGCGCCCGACGGGCCGGGCCGCTGGCGCACCCAGTCGAGCCCGATGTCGACCATGTAGTTGGTGCGGGGAATGACCGAGGCGACGCGAGAGACCAGCTCGAACGCCGGCCGGCCGAGCCGCAGGCCGACCAGGACCGGCGTGAAGGTGGCGGCGACCGCCGGCAGCGCGTTGTCGAGCACCGGCATCTCGATGAAGAGGCCGCGGACCCGCTCGGGATCCCGCGTCGCCAGCTCGAGCGCGACGTTGGCGCCCAGCGAGGTGCCGCCGACCACCGCCGAGGGCTGCTCGAGATGGTCCAGCAGCGCCACGACCTGGCGGGCGAACAACGGCATCGAGTAGAGCCGCAGGTCCTCGGGGCGGTCGGAGCGCCCGTGGCCGAGCAGGTCGACGCAGATCACCCGGTTACCGCGCCGTGCCAGTGGCGGCGCCAGGCGCTCGAACATGCGCCGGTTCATCAGCAGCCCGTGGACGAGCACGACAACCCGCTCGCCCTCCCCGTAGGAGTCGTACTCGATCCGGTGGCCCTCGTAGTGGAAGTCGCCCATAGCTAGTCGATGCTCAGTCGGCGACGGGCAAGTGGCTACCACCCAGGCGCGGGAACGTCGAAGGCCAGCTCGGTCTCGACTTCGGCACGATAGACAGCGTGGGTCTTGGGGTCGGCGGCAATCCTTCGAATCCGGCCGTAATCTCGACCAGTACCGCCTCCTCGTTAGTCGGAACCCGAATCGTCTTGGTGTCGTCGGCAGCCATGTAGATCAGCCGTCTGCATCCAAGCAGATCTCCATGCGGCCCAGGGTCTATCGCTTCCTTGCCGGAGTGCCTTCACTGATCTTGAACGCGTGTCGAGCCGAGGGAGCTGGCAGCAAGCCGGGGCGCTCCCGGCGTTGAAACTCAGAAGCGCCCCGATGCCTCCTACTACTAGTAGTAGGCGCACCTAGTTGGACTTGTGAACACTGAGCAGGGGCATGGCCTGCTCACTAGCGCTGATGCGCATATCGCTCACCTCCCTTCCGGTGTGACGGCTACCGGGAGGCGGCCCGCTTGAGGGCGAGTGCCCCCGGCTAGCCCATGATCGCTTGGAGTATTAATTGGGCACAACGTTGTTTTCTAATAAGTAGCGAGCCTTGACCGAAAGAAGGAGCAAGGCAAAAAGCGCAACAGCACGACAAACAAACGAGCCGAAAAGGTTCGACGCACCGTTGTCAAGCGTTTGGAGCGGCCGGCGGGTGCTCCCATTCTCCTGGCGACGACGGGGCGTCTATTTGCCTAGGCATCGGGGTGCGTCGCCTGATCGGCCTCGCCAAACTCCGCGTCCTCGCCGGCATCCTCGCTGGGCGGCACGTCAGCGTCTGGAAAACGATGTTCGTCGCCGTGGCTGGCGATGTCTTCGAGTTGCTTCTCGGCAAGCTCGAAGCCCTCGGCCTCTCCCTCGCCGGCCTCGACCAGCGGTTGCTGAGCAGGGTCGTCGCTGTCCTGGGCGACCTCGCCGCCGATCTCGCCCGCCTCGGCGGCTGCCGCGGTCGCTTCTTCCTCGATGCGCCGCTCCTCGTTGCGCTTCCGGTCAAGGTCGTTCACGTTCATAGAGCCCCTCTCTCGGATTGCGTTGTCGAACCCGGCTACCCGATTGTCCAGCCGAGCAAGCGGGTAAGAACGCGAGCAAATGGCAAGCCGAGAGACCAAGGCCAGCCCCCGCCCCGGAGAGGTTTGGCTTGCCCGCCCGCCCTATCTAATGCTTGCTCAGATAGTCGCGGTGGACGATCGTCAAGACCCGGCCCTGGTCAGCTATGTGCTGCACGACGAGGACGGATTCGTGCTCGAGCAGATCAGCCACGCCGCGCTCGACGATGGCTGGTGGCACTCCTTTCAACCCATGGAGCGGCGCTACGGGTAGTCCAGGTACGACGTTCGCCGGCCGATCGTCGCCTTTGGGCTGGAGGGCAGCACCCGCAGCCGCCAGAGGCGAGAGCTCGGCGAGGCGATCAGGCTGCCACGCCTCCCGGCAGCGCAGGCGTCGCAAAAGATCACGTAGGCATAGATGCCTGGACGCAGGTCGGGGATCGCGAAGTCGAGCAGATAGCGCGGAATGTTCTTTCCATCCGGGGGGCGATCGCCATCCGCCGGCGGTTTCGCTAGCCCCAGGTAGGCGTACGGGGCCTGCCGCGGCGCCCCCCGGGGCGTCGGCGAGCAGAGCGCATTGGGGCCACACCAGTGCGGTTTCGGAGCCTGCTCGATCGGCACCAGGGAGACCGCGAAGGACTCGGGTGGCTGCGCGTGGTGGGTGCCGAGCATGCAGGGCGACGGCTTGCGGTGCCCGGGAGGGCCGGTGCAGGGCGGGAAGCAGAAGCCGCAGGCGAGCGTGAGGTCGACCTTGGCGCCGGGCACGCCGGCCGGGCGGCTGGTCTTTTCGACCCCGACCGCGGCGTCTGCCGGGGCGGCGCCGAGCAGGGCGACGAAGACGAGTAGCCCGGCCGTGAGCAGTGTCAAGGGAAGTCGTCGTAGAGAGTTCATGCTCGTAGTACGCGCGGGAGTCGCCTTGAGGTCCATCGATCTGCGCTGAGGCGACCTTAGCTGCATTTTGCGAGCGGCGAGATCCCCATTGGAGTGCCGTTTGTACAAGCCGCCTACCCAATAAGTATGGTGCCGGAATCGAGGCGATGGGAGATCGAGCTTCGCGGCCCAGCAGGGCAGAGAAGGCTGCCCGCTTCCGAGTCCTGCACGAGGGCGAGGCGTTCATCATTCCCAACCCCTGGGACGCGGGCTCGGCCCGGGTCCTGGAGGGGCTCGGGTTCGAGGCTCTGGCAACCACCAGCTCGGGATTTGCCCTCACCCTGGGGCGCCTCGACGGCAATGTCACGCTCGACGAGCTGGTCGAGCACGTCAGCACCCTCGACGAGTCGACCGTGCTGCCGGTCTCCGTCGATCTCGAGAACGGCTATGGCCCCGAGCCCCGCGATGCCGCGAACGCCATCGTCCGCGTCGCCGCCGTCGGAGCCGTCGGCGGATCGATTGAGGATTACGACCCACAGGATGGCGAGATCTACTCCTTCGATCATGCCGTGGAACGGGTGGCGGCGGCCAGCGAGGCGGCCCAGGGCCTGAGCTTTCCCTTCACCTTCACGGCCCGCGCCGAGAACCACCTCCGCGGCAACCCCGATCTCGACGACACGATCGCCCGCCTGCAGGCCTTCGAGCAGGCCGGCGCCGATGTCCTCTATGCCCCCGGCCTGCGCGACGGCGATCAGATCCGCGCCGTGTGCGAGGCGGTCGGCAAGCCGGTCAACGTGCTCGCCATGCCGGGCCTCTCGATGGCCGAGATCGTCGATGCCGGAGCGCAGCGGATCAGCGTCGGCGGCAGCCTCGCCTGGGTCGCGATCGAAGCGATGGCGAACGCGGCCGAGCAGGTCCGCGACACGGGCGATCTCTCAGTCTTGAAGGTCTCGGGCCGGGCGGCGAAATGGCTCGGGAGTTGAGCTCGACGAGTACTAAAAAGGTAGGAATTGGCCATGCCGGGCTCAAGGTTTCGAGTCGGCCGTCGAAAGGGTAGGCGAGAGCTATGTTCCGATGCGACCACTGCAAGACCGAGTACGGCGGCATCCGCGGCGTCACCGCTGACAGGTGCCCCCGCTGTGCCGCCAAAAGCGACGCAGCGATGCAGCGCGCGACCCACTTGACGGCAGTCTCCCCCGCGCCTTGGCACCCCCTTCAACTAGCCACGGCTAGCTGGTCGCAGCTCTCCTCGCTCAGCTCGCCCCGATAGCCCGCGACGCGCTGATACGCCGCCTGGCCGTCGCCTCGATAGTCGGGCAGATCGTCTGGCTCCTCGTCGTCGTCGTAGCCGGCCTGATCGAGCCGGGCTACAGCGAGATCCGCGATGCGGTCAGCGTGCTCGGCGCCCGCAACGCCGCGCGGCCCTGGCTCTTCGACACCGGCGTGGCGATCTGGGGCCTCTCCTTCATCGCCGCTGCCGCGGCGCTGTGGCTCGACGCCCCGCGCAGCTGGCGCGGCCGCCTCGGCCCCGCGTTGATCGCCTTCACCGGGCTCGCCCAGATCCTCGCCGGCTTCCCCTTCCCGGCCGACTGCCGCTGGAGCATCGACGCCTGGTGCCGCCCCCGCGAGGAAGCCGGCCAGGTCTCATGGCAGCACGTCGCCCACGGCTGGGCCTACTTCCTCGGCGCTATCGCGATCCTGCTCTCCGTGCTGGCGATGACCTGGCGCTTCCGCGGCGATCGCCGCTGGGGCCGCGCCGACCTGCTGGCGCTCGGCTCGGCGCTGCTCGGCTTGGCGATCTTCGCCGGCCTCTTCTTCACCGCCGGCAACGAGCCGCAAGGCCACTACGGGCTCGTCCAGCGCCTCTCACTCGCCGCCGGCGGGCTCTGGGTCTTCGCGCTGACGATCGGCCTGCTCGCCATCTACGGCCGCCCCGGCGACGCCGCCTTCCGCTTCGTCGAGTGGATCCGCCGGACGATCCCCGGTGGGCAGCTGGTCGTCCTGCCGGGCAGCGGCCTCGAGCAGGATCAGCTGAATGCCGCCAGCACAGCCGCCAGATCCCAGTAGCCGCGCAGGGTCTCGATACGTCCCTCGCCATCGACCGCGTAGACGAACACTCCGTCGTAGGCGACGGAGTTGCCGGTCGGGAACTTGGCGCTGACCGTCGCCACGAAGGCCGCCTCGGGTCCCGCGGCATGGACCTCACGGACCTCGAAGGAGATCTGGTTGGGAGCGATGGTCAAATCCCAGAACCGTTCGAGCTCCGTGCGTCCGGCGATGCCCTTGCCGTCGGGGTCGAGCGGTGAGCCGCCAACCGGGTCGTGGAGCACCGCGTCGTCGCTGTAGGAGGAGAGCCAGGCCTCGCGATCGCCGCTGCCCACGGCCGCCATCGCTCTCTGGCCGGCCTCGCTTGCTGTGTTGGTCATTCGTGCCCCTTCCATCTGTCTAGCTTGTCACGTGTCAAGTAACACCTAAGATTGACAGGTGTCAAGTCGAGAAAGCTCGCGGGAGCGGATCCTCGAAGCGGCCCACCGCCTGCTGCGCGAACGGGGCGCCGCGGTCTCGATGGCCGAGGTGGCCGAGGCCGCGGGCGTGTCGCGCCAGGCGCTCTACATGCACTACTCCTCGCGCGCCGGCCTGCTGGTCGCGCTGGTGCGCTGGATGGATGAGCAGTCGGGGATCGTCGCTCAGTGCACCGCGGCCCTCGACGACGAGGATCCGCTTGCCGCGCTGCGACGCTTCCTCACCCTCTGGCTGCGCTACGTCGCCACGATCCAGCCGGTCGCATCGGCCCTGCTCGCCGTGCGCAGAAATGACAGCGCTGCCTCCACGGCCTGGGAGGACCGGATGACGCAACTTCGCCTCGGCCACCGCCGTGCCGCCCAACGCCTTGCCGAAGCCGACTTGCTGCGCGACGGGCTCAACGCCACTACGGCCGCCGACCTTTCCTGGGCGATGAGCTCGGTGCCGGTCGCTGAACAGCTCGCCGTGGATCGCCGCTGGTCGGCCAGTCGGGTCGAGCGCTATCTGGTCGACGCCATCGCCACCGCGCTGGTCAAGCCCGACTAACTACCAGGAGGTCTAGCGCGCCGCGCCGGGCCACCAGGCGCGCTCGCCGCACAGATAGGTGATCGCGGGGATCAGCAGAGCGCGGACCACGAAGGTGTCGAGGAGGACGCCGATCGCGACCGTGGCGCCGATCTGGACCAGCTCCTCGAGCGGCAGCAGGGTCAGGGTGGCGAAGGTCCCGGCGAGGATCAGGCCGGCGCCGGTGACGACGCCGCCGGTCTTCTCGAGGGCGACCAGGATGCCCTCGCGGGTGCCCAGCTTCGCCGCCTCCTCGCGGGCCCGCGTCATCAGGAAGATGTTGTAGTCGACCCCCAGGGCGACCAGGAAGATGAAGGAGAGCAGGACGAGGTTGAAGGCCAGCCCGCCGGCCCCGAAGACGTCCGTGAAGGCGAAGGTGACGAGGCCGAGGGTCGCCGCGAACGAGGCGACCACGGTGACCATCATGTAGGCGGGGGCGGCGAGGGCGCGGAGGAGCAGGGCGAGGATCAGGCCGACGACGAGCAAGACGGCGGGGACGATCAGCTTGGTGTCGCGCGTGTTGGCCTGCTCGACGTCGTAGTTCTCGGCCGGGATGCCGCCGACAAGCGCGCTCGGCGCGACCTCCTGGAGCTTGTCGCGGATCCCCTCGACCAGGTCGGCCGCTTCCGCCGAGTAGGGATTGCCGCGCAGGACGATCGCCACCGCGGCCTCGTCGGAGACGGCCGACGGCGGGATCGGCAGGGCGAGCTTGACCGAGGGCAGCTCCTCCAGCACCCCGATCGCCTTCTCCACCTGGCCGAGCCCGACGACCGCGGTCAGCGGCGACCCCAGGCCGGGCGGGAAGTGTTCGGCGAGGACTTCGTTGCCGCGGCTGGATTCGGTCGGGTGCGTTTCCCCCTGGCCGAAGCCGAGCGTGCCGTGGCTGATGAAGTTGCCCAGCGCGAGCACGACCAGGAGGGCGGAGACGGCGACGACGATCGACCGCGGGCGGCGGCGGACGAAACCGGCGACCTGTCCCCAGCGGCGATTCTCCTGCGCCTCCCCCAGGTCACGCACCGGCCAGAAGGCCCGGCCGCCGAGCAGCGAGAGGATCGCCGGCAGCAGGGTCAGCGCCGCGGCGAGCATCACCGCGATCCCGATCGCCAGGACCGGGCCGAGCCAGTGGGTCGACTCGAGCTCGGCGAGCAGCAGGACCAGCATCGCCGCGATCACCGTGCCGGCCGAGGCGGCGATCGCCGGCACGCTCTCGGCGAGCGCCTTCGGCAGCGCCGCGGCGGGCGGCGAGCCACGATCGATCTCCTCGCGATAGCGGTGGATGAGCAGCAGCGAGTAGTCGGTGCCGGCGCCGAAGATGAGGACGAGCAGCAGCATCGTGCCCTCGGCGTTGACCGTGATCGCGCCGGCCTCGATCAGCAGATAGGCGACGCCGATCGTGACCAGGTAGGCGATGCCGACGGCGAGCAGCGGCATCAGGGCGAGGATCGGCGCCCGGTAGACGACGAGGAGCAGGATCAGGACCAGGCCAAGGGTCGCGATCAGCAGGGTCTTGGCGGCCTCGTCGGCGACCTGCTCGAGGTCGGCCGCCATGCCGCCGGGACCGGTGACGTAGGAGCGCAGGCCCGCCGGGCGGTGCTTGGCCAGGTAGTGGCGGATCTTCGCGACGCCTTCGGCGATCGCGCCACGGTCGTTGGCGTCGATCGCCAGGGCGACCAGCGCCGCTTCGCCGTCGCGGGAGATCGGCCCGATGCCGTGGGCGATCCTCGCCACTTCCCCGAGTGGCCGCCTCGCCTCGCCGGAGAACGGCGCGAGGACCGGCGTCGCCCCGGCGAGGCCGAGCCGTTCGAGCCCTTCGCCGAGCTTGCCGATCTCGTCGAGGTCGGCGGCGGTGAGGCCGCCGTCGCGATCGAAGACGATCAGCACCGGCACGTCGTCGCCACCCTTGAAGTTGCTCTGCAGCGCGTCGACGGCCCGGGTCGACTCGGCGTGGGCGGGCAGGAAGCTGCTCTGCCCGGCGGCGGTCACCTCGCCGATCTGGGTGCGCGCGGCGAAGCCGGCGACGCCGAGCACGATCCAGACCCCGATCGTCAGCCAGCGGCCACGCGGACCGGTGACCGCTGCGGCAAGGCGCCTAATCACCGACGGGACCCTAACCGCGTCCGCCGACCATCGGCATCATTGGGTCGAACGGAGTCGACAAAAGGAGATGGCGATGGACATGAAGCTTGAGCTGGTCGCGGTGCCGGTCTCAGACGTGGACCGGGCCAAGGCCTTCTACACGGAGAAGGCCGGCTTCGTCGCCGACCACGATCACGCGGTCAGCGACGAGATCCGCTTCGTGCAGCTGACCCCGCCGGGCTCGGCCTGCTCGATCGCGATCGGCAAGGGGCTGAGCAAAGCCGCGCCCGGCTCGGCCGAGGGCCTGCAGGTCGTCGTCGAGGATGCCGATGCCGCCCGCGCCGAGCTGCTCGGACGCGGCGTCGAGGTCGGCGAGGTCCAGGAGTTCCCCTGGGGACGCTTCGTCTTCTTCAGCGACCCCGACGGCAACGGCTGGGCGGTCCAGCAGATCGTCTGACGCTCAGGGCTGCGGCTGTTTCGTCCGCGCGGGCGAGTGCTTGCGGTGCTTCTTGGCTCTGACGCAGACCTTCCGGCCGTGCTTTTTGATCTTCCGGAAGCCTTTGCGACAGCGGTGCGGCAGCGGTTTGAGAGGCGGCGCGGGACCGACGTTTGGGGTGGTCCTGTCGGGAGCCACTGGCAACAGCGGCGGAACCACGCCTCCGCTCGCGCCCAGATGGCCGTCGATCCCGGTCAGCGTCGCCGGCGCCGTGACTGTGACCGGGTCGGCGAGGGCAAACGAGGACTTGTCGTCGTAGAACTCGACCGGGTAGCCGAGGTCTTCGGCCCAGAATTCGACCACGTAGGAGCCGCTCGCGAGACCGCGAAGCGCGTACTCGCCGTTCGCGTTGGTCAGCGCACAGGCGCCAAGCGAGGTCATGCCCAGCGCGCAGACCCCGACGTCCTCGATCGCCGCGCCACTGAACGCGTCGGTGACCCTGCCCTCGATCCGGGCGCCGAGAGGCAGCTCCGCATCGATGTCCGGGGTTGTCGCTCCGATCGTCACCGACACCTCATCGCCCTGCCAGAAAGACGATTTGCCGTCGAAATACCGCGTCTGGTAGTCGAGGCCTTCGCTGCTTCCTTCGAATTCGACTATGTAGGAGCCGGTCGGCAAGCCACCGATCGCGTAACTGCCGGAGGCGTTGGTCAGCCCGCAGCCTTCCGCTTCGAACTCGGGCACTTCGACGGCACAAGCCCAGAGGTTCGCGATCCCGGTTTTGCTCACGGCGTCGATCACCGAGCCTTCGATCTGGCCTCCCTCATGCATTTCCGCGTCGACGTCCGCCACGGTGGCGTCGGCCGCCACCGTGATCTCGTCGGCCAGCTCGAAGGACGGCTTGTCTTCATAGAACTGGCTGAGGTAGTTGAGGCCGTTGAAGTTGCCCCAGAAGGCGACCTTGAAGGAGCCGGCGGGGAGCCCCGAGAGCGCATACTCGCCGGCGGAATCGGTTTCTTCGCAGGCCTGGAATTCGGTCACGGGAACTTCGTAGGCGCAAACTTCGACCTGCTCGACCCCAACTTTGCTGACCGCATTGATCACCGTGCCTTCGATCGTGCCTGCCGCCAGCCCGCTCGCCGGCGCTACCAGCGCACCGACCATGATCAGGGCGAGCGCAGCGACGAAGCTCGAAAACGCCCTTCCCGGCGCTTGAACGCTCAAGAGAGGCAGTCTATAAGCGCTTTTGGGACGAGTAGGAAAAAGGTAGGAGCCGAGCGCGGACGAGCGCTTGACGACAGGTTTTTTGACCTATAGCGTCGCCCCGGCTGTGGCGAGAGCTTCCTCCAGCCCCCACAGCTCAACTGTTGGGGAGACCATCGAGAGGAAGCAAGTGAGAGGCAAGTCGATCGCTGTTCGAGTGTCCGTGTTGGCGATTCTGGTCGGGGCATTCGCGACGTTTGCGCCCGCATCCGCGTCGGCAGCGGCATGTGCCAGCGGTACCACCAACTGGATCGCCGCCGCCCCGGACAACAATTTCCAGAACGACGCCAACTGGGACAACGGCGGCCCCTCGGCGGCCTGTGACGCGGTGATCAGCGCCGCCACTGCCCCGGTGATCATCTCCGGCAATCCAACAGTCAAAAACCTCACGATCGGCTCCGGCCAGACGCTGAAGCTGCAGGACTCGCCCGTGCCCGCCCTCACCGCGGTCACGATCCACAACAACGGCACGATCCAGCTCGACTGCCCCGGCCACACGACCTGCGGGAGCCCGCAGGCGATGTTGACGGTGACCAGCGCGGCGGCTGACGCGTTCGCAAACGCCGGCGCCTTCGTAAGCGCCGGCCCCGGCAATGCGGCCAACAACTCGCTGAGAGGCAACGTGACCAACACCGGCACGTTCCAGGTCGACGACTTCCTGAACTGGTGGGCGGACTCGGCGCCGAACGACACCTTCACCAACAAAGGCACGATCAGCATCTCGCCTACCTGCACGAGTGGCGTCTGCATGTACTCGTCGACGCTTGAAAACACGTTCGTCAACGACGCCGGCGGCTTCATCACCAACAACGGGGGCAGCAAGTTCCTGCAGATCGACTCCGGGAACTTCATCCAGGGCGCCGGCAATACGAGCGTAGGTGGCCCAGTCGCCCCAGTCGTGATGCGGGGCAACCTGACGATGACCGGGGCCTCCTCGACCGCTGAAGTCTCTGCCTACGGGCCCGGGCAGGGAATCAACGCAAGTGGGACTGTGGGCCCCGGGCAGACAATCAGGATGCCCGGAGGCACGCTGGCCGTTCCAACCGGAACCCTGATCAACCAGGGAACGATCCGGACGACCAACACGACATCGCTGACCGGCAACATCACGACAGCGGGCGGCGGCCTGCTCGACATCGGCGCGCAGACGAGCCACAGCGGCGGCACCCTCGACGCCACCGGCGGCAACATCCTGGTCGGCGCCCAGCTCAGCACCGGCACGCTGATGAACCATGGCGGCCAGATCACCGGCCTGGGGCCGATCAGCGGCAACGTCAACAACGTCTCCGGCATCGTCAACCCCCGCAACGGAATCGGCAACATGGCGATCACCGGCAGCTACACGCAGGGAGCAGCCGCGACGCTGGCGATCGAGGCGCAGGGCGTGATCGGAAACCAGCACGACCTGCTCGAAGTGGGTGGCAACGTCAATCTCGACGGAATCCTGCGGATCGTTCCCGAGCTCGGCTTCTTCTCCCCCAGCGAGGGCGACGCACTGAAGGTCGTCGACTACAGCGGCGCCCGCAGCGGCGAGTTCGCCAGCTCGGTTGCCGACCCGCCCTTCACCACCGCCAACCCGGTCAACGTCGGCTACAACGACAGCGACACCTCCGTCTTCGCTTTTGTCGGCCCGCCGACCATCTCGCCCAAAGGCTTGCCCCCGCTGCTGGGCAGCCCGCTCTATCGGGTCATCCTCGAATCGCTGCAGCCGAACGGCTCCTTCAAGTTCACCAAGAAGCCGGTGGTCTTCCCCGGCGGCAAACTCGGCCTCGAAGTCGACACCAGCGGCTCCTGCAAGCTGACCGCAGTGGAGAAAGCGGTCGCCGGCTCGGCTGGCGCCAGCGCGCTCGCCTCGAAGAAGCCGAAGAAGAGCAAGAAAGGCCTGATCAAGAAGGTGACGATCTACGCCAACGGCTCGGGCACGCACATCATCCCGCTCAACCTCACCCCCAAGGCCAAGAAGCTGCTGAAGAAGAAGCCGAAGAAGGGCAAGGCGAGCAGCTCGGCAACACAGGTGGTCAAGGACCCACTGGTGATCACCTGCACGCCGATCGTCTACCCAGTCGCGGGCTTCACCGACGGCACCCAGATCACCGGCATCGGCCAGGCGCCGGTTGGCAGCCCACCCGCGGGCCAGCCTTCGATCCCCTCCGGCCCACCGACCGTCCAGCCGGGCGGCATCCCGGTCGTGAAAAAACCGGTCGTGCCGCTGACCCCGCCGCCGGCGCAACCCGCCTCGCCACCGACGAAGCTCTACAAAGCGACCGAAGACCTCGACAAGACGGTCGGGGCGGGTGTCTCGTTCTACTCCAACGGCAAGGTCGTCACCGGGTTCGACGCCAGCTTCCGGGTCGTCTGCGGCTTCCCCTTCCCCGAAAGCGCACCGCTGGAGACCATCCACTTCGACGCGATCCCGGCGCTCACGGTCCTGGGCAGCGGCCCCGTGATCCAGGGTAGCTTCGAAATCGCCCAACAGAACACGAGCAATCCCCCGACCTGGATCACCGCCAGCGTCCAGGGCGACAGCTCCAACGGCTACACCGTGCGGGTCTACGAGCGTCGCGCCGGCTGCGAGGGTGGGACGATCTTCAACGCCCGCAAGACGCCGTAGGCAGGAGGGACGAGATGGTCGAGCGAATCGAGGACATGCCGGCCGGGACGATCGGCGGCGATCGTCACTGACGTCGAGTGGGTCGGCAAGGCCTTCAAGCTCTTCGCCTGGATGACCCCCGGCGAGGTCGAGGTCTTCGACCTGGGCCAGCTCGACGAGGCGAAGGCCCGGGTCGCGGGCTGAGTGGCCCATCGGCCCGCCTGACGGCGATGGCCTAAGGTCACTGAGCGCAGTTTCGCTGCGCGCAAACAATTGAGAGGCGGTCCCTTGGATCCTGTCGGCTATGAGCTATGCACTCCCGAAGGCGACAAGGGCGGTGGTGTTCGCGCCACTCGTGGCTTCGAAATCGGTGAGACGGTGATGATCGGGGAGCTCGAAGGCGACGTCGCCAGCAACGACTCGCATGCGACCCAGGTGAGCCGCACGCGGTGGGCCCGGCACGCCGGCCTCAACCCCAAGGTCAACCACTCCTGCAGCCCCAACTGCGGCGTCGAACTGAACGCCACGGGCGCCTGTGACTTCGTCGCTCGCCGGTCGATCGCCGAGGGTGAGGAGATCACCTTCGACTACGCGATGCGCAACTACTCGGTCGAGCACTTCCCCGACGGCTGCCTCTGCGGCGCCGACATCTGCCGCGGCTCGGTGACCGGCTGGAAGGACCTCCCCGCCGAGCGCAAGGCCGACTACGAGGGCATGGTCGCGCCCTACCTGCTCGAGATCGATCTCGAGCTGGCCGCAGTCGTCTGAGCGCGTCGACGCCGCTACGCTGACCCGAACCCACCAAGGAGGAACTCGATGAGTGTCCTTGTTCGCTTTGCCCCCGCGTCGTTGACGGCCGCGCAGTACGACGAGAGCATCCGCAAGCTCGAAGCGGCGGGGGACTTCCCGCCCGATGGACTCGACTATCACGCCTGCTTCGGCGCCGATCCCAACCTCCGAGTCAGCGAGATCTGGGACTCCCGAGAGCAGCTCGAGGCATTCGGCGAGCGGCTGATGCCAGTGCTGGCCGAAGTCGGAATCGAGGCCGGCGAGCCAGAGTTGATCGAGGTACACAACATCATCAAGCGTTAGCGGCGAAGCTGCGCCGACTACATACGGCGGCGACTGTTCAGCCCTTAGTGGAACTCGATGACGCTGCGGATGCCGTCCTGGGCCTCCATCAGCTCGAAGCCACGGTTGACTTCGTCGAGGCTGATGCGGTGTGAGATGAAGGGATCGACGTCGATCTCGCCGGCCATCGCGCGCTCGATCAGCAGCGGGACCTGGTCGCGGCCCTTGACGCCGCCGAAGGAGGAGCCGGCGATGCGGCGACCGGTGATCAGGAAGCGGGGGACGACGTCGAGGGTCTCGCCCTTGCCGGCCACGCCGGCGACCGTGCAAAGGCCCCAGGCCACGCGCGCCGCTTCGACCGCCTGGCGCATCACGGCGACGTTGCCGGTCGCCTCGAAGGTGTAGTCGGCGCCGAAGCCGCCGGTCATCGCGAGGATCTCCTCGACCGCGCCCTCGCCGCCGACGAGCAGGTCGGTGGCGCCCTGGCCGCGGGCCAACTCGAGCCGCTCCGCGGAGAGGTCGACGCAGACGATCCGCTCGGCGCCCTGCAGGCGGCAACCGGCGACCGCGCCGAGGCCGACCATCCCGGCGCCGAAGATCACACAGGTGCTGCCCGCTGTCACCGCGGCGGTGTTGATCGCCGCGCCGAGGTCGGTCGAGAGACCGCAGGCGAAGAGGCAGGCGTGCTCGAAGGGCGCCTCGGGGTTGATCTTGGCCAGGGCGATCTCCGGCATCACCGTGTACTCGGCGAAGGTCGAGCAGCCCATGAAGTGACGGACCCCGTCGCCCTCACGGGAGATCCGCGTCGTGCCGTCGGGAAGGAAGCCCTTGTTCTGCTGCTCGCGAATCGCCATGCAGAGGTTGGTCCGCGGGTCAACGCAGTGCACGCACTCGCCGCACTGGGGCGAGAAGAGGGTGACGACATGGTCGCCCGGGGCAAGCGAAGCGACATCAGGGCCAACCTGCTCGACGACCCCGGCGCCCTCGTGGCCAAGCACGGTCGGCGCGTAGCCCGAAGGGTCGGCGCCGGAGGCCGTGTAGAGGTCTGTGTGGCAGACGCCGCAGGCGACGAGTCGAACCAGCACCTCACCGGCACGCGGCTCAGCCAGCTCGACCTCCTGGACCCCAAGCGGCTCCCCGAACTCTTCCAACACCGCGGCACGCATCTTCATCGCCGCGACCGTACCACTGGATCCCTCGCGTAGCGCCGTTCCATGCGTTCTTGGGCCTCACCGAGAGGCCGAAACGCTCGCCGCCCGGTGGAACCCTGGCAACCGATTGACAACAACTCGACAACACAGGGTTCCCCAGGACCGAGGCGACCAACGATCATCCTGTCGATGACAACCGTGTACGCACGTGGTGCAGGCCTCAGAGCAGCCCGTTCCTGACGTATTCAAGCCCAACGGCGGCGCCGGGGGATCGTATTCGACCTTCTGGGCAAACCGTTGGCGGGAACTGTTCGGTCATCTGGCCGTCGGCGTTGTAGGTGGCTTTGAAGGTCCCGGCCGGCTGCTCTGGCTACTTGTCAGGTGGGCAGCGCCCTTCTGGTTTGAAAGAAAAGGTAAACCTGTTCCCACCAAATATAACGTTGGACAGACCAGGTAGTGACACTTTTATTGACCCTCGCCACTCCGCGATGGAGCGCGTTGCGCAGCCGTGAAATTCGCCTTTGCCGGAAAACGGCTTAGGCGGCGTCACGGTCACGCTTTTGTTGGGACCCTCCACAAGGCTGTCCGCGGACCCCTTCGCAACGAGAAGCCGACTGACGACCCACCTGCCATATTCCTGAATCGACTCCGCACGAAACGGCACGCCCGCGGATGGCAGCTTCGCCAGGTTCAACGGCACACCAGTGCGGACCAGCGAACGGATCCCCGAGATCGCTTCACCTCCCGCGATGAAATCCCGGAGTGGATACAGTGATCCAACGTTAAGTTCTGGCCGAGCTTCCGAATTTCCTTTCTGAGTCACACCGTTCAACGGACGAGCGGCTCTCGCGATGCATTTCAGCCTTTGCGCCGGAGCCGCCCGACCGTAGACCTTACGCCGGCGTAGTTTGGTAAAACCCTCCTCGCCGCGGAATACGACCGTGCCGGTGAAGTAGCCGTACTTGTCCTTGAGCTTCAAATCGCAACCCGTCCAGTCAGCCGGCTGCCCCAAGGTACGGCGCGCTTTGTGAAGCGCGTGAAAGCGAAGATCGATCTTCCCCACTCGCCCGAAGGCCGCGTGCATTCCGTCTTGATTTGCAATTCCCAATCGATCCAGATAGATCGCCGCTTCGTGGCGCCGGGCGGCCACCAGGCGCACGCCCCTCGGAGAGCCGGTTACATAGATACGAAAGCCGTTTGTACCTCGCGCTCGGAACGCGGCATAGGCGCGAACAGCACCACTCGCCCTTGATCGCGGCTCCGAGTTGAGTGCGTGAGCGGACTGGGCCAGCTGTAGCTGGGCCGCACAAAGCAATACACACGCGAAAAATAGCGATGTAGCGCACTTGGCCCGATTTGTCGTAAGCCAGCTTGAGCGCCCACGATGAAGAGGCCTAAGCGGATGCTTCAATCTGTTGACCTCTGAAGACATTCTCTCCTCTCACTCCAACTAGAAGGCTTCTTCAATGATTTTGGCACCTTCTTCGGCTTCTTCGATTCCTTCGCCACGTTCTTCTAGATCTTCTTTGCCTTCTCGTCTTGTGTCCCTTTCTGCAGCATGGCGTACCGCTTCAGCGCAGGCGTCAGTCGCGTCATGGAAGCTCCTTAGGGGCGGTAGTCCACCTGTGCTGTACCTGGTTTTCTTAAATGCCTTCTGACATGCGCCACCCCATCCGGGGTTCTTCTGGAACGTGCTTCTAGCCATCTGGAAGGATCTATGCGCGATCTTGCGCAGCCGCGCCGTGGATTGGGTCGTGTTACGGCTATTCCGCGCTGCACGCGTCATCTGCCGCTTTGCTCCATTTTGGATCCTCCGTACGCGTTGGAGTTGTCTTCGGCGCTGTTGGAGTTTAGCCCTCGTAACCCGCATGCCCGTTAGGTCGTAGTTGTTGATCGGGTCGCCGGCAGCGTACTCGTAGGCATTGGCGGAGCCACCTTCGATGGGATCTGGGGAAAGGAAGCGACCGAGGGCGGGAACGTAACTGCGTGCGCCCATCTGAACCACACCGGAGGGCAGCTGCGTGCGGCGGGCCTCAGCTCCGAGCCAGCCGTATTCGGCACTGCCGCCCTCCAAGAAGCCCGACTGCTTGGGTTTGCCGTACTCATCGAACTGCTGCGTTGAGAGCAGTTCGGTAGCTTCGGGATCGTCGTCGGCCGTGGCAATGGTGTCGCCGTGCATGTCGGCGATCTGGAAGGTGATTTCTCCGTTGCTACTTTGAAGGGCACCAAGGCTGCCACCCAGTGCTTCGATGCTGCGAGTCCAGGCGCCCCCTTCCTGTGTCCAAGCCGGGGAGTCCGAGCCGCCAGCGTAGTGGTAGGTCTTCTTTGCGGCCCCAGGCGGCGCAGTCGATCCAGCCCGTCTGGGCTTTTTTCCCGCCGATGATGCAGTCAAGTTCAGGGCCGACGGTCATGGTCGGGTCCAGCCGAGCCGGCCAAACTCGCTCTGGCTGCGCAAGCCAGTCGCGGTCGGCCTCGACCGTCAACGTCCAGCGACCTTCGACCTCTGGCCCCAACTCATAATGGATCGCATGGGAAACCGCTGGCTGCGGCGCGCTGTCGCTCATGACAGGCGCCGGCAAGGTCACCACGGCTCGGCCGCTCTCGTCGCGAAAGACGATCGCGCCGTCTTCGCGCAGTGTGGGAGCAAGACCGCTCGAGGCGTCGAGCTCGAAGCGGAACCTGCTCGGCTGAGAGAGGTCGTCGATGACGATGTCCTCCTTGATGCCGTTGGCGAGATTGGAGAACTCGAAGCTGGTATCGCCGCCTGCCAGCTCGTAGCTGGCGCTCGCGCCTTCGGGCTGCACGTCATCTGGTTCGGGGCCGAGCAATTCGGTGGTGACCCATCCGCCATCAGTCGCGAGGCGTAGTGGTTCCTCGCCAAGGCTCTCGGGGAGCCTCACGTCGAAGGAGTTGGGGCCATTGCTGAGACTGCCGTCGTCTAGCTCTTCAAAGCTTTGACCGATTGGCTTCCATTGGCCATCGGCGTCGCGGTAGTTGATCGGGGTCTCGTAGAGCCTGGTTTCGAGCTGGCCGCTGGGGAGGCGAAACGTCTGTGAGGCCGCGGTCCGCTCTGCTTCGACTTCAACGCCGCGATCGATCTGCGGAGGCATGCTCAAAGCGCCGTCATCCTGAGCCGAGTCGCCCGATTCGCCCTGCGCTCCCAGGGCAATGCTGCAACCCAAGGCAAACAGAGCGGCCAGCGCCGCAACGATCAACCTCATCCCCCGCATGAACGTCTCCCCCTGTCGTTCAGCGTCGGCCGGAAGGCTGGCTGACGCACCCTTTTGTACGCCGAAATTCTTAATCGGTACTCAAGGAGCCACGCTAATGCTTCAGATAGGTCAGCGCCACCCTAGTTTTATGGACGACCTAAAGTTGTTTAGTGGATCGACCCGCCGCTCTTTTGCCGCCGCTGACCATGCGAACATATGTTCGTAATCGATCGGAGGAGACGAAGATGCCCCAATTCGACGCCTATGAAGACCTGGTTGGCAAGTGGCGCTGGCGCCTGCTCGGCGCCGACGGACGCACCGTGGCGACCGCTGGAGAGTCCTTCGACACGCACTGGCACGCCCTAAGGGCGGCCGAAAACGTGCGCAGCGCCGCTTCCGCGGCGAGGATCTCTGGCGCTCCCGCCGACGGCGTCCGGGACTCGCTCGCCGAGATCATCGATCGCGAGCTGGCCCACAGCTAGACGGGCGAGCTAACCGTTTTTGAAGCGGGCGGCTTCCTCCGAGCCGCCCGTCGCGTTGCCCTCGCTGTAGGAGTGCGCGCCGGCGCCGGCGAGGGTGCCGCCGTCGACGATCAGGTACTCCTCGCGAATCGGCCGCTCGTCGAACCAGCACTCGAGGATCTCGCGGGTGCCGGCCGCGTAGCGGGCCTGGGCCGAGAGGCTCGTTCCAGAGATGTGCGGAGTCATGCCGTGGTTTGGCATCGTGCGCCAAGGATGGTCTCGGGGCGCCGGCTGCGGGAACCAGACGTCGCCGGCGTAGCCCGCCAGCTGGCCACTCTCGCAAGCCCGCGCGACCGCGTCGCGATCGCAGATCTTGCCGCGCGCCGTGTTGATCAAATACGAGCCCCGCTTCATCTTGGCGAGCAGCTCCGCATCGAAGAGGTTCTCGGTCTCCGGGTGCAGCGGCGCGTTGATCGTCACCACGTCGCAGACCTCGACCATCGACTCGACGTCGGGATGGAAGGTGACGCCGAGCTCCTCCTCGACCTCGGGCGGCAGGCGGTGCCGATCGGTGTAGTGCAGACCGACCTCGAACGGCTTCAGCCGGCGCAGGACCGCCGAGCCGATCCGCCCGGCGGCGACCGTGCCGACCTGCATGCCCTCGAGGTCGTAGGAGCGCGCGGCGCAGTCGGCGATGTTCCAGCCACCCTCGACGACCACCTGGTAGGAGGGGATGTAGTTGCGGACCAGGCCGAGGATCATCATCACGACGTGCTCGGCGACGCTGATGCTGTTCGAGTAGGTCACCTCGGCGACGGTCAGGCCGCGCTCGATCGCCGCCTGCAGGTCGACGTGGTCTGAGCCGATGCCGGCGGTCAACGCCAGCTTCAGGTTCGGCGCCTTGGCGATCCGCTCGGCGGTCAGGTAGGCGGGCCAGAAAGGCTGGGAGATGACGACCTCGGCCTCGGGCAGCTCGCGCTCGAAGACCGAGCCTGGCCCATCCTTGTCGGAGGTGACGATCAACTTGTGCCCGCGCTGCTCCAGGAAGGCGCGCAGCCCCAACTCCCCCGAGACGCTGCCGACCAGCTCGCCGGGCTTGAAGCCGAGCGCCTGCGGCGTCGGCGTGCTCTGGCCATCGTGGTAGCGCTCGATCGTCGGCACCTCGTCGCGCGCGTAGCTCGGCGGGTAGCCGTCGACCGGATCGTCATAGAGAACGCAGAGGACGTTGGCCATCGCTAGACCACCTTCTCATCGACGAGGCTCTGGGCGCAATCGACAACTGTCTCGTCGACCGGGCGAGGCGACCAGCCGAGCTTCGTCTTCGCCTTCTCGCTCGACATCTCGACCCGGCGGCCGAGCTGGCTGACGACCGAGCGGATACCGGGGTCGAAGATCCCCATCGCCCGCACGACGAAGCCGGGGACGCTTCGCTTCGGCACCTTCGCGGCCGCCGGCCCGAGCCGGTCGCGCAGCACCGCCGCGACTTCCGACATCCAGCGGAACTCGGCGACGGCGATGAAGCGCTCGCCTCCGGCAGCCGGATCGGTCATCGCGAGGATGTGCAGATCGGCGACATCGCGCACGTCGACGACGCTGAAGCCGATCCGCGGCGTGCCAGGGATTCCTTTGAGTAGCCTCTCGATCAGTTCGAGTGAGTAAGAACGGTCGTCACTCAATACCGGGCCAAGGATCGCGCCGGGGTTGACGACGGCGAGCTTCTCGACCTCGCCCCGCTCTTTGACGAGGTCCCAGGCGGCCCGCTCGGCAATCGTCTTCGAGCGCGTGTACGGCGTCAGCTTGGGGTTGTCGGCGTCGGTCCAGCTCTGCTCGTCGAGCGGCACGTCCGAGTGGCTGGTGCTGCCGCCGACCGCGGCCACCGAGGAGGTGACGACGACACGGTCGACCCCGGCATCGAGGGCGGCGCGCAGCACCCGCAGCGTCCCTTCACGCGCCGGCACGATCAGCTCGTCGGGGTCCTGCGGCTGCACCGGCGGGAACGGCGAGGCGACGTGCAGGACGTAGTCGCAACCCTGCACCGCCTGCGTCCAGCCATCGTCGCTGCCCAGATCCGCGGCCAGCACGGTGAGGCGGTCGCCGGCCTCGGCCTGCGGCGCGACCCTCGCCCTGACCTCGGCCTCACGAGCGAGATCTCGCACCGTCGTGCGCACCCGGTAACCGCGACGCAGCAACTCGACCACGCACCAGCCCCCGAGGTATCCCGAGCCACCGCTGACCAAAACCGTCTTCGTCTCTGCAGCTGAACCGTTCAAATCAATCCTCCTGAGTGAACCCGTGTGTGGCGACCCTACTGCCCGGCGACGTGCAGCTCGATCGCGTGGATCTGACTCTGGCCGTAGGAGCCGGTCTGGACCGGACCGGCGGCGCTGATCGTGTCCCCCAATCCGGGAAGCGGGTGAGGACGAAGCTCCTTGTTGACGTCGATCGCGGTCAGGCCCGGCAGGGTGATGCCCTGCGAGTCGATGACGACGAAGTGGACATCGCCGTCGCCGTCGGGGTCGACCCGCTCGACAAAGGTGATCAAGCCCTCGGTCGCGCGGCAGTCGGATAGCCCAGATGGGCAGTGCGACCGGGCGACCGTTGGCGCAGTCGGCTTCCTGTCCGTGTTCTTCGGCGGCGAGCGTTCGATCACCTGGCGCTGCGTGCTGGAGTCAGTCGCATCCGTGTTGCTGCCGCAGCCGGCGACCAGGGCAAGCAACGACACAGCCGCGACTAGGAGGGCCAGCGTGACTCCTACCTGACGCGACACCCGAGCAATCATCGCGATCAAGAGACCCCAGCCACGAGGACAACGTTGCGGCGGCTCATCGTCCAGGCGAAGAGGCCGCCGGTGAAGAGCATGAAGGAGCTGTAGACGGCTGCGGGGATGGTCAGCTCGGTGGCGAGCGAGGCGCCGACGGCGATCGCCAGGGTCGAGTTGTGGATGCCGAGCTCGAGGGCGATCGCGGTCGACTGGCGGCTGTCGAGACGGGCCAGCCTCGAGATCGCGAAGCTGATCGTCATCGCCGCGAGGTTCAGGGCCAGCGCGGCACCGGCCATTTCGGCGGCGTTCTCGGCGACGGTGTCGTACTCGCTGACGATCGCCCCGAGGACGACGATCGCGAAGAGGCCCAATGAGGCCGCGCGCACCCGCGGATAGGCGACGGCGACTCGCTCCGGCCAGCGCCGCCGCAGCGTCATGCCGATCGCGACCGGGATCAGCGTGATCGTGAAGACAAGCGCGACCACGCCGGGCATGCTGACCTCGCCCAGCGACCCGGCGCCGAAGTGCTCCGAAGAGAGGCTGAGGAAGAGCGGCACCGTAATCACCGAGGCGACGCTGCTGATCGCCGTCATCGTCACCGAGAGCGCCGTGTCGCCACGCGCCAGGTGGGTCAGCATGTTGGCCATCATGCCGCCGGGCGAGGACCCGAGCAGGACGAGGCCGACGGCGAGCTCCGGCGGCAGGTCGAAGAGCTCAGCCATCACGAAGGCGAGCAATGGCGATATCAGCGCCAGGTTGAGCATCCCGATCACGACCCCGCGCGGGGCGACGAGAACACGGCGGAAGTCGGCCGGGGTCAGCGCCAGGCCGAGGCTGCACATGATCGTGGCGATCGCGATCGGCAGCGCGATCGAGGCCAGCAACGGGCTGTCCATCTCAACCGCGACCCTGCTCGTCGATCGTCACGTACCGAATGATCCCCGGATGCCCGTGAGGGTGCGTTGCGGTCGCATAGCGGGTAGACCTGGGCAGATCGCGCGATGAACGAGCCCGAGTCGACAGAGACAAGCAGCGATACGAGCGCCCTCGCCACCCTGAAGCGCACCGCGAGCGAGTTCATCGAGGACAACCTCAGCGACTGGGCCGCGGCGCTCACCTACTACGGCCTGCTCGCTCTCTTCCCCGCCCTGATCGCGATGGTCTCGCTGATCGGCTTGGTCGGCGACCCGAAGAGCGCCACCTCGACGCTGACCGAAATCATCACCGAAATCGGGCCGCAGTCCGCTGCTGACACCTTCTCGGGCCCGATCGAATCGATCGCCTCCAGCCAGAGCACCGCCGGCTTCGCTTTCGTCGCGGGGCTGGCGCTTGCCCTCTGGTCGGCCTCCGGCTACGTCGGCGCCTTCATCCGCGCCTCCAACGTCATCTATGAGACGCCGGAGGGACGACCGTTCTGGAAGCTGCGCCCACTTCAACTTCTCGTCACCCTGGCGATGATCGTCCTGATGGCGATCCTCGCCTTGGCCCTGGTCCTGACCGGGCCGGTGGTCGACGCCGTGGCGGGCCCGGTCGGCCTCGGCGACACCGCGGTCAGCATCTGGAACATCGCCAAGTGGCCGGCGATGGTGGCGGTCTTCCTGCTCATGGTCGCGGTCCTCTACTACGCCTCGCCGAACGTGAAGCTGCGCGGCTTCAGATGGGTGACGCCCGGCAGCTTGGTGGCGATCGTCGTCTGGGCAGTCACCTCGGCCGCCTTCGCCTTCTACGTCGCCAACTTCGGCTCCTACGACAAGACCTACGGCACGCTCGGCGGCCTGATCGCCCTGCTGGTCTGGTTCTGGATCAGCAACCTGGCGATCCTCTTCGGCCACCAGCTAAACGCCGAGATCGAGCGCAGCGTCGAGATCGAGGAGGGGCGCCCGGAGGCCGAGCACGAAATACAGCTCGAGCCGCGCAGCGAGCCCAAGGGCCCGAAGACCGCCTGACCGCGGACGGTCGCCCTACGGATCGGGCGAGCGAGGGAACGGCAGGCGCATGTTGACCTCGACGCCGCCCTCGTGGCGCTCGGCGACGTCGAAGCTGGGGGCGATCGTCGAGATCAGCGCCAGGCCCAGCCGCAGGCCCTCCGTCTCGTGCGTCGCCGCCCGGAAGCCCCTGCCGTAGTCGCGAACCGCGACGCCGAAATCACTGGCCTCGCAGTTGGCTTCGACCTCCAGCGCCCCCCTCGGCCGGTCGCAGTAGGCGTGAACGACGACGTTCGAGCAGGCCTCGGTGACGACGATCTGCAGGTCGGCGATGCCGTCCGCCCCCATCCCGTGCTGCCGCGCCACGTTGCCGACGGCGTGCCGAATCACCGAGAGGTTCTCGGATCGCGCGGGCAACTTGATGAATAGGTCGGCGTCCTGCTCCTGCATGAGTCCTCCGGCCATCGAGGGTCGTGGACTGAGACCTCGCCCCTACTTAAAAGCGGGTATCCACTCTCGAAGCAGTACCCGACCTTCGGGCCTTGAAAACCGGCAGGCGTCTAACGGCGTCTCGAGGGGTCGCAGCGACATCACTTCCGATTCGGTCAACTATATTGCTGCATATGAAAAGCCGGATTGTTATTCAGTCGATTGTTGTACTCGGGATTGTCGCCCTTTTCGTAGCAGCAGCAATTCGCACTCACAACCCGGCGCTGCCGAACCTAGGAGACGTTGGCAAGGCAATTACCGCAGTGCTCATCTTGGCTTGGTCATATGAGAAGTTTTTCTGGCGATTGCTGCCGCTGCCGGGGAGACCACCGAGACTGCAAGGTACGTGGAAGATGCTTCTAGCGCCCCAAGCAGGCCCACCTGGCACCACCATGGATACGAAACCTAGCTACCTGAGAATTCGCCAGACGGCTTCAACCATCAACGCAAGATTGCTGTTCGAGGATGGAGAGTCGAAGGCCACTACTACTGTGCTTGGAGAGGATCGTTACGGGGACGACCTTCTACTTCTCTTCTATGACTTCGAGCCACGCCAGCCCAGCGATGAACAACCCCGCAAGGGGGCAACATCGCTTCGCATCACTAAGGGCGCACTCACCGGTGGGTACTGGAACAACATTGGCGTTCGGGGCAACCTCACTAGCAGTGGGCATGCGCGGAGGACGTACGAGACGTTCGACGCTGCGACGTTGGGCACTTACTCGCAGCGCTGACTAAGGCACTCGCGCCTCGTCCCCCACGCCTTTCTCGAGCAGGCCAGCGACGGCGAGGGCTAGGCGCTCGCCGTGGTGGGTGAGGACGTACTCGGTGTGCGGGGGCGGCCCGGCACCAGGCGCCGCTCGACGATCCGGGCGGCCTCGAGCTGCTCGAGGCGGTCGGAGAGGGTCGTCGGCGAGACGCCGGGGAGGGACTGGCGGAACTCGTTGAAGCGTGACGGCGCCGCTGGAGCAGGCGTAGATCGTCGCCAGCGTCCAGCGGCGCTCGAGCAGGCTCGGCGGCCGCCCGCAGCTCCGGCGGCACCGGCGAGCAGCTACGACATCGCGGTGACATCGGCCCCGTTCTCCGCCGGCTCGAGCGCCTGCTCGAGCACCTCGTCGATGCTCATCACCGGGTGGAAGGTCATCTGCTCGCGCACCTCCTCGGGCACCTCGTCGAGGTCGCCGCGGTTGCGCTCGGGCAGGATCACCTCGGTCAGCCCGGCCGCGTGGGCGGCCAGCACCTTCTGCTTCAGTCCGCCGATCGGCAGCACCCTGCCCTGCAGGGTGACCTCGCCGGTCATCCCGACGGTGTGCTTGACCGGCCGCCCGGAGAGCAGCGAGACCAGCGCCGTGGTCATCGCCGTGCCGGCGCTGGGGCCGTCCTTGGGGATCGCGCCGGCCGGCACGTGCAGGTGGAACTCGCGCTGGAAGCGCTCGGGGTCGATGCCGAGCTCCTCGCTGTGCGAGCGCGCGTAGGAGAGCGCGATCCGCGCCGACTCCTTCATCACGTCGCCGAGCTGCCCGGTCAGGACCAGGCCCTTGTCGCCCTCCATCGCGGTCGCCTCGATGAAGAGCACGTCGCCACCGGTGCCGGTGACGGCGAGCCCGGTCGAGACGCCGGGGATCGCAGTGCGCTCGACCGACTCCTGGAAGAAGCGCTGGCGGCCCGAGCGCGTCGCGCGAGCGCGTCGGTGTCGAGCACGATCGGCTCCTCGGCCTCGCCGGAGGCGATCCGCGTCGCCGCCCCGCGCAGCAGCTTGCCCAGCTCGCGCTCGAGCTGGCGCACGCCCGCCTCGCGGGTGTACTCGGAGATCACGGTGCGCAGCATCTCGTCGCCGACCTCGACCTCCTCGGCCTCGAGCCCGTTGCGCTTCAGCTGGCGCGGCAGCAGGTAGCCCCTGGCGATCGCCAGCTTCTCCTCGGTCGTGTAGCCGTCGAAGGCGATCGATCTCCATGCGGTCGAGCAGCGGCGCCGGGATCGTGTCGGTCAGGTTCGCCGTGGCGATGAAGACGACCTCGGAGAGGTCGACCTCGACGTCGAGGTAGTGGTCGCGGAACGAGTGGTTCTGTGCCGGGTCGAGCACCTCCAGCAGCGCCGCCGAGGGGTCGCCGCGCCAGTCGGCGCCGACCTTGTCGACCTCGTCGAGCAGGATCACCGGGTTCATCGTGCCGGCGTCGCGCAGGGCACGGACGATCCGGCCCGGCAGGGCCCCTATATAGGTGCGGCGGTGGCCGCGGATCTCGGCCTCGTCGTGCAGGCCGCCGAGTGAGATGCGGACGAACTCGCGTCCCAGCGCGCGGGCGATCGACTCGCCGATCGAGGTCTTGCCGGTGCCGGGCGGCCCGACCAGGGTCAGGATCGCGCCGTTGGCGCGGCTGTCGTCGTCGACGCCGCGCTCCTCGCGCAGCTTGCGCACGGCGATGAACTCGGTGATCCGCCGCTTGACGTCATCGAGCCCGGCGTGGTCGGCGTCGAGCACCTCGCGCGTGTGCGCGGGGTCGAGCCGCTCCTCGGAGCGCTTCGCCCACGGCACCGCGATCAGCCAGTCGAGGTAGCTGCGGATCATCGAGGACTCGGGCGACTGCTCGCCCTGGCGCTCGAGCCGGCGCAGCTCCTTCTCGGCCTGCTCGGCGACCGCCTCCGGCATCCCGGCCTCGGCGATCTTGCGCTCGTACTCCTCGATCAGGCTGCCCTCGTCCTCGCCCAGCTCCTTGCGGATCGACTCCATCTGTTTGCGCAGGAAGTAGTCGCGCTGCTGCTTCTGGGCGCCGGACTCGACGTCCTCGCGGATGCGGCTGCGCACCTGCAGCTCGGCGAGCCGCTCGCGCTGCAGCTCGACCGCCAGCTGCAGCCGGGCGGTGACGTCGATCGTCTCCAGCAGGCGCAGCTTCTGCTCGATCGGAGACGTCGGGGCTGAGCCCGGTCGTGTCGGCCAGCGCGCCCGGCTCCTCGACCGAGCGCAGGAAGGCGGCGATGCGGCCGTCGTCGCCGCGCAGCTCGAGGATCTCTTCGACCACGGCGCGGTACTCGCGCGCCAGCTCCTGGGTGTGCTCGTCGTCGGGATGGCCGTCGTGGACCTCCTGCACGTCGATGCGCAGCGCCTCGCCCTCGCCCTCGTCGCCGGGGACGGCGGCGCCGGCGAGTCCGCGGTGCAGGCCGACCACGGTCGCCGCGGGCGTGCCGCCGCGCGAGTGGCCGCGCTCGATCACCTCGGCGACGACGCCGACGCGGCCGAACTCGCCGTCGCTGCGGGGCAGCAGGAAGACCGCTCCTCCTCGCCGATGTCGATCGGCAGGGTGGCGGAGACGCCGGGGAAGACGATCGCGTCGTCGAGCGGAATCAGGAGATAGGCCATATCTAAGTCCAATTTCTGTAGTTAGTCTTCGAACAGGATAGCGCACCGCAGCCGCAGCGCTTTTGGCTGGCACGGAGGAAAAAGGCGTTACGGTTGCTCCGTGAAGCCGGAGCGCGCCAGAGAGCTGCTTGCCCGTGAGCGCGAGCAGATCGAGCAAGAGATCGCCGGCGATCGCAGCGCGGCGGCCCCGAAGAGGCTGACGGCCGGGTCGAGCCCGGCGACATCGACTCGGAGGGCCTCTACCAGGACGAGTTCGACGCCGGCCGGCTCCAGGACCTGCAGAGGCGGCTCGCCGCCGTCGAGCGCGCCGAGGTGCGACTCGGCGCCGGCACCTACGGCGTCTCGATCCAGAGCGGCGAGCCGATCCCCGACGAGCGCCTCGAGGCCTTCCCGACCGCCGAGCTGACGGTCGAGGAGCAGCAACGCACCGCCAGCTGACCGTCGTCTAGGGCGCGATCCGGAGCGGGCGCCGGCTGCCCTCACCGCCGCCGAGAGCGTGTCGATGTCGTAGGCGCCGTCGTGGCGGCGCTCGTTGACGAAGAAGGTCGGCGTGCCGGTGACGCCGCTGATGTCGGCCGAGTCGACGTCCTCCTCGACCCGCGGCGCGTGGGCGTGGCGGCTGCAGGTCCTCGCGGAAACGCTCGAGGTCGAGGCCGAGCTGCTCGGCGTAGGCCTGCAGGTCGCGGGGCTGCAGCTCGCCCTGGTGGTCGAGCAGCAGGTCGTGCATCTCCCAGAAGGCCCCCTGCGCGGCGGCCGCCTCGGAGGCCTCGGCGGCGAGCTCGGCGTTGCGGGTGGACGTCGGAGAGCGGCAGGTGGCGCCAGACGTAGCGGACGTCGCCGAAGTCGGCGAGCAGCTCGCGCATCACCGGCTCGGCCCGGCCGCAGTAGGGGCACTCGAAGTCGCCGTACTCGACCACCGTCACCGGCGCCTCGGCCGGGCCGCGCAGGTGGTCGCGCTCGGGATCGACCGGCACGGCGAGGTCGACGAGCGTCTCCGAGTCCGCCGAGCAGGGCGCGGATGCGCGCCCGCCTGGGCAGCATCGCGGTGGCCCGGAAGACCAGCCAGGTCAGGGCCGAGGCGCAGAGCGCGGCGCTCAGCACGCCGAGCTTCGCCTCGCGCAGCTCGGCGCCGTGGAAGGCCAGCGCCGCGATCAGCAGCGAGACCGTGAAGCCGATCCCGGCGATCGCGCCGCCCCCGACCGTCGCCGCCCAGCCGACCGGCGGGCGCAGCCGTCCCCGGCTCAGCCTCGTCACCAGCCAGGAGACGCCGGCCACGCCGACCGGCTTGCCGAGCACGTAGGCGAAGATGATCCCGAGCGTGATCGGCGAGGAGTAGGCCCGCGAGAGGAAGTCGCCGTCGATCGCGATGCCGACGTTGGCCAGGGCGAAGAGCGGCACGATCACGTAGCTCGTCCACGGGTGGTAGAGCTGCAGCAGGCGGGCGTTCGGCGAGACCGCCGCGCGCAGGCCGACGCTGGCCGAGCGGGCCAGCTCCGGCGTCGGCTGCTCGCGGAAGCTGCGAAAGAGGTCCGTCGCCCGCTCCAGCTCGCCGCGGCCGGCCGGGTAGGCCCAGGTGATCAGGCCGACGGCGAGGCCGAGCACGACCGGGTCGACGCCCGACTCGAACAGCGCCACCCAGGAGACCGCGGCGAGCAGGAGGTAGACGAGGCCCTGGCGGATCCGCAGCGCGAGGGCGACGCAGGATCAGGCCGAAGACCCCGGCCGCGATCAGCAGCGGCTCGAGGGCGACGTCGCTGCTGTAGGCGACGGCGATGACCAGCAGCGCGACGACGTCGTCGACGACGATGATCGTCAGCATGAAGCCGCGCAGGCGGTCGGGGAAGCGCGGCCCGACCAGGGCCAGCATGCCGAGCGCGAAGGCGGTGTCGGTCGACATCGCCACCCCCCAGCCGTGCGCCGCGTCGCTCGCCGCCGTTGATGGCCAGGTAGATCGCGACCGGCACGACCATCCCGCCGAGCGCGGCGAGCACCGGCAGGGCCAGGCGGCGGCGCTCGCGCAGCTCGCCGACGTCGAACTCGCGGCGCACCTCGAGCCCGACGACGAAGAAGAAGAACGTCATCAGGCCGCTGTTGACCCACTCGCGCAGGTCCTGGGAGATGCCCGAGTCGCCGACCTGGATCGAGAGCTTGGTGCGCCAGACGCTCTCGTAGGAGGAGAGGTCGATGTTGGCCCAGGCCAGCGCCGCCAGCGCGGCGGCGAGCAGCACGCTGGCGCTGCCGGTCTCGGTGGCGAGGAAGTCGCGCAGCGGCGCCTGCAGGCTGCGCGCCCAGGCGGTGCGCCCGCTGAACGCCGATCGGACCCGGGAGTCGCTCATCGCAGCAGCTTTTCACGCGCGCCGAGCTGGCTTGCAGCCGGCGGGTAGCCTTCGGCCGATGGCCCTACCGGTAAGTCGAGTGCTCTCGAGCTCGCAGCTCGCGACGCTCGCCGAGCACGGCGAGGAGCGCGACCGCCGAGGCCGGCGAGACGCTGTTCGAGATCGGCGACGAGAGCTACCCGTTCATCGCGATCGTCGAGGGCGAGGCGGCGATCCTCGACGGCGCCGGCGAGGAGATCGTCCGCCACGGCGCCTCCGGCTTCCTCGGCGAGATGAACCTGCTCTCCGGGCAGACCGTCTTCCTCACCGCCGTCGTCACCGAGCCGATGCGCTACATCGCCGTCGATCGCGAGGTCCTGCGGCAGCTGCTCTTCGAGGACGGCTCGCTCTCCGACCTGCTCCTCTCCGCCTTCATCGAGCGGCGCGAGATGCTGCAGCAGCGCCAGGGGATCGGGCATCGAGATCATCGGCCCGCACGAGTCCGAGCGAGACCCGCCGCCTGCTCGACTTCGCCCGGCGCCTGCGCCTCCCCCACTCCTGGCTCGTCCCGGACGAGAGCGAGGAGGCGGCCGCCCTGATCGACGCCGCTCGACCCCGACGAGATCCCGCTCGTGCGGCTCCCCGGCGGCGACGAGCTGCGCCGGCCGAGCAACGGGCAGCTCTCGCGGGCGCTCGGGATCGGGCTCGAGCTCGAGCAGCGCGAGGAGGTCGACCTGCTCGTCGTCGGCGGCGGGCCGGCCGGCCTCGGCGCCGCGGTCTACGGCGCCTCGGAGGGCCTCGACACGCTGGTCATCGAGAGCACCGTGCTCGGCGGCCAGGCCGGCACCTCGCGGCGGATCGAGAACTACCTCGGCTTCCCGGCGGGGATCAGCGGCACCGAGCTGACCAGCCGCGCGGTCACCCAGGCGCGCAAGTTCGGCGCCCGCACGGCGACGCCCTACCGCGCCGCGGCGCTCGAGCCCGGCGCCGAGCGCCACCTCGTCAGGCTCGAGGACGGCAACGAGATCGCCGCCCGCGCGGTGCTGCTCGCGACCGGCGCCGAATACCGGCGCCTGCCGGTCGCCGACCTCGACAGCTACGAGGGGATCAGCGTCTTCTACGCCGCCGGCCCGCCCGAGGCGCAGCTCTGCGGCGGCCAGCGGGTGGGCGTGATCGGCGGCGGCAACTCGGCGGCGCAGGCGGCGATCTGGCTGGCGCGCGGCGGCGCCCTGGTCACCCTCCTGCACCGCCGCGCCGACCTCGCCGAGACGATGTCCCACTACCTGATCGACGACCTCGAGCGCTACGGCGTCGCGGTCCGCGACCGCAGCGAAGTCGAGCGCCCTGCACGGCGAGGACGGGCGGCTCGAGGCCGTCACGCTGACCGACGGCGAGCGGCTGCCGCTCTCCTTCCTCTTCCTCTTCCTCGGCGCCTCGCCGTGCACCGACTGGCTCGGCGACGTGGTCGCCCGCGACGCCAACGGCTTCGTCCTCACCGGCCCCGAAGCCGGCGCCGAGGGGCTGCTCGAGACCAGCGTTCCCGGCGTCTACGCGGCCGGCGACGTGCGCGCCGGCTCGATCAAGCGCTGCGCGACGGCGGTCGGCGAGGGCGCGACGGTGGTGCGCTTCGTCCACGAGCGCCTTGCCCCCGCTCCGGTTCGCTAAACGGCGAGTGCAATCGACTAAGCGACTAAGTCCACTCGCTACGGTTTGGTCATGGCTTCCGCCGCCTCGTTGCCCTCGGTTTCCTATGAAGACTGGCGCGAGACCTGCGACACGCTGCACGCGCACACGCAGGTGCTGGGCAAGCTCGCCGCGGAACTGGCCCCGCCCGAGCCGCAGCTCCAGCACGCCGCGCTGCGCCTCACCTCGCGCGGCTGGGAGACGACGCTGCTGCCGGCACCCGACGGCTCCGGCGCACTCGTCGTCGCCCTCGACCTGCACTCGCATGAGGCCGTCGTCGAACACAACGACGGACGCGCCACGCGTGTTCCGCTCACGCCCAACCGCGCGGTTGGTGACGTCACCCGCGACGTACTGAAGGCGGTCGGCGATCTCGTCGGCGCCGTCGAGATCGACCCGACGCCGCAGGAGGTCCCGTGGAGCGTCCCCCTCGACGAGGACGAAGAGCACGCCACCTACGATCCCGACCAGGTCGCCTCTTACTTCGGCGCCGTAACCCAAGCAGCACTGGTCCTAGCCGACTTCCGAGCGCCCTTCCGCGGCCGCTCCACCCCGGTCAACGCCTGGTGGGGCTCCTTCGACCTGTCCGTCAGCCTCTTCTCCGGCCAGCCCGCCGAGCCCCCGTCAGAGGACTTCATCATGCGCAACTCGATGGACTCCCAAGAGGTCGCAGTCGGCTGGTGGCCCGGTGACACCCGTTACGGCAAGGCTGCCTTCTACGCCTACGCCCACCCCGCCCCACCCGAGTTCGAAGGCGGCACCCTCTCCCCCGCGGCCGCCCGCTGGGACAGCAAGCTAGGCGAGTACGTACTCGACTGGGACGACGTGCGGGCAAGCGACAATCCACACGCCCTCGCCCTCGAATTCGCCCGCTCCGCCTTCCAGCACGCCTGCCTAGTCTGCGGCTGGGACGAGCACCTCGCCGCCAGCGCCGAAGGCACCCCGTCGCCAATCGTCTAAAGGACGGCCCCCACTTACTGGAGTGCGGAAGCTGTTAGGCCAGACTCAACGGCTCAGCGCGGGGGCGACCAGTTCCTGTGGTCGCTCTTGCGTTCTCTCTCCCAAAGCCAATCGCCAGACACCAGGTAATAGACCACAAGCGTGCCTAGAACCGACAAGACAATGAACAGAGCGGCGAGAGCGAGAGTGCCGAGACTCATTACGTCACCAACCTACCCGATCATCCCAATGCTCCTTGGACGGCCTTATGTTCCAGCTAAGCAAGACTGAGGCGGAAGCTTTGAGGTCGCAATTTGTGACCTCAAACGACTGCCCGGCGCCGGGAGCCCCTAAAGCCCCAGCGTCTTGGCGATGATTTCGCGCTGGATCTCGCTGGTGCCGCCGTAGATGGTGGAGACGAGGGCGCCGCGGACGTGGCGCTCCATGTCGTACTCGGTGGCGTAGCCGTAGCCGCCCATCATCTGCATGCCTTCCAGGGAGATCTTCTTGGCGATCTCGGTGGTCTTGAGCTTCGCCATCGAGGCCTCGCGGGGGAAGAGCTGGGTGGGGTTGGCGTCGACGCGGGAGGCGACGTCGTAGGTCAGCAGGCGGCAGCACTCGAGCTCGGTCGCCATGTCGGCGAGGCGGTGCGAGAGAGTCTGGAAGCTGCCGATCGGGCGGCCGAACTGTTTGCGCTCCTTGACGTATTCGAGCGTGTCGTCCATCGAGCGTTTCGCCATCCCGTAGGACTGCGCGGCGATGATCAGGCGCTCGACGTTGAGCCCCGCCATCAGCTGCATCCAGGCCTGGCCTTCGACCCCGAGCAGGTTCTCGGCCGGGACGTGGCAGTCGTCGAAGAAGACGTCGTTGACGACGCGGCCGCCCATCGTGTCGATGCCGCGGATCTCCACCCCATCGCTGTCTTTGGGGATGCTGATCATGCTCAGGCCCTCGTGCTTGCTGCCGCTGTCGTCGGTGCGGCAGACGAGCAGGATGTGGTCGGCGACGTGGGCCTCGGAGATCCAGGTCTTCTGGCCGTTGATCGTGTAGCCGCCGTTTTCGCGCACTGCCTTGCAGCGCAGCGCGCCGACGTCGGAGCCGGCCTCCGGCTCGGACATCGCGATCGCCTCGACGGCGCCCTTGACGACCCCGCCGAGGATCTCGGCCTTCTGCTCGTCGCTGCCGAAGCGCTCGTAGGCGCCGGCGGTGATCGCGGTGACCGGGAAGCCGCCGATCGGGATCTGGCCGTAGGCCATCTCCTCGAGGAAGAGGCAGAGGTCGACCATGCCACCGCCGGAGCCGCCGTACTCCTCGGAGACGGCGATGCCAAGCCAGCCCAGGTCGGCGATCTTCTTGTAGAGATCGACGTTGTGCGGCTCTTTGCCCCCGTCGGTCAGCGCGTCGCGCTGCTCGCGGGTGCCGCACTCACGGGCCGCCAGGTCGCGAATCGCCTCGGCGAACGCTTCCTGCTCACTGGTGAAGGTGACTGGCATCTCAGGCTCCTCTTTCTCTCTAGACGCTCGCGACTAGCGCGGGCTGATCGGCGTAGGTCTCGCCACGCTCGGCCTTCTCAACCAGCGAAGCGGGTGGCTCGAAGCGCTCGCCGTAGCGCTCGGCCAGCTCGCGGGCCCGCGCGACGAAGCCGGCCGGACCGCCCTCGTAGCCGTCGATGTACTGCAGGACTCCGCCGCTCCAGCCCGGGAAGCCGATCCCGAAGATCGAGCCGATGTTGGCGTCGGCGACGGACTCGATGACACCCTCGTCGATGCACTTGACCGTCTCCAGCGCCTCGGCGAAGAGCATCCGCTCCTCGAGGTCGACCAGCGAGATCGAGGCGGGGTCGTCGACCGGCGGGAAGGCCTCGCGCAGGCCCGGCCACAGCCGGGTCCGCTTGCCGTCCTCGTCGTACTCGTAGAACCCCTTGCCAGCAAGGCGGCCACCGCGGTCGAACTCGTCGAGCATGCGGTCGAGGACCGTCGTCGACGGGTGGGTGCCGATGTCGATGCCATCGGCCTCGGCGGCCGCTTCGTACTGAACGCGGATCTTGCGCATCAGGTTGAGGTTGAGCTCGTCGGAGAGCTGCAACGCCGGCGCCGGGTAGCCGGCCTGCGAGGAGGCCTGCTCGATCGACTGCGCCGGGATGCCCTCGGTGAGCATCGCGATCGCCTCGTTGATGAAGGTCCCGATCACCCGCGAGGTGAAGAAGCCGCGCGAGTCGTTGACGACGATCGGCACCTTCTTGATCGCCTTGGCGAAGTCCAGCGAGCGGTAGAGCGTCTCGTCGCTGGTCTGCTCGCCCTTGATGATCTCCAGCAGCGGCATCTTGTCCACCGGGCTGAAGAAGTGCAGGCCGATGAAGTCGGCCGGGCGCGCCGAGTCGGCGGCCAGGTCGGTGATCGGCAGGGTCGAGGTGTTGGAGCCCAACAGGGCGCCCTCGGCGAGGTGCGGCTCTATCTCCGCGAAGACCTTGGCCTTGACGGCCGGGTCCTCGAAGACAGCCTCGATGACCAGTTCGGCGCCCGCCGCCGCGGCCGGGTCGTCGGTCGGAGTGATGCGCGCCAGCAGCTCAGCGCCCTTCTCCTCGGTCGAGCGACCGCGTGAGACGGCCTTCTCGACCAGCCCCTGCGAGTAGGCCTTGCCTTTCTCAGCGGCCTCCTGCGAGACGTCCTTGAGGACGACCTCGATGCCGGCCTTGGCCGAGACGTAGGCAATCGCGGCGCCCATCATCCCGGCGCCGAGCACGACCATCTTCTTCGGCGCGAAGGGCTCGATGCCCTCGGGCCGGTCGCGGTCCCCGTTGACCTCCTGGAGGTCGAAGAAGAAGGCCTGGATCATGTTCTTCGCCACCTGGCCGGTCGCCAGGTCGGTGAAGTAGCGGCCCTCGATCTCGATCGCGTTGTCGAAGTCGACCTGAGCGCCCTCGACCGCCGCAGCCATGATGTGGTGCGGAGCCGGGTAGTTGGCGCCCTTGATCTGCTTGCGCAGGTTGGAGGGGAAGGCGGGCAGGTTCTGGGCCAGCTTCGGGTTGGACGGCGTGCCGCCGGGCATCTTGTAGCCCTTCTCGTCCCAGGGCTGGACCGCCTCGGGATTGGCCTCGATCCATGCCTTGGCGGCGGGGATCAGGTCGTCGCGCGTGGCGACGACCTCGCCGACCAGGCCCATCTCGAGGGCCTTGGCGGGGCGCACTTCCTGGCCCTGCAGCAGCAGGTTCATCAGCGCGTCGGCGATACCGAACATGCGCACGGTACGGACGACACCGCCGCCGCCGGGCAGCAGGCCGAGTTTGACCTCGGGGAAGCCGAGCTTGATCTTCGGGTCGTCGACGATCACCCGGTAGTGGGCGGCCAGGGCGATCTCCAGGCCGCCGCCGAGGGCGGTGCCGTTGAGCGCGGCGACGACCGGGACGCCGAGCGTCTCCAACCGGCGCAGCTGGCCCTTGATCTCACGCAGGCCAGCGGCGAATTCCGCCGACTGCTCCTTGGTCACGGCCTTGAGGTCGTTGAGGTCGCCACCGGCGAAGAAGGTCTTCTTCGCGGAGGTGATGACGACGCCCTTGATGTCGTCCTTCTCGGCCTCGAGGCGCTCGACCGTCGCCGCCATCGATTCCGCGTAGGCACGGTTCATCGTGTTGGCCGACTGATTGGGATCGTCGAGGGTGAGGACGACGATGCCGTCCTCGCCGCGGTCCCAGCGAATGGTTGTGGACTCTGCCATTTAGATCGCCTCCACGACGGTCGCGATTCCCATGCCGCCGCCGACACAGAGCGTCGCCAGCCCGTACTTGCCGCCGGTGCGGTGCAGCTCGTCGATCAGCGTGCCGAGGATCATGCCCCCGGTCGCGCCGAGCGGATGGCCCATCGCGATCGCGCCGCCGTTGACGTTGACCTTCTCCATGTCGAAGCCCATGTCCTTGACGAAGCGCAGGACGACCGCGGCGAAGGCCTCGTTGATCTCGATCAGGTCGAGGTCCTCGGCGGCGATGCCGGCCTTGGCCAGCGCCTTCTTCGAGGCCGGGGCCGGGCCGGTCAGCATGATCGTCGGGTCGGCGCCCGAGACCGCCGTGGAAAGAATCCGCGCCCGCGGCTTCATGCCCAGCTGCTCACCGGTCTGCTCGTTGCCGATCGCGACCAGCGAGGCGCCGTCGACGATGCCCGAGGAGTTCCCCGGCGTGTGCACGTGGTCGATCTCCTCGACCCAGTGGTACTTCTGCAGCGCCACCGCGTCGAAGCCGCCCATCTCGCCCATCATCTTGAACGAGGGGTTGAGGCCGGCCAGCGTTTCGACCGTGGTGCCCGGGCGGATGAACTCGTCCTGCTCGAGGACGACGTTTTCGTTGAGGTCCTTGACCGCGACGACGCCGTTGTCGAAGCGGCCCTCCTCGCGCGCCTTGCGCGGCGCGTTCCTGGGAGCGCGCCGCGTAGGCTGTCGACGTCCTCGCGGCTGAACTCCTCGATCGTCGCGATCAGGTCGGCGCCGACGCCCTGCGGGATGAAGTAGGTGTCGTAGTTGGTCTCGGGGTCCATCGCCCAGGCGCCGCCGTCGGAGCCCATCGGCACCCGCGACATCGACTCGACGCCGCCGGCGAAGACGAGATCCTCCCAGCCGGAGGCGACCTTCTGGGCGGCGATGTTGACGGCCTCGAGGCCGGAGGCGCAGAAGCGGTTGAGCTGGACCCCGGCGACGGTGTCCGGCAGGCCGGCCTTGAGCGCCGCGGTCTTGGCGATGTCCGCGCCCTGGTCGCCGACCGGCGAGACGCAGCCGAGCACGACGTCGTCGACCTTGTTGGGGTCGAGGCGCTCGTTGCGGACCAGCATCTCGTGCATCAGCCCGACGACGAGATCGACCGGCTTGGTGCCGTGTAGGGATCCGTTTACCTTGCCCTTGCCGCGTGGCGTGCGAATCGCGTCGAACACCAGCGCATCGGTACCTGCCATGGTCAAAGCTCCTTCAGTTCTGGGGGATTGGGCGCGGCGCGCAGCATAACATTCATTCGTGAACGCAAGTTTGAATAGCATGACATCCGTGCCCTCCGCCGAGACCCCCACCCGCCGCAGCCAGGCCGAGCGCAGCTCCGCCACCCGCGAGGCGCTGCTCGACGCGACGATCGCCTGCCTGGTCGAGGACGGCTACGCGAACACGACGACCAGCCGTGTCGCCGAGCGCGCCGGCGTCTCCCGCGGCGCCCACCTGCACCACTTCCAGACCCGCCAGGCGCTGGTCGCGGCCGCGGTCGAGCGTCTCGCGCACCGCCGCTACACCGAGCAGCTGGCGGCAGCCGACGCCCTCCCTGCCGGGCGCGAGCGCATCGCCGAGGGCCTCGACCTGCTCTGGTCCAGCTACGCGAGCCCGCTCTTCCAGGGAGCGCTCGACCTCTGGACGAGCGCCCGCACCGACCCCGAGCTGCGCGGCCACCTCAACGAGGTCGAACGCGAGCTCGACCGCCAGACGCTCGAGCTGGCCCGCCGTTTCTTCCCGGACCTGGCGGGCAGCTCCGACTTCGAGCGCCTAGTCGAGATGGCGGCCGCCACCGCCCGCGGCCTCTCCCTGCTCGACACCCTGCACCCCGGCGATGATCGCAACCGCAAACAGTGGGCCTTCTGCCGCGCCAAGCTGACGAAGATGCTCGAAGGCGACTCAGCCTGATGACCGAATCGGCGGGCCCCGTCTACGCCCTCAACCTCTTCGACGTCGCCGACGTGGACGAGTACCGCGCCTACTCGCGGCGCTCGCAGCAGGAGGTCGAACGCCACGGTGGCAAAGTGATCGCCCTGGGCCGCTTCTCGGCGGCGATCGTGGGTGAGATCGAGCCACGCCAGGTGCTGATCCTGGTCGAGTGGAAGAGCCGAGCGCATTTCGACGGCTACCGCGAAGACCCCGAGCTGGCTGACCTCCACCCCCACCGCGAAGCCGGCGGCGGCAACTACGTCTGGCACCTCTTCGACAAGCTCGAAGACCTGCGCCCGCTGCTCAGATAGACCTCCGCCCGGCCGTTCTCTACGGTGGTCGCCATATGCCCTACAGCAAGAGCGAAGTCAACCGCGCGGGCCAAGTGCTTGCCAATCGCCTGCACCTAGCCATCGAGAGGGAGACAATTGACGAGCAGCATCAATCCGAAATCCTCGAAGCCATGGAGGTCATCGAATGGTGGCGCGGCGAGCATGCCAGGCCCCTCTCGCGAGTGGCGGCAAATCTCCGCTACTACGCAGGCGAGCAAGGAAAGCCGATCGTTGCCCAAAGGCTGAAGAAGCTTCTGACAATCGCGGACAAGCTCCTGCGGGAGCCTACGATGAAGCTCTCTCAAATGGCCGATATCGGCGGCGTGCGAGCCGTGCTACCCGATCAGGCAACTGCCTACAAGGTCGCGAGCCGCCTCCGCAAGAATTGGACGATCACCAGGTTCCGCGACTACGTCGCCGAGCCGAAGCCTGATGGCTATAGAGCACTCCATCTCATCAACCGCAATCGCAGGCGATTGATCGAGGTGCAGCTGCGAACTCCTCACCAGGACTTCTGGGCAAACAGCGTCGAGACTTTCTCTCGCTTGGCTCCTGGTCTGAAGTTCGGCGGCGGACCGTCGGAGCTGAGGGATTACTTCAAGGTTCTAGGAGCAGTCCTCTCGATCGACGATCAGGGCCTTCGGGTCGATCCTGCCCTTCTCACCCGCGCAAAGGAGCTAAATGCGCAAGCGAGTACCTTTGTAGAGAGAGCCCGATGAGTCCTGACGAAATTCAACACTTCCTAGTCGCTCTCGACCCCTCCACCGGTGAGGTGGAGGTGCAGACCTTCGGCACCGACTACGACGCGGCCCAAAAGGCCTATGCCGAAGCTGAGCGGGCCAGTGGTGGAATTGAAGCGAAGCTCGACATCGTCCTGCTCAGCGCAGATTCGCTGGAGACGATCAAACAAACGCATTCGAGCTACTTCAGCGGCCGAGCCCATCTCGAGCCACTCCTTCCCGGATAGGGCGGCGCTACCGGTGGCTCAGGCCGATGCCGGCTCGGAGACGCGCCGCTCGGCGAGGCCCGTGTGAAGCGGTAGTCGTCGAGGTCGAAGTGGGCGCTGCGCCAGGCGACCTCGAGCGTTGGTCGAGGCGCGGAACGGGGCGTCGCCGTGGTCGTCGAAGTAGTAGCTGTTCGCGGTCGAGCAGGTGCCGGAGAAGAAGACCTGGCGGTCGCGGCGGCCGAGCATCTTCTCGCAGTAGCGCTGGTTGGCCTCGGCGCGAGATCTCGACCGAGGTCGAGCCGCTGCTGCGGGCGCGGCGCAGGCAGCGGACGATGTGGCGCGCCTGGTTCTCGATCAGGGTGAAGTAGCTGGCGCCGTTGAAGCCGTAGGGGCCGAGGATCATGAACATGTTGGGGAAGCCGGGCACGCTGACGCCCTCATAGGCCTGGAAGCGGTTCTCGTCCCACCACTCCGCGAGTTCCACGCCGTCGCTGCCACGAACCGGGTAGGCGGGCATGTTGCCCTTCTCGAAGACCTGGAAGCCGGTGGCCAGGATCAGCACGTCGATCTCGTGCTCGGCGTCTGCGGTGCGAACGGCGGCGGGCGTGATCTCCTCGATCGTGCTCGTCTCGAGGTAGACGTTGGGCCGGTTGAAGGCCGGCAGGTACTCGTTCGAGAAGCTCGGCCGCTTGCAGCCGAGCCCGTAGTGCGGAGTCAGCTTCTCGCGCACTACCGGATCGCGGACCTGAGCGCAGGTGCCTGCGCCCGACGCGTTCGCCGCCTTGGCGAGCGGAAGCACTGCCGTGGAAATGCGCGGGCAGCGGGAAGTTGAGCTCGACGTAGAGCTGGCTCAGGAGCCGCACCACCTGCTGTGCGCCGGGGACGCGGCGCAGCAGCTCGCGCGTGCGCGGCCGGATCGGCGCGTCGGGCTTGGGCAGGCACCAGATCGGCGTGCGCTGCAACACGGTCAGCTGCTCGACTTCCGGCGCGATCGAGGGGATCACCTGGACCGCGGAGGCGCCGGTGCCGATGATCGCCACCCGCTTGCCGCGCAGATCCTGGCCGTGGTCCCAGCGCGCGGTGTGCATCACCGTGCCGGCGAAGCTCGTCGACCCCCTTTATCTCGGGTGGCTTGGGCTTGGTGAAGACACCGGTGGCGCCGACGATGAAGCGTGCCGTGACGGCTGGGCCTTCTGCCATCTCCAGGCGCCAGAAGTGGTGCTCGTCGTCGAAGGTCGCGCCGGTCACTTCGGCGTTGAGGCGAATCCGCGAACGCAGCCCGTAGGTGTCGACGCAGTGCTCGGCGTAGGCCTTCAGCTCATTGCCCGGTGCGTAGACCCGCGACCAGTCGGCGCGCTGCTCGAAGGAGAACTGGTAGCTGAACGAGGGGATGTCGACGCCGATGCCCGGGTAGGTGTTCCAGTGCCACGCCCCGCCGACACCGTCGCCCGCCTCGAGCAGCGACCCAGTCGTCGATCCCGGCCTCGTCGAGCTTGATCGCCGTGCCGATCCCAGAGAACCCACCGCCGACGACCGCGACCTGATGATCTGGCTGCATGGCCAGTCAGGATAAGGCCATCGGGTCGGAAGCGTGTTTGGCACGGCGGTAGCCGACCCAATGGTTTGCCCCGATCGCTTCATATATGGTCGAATGATGAAAGTCGTGGAGCGATTGAAGTGACGCGGATGTTTTCACTGGGGATCGTCCTTGGCGCAGTCTTGTTGGCGGCCCTTGGAGCAACACCAGCGGCGGGGAGCCCCGCTTCGTCGAGTGCCGCAAAGCCACCTCCACCGCCTGGCGCATTCACAGTGAAAGCAAGCAACGGCTACTCGCTCTTCGTCTTCGGAGCTCCAGCCCGAAAAGGCAGACCGGCTTCGATCGTGATCTTCGTGACCAGTAAGACCGACGGCGCTTTCTACTCTGCTCCCGCGACGGTGACCGAAACGTCGCTCGAAGCTGACCTCGGTGTGCTGGGCAAGATTGCGGTCACATTTCATCCCTCGGGACAGGCCCGAACGGTGCGGTCCAGATGTGGTGGCAAACCCTTCTCATTCGATAGCGGAAACTACGAAGGGACGATCGACTTCCACGGCGAGGAGGGCTACACGGCAATCGAAGCCCCTGCGGCGCGCGGAGATCTCGGCTTCTTGATCGACATCGTCTGCCCGGGTATTTTGGGTAGTAGTGGCGGGCCCTTTCTTCCGGGCGCAGAGCTGAACGTCGATGAAAAGAGGGCCCGCTTCGGCCCACACTTGAAAGTGGTCAAGAACCACCCCGGTGGACGCGCCCACTTCGAAGCCAGCATCTCCGAAAAGCGCGGTGGAGTCTCGATCGAGAGGTTCACGAGCATCATCTCCCCGGCCCGTGCATTTGCCTACGACGACCAAATTCAAGCCGCCACCGTGCGCCCACCGGCTCCCTTCTCGGGCACGGCCCATTTCCGTCGCACGGCGAAGCTGGCAAATCGCTGGACTGGCGACTTGACCGTTGATTTCCCGGGCAGACCAAACGTGAAGCTGACCGGCGGCGATCTTCAGGTCAGCCTCGCCCACGCGCATTGGGACTGGTCGCCGCACACTCAGTGATCGAGGTGCGACGTCTCGCCTGGGCCGGCTTGGAAGTCCAGGCCGGCGGAGAGACCGCCGTGATCGACTTCGTCGAGGACTTCTCGTTTCACCATGGCGACCTCCCTCCAAAGGGCGAGGTGCCATCGTCACCGTCAGCCGGCACGGTCGCGCTCGGCCTGCTGACACACCTGCACAGCGACCACGCCGATATCGCGGCCCTCACCCGCACACTGCGCGACGACGGAGTGGTGCTGTGGCCGCACAAGGCCACGGGCGGCCCCGCCGAGACCGCTCTGGTCGAACGACCCGAATCGGCCCTCGACGACAGCGGCCTGGCGACCCGTGTGATCGAGCCATGGGAGACGGTCGAGGTCGGGCCCTTCTCAGTCACCGCGCTTCCCGCCGCCGACGGCTTCGGTGACCCGCAGGTCTCCTGGTGCGTGGCCGCGGAGGGCTGCCGCATCCTCCACGCCGGCGACACCCTTTTCCACGGTTGGTGGTGGCTCACCGCTCTGCGCCACGGCCCCTTCGATGCCGCGTTCCTACCGGTCGGCGGCGCGGTGGTCGACCTTCCCGCGCGTCAACCTCCCAGCCCGCTACCGGCCGGCATGGACCCCGCGCAGGCCGCCGTCGCCGCCAAGCTGCTCGGAGCCAGAGAGGTGATCCCAATCCACTACGGCCCCCTTCACGCGGCCGAGAATTACGTCCAGGCAGACGACCCACCAGGCACGCTGCGCACAGCCGCCCGCGACCTCGGCATTCCGGCGCGGGTATTGGAGCCGGGCGAGGGATTCCAGATCGAACCCGCCTGAAGCGCTACCCAAGCGCGGCGCGGTCAATCCATACGAGGAATGCAACATAGCTGTGCGCTTCCGCTGGCGAGCAGGCGGCCGTCGGCAGTCCAAACTCGGCCATTGACGCCGAGCAGGCCGTCGCGGGCTACCGGGCATTCGTGGTCGACCAGCAACCACTCGTCCTGATCGGCGAACTGGTGGAAACAGACGTTGGTGTCGAGATTGGGGGCCGTGTAGTCGGCGCCTTTGTACCTCTGGTACACGGCGGGCCAGCCGAAGGTGTCGAGAAGGATCAGTGGACGCGCGGCGTCGATGAAGAGGTCGTCGAAGCAGGGCGTCGGCTCGAATCGCACCCATTCCCTGACGATGGCCGATGCCTCGTCCGCCGCGTCCCAATCCGGGCGACGGCAGCTGACGTTGTTCCAGAACTTGAAGATCGGCTTACCGTCTTTCAATCGGCCGACCGGCCTCGATGCGTCGGGGGGCGTTACCTCTGGCGCCTCCAGCTCTTGGTGTCGATATCCCGGCGCCTCGGCTGCTGTTCTCACAAGGGCATGCAGAACGGGCTTCCCGTGCTGGGACATACGCACCGAGAGCGACTCCGAGCGGCGACCGCGCTTGAGCAGCTCAACCGTGAGCTCGACGTGATCGAAAGCCGGTGAGCTGAGGAAGTGGCAATAGAAGCTCGCCGGCCGGGGGATTTGCGCGACCTGGCCTGCCGCACGGAGGGCGATCGCGGCGAGATATCCGCCGCTGGGGCCCCAGATCTCCCATGCCTCGTCGAGGCGCATCGAGTACCGGCCTTCCTCGCCCTCGAGCTGTGTGGCCTCAGCCAGGTCGATCGGGCTCACAGGTGCTCGGCGACAGCGGCGCCGCGGTAGTCGAAGATCCGCTCTAGGTCACGGCGGACGAAGAGTCGGTGGGCGAGGGCGCCGAGCGGGCCGAACGGGATCGCGTAGCGGACGCGGTCGTGGATGATCGTCGCACCCTCGCCGTCGGGCTCGAACAGGTGGGTGTGCTCCCAGAGCGAGTAGGGGCCCTTGGCCTGGCTGTCGACGAAGCGCCGCGGCGGTTCCCAGATCTCGATCCGAGTCTGCCAGCGGACCGGCACGCCGTGCAGCCTCAGCCTGTAGTCGAGCAGCGTGCCGGCCTCCATCACGATCGCGCCCGGCGTCGTCACCTCGAAGTGCAGCCAGGGAGGGGTGAGCGGCTCCAGGTTGAGCGGCGTCGACGTAGAAGTCGAAGGCGCGCTCGACCGGCACCTCGACCCGCTGGCTCCGCTCGAGGAGGTGCGTGCGCACGCGCCCAGTCTCGCAGGAGCCGAGGCCGCCGGCTACCTTTGGTGGATCACCGCACGCACACTCATCGCCGGTGCGACGGGCTTCGTCGGCGGCCGGCTGGCCGCGGCGCTGGCGCGCACGGAGTCGCCGGTCCGCTGCCTGGTTCGCGATCGCTCCAGGGCGCAGCGCTCGAGGTGGCCGGTGCTGGACCTGCATGTCGGCGACGTCACCGACGCGGCGAGCCTCGAGGGCGCGGGGCAGGGACGTCGAGGTCGCCTACTACCTCGTCCACGCGATGGCCGGCGGCGACGGGTTCGCCGAGCGCGAGCGCATCGGCGCGGAGAACTTCGCCCGGCATGGCCAAGCGCGAAGGGGTCGAGCGGGTCATCTACCTCGGCGGGCTCGGCGACGAGAGCCGAGTCCGAGCACCTGCGCAGCCGCCACGAGACCGCGCGTGTCCTCGCCGCCGAGGGGCCGCCGCTCACCTACTTCCGGGCGGCGATGGTGGTCGGCGCCGGCAGCGAGTCCTACCGGACGCTGCGCTACCTGGTCGAGCGACTGCCGGTGATGATCGCGCCGAGCTGGCTGCGCACCGACACCCAGCCGATCGGCATCGACGCGACGATCGAGTACCTGCGCCGCGCCCCCGAGGTCCCCGAGTCCGAGGGCCGCGAGGTCCAGATCGGCGGCCCCGACGTCCTCTCCTACGCGGACGATGCTGGACCGGATGGCGATCGCGATGGGGCTAGCAGCCGCGGCGCAAGCTCCCGGTCCCCCTGATCACGCCCGTGGCTCTCGGCGCTCTGGCTCGGCCTGGTGACGCCGGTCGACACCAAGGTCGCGCGGCCGCTGGTCGAGGGCCTGACCACGGCGACCGTGGTCACCGACCCCTCCGGGGCCGAGCCGTTCGGAATCTCGCCGGAGTCCTTCGACGAGGCGCTGCGCCGCGCGCTCGCCGAGGAAGAGGACTAACTCGCCGTACTGGGCAGCGGCTTCAGGCGGGTCTTTTCGACCCGGGCGAGCTTGCGTTTGAGGCGCTTGAATTCTGCGCTCCTGCTCGGCAGTGCGTTTGTGGCCGCTGGAAGGCGAGGTTCTTCTTCTCCAGCGGGTCGGTCTTCAGGTCGTACATCTCCCACTGCGGCGGCTTTGCGGCCTTTGACGTCGTAGTACTTGGCCAGCTTCCAGCGCCCTTCGCGGATGCTGACGATGTGGTTGGGCGGTTTCGGGTAGGGCCGGTTTGGTCTGGCCGGACTGGTAGTCGTCGTAGGTGAAGACGACGTAGTCCTGGACGGATTTGTTCGAGGACGGGTGCAGGACCAGCTTCGAGTAGTCGACCCCCTGCCAGTTGGCGCGGGCGCTCGGCGGCGCCGCCGCCAGGCTCGCCAGCGTCGGCAGGAAGTCGACGTGGGAGACCAGCGCGTCGGTCTGGGCCGGCTTCGGGAAGAGCTTCGGGTTCGAGTAGACGAGCGGCACCCGCGTCGCCTCCTCGTAGAAGTTGAAGTTCTTCTGCCGCAGGCCGCCGTGGGTCAGCCCCATCTCACCGTGGTCGGCCGTGCGCACGATCAGCGTGTCGTCGAAGAGGCCGGTCTCTTCGAGCTTGTCGAGGACGTTGACCAGGTAGCTGTCGGAGGAGCGCATCAGGTTGCCGTAGAAGTTCAGGTAGTTGCGCATCTGTTCCTCGGTTTTTCGGCTTCCCGGTCAGGTTGAAGATGTTGCAGGAATTCTTCCTGGACCGATGGGCTTGGTCGAGAGGTCTTCTTCGGTCGTCTCCGGCGCGTGGATGTTGCCCTCCAGCCAGGACTCGTCGTAGCCGGCTTCGTCGAAGGTTTTGCTCGGGTAGAAGAGGACGTCGTGCGGGTTGACGACCGAGATCACCATGAAGAAGGGCTGCTGCTGGGCCGCGGTCGAGCTCAGGTACTGCAGCGCGCCCTCGGTGCCGTCCGCGACGTTGCCGATCGATTCGATGAAGCGGCCGTCGTTGTCGATGAAGCCGCCGCCGGCCTCGGGGACGCTCTGGTTGGCGCCGGCGTCGGGCGGGTTCCAGCGCAGGAAGCCGTACTTTTCGAGATCGGACGGGCTGCGCGTCTTCCTTCTCGGCCGGTTTCGAGCAGTGCCACTTGCCCTTGTAGACGACGTTGTAGCCGGCCGCCTTCATCACCGTGGCGAGGTTCGTCAGTTCGACCGGCAGTTCGACCTGCGGGTATTCGCCGGCGGGCATGTCTTCCTCGAGCGTGTACTTGACCCCGTGCTGGGCGGGGAAGTAGCCGCTCATCAGGGTCGAGCGCGCCGGCGAGCACATGCAGGCGTTGGTGAAGGCGCGTTCGAAGCTGAGCCCGTGCTGGCGCAGCCGCCGCATCCCCGGCAGGTTCTGGCGCAGCCAGTTCGGCGGGAAGTGCTGGATCGCCCGCTCCTGGTCGGTGAGGAAGAGGATGATGTTCATCCCGGCGACGTCGTGGCGCTTGCCTTTCGCCGCGGCGAGCGCCCGCTCGACGCCGGCGCCCTGGGAGAGCAGCAGCGCCGAGGCGGCGCGTCGCCCCGGTGCCGAGCAGCTCCTTGCGGGTCAGCCCGTCCTTGCGCTCGTCCGCCTCGCTCATTTGTTCCTCCGGAAGATGTCGACGGCGTTGCTGCCGAACGAGGTCGAGTAGAGATAACGGCCGTCGGGGCTGAGCGCGATCGAGCTGACGCCGCGCAGCGCCCGGCCGCGCGTGCAGCCCGGGACCGAGCGGGGCGCGAGGCAGCCGGCGCGGCCCGGCTTCTGGGTCACCGTGCCGGACTTCGCTGCCGCGGTCGAGGACGTCGATCGCGCCGGTGGCGAAGGCGGCGACGTAGACGTTCGCCCCGTCGGGCGAGACGGCGAGCCCCTCCGGCGCGCGCAGCGCGCGGCCGAAGGAGCAGCCGACGGCGCGCAGCCAGACCAGGCAGCCGACGGTGCCTTTCTTCTGGGTGAGGCCGCCGGTGCGCGCGAGCGGGTGAAGGAGGTGACGCTGTTGCTGAACAGCGAGGTCACGTAGACGTCGCCGCCGGGGTTGACCGCGACCGCGTTGGCGCCGCTCAGCTGCACCCCGGTGGTGCAGCCGGTGAGCGCGCTGTCGACGATGCAGCCGCTGCCGTCGGTCGCCTGGGTGAGGGCGCCGGTCGACGGTCGCGGGCCAGCACGACGACGGCGTTGGAGAGGGCCGTGGCGACGTAGACGCTGGCGCCGTCGCCGCTGATCGCCATCCCCTCCGGCGCGCCGAGGGCGATGCCGGCGGCGCAGCCGCTCGTCGCTTCGGCGATGCAGCCGGCGCTGTCCCGCCGGCTGGGTCAGCGCGCCGCTGGCCGGGTCGCGGTCGAAGACGGCGACCGCGTTGCCGAAGAAGGAGCCGACGTAGACGTTCGTCGCCGTCGGGCTGACGACGACCACGTCGGGGCCGAGCAGCGCCGCGGCCGGTGGCGCAGACCGGGAAGCGGCAGCCCGGAGATGCAGCCGGCGCTGCGCCGGGCAGCTGGCTGCAGCGCGCCGGTCGAGCGGTTGCGGTGGAAGACGGTGATCGAGTTGCTCGCCCCGCGAGGTCGCGTAGACGTTGCGGCCGTCGGGGCTGACCGCGACCGAGTTCGGGCCGTCGAGCCCGATCGCCGTCGCGCAGCCGCCGGCGCCTTTGGCGGCGATGCAGCCCGCCGGCGCCGTTCGGCTGGGTCAGCGTGCCGCTGCGCGGGTTGCGCCTGAAGATCGCGATCGCGTCGCTTTTCGAGGAGGCGACGTAGACGTTCTTGCCGTCGGGGCTGAGCGCGATCGCGCGCGAGCCCATGAACGGGCCGGGGCCCTTGAGCGCGCGGGCGGTCCCGCAGCCGCTCGGTGGGTCGGAGCGGTCGACCAGGCAGCCGCTGCGCGCCGGGCAGCTGCGACAGCGTGCCCCGCCTCGCCGCCTGCTGGCTGCTGCTTGCGGGCCGGCGCGGCGAATGCGCCGGCCGGCAGCGCCAGCGCGGCGAGCGCCGCCAGGGCGGCGAACGCGCGGCGTGGAAGAGGCGCTTACTTGAGAACGGACGGCGCATGCGCGGCGAGCGTAGTCAGCCCCGCGGACAGCGCCCGGCTCAGCGCTTGCCCACCTTCAGGTCGCCGAGCACGCCGATGCGGATGCCCAGCCACGGATAGGTGGCGGTGTAGAAGGTGTTGTCCTGCGGCTGCAGGCCGACCGCCGAGAGCCAGAGCTGGTAGACGGGGGCGTTGGCGATGCCGCCGTGCAGCCGTCGCCAGACCCGGCCTGGCGCCGCTGCGCCCCGAACGGCGGCGGGGTGATCGTGTCGGTCCACTCGACCGCGTTGCCGCCCTGGTCGAGCGTGCCCCACGGCGAGGTGGTCTTCGCCTGGCCGACCGTGCCGAGGCTGCCCTGGTAGGCCTTTTCGTAGGTGGTCGGGTCGATCCCGAACGGGTTGACGGTCGCGCAGGCTTCGGCGCTGAAGGCGGCGGGCACCAGCTCGGGGCCGGCTGCTTCGGCGGTGTGGAAGATCGCCAGCGGCTGGGTCGAGGCGTTGGTGACGTCGCCGGTCGTCGGGTCGAGCGTCGTCTGCGTGCGGGGCGCTCGCCCCTTCGTCTCCGAACACGCCCGGGTTGGTCGGGTACTTCCAGTAGGAGTACGTGCCGCCGCCGTTGGGGTCGTAGTAGGCCGCCTTGATCCACTCGTCCTGGCTGGGGACGACGAAGCCGCGTCTTGTGCGAGCGGGTCGTCGCCCGCTTCGGTCATGTCGTACATCCCCCTCTCGGTCTGGCGCGAGAGCCGGACCCGGTAGGTGACGTAGCTGGAAGCTGCCGTCGCTGCTGGCCTTCTTGGAGAGCAGCCTGGCCGTTGTAGAGCGAGTTGACGAAGCGGGCCGAGCGCAGGAAGTTGGCGAAGCCGTAGGGCTTGTCGGCCCATTCCGGCGAGGCCACCGAGTAGTGGCGGCCCTTGGCCGGCGCTCGGCGGAGAAGTCGATCTGCCCGTACTTGGGCCAGGCCGAGGAGCTCTCGTTGGAGCTGTAGAGCTTGTGCCTGTTGCGGCCCGCCGGGTCGACCGTGTTGAGGAAGGCGACGTACTGGGCGACGGTGACCTCGAGCTGGCCGATGCCGTAGCGGTAGTCGACGCCGCCGACCTGCTGGCAGGGAGGCTGTTTTTCGGCGGGCACGACTTCGGCGCAGGAGCGGTAGATCGCGTCGGTGAAGGGGACGATGCCGACCGAGGGGTTGCCGGGAGCGCCGACCTTGACGGTCTTGAAGGTGAGGACGGAGGGCGCCGGAGCGGCAACCGACATCGCCGGCCCGGCGAGCGCCAGCGCCACCGCGACGACGGTCAGCGCCAGACGCAGGCGATTTCGCAGGACGGCGGGCACGGCTAGGGGAGTTGGCATCTTGTCCTCATCGACCGGGTAGTCGAAAGCTTGAGCGCCAGACGACAATCCGCAGAGCCGGTTTGATGCAGACGGCAACCTAGACGAAGGACTGGATCGCAGATGACCACCTCACTTGACGGAACCGTTGCGCTGATCACCGGCGCCAGCAGTGGCATCGGCGAGGCGACCGCGCGGGCGCTGGCCGCCCAGGGGGCCAAAGTCGCGGTGGCGGCGCGCCGGCTCGAACGGCTGGAGCGGCTGGCCTCCGAGATCGGCGGCGCCGGTCACACCGCGCTGGCGATCCAGTCCGACATCACCGACCAGGAGCAGGCGATCGCCGCGGTCGACCGCACCGTCGACGAGCTGGGCCGCCTCGACATCGTCGTCAACAACGCCGGCCAGATGCTGCTCGGCCCGATCGAGGACGCGCCCACCGAGGAGTGGGACCGGATGATCGACCTCAACCTCAAGGGCCTGATCAACACCACCCACGCCGCCCTCCCCCACCTGCTCGCCGCCGCCGAGGACTCCGCAGCGGGGCTGCGCCGACGTGGTCAACATCAGCTCCGTCGCCGGCCGCATCGCCCGCGCCGGCTCCGGCGTCTACAACCTGACCAAGCACGGCGTCGGCGCCTTCAGCGAGTCCTTCCGCCAGGAGTTCGCCGACCGCAAGGTCCGCTCGATCGTGATCGAGCCCGGCGCCGTCGACACCGAGCTCACCGACCACATCCGCGACGGAGTGCGGGAGCAGGTGCGGGAACGCTTCGCCGACATGCAGATGCTCGAGGCCGCCGACATCGCCGACGCGATCGCCTACGCGGTGACCCGCCCCTGGCACGTCTCCCTCAACGAGATCCTGATCCGCCCGACCGAGCAGCGGGGCTGAGCCGCAGCCGAGGCCCCCGATGGCCGCGATCGCGACGATCGGCGTCTACGGCTTCGACCGCGACTCGTTCCTCGGCGCCCTGCGCGAGGCCGGAGATCGACCTCCTGCTCGACGTGCGCCAGCGACGCGGCGTGCGCGGCAGCGAGTACGCCTGGGCGAACGCCGCGCGCCTGCAGGCTGCCCTCGCCGAGGCGGACATCGCCTACACCCACCTGAAGGAGCTGGCCCCGACCACCGAGCTGCGCCAGCTCCAGTACCGCGAGGACGCCAGGCGCGGCGAGGGCAAGCGCTCCCGCACCGTCCTCGCCCCCGAGTACGCCCGTCTCTACACGGAGCAGATCCTCGACCCCGCCGACCTGGAGCCGATCGTCAAGTGGATCGGCAACAGCTCGGCGGCGCTGCTCTGCGTCGAGCGCGACCCGGAGGCCTGCCACCGCTCGCTGATCGCGGCACGCCTGCGGGACGACTGGGGCTTCAGCGTCGAGCACCTGCGCCCGACAGGCGACTGATCACTCGCTCTCGCCCGCCCAGGCGCGCTTGATCTTTCGCGGCGTCCGCGTGTCGCCTCCCCAACCGGGTGGATCGCCCACACCCCAGTAGCGCATTCGGTCGGGAGAGCTGGGATCTACGTACCAGCCCTTTGGCCTCTCCTCGTCGGTGTACTTCCTCGGATCAAGCGAGTGATTGGTCCGTGGGCTGCCATCGCTTGTCACCGATGACCTGCCAGCGAGCGACCGCGCCGACGATGCCTCGCGGCGGGCGCGCAGGTCGTAGTAGAGAAGCGCCGTGGCCAAGGCGGCGAAGGAAAGCGCGACGATCTGGACGATTACGCCGGTGAGGAATGAGACGGCAGTGGTGGACTCCCCGTCGAAACCGAGGCCAGCCAGGAGCGAGGGCACCGAGACGATCACGGTGGTGTAGACGGCGAATACGAAGACATGGCCGTAGTGGCCGTCCGTCAGCTGTGCGCCCCTGTGCAGCGCCGGCAGCCAGCCTTCGTGCTCAATCGCGGCGGTCTGGGCGACGACGTACCAGCGCAGCATCAGGACGATCCCCGGAATGACGAAGGCCAGCAGTCCCAGGCCGATCCCCAACCCGGCGATGATCGATGCCGCGATGACCACCGGCAGCACCGCCAGCCCCCGCTTGGCGATCGGGACGAGTCGCGGGCTCCCCCCTTCCCGCAACTCGCCAACCGCGTGCACGTGCAGCGCCGAAACCAATGGGCCGACCAAAGCCCACTCGAACAAGAACAACAAGAACCCGGTTTCGAGGCCGATCGACGATCGCGAGAGGGGACCCGTGCCGGTGGTTACGAGCACGATCAGCTCATAGGGCACGACCACCCCAGCGGCAAGCACGAGGAAGAGCAGCGGGTAACGCCGGTACACACCGAACGCCCTCGCCACCAGCTGATAGGCGGAGAGCGGCGTGTTATCGGCGGGCGTCACGCCCGGCAGCTTCGCGTATGTCTCGCGGCTAGAGCAGCCCGAGCTGCTCGAGATCCTGACCCGGATGTACGGGCAGACCAGCGCCGCGGCGCTCGAGGTCGAGCAGCGCCTGCTTTCTCTGCAGACCCCGCCGTAGCCGGTGAGGGAGCCGTCGGCGCCGATGACGCGGTGACACGGCACGACGATCGGCGTCGGGGTGCGCCCAACCGTGGCGGCCGCGAGGCGAACGCGCTGGTAGGGCTCGAGGTCGTCGGGATAGGCCGCCGGCTCAACCTGTCCGGCCAGCTCGCCGTAGCTGATCGTCGATCCGTAGGGAATCTCCCGGAGGCACTCCCAGACAAGCCGTTGGAAAGGCGTCCCGGCAAGGTCGAGCGACAGCTCGAAGTCCTTGCGCTCACCGGCGAAGTACTGCTCGAGCTGCTCGACCGTGTCGGCAAGGGGCGCCCGAGCCGACTCGTCGAGACGGGGCGAACGCCCAGGGAAGCAGATGCTCCTGACTCCACTCGGGCCGGCGATCACGGTCAGCGCCCCCAGCGGGCTCTCGTAGATCGTCCAAGTAGGCGTGATGGTCATAGAACGGCTGGGGTCGGGATTTTGTGAGGTCGCAACGCCGCGTCCCTACTTGACGGTCGGGGTGATCAGCGCGATCGGCAGCGCGAGGCCGGCGGAACGGCGGAGCGTGGCGATGCGGCGGCCGGGCTGGATGGCGGGGCGGATCTCGCTGACGCGGTCGCCGAGCCCGGCGACGGTCGCGTCGAGATCGGGGGCGACGAAGGCGAGGCCCCAGAAAAAGGCCGGTCGGTCGCCACCGGCGCGCTCGGTCGCCTCGGCGGGCTCCTGGACGACCTCGAGGATGTTGGCGCCGAGGCGGAAGAACGCCTGGCGAGGAGCCCCCGCCGGCGTCGGCTCCTCGCGGATGCGACGCAGGTCCAAGCCAGCCGCCTGCAGCGCAGCCACCGTCCGCTCGAGCGCGGGCGTGATCGCGACGACGTGGTCGAGCCTGGCGATGCCGTTGGGATGCGCCGGCGCCTCGCTCGGCGGCTGGCGATCCGAAAGCGTCGTCGTCAGCCCATCCAGCTCGGTCGTCTCGACGCCACGCAAGGACCAGCCGCTCAGCCCCCTGCCCGCATCCGGACCGGCCAGCCGAATCCGCACATCGCCGACCACGCACGTATCGCCGTCCACCTCGAACCCGAGCGCCGCCCAGGCCTCCGGCAGGTCGGCAACCGTCAGCTCGTCGATCGTCGCGGTCATGCTTCCCTGACGCTCTCCACAACCGCCTCGCCACCGCGGCTTGGCAGCACCGTCACTCCCCGGAAGCTCGCCTTCTCGTCCTTGGCCCGGCGGGCGCGGAGCTGCGTGCGGGTGAGGATCCTGCGCGATCGCGATCTTCATCTCGAGCAGCGCGAAGGGCGCTCCGATGCAGCGACGCACGCCGCCGCCGAAGGGGATCCAGGTGTAGGGCTCCGGCGCCCCTTCGAGGAAGCGCTCGGGGCGGAAGGCAAACGGGTCGGGCGCATACAGCTCGGGGTCGCACTGCAAGAGCGAGATCGAGACCGCCAGCTGCGAGCCGGCCTCGAACCGGTAGCCGCCCAGCTCGGTCGGCTCGGTCGGCGAGCGGAACACCTCGGTGACGACAGGCCGTACGCGAAGGGTCTCCTTGATCGTCGCCTCCAGGTACTCGCTCCCCTCCCCCGCCTTCACCTCCGCGGTCAGCCGCTCCAGCGCCTGCGGCGTGCGCAGAAGCCGCTCGAACGCCCAGCCGATCGACGTCGCCGTCGTCTCGTGCCCAGCGAGCAGGATCGTGATCAGCTCGTCGCGCAGCTCCCGGTCGGTGAGCGGATTGCCGTCCTCGTCGCGGGCCGCAAGCAGCAGGGTGAGGATGTCGTTGTGCGCCTCGCGGTCCGGATCGTCGCGGCGCCGGCGGATCTCCTCGTAGAGGATCTCGTCGACGCGGTCGCGATTGCGGAGGAAACGACCCCAGGGGCTGAGCGGGCCGAGGTCCTTCTGCATGGCGAGCAGCACCGGGTTGAGCGAGGAGAGCCGCGGCAGGCGTCGCTTCAGCTCGGCGATGCGGTCGGGGTCGGAGACGCCGAAGACGGCCCGGATCATCACCTCCAGCGTGATCGCCTGGGCGACACGTGCGGGTGCGGATCGTCTCGCCCGGGCTCCAGCTGTCGATCTCTCGGTCGGTGATCTGCTCGATCAGCTCGGCGTAGCTGGCGATCGCCTGGCCGTGAAACGGCGGCAGCATCAGCTTGCGCATGCGCAGGTGCCGGTCGCCGTCGAGCAGCAGCAGCGAGGCCGGCCCGACGACGGGCTCCATGATCTCGCGGGGCTCGGCGACGTTGTACGCCGCCGGCTTCCACTTGAACATCTGCTCGACCAGGTCGCGGTCGGCGACGTGGAAGAGCTCGCCGGCGATCGAGTCGTTGGAGCGAAAGACGCTGCCGTAGCGCTTGCGCATGACCTGCCGCGACTTGATCGGGAAGGCGATGCCAAGCCAGGACTGCAGCGGGCCGGGCAGAGGAGCGCCGGCGATGTCTGAGGCTGGGCGGACCTCGGCCATGGTCAGTCGCGCCCTAGGAGCTCGTCGAGCGTGCTGCCGCTGAGCACCGATTGCGGCTGTTCGGCGACCACGTCGGAGCCTGAGCGTGCCTGCTCGTCGCGCCGCTTGATCAGCAGCCACTGGGCCTTCTCGCCGGCGCGAGTGCGCTGCAGCGCGAAACCGCCGCGCAGCTTCTCGCCATGGAGGACGAAGACGGCGTGGCCACGCTCGAGCGCCTCCGGCCAGGCGACCCGGCCGCCCTGCTCGTAGCTGCCGCGATCCCAGACGATCACGCCGCCGCCATCGGTCTCGCCCTCGAAGCCGTTGTGGTCGATCGAGTGGTCGGCGACCTCGATCGCGAAGCGTTTGACGGCGGGATCCAGCGAGGGGCCCTTCGGAACCGCCCAGGAGCGCATCACCCCGCCAACCTCGAGGCGCAGGTCGAAATGGCGGGCGGTGGCGGCGTGCTCCTGGACGACGAAGACCCCGGCGCTGACGCCGCGGATCGCGAACTGCTCATGGCCCTCGACCTTGACGGGCTCGGTCGCCACCTCGGCAACCTGCGCGGCCGGCGGGCCCTCGCCGAGGAACGCGATCATCTCGTCGACCGCCTGCTCCGCGCCCTCCGCGTGGACGAGAATGCTGCCGTCGTCCTCGTTGCGCACCCAGCCCAAAACCTCGAGCTGATGCGCCCGGTGAAGCACCCCGTCACGGAAACCGACGCCCTGCACCTCCCCGCGCACGACCGCACGTACCGCTTTTTGTGGACTGGCAGCCATGCGCGCCAGCATAGGTCACGGCTCCCCGCCCACATGGCTGTACAGAGCGGACAACAAAGAAAAATTCTGTTTGCCTTTGCATGCCTCAAGAAACTTGTGCATGCGGCCGATGCCCTCGCGCTGGCGGTCCTCAGATCGCCTATCTCGCACTTAACCAAGGGGGAATCGAAGATGGGCTGGATGAAAAGCAAGCGCACGTACGCCGTGCTCGGTTGCGGCGCCGCACTGGTGGTCACTGCCGCCGCGGTGGCGTTCTTCACTTCAAGCGGATCGGGCACCGGTACCGCGGCAGTCGGCTCGAGCTCGGCCGTGACGCTGCACGCGACGATCTCCTCCAACCTCTACCCGGGCTCCTCGTCGCCGGTGACGTTCACCGTCGACAACCCGTCCTCGGGCGTGCAGCGGGTAGGCACGGTGACGCTGGCCAGCATCAGCGTCGATTCCGGGCACTCGAGCTGCAGCACCGTGATCTCGGGCGGCAATCCGGACTTCACGATGGCCCCGGTCAACGTCAACGAGGTCATCTCACCAGGCAACGGCCAGAGCGTAGCCGCGACCGGAACCCTGACGATGAACGAAACCGGGGTCAACCAGGATGCCTGCCAGGGCGCGACGCTGACGCTGCACCTGACCAACAGCTAGATCCACTGCGGTGAAGAGCGGTTCCCCCAGAGAACGGGACGGCCAAGGCGCGAGGGCCGTCCCGGGCGCGCTGCTGACAGCGCTCGGCATCATCGCCTGCCTTGGCGCGGTCGCCTACGCGGCCGCGCCGGGCGAGGGACGGGACGCCGGAGCCGGAGCCAGCCGCCCATCCGCTTCGGCGCGACTGCCGGGACCGAAGATCACCCAGCGCCCGAACAAGTGGGCGACCTCGACCACAGCCCGGTTCGGCTTCACGCTGCGGGCCCGCGGCCCGCGCTTCCAGTGCCGTATCGACGGGCGGCCTGGCGGGCCTGCCAGGCACCGGTCGTCTTCACGCGACTCGTCCCTGGCGATCACGCCTTCTCGGTGAGGGCCCTGGACCGGCGGGGGCGGCGCGGGCGGGCAACCCGGTTCCGCTGGACGCTGCTCGAACCGAAGGACTTCTCGATCGTGCCGCAACTGGCCAACCTCGCCCGGCTCTACCCAGGCGCGGCGCCGGTATCGCTGCCGCTGACGATCGCCAACCCCAACCCGGTGCCGATCCGCGTCACCAGCCTGCGGGTCGCGGCGACCGCCGACGCACCGGGATGCGCGAGCGCCGCCAACCTCGTGCTGATCGAGTCCAGCGTCTCGAGCGCGACGCCCCTCAAAATTCCCGCCAGAGGGTCGGTGAGCCTGCCCGCCCCGGGTGTCTCGCCGCCGGCAATCCAGCTGCGCGACCTGCCGGTCAACCAGGACGCCTGCCAGGGGGCGCAGTTCCCGCTGGCGTTCACCGGGACGGCGAGCGGATGAGGTCCCGGCTGTCGACGAGCATTGCCGGCCTGGCGCTGGTCCTTGCCCTGGCCGCCACGACGATGCCGGGCACGGCCTCGGCCTACTTCTCGACCAAAGGGACGGGGAGCGCGTCGGCGAGCGTCTCGAAACTGTCGTCGCCCACGGTCACCGCCAAACTGGCGACTGACGGGACCGTCGAAGTGAGCTGGAGCGCCGTTGCCCCTCCTGGACCGGGCGCCATCACCTACTCCATCTCACGCGACGGGGGCACGGCCGGGGGCACCTGCCCAAACGGGAAAACCACAGCGACCGACTGCACCGACAGCGGCCTCGCGACCGGCACGCACAGCTACGTCGCCACCGCCAACTGGCGCTCGTGGAGCACGATCAGCTCGACGACGGTGAAAGTCACGCCTGGACAGGCCACCCACTTCGACCTGCAGGCGGCATCCACGACCCCGACGGCCGGGGCCGCCGACAACCTGACGATCACCGCCCTGGACGGCAACGACAACACCGTCACGACCTACACCGGCTCCCACAACCTGGTCTTCTCCGGGGCGCTGGAAAGCCCCAGCGGGACGAAACCGACGGTCGGCAACAGCGGCGGGACGGCGGTCAACTTCGGCTCGGCGACGGCGATCACCTTCACCGCCGGCGTCGCCAAAACCACTTCCTCGACCAAAAACGGCGTCATGAAGCTCTACAAGAGCGGCGCGACGACGATCAAAGTCAGCGAGGGCTCGACCTCGAGCTCGCCGGACCTGGCCCTCACCGTCGCCACCGCGGCGACCCCGAAAATCTCGCTGGCCGTGCCGACGACGACGCCGGTCGCGGGGACCGAGAACAACCTGACGATCACCGTCTCCGACACCTACGGCAACCCGATAACGACCTACACCGGCTCGCACGACCTCACCTTCTCGGGGGCCTCGGCCAGCCCCGGCGGCAACACGCCCACGGTCAGCGACAACTCCGGGACGGCGGTGCCCTTCGGCAGCCCCACGGCTGTCGAGTTCGACGCCGGGGTGGCCAGCGTCGCCGAAGAGGCCAACGGGGTGATGACCCTCTACAAACCCGGCAGCAACAGCCTCAAAGTCAGCGACGGCACGCTGACCAGCGCGACGACCTCGGTGACGGTCACCGTCGCGTCAGCCTCGAGGTTCACGCTCGCCGGCACCGCCACGATGACGGCCGGGGGGACCAACAGCCTGACGATCACCGCCTACGACCCCTACGGCAACACGGCGACCACCTATACCGGCCTCCACGACCTGATCTTCTCCGGTTCCTCGGCAAGCCCCACCGGCGTCCTGCCGACCGTGGTCGACAACTCCGGCTCGGTGATCAACTTCGGCTCGGCGACCGCGATCAACTTCAGCTCCGGCGCCGCCAAAGTCGGCTCGTCGAAAAACGGCGTGATGAAACTCAACCGCGCCGGCGCCGCGAGCATCGCGGTCAGCGACGGCACGATCACGACGACGCCGCTGGCCGTGACGGTCAACCCGGGAACCGCCGCGAAATGGGCCTTCTCCAACGTCAACATCAGCGGCGGCGTGCTCGGCTCGACCTGTCTCTTCACCTGCGCGGTGACGGAACTGGGCAACAGCGGCACCGTCGTCGCGCGGATCAACGTCACCGACAGCCTCGGCAACACCGTCAACGCCGTGGGCACGGGCCACACGGTCAAAATCACCACCACCGGCGGCACGATCGTCGGCACCCCGCTGACGATCGCCAACACCGGCCCCGCCGAATCCACGGCCAGCTTCACCTTCACCGCCAAATCGGCCGGCACCTACAACGAGACGATCACCGCGGCAACCAACGCCGGCACCAACTACGCCAGCGCGACACTGACGGCGAGCCGCTAGGGCGCCTCGACCCAGGCTAGGAAACACTCGAGAGCGCCGTCGCGACCGCAAAGCCGAGGGTCGTGACGAGGCCGGCGACGCGCCCGGACTCCCTGGTCGCCTCGGGGATCATCGAGTCGATCAGCATCACCAGCAAGGCGCCGGCCGCGAAGCCGTCGATGCCGGCGCGAAGCTCACCCGAGGCAGCGTCGGCGATCGCGTAGCCGGCGACGCTGGCGAGAGCGCAGATCGTGGCGACCACGGCCCAGAGGCGCAGGATCTTGCCCCGATCCGTCCCGGCCTTGCGCATCTCGCTCGCCGAGCCGATCGCCTCGGGCAGATTGGAGACGAAGATCGCGACGAGCAGGCCGACTCCGACCCCCTCTCCTCCCGCCAGGCCGATGCCGAGCACGAGCTGCTCGGGGATGCCGTCGAGAAAGGCCCCGAGCGCGAGCGCGGTACCGGCATCGGAGCCACTCGTCCGCCCGGCGCGGCCGCGGCCGGTCGAGTGACGTCTGGCGATCAGCCCGTCGAGGCTGAAGTAGGCGAGGGCGCCGACCCCGAGGCCCGCCGCCATCGACTTGAGACTGCCAACCTGGATCCCCTCCCCCGCCAGCTCGAAGCTGACCGCGCTGATCAGCGCTCCGGCGCCGAAGGCCAGGACCAGTCCCACCTGGCGAGCGGGCCAGCGCCGGGCGAAGGCGAGTAGGGCGCCGAATACCAGCGAGGACGCCGCCAAAGCTCCCCAACCCAGTGCGGCGCCCATCGGTCGAGAATATCCCCGCTTCCCTAGGCTTGCGAACATGGTGAGCGTCGAGGAGATCCGCGCGGTCGCCGTCTTTGCCGATCTCGACGCCGCCGAGCGCGAGCGGCTTTCCCGGGTGGCGGCGGACATCAGCCTCGTGGCGGGCGAATACGCCGCGCACGAGGGCGACGAGCGGGCGATCTTCGCCGTGCTCGAGGGTCGCATCGAGGCGGTGAAGAGCGTCGACGGTGTCGAGCGAGTCGTCGGCGAGCGCCACCCCGGGGACGTCTTCGGCGAGGTGCCGATCGTGCTCGGGACGGTCTTCCCGGTTGGCTTCCGGGCGGGCGAGAAATCGCGCGTGATGCGAATCGAACCTCACGACTACCACGCTGTCGCGGCCGTGGTGCCTGACGTCGGCAAGGAGATCGGCAAGCTCGCCGGCCACCGGATGGGCGGCGCGCGAGGCCTCGAGGGCATCGCCGCCGACCCGCCGCCGCCACGCGCGATCGTGGTCGGGCATCGCTGGGACGCCTCCTGCTCGGAGCTGCGCCGCTTCCTCGACCGCAACCAGATCACCTTCAAGTGGCTCACTCCCGAGACGCCCGACGCGGCAGGCCAGTGGGGCGGCGCGCTGCCAGACGAGGACGACTGGCCGGCGATCCGGGTCATCGACGGCAAGACCGCGGTCAGGCCCCATCTGCGCAGGGTGGCCGAGCTGCTCGGCGTCAACACCGAGGCGGGCGCCGCCGAGTACGACACGGTGATCGTCGGCGCCGGCCCGGCGGGACTGGCCGCCGCGGTGTATGGGGCCTCGGAGGGCCTGCGCACGATCGTCGTCGAGCGCGAGGCGCCCGGCGGCCAGGCCGGCACCTCCTCGCGGATCGAGAACTACCTCGGCTTCCCGTCGGGTGTCTCGGGGGACGAGCTGGCCAGCCGTGCGCTGCGGCAGGCGCGCAGGCTCGGCGCCGAGATCCTCGTCACCCGCTCGATCACGCGGATCGACGCCGCGAACCGTGAGCTGCACCTCGACGCTGGCGACGTCCTGCGGGCGCGGACGATCATCCTCGCCTGCGGAGTGACCTGGCGGCACCTCTCGATCGAGGGCTTCGACCGCCTCGCCGGCCAGGGCATCTCCTACGGCGCGGCGCGCAGCGAAGCGGAGAACACGCACGGCCTTGACGTCCACATCATCGGGGCGGGCAACTCAGCGGGACAGGCGGCGCTGTTCTTCTCCACCCACGCCAAGAGCGTGACGATCCTCTGCCGCGGCAACTCGCTGGAGAAGAGCATGTCGCGCTACCTGATCGACCAGCTGGCGACAAGGTCGAACATCGACGTGATGTTCGGCGCCGAGGTCGCGGCCGTGCACGGCGTCGACTCCCTCGAGGCGATCGACGTCCGCGACTCCGCGACCGACGAGACGACGCAACTCGAGTCCGGCGGCCTCTTCATCTTCATCGGCGCCGACGCGGAGACGTCATGGCTGCCACCCGAGATCGCCCTCAACCGTCACGGCTACGTGCTCACCGGCTCCGACATGCGGGCAGAGCACTGGACCCTCGACCGCGACCCCTACCTGCTCGAGACCAGCGTCCCCGGAATCTTCGCCTGCGGCGACGTCCGCTTCGGCCCGGTAAAGCGCGTCGCCGCCGCCGTCGGCGAGGGCAGCATGTCGATCGCCTTCGTGCACCAGTACCTCAAGGGGCTGGAGCTGGTCAACGACTTGCGTCAGGGATGAGCGAACGACCCAGCCGCGGCGAGGCCGATCCAGAGTGAGTCGTAGGCATCGCCCGGGCCGTACCAAAGGATGTCGGACTTGCCGTCGCCGTTGAAGTCGCCGGAGATCGGCGTGTAGGTGCCCTTGACGGTGACGGGGGCATCGGAGAACACGCCGAGGCTTTCGCTCCCGTACCAAAGCGCATCGTGCGCATCGGCGGGTCCATACCAGAGCACGTCGGAGCGCCTGTCGCCGTTGAAGTCGCCGGAGATAGGCGTGTAGGCGCCCTTGACCGTGGCGTCGACGCCAGTCGTGAACTGACCCTGGGCCGCGCCGCCGTACCACATCGAATCGAACGCATCCCCCGGGCCGTACCAGAGGATGTCGGTGCGGCCGTCGCCGTTGAAGTCGCCCGAGATCGGCGTGTAGGTGCCCTTCACCGTGGTGTCAACGCCAGTCGTGAACTGGCCCTCGGCCGCGCTGCCGTACCAGAGCGAGTCGTAAGCGTCGCCCGGCCCGTACCAGAGGATGTCGGTGCGGCCGTCGCCGTTGAAGTCGCCCGAGATCGGCGTGTAGGTGCCCTTCACCGTGGTGTCAACGCCAGTCGTGAACTGGCCCTCGGCCGCGCTGCCGTACCAGAGCGAGTCGTAAGCGTCGCCCGGCCCGTACCAGAGGATGTCCGACCTGCCGTCGCCGTTGAAGTCACCCGAGATCGGCGTGTAGGTGCCGGTGACCGTGACAGGGGCATCGGAGAACACGCCGAGGCTTTCGCTCCCGTACCAAAGCGCATCGTGCGCATCGGCGGGTCCATACCAGAGCACGTCGGAGCGCCTGTCGCCGTTGAAGTCGCCGGAGATAGGCGTGTAGGCGCCCTTGACCGTGATCCCCTCGGCGCTCGGTCGCGACGGGCAGCCTTTGTTCGACTTTGGCCCCTTCTTCCTCGGGCATCGATCCTGACTGTCCGGGACGCCGTCCTTGTCCGTGTCCTTGGGCTTTGGCTTCGCGGTGCTCGACACCTTGCCCATGCGCCAGATCTTGGCGATGCGGCCACCCATGCCCGAGTCGAAGGTGAACGGGTTGAACCTGTGGCGGCTGATGTGACCGCCGGGACCAAGGTTGTCCCAGTTCGAGTCGATGACTTCGAAGTTCCAGCCTCCGAGCCTGCGCAGGACGATCGTGGTGTGGAGAGGGAGACGTTCCCCGAACCACGAGTCCGGAGTGCCAGCAGGAGTGACCTGGATGATGTCCCCCCGAACGGCAGCGTTTGGATCCGTGATCCGGGTGCCGCCCTTGGCCTTGAACGTCCCCTGATAGCCGGCTTCGCTGGCGCGCGGCGAGATTCTGCCGCCGGTGGCTCCCGCCAGGGCATCGGCGACGAACCGGTAGCACCATCCGCCCACCTTGTTCCTGCGGGTTTTTTCCAGCCTTTCGGCTTCGCTCGCGATCGCGGTGTTCTTGAAGTAGCCGTTCGCGGCCGAGGCGACTGCTGGCAACGCCAGCCCGATGACCACACACAGGGCCGCGACGGCGAGTGGCAAGCGATTTGGTCTCATGGTTCGAAGGCTGGACTTCTCGGCAGCGAGGGCGAGTAGCCTAACCACCCAGGCCGATACTCCGATCGTCAGGAGCAGATCCAGTGAACGCGAACAGTGAGCTCAAGGCCCGCCACCGCTCGATGTGGGCGTCCGGCGACTACCCCTCGATGGTTGAGACCTTCCTACTGCCGCTCGGGCCGCGGCTTGTCGAGATGTGCGAGATCGGGCCCGGGATGCGCGTCCTCGACGTCGCCGCCGGGACCGGCAACGCGTCGATCCCGGCAGCCGCCGCCGGGGCAAGCGTCGTCGCCAGCGACCTGACCCCGGAGCTGTTCGACGCCGGCCGCGCTCGCGCCGCGGCCGAGGGGGTCGAGCTCGAGTGGGCCGAGGCAGACGCCGAGGAGCTGCCCTTCGAGGACGCCAGCTTCGACGTCGTCATCTCCTCGATCGGGGTGATGTTCGCGCCCCACCACCAGGCGGCCGCCGACGAGCTTGTCCGCGTCTGCCGCCCGGGCGGCAGGATCGGCCTGCTGAGCTGGACGCCGGAGGGAATGATCGGCGGCCTCTTCCGCACGATCGGGCCGTTCGCCCCACCGCCACCTCCTGGCGCCCAGCCCCCACCGCTCTGGGGCGGCGAGGAGCACCTGCGCGATCTGCTCGGCGACCGGGTCGCGCTGGAGAAGCTCGAGCGCGACGTCCTCGAGGTGACCGCCTTCGAGCGACCGGCCGACTTCGCCACTCACTTCAAGGACCGCTACGGCCCGACGATCGCCGCCCAGGCGAACGCCCGCAAAAACGAGCGCGAGGCTGAGTTCGAGCAGGCCCTGGACAGCTACTTCGAGGAGCAGAACCTCGGCAGCGCCGAGGATGCCCGCTTCGAGATGGAGTTCCTGCTCACGGTCGGCCGCAAGCGATCATGAGCGCCGTCGCGGGTCCATCGCGCGGGAGATGACCACGCGCTGGATCTCGTTGGTGCCCTCGTAGATCTGGGTGATCTTGGCGTCGCGCATCATCCGCTCCACCGGGTACTCCTTGACATAGCCGTAGCCGCCGAGGACCTGGATCGCCTCGACCGTGACCCGCATCGCGTTGTCGGAGGCGAAGAGCTTCGCCATCGAGGTGTGCTTGGCAAGGCCGGGAGCGTCCTGGTCGGCCATCGCGCAGGCCTTGTAGAGCAGCTCGCGAGCGGCGGCGGTGCCGGTCTCCATCTCGGCCAGCTTGAACTGGATCGCCTGCAGGTCGAGGATCGGCTTGCCGAAGGCAACCCGCTCGGAGGCATAGGTGGTCGCGTAGTCGGTCGCCCCCTGGGCGATGCCGACCGCCTGCGCCGCGGCGCCGAGCCGCGTCCTTTCCAGCGTGCCGAGGGCGACGCCGAGCCCGCGGCCGACCTCGCCGATCACGTTCTCCGCCGGCACTCGCACGTCGTCGAGGACAGGCGAGCCGGTCGGCGATCCGCGAATCCCCAGCTTCTTCTCGAGCTTGCCGATCGAGAGGCCGGGCCGGTCGGCCTCGACCACGAAGGCGGTGATCCGTCGCTTGTCGCGATCGGTGACCGCGAAGACGACGTAGAAGTCGGCGACCCCCGCATTGCTGATCCAGTTCTTGGCGCCGTTGATGACCCATTCGTCGCCGTCGAGCTCAGCGTGGGTACGCATCGCCGCCGGATCCGACCCGGCCTCCGGCTCAGACAGCGCAAAGGCCGGCGTCCACTCGCCACTGGCGCAACGCGGCAGCAGCCGCTGCTTCAGCTCATCGCTGCCAAAGAGCCGGATCGGCAGCGAGCCGAGCTCCTGGACCATCAGGATCAGGGCGCTGGAGGCGCAGGCCTTGGCGATCTCCTCGACCGCCATCTGCAGCATCAGGGTCCCGGTGCCGGTCCCGCCGTACTGCTCCTCGAAGGGAAGGGCAAGGATGTCGTGCTCAGCCAACAGCTCTCGCACGTCCTGCGGGTATTCCGACTTCTCGTCGATCTCGGCGGCGCGCGGGGCGATCCGCTCGCGAGCGATCTGCCCGATCGCCTCGCGGAAGTCGAGCAGGCCCTGGGGGATCGAGTAGATGTCGGTGTTCGTGTTCATGCCGCTCGTTTGCGCCCGGGACCGTACTACTAGAGGAGTCGTTCGCCATCGTCGCCTCCAGCAGTTGCCCTCCGTGAATGAATGGCGCCGTTTTGCGCAACCGAGTCCGCGACGCTCCTCATGCGATCATGCCGCCGATGCGATGCCGGCCGATCATCTCCGCCGCACTCACCTTTGCGGTCTTGCTGGGAATCGCGACTGCGGCGGCCGCGGCGCCATCGACCCCGGCTGACGTCCAGCGAGGCCTCGAGCAGCTGGTTGAAGCCAAGGGCGGCCCGCCGGGAGCGATCGCGACGATGTATCGCGGCGGTAAGACCACCGTGCTGCGTGCCGGCCGCGCGGACGTCAAGCGCAAGGGGGCGCCGGCCGCAACCGATCACATGCGGATCGCCAGCGTGGCGAAGGCCTTCAGCGGCGCCGTCGCGCTCAACCTGGTCCATGCCCGCAGGCTCGGCCTCGACGAGACGATCTCGCAGCGGCTTGCCGGGATGCCGCCGGCCTGGGCCTCGGTGACGGTGAGGCAGATGCTCAACCACACCAGCGGCCTCCCCGACTACACAAAATCCAAAGGCTTCGCAAAGCAGGCAGAAGAAGACCCGCGTGGCTTCGTCTCACCCCAGACGATCATCGGCTGGGTGCGCGCCGAGGGGCTCGAGTTCGCCCCCGGCTCCAACTACGAGTACTCGAACACCGACAACATCGTCATCGGCCTGATCGCCGAAGCGGTCACGGGCGAGGCCTACGGCCAGGCGCTCGAGCAGATCGTCTTCGGGCCGGCGAAGCTGGGCCAAACGTCGTTCCCAGTCAAGGTCGCCCTACCGAAGCCTTTTGTCCACGGCTATCTCGTCAGCCCCGGCGAGAAGCCAGAGGACGTCTCCACCGTCCTCAGCCCAAGCGGCGCCTGGGCCTCTGGCGCAATCGTCTCCACGCCCAGGGACCTCAATACCTTCATCCGTTCATACCTTGGCCTCAAGTTCTTCGATCGCGAACAGCAGATCGAGCAGATGCGCTTCGTCGCCGGCGGCGAATCAAGCCCGCCGGGGCCCGGAAAGAACTCAGCCGGCCTCGCGCTCTTCCGCTACGACACCAAGTGCGGGTCCGTCTACGGCCACACCGGCAACTTCCCCGGCTACGTGCAGTGGGCCGCGGCCACCGCCGACGGCAGCCGCGCCGTGACGACCTCGCTCAACATTCCAGCTCCACGCGGGAAGCTCCTCGCCGAGCTGCGCAACGTGCAGGCCACCGCCGTCTGCGCCTTGCTCGGCAAGAAGCGATAACGCCCTCGCCCGAACCGAGCGCTAGGGGCGCCGGTCCAAACGCCGCATCGACTTGGCGACCGCCTCCGAAGTCGCCCCCAGGTCCGTCTCGAAGCGCTCCATCACGTCGATCAGCTGGTCGAGATGGCGTTCGCGAATCCTGCGGTAGGTGGCATCGCTCCAAACCGCCTCTTCGGCCTGAATCGCGGCCATCAGCGCGCGGCGGGCCGCCACGACCTCGCGCAGGCTCTGCTCGAAGGTCATCGCGAGCGGGCGTCCGAGCTCTTCACCGCCGCGAGGATCTCGCCGCCGTCTGCCGGGACCATGGCGCAGGTGACTTCCTCTCCCGGCCCGAACTCCCAGCGCTCGACCTCGCGATCGTAGGGCTGCTCGAGGATCAGGTATCGATCGGGACCGATGTTGCGAGCCTGCACCGGGCGCCAGACCTCAACCCCCTCGTCGAGGAGTCGAACGAAGATCTCCTCGACCTCACTCATTTCGTCTCGCCACCCTCGGGGCCGAACCGAAATCCGTAGTCGCCCACCTGGATCACCTCGCCGGAGTCGGTGTCGACGACAACCGACCGGCCGGTGGTCGGATGGACATAGCGGGTGGCCGCCGTGCCGGTCCTGAAGTTGCGGGTCGAAACCTGGCGGCCGTGCTGGATCGCCTCAGAGATCGCCGACTCGGTCCATCCGCGGCCCTTCATCTGACGAGCGACCTTTGGCCCGATGCCGAGGCCGGCCCCGCCGGTCGATCGCGACGACCCGGAGAGGGCCGGGGACGACGGCGAGCCCGACGACCCGGTCGGCGCGAACGTTCCGAACTGTCCCGCCAGGTAGGCGTCGAGCCCCGTGGCGGCGGCGAGCAGCTCCCGCAAGCTCTCCTCGGAGTGCTGGGCGAGCCCGGCGGCGAGGCGGCGGCGATGGCTGGCGAATCGGTCGCTCGCCGCCGTCAGCGCCGCCAGCACCTCGCGCGCGACCCGCACTCGCCCGTCGGCTCGCCGCACCTCGGCCTCGGCGTCGCCGACGGCACGCGCCTCGCCGGCGCAATTGGCTTTGGGTCGGGAGAGACAGGCTCTCAGCGCCGCCCGGGCGGCCTCGAACTCGTGGCGCGCCTGGCGCAACGCCGCCTCGCGCTCCGCAAGGGCTCGGCGCGCCTCGTCCTGATGGCGCCGCATCGTCTCGGCGGCGCGCGACGAGGAGACCTCTGCTGCGCCGACTGCGCGCTTGACGGCTCCGGCGATGCGGCGAGGCGCCTCGGAATCAGCGCGCGCCGGCGCCATCACCGCAGATAGTCCTCGAGCTGCTTCGCCTTGCGCTCCAGGTATGGGACGTGTTGGTCGATCGACGCCAGGAAGCCGCGCATGCTGCGCGCGCTCTGCTCCCACTCGCTGGCGAAGCGGCGCTGCTGGGCGTCGGACCAGTGCATGCCGCCCAGCTGTCCGTTGAGACGACCGAGCTGCCCCTCGACGTCGGACTTGAACTGCCGCAGCTGCTGGGCGAAGCGGCGCAGATCGGCGGGGTCGGCGTCAACGCTAGACATCCGAAGTCGCCTGTCGCTGGAGGAGCTCGAGCTCCGGCGTGTCGAAGGGCTGGAACTTGATCGACGCGCCGTGATCGATGTCGACGAAAAGGGCCTCGCGGTCCCGCAACTGGGCCGCCGCCTCGGAGTCACAGAACCGCAGCGAGTCCTCGGAGGACATCGTCAGCGCCACCCGCGCCCCGAATTCCCGTTCCATCCGCCGGCCGATTCGGCGATCGACGTTGACCAGGCTGTCGCACCAGGCGACCGTGTGGACGCCGACCTCCGGGCCGTCGCGCAGCAGCGCGTGCAGCTTGTTGCCGAGCTCCTGGGCTTCCTCCGCGTAGTCCTCGACGTCGAGTTCACGCACCTTGCCGAGGCCGTTGACGACCAGCAGATGGGTCGTGTCTTCGGCGTCGCGCGAGGGCTCGCGACCCGCGACCAGCTCGCCCAGCGCGGCCAGGATCTCGGGAATGTCCCGCTGGCGCCTGACCGGGACGCCAAGCTCCGTCGCGCAACGATCGACCGGCCCGTCGACCGCCATCAGGTCGACGACGGTCAGCTCGACGCCGTCGGCCTGGGTCAGCTTCAGGTCGGCGAGGATCGCCGCGAGCATCGGGCCGGCGACCAGCTCGTTGCGGCCGACGATCAGCATGTTGCGGCCGCTTTCGCGGACGAGCGAGTAGCCGAAGCTCGGATCCAGGGCGACGCAGTCGCCGAGGCGCAAGACGGGCGCACCACCCGACTGCTCACCAGCGAGCGGCGGCGTCCAGCGTGCCAGGACGTCGCGGCGATAGACCCGCGGAGTGGCGCTGAGCCCCGCGTCGTTCGCCCGCTCGCGCAGGGTCGCCAGCAGGGTCGCCCGATCCTCTTCGCCGACGAGCGGAACCTGGAACGGCTCGTTGCTGGCGGCGCGTCCCCCACCGGTGTTCTTGATCCCCTCTCCGGGCCGCGAGAGCAAGGACGCGGCGGGGTTGTCGTCGTTGAAGATGACGCGCGAGTCCTCGTCGGAGCACGGCAGCGCGATGCGGGTCCCGATCTGATTCAGCGAGTGACGGCCCAGGGAGTTCATTCCGAGCAGGGTCTGGGACGCCAGCAGGCAGTGGATCCCGAACCCGCGCCCCAGCCGGATGATGTCGTCGAGCAGCTTCGCGGCCTCCGACGCGACCGCGTCTTCGCGATCGAACATCCGGTGGAACTCGTCGATCACGAGCAGGATCCGCGGCAGCTGCTCGCCCGTCTGCTGGCGATAGCTGACGAGGTTCGCCTGCTCGCCGAGGGAGCCACGGAAAAGGCGCCCACGCCGCTCGATCTCAGCGCTGACGTGCCGTAGGACCGCGAGCCCGAAATCGCGATCGGACTCCAGCGCGATCGCCCGGGCGTGGGGCAGGGAAGCACCGGCGTACTCGGCGAACTCGACCGCCTCCTTGAAGTCGAGCAGGTACATCTCCAGCTCCTCCGGCGAGTAGAGGGCGGCCAGCGTGCAGATCGTCACGTGGAGGAGGTTCGACTTCCCGGAGCCGGGGCGCCCCACCAGCAGCGCGCTGGAGGAAAGCTGGCTGTCGAACCTGATCGTCGACACCCCGCGGCTCCCGTGCCGTCCGATTGGCACGTCGACAGCCTCGATCGAATCGACCTCCCACCAGGTGGAGGGATCGGACCTGGCGAACGCCGCCAGCTGGGAGGCCTCGCTCCTCTCCGCGTACAGCTCCCAGACGCGATCCATCTTGACCTCGACCTTGGAGCCCGAGTCGAACTGCCGTCCAACTGCGTCGAGCACCGGCTCGGCCACCTCCGGCAGCCAGGGCTCGGGTGGCATTGCGTGCCATACCCGGCCCGGCGCGCTGACGTGAGTGATGTTCGCTTCGCGCGCGCTCAGCCCGTGGTCGGCGAGGTCGTAGAGGTCAAGCCAGACGCCTTTGACCGTGCGGGTGAGCTGGTCGACGGTGGTCGGCAGCGACGGGCCGTGGGAACTGGAGGAAACGAACCAATTCGCAACTTCCCACTTGGCCAGCTTCACGGTCGTGTGCTCTGCGACGGCCCGGCAGGCGCGGCCCTGTTCCTCGTTGAGGTTTTCCCCACCCAGCACCACCAGGGAGATGCCACATCGTGGACCCACTTCCGCCAGACTCTTGACGATCTCGATCGAGCGGGCGTTGAGTCCCCGGGGAAAGTCGTTGATGGCGATTATGACACTGGGCTCGGTGACCTCCCCCGCCGCCTCGTTGTACTCCTCCAGCGTGTCGTACTCGTCCGTGAGGTATTTCTGGATGATCAGGCCGACCCGGTCCGACGCCTCCTCCAGGCGGGCGAGGATGTCGGATTCGGAAGTCCAGACCTTGGTGTGAACCACCTCCTCGGAATGGGCGCTGATGCTGAGCAAGGGTGAGAAGACCTCGCCCAGCGAGGTGGGGTCGACGAGGAGCACTTTCAGCTGCCCGGGAACCGTGGCGCGCAGGCTGCGAAGCAGCAGGGAGTTGACGAAGTCCTTGCGATGCTCCGGGTGCCATTCCGCCCATGCGAAGACGTTCTCGCCGGGGACCTTGGCAAGCACAGGCAGATCCTTCATGGCACCCGCGATCCGGTGCTGGCCAGTAGCGATTCGGACGACGTTTTCCAGCTTCGCGGGATCCCACTCCATCGTCTCCCAAGCCGGGTCGCCAAGCGGCAGCGTCGCGGGCCCAAGGCGCTCCATGTACTCGGAGAGGTCCTTCCGGTGCGACTCCAGCGCGCTGAGAATGTCCCGATCGGCCGCCTCCTGCTCGGCCTCGATTGGGTCCCACTTTTCCGGCCCCTCGGCCTCGAGGCCCGCTATCTCGTCCTCGAACACGGGGTCCATGACCCGCAGCCAAGCCGCTGCCTCGCGGCCGAGGGCCTTGCGCCGCATCTTCTCGAAGAAGCCGCCGTACATGGCGAAGGCGCCCCCGACGTTGGTCATCGCAGTCTGGACCTCCTCCTTGTCGACCTTGGTCGGAGTCCAGGCGGGCTGCTTGGACGAATTGATGCGGCTCGCAGAGTTCGCCGCATTCGACCGCAGCTCCTTCATCTCCGCTATTCGCGTTGCGTACTCGGCCTTGAGGTTCTTGATCCGTTCGGCCCGCTGCAGACGCACCTTCTGGTAGCCACCCAACAGTTCGGTGAAATCCACACTGGCGCTTCGATAGGCAGCGAAGTCCTCCATGAGTTCATCTCCTCGGGGCTGGTTGGGCGATCAGCACTCAGAGCTATTCCGGGACCTGAGAGCCTGCCTCTGCGTCGCAGGACGGGGAACCTATCAACCACCCTAAAAATGTCAGCGCATTGCGGGGACCTCGTAGCGAACCCATCGCCCTTTACCCTGCCATGCAGATGCGCCGGACTCGCCTCACCATCCTGCTCGTCACCTGCGCGGCGACGGCCCTGCTGCTCAGTGGCTGCGTCTGGCTCAAGGAAGGCTCGCTGACCGTCACTCAGCCGGGCGGGATCGGCGGCGTCAACGCGCGCTTCGCGCTCTGCACCACTGTGATCACCGAAGAAGGCAAAAGCGCCTGCGGATCGGGCTCCACTTCAACTGAAGGCCAGTTCTTCGTCGGCCTCGTCGTGCCAACCGGGACGCAAGCGCCGCAAACGCTCACGGTTACGCCGGGACCCGGCGCCGGGCCGTTGACGCTGACCCGCAGCACGGCGGTCGCCCCGGCCCTTTCCTCGAACCCGGCGCTTGCCGAAACCGGAACCGTGGTGCCGCCGCCGGGCTCCGAAATCCTCGGCTACGCCTCGAGCGTGATCACCGAACCGGCGGGCCAGACGCTCGAATGGACGGTCAGCGCCAACCTCCCTCTGCCAGTCGCTGCCGATGGCGGCAGCTATGGCGGGCCGATGCGAGTCGCGATGCTGCCCGCCAGCCGTGAAGTGACGCCCGAATGGCCGGCGAGTCGGCCATTCAGCTGCCCCACCGAAGGCGACCCGACCTTCTGCTCCACAGCGGAAACCGCGGTCGAACTCGGCACCTCGGACCTGAAGATCGCCGCTCCGGCGAGCACCGCTGTCGCCCCCGGCACGCAGGTCAAAGTCCCCTTCACCCTTGACTTCGCCAGCAGCGCCGCGGCGCTGCCCAAATTCAGCCTCAAAGCAACCTCGACGCTGCCCAGCGCGGGGCTGCGGCTCCCCAGCTCCAGCTTCAGCCGGGCGCCGAGCAACGCGACCGCCAAGCGCGCCCCGGCGACGACCCGCAAAGTCATCGTCAACGTGCCGCCAAGCGCCCGCCCCGGCAACTACGAACTCGCGCTGACGGCGACCGCGGCCCAGGGCGGCGCAGCCACCGGCGTCGCCGCGCGCTAACCGTCACGCCGCCACGAAGAGCGCGCCTCGTGGCGCCGCGGCGGGTCAAAGCCAGCGCCGCCTCGGCGAAAGGCATCCCCGTCCGAGTGGTCATGCCAGTGGCCGGCTCAAAGCTCATCCTGCGCCTGCTGGCACAGGCCCCTGGCAGCGGCCAAGCGCAGCTGAAGAAGATCACGCGCAAAGCAAAGGCAGCCGGCCCCCTGCGGCTGCGCCTCAAACTCCCCCCGGCCAAGTCCCTCGCCCTACTCGCCGCCGAAGCGAAGCTGACCCTCAAAGCGACGATCTCGACCCCGGGCCTCAAACCCCGCAAGCTGACCCGCACCCTGCGCCTGCGCTGACCTTGCCGGGCGCAGTGCGCGTCCTAGCGAAGCATGACGCTGATGCCAGTCCGTAGGGACAGCAGCCTTCCCGGCTTCGGGCGCTGCTTGACTACTACTCCCTTAGCCGCCTTCACTCCGTTCTTCCTCGCGATCAGTCCAACCCCACAGCCGGCTGCCCACACTGCCTGTTTAGCTGCGGACAACTTCTTACCCCTGAGATCCGGGACGACACAACGGGCTTTGGCAGCAGGAGCTGAGGTCGAAAGGAGGGTCGGCGCCGGAGTCCCCGATAGAGGAGGGGTCACGGGCGCGGCTTGATACTCGATGTCCGCGTTGTAGCTGAAGGTGAAGGGGTATTTGAATTCATTAGCTGGTGCACGGGTTTCGCCGGGTTGGAGGACAGGAAAGAAGGCGGCATAGGTCGATTCACCTTCGAGCGCCGTGAACTGGCCTCCCCCCGGAATATTCAGCTCGAGATATTCCCCGGCGTGAATCGGAAGGCTCGTGGCCAGGGTTTCGATTTCATTGCCAGCGGGGGTCACGTCTCCGGTCGACGCCGTCACCGTGTACGTGCCATCGCCGTTGTCGCGCAGCACGTTGAGGCTGTAGCCGGGCGTTGCCGATGGCCCCTTGACCCGCCAGCTGACAACAGTCCCGTCGACCGGAGAGGCGATCTCCACCGACGAGAGGTCAGTAGACAGCAGCATCTGGCCACAGCCACTGCCAATCAGACTGCAGCTATACCCAGGGGTCCCGCCCGTGAGCGCCGGCCCAAGCGTCACCGTTTCAGCCTTGGCAATACCCGCAAGAGACGACAGCCCAACGCAGGTCGTAAGCGCCGCCAGCGTCGCGCTCCGACGAAAGCTCCTCTTGCCCTTCCGACGTCGGCCCATGTGGGGTCTTCGGCAAAGGCTGGGGCCAGCTTGAGCGAGGCTCACACTCGGCAAGGTGGACGACGGGACTCGAACCCGCGACCGCCTGGACCACAACCAGGAGCTCTACCAACTGAGCTACGTCCACCGCGTGGCTTCAATCTAGCGGGCTGGCGGGCGAGGCGATGGGGCTAGGTCTTGGCTTGGCGGGAGTCGACCAGAGCCGCGAAGGCTCGCAGGCCCGGGGTCGTGCGCTCGATCAGCTCTGGCTCCGACGCTTCGGCTTCGGCGGGGAGAGCGGCGGCGCCTTCGTCGCCTAGCGCCACGCAGGCCTCCATGGACCATCTCCGGGCACGGCCAGCCAGGCCTCGACCAGGGCGAAGTCGGCCTCGGGGTGGAAGAGGACACCCCAGGCGTTGCCGTGGCGGAAGGCCTGGTACTCGGTCTTGCGCTGAGCGGGCCAGGGGCTGCGCCCCGTCGGGCAGGTCGAAGACGTCGCCGTGCCAGTGCAGAACGGTCGTGCTCGGGGCCAGGGCGCCGAGGATCGGGTCGTCAGGATCGAGGATCTCCACCGGCGCGAAGCCGATCTCCGGCCCCTCCCCCGGCCTCACCTCCGCTCCGAGCGCTCGCGCCAGCAGCTGCGCGCCGAGACAGATGCCGAGCACCGGCAGCTCGCGGCGCACCGCCTCGGCGAGCCACTCACGCTCGGTGGCCAGCTCCGGGATGACGCTCGATTCGTCGACGCTCATCGGCCCGCCCATCACCACGGCCCCGGCGACCTCGTCGTGGTCGGGCAGCGCCTGGCCCGCCAGCGGTTTGACCGTGAGCACGTGCGAGCTCGCCGCAGGCGTCGAGGATGCGGTGCGGCCCCTCCCAGGGCACGTGCTGGATCGCCAGCAGGGTTGGACGGTCGTCCAGGCTCATCGCGTCCCAGGCTAACCGCGCTACGGTTGGCGCGATGCGCAAGCGAACCTTCGCGATCTTCCGGCCAGAGGCTCGGCCGACGGCGGCGACCGGGATGCACGCCCGCGGCGCGGCCGCGATCGGCGCGCTCGCGGTGGGCGCCGCGGCGATCGGCGGCTTCGCGATCGGGCGGCTCAGCGTCGGCCGCCTGGCGATCGGCAGAGCCAAGGTCGGCCAGCTCAAGGTCGAGGAGCTGGAGATCGGCCAGCTCCACATCCGAAACCGCACTGACGATGGCGCGTAGCGAGCATTGACCACCCCAGGGGTGGGTCAACTCTCGCTTCGCTGGCTCGCCGCCTCGGTAGCGGTACTGGCGCTCGCCGTTGCGACGGCCGCCCGTGTCACTTCGGCCGGCGCCGTCGGCCCCTACCCCGACCTCGGCGACTGCCCGGTCTTCCCCGACCCGCCCGCCGGCGCTCGCCGGCCAACGCCGCCCTCGCTGCCCAACCGAGGCGGCCTGGAACCAGGACATCTCCAAGGCGCCCGTCGCCGCCAACTCGGCCGCGACGATCGCCTACATCAACGCCCACGGCGGCAACCTCCTCCACCCCGACTTCGGCTCGCCGCGCGCCTACGGCTTCCCCTACGCGGTCGTCGGCGCCGGCCAGCGCAAGCTGCCGATCAACTACACCGCCTACGGCGACGAGAGCGACCCGGGGCCGTTCCCGATCCCCGAGCGGCGCCCCGGTCGAGGGCGGCAACGGCAGCGACGGCGACCGCCACGTGCTCGTCGTCGACCGCGCCAACTGCGTCCTCTACGAGCTCTACCGCGCCTTCTCCAAGCGCGGCGGCTCCCGCTGGAACGCCGACTCGGGCACCCGCTGGGACCTGCGCTCGACCGCGCGCCGTCCCGACTCCTGGACCTCGGCCGACGCCGCCGGGCTGCCGATCTTCCCCGGCCTGGTCCGCTACGACGAGGTCGCCGCCGGCCAGCTCGACCACGCGATCCGCGTCACCTTCGACAGCACCCGCGACGCCTGGGTCCACCCCGCCTCGCACTGCGCCGGCGACACCTCCGACCCGAACGCGCCGGCGATGGGGACGCGGCTGCGGCTCAAGGCCGGCTACGGGCTCGGCGGCTTCAGCGGCGGCGCCAAGGTGATCGCCGAAGCGCTGAAGCGCTACGGGATGATCGTCGCCGACAACGGCTCCAACTGGTACTTCAGCGGCAGCAGCGACCGCCGCTGGGACGACGAGAACCTCAACCAGCTGAAGCGGATCCCCGGCAGCGCCTTCCAGGTCGTGCAAGAGCGCCGCGCGCCCACACGTCTGCTGACGCCGTCGCCTTTAGCTCTGCCGGAAGCGACGCGCCGCGGCAGCGCCTAGCGAGCCGCACCTGGTGGAACTCGGCCCGCAGCCGGGCGCGCAGCTCCATTGCCGCCTCGCCGGCATCCTCTGCCTCGCCGCTGACCAACACCACCTCGGTCGCCGGGAAGCTCTGCAGCTGGTCCTCGATGGCCTGCACGATGTCCTCGTCGCCGACCCGCGCCTCGGCCGCGACCCCGGCCTTGGCCAGCGCCGCCACCGTCGCGACCAGGTCTCTGCTGGGCGCCGTGCCGGGCCGCTCCACGTCGGAGGCCCAGCGATCGAGAAAGCGGATCCGTGCCGGGACGAGCACGCGCACCTCGGCCTCCTCCGCCACCGTCCTCGATCCTCGCCGCGCGAATGATCCGCGCGACGTCGGCCGGGTCCTCGACCGCGTCGGTGGTGACGATCAGGACGTGGCGCCGCGCCGTCCTCAGCCGCCGCCGAGCCGATCGGCCCGTGCGGGCGCTGCCGCGCCGCGATCACCAGTAGGGCCAGAACCGCCAGGGCGCCAAGGGCCACGCCGAGCGCCGGGCCCGCGGCGAGGAATCCAGCGACGATCGGTACGACGAGAGCGGAGACGATCAGCGGCAGCTTCCAAGGAGCCATCGCTCAAGGCTGACAGGCCCAGCCGTGGGCCGGCCGCCGGAGAGGGCGAAGCCTCGGCGCCCGGCCCCAAGGTCAGGCGCGTCTCGTGCCGAGGCGAGGCAAGAGCAGCATCGCCAGCCCGATCAGGATCACGATGATCCCGAGGATGTAATTGACGAGGATCGCCAAGACGATCCCGATGATGATCAAGACAATTGATAGCTCCATGCCGCCAGAGATACCCGACGGTTGAAACCAGCAAACCGTCCTTCGACTCGTAGCCGACGAGGTCGTCGTCACGCGCGTACTTGAACGAGAGCAGCTCGACGGCGAGCAGCAACACGAAGGCCGGAATCGCGTAGAGAATCAGCTCTCCCACGCGGTCAATCTAACGCCAGGCTCCTCCCTAGGAGACTCTCGCGATCCAGAGGATCCCTGCGATCGAAGCGCTTGCCAGCAGGGCAAGCGCCATGTCTGTTCGACGCTCTGAGTCGGTCATTGCGCCTCTTGAAACAACTCAGAGCTTGGGAAGATGCTGTACGCCCCCGGTTGGATTCGAACCAACGACCATCGGCTTAGAAGGCCGGTGCTCTGTCCACTGAGCTACGGGGGCGGGGGCGCCTAGATTAGGCGCAGCAAGCCGATTCGCGTAGGATCGCCGGCGATGCCGAGCATCGATGCATCGGGGACGGAGCTGCACTACGAGCGCGCCGGAGCGGGCGAGCCGATGCTGCTGATCCAGGGGATGAGCGCCACGCACCTCGCCTGGGGCCGGCCCTTCCTCGACGAGCTCGAGCAGAGCTTCGACTGCATCGTCTTCGACAACCGCGGCATGGGCCACTCCGGCCACGCCGAGCTGCCCTTCACGATCGCCGACCTCGCCGCCGACGCGACTCGGCCTGCTCGACGCGCTGGAGCTCGAGACCGTCCACGTCGTCGGCATCTCGATGGGCGGCATGATCGCCCAGGAGCTCGCCCTCGCCCATCCCGAGCGCATCCGCACCCTGACCATCGGCGCCAGCTACTGCGGCGGGCCGGAGGGGACGCTGATGGCGCCCGAGGACCTGCAGATGCTCGGCGCCGCCTACGTCTCCGGCGAGCCCGAGCAGGTCTTCCGGGCGATGTGGGAGATCAACCTCTCCCCCGAGCTTCCGCGAGGACGACTCGCGCTTCGCCGCCTTCACCGAGATGGGCTCGGCGCTGCCCGCGCCGCAGCCGGTCGTCCTGCAGCAGATGCGCGCCTGCGCCGCCCACGACACCACGAGCGACTCGGCCAGATCTCGCTGCCGACGCTGGTCATCCACGGCGACGCCGATCGCCTGCTCGGCTACGCCAACGGGCGCGAGATCGCCGCGTCTGATCCCGGCGCCCGCCTCGAGACGCTCGAGGGCGTCGGCCACATGTTCTGGTGGGAGCAGCCGCAGCGCTCCGCCGAGCTGATCCGCGAGCACGCCCTGACGCCGGTCTGAGCTGAGCGATGGGCACGGTCGGAGGCTCCGCCAGCACTGAGATCGAGGCCCCGATCGACGCGGTCTACGCAGTCGCCGCCGACATCGAGGGATCGCCCCGCTGGCAGCCGGAGATCAAGGCCGCCGAATGCATCGAGCGCGACCGCGACGGCAACCAGGTGCTCGTCCACATGGAGACCGACGCCAAGGTGCGCCGCCTCGGCTCGGAGATCCGCTTCAGCTACGAGCCGACGAGGCGGATCTCATGGGTGCAGGAGGACGGCGACCTGAAGTCGGTCGAAGGCAGCTGGGAGCTCGAGGATCTCGGCGACGGGCGCACCCGCGCGACCTACTGGCTGGAGGTCGACCTCGGCCGCGTGCTGGGCATGGTCATCCGCGGCCCCCTGGTCGGCGTGCTGCGCGGCCAGTTGGTCGAGACGATGCCCGACAAGCTGAAGCGCTTCATGGAGAGCGACTCGGCCTGAGGGCGCTCAGCCGGCCGGCGGCCCACCCGCGCACCCTGCCGGGTCGAGCTTGCCCTTGACCTTGAAGACGTAGTCGGGCTGCGGCGTGATGTCCGGCTCTTCGATGATCTGTTCCAGCGCCGGGTCGTTTTTGATCCAGGCGTAGATCGGCTCCCAGTAGGGCGCGTCGGCCGAGTCCTGGGTGTACTGGCTGAGGATCAGGTAGTCGTAGTCGCCGGCGTTGATCTGGCGGCGGAACTGGCGGCAGCTGGTCGGCAGGCGGTAGGTGCCGTCCGGGCCCGGCACGCCGATGTACTGGACGTAGTTGTCGAGGTTGGCGCCGTAGAAGCCGTACTGGCCGAAGAAGATCTCCCCCGAGCCGGCGATCCCGATCCGCTTGTCGTGCTGGTTGTGGGCGAACGCGTAGGCCTTGCTGCGGCCCGCCGTCCTGGAGGAAGAGGGTCGTGCGCGTGTAGTGGTGCTTGTAGTACTGGACCTCCTGGGCACGGCCGAGCACGACGGCGAGCAGCAGGACGACCGCGGCCGCCGCCGGCGACGACGGCGCGGCTGACGATCCGCCGCGAGCGCGCCAGCCCCAGGCCGGCCGGCGCCCAGACCAGCGCCAGGGTGAGGAAGATCGTGCCGACGATGAAGCCCGGGTACCAGCGCGGCGTGGTCAGCACCGTGATCGCGTAGACCGCCGACGAGGAAGAGCAGCGTCTGCCAGGCGCGCGCGGTCGGGCGCGCGCAGCGGCCGCGCGATCGGCAGCAGGGTCAGCGCCAGGACCAGGCCGGGGACCAGGTAGCGGGTGTTGGTGAAGAAGCCGGTCGGCGAGCCCTCCTGGCCGGCCGCGGTCAGCGGCGTGAAGACGTAGACGACGGCGGTGAGCCAGCGCCGCGACGGCGATCACGCGCAGGATGATGTTGCGCGAGCGCACAGGCGATGTAGACGGCGGCCGCGACGGCGACGATCAGGATCAGCGGCCAGAGCGGCCCGAAGCGCGTTGTCGAGCTGCGGGAAGAACCACTTGCGGTAGATCGTCGGCTCGGTCAGGTAGTGGGCGACGGCGAAGCGCGGCCGCGGGTCGAGCGGCATCTGGTCGGGCCGGGGCAGGTGCAGCGGCCCGAAGCCGATCTGCGGGATCGGGTTGCCGCCGGTCTTGATCGCCGCCCGCACGTACCAGTAGCCGCCGACCACGAAGGTCGAGAGGCCGAGCACCCAGGCGCGTGGTCAGGCGCCGGCCCCTGCCGCTGAAGAGCGACCACGCCGAGCGCCGATCGCGACGACCGGGATCAGGAAGGTGAGCTTGACCGAGGCGGCGAGGCCGGCGGCGATCCCGGCGATCACCAGCGGCCCCTTGTCGAGCAGCGGCGCGTCGCGCTCGGGGGTGTCCTGCGACCGCGCCGGCTCGGGCGCACGTCGCTGGTGGCCGTTGATCAGGAAGGCGACGAAGGCGAGCAGGAAGGCGAGGCCCATGATGTCGTTGCGCCCCTCGCCCGGCTGGGTCTCGATCATCACCCCGGCGTCGAGCACGATCGCCGCCGCGACCAGCGTCGCCGGGCCGACCTTGTAGGGACGGCCGACGCACCAGGCGGCGAGCAGCGCGATCGCCAGCCAGACGAGGTTGATCAGCGGCGAGAGCCAGTCGCGTCTTGAAGAGGACGATCGCGGCGCCGTGGATCAGCTCCGAGCTCTGCGGGTAGAACCAGGCGGCGAGCCGCAGCGGATCGGTGAAGTGCAGGTGGACGGTCGAGTGTTCCTGGGCGATCCGCGCCGCGAAGGGCATGTGGTACCAGGTCGTGTCGCCGCCGAACATCCCCTGGTCGAGGCTGAGCTGCGAGGGGAAGGTCCACTCGGCGACGGTGAAGGAGGCGACGCGCGAGGGCGATCAGCAGGGCGATCGTCTGCACCTGCGGGGCGCTGACTTCGCGGCCCTCGCGCGGCGCCATGCGCCAGCCGAGCAGCGCGGCGCAGCAGGCCGATCGCCGATGCAGACGACGATCGTCCAGCCGACCGTGAGGATGCTGAGCGTGCCGAGCAGCTCCAGCGAGACGACCAGCAGGGCGACGGCGATCGTCGCGTCGGCGAGCCGCGCCAGCGCGCCCGAGAACTCGGGCACGATCCAGCGCCGCAGCCAGTAGCCGCCGAGGCCGAGCGCGGTGACGATGCCGATCACGGCCAGGCAGCCGCCGATGTAGGAGCCGAAGGAGGGGGTCACCGGCGCGGGATGCTATTCGCCGCGCCGGGCGAGCGAGCGCTAGGAGGCCGCGGTCGGGATGCGGCAGGAGACGCCGGTGCCGGCGAGGCCGCAGTAGCCGTTCGGCACCTTGTGCAGGTACTGCTGGTGGTAGTCCTCGGCGTAGTAGAAGGGCGCCGGCGGGCTCGACCTCGGTCGTGACCGGCTCGTGGCCGGCGGCGCGCAGCGCCTCGTCGTAGGCGCGCATGCGCCATCTCCGCGGTCGCCTTCTGCGCGTCGTTGGTGAAGTAGATGCCGGAGCGGTACTGGGTGCCGACGTCGTTGCCCTGGCGCATGCCCTGGGTCGGGTCGTGCTCCTCGAAGAAGACCTTGAGCAGGTCGGCGTAGGAGATCTTCGCCGGGTCGAAGGCGACCAGGACCGCCTCGGCGTGGCCGGTCTTGCCCGAGCAGACCTCCTCGTAGGTCGGGTTCGGCGTGGTCCCGTTCATGTAGCCGACCGCCGTCGTGTAGACGCCGTCGAGCCCCCAGAAGAGCCGCTCGGCGCCCCAGAAGCAGCCGAGCGCGAAGTAGGCGACCTCGATCCCGTCGGGGAAGGGCGGCTGCAGCGGCGTGTCGAGCACCGCGTGGCGCTCGGGGACGTCGAAGGCCGGCTCGCTGCGCCCGGGCAGCGCGTCCTCGGCGGAGGGCATCTGCGTCTTCTCCGGGTTCAGCATCGTCATCAGCTTGCCAAGTCGGTTCATCGCGATCTCCTTTGCGGGTCGCAACCGACCTTACAGAGCGAACTGCATCAACTTTTATCCAGCAGGGCTAGAAGTTGATGCAGTTCAGGCGGTGAGCTGCTTGAGCAGGCCGGCCGCGTCCATCTCGTCCCAGGCCTGGGCGATCAGGCCGTTGCGGACCCGCAACACGGCGGTCGAGGTGAACTCGACCTGCCGGCCGGTCGCCTCGACGCCGAGGAACTCGCCGCTGGTGAGTACCGCGCCAGCGCTGGTGGGCGGCGACGAGGTCGTCCTCGGCGAGGATCAGCTCGATCTCGTTGCGCAGGTCGGGGAATGCCGCCAGGAAGTAGTCGACCGCCTGGCGCTGCCCGACGCGTCCGCGCGTCTCGCCGTTGTGGACGAAATCCTCGCTGAGCAGGCGCCCGCAGGCGCCCGAGTCGCGCTCGTTGATCGCTTCGCGGTAGAAGCGCCGGACGAGCTCCTTGTTGTCCTCGGTCGACACCCCGGCGGCGACGCTACTTGAATGGGATCGGCGCGAGCAAGTAGCGTGCGCACATCGGCTGCTTCGTCGTCCTCTTCGCCCTGATCTCGCCGCGCCTGGCGCTCTTCGCGCTGTGGCTCTTCAGCGACCTGCTCAGCCGCGCCTTCGACGAGCTGGTTCGTCCCCTTCCTCGGCTTCTTCCTGCTGCCCTGGACGACCCTCGCCTACGCGGTGATGTGGAGCTCGGGCCCCAACGGGGTCAGCGGCTTCGAGTGGTTCATCGTCATCCTCGCCTTCGTCTTCGACCTCGGCTCCTACGCCGGCGGCCGGCGGCAGCGAGACTAGCCTCGCGGCGCTCGGGCGAGCCGCAGTCCTCAGACTGGGCCGGGCCGGGCGGATCGACCGGGTAGGCGATCCGCACGTGGGACTTGGAGATGACGATGAAGGGGCGCTTCTCGACGTCGCCGCCCATCAGCGGCGAGACTTCGGCGTTGACCAGCGGGATGAAGGTGACGTCGACCCGGTTGAGCGAGTCCGAGAAACGGCTCTGGTAGCCCTCTGGCGGCAGCGTCACGTCGCCGACGACCCGCTGCCGGTCGGTTTCGAACTGGACCCGTTCGATCCGGCGCTCTTTCTGTCCCACGTCCATCGTCACGCGCAAATATCGGCAACTTGCGTAAATCGCCTGAGTGGACACCCGTCCAGGCGACATAACACCGAGGGTCCCTCGCCGATCGCGTTAGCCGTGCGTGGCACTCGGCGCAAGCACGCCAAGCGCTCGCCAGAGCTCCTGCGTGTCGCCGACCACCCAGGCGTCCTCGATCCGGCCGCCCGGCGAGGCGGAAGAAGGCGGCCCCCGAGTACTCGACGCGAGCGCCAGTCGGCTCGACGCCCCCAAGGGCGCCGCGATGGGTGCCGCTCCAGGTCATTCGGGTGACGACCCGATCTTCGACCGCGAGGATCTCGTCGACGCGATTGTGCCAGTCCGGAAAAGCGGCCCGAACGACCTCGACGTAGCGCTTGAAATCCTCCCGCCCCTCGCAAACGTTGCCCAGCGACCCGCGAAAACGGAGCGCGTCGGACACGAGCTCATCGGCGAGCGCGAGTTGCCAGCGATTCCACAGCTCGTCATAGAAGCGCCGGACCACGGCCTCGTTGTCTGTCATCTCGAAAGAAATATCGGGGCGCCCGGATTCGAACCGGGGACCTCCGCCACCCAAAGGCGGCGCGCTACCAGGCTGCGCCACGCCCCGATGCGCTCAGTGTAAGAGGCTGCCTCAAAACCCGCGTGTGCGACTGGCGAGTGCCGGGCCGAGCGGGGGTAGGACGCAGGGAGTCGAATGGCAGCGCCATTTGGCCGACCGAGGACGACGCCCCGCGAAGTGTGCCTGGCGCCGTCAGGCGTGCGCGGGGGTTTTGAGGCAGCCTCTTAGGCTGGCCCCGCAACCGGGGTGGGATCGTCGCGGGGCAACCGCTAGGTTTCGCCGCCGATGGCCGACGTGCGCCCGATCAACGCCCTTCACTACGACCTCGACGTGGTCGGGTCGCTGCAGGACGTCGTCGCGCCGCCCTATGACGTGATCGACACGGCGATGCGGGCCGAGCTGCTGGAGCGCTCGCCCTACAACGCGGTCGCGATCGACCTGCCCAAGCCCTACGGCGAGACCGGGCCGCAGGCAGACCGGCAGGGCGACCCCTACGAGACGCGCGGCCGAGACGATCGAGGCCTGGCGCGAGGCCGGCGCCCTGGTCGACGACACCGAGCCGGCGATCTGGGCGATGACGCAGGACTACACCGGCCCCGACGGCGCGCCCGCACCCGCCACGGCATCCTCGCCCGGGTCCGGGTCGAGGACTTCGACGCCGGCCAGGTCCTGCCCCACGAGCGCACCCTGCCGGGCCCGAAGAAGGACCGCCTCGACCTGACCCGCGCGACCCGCCACAACCTCTCGCCGATCTTCTCGCTGAGCACGAGGACCCCTGGCCGCTGGTCGAGCCGGAGATCGAGCCCGACGACCCCTGGGGCGAAGCGACCGACGAGGGCGGCACCGTGACCCGGGTCTGGCGGGTGCGGCGACCCGAGTCCGACGAGATCACCGAGCTGCTCGCCGACGCCCAGCTGCTGATCGCCGACGGCCACCACCGCTACGAGACCGCGATCGCCTACCGCGACGAGATCGGCGGCGAGGGCGACCACAACTTCACGCTGATGGCGCTGACCGGGCTCGACGACCCCGGCCTCACCGTCTTCCCCACCCACCGCCTGCTCTCCGGCTTCGCCGAGGACCCCGAGCGCCAGCGCCGCCTCGGCGAGGGCCTGCGCGAGCTCTTCGACGTCGACGAGGTCGAGACCGACCGCTCGACCCGCTCGGCGAGGAGGGCGTCGGCGTCTTCGGCCTCTACGACTCCCACCACAAGCGCGCCTTCCGCCTGCGGCTCAAGGACACCGACGCGAGCTCGACGAGCAGCTCGACGGCAAGCCCGAGGCCTACCGCCGCCTCGACGCGGCGATCCTCGAGACCCTGGTGCTGAAGGGGATCGCCGGCCTGAGCGAAGACGACATCCTCGCCAAGCGCGGCATCGGCTACGCGAAGAGCGTCGAGGACTCGCTGCGCCTGCTCGAGGACGGCACCTACGACGTCGCCTTCATCCTCCGCCCGATCCCGGTCGACCAGGTCAAGGCGATCTGCGAAAGCGACGAGAACATGCCGCCGAAGTCGACCTACTTCTACCCCAAGGTCCTGACCGGCCTGGTCTTCAACCCGGTCGGCTGAGGTTGACGGGGCCCGGCGGCGTAGGATCACGCCGTGGTCAAGATCTACACCAAGAAGGGCGACGACGGCACCACCTCGCTCTGGTACGGCGGCCGCGTCCCCAAGCACCACGGCCGCACCGAGGCCTACGGCGCGCTCGACGAGGCCTGCTCCCAGCTCGGCGTCGCCCGCGCCCTCTGCGGCGCCGAGCGAGGCGGAGCTCGCCGCCGACATCCTCCGCCTCCAGGACGACCTCTTCGTCGCCGGCGCCGAGCTGGCGACCGCGCCGGAGGCGGCCGAGCGGCTCGAAGACGGCGTCAGCCGCACCACCGAGGAGATGGTCGCCGAGCTCGAGCAGCGGATCGACCGCTACATGAGCGAGGTCGAGCTGCCGCCGCAGTTCGTCATCCCCGGCGGCAACCAGCTCTCCGCCCAGCTCGACGTCGCCCGCACCGTCGATCCGCCGCGCCGAGCGCCGCATCTCCGCCCTCGCCGAGGCCGGCGAGCTGGCCGGCGAGACCGTGATCCACTTCGTCAACCGCGCCTCCGACCTCGCCTACGCGATGGCCCGCTTCGCCGACGTCGACGACCCGGCGCTCTTCGAGGGCCGCCGCAAGAGCTGAGCCAGTGAAGGTCGTCGCCCGCCGCCGCGATGGATTCGCCCACGAGGTCGAGATCGAAGGCGGCCACACGATCGTCGTCGACGAGCCAGTCGACGGCGGCGGGACCGACACCGGCCCCTCCCCCACCCGCCTGGTCGCCGCCGGCCTCGCCGGCTGCACCGCGGTGACGATCGAGATGTACGCCGAGCGCAAGGGCTGGGACGTCGGCGCGGTCGAGGTCGACGTCGACGTCGAGTACGACGGCCACGCGCCGAGCTCGTTCGCCGTCACCCTGCGCCTGCCGGCCGAGCTGAGCGACGAGCAGCGCGAGCGCCTGCTGGTCATCGCCTGCAAGTGCCCGGTCCACAAGGTGCTGACCGGCGAGACGCCGGTCGCCGTCTCCGACCGGGTCGAGGCGCTCTGATGGACCTCGGGCTGAGGGGACGCGCCTGCGTCGTCACCGGCGCCAGCCGCGGGATCGGCGCGCGAGACCGCGCGCCTGCTCTGCGCCGAGGGCGCGAACGTGCTGCTGGTCGCCCGCAACGAGGAGCGGCTGCACGCCGCCGCCGAAGAGGTCGCCGCCGCCGGAGCCGAGGCCGGTGGCGAGCGAGCCCCTCGGCCTCGACGTCACCGACGAGGAGGCCGGCGAGCACATGCTCGCCGCCGCGCACGAGCACTTCGGCGCCCTCGACGTGCTCGTCAACAACGCCGGCTCCGCCCGGTGGCGCGACCTCGACGACGTCCCCGACGAGGACTGGCGCGCCCAGTACGAGCTCAACGTGATGGCGCCGCTGCGGGCGATGCGCGCCGCCGCCCCGGCGATGGCCGAGCGCGGCTGGGGACGCATCGTCAACGTCTGCTCGACCGCCGGCAAGCGCCCCTCGGCGGCGATGCCCGAGTACTCGGTGGCGAAGGCGGCCGAGCTCTCGCTCTCGCGCCTCTTCGCCGACCGCTACGCGAAGAGCGGCGTGCTCGTCAACGCGATCTGCCCCGGCCCGGTCGAATCGGAGATGTGGATGGAGCCGGGCGGCCTGCTCGACCAGTCGCAGGAGATGTCGCGGCGCCGGCGAGCCGCGAGGAGGCGCTGGCCGACAGCCGGCGCGAAGCGCCCGATCGGCCGCCTCGCCGAGGTCGGCGAGATCGCCGCCGCGATCGTCTTCCTCTGCTCCGAGCGCGCCTCCTACGTCAGCGGCGCCGCCTGGTCGGTCGACGGCGGCACCGTCCAGGTGATCATCTGACCGGCCTGGCGACTTTTACGGGTATATGACGGATAAGTCGCCAGGATCGGTCGACGCCGCCGTCCTGCTGCCGCTCTACGGCTGGCCCGACGAGCCCGGCCTGGTCTTCACCGAGCGGCGCGCCGACATGCGCCGCCACGCCGGCGAGATCTCCTTCCCCGGCGGCCGCCGGGACGACGGCGACGCCGACCTCGCCGCCGACCGCGCTGCGCGAGGCGAGGAGGAGATCGGCCTCGACCCGGCCGTCGTCGAGCTCGGCGAGGCGCTGCCGCCGACCGACACCTTCGTCACCGGCTACCGCATCCACCCCTTCGTCGGGCGGATCCCCCACCCGCGGCGAGCTCGACCTGACGCCCAACCCGGCCGAGGTCGAGACCGTCCTCGCCTTCTCGCTCGACGTGCTGCGCGAGAGCTACGCGATGCGCCGCCTGGTCCGCCGCGGCGTCCCCATCCACACCCCGACCTACGAGGTCGAAGGGCAGCTGATCTGGGGAGCGACCGCGCGGATCCTCGGCGACCTGCTCGACCGCCTCGACTGAGGCGCCGCTAGCTCGGACCTTCTCGGGCTGGGGGACGATGCGGATGTAGGGCCGCGGCTCCTCCCAGCCGTCCGGGTAGATCTCCTTCGCCTCGTCGTTGGAGACCGAGCCGGCGATGATCACGTCGTCGCCCTGCTGCCACTGGGCCGGCGTCGCGACTTTGTGCTTGGCGGTGAGCTGCAGCGAGTCGATCACGCGCAGGACCTCGTCGAAGTTGCGCCCGGTCGTCATCGGGTAGACGAGGATCAGTTTGATCTTCTTGTCGGGGCCGATGACGAAGACGTTGCGCACGGTCTGGTTGTCGGCCGGCGTGCGGTCCGCGGCGTTGCCGGAGACGTCGGCCGGCAGCATCCCGTAGAGCCTCGCGACGTTGAAGTCGGCGTCGCTGATGATCGGGTAGTTGGGCGCCGTGCCCTGGGTCTCCTCGATGTCCTTCGCCCACTCCTCGTGCCTGTCGAGCGGGTCGACCGAGAGGCCGATGATCTTCACGCCGCGCTTCGCGAACTCGGGCTCGATGCTCGCCATGTAGCCGAGCTCCGTCGTGCAGACCGGCGTGAAGTCCTTCGGGTGCGAGAACAGCACCGCCCACGAGTCGCCGATCCAGTCGTGGAACTTGATCCGGCCCTCGGTCGTCTCGGCCTCGAAATCGGGTGCTACGTCGCCAAGCTGCAGAGCCATCGGACCGCTCCTCTCGATACTGACGTTAGAGATTCACCTAAATTCCTATCGGAGTTTAGCGATATCGATTCGACCGGCCCAGCGACCGTCGACCGGGATGCTGCCACCGGGATCTGCCGAGGTCTCGCCGCACTTCGACAGCCGCCCCCCGCTTCGAGGAGCGCGGCGTCGACCGAGCCCGCCGCCTCGTAGACGAAGCGTCGCACCGGCGTTTCGACCAGGCGTTCGAGGAAGCGCTCGAGCCGCGAGCCGTGGATCGCCTCGAGGTTCTCGGCGGGCCCCACGGCCGAGCCGAGCAGCCAGTGGACGACCGCGACGTCGCCGACCAGCTCGAGCAGCGTCGCCGGGTCGCTCGGGGTCGGCGAGCGCCGGCTCGATCCCGGCCGCCTCGATCGCCGCCAGCCCCTCCTCGCGGCGGCTCGTCCCGCGCACCGCCCAGCCCTCCGCCAGCAGCCGCTCCCCGAGCTCCCGGCCGCGGCAACCGCAGCCGACGATCAGCGCTCGCGCCACGCCACCGCTACATCGCCCCGGAGCGCCGGCGAGCGCGCAGGCGCTCGAGCTCCTCGGCGGCGACTTCGTCGCGCAGCGCCTGCTCGTCGCGCTCGGCGACGCCGCGGCGGCGCCGCATCTCGTTCTGCGCCTCGAGCATCTGCCGCACGTCGTCGATCTCGTTCTGGGCCTCGACTTCGGGCGAGCGGGTCGGCTTCCAGTCGACGCAGGTCGGCGTTGCTGCCGGTGTAGAAGTGCCCGATCACGAACAGCACGCCGACGATGAACAGCACCATGCGCAACCGTGCCGAGGACGAAGTCCACGGGCCAAGGATACGCGCGCGCACGGTCCCCGTTGACCGCCTTTAATCCCGCCGTGGCCGAGGCCTACGTAGTCGACGCGGTGCGCACGCCGATGGGCAGCTACCGCGGCGCCCTCTCCGGCGTGCGGCCCGACGACCTCGCCGCCCACACGATCGCCGCCGTGGTCGAGCGCACCGGTGTCGACCCCGAGCGGATCGCCGACGTCTACCTCGGCGCCGCCAACCAGTCGGGCGAGGACAACCGCGACGTGGCGCGGATGGCGGCGCTGCTCGCCGGCCTGCCGACAGCGTGCCGGGCGCCACCGTCAACCGCCTCTGCGCCTCCGGCCTGGAGGCGATCAACTGCGCCGCCCGCGCGGTCAAGCTCGGCGAGGGCGACTTCTACCTCGCCGGCGGGGTCGAGTCGATGAGCCGGGCGCCCTGGGTCGTCGGCAAGCCCGAGCGCGGCCTGCCCCGCGGCCCGCAGACGATGCACGACACGACCCTGGGCTGGCGGCTGATCAACCCGCGCATGGCCGAGCTCGGCGTCTCGACCGAATCGATGGGCGAGACCGGCGAGAACGTCGCCGAGCGCTACGGGATCAGCCGCGAGGACCAGGACGCCTTCGGCCTGCGCAGCCACCAGCGCGCCGTCGCCGCCGCCGAGGCCGGGATCTTCGCCGAGGAGATCGTCCCGATCGAGGCGCCGCGGGGCCGCGAGACGGTCACCGTCGAGGCCGACGAGGGGCCGCGCCCCGACGCCTCGCTGGAGAAGATGGCGAAGCTGCGCCCGGCCTTCCGCGAGGGCGGCACGGTCACCGCCGGCAACGCCTCGACCCTCAACGACGGCGCCGCCTGCACGCTGATCGCCTCCGAGGCCGGAGTCGAGGAGCTCGGCGCCGAGCCGCTCGCCCGCGTCGTCTCCTTCGGCGTCGCCGGCGTCGACCCCGCCTACATGGGCATCGGCCCGGCCGTCGCCATCCCCCGCGCCCTCGACGCCGCCGGCCTCACGCTCGACCAGATCGACCTGATCGAGATCAACGAGGCCTTCGCCTCGCAGGTGCTCGCCTGCGCCCGCGAGCTCGGCATCGACGAGGAGCGCCTCAACGTCAACGGCGGCGCGATCGCCCTCGGCCACCCGCTCGGCTGCTCCGGCGCCCGCCTCACCACCACCCTCGTCCGCGAGCTGCGCCGCCGCGGCGGCCAAGTACGGCATCGCCACGATGTGCGTCGGCGTCGGCCAGGGCCTGGCGACGGTCTTCGAAGCCGTCTGATCATCGCCCCTCTGCGAACTGCATCAACTTCTCTATCTGGCAGGTGGAAAAGTTGATGCAGTTCGCTTATGGGACGTCTGAGGTAGCCTCGCGCGTCGGATGGCAACCGAGTTGAGAGAGCTGGCCAGCGTCGACGGGACGATCTCCCCGACCGCCGAGGCGATCGTGCCGCTGAAGGACGACGGGCTCTACCGCGGCGACGGCGCCTTCGAGGTGATCCGCCTCTACGAGGGCAGGCCGTTCGCGCTCGTCGACCACCTCGACCGGCTGCGAGCGCTCCGCCGCGGCGATCCAGCTCGAGTTCGACCGCGCCGCGCTGGAAGGCGAGATCGAGGCGCTGCTGGCCGAGCTCGGCGACGCCGACGGGCAGCTGCGGCTGATCGTCACCCGCGGCGGCCGGCGCCTGGCGATGACCGAGCCGATCCCGGCCCACGCCGAGACGGTCGGCGTCGCCACCGTCACCTACTCCCCGACCGTGATCCTCAACGGCGTCAAGTCGCTCTCCTACGCCGCCAACATGCAGGCGACCCGGCTCGCCAAAGCACAGGGCGCCGACGAGGCGGTGCTGGTCCAGCCCGACGGCATCGTGCTCGAGCCGCCGACCTCCTCGATCTTCTGGGTCTCGCCGCAGGGCACCCTGCGCACCCCGGCGCTCGACAACGGCGTGCTCGAGTCGATCACCCGCGACCGCCTGGTCAAGGCGCTCGAGGTCGAAGAGGGCGCCTGGCCGGTCGCCGACCTGCGCGCCGCCCAAGAGGCCTTCCTCGCCTCGACCACGCGGGAGATCCAGGCCGTCTCCGCGATCGACGGCAACGAGCTGCCCGAGGCGCCCGGCCCCCGCACCCGCGAGGCCCAGGAGGCCTTCGCCGCGACCCTGGGCCGCGAACTTCCATGACAAGCAACCTGAACTGCATCAACTTCTCCACCTGCCAGATGAGAAGTTGATGCAGTTCGGACGAGACCTAGAAAGCAAGGGGTGAGATGGACTTCCAGTTGACCGACGAGCAGCGGCTGATCTCCGAAACGGCGCGCGAATTCGCCGACAAGGAGATCGCCCCGCGGGTCGAGAGAACGACCGCGCCGCCCGCTTCGACCGCGAGCTGGCCAGCAAGCTGGGCGAGGTCGGCTACCTCGGCGCGCCGGTCGCCGAGGACTACGGCGGCCGCGGCCTCGACTACATCGGCTACGGCCTGATCGTCGAACAGGTCGGCCGCGCCGACTCCTCCGCCCGCACCGTCGTCTCCGTGCAGACCTCGCTCGTCGCCGGCTCGATCGAGAAGTGGGGCACCGAGGAGCAGAAGCAGAAGTGGCTGCCGCGGCTCTGCTCGGGCGAGGCGCTCGGCTGCTTCGGCCTGACCGAGCCCGACACCGGCTCCGACGCCGCCAACCTGCGCACCCGCGCGACCAAGACCGACACCGGCTGGTCGATCAGCGGCCAGAAGATGTGGATCTCGCTCGCCAACTTCTCCGAGGTGGCGCTGATCTTCGCCCAGACCGACCCCGAGAAGAAGCACAAGGGCCTCGCCTGCTTCCTCGTCCCCTGCGACAGCGAGGGCTTCACCACGCAGGAGATCCACGGCAAGCTCGGCCTGCGCTCCTCCGACACCGGCGAGATCTCGCTCGACGGCGTCGAGGTCGGCGAAGACGCGATGCTCGGTGAGATCGGCGACGGCTTCAAGGTCGCGATGAGCGCCCTCGACAACGGCCGCTACAGCGTCGCCGCCGGCTGCGTCGGCATCTGCGAAGGCTGCGTCGAAGCCTCCGTCGCCTACGCCAAGGAGCGCAAGCAGTTCGGCGTCCCCCTCGCCCGCTTCCAGCTGGTCCAGGAGATGATCGCCGACATGATCCTCAAGCGCGACGCCTCGCGGATGCTGGTCTACCGCGCCGGCGTGCTCAAGGACGAAGGCAAGCCGAACACGACCGAGACCTCGGTGGCGAAGCTCTACGCGACCGAGTCGGCGGTCGAGTGCGCCAACCTGGCGATCCAGGTCCACGGCGGCGCCGGCTACGTCGACGACTACCCGGTCGAGCGCTACCTGCGCGACGCTCGCGTGACGACCCTCTACGAGGGCACCTCGCAGATCCAGAAGCTGATCATCGGCCGCGCCGCGACCGGGATCAACGCGATGACCCCGATGGAGATCGAGTAGCCGGGTGGCGAGTCTGATCGAGAGCTCACGCGACGGCCACGTCGCCCTGCTGCGCCTCAACCGGCCCGAGGCGCGCAACGCGCTCTCGCCGGAGCTGATGGAAGAGCTCGCCGGCGAGCTGGAGCGACTCGATCCCGACCCCGACGTGCGCTGCGTCGTCATCGCCGGCTCCGACGAGGTCTTCGCCGCCGGCGCCGACATCAAGGCGATGAGCGAACGCAGCTTCGCCGAGGCGCTGCGCCACCCCGCCGCCTCCTTCTGGCGGCGCCTGGCGGCGATCAAGACGCCGATGATCGCGGCCGTCTCCGGCTACGCGCTCGGCGGCGGCTGCGAGCTGGCGCTTGCCTGCGACATGATCGTCGCCTCCGACACGGCGCTGCTTCGGCCAGCCCGAGATCACCCTGGGGATCATCCCCGGCGGCGGCGGCACCCAGCGCCTGGCGCGGGTGCTGGGCAAGCAGCGGACGATGGAGTACGTGCTCACCGGCCGCCGCTTCGACGCCGAGATGGCGCGCAAGATGGGCCTCGTCAACAAGGTCGCGAAGAAGGGCAACTGGCTACAGGAGGCGATGGTGCTCGCCCAGACGGTCGCCGAGCGACCGCCGATCGCGGCGCGCCTCGCCAAGCAGGCGGTGATCGCCGCCGAGGAGACGACGCTCAGCGCCGGGCTCGAGAGCGAGCGGCGCCTCTATGAGCTGGCGATGGCGACCGAGGACCGGGTCGAGGGAATGCAGGCCTTCCTCGAAAAGCGCGAGCCGAAGTTCGAGGGCAAGTGACCCCGGAGCGGGAACGGGTCCGTTGACCGTCGAGCGGGTCGGGGTCGTCGGCGCCGGCACGATGGGCGCCGGGATCGCCCAGGTCGCCGCGCTGGGCGGCTACGAGACCCGCCTGCACGACCCGGTACCCGCGGCCCTGGAGACGGGCGTCGAACGGCTGCACTCGGCGCTGATCAAGGGCGCGGCGAAGGGCATGTGGAGCGAGCAGGACGCAGACGAAGCAAGCGGTCGAGTCGGCGCGGCCCATCGCCTCGACGACCTCGGCGAATGCGACCTCGTCATCGAGGCGGCGCCCGAGGACCTCGAGCTGAAGCGCGGCTGTTCGCCGCTCTGGCCGAGGCCTGCGGCCCGCAGGCGATCCTCGCCAGCAACACCTCCTCGCTGCCGGTGACCGCGATCGCGGCCGAGGTCCCCCAGCGCGAGCGGGTCGTCGGCATGCACTTCTTCAACCCGCCGGCGCTGATGAAGCTGGTCGAGGTGGTCGCCACCGCCGACTCCTCGCCAGAGGCGCTCGACGCCACGGCGGAGGTCGGCACGCGCATGGGCCGCACGCCGATCCGCGCCAAGGACAGCCCCGGCTTCATCGCCAACCGCCTCGCCCGTCCCTTCACCCTGGAGTCGCTGCGGATGCTCGCCGACGGGGTCGCCGACGCGGAGACGATCGACCGCATCTGCCGCCTCGGCGGCGGCTTCCGCATGGGGCCCTTCGAGCTGATCGACCTGATCGGGCTCGACGTCAACCTCAGCGTCGCTCGCTCCTTCTACGCACAGGGCGGCGAGCCCGAGCGTTGGCGACCGAGCCCGATCCAGGAAGGGCTGGTCGGCCGATGGCCGTCTCGGGCGCAAGAGCGGCAGGGGCTTCTACGAGTACGACGGAGGACCCGCGCGCGGGCCAGATCCCGAATCTCGGCATCGCGGCGCCGACCCTCGACCCGGCAGAGCTGGCGAAGATCGATCCAGCCGCCCCGGCGATCCTCCCCCGCCTCGTCGCCCAGATCGCCAACGAGGCGGCCTTCGCGCTCGAAGAGGAGGTCGGCTCGCCGGCCGACATGGACACGGCGATGCGGCTCGGCTTCAACTGGCCGCGCGGCCCGATCGAGTTCACCGAGCTGATCGGCGCCGAGCACGCCGTCAGCGCTGCTCGAAGAGCTGCGCCAGACACACGGCGACGCCTACCGCCCCGCCCCACGACTGCTGGCCGCAGCGAAGGGCTAGCGATGGACGACTTCGAGGCAGCGCGCCGCGGTCTCATCGCCCCCTTCGACCCACCCCGGGTCGAGGACGCGAATGGCCGCACGGTCTGGGAGCTGGAGTGCTACGACTTCCTCGAGTCCGAGGCGCCCGACACCGCCAACCCGAGCCTCTGGCGACAGAGCCAGCTCGGCCGCATCGCCGGCCTCTTCGAGCTGGCGCCGGGCTTCTACCAGCTGCGCGGCTTCGACCTCTCCAACATGCACGTGATCGAGGGCCATGAGGGGATCGTCGTGATCGACCCGCTGGTCTCCGCCGAGACCGCCGCCGCGGCCCTCGCCCTCTACCGCGAGCACCGCGGCGATCGCCCGGTCACCGGCCTGATCTACACCCACAGCCACGTCGACCACTTCGGCGGCGCCAAGGGCGTCGTCTCCGAGGAGGAGATCGAGGCGCGGCGGATCCCGATCCTCGCTCCAGCCGGCTTCCTCCACCACGCGGTCAGCGAGAACGTCTTCGCCGGCACGGCGATGGGCGCGACGAGCCGGCTACATGTACGGGGCGCTGCTCGAGCGCGGCCCCGACGGCCAGATCGGCTCCGGCCTCGGCCAGACCACCTCGCTGGGCACGATCACGCTGATCCCGCCCAACCTCGACATCGTCGAGACCGGCCAGGAGGAGACGTCGACGGGGTGCGGATGCGCTTCCAGATGACGCCGGGCACCGAGGCGCCGGCGGAGATGAACATCCACTTCCCCGACGCGCGGGTGCTCTGCATCGCCGACAACGCGGCCCGCTCGATGCACAACATCCTCACCCCGCGCGGCGCCCTGGTCCGCGACCCGCGCGTCTGGGCCCACTACCTCGACGAGGCGATCGAGCTCTTCGGCGCCGACTCCGACGTGCTGTTCGCCGGCCACCACTGGCCCTGCTGGGGCAGCGAGCGAGATCGTCGACTACCTCGAAAAGCAGCGCGACCTCTACACCTACCTGCACGACCAGACCCTGCGCCTGCTCAACCAGGGCCACACCGGCCCGGAGATCGCCGAGCTGATCGAGCTGCCGCCGAGCCTCGCCGACGAGTGGCACTGCCGCGAGTACTACGGCTCGATCAGCCACAACACGAAGGCGATCTACCAGCGCTACATGGGCTGGTTCGACGGCAACCCGGCCCACCTCTGGGAGCACCCGCCGGTCGAGCAGGCGCGCCGCTACGTCGAGTTCATGGGCGGCACCGAGGCGGTCCTCGAGAAGGCCCGCGTCTCCTTCGAGGAGGGCGACTACCGCTGGGTCGCCGAGGTCGTCAACCACGTCGTCTTCGCCGAGCCCGACAACACCGCGGCGCGCGAGCTGCAGGCCGACACGCTCGAGCAGCTCGGCTACGGGGCCGAGAACGCGACCTGGCGCAACTTCTTCCTGATCGGCGCCAAGGAGCTGCGCGAGGGGATCTCCGGCACGCCGACCGCGACCGCGCCCGCCCGACGTGTCGCCCGCCTCACGGTCAGCCAGCTGCTCGACGCGATGGCGATCCGCCTCAACGGCCCGCGCGCGGGCGAGCAGCAGCTGCGGATCGACTGGACCGTCACCGACCCCGACGAGCAGCACCAGATCACGGTCCGCAACGGCGTTCTCCGCCACCGCCCCGGCAGCCACGACCCGCCGGCCGATGCGGCCCTGGTCGTCGAGCGCGAAGCCCTCAACCAGCTGCTTCTCAAAACCGCCGAGATCGGCGAGCTGGCCGAGAGCGGCCGCCTCCGCGTCGAGGGCGACGGCGTCAAGATCGGCGAGCTGCTCGGCCTGCTCGACGAGCCCGACCCGGGCTTTGCCATCGTCACGCCGGACTAAGGTGGGCGCGCCCCAGCAGCGCAAACGCCCACGGCAGGAGGAACGATGCAGGAAGCAGCAATGAGGTCCGCTCGCAAGATTGGAGCGGTCGCGCTTGCGACGGCCTTCCTCTCCCTCCTCCTTGCCTCGGTGACGCATGCCGCCAACAGCGTCTACTGGGTCAACTACGCGGCGAACAAGATCTCGCACGCCAACACCGGCGAAGGCGGGGGCAGCGACATCCCGATCCCGGCGGGCACGCTGGATGGGCCATGGGGCCTTGCGATCGACGCCGCAGCGGGGAAGGTCTACTGGGCCAATGAAAACAACGACACGATCGGGTACGCCAATCTCGATGGCAGCGGAAGTGCCCTGCTCAACACGGCCGGAGCGACGATCGACAACCCGATCGGTCTCGCGATCGACCCGGTCGCCGGCAGGGTCTACTGGACCAGCTACGCCGGCAACAAAATTTCCTACGCCAACTTGAACGGCTCCGGCGGAGCCGACCTCGACACGACGGATGCGACTGTCTCAGGACCATCCGGCCTCGTTGTAGATCCCGTCCTGGGACGCGTCTACTGGACCAACTACACCGGCAAAGAGATCTCCTACGCCAGCTTGAACGGCGGCGGGGGCGCGGATCTCGACACCGGCGCCGCGCCCATCGACAGCCCCGAAGGCACGGCGATCAACACTGCGAGCGGCCGTATTTACTGGACCAACTACGCAAGCAACACGATCGGCTACGCCGGCCTGAACGGCGGTGGAGGCGGTCAGTTCGACACCGGCGGAGCGCCTCTGGACCAGCCGCTCGGCCTTGCCGTCGACCCCTTCTCCAACTGGCTCTACTGGACCAATCTTGGCAATGACACGATCGCCTACGCCAGCCTCGGCGATGGCGCCAGGGGTCAGGTCGACACCACCGGAGCGACGACGGACGGTGTCGCCTTTCCCGTCCTGCTCGAAGACCCCACGCAATACAGAGTCCCCAGCCGTACAGGGCCTGCACCGGCCGGGCGCCACCCTCACCTGCACGCAGGGAAAGTGGCGGGGCGACGTGCTCGAGTCATTCCTCTACCTAGCCCCCCAGAGCTTCTCCTACCAGTGGTTCAAGGAGGGAAAGCCAATCGTGGGCGCGACCAGCGCGACCATTGTGGCGAGCAAGGTCGGCGTCTACAGCTGCGTTGTCACCGCAACCAATTTCGCTGGTTCGGACTACGCGGTCAGCGCGATCGACTTCTCCGTCAACGCGACAGTCGGCTTCAAGAAGGTCACCTACAACCGCAAGAAGGGCACCGCGACCCTGCGGGTTGCGGTGACAGGCACAGGCCGACTCGACCTCTACGGCAAGGGCGTCGCCAACGCCTCGAGAAAAAAGGCCTCCGGCACCGTCAAGCTCGTCGTCCGCTCCAGCGGCAAGGCGAGGATCAAGCTGGCGAAGACCGGCAAGGCGAAGGTCAAGGCGAGGATCTCCTACACGCCGGAAGGCGGCACGGCGATCAAGGGCTTCAAGGCGGTCGTGCTGAAGAAGCGGCGCGGCTAGCGACGCTTCAGCGGGCGAGTCGGAACATCAACTCGTCCTCGTAGCACCAGCTCCAGTCCTCGCCTGGCTCGACCGAGCGGATCACCGGGTGGCCGGTCTCGGCGTGGTGCGCGGTGGCGTGCTTGCCTTCCGAGTTGTCGCAGCAGCCGATGTGCCCACAGGTCTGGCACATGCGCAGATGCACCCACTGCATCCCCTGCTCCAGGCACTCCTTGCAGCCGGCGATCTCGACTGGCGGGTCGAAGACCTCGATCGTGCGGATGTGCGTGCAGGAAGCCGTAGGCCCACGATAGCGCCAGGCAACCGCTGCCCCACGACGAGCAAGGGGGCGACATCTGAAAGGCTGGGGCGATGAACGACGTCGAATCGACAGGCGGGGAGCCGATCACCGAAGCCGGGATGGCTGCCCTGCGCGAGGAAATCGAGCAGCTCGAAGGACCCGCTCGGACGAAAATGGCGGCGCGGATCAAGACGGCGCGCGAGGAAGGCGACCTCAAGGAGAACGCCGAGTACCACATCGCCAAGGACGACCAGGCTCACCTGGAGACCAAGATCAAGCGCCTGCGCGAGCGCCTGCGCACCGCTGTCGTGGTCGAGGTCGACGGCGATGCCGACGTCTTCGCCTTCGGTCGCACCGCCGAGGTACTCGACGAATCGAAAGGCGAAGTGATCACCTGGACCCTGGTCGGCTCGACCGAAGCCGATCTCGCCGCGGGCCGCCTCTCGGCCGAGTCGCCAATCGGCCGGGCCCTGCACGACGCCAAGGTCGGCAAACCGATCAAGGTCGAGACCCCCAAAGGCTCGCGCACCTTCGTCGTCCAGAAGCTCGTCGGCTAAGGTCACCTGACCAAGCAGGTCAAGGACGCAGGGAGCGTGGCGTGCTCTGCACGCGAGCGACCGAGGACGCCGACATGCGCCGGTCAGGCGACGAAGAGCAGCACCCAGACCACGGCTGCCAGCAACGCCACGGCGATCAGGCGAACGCCGAGTTCGCGTTCTTTCTGCAGCGCAGCCAGGCCGAGGATCAGACCCGCCGGCGGCAGGATCACCGCGATGACGAACGGGAACAGGGACGCGAGGCGGTCGGACATCGACCCCACCCTAGTCCAGCCCGGCTCGTTGGCTGCTAATCGCCTGGCGTCGGAGCAAGGTCGCCTGACCAAGCAGATCAAGACCGTATGGAGAGCTGACCGACTCCAGCGGTAGGTAGGTCGGCACCCCGCGCATGAAAGTGCGGGGACTGGGCCGCAGGGCGGACCTGCGGCCGACACCCCAATCATGGGAGGTGCCGACATGGCTCAGCCTAAAAGCGTGGTCGGCCTCGACGTCCACGCCACCCAAACCCACGCCTGCGTTCTTTGCCCCGAAACAGGCGAGCTTCGCTCCAAACGCTTGAACGGCCCGCCCCGGCGGGCCCTGGACTTTCTCGAAGGGCTCCACGCTCCCGTCCTCGCCGTCTATGAGGCAGGGCCGACGGGCTATGGCCTCGCTCGTGGCGCCGTCGAGCGCGACCTCGACGTGCGCATCTGCGCGCCGGGGTCGATCCCAAAAGCGCCGAGCGATCGGGTGAAGACCGACCGCCGCGATGCCGAGCGCCTGGCGCGCCTGTGCCTCGCCGGCGAACTGTCCTTCGTGCGCGTGCCGAGCCCCGAGGAGGAGCGCTTTCGCGACCTCGCCCGTTGTCGAGAGGCAATCCGCGCCGATTTGATGCGCGCTCGCCACCGGGTGGGCAAGTTCCTGCTGCGCCGCGAGTTGCGCTGGGGAGGCCCGGGCTCGGCCTGGACGCAGGCCCACTGGCGCTGGCTGGCGGGGATCGAGTTCTCCGACGGCGCCTCCAGTGCCGTGCTCGCCGACTACCTGAGTGCCGTGAGGGCGCTTGAGCAGCGTCGTGGCGTGGCCGAGCGGGCGATCGAGGAGGGCTGGCCCGAGTCTCCCTGGGCCGAGACGATCGCGCGGTTGCGCTGCCTGCGGGGCATCGACACGCTGACGGCGCTCGGGCTTTGCGGGGAGGCTGGAGACCTGCGGCGCTTTGAGCGCCCGGCGTCGCTGATGGCCTACTTCGGCATCGTGCCCTCCGAGCACTCCTCAGGGGGGCAGCGGCGGCGCGGCCCGATCACCAAGGCGGGCTCCGCGCATGCCCGCCGGTTGCTGGTCGAGGCCGCCCACCACTACCGCCACGCGCCCAGGGTGGCGGGGTCGCTGGAGCGTCGCCAGCGCGGCGTCGACCCACGAGCGTGTGAGATCGGCTGGCGCGCTCAGGTCCGCCTGCATCGTCGCTGGCAACGGTTGCGGGTGGAGCGGGGCAAGCCCGCCAACGTGGTCAGGATCGCCCTGGCACGCGAGCTCGGCTGCTTTGTGTGGGAGGTGGGGCAGCTGGACTGAGCGAGCGGGGAAACCAACGCGCCCTCGACGACGCTGTCGGGGCGGCACGAGATCAACGAAGGCCAGCACGTCGCCGCAGGGCGGCCTGCGCTGCGTCCTGGGGCAACCGGCGGGGATTCCCGCCGGCCGCGCCCGCTTCAAGACTGCAGGCCACGCGACGAATCGGCGGTCATGGGGTAGCCAGTCCCCGCATATGAGGCTGACGATGCAGTCGACGCGTCTGGAATTTGCTCGTGTCGCCCCGAGAGCGCCGCGACACCGTGGTCGCGGTCCCTCAGGGACCCGTTCGATCCTGCCCGCTTGACGAGGGGCTCTCCATATGAGGACGCAGGGAGCGCGGCGTGCTCTGCACGCGAGCGGCCGAGGACGCCGATATGCGCCGGTCAGGCGACCTTGGGGCGATCTCGACGGGCTCGCCGCCGGTCATCCAGTGCGCCTCGGGCGAGGGCGGCGTATCGCGCAGGTACCACTCGGCGTCGAGGGCGCCCATGCAGCCGGTGCCGGCGGCGGTGACCGCCTGGCGGTAAGTGTGGTCGACGACGTCGCCGACGGCGAAGACGCCGGCCAGGTTGGTGCGGGTCGAGCCGGCCTGGGTGACGATGTAGCCGTCCTCGTCGGTCTCGACCTGGTCGACGACAACCTCCGAGCGGGGGATGTGGCCGATCGCGATGAAGGCCCCGTCAGCCTTGAAGTCCTCGGTCTCGCCGGTCTCGACGTTGCGCAGGCGCACGTGATCGAGGCGGCCTTTGTCGCTGGCGACGAACTCCTCGGCGACATATGGAGTCTTGAACTCGATGTTGGCCTGCTCGCGGGCGCGGTCCTCCATGATCTGCGAGGCGCGAAACTCGTCGCGGCGGTTGACCACGGTCAGATCGCTGGCGAACTTGGAGATGAAGATCGAGTCCTCCATCGCCGAGTCACCGCCACCGATGACCATCACCTTCTGGTCTTTGAAGAAGGCGCCGTCGCAGACGCCGCAGGTCGAGACGCCACAACCGCTCAGCTCGATCTCACCCGGGATGCCGAGCCGGCGCGGCTCCGCCCCCATGGCCAGGATCACGGTTTTCGCCAGGTGCTCCTCGTCGCCGAGGTAGACCTTCTGCACGCCGCCGTCGGAGAGCTCGACCCGGTCGACGTCGTCAGTGACGAAGCGCGTCCCGAAGCGCTCGGCCTGGGCGCGGAACTGGGTCATCATCTCCGGCCCCATGATCCCCTCGGGGTAGCCGGGGTAGTTCTCGACGTCGGTGGTGTTCTGCAGCTGCCCGCCCCACTGGAAGCCCTCGAAGACGAGCGGCTCGAGGTTGGCGCGCGCGGTGTAGAGCGCCGCGGTGTAGCCGGCGGGGCCCCCGCCGACGATGATCACGTTCTCGATCTTCTTCGCATCTGCCATTTCTACCGCCTGGAGTCTAGTGCCAGCGCCAATACTTTACTTTGTATAGTAGCGCTCAGGTCAACCGGGAAGTCTCGGTCGCGGCCCTCTCCGCGGGTCCCTCCCGCAAGGGGCGACGGTCGATCGGCAGCCCCTCGGTTTCCCAGGATGCACCCGTGTGCGGAGCTGGAAGAAGGCGACGACGCCGAACGGGATCGGCATCCAGAAGGCGACCAGCCGGTAGACCAGGATCGCCGGGAAGACGGTGTTCTCGGGGATCCCGAAGAGGACGAAGGCGCCGATCATTCCCGCATCCACCGCCCCCACGCCGGCCGGCGCGAAGGGGATCAGGTTGGCGACCATGCCGAGGAAGAAGCCCTGGACGACCACGGCAAGCGGCACGTGGACGCCGAAGGCGTGGAAGGAGGCCCAGAGGATGCCGATGTTGGCGGCCCAGAAGCCCGCCGCGCCGATCACCGCCAGCCCGCCCTTGCGATGGATGGGCGAAGAGGCTGATCGCGAAGCGGAACCCCTCGGCGAAGATCGCCGGCACTTTGGCGATGCTGGCGGCGATCGCCTGGCCACGCTCGCCGTGCACGTGGCGGCTGATCCGCGGGCCCAGGTCGGGCGGGATCAGCGCCAGCAGCAGGCCGAGGATGAGCAGCAAGCCGGCAACGCCGGCCGGGATGATCGTCAGCTCGACCGAGCGCCTTGCCGTTGAGCACCCCGGTGCGCAGCAGGATGCCGAAGAGGATCAGCGCCAGCGGGTAGAAGGCGTAGTGCAGGGTGAGGAAGGCGACCATCCGCCGAGCAACCTCGTGCCGCCGCATGCCGGCTTTGCGCAGCGCCCAGAAGGTGAGCACGATCCCCCCCGCCCCACCGGCCGAGAAGAGCAGGGTCGCCGCCAGGCCGGCCATGTTGATCTCGTAGGTCTCAGACCACTTGAGCCGCAGTGCATCGCCGCCGACCACCGCCTTGAAGAGGGCGATGTAGGTGCCGAAGGCGAGGACGTTGAAGCCGATCGCGATCGACGATCCAGAGCGGGTTCGCGTCGTCGAGCTTGCCCAGCGCGTTGCCCAGCCCGACCAGCTTCGGGAAGAGGAAGTAGATGCCGACCAACAGCGCGAAGACGACGATCGCCGTCTGGATCAGCCGTCGCCGCGTGAAGATCGGCAGTTCGACGGCATCGCCGCCGTTCGGCGGATCTCGGGAGACACCTAAGGGAAGCTACCCATTGGCGAGGCGCTCCAAGCGCCGCAATCCCCTCGTCACCCCGTGGACGGCCGGTTCGGCGAGCGGCTCGCCGCGCCGCACCGCGGCGACCAGCCCGGCCCCGGCCAGCAGATCGGTGACGTAGTGCTCGCCCAGGTAGACGAGCGCGAAGCCGAGCGTTAGCGCGTAGCTCCAGCCGACCACGCCCTCGGCACGCCCCGCTTCGGAGAGCGAGATCGCCGCCATCGTCGAGGTCGCGAAGTGCAGCGAGGGCATCGCCGCCCAGGGGTTGCCGCCAAGCGCCCTGTACATCGCCGGCCAGGCCGAGCGCCAGGTCTCTTCGCCGACCCCGACCATGATTCGCCGCACCTTCTCGTCGGTCAGGCCCTGCTCTGAGGCCCACCAGGGCGGCGCGGTCGGCGCCGCGAAGTAGCCGACGCAGCCGATGTCGAAGACGGCGGCCAGCTGGCGGGCGGCGCGCGGGAAGCGCTCGGGATGGCGCAGCAGGATCCAGACCAGAGCGAAGTAGGGCTCGAGGAACCAGAGCCAGTGGACCCAGGTGAGGACGCGGTCGAGGCGGTCGACCTGACGCAAGCCGGGCGAGGGCCTGCTGGAGGCGCACGTTGGGAAGGCGGCCGAAGCCGATCGTGCGGTCGATCGCGATCGGGTAGCGGGCGCGGAGGCGACCGCGCAGCCGCTCCGGATCGTCGTAGGGCAGCTCGTGAACCATCGTGAAGGCCCACATCTGCATCGCGTATAGCGCCACGTCGCGTTTGCGCGAGCGCGGGTAGAGAACGGCGATCGCCAGAGGCCCCGCAGCGCAGGTCGCGATCGTCACCGGAGCCGGCACGCGGAGCCGGCGACGCAGCAGCGGAACCGCCACTGCGGCAGCGACGACCCCGGCGGCTCCAGCCCGCACCGCCAGGCGAAGCGCCGGAGATGGCCGCGAGCGCGCCTTCATCAGGTCGGCGAGTATAGGTCCGCGTGCGGGGACGGGAGCGCCGCCGCGCCGCCTAAGGAGACGGACTCCACAACCCCGCGCACCTGGATAACCCGCATGGCACTGCGCATACCGGCGTCCTCAGTCGGCCAAATAGCTCTGCTATTAGGCCTCCCTGCGTCCTTGGTCTGCTTGGCCACGCGTGCCCCCAGGCACACGCGGCTGCGGGGTCCGTCTCCTTCGTGATTAGAATGGCCGCGCTTTGGCGCCCCACTCTCCTGGCACCGACCAGATCGACACTCTGCTCTCGTTCGGCTTCGTCGTCGCGGCGATCGTCGTCGTCGCGGTCAACGTCGCGCTGATCTACGCCCTGCGGCGCTACCGGGGCGAGCGCGGCGCCGAGCCGCGCCAGCTGCGCGGCGGCCGTCGCACGCAGCTGCGCGTCGGTGGCGTGCTTACTGCCTTCGCCGCTGTCGTCCTCGTCGTCAGCCTGATCTTCACCGGCAAGGCAAACGAGACCCCGACCACCGGCTCCGCTGGCCTCGCCTCCGCCAAATCTGAGCCGCTGACGATCAAGGCGACCGGCCAGCAATGGCTGTGGCGCTACGACTACCCCAACTCGGCCTTCTCGTATTACAAGCTCGTCGTCCCGGTCGACACCACCGTCGAGCTCGACCTCGTCTCGACCGACGTGATCCACACCTGGGACGTGCCGCAGCTCAGCGGCAAGCGCGACGCGGTGCCCGGCAAGACCAACCACGTCGTCTTCCGCGCCGACGACGAGGGCGTCTACACCGGCCAGTCCGCCACCTTCTCCGGCCAGGCCTACGCGGCGATGCGCACCGCCGTCGAAGTGGTCTCGCCAGATCAGTACAAAGACTTCCTCGCCAGCCAGAAAGCCGACATCCAGGCCGCCCAGGACCGCGTCGTGGGCCTGATCGAAAGCGGGGATACGCCATGAGCGCCCCGATCGACACGGTGACTTCCGGGGGTTCGAATCCGGGGCGATCGGGGCGCGAATCCGGTGTGGCGAGCGCCGCCCGCCCCGAGATCGTCGCCGACGGCTTCCCGCGCCGCCGCCCGCGCTGGATCGAGATCGCCACCAGCTCCGATCACAAGGACGTCGGCCAGATGATGATCGTCGCCGCGCTCGGCTTCCTCTTCATCGCCCTGATCGAGCTGCTGCTGATGCGCCTGCAGCTGGTCATCCCCGAGAACACCTTCCTCACCCCGGTGACCTTCAACCGCATGCTCTCGCTCTACGGGGCGACGGCGATCTTCTTCTTCGCGATCCCGCTGGCGCTCGGCCTCTTCTACTACCTGGTGCCGCTGCAGATCGGCGCTCGCGGCACGGCGCTGCCGCGGGTTGGACAGCTCGGCTTCTGGCTCTACGTCGCCGGCGCCACGGTGCTCTACTCCGGCTTCCTCTTCACGCCTTCAGAGGCAGGCGTCAACCCGCTGGCGCCGCTCTCAGAGCTCGCCTTCCTGCCCAACAACGGCGTCGACGCCTGGGCCGCCGCGAACGGCCTGGCCACGCTCGGCTTCGTCCTGATCGCGATCAACCTGGTCGCGACGATGCGCCGCATGCGCGCCCCGGGCATGGCCTGGCGACGGCTGCCGGTCTTCTCCTGGGCGGCGGCGATCTGCTCCTGGCTGCTGCTCGTGATCGGGCCGGTGATGCTGGCGGCGATCACGATGCTGCTGATCGATCGCAACTTCGACGGCATCTTCTTCGCCGACGGCTCCGGCGGCGCGCCGCTGCTCTGGCAGCACCTCAGCTGGATCTTCTACACCGGCGCCTACATGCTGATCCTGATCACCGCCCTGGGCGCGATCGCCGAGATCGTCCCGGTCTTCGCCCGCAAGCCGCTCTTCAACCGCGGCGCCGTGATCGGCTCGCTGGTCGCGATCGCCGTGATCGGCACGCTGGCCTGGATGCAGAACATGCTCACCGCGCCGATCGGGATCGGCTGGATGTACTTCGCGATGCTGATGTCGCTGGCGCTGATCGTGCCCTTCGGCCTGATCGTCTTCAACCTGATCGCGACGATGGTCGGCGGCACCCTGCAGATGCGGGCGCCGCTGCTCTTCGCCGCCGGCGCGATCTCGATGATCTCGATCGGCCTCGCCGCCGAGATCAACCACTCGATGGTCGCCGTCGCCTGGCGCCTGCAGAACACCACCGACGCCACCGCGGCGACCCACTTCGCCCTGATCGGCGGCGCCGTCTTCGGCGGCTTCGCGGCGCTGCACTACTGGTTCCCGAAGATGACCGGGCGGACGATGGGCGAGACCCTGGCGCGGATCTCCTTCTGGACGATGGTCGCTCGGCACCCTGCTCGCCTTCGTGCCGCTCTTCCTCGCCGGCGGCGAGCACGGCGAGGTGGTCGACGCCTACAAGTTCTTCGGCGGCACCGGGGTCGAGCACCTACAACCTGATCGCCTCGATCGGCGCCTTCGTGCTGGCGATCGGGATCGTCCTGACCCTCGTCAACGCGATCGTCAGCCGCAACGGCGGCGCGCGCGCCGGCCACGACCACTGGGGCGGCGACTCGCTCGAGTGGTTCGCGCTCTCGCCGCCGGAGCCGCACAACTTCGACGTGCTGCCCGACGTGCGCAGCGAGCGGCCGATGCGCGACATCCGCGAGGCGATCGCCCACAGCACCGCCCGCGCCGAGCGGCCGGCCCGCGAGTCGCAGCCGGTAGCCTGAGCGCCGTGAGCGGCGCCGAAATCGGCTGTCGTCACGCAGCGTCCAGCTGCGCCTGGCGGTCCTGCGCGACTACCTGACGCTGACCAAGCCGAAGGTGCAGTCGCTGCTGCTGCTGACCACGGTCACGACGATGTACGTGGCCGGCGACCCCTCGATCGGCCTCGTCCTCCTCACCTGCCTCGGCGGCGCCCTCTCGGCCGGCGGCGCCGGCGCGATCAACCACGCCATCGACCGCGACATCGACCGGCTCAATGGCCCGCACCGCCGACCGGCCCGTCGCCAGCGGCAGGATCTCGCCGCGTGCCGCGATCGCCTTCGGCACCCTGCTCGGCTGCGCCTCCTTCCTGCTGCTCGCGCTCGCCGTCAACCCGCTGGCGGCGGCGCTCTCGCTCTCCGGCCTCTTCGGCTACGTCTTCGTCTACACGCTCTGGCTGAAGCGCACGACACCGCAGAACATCGTCATCGGCGGCGCCGCCGGCGCCGTGCCGCCGCTGGTCGCCTGGGCGGCCGTCACGGGCGGGCTCAGCGGCACCGCCTTCTTCCTCTTCGCGATCGTCTTCTTCTGGACGCCGCCCCACTTCTGGGCGCTCTCGCTGCTGATGAAGGACGAGTACGCCAAGGTCGGCATCCCGATGCTGCCGGTCGTGCGCGGCGAGGACGAGACGCGCCGCCAGATCCTCCTCTACACGGTGCTGCTCTACGCGGTCACGCAGCTGCCCTTCTGCGCCGGCGGCTTCGGCATCGAGTACCTGGTCGCCTCGATGACGCTCGGCGCCGCCTTCATCTACTGCGCCGTGCGTCTGCTGCGCAGCGCCGACCGCCGCTGGGCCCTGCGCACCTACCTCTTCTCGCTCGCCTACCTGGCGCTGCTCTTCGTGGCGATGCCGCTCGACCGGTTGTTCTAGTAGAAATCCGGCCGTGGATCGCGAGACCGCAAAAGCGAGCATGTCGGCCGGCCTCGTCGCCGGCGGCATCGCCGCAGCGATCTTCGCCCTCTGCTTCGTCGGCGGCGATGCTCTACATCGCCTCATGAGCGAGCATCGCCACATTCCCGAGCCCGGCGAGCTGGTCTACGCGGCCGAGCTCTTCCTGGGCCCCGGCGATCCTCGCCTTCGCCCTCGCCCTGACCGTCTGCGGCATCTTCGCCGAGGGCTTCATGGTGCGCGGCTGGATCTACTCGATCATCGGCGCCGTCGTCGCCCTCCTCGCCTTCCGCAGCATGATCCGCGGCTCGATCCGCAGACTACTTCCGCCTGCCTCGCAAGCAGCACGTCCGCGGCGCTGTACTGCCGGTCGAAACGATCTCGCCGCCACGTTCGTAAGAGTCCGCCCCGGCAGGGGTGGAGCGTCTTGTACTTTTTCGCGAGCGCACCATCGGGCGCCAGCAATTTCCGCCTCTCGAAAAAGTTAAGCGGAACCCCTGCCGGGGCGGACTCTCTCAGTCCGGCGACATCCCGGAGGTAGCTCCCTCGCTTGTCCAGACCCGGACGATGTCGCGCATCGAGAGGACGCCGACCAGCTCCGGGCCGTCGTAGACGACCAGGTGGCGGATGCCGCGGCGTCGACATCTCGGCGGCGGCGTGCTCGAGGCTCCAGTCCGGCGAGGCGGCGATCACGCTGTCGCTCATGTGGTCGGCGACGCGCTCGGTGTCGGGGTCCTCGCCGTGCCCCAGCGGAGAGCAGGATGTCGCGCTCGGTGACGATGCAGGGCACCGGCGTCTCGTCGTCGCTGACCAGCGCCGCGCCGATGCCCTTCTCCGCCATCATCGCGGCCGCCTCGCGCAGCGTGTGCGGTCGGACCGACGGTCAGGACCACCTCCGACATCCCTTCCCGTACCTGCATCTGCCATCTCCCCTCGGGGGCTCGCGAGTTAGTGAGAATCGCCTCAAGCCTACCCGACACCCACGCCTGCACAAGCCCGCTTTTACGCGGGCCGGACATATAGACTCCGGCGCGCTTCGCGCCGTATGCCCAAGCTCCCGAATCCGATCCGCCCGCTGCTCGCCCTCGCCGCCCTGGCGGCGCTGGCGCTGCCTGCTTCCGGCTGCGGCACGAGCACCGCCGACCTCGAACGCGGGCGCGTCCTCTTCGTCGAAAAGTGCGGCACCTGCCACACGATGGCCCAGGCCGGGACGACGGCTCAGATCGGCCCCAACCTCGACGACGCCTTCGCCGCGGCGCGCGAAGCCGGCGAGAACGGCGAAACGGTCGAAGGCGTGGTCGAAGCGCAGGTCGAGTTCCCGCGGCCGAGCAACGACAACCCGGCGGTCTCGATGCCCGCCGACGTCGTCACCGGCCAGGACCTCGAGGACGTCGCCGCCTACGTCGGCCTCTACGCCGGCGTGCCCGGCGCGGCGCCGCCCAAGGTCCCCGGCGGCCCCGGCGCTCAGGTCTTCGCCAACAACGGCTGCGGCGGCTGCCACACGCTCGCCGCCGCCAAATCCGGCGGCACGCGTCGGGCCCAACCTCGACGAAGTCCTGCCCGGCCAGAGCGCGGCGATGATCGACGAGTCGATCGTCGACCCGAACAAAGACATCGCCAAGGGCTACCCGGCCAACGTGATGCCCGCCAACTTCGGCCAGATGCTGTCCCCGAAAGAACTCGAAGACCTGGTCCAGTACCTGAGCGAATCGACGAGCGGCGGCAAGGGCGGCTCGAAGAAGAGCAACGGCGGCTGAGCCGCCTCGGCGACCGCCCGACGGGCCGCTGGCATCATCCAGTGCGGCTCACCATGCGCGACCGCCTTCGCATCTCGCCGCAGCTCTACGCCACGGTCGCCGCTCGTCGCCCTCGCGGCGCTCTGGCGCTGATCGTGCTGACCGGCGCCGCGCGTGCGCCTGACCGGCTCCGGGCTCGGCTGCCCGGACTGGCCCAAGTGCTACGGCGGCACGGTGCCGCCGCTCGACACCCACGCGGTGATCGAGTACGGCAACCGGCTGCTGACCGGCTTCGTCGGCCTCGCCGTGATCGCCGCCAGCGTGCTCGCCTGGTTCCGCCGGCCGTTCCGCGGGCACCTGGCCCTCTTCGGCGCGCTGCTGCCGCTGGGCGTGATCGGCCAGGCGATCCTCGGCGCCCTGGTCGTCAAGTACCACCTCGCCCCCGGCCTGGTGATGAGCCACTTCATCCTCTCGATGCTGCTGCTCGACGCCTCCTTCGCGCTCGCCTGGTGCGCCCGCTACGAGCCCTGGGAGCGGCGGCGCTCGAGCGACCGGCTCGGCGTCTGGGCGGTGCGCGCGCTGATCCCGCTCGGCCAGCTGACGATCCTCGCCGGCACGATCGCCACCGCCTCCGGGCCCCACGCCGGCGCCCACGACGGCCAGCTCGTCCACCGCTTCGACTTCGAGGGCACCGGCACCCTGGAGTGGGTCGTCCAGCGCCACTCGGCGATCGCGGCCGTCTTCGGCCTCGCCGCGATCGCCGTCTGGCTGCTCCTGCGCCGCCCTGGCGGCGACAGGCGGGCCTCAGGGCCCCTGGGCGCGGTCCTCGGCCTGCTCGCCCTCCAGGGCGCTCGTCGGCGGCCTCCAGTGGGCCCTGGAGCTGCCCTCGGAGATCGTCTGGCTCCACGTCGCCCTCGCCACCGCTCACCTGGCTGGCGATGCTCTGGACGGTGGCGACCGCGGGACGCCTCGAGCCGCGGGACGCCGCAGCCGCGGCCACTGGCAAGGAGCAGGCTCAGCGGGACGCCTCGGCGCCCGCGCTGACTCAGAGCTGAGTCAGGATCAGGCCAAGCTGGGTGGCGGTCAAGCCGACCAACGCCACGACGAGCATCAGTCGCGAACTGACTCATCGTCTTGCTGCAGGCCGGCGAATCGATTCTGTGCAGATCGACCATCGACTGCTGCATCCCGTCGAGCCGCGTCTCGATCGCGCTCGAAGCCGGCCTTCGACACGATCGAACCGCGCATCGACATTGCGCTCGAGAGTCGTCCAGCCGGTCGTCGGTCCAGCGCCTCTCCATCAGAGCCTCCATGGTGACAGACTCTTGCAGACAGAACGTCTCGCGTGGTCACGCTGAAACGCGCGGAACCGAGGCGGCTACGTCAGCGAACAGCAGCGCTCCGCCGACGAGGTCGACGACGACGTGGGTGATCGGCAGGTCGATCTCCTCGCGGGCGCGCTCGACGACGCCGCGCTCGAGCCAGCGCGAGCGCTCCGGCGGGTGGGTCGAGATGACGATCTCGTCGGCGGGGAAGACGCGCAGCGCGTCCTCGATCGCCACGTTGGGATCGGAGTCGCCGATCTCGCCCCTTGCCTTCAGGCCCAGCTCGCCTGATCGCGATCAGCGAGAGCTCCATCCGCTGGCGGGCCAGCTCGATCGCTTCGTCGATGTCCGAGGCCCAGTGCGACGCCCGCGACGTCGGCCAGGGCCGGCGTGACGACGAGGATCTCGCAGTCGCGGCCGCGGCAGCGGCCGCGGATCTCCTCCAGCAGCGCCTCCCCCTCGACCGTCTCGTTGGCGACGACGAGCAGCCGGTGCTTGCCGTCGCCACCACGGGTCACCTCGACGCTGCGCGGCAGCGACCCACGCGAGTTGCGGTAGGCAACCCCGGCGCCGAAGCCGAGCAGCACCGCCGCCCAGATGACGCCGACCACCGGCCGGGTCAGCAAGCGTCAACACGATCACCGAGACCGCCCCGACGCCGATCACGACGACCCACTGAAACGCGTCAGCCTCGGACCTCAGGGGGTTGTGCATACCCCAGTTTTACCCGCTGCTGCTAGAGGATGTAAACCGTCGTGTAAACGATGATCCACATGACGTCGACGAAGTGCCAGTAGATGCCGGGCACCTCGACGCCGAGGTGGTCCTTCGCCTCGGGGCCGAAGTGGCCGCGGAAGGCGCGGATCGTGGCGAAGCTGAGCAGCATCAGGCCGACGAAGACGTGGGCGCCGTGCAGGCCGGTGAGGCTGTAGAAGATCGAGCCGAAGCCGAGGTCGCGGGCGCTGAAGCCGATGTGGACGTACTCGTTGATCTGGATGAAGAGGAAGGTCGCGCCGAGCAGCCAGGTCAGGACCAGGCCGAGTTTCAGGCCGGTCCTGTTGCCGCGGCGGATCGACTCCAGCGCGTAGTGGATCGTGAAGCTCGAGGAGACCAGGATCGCCGTGTTGATCCCGCGCGACGGCGACCGGCAGCTCGTAGGGATGCGGCGGCCAGGTCGGCGGGTCGACGACGACGCGGAGGAAGAAGTAGGAGGCGAAGAAGGCGCCGAAGAGCATGACCTCGGAGACGATGAAGAGCAGGATGCCCAGCGTCTGGCGGTCGATCCGCGAGCTCTGGTTGGCCTCCGGCGGCCCGTGGTGCTCCTCGTGGGCGTGGCCGAGGGCGACGGTGGCGCTCTCCATCAGGCCTCCTCCCCTCCCTCGGCGACGGCGGCGGCGACCGCGGCGGCGGGACGGCCGACCTCGAGGTGCTCGACCGGCTTGTCGGTGATCTCGCGGACGCGGCCGATCAGGTCGTCCTCGAGCCAGCGCGAGGTCTCGCCGGCGAAGGTCGAGATCAGCACCTCGTCGACGCTGTAGTGCTCGATCGCGTTCTGCACGGCGTGGAAGGGGTCGGGGCTCATCGGCTGGCCGGTGGCGTCGATGTCGGCGCGGTAGAGCTCGGCCAGGGTCGAGGCGAGGTCGCGGACGATCTCCGGCTCGGTGACGTCCTCGGTGCGCGGGCAGATGATCGTGTAGCGGTGCGGGTGCCCGGCGGCGCGCTCCTTGAGCCGGCTGACCAGGTCCGGCGCGGCCACCGTCTGGGTGGCGACGACGAGCGTGTGGCTCTTCTCCCAGCTGACCGAGTCGTCTGAGATGCGCACCGGGATGTGGGTGACGGCGACCTCGGGCTCGAAGCGATCCGTCGCCCACGCGACGAGGTCCTTGCGGGTGAAGCCGAAGCGCGTCTCGGCGGCGCAGGAGAGCAGCACCTCGCCGGGTTCGTGGGCGCGCACGGCGTCGTCGAGCGCCAGCGACGGCTCGCGGTCCATCACCTCGCCGACCGACTCGATCCCGTACTCGGAGAGGATCGACATCGTCACCTCGACCCGGGCGCGGGCCGCGTCGCGCAGCTCGCCGGCGTCGATCAGCTGGCCGACCGCGGGCTGGTTCTGCGGCGCCGCGACGGCGACGAACGGCACCTTCTCGGCGCGCTCGCGCGACCGCCTTGCAGCAGCTTGCGCCCACCGGCCACCTCGTTGAGGAAGACGAGCAGCGGCCGCGCCTCGGCAGCGTCGCTCATGTCGAGCCCACCACCGTCGGCTCCGGCTCTGCCGGAGCCTCGGCGCCTTCGCCGGCCATGATCGCGTGCCGGGCGCCGGGCACGCCGTACTCGTAGGGGCCGCCGACGACGCGCGGGATCTCGTCGAAGTTGAAGATCGGCGGCGGCGAGGAGACCTGCCACTCGATCGAGTTGGCGCGCCACGGGTTGGCGTCGGCGCGCGGGCCGAAGCGCCAGCTGACGATCATGTTGTAGAGGAAGACGAGCTGGCACGGCGCCGAGGATGAAGGCGCCGCAGCTGATCAGCAGGTTCCACTCGCCGAACTGGGTCGCGTAGTCGGCGACGCGGCGCGGCATCCCGTCCATCCCGACCCAGTGCATCGGGATGAAGGTGACCCAGGTGCCGAAGCAGCGTGCCCCAGAAGTGGACCCGGCCGAGTTTCTCGTCGTACATCCGCCCGGTCATCTTCGGGAACCAGTGGTAGATCGCCGGCGAAGATCGTGAAGACCGAGCCGCCGAAGAGCACGAAGTGGATGTGGGCGACGATGAAGTAGGTGTCGGAGACGTGGATGTCGATCGGCACCATGCCCAGCATCACGCCGCTGATGCCGCCGATCGTGAAGGTGACGATGAAGGCGAGCGCGAACAGCATCGCCGTCGAGTAGGTGTGGATCTTGCCGAAGTAGAGCGTGCCCAGCCAGGAGAAGATCTTGATCCCGGTCGGCACCGCGATCAGCAGCGTGGTGATCATCATCGGCACGCGCAGCCAGCTGAACATGCCGGCGACGAACATGTGGTGGGCCCAGACCGAGTAGCTGAGCACGACGATCCCGATCAGCGCCAGGGCCATCAGCCGGTAGCCGAAGATCGGCTTGCGGGCATGGGTCGAGATGACCTCGCGAGATGATCCCGAAGCCGGGCAGCATCATGATGTAGACGGCCGGGTGCGAGTAGAACCAGAAGATGTGCTGGTAGCTGACCACGTCGCCGCCGCCGGCGAACTGGAAGAACTGGGTGCCGAGGGCGCGGTCGAAGAGGACCATGAACTGGACGCCGGCGATGAAGGGCGTCGCGGCGACGACCAGCAGCGAGGTCGAGAGGTTGGCCCAGACCAGCAGCGGCATCCGCCAGAAGGTCATTCCGGGCGCACGCATGGTGATGATCGTGACCAGGAAGTTGAGCGCGGTCGCGATCGACGAGGCGCCGGCGAACTGCACGCCGAGGTTGAAGAACGACTGGCCCAGCGGCGCCCCGGTGGAGAGCGGCGCGTAGCCGGTCCAGCCGGCGTCGAAGGCGCCGCCCGGGGCGAGGAAGCTGCCGATGAAGAGCAGGCCGGCCAGCGGCAGCATCCAGAAGCTGAGCGCGTTGAGGCGCGGGAAGGCCATGTCCGGAGCGCCGATCATCAGCGGCAGCACGTAGTTGGCGATCCCGGCGAAGACCGGGATCACGAAGACGAAGATCATCAGCACCGCGTGGGTGGAGAAGAGGCTGTTGTAGGTGGCGGCGTCGACGATCTGGGTGCCCGGCTGCGCCAGCTCGGCCCGGATCAGCATCGCCATCAGGCCGCCGACGAAGAAGAAGAAGAAGGTGGTGACGATGTACTGGATGCCGATCACCTTGTGATCGGTGTTGAAGCGGAAGTAGTCCTTCCAGCTCTTGGCGCCGTGCTGGGAGTGGTCCTCGGGGATCGTCGGCATGCCGGCGGCCCAGCGCAGCCAGTAGTCGAAGCAGCCGAAGCCGAGCAGGAAGCCGAGCGGCCCGGTGATCAGCGGCACGACCACCTGCGGGTAGCCGGTCTGCTCGGTCTGGTAGGCGGGCAGGCCGGAGGCCTTGCGCAGGGCGACGACGAGGCGCGAAGCCGAAGGCGGCGGCCAGCACCGCGCCGAGCAGCGCCACGAATCCATCCCGGTTGCTTGATCGCTGCGACCATCAGAAGGCCTCCATTATGCCCCGCCGGCGCCGAGGGGCACCGGGTCGGTTTCCGTGTCCTGGACGATCGAATCTGCCAGCGGCTGCGGCACGTCGTCGGGCAGCGCGGCGACCCATTTGCGGAAGTCGGCCGGCGTTTCGACGACGACCTTGGCCCGCATCGTGGCGTGGCCGAAGCCGCAGAGCTCGGTGCAGATCAGCTGGTAGGTGCCGAGCTTGTCGGGCGTGACGATCGCGGTCGTCGTGATCCCGGGCACGTTGTCCTTCTTGATCCGCCACTCCGGCACCCAGAAGGAGTGGATCACGTCCTGGGCGTGCATCTTGAAGTGGACCTGGCGGTCGAGCGGCACGTGCAACTCGCCCTCCGACCAGGCGTTGCCCTTGCCCGGATAGCCGAAGCTCCAGGCGTACTGCTGCGAGAAGACGTCGACCGTGAGCGGGTTCTTGGCCGGCTCTTCGATGTCGTTGAGGACCGCCCAGCTGTAGCCGGCGCCGAAGAGCACGATGATCGTCGGGATCACGGTCCAGGCGATCTCGAGCCGGGTGTTGCCGTGGATCGGCTCGCCGTCGGATTCGTCGCCCGGCTTGGCTTTGAATTTCCACAGCGCGTAGAAGAGCATCACCATCACCAGCGAGAAGACGAAGGACGAGAGGACGATCATCACGTCGAGCAGCTCGTCGATCTTCGGCGCCGCCGTCGAGGCGTCCTGGCCGTTCCAGTTGATCGACAGCATCACCGCAGAGATCGCCGCGGTCAGCACGACCGTGGCGGCGAGCATCTTCGCTATCGGGAGGCGGCCGATCATCAGCGGGGGCGCATTCTATGCAAGCGGCAGACGGTCAAGGTCGCCCCCGGCGGCGGCGATGACGCCGCGGGCGACGCCCTCCCAGCTCCAGAGCCGCCGCGCGGTCTCGACCAAGCTTTCCTGAGCGGCGACTCGCTCGGCGTCGGACAGGCTCAACCACCCGTCAAGCCGCTCCGCGATCGCCTCGACCGCCCCCTCCTCGACCGGAAACGAGGTCAGCCGGCCGACCTCCGGCGGCAGCGCCTCCTGCAGCTGCCGCGACACCTCCAGCATCCCCGAGTGCCCCGCGGAGACCGGCAGCACCCCACAGGCCGCCGCCTCGGCCGCGACCATCCCGAACGCCTCCGGGAAGGTGCTCGGCATGACCAGAGCCTCTGCATCCGGCAAGCAGCTCGGCCACCTCGTCGTGCTCGAGCCGGCCGATGAACTCGACCGAGCCGGCAGCGGCTTCGGCCGCCTCGCGCATAACCAGCCGGCGGCTCCGCCAGGAAGGCGGACAGGATCGGCAACGGCTTCTCCTCCCCACCCTCGAGCCCTCGACCAACTGCCGCAACCTCACCAGCTTCGTCGAGGTCCCCTCGCCCGAGCGCAGCCCAGAGGCGGCGAAGCCCCTCCTCGTACTCGCCGAATCCGGCAATTTCGAGACGTGCATCGGGATTGCGCGTCGTGCACCAACGGCCACGCCGCAAGCAGCAGATCGACCCCCTTGGAAACGATCAGCTTGCCGACGAAGACGACCCTCCGCGGGTGGCGCGGACTCGGGGGGGCCGAGAACGGAGGCGCAGCCCCCGCCCGCAGGGCCCCCCGAGGTCGCGACGGGTCCCGCGGCCGAAACCTCTCCGTGTCGACGCCAGGCGGCCCAAGCCGAGTCTTCCCCTTGAGTCCCGCAACATCCGGCAGCGCGTTCCAAAGCGACTCCGCGGTATGCCGCGAACCGACGAGCACGCCTGAGGCAGCCTCCATGCCCTCTTCGGCGTAGGGCAGAAACCGAGGATGCGGTTTGACCGTGTACTCCAGGGCCGAGCCGTGGATCTTGGCGGCGAAGGGGGCGACATCGGCGCGGGCGAGGATCGCCGGGCCCATGACCAGGTGGTTGCCGAGGGCGAGGTCGATGCCGCCCGCCTCGCGCGGCGACCTCGCGGACGGCGGCGACGTTGGCCTCGATGTAGCGGTCCAGCTCGGCCTCGGTCAGCTCCGGGAAGGCCTTGACCTCGAAGCCCTCGTAGGGATCTTTGACGTAGACGGGCAGCAGGCCGTGGATGTCGGGGTTGTGGATCTCGACACCCTCGATCTTCGTCTCGCGGTCCTGGCAGAGCAGGTGCACCTCATGGCCCAGCTTGGCCAGGGCGCGAGCGAGATTGGCGTTGTAGATGTTGCTGCCGGTGCCGCGCAGCATGTAGCCGTGGAAGAGGAGAACACGCATCGGAGCCGCGCAAGCTATTAGTCTTCGCGGCCGTGAACTCGAAGCAGCTCTACAGGATGCGTGCGCCGGCCTCCGGCCGCGAGGCGCTCGCCCACGCCGAGCCGGGCCAGGTCTACCTCGACCGCGAGACCGGCGAGGAGATGGAGCCGGTGGCGATGGTGCTGCCCCTGGCCCCCTCCGCCTCGGCCCTGCCGCGCACGCCGGAGAACCTGCGTGCCTGCCGCCGCTGCGACCAGCTGATCGGTCTCGACGTAAGCGACTGTCAGTACTGCGGGCTTAGGCAAGAAGCGCTTTAGCTCTCTGGCGGGCGACGGGCGTCGGTAGGGCCTGCTCACTCGCCTGACTGGCTGGGTCGCCTTCAGCCGTCCGAGAAACCTCGCTGGGCCAGCGGCGCAAAACGTTCGCAGGCCCTACCGACGCCCGTCCCTCATCAGCTTCAAAAAGAGGTTGCTACCCCAAGGCGCGTCGGGGCAGTCGCCCACGCCTCGTGCGCCCTAGCTTCTGTGATTCGGGGCGTTCGGTGGGCTGGTGCCGGGTGCCCCTGCGAACGTTTTGCGCGGGAGGAGCAGTCAGCTTGAGGCGACAGCAGTCCCGTCTCCATCGACGAGTTGCGAGTGAGCAGGGGTGCCCGGCAGCAGCCCTTGACCAGCGTCTGAGCTACGGGTTTTGAACCAGCGTCGCCGTGTAGAGCAGGCGGGCGTTGGAGTAGTAGCAGCCGTAGGTCTTGGTTTTGCCGACTCCCTGTTGGGGGTGGCCGCCTTGGATGTCCTCCTTGGAGGCGCACTCGCCGGTCATGCGGCTGCCTCGCCAGGTGTCTTCGTCGGTGACGTTGAAGGCGAACATCGGCGCCCAGGTCGGGATCGTCAGGGCGACTACCTGGCCGCGCAGGACCGAGAGCGGGTGCTCCAGGGCGAAGATCGGGGTGCTGCCGAAGTAGGGGTTGAGCACCTCCAGGGGGCTCTGGCGGACCAGCGTGTATTGCGGCGGCTTGGAGCCTTCGACAGGGCGCAGGACGGCGATCCGTGCCTGCGAGGGACTGCCGAGGAATTCGTTGAAGAAGCCGACCTCGTTCGTGGTCGTGTCCGCGTCCGTGCGCGAGGGGCGAGCGAGGGTGATCGACCAGGCGACCAGCTTGCCGTCGAAGGGCGCCTCGTAGGGACGGGCGACGCCGCCGGCAACTGCCTGGAAGCCGGTCACGTGACCCTCGACCCGGCAAGGGACGACCTCGACGTTGTTGACGATTTTGCCCGGACAGGAGGGTGGCGGCGTCGAAGCCGTCTGACCCAGGGTGACGACGCGCAGGGGCGCGGAGTCCGCCGCGCCGGGCCAGGCGACGACGACCAGGGCGATCAGCGCGCAGGCCAATGCCAGCGCCACCGGCGCACGCGACCTGCCGACTCGGTTTTCGGCTGCTCCTTGCACGATCTGATGCTGCAAACCCGACCCTTTGACCAGGGTTGCGGCCACGATTCTGCCGTTCGCACCGGAAGGATGCCGCGCGGCGCGCCGATTGCACGATCCCGGCCAATAGCGCTCTGTAGGGTTGCCAGCCGTGCCTGGGCTGGAACGAGCAGAGCTGTCGCCGCCTGATCGGCGCGGTAAGCCGATCGCCTGATGGCGGCAATCGCGGTGCAGGGCCTGGAGCGTGCCTTCGACGACGTGCTCGCCGTCCAGGGCGTCGATCTCGAGGTCGACGAGGGCGAGATCTACGGCTTCCTCGGCCCCAACGGCGCCGGCAAGACGACGACGGTGCGGATGCTGACCACCCTGCTGCTGCCAACCGGCGGGCGAGCCACCGTCGCCGGACACGACGTCGTCAAGGAGGCGCGGGCGGTGCGCGCCTCGATCGGCGTCGCCCTGCAGGAGGCGGCGCTCGACCCGCTGATGACCGGGCGCGAGTTGATCCGCCTGCAGGCCACTCTGCAGGGCCTGCCCGGCGAGGAGGGCAAGCGGCGCGCCGACGATCTGCTCGAGCGAGTCGACCTGGGCGCTGCCGCCGATCGGCGGGTGGGGGCCTACTCGGGCGGGATGCAGCGCCGGCTCGACCTCGCCGCGGCGCTGGTCCACGAGCCGCGCGTGCTCTTCCTCGACGAGCCGACCACCGGCCTCGACCCGGTCAGCCGCAAGACGATCTGGGAGGAGGTGCGGGCGCTCAACGACGAGGGCACGACCGTCTTCCTCACCACCCAGTACCTCGAGGAGGCCGACCAGCTCGCCGACAACGTCGGCATCATCGACAACGGTCGCATCGTCGCCGAGGGCACGCCGGAGTCGCTCAAGGCCGAAATCGGCGACCCCCACATACAGCTGCATGTCGCCGCGGGCTCGATCGTCGAGGCGGAGGCAGATCTGTGCCCGCCTGGGCAAGCTGCTGCCGCCCAAGGACGGCAAGACCGTGCTGGTCGAGGTCGCCAACGGCGCCGCCGACATCCCGCGCACGGTGCGGGCGCTCGACGAGGCGGGCATCGCGGTCGAGTCGCTGGAGCTGGTCCGCCCCACCCTCGACGACGTCTTCGTCGCCAAGACCGGCCACCACCTCGAGGAGGAGAGCGAGGAGAGCGCCGAGGAGGCGGTCGGGGTTTGAGTCAGCTGGCGAACAACGCGCGGGTCGTGCGAGCGCTGGGCATGCGCTCGATCCGCCAGACCTTCCGCCGCCCCCAGCTGATCGCGCCGATCCTCGTCTTTCCCACCCTGCTGCTGGCGATCCAGACCGGCGGCGCCGGCGGCGCCGTCGACCTGCCCGGCTTCCCGCCGGTGCAGAGCTTCCTCCAGTTCATGCTCGCCGGGGCGATGATGCAGTCGCTGATGCTGGCCGGCAACAGCGGCGGCATCGCCCTCGCGGTCGACATCGAGATGGGCTTCACCGACCGCCTCTTCTCGGCGCCGATCCCCCGCTTCGCGATCGTCCTCGGCCGGCTCGCCGGGACGGCGGCGCTGGGGCTCTTCTCCTCGCTCTGGTTCCTCGCCATCGGCCTGGTCTTCGGCGCCGAGATCGAGAGCGGCGTCCCCGGCGCCCTGATCGCGATCGCCCTCGTCACCACGACGGCGATGGCGGTCGGCGGCATCGGCGCCGCGATCGCCCTGCGCACCGGCAACGCCAGCGTCGTCCAGGGCCTCTTCCCGCTGGTCCTCGTCGTCCTCTTCCTCTCCTCCGCCTTCTTCCCCGAGAGCCTGATGATCGAGCCGGCGAAGACGATCGCCGAATACAACCCGCTCAGCTTCGTCGTCGACGGGATCCGCAACCCGATCATCGCCGAGATCGACGCCTCTGACCAGCTCGACGCTGTGCTGGCGATCGCCGGGATCGTCGTGCTGGGGCTGGTGCTCAGCGCTCGCGCCCTGCGACACCGGCTCAGGGTGGGCTGATGGAGGCGACGGCGACCCTGCCCGAGTGGCGCTCGAACCTGGCGACGATCGCCGCCCTGATGGCGCGCTCCAAGAACGAGCTGCTGCGCGTGCCGGGAGCGGCGATCCCCGGCGTGCTGGCGCCGACGATCTTCTTCCTCGGCCTCAACGGCGTCTTCGGCGCCCTCACCCAGCTGAACGGCTTCGAAACCGGCAGCTACGAGAGCTTCATCGTGCCGGTCAGCATGCTGCAGGGCGCGGGCTTCACCGGCGCCGCCGCCGGGGTCAACCTCGCCCGCGACATCGAAGCCGGCTGGGTCGACCGCCTGCTCGTCTCCCCCGCCCCGCGCTGGGTCCTGCTCGCCGGCACGGTGCTCTCCGCCAGCGCCCGGGCCCTGATCCCGGCCAGCTCCGTGTTCGCCTTCGCGCTGCTGCTCGGCGCCGGCTGGCCCGGCATCGACGGCCTGCTGGTCCCTTCTCGATGGTCGCCGCGATGGCCGCCGTCGCCGCCTGCTGGGGCTCGGCCCTGGCGCTGCGCTTCAAGAGCCAGTCCGCGGCGCCGCTGATGCAGGCCGGGATGATGGGACTGATCCTGACCACCACCGCCTACGCGCCGCTGGCCCTGCTGCAGCCCTGGCTGCAGAGCGTCGCCGAAGTCAACCCGGTGACCGAAGTGATCGAAGCCGCCCGCCAGGGCTTCGTCGGCGGCGTCAGCTGGGCGGGGACCTGGCCCGGCATCGTCGCCCTCCTGGCAATGCTCGCCATCCTCGGCGCCTGGGCCCTGCGCGAAATGCGCCGCACCGCACGATGACCCGCCGACGGGACGAAATGTCGCCTATAGCTCCACATTTCGGCCCATCGGCTGCTGATGCCGCGGAGCGGGTGCTGCGCTCGAGCTGGAACGAGGGCGAGCGCGAGGGGGTCCCGTTCGCCTACACGCGGCCCAGCCCGAGTCGCTACCCGTGGCAGTGGTACTGGGACTCCTGCTTCGCGGCGATCGTCTGGCGGCGCTTCGAGCCGGCGCGGGCGCGGCTGGAGCTGGAGACGCTGCTCGCCGCCCAGCAGGAGGACGGCTTCATCGGCCACACGATCTTCTGGGACCGGCCGGTCTCGCTCTCGCGGCTGCTCTTCTACAACGTCGCCTCGCGCAACTCGTTCCAGACCGGGACGATCCAGCCGCCGCTGCTGGCCTGGGCCTGGAAGATCGCCGTCGGCGACCCCGCCGAGGAGCCGCGGATCGCCGCCCACATGGACTGGCTGGCGGCCCACCGCGATCTCGAGGGCGACGGCCTGCTCTGGATCGTCCAGCCCGACGAGTCCGGGCTCGACGCCTCACCCAAGTTCGACCCCGTCTGGGGATGGCGAAGCTGCGCGCGGATCGGCTTCCCGCTGCTGATCCACCGCAACCGGCGGCTGGGGTTCGATGCCCGCCGGATCCGCGAGCGCGGCGGCCCGCTGCTCTGCGAAACGCTGGTCAACACACTGTGGTCGCTCTCGCTGCAGGCGATCGGACGGCCCTCGGCGACGCCGGCGCTGGTCGAGCGCCTCTGGGACGAGCGCAGCGGCCTCTTCCTCGACGAGGTGCAACCGGGCGGAGAGCGGCCGGCCGTGGCCACCTGGGCCGCCCTGGCCCCACTCGCCCTCCCCGACCTGCCCGAGCGGATCGGCCGTCGCCTGATCGAAGAGCACCTGCTCGACGAAGGCCAGTTCCTCACCCCCGTCGCGCCGCCCTCTGTATCCGCCGCCGAGCCGAGCTACGAGCCCGGTGGCACGCGCGGCCCGGTAAGGCGCTACTGGCGCGGGCCGACCTGGGTCAACTCCGCCTGGCTGGTCTGGCTCGGCCTGCGCCGGCTCGGCTACGAGGAGGAGGCGGCGCGCCTGGCAAGGGGCCTGATCGGCGCGGTCGAGCGCGAAGGCCTGCGCGAGTACTACGACCCGCGCAGCGGCGCCGGCCTCGGCGCCAGGGACTTCGCCTGGTCGGCGCTGATCGCCGAGCTGGCCGAGCCCGATCCGGCCGCGGTCGGCAGTCATCTCTAGGCACAATGCATCCGGTGCAGAACCCGCTGGCCAGCGTCGTCATCCCCGCCTACGAAGCGGAGCGCTTCCTCGGCGAGGCGATCGAGAGCGTGCTCGCCCAGGCCTACTCGCCGGTGGAGACGATCGTCGTCGACGACGGCTCGACCGATCGCACCGCGGAGATCGCCAGCACCTACGACGAGGTGAAGACGATCGTCCAGGTGAACGGCGGGCCCTCGGCCGCCCGCAACCGCGGCTTCGCCGCCGCGAGCGGCGAGTTCATCGCCTTCCACGACAGCGACGACCTGATGACGCCCGACAAGCTGGCAGTGCAGATCGGCCACATGCTCGAGAACCCAGCGGTGGGTTGCGTGCTCGCCACCCAGGAGCTGATCGTCGAGCCGGGGGCCGAGCTGCCCTTCTGGGTCGAAGGCTCGGAGGTGCCGACCGTGATGCCCGCCAAGCCCGCCGAGCTGGCCGACGAGCCCGACGTGCACCCGATGACGATGGTCGTGAGCCGCGAGGCCTTCGAGCGGGTCGGCGACTTCGACCCGGCGATGCGCGCCGCCGAGGACTTCGACTGGATGCTGCGCGCCTCAGAGGAGGGCGTCGAGATCGCCCGCCTCGACCGGGTGCTGCTGCGCCGCCGCATCCATCCCGCCAGCCTCACCCAGGACGCGGCCGCCGGCCGGGCCGGGCTGTTCCGCGCCTTCAAGGGGCGGATCGAGCGGAATCGCGCCCGCGCCGCCGAGTAAGCGCCCGGCCTGCGTGCACGGGCAGCTGCCAGACGCTGTCCAGCCCCCAGAAGCGCCGCGCGAAGGACGGGAAGCTGGACGGCCGCGGGGCGCCGGTGTCGAGGTCGCGCAAGCGGCGGTAGCGGTCCCAGGCCATGCGCAGGGTGCGAACCGGGCTGTCGGGCCGGCAAGCGGCCTCGAAGGCGGCGCGCTCGTGGCGTGAGGCCGGCGCCGCGGCGAGGCGCTCGAGCACGACCGGCGGCACAGGCGCGGCGAACTCGTCGCGCAGATAGGCGAGTGCCGCCGCTGTGGCGATCGTCAGCTGCCTCCGCTCGGCCTCGGCGGCGAGCCTGTTCCAGTCGAGCTCCTCGCCGGCGGAGCGGATCACGGTCACCGCGTCGGCGATCCAGCGAAAGGGCGGCAACGGGCTCCAGGGCGTGCCGTGGACGCAGGCGAGCAGCAGCTGATCGGCCGGACTGGGCGCCCGGGTAGCGACACCGACCAGCTCCATCGGCACCGACGCATCCCAGAGGGCGTCGTCGCGGGCGGGCTGCCAGAGGGCGAACCAGTGCAGGTCCATGTTGCCGCCGCCCGGCCCGGCGAAACCGAGCGAGTGGTGGACCTGGGCCCAGGCCGCCGGATCCTCGTGGTCTGCAGACCAGCCCGCCGCGGTCAGCGCCTCGATCGCCTCTGCGGTCTTGGCGATCGGGACCAGCACGTCGGCGTCGTCCATCGGCCGCACGCCGACATCGCCGTAGGAGAGCGCCGCCAGCGAGGCGCCCTTGGTCACCAGGGTCTCGATGCCGGCCCCCTCGAGCACGGCGATCGCCCCGGCGGCGCGCTTGAAGAGCAGCTGGTTCTGGCTCCAGGAGCGCCTGTAGAGGCCCTTCAGCCGACCGCCGACCTCGGCATCGAAGGATTCCGGGCCGAGGTTGCGGTAGACCAGCGGCAGGAGCCGCGTCGAGCCGTGGTCGACGTCGTCGAACTCGACCGCGGCGCGCCAGCGCTCCCAGGCGCTGCGCCCAGCCTCCCGCTCGTCGAGCGCGGCGTGCAGGACGAGTAGCTGCTCGGCGGTCGGCCTGTTGCCGAGCGCCGGCGTCATCCGGCCTCCGCGCGGCGGCGATCGAGCGACTGCTTGAGCAGTCGTGCGAACTCGACCCGCTCGCCGCGGTTGTGGATCGAGTGGTTCTCGCCGTGCAGGCGACGCATCGTCACGGTCTCAGGCAGCATCGCCTGCTTCAAGCCAAGCTCGCGAGCCCGCAGCATGAAGGTGAGGCCATCGCTGACCTTGACGTCCTCCGGCCAGGGGCCGATCGCGTCGAGCGCTGACCGCCTGGCGAGCATCGCGCCCATGTAGGCGCCGGGCTGGGGGTCGGCTGGCGCGCTGAGCGGCGCAGCTTCCTCGGCGCTGAGGTCGGGGCTGACGAACTGACGCACGTGTGCGAAGACGAGCTGCAGCTCAGGGTCCGCCTCGAAGGCGGCCAGCTGCAGCGCGGTCTTCTCCTGCATCCAAAGGTCGTCAGCGTCGAGGAAGGCGACGAAGTCCCCCTGCGCGGCCCGCACCGCCGCGTTGCGCGCCGGCCCGATGCCACGACGAGGCTCGAAGACGACCTCGACCGGCGGGCCGTAGCCACGGGCGATCTCCCCGCTGCGATCGGTCGAGTCGTTGTCGACGACGATGACCTGCGCACAGGGCCTGGACTGGTCGAGGATGCTCTCGATCGCCTCAGCGAGGTAGGCCTCGCCGTCGTGGACGGCGATCGCCGCCATCACCGCTGGCTCAGCCAAGCTCGCTCACCAGCTCGTCGACGGCCCGGGCGTTTGCCGCGGGGTCGGGACTGAGCGAGAGCCGGTAGCTGGGCACCGTCCGCACCAGCTCGCCGAGCGCCGCCAGCGCCGCCGCCCCGTGAAATCCCGACTGGATGATCGTGCTCGGGGCAAGCGCCCGCAGCCCCTCCCCCGCCGAGATCGGCTCGAGCGCCGGCTCCGCCACACGAGGGGCGACTATGGCAGCGATCTCGAGTTGGGGCTTCAGGCGACCGGGAGCGAGGGGGCGGATGTCGACCAGGGCCTTGGCCGGGCCCTCCAGGGTTGGCTCGAAGCCGGCTGGGTCGATCGCGCCCTCGCCAAGCCCGAGGCGCTCGGCGCTGTCCTCGGTCAGCTTGGCGGTCGACTGCATGGCGTGCGCGCGCGGCGGGCCGGCCTCGAGCAGGACGTAGTCGTCGGCGACGATCTCCATGCCGGCGAGCGCGCAGGAGAGCGCCAGGGTCGACTTGCCGGCGCCGCCCCGACCGACCAGGAGGACACCGCGGCCGTCGTGACCGACAGCGCCGGCGTGCGTCATCCAGCGGCCGTGCGGGGCCATCAACAGCTGCAGGGCCTCGCGCAGCGGCGCCGCTCGCTCGATCGGCGCGATGCGAACGGCATCGGGAAGGTAGAAGACGGCCCGTCCACGATCGGGCTCGGCAGCGGTGACGGCGCCGGTGCCCGTAGCGGCGAGCACGCAAGCACGCTCGGAGCGCAGCCGCATGGACGGGTTGGCGCCGGGTGCGGCCTCGACGGCCTGCCATGGCGGAGATGGAGCCTCGATGCCAGTCGACGCTCCGTCGAAGACGGAGATCGAGAGCGTGGCCGGAGCGCCGCCAGAGACGGCGAGATGCTCGAACGGCGCCAGCAAGACATCGCGCATCGCCTCGCCGGCGAAGCGCAGATCGAGGCGCAGGCCGCCGATCTCCAGCCCGTGAATCAGCGGCTGCCCCTGCGCGGCCAGCTCGAAGCGAGCGCTCAGCTGGTCGAAGTACCCGCCAGCCAGATCGCGCCGCGCCGGGGCTGCTGGCGCCTGCGCCACCGCGCCCTAGGCCGCCGGCCGTGGCCAGCCGGCCGTGTCGACCTCGTGAATCGGGTCGAGCAGGAAGTAGTCCTTCATATCGGTGTAGCGCTCCAGCTTCGGCGGCTCGAAGGCCGCCTTCTCGGCTGGAGCATCGAGCGATTGCACCCGCCCTGTGCCATCGCCGGGCACGGCTAGCTCGCTCTCCAACAGCTTCTCGAGCAGATCCGCGACCTCAGCCCGGATCGCCTCGGGCTCGCCTTCGTGGGTGAGCGCGAGCGCCGCGCAGATCTCAGCCTCGGTAGCCCCGCCGAGCAGCAGGGCCCAGATCGCCGGGCCGCTCCCGGAAAGGCTGTAGTAGCTGCCTCCGGAGAGGTCGATCGCGATCAGCTCGCCGTCGACCGTCTCGTGGACGACGTTCTCGGTGTCGATTCGCAGCCGCTGCTCGCTCAAGGCGAAGAGCTTATTTGTAGCGGTAGGTGATGCGGCCGCGATCGAGGTCGTAGGGCGAAAGCTCGATCTTCACCCGGTCACCGGGAAGGATGCGGATGTAGTGGCGACGCATCTTGCCGGAGATGTGACCGAGAACATCGTGCCCGTTGTCGAGTTTGACCCGGAACATCGTATTGGGGAGGGCCTCGGTGATCTCGCCCTCCATCTCGATCTTCTCCTCTTTCCCCATGCGGCGGGGAGCGTAGCGGACCGGGGACGGAAACCCCGCTAGCCACGCAGGCGGCGGGCGTGTTCGACCGCCTCGGCGCGGGTCGAGACCTCGCCCGCGTACTGGGCCGCCTCGAGCTCGGCCAGCAGCTCGCCCAGCTTCGGGCCCTCGACGAGACCCAGCTCCGCCGCCAGCTCGTCGCCGCGCACGAGCGGCTTCGGAGGCCCTTCGCGGCGCCAGTCGAGCGCCGCGGCCAGCATCTGCCGGGCGAGGGTCAGGTGAGCCTCGATCGCCTCCTCGGTGGCGAAGGGGCCCGAGCCACGGGCCGAGAGCCGGTCGGCGATCGTCAGCAGCGTCACGTCGGCGGCGACCGGCTCGGTCGCGCGCAGGTACTCGTGAACGCGCCGCGGCGGCAGCGGCGCCTCGTGGACGAGGAAGCCGAGCCGAAGATGGTGCAGGGTCAGGCCCCTGCAGATGCCGGGTCAGCACCCGGCTCGCTCGCAGACGCGCGCAGAGCTCGGCGACGATCTCGGCGCCGTCGCTGTCGTGGCCGATGAAGGTGACGTAGCCATCCCTTTCCGAACGCGTCGCCGGCTTGCCGATGTCGTGCAGCAGGGCGCCGAAGCGCAGCGCCGTGCCGCGCGTCATCTCGTCGGCGAGCGGCTCGGCGAGCAGCGCCGCGAGCTCCGCCGCGCGCTCGCCGCCGAAGCGCTCCAGGTCCGCCTCGACCTCGAGCGTGTGCCCCAGCACCGCCAGCGTGTGGCCGTGGACGTCGAGGTGGTGGTTGGGCCCCTGTTCGACACCCCGCAGCGCCTCCAGCTCGGGCAGGACGACGGGGGTGAGGCCGAGCTCGTCGAGCAGGGCGAGGCCGCGCAGCGGGTCGGGCCCGCCGAGCAGCTGGCGCAGCTCGGCGAGCTGGCGCTCACCGGCGGGCTCAGACGCCCGCGCCGCTTCGGAACGGGCCAGCGAAACGGTCGCGGGGTCGATCTGCATCGCCAGCCCAGCTGCAAACCGAGCCGCTCGCAAGAGACGCAGGGGATCGGCGGCGAAGCTGCGCTCGCCCACCGCGCGCAATAGCCGCCGATCGAGATCGACGAGCCCGCCGTGAGGATCGATCGGCTCTCCCCCCGCCAGCGGAACGGCGACGGCGCCGATCGTGAAGTCGCGCTCAGCCAGATCGGCCTCGATCGTCTCGCCGCGCAGCGCGGTCAGGTCGATCTGCCAGGAGCCGTCGCCGGCGACGGCCCGCCAGGTCGCGAACTCAGCGGAGAGCTCGAACGAGTTGCCGCCGCCCTCGCGGGCGATCGTCTTCGCGGCCACAGCAGGATCGCCGGTGACGGCCAGATCGAGATCGACCACCTCGCGACCCAGCGCCGCGTCGCGAACGGCGCCGCCGGCGATCCAGACTCCGTCCTCAGCGGCCAGGGCGCGTCGAGCCAGCGCGACCGGCGCAGCGGCAGCGAGGCGATCGTCAAGGCTCATGCCGCTTCTCGCGGCACCCTGGCCGAGATCCCGCAGGTGACCTCGTAGTTGATCGTGCCCAGGCGCGCGGCGACCTCCTCGGCCAGGATCGCCTCGCTCGCCCTGGGCGCCGATCAGCACCGCCTCGTCGCCCGGCTCGACCTCGGTCTCGGGGCCGAGGTCGACGGTCACGTTGTCCATCGAGACGGTGCCGACGAGCGGCAGGCGACGGCCGCCGATCAGCACCTCGGCGTTGTTGGAGAGGCCGCGTCGAACCCCGTCGCCGTAGCCGAGCGGCAGCACCCCCACCCAGGTGTCGACGGAGGCGCGCCAGGTCTGCCCGTAGCCGGCGCTGACGCCGGCGGTGAAGCGCTTGACGTCGGCCACGTAGGAGCGCAGCGAAAGCGCCGGGGCGAGGCCACGCTCGGCCGGGTCGCCCTGAAACGGGTCGAGGCCGTAGACGGCGACGCCGCAGCGAGCCATGTCGAAGTGCGACCGCGAGTCGCGAAAGACCGCGGCGCTGTTGGCGGCGTGGGCGATGACAGCGGGGAACTCGGCCTTGACCGCGGCAGCGACAGCCGTGAAGCGCTCGAGCTGCTCGGCGAAGAAGCCGGAGCCCGGTTCGTCGGCGGTGGCGAAATGGGTCCAGACCCCCGCCAGCTCGAGCTGTGGATCCTCGGCGCAGGCGCGAGCGAGAGCCAGCACCTCGCCGGGGTCGGGATTGCCGAGCCTGCCCATGCCGCTGTCGTACTTGACGTGGACGCGAACCGGCCGGCCCTGCGCGCGGCCCCGGGCGCTGACCAGCTCGCGGAAGCCGTCGCGCCAGACGGCGACCTCCGAGCCAGCCCCAAGCGCGTCCTCGAGATCCTCGGGGCTGAGCGCGCCCATGGTCAGCAGCGGTATCTGCGGAAAGCGGCGGCCGATCTGAGCAGCCTCGGCGCCGGTTGCCACCGCCAGCCTGCTCGCGCCTCCGGCCAGCGCTGCCGTCGCGCAGGTATCGGCGCCGTGGCCGTAGCCGTCGGCCTTGACCACCGCGCAAAGCTCGGCGTCATCGCCCAGCTCCGCCTTCAGCCGCGCGCAGTTGCGCTCGACGGCGCTGAGATCGATCCGGGCGACTGCCCGCGCCATGGCCTAGCTGTCGGCGACGAGCGCGGCCAGCGCGTCGGCCCGCGTCACCAGTCCGGCGAGGCGACCCTCGCCATCGACCACGGGCAGGTGATTGTGATGCTTCTCGGCGATCGTCTTGGCCACCGTCTCGGCATCGTCGTCGACGCCGGCGACGAACGGGTCGGCGGTCATCAGCTCGGAGACCTTGGTCGCGAAGGCCTTGTTGAGCCGCTTCTCGAAGCCCTTCATCGAGCCGACGAAGACGATGCCGCCCATGATGTTGAGGTAATGCGGCAGGTGCAGGTCCGCCTCCTCGTCGCTGAGGATCAGGTCCGACTCGCTGACGATGCCGACCACCTTGCGATCTGTGTCGATCACAGGGATCGCCCCCATCTCGGTCTTGGCGAGCAGCTCGATCGCGGCACGCGCGTCGGCATCCGGGGAGACGGTCGGCACGTCGGCGTCCATGATCTCGGCGGCGGTCTTCATCGGCAGCGAGATTATTCGACGGGCGCGCCGGGAACCATCCCGAGCGGGATCGAGGCGATCACGTCGGTGGCGATCACCGACTCGGCGGCGCCGATCCGCGCCGCCGCGTCGCGTCCGGCACGGGCGTGGGCGATCACCGCCGCGCAGGCGGCGGCAAAGGGCTCGAGGCCGCGGGCGAGCAGGGCGGCGACGATGCCGGAGAGCACGTCGCCGGTGCCGGCGGTGGCAAGCCCGGGCGCCGAGAGCACGTTGACCGCGACCCGCTCGCCGTCGGTGACGATCGTGTCGTCGCCCTTGAGGACGACGACGGCCTCGGCTGCCCGCGCGGCCTCGCTGCGCCGAGGCGAGGCGGTGCGCGGAGATCTCGGCCGAGGAGCGGTCGAGCAGACGCCCCAGCTCCCCTGCGTGCGGGGTGAGGACCGTCGGCGCGCCGCGCGCGGCGATCGGGCCGAGGTCCGCCGGCGAAGGCGTTGAGGCCGTCGGCGTCGATCACCAGCGGCGCCTCGATCGCGGCAGCGGCGTCGCGGGCCAGCTCGACCGAGCCGGGGTCGCGCCCCATCCCGGGCCCGAGCACTCCCGCCGCGGCGGGCTCGAAGGCTGCGCAGCACGGCCTTGAGCGACGCCGGCGCCAGACAACCGTCGCCGCCGGGGCAGCCGACCGACATCACCTCGGGCTGGCCAGCCTCGAAGATCGGCTCGAGGTCGGCCGGCACGGCGACGGTCGCGTAGCCGGCGCCCGCCCGAATCGCCGCCAGCGAGGACATCTGCACCGCGCCGGTCAGCCCGCGCGAGCCGCCGGCGACGACGACCTGGCCGGAGCTGAACTTGGTCGAGCGCGAGCCGCGGCGCGGCGCCAAGGCCAGCACGGCCGGCTCGATCGTGCCGGCCACCGCGCTCGCCCGGCGCCCCGCCGGGAATCCCGATCGGGGCCACGCGCAACTCGCCGGTGTGCCACTTGCCCGGCGCGACCCGGTGGCCGATCTTCGCGGCGTGGAAGCTGACGGTGAGGTCGGCCTCGACGGCGAGCGCCCTCGATCTCGCCGCGTCGAGGCGTCGACCCCGGAGGCGATGTCGCAGGCGACGACCGGCGCCCCGCAGCGGTTGATCGCCTCGATCGCGGCCGCCGCCGGCTCGCGCGGCGCCCCGGCGAAGCCGGTGCCGAAGATCGCGTCGACGACCGCGCCGGAGCCCGCGAGCCAGGCGTCGAAGTCGTTCGGCGGCCGCATCGCGAGAAGAGCTCCAGCGCCTCGACCTCGAAGCCCATCTCCTGCGAGGTGCCGGGCGGCGACCAGCCCGTCGCCGCCGTTGTTGCCCTTGCCGCAGAGGATCCGCACCGGTCCCTCGGGCGCCAGCTCGGCGACCGCCTCGGCCAGCGCCGTGCCGGCAGCCTCCATCAGCTCCACCTCGGGCACCCCCTGCTCCTCGATCGCCCAGCGGTCGACCGCCCGAATCCCCTCGGCGTCGTACAGCGGGCTGAGCCAGGGCTCCATCTCAGGCAGTGTCGACGATGGCGACCGCGGCGGCAAAGTCGCGCGAGTGGGTCAGCGAGACCTCGATGTCCCTGCCCGCTGCCGCCTCGGCAGCCCGGCCCGAGACGCGCGCACCGTCGGCGGCTCGCCGGCGACGACCTCGATCTCGCGCAGGCCGAAGCCGCCGGTGAGGCCGAGCGCCTTGACCACCGCCTCCTTGGCGGCGAAGCGCGCGGCCAGGTGGCGGCCCGGGCGGGCGCGGGCGGCGGCGTAGTCGCGCTCGGCCGCGGTGAAGACGCGCTCGGCGAGACGGGGATGGCGCTCCAGCGCCCGCTCCAGGCGGTCGATCTCGAGCAGGTCGATGCCGACGCCGGAGGCCATCCCCACCGGCCTACTTCTCGATGCCCACGATCAGCTTCGCGGTCGCCAGATCGTCCTCCGTGCCGGTGCCGATCCCGATGTAGCTGATCTTCTTCAGGTAGGGCTTGGCCTTCCTGGAATTCGGTTTCCGAGGGCGACACCAGCGACTTCGGCGAGGCGCAGCGCCTGCGGACCGTCGACGAAGGCGCTGATCGGCGTGCTGCCCAGCGCCGAGACCGCCGCCTTGTAGTTCGGGTTGTCGGAGAGCGTCGCGCCGCTGCCCGGGTTGAGGCCCTGCAGAGCGGCAGCCAGGCCGTAGCCGATCGCGACCGATCGCCCTTGGCGACGACGACCAGCGGCTTGCGGCCGAGCTCCTCGTCGCGGACCGAGAAGCCGCTGGCGCCACCGCTGCTCACCGCGGTCACGCCCGGGCGTCTGGGTGTTGCGCAGCAGCGTGCCGAGGTTGGCGACCGTCTTGGCCGCTTCGTCGGAGCTGCTGGTCAGGACGAGGGCGCCGCCGAGGCTGCTCTCGCTGCTGCCCTGCGCGAAGACCGCCGCGTCCTCGAGCGAGCCGGCGATCTTGTCGAGGTCGATGCCCATCGCTTTCAGCGTGCTCTTCAGCTGGTTGGGCGGCAGCTCGCCCGGGATCCCCGACTTGTCGAGCTCGTCGATCGCCTTCCTTGAGCTGATCGCCGAAGCCGGAGGCGGCGAAGGCCGCGAAGGAGTCGGCGGGCAGCGAGCCGAGCAGCTCGGAGACGTCGCCGCTCGGGGCTCCTCGCCGCCGAGGTCGCTGCTGAGGTCGATCTGGATCTGGTCGGTGCCCGGGATGACGCTGGCCACCGCGGTCGCTTCGCTGGGATCGATGCCGGCGCTCTCGAGGAGCTTCCCGGGCCTGCGGGTCGATCTCGTCGTCGGACTGCTCGATCAGGCCGCCGACGTCGACGTAGACGTCGGCGAGGCTGCCGTTCGAGGCGGTGGCGATCGTGTCCTCGAAGCCGGCTTCGTCGGCGAGCGAGTCGCCGCTGGAGGCGTCGACGGCCGACTTGAAGGCCGCTTCGTCGTCGGCGATGACGAGCGAGTCGTCGACGAGGCCGATCGCCGTCCCTTCCGAGCCGCCGACCTTGAAGTCGACGCCTTCGTAGGAGGCGTCCTCGTAGGGCTCTTTGCTCTGCTCGGCCTGGGTGTCGATGAAGTCCTGCGTCGCTTCGGCGTCGGTGCTCTCGACCGCGATCACCGGTTCGGTGAGATCGCCCTCGCTGTCGAGGCCGACGAAGGTGACGCCCGCCTTCTCGCCGAGCCAGGGCTCGACTTCCTTGGCGAAGTCGACCGGTTCGCCGTCGTCGCGTGCCGAGCTTTCCAGCTCTTCGACGATCAGGTCCGCCGAGGTCGTCGACCCCGCCGATCGTCTGGGCGAGCGAGTCGACGTTTTCGCTCAGCTCGCCGGAAGGCTGCACCTTGCCTTCGATGAAGACGAGCGAGCCGGGCGGCGCGAAGCTCGCCAGGTCGGAGCTGGACGAATCGCTGCTGCCGCCGCAAGCCGGCGAGCGCGATTGCGGCCGTGGCCGCGAGGACTGGGAGGACGAACCGGGTCTTGATCATTGGGCGGCAGCCTAGCGATGGGCCAGGCGCGCGCGAGGCGCTACGGACGGACGCTCTACTCGACCGTGACCGTCTTGGCCAGGTTGCGCGGCTGGTCGACGTTGAGGCCGCGGGCGCGGGCGATGTCGTAGGCGAGCAGCTGCAGCGGCAGGATCGCCACGATCGGCTGCAGGATCCAGTCGGTGCGGGCGACCTCGATCGTCTGGTCGGCGACCTCGGCGACGCGCTCGCTGCCCGCGGTCGCGATCGCGATCGTCGTCGGCGCCGCGGGCGCGCACCTCTTCGACGTTGGAGAGCACCTTGTCGAGCACCGGGCTCTCGGTCGCCACGCAGACGACCGGCGTCGACTCGTCGAGCAGGGCGATCGGCCCGTGCTTCATCTCGCCGGCCGCGTAGGCGTCGGTCGGGATGTAGGAGATCTCCTTCAGCTTCAGCGCCCCCTCGAGGCAGACCGGCAGGCCGATGTGGCGGCCGAGGTAGAGGAAGAACTGCTGCGTCGTGGTGGGTGGCGGAGATCTCGCGCACGTGCTCCTCGCAGGCGGCGAGCGTCGTCTCGATCTTCGAGGGCAGGCGCCTTCAGCTCGGCGACCAGCTCGGCCAGGCGCTCCGGCGGCAGCGTCCCGCGCAGCTCGGCCAGGCGCAGGCCGATCAGGTACATCGCCGCGCACCTGGGCGACGAAGGTCTTGGTCGCGGCGACGCTGACCTCGAGGCCGGCGCGGGTGTAGAGCACGGCGTCGGCGTCGCGGGTCGCCTGGCTGCCCATGATGTTGGTGATCGCCAGCACCTTGGCGCCGCGCTCGCGGGCCAGCCGCATCGCCGCCAGCGTGTCGGCGGTCTCGCCCGACTGGGTGATGCCGATCACCAGGTCGTCGGGGCCGACCACCGGGTTGCGGTAGCGGTACTCGGAGGCGATGTCCATCTCGACCGGCACCCGCGCCCACTCCTCGATCGCGTAACGGCCGACCAGGCCGGCGTGGTAGGAGGTGCCGCAGGCGACGATCACGATCCGCTTCAGGTCGCGCAGGTAGTCGTCGTCGAGCTCGACCTCGGAGAGGTCGACCCCGTCGTCGTCGGGCAGGCGGTCGGCGATCGTCTCGGCGACCGCGTCGGCCTGTTCGTGGATCTCCTTCAGCATGAAGGTCTCATAGCCGCCCTTCTCGGCGGCGGCCTCGTCCCAGGTGATCTCCTCGGCGCTCGCGCTGCACCGGGTTGCCGGCGGCGTCGGTGATCGCTGACGCCGGAGGCGTCGATGGTGACGATCTCGTCGTTTTCGATCGCGACCGCGTCGCGGGTCTCGGCGAGGAAGGCCGGGATCGCCGAGGCGAGGAAGGTCTCCCCCTCGCCGACTCCGGCGACCAGCGGGCACTCCTTGCGAGCGCCGACCAGCTGGTCCGGGCTCGTCGGCGTGCATGGCGACGAAGGCGTAGTGGCCGCGCAGCTCGGCGAAGGCGGCGCGGACGGCGGCGGCGAGATCGCCGTCGTAGTGGCTGGCGATCAGGTGGGCGACGACCTCGGCGTCGGTTTCCGAGCTGAACTCCTGCCCTTCGCCCTCGAGGCGCGGCGCAGCTTGGCGTGGTTCTCGACGATCCCGTTGAGGACGATGTGGACGCGGTCCGAGCTGTCGCTGTGCGGGTGGGCGTTCTCCTCGGTGACGCGGCCATGGGTGGCCCAGCGGGTGTGGGCGACGCCGGTGGTCGCGGGCGGCGCGGCGACGGCGACGCCGCCGCTGCCGTCGCGCTCCTCGATCGCCGCGCGCAGGTTGGCGAGGTTGCCGACCGCGCGCACGCTGTCGATCTGCCCGTCCTCGATGACCGAGATCCCGGCCGAGTCATAGCCGCGGTACTCGAGCTTCTCGAGTCCGGCGACCAGGAGGTCGCAGGCAGGGGCGTCCGCCCACGTATCCGACGATTCCGCACATAGGGAGGCGAGTAAGAGTAGAGGCAGGCGGCCTAGGTCAGCTCTTGCTTGACCAGGCTGACAAGGCGCTCGCAGACGGCGTCGGCCTCCTCGGCGCTCGGCGCCTCGACCATCACGCGCACCAGCGGCTCGGTCCCGGAGGGGCGCAGGAGGACGCGGCCGCGCCCCTCCAGCGCCGCTCCCTCGCGCTCGACCGCCTCCCAGACGGCGGTCGCGCCGGCGATCGCCTCGCGATCGGCGACCTCGACGTTGACCAGGGTCTGCGGCAGCTTCTCCATCGGCGCGGCCGTCGGCGAGCTCGCGCTCGCCCAGCTCGCGCATCGTCATCAGCGCCGCGGCGATGCCGTCGCCGGTGGCGACGAAACGGGTGTCGATGATGTGCCCGGACTGCTCGCCGCCGAAGCGCCCAGCCGCGCTCGCGCAGCTCGTCGAGGACGTAGCGGTCGCCGACCTTGGTCACGGCGACCTCGATCCCGGCCTCCTCCATCGCCTGGTGGAAGCCGTAGTTGCTCATCACCGTCACCGCGACGCCGCCGCCCAGCTCGTCGCGGGCGGACATGCCGCGGGCGGCGAGGGCGATCAGCTCGTCGCCGTCGTGTGGGCGGCCGTTGCCGTCGACGGCGAGCACCCGGTCGCCGTCGCCGTCGAAGGCGAAGCCGATCGTCGCCTCGGAGGCGGCGATCGCCTCGGCCAGCCGGTCGAGGTGGGTGGAGCCGCAGCCGTCGTTGATGTTGCGGCCGTCGGGCTCGGCGGCGATCGTCTCGACCGTCGGCGCCGAGCCGCTCGAAGATCGCCGGAGCGGCGCGGAAGGTGGCGCCGTTGGCGCAGTCGAGCAGCAACCTTGCGGCCGGAGAGATCGAGCGGGAAGGCGGCCTCGAGCGCGCGCAGGTAGTCCTCCAGGCCGCCGTTCAGCTCGCGCACGTGACCGGGCTCGGCGGCGACAGGCTCGGCGTCGATCAGCGACTCGATCCTCGCCTCGGCCTCGTCGTCGAGCTTCGTCCCCTGCGCCGAGAAGAACTTGATCCCGTTGTCGCGGTAGGGGTTGTGGGAGGCCGAGACGACCGCGGCGAGGTCGAAGCCGAGCCGCTTGACCAGGATCGCCGCCGCCGGCGTCGGCAGCACGCCGCCGAGCAGCGCGTCGCCGCCCGCAGCCGCGATCCCGGCGGCCAGCGCCGACTCGAGCATCGGGCCGGACTCGCGCGTGTCGCGCACGATCAGCACCTGCGGTCGCTCGCGCCTCCAGCGATGCGGTGGCCGCCCGGCCGAGCGAGGTCGCCAGCTCCGCCGTGAGGAACGCTGCCGGCCTCCCCTCGGACCCCGTCGGTTCCGAAGAGCTTGCGCCCTGTCGTCATGCGACTGACTCCTAACGCTTGGAGAACTGAGGCCGCTTACGGGCCTTCTTGAGCCCGGCCTTCTTGCGCTCCTTGGCCCGCGCGTCGCGGGTCAGGAAGCCGCGGCGCTTGAGCTCGCCGCGCAGCTCGGGGTCGATCTCGGTCAGCGCCCGGGCGATCCCGTGGCGCACCGCGCCGGCCTGGCCGCTGATGCCGCCGCCGTGGACGCGAACGCGAACGTCGACGCTGCTCTCGTAGCCGGTGATCGCTCAGCGGCTGGACGGCCGTCGTCTGGTGCAGCGGACGCGGGAAGAACTCCTCGATCGCGCGCTTGTTGATCTCGACCTTGCCGCTGCCGGGCAGCAGCGTCACGCGGGCGATCGCGGTCTTGCGCTTGCCGGTGGCGAGGTAGCGAGCGTCGCCCTCCAGCTTCGCCGGGGCGCGGCTCGCGGCGCTCGGCTCCTCGTCGGCGTCGCCGACCAGCTCGGCCTCGCGCTGCGCGCGCTCCTCCTCTTCAGCTTCCTTGCGGGCCTGCTCCTCAGCGCTGAGCGGCCGCTCCTCCGGCTCGACCGCGATCGGCTCGAGATCGGCGCCCGGAATGACGTCCTTCTTCTTCTCCTCGGCCTTGGGCTCCTCCTCGGCCGCAGGCTCCTCAGCTGCCGGAGCTCCTCAGCCGGGCTCCTCGGCGGCCTCGGCCTCCTCGGCTCTGCTCCGCAACGGGCTCCTCAGCCTGCGGGCTCCTCGACTTGCGGGCTCGCTCCTCAGCCTCGGCGGGCGTCTCCTCTTGCGGGGGCCTCCGCCTGAGCGCGTCGCGTGTGGCTCCTCGGCCGGAGTCTCCTCCGACGGCCTCGGGCTCCTCGCGGCTCTCGAAGTCTCGTCCTTCTGCGTCTCGTCGTCGATCAAGTCTGTATCTCCATCGGTTTGGGCTGCTGCGCCGCATGGGGATGCTCGGGCCCGGCGTAGACCTTCAGCTTGGTCAGCTGCTGACGGGCGAGGCGGTTGCGGGGCAGCATCCCCTTGACCGCCTTGCGGATGACCTCCTCGGGACGGCGCTCGAGCATCTCGGCGAGCGTGCGCGACTTGATCCCACCCGGGTAGCCGCTGTGGCGCCAGTAGCGCTTCTGCGTTCAGCTTGTCGCCGGTGACGTGGATCTTCTCCGCGTTGACGACGACGATGAAGTCGCCGGTGTCGATGTGGGGCGTGTACTCGGGCTTGCGCTTGCCGCGCAGTGCGTCGGCGATGCGGGTCGCCAGACGGCCCAGGGTCTGCCCCTCGGCATCGACGACGTACCAGTCGCGCTGGCGGTCGGCGGGTGTGGCTACATAGGTCTTCATCAGCGAAAAGCCGCGGGCAGTGCCCAGCGGCCCCGGCATGATAGCCGTCAAGCCGTCTTCGCGTACGCGGCCGCATCGGTGTCTATACTGCCGCGCCAACACTGCCGAATCCCAGCCGCACAGGTGGCTGGGAGCGGAGGAACCGCAGGGACCGTTGCAGGTCCCAGGGGCGAATCGGCCGAAAAGGTCGTAGCGCATCTCTTTCAGCGCGAGCCCGACAGCTAACTCCGCAGGCGAACGAAAGAGAGGGCACGTGGTAGGCAAGACCACCCGGCCTTGGTTGGCGGGAATGTCTATTCACGGTCGCAACGGCGGCGCTGCTGCTGATGCTGGGCCTCGCCGCGGCAGCGACGGCGTCGACCGGCGGCGCCCCGACGGCGGCCGGCGCCCCGCCCGCCCCCGGCAGCCCCAGCGGCGCGCCGGCGACCGACCGCTCCCAGCGCCGGCGCCGCTGCAGCCTGGTCTCGGCCGACACCACGCCCCGCAAGTCCTTCTACTACGGCTTCCGCTATCCGAAGCTCAGCTTCACGATCGCCAGCACGCAGGCGCAGAACGACCTCCGCATCGACGTCGTCGACGTCGCCGGGGCGAGCGTCCGCACCTTCTTCCGCAACGACGTCGCACCGAACACGGAAACGCGGATCCGCTGGGACGGCGCCACCAACGAAGGGCGACCGGCCCCCAACGGCCGCTACAGCTTCCAGGTCTCCTCGCAGGTCGGAGCACGTGCGCGGCGCGGCCCGCCACCTCCTCGAGCGAGCGCCCAGCCTCAGCTTCGCCTTCTACGGCTACGCCTTCCCGATCCTCGGCGCCCACGACTTCGGCGGCGCCGCGCGGTCGCTTCGGCGCCGGCCGCTCCGGCCACACCCACCAGGGCCAGGACGTGATGGCCGCCTGCGGCACGCCGCTGGTCGCCGCCCGCGGCGGCACGGTCCAGTACTCCGGCTACCAGAGCGCCGCCGGCAACTACGTCGTCATCGACGGCAAGGGCACCGACCTTCGACTTCATGTACGCGCACCTGGCCGAACCCTCGCCGCTGACAGACCGGCGATCAGGTCCGCACCGGCCAGCCGATCGGCATCGTCGGCGACACCGGCGACGCCACCGCCTGCCACCTCCACTTCGAGATCTGGACAGCACCCGGCTGGTACGAGGGCGGCAGCCCGATCGACCCGCTGCCCTACCTCGAAAAATGGGATCGCTACAGCTGAGCTGAACTGCGGCGGCTGACCACCGCCAGCGCCACCGCGACCGGCACCGTCGCCGGCAACGTGTCGACGGCAAAGAAGAGCAGGTCGAAGGCGAGCGCCAGAACGGCGACGAGAACGGCTGCTTGGAGTTGGCGTGCGGCGATCGATCGCCAGCAGGCAGCCGACCAGGGCGGCGACGAAGAGGTCGCCGAAGCCCATCCGGCGGAGCCGAAGTGGACGGCCTGCAGGCGCGGCAGATCGGCGGCGGTGCGGCGGTGCTGAGCACCGCGTTGGGGCCCTGGAGCAGATCGGCGCGCGACGATCGGCGTCGATCGCGGCCATCGCGTAGACGCCCCAGCGCAGCCAGCGGACCGGCACCGCGGAGACCAGCAGCCAGCCGAGCGTGATGCAGGCAAGGCCCGAGAGCGCGGTCGCCGCCGCCTCGCCGCAGCGAGCGGACGTCCCAGGCGCGCAGACGCCCAGGCGAGGACGAACAGCGGCACCGCGGCCAGCGCCGCGAGCCCGCCGGATACGCGGGTCCACGCGGACTCGACGATCAAGCGCGAGCGCGTATGCCGCCAGTGGCGGCACGGCGACCAGGGCCAGCTAGGTGAGCCCTGTCGCCGAGTCCGAGTAGAGCTCGATCCCGCCGACCACGACGACGATCGAGAGCGCCGGCGCCAGCGCCCACCAAGGGCTGCGCAGCGCCGCAAGCCAAGGCAGGCAAAGGCCGCGGCACCGGCAGCGCCACCAGCACCGCCTGCACCAGTCCAAGCACCGCAATCGAGACAGCAAATGGCATCAGGGCCGATCCCGGCAGGGGTGGAACGTCTTGTACTTTTTGGTCGCAGCGGTTCAGGGCGTCAGCCTTGCCCTTTCACCCGAAAAGTTAAGTGGAACCCCTGCCGGGATCGGCCCTGGCACCCAGGATTACTCCCACTCGATCGTTGCCGGTGGCTTGGAAGAGATATCCAGCGCGACGCGGTTCACGTCGACGATCTCGTTGATGATCCGGTTGGAGACGCGCTCCAGCAGGTCGTAGGGCAGGCGCGCCCAGTCGGCGGTCATCGCGTCGTCGGAGGTGACGGCGCGGATCACGATCGGGTAGGCGTAGGTGCGGCCGTCGCCCTGCACGCCGACCGAGCGAACGACCGGCAGCACGCAGAAGGACTGCCAGAGCTGGCGGTAGAGCTCGGCGGCGCGGATCTCCTCCTGGAGGATCGCGTCGGCGGCGCGGAGGATGTCGAGTCGCTCCTTGTTGACCTCGCCGCCGACGATGCGGATCGCCAGGCCGGGCCCCGGGAAGGGCTGGCGCCAGACCATCCGCTCCGGCAGGCCCAGCTCGGCGCCGACGGCCCGCACCTCGTCCTTGAAGAGCATCCGCAGCGGCTCGACCAGCTCGAACTCGAGGTCCTCCGGGCAGCCCGCCGACGTTGTGGTGGGACTTGATCGTCGCCGCGTCGTCGCTGCCACCCGACTCGATCACGTCGGAGTAGAGCGTGCCCTGGACCAGGTAGGCGGCGTCCTCGAGCTTCGCCGCCTCCTCCTCGAAGACGCGGATGAACTCCTCGCCGATGATCTTGCGCTTGCGCTCGGGCTCGTCGACGCCCGGCCAGCCTGGCGAGGAAGCGCTCCTCGGCTTCGACGTGGACGAGCGGGATGCCGAACTGCTCGAAGGCGGCGACCACCTGCTCGGCCTCGTTGAGCCGCATCAGGCCGTGGTCGACGAAGACGCAGGTCAGCTGCTCGCCGATCGCCTTGTGGACGAGCAGCGCCGCGACCGAGGAGTCGACGCCGCCGGAGAGGCCGCAGATCACCTGCCCCTCGCCGACCTGGGCCTGGATCTTCGCCACCTGCTCGGCGATCACCGACTGCGGCGACCACTGCTGCTCGCAGCCGGCGACGTCGCGCAGGAAGCGGGTGAGGATCTCGGTGCCGTACGGCGTGTGGACGACCTCGGGGTGGAACTGGATGCCGTAGAGGCCGCGGTCGGGGTACTCGCAGGCGGCGACCGGCGAGCCCGGGCTGGAGGCGAGCGCCGTGAACCCCTCGGGCGGCTCGAAGACCGCGTCGCGGTGGCTCATCCAGCAGTGCTGCTCCTCGGGCAGGCCGCCGAGCAACCGGCCGCCACCGTCGCGCAGGATCAGATCGGTGCGCCCGAACTCCCCCGCCTCGGCCGCCTCGACCTTGCCGCCCAGCGCCTGGACCATCGCCTGCATCCCGTAACAGATGCCCAGCAGCGGGATCTCCAGATCGAGCAGCTCGGTCGGGAACGCCGGCGCCCCCTCCTCGTAGACCGAGGCCGGCCCGCCGGAGAGGATCAGCGCCTTCGGCTTGCGCGCCCGCAGAGCCTCGACCGAGGTCGTCGAAGGCAGCAGCTCGGCGAACACGCCGCACTCGCGAATCCTGCGCGCGATCAGCTGCGAGTACTGGCCCCCGAAATCGAGGACCAGCACCTCCTCAGCTGCTTGGGCCGGCGCCGAAGTGACGCCGGCCTCAGTCGTCGGCGACTCCAACACCGGCGGAGACCGCCGCGCGACCGTTCGAGCCCATGCCCACCGACTGCTCGTTCTGGAGCTTCTTGCCCTCGCTCATCAGCGCCGGGGCGACCATCACCTCGGCCCGCTGGAAGGAGCGGATGTCCTCGTAGCCGCAGGTGGCCATCGAGGTCTTCAGCGCCCCCATCAGGTTGAAGGTGCCGTCGTTCTCCTGGGCGGGGCCGAGCAGGATCTCCTCCATCGTGCCGTCCTGCGTGGTGGTCACGCGGGTGCCGCGCGGCAGCGATGGATGGAAGGTCGCCATCCCCCAGTGGAAGCCACGACCGGGCGCCTCCTTGGCGCGGGCCAGCGGCGAGCCGACCATCACCGAGTCGGCCCCGCAGGCGATCGCCTTGGAGACGTCGCCGCCGGTGCGCATGCCGCCGTCGGCGATCACGTTGACGTACTCGCCGGTCTCGAGCATGTGCTGCGAGCGGGCGGCCGCGACGTCGGCGATCGCCGTCGCCTGCGGGACGCCGATGCCGAGCACGCCGCGGGTGGTGCAGGCGGCGCCGGGCCCGACGCCGACCAGGACGCCGACCGCGCCGGTCCGCATCAGGTGCAGGCCGGTCGAGTAGGAGGCGCAGCCGCCGACCACTGTCGGCACCGGCACCTCGGCGATGAACTCCTTCAGGTTGAGCGGCTCGACCGTGGTCGAGACGTGTTCGGCCGAGATCACCGTGCCCTGGATGACGAGGATGTCGATCCCCGCCTCGACCGCGACCTCGAAGTGCTCGCGCACCTTCTGCGGCGTCAGCGAGCCGCAGGCGACCGCGCCGCGCTGCTTGATCTCCGCGATCCGCTGGCCGATCAGCTCCGACTTGACCGGCTCGGTGTAGATCTCCTGCATCAGCCGGGTCGCTTCGTGCTTGGAGCGCAGCGGCGATCTCCTCGAGCCGCTCCTCGGCGTTCTCGAAGCGGGTCCAGATCCCCTCCAGATTGAGCACGCCAAGCCCGCCCAGCTCGTTGACGAGAACGGCGGTGTCGGGACTGACCACACCGTCCATCGCCGAGGCGACGAGCGGCAGCTCGAAGCGGTAGGGGCCGAGCGTCCAGCTGATGTCAATGTCGTCGGGATCGCGGGTGCGGCGCGACGGGACGATCGCGATGTCGTCGAATCCGTAAGCGCGCCGCCCCTTCTTGCCTCGACCGATGTCGATCTCCAAGTTAAGTCCTCCAGGGTGGCGTTGAGGACTCAGCCTACACTTCGGCGGGGACCTCCAGATCCTGCACGTGGACCTCGCCGAGCAGGCGCTCGACCTGGTTGCGGTCGACGGCGCCGGCGCCGAAGTGCTGGGTCGACTCGGCCCCGCAGGCGACGGCGTAGGCGAGGCACTCGTCGGCCGAGCGCTCCTCGTAGCGGGCGGCGACGTAGCCGGCCAGGAAGGCGTCGCCGGAGCCGACCGTGGAGACCGGGTCGAGCGACTCGGTGCGCACCTCGAGGAAGCGCCGCTCGGCGCCCTCGCCAACCGCGGCGACGCAGCCGTCGGGCCGCGTGATCGCCGCCTCGCTGGCGCCGAGCCGAACCAGCTCGGAGAGGCCGTTGACGAGGTCGTCGCGATCGGCGAACTCCTGGCCGACCAGCTCCTCCGCCTCGCGCTCGTTGGGGGTGACGATCGCGGCGCCGGCGCGCAGTCCGGCCAGCATCGCTTCGCCCTCGGCGTCGAGCACGACCGGCACGCCGCGCTCACCGAGGTCCTTGACCATGCGCGCGTAGAGGTCCTCGCCCGCCCCCGGTGGCAAAGTGCCGGCGATCACGCAGAGCTTGGCGCCGGCGGCGAGGTAGCCGAGCCGGGCGACGAAGGCCTCGACCTCCTCGCGGCTGACCGCCGGGCCGCGCTCGTTGATCTCGGTCTGCTCGCCGGTGGTGGGGTCGACAACCGCCAGGTTGATGCGGGTCTCGGCGGCGATCCGGGTGAAATCGGTGAGCACCGCTTCCTCGCGGAGCTGTTCGAGCAGCCGGTCCCCGGTCGGCCCGCCGGCGAAGCCGGTCGCGATCACCGGCCGGCCCAGGCGGCTCAGCGCACGGGCGACGTTGATGCCCTTGCCGCCGGCCACGGTGCGGCTCTCGACGGCGCGATGGCGATGGCCAAGGCGGAAATTGGGGACGGCGACCGTGCGGTCGATCGCTGCGTTGAGGGTGACGGTGAGGATCATCGTGAGAAGCGCCTCAGCAAGATTGCTCCGACCAGTATCACGCAAACGGCGATCGCGATTGGAATCAGGTCGGCATCGAGGAAGCTCTGGGCGCGATCGAGGAAGCTCGCCTCGGGCACCGCGCGGCCCGCCCGCAGCGGCACGGCGGCGGCGCGAAGGCCGTCGACGAAGGCCGTCGCCGTGCCGAGCTTGGCGCCACGCCGGATCGGCCCCTCGACCTCGCGCGGCGCCCGCATCGTCACGCTGAGCTCCTGATCGGGGCGCACGCCGACGGTGACCGTGCGGGCGGCGCGCAGCGGCAGCTCGCCGCCCGTGTAGCGAATCGAGGGATCGGCCCGCACGCTGCCGGCCTCGATCGGCGTGCGCCGCTCGTAGCGCGAGAAGCCGTATTCGAGCAGCCGCAGGCTGGCGAGATCGCGTTCGGTCTCAGTCGGCGTGCCGATCACGACCGAGATCAGCTCGACTCCCTTGCGCTGACCGGCGCCGACCAGGACATAGGCAGCGCCGAAGGTGTGGCCGGTCTTCACCCCGGTCGTCCAGGGCGCCCGGTACAGCAGGTCGTTGAGAGTGTCGATCGTGCGCGGCGGGCGCAGGCTTCTCAAGCGGGCGCTGCGCGAATCGGCGATGCGAGCGAAGGCGGGAATGCGCAGCAGGCGTCGCGCCAAGGCAGCCAGGTCGCGGGCGCTGGAGTAGTTGCCGGCCTCGTCGAGGCCGATCGGGTTGGCGTAGTGGGTGTCGGACAGGCCGAGGGCCGCCGCGTAGCGGTTCATCTGGCGCACGAAGCGGGCCTCCGATCCGGCCGCCGCGAGCGCAAGGTCGTAGGCGGCGTCGTTGCCGCTGCGCAGGATCAGGCCGTAGAGCAGGTCGCGAACGCTGACCCGCTGCCCGGGGCGCAGTTCCAGCAGCGACTCGCCGTAGATCGGCGTGTAGGGAGCGGCCCGCACGACGCGGTCGAGCGGCAGCTCGTGCAGCGCCACATAGGCGGTCATCAGCTTGGTCGTGCTGGCGATCGGCAGCTGGCGAGACGCGGCATGGGAGACCAGCACGTCGCCGCTGCGGGCATCGATCAACGCCCAGGCGCGGGCATCGACAGGGGGGCCTTTGGCCGGCGCCGCCGCGGGGGCGAGCAGGATCAGCGCGAGCGCCGCGGCAAGCAGAGCGCCAAGCCGGCGCCCCCTCACCGTAGCTTCAGCTTCTCGCCGGCGATCAGGATCTGCGGATCGACTTCGGGGTTGAGCGCTTCGATGCGCGCCACCGAGACGCCGTTGTCGTGGGCGATCGCGATCAGGGTGTCGCCGCTCTTGACGACGTAGGTCGCGGGAACGTCGCGCTCGGGACTGTCCTCGCTGCGGGACGCCTTGCCGCCGCTCCCCTGCCCGTCGGACCCATTCGAGTCGCCGCCCCCAAGCGCGCCGGAGATCACCACAATCGCCAGCACAAACGCCGCGACCAAGACAATGGTCGCGACTATCCGGGCGGTGGCTGAGGTGCGCTTGTCCATGACTGGGATTGAAGAGGAGAGGGCGAGGCTGATCGTATATACGGTCAGCGCCGTTCTAGGCGGTCGAAACGTCCCAGACGACGGCCCGCAGCTGCTCAGCGGCGGCGGCCGGATCGCCTGCCGCCGCGATGCCGCGTGAGGCCGCGACGAGGGCGGCGGCCGGACCGGGCGCAAAGGCCGCCCCGAGCAGCTCCGGACGACCACCCTGGGCGCCGACGCCGGGGATCAGGAAGATCGAGTGGGGCATCAGCGAGCGCAGGCGGGCGATGTGCTCGGGCGCGGTGGCGCCGACGACCGCGCCCATCCCGCTCAGGCCGCTCTCACCGAGCAAGCGCGGCGCGAGCCCATCGACCAGGCCGGCAAGCCGCTCGTGCAGAGGCTGCTCGGGCGCCGGCAGATCCTGCACGTCGGCAGCGCCGGGATTGCTGGTGCGCACCAGGGCGAAGATGCCCGCTCCGCTGGCCTCGGCCGCCGCGATCAGCGGCTCAAGCGCGTCAGTGCCGAGCAACGGGTTCGCGGTGAAAGCGTCGGCGCCGAGGCCGGCGACCGGCCCCCACGGCGTCGGCGTCTCGCCGACGAGCGCCTGAGCGTAGGCGGCCGCGGTGACCGGCACGTCGCCGCGCTTGCCGTCGGCGATCACCAGCAGCCCGGCTTCCTGCGCCGCTGCGCAGACATCGCTCAGCGCCGCCCAGCCGGGCGCCCCCAGCCGCTCGAAACAGGCGAGCTGGGGCTTGACCGCGACACAGGCCGGGCCCGCCTGCTCGATCAGCGAGCGGCAGTGCGCCGCCACAGCCTCGGCTGCGTACTCGGCGGCCGAGGCTGGCGGAGCGTCCGTCCCGTCCCCGGAGAGCTTCGACGGGTCGGGGTCGAGACCGAGGCAGACCTGGCTGCGGCGCTCTTCGACGAGCGCCGCCAGCCGATCTGCAAACGGAGCCTGGCTCAGCCTTTGACCTTGGTCTTCAGCGCCGAACCCGCGGAGAAGCGGGGCACCTTGCCGCCCGGGATCGTGATCCGCTCGCCGGTGCGAGGGTTGACGCCCTGGCGGGGACCGCGCTCGGCGACGTGGAACTTGCCGAACCCGGTGAAGCTGACTTCACCGCCGTTGCTCAGCGTCTCTGTGATCGCCTCGAGCACCGCGTCGAGCGCATCGCTGGCGCCCTTCTTGCTGCCCAGCCGCTCGTCGCCTGCAAGTTGGTCCAGAAACTCAGCCTTTGTCACGTCGAAGCTCCTCCGTCATGAGTGGTTGAAATCGGGCCGGAATCTAACAGTGGAGACGGCCGTCAAGCCGCATGGGACTCAGGATCCAGCGACCGTCATCGCCCCAACCAACAGCGAGGGCGTGCGGACCGAGCCGCCGAAGGGGACCCAGCGCGTATCCGTGCCCGCCGCACGCACGGCCTTCAGCATCGAGACCAGGTCGCTGGCGATCGTGAACTCGCGCAGCGGCTCGGCCAGCTCGCCGCCCCGAATCGCGCGGCCCGAGGCGCCGACCGAGAAGACCCCCGAGACCGGGTTGACGCCGGAGTGCAGGCCAGCGACGTCGGTGACCAGCACCCCCTCCCCCGCCTCGCCCAGCAGCCCCCCGAAGTCGAGCGTGCCGGGGGAGACGACCAGGTTGGAGGCCGAGACACCCGGCAGCGAGCGGTAGCCGGAGCGTCCCGCGTTGCCGGTCGAGGCGGCCTCGCCACGGTGAGCGGTGTAGGTGTCGAACAGATAGGCGCGCAGCCTGCCCGCCTCGATCAGAGCGGTGCGGCGCCGCGGCACCCCCTCGCCGTCGAAGGGCGCGGAAGCGAAGCCGGCGGGGTCTAGCCCGTCGTCGTGAAGGACGAGCGCCGGGTCGGCGACCTCGGCGCCGAGCAGCTCGGCGAGGGGCGAACGGCCGCGCTGGACGGCGTTGGCGCCGAGGCCTTTGCCGATCAGGCCGATGAAGCTGGAGGCGACGGTCGGGTCGAGGACGACGGGGCAGCTGCGCGACTCGGGCTTGCCGGCGCCGATCATCGCCGTCGCCCGCTGCGCCGCTTCGCGGCCGATCGCGGCGGGGTCGAGCGCTGCCGGGCCGCGACCGAGGCCGAAGCCGAGGCCGGTCTCGCGACCACCCTCGTTGTCGGCCAGCGCCTGTGTGTAGGCGTAGCAGCTGGAGGTCTCGTACTCGCCGGCGATCCCGCGCGAGGAGGCGATCGCGATCCGCTCGGCGGCATCAGCGTAGACGGCCTGCTCAACGCCGGCGATGCGGGGGTCGGTCTCCAGCGCCGCCCGCTCGACCGCGAGCGCCAGCTCGGCGACCTCGGACGTCGACGTCGCGGCGACCGAAGGATCAGTCAACTCCAGCCCCCTCACCCCTTCCGGTGCGCCTTTTGCACCCGTGGGGTGCAAAAGGCGCACCGGAAGCTCGGCCGGGTCCGGGGGGCCGGCGAACTCGTCCTCGTCGGCGACTCGGGCTGCTTCGGCCGCGCGCGCGGCCAGCGAGGCAATCCCCTCTGCGGAGAGGTCGGTGCCGAAGGCGTAGCCGAGCCGGGCGCCAGCCCAAGCACGCACACCGACCCCCCGTTTGGTCGCGGCGGTCAGGCTCTCGACCTCGCCGCCATGGGCGCGCACCTCGCGCCCCGCCTCCTCGACCGCGTAGGCCTCGGCGTCGGAGGCGCCAGCGGCCAGCGTCGCCTCGACGGCCTGTCGCGCCAAGTCGATCAAACTTCCGTCCCCCCGACGGTCATCGCGCCGATGCGGACGTGGCCCTGGCCGGTGCCGACCGGCACTTTCTGACCCGCCTTGCCGCAGACGCCGGTCTTCATCTCGAAGTCGTTGCCGACCGCGTCGATCGCGGCAAGCGCCTGTAGGCAGTTGCCGATCAGGGTGGCCCCGCGGCAGGGCCGGGTGACGCGTCCGGCCTCGATCAAGTACCCCTCGGAGACGCCGAAGACGAAGTCCCCGGTGGCCGGATCGACCTGCCCGCCGCCGAAGGAGACCGCGTAGAAGCCCCGCTCGACCTCGGCGATCATCGCCTCCGGCTCGGCGTCGCCGGGCTCGATGTAGGTATTGGTCATGCGTGGCACCGGCAGGTGGCGGAAGCTCTCGCGGCGACCGTTGCCGGTCGAGGCGACCTCGTCGCGGCGGGCGGTGAGCCCGTCGTAGAGGAAGGAGACCAGCCGGCCGTCCTCGATGACCATCGTCTTCTGGGTCGGCGCACCCTCGTCGTCGACCGCGTCGCTGCCCCACTCGTTGGGCATGCGGCCGTCGTCGTAAGCGGTGAGCAGCGGCTGGGCGACCTGCTCGCCGAGCTTGCCGACGTAGACGCTGGCGCCCTTCTGTATGTGATCGGCCTCGAGGCCGTGCCCGGTCATCTCGTGGAAGAGGACGCCGCCGAAGCCGCCGCCGACGACGACCGGCATCGAGCCCGCCGGCGCCGGGCTGGCATCGAGCAGGGTCAGTGCCTTGCGGGCCGCCTGCTCGGCGATCGAGCCGGGATCCTCGCCAAAGAGCTCGAAGCCACGGTGGCTGCCCAGCGTCTCGGCCCCCGTCTCCACCGTCTCGCCGCGCCGCGCCACGGCCTGGGCGCCGATCCGCACCCGGGTGCGATCGTCCCCCGTCAGCAGCCCCTCGGAGTTGGCGATCGCGACCTCGCGGCGCACCTCGGCGTAGGAGGCCATGAACTGGGCGATCTCGGCGCCCGCCCCGCGGCCGCGCTCGTCGAGCTCACGCAGCAGCGCCGCCTTGCGCTCGGCCGGGACCTCGGCCGGACGCTGCTCGATCGCGTGAGGCGTGCTCGCGACTGCCCGTAGCGGCCGGGGCTCGGCGCGCTCGGCGCGCAGCGCTGCCGCGGCCTCGTCGGCAGCCTGCTCGAGATCGTCGGGGTCGAGGCCGTCGACGTGAGCGAAATAGGTGGTGCCACCGCTGAGGACCCGAACTCCAGCGCCCTGCTCGGCGCCTGCCTGCACCGCTTCCAGCCGCGACTCGTCGATCGCCATCGTCATCCCGGCGTTGCGTTCGGCGAAGACCTCGGCGAACTCGCCACCGTTGGCGAGCGCCCGAGCAAGAACCCGCTCGGCGACCTCGGGGACGATCAGCTCGCTGCGCTCGCTCATGGCTTCGGTCGCTTGCCGGCGACCTCGATCAGCCTGCCCGCGGCGACGAAGAGCTCGGCGCCGGCGAGCGAGTCGGCGGCGTGATCGCTTGCCCGGCCACCCGGGTAATAGAGACGGGCGAAGGGCTCGCGGGAGACGCGACGGCGGCGCATGTAGGCGGCGGCCTCGTCGGCGTAGCCGGAGACGCGATCGAGCAGGATGCGGTGGGGCTTAGGCGGCATCCGCCCCCCTCCCGTCGCCGCCTGCGGCGAGGTCGCGAAGGACCGACCGCATGTCGAAGAAGAACAGCGAGGCGAGCGCGAAGCGCTCGGTCACCGCCACCGCAATCAGGCCGGCGTGGCGGAGGGCGAAGATCTCGCCCTGCTCGGTGGCGATGTGGACCTGCTCGGTCGGCTCTCCTCCGGCCCGGTCGGCGACCTCGAGCAATGCCGCCACGTCCTCACGCCAGCGCTCGGGCCGACCGCTGGCGGCCAGCACCGCGCCGTCCTCGGCCAGGATCGCGCCGCCGCGCAGGTCGGGTGACATCTCGGTCAGGTAGGCGAGCGCCGCCGAGGCCGTCTCGCCGGCCCGGTCCTTTTCCACATCGTTCGTCTCAACGTCGGCCATCTCGGCCAAAATACCGGTCGTGTCCCTTGCCCGAGCCTCCTGGATCACCGTCGTCTCGATCTGCGCGATCGCCGCGATCGCCTTCGCGCTCAGCGATTACACCGGCTACGCGATCACCGTCACCGCCGTTGGCCTGGCCGCAGCGGTGAATCTGCTGCCCAGCCCCTAGCCGGCCCGGAAGGGGCCGGAGCGGGCTCGCTCGGGGTCTCGGAGGGACGTCTCTGGCTCGGCGTGGATCAGCACCTCGGCGTTGGGGATCGTCGCCTCAATCGAGGCGCGCATCGCGTGAGCGAGCTCGTGGGCGCGCTCGAGGCTGGTGCCGGAGCGGTACTGGACGTGCAGGTCTATATAGCGACGGCTGCCGGCACGGCGGGCGCGCAGCTTGTGGTAGCCAGCGACCTCCTGAGTGCGGGCGGCAGCGATCGCCGCCTCGATCTCGTCCATCTCCTCGTCGGGCAGGGCTTCGTCGACCAAGACGCCGGAGGAGCGCCTGACGATCCTGATCCCGGCGCCGACGATCGCGCCGGCGACGATCAATGCCGTGATCGAGTCGAAGGCCGCATTGCCGGTGATCTCGACCACCCCGAGGCCGACGAGGACCCCGGCCGAGGTCATCGCGTCGGTGCGCAGATGCGCCGCGTCGCCTTCCAGCGCGGGCGAGTCGTGCGCCTTCGCCTGGCGGTAGAGAACCGCGGAGACGACGAGGTTGGCGACCACCGAGAAGCCCATCACCGCGATCCCGACCCCGAGGTCCTCGACCACGGCGCCGACGACGAGACGATGGGTCGCCTCGTAGATGATGATGGCGGCGCCGACGAGGATCAGCAGGCCCTCGATCGTCGCCGCCAGGCTTTCGACCTTCTCGTGGCCGTAGGGATGGTCGGCGTCGGCGGGCTCGTCGGCCTTGCGCACCGAGACGAAGGCGACGACCGAGGCGACCAGGTCGATCAGCGAGTGGACCGCCTCGGTGAGGATCGCGATCGAGCCGGTAACCGCCCCGGCGGCCAGCTTGATCGCGATCAACAGCGCGTTGGAGGCGATCGAGAGCGCCGCCGCGCCGCTCTTGGTGCGAATCATCGCGGCCTGGGCGCCGCCTCGCCGGCCAGGTGCCGGGCCAGCATCCGCGCGGCATGGCCGCGGTGGCTGATCTCGTTCTTCTCGGCCTGGCTCAGCTCCGACATCGTGCGCTGGTCGCCCTCGCCGGTGTCGTCGGGAATGAAAGCCGGGTCGTAACCGAAGCCCCCCTCACCGCGCGGCGCCTCGATCAGGCGACCCTCGCAGCGGGCCTCGAAGACGCGCTCGCTGCCGTCGGCTTCAACCAGAGCGAGGGCGCAGTGATAGGCGGCGCGGCGATCCTCGCCAGCCGCGCCCACCTCGCGCAGCAGCTTTGCCAAGTTCTCCTCATCGGTCGCGCCGGGGCCGCCGTAGCGGGCCGAGTGGATCCCCGGCCGGCCGCCCAACCCCATCGCCTCGATCCCGGAGTCGTCGCCGATCGCCACCTTGCCGGTGGCTGTGTGTGCGGCCCGTGCCTTCTCGAGGGCGATCTCAGCAAAGGAGTCGCCCTCCTCGGGCGGCAACTCAACACCCTCGGGGAGCGACTCCAGCTCAACCTCGGGCAGCAGTTCACCCATCTCGCGCAGCTTGTGCTTGTTGGCGGTGGCGAAGATCAAGAGCCGACTACCCGCCGGCTACCCGCTCTTGCACCTGGCGCAGCCGAGAGATCCCCATCTCGGCGAGGCCGAGCAGCTCGTCAAGCGAGGCGCGTGAGAGCGGCGTGCGCTCGGCCGTCGCCTGCACCTCGACGAGGCCGCCGTCGCCGGTCATCACGACGTTGGCGTCAACCTCGGCGTTGGAGTCCTCGCCGTAGTCGAGATCGCAGAGCGCTCGCCCGTTGACCATGCCGACGCTGACCGCGGCAACCGAGCCGTTCAGCGGCATCGCCTCGATGTCGCCGGCGTCGACCAGCTTCTGCAGGGCGAGCCGAAGCGCCACATAACCACCGGTGATCGCCGCACAGCGCGTGCCGCCGTCGGCTTCGAGCACGTCGCAGTCGACGTAGACGCTGCGCTCGCCGAGCGCCTTGTTGTCGACGACGACCCGCAGGGAGCGCCCGATCAGGCGCTGGATCTCCACCCCGCGCCCGTCCTGCTTGCCCCTGGCGATGTCACGCGACTTGCGGTCGCCGGTCGAGGCGGGCAGCATCGCGTACTCCGCCGTGACCCAGCCCTTGCCCCGCCCCGCCATCCAGCGCGGCACCTGGTTGGAAACCGAGGCTGTGCAGATAACCCGCGTTTTGCCGATCGAGATCAGCGCCGAGCCGTCAGCACTGGCGACGAAACCGGGGTCGATCGAGACCGGCCGGATGTCGGCCGGTGCGCGGTCGTAGCTGCGGGAAGCTGGCATGGCGCGAGTCTATGACGCGGAAGGGCCGCGGTGACCGCGGCCCTTCGCACCCACTGGGGTAGCCCTTCGACGCTGATCCACTCACTCCGGCGCCATGCGAGCCTTTTACCAGCATAGACAGGACGAAGTTGATCAGTCAAGAATTTTCAATAGGCCGTACACGAAGACCGCGCTGGGCGAAGTGCGCGTCGAAGGCAAAGGCCTCCTCACCCCCGTCTCGCTCGATCAGGGCAAAGGAGGTCGCATCGACGTAGCTCCAACGCTTGTCGTCGTGCTGCTCGAGGATCTCCCAGGCCCGTTCCTCGGTTGGCCGGTCGAGGTGAACCAGGTCGATCGCGCCGCCGGCCCGGAAGCGTCGCCCCCACTCGATCGCTTCGCCGCGCCCGACGCGAACCATCAGGGCCGTATAGGTCTCGGCAAAGACGTAGTTCGAGGTGAAGAGCGCGACCCCCTCGGCGATCAGACTGCTGAGCGCCGCCCTCGCCCGCTCGTGCTCGGCCTCGGATGAGTTACGCAGCGCCACGAAGGCGCTGGTGTCGATGAAGACCGACTTCATGACCCGTAGAGGTCGTCGTCGAGGGTGCTGACGCTGGTCCGCCTGGCGCCTTTGCCCGGCGCCTCGTCAACGAGGAAGCTCAGCAGCGGATCGGCGACGGGATCGACCCCGCGAGCCCGCTCCGCATCGATCAGCTCGCGTACGACGGCGGCAATGCTCCCCGCCTCGCCCGCGCGCTGCTTCAGCCAGCGGTACTGGCCCTCATCCAGATATAGCTGTGTTCGATGCCTCATGCTGTAATACAGCCTACGCCCCCTCCCGGACGTAATCCGCCCCACGGGAGCCTGCACGGCATCGACCAGCGGCGCCAACATCGGCCCAGGCATTGGGGCGACCCGCTCGGATCGCCCCACCTCCAACCTCATTTGAACGCCACCTTGTCGACCGCCTCCTTGATCTTGTTGACGATCACGTCGGCCAACTCGGTCCCCTGCTTGCCGTTGAAACCTTTCATCGCAGCAACCATCCCGACCATCAGCAGCGAGACGAGCAGGATCAGCCCCACGTACTCGACCGTCCCCTGCCCTCGCTCGCCGGCCAGTGAGCGAATCGCCCGCACCCGCCCTTCGAGCGCGGCGTGCAGATACCCCATCAGCATGTAAAGCATCGAAGCCTCCTTTTCGTAGGTCGAGACTCGATGCTTCAAGGACGAGCCATGTCAAACAAGACGCTGGTGTGCCGAATCTGCGCCGGAACCGCCGCGTACTACAAGCCGGCAAGCGCGACTCGCCGTGCTCCTTCGCCCCCAGGTAAGGAGTTAGCGTGCACTGCACAGCCTCGGCGCCGAGCTTGGGAAGCTCGGCATGCCTCCCGAGGTCGACCCGCTGGGCCCCCCTACTGCCCCACTCCCCCGAAGCTCACCACCCCGAACGCCTCCCCCGCGGCGAAGGTCGCTTTCCCCGCCGCGAAGGCGTCGTTGAACGTCTGCGCGGTCTGCGCGTCAAGGGTCAGCGCAGCGTTGGCGACCGAGATCGTCCTCGCCTTGGGGTCAGAGGAAACCGTCCCGGCGCCGAGCCCGAAGACCCCGATCCGGCCCAGCTTGCCCGGAAAGGCGGGGGTCGGCTCGACGTCGACTTCGGCGCTGGTCGCCTTGGCGCCCAGGTCGAGCCAGTATTCCTGCTGGAAGACCTGGCCGGCGCCGAGCTGCAGCAGTTCGATCGCTCCTCCGAGACGGAGAGTTCCTTCTGAGGCAGTAGGCGAGATCTGGCCTCCCGCCGCGATCGGGAAGGTGAGGACCGGCCCCGGTGAGAGCTGCGTCGGTGAGATCGGGTTGAGGGAGACGAAGAGCGATTTGAACTTGGCGAGGATGGCCGGGTCTGGGACGAGCGTCCCCTGGCCTTGGGGCAGGATCGTCACTCGTTGGGGCTGGGTGGAGCTCTTGATCACTCCGAGCAGCTGGCCCTCCTTGAAGGCGTCCTTGGTCTGAAGCTTCTTGTTGAGGCGGGTGACGAGCTTTTGGGTCAGGGAGAGGCCCTTGGCGGTGAAGGAGGAGCCGAAGCCCTCGCGCTTGGAGGCGATCGACTTCGCCGAGGCGACCTTCAACTGCCCGCCGCCGACTTTGGCGAAGAAGGGCGTCTTCTTGGCTTTCAGCTCGATGTCTCGCAGCGGCAGCTTGCGGTTGCCCTTCTGGAAGACCAAGGAGCCTTCCTGGAGGATTTCGGCCTTGGCGGTGGTCGGGTCTGACTTGCCGCCCGAGACGGGGATGATCAGCGTCTTGCCCTGGCTCTTCGCCGGAGCCTTGGCGCTGAGCGTCACGCCTTGCTCCTTCAGCAGGGCGAGGAAGCCCTTGTCGAGGGTCAGCTTGGTGGTTCCGGAGCCGATCGGGTCATAGGCGGCCTGGGCGCTCGGGGCGAGGAGGAGGGCTGAAGCCGAGGCCAAGACAAGGAGGGCTCCCAGCTTTCGACGTCCCTGTGCTCTGCTCATCTCATCCTCCTGTCGTTTTCTCTTGCTCATTCCTTCACCGCGCATGCCTTTTCGACTTTGGCGCTGAGGCTGATGTCTTCGGCGAAGTCGAATGTGGCCTTGGCCAAGGGGAAGACGATCCGCTGGGCACGCCTTGGGGGGCTGGGCAGCCGGAGTTGAAGTAGGAGAGGCTGCTGGCCCTTGTAGGTGTATTTGCGCTTCAGGGTCAGCTTGATGCGATCGACGTAGCCCCAGGAGCCGAGGGCTTGGGGAAGCGATGCGGTGAGCTCGGTGCCGTAGGGCCCTTGGTCTTGCGGATCGCGAAGGAGATCACGAAGGAGCTGAAGAAGGGGTTGGAGGTGAAGATGTGGGTGAGCAGGACCGGCTTGCCGTTCTTGCGGCTGTTGAAGATCAAGAGCCGCCCATGGGTCGGGTAGGCGCCCTGGTCTGGGAGCACGATGTGGGCCCAGAACTGGCCTGAGCCGATCACCGCGTCGCCGCAGTTGCGCAGCGCCCTTTCGGTCGAGGCCGGTTGCAGCTGGGAGATCTCGCAGACCGGCAATCCCTTGGACTGCAAGAGGCCGTGGCGGTTGACCTTGACGGTCATCTTCTGCAGCTGGGCGGGGATGCCGCCTTGTGGGGTGGAGAGGTGGCCGCTGACGAAGACGGCGATCGGGGCGGTTCCCTGGCGGGGCAGCTTGTAGGGCTGGATCTGGCTGAGGACGGTGATCCGCAGGTTGCCCTGTTGGATCACCGCGGCGTGCGCTACCGCGGCGCAGGCCAGTACCGCCGCGGCTAGGCCGAGCGCCGCCGCCCTTGTGCGCATCACCTAGCCGACCCTGCGCTGCTGGCGCCTTTGCTTCTTGGCCTTCTTGCACTTCGCCGTCACTTCAGGCCTCGTATTGGAGACCTTGCCGTTTTGGCCGGTGAAGTCGACGATCGCCTTGTGCTTGCCCTTGCAGAGGTTGGTGCGAGTTGACGAACAGGCCCTTCTTGCCGCCCTGCATGGTCAAGCACGAAGGTGGTGACCGGGGCGTCGGGGGCGGCTTCGAAGGTGTTTCTGATCCTGCCCGTTGACCGAGTCGATGCGGCCGACCAGGTCGACAGTCGATCTGGCGCGTTGTGAAGGGCGGCGACCAGGTCGGGGAGCTGGTGTTCGGAGGACCGAGGAAGACGGGGCCTTCGACGGGGTGTCGAGGATCGGGGTGATCGGCCGTGGCGTTGCCGTAGACCGATCCCGGCGGGCACTGCTCCGTCCGGCTCCCTTGAACTGCACCCGGGTGCAGATCGTCTTGAAGTGGGCGTTGTCGATGAACGCCGAGCTTGGGCAGGGTGACCTGGGCTCTGGCGATGTCTGACTTCGCCGATGCCGTTCATCTTCAGGGTCGGCTGTGAAGGCCGGGTGGGCGCCTCGCTTGGTGCCGCCCTTCAGCTTCAGGGCCAGCTTCGGCTTGAAGGGCAAGGGCGGCGCAGTCGGCTGCCTGGAAGGGGGTCGAGACCGTGACCGGGCGGTCGTCTGCTTCGGAGCCGAAGTCGAGGCCCGAGCCCAGGAGGGTCGATGCGGTTGAGGTCCTCGTCGCAGTCGGTCGGGTTGAAGACGAAGTTCGGTCTGTCGACGTAGGCGCGGATGTCGCGGGCGTGGACCGGGATGCCCTTGATGATGTGGGGGATCGGGTCTGAGCCGGTGGCGTCGATGAAGACTTCGGCGGTCTCGGGGTCGATCTTGAAGGCCTGGCGGACCACGACGGTGCCGACGTCGAAGGGGCCGACCTACGCCGGCGGTGATCGCCACCATCGAGAGGCGGAGCCGTGGTAGGGGCCGGCGAGGTAGATCTTGCCGGGGGCGTAGGCCAGGGCGGGGCCGACGCCTGCTCCGACCAGGGTGTGGCCGATCTCCGATGCGGCTGGGCAGCTTGGGTCGGCCAGCTCTTCGTGGCCGCCGAGGGGGCCGGTCCTTGCCTTGGCCGCGGCGATCGCCGCATCTGAGCAGTAGGGGACGCCGGCGAGCTTGCCGACGATCCCCGGCGGCAGCTTGATCGAGAAGCGGGTGAACTCCTGTTCGCTGTCGGTTCTGAACAAGCGCACGTTGAAGGGGCTAGAAGCGCCCTGCGGCGTTGTTGAGGGTTCCGGCGATCGAGGCCCGGGCGGAAGGGCGGCAGGCCGCCCGAGGGGCAGGGTCCGGCGTTGGGGCCGGTGATGATCTGGAAAGCCGAGGTGGTGGTCACCGGCGGCCCTCCCGACCAAGGGGTGAGCTCCGCCTTTGCCTCGTAGCTTCCGCAGGCGGGCGGTGAGGCGAGCGGCGAGCGCGTACCCTCGCGAAAGTGAAGCGTGAAGTGAGAGAAGGGCAGCTGGGGCATGTCATCGGCGATCGTGGTCAGTTGGCCGGTAACAGGATCGGGCACAACTTCGAGCGGCTGCTTGACGACGATGCCGAGGGTTGGATTCTTGATCACTATGTAGAGAGCCAAGAGGCTGTTGAAGGGATTCTCGTAGGGCTTGGCTATGAAGAGCGAGCCATTGACGTTTTCGTCCAAGATCGGCGTTTCGACTTCCACCGTGCCGATCTTCGAGGCGTTGGGACAACCTGCGCCCGGGGCTGATTTGGCCGTCTCGCGAGCCAGGTCCGCTTCGCTGCAGACCTCGAGGCCTTCGGCCAAAGAGGGGTTGGTCGAGAAGCCCTCGGGCAGAGTGACGACGGTCTTGCGAATGTCGGAGTTGGCGATGCCCGTCGGGTTGGTCAATCCCTCGTCTGCCACGCTGAGGCCGAAGTCAAGGCCAGTCGGGCTCTCCGCTGCCTTGGTGGTCGGCTGCGCGGCGATCGAGGGAGCGAAGCCGAGTTTTCCGCAGCCTCCAAAGCCCTGAGAGTTCGGCGGAGTGGCGGCGTCGTGCGTTGTCGAACTCGCATGCGCCCAAACTCCTGGGTGTTGCCAGGAGTCCGCTTCATAGCTCGTAGTAAGCGGCCCGTTGCAGGCACGGGGCACGGTGACAAAGGGCTTTCGGGGGATGTCTGCGGGGCAGCTTCCACCCACCAGCAGACAAGAGCCACGCTGGGTGTCGTGGGAGGGATCGGCAGGATCTCCCCACAGGGTGAAGTCCGAGCCCGACAAGAGCACCACCTGGGAGATGTTTCGCAAGCTGGCAATCACGTTGTAGGGAGGGCTGGAGTTGACGCCAAGCTCGAGGGTGATTGGCACCCCGATCACCCAAAAACCGACTTTCATCGCCACGCCAGGCGGCGCTTCGAGGTTGAAGACCGGGAATTCAAACTCGCCGAAAACACCATCTTGAGAAAGCCTGATCACAGTCATTCCCACTGCCGAGGAGTCGCTGCATTCGGGCCCGGGATAGCCGCCGAGACCTTCGAGGGCAACGTTGCGAGTCAGGAAATCTCGGGTCGCGCAACGCGGCGTCACTGACGGTTCGCCGACGAGGCCGGGGATCTGGAAACCGATTAGGTCCTTGGTGGCATCGTCGATGGTTTCCCCTACTTTGGGATCGATCTTCCTGTTCAGATCAAGAGAAGTGGTCACCGCATATGGGTGCGATCCGGCCTGTGTCACAGGCGTGCCGTCTTGATTGGTGAAGGTGACGTCGAGATCTTTGAAGCCGAATTCCGCCATCGCCGGGGTGGCAGCGATGGCGCCTGTGGCCAACATCAAGGTCGCGACGGCGCAAAGGCGCGCGAATGGCTTTCTCATCGTCCTGCCCTCCGCTTGTGATTTGCTCGCTTGTGCTTCTCGTGACCCTTTGCCTTCTTGCTGGTCTTCTTTTTCTTCTTTGCCTTCTTCTTTGCCGCTGGAGGATTGCCGGGGCCCTCGTAGGCCGAACTCGCCGGGGTCGGATCGCTGGGCGGCACCAGTGGGCCCTGACAGGCTTCGCCTTCACAGGCTGCCGGCGGGTTTGGCTGAGGCGGATAGCCGCCGCCCTCACGCGCGTCGTAGATGTCGACCAGGCCGTAATCTTGCGGTAGGAGGGAGCTCAGGGTGGCGATGAAGACATCTGAGCCATCGGGGCTGGCATCGACGAAGCTCGAATCTCGCGGGCTCTGCCCTGAAGAGATCAGGTCGACACAGCCTCCGTTCTGCGCGCTGAAGACCGGGGATTGCACGGTGCAGTCTCCGGAGTCAGCCTCCTGCCATTGATAGACGTCCATGACGCCGTTTGTGTCAGCAGGGATCAGCGCATCGGAGCTTTCGAAGTAAAGACGCGACCCATCGTCGGAGAGGGCGCGCGTGGCATAAAGCTCGTTCTGCCAGACGCTGAGTGAACCCGCCGCCCAGAAGGGAAGATTCTCTCTGCCCAGGTTGACCCCAACCGGCCGCGCTCCACTCGGGTTGCAGGAAGCACAGACGAGCTTCTGCGTATCGGCATCAAAGAGATAGACCTCGGCGTCCGTTTTGCCGACCCTTGCGTCAACGCTGTCGTAGCCGGTCAGCGAGGCACTCGACATGAAGGCGACGTGGCGACCGTCGGGACTCACCCGCGATCGACGCAGAGAGGGATTCTTGCTCACAGCCGCGAAGCTGGAGCTCTCATCGGCGCTGGCCAGAGCGCCGATGAAGACGATGCCACCAGCTTCGCCAGCTTCGTACAGATAGAGATTTGGGTCGCCTGCAACTGCCCCTTCGCCGAGGACCTCGGTGGAGGTGAAGTAGACGCGCGAGGCATTCTCACTCGTGCCAAGCACACCCTTGACGCCTTTGGCGATCAAGGTCGAGGTACCGTCGGCCTCGGCATCGAATTCGTACAGGTCGCTGACATCGCCTTTCTCGCCGATCGTGAAGATCGCCTTCGAGCCATCCAGCGCCGCGCTCCAAAAGCGCGCGGGTTCGGGCGACACGGTTTCAGAGACTGCGAGGGTGCACGCTTTTTCAGCTTCGGTGCAGTCACCCGCGGAAACTTTGCTCTGCGCCTGCCCGGCGTTGAGGCGCAGGTAGATCTGCCCGGGGCCCTTGCCCTCCGTCCAATAGACCCGCGAGCCATCGGCGGAGATTGCGCCCTGCACGTTTGAATAGCGGCTCTTGCCGCCACCGAAGAACGGCAGAATGCCGCCAAAGCCGCCGGCCGTGCAGTCCACGAGACTCGCTTTGCCATTCGGCAGGAAGCAGACGAAGCGCGTCTGGCCGTCCTCCCCGCGCCGATAGAGCTGCAGCCTTCCAACAGGGTTGTTGGGCGCGTCGGGCGTCAGGTTGTCGTTAGCGACATAGATCGATACCGAGCCATCGCCGGAGAGGCCTTGTAGTTCCAGCGACCGGTATTTGGCGGACGTGGGGTACGGAGCGACGTGAGGCGGCTCCGCCGTGCTCAACGCCTCATATCCCCTTTCCCCACAGAGGCTGCCGCGATAGAGATTTGGGTAGCCTTCCAGCGCTCCGGCCGCAAGTGGCAGGTCGGTCTGGCTGCGCAACCAGGAGTCACAGAGATCAGGCGAGAACATTTTGAATTCGGTGTCGTTTAGGTCGACCGTCTGCAGGTCCGGAGTCGTGCGCGGCGGTGAGATCGCTTCGCTGTTCCATCCCTGCGGCCCACGAGCAGAGAGGTATTGCGAGGTCCACGGCGCCGATTGGACATCGCCAAAGGCACGAACCGCACCAAAGGTGAGGCGCTCTCCAGAAGTGGAGCTCTGATAGATCGTCGCCGGCAAGCCGGTGGTGAACTCCCCCAGGACGACGATGTCGCCGTTGTTTTTGTCCAACGGGGAGACCATCTCGTACGCCCGGCAATCCGGCAAGGCGGCCGAGAAGGAGGTGCGAAAGGCCTGGTTGGCGCAATCGGTACTGGGCTGGCCGGGCACGCCCGTGGTGAAGACGCGCTCTGGACTCTTCACCTCGACAAGGGCATTTTTGGCGATCAGACGGTAGTGATACGTCGTTGCGGGCTCGAGCGGGTAAAGCGAAGCGCTGCGGGCGAACGTCGTGCCACCCGCTCCGAAATCGAGCGCTCCTGCCCCGCCGGCGACGTCGGGGACCTGACGCGCCCCGGCGACAAAGCCGCTCTGCTGGTAGGTAGCGTCGTCGACCACCTCGAAGTAACCGCTGGCCGGGACTTCCTGGGGGTTGACTTCGGCATGCAAGGTGGCGCTGTCGGTACCCACGTCCGTTGACCAAACATCTCCGATCTGGATCGATTCCGGGGTTTCAAACGGGTCCCCCTCGAGCGTCTGGACGCCATCTTCGTTGGTGGCTACGGCACGAAAGTGGTAGCGGGTTTCGGGAACCACGGTGACAACCTGGCTCGCGCCATGCAGCGTGAAGTCGGAGCCCAGCGGAACGTCGGGAGTGTGGAGGACTTTGGGGCCCGAGAAGCTGCTTTCTTCAAAGCTTTCCTGATCGACGTAGTCAAAGTGGTAGGTCGTTGCCTTGCCCTCGGGGTTTGCAACAAGGTTGAACGTGGCTTTGACGCTTCCCACGGCAGAGAGAGCAACGCTGCCGGGAACGATCAGCGGACCCGGCGCGGGAAGAGTGAAGTAATGAATTGCGTTGCCTTCGATAAAAGAGCTGCCCGCTTCGGCCGAAAAGACATCTCCCGCTGCGCTATGGAAAGCCGCCAAGCCCCTTCCGGCTGCCCCCATCATCCCGTAACCGAAACGGCGCAGACGATTGCAGCTGGAATCGTATTTGGTGATCATCCTCGTGAGATTCCCAGCTGCTGGTTCTCTCTGGCTGGCGTAGAGATTGTCGGAGGAATCGACTGCTAGGGTGGACGTTTGGACCCAATAGGTGCCTTGGGCAGGAGGCGTGTAGTCGATCGTGCAGAGCTGTTTACCGTCCGGGTCGTACTTGTGGATGGCAGACGTGGCGAGCTGGGTTGCGAGATAGAAGTCACCGGTGGAATCAACCGCAAGCGCCTCAGTCCTTCCGCAAGGCGCCCCGGTCAATTCCATCTCTTCAAGAGGCGCGCCCAATGCGTCGAAAACCTGTAGACGTCGGTCGTACTTAAGACCGCCAAAAGGAATTTCGCTTTCGCAGTCGCCCACAACCTTGGCGTCCGTGACGTAGATGGCTCCGGAGGTCGTCACTCCAACCCCTCTGACCAAGTTGAACTCCCCCAATCCGTCACCTTCACCCCCGGCGCCACATACGCTCGCGGGAGGGCCAGCGCTGGTGCATAGATTTGGCTGCCCTGAAGTGCCGCTGTTCACGCCCTTGCCAAAGGCTAGGAGGAAGTTTCCTTCGTCATCGAACTTCTGCACACGACGATTGGCTTCTTCCCCGACATAGACATCGTGGTGCGAAGAACTCGTGGAAGAGTTGTCAACCGAGATCGCCAGGTGGCCCGAGAACTGTCCCGCTCCCGAGCCAGAAAGACCCGCGCGGCAGCCGCTGGCAGTCGTGCAGCTCTGCAGTTTGGGGCTGCCGTCTTTTACTCCCCAGCCAAATGCCACCAGGAAGGTCCCGTCGGCCGCGAAGACGCTAACCCGGTTGTTTCCTTGATCAGCGACATAGAGGTGGCCAGTTTCCCAATCCCCCGCCATTCCGGAGGGGTTATCGCACTGACCTGCGGCCGAGCCAGACGGACAAAAGGAGAGGTCAGCTGAGGCGCCAGGCGCCGTAATGAGCAGGGCAAGGATGCAACTCGCGAGGGCGGAAAGGATGGTGCGCTTGAATGGCGGGATTCTGCTCGGCATTGATGCTCCGTTTCGACCTTTGCTCGGTGTGAGATGTGAGAATTTGAAACTGCCGGTACTACCGCGTTAAGGGCTTACCCACCCCAGCAGCCGGCGGCTGCCAGGGTGGGTCGGATCGCTCTCTCGAAATTCGAGAGTGACTGCCTATTCTTCAGCCGTCACCGCCCAGCTACCCCAACCCATCTGTTCTTCGCCGAGCAAGACAGCCTCTAGCCGGGTTCCCGATGTATCGGCCCCTGGGACCCCGTTAAAGGCTGCATCTACACTGGCTGGGTAGATGAAGCTCGTTGCCATTTTCACTGCTGGCGTCTTAAATTTGGTGTAGATGCAGAGATTCCCTGGCTCAGCCGATGGTGCGGCGGGGCTCCCCAGGCACTCCGTCGACACCACTTCTTCTTCTTCTTGGAAGGTGCCGAGGTTGAGTTTCTTCACCTCTTTGCCAACTTTGTTGATGAGGTGGACGTTTCCGCTACCAAGAGCTTCTGCCAGTGGGATCGGGAAGGAGATGTCGGCGACCTGAGCGATTCCTTCGCCCGCGGGACCGAAAGACCAAACGCCCGTCTCGGTCTTCCCTGGGGGAAGTGTTTCGGTGTATCCGGTTTCGCCATCAGCGCCGGCGGGGCCCACTGGTCCGGTTGCACCCGTAGCGCCAGCGGGGCCCGTGGGCCCTACCGCGCCCGCAGGGCCGGCATCCCCCTTCGCGCCCGCCGGACCGGCGAGACCCTGAGCGCCCGCTGGGCCAGCCGGGCCGGTAGCGCCTTTCGGGCCCCTAGGCCCCTTCTTGGCCTTGGCCGAGGCGGTGGCCTTGCCGCCGCCTGAAGAGTTGTTGGCGGCATAGGCGCCGCCGAGCATCGCGAAGACCAGCGCGATCACCGAGATGACTCCCGGGATGCCGAAGCGTGTCCGTAGTGACGAGAACATTGAATTCTCTCTCCTTGTCCCGTGAGCCCCTCTGCCCGCCGCTTCCCTTAGCGGCTTCCTCGAGGCTCGGTTTTTGCTGAGTCCCTGGTGCTGCTTTCCCTGTAGATCGAAAACTCGGATATCCGTGTTTCTCAATCTGGGGAGAGATTAGACGAAGACGTTTCTCGTTGTCAAGGACAAATTTGTTTCTTGGCGATTTCGCGTGAAAATCAGGCACGAAAGCGCGCCCGGCTTTAGCCTGCTGCCGATGCGAGTGCTGGTCGTGACCAACTTTGTGCCCGACGACTCCGCCCCGCAGCGGGGTCGTTGGGTGCGGGACCAGGTCGACGAGATGCGCAAGCTCGGCATCGAGATCGACCTCTTCGCCTTCCCACGCGGGTCGGGCGAGTACATCCCGGCGACGCGGCGGCTGCGCAGGCTGCTGCGGCGAGAGCGGTTCGACCTCGTCCACGCCCACTACGGGCTGCCGGGCTGGTGCGCGCGGCTCGCCGGCGCTCAACCGCTGATCGTCAGCTTCCACGGCACCGACGTGCGCCACTGGCTGGTCGGGGCGATGTCGCGGCGCCTCGCCTGGCGGGTTGATCTCGTGGCCGGGGTCTCGCGAGCGCTTTTCGAAGAGGAGAGCAAGCGCCCCGGTCTCCCCCCCGTACCGGGATCCGCAGTTCTTCCCTGTGGCCCAGACCTCGATTCCTTTAACTCTCTACCTAAGGTTGAGGCACGACGACAGCTCGGCCTCGACTCGGATGGCCGCTACCTCCTCTTCCCCGCCAACCCCAATCGGCCCGAGAAGCGCCACGACCGGGCTGCTGAGCTCGCAATCGCCTGTGACGCGCAGCTACTCACCGGCGGCTCGATCGACCCCGAGCAGATGCCGCTCTGGGTCAACGCCGCCAACGCGGTCCTCGTCACCTCCGACTACGAGGGCTTCGGCATGGTCACCGTCGAGGCACTTGCCTGCGACGTGCCGGTGCTCTCGACTCCGGTCGGGATCGCCCCCTACGCGCTGAAGGGAATCGACGGCACGCTCTGCGCCCCCTTTGACCTCGACACCTGGGCGACAGCCGCACGACCGCTGCTCGAAGCTTCGGACCCGCGAATCGCCGGCGCCGCCCGCGCCGCCTCGCTCTCCGCCGCACGCATGGCAGAGCGAACGATCGTCGCCTACCGCGACGTCCTCGCCAACGCGTAACACGTCAGGTATCGAGCCCGGGGATCGGCTCGATCGGCAGCTCGCCGTGCAGCGACTCGAGCTCTTCTAGATCACGCTTGTCCTGAGGCCGGCCGGCGAGGCGCTTGAAGCCGACGATGCTGCGGAGGCCCGCCGACGCGCGCCGGCTGTCCGCCAACCTCGGCATCCATTGCATACCTGTTGACGGTCTCGTAATCGAGCGGCGGAAGGCCGCCACGCATGATGTCGATGATCCCGTGCTTGCTGCGCACGCGAACGTGATGGGCGTCGAGAACATCGTCAAGGCTCAGCGTCTTACCGTCGTGCAGGCGAGCTGCCTCGATGCGCTCGAGGAAACAGACGATCGCCTCGTCTGTGTCGCGGCCGTCGGGAACCAGCAGATCGGAGTCCTTCGTCGCCCGCAGAAAACCGTTTGCCATGACGCTGAAACCGCCGATCACGACGTAGGGCAGGCCGACGGCATTTGCGTCGGCTACGACTCCGTCGAGGTCAGGACCAGAAGGCTCGTTCTGGTGCATGGCCGCCTCGTATCACCGAAGCCAACAGCGAGACCGCCTGCTGAGAGAGCTTTTGGCCATGGGCGATGCGCTCCGATGGCGTCAGCACCCGTGCGGTCTGCTGATGGTATTCGCGCTTCTCTGCGTTCAGCCGAGCCCACTCCTCCTCGTTTCCCGGGGCTAGGAGTGTGCGGCTGCGGACTTTCGAGGCCACGGGCCAATTGTACGCGCCCGGCAGGCATCCCGTAATAGATTGCTTGCAATGGCGGAGCCAACACAGCAGCCAAGCGGCGAGGACCTCAGCGCCCAGGTGGAGATGGCAAAGAAGCGGCTGGAGGAAGCGGCCGCCGCGGCGAGTGCCGCCGAGAAGCGTGTAGCCGACGAGATAGAGGCGCTGGAGACCGACCTCGAGAAGGAGCGTGCTCGGGCCTCCGAGGCGCTCGAGGCGCTGCGCGCCGCCCATGCCGAGGAGCTGCGCCGCGAGCGCGAGGCCAAGGACCGGGTCGTCGCCGAGGCCGAGGGGCGCCTGGCCGAGATCGAGACCCAGACCGAGTCGGCGGAGAAGCGCATCGAGGCGGCCGAGAAGCGCGCCGCCGAGGCCGAGGGCGCGATCGTCGACGAGCGGGCACGGGCTCGCGAGGCGGCTGCAGCCTGGCTGCGCGGTCAGGTCGAGGCAATCCGCCGAGAGGCAGGACGGAAATAACAACCAGCGCCGAGTTCGACGTCGCCGTCATCGGCGGCGGCGCGGCCGGGCTCTGGACGGCATTGCGTGCGGCCGAGGGCGGCGCTTCGGTCTGCCTGATCTCCCGCACCCCGCTCTCGCAGAGCGCCAGCTTCTGGGCCCAGGGCGGCCTTGCCGCGGCGCTCGAGCAGGGCGACTCGCCAGAGCAGCACGCCGCCGACACGGTCGCCGCCGGTCGCGGCCTCTGCCGGCCCGCGGCGGTTCAGGTCCTGGTCGACGAGGCGCCCGCCGCCGTGCACGAGCTGCGCGCCCGCGGGGTCGCCTTCGACCTGGAGCCGGACGGTGAGCTTGCCCTCGGCCTCGAGGGCGGGCACACGCGCCGACGCATCGTCCACTCGGGCGGCAGCGCGACCGGTCACGAGATCACCTCGAAGCTGGCCGCGATGGTTGACGCCGAGGCGCGGATCGAGGTTCGCGAGCACACTTCCGCGACGACCTTGTGGAGCGACGGCGAGCGCTGTCACGGACTGCTCACCGATGACGGGCCGATCGCCGCAGCCGCGACGGTAATGGCGACCGGCGGCGCGGCAGCCCTCTGGCGCCGCACCTCCAACCCCTGGGGCGCGATCGGCGCCGGCCCGACGCTGGCCGCCGTTGCGGGCGCCGACCTCGCCGACCTCGAGTTCTGCCAGTTCCACCCCACCGCGCTCTACCTGCCGGACACCCGTTTCGACGGGCTGCTGATCACCGAGGCAGTGCGTGGCGAGGGCGCCACCCTGCTCGACGCCTCCGGCCGCCGCTTCACCGACGAGCTGGCGCCGCGCGACGCGGTCACCGCTGCGATCCTCGACCGGCTCGCCGCCGACGGGACGACGGCAGTCAAGCTCGACCTGCGCGGGCTCGATCCGGCCCGCTTCCCAAACGTCTTCTCGTCCCTGACCGAGGCCGGCCTCGACCCGGCAAACGAGCCGGTTCCGGTCGCCCCGGCGGCCCACTACACGATGGGGGGCGTCGCGGTCGACCTCGACGGCCGTTCCTCGCTGCCCGGCCTCTACGCCGTCGGCGAGTGCTCCTGCACCGGCCTGCACGGCGCCAACCGCCTCGCCTCCAACTCGCTCAGCGAGTGCTTCGTCTTCGGCGGCCGTGCCGCGGCGGCGGCGCTGGAGGAGACCGCTCCGGCAAGCACGCCCGAGTCCGGCGAGTGGCGCTTCGAGCCTCCAACCGAGGCCACCCGCGAAGCGGTCTGGAACCTCGCCGGCCCGCTGCGCCGCCCCGAGCAGCTCGAGGAGCTGCTCGGCGACCCCTACCCGCTCGCCGCAGCGATCGCCGCCTGCGCCCTGGAGCGCCGCGAGTCGCGCGGCGGCCACCTGCGCACCGACTTCCCCGGCCTCGACCACAACCTCGACGGCGTCCACATCCTCCGCGGCACCGACGGCGAGATCCGGACCGAAGCTTGGCGCTGAGTTCGTACTTATTCGCGTATATGGCGAACAAGTACAAACTCACCGGCAGTCGGTAGCGTCGAGCCATGCTGCTCGGGGTCGATGTCGGCGGGACCTTCACCGACGCCGTCCTCTTCGACGGCGAGCGAGTCCACACCGCGAAGCTGCCGACCACGCCGCAGGACCAGTCGCGGGCGGTGATCGGCGCGGTCGAGGAGGTATTGCGCCGCGCCGGCGCGGCCACGACCGACGTCGAGGTCTTCGCCCACGGGATGACGGTCGGCACCAACGCGCTGCTGGAGGAACGCGGCGCCCGCACCGCCCTGATCGCCACGCGGGGCTTCGCCGACCTGCTGGAGATCGGCCGCCAGGACCGACCGCAGCTCTACCGGCTCTGCGCGCCGAAGCCGACGCCGCTGGTCGAGCCCGAGCTGCGCTTCGAGGCCGACGAGCGGGTCGGGCCCGGAGGGGATCGTCGAGCCGCTCGGCGACGACGAGCCGCAGCGGCTGGCCGAGCTGCTGCGCGAGAGCGGCGCCGAGGCGGTCGCGATCTGCCTGCTCTTCTCCTACCTCGACCCCAGCCACGAGCGCCGCATCGCCGAGCACCTGCGCAGCGAGCTCCCCGGCCTGCACGTCTCCGCCTCGCACGAGGTGCTGCCCCGCTTCCGCGAGTACGAGCGCTGCTCGACCACCGCGATCGACGCCTACCTCTCCCCCCTGCTCGGCCGCTACCTGGGGCGGCTCGGCGAGGCGGCGGAATCGGCCGGCCTGCCAAGACCACTGGTGATGCAGTCCTCCGGCGGCGTCGCCAGCGCTGCCGAGGCCGCCCGGGCGGGCGCCTGGAGCGTGCTCTCCGGCCCGGCCGGCGGCGCCGTCGGCGCCGGCCTGATCGCCGCGCCTGCGGCGACGGCAACGCGCTCGGCTTCGACATGGGCGGCACCTCCTGCGACGTCTGCGTGGTCGAGGACGGCGAGGTGCGCCGCACCGACTCGCGCACGATCGACGGTCGCGTCATCCAGCTGCCGATGGTCGACGTCCACACCGTCGGCGCCGGCGGCGGCTCGATCGGCTGGCGCGACAGCGGCGGCGCCCTGCGCGTCGGACCGCGCTCGGCGGGAGCCGAGCCAGGGCCCGCCTGTTACGGACGCGGCGGCGCAGAGCCCACGGTGACCGACGCCAACCTGCTGCTCGGCCGCCTCGCCGCCGACTCGGAGCTGGCCGGCGGCGTCGCCCTGGACGTCGACGCCGCCCGCAGCGCGGTCGGCAAGCTCGCCGGCTCGCTCGGCCTCGACGAGCTGCAGACCGCCGAGGGCATCGTCCGCGTCGCCAACCAGGAGATGGTGCGGGCGCTGCGCGTGGTCACGGTCGAGCGCGGCGTCGACCCGCGCCGCTTCGCCCTGCTCCCCTTCGGCGGCGCCGGGCCGATGCACGCGGCAGCGATCGCCGCCGAGCTCGGCATCGAGCGCATCCTCTGCCCGCGCGCCGGCGGCGTCCTCTCGGCGCTCGGGCTCTGCGCCTCGGACCGCCGCCGCGACACGGCCCGCACGGTGATGCTCGCGCGGCGCCGACCTCAGCGCCGAGCGGGTCGCCGCCGAGGTCGAGGAGCTGATCGCCAGCCTCGCCGACGGGACCTGCGACGGCGAGCCCGAGGTGGTCTACGAGATGCGCTACGCCGGCCAGGCCTTCGAGCTGCCGGTCCCAGGGTCCGCCCGCCCCGATCCGGCCGACCTCGTCGAGCGCTTCGCCGTCGCCCACGAGGAGCGCTACGGCCACCGCGACCCCGAGGGCGAGGTCGTCCTCGTCCACATCCGCCTGGCGCTGGTCGCGCCGGGCGCGAAGCCGCGAGCCGACCGCCGCGCCGCGCGGCGGCTCGGAGGAGCGAGCGCGCGCGGTCCGCTTCGACGGCGAGTGGATCGAGGCGCCGGTCCTGCGCGGCGAGCCGCCCGCCGGCTTCGGAGTCGAGGGTCCGGCGTCTTCGAGCTGCCCGAGGCGACCTTCGTCGTGCCGCCCGGCTGGCGAGCCGAGGTCGACGACGCCGGCACGATCCGAGCGGAGCGCGAACGATGATGGGCGCGCTAGTCGCGATATACGCGACCAACGCGCCCATGGGGGCGACGTGACCGCGCTCGACCCCGTCACCCTGCAGGTCATGATCGGCGGCCTGCGCGCCGCCTGCGACGAGATGGGCGCGGCGCTGATCCGCTCCGCCTACTCGGCCAACATCAAGGAGCGCCACGACTGCTCGACCGCGATCTTCGACGCCGGCGGCGAGCTGGTCATGCAGGCCGAGCACATCCCGGTCCACCTCGGCTCGATGCCCGACGCGGTCGCCGCGGTGCTCGACCTGGAGCAGCGCCCGGGCGAGTCTGGATCCTCAACGACCCCTACCGCGGCGGCACCCACCTGCCCGACATCACCCTGATCTCCCCGGTCTTCGCCGGCGAGTCGCTGCTCGGCTTCGCCGCCTGCCGCGCCCACCACGCCGACGTCGGCGGACCGACGCCCGGCAGCATGCCGGCCGACTCGACCACGCTCGACGAAGAGGGCGTGGTGATCCCGCCGACCCGTGCCGACCCCGACACCGCTGCGCGGACCTCGCCGCGCAGATGCGCTTCCCCAGCCAGCGCCTCGCCGACCTGCGCGCCCAGGCAGCCGCCAACCGGATCGGCGCGCTGCGCCTCGCCGAGCTCGCCGAGCGCCACGGGCTCGACCACCTGCGCGCGGCGATGGACGAGATCCTCGCCTACGCCGAGCGACGCACCCGCGCCGCCCTCGGCGAGCTGCCCGACGGCGCCTACAGCGCCGAGGACGTGCTCGAGGACGACGCCGGCGGGCGACCGCGCGACGTCGCGCCTGCGGGTCGAGGCGACGATCCACGGCGACCGCCTCAGCGCTCGACTTCAGCGGCACCGACGCCCAGGTCGAGGGCAACCTCAACTGCCCGCTCTCGGTGACCAAGTCGGCCGCCTTCTTCGCCGTGCGCGTGCTGACCGACCCCGACGCGCCGCCCTGCGCCGGCGCCTACCGGCCGATCGAGGTGATCGCGCCCGAGGGCTGCCTGCTCAACGCCCGCCCTCCCGCCGCCGTCGTCGCCGGCAACGTCGAGACCTCCAGCCGCGTCGCCGACCTGGTCATCGCCGCCCTGGCCGGCGCCCGCCCGGCGCCGGCCCAGGGCCAGGGGACGATGAACAACCTGACCCTCGCCGGCGACGACTTCACCTACTACGAGACGCTCGGCGGCGGCCAGGGCGCCTGCCCGGACGCCGACGGCCCGAGCGCGATCCACGTCGCGATGTCGAACACGCTCAACACCCCGGTCGAGGCGCTGGAGAGCGAGTTCCCGCTGCGGGTGCGCGAGCTCTCGCTGCGCCGCGGCAGCGGCGGCGACGGGCGCGCGCCAGCGGCGGCGACGGGATCGTGCGCGAGATCGAAGCGCTGGCGCCGATGCGCTACTCGCTGATCGGCGAGCGCCGCCGGCACCCCCCGCGCGGCCGCGACGGCGGCGAGGACGGCGCGCCCGGGCGCAACCTCCTCAACGGCGAGCCGCTGCCGGCAAGGCCGAGGGCGACCTGCGCCCCGGCGACACGCTGCGGATCGAAACGCCCGGCGGTGGCGGCCACGGGAGTCAGTGACCTTCGTCACATATTTGGCGATCCGGCCAGACTCGTCTAGAATGCGCGAATTCGGGCGGGCTTCTCGTCCTGGAACGGGGTCCGAGGCGGCCTCCTCCCAGTCACAGATTCAACCAACCTTCTCAAGGTACGACTTCAAATGCCGATCGCTTTCAAGGAATGGGCCGTAACGGTCCGCGCACTCGCCGAGGGCGAGCAGCTGCTGACCCTGCGCAAGGGCGGGATCCGCGAGGAGAACAAGCACTTCGAGCTCGAGCACGAGCGCTTCTTCCTCTACCCGACCTTCGACCACCAGCAGAACAACCTGGTCCGCGAGTCCCACCACCCCGAGCTGCGCCGCGCGCTCGAGGAGGGTGTCTGGCCCGACGAGGAGCCGCCGGCCGAAGCGCTGATCCAGGACGGCGGCATCTCCCAGCCCGACCGGGTCCGCCTGCGCGCCTGGGCCGAGGTCACCGACCACATCACGGTCACCGACCCGCGCATCGTCGACGACCTCTCCCCCTATTACGTCTGGACCCCCGACTACGCCGAGAAGCGGCTCAACTGGAAGCGGCGCCACCCGCTGCACATCCTGCTGCTGCGGGTCCACCGCATCCCGCGCCCGGTCACGGTGCGGGTCCGCGACGAGTACCACGGCTGCCGCTCCTGGGTCGAGATCGACCGCGACCTGCCCTTCGAGGGCACCCCGGTGATGGCCGACGAGGAGTTCGACCGCGCCCGCGCCGAGATCCACTCGGTTTGCGGCGTCGAAGCGGCCGAGCCGGTCCTCGTCTAAGTAGCGCAAGTAGGCTCGCCCGATGCCTTGGGTCGAGACCGAATCCCTGAGCTTCACCGCGCGCCACGACAGCGGCGACGCTGCCTTCGCCGAGCGCACGCTGGACCGCATGGAGGAACTGCGGCTGCGGCTCGAGGATCGCTTCGAGGACGTGCCGGGCGACGTCACCGTCGTCGTCCACACCAACCCCGCCTGGCTCGCGCTGGCCCACCCTTCCTGCCGGCCGCGCGCTGGTCGGCGGCCCCGGCCGGGCGCCGCTACCTGGCCGGCTGGGCGATGGCGACCGAGCTGCACGTGCTCAACGACCCCCACATGGAGCGTCGCGCCGCCGGCGACGACTCGCGCGAGGCGCTGCGCGGCACCGCCGAGCGCCTCTACGCCCAGCTCGTGATCGCCGCCAACAACCCCGACCTGCCGCCCTCCTGGACGCCGCGCCGCTTCGCCCGCTACCTGCGCTGGGCCTGGCTGGTCGAAGGCGGCGCCCAGTACTTCGCCCGCCAGGTCGGCCTCTACCGCGCGGCGGTGATCCGGCGCCTGCGCGAGAGCGCCCGCCCGTCCTTCCCGCCCTCGCGCCGCGACGCGGTGATCCTCGGCGGCACGATCTTCGACCTGCTCGAGACCGAACGCGGCCCCGAGGCCTGCGAGCGCCTCGCCCTGCGACCTGCTCCCCGGCGGCGCCACGGCGACCCTCGAAGCCGCCTTCGAAGCCCGCATCGGCGAGATCGAGGACGCCTGGCGCGGCTACCTGCGCGAGATCGCCCGGCCCAGCGTCGACTAGCTGGCGCCCGGGCGTTCCCTCGAGCACTTCGCGCGCCTGCTCGGCGACCTCCTCGGCGACGAGGACCTGGTGCGGGCCGGCGGCGAGGAAGTCTGGGTTGTCGAAGCCGGGCGCGCGCTTGAGCATGCTGGGATCCCGTGCTCGCCGAGCAGGCCCTGGATCATCTCCGCCTCGATCTGGGTCTGGCGCGTAGGCCGACCTTGACCAGGCGCGCCGCTACTCGACGACGAGCTCGGCATCGGCGATCGTCAGGTCTTTCAGCCAGTAGCCCTTGACGTCGGGGGCGTCGGCGTCCTGCAGCGAGACGATCAGGTAGATCGCGTCGGGCCAGTTGACCGCCTGGTTGACGTCGGTCTGCGAGGGATAGGCGGCGCTCTTGGTGTGCGAGTGGTAGATCGCCAGCAGCTCCTTGCCGTCGTCTTCGATCGCCTTCAGGGCGTTGTACTGGCCCTGCGGGTCCATCTCGAAGCGCAGCGGGCTGGCCGCCGCGTTGACGACCGGCAGGACCACGCTCGCCTCGCCGTCGGCGCCGCCGACCATCCCGCAGCACTCGTTGGGCAGGTCCTCGCGCGCGTGCGCGACCATCTCGTCGATCAGGCTCTGGGCGATCCGCATCGGCGAGGCAGGCTTGCTCTACCACCAAACGGTGGAGTCGAGATTCTCGATCTCCTCGATCGGCTTGGTGTAGACGCCGGAGGAGAGGTACTTCCAGCCGTCGTCGGGGATCAGGAAGACGACGTTGCCGCTCGTCGAGCTCGCCGGCGATGCGGACGGCGATCGCGGCGATCGCGCCGGAGGAGACGCCGGCGAAGATGCCCTCCTCGTCGAGCAGGCTGCTTGGTCCAGACGATCGCGTCGCGGTTGGAGACCATGATCTTGCGGTCGAGGAGCGAGATGTCGATGATCGGCGGGATGAAGCCGTCGTCGAGCGAGCGCAGGCCGTCGACCAGCTCGCCCTGCATCGGCTCGGCGGCGACGATCAGCGTCTCGGGGTTCTCCTCCTTGAGCCGCCGGCCGTTGCCCATCAGCGTGCCGCCGGTGCCGAGGCCGCCGACGAAGGCGGTCACCTCGTCGAGCTCCTCGAGGATCTCGACCGCCGTGCCGTTGTAGTGGGCGAGCGGGTTGGCCTCGTTGCCGTACTGGTAGGGCATGTAGTAGCGCGGGTCCTGGGCCATCTCCAGCGCCACCTCGACGGCGCCGTTGGAGCCCTTGGCGCCCTCGGAGTAGACGATCTCCGCCCCGTACATCTTCAAGCAGCTGGGTGCGCTCCGCGGTGACGTTGTCGGGCATCACGACCTTCAGCGGGTAGCCCTTGCGGCGGCAGATCATCGCCAGCGAGATGCCGGTGTTGCCGGAGGTCGGCTCGAGGATCGTCTGCCCCGGCTCGATCGCGCCTTCGGCCTCGGCCGCCTCGATCATCGACTTGGCGACCCGGTCCTTGACCGAGCCGGTCGGGTTGTGGCCCTCGAGCTTGGCGTAGATGCGGACGTCGGGCTTGGGCGTGAGGCGCGGCAGCTCGACCAGCGGCGTGTTGCCGATCGACTCGACGATGTCGCCGAAGCGTCCCCCGCAGGGTCGATTGAGTAGCTGGTCGTGAGCCATCGCGGTCTCCCGTTACTTCAAAAAGTATAGCCAGGGTCAGCTCAACCCGAACGAGGCCGCTGCGACGAGGCGGCGGAATCAGCCGCCGGCCATCGCCGGGAGGATGACGACCGTGTCGCCGTCGGAAACGGCGGTCTCGAGGCCGTCGAGCACGCGCACGTCCTCGTCGTTGAGGTAGACGTTGACGTAGCGGTTGAGGTCGCCGTCGTCGCCGAAGAGCTGCGCCTCGGTGTCGGGGTGCGCCGCGGTCAGAGCGCGAAGCACCTCGCCGACGTTGGAGCCGCCGGCCTCGACCTCGGCCTGGCCGCCGGTCTGGGCGCGCAGGACCGGTGGGAATGCGAATAGTCGCCATCAGGCGGGAAACCTAGCCGGCTAGCCGGCGCAGAAGGCGTCGTAGTCGGGGAACTGGCCCATCTCCGACGTCCGGGATCTCGGCCGCGTTCTCGCCGCAGATCGGGCACTCGGGGTCGCGGCGGACCTTGAGCTCGGTGAAGCGGGTGCCGAGCGCCTCGTAGAGCAGCAGGCGTCCGATCAGCGGCTCGCCGATCGCCGATGACCAGCTTGAGGACCTCGTTGGCCTGCAGCGTGCCCATCGTCCCGGCCATCACGCCGAGCACGCCGTTGGCGGAGCAGCTCGGCGCCAGCTCGGCCGGCGGCGGCGTCGGGTAGAGGCAGCGGTAGCAGGGGCCCTCGTAGGGGACGAAGGTCGAGATCTGGCCGTCGAAGCTGAGGATCGAGGCGGAGACGACCGGCTTGCGCAGCCGCACCGAGGCGTCGTTGAGCAGGTAGCGGGTCGGGAAGTTGTCGGCGCCGTCGACGATCACGTCGTAGTCCTCGACGATCTCGAGGATGTTCTCGGCGTCGAGGCGGAGGTGGTGCTCGATGACCTTCACGTCGGGGTTGAGCGCTTCGATCGTCAGCCGCGCCGACTCGGTCTTCGGGGTGCCGATCCGCTCCGTGTTGTGGATCACCTGGCGCTGCAGGTTGGAGGCGTCGACCACGTCGTCGTCGACGAGGCCGATCGTGCCGATCCCGGCCGCGGCGAGGTAGAGCGCGGTCGGCGCGCCGAGCCCGCCGGCGCCGAGCAGCAGCACCTTGGCGTCGAGCATCTTCAGCTGGCCGTCGACCCCGACCTCGGGCAGCAGCGTGTGGCGCGAGTAGCGGTCGCGCTGCTCGGCGGTCATGCCGTCGGTGGCGAGGACGGGCAGCCCCTGCTCCTGCCAGGCGAGGATGCCGCCGGCCATCGAGGCGACGTCGGTGTAGCCGAGCGCTTCCATCTGCTCGGCCGCCTTGTAGGAGCGGTTGCCGCTGCGGCAGTAGAGGATCGTGCGGGCCGACTTGTTAGGCGCCGCAGCGGCGATCTCGTCGCGCAGCAGCCCAGGCGGCACCAGCTTGCCGTTCTCGAGGTGAGCCTCCTGATACTCGTGCGGCTCACGCGTGTCGACCAAGACGACGTCGCCGCCTTCGATCTCCTGTGCAGCCTCGAACGGCTCTATCTCCTCGACTACTGCTTTCGTCTCCGCACCGGTCGCCATGCCATCTCCTAAATACCTGAATTCCGATCAGACTTTACTTCAAAAAGTATAGCGAGAGGCACCAGCCTGGCTCAGGCAGCCTGAGCGGCGATCCGCCTGCTCTCTCCCGGCTCGAGATAGGGGATGAGCAGGTACTGGACCAGCTCAGCGGTCGCCTCGGTCAGCTGCTCGGTCCGTCCAGTGTCTACGTAGCGCGCGATCAACGAGAAGACACCACCTAGCAGGAGCTCCTCGAGCTCTGCGGGCAGGTCGTCGCGGCGGGGACGGCCGGCACGCAGCGCCTCCGCGAAGCGCGCGAGACAGGCCTGCTGTCGCCTGCGAGCGGCCGGACCGGCACGCATGGCCTCGACGGCGACGAGATGGGCAAGTAGAGGGTTCGAGGCGAGAAGACGGAGCGCTTCCGAGACCCCGGCTCGGACGCGGGCGGGCCACCCGTCGTCCGCGACGACGGCGCGCTCGATGTGCTCGCAGAGCCACTGGCTGACCAGGTCATAGGTCGCCAGAAAGCACGCTTCCTTGCTTGGGAATCGCTGATAGAAGGCACTGCGAGAGACACCCGCCTCCTCCACCAGATGGCCGATCGTCGTCTCTGGGTAGCCGTGTCGCGGCAGGACCCTCAACATCGCGGCGACGATGCGCAGGCGCTGGTTGGAGGCAACGAAAGAGGGCGATAGACCATGGCGACCGGGTGGCAGCTTGGCGAGGGTGAACTCGGGAGGCAGGACAGCGAGCACACCGGAATCGAGGCGCCCCGGCTTCGCTCCGCGGGACAGCGGCTCCCGCTGGAGCATGGCGAGACTACGCGCGCGCGGCGCTCCGCTTCTCAGCGGAGCGCGTTGCTGGCGCGAGATAGGGAGTGAGCAGGTACTGGAGCAAGGCATCGTGGAGCTTGGGAAGGCGCTCCGCTTCCCCGGCGAGCAGACGGCCCGAAAGGTGAGAGGCGATGCCACCGGCGAGCAGCCGCGCGGTCTCCTCTGGAGCCTCGCCCGCCGGAAGCTCGGCGGCGGGCGGCCGCAAAGCTTCGGCAAGGCGCACCAGCGAGCGCTCGTATTCGAGCCGGGCGGGGCGTGCAGCGGCAAGCGACTCGACCAAGAGCAGGTGAGCCAGTTGCGGCCCAGCAGCGAGGAACTCGAGACCGGCCCGCAGTCCGGCCGAAACGCGATCGGCCCAGCCATCCTCGCCATCCACGGCCGCCCCGACGGCAACGACAAGCCGCTCTACCCCGTCCTCATAGGCGGCCGCGAAGCAGAGCTCCTTGCTCTCGAAGCGCTCGTAGAAGGTCGCCCGGGAGACCCCCGCGAATTCGATGATGTCGGTGACCTTCGTGTCCTCGTAGCCGTGGTAGGCCAGAGCAGCGGCAAAGCCATCGAAGATGCGCCCGCGCTGGTTGGCGATCACCTCGGCGCGCGAGAGCCCAGAACCAGGCTTGATCCGCTCGACCTCCGGTGCTGGAGCGTCCGGCCGACGTCGCGACGCGCGTGGCGAGCGAGTCGTGCTGCGGGTCTTTTGCTCGGGGCTCATACCGGCTTGGTTCTCAATCGGAGACGAGCCCAAATACAAACACGTCAGTTCGCGTTTGTCAAGATACGCACGTGGTTTTTTTGATCGCCGACATGCTGGACGACCTACGGGCATGGATGTCGGGGCGGGGCCGCGAGATGTCGCGCCCCCACCCCGGTCATCCTGCTTAATGCTTCAGCTCATTCAGAATCCAGAACAGCGGTTCCTATCCCTGCAGTTCGAACCCGCCGCTGAAGGAGCCGTTCCCGAATGAGCCATTTGGGCCGCACGCGGTACTGCCGCTGTTTGTGTAGTCAACGCCCGTGCCTTCGACGTTGGCAACGACATGGCGGGTTTCTTTTGCTTCGTTAACCACCGTTTCGTAGCTCGCCGCGCCGAGCGTCTGCGCTGGATACGAGCGACTGCACAACACAACTCCAAAGAGGTGCGCCTCGAAAAGGATGGTGTCCCCTGCTTTGTCGCACTGAATGTCAGCACTGCCGGTGTAGGGAGGTCCACTGTTGGCGACGTGGAGGAGGTAGTGGCAGCTATTCATGTTCACCGTGACCGTCGAGCCCAACGGCCCAGAGCAACTGGTGTAGCTGGCTCCGACCGGAAGGTTGGCGGTGGAACTCGCCGCACTGGCGGCGAACTGCGCACTTCCACAGTTGAGAGCCACGCCTGGGCCTTCCGCAACGAATGAATGTGTTTTCGACACGCTCCCCGAGATCGTCGCCGGATATTTGTCAGCTTCGAACTTCGGCTGTTTAGCTTCTTCTCCAGATTTTTGGCCTCCCATGTGGAGGCCCGCCGGCTCTTCGTAGACGTATATACCCAGTTGTTTAGCTCCGCCTATCGTGCGGCCTTCCAAGCTCCAGGATCCTGTGAGAGTGCCGTCTTCGAAGGTCCCGCTTCCTGCACAGGAACCGCTCGACGTGGTTTTGAGATTGGTGACGTTGGCGTTGATTTTAATGGTCCTACCAGTTCCTGTCCCTTGATTTTCAAGAGTCGCGGCGAGACCGCTCTGGGGACCGATTTTCGTTTCGCACCCGGATTTTTTGATCGTTATCGGTCCACAATTGGCAGGGCCGATTTCGAAAGTGCCGGCGAATTTCCCGGCGGAGATTCGTGAACCGGGATAGAAGGTGAGCCCACAATTGGACCAGTTCAACGTGCCAAGGGAGCCGCAGTTCCCGGAGCCACCTGGCGACGTCGCCAATGTTTTGACGAATTTGCCACTCTGCGTTGCGGAGAAGGCAAAGCCGCTTTCACAGCCAAACCCAAATCCTCCCGCGTGCGTGGAGAGGGTAAATGTTGTCGACTGAGTACCGGTGAGTTCTGTCGATTCGGCTTCTGAAGCGAGTTCGGACGCCGACGCGGTAGCGACGCCACCGGAGATAGTGAGGGCCAGCGCCATGACGGCGGCGAGGCCAAGAGTTCTGATGCGTTTCACAATTCCCTTTCTCTCGATCAAATACCGAAGGCTTGCGGCGCCTTGAATACCGCTGCCCTCGGCTTGGAATGACCTTCTGTGTCAGGCCTTCGGAGATGCACAAGATCGCCCCTTGCAGGGCTCGCGTCTCCGCCAGAGCCTCTTGCGGGTGGGAATCGCTGTCCATTGGCAATGTGCTCAGCAAAGTTGACACGGGTAAAGGCCGTCACCGGTCAGGGAGGTTCAGCGCGAGCTCCATCTCGGCCGCGTGAGCGTCGAGGGGGCATCCGAGCCGCTGCTCGACGATGCGCAAACGGCTGTTGACAGTCTGACGGCTCACCCCTAGTGTCGCCGCCGTTGAGCTGATATTGCGCCGCGCGACGAAGTAAGCGCGTAGCGTTTTGCGAAGTGTCGAGCCGTCGTCTCGCCCCATTGCCAGGGGCTCGAGAAAGATCTGGCGCAGGGAGCTGACGAGGAGGTCGTCTCGAATGATCGATGCAAGAAGGCCCACGTCGGCATACCGCACGACGCGCTCAGGGCCCCGGCTGGCGACGGAAAAGGCTGCCTTGGCCTGCTGATGGGTCAGGCGCCAACCGGCTCCAGCCTCGGCGGGCTCACCGAGGGCGAGGAGGACGTCGCACGGCAAGTTCGCTGAAGCCTGACGTGCGATCTCCGTGGTTTCGACCCGCCGTCGACCGCCGAACCAGACCCAGGCTGCATTTTGATCGGGCCGGACAAGCAGGACACGCCGATCAAGCGCCGCGGCAAGCTCGCGGATCGCACCGGCCACGTTCATACCGGAGGCTATTGCCCCGACGTGCCAGCCATCGAACTCGTAGGAAAGCTCGGGAGGCTCGATCAGCTCGCCGTCGAGAAGACGCTGGACTTGCTCGGCCCGGCGCTGGTCAGAGGTGTCCGGCCGGCAGCCTGCCTCGCGACCGTACTCCTCGGCGACATCGGATAGCAACCGGTCGAAGAGCGCCGCCTGCGCTCTCAGTAGTCGCTTCAGCGCGGTGGCGCCCAGAAGAGTGCCCTCTGCTGCCTCCTCGATGAGGAAATCACCCAGCAGGGTGTAGCCAGCAAAGTAGCGGCGGAGGACCGTGTCGAGGCTGACGCCGCTGCGCGCGGCGATCCGCGCCTGGGCCAGCAGCTCTACCGGCACCGGGGGTGTCTGCTCCTCGGTGGACTCGATCGCCTCCAGTCCGAAACCCAGCGCAACGGAGACCGCGGCGCGCAGGCTTTCGAGGTAGGTGGGGTCAGTGGACCCGGTGGGGTCGGAGATTGCGTAGACGCGGGTCAGGGCGGCTCGCTCAATCTCGGCTCTGCGAGCGCGTAAGCGCTCGGCCAACTCGGCGCGTACCCGCTCGACCGAGTCCTGCATTCCTACTGCGCCTGCGCCGTAAACGCCACCACCCCGAATGCCTCCCCCGCCACGAAGGTGGCTTTGCCTGCGGCGAAGGCTTCGTTGAACGTCTGCGCGGTCTGAACGTCGAGCGTCAGCGGTGCGTTGGAGACCGAGATCGTGCGGCTCTTGGGGTCCGAGGAGATGCTGGCCCTGGCCATATCCACCCCAAAGGCCCCGACCCGCCCCAGCTTGCCGGGGAAGGTGGGAGTCGGCTCGACGTCGACTTCGGCGCTCGTCGCCCTGGCCCTCAGATCGAGCCAGTATTCCTGCTGAAATACCTGCCCGGCGCCGAGCTGCAGCAGTTCGATCGCGCCGCCGAGGCGAAGGGTGCCTTCTGAGGCATCGGGGGCGATCTGCCCGCCGGCGGCGATCGGGAAGTGAAGGACCGGCCCCGGCGCCAATTCTGCGGGTGAGATCGGGTTGAGTGAGACGAAAAGGGCTTTCAGCTTGGCGAGAAAAGCGGGGTCGGGAACCAGGGTCCCCTGGCCCTGGGACAGGATCGTGACCCGCTGGCCCTGGGTCTTTGCCTTCAGCGCACCGAAGATCTGTCCTTCCTTGAAGAGGTCTTTCGCGCGCAGCTTCTTGTTGAGGCGGGTGGCGACCTTTTGGGTCAGTGAGAGACCGGTGGCGGTGAAGGCCGAGCCGAAGCCATCGCGCTTGGAGGAGATCTGCTTGGCCGAGGCCACTTTCAGCTGCCCGCCCCCGACTTTGGCAAAAAGCGGGGTGCGCTTGGCCTTCAGCTCAACGTCGCGCAATGGGAGCTTGCGGCTACCGGAGGCAAAGACCAGGGCCCCTTCGGCTTCGATTTCACCCTTGCCGTTGGTCGGGTCCGATTTTCCACCCGAGACCGGCAGGACGACCGCGTTGCCCTTGCGCTTGGCCGGGGGCCTTGGCGAGGAGCTTCACCCCGTTTTTCTTCAAGAGGGCGAGGAAACCCTTGTCGAGGATCAGCTTTGTCGTGCCGGAGCCGATCGGGTCATAGCTTGCCTTGGCGCTCGACGCGAGGCAGAGCAGCGCAATCGCAGCGAGGGCCGTGGATGCGCGTCTCATCCCTTCACCGCACAGCTCTTGTCCACTTTGGCGGCGAGGCTGACCCCTTCGGCGAAGTCAAAGCTGGCTAGGGCCAGGGGGAAGACGACCCTGGGCACTCCCTTCGGAGCCGGGCAACCGGAGTTGAAGTAGGAGAGCTTCTCGCCCCGATAGCGGTATTTGCGCTTCAGGGTGAGCTTGATGCGGTCGACGTAGCCCCAGGTGCCGAGGGCTTGAGGGAGAGAAGCGCTCAGCTGGGTGCCGTAGACGCCATGGAAGATGCGGCGGATCGCGAAAGTGAGTACGAAGGAGCTGAAGAAGGGGTTGGAGGTGAAGATGTGGGTGAGCAGGACCGGGCGGCCCTTGTCGCGTCCGTTGAAGATGAGCAGCCTGCCGTGAGTTGGGTAGGCGCCCTGGTCCGGCAAGACGATGTGGGCCCAGAACTGGCCCGAGCCGATCACCGCGTCACCGCAGTTGGCGAGGGCTCTTTCAGTGGAGGCCGGCTGCAGCTGGGAGACCTGGCAGACCGGCAGTCCCTTGGACTGCAAGAGGCCGTGGCGGTTGACGTTTACCGTCAATCTCTTCAGCTGAGAGGGGACGCCGCCGTGAGGAGCGGAGAGATGCCCGGCGACAAAGACGGCAATCGGCGCTGTGCCCGTTCTGGGGAGTTTGTATGGCTGGATCTGGCTGGTGACCGTGATCCGCAGGTTGCCCTCCTGGATCACCGAGGCATTGGCAAGACTCGCGCAGGCCAATAGCGCCACGGCCAGGCTTAGTGCCCCCGCTCTTCTGCGCATGCTTAGCCGGCCTTGCGATGTCGCTTGTGCTTTTTATGGGCCTTGGGACACTTCGCGGCCACCGCCGGACGGGTGTTGGATACCTTGCCATTTTGGGCAGTGAAATCGACGATCGCCTTGTGTGTGCCTTTGCAGAGGTTGGTCGAGTTGACGATCAGGCCCTTCTTGCCACCCTGCATGGTCAAGACGAATTTGCTCACCGGGGCGTCTGGCACCGCTTCGAAGGTGTTGCGGATCCGCCCGTCGAAGGAGTCGATGCGCCCGACCACGTCGACGGTGATCTTCTCCGAATGAAGCGAGGCGACCAGGTCCGGTAGCTGGTGCTCTGAGGAGCGCAGGTAGACCGGGCCTTCGACCGGCTCGGCGAGAACCGGGGTAAATGCCCTGGCATAGCCATAGACCGAGCCAGCCGGGCACAGATCGGCTCGGAACTGAACCCTGGTGCAGATCGTTTTGATGTGAGCGTTCTCCAGAAAAGCCGAGCGGGGTAGGGTTACCTGGGCGCGAGCGACGTTGGCTTCTCCGCCTTCGGGACCACCCTTCATGTTTAGTTCGGCGCGGAAGGCAGGATGGGCGCCGCGTTTGGTGCCACCGCGCAGCTGCAGCTTCAGCTTGGGCTTGAAGACAAGAGCGGCGCAGTCGGCTGCCTGAAACGGCGTCGAGACGGTCACCGGACGATCGTCTGCGGCCGAGCCAAAGTCCAGGCCCGAGCCCAAAAGCGTCGAGGCAGTCGAGGTCCTTTTGCAAGAGGTCGGGTTGAAAACGAACTTCGACCTGTCCACGTAGGCGCGGATGTCGCGGGCATGGACCGGGATGCCGTCGATGATGTGGGGAATCGGGTCCGATTCGGTGGCGTCGATGAAGACTTCGGCGGTCTCCCTATCCACCTTGAAGCCTTGGCGGACGACCACGGTACCGAGGTCGAAGGGGCCGACTTTGGCCGCCGTGATCGCGACCAGGGAGAAGGCTGTGCCTTTGTAAGGCCCGGCCAGGTAGAGCTTGCCGGGTGCATAGGCCAAGGCTGGGCCTACTCCCGCTCCGGCCAGGGTGTGGCCGATCTCCGATGCGGCGGGACAGGAGGGAGAGGTGAGCTCTTCTGTGCCCGTCCTTTGCTTCGCCGCCTCGATCGCTGCGTCGGAGCAATAGGGAATACCGGCGAGGATGCCGACGATGCCCGGCGGTAGCTTGATCGAGAAGCGGGTGAACTCCTGTTCGGAGTCGCTTCTGAACAGCCTGGCGTTGAAGGGTGAAAAGCGCCCGGCGGCGTTGTTGAGAGTGCCGGCAATCAACCCTGGCTTGAAGGGCGGCAGGCCTCCCGTTGGGCAGGGTCCGGCGTCAGGCCCCGTGATGATCTGGAAAGCCGATGTCGTCGTCACCGGCGCTCCTCCCGACCAGGGAGTCAGCACGGCGGTGGCGTTGTAGGTGCCGCAGGCGGGCGGGCTCGCCAGGGGTGAGCGGGTGCCCTCGCGGAAATGCAGGCGAAAGTGGCTGAACGGCAGCTGGGGCAGGTCGTCGGCGACCGTCGTCAGCTGGCCGGTGACCGGGTCGGGTTCGACCTTCAAGGGCTGGGTGACCATGATCCCCAGGTTCTTGTTCTTGATCACTATGTAGAGGGCTATGAGGGAGCCGAACGGGTTCTCGTAGGGCTTGGCGACGAAGAGCGAGCCGTCGACGCTTTCGTCCAGGAGCGGCGTTTCGACTTCGACCGTGCCGACCTTGGAGGCGTTTGGACAGCCCGCCCCTGGGTCTGAGAAGGCGGTCTCTGCTTCGAGCTGGGCTTCGCTACAGACCTCTAGCCCTTCGGCCAGAGAGGGGTTGGCCGAGAAGCCCTCGGGCAGGGTTACGACCGCTTTCCTTATGTCCGTTTGGGCGAGTCCGGTCGGGTTGGTCAGCCCTTCGTCGTTGACGTTGAGGGAGAAGTCCAGGCCGGTTGGGCTCTCAGCTGCCTTGGTCGTCGGCTGCGCCGTTATCGAGGGCTTGAAGCCCAGCTTGGGGCACCCCGTGGTGCCAAGCGGCATCGGCGGCGTCGCATTGTCGTGGGTTTCGATCTGATAGCTGAGCAAGTTGCCGGGGTGCTGCCAGGAGTCGACACCAAAGTTCGTGGCAAGCGGCCCGGTGCAGCTGCGCGGCAGGGTGAGAAAGGGGCGTTCGGCAAGGCTCACCGGGCAGCTGTCCGCGGCGGGAGTGATCACGCAGTCGCCCCGTTCTGAGTCGTGAGTGGGACTTGCCGGGTTGCCCCAGACCACGGCGTTGGTGCTGTAGTAGGAAACCGGCTGGGGGATATTGGTCGCCGAGACGATGCCGTTGTATGGGGGAGCTTCCTTGAGGCTGATCTCGAGGGTCACCGGCACCCCCAGCGCAATGAAGCCCAGTTTGATCACCTTGCCCGGGGGTGGGGTGAGGTTGTAGAAGGGAACCGTGTAGAACTCCCCCAGCGAGTTGATCTCCAGCCTGTTCGTCCCCACGACGGTGTCGCTTGGGCAATGGGGGCCGCCTTCGCCCGACCTCAGGAAGACGATCGAGGAACAGCGCGGAACCGCCGCCGGTTCCGCCACCTGCCCGGGCGGCAGTTCGATGATCACGTCCTTGGCCGCCTCCTCGGGGATCTCCTTTCCGAGGTCTGGATCGATCGCGGTGTTGAAGGCAAAGTCAGTGTTCATCGCGTAGGGATGGGAGCCAGCCTGCATCGCTGGAGAACCGTCGGGCCCAACGAAGGTGACGTCGGGGCTCGGTTTCAGCCCAAAGGCGGCTCCGGCGGGAGCGGCGCTTGCCGCGGCGAGCGGGAGCACCAGGAGACAGGCAGCGAGGAAGGTTCGGGTCGCCTGCTTCATCGTCCTGCCCTCCGGTCGTGGTTGGCTCGTTGGTGGCGGCGCTTGCCATGCTTGCTCTTGTGCTGGTGGCGCTTTGTCCTATGCGCTTTCTTCTTGGTCGGCTTGGGGTTGCCGGGGCCTTCGTAGGCGGCGGAGGCGGGCGTAGGGTCGTTGGGCGGGCTGAACGGCCCCTGACAGGCTTCCCCTTCGCAGGCCGCTGGCGATCCGGCCGGAGTGGGCAGCCCTCCGCCAACTCGGGCGTCATAGATGTCGATCAAGCCCGGGTCCTGAGCAAGCAGGCTCGCGGCGGTGGCGAAGAAGACATCTTCGCCGGAGGGGCTCGTGTCGATGACTAGGGAATCGACAGGGCTCTCCCCTGAGGAGATCAGGGCGATGCAGCCGCCGTTCGCTTTGCTGAAGGCGGGGCTCTCTTCCGTGCAGTCACCCTTGCCCGCCGTCTCCCACTCATAGACGTCTTGGGCTCCGTTGGTGTCGCTGGCGACCAGAGCGTCGGTGCTCTGAAAGATGAGCCGTTGCCCATCGGCGGAGAGCACTCGCGGCATCGGGTAAAGGGCGGTCTGCGCAGTGGGAATCGAGGCGGCTCCCCAGACCCCACTCGGGACCCCGTTCCCCGCTGGCAGGTTCCGGCCGACCGGTCGCGCTCCAGTCGGATTACACGAAGCGCAGTCGAGCCGATCTGCTTCTGCGTCGTAGATGTAAACCTCGGCGTCGGCTTTCCCGCTGTCGACATCGGTGTTGTCATATCCGGTCAACCTCGCCGTTGAGAGGAACGCGACGTGGCCGCCGTCCGCGCTCACCTGTGCGCTGTGCTGGTTCGGCAGGGGGTTGACCGGGGATGGCAATACTGCGGTCCGTGCATCTTCGCCCGACAGCGTCGCGATGAAGCTCAGGCCTCCACCTGCCCCGCGCAAGTAGAGATTGGGTTTACCCGCCACAGAGTTGCCGCCAAGGGCTTCACCGGAGACCAGATAGATGCGTGAGGCATCGTCTGAGGCCCCAAGCAGGCCATAGACTTTCCCGGCAATCCGCCGGGTCTGTTCGCCGCCGAGGTCGAATTCATAGAGGTCAGCTGCGCCGCCTATACGTTCGCCGACTGTATAGACCGCCGCCGAGCCGTCCGCCGCAGCGGTCCAGAAGTGGGCGCCTTTCCTTTCGGAGAGCGCTTCCCCGGCCGCCGAGACTGCCCGCGTTTCGTTACCGGCGATCCGCACATACAGTCGGCCGTCGAAATTCTGGGCATCGGTCCAGAAGATCCGGGAACCGTCGGTGGAGATCGCGTGCGAGATGCTGGCCCCGCGCCCGTAGTCGAGACTGGCAGGTGTTCCAGCCGAGCAGCCCGCGCTCACCGCCGTACCGTTCGGCAGCAGGCAAACGAAGCGTAGTTTCGTCGCTTTCCCCGTGCCAAAAGCCTCGTAGAGCAAGTCGCGTTGCTCGCCCAGAACCGGCGCGTCGGCCGTCAGACTGTCGGTCGCGCGGAAGATCACATGGCTACCGTCGGCCGAGATCCCCTGTAGTTGCGGCACGTAGTGGAGGGGTGAGCGGTGCAACGGTGTGACAGTAGTGAGCGCTTTGTAAGACTCGTCGCCGCAGTCCTCACGTCGATAGAGGTTGGAGAACCCCGCTACCGCGCCGGGCGCGAGCACTTCGCCGGTGTCGTCGATGACCCAGGCGCTGCAGAGGTCTGCCGAGAAGGCCTTGAAGAGGTTATTGAGGGAGAACACCGTTTCGACTACGCTGATTCCCCGAGGCGGTGAAATCGTGTGGCTTACCCACCCGACTCCATCCTGGCGGCTGGCGATGTACTGAGAGGTGAACGGCGCGGACTGCGCGTCGCCAAACGCGCGGTAGGAGGAGTAGGTCAGCTTTTCCCCGTTAGCCGAGCTTTGGTTGAGGGCGGCGAAGTCGTGATCTGCGGCCGTGAAGGCGACAATGTCACCGTTTTCCTTGTTAACCGGCGAAACCATCTCGTAGGCGCGGCAGTCGGGCAGCAGCGCCGAGGCGCCGCTGCGGAAGGCTTGGTTTGGGCACTGGGAGTTGGACTCGGTGGGCAGCGGGAAGGTGGTGAAGGTGCCTTCCTGGCCGTCTTTTGCGAGCGTCCCTCCCAACCCCCGCACCGGCCCGCCGCCGCCGCTTTGGGCGACGAAGCGGTAGTGGTAGGTGGTGGCGGGCTCGAGACCGGAGAGAAAAACACCAGCGGTCGTGAGGGGCGCGTTGATCGTCTGAGTGCTCAGCAGGGACCCCGGGGGGGCCGGCTGCGCTTTCCCGCAGCCACCTTTAGAGCATTCCCCGGTTCCATACTGCACGTAGTAGTGGGTGTCCGGCCAGAAGCGCGGGTTGATCACCGCCTGCACGGTGGCGCCACCGGGGTCTACCGAAACCGCATACTGATCGGCGATCGTCGGTGGAACTTCGGGAGGCGGACAGGTTGCTGGATTAGGCGGCGGCCCGTAGGCGCGGAGGAAACCTTCCCCCACGCTGGTGTGCGTGGCATACAGATCCTCGCCGGGTATGTCGCAGCCAGTGCTCAGGGCGAGACCGCGCACGCGGGAGAACGAACCCGGGATTTCCGCGAAGTGCTCTCCTGGCGTGATCGTCTGGTTGCCGGCGGAGTTGAACTTGACGATCGTGTCCGGAGAGAAATTTCCATTCGTCCTTTCGACAACGTAGACGCTGTCGTCGGCGCCCACCGCCAGCGCCCCGGGGTCTTTCACCGGCAGAGTCCCCAGCTCCGCGCCTCCGGGGCCAAACTTGTGTACGTCGGGCTTAACGATTGCCAGGGGATCTTCAAAAGTAACGTAGAAGTTTCCTTGGCCGTCAACCGCGAGTGCCTTTACCCCCTCGCCGGGAACAGCGACTTCGCCTTCAAAGGCACCACTCGTGTTGAACTCTTGGATCCGCCCGACATCACCGACGAAGATCGCCGAGCCCTCGGAGTTGGTGTCGATTTTGTTGCCGAAGATTCCGCCAATGAATTGACCTTTGCCCGGACCGGGAACGCCAGCTCCACATTCATCGCCAGAGATGGCCGTGCAAAGGTTTTCTTCTGCTTCGGTGACGGTGACCGGTTCGGCGTTTGCCTCCTGGTTTTCCCGTTCATTGACCTTGGTCTTGTTGACCTTGCCTCCAATCATCAAGACAAAGTCCCCGTTGGGAGCGAACTTCTGAACGCGAAGGCTTTTTTCACCGAAGAGTCTTACTTCGCGTTCTAGCTCCTCGACGTAGACGTTGCCCGACGCGTCCAAGGCCACCCCATTGGGCAGTGCGAACTGTCCGGCACCGGCCCCTGCGACACCCGCTTGGCAGACTTCGGTGCAGACCTCAAACTCATCGTCGGGCGTGTCGCCCACTGCGCCCTCGGGCGCGACGTTCCATCCCCAAGCCTTGACGAATTGCCCCCAGGCATCGAACTCCGCGACCCTCTCATTCTGTTCGTCAGCCACGAAGAAATGTCCGCTGGCCGGATCAGCCGCGATGCCCGTCTCTGTAGAGAATTCACCCGCTCCGGCGCCGCTTTTGCCGACTTCAGGTGTCTGCCAGAGCAGCGGCGGAGCCGCTGCGGTCGCTGCCGCAGGCAGGAAGGCAAGCGCAAGCGCGACGCCGATGAGGAGCAACGCCGAGTGCGCAGCGTGGCGCGTTACTTTTGGTCCGATCCTTCGCATGTTGCGCTGCGCTCTCAGGTTCCTCATGACTCTCCTCGGGGATAGGCGCCACCCCGCACCTCAGGGGTAAGTGGATCGAAGTGCGAGGTGGCGCTCACGTCGTCGGGCTATGGGGACTAGGCAGACTTATGGGGCCGTCACCGCCCAAGTTCCTGATCCATACGCTCCATTCGAAGTTGTTTTGACGAGAACGTTCAAAACAGCCCCCGCGACAGAGGCGCCTGGCTGGGCGGTGGCACTGAACGCACCCACGTTGACGGTAGGAGGGAAAGCGCTCGTATTGAATTCGGATGCAACACCCGTATACACACACAGCGCACCCGGGTTGGCCTGTGGATTCGTAGCGTTTACTCCAGGACCGATATCGCTACCGCAGTCAGTTGGCTCTACTTCAGTGGTTTCAAACGTGACGAAGCTGAGGACAAGTTCTTTTCCGGCCGCGTTGAGATAGTGAACATGCGCACCATCAAGACCTGTTTCCAGCGGCACGGTGAATGAGATCGGGATGTTGATCCCATTATTGCCTGGCGAATCGCCCGTCGAAAATGCCCATGTACCAGTCTCGGTCGCCCCTGCTGGAAGGGTGCCGCCAAGGGTCCAGGGTTCGCCATCTTTGCCGTTTTTGCCGTCTTTACCGTTACAGGTGTAATGCTTGGCGCCGGAGCCTTCGACTTCGAGTTCGGTGCCGCCAAGTTCTTCGCAGGGTTCGTCAGTGGGTTCGCTTCCGCCATTGAATGAGTTGGCAGTGACTGATTTGCCAGCTGCGCCGCTAGCTCCGTTCGCCCCGTTGGAACCGTCCTTGCCGTTAGCGCCTGCGGGTCCCTGCGGTCCTGCAGGCCCGGTCGCGCCCTTGGGTCCCCTCGGCCCCTTCTTGGCCTTGGCCGAGGCGGTGGCCTTGCCACCGCCGTTGTTGTTGGCGGCGTAAGCGCCGCCGAGCATTGCAAAGACCAATGCGATCACCGAGATGACTCCCGGGATGCCGAAGCGTGTCCTTAGTGACGAGAACATCTAGATCTCTCTCCTTGTCCCGTGAGCCCCTCTGCCCGCCGCTTCCCTTAGCGGCTTCCTCGGGGCTCGGTTTCTGTCCCTGTGGTGCTGCGCGACTTCGTTGGCTATACCGCTGACGTTCCCAACAGAAGACGCGATCAGATGTAAACACGATGGTTCGTGTTTGTCAAGATACGCACGTGGTATTGGTGAGAAAGCGGCTTATTTGCAGGGACTTCTGGGCAGAATTTTCTGCGGTCGGATCGGGAAAAGCGGTGAGAGCGACTAGGCGCCGGCTTGCTTGCGCTGCGCTTCGGGGAGCTCGAGCGGCTGCTCCGGCTCGGGCTCGAAAGCGAGAATCTTGCCCTCCCTGGGACCGGGCTCACTCGGCCGGTAGAACGCAAGGACGTACTCGACGAAGGGCTCGGTTAGGGCTCCAAGCTGCGCCCCTCTTCCCTGCAGGGCCTCACTGGCGACGCGCGAGGCGAGCCCACCGACGATCACACCCTCAACCTCAGGTGCAGGGCTAGACTGTGGCTGGGCATCGGGAGCGGCGATGCGCAGCAAGATGCCGTAGCGCTGAAGCCATTGGTGATAGGCGAGGGCGATCTCCTCACCGGCCGAGGGGGCCTCGACGAAGAGAAGGCGCGCCAGGGCCGGCTCGGAGGCAAGCGCATCGAGGACCGCCGCCAGGGAGCGCTGAACCCGCTCTTTGACCGTGGTGCCCTCCTCGCAGGGCTCAGTGAGGATCTCGAGCAGCCGCTCGTGGCCCGCCTCGTGGGCGACCGCAAAGCACTCCTGCTTGTCGCTGAAGTTCTTGTAGAAGGCGTTGCGGGAGACCGCTGCCGCCTTGACGATGTCGGCGACCGAGGTCGCTTCGTAGCCACGCTCGGCGACAACCCCTGGCACCGCGGCGAGCAGGCGCTCGCGCTGGTCGCGAACTACGTCCTCGGGAGCGAGCGCATGCCGGCCCCGCGGTAGGCGGCGTGGCGTGGCTGACTTGGATCTGGCGCTGGCCTTTGCCATGGTTGCGATACGGACTATCCGTTACGCGTACAGTCTAGTTCTTAAATATGGCCTGGGTCAATAGGACGCAGCCGTATCCATAGAAAAGGCCCGCTCTCGCGGGCCTTTTCCGGCGTATCGAAAGGCAACCTCAGCCGAGGCTGGGGCGCATCTGGCGCAGCCTCTTGACCCGCTCCTCGATCGGCGGGTGGGTCGAGAAGAGGCCGGCGAGGCCCTTGCTGGAGAAGGGCTTGACGATGTAGAGCGGCTCTGCCGCCTGGTTGACCTGCATCGGCATCGCTTCCGCCCCCTGCTCGAGGCGCAGCAGGGCGCTGGCCAGCGACTCGGGGTTGCCGCAGATTTCCGCCCCACCGGCGTCGGCCGCGTACTCGCGCTGGCGCGAGATCGAGAGCTGGATGATGCTCGCCGCGATCGGCGCCAGCAGCACCATCGCCAGCGAGGCGACGAGACTGAGTGGCGAGTCGTCGTCGCTGCCGAACCACATGAACATGTAGGCGAGGTAGGTGATCGCCGCGCCGATCGCCGAGGCGACCGACTGGATCAGGATGTCGCGGTGCTGGACGTGGGCGAGCTCATGGGCGAGCACGCCGCGCAGCTCGTCCTCGGAGAGCAGCTTGGTGATCCCGCGAGTGACCGCGACCGCGGAATGCTGCGGGTTGCGGCCGGTCGCGAAAGCGTTGGGCTGGTCCTGGGGAATCATGTAGAGACGCGGCATCGGCAGGTCGGCGCGCGTCGTCAGTTCGCGGACGATCTGGTAGAGCCGCGGCGCCTCCGACTCCTCGATCGGCTGGGCGCGGCTCATCTTCAGCGCCAGTTTGTCGCTGAAGAAGTAGGAGCCGAGGTTCATCAGGAGGGCGATCCCGAGGAACAGCCCTGCCGTGCTGGGACCGCCGATCAAGGCGCCGATCAGGACCAGCAGGCCCGAGAGGGACGCCAGGAGGATCGTCGTGCGGAGCGTTGCGCCCCAGGTGGACTGCTTGGTGGTGGTCATGCCGTCAGCTCCTCAGTCGAGTGGTCGGCGGATTATCGCCGCGGCGGAGCGCCCTGGCCATAGGTGCCATCCCCTATCGAGGGGGACCGAACCACCTAGGCTTGGCCAATCCGACCGGTGAGCCCTAGATGACGCTCGCGATCGTCGTGCTTCTGGCGGCGGTGGTCGGCCTCGCCATCAACCTGCTGATGCTGCGACGCCGCCTCAACCCGCTCGAGAAGCTGATCGAGGAGATGGAGAAGGTCGATCTGAGCCGGCCGGGGCCGCTCTTGCCGCCGCGCTCGATCGACGGCGTCGGCGAGACCGAGGAGGTGGAGCGGATCGAGCTCGCCTTCCTGCGCATGATCCGCCGCCTCGAAGCCGAGCGGCGGCGGGCGGGAAGCGCCGCGCTGCAAGCGCAGGAGGAGGAGCGAGCGAGAGTCGCCCGCGACCTCCATGACGAGGTCAACCAGTCGCTGACCGGTTTGCTGTTGCGACTGGAGGCCGTCCGCGAGGCGGCGCCGCCGGAGTTGGAGCCCGAACTCGCGGAGACCAAGGCGCTGGCAAATCAGGCGATGCGGGAGTTGCTCTCACTCGCTCGCCAGCTGCGCCCCACCGCGCTCGACGACCTCGGCCTCACCGCCGCGATCGCCGGCCAGGTCGAGCAGTTCGCTCGCTCGGAGATCGAGGCCACGCTAACCGAGGAGGGCGACTTCTCCGACCTCGACGACGACGTCCAGCTGGTCGTCTACCGGGTCGCCCAGGAGGCTCTCTCCAACGCCGCTCGCCACAGCGGCGCCAAGCGAATCGCGGTGGCGCTGCGCCGCGCCGAGCGCGGCGTCGAGCTGGAGATATCCGACGACGGCCGCGGCTTCGCCTTCGAGGAGTCCGAGGGCGGCCTCGGGATCGCCGGGATGAGAGAGCGGGCGCTGCTGATCGGCGCCGAGCTGACGATCGAGTCGCGGCCGGGGGCGGGGACCAAGGTTCATCTCTCCGTCCCGGACTGAGGGCCTCATCAGTCGGCCGAGAGCACCGCGGTCAGGGTTTCCGCGACTCGAGCCGGCCCCTCCTCGATCTGCCGTTCAGAAAGCCGAATCACGTCGTATCCGCGACGCCGGAGGTCCAGATCCCGCTCTCGATCTTCCTGAAAAGCCAGTTTGCCCCGGTGATAGAGATAACTGTCGGTTTCCACGATCAACTCCCGGTCACGCCAAAGGAAGTCCACTAGATAAGGATCAATCGGGACGTTGACCTCGGGGCGTGGCAGCCGATTGCGGCGACACAGGCGCAGGAAATCTCGCTCCAGGTCACTCCGCGTTCTGTCGCGGCCAGGGTCATCCCCGATGGGCAGACCGAGAACGTCCACCTGACGGATGGCTTTGCGCAGCTCGTAAGGCGGCACGGAGCCCGCCCACCCCCAAGTGAGCGCCCGGCGCAGATCCACGATCGTCCGCGCCGGTGTCGTGACCGGGATGCCCTCGCGCAGGGTCACATCAGTGCGGGCCAGGGATTGCGACCGGTGCACGTGGATGTCGTGTCGCCTTGCCCTCCCGTCGCCACCCGCAACGATGATGTCGACGGGACCCTCTGCGACAGGCAGGAGCCGCCAGAGGAACGCGGCACTGCGGTGGCTCACTGCTGCGCCCCAGTGGCCGAGGACGGAGTCCCCGCGCGCCGGTCGGCCTCCCACAGCGAGAACAGCTGCCATCCAGCGCCCCTCGGGCGAGAGCGCTGGGTGACCGACCGCGTAGACGCCGCGATGCACCCGGTGCCAGCGCCCGGCGAGTACGCGAGCTCGGATCGCATCGTCGCTTACCCCGGCACCACGCGCCTGAGCTGCGGAGATCACCCCATGCTGCCTCTCCGCGATCTTCGCGATCGACGCATCGGGCCTGGCGACTTTCCCGTCCATTTCACGGATAAGTCGCCAGGCCCGGCGTTTCTCCCCTCTGCAATTGGGAGACTGGGCCGATGCGGGTGCTGATCGCAGACGACCATGGGATCGTGCGCTCCGGACTGCGGCTGCTGCTCGAGCGCCAGCCGGACATCGAGGTGATCGGCGAGGCGGCCGACGGGGCCGAGGCGCGGGAGCTGGCGGTCCGCGAGCGGCCCGACCTGGCGATCCTCGACGTCAAGATGCCGAAGCTGACCGGCTTGCAGGCGACGCGGGAGATCAAGCAGCAGGCCCCCGAGGTCTCGGTGCTGATCCTCTCGATGCACGACGACGAGCGCTATCTGTTCGAGGCGTTGAAGGCGGGCGCTTCCGGCTACGTGCTGAAGGCGCAGGCCGACACCGACCTGCTGGAGGCGATCCGGGCGGTCGAGCGCGGCGAGCCGTTCCTCACCCCCGCGGCGCAGCGCACCCTGATCAAGGACGTGCTCGAGCGCGGCTCCAGCGGTGAGGAGGAGCTGACCCCGCGCGAGGAGGAGATCGTCAAGCTGGTCGCCGAGGCGCACACGACGAAGCAGATCGCCGAGATCCTCCACCTCTCCGAGAAGACGGTCGAGAACCACCGCGCCAACGCGATGCGAAAGCTCGGCATGCGCGACCGGGTCGAGCTGGTCCGCTACGCGATCCGCCGCGGCCTGATCGAGCCCTGAGCCGATTATCACCGGCCTCTCTGGGTAACAAACCCAGAGGTGGCCACCGCGAATTTCCAAGCGAAGCGCTGGCTGGCGCTGATCCTGCTCTGCTCGGCGCAGTTCGTCGTCGTCCTCGACGCATCGATCGTCAACGTGGCGCTGCCCACTATCGGCAAAGCGCTCGACTTCTCCCAGCAGAACCTGCCCTGGGTGGTCAACGCCTACGTGCTCACCTTCGGCGGCTTCCTGCTGCTCGGCGGGCGCACCGCCGACCTGCTTGGGCGCCGGCGGGTCTTCATGGCCGGCCTGATGCTGGTCGCGGTCGCCTCGCTCGCCGCCGGCTTCTCGAGCACCGAGGGCCAGCTGATCGCCGCACGGGCCGCCCAGGGGCTCGGCGCCGCGATCATCTCCCCCGCCGCGCTCTCGATCGTCACCACCACCTTCGGCGACGGCGCCGAGCGCAACAAGGCGCTTGGCGTCTGGGGCGCGGTGGCGGGCTCCGGCGGGGCCGCCGGCGTCCTGCTTGGTGGAGTGCTCACCGATGGGCTCGGCTGGGAGTGGGTGCTCTGGGTGAACGTTCCGGTCAGCCTGCTCGCCTTCGCCCTCTCGCCCCGGCTGATCGCCGAAAGCCGCTCCGCGGCGCAGACGCGGGCCTTCGACGTCGCCGGCGCGGTCACCGTCACGGCCGCGCTCTCGATCCTGGTCTACGCGCTCGTCGACGCCAACGACGCCGGCTGGGGATCGAGCCAGACGATCGGCCTGATCGCGCTCTCCGCCGTTCTGCTGGCGACGTTCGTGGCGATCGAGCGGCGCTCCGCCAAGCCGCTGGTGCCGTTCTCGATCTTCCGCATCCGCACGCTGACCGGCGCCAACGTGGTCGGCCTGCTGGTCGGCGCCTCGCTGCTCTCGATGTTCTTCTTCATCTCCCTATACATGCAGCAGGTGCTCGGCTACAGCGCGATCCACGCCGGGCTCTCCTACCTGCCGCTGGCGCTCTTGATCATGGCCTCGGCCGGGATCGCCTCCCAGCTCGTCACCAAGCTCGGCTACAAGCCGGTGCTGGCGGCCGGCCTGCTCTTCATCGTCGTCGGCCTGGCCTGGTTCAGCCAGGTCTCGGTGGGCGGCAGCTTCGCCAGCGACATCCTCGGGCCATCGCTGTTCGCCGCCGCCGGGCTCGGCTTCGCCTTCGTGACGACGACGATCGCGGCGGTTTCGGGGGTCGAGGAGAGCGAGGCGGGGCTCGCCAGCGGGCTGATCAACACCTCACAGCAGATCGGCGGCGCGATCGGTCTCGCGGTGCTCTCCGCGGTGGCGATCTCGCGCACCGACGACGTGATGTCCTCGCCGGCGTCGACCCCGGTCAACGGCTTGACCGAGGGATTCCAAGCCGCCTTCCTCGGCGGCGCTGCCTTTGCCCTGGTCGGCTTCTTCTTGACTCTCGTCTTGATCCGCGGCAGCGACAGCCGTGCTCACGTCGAACTCGGCAAGGCGACGGCAGAGACTGCATAACCGACCAGTTCAGTAGGATTTGGCGAGATGTTGTTCTCGACCAAAGCCGAGTACGGGGTTCGCCTCATGGTCGAGCTGGGCCGTCAGCCCAGCTCGGCGCCGATATCGCTCAGCGCCGTCGCCGAGGCGGAGCGGCTGCCGCTCTCCTACCTCGAGCACCTGGTGGCGAAACTGCGCAAGGCGGGCCTGGTCACCTCGACCCGCGGGGCACACGGCGGCTACCGCCTGGCGATGCCGGCCGAGGAGATCACGATGGACGCCGTCGTCGAGGCGCTGGAAGGGCAGATCGCCCCGATGGAGTGCTTCCACGACAGCCCCGACGGCAAAGTGCTCTGCTCGCACGAGGACGACGGCGATCGCGCCTGCGCGACGAAGCTGCTGTGGACACGCGTGCAGGGCGGCGTCACCAAAGCCCTGTCGGGCACGACGCTCGCCGAGCTGGTGGAGTTCGCCAGCCCCGGCGTCAAGGCCGAACGGCCCACCGCGGTCGGCACGGCCGCCTGACACGCGGAACCTTCCAAACCAGAAACGGAGCGAAATTGGCTGAGCTGGAGATACGCAACCTGCACGTGAGGGTCGAGGACAAGGAGATCCTCCGCGGCCTCGACCTCGACGTGGAGAAGGGCAAGGTCCACGCGCTGATGGGGCCGAACGGGTCGGGCAAGTCGACCCTGGCCAACGCGATCATGGGCCACCCCGCGCTCGAGGTCACCGAGGGCACGATCACCTTCAAGGGCGAGGACATGACCGAGGCCGATCCCGACGAGCGTTCTCGCGCCGGCCTCTTCATGGCCTTCCAGTACCCGGTCTCGATCCCCGGCGTCTCGGTCAGCAAGTACCTGCGCATGGTGATCAACGCTCACCGCGAAGCGCGCGGCGAGGACCAGATCAAGATCAAAGACTTCGCCAAGGTCGCCCAGGAGGCGATGGCGCTGGCGAACATCCCCAAAGACTTCTCCAGCCGCTACCTCAACGACGGCTTCTCCGGCGGCGAGAAGAAGCGCATGGAGCTGCTGCAGCTGGCCCTGCTGCGGCCGGAGATCGCCGTGCTCGACGAGACCGACTCCGGGCTCGACATCGACGCGCTGCGCACCGTCGCCGAGGGCGTCAACAAATTCGCCGGGCCTGACATGGGCGTGCTGATCATCACCCACTACCAGCGCATCCTGCACATGGTCAAGCCGGACTTCGTCCACGTCATGTTCGAGGGGCGGATCGTCAAGGAAGGCGGCTCCGAGCTGGTCGGCGTGCTCGAGGAGAAGGGCTACGGCTGGATCCGCGAGGAGGTCGAGGCAGGCGCCACCGCCTGACCTCGGGGGAAATGGAGCCGACGACGACAAAGCGCTCCTCCCCCACCCCTGCCTTCCCGATCGAGAAGGTCCGCGCCGCATTCCCCGCGCTGGAGCGGGAGGTGCACGGCAAGCCGGTCGCCTATCTGGACAGCGGCGCCAGCTCCCAGCGGGTGCTGGCCTCGATCCAGGCGGTCGACCGCTACGAGCGCACCCACCACTCCAACGTCCACCGCGGCTCGCACACGCTCTCGGCCGAGGCGACCGCGGCCTACGAGGGGGCGCGGGCGACGGTCGCCGACCATCTCGGCGCCGCCGACCGGCGCGAGGTCATCTTCGTCCGCAACGCGACCGAGGCGATCAACCTGGTCGCCCGCGCCTGGGGCGACGCCAACGTCAGCAGCGGCGACCGCATCGTGCTCACCGAGATGGAGCACCACTCCAACGTCGTCCCCTGGCAGCAGCTCGCCGAGCGGGCCGGGGCGGAGATCGACTGGGCGCCGGTAACCGACGACGGCCTACTCGACATGGAGGCCTTTGCGGCGCTGCTCGAGCGTGACCCGAAGCTGGTCGCGGTGACCCACGTCTCCAACGTGCTCGGCACAGAGAATCCGCTGGCGGAGATCTCGCGGCTGGCCCACGAGGCCGGCGCGCTGGTTCTCGCCGACGGCGCCCAGGCGGCGCCGAAGATGACCGTCGACGTCGCCGAGCTGGGCGTCGACTTCTACGCGCTGACCGGCCACAAGCTCTACGCGCCAACCGGGATCGGGGCACTATGGGCGAGGCTCGACCTGCTGCGGGCGATGCCACCCTTCCTCGGCGGCGGCTCGATGATCCGCAAGGTGACTCGCGAGGGCACCACTTACGCCGACCCGCCCGCCCGCTTCGAGGCGGGGACGCCGGCGATCGCGCAAGCGATCGGCATGGCCTCGGCGCTGCGCTGGCTCGACGGCGTCGGCATGGACGCGGTGCTGGAGCACGAGCGCCAGATCGCCGACTACACGCTTGGGCGACTGACCGAGGTGCCGGGACTGCGCGTCTTCGGCCCGTCGCCGGGAGCGGAGCGGATCGGCCCGGTCTCCTTCGAGCTGGATGGGGTCCACGCCCACGACGTCTCGGAGATCCTCGATCGCCACGGCGTCGCCGTGCGCGCCGGCCACCACTGCGCCCAGGTGCTGATGGACCGCCTCGGCATCGCCGCCACGGCCCGCGCCAGCTTCGGCGTCTACACGACGCCAGAGGAGATCGACCGCCTGGTCGAGGGACTCCACGACGCCCGTAAGGTCTTCGGTCTCTGATGGACGAGCTCTACCGCGACCAGATCCTCGAGCACTACAAGCGGCCGCACAACTTCGGCCGCCTCGAGAGCCCCGACCTCGAGTTCGAGGACACCAACCCGTTCTGCGGCGACGAGCAGCACGTGACGATCCGGCTCGACGAGGAGGGCCGGGTGGCGGAGATCGCCTTCGACGGCAAAGGCTGCGCGATCTCGACCGCGGCGACCTCGCTGCTCACCGACGAGCTGCAGGGCAAGACGCGCGAGGAGCTGCTGCACCTGCCCAAGGATTTCGTCCTCGAGCTGCTCGGCATCGACATCTCGGCGACGCGAATGAAGTGCGCGATGCTCGGCCTCAAGGTCGTGAAGAGCGCCAGCCTCGGCCAGCCCGCCGAATGGGAGGACGAGGGCGAGACCGGCGACCCCAGCGAAGCGGCCGCTCTCTAGGGCGCCGGCCGGCGCATCCGACATTGACCCCACTGGGGTGTGGTCAATGTCGGATGCGCGTCAAGTCCCGCGTTCTACGCGCCTTCGCTGAGCGTGATCACGGCGAAGCTGGCGCCGTGCGGGTCGACGAGGATCGAGAAGCGACCCGCTGGGACCTCCATCGGCGGAACCATGACGTTGCCGCCGCCCTGCTTTGCCTGCTCGACCGCCGCGTCGGTGTCCTCGACCGCGAAGTAGACCTGCCAGTGCGCCGGCACCTCGTCGGGTACGCCTCGTTCGGCCATGTTGAGGATGCCGCCGACCATGTCCTCGCCGGAGCTGATCGTCGTGTACTGGCCGGCCTCGCCCATGTCGTTGTCTTCGAAGGCCCAGCCGAAGACGGCGCCGTAGAACGCCTTCGCGCCCTCGACGTCACGGGTGTTGAGCTCGTTCCAGGAGAGCGCGCCCGGCTCGTTGACGATTTCGGCGCCGACGAACGTGCCCGGTTGCCAGATACCGAAGAACGCACCAGCGGGATCGGTGAAAACCGCCATGCGACCGAGCTCCATCACGTCCATCGGCTCCGCGACCACGCTGCCGCCGGCCTCCTTGACTGCCGCCGCGGTGGCGTCGGCATCGGTTACCGAGACGTAGCTGCTCCAGGCGGGCGGCTGGCCCTGCTGCATCAGCGGCATCATCCCGGCGGCCGGCTTGCCTCCCTTCATCGCCTGGCGGTAGCCGCCCGTTGCCTCCGAGTTGGCGGCCTCTGGAACGTCCCAGCCGAAGAGGGCGTTGTAGAACCCAATCGAGGCGTCGAGGTCGGGGGAGCCCAGATCAACCCAGCATGGGGTTCCAGGCGTGTAGCTCGTTCTCTCGCTCATGCTGTCTCCAATCGTCGAAGTTCGTCCGCCGATCCTTTCATCCGAACCTGAATACGGGTCAAAGGCTTGTTACGGTGCCCGGGCCGAGCCGGCCCTATCGCTAAAATCCGACCGGAGAAGTAGGATTAAGTTTCAACCCGCACTAGCCAACCCGCGGGAGCCTCGATTCCCTTGCCAGATACCGCTGGAACATCCATCTCCGTCTGCCCTGCCGCCGAGCTTCCGCCCGGGACGATGCGCCTGGTCGAGCACGACGGGATCAAGATCGGCGTCTTCAACTGCGAGGGGACCCTGTACGCGATCGAGGATCGTTGCTCGCATGACGATGGGCCGCTCGCCGAGGGCGAGTTCGATCCGGCGACCTGCACGGTCGAGTGCCCGCGTCACGGCTCCCTTTTCGACCTGACCACCGGCAGGCCGAAGACGCTCCCCGCTTTCGCCCCGGTGCAGACGTTCACGACAGCCGTCGTCGACGACACGATCACCCTGGAGGTCGATTGAGCATGGCTACACCTGAGGTCGTAGCAGAGAAAAGAGAGCTAGCTGGGCTAAATGCCGACTACAAGGAGAAGTTCGGCTTCCACGATCCCGAGTCCGGCTATGCCTACAAGGCGCCGAAGGGGCTGAGCCGCGAGATCGTCGAATCGATCTCCGACTACAAGAACGAGCCGCAGTGGATGCGGGACTTCCGGCTCAAGTCGCTGGAGCACTTCTACTCGCGCCCGACCCCGAAATGGGGCGGCGACCTCGATCAGATCGACTTCGACGACATCCATTACTTCGTCCGCGCCTCCGACAAGAACAGCCGCGACTGGAGCGAGGTCCCCGAGGACATCAAGAACACCTTCGACCGGCTCGGCATCCCCGAGGCGGAGCGCAAATTCCTCTCCGGGGTCGGCGCCCAGTACGAGTCCGAGGTCGTCTACCACCAGGTCAACGAGAAGCTCGAGGCCCAGGGCGTGATCTTCACCGACATGGACACGGCTCTGCGCGAGCACGAGGACCTGGTGCGCGAGTACTGGGCGACGATCATCCCGGCCAACGACAACAAGCTGGCGGCGCTCAACTCGGCCGTCTGGTCGGGCGGCTCCTTCGTCTACGTGCCGGCCGGGGTCAAGGTCGAGATGCCGTTGCAGGCCTACTTCCGGATCAACACCGAGAACATGGGCCAGTTCGAGCGCACGCTGATCATCTGCGAGGAGGGCGCCGACGTCCACTACATCGAGGGCTGCACGGCGCCGGTCTACTCGAGCGACTCGCTGCACTCAGCGGTGGTCGAGATCTGCGCCAAGCCGAGCTCACGGGTCCGCTACACGACGGTCCAGAACTGGTCGCAGAACGTCTTCAACCTGGTCACCAAGCGGGCTGTCGCACATGAAAAGGCAACGATGGAGTGGGTCGACTGCAACCTCGGCTCGAAGCTGACGATGAAGTACCCCTCGATCTACCTGCTCGGGCCGGAAGCGCACGGCGAGATCCTCTCGATCGCCTTCGCCGGGGACGGCCAGCACCAGGACGCCGGCGGCAAGATCATCCACGCGGCGCCGCGCACCTCGTCCTCGATCTTCTCCAAGTCGATCTCCAAGGACGGCGGGCGGGCGACCTACCGCGGCCTGCTCGAGATCGCTGACGGGGCGACCGAATCGCGTTCGAAGGTCGTTTGCGACGCGCTGCTGCTCGACGAGGACTCGCGTTCGGACACCTACCCGACGATCCGCATCGACGAGAACGACGCCGACGTCGGCCACGAGGCGACCGTCTCCAAGATCGGCGACGAGCAGCTCTTCTACCTGCAGAGCCGCGGGCTCGACGAGGAGGAGGCCTCGAAGATGATCGTCAACGGCTTCATCGAGCCGGTCACCAAGGAGTTGCCGATGGAGTACGCGGTCGAGCTCAACCGGCTGATCGAGCTGCAGATGGAGGGCTCAATTGGCTGAGGTCGCGACCGCACCGGCCTGGCTCGAGGAGAGGCGCCAAAAGGGCGCCTCTCTCACGCAGAGCCTCCCCCTCCCCGATCACAAGACGAAGGGATGGGAATTCACCGACCTCGCCGGCCTGGAGATCGACGCCTACGAGGCCTTCGACGCCGGGGCTGAGATCAGCGGCGCCGAGGGAGCGACGGTGCTGCCGCTGGCCGACGCCCTCGCCTCCCATGCGGAGCTGCTCGAGAGCCGGCTCGGCTCGCTGGTCCCCGCCGAGGACCCCTTCGTCGCCCGCAACGAGGCGAGCTGGCGCGATGGCGTGCTGATCCACGTCCCGCGCGGGGTCAAGGTCGCAGAGCCAATCCGCGTCGAGGTGCCGGTCGACAGTGACGGCGGCGCGATCGCCTGGCGCACCCTGGTCGTGCTCGAGGAGGGTGCCGAGGCCGAGGTCTGGGAGCACTGGTCCTCGCCCAGCGACGAGATCGACGGCTTGCTCAACTCGGTGGTCGAGCTGAGCGTCGGCCAGGCGGCGACGCTGCGCTACGTCAACACCCAGGACATCTCCGAGAAGGCCTGGATCTTCGCCACCCAGCGCGCCCAGGTCGAGCGCGACGGCCGCCTCGACTGGGCCGCCCTCGGCTTCGGCTCGGGCCGCGGCAAGGTGCGCATGGAGACCAACTTGGCGGGGCCGGGCTCGGAGGCGCGGGTCACTGGCGGATACGCCGGCGGGCCCGGGCAGCACCTCGACTACGACACCACCCAGGAGCACGCCGCTCCCAACACCAACTCCGACCTCGCCTTCCGCGGTGTGCTCGCGGCAGGCGCTACGGCGGTCTGGCGCGGCATGATCAAGGTCGATCCCGGCGCCCAGCAGACCGACGCCTTCCAGGAGAGCCGCAACCTGCTGCTCTCCACCGATGCCCACGCCGACGCGATCCCCGGCCTGGAGATCCTCGCCGACGACGTGCGCTGTACCCATGCGGCGGCGATCGCTCAGATCGATCGCGATCAACTCTTCTACCTGACCTCGCGTGGGCTCGACCCCGCCGAGGCGAAGTCGCTGATCATCGAAGGCTTCCTCGAGTCACTGGTCGAAAGGTTGGCCGAGGGCCCCGTTCGGGATGAGATCTCAGCCGCCCTCGAGCGCCGCCTCGCCGAGATCCTCTAGCTAGTCGTCGCGCTTGTTGCGGCGTTCGCTATAGGTCGTCTTGGCGATCGAGAGGGCGACGAAGACGATCGGCGGGATGTAGAGGACCCAGAGCCAGTGGCCGGTGTGGGCGACGGGAAGCAACAGGGCCATTCACTGAGTATGACCCCTCAATGCGCCGAGACCGCCGGCCTTGCGAGCGGCGGTCTCGGTACGACATGGAGAGGGAGGGTCAAAGTGAATGGACTCATCCTTAGTAAACCAGATGTGAACGTCGTCGCATCGGTAGAAAGCCGCGACTTAACCGTAAAAACAAACTCTGCTTTCCGCAAAACGCGGAAACATCATCCGTTTGCCACCGAAAGCAGGTAGAGCCCGAAGCAGGTGAATGCAACCATCACGGCCAGCATCCAGTACTGCGACCGAGTGGCCTGACGGTAGTCACCCCAGTACGCCGTGGCACGATCGTGAGCCAGAGTCAGTCCCACCACGTGCCCGATAACCAGCGCTCCGACCTGTACGTACCAGATCGCATTTGCGCTGAGGACCTTGAAGTTGATTCCGCTCGAGGCGGTGCCAAAGAGATCGGTCGTCGCCGTCCCCAGAGGGTCAGACAGCAGGTAGGTGAACTGCGCCTGCTCCTGGAAGACGAAGAGACTGAAGTAGTGAGCGACGAGATATGCAAAGGCAATCGGGATCAGAGTGTGGGCGAAGCCGACGCGCAGTTTCTTCAACGGCGGCGCGCCGCTCACCGTCGTCATTCCCTTCACCCCAATGAGGTAGACGAGAGCCACCCCGCCAAAGCAGAGCAACAGGAAGATCGTGTCCGTGAGGCGCAACGAGGTGAGTTTGGCGAGGACCAGCATCAACCAGCCATTCGAAGACCTGTTTGATCCCGTCTTCAAATGCCCCGTCCTGGGCTCCGTCGAAGCTGGTCGACGCGATCGACGCGATCACCATCGCGGTCGAGCCCGGCACGGTCGCCCAGCGCGTCGCGGCCGAGAGCGGCAGGCGTCGGCCGAGACGGCCGTCCTTTACCCCGAAGCTCCCCAGTTGGGAGAACATGCCGAAATAGACCGAGAAGACCTCGCCGGTTTGACACCACTTCTCAACCCCGAAGAGAGCCATCATCGCCAGGGTGTAGAAGCTGTAGAAGAGGGCCGCGAGGCCAATGGCGTGAGGCGTGAGGCCCACCGCGACGCCGCCGCCACCTCCATAGATCACCTCGAGCCAGACAACCGCGAGCAACCCGGCGGCTGCCGGCCAACGCCCCAACGCCTCAGGGTAGGAGAGGTGAGCGGGGCGCTGGCCGGCAATTGTCGAGAATGCTCCACCAATTACTCGGCCCATCGCCCGCCACGGATTGAACGGCCGGAAAACATCGCCGAGGACCACGCTGAACAGCGGGAATCCAAGCCAGGCGGTGACATAGATAAAGGTCGCGGCGAAATTCCGGTCAGGTGCTTCGGTGCCGCGCAGCCCGGCGTAGATCGAGAGTGCGAGCAGGAAAATGCCGATCGTCCCACAGAGAATCTGCATGGGCATGCTCAACAGCGCCTTCGAGAGCCCCGCTCCGAGAGGACGCCAACGTTCCTCCTCGAAACGGGGCTCGCGCCAAGCCGCCGAGAGCGCAAAGAAGGAGACGATCAGGACGATCGACGCCCCCCAAGCGAACAGCCAGGCCGGGATCGGCAGGTCGCCGCGCGCAACCAGCGCGTGGGCAATCGGCAGAAACACGGTCACGGGTTAACGGTCAACTCCGCGATCTGCTCTCCACGGCCCTCGAGCTCGGCCTCGAACACACCTTCGATCGTGGCCGGGAAGTCGAAGCTGACCGAACCGCCGGCCTCGACGTCCTTCATCAGGTCATAACCGTGGACGTGGATCTCTTCGCTCACGTCGGAGTCCACCTTGAAGCGAATCTGATCGCCCTCGCCGTAGGTCAGCTCGGCGATCCCGCCGACCGGTTCGCCGTTCTTGATCACGATCGTGGGGATGGTGGGCTTGCTCTGGCCCTTCTCGTTACCGGTAGAGGCCTGTTCCGCCTTCGCCGGGGCATCGCTTGTGCCGTCGACTTCTTCGCTGGCGCTCTTGCCGTCGTCCTTGAGCACGATCAGCAGCACAACCGCCACAACTACGACTGCGATTCCCACGACAACACGAGTTGTGTTCGACTTCATCGTTGCTCCTTCGCTCGAGCGCGGGCGCTCGCCCACGCGACTTGTCCGCGACCGAGATGCCGCGGTACGTTCGTTCTCTGGCTAAGGAGCTAGCGGCGGCGGGCGCTGAGCGATGCCGAAAGCGATCAGAAGGCCGCCGCTTGCCGCGTGTGAGCGGGGTGCTCGGGGGCGAGCCTGCCGTTTGGCGCAGCGCGGACGCAGTCGTGTGGCGACCCGCTCGGCCAGCCTGACGATCGCCTCGCAGCCGGGATAGTGGCCCAGTAGCAGCGAGACGACGAGCAGCAACAACGGGACGAGTGCGAGCAAGATCTCGAACATTGCTCGAGGGAATCTATCGGAAAGATTTAAGCGCTTCTAAGGAATAGCTTTCGGCGATGCGTCCGGAGAGGGACAACATCGCGGCTCCCGATCTGCCGGAAGGAATCGCCTGGATCGGCGAGACGCCGGAGTCGATGCCGATCCTCACGGCCGGCGGGCCGGCGCTGGTCCACTTCTTCGACTACGCCCAGCTCAACAGCGTACGCACCCTCCCCTACCTGAGCGAGTGGGACCGGCGCTACCGCGACGCCGGCCTGAGCACGATCGGCGTGCAGGCGCCGCGCTTCCCGTTCGGCGCCGACCCCGACGCCGTCGCAGCAGGTATGCAGGAGCTCGGGGTCGAGTTCCCGGTTGCCGTCGACGCCGAGCGCGACCTCTGGCACGCCTACGGCTGCGAAGGCTGGCCGAGCCTCTTCCTCTGGTCGACCGGCGGCGCCCTGAGCTGGTTCCACTTCGGCGAGGGCGAATACCTGGCCACCGAGATGGCGATTCAGGAGGAGCTGCGCGACCTCGACGTCCTGCGCTCCCTGCCCGATCCGATGGCGCCGCTGCGTCCCAGCGACGGGCCGAGCGCAAAGGTGATGCCGCCAACCCCCGAGCTCTTCCCGGGCGGATCCTGGGAGCAGCCCTGGCAAGGCGGCGATCTCGAGCTCGACTACGAGGCTGGCGGCGCCTTCGCAACGATCGAGGGCAACGGCACCCTCGCCGTGTCGCTAGACGACAGCGATCCCCACCAGCTCCCAGTCAACGGGGCACGCCTCTACGCGCTGGCCGACCATCCCCGTCACGAACACCACCACCTCAAGCTCGAGCCATCAGAGGACCTGCGCATCTGGTCCGTGAGCTTCGCCGCCGGAATTCCGTAGCGAGAGGGGCAGGGCCTCTCGGACGGGCGGATACTCAAAACGCCGGCCTAATTAGGCCGGCGTTTGTCCGGCAGAGAGGCCCTGCCCCTCTCGCCCCGCCAACTCCACCCGAATCTCCTTCGGCAGCATGAAGCGCACGTCCTCATGGACCGTGCGCAGCTCGGAGACATCCTCCGCCCCCCGCTCCCGAAACAGCTCGACCAAGCTCTCGACCAGCTCCTCGGGAGCGCTGGCGCCCGAGGTGATGCCGACGGTCTCGACGCCCTCCAGCCACTGCTCGTCGACCTGGGTGTGGTTGTCGATCAGGTGCGAGGCGGCGCCGTGTTCGCGCGCGACCTCGACAAGGCGGTTGGAGTTGGAGGAGTTGGTCGAGCCGATGACGAGGACCAGCTCGCACTCGCGGGCCAGCTGCTTGACGGCGATCTGGCGGTTGGTCGTCGCGTAACAGATGTCGTCTGACTTGGAGCTGACAATCGCCGGGAACTTGGCGCGCAGGGCGGCGATCACCTCGGCGGTCTCGTCAACCGAGAGGGTCGTCTGGGTGATGAAGGCGACTTTCTCGGGGTCGGGAACCTCGAGCGCCTCGACCTCGGCGGCGGTTTCGATCAGGACGATCGAGCCTGGCGCCTCGCCGGTCGTCCCTTCGACCTCCTCGTGGCCCTCGTGGCCGATCATCACGATCGTGTAGCCCTCGGCGGCGAAGCGGCGGGCGGAGACATGGACCTTGGTGACCAGCGGGCAGGTGGCGTCGATCGTGCGCAGGTCGCGGGCGGCGGCGTTCTCGTGGACGGCTGGGGCGACGCCGTGGGCGGAGAAGACGACCATCTCGCCCTCGGGCACTTCGGTCTCCTCCTCGACGAAGATCGCGCCGCGCTTGGCGAGCTCCTCGACCACGTGCTTGTTGTGGACGATCTCCTTGCGCACGTAGACCGGGGCGCCGTAGAGCTCGAGAGCGCGCTCGACGGTCTGCACAGCGCGGTCGACGCCGGCGCAATAGCCGCGCGGAGCGGCGAGCAGGACACGCTTTGGCGCTGCAGTTGCGAGAGAAGACATGGACGCAGAGTAGCGGTGGCGGCATTGCGCCCGGCGCCGCGGGGTGGCCTTGGCTTGCGGCCGTGGCTAGCCTTGCAAGATGGCAACGCAAGGACGCCACCTCGATCGCCTCACCGCCGTCGACGCCTCGTTCCTGACCAACGAGACCTCGAACAGCCACATGCACGTCGGCGCGATCCTCGTCTTCGAGGGGCCGCCGCCGAAATACGTCGACCTGGTCGACCACGTGCGGGGCCGGCTCAGCCAGGTGCCGCGCTTTCGCCAGCGCCTCGTCGTACCGCCGCTGGAGGCGGGCCGGCCGCTCTGGGCCGACGACGTCAACTTCAACCTGACCTACCACATACGCCACACGGCGCTGCCGGAGCCAGGCGGCGAACAGCAGCTGAAGCGACTCGCCGCACGCGTCTTCTCGCAGCAGCTCGATCGCTCCAAGCCGCTCTGGGAGCTGTGGCTGGCACAGGGCCTGGAGCAGGACCGCTTCGCCCTGCTGACCAAGACCCACCACGCGATGGTCGACGGCATCTCCGGCGTCGACATCGGCACCGTGCTCTTCGACCTCGAGCCGATTCCCGAGCCGGCCACCAGTGACGACGGCTGGGTGCCGCAAGCGCAACCGAGCACGGCGCAGCTGGTCGCGCGCGGCGCGGTCGACGCGGCGGCGGCGCCGGTGAAGCTGGTCGAGCGCGCCGTCGACGCGGTCCGCCATCCCGAGACGGCGGCACGGCGAGTGGGCGAGGCCCTGGAGGGTGTGGCCGAGGTGGTCGGGGCCTTCGCCGACCCGGCGCCCGACGTGCCACTGAACCAGCCGATCGGCCCGCACCGTCGCTTCACCTGGGCGAAGTCGGAGCTGGCGACCTTCAAGCGGATCAAGGACGCGCTGGGCGGCACCGTCAACGACGTCGTGCTGGCTGTGGTGACCGGGGCGCTGCGCGAGTGGCTGCACAGCCGCGGCATTCGCACCGAGGGGCTGGAGCTGCGGGCGTTGGTGCCGGTCTCGATCCGTACCCAGGACGAGCGCGGCGACCTCGGCAACCGGATCGCAGCGATGCGCGGGCCGCTGCCCGTCTACGTCGAGGACCCGGTGCGGCGCCTGCGCGTGGTCAGCGAGCAGATGGAGGGCCTGAAGCGCTCCAAGCAGGCGCTCGGCGCCGAAGTGATCTCGCGCTTCAACGACTTCGCGCCGCCGACGCTGCTGGCGCAGGCCTCGCGGATCAACTTCTCGACCCGGCTCTTCAACCTGATCGTCACCAACGTGCCGGGCCCGCAGCTCCCCCTCTACGTGCTCGGCCGCGAACTGCAGGAGGTCTTCCCGGTCGCCTTCCTGCCCCCGAACCACGCGATGGCAGTGGCGATCATGAGCTACAACGGCCACGTCGGCTTCGGCCTGCTCGCCGACTACGACTCGATGGAGGACGTCGAAAGCTTCGCCGCCGGCCTCAACCGCTCGCTGGCCGAGCTCGAGGAGGCCGCGGCCGCCGCGGCACGCACCTAGAAACACCGAACTGCATCAAATTTCCGGTCCAGCAGGCGGGGAATTTGATGCAGTTCGGGAGGGCCACCGAGCCGGCTGGCTAGGCTTGCCGGGTGGCCATTCTCATCGCCCTCTTCATCGTCGTGCCGATCGTCGAGCTCTACGTGATCATCCAAATCGGCGGCCTGATCGGCGTCTGGCCGACCATCGCGCTGCTGTTCGCCGACGCGCTGCTCGGCTCTCTGCTGCTGCGCCACCAGGGCCGCGGCGCCTGGCGCCGCTTCAACGCCGCCCTTGCCGAGCGCCGCTTCCCCGGCCGCGAGGTCGCCGATGGCCTGCTGATCGCGATCGGCGGCACCCTCCTGCTCACCCCGGGCTTCGTCACCGACATCGTCGGCCTGATCTTCCTGATCCCGCCGACGCGGGCGATCGTCAGGCGCCTGATGCGCGGCTACGTCGGTCGCCGCTTCATCGTCGTCGGCGCGCCCAGGCCGACCGGTTTCGGCGCTCCGACGCGCCACTATGACTTCGACGCCACGGCGGAAGAGATTCCCGTCGACGAGAGCCCTCCGGAAACACCGGACGACCGTCACCTCCCCCACTAGGAGGGATTAGTAGCACGCCACGTTCGCCGCCGGAACGCGATTGCGGCGGCGAACATCTAGGCTCCGCTCGTGCTGCGCAAAGTATTCGTACTACTCATAGTGATCGCGACGGGCCTCGTCGCGATCGGCGCGGAAAGTTGTGACGATGACGATGACGGCGGTGGCGGTTCGACAACCTCGACCACCGCGAGCGAACTCTGCCAGTTCGCCGCCGCCGGCCTCGAGATTTTGGCGCAACGCGTGCACGAGGGGGAGTCGGCCGCGGCGATCATCAAATTCTTCGGCCCGACGGCATGCGATCAGGCCATCAAGGCCGTGGTCGATGACCCGTCCGAGTCACTCTCGCTCGAAGTCGAACTTCCCGACGGCGAAATCACTCCCTTCAGCGGCTCAGCCGAAGAACTCATCATCCTGACTTCCCCCGCTACAGAAGAAGAAGAAGAAGAAGAAGAAGCGAACGACCTCTCACGAGTCGTCCCCTGCCTCGCGACCTACTCGATTCAGTTTCTCTACGAAGACTGTGTCGACGACCTCGATCGAACCCTGACCACCCTCACGCGAGCGGCATCCACTCAAAAGCCAAGTGCGAACTTGGCGTCCTCGGTCATCATCTCCGCGGCCTACAGCACCTTTTGTCCTGCAATTCACCATATCTTGCCGCTCGTGGGGACGGCGCTGGGGACGCCCACGGTCGATAAATCGGGCAAATCCGGGTGGGGTCTTTCACCCAAAAAGATTTGCCGGCACCGCCAAGCAAATTCCAATGGCAATGCATATGGCGCCAATCAGTCGAAATCGAATCGAACCCCCCTCTTGTAGGGCGATGAGGTCTCGCAAAGCACCGTCGCGAGCCGCCGCAGCTTTCAGAGCCTCATTTCGCACCCGATCGACTTCTGATTGGACCTTCGTCGCCAGGTCCCCAATCTCCCGACGAATTTCGCGGCTTTCCCTCGCCTGCTCCTGCTCAAGTCTCTGGAGGCGCTCCCAAGTCGTCGGCTTCTCCTCCGATTCGATTGCATAGACAGCCGTCAACTCGTTGCCAACGCGGAGCTTTAAATCGACTCCTGATTTGCCGCCCAAGACCTCCTTGGCATGCTGCCTCGCCCCCCAAATCTCCTTCGCTACGAACCCCAGACCAGCCAGCTCGAAACCAGCGCTGGCATAGGTGAACAGACATCTGGCCGTCTCGGAATCCATGCGGGCTTAGACAGGTCTGGAAGGTATTACAGACTGAGACTGGCTCCCTAACGAGGCGGTCAGTCCCTAGGGAACGACCGCAGCCTATCCACATGCCTTGGTCTGTAAAGGTTCGAGGCCCAATCACCTGAACTTGCAGACCGTGAGCGACCAAGCACATACACCTACCCCCGACGCTACCTGCGACAGGTGCGGTGCACGTCAATCGCAGCCCAAGGGACCCACACGAAACGCAAGTGCGAGGAGTGCGGCAAAGAGCGCTTTGGAGTGCCCGGCCCTGATGGCCTGAAAACCGAAAAAGGCGACACGGTCGTTATTCCCGCTGGGCATCTCTCGATGTCTCTAGACCCCACGCAGACGACTGGCCGCCTCTTTCGGCCGGGCATCACGTGGCTGGTCAACCAGCAGTTTTTCGCCGATTCCGCTCAAGACGTTGAGGACATCCCGGACGGCCTACAGGCCTATGTAGACATGGCAGATCACGCGCTTAAGTCCAGCGAGATACTGGCCGATTTGGACTTGGATAGCGAAGAAGGCATCAACGCAGCAATTGATCGAGCCCAAGACACTCGGACGCCAGAGTTCTGGGCACTCCGGCTGGACATTCGCGCCGAGATGTGCAAACGCAATCTCGCCGATGGGGAAGCCGCGGAGGCGGTCGTCGCAATGCAGCAGGCGGCAATAGCGCGGTGCATGCTCATCTTTGTCAGGTCTATCGAGGAGCTTGTGTGGCGGGGGTACCGGACGTTCGGAGTCCGTGAGCTAGAGGCAGCAATTGACCTCTGGGAGAAATCGTCGCATGATGAGCCTGAGAATTTCTGGCAGCAGGCCCTCTCTGAACACAGCTTCGTTCTGTCTCAGCTTTTCTCGGCTCCAGCCATCGTCATCGAGGACCAGCCATATGTTGGTGGCAAGGAGGTCACGAACATGGGTGGCAGCCTCGCGGATTTCCTTCTTCAGAATTCACTCACCCAGTCGGTCACCATCGTGGAGATCAAGACTCCGAAGACCAAGCTCCTCTTGGAGAGTGAGTACCGAGCTGGGGTTTACGCGCCATCAGCGGAGTTGTCCGGAGCGGCAGCACAAGCCCAATCGCATCGAGACACCCTCACGAAGGAGTTCTACAACTTGACCAAGGGGCGAGCTGAATTCTTTCCGTACGATCCGCTCTGCGTCGTTATTGTCGGACACACGACCCAGATTGAAACGGACGAGCAGCGAAAGTCTTTTGAGTTGCTCCGTAGAGGTCTCAAGGATGTACAAGTGGTGACTTTCGATGAGGTTTTCGGGCAGGCGCGAGCCCTGCTGGAACTCATTCGTCGCTACCCGAAAGCCGAAGGGCAGGCAGCCGAGGACGAGTAGTCGAGTTGAGTTCGGGGCACCGCGCCCTCCCGAACATCAGGCGGCGTCAGGCGTCACGACGGCGGTGCATTCCGGACAGCGTTTCGCCGCGCTTGGGATTGGCGTGAGGCATTCGGGGCAATCACGCGTTCCCGATTCGCCCTCGTACCTTCGATGGGCCTTCCACAGCGGAATGACGAGCAAGCAGACGATGCCAAAGGCGATGGCGGCGCTGATGACGAAGCCGTAGGCGAAATCGGTGTTATCAATCGTGAAGCTGAGAAACGGGAATTCGGACTGCCCAAAGATCAGGAAAACGAGAGGCATGATCAGATTTTCAACCGTGGCTCTCACCAGCTCAAAGGCGGCGAGCGCGAGCAACAGTCCGACTGCGACGACGATCAGGTCGCTTCGCGCTAGGTCCTCAAGCTTGCGAAGCATCAGCAGTCCCCTTCGGGTCTGTACATGGGCTTGAACCTATAGGAACCGATGGAGTCCGAGCGCTTTGACCTGGGTCAGGGCCTTATCTCATTGTCCGTGAACTGCCCGATGCGCGTTCCGCCTGGGTCCCAGCCCATTCCGTCGAGCAGTTCTTCCGGCGGGATGCCGAGGGAGCCAGCGAGCTTGATCACCGTGTCCACGCGGGCGACTCGCTCGCCGCGCTCAAGCTGACCGACCGCCGTGCGATGCAGCGAGGCGCGCACCGCCAGCTCTTCCTGAGAGAACTTTGCCCGCCTGCGGCAGTAGGCGAGGTTGCGGCCGAATTGGTCGGCAACCTTCATCCCTCGCTCCGCTCCACAAACCCGCCAGGCCGATAGTCGCCGGGGGACCAATTGATTCCGGCGAGCAGATCGTCGGCGGAGACTTCGAGGGAGCAGGTCAGCTTGATCAGTGTGTCGATACGGCAAAGACGCAGCCCTCGCTCCAACTGACTTATCTCGGTCCGATGCAGGGAGGCGAGGAAGCTCAGATCCTCCTGGGATAGGTCTGCTCGCTTGCGGTGGCGGGCCAAGTTGTCTCCGAAGCGAGCGGCGAGGTCGATCATCAGCTCCCCCCTCCCCCGAGCTGCGCGTGCAGGCCGTGCAGAGCCTCGTGCTCGGCGACAACGCGGCGGTACTCGTTGCCCCTGTCGATGATGTGCGCCAGATCGCCGACCAGATCGCGTACGTCCTGGTCCGGGACGATGACAAGCGCGTCCAGCGCCGCGAGGAGTCGGCCGTATGCGGCGTCCTCGCGGCGCAGGTGGTCGGGGTCTTTGAGGTCGTCGGGGTAGTCCCGCAGCTCGTCGCGGACGCCCTCGCGGGCGCTCTCGAACGTGTCCCGTAGGAAGCGGGCGTGATCGGCGGGGAGCTTGAGGGCGACGGCAGCACCGCGACCCATAGGGTTCTCGTTAGCCATGAGGAGGCGTGTTCTCCTTGTGGTCAGGCGGCCCGTCGCGTTAGCGCGCGGCGGGCCGCCGTTTTGATTTCGACCCCGGAGGCTACCAGAGCCGAAGGGGAAACCCCAACGGTCTATTCGCCCCGAAGGATTTCCCTGACCCTCGTTGGATGCAACCCGACTACGCGGCCGATATCGCGCAGCGACGATCCTGCTTTCTGTGCTCGCTCGAAGCTTTTCCGCCGCGCCTTGCGTGCTGCGGCGACGTTGTGTTTGTAGTCGAGCTGAGCGCGTTTCGCTTCGGCGAGCGCTTTCTCCTTCGGATCATTCGCCACTCGCGGAGCCTATGGCGTCGCTGTCCGCCTCGCGTGTGAGGCTGGCAGCCGTGCCCTACGAGCGGACCATCGAGATCGGGATCATCGACGGCGTCGTCGTACGCCTCAGCCACTCGGGACGGCCAATCGAGCGCTACTCAGTCGTCCTCCTTGCGTTCGTAGACGGCGAGTGGCAGACGATTCGCGTCTACGACAACCATCTCGGAACCCACCACATGCACCGCTACACTCGGCAAGGTGGAAAGAAGCCGGAAGCTCCGTTTCACGAGGGGCCGACCAACGAGGCTATTCCGGCTGCAATCGCCCACCTGAAAGCCCATTGGGAAGCGATAATCGAATCATGGAGAAGCTAGCCCGCAGCAAAAACACCGCCGGCACCGACGCCGCCTTCGACCTTCTCGGTCGTGTCGCTGTCGATCCCGAAACCGATGAGCGCTACCCGGATACAACGGTGCTTATCCCGGCCGACTCTCCCGACGCCTCAAAGCTGATGTCTCAAGCCGTGGCCGAGCGGAAGCCAATCGCAATCGTCTTCCCCGACGGCTCAGACGTGGTCTGGCGACCCCCCGCAGCAACGGGGCCGGTTCTCCTGCTGTCGATTTGCCTCCTGTGGCTCGCCGACCACATCCGGCGCAAGCGAGACCGCCCGACCTTTGTGCCCCGCGAGTGGGTCACCGAGTTTCACGCGGCGGGCGGGCACAAGCTCGCTGCATAAAGCCTCAGGCGCACCTGCCCCCCGACCTACCTGCCAAACAGCACCGCTCGGGTGGCAGTCAAGGGCGCAAAGCGCCCGACCCCGCAGGGGTTGACGGCCCCACCCGAGCGGTGCTTCAATCGCCGGTAGGCCTGGGGTCATCGGCCGATGCTCAACCCCCTGCCGAGCTGGCGTGCTCTCGCCGCGTGCTGCCCCAGGCCAAGGGCTCGCTGAGCCTCTTGCAGCCGCCTCCGCGCCGCCTGCTGGCGTGCTCGCTCGGCTCCTCGTTTCGCCTCGCGGCCAAAGGCTTTGCTCGGGTCGGTGACGCCGTGCTCCTGGCGGTAGCGCTCGACCTGTGAGACGCCGCGATCCCACGCCTTCCGCTTGGCCAGATCGCTCGGCCTCTCCCCCAGCTCGTTCTTGGCGTAGGCGGGCGGGGAGATCCGCGCCGCGATGATCGTCAGCTCGCGCCGCTGCGCGAGAACCTGATCGGCGACGGCCAGCTCGCGGCGGGAGGCAACCCCGACTGCGGGCATGTCCACCAGCTCGGCCTCAAGGCGGGCAGTCTCCCGGCGCGAGCGCGCCTCCCAGGAGTCGATGCGGGCCAGCTCCTCGCGGCGCTCGCGTCGCGGGAGCGCCTGCGCCGCCTCGCGCTCGGCCTCGAAGCCCTCGATGTGCTCGCGGGCTCGCTCGATCCGCTCCTCCAAGCTGCGGCGCTGTCTTTCCAAGCTGTCCTCCCGGCCTGCGGCGCCTCGCAGCTCATCGCGGCGGGCGACCAGCTCCTCGGTCGGCAGGCCCGAGAACTTCGAGCGCAGCGCCTCGTCGTGCGCCGCGAGCTGTGAGCGGTCGCGCTCGGCGGCTTCGCCGATGTGCGGGATGCCCTCGCGCAGGTAGGGCGAGGACGGCGCGATCTCCTCGCGGTGGGTCTGAATCTCCGGCGTGGCGTAGATAAACGTCTCCTCGCGGCTGCGCGAGGCGGCGACGTATAGCTCCTGCTTGTCCATCGAGGGGTCGACCGCGACGAATGCCCGGTCTACGGTCGTGCCCTGCGCCGAGTAGGTCGTCACGGCGTAGGCGTGTTCGAGTGCCGGGGCCTCAGAGTGCGGGTTGGTCCGCGGCAGGTAGTCAGCTCCGATCTCGACTGCCTTGGCCTGGTCGATGCCTTCGAGGGTCATGCGCCCCTCGAAGGCATCGACCTCGCCAATCCGCCACCGCTCGCGGTTGAAGATTTCGGCGCGTGGATCGTTGACGCGGGTGATGACGAGATCGCCGGCGGCGAATCTCGCCTCGCCGACTTCGATCTCCTGCCGGCCGAGCTGCCCGGTCTGACGGCGGACCTCTCGCGCGATCTCGTTCAACCGCGCGACCTCGGCGTTCTGCCTGGCGACCATCACCGCGTCCTCGCCGCGCTCGAATGCTTCATGCCAGTCGCGCACCATCGCCTCGCGGCGCTCCTCGGCGTTCGGGGCGACCGTGACCCGCTCTTGCGACTGGTAGAGGGCAAGCGCCTCGCGGCCCTCGCCCTCGCGTATTCGCTTCGCGGCGTCTCGGTCGAGATCGTGGCGGTGGCGGATTACCTCGTCCAGGTGGATCGCCTCGCCACGCTCCGCGAGCGCCCGGAACAGCCCGCCCGCCTCGATCTCGCCAAGCTGCTCGGGATCGCCGACGAGGACGAGCTTCGCCTGTGCCCGCTCGGCGTGGGAGACGAGTCGTGCCAGGGTGGCCGAGTCCACCATCCCCGCCTCGTCGATCAAGAGGACCGATTCGCGCGGCAAGCCCTCCCCGCCTTCGTGCTCGGCGCGGTCGAGCTTCAAGAGCAGGCTTGCGATGCTCGATGCGGGCAAGCCCTCGGCCCGCATCACGTTCGCCGCCCGCCAGGTCGGCGCTGCGGCTAGCAGCTCGGTATCGGCCTGCGCCCAGCCCTCGGCTGCGGCGACGATGGCGAAGGTCTTGCCGCTGCCCGCCTCGCCGATCACCACGGCGACCCCCTCCGGACCCGTGAGGAGACGGCGGATCATCTCGCGTTGATCGGCCTTCAAGGTCGGGCGAGCGCCGATCACGCGAGCCGCGATCAGCTCGCCTGCCGGGTCCGGTCCCTGTGCTCGCATTCGCTCCGCTGCCGCCAGCGCTTCGCGCTCAAGCTCCCAGATTCGCCGGGTCGTGAAGCGGGGGCCTTTGGCGCCCTCCGCGATCTGGATCACGGAATCGGACGCGAGGAAGGCGTCGGCCAACCGCTCGACCTCCGCGCCGGATGCTCCTTGGCGCAGCGAGTCGGCGACGGCCTGGATCGCCTCGCGGCGGTCGAAGTGGGACGCCGATGCCGTGACGGCGCGGCCGAGCTGGACCTCCGAGACAGCAGGAGCGCCGGGATGGTCAATCCTCAGCGTCGCCTCCGGGTCGAAGGTGCGCGCGATCGCCTCGCGGTCCAAGCCGATCTCCTCGGCCCTCGATCGCCAGCGGGCAAGCAGCTCGCCGTGGCCGACATCGCGCTCCTTCGGCTTGCGGGTGGCGAGGGCGGCGACCTGCATCGAGCGGGCCGAGGCGTCCGCGCCCGCCGCCTCGAGTATCTCCCTGCGGCGGGTGGAGAACTCGCGCAGGTGCTCGTCGGCAAAACCCGAGATCTCCGCGATGCCTTTGCGGGTCGGCTGCCACTCGACCCCGAGGCGACGGGTCAGCTCATGGCGCAGGTGCGCCTCGTAGATGTAGCTGGCGGTCTTGGCGTGGTTGTAGATCGCCGGGTGGTAGAGGCGGGTCCAGCGCCCGTCCGGTCCCTTCGTCGCGTTGGCGATCAGGACGTGGGTATGGAGCTGCGGATCGCCTGCTCGGGATGAGCGGTGGACATAGCCCACCGCCAGGTAGCCGTTGCCCTGGACGAACTCCGAGCCGCCTGCGCCCCTGCGGGTCCAACACGCCTCGCGCTGCATGTAGTCGAGGGCGGCGGCGACCGCTTCGCGGTGGGCGGCTTTGACTTCGAGCGCGGCGACGGGTCCGCCGAGGCCCCAGAGCAGGGACACGGACTTGGGAGCCGAGAAGGTGAGGTCGAAGCCGGGAACCGAGCCGTTGGCGGGGACGCCGCGCATCCCGACCAGCGGCTCCCCATCAACCGGGTTGCGCCCGGTCAGCATCGCTTCCAGTTGCGCCGCCTCGACCTCGCCGGAGAGACCCAAGTCCTCGGCGGCATCGCCGAGCCATTCCCCGGCGACCTCGCCCTCGCCGGAGTAGTAATCCTCAGCGCCTTCGGCAACCTTGTCGAGGTAGTAGCGCTCCTGTCCTTTGCCGAGCTTGCCGATGGAGAGCATCACCTCCTTAGTCCAAATTGAGCGGCGTTTGCCCCGCTCTCTTAACAAAGTGATAGGGCGTGAGGGTGGTTGCTGTTGGCTGTTAGAGCTTCGGCACTGGGCGGCTTTCTCATGGCTGGATCACTGCCATGAGTGCCTGGCTTCTTGCTGTTGGCTCTTGCCTTGCTGGTGGTCGTTGGCTGGCTGGTTGATCTGGCTTTGGGGATTGCCTGGCTGTGGGGGCTCGTGGCTGTCCTCGCCCCCGGCGTCGAGATCGCCGCGAATTTCCGGGGGCGTTCGCGGGCGTTTTCCGACTTATCCAGTGCAAACGACCGCCTTGATGGACAGCAGGTACGCCATGCCAAACCGCCCTTCTCCCCCGCGCCTCGGCCTCACGGTGGAGGAGGCCGCGGAAGCCGTCGGCATGAGCGAGTCGTCGTTCAAGCGCCACGTTCAGCCGGAGCTTCGGATCGTCCGTCGCGGAAGCCTGCGGATCATCCCCGTGCCGGAGATTGAGAGATGGCTCGAAGGCAATGCCACGTTGGCCGCGAACGACCCGAGCGGCGTCTAGACTAATGCAGACTAACAAAGCGCCCCCGCGCCGTTGGAGCGGCCGGGGGCATGGCCCAAGGAGACGTGACTCCATGAGCAACTCGAAGCGTAGTGCGGCCCTTCAAGGGATCGAAGTCCGAGAGGACGCGAAGGGTCGGAAGCGGTACCGGGGCACCGCGCGCGACAAGAACGCAGACAGGCACCTGCGGGGGCCGTGGACTGGATCGCTGGCCGAGGCGCGGTCCTGGCGAGTAGACGCGCAGGCGCGGATTCAGGCAGGCACCCTCTCGGCTGTAGCCGGACCGACCGTCGCCGAGGCAGCAGAGCAGTTCATCGCGGATATGAAGGTCGGACACGTTCCGGCAGAAGGGCGGGCACATCTACAAGCCGAGCACCGTCCAGGGATACGAGCGCGATCTGACCAAGTACGCCCTGCCAGAGCTGGGGTCGAAGCGGATCAGTCGTCTACAGCGCCCAGAGCTTCAACGCTGGGTCGATGTGTTGACGACGCCGGAGAGATCACCGTCCACGATCAGGAATATCGTCGCCGCACTGCGGGCTTTGATCGGCTTCGCGGAACTGCGCGGGTGGGTCCATGTGAATCCCTGCAACGGACTTCGACTTCCTGCAGGACAGAAGGCGCGGGACCGAATCGCCTCCCCCGCCGAAGCGGAGGAGCTGATAGCAGCGATGCGTCCCAAGGATCGGGCAACGCTTGGCCTCGCCGTCTACGCCGGTCTGCGACTCGGTGAGCTACTCGCACTCGACGTTTCCGCCGTCGATCTCGATGGCGGCTGGATTCACGTTCGCCGGAGCTGGGATCGCGGGACCAAGCAGTTCATCCCTACGAAGTCCCGCAAGCCGCGCAGCGTGCCGATCATCGACAAGCTCGCTGTCCTCCTAACCGACCATTTCGTCCTGCTCGATCACCCAAGCGACGGACTCTTCTTTCCGAGTTCCAACAACCCCGAGTGGCCGACCGACCCTGGCATCCTGCGCCGCCGCATCCATGCGCGCTGGAAGAAGGCAGGACTCAAACCGCTGGGCTTCCACGAGGGTCGCCATACGTACGCCAGCATCGGCATCGCCGCTGGACTGAACCCCAAGACCCTGAGCACCTACCTCGGCCACGCGACGATCACGATCACCCTCGACCGCTACGGCCACCTGATGCCAGGCAGCGAGGTCGAAGCCCGAGCACTCCTAGACACCTTTCTCAGGCGAACTGACTCTGCCTAGCCAGACCCGACAGCAGTATTCGCCGATTCCCAATAGCGTTTATCCATGCGCTTTATCCGCGGAATGCGAGTACGGAACTTTCGCTCTCTCCCGTCGCCGTCCCTGAGCGAAGTCGACAATATCGTTCCAATCGTCGGACCGAATGGGAGCGGAAAGTCCAATCTCCTTAGGGCTCTCAACCTCTTCTTCAATGGCGAAGTCGAAAGTGGAGTGCCCTTGGACCTAGGACGCGATTTTCACGATCCAGAACTCAAGAGCAAGTCCAAGAAGCTCATCGAGGTCGAACTTGACCTCCACTTTGGCTCGGAACTTCGAACCGACCTTCAACAGCCGATCGACAAGCTGGCGAACGGCGATTCGACCGTGACGGTCAGAAAGCGCTGGTTCTATGACCAAACCACCCGAAACCCGACGACGGAGCTGGCTTTTGGCGCGGTCGGCTCAGAACCAGCCGTCGTCGGAGCGGAAGATCGACCAGTGGTTGAACGTCTCTTGAGCTCCATCCGCTTCCGGTACATCTCAAATCACGTGCATCCGACTGACCTACTTAGAGACGAGGAGGAGAACATCCGCAAGGATCTCTTCCGCCGACTCGGGAAGAGTCCGTCGTTTTCAACGGATCAAATCGAAAAGATTCGACAGGCGGCCGAGTCCCTGATGGGGCCAATTTCTGAGGAGCTAAAAGTCTCGACGGCTCAGGTTTCAAATGTGGAACTTGGAACGCCCAAGGACTGGGGAGAGTTGCTTTGGGTATTTGGCCTAAGAATGCAAACCGGCTCAGCGGCGAGTCGCGAGGCCGTGCTACACGGCTCCGGCATCCAATCAACCCTCGCGTACGCCGTTCTCCACTTGCTCGACAGCAATCTGGGTAGCGACTTCGGATGGAGGAAGGGGGCAATCTGGGCAGTGGAGGAGCCTGAGTCCTTTTTGCATGCTGACCTGCAAGCGCAGCTTGCTGAATCCTTCTCCCGCTACTCCAACTCGGACCGCCTACAGATCCTCTTCACGACGCACAACACGGCCTTCCTAGGAGTTGCGAAATCAGGCGTCGCCGTTGGCATGCCTGAAGCCGTCAGCGATGTTGAAGTTCTTCCGCGCTCCTCCCTCCTCGACATTGCGCTCGCGAGCCGGGTAGCCCCCTATACCCATCCCCTTCACATTGGCGCGATCAAGCCGCTGCTGCTGGTCGAGGGACGCGACGACAGAGAACTCTTTCTGCGTGCTTACCGCGACGCTGGTGAGCCACGCCCTTACGAAATCCGCGCCATGGAGGATCTTGAGCCGTCGATGACTGGAGGCGTAGAGCAAATTCAGACGTATCTCGCGAACAATTGCTCTGCACTTCGCGCGAGACCAACGGACTCGCCAATCATCGTCCTATTGGACCATGAGGTAAGCGAAGGCAAGCGGCGAAAGATTCAAACGGCACTAAGCGAGCACCCGACTTCCGCGTGCTACCTGCTTCCAAAGACTGGAAGAACCGTGGGCCTCCGAGAGGACGTGGCCGGGATCGAGGGCTATTTGTCACTCGGGTTTTATGAGGCGGCCGAGGCGGAGCTAAACCTAGTCGTCGTCCGGCCGGGAAATCCAGATACTGCTGGTTGGACTCTTGGCATCGAAAAGACTGAGATGGGCAAGAAAAAGCAGGGCATTCACTCGCTGCTTCGCCAGCGAAGCGAGCCGGGGGATATTGAACAGATCACCAAGCTCGTTCCTTGGGTCTCCAAGCTCTTGGTCTCGAAAGGCCAGGATGTCTTGCCTGTCTAGGCGCAGCCTTGGTCCGCCCGTGGGGACAGCCGTGGGGACGGCATGGGGACAAAACTGACCCCTTATGACCCCCTATGACCCCGCAAACCCTGCCTAGAAGCCGAGTGCGAACTTGGCGTCCTCGGTCATCATCTCCGGACTCCAGGGTGGGTCGAAGACCATCTTCGGGTGGACGGCGGAAACGCCGGGGAGGTCGCCGACGAACTCCTTCATCTGCTCGGAGACCTGGGGGCCGATCGGGCAGGCGGGGGTCGTCAGCGTGAAGGTGACGAAGACCTCTTCCTTCTCGATCTCGACGTCGTAGACGAGGCCGAGGGAGACGAAGTCGAGTCCCAGCTCGGGGTCGATTACCTCCTCGAGGGCCTCGATGACGTCATCTTCGGTGAGGACTGCGGTGTCGTTGTCGGACATCGGCCCATGGTACTCGGCCGCTACGGCGCGCCGGGCGCCAGTGGCTCGACAGGCGGCTCCGCTGTGATCCGGCGCCAGGTCGAGCTGCCACCAGCCGACGTCGCGCCAGGCGCCGGCCTTCCAGCCGATATCGTCGGAAGACGCCGACGGGCACGAAGCCAAGCTGCTCGTGGAGGGCGACGCTGGCCTCATTCGGCAGCGTGATGCCGGCGCAGGCGATCCGGAAGCGCTGAGCTCGGAGGCGCTCGAAGAGCGCCTCGTAGAGACCCCGCCCGATGCCCCGCCCCTGACTGGCGGTCGGCGACGTAGACCGAAACGTCCGTCGCCCAGCGATAGGCGGGTCGCTGCCGGTGCGGGCCGGCATAGGCATAGCCCAGCACTCCCCCATCGTGCTCGGCGACGAGCCAGGGATGAGTCGCAGAGAGCAATTCGATGCGAGCAGCGATTTCCTCGGCGCTCGGCGCGCACTCCTCGAAGGAGGTCGCGCTTGCCTCGACGGAGGGAGCGTAGATCGCCGCACACGGTGCGGCGTCTCGACTGGGATCGGCATCGCGGATCGTCACGGGTCCCATCTCTAGGCGCAATCTAAACAGCTCGTGCTGCACGATTCCTTTTCGCGCCAATAGGCTCCCGGTCGATGCCCAAGCAAGGACAGATCGTGCGGCGGTCGATCGGGATCGTCTTCTCCGACGGCGGACTGCTGGCGCTGTCGCGCTGTCCGCCCCGAGACCGCTGACGGGCACGGCGAGGAGCAGGTCGTCGCCGTCCTCTGCGGGCCCGACGGGGCGCCGGTCGAGGTCTCCGAGACGCTGCTCTCGACCGAGTACGGGCCGGACGGCGTGCAGCGGCGGGCGACGCTCGAGCTCTGGCTCGACGACGAGGACGGGCAGCCGCTGCGCGGCGCCGGCACGCTGATCAGCTCCAGCTCGGTGAGCCATCCGGGACTACAGGCGGAGATCGCCTTCTTCCGCTGGTCGGTCGAGGGCCGCGAGGGCCTCGGCCACTACGAGGTGGTGCGCGGATGAGCGCCGCGAACGGCATCGACACGGTGATCTCCGACTTCGGCGGCGTGCTGACGTCGCCGCTGCTGCAGTCCTTCATGGCCTTCCAGGACCAGACCGGGATCACCACCGAAGCGCTCGGCAAGGGGATGCAGGCGGCCACCGAGGCCAACGGCGAAAACCCGCTCTTCGAGATGGAGCGCGGCGAGATCACCGAGGTCGCCTTCCTCGAGCAGCTGACCGACAGCCTCGAGCCGATCCTCGGCCACCGGCCGGAGATGCACCGCTTCAAAGAGATCTACTTCGAGGCGCTGGAGCCGAACCCGCAGATGATCGAGCTGATGGGCGAGCTGAAGGCGGAGGGCTACCGGATGGCGATGCTGACCAACAACGTGCGCGAGTGGGAGCCGCTCTGGCGACCGATGCTGCCCGTCGACGAGATCTTCGAGACCGTCGTCGACTCGGGCTTCGTCGGCTGCCGCAAGCCGGAATCGAAGATCTACGAGCTGACCCTGGAGCGGATCGGCCAGCCCGCCGGGTCATGCCTCTTCGTCGACGACGTCCTGGTCAACTGCGAAGGCGCCCGCAAGGCTGGCCTGCACGCCGTCCACTTCCAGGACAACGAGCAGGCGATCGCAGAGATCCGCGCCGCGCTCGCCTAGACCAGGTGGCGGCGCAGGAAGTCGAGCTGGTCGGCGACGACGGCCTCGTGCTGCGGGCCGTCATAGACGTCGAAGTGGTCGACGCCGGGATAGGTGCGTAGCTCCCCGCGGGGAGCACGACGGGCAGCCGCGATCGCCGGTCCCGGCTTGGCGACCCGGTCCGCCTCGCCGACGCAGACGAGCCAGGGACAGTGCAGCTTGGCCGCATGCCGGACTGGGCGGTAAGGACGACCGAGGACCCAGCGCGAGGAGACGCGGTTGCGCCAGCGCGAGTCCTCGCCGCTGGAGACGACCCGGCGCCAGCCCTCCTCCCCACCGGGCGCGTTGATGAACGCCGGCTCATCCGGCCGACCGACAGCCGGCAGGCGCCGCCCCTGGACGGCGGCGGCGAGCATCCGGGCGGTGACCCGCGGCGAGGCGCGGTAAGCCTGCCGGACGATGTCGAGGAAGGGCACCTGGCTGATCGCGGCAGCCACGCCCGGATCGTCGGCAGCGGCGGCAAGCGCGTTGCCGCCGCCCATCGAGGAGCCGAAGGTCGCCACCCTGCCGGGGTCGATTCCCGGCAGCGAGCGGGCGAAGGCGATCGCTGCCCGCCAGTCCTCCAGCTGCCGCTTGGGCTCGAAGAGATCCGCCTCGCCGCCGCTGTCGCCAAAGCCGCGGTGGTCGAAGACGAGTGCCGCGAAGCCGGCGCCCGCAAAGCGCTCGGCGAAAGGGCCAAGCCGATCCCGGCGAGTCCCGGAGAGGCCGTGCGCCATGACGACGATCGGCGCTTCCTCGCTCTCCCCATCCCCAGCCGGATAGAGCCAAGCCGCGCAAGAGTCGGCACCCGACGAGAAAACGACGTCCTGGCGTTCCATCCCCCAATCAACGGAGGCCGATCCCGAAACGTGAGAAGAGGCGATGCTCAAGCGCTCATCGAGACGATCCCGGGCTGGGCAGCGACTCGCTCGAGCCAGCGGCGCACCGCGGGGTAGGGCTCGAGGTCGAAGCCTCCCTCGGGCGCCACATGCGTGTAGGCGTAGAGGGCGATGTCGGCGATCGTGAAGCGCTCGGCGACGAAGTAGGCGTGGTCGCCGAGATGTCGCTCCATCGCCTCGAGCGCAGCGCGGCCGGCCGTGCGCCTGGCCTCGATCTCGACCGCAGGCGGCGGGTCCTCCGAGTAGGCGACCCAGAAGCGGACAACGGCGATCCCCGGCTCGTGCTTGTACTGCTCGAAGAACATCCACTGCAGCACCTGGGCCCGCTCGTAGGGATCGTCGGGCAGGTAGCTGGTGCCGTCGGCGAAGTACCAGAGGATCGCGTTCGACTCACCGAGCGGCCGGCCGTCCTCGAGCACCACAGTCGGCACGTTGAGCGAGGGGCTGAGCCCACCAAGCACCTCAGCACGATCGGAGTGATCGACGACCGAGAGCTCACGGCGCTCGAACTCGATGCCGAGCAGGCCGAGGATCAAACGGGCCTTGTGGCAATTGCCGGAGACCGGGTTGTCGTAGAGCAACACCGTCATGCGGCGCTGGCGACGGCTAGTTGTCGGAGCCGGCGCGGTCCCAGATGTAGAGCTCGACGGCCTCGACGGCCAGCTCCATCTGGCGCGGCGGCGAGAGCAGGCCGAGGACCAGCTCGAGCGCGTCCTCCTCGGTGACGCCGGCGTCGACCGCCTCCTCGCCGCGGAAGCCGGCGGCGAGCTTCATCGCCTCGCGGCGGTTCTCGCCGAGCGAGCCGAAGGCGCCCATGAGGAAGTCGCGGTTCGGGACCGGGTGGCCGACCTCGAGCGAGCCGTGCCAGGCGGCGAGCATCGAGAGGTCGTGCTCGTCGAGCTCGGAGAGCGCCTTGGCGTAGTGGATCTCGAGCTCGTCGTCGGGGATCTCGTCGACCCAGGCGCGCACCGCCTCGCCGAGCAGCTGGCGACGGGCCTCGCGGCCGATCGAGTCGGCGATCGCGCGGATCGCGTCGGCTGGGTCTACGAAGCAGAGAGCCATCTGCGAATGCAATTTAGAGAGGGCGGTAGACGGCAAAGCGGGGGCGGAATGCCGCGTTTGCGGCGTTCGACGCGCCGCGGGCGGACATATGCTGGACGCGCCATGCCGCTGAAGCTGATCCACGGACCCCCGAACTCAGGCCGCGCCGGCCGGATCCGGCGCGGGCTGATCGCCGTGCTCGATCGCGACCCGGTCCTCGTCGTGCCCACCCTCGACGACGTCTACGCCTTCGAGCGCGAGCTCTGCGCAGACGGGGCGGTGCTCGGCGCGGACGTGATGACCTTCGGCGGCCTGTTCCGGGCGGTGGCCACGGCGGGCGGCGCCCCTCCCGGCGCCGTCCTCACCCCGGCGCAGCGCCTCGGCGCCGTCGCGGCGGCGGTGACCGAGCGGCGCGCGGAGCTGGGCCCGCTGCGCGGCTCCGCCCCGCAGCCCGGCTTTCCGCTGGCGCTGGAGCGCCTGCTCGACGAGCTCCAGGGGGCGGGCCTCGAGCCGGCGGACGTCGAAGCGGTGGCCGGGACGCTCGAGGGCTCGGCCTACCTCGGCGACATCTCGGCCCTGTTCGCCGGCTACGCGCGGGTGCGCGACGGGCCTCGGGCACGGTCGACACCCACGGCATCGCCCGCGAGGCGATCGACCTGCTGGGCGCTGGAGGCGAGTTCTGGCGGCGGCCGGTCTTCCTCTACGGCCTCGACGACCTGACGCCCAACCAGCTGGACCTGATCCGCGGCGCTCGCCTCGGTCGCCGAGGTGACCGTGGCGCTGCCCTACGAGGCGGGACACACGGTGCTCGAGGCCCGCAACGCGCCGCTGCTCGAAGCGCTCGAGGAGATCGGGATCGACTCGATCGAGCCGACCGCCGCCGACCCCGGCAACACCGGACTCGCCGCTCCTCTTCCACCTCGAGCGGGGCTTCGGCGCCGCCGAGCCGCAGCGCCTGCCCCATCGACGAGAGCCTCGTCTTCCTGCGCTCGGCCGGCGAGCGTGGCGAGGCCGAGGCGATCGCGGTCGAGGTGGCGCGCCTGCTCGCCGACGGGACCGAGCCGGAGGAGATCGCGATCGTCGTCCGCGACCCGGCCCGGCGCGGCCCGCTGATCGCCTCGATCCTCGAGTCCTACGGGATCCCGACCGCGCTCGAGGCGGAGATCCCGGCCTCCACCACCTCGGTCGGAGGCTCGCTGATCGCCCTGCTGGAAGCGGTGCTGGGCACCGGCCGGGCGGCCGACCTGCTGCGCTACCTGCGCGGCCCCTCGGGCACCTCGCCGGGACGGGTCGACTGGTTCGAGCGCAGGCTGCGCCGCGATCGCGTCCAGACAGCCGCGGCGGCATTGCAGCTCTGGGAGGAGCAATACGGCGAGCCGCCGGAGGACGTCGCCCGGCTCCGCGAGGCCGCCGGCCGGCCGGCGGGCCTGGCCGCCGAGGTCGGCGCGCTGGCGGCGGCGATGGGCGCCCGCGTGGGCTCCGAGCTGGAGGCGCGCACCGCCGGGGCGATCTCCACCGCGATGGCCGAGCGGGCCGAGCTCGAGGGCCTGGCGCCGCTGCCCGAAGCGCTCGCCCGGGCGCTGGCCGGCGATCCGCGTGCGGGTCTGGAGCGGGCCGGTCGAAGACCGGGTGAGGATCGCCGACCCCCGCCGGGTGCGGGCGGCGCGCTTCGACAACGTCTTCGTCGCCTCCCTGCAGGACGGCGAGTTCCCGCGCGGGGCGGCGCACACCGACCCGTTCCTCTCCGAACGCCAGCGCGAGTCGCTGGGCCTGCAGCCGCGCCACGACAGCAGCGCCGAGGAGCGCTACCTGTTCCACGCCTGCCTGGCGCTGCCGCGACGGCGGCTCTTCCTCTCCTACCGCGACAGCGACGAGAACGGCGCCGCCGAGGCCCCCTCGCCCTTCCTCGAAGACGTCAGGCAGACTGCTCGAGCCGAGCCGAAGGCGAGCGTTCTACGGCCGCGGCCTCGCCGAGGTCGTCCACCGCGTCGCCGACGCGCCGTCGGAGACCGAGCTGGCGCGGGCGATCGCCGCCGGGGGCCCAGCGCTGACCCGGACCGGCTGCTCGAGGTCGCCGGCGTCGAGGACGAGTCGCCGACCGGATCAAGACCCGCCTGGCGAGCGCCAGTCGCGCCGAGGCCGCCACCCGGGCGCCCGGCCCGCTCTCGAACCCGGCGGTGATCGCGGCCCTCGGCGACGTCCACGCCTACGGCGGCACCACCCTGGAGGGCTTCGACGTCTGCTCCTACCGCTGGTTCGTCTCCCACGAGCTCTCCCCCCAGCCGCTCGACCCGCCCCCCGACCCGCTCGTCCAGGGCGGCATCGTGCACGCCGTCCTCGACTCGCTCTACGAGGAGCGGCCCGGTGGCGACCCGCTCCCCCGGCCCGGCTCCCTGGGCGCCTGGATCGCTCGCGGTCGCGAGCTGGTCGGCGAGATCGCGGCGGCGAGAGGACTCGGCGAGCACCCGGCCGAGCGGGCGATGCTGCGCCCGCATCGAGGGCCTGCTCGCGCGCTTCCTCGCCGAGGAGGCGCGGCCGCGAGACGGCCGGCTTCGAGCCCTGGCTGCTGGAGGCCGGGTTCTCCGAGGCCGAGGAGGTCGAGCAGCCCGCGCTCGAGATCGACGGCTGGCGCCTGCACGGGGCGATCGACCGGGTCGACCGGGCGGCCGACGGGCGCGCCCTCGTCCTCGACTACAAGCTCTCGGGCACGGTCACCTCGCGGCGAAAAGCTCGAGGAGGAGGCGAAGCTGCAGCTGCAGCTCTACCTGATCGCCGTCGCCGAGCTCTGGGGGGCGGAGACCGTCGGCGGCCTCTACCACCCGCTGCGCGGCACCTCGGAGCGCCGGCCGCGGGGGCTGGTCCTGCGAGGAGGCCGCCGGCGAGCTTGCCGGGTACGGGATCTCCAAGACCGACAGCGGTCGACCGAGGAGCGAGTTCGAGGAGCTGCTCGCCGACGCCCGCCGCCGGGCCGGCGAGATCGTCGCCCGGATGCGAAGCGGGCGGATCGACCGCGACCCCGGGCCCGCGCGCCGGCCTGCGCGACCACGGGATCTGCCCAGCGTTCTGCGACTTCGCCCCGATCTGCCGCCGCGACCGGGCGCCGGTCGAGCCGGCGGACGACGACGAGGAGGACGAGCGGTGAGCGAGCGGCAACCGACCGCAGAGCAGCGGCGGCGATCGAGGCGACGGGCGCCGAGGTCCTGGTCGAGGCGGGCGCCGGCACCGGCAAGACCGGCGTCATGGTCGACCGCTACTGCCGGCTGGTCTGCGAGCAGGGCGTCTCCCCCGACGCCGTCCTCGCCTTCACCTTCACCGACAAGGCCGCCGCCGAGCTGCGCCAGCGGATCCGCGCCGAGATCGAGCGGCGTGCCGAGGCGGGCTCCGAGCGCGCCCGCGAGCTGCTGCCCGGCCTCGGCAGCGCCTGGGTGACGACGATCCACGGCTTCTGCAACCGCCTGCTCTCGGCCCACCCGGTCGCGGTCGGCATCGACCCCCGCTTCCGGGTGCTCGACGCGCCGGAGAGCCGAGCGGGCGGCGCGCGAGGCCTTCGACGAGGCGCTCGAGGCCTTCCTCGGCGGGGGGCGAGCGTGAGCGTGAGAACACCGTCGCCGCCTTCGACATCGGCGGGCTGCGGGGGATGGTGCTCGGCGCCCACGCCGAGCTGCGCAGCCGCGGCGCGGCAGAGCCCCGGCTGCCCGAACCGCCCGAGCCGGACGCGCCGGCGGCGTTGCGCCACGCCGCCGCGGCCGCGACAGAGGCACTCGCCGAGCTGAAGCCCGGCAGCGCCAACCACGAGCTGGTCGAGCGAGCGCTGCAGCTCCTCGACGGCGCCGACGCCCTTCCCGGCCTCGACGAGATGGCCTCGCTGCGCACCGGCAGCAAGGCGAAACCGCTGGCCGCCTACAGAGACGCGATCGAGGCGGCGCTGAGCCGCGTCGCCGAGGCGGGCGAGGGCGGCCTCGCCTACCGGCACCTCGGCGAGCTCCTGCGCCTCTTCTCGGCGCGCTTCGCGGTCGCCAAGGAACGGCGCGCCGGCATCGACTTCGAGGACCTGCAGCTGCTGGCCGCGCGCCTGCTCGAGCGAACCGAGACAGGGGCGGCCTACCGGGCCAGGTTCAGCCACCTGCTCGTCGACGAGTTCCAGGACACCAACCGCCTGCAGCTGCGCCTGATCGAGGCGCTGCGTGGGCCGAAGTGCCAGCTGATGGTCGTCGGCGACGAGCTGCAGTCGATCTACGGCTTCAGGCACGCCGACCTCGACGTCTTCCGCGAGCGGCGCGAGGCGATCGAGACGAGCCCCAGCGGGGAAGCGCTCCCGCTGAGCGGCAACTTCCGCTCGCGCCCCGAGGTGATCGGCGCCGTCAACGCGCTCGGCGAGCGCCTGCTCGGCGACGAGCTACGCGCCGCTGCGGGTCGGCGCCCTGCCGCGAGCACGCCGCAGCCGCCGGGAGAGGGCCCGGCGGTCGAGATGCTGCTGACCGGCCGCGAGGGCTGGGACGACGACGAGATCCAGCTCGACCCGGTGACCGACGCCCGCACCCCGGCCAACCAGCTGGCCGAGTCGCGCTTCCTCGCCACGCGCCTGCGCGAGCTGGCCGACCAGGGAGTCGAGCGCGGCGCGATGGTCGTGCTGCTGCGCGCCTTCACCCGCCTCGACGCCCACGAGGACTCGCTCGAGCGAGCCGGCCTGCGCCCCTACGTGGTCGGCGGCCGCGGCTACTGGTCCCAGCAGCAGGTCGCCGACGTCTGCGCGCTGCTGGCGACGATCGCCAACCCGCTCGACGACCAGGCGCTGCTCGGCACGCTCGCCTCGCCCGCCTGCGGTGTCGCCCCCGACACGCTCTGGCTGCTGCGCGCCGCCGCCGGCAGGGGCCGCCACATCTGGCCAACCGTCGAGCAGATCGCGGGGCTGGGCGAGGACGAGCGCGTCGACCGCGAGCGGCTCGAGCAGATTCCCGCGGCCGAGCTGTTGCTGCTGCAGGCGTTCGCCGAGACGATCGCCGAGCTGCGCCGCCGCGCCACCTCGCTCTCGCTCGCCGGCCTGATCGACGCCGCCGTGACCGAGACCGGCTACGACCTCGCGGTGCTGATGCGCCCCGCCGGCGAGACCCGCTTCGCCAACGTGCGCAAGCTGATGCGGCTCGCCGCCGAGTTCGAGAACGCCGAGGGCCGCGACCTGCGCGGCCTGCTCGACTTCCTCGCCGCCCGCGCCGACGCCGACGCCGACGCGCAGGCGGCGACCGCCGTCGAGGGCCACGACGGGGTGCGGATCATGACCATCCACAGCGCCAAGGGGCTCGAGTTCGACGTCGTCGCGATCCCCCACCTCTCCCGCGGCCTGCTGCCCGCCACCCGCACGCCGCTGCTCACCCTCGGCCGCGAGCAGGAGGAGCCGCGGGTGGGCATGCAGCTGCGCCGGCTCGGCGCTCGCGGGATCAACCTCTACGCGCAGCGCGAGCTCTGCGAGGACGCGCAGAGACGAGAAGCGGAGGAGGAGCTGCGCCTCTTCCACGTCGGGGCGACGCGAGCGCGCGAGCGGCTGCTGCTGAGCGGCGTGGTCAGCCCTCTCGCCCCGTCGCGAGAGAGCCACGGCAAGCCCGTGATCGAGCGGATCGTCGCCGCCTTCGAGATCGACCGCGAGCACGACTCGACGTCGCAGATCGCGGCCCCCGAGCCGAGGCCGGGCCTGGAGGCGACGTTCGAGCCCTCCGAGATCGCGGTCCGCGTCAACCATCGCCTCGGTCGAGCGGGCGGCAAGCCCTGACCGCGGTGCGCAGGGAGGCGGACGCGGCAGCCGACGCCGGCGAGGGGCCGGCGCCGCTGGTCGCGCGCAGCGACCGCGCCGGGCCGCGAGGCGGCCCCTCTCCTACACGGCGATCTCCGCCCACGACGAGGGCTCCGAAGAGCGGCCCCTCGACAGCGACCGTGGCGCTTCGCGAGGCGAGGCGAGGCCCGACGGCGAGGAGCGGCGGCAGGGGCATCGCCGTGCACGCGCTGCTCGAGTGGAGCCAGGCCAACGGCTGGCGCGCGCCCAACGCCGGAGCTGGTCCGGCGGATCTCGGCGTCAGCCGAGGTCGGTGGCGACTCCGAGCTCGGCGAGGAGGACCTGCTCGGCGCCGTTCCAGGCCTGGCTCGACTCCGACTTCTTCGCCGAGCGGATACGGGACGCGCCGAAGAGCCGTGCCGAGGTGCCGCTGCTGATCGAGGTCGCCGACACCGTCCTGCGCGGCTCGATCGACCTGCTGGTCGAGCAGGACGGCGAGCCGCCGCTGATCGTCGACTACAAGACCGACAGGGTCGACGGCGCCGAGACCGCCGAGCTCGCGGCCCGCTACGAGATCCAGCAGGCGATCTACGCGCTCGCCGTCGCCGAGGCGCGCGGGCGCCTCAGAGGTCGAGCTCGCCTACGTCTTCCTGGAGCGCCCCGACGAACCGGTCGTGACGAGCTGGGGTCAGGACGAGATCGACGCCGGCCGCAGGCGGCTCGAAACCGAGATCGCCCGAGTCAGGGCGGCCGCCTAGCTCCCCGCCGGCTCAGCGGAACTGGCGAGCTTCGTTGCCAGCTCGTCGAGCTTTAGCTCCTTGAGCCCCTCGCCGACGGCGTCGAGCTCGGCGGCGCAGTAGGTGACCAGCTCGCGACCCTCGCTGCAGAGATCGAGCGTCTCGCGCAAGCCGGCCTGGCCGGAGTCGAGCCGGTCGATGATCTGCTCCAGCCGCTCGACGGCGACCTCGTAGCTCTCGGGGTTCTCGCTCATCCTGCTCCTCGACCTTGGCGCCGACGCTGCCGTCGGCGAAGCGCAGTTTGACGTGCTCGGCGGCGACCGCGTCGGCGGCGCTGGTCACCGGCTCGCCGTCAGCGCCCTCGACGAGCGCGTAGCCACGCTCCAGGGTGCGCTCGGGCTCGTGGGCACGGAGGGCGACAGCAGCCTGGCGCAGCGCCTCGCGGCGCCGCTCCAGTTCGGGCCCGGCGGCGCGACGGCGTGCCCGCTCCAAAACCACGTGGCGAGGCGACGCTGAAAGCCAAGCCGCTCGGCGATCCCGCGTTCGGAAGCGGCGCGGATCTCACGCGTCTTCTGGTTGAGCGCGAGCCGCTCGCGCCGCAGCGCCCGAGCCGGACCGCGAGCCAGGGCGACCAGGTGCGGTGTGCGAGCCGGTATCGCACCATCCGCCGCCCGGCGCAGGGAAGCGACGCCGCGGTCGAGCGAGCCGCGTGCCGCCAGGCAGTCGAGCGGCACGGCGGCCTCGGCGGCGTGCGTCGGCGTCGAGCAGGCGACGGCCGCGACGTCGTCGATCAGGGTCGAGTCGCGCTCGTGGCCGACGGCGCTGATCACCGGCACGCGCAGCATCGCCACCGTGCGGCAGAGCGTCTCGTCGCAGAAGGCCCAGAGGTCGGCGAGGCTGCCGCCGCCGCGAGTGACGACGATCGCCTCGACCTGCGGCTGCGCGGCGAGGTCCTGGATCGCCGCGGCGATCGCCGGCGCCGCGTGGCGATCCTGCACCGGGGCGAAGGCCCAGACGACGGCGCCGCGCCAGCCGCGCCGCTCGAGCCCGGCGAGCAGGTCGCGGCGGGCAGCGCCGCACTCGGCCGTGACGACCCCGATCGTCTTCGGCAGCAGCGGCTGGGCCAGCTGCTTCTGCAGCTCGAACAACCCCTCGGCTTTGAGCTGCTTGCGCAGCGCCTCGAGCCGCGCCAGCAGGTCGCCCTCGCCGGCCAGACGCACGTGGGTGGCCCGGAACGAGAAGCTGGGCGAGGCCTGGCCGCCGCCGGGGTAGTAGTCGGGCCCGCCGGCGATGACGACTTCGGCGCCGTCGCGCAGCCCACCGGCCGGCAGGCCCGCCTTCTCGAGGTCGTTGAGCCAGATCGCGCAGGGCACCGCGCCCTCGCCGTCGCGCAGCTCGAAGTAGGCCTGGACCTTGCTGCGCCCGACTCCCGTCACCTCGCCGATCAACAGCACCCGGGCGCGTCTGCGCATCTCCTCCTGCAGCTTGCGCGCGTAGCGGCCGACTCGCGAAGGGGCCCGGCAGGTCCGGCCCAGGCTTGGGCGCCGCCTCAACCGCCGATATCGCTTCTCCGTCCACGCAGACTCAGGCTGTGCTCTTCCAGCGGCGGGCCCACTGCTTGAGCTCTTGCATCGCCGGGCGCAAGTCCGCCCCCTTCTCGGTGAGCGAATAGGTGACGCGCACCGGTGTGCCGGCCTCCACCTCACGCTCGACCAAGCCTTCCTCCTCCAGCTCGCGCAGCCGCTGCGAAAGCAGCCGGTCCGACAGCCCGGGCACGGCCCTGGCGAGCTCCCCGAAGCGAAGCGGCCCGTCGGTCAGAGCGGAGACGATCGCCCCCGTCCAGCGCTTGCCGATCAGCTCGATCGCCGCGTGGAAGTGCGGGCAGACGCCTTTGACAGCCTGATCTTGGCTCCTCGAGCCAACCTCCACGTAGGCAGCTTACTGAACGTAAGTGATGGGGCGGGAGGGGGCGGGTGGCCCTGTCCGCTCAACTTTTTCGGTGGGACGGAATTGGCGAGGGCGCTGTTGGATTGGCGAAAAAGTACAAGCCGCGGACAGGGCCACCCGCCCCCTCCCTTCTCCTTAGCTGGTGCAGGGGCCTGTGTCGACCGTGGTGGTCGTCTCTCGGAGTGCGGCTTCAATGATCTCGTTGGGAACGGCGAAGCCACCGGGGGTTCCGGTCGTGGTTGCCGCAAAGACGGTGCCCAGGACCTGGCCGCGGTCGTCGACCAGGGGGCCGCCGGAGTTGCCGCTGCGGACGCTGCCGCGCAGGGAGGCGATCGGGCGGCGGATCGGTCCGCGACCGTAGGAATCCTCGCTGATCGTCTCGCGGGTTTCGCCCAGGCGAGCGGGAGCGGCGGCGAAGGGGCCGTTCTCCGGATAACCCAAGACCGCTGCCGCCGTGCCCGACTGGGGCTCGAGCGCGATCGCCAGTACCGGCAGGCTCGCATCGACGCGCAGCAGGGCGAGGTCGTTTTCGGGGTCGTAGTAGACCGGGGTGGCATCGAGCGAGGCGCCTCCTTGCGTCGTCACCGTGGTGTCGTCCTCACCGGCGACGACATGGGCGTTGGTCACGACGAGGCCCGCCGCCGCGACCCAGCCGGAGCCCTCGACACCCAGCCCGCAGGCGGTTCCCAGCACCCGCACCACCGAGGCGCCGCCGCCGATCACCTCGGGATCGGCGACTATCGACGGATCGGGGGCCGCCACCGGCGTCGCCGGCCCGACGATCGAAGGCGCTGGGTCGACGCGGTTGAGCGCGTGCAGGATCGGCCCCGACGGGGGCAGCACGTTGTTGAGACTGCGCAGGATCAGCGAACGCTGCACGTCGGCACGCAGCTGAGCGGTGCCCGGAGCGTGCAGAGCGACGGCGCCGAAGACCCAGACCAGCCCGAGCGCCACCGAGGCGATCAGCGCCGCCCCGCCGGCCCCGTCGGCCAGGTGCAGCCCCTTCCTCTGAATCAACCGCGAACGCAATCCCAGCGCCACGCTCTCCAGGGTGACCGCCACGACCGCTCCAACAAGCAGCGCGCCCAGAGCCGCGCACAACGGCGCGTAAGGCGACTCGGCCCCCTCGTTCAGCACCAGAGGCCCGATCCGGCTGCCGGTAAATGCCCCAAGGGCAAACCCGACGAGCGTGAGCGTGCCGACGATCAACCCTTGGCGATAGCCCCACAAGCCCAAGGCCAACGTGAAGGCGACGATCCCCCAATCGAGAATAGTCATATGTGAATAGAAGCAGCGAAAGCCGAAAAGGGAGTGGTGCCGGGCCCTCTTCATCAATACCTTTCACAAAAGTGAGCAATCTCTCTCCCGAGGCGGAGCGGCGTCGCCGTCTTGTCACCCGCGCCCTCCCACTCATCCTGATTGCGCTGGTCGCCTTCGTCGTCGGCGCCATGGCCGGCACATCGGATTCACCGGAGAAGGAGGCCGCCCAACGCTTCGCCGACGCCTGGCAGCACGACGAATTCGCCGCCATGTACCGAGAGCTCAACCCGGGCTCGCAGCGCAAGATCGAGCTCAACGACTTCGTCATCGCCTACCGGGAGGCCGCGGAGGTGGCAACGCTGCGCTCACTCGAGGCCGACGACCCCGGGGACCCCAGCTCGATCGCGGTGCCCGAAGAAAGCAGCGGGGCCGATCGGAGGACAGTGGTGCCGGTGCCGGTCGTAGTCGAGACCACCGCTTTCGGCCCGGTACAGGCCACGCTCGAGCTCCCCTTCGCCGAAGGCGGCGTTGCCTGGGAGAAGAGCCTCGCCTTCCCTGGCCTGCGCTCCAACGAGCGACTCGAGAACGAAATCGAGCTGGCGCCACGCGCCGCGATCCTCGCCGGCGATGGCTCGCCACTTGCCGAGGGTCCAGCAGAAGCCCGCTCCCACTCGCTGGGCAGCGCCGCTATCGACGTGACCGGAGAAGTCGGCATGGCCGAAGAAGACGAAGCCCTGGCCCTTGCCCGCCAGGGCTTCCCCCCCGAAACTCCAGTCGGCATCAGCGGTCTCGAGCGGGCGTTCAACACCAGGCTCGCCGGTAAGCCCGGCGGCTCGCTGCTCGCGGTAAACAATGTCAACGACTCGAGCAGGACCCTCGCCGAAGCCGAGCCGCACGCGGGCGCCCCGGTGAAGACGACGATCGACCCCGACCTGCAGGAAGCAGCCGTCTCTGCTCTCGCCGGTCGCCTCGGCGGCATCGCCGTGCTCGACACCCGCAAGGGCGACATCCGCGCGCTCGCCGGCTACGCCTTCTCCGCCCCGCAGCCGCCAGGCTCCACCTTCAAGATGATCACCACGACCGCGGCGCTGCAGAAGGGCGTGGTCTCGCTCGATGACGAATTCGAAATCGTCGACGGCGTCAACGTCGGCGGGCGCTTCATCGAAAACGCCAACGGCGAGCTCTGCGGAGGCACCTTCCGCGAAGCGTTCGCCGAGTCGTGCAACGCCGACTTCGCCCCGCTTGGCCCGGAAATCGGCAACGACGAACTGGTCGAGACGGCGGAACGATTTGGCTTCAACTCACCGCCGACGCTCTACGCGTCGCGGATCCTCGCCCACGTCAACCCCAAAATGTCGACGATCCCAACCGAGATCGGCGAAGAAATAGACCTCGGCGTCAGCGCGATCGGCCAGGGCGAAGTGCTGGCGACGCCGCTGCAGATGGCGAGCGTGGCGCAGACGATCGCCAACGGCGGCGTGCGCCAACCGACCTCGATAGTCGCCAACAAGAAACTGCGTCCCGAGACGAAGCCGGTACGAGTGATGTCACCGAAGATCGCCAAGGAGTTGACCGAACTGATGGTCGGCGTGGTCACCGGCGGCACCGGCGCCGCGGGCGCGATCGCCGAGGCCCAGGTGGCCGGCAAGACCGGCACCGCCGAGCTTGGTCCCAAGCCGGGCGAAGAGGAAGAGGAACACCCGGAGCAAATCAAGGACGCCTGGTTCGCCGCCTTTGCCCCGGCCGAAAAGGCAAGGCTGGCGGTCGGGGTGCTGCTGATCGAAGCCGAAGCGGCGGGCGGCGAAGTCGCCGCGCCGGCGGCCGCCGAGGTCCTCTCGGCCGGCCTCTAACCAGCCGCTAGAGGTCGAGCGTGACCTTTGCCGGGCCTTCGGGCCCCGGAATCGAGAGCACCAGGGGACGGTTCTCGGATGCCGAGGCCGGCAGTTTGAAGAGCACCAGAGAGCCCTCGATAGGACCCTGCTGGGGAGTCGAGTCGAGAATCGGAATCTGTTCCTGGGATTCGACTTCGCCGCCGAACGGCAGCGCGTAGAGGCTTTCGCTTGGAAGCGCGTCGAAAACCTCGTGGTCGGCATCTTCGATCGTGAACGACTTGGCCAGCGTCTGCGGCTCTTCACTTTCGTTCTGGACCTCGAAGAAGACGCCGAAGTAACTCGATCCCTCGGGCAGCGGCGGCTGATTGACCAGGTAGGCCGAGTCCTCGTTGTCGTTGGGGTTGAGGAAACGGGAGAAGATCGCGTTGTAGCTGAGCTCGCCGAGCTCGACAGGCTCGCCCTCGGCCACCTCCTTGGAGTCGCTCGAGTAGCCGCAAGCGGAGACGAAGATCGCCAGCGCGGCGAGTGCCAGCGCGGCGAGCAGCGGGGCGAGTCGGAGGCGACGGAGCATCGGCGGCGAGAGCCTATAAGAGACGGCTCAGGGAATACCGGTCGCGTGCCGGTTGCCACCGGCGACCGCGACGCGCCCGGCGTCCAGCGCCCCCGACTCGAGCTGATCGCGCAGGCGGCGCAGCGCCTCGCGCCAGCGCCGCTCGTAGGGGATCGAGCCCGCGGAGAGCAGCTCGAGCCCGCGATCGACCGGGTTCGACGGCTCGGTCCAGTAGGAGACGCGCAGCCTGGTCAGCGATCCGGGGCCCTCGGTCAGCTCCCAGAGGGTCGTCGAAGGGATTCGGTTGACACGCCCCCCGCGGCCGTGCTCGACGAGACGGTGCGGCGCATCGAGCTCGGTGATCGTGGTGTCCGCCCAGACCCGACGCGGCCGCACGTCGAAGCGGAACCGTGCTCCGGCGCCGACGCCGGTCGAGTCGATCCGGGTGAGGTGAAAGTCGGAGAGGAAGTGATCGGTGAATGCCGGTCGCAGGGCGAGGTCGGCGATCGCCTCGAAGACGCGCTGGCGGGGCACGTCGATCTCCACCTCTGCGCTGACCGGGCCCATTAGCGGCGCGATTCTATTCCCACCGCCCCGGGGCCGGAGGCCCACCGCCTGTGGCCTGGCCAATCCGACCAAACTGCGGCGAAAAGATTGTGCTTGATGGCATTTGACGCGCTACCATGAATTGTGGAGGCGCCGGGAAAGGAGACCTCATCTTTACCAGCACCAGTCCCGGCATCGATGTTGAGTACTTCGACGTAGGCACGACCCCCGGCTCGGGGACGTTTTTCTGCGCTGCATGCGGCTCGCAGCTATCGCTGCGCGAGAACGACCAGTTGCCCGAGTGCCCCCGCTGCGGGGCCGGCGAGTTCCAGCGCGACTCGATCTTCGAGCCGATGCAGGAGCACGGCCAGACGTCGGAGTTCGCGATTCCGGCCGACATATCGCCCTCCGACTGGCTGTCGACGGCCCGGGCGATGCTGCCAGGACCCGGGCGCTACGTCGTCTGCCGAGAAGACGACGGCGAGATCAGGGTCTTCCCGATCGCACAGGGCTGGACAAGGCTCGGCCGCAGCGCCACCGCCAACATCCGCCTCGACGATCCGAGCGTCTCCAGACGCCACGCCCTGATCGTCTCCGAGCAACCCGATTCCCTACGGGTGCTCGACGACCGCAGCCTCAACGGGGTCTTCCTCAACGGCGAGATCGTCGAGTGGGGACGGCTTGGCGACGGCGACGAGCTGGCGATTGGCCGCTACCACCTCTTCGCCCTGGAAGTGTAAAAGCGGAATTTCCGGCCACCGGCGCCCTTAGCATGGGGCCATGAGCACGAACCCGGATCCTCCGGAGATCGCCGCCGAGCGCGCCCGCGAACGTCTCCACGAGGAGATCGAGCGGGTCCGCGTCGGGGTCGAGGAGATGCTCGCCGAGCAGGAGAACGGCGGCGACGTCGACATCCGGCGCGAACTCGACGCGCTCCGCGACGAGACCAACGCGCTGATCAAGCGGCGCGTTCGCAAAACGGAGAAACGCCTCAACAAGCGGATCAACAAGATCGACCAGCGCACCGAGGCGCTGGAGCACCGCCTCGACGAAGTCGAGCAAGATCGCCAGTACGCCGAGTGGCGCATCCACACCAACACCGAGGAGATGCTCGACGGGCTGCTGCAGGAGATTCGCGCGATTGCGGATCTTTTGACTCGGACGCGGTAGGGAGGGACGGGGCCCCTCCTGCGGAACCCGCGCCCACACGGGTGGAGGGACCGAGGTTTGGTGGCTCACAAGTTCCGCTGGAGGGGCCCCGTCCCTCCCACCGGGCTACAGACAGCGGAACCGTGTGCCTGAAGCTCTCGGACAGGAACGTCTCGCTAAAGCTTTTATCTCTCGATTACTCGGTCGAGATGCTGGGGTCTGCTTGGACCTTGTGGGGGACGACCATCATGAAGTTGTCGCTGGCATTGGCGGCGAGGCCCATTACGCGGTCGGCCTCGTCATCTTGGCCCGTAGCTCGAAGTTCGTTGGAGTAGCTGGCAAGCAGGTCGTCGATGTCGAGGAGGCCCTCGGCGTCTATCTCTTTGAGCTCCACCTTCGCTCCCCAGCCCAGACGGCGCAGGATTGCGTCGCGGTCGATGCCGAAGGCGTTGTGGCGGACGTAGACGCGGCCGCCGGTCATTCCGGCGCAGGCCCACGGGCCGAGGTCGCCGAGGACGATGGCGCGGCCCGAGGTCATGTACTCGAAGGCGAAGCCCTTGGCGTTGGCGCGGTCGACCACGCAGCCGCGACTGTCGTCGATCGCCTCTTCCGGTTCACCGGCAAGCACGACGTCGGCGCCGGAGAGGCGGATGCAGAAGCGCGAGTCGGCCGAGCCCTGGACGAAGAGACGGCCGCGCTGGGCGCCGTAGGCGAAGGACTTGCCGACCGAGCCGTTGAGCCGTTGGCCCTTGGCGCCCTTGCCCTTCAGAACCGCAACCGAGCCGCCCAGCATCGTCTTGCCGACGCCGTCCTGAGCGCCGCCCTCGATGCGGATCGCGACGCCGTAGGCGTTGAAGGCGCCGAGCCCCTGGCCGGCGACCGAGCCGCCGTTGAACTCGAGGCTGGCGAGCACGTCGTCGTTTGACTCCGGCCCGTCTTCGAAGATGCGCGAGCGGGCGATCGCCCCGGCCAGCTCGGTGCCGAGCACGCGGTCGTTGGCATCGGTCGGGCGCGGGAACTCGTTGCGGATCGTGCGCCCGGAGCAGATGTCGCCGGCCAGGCTGCCGATCTGCGCCGAGGCCTGCTTGGCCTCCATGCGGATCGGCCGGGCGGCAACCAGGCCCGCCTCGGCACGCTCCTCCATCTCCTCGGCGACCGGCAGGTCGATCGGCTCAAGGTCGAGGAACTCCTCCAACGGCGTGATCAGCGAAGCCAGGTCGACGACGTCGTGGTGGGAGACCTGCTCGAGCAGGTCGTAGCGACCGACCAGGTCCTGAGCGCGCTCGTAGCCGAGCGAAGCGACGACCTGCTTGACCTCCTCGCCCATCGCCTGGAAGAAGCGGGCGCAGCTCTCGGCGGCGCCGTCGACCTCCTGCGGGGTGAACTTCTTGAGGCCGTGCTCCTGGGCCTGCTCGACCGTTTCAATCTGCGTGGCGATGCCGACGTGACAGGTGTCGAGCTGGCAACCGCGACAGATCGTGCAGCCGAGGCTGACCATCGCCAGGGTGCCGAAGCCGACCCGGTTGGCGCCGAGGCAGTGCAGCTTGACGATGTCGTGGCCGTGGCGGTAGCCGCCGTCGGCCCAGATCTCGACCCGGTTGCGAATGCCTGCCTCCATCAGCGCCCGGTGCACGGCGCGGGTGCCGATGTCGGAGGGCAGGCCAACGTGGCGCAGGGCGTGCTGGCGGGCGGCGCCGGTGCCGCCCTCGAAGCCCGAGAGCGTGATGATGTCGGCGCCCGCCTTGGCGATGCCGAGGCCGATCGTGCCGATGTTCGGCACGACGGGAACCTTGACCGAGACGCGCACGTCGGGGTTGACCGTCTTCAGCTCGTCGATCAGCTCGGCGAGGTCCTCGATCGAGTAGAGGTCGTGGTTGTTGGAGGGCGAGATCAGGTCGGTGCCGGGCGCCGCGTTACGGGCGGCGGCGACTTTCTCGGAGACCTTCTTGCCGGGCAGGTGGCCGCCCTCGCCGGGCTTGGCGCCCTGGCCGATCTTGATCTCGGCGAGGTAGGAGGAGTTGAGCATCTCCGCCGAGACGCCGAAGCGCCCCGAGGCGACCTGCTGGCCGCGCCACTTGCGGTAGTTGCCGTACATGTCGCGGATCTCGCCACCCTCGCCGTTGACGCAGAGGACGTTGATCGACTTGGCCGCCTCGGCGTAGGCACGGAAGGCGGGCTCGGACTGCGAGCCGAAGCTCATCGAGGAGATCACCACCGGGTAGTCGTGGCGGCCGACGCCGGCATCGACGACACTGGCGTCCTTCAGAGGCTCCCGATCGCCCTTCAGCCCCATGACGTGGCGCATCGAGATCGGACTCTGCTGCTCGAGGTCGCGGACCTTCTCGGAGTACTCCTCGTAGGAGCCGGTGCCGTTGGCGGTGGCGATCGCGGCCTTGTAGACCTTCGGGTAGAAGCGGAACGTCTTGGCCGGCTTGGACTCCTCGTCGCCGGCGAGGATGCGGGCGCGCTCGTTGGTGTCCTCGTCGAGGGCAGTGAAGCCGACACCGCCGGACTCTGAAGCAGCGAAGGCTTCGGTCATGAAGATCTCGGCCAGCTCGGGCTTGATGCCGATCGAGGAGAACTGACGCGCGTAGCCGCGCACCTCGTGGATGCCGATCGTCGAGATGACTTTCTCCATGCCCTTCTTGAGCGCGTCGCAGAGGTTGGAGACGTCGGTCTCGTAGTCCTCGACGCAGATCACCTCGACCATCGTGTACGGGCAGACGCCGTTGGCGCCGAGGCCGACGGTCAGCATCACGTCGTGGACGTTGCGGATCGCCGCCGAGCGCAGGATGACGCCGCAGCGGCGGCGCAGGTTCTCCTCGCCGGGCTCGACCCTGAACTGCTTCAGGGCGACGTCGACAGCGGAGGTGGCCAGGTGCGGATCGAGGTAGCGGCGGTCGGCGTCGTAGACGGTGCGATCGGTGAGCACGAGCAGCTCGGCGCCGTCGCGGACTTTCTTCACCGCTTCCTGCTTGATCCGCTCGATTGCGCCCTTGGTCGTCTCGGACTCCAACAGCGAGATGTCGACGACGTCAGCGCGGCCGCGGAACTCCTCCCAGAGGTCCTCGAGCAGGTAGGTGTGGTGCTCGCGGGCGATCTTGCGGTAGGTCTTGTCGGAGAGCGGCGCCAGCCCGTGGTGACCGCCGAGGATCACCGGGAAGGCGGTCTCGACCGTGCCGGTGTCCTCGCCGGCAGCGTTGATCGAAGGCCGGCGGCCGAAGATCGTCCGGGTCGAGAAGTGCTCCATCTCGCGTTCGCGGTCGATCGCCGGGTTGGTGACGACGGCGACCGTCTCCTTGAAGTAGTCGGCGAGGTTCTGACGCTCCGGCGAGAGCGCCGCGAGCGGGCCGTCGTAGCCGAGCGAGCCGACCGGCTCGGCGCCGTTGGAGGCCATCTGCTGGACGAGTTTGACGTCGTCGCGCTGCCAGCCGAAGCCGGCCAGAACGCGGTCGGAGACCTTGACCGGCTCCTCGGGCCCGGCGTCGGAGTAGCCCGGCACCTCCTCGCCCTCCAGCGGGCCGCCGGTCTCCAGCGCGCGGTCATACGGCGCGACCTCCTCGGCGCCGTTGCGGCGCAGCCAGCCCTCGCGGACGATGCGCAGCATCGCGTCGTGCGGGTGCAGGGTCGAGCGCTTGCGCTCGCGGTCGATCTTGACCAGCGCCTTCTCGCCGGGGGCGAGCGGCTTGGGCTCGGCGACCATCGCGTTGACCGGGACGACCCCCGGCTCGGAGCTGAAGACGTAGTCGTCGCCGGTCTCGACCTGCCAAAGCGGCCGCAGGCCGAGGGCGTCGGCAGAGAAGACGCATTCGTCGGCGTGGCGGGCGATCAGCGCGACAGGGCCCTGGGCAAATGGCCCCATTGCCTGGTGCAGGTACATGTAGAAGCTGTGCAGCTCGGCGGGCAGCGAGCGGATCTCCTCGAAGATCGGCGGCACGACCATCTCCATCGCCTCGGCGAGGCTGAGCCCGTCGCGGCTGACCAGGGTGTCGATCGTGCGGTTGAGGTCCTGGGAGTCCGAGCCATCGGGCTGGATCGGCACGCCGAGCATCTTCGCCTCCTGGCGCAGCTGGGCGATCGTGTTGATCTCGCCGTTGTGACCGAGCACAGAGAAGGGCTGGACCCGCTTGAAGGAGGGCCATGTATTGGTCGAGTAGCGGTTGTGGCCGAAGCTGCCGATCGTCTCGAAGCGCTCGTCACGCAGGTCCGGGTAGTAGTCGCCGAGGATGTTGGGGGCGCCCATCACCTTGTAGACGCAGGTCGTCGCCGAGAAAGAGGGGACGTGGACACCGAGCTTCTGCTCGAGCTCGATCAGCAGGTCGAAGAGGACGCGATCGCGGCGCGAGGCGTCGGCGACGAGGCCGGCGAGCTGCCAGAAGTGCGGCTCCTCCTCACGCGCGGTCGGACCGAGGGCCGGCGAGTCGACGACGCCGATCCGCTCGGCGAGGATGCGGAAGCCACCGTTGCCGAGCAGCTCGCGGGCGTCGTGCTGGATCCGCTCGAGGTCCTGGGAGCGCTCGACGAAGATGTGGGCGACAGCGAAGGCGTCGTTGAGCGTCAGCGAGGGGTCGTGGCCGCCGGTGCGGACCTCCTCGGCCCAGATCTTGCGCGGCAGGTCGAGCAGCAGCCCGCAGCCGTCACCCTCGCCGTCGACGTTGCCGGCGCGGTGCAGCATCTTCTGCAGGGCCGGGATCGCCAGCTCGATCGGCGCGTGGCTCGGCGTCGCGTCCTTGCGGACGGAGGCGTAGATCGCACAGGCATCCTTGTCCTCGACGCTGGGCGGAGAGACAAGCGGCCGGTAGGCACGCTCTGGCGAGTAGCGGAAAGGGCGCTCGCCGTGAAGCTCACGGGACTGGGTATTCGACATGCTGACCTCCCGGTTTCCACGCCTTCTTCGAGCGGGCGCGCGACGGGTTGACAAGTCGACGGATTATAGGGCGGGCCGCAAGCTTAAAGCCAGAAATCCGCGCTTTCCCGCAAATAGCACCAAAAACCATCCTCCGCCCCGAACTGCATCAACTTTTCCCCCTGCCGGGTGGAGAAGTTGATGCAGTTCGGGTCAGGCCCAGGACATCGGCTCGTAGCCGCCCTCGGGCTGGACGCCGATCAGCAGCGCCGTGACCGGGGCGTCGGAGCGGTTGAGGATCGTGCGGCTTGCCGGCGGCTCGATCGAGGCGAAGGTGCCGGCCGGCGCCGGGTGGTCCTCACCATCAAGCCGCATCACCGCCTCGCCCTCGAGCACGACGAAGAGCTCGACCTGGCCACTGCCGGTCTCGTCATGCTCGGGGATCTGCCCACCGGGACCGATTTCGACCAGGTTGAAGCCGAAGGCCGAGGTGCCGAGCGCCTTGCGAGCCAGCCGCCAGGTCGCCTCCCCCGAACCCTCCATCGACTCGAACTCGTCGCGGTGCCTGATCGTGTAGCCGTCAGCCATCTCATCCACCTTGCCTAGGGAGCCCCTCCATCCTACGGATGGCTAGGAGACGACTGCAAGCCGAACCAGCGATCCCTCGGGCCAACCCCACATTCAACCGCCGGACATGCTGGGGCTGGTGCCGCCCGCCATGCCCTGGGCCCAGTAGGTGGCGCCGCCGGGGCCGATACTGGCAAGCAGGTTTTGGTTGGTCGTGAAGGCGATCACGTAGCTCCCGCTCGAAAGCCCGGCGATGCTCGGGCTGGTGCCGGGCGCCATCCCCTGCCCCCAGTTGGTGCCGGTCCCAGGGCCGATGCTGACCAGCGAGCCGGTGTTGGCTTGGAAGCCCATCACGTAGTTGCCGCTCGAGAGCAGAGCGATACTGGGGCTGGTGCCGGCCTTCATGCCCTGGCCCCAGTAGGTGGCGCCAGCCGGTCCGATGCTGGCAAGCTCACCTTTGTTCGTCTGAAAGGCCATCACGTAGCTGCCGTTGGAGAGAGCGGCAATGCTCGGGCTGGTGCCGCCTGCCATCCCCTGCCCCCAGTTGGTCCCGTTGCCGGGGCCAATGCTGATCAAGGAGCCGGTGTTGGCCTGGAAGGCGATCTCATAGCTGCCGTTCCAAAGGCCAGCGATGCTGGGACTAGTACCGGACAACATGCCCTGGCCCCAGTAGGTGGCGCCAGCCGGTCCGATGCTGGCAAGTGTGCCTTGGGGGGTCTGGAAGGCGACCACGTAGCTGCCGTTGGAGAGCCCGGCGATGCTCGGGCTGGTGCCGGGCGCCATCCCCTGCCCCCAGTAAGTGGCCCCGAACGGGCCGATGGTCGCCAGTTCACCTTTGTTCGTCTGAAAGGCCATGATGCGAGTGCCGTTGGCAAGGCGCGCAATACTGGGACTGGTCCCGGCAGCCATTCCCTGACCCCAGTTGGTGCCGGTCCCAGGGCCGATGCTGACCAGCGAGCCGGTATTGGCTTGGAAGGCCATCTGGTAGTTGCCGGGCACCGGGGGAGACGGCGGCGGGGTGGCAGTACCAACTGTGACACCTAGAGCTTGAGTCGCAACGGTTATCTCCTCGTAGTAGGTGGAGGAGCCACAGGCTTCAAGAACACTCGTCTTGCCAATGTGTATGCCGTATGCGATGTTCGAAGCGAACCATGGTCCTCCGCTATCACCCCCCTCACTGCAGGCGCCTTTGACCTCGACGAGGTCATGCGTGGTGTTTCCTGGTTCGCCAAAATTATAAGACACATCCGTTTCCACAACTTGACCACAGGTGCCACCAGAGGCGATCCCAGAGTGGCATACACCTTGGCCGACGACGCTCGCAGCTTCCCCGTAGATGGGGTATTCAGCGTCAATTGGAGGCTGACCGGCCACACCGGATCCTTTGCTCCAGTAAGCAACCATGGAAGGCCAATTGAGAAGAGGAATATCCCATTCGGATCCGGTCACGTTGATCTTCATCCAGTCATGCGAAGGAAACGCAAGCTGCTCTACTTCTCCTAGGTATTTGGCCTGACCATAAGCGGGAAGTTTTTGCTCGTCTCGCGCTTGCCAATTCAGGATCGGATTACTGGGGTTTTTCGCTGCCGCACAGTGACCCGCTGAGAGCAGATATTTTTTGCCATTCGTTTTCCCTATCGCGCGAAATGCCGCCGTGCACGTTCCACCGTTGGCTGTTTTCCATGGCCCGATTTCCACGCCGCCTCGGAGTGGACTGCCGCAATTCGGGACCAAGTTGCTACACGCATCTCGCACACCCTGAAATAGATCTTCGTTGTCCGCTCTAAGTTCCACCTGACCTCCGACGTCTTTCGCGATTCGACGGAGGGTGGCACGATCTTTCTGATTCGCTGCGGCAGCGACGTGCACGACGGCCGCGTTGGTACGGGGATCTAGTGAGGTGTAAACCAGGCTGGCATCGAAGAACTCGCTCAGCTTGATGTCGATTTGCTCCTGAGCCGCTTCCAGTTCTTCCCAGGAGTACTGGACGACCCGGGTGCGATAGTCATCGGAGAGCTGCGCGGCGGCCATTTCCTTGTCGACCGCCGCGTCGACAGTGGCGGATGCCAGGGGGACAACGTATTCGCCTGACTCGGGGTCAAACCAGACGCCGGCGAAATCGTCATTCAACCTGTCTTCTAGATCGCCGGCGATATTGGCTGTCCCTCCGTTGGCCTGGACCTCGAGATCATCCCTCGCAACCGCATTGGGAACGTTCAACGCCCGCGCGTAAGCGTCTACTTCGAAAGGCTTGACAGCCGCAGAGGCACTCGGCGCCGAGATCGCGATAACGCCAAGAACCGTGACCGCAAGGCCCAGCCCCGCAGTCCGCTTTCCCTTTGCCCTGCCCCGCAACAGCCTGCGTCCCAGCAAAAGTATCTCGCTCAACCTGCTCTCCCCCTCGGCTGAATATCAAGATCGAAAATCGACCTTCAAGTCGGCACAGCCTAGGCACCTTGGTTTCTAAATCCGAGGACACATTGGTGCGTTTCGACGAGGAAACACACCACTTTGCCTGCGGAGCTGCTCAGCGGCTCCAATCGGGTTCGGAGGCGTTGCGAGCCAGTACCCTCGGTTTGCCGCCCGCGTAGGGAATGCTGACCACCTTGTGCCCAGGCCCGGGTTCGAAGCCGCCGATGCTGCCCAGCACCACCTTGCCGTTGAAGGCGATGGCGGTGCCGACGAAGCCCACCTCGCGTTCCTTGGTCAGCGCCCGTTCGGCCCCAGTCTTTGGATTGACCGTGACCGCGTAGCTGGTGTCCTGGCCACCGAACTCGGCGAGCAGGCGCCGGCCGTTCGCCGACCACTCGGTCGGCGTGAGGCCGAAGAGCAGCGGCCCGACCTTGGTGTGGGTGAGGCGCCGGACTTCGCTGCCATCCGTTTTCATCAGGAAGAGGTCGTTCTTGGGGCCATATTTGCGGCTCTTCTCGCCGAGCTGCTTGACGAAGACGATGCGGTTGCTCGGCCCCCAGAGCGGACTGAGCGAACGATGGTCGCTGGTCAGCTGCTGCGGCCGCGGAGCGGCGACCCCAACCGCGCCGGGTGGCAGGAGATCGATCCGGTAGACATCGCTACGCGGCGGGAAGCTTTCGCTCGCCGCCCTTGCGTAGACGAGCTGTTCGCTTCCCTCAGGCGCAAAGCTGACGCCCGAGAAGTAGCCGCTCGCGATCGTCTGCTTAACGCCGCTCGCGATGTCGATCGTGGTCAGTCGCTGCGCCCCGACTTCGGGGCCGAGCAGCACCGCGATCCTTGCCGAGTCGGACGACCAGGCGAAGACGAAGGGGGCCTGCCAGCCTGAGGCGAGCTTCCTCGGCGCCCCACCGCCCGCCGCCGCGATCATCAATGCCGCAGGCTGGCTGCCTTTGCTGGAGCGGTAGAAAACGATCGTCTTGCCATCGGGTGAGACGCGCGGATTCGACCCCAGGCCAACCCTGCGCGCGGCCGAGCCATCGTCCTTGGCGGCGAAAACCGCCGGGTTGAGCGGGTTGCGGGTGAAGGCGAGTGTCGCCTGCGAGCTCGCCGGCGCGACGAGGAAAGCGGCCATGATCGCCGCGACCGCGGTTGATCTCAGAATTCCAATCACGCGCCGATACTAACCAGGAGCACGACAGTCAACTTCGACGCGAGCCTCTCAAGCGCACGACGGTGGTTGCGCTGGGAGTACCTCCCAGCGCAACCACCAACCACTATCGGACCCGTTCAGCCGCCCGAGGCGCTCGGGCTGGTGCCCGGGGCCATTTCCTGAGCCCAGTAGGTGGCGCCGCCGGGGCCGATGCTGGCCAGTTCGTTTTTGTTGGTCTTGAAGGCGATCACGTAGGTCCCGCTGGCGAGGCCGGAGATGCTCGGGCTGCTGCTGCCGGCCATGCCCTGGCCCCAGTTGGTCCCGTTGCCGGTGGAGTTCATGCTGACCAGCACGCCGGTATTGGCCTCGAAGGCCATCATGTAGTCGCCGCTCGACAGCGTCGTGATGCTGGGGCTGGTGCCTGCCATCATGCTCTGTTTCCAGTAGTTGCCGCCGATGGTGGGGCCGATGCTGGCCAGTTCGTTTTTGTTGGTCTGGAAGACCATCGCGTAGCTGCCGTTGATGAGAGCGGTGACGGCCGGGCTGGTGCCGGACGCCATGCCCTGGCCCCAGTTGGTGCTGATTCCCGGGCCGATGCTGATCAGCGAGCCGGTGTTGGCCTGGAAGGCGATCACGAATTTGTTGCTCGCGAGGCCGGCGATGCTGGGGCTGGTTCCAGGCTTCATGCCCTGCTGCCAGTAGGTGGCGGAGCCGGTGCCGGAGTTGATGCTCGCCAGTTTGCCTTCGCTGGTCTGGAAGGCGACCTCGAAGCCGCCGCCGGAGAGCCCGGCGATGCTGGGGCTGGTGCCGGGCGCCATGCCCACTCCCCAGTATGTGGCCCCCCCGCTTTCGCCGATCGTCGCCAGCCTGCCTTCGTTGGTCTGGAAGGCCATGATGCGAGAGCCGTTGGCGAGGCGGGCGATGCCGGGGCTCGTCCCTGGGGCCATGCCCTGGCCCCAGTTGACGCCGTACCCCGGGCCGATGGTGATCAGCGAGCCAGTGTTGGCCGTGAAGGCCAACCGGTAGTTGCCGGGCACCGGAGGGGACGGGGGCTGCGGCGGAGGCGGGGCGGGAGCGAGCGCGCACTGGTTCTGGGAGTTGTCCCAGAGGTAGTTGACGTGAAAGCCGTTTGCCATGCCCCCGCCGAGATAGATGCACTTGTCGGCGACCTCGCGCTCTTCTGCCTCAGTGATCCAGCCGACCCCGTTGAATGTCCCCAGGTATTTTTTGGTCACCGGATCGGTCACCGCCTCCGCGTACTCGTGAGAAGCAACCACCGAAGCCGAAACCCAATCACGGAGTTGCCCGGGATCGTAGATAGAGGGACAGCCTTTGAACGGTTCGTCTCCTGGCCAGCCGACGTATGCCATCGGAGAGCCAAGCGAGGAGGCAAAGTAGTGGGAGCCACAGCCGAGGACGAACCCGGACTGGTATTTCGACCCGGGCGCGGGTAGAACCATGTACAAATTGTTGATCCCTCCACCCGGCCAGCCTCGCTGGCCGATCGCGTACTGGATCTCATTTTCGATGTTCGACCAGTTGACGTTGCTCGGCGCGGCGATGCTCTGATCGGTCCAGGAGTCGAAGCTGACGTTGGGGGAGATGGCGCCACCGGTGTCGTAGTACTGAGTGAGAACTTTCTGGTAGTTAGAGCCTGACAGGCTCCCGAAGAGCCCCTGGATCTGTTCGCGCGCCCCCGGATTCTGGCTCCAGTTACTCCCCCAGAAGATCACGCGAACCTGTGGGTTGCGCACCACCGGGCCACCGTGATAGGTGACTGGTGAGGCAGCCGCGGAGCCCACGGTGACGAAGAGCATCCCCACCACGGCGACGACGATTGCCAGCTTGCGGCTCATCCAGCTAGTCATATCTCTCCCTTTTGATCCGCAAGCGAGCGGTGTTGAATTTCGTCACTCACTGAAATGCGCCTAGGCGGTCCGTTCAGCCGCCCGAGGCGCTCGGGCTGGTGCCCGGGGCCATTTCCTGAGCCCAGTAGGTGGCGCCGCCGGGGCCGATGCTGGCCAGTTCGTTTTTGTTGGTCTTGAAGGCGATCACGTAGGTCCCGCTGGCGAGGCCGGAGATGCTCGGGCTGCTGCTGCCGGCCATGCCCTGGCCCCAGTTGGTCCCGTTGCCGGTGGAGTTCATGCTGACCAGCACGCCGGTATTGGCCTCGAAGGCCATCATGTAGTCGCCGCTCGACAGCGTCGTGATGCTGGGGCTGGTGCCTGCCATCATGCTCTGTTTCCAGTAGTTGCCGCCGATGGTGGGGCCGATGCTGGCCAGTTCGTTTTTGTTGGTCTGGAAGACCATCGCGTAGCTGCCGTTGATGAGAGCGGTGACGGCCGGGCTGGTGCCGGACGCCATGCCCTGGCCCCAGTTGGTGCTGATTCCCGGGCCGATGCTGATCAGCGAGCCGGTGTTGGCCTGGAAGGCGATCACGAATTTGTTGCTCGCGAGGCCGGCGATGCTGGGGCTGGTTCCAGGCTTCATGCCCTGCTGCCAGTAGGTGGCGGAGCCGGTGCCGGAGTTGATGCTCGCCAGTTTGCCTTCGCTGGTCTGGAAGGCGACCTCGAAGCCGCCGCCGGAGAGCCCGGCGATGCTGGGGCTGGTGCCGGGCGCCATGCCCACTCCCCAGTATGTGGCCCCCCCACTTTCGCCGATCGTCGCCAGCCTGCCTTCGTTGGTCTGGAAGGCCATGATGCGAGAGCCGTTGGCGAGGCGGGCGATGCCGGGGCTCGTCCCTGGGGCCATGCCCTGGCCCCAGTTGACGCCGTACCCCGGGCCGATGGTGATCAGCGAGCCAGTGTTGGCCGTGAAGGCCAACCGGTAGTTGCCGGGCACCGGAGGGGACGGGGGCTGCGGCGGAGGCGGGGGCAAGCCGACTCGCGGCGCAACGCTGACACCGAGAGCCGTAGTGTCTTCGGTGATCTCCGAGTAGAACCCAGTTCGTTTGCAGAATTCTTCTTCCTCTTGCTGGGTTTCTGCGTCATCGCCGGTGAAGAGGCCCAATGCGGTGTTCCCGGCGTAGACAGGTCCGCCGCTATCGCCTTGGATGCTGCAGATAGTCGCGAATTCGGTCAGGTTGTATATGAGGCCAGCTTCTGTGCCTCCGGTGACGTGGAGATTGGTCACCGAGCCACAGCTCGCTCCGTAACGAGAGCTCGAGGCGCCGGAATGGCATACGTACTGGCCCATGAAGCTCCAGCTTTCAGCAGTGATCGAGCGTTCCTGGGTTTTTCCCCAGTCGGCGACCATCGAGGGCCACGACGGTTTGTCCCAATATGTCCCGTTCCCGGTCACTTTTATCGCGGCGTAGTCGTGCCCTGGGTATGAGGCCCCGGTCACGGCTCCCAAGTAGTGCGGCTGTTCATCGGGGGTATAGGCCAGCCACTGGCCGACGCCGGGGACGCAATGGCCGGCGGTGAGCATGTAGCGGTTACCGGCGCCATCGGTTGCCTTGAAGCCCGCGGAGCAGACCGGTATGCAGCACGGCGTGCCAGACGGCTCGATTCGTACTCCGCCGCGCATCGGGGCGTCGCAATTGGCCCATTCGGCGTTGCAAGCCCTCGGCGCTATGCCGAGGGACCGGGACTTGTCCTCCTGCACCTGGACCTCGACGCTCTCGCCCGCCGCCAGCGCCTCGATCTCGCTTGTATCTGCATCGGAGAGACCGGCGGCCTCGTCGATTACGACGGCGTTGGCGCGTGGATCGATCGACGTTTGCACCCGGCCGTCCGCGATCGACTCGATCAGCGCTCGATCGAGTCGATCTTGCGCAGCCACCAACTCGCTCCAGCTGGACTGCGCCGGCGCCGTGCGGAAGTCGCCTTGCAGCTCAGCCGCCGCGAGTTGGGCGCTGACCGAGAGACGGCTCGCCTGGGGCGTGAGGGGAACGACGAATTCGCCCTTGGCATTGTCGAACCAGACACCCGAGTAAGCGCCTCCCAGGTTTTCTTTGAGTTCTTCGACGATGGCGACGCCGAGCTCTTGGGTTTCCAGGCGATCTTCTGCGATTGCCGGCGAGACAGAAAAGTCCTCGGTGTAGCCGCTGACTTCGACGGGCTTCACGTCGGCCATCGCGCTTGCCGTGCCGAGCAAGGCCGTAAGCGCGACGGCAAGCAGCGCCACCGGAAACCAGACCCGCAACAGAATGAAATCCCTCGAAAGCCTCGCCTTCACTGCTCCCCCTATCCTCGATCGTCGGGTCGACGAACGGGCGACCCCCCGGTACGAGCGAACACAGCCGGACATGGACGTGCCCAGAATAGACATGGAAGTACCTAAGACACAAGGGACTCTTTGGGGCATTCAGCCAAGGAAATGCACCAATTTGAGCGCACCCAGCTCGGGTGGCTATTTCTGACAGCCCCGCTGCTACAGCTCGGGTACGTCGACGCCGTGGGGACTGAAGGGAAGCCGGCGGACCTCGGCCCAGCCGGCGCAACGGGTCTCCAGGGCCTCGGCGACCTTGCCGGCGTCCTGCCAGGTCGTCCAAACCAGAACCGTGGGACCGGCGCCGGAGATCGTCGCGCCGAGCGCGCCGAGCGCGACGGCGCCGTCGACGAGCTCCATCGAGCGCGGATAGAGCTCGCGGCGGTGCGGCTGGTGGAGACGATCAGCGAGGCCGGCGGAGACGAGATCGAGGTCGCCCCGCTGCAGGCCGAGCACGAGGCGGGAGGCGGCGGAGACGTTGGCGACCGCGTCGGCGAGCGGCACCTCGGCCGGGATCGCCGCGCGGGCGCGCTCGGTCGAGACCTCCTCGGCGGGGATCACGGCTACCCCCTCGAGGCCGCCAGGCGGATCGAAGCGGGCGGCGCTCGGAGCGCCCCCCTCTCCCCCGCCGCAGATCACGAAGCCGCCGTAGATCGCCGCCGCGACGTTGTCGGGATGGCCCTCCAGCTCGCTGGCTCGGAACAGCATCTCCTCCTTGGACATCGCCAGCTCGAAGAGGTGATCGGCGGCGAAGAGCCCGGCGACGATCGCCGCCGCACTGGAGCCAAGCCCGCGCGCGAGCGGGATCTCGCTGCGCAGCCGGAAGGCGATGCCGTCTGCCGAGTGCAGGGTCTCGAAGGCCCGCACGATCAGGTTCTCGCGCCCAGTCGGCACGTCGAGCCCCCCGGGATCGAAGGAGTACTCGCCCGCCTCCTCGACCTCCAGCTCGAGGAACAGCGAGACGGCCGCGGCCAACACGTCGTAGCCGGGACCGAGATTGGCAGAGGAGGCCGGGACGCGGATCAGCCGGTGACGCGTCGTCAATCGAACACCGCGCGCTCGACCGCGCCGAGATCGTTCTCGCAGTTGATCACCGACGGCGCCTTGGAGAGGGCCGTGTCGGGGTCCTTGAGGCCGTGGCCGGTGAGGACGCAGACGACCGACTCGGGCCGAGCGGCATCCTCGACCGTCGGCAGGCCGTGGGCGAGCAGGCCGGCGACAGAGGCAGCCGAGGCCGGCTCGCAGAAGACGCCTTCACCGGCGGCCAGCCAGCGATAGGCGTCGAGGATCTGCTCGTCGCTGACCGCTGCCACCCTGCCGCGCGAGGCGGTGAAGGCCGCCATCGCCTCCTCCCAGCGAGCCGGGTTGCCGATCCGGATGGCAGAGGCGACGGTCTCGGGATTGGCGACCGGAGCGCCGCTGACGAGGGGCGCAGCCCCCTCGGCCTGGAAGCCGTAGAGCACCGGGGCCGTGCCGGCCTCCTGGAAGCCGCGCCAGTAGGCGGTGACGTTGCCGGCATTGCCGACCGGGATCGCCAGCGCCCCTGGTGCCTCGCCGAGCTCCTCGACCACCTCGAAGGCCGCCGTCTTCTGGCCTTCGATGCGGTGCGGGTTTACCGAGTTGACCAGCTCGATCGGGTGCTTGTCGGCGAGCTCACGGACGATCCGCAGCGCGTCGTCGAAGTTGCCCTGCAGGGCGACGACGCGGGCGCCGTGCATCAGCGCCTGGGCGAGCTTGCCGATCGCGATCTTGCCCTCGGGCACGATCACCGCTCCGCGCAGCCCCGCTCGCGCCGCGTAGGCGGCGGCGCTGGCGGCGGTATTGCCGGTCGAGGCGCAGATCACCGCCTCGGCGCCTCTCCCCTTCGCCCGCGAGACAGCCAGCGTCATGCCGCGATCCTTGAAGCTGCCGGTCGGGTTGGCGCCCTCGAACTTGAGGTAGACCCGCGTTTCGAGCCGCTCCGAGAGTCGCGGCGCCTCGATCAGCGGCGTCGAGCCCTCGTTCAGCGTCACCACCGGGTCGCCGGGCTCAAGCGAAAGCCGCTCCCTGTAGCGCTCGATCAGGGGGACAGGGCTCAAACGAACTCCTCTTCGATCACCCGAATCGCCCGCGGCGGCGAGCGCAGCACGTCGAGCCGGTCGATCGCCTCCAAGGCGTCGGCGAAGCGCGACTCGAGGCACTCGTGGATGACCATCACCAGGCGGGCGTCCTCGCCGACGCCGCGCTGCACGACGCTCTTCACCGAGACGTCCTTGTCGCCGAGGACCTGGGCGATCTGGGCGAGCACGCCGGGGCGATCGGCGACCGCCAGGTGCAGATAGAAAGAGGAAGCGACATCGGTGACGATCGGCAGCCGCTCACGGGTCTCGTGCACTGGGGCGTCGCCGCTGAGGATCGAGACGACGTCGCCGAGCACCGCCGAGGCGGTCTGCACGCCGCCCGCCCCCGGCCCCGACATCGTCACCTCGGTGATCTCCGGCGCCTCGACCATGACCGCGTTGAACGGGCCCTCGACCGGCGCCAGCGGGTGGCCGGCGTAGAGGAAGCAGGGAAAGACGCGCACGCTGACGCCGCCCTCGCGGCGCTCGGCGACGCCGAGCAGCTTCAGCGAGAGGCCGAGCTCCTTGGCGTAGGCGATGTCGTCGGGTTTGATTCCCTCGATCCCCTCGTAGAAGACCTCGTCTAACGTCACCGGCGTGTGGAAGGCAAGGCGAGCGAGGATCGCCATCTTCGCCGCGGCGTCGGCGCCGTTGACGTCGGCGCTCGGGTCCGCCTCGGCATAGCCCAGCTCCTGGGCGCGGGCCAGCACCTCCTCGAAGGGAGCGCCGCTGGCGGCCATCTCGGTGAGGATGAAGTTGGTGGTGCCGTTGACGATGCCGAAGACCTTGGCGATCTCGGTAACGCCGAAGCTCTCCTGGATCACCCGCACGATCGGGATCACACCGGCCACGGCCGCCTCGAAACGCAGCTGCACGCCCGCCTCGCGGGCTGCGTCGAAGAGCTCCTCGCCGTGCTGAGCGAGGAGCTGCTTGTTGGCGGTCACCACCGGGCGCTTGGCACGCAGCGCCTCGAGCACGTAGCCACGGGCCGGATCGGTGCCGCCGATCAACTCGACGATCAGGTCGGAGCGCTCGAGGATCTCGCCGAAATCACCGCCCTCGCGAGTCAACACACCGGCGATCTCCGGCCGCCGCCCGGTTGCCGACTCGACCGCATCGGCACGTTCGGCGATCAGCTCGGCGAAGGCGCCACCGACCGTGCCGCGTCCCAGCAGCCCGATGCGAACGGGATCAGACATCTCTTGAAGTCAGGTCCTCGTAGGTCTCGCGGCGCACGACGACGCGAGCGTCGCCGTCGCGGCAGAAGATCACCGGCGGGCGTGGCACGCCGTTGTAGTTGCTGGCCATCGCGTGACCGTAGGCGCCGGTCGCCGGCGTGACCAGCACGTCGCCGACCGCGGGCGCCGCGAGCATCGTGTCGCGGACGAGGATGTCGCCGGACTCGCAGTGCATGCCGGCGATCGTCGCCAGGCTGTCGGGCGCCACGGCGGCCCGGTCGGCAATCAGCGCCTCATAGCGGGAGCCGTAGAGCATCGGCCGCATGTTGTCCGACATGCCGCCGTCGACGGCGACGTAGGTGCGGATTCCAGGGATCTCCTTGACGGTCCCGATCCGGTAGGCGGTGACGCCGGCGTTGCCGACCAGCGACCGGCCCGGCTCGATCAGGATGCGCACTCCCTTGCCGAAGACCTCGGCAACACCGCGCACCTTGACGTCGACGTAGGCGTCGATCGAGGGCGGCTCGTCCTCCGCCGTGTAGGCGATGCCGAGACCGCCGCCGACGTTGACGATCCGGCACCAGTCACCGGCGAGCTCGCCGAGCGCGCGGATCGCCAGCGTGTAGGGCTCGAGCTCGAAGATCTGCGAGCCGATGTGGGCGTGCAGCCCGGTCAGGTTGAGCACTTCGGAGCGCAGGACGCGCTCGATTGCCTGGGCAGCGAGACCGTCCTCGAGACCGAAGCCGAACTTCGAGTCGAGCTGGCCCGTCTGGATGTAGTCGTGGGTGGAGGGCTTGATGCCGGGCGTGACCCGGATCAGCACGTCCTGCGGTCGGTCGAGCAGCCGTTCGCAGCGCTCGATCTCGTCGAAGGAGTCGAGGATCAGGTGGCCGACACCGGCGCGAGCGGCGAGCAGGATCTCCTCGTCGCTCTTGTTGTTGCCGTGCATGTGGATGCGAGCCGGATCGAAGCCGGCGCGCAGGGCCATGTGCAGCTCGCCGCCGGAAGCGACGTCGACGGCGAGGCCTTCCTCGGCGAAGAGCCGGTAGGCGGCGGTGCAGGGGAAGGACTTGCTGGCGAAGAGGACTTCGAAATCGGTGTCACGACGCTCGAAGGCCTCGCGATAGGCACGAGCGCGAGCGCGCATGTCGTCCTCGGCGTATATGTAGGCGGGGGTGCCGAACTCGGCTGCCACCTCGACGACGTCGCAGCCGGCAATCTCGAGATGACCGCGCTCGTTGATGCGGCTGCCAGCCGGGAAGACCAGGGACCCGGCAACCGGATCGATCACCGCGCCCGCCTGTACGTGCTCCGCCATTGGCGGGCATTGTGACGGTTGGAAGGGGGCCGACGACTACTGACGTGGCTAGCGGTTGCCGCCGAGCAGGCCGCCGACCGCTTTGACCGTGTTGTCGACCGTTTTGCCGACCACCGATTCGGGGCCGGCGACGCCGTTGACGACTTTTTCGGTGACTTCGGTGACGCCGGCGTTGCCCAGCGTTCCGCCAAGCGCGCCGTCGACGCCGGAGACCGTGTTGTTGACTGCGCCGGTCACAGCGCCGGAGGTCGACTGCCCGGAGCTGCCGGAGCCGCTGGTCCCAGGTGCAGAGCCAGACCCACCGCCAACGGCCCCACCGTTACCGCCGGCGCCGCTGGCGCTCGATGAGGGTGATTGCGCGGGGGCGCTGTTGGAGCCGCCTCCCCCAGTGGGGCTCGAGGCGGGCGCTTCGCTCGCCGGCGTTTGAGCCGCAGGGGCTGGCGATGCTCCAGCGGTGCTGTCGACTTGTTGTCGCGACGTACCGGTCTCGCTCTGCCTCGCTTTGCCGTTTGCGCCCGCGCCCGAAACGGCGCCCGCTGCTCCTGCTGCGCCACCCACCACCGCGGCGGCGCCATCGGGGGCAAGAGGCTGGCTATCCGACACCGCGGGCTCATCCCCGCCACCGATGATCCCGGCAAGCGGCCAGTCTTGAAGCGCCTGCAGCGAGACGAGCAGAACGAAGGCGACGACGGCCCCCGCGATCAGAGCCGTGGCTGAGACTGCTCCTGCGAGATAGGACTGGGCCTGGCGAACCATCGACATCGCCTCCGTTGTCGCTTGCTACCCAGGGTCGCAGGAGAAAACTCCCCGTCCATACCCAATAATTGGATTTCCGAGGAATTTTGAGTAATCGGCGAAACGGGCTACAGGTAGCCCAGAGGATCGGTCGGGGCGCCACCGATCCGGACCTCGAAGTGGAGGTGATCGCCGAAGCAATGCCCGGTGCAGCCGACGTAGCCGATCACCTCGCCCTGCGAGACGCTCTGGCCGGCGCCAACCGCAAAGGAGGACTGGTGGGCGTAACAGGTCTGCAGCCCACCGCCGTGGTCGAGGCAGGTGAAGTTCCCGTAGCCACCGCTTTCGGCTTCGGACTGGAGTAGCACGACCGAGCCGGAGGCCGCGGCGCGGATCGGGGTGCCGGCCGGAACAGCGATGTCGATCCCCTCGTGCATGCGGCCCCAGCGCATGCCGAAGCCGGAGACGACCGCGCCGTCGACCGGCCAGATGAACTGCCCAGAGCCGTAGCGAATCGGTCCGGCAGGGAGTGGCGAGGAAGCCGTTTCGCCGAGCAGAGCGGCAAGTTCGGCTTGTATGGAGGCGACGTCGCCGTCAAGGTCTTCTTCCGTCGCCTCGATCTTCTTCAAGGCTGAGACCCGGCCCGCGCGCGCCGAGACCAGCGCCGACTGACGCTGCTCGACGGCGGCGCGGGCATTGGTGAGCACCTGCTCTTCAGCCGCGATCTCGTCGCGAGCGGCCTCAATCCGGTCTTTGACCGTGCGCAGCCGAGCGACGGTCCGTTTCACCTGGTTGCGCAGATCACGAACCCGCGTGACGACCGCTTCGTCCATGCCGCGGATGTGGTTGAGGTATTCGGTGCGATCGACGAGATCGTCGTAGCCGTTGGCGCCGACGATGACGCTGAGCACGTCCGGCGTGCCGGTCTCATAGATCGCGACGAGGCGCTCGCGCAGCGCCGTGAGCGCCCGCTTGAGGCGCGCCCGAACCACGGCGAGGTGCTTCTTGGCCTGGTCGAGCTCGGCGACGGCGCTGTCGAGCTCGGCCTGCTTGGCATTGAGCCGGACACGCACGGCAGCCTCGCGGTTGCGCAGCGAGGCGACCTCACCGGTGAGGCGATCGATCCGCTTGCCGTAGCGGGAGATCGTCGTGGTCAGGACGCCGCGACGCTCGCGCACCTTGGAGAGCTTGGCTTCCTTGGCGTCGAGCTTCGATTCGAGGCTCTCGGCAGGCGCCGCGGCGCTGAAAACGAGCAGCACGATCAGCGCCGCCGCGGCGGCGAGAAGAGCCGCCAGGGCAAGGCGAGTCTTGAGGATCATCGCCAGCGAGGCTAGCTAAGTCGATAATCGGCCCTGTGCAGGGCATTAGTCCTGCAACTGGGCTTGCGATCAAGCCTGTCCGGTGGCGTTCTCGACGTGCAGCAGCTCCTCGGGCGCCTGCTCCTCCATCTGCAGAGTGGTGTGGTCGATGTGGAAGCGCTCGTGCAGCAGCAGCTCGATCCGCCGCCGCACCAGGTCGCGATCGCAATCCGACGAGACGACGACATGAGCCGCGAGAGCGCCAAAGCCGGAGGTGACGGTCCAGATGTGCAGGTCGTGGACGGAGCGGACCCCCTCCTCTTCGCAGATCGCGGCGCCGGCCGCATCGACGTCGACCCCAGCCGGCGCCGCCTCCATCAGCACCCCGAGTGGCTCCGTGATCAAACGCCACGAGGACGCCAGGATCAGGCCGGCTATCGCAAGGCTGACGATCGGGTCGACCAGTGACGAGCCGCCGGCGAGCACGACGGCGCCGGCGAGCACCACCCCGAGCGAGCCCAGCGCGTCGGCAACGCTGTGGCGCAACACGCCCTCGAGGTTGACATCGGCCCGCTCGCCGCGGGCCAGGACCAACGTGGCTGCGACATTGCCGAGCAGGCCGAAGAGACCGAGCCCGAGCACGCCGAGGCCGTCGATCTCGGGCGGATCGCCAAGCCGGCCAATAGCGGCGAGCGCGATCACCACCGCGACGACGACCAGCATCAGCCCGTTGACCAGCGCGGCGAGAATCTCAGAGCGCTGGTAGCCGAAGGTCATCCGCCCCGCCGCGGGGCGCGCGGCCAAGGTAACGGCGAAAAGAGCTAGACCGATCGCGCCAACGTCGGAGAGCACATGCCCCGCATCGGCGAGCACGGCAAGCGACCCGGTAAGCACCCCACCCACAACCTCGGCGAGCAGCATCGCCGCATTGATCCCCAAAGCAATCCACATCCTGCGACGGCTGTCGCCACGCCGCGCGTCAAGGGCGTGCGAATGCGAATGGGAGTGCACGCTCTGAGCTTAGGACCTATCCCGGTAGGGGTGGAACGTCTTGTACTTTTTCGCGGTCGACCATCGTCGTCACCAACGACGCGGCTCGAAAAAGTTAAGTGAAACCCCTACCGGGATAGGTCCTAACTACGCCGCAACAGGCTCCTTCTCAGCCGGCTTCTCCGCCATCGCCTCGTTGGCGACTTCGGCCGCATAGCCAAGACGCTCGGCGTACTCGCGCGCCTGCATACGGGAGATGACCATGCGCTGGATCTCCGCCGTACCCTCGAACAGCTGGTAGATCTTGGCGTCGCGGAACCACTTCTCCAGCGGGCACTCGGTGCTCCAGGCGTAGGGGCCGACGAGGTCCATCAGCGTCGTCGTCGCCCACATCGTCACGTCACCGCCCTTCAGCTTCGACATCGAGCCCTGGCCGCCGGTCATCGGGATGCCGTTGCGACCCATCCAGGCGGCGCGCTGAACCAGCAGTCGGGCGGCCTCGATCTCGGTGGCGACGTCGGCGAGAACCTGCTGGATGCGCTGCTCGCCGAGGACCGGCTTGCCGCCCTCGGTCTGGCCGTCGAGGTACTCGAGCGTCCACTCGTAGGCGGCCTGGGCGATGCCGAGCGCCGAGGCGCCGACCAGCGGCCGCGTCATCTCGAAGGTCGCGAGGGCGTCGGCGCCGCGTGACTTCTTGCCTTCCCGACCGCGCTGCAGCTTGCGCTCCAGCTTCTCCTCGCCGCCGAGCAGGTTCTCGACCGGGATGCGGCAGTCCTCGAGCACGATCTCGGCCGTGTGCGAGGCGCGGATGCCGAGCTTGGACTCCTTCTTGCCCTGGCTCAGGCCCGGGGTGTCCTTGCCGATCACGAAGGAGGCCTGGCCGCGCGTGCCAAGGCTCGGATCGACGGTGGCGACGACGACGTGGACGTCGGCGATGCCGCCGTTGGTGATGAAGACCTTGGTGCCGTTGAGGACCCACTCGTCACCGTCGCGCTTGGCGGTGGTCTTGAGGCTCTTCACGTCGGAGCCGGCCTGCGGCTCGGTCACCGCGTAGGCGCCGAGCTTGATCTCCTCGCCGACGCCGAAGCACTCGGGAACCCACTGGCCGATCTGCTCGGGGGTGCCAGAGGAAGCGATGCCAGCAGCGGCGAGGCCGGAGCCCGAGACCGCCAGAGCGATGCCGGCGCAGCCCCAGTGGAACTCTTCGGCCGAGATCACCTGCATCTGGCCCTCGGCGTCGCCGGCCGAGCGCTGGATCGCCTCGAGGCCGCCAAAGCCCTGCTTGCGCGCCTCTTTGATCACCTCCCAGGGGATGCTCTCCTCTTCGTCGTGCTTGCGGGCGGCGGGACGGATCACCTCGCGGGCGAAGGTCCGGCAGCGCTCCTTGAACTCTTTCTGCTCGTCGTTAAGTGCGAAGTCCATTCGGTTCCCTTCTGGAAGCTCGGGCGGCTGATTGACTGGTCAGTCAACCAGTCGAGTGAAGGTTAGCTGACCAGCCAGCCACCGACGCGCGTGTAGCGTTCCGGAGCGTGCCGAGGAAGCGCCCCATCAATGCCGACATTCCGGCCGCGGACCCAGAGTCCCAACCGACCAAGCCGCCCCTCCCCTCCTCGCCGCCCACACCCCCTCCGACCGAGGCAAAGGCGCCGCCCTCCCCACCCGAGCCGCAGCAACCGAGCCCGCCGAAGACGGCGAAGCGCCGGCGCCGGTCAATCCCCACCGCGCTGAAGGCGATCGCCGGGCTCGTTCTGATCGCGATCGTCTTCCTCATCGCCGCGGTGCTCGGCGGCGGCGACACGGACACCGGCTCAGACAATGCGGCGCCAGCACCGGCGCCATCGACGTCGACGGTCGAGCAAAAAGAGACGCCAGCCGCCGAGGCAGCCGAAGAGCTCGGCTACCCCTCCTTCGCGACCAACAACACGACCCGCGTCGGTGGATCCGATTCCGCGACCACTGCGGCCGGAGTCGCCTTGGCGGTCTTCCCTTCGACGAAGCCCGCACAGCGGCCCGGCGCGGTCAGCCTCGTCGACGAAGAGGACTGGCAGGGCGCTGTCGCGGCCGCGGTGCTGATGGCCCGCCCGGTGAACTCGCCGCTGCTCGTCTCCAGTAGCGATGGCCTGCCGGAGCCGACTGCTCAGGCGCTGGCTGCACTCGACCCGCAGGGGAGCCCCGACACCGACGGAGCGCAAGCCTTCGCTATCGGCGACGCCGCCGCTCCCGAGGATCTGACGACGACGCAGGCCGACGGGAGCAACCCAGCCGCGGTCGCCGCCGCGGTCGCGGTGCTGCGCGACAAGCTGTTCGATGGGCCCCCGCAGCACATCGTCCTTGCCTCCGAAGAGCAATCCGCCTTCGCCGCGCCCGCCGCTGCCTGGGCGGCGCGCTCGGGCGACCCGGTGCTCTTCAGCGGCGCCGCGAAGCTGCCGGCAGTCACGATCAAGGCGCTGAAGCGCCACGCCAAGGTCCCCGTCTACGTGCTCGGCCCCTCCTCGGCGATCTCGTCCAACGTCGTGCGGGAAGCGAGCGAGATCGTCGGTCGGGTGCGACGCGTCTCCGGCGAGGAACCGGTCGAGAACGCGATCGGCTTCGCCCGCTACGCAAGCGGCGACTTCGGCTGGAACATCAACGACCCGGGGCACGGCTTCGTGGTCGCCCGCAGCGACGCTCCCCTCGACGCCGCGATCGCTGCGCCGCTGTCGGCCTCTGGCACCTGGGGGCCGCTGCTGCTCACCGACAACGCCGATACGCTGCCGGCGGCACTGCGTGAATACATGCTCGACGTCAAGCCGGGCTACACGACCGATCCGACCCGCGCCTTCTACAACCACGTTTGGGTGATCGGAGACCAGGAGGCCATCGACGTGACCCAGCAAGCCGAAATCGACCAGCTGGCCGAACTGGCCCAGATCGGAGGCGAACCGTGAGCGAGGCAGAGAGCCCAGACCTGCTCGGCGGCGCCCGCAAGGTCACGGCCGAGGACATCCGTGCTCTTGCCGGCGCCTCCACCCCCCACTTCGCGCTGCAGGTTCGCAACCGCATCCGCAGGCTGATCGCGCCTCTCGCCGCCGACGACCCAGCGCGGCGCGAAGGCGAGCGCAAGATCGCCGAGCTCGAGGACCTCGCCGAGCACAGCGGCGACCCGCGCGGCACGATGGGAATCGGCCAGCATTGAAGCTGCTTGCACCCGGTGTCTGGCGCATCAAGGAGATCCCGGCGCCCTCAATCAACATTTACATCGCAGAGGACGTGCTGATCGACGCTGGCCGCCGCTGGGATCGCCGCCGCGTCTTCACCGAGATCGAGGGCCGCGACCTCTCGATGCTGGCATTGACCCACGCCCACCCGGACCACCAGGGCGTCGCCAAGGACGTCCGCGAAGCGCGCGGCATCCCACTCGCCTGCCACGCCGATGACGTCGATGCGATGGAAGGGCGGCGACCAATGCAGGAAGCCGCCGCCGGGCACCCGGTGAACCGAGCGATCAAACGCATCTGGCAAGGCCCTCCCTGCAAGGTGGATCGCGTACTGGGCGAGGGTGACGAGGTGGCGGGCTTCCGCGTCGTCCATGCTCCCGGTCACGCTCGCGGCGAGGTGATCTTCTTTCGCGAGTCCGACCGAGTCGCGATCTGCGGCGACGTGATCCGCAATATGAGCTACGCCACCGCGCTTCCCGGCATCAAGGAGCCGCCGGCTATCTTCACCTACGACCCCGCCGAGAACCGCCGCTCGATACGCAAGCTCGCCGACCTCAACCCCAGTCTGATCCTGCCCGGCCACGGCCCAGCCGTCACCGATATCGCCGCCTTCGAGCGTTTCGTCGCCGCCCTCGAGGGGTAGCGGCCAGGCGGGGCTTCGAACCGCGAAGCGAGTCTCGAGAAGGGAGTCTCGATGCAAACGCTGAAGAACAGAAAGCCGTCTGGAGCGATGGTGGTCGCGCTTGTCGCGCTGGTGGTGGCGCTGGCAGGCACCGCCTACGCGGCCCAGACGATCAACGGCGGGGCGATCAAGAAGCAGACGATCGGCGGCGGCAAGCTGAAGAAGAAGACGCTGACCGGCTTCCAGATCAACACCAACAAGCTCGGCGTCGTGCCTGCGGCCCAGCGCGCGGCCCACACCTACTGGGCGGTCGTCAACAACCCTGGCGGCGCCGGCAACGCCGCGCTGGCGAGAGCAAGCGATGCGGGCATCACTGCCGCTGAGGGCGGTGGCGCCGTCGCCGTGGTCTTCCCGACCAACGTGAGCGTCTGCGCGAACGTCGCGGCCCGCAACAACGCGGGAACGACCGTGCCCGGCGCGGGCTATGCCCAGACGAACGTCTCACCGGCAAACCCGAACGCGATCGAAGTTCGCACCCGCGACGAAAAAGGCGCCGACGCGGATGCCGACTTCCACCTGATCGTCGTCTGCCCATAGTCTTAGGGGCGATGAGCGAGATCGAGCACGGCTTCAAGGAGGGCGACAAGGTCTGGGTCGAGGACGGCAACGGCAAGCACCACCCCGGCATCTTCGTCGCCGACAACGAGAGCTCGGGCTGGTTCGGCGGCGGCCCCAGCGCCTATGTCGTCCACCCCGAGGCGAAGCAGGCCGAGGTCGTCTCGACCTTTCGCATCACTCCTCGCGACGAGTAGCGCCTGACGAAAATGCTGGCCTACGTCTTCTGGCACCGACCAAGGGACGCGGCCGACGTTGCCACCTACGAGACGGATCTGCGCTCGTTTCACGACGCCCTAGAGCTCACATCTAGGCCCTTCCGTCTCGAACGGCTCCCGTTTGGCACGGGCGGCGGCTACGAAGACTGGTACTTGGTTGAGGATTGGAGCGCGCTGGGCGCGCTGAACGAGGTGGCCGTCGACGCTCGCCATCGCCTTTCGCACGACCGCGTCGCAGAACGGGCAGCCGACGGATGGGGCGGCGTATACGAGTTGCTGCGCGGCGAGGCGCGGGTTCCCGAGGGCACGGACTGGCTCGACAAGCCACGTGGCGAATCCACCGAGGAGTTCGTCTCCTCGCTCCCGCACCCCGACGTCTGGCGCCGCCTGCTTGTGCTTGGGCCGGCCCCAGAGTTCTGTGGCGGCGCGGCGAAGTCCGCGACCCGAACGCGCATCTGACGCCACCCCGCCTTCCGGTGCGCTTTATGCCCGTCATAGGTACATAAAGCGCACCGGAACCTTCAGGGAATTCGGGCGCTGCTCATGTCGACCCGATCGCCGCGGAAGGGCACGCCCTCGGCGACCAGGTGACGACGCTGGCGATCCCCCTTGGCAAGCGAGCCGTCGGCGCGGACTACGCGCCACCAGGGCAGGTCGGGCTCGTCGCACTCGAAGAGGACCGCGCCGGCGAAGCGCGGTGAGCCGGGTGAGACATCACCGTAGGTGCGCACGAAGCCGACCGGTATCTCCCGCACCCGATCGAGCACCTCGAGCGCTTGCGTTCGCTCTTTGTCAGGCATAGCGCAACAAACAGCGAACGCAATTGCGGCTCAGGCCGCGGGACCGAAGGCGTCGATGATGCGGTTCTGGTACTCGGAGAGCTCTTCGGGAGAGATGAAGTAGGTCGGCGGCGTGAGGAAGAGGCCGTCGGCACGCTCGGCGGTCGCCTCGACGCGGGCGCGGACCTTGTCGAGCGGGCCGGCAGCGCAGTAGGTGTCGACCATCTCGTCGCTGATCGCAGCCGGAACCGCCGCGAGGTCGCCGCGGCGGAAGGCGTCGCCGGCCGCGACGGCGTTGTCGGCGAAGCCGTGCAGCTCCCAGAGCGGCATGTAGGTCTTCACCGTGGCGTAGAAGGAGATCGTGCGGCGGGCCATGTCGATCGCCCGCGCCTCGTCGTCGTCGATCGCGCAGCAGACGGTCGGCAGGTAGTCGAAGTCCTTGCGCTCGCGCCCGGAGCGACTGAGGCCCTTCTCGAAGGAGGAGACGACGACCTCGTCGATCCAGCGCAGGCTCTGGATCGGGTGGCCGATCATGCCGTCGGCGACATCGCCCGCCATCCGGCACATGCCGCTCTGGATGCCGGCGGTGTAGATCGGCACCGACTCGCGAGGGGCCGGGTGAGGGCGGATCCAGCCCTTGATGTCGATGTCGTAGTAAGTGCCCTCGTAGCGAATCGGCTCACCCTTGCCGGCCTGCTGCATGATCAGCCGCGTCGCCTCGATCGCCTCGCGCATGTGCGGCGCCGGTTTGCCGTACTCGGCGTTGTGCCAGGTCTCGTTGAGTCGTTTGACACCCGAGCCGAGGCCGAGGCGGAAGCGCCCGCCCGACATCTCGTCGATGTCGAGGGCGCTGATGGCAAGGATGAAGGGGCTGCGGGTGAAGGCCCAGGCGATCCCGGTGGCGACGTCGATCTTCTCGGTGCGGCCGGCCAGGTAGGCCGCCTGGGTGACCGAGGAGCGAAAGAGCTCGGGTGCCCAGACGCATTCCACCCCCGCAGCTTCAGCGCGCTTGGCCTCGGCCTCCAAGTCGGCGACCGAGACGCCGATCGCAGCGACGGAGATCCGATCGAGCGCGCCCATCTCGCCGCTACCTCAGGCCGAGACCGGCTCGGCAACATCGGCCAGGACCGCGTCGGCGACGCGGTCGCGGTGCCACTTGGCGTCGCCGAACATCGCCGCGTTCGCCTTGCCACGCTTGAGGAAGAAGTGGAGGTCGTGCTCCCAGGTGAAGCCGATGCCACCGTGCACCTGGATCGAGGCGTCGGGGACCCGCCAGCCGGCGTCGGAGGCGTAGGCCTTGGCCATCGAGGCTGCCAGCGGCAGCGACTCGGGCTCGGCGTCGGCTGCCCAGGCGGCGCCATAGACGGCGGAGCGAGCGTTCTCGGTCTCCAGCAGCATCTGCGCGCAACGGTGCGAGACCGCCTGGTAGGCGCCGATCGGACGGCCGAACTGCTGGCGGTCCTTGGCGTACTCGACGGCCATCTCCATGGTGCGCTGGGCGATCCCGGTCGACTCGGCGGCAAGGGCGACACAGAGGCGAAAGAAGACCGCGTAATAGTCGGCGCCGTCGCCGGGAAGCGAGCGCGCAGCGTCAACCTTGACGCCCTCGAGACGGACCGACGAAAGGCGGCGGGTGACGTCGATCGACGTTTCGGGAACAACGGTCACGCCGGAGGCCTCGCACTCGACGAGATGGCGTCGGCCATCGGATGTCGCGACCAGGAAGAAGTCCGCCGTCGCAGCGTCCATGACGAGAACCTTCTCGCCGTCGAGGACGATGCCGTCGCCCTCGGCTCTCGCCTCCATCGTGGAGCCGCCGGGAGTCGCCGGAGAGCCCGCATCCCAAAGCGCGGGGGTGCCGCGCAGCTGCCCGGTCGCGAGCGGGCGCAGGAAGCGCTCGCGCTGCTCGTCGGAGCCGCAGAGCGCCAGCGCCAGCCCGGCGATCGTGTTGGAGAAGAGCGGCGAGGGAGCCAGGGAGTAGCCCATCTCCTCGAAGAGGACGCCGAGCTCGACGATGCCGAGCCCCTGCCCGCCCCACTGCTCGGGAAGCGCCAGTCCCGGCCAGCCAAGCTCGGCCATCTCATCCCAGTCGGACTGCTCAAAGCCGTTCTCGCTGTCGGCCAGCTCGCGGATCCGCGCCGACTTGTAGCGGGCGGCGAGGAAGTCGCGGGCGGTCGCTTTGATCGCCTGCTGCTCGTCGGTGAGATCGAAGTACATGGTCTGGCGAGCGCCCCTAACGCATCCTCGGCAGGCCGAGCACGCGCTCGGCGATGATGTTCTTGAGGATGTCGGTCGTGCCGCCCTCGATCGAGTTGGCGCGAGAGCGCAGGAAGCTGTATTGCCAGGCGCCGCCGGCCGCGGCATGCTCGGCGCCGCGCGCGAGCGGCGCGTAGGCGCCCTCGATGTCGAGGGCAAGCTCGGCGATGCGCTGATTGATGTCGGCCCACTGCCACTTGCCGAGAGAGCCCTCCGGGCCGGGGATGCCGGACTGCATCGTCTTGGTCAAGCCGCGGTAGGCGTTGAGGCGCATCGTCTCCGCCTCGATGTGAAGCTGGGCGATCCGCTGGCGATAGACCGGGTCCTCGGCCGCGGTGCCGCCGTTGACGCGCGTCTCAGCCGCCAGGGCGCCGAGGCGCTTGAGGTTGTTGGCAACCTGGGCGATCGCCCCGAAGGCGAGCCCGGCGCGCTCGTTCATCAGCGTCGTGATCGCCACCGACCAGCCCTCGCCGACCTCGCCGATCACGTTGGCCTCCGGGATCCGCGCTTCGTCCATGAAAACCTCGTTGAACTCGCCCTCGCCGGTGATCTGAACCAGCGGCTTGGCCTCGACCCCGGCCTGCTCCATGTCCATCAGGAAGTAGGTCAGCCCCTTGTGCTTGGGCGCGTCGGGGTCGGTGCGAGCGACGAGCATGCACCACTTGGCGTACTGGGCGAACGTCGTCCAGACCTTCTGGCCACTGACGACCCATTCGTCGCCGTCCTTGACCGCCTTCGTCTTCAGCGAGGCGAGGTCGGAGCCGGACTCGGGCTCAGAGAAGCCCTGGCACCAGATCTCCTCGCCGGTGAGGATCGGCTCCAGGTAGCGCTGCTTCTGCGCGTCGGTGCCGTGGGCGATGACCACCGGGCCACCCATCGCCAGGCCAAGCACGTTGGCAGGACTGGGCGCCTCCAGACGCGAGGCCTCGCCGACGAAGATCGCCTGCTCGATCATCGTCGCGCCCCGCCCGCCGTACTCCTTCGGCCAGGAGATCCCGGCCCATCCGGCGGCGTGCATCTTCAACTGCCACTCGCGCCGGAAAGCCATCACCTCCTCCAGGCCCGCCTCGGGCTCCGGGCCCGGATGGTTCGCTTCGATCCAGCCGCGAACCTCGTCGCGGAACTGCTGCTCGGACGGCGAGAGGGTCAGGTCCATCGGCCGCGGAGCATAGCGGCCGTCTGGCCGGACAGCCAGACAGTCCTATCGGTCGTCACATTCGTCGAGCCCGTATTCCGTGGCCAACTTGCTGGATTCGGCAAACAGTTTGTCGCTTTCGTTGAGCAGAGCGCCGGGGTCGGCTTCCGCCGTCTCGATCGAAGCGGCGCGCGAATCGATCAGCGTCTCGACGGTGTCCTCGTCCCCGGACGGAGCTCCCAGCGCTTCGAGTTCGGTGACTTCTTTTTCTATGTTGGGAGTCATCACGGCATCGACGAGGTCCGCGTAGTCGGCTTCGGTCGGGTTTTTGAGGTTCTTGTGTTCCTTCGCGTAGTTGGCGAAATCGGAGACGACTTCCTGTCCGACTTTGGCGCAGATGGCGTTCGCCTTCTTGACGAACTGCGCCTTGGTGATCGAGGCCGTGCTCGAGTCCTCGCCGCAACCTGCCGCTACTAGGGCAACCACCAAGGCAACCGCGCCCAGGATGATCAATCGCTTGCTCACGTCCGTCTCCCCTCCCTCTAAATTACTTGACCGATGAGGGGAATTTACACGTTCCTATCTAAATACGCTTAGCAATCTAGATGCGCTGGACAAGCGTGCCGGTCCCGAGCCCGCCGCCGCAGCACATCGTCACCAGGCCCATCTCTCTGTCGGAGCGCTCCAGCTCGTGGAGGAGAGTGGTGATCAGGCGGGCGCCAGTCGAGCCCAGCGGATGGCCGAGGGCGATCGCGCCACCGTTGACGTTGACCCGGTCCATGTCGGGATCGAGCTCACGGCGCCAGGCCGCGACGACGGAGGCGAAGGCCTCGTTGATCTCCACCAGGTCGATGTCGTCGATCGCCATCCCGTTGCGCTCGAGCAGCTTCCGCGTCGCCGGGATTGGGCCGGTGAGCATGATCACCGGGTCGACGCCGACCGTGGTCTGGTCGTAGATACGGGCGCGCGGCTTCAGTCCCAGCGCATCGGCCTTCTCGCGCGTCATCAGCAACACCGCAGCGGCGCCGTCGGAGATCTGGGAGGAGTTGCCGGCGGTGATCTTGCCGTCCTCCTTGAAGGCAGGCTTGAGCTGGGAGAGCTTCTCCAGCGAGGTGTCCGGGCGAATGCCCTGGTCGGTGGCGTAGGTGTCGCCGTTGACGGAGAAGGGGACGATCTCGCGCTCGAAGCGGCCCTCTTCGGTCGCCTTGGCGGCGAGCCGGTGCGAGCGCAGCCCGATCTCGTCGAGCTCGGAGCGGGGGATCTCCCACTTGTCGGCGATCATCTCGGCCGAGATTCCCTGCGGGACGAGGTCGTAGCGCTTGATCAGCTGCGGCGAAAACGGCGCCCCATGTTCTTTCATCACCGAGTAGCCGTCGGCAAAGGAGATGTGGCCCATGTGCTCGACGCCGCCACCGATGGCGACGTCGTGGACACCGGAGGCGATCAGCGTCGCGGCGAAGTTGACCGCTTGCTGGGCGGAGCCGCACTGGCGGTCGATGGTCGTCGCCGGCGTCTCGATCGGCAGGCCGGCCTCGAGCCAGGCGTTGCGGCCGATGTTGACGCCCTGCTCGCCAAATTGCTGAGCGCAACCGGCAATCACATCGCCGGTCTCAGCCGGATCGAGACCGGAACGCGCGAACAGCTCCGAGTAGGCCTTGGCGAGGAGGTTCGAGGGATGAACGTCCTTGTAGTAGCCCTTCTGCTCATGCCCACGCCCGATCGGCGTGCGGACCGCCTCGACGATGACGACCTCGCGGCCACCGAACCTGCCGTTCCCGTTCTCTGCCATTCGAGCCTCCGTGGATTGACTGGCGGGTCAAATCAAGGGTACTCAGCGGCGGGGGTCGGCCAGCCCCGATCGTTGAGAGCCTGATAGGAACCCGCCCATGAACGCAAGCATGGGATACGAGAGTCCGGGGATCGCGGGGAGCGGGGCCATTGCCACCGGTCTGGCCGCAGTCTCGACAATGACGGCCGACACGATCCTGCTGGCCAGGAGCGAGGCCTCGGCCTGGCGGGCGGAGGAGAAAATAGTCGCCGCCTGCGCCAAGATCGAGGGGGCCGAGCCTTCGCGGCTGCGAGTCACCACCGACCCAAAGGACCTCTCCGACTGCGACGTGATCGTCGAGGCGATCGTCGAGGAGGTGGCGCCGAAGGGCGAGTTGCTGGCAACCATCGCCGCGGCCTGCCCCAACGCCGATCTGGCGACGACGACCTCCTCGCTGAGCATCGCCGAGATCGCTGAGGCGGGTGGGATCGCCGGCAAGCTCTTCGGACTGCACGTCTTCAACCCGGTGCCACGGATGAAGCTGGTCGAGGTCTGCTTCCCGGAGGGCACCGAGAGCGCCCGCGAGACCGCTCTCGCTTGGTGCGCTGCGCTTGGCAAGACGGCGGTCGAGGTGCCGGACCTGGCCGGCTTCGTCGTCAATCGCCTGCTCTTCCCCTACCTCTTCGACGCCGTCCGCTTCATGGAACAGACCGGCATGGAGGCTGGCGAGATCGACACCTGCATGAAGCTCGGCGCCGGCCACCCGATGGGCCCGCTCGCCCTCCTCGACTTCGTCGGCCTCGATGTCTGCAAGGCGATCGGCGATGCCCTCTACGCCGCATCCAACGAGGAGTACCAGAAGCCTCCGGAGCTGCTGGTCAAGATGGCCGGCGAGGGAAAACTCGGTCGCAAGAGCGGCGGCGGCTTTTACACGTACGACTAGCGCTTTCCGGCCAAGTCCCAAATAACGTCTGCCGGCGAGATGCCTTGGCGACGGGCGATCGTCTCGATCTCCTCCCAGGGCAGCTCGGCGTCGGGCAACTCGTCCCAGCGCGCCAGATCGAGGGCCTCGACCGCGCCCTTGAGCGCCGGGCCCAGATGCTCCTCGGAGCGAAGCAGCGCGCGCAGAACCTCAAGCTGCTTGTCGCTCAAACGCACAACCCACATGCGACACCTCCAAGTCAGTGGAACGCGGGTTGCTCGAAGAAACTAGGCGTCGTGACGGACGGAACCGCTGATTCGAACCGCCTCGATGCGGTTCTCGCGCACTGACTCGACTCGGATCGTGTAGCCGTTGGCGGTGATCGTGTCGCCGCGCTTGGGCAGCCGTCCCAGCTCGCCGAAGACGTAGCCGCCGACCGAGTTGTAGGCGTCGGTGTCAACCGGCAGCTCGATCCCGGCGTCCGAGAGGTCGCCGAGAGAGACGTGGCCGCGCACGAACCACTCGCCGCTGGCGAGCTGGCGCAGGGCGGCGGCGCGGGGATCGGTCTCGTCCTCGATCTCCCCCACCACCTCCTCGAGGATGTCCTCGACGGTGACGATCCCGACCGTGCGCCCGTACTCGTCGACCACGACCGAGAGCGAGGTGCGCTGGACCTGCAGGTCGTGGAGGAGATCGTCGAGCGGCCGCGTCTCGGGCACGATCACGGCGTCGCGCACCGCCGGCGCGATCTCAGCCGCAGGCCCATCGCTCATATACAGGCGGGCGAGGCTGTTGTTGTGGACGATTCCCTTGACCCGGTCGGGGTTCTCGTCCTCGATCACGACCAGGCGCGTGTGGCCCGACGTGACGCAGCGCCGTAGCGCCGTCTCAACTGTCTCGGAGGCGTCGACGGTGACGACCGCGGGGATCGGCGTCATCACCTCACGCGCCTCCTGCTCGTGCAGGTGGAAGACGCCGCCCAGCATCCCCGCCTCGCCGGGATCGAGCGTGCCGCCCAGCTTCGAGCTGTCGATGATCTGCTTGAGGTCCTCGGCGGTGTGGTGCTCTTCGATGTCGGTGGGATCGACGCCGAAGAGACGCACGATCGCATTCGAGAACGCGCTCAGCAGGATGATCACCGGGGCCGTCGCGGCGCGGAACCAGTTGAGCGGCCGGGCGACGCGGCGGGCGGTGCGCTCGGCGTGGCTGATCGCGAGCATCTTCGGCACCTGCTCGCCAACGCTGATGTGCAGGCCGGTGACCAGGGCAAAGGCGATCGCCACCGAGATACCCACGGCCGCACCATGGGACAAGCCACCAAAGAGCGGCTCGAGCAGCACGGCAAGCGCGGGCTCGCCAAGGAAGCCGATCCCGATCGAGGCCATCGTGATCCCGATCTGACAGGCAGACAGCGACTCGTCGATCTTGTCGAGCTGCTCGATCACCTCCTCGGCGCCGCTTTCGCCTTCCTCGGCCAGCTGCTCGATCTTGCCGCGACGGCTGCGCACGAGGGCGAACTCGGCAGCGACGAAGAAGCCGTTGATGGCGAGCAACAGCAGGAGGAGAACGAGCAGCAGGGCGCTCATCGTCTATTTGGCCCGGTACTTCGGGGGAGGTCGTCGTCGGCCATTCGGCGTAGGCAATATAGCTTTCCGGCCCCGCGGAGCCGGCAAGAAGTGCCATATTGATCGCCGGATGCGCATCGCAAGCCTCGTTCCGTCCGCTACCGAGATGCTCTATGCCCTCGGCCTCGGCGACAGCGTCGTCGGAGTTACGCATGAGTGCGACTACCCGCCACAGGCGCGTTCCCTCGCCCATCTGACCCGCACCGTGCTGCCTCCCGGCCTCAGCGCCGCCGATATCGACCGGGCCGTGAAGGCGAGAGTGGCCGAGGGCCAGGCGCTCTACGAGCTCGACGAGGAGCTGCTGGCAAAACTTGCCCCCGACCTGATCGTCACCCAGGCGGTCTGCGCAGTCTGCGCGGTCTCCTACGAGGAGGTGCTCGACGTGGCCGCCCGCCTGCCGAGCAAGCCGCGCGTCGTCCAGCAGGACCCCAGCACGCTGGGTGAGATGCTCGAGGACGTGATCCGGCTCGGTGAGGCGACCGGGATCTCAAGCCTGGCGCACGAACTGCGCGGCGAACTCGAGGGCCGCCTGGCGACGGTGCGCGCGGCCGTCGCCGGAGCGCCGCTGCCGCGAGTGATCGCCTTGGAGTGGCTCGACCCGCCCTACGTCGGCGGCCACTGGATCCCAGAGATGATCTCGATCGCGGGCGGAGACGACGTCGCCGGCCCGCCCGGGCTGAAGTCGCCCGAGGTCTCCTGGGGCGAGCTTTCCGGCCTCAACCCCGACGTGACGATCGCGATGCCGTGCGGCTGGTACGTCGAGGACTCACGCGCCCAGGCGATCGCCTACTGGGACCAGATCGAGGCGCTCGGAGCCCAGCGCGTCTTCGCGGTCGACGCCGCCTCGACCTTCTCGCGGCCGGGTCCGCGCCTCGTCGACGGGGTCGAGCTGCTCGGCCATCTGCTTCACCCGGACCTGGTCGATGCGCCTGGCAATCTCGGCTTCGCCGAGGTCCACTCGCCGGGCGTACGCCCGGGCCAGCTCGGCTGAGCCTTCAGGCGATCGCCAGCGCGCCAACGATCGAGACGATCGCCACGGCGCCGATCGCGGCCATCTCCGCCGGGAAGTGACGGGATCCCAGCATGCCTCGCTCGCCGGCGAGAATGACCAGCGCGCAGACGACTCCCGCGACGAGACCCCCGAGGTGGCCGCCGAGGCTGATGTTCGAGTTGCCGAAGCTGAGCGCCAGGTTGAGCAGCAGGATCACGCCGATCGACGAAGCGGCGGCGTCGAGGCCACGGCCGCGGGCGATCACGAAGGCCGCGCCAAAGAGGCCGAAGACTCCCCCCGAGGCGCCGATCGTCAGCGCGTCCGGGCTGAGCAGGAGCGCCCCGAAGGCGCCGCCGAACAAGGCGGCGACGTAGACCCCGACGAAGCGAGCGGTGCCGACGGCGGGCTCGAGCATGCGGCCGAGGAAATAGAGGGCGAACATGTTGAAGCCGATGTGGATGAGGCTGGCGTGGAGGAAGCCGCCGGTGACGAGTCGGTAGAGCTCGCCTTCGCTCACCAGGGGGCCGTAGAGGCCGAAGTCGATCACGAGCGAGCTGTTGCCGACCCCGAGGCCGCCGCTGCCGGTGGCGATCTCAGCCAAGAAAGCGGCAGCGTTGAGCGCGATCAGGATGAAGGTCGCCGGAGCGCTGGCAAACAGGCCCGCCTCGCCAACCCCTTGCGTCACCCGGGTGCGCTGGCTCGAGCACTCCGGACAGCGCATGCCGACCGGGGTCGGCGTCATGCAGTCCGGGCAGATCGGCCGCCCGCAAGACGAGCAGGAAACCGCCGTCTCGCGGTTCGGATGGCGGTAGCAAGTCTCGGCCACGGAGATGAGCAGCCTACAATCGCCGCCGATGGACGGCCCCAGCCCCGCACGGCTCTACGCGACCCTGGTCGGCGCGGCGCTGATCGTCGCCGGCATCGTCGGCTTCTTCTACAGCGCCTCGTTCGGCTCGCCCGGCGAGGTCGACGATGCGCTCGGGGCCTTCGCCGTCAACGCCTGGAGCAACGTCCTGCACATCCTCACCGGCGCGCTCGGCCTGCTGGTGGCGGGCTACGCCTCACGCCGCTACGCGCTCGGCCTCGGCGTCCTCTACGTCGTCATCGCCTGCTTGGGCTTCTCGCTGGGGAGCGGCGAGTCGATCCTCGGCTTCCTGCCGGTCAACACGGCCGACAACATCCTCCACCTGACCCTCGGTGTCCTCGGCATCGCCGCCGCCCTGGCGACTCCCGCCGCCAAGAAACCCCTGCCGGCTGCTACCTGAGCCGTCCCGCCAGCGAACGCAGGCCACCCTTGGCCTGCTGGCGGCCGCGGCGGCGCAACTCAAGGACGATCAGGGCCCCGGTGGCGGCGCCGCCGGCCCCGACCGCGAAGACGGGACGCACCCAGTTGCGTGGATCGCGCAGCGCTCGCAGCTCGCTGTCGGAGAGCTCCTCGGCCCAGTCGGAGAGCTCCTCGGCGGCAGCTTGGGTCACCGCGGAGAGGGTGTCCTCGAGCCGACCCGAGAGCCGCTCCGGAGGTTCGATCGGCCGCAGGGCGTCGGAAAGCAGGTGCTCGACGTCCCAGGTGGTGCCGGTCAGTCGCTGGCTGGCCTCACTCATCGCTCATCTCCTCCTGAAGCTGCTTGATCGCGCGGTGGATCAGCACCTTGGTGGCGCCGTCGGTGCGGCCCAGGGCGCGAGCGATCTCGCGGTTGTCCATGCCAAGCGCGAAGCGCATGATCAGCGCCTCGCGACGGTCGTCGGGAAGGTGCTCGAGATTCGCCATCACCTGGCGCAGCTCCTCGCGGCCCTCGGCGATCGCCTCGGTGCCGTGACGGGCCGGAATCGGGTCGGCGTTCTCCAGCGAGGTCTGCGGCCGGCGCGAGCGGTCGCGGTAGTAGTTGGAAGCGAGGTTGTGGGCGATGCGAATCAGCCATGGACGCAGCGGTCGCCCGTCGGACTCGCGCCGCGCCCGGTCGAAGTGCCGGTAGGCCTGCAGGAAGGTCTGCTCGGTGAGATCCTCGGCGTCGTGGGGGTCGCCGATCCGGTAGTAGGCGTAGGAGTAGACGTCGCGCAGATGGGCGCGGTAGAGATCCTCGAAGGCACGATCGAGCTCCGCCTTGGCGACCGGGTCGAGACTGGCCGGCTCGACGTTCTCCTGAGCGCTCACCAGCAAAGCCTATTGGCATCATGCCGCCTTCCTCGACCGCTCGACGCGGCGCAGCCCGGCGACCCATTCCTCAGCGTCGATCTCGCCGCGGATAAGCGCGGCGAGACCGCCCAGGGCCTCGGCACGACCGCCCGCAGCCGCGGTTGCCGCCGCCAGCAGAGGCACCGCGTCGAGCCCCTCCGAGGCCTGACCGATCAGACCGGGGATCTCCTCGACCGGGGTTCCACGGCCGAGCAGCTCTCCCGCGCGGCGGTTGCGCCCACTCGGCGCCATCACCGTCGCGGTCAGATCGCCGACCCCCGCCAGGCCCGAAAAAGTCGTGAGGTCCGCGCCGCGGCCGATCGCGTGCTCGATGCACTCGCTCCAGACCTGAGCGGCAGCGATCCCGGCCGCGTTGAGCCCGTGTGGCTCGGCCGCAGCTGCGGCAAGAGCGGCGGCGTTCTTGGCGGCTCCCGCCATCTCGACCCCGGTCACGTCTGCCGAGCGCTCGCAGATCAGGCCGGCACGATCGAAGACACCGCCGAGCTGGCCGCGCAGATCGGAGTCGGCTGAACCGAGGACGAGAGCGGCGGAGCCCGAGACGGCCTCGCGGGCGTGAGCCGGGCCGCCGAGGCAGGCGATCGCTCGGGCCCGCACCCGCTCACCGACGTATTCGGCGGGCAATTGACCTTGCGGCGGGATCAGGCCCTTGGTCAAGAGCAGCATCGCCGAACGGGCGCCGATCCTGTCGGCGATCGCCCCCACTGCCTGCGGCAAGGAGCCGGAGGGGATCGCCAGGCAAACCAGGTCCAGTCCGGCGAGCTCGACGTCGGCGGCCTGTCGCACGCTGACCGAGTCGGGCAGACGAACGCCCTCCAAGTACCGGCGGTTTTCGCCAGCCTCGGCGATCTCTTGTGCCTGTGCGGCCGAACGAGTCGCGAGCTGGACCTCGAGGCCGCCACGAGCGAGCAGAACGGCAACAGCCGTACCCCAGCTGCCGGCGCCGATCACCGCGGCTCGGCGCATCGGCGGCAAGCCACCGAGGTCCTCCCACTGCAGCTCGACATTGGGCCAGATCCGTGCCGTCGCCGTCGTCGCCAAGGCAGGAGAGGGGTCATCGGCGCGCGGAAAAGTCAGCGCTTTGCCGAGCCTGACCTTGACCTTGCGGGGGCGGATGCGCCAGCCGCGTCGCACGTGTTCGGTGCCGAGAACGGCAGCCGGAATCACCGGCGCGCCGGTCTGCAAGGCCAGCCGCCCGACACCGCGGTGGGGCTCGGCGAGGGCTCCGCTGCGGATGCGCGTGCCCTCGGGAAAGATGCAGACGGCGCCACCGCGTTCGACCAGCAGGCGGGCCGTCTCCATCGAGAGCTCGTCGGACTCGCCACGGCGAATCGGGAAGGCGCCGAGACGGGAGAGGATCCAGCCCTGCCAGCGCCGCTCGAAGAGCTCGACCTTGGCGACGTAGTTCATCGGCCGTCGCCAGGGCAGGGCGCCGCCGATCGCGAAGGGGTCGAGGAAGCTGCGGTGGTTGGAGGCGACGATCAGGCCGCCCTTGAGACGGGCGTGCTCGCGGCCGGTCCGGGCGTAGCGAAAGTAGGCGAGGAAGAAGGGGGTCATGAAGATCCTCGCGAGGAGGTAGAGGATCGGGTTTACGCCGTGGCGGCGGGTGTACTCGTGGTACGCCTGGAGGCGGTCGGGGGCCATCAGGAAGCGCTACACGGTTGAGGGGTCTTGGTTACCGGCCAGGGTCGGGCACCACTCCCCGCTCAACTTTTCCGCAAGTGAGTAGGGCGGCTCTCTCGAGCGGGACTGGGCGGAAAAGTACAAGCCGCGGGGAGCGGCGCCCGACCCTGGCTACCACGCAGCCTCGACTAGCGCTTCCAGATCGGCTCGCGTCGGAGGTTCCGGCGTGAAGGCGAGCTCGGGCCGCAGCAGCATTGAGTCGAGAGCTTGTGGGAGCTTGGTGGAGTCCGCGCCGATTTGGCCGAGTCCTGGCGGATCTCCGCCCAATTCGAGGAGGCGGGATTCGATGTTGTTGGGGTCGGCTTCGATCGCCGTTGCCAGGGGCTGGAGGTTGTCTGGGGCGCGGGGGGACATGAAGGCCATGGCTCGGGGGAGGATCGCGGCGTTGGTGCCTGCGTGGGGGGTGCCGCAGATGCGGACCAGGGTTTGGCAGATCACGTGGTGGATTCCGAAGGCGGCGGAGTCGATCGCGTAGCCGCAGAGGATCGAGCCGAGGGCCAGGGCGTCGCGGTCACGCTCGCCGGGGTCTTCGTCGAGCGAGGCCGCGATCAGCTCGGCGCCGCGCAGGGCGGTCATCTGCGAGACCGGGCTGGCGAAGGGCGTGTAGAGCGAGTCGGCCCCGTGGGCGAGGGCGTTCATCGAGCTGGCGCGCAGCTCTGCCTCGGGCGCGCTGGTCATCGCGCCGGGCTCGGCGATCACCAAATCAGGCCGCACCATCGCCCTGGCACGGCTCTCGGCGCCGGCGGGCAGGCGATGGATGCCGGTCATCTCCGCCCCCGACATCGTCGTCGGGATCGCCGCCACGCGAGCGCCGGTGATCGCGGCGATCGCCTTGGCGGCGTCGATCGCCCGGCCGCCGCCGAGGGCGACGAGGTTCGGGGCGCGCACCGAGACGAGCAACGCAGCGGCAACCTCCGGCACAGCCCCGGGGGCGACCTCGTGCACGGCGGCTGCCGCACCGGCGAGCTCGGCAGCGCCACCGAGATGCCGCCGGGTCGAGAGCAGCTCGAATGGCTCCATCCCATGCTCGGCGAGCACCTGCGCGGCGTCGCTCACCCCGGTAGCCCGAAAGACGACGACGCGGCCAGCGTCGCGCCAGACGAAGTTGCCGCTCACCCCGACGTGACCGTCCGCGGGTTAACCACTGGGCGCAGCTTCGGCTCGACCTCGGCTCGCAGGTGCTCGTAGTCGGGGGGCAGCGAGAGCTTCTCGCCGAGGTGCTCGAGCGGCTCGTCGACGGTGAAGCCCGGGCCGAGCGTGGCGATCTCGAAGAGGACCCCACTCGGCTCGCGGAAGTAGATCGAGCGGAAGTAGAAGCGATCGATCACCGGAGTCGGCTGCGCTCCGGCCGAGCTCGCCCGGTCCCGCCAGGCCTCATGCTCATCCAGAGTCGAAGCCCAGGCGACGTGATGAACGCTGCCGGCGCCCTGCCGCGATCGCTCCTCGGGCGGCTCTTCGTAGACATAGAGACCGCCGCGACTGGAGCCGCGCGCCTCCCAGCTGCCCTCGTCGACGGTCTCGAACTCGAGCGCCTCGAGCAGCTCGCGACTCGCCTCGGGCGCATCGCTATAGGCGCAAACCGCGTGGAAGCCGCGCAATGCCAGCTCGGCGGGAACCTCGGGGTGATCGGCGATCAGCGGCTCGTCGTCGACCTCGACGACGGCCAGCTCGTGGCCGAGCCCCTCGGGATCGGAGAAGCGCAGCCCTCCCCCGGCCCGCTCGGATTCGATCCCGTTGGCGCCGAGCCGCTCTTCCCAGAAGTCGAGCGACTCATGCGATGCGACACGCCAGACGATCCGGTGCACGTCACCCGCCCCCGCCCTCCCTGGCGGTACGCCGGGGAACTCGAAGAAGGTGAGATCGGAGCCGGCGCTGCCTTTCTCGTCGGCGAAGAAGAGGTGGTAGACGGTGGGGTTGTCTTGGTTGACCGTCTTCTTGACCAGGCGAAGGCCCATTACCCCCGCGTAGAAGTCGACGTTGCTCTGCGCGTCGGCCGTAATCGCGGTGATGTGGTGAATCCCCTCGAGCTTCACTGCTTCACGTATAGCATCCCCGGCATGAGCCGCGGAAGAAGACGCCTAGTCAGGGCACTCGTCATCTTTGGCTCGCTGCTTGCCTTCCTCAGCGTCTTCGCGATCTGGACCGAGCGCCAGGCGCTCAACACGGACGACTGGGTCGACACCAGCGGCCGCCTGATCCAGAACTCGACGATCCGCTCAGCGGTCGGCGACTACCTGGTCGATCAGCTCTACGAAAACGTCGACGTCGAAAAGGAACTGAGCGAAAAGCTTCCCGGCGACACCAAGGAGCTCGCCGGACCGATCTCCGGCGGCCTGCGCCAGGTCGCCGGCGAGGGCGCCAACCAGGTGCTGCAGAGCTCGACTGCCCAGGAACTCTGGAAGAGCGCCAACAGAACCACTCACGAACAGCTGCTCGAAGTCCTCGAAGAAAAGGAAGGGACAGTCTCGACCGAAGAAGGCAAGGTCAGCCTCAACCTCGGCAGCCTCGTCACCAACCTCGCCGACCAGGTCGGGATCGGCGCCGATCTCGCCTCCAAGCTCCCGCCGGACGCCGGCCAGATCACGATCCTGCGCTCCGATCAGCTGAAGACCGCTCAGGACGTCGTCGTCGCCGTCAAGGGCCTGGCGCTGATCCTCTCCCTGCTCACCTTCCTCTGCTTCGGTCTCGCCATCTACCTCTCACGCGAGGGCCGCTGGGTCACGGTGCTCTCCTGCGGGATCGGCTTGGTCGCGGCTGGCTTCGCGGTGATCGTCGCTCGCGAGGTCGGTGGCGGCATCGTCGTCGGAGCGCTGGTCGAAGAAGACAGCGTCAAGCCAGCGGCAGAAGCCGCCTGGTCGATCGGAACCTCGCTGATGACAAGCATCGCGACCACGGTGATCGTCGTCGGCGTGCTCTTCGGGATCGCCGGCTGGCTCGCCTCGCCAACCGGCTCGGCCCGCTCGACTCGCCGCTTCCTCGCTCCGGCCTTGAGCAGGCACGTCGCCTACGTCTACGCAGGGCTGGCAATCGTCGTCGGCATCTACTTCATCCAGGCCCCAACCCAGAACTTGCGCTCGTTCCTGACCACGCTGGTGATCGCCGGCCTCGGCTGCCTTCGGCATCCACGAGCTGCGTAAACAGGCAGCCGAGGAATTCCCCGACGCCGACTACGGCGATACCTTCGGCCGCACCAAGGACCGCATGGTCGGCGCCGTCAAAGATGCAAACCTGGGCGAGCGAGCCTCGAAACTGCGACTGCCCGAGATGCGCAAGCCCGACGGGCCCACCGAGGCCGCCCCTGCGGCCAGCGAGCAAGACGCACGCCTCGGCCAGCTGGAACGCCTCGCCGCTCTTCACGAGAAAGGCGTCCTCACCGACGAGGAGCTGGCCACCGAGAAGGCCCGTGTGCTCGGCGGCACTGCGGGCAGCTGAAATCCAAGGCCCGCCTCCGGGATCGAACCGGAAACCTCCTGATTACAAATCAGGTGCTCTCCCAGTTGAGCTAGGCGGGCAAGTCGTGCTAGGCGAGTAGCCTGCCGAATATAGACGGCATGAACGACGAACCCAGCGCCGTCGATGCACGGTTCCGGCTTCTCGAGCCCGGCGAGGGGTCGGTGCTTAGCGAGGCGATCCGGATTGCCTACGGCGAGAGCTACGACGTTCGCTGGGTCTACGACCCCGACGAGGTGTCGGCGCGGCTGGCCACGGGCGCCTACGTCTCCTGCGTGGCGGAGACGCCGAGCGGGGAGCTGCTCTGCCACGAGGGGATGAGCCTCGCCGCCGCGGGAGACGCGGTCGGACACTCGGGGCAGGCGGTGACGATGCCGGCCGCGCGTGGGCAGCACCTCTTCACGCGGACCAAGCGCTTCCTGATGGACTGGGCGACCGAGCAGGGCATGGCGGGCATGTACAGCGAGGCGACCGCCGCCCATCCCTACAGCCAGCGCGCCAACATCGAGCTGGGCGCCCACGAGACCGGCTTCCTGCTCGGCTGGATCCCAGCCTCGGTCTCCAACGACGCCGCCGGCAAGGGCCGGACTGGACGGCAGTCGGCAGCGCTCTTCTACACGAAGCTGAACGATGGCCATGAGCGCCCGGCCTACGTTCCGGAGCGACACAGGGCGATCGTCGGCCAGACCCTGGAGCTGTGCGAGCTGCGCGGGACGCTGGCCGAGCCGCCTCGGGAAGCCGGCCTGGAGAAGCGAACCGAGCTGCACGTGGAGACCGATGGCGACCACAACCTGGCGCTGATCACCGTGCACACGCCGGGCGCCGATCTCGAGGCCGCGATCGCGGCCGAGCGCCACCACCTCTTCCACCGCGCCGGCCTCGATGCCGTCTACATAGACCTGCCGCTGGAGAAGCCCGCCACCGCTCTCGTCGCCGATCACCTCGAGCGGCTGGGCGTCTCCTACTCCGGCGTCTTCCCGAACAACCGCTGCGACGGTGACGTGCTGCGCATGCAGTCCCTGCACCGGGTCCGGATCGTGGCCGACGACGTCGCCGTCGCCTCCGAGCACGGCCAGGAACTACTCGACTACGTCCTCGCAGATCTTCCTCATCCCTAAGGCTGTCCGGTCAAGCAGATCAAGACCGTATGGAGAGCTGACCGACTCCAGCGGTAGGTAGGTCGGCACCCCGCGCATGAAAGTGCGGGGACTGGGCCGCAGGGCGGACCTGCGGCCGACACCCCAATCATGGGAGGTGCCGACATGGCTCAGCCTAAAAGCGTGGTCGGCCTCGACGTCCACGCCACCCAAACCCACGCCTGCGTTCTTTGCCCCGAGACAGGCGAGCTTCGCTCCAAACGCTTGAACGGCCCGCCCCGGCGGGCCCTGGACTTTCTCGAAGGGCTCCACGCTCCCGTCCTCGCCGTCTATGAGGCAGGGCCGACGGGCTATGGCCTCGCTCGTGGCGCCGTCGAGCGCGACCTCGACGTGCGCATCTGCGCGCCGGGGTCGATCCCAAAAGCGCCGAGCGATCGGGTGAAGACCGACCGCCGCGATGCCGAGCGCCTGGCGCGCCTGTGCCTCGCCGGCGAACTGTCCTTCGTGCGCGTGCCGAGCCCCGAGGAGGAGCGCTTTCGCGACCTCGCCCGTTGTCGAGGGGCAATCCGCGCCGATTTGATGCGCGCTCGCCACCGGGTGGGCAAGTTCCTGCTGCGCCGCGAGTTGCGCTGGGGAGGCCCGGGCTCGGCCTGGACGCAGGCCCACTGGCGCTGGCTGGCGGGGATCGAGTTCTCCGACGGCGCCTCCAGTGCCGTGCTCGCCGACTACCTGAGTGCCGTGAGGGCGCTTGAGCAGCGTCGTGGCGTGGCCGAGCGGGCGATCGAGGAGGGCTGGCCCGAGTCTCCCTGGGCCGAGACGATCGCGCGGTTGCGCTGCCTGCGGGGCATCGACACGCTGACGGCGCTCGGGCTTTGCGGGGAGGCTGGAGACCTGCGGCGCTTTGAGCGCCCGGCGTCGCTGATGGCCTACTTCGGCATCGTGCCCTCCGAGCACTCCTCAGGGGGGCAGCGGCGGCGCGGCCCGATCACCAAGGCGGGCTCCGCGCATGCCCGCCGGTTGCTGGTCGAGGCCGCCCACCACTACCGCCACGCGCCCAGGGTGGCGGGGTCGCTGGAGCGTCGCCAGCGCGGCGTCGACCCACGAGCGTGTGAGATCGGCTGGCGCGCTCAGGTCCGCCTGCATCGTCGCTGGCAACGGTTGCGGGTGGAGCGGGGCAAGCCCGCCAACGTGGTCAGGATCGCCCTGGCACGCGAGCTCGGCTGCTTTGTGTGGGAGGTGGGGCAGCTGGACTGAGCGAGCGGGGAAACCAACGCGCCCTCGACGACGCTGTCGGGGCGGCACGAGATCAACGAAGGCCAGCACGTCGCCGCAGGGCGGCCTGCGCTGCGTCCTGGGGCAACCGGCGGGGATTCCCGCCGGCCGCGCCCGCTTCAAGACTGCAGGCCACGCGACGAATCGGCGGTCATGGGGTAGCCAGTCCCCGCATATGAGGCTGACGATGCAGTCGACGCGTCTGGAATTTGCTCGTGTCGCCCCGAGAGCGCCGCGACACCGTGGTCGCGGTCCCTCAGGGACCCGTTCGATCCTGCCCGCTTGACGAGGGGCTCTCCATATGAGGACGCAGGGAGCGTGGCGTGCTCTGCACGCGAGCGACCGAGGACGCCGATATGCGCCGGCCGGACGGCCTTAGAGGGGCGCCTCGCGGGAGGCTAGGTGAGAGCCGACCTTGCGCTTGACGCGCTGCAGGGCGTTGTCGACGGTCTTGGTGTCGCACTCGAGCCGCTCCGCGGTCGCCTCGTAGGAGTGACCGTCGAGATAGAGCGAGAGCACGCTGCTCTCCAGGTCCGAGAGGACCCCGGAGACGCCCGAGAGACAGGAGACGAGGCTCTCCAGCTCTTCGGAGGCGATCACCTGGTTGACCGGGTCGTGGACCGTGGGACCGGGAAGGATCTCGTCGAGCGTCGTGTCCGAATCCCCCGAGGCAGCCGGGGTCTGGCTGAACGAGACGTACTGGTTGAGCGGCGTGTGCTTGTTGCGGGTCGCCGTCTTCACCGCGGTGATGATCTGGCGGGTGATGCAGAGCTCGGCGAAATTGCGGAAGCTCGACTCGCGATCGGTGCGGTAGTCGCGGATCGCCTTGTAGAGGCCGAGCAGGCCTTCCTGGATCAGATCGTCTGACTCTCCGCCAAGCAGGAAGTAGGACGAGGCCTTGAGACGAACGAAGCCGCGGTAGCGACGGACGATCGCGTCGTAGGCGTCGGCGCGGCCATCCTTGGCCAGGGCGACGAGATAATGGTCATCAAGCTCAGGTTGAGGGTTAGCCTCAGCTGGCCTGAGCGAGCCGTTCAAACGGCCTGAGGGGAGCTGCATGTCCTGGGTCGGCGAAGATAGAGCCACAGATCCTTCTCCTTGACGAAGGGTCGTGGCGCCTTACCTCCCCTGGTGGCGCCCTGAGTACTTATGACCGGGCTCATCTCAGACTCAAGCTGAGGTTCACCCTTATTGGCGCGTTAGTTTACGGCTGCGCGGAGTTCTGTCAACCCCGAGCCGGAATTAGTGCAAGTGCCGTTGCAGTTGCTAGCGCTGCCGAACAGCCTCGAAAAGCAGCGCCGCGGCGGCGGCCGAGACGTTGAGCGACTCGATTTGGCCACGTTGAGGCAAGGCGACGAGCCCATCGCAGGCCGAGGCCACGCGAGGCCGCAGGCCCTCGCCCTCGCCCCCCAGCACCAGCACGGTTGGCCCGCTCAGATCGACCTGCCAGGGCGCCTGCGGCGCGTCGGCATCGGCACCCCAGATCCAGAAGCCGGCCTGCTTCGCCTCACCGAGCCAGTCAGCGAGATTGCGCACATGGGCGATCGGCAGATGCTCGACGGCCCCGGCCGATGCCTTGCAGGTGACGGCGGTCACCGCCGCCGAGCGACGCTCGGGGATGACGAGCCCCGCCGCTCCGGCAGCCTCAGCCGAACGCGCGACCGCGCCGAGGTTGCGCGGGTCCTGCACCTGGTCGAGCGCGATCAGCAGCGCGTTGTCGACACGCAACAGCTCGGCGGAGCCCGCGTAGGGATAGGGCTCGACCTCGGCCACGACCCCCTGGTGGTCCGGAGACCCGCAAAGCCGCTCCAGCTCCTCCGCCGATGTCCCAGGCGCCCGCCAGACCCGCTGAACCCGCCGCCTCCCCCGCTCCGCCTCGGCGACCGGCCGCTTGCCATAGATGATCTGCGAAGCCATCAGGAGGCCTTCGGCACGAGCTTGGCGCCCTCGGCCCCGTCCCGCACCTCCCAGCCCAACTCGGCCAGCCGATCGCGAATCTCATCCGCCCGAGCAAAGTCCTTAGCCGCCCGAGCGGCCTGGCGCTCCTCCAAAAGCTTCTCCGCCTCGTCGTCGGCCTCAGCTCCCTGATCCGGCTGGGTAAGGGAGCTGAGGCCGACGAGCGCCAGCATCTCCGCCAGCGCGTCAGAAGCTCCGGGGACATCGCCTCGGTTCGCTTCCGCCACAAGCTCAAAGACCTCAGCCATTGCCCGCGGCGTGTTGAAGTCATCGGCCAGAGCGTCCCTGAAGGCCTGTTGGCGGGCGGCAGGAGGGGTCTCGACTGAGCCTCCCCGCTGTTGCTCAGACGAGACCCCTCCTGCCGCCCCTCCACCATTCCCGACAGGGTGCTCGCGAAAGAAGTTCCTCAACCTCTCGACCTGGGCAACGGCCTGCTCCATCTGCTCGGGCCCGAAAGCGATCGGCCCCCGGTAATGCCCAGAGACCAGGTAGGCAACGACCGCCTCACGCCCGTACTGATCGAGCGCCTCGGACAGCTGAAAGATGTTGCCCTCCGACTTCGACATCTTCTCGGCATCGGTCTCGACCATGCCGTTGTGCATCCAGACCTTGGCGAAGGGCCTCCCGGCGGCCTGGGACTGGGCGATCTCGTTCTCGTGGTGGGGAAAGACCAGGTCCGAGCCGCCACCGTGGATCGCAAAGGACGGCCCCAGCTCTGCCTCGGCCATCGCCGAGCACTCGATGTGCCAGCCGGGCCGCCCCGGCCCCCAGGGCGAGTCCCAGGAGGTGTCCTCGTCGGGCTTGTGCGCCTTCCAGAGGGCGAAGTCGAGCGGGTCCTGCTTCAGCGAGGCCGAGCCCGCCTCCTCGCCCTGGTCCATGTCCTCGGTGCGGCGGTTGGAGAGCTTGCCGTAGCCATCGAAGCTGCGCACCCGGAAGTAGACGTCGCCGCCGGACTCATAGGCGCCCCCGGCCTCGACCAGGTCGGAGATCAACGCGATGATCCCGCCGATCGTCTCTGTTGCAAGGGGCTCCGCATCGGGGCGGCCCAAGCCCAGCCGGTCGGTGTCCTCGAAGTAGGCACGGGTCATCCGCTCGGCGAACTCCGCCGACCCCTCCCCAGCCTCGCCAGCAGCAACGTAGATCTTGTCGTTGATATCGGTGACGTTGACCACCAGCCTCGCCCGATACCCCTCCGACTTCAAGAACCGCGCTAGGAGTGAGAACACAACGAACGGCCTGGCATTGCCGATGTGGATCCGGCTGTAGACCGTCGGCCCACACGCATAGATCCCGACCTCTTCGCCAGGGTCGAGAGCCACAAGCTCCCCGCTGAGGGTGTCCCGTATCCGCACCGTCCGCATCGCGGCCATGCTAGTAGGGAGTCGGGCACCCGACTCCCTACCCCTACCGCGCTAAAACGTGCGGTAGCCGGAGCCCGAAGCCGTGGTCTCTTTGCGAGCCCAGGCGGGAGCGGTCTTGTCGACCGCGGCGAGAACCTCGCGGCGGTCCCGTGAGGTGCTTGCCTTGATCTCGTCCTCGGCAGCACGCCGCACGCGCTCCTCGCGTTGCTCGGCCTGCCTGCGGATCCGGTCGGACTCGGCTTTGAGCGACTCCTCGGCGCGCGTCCTGGCCATCTCGGCGGCCTCGCCCTCGACCTTCTCGACGAGCTTGCGAACGCGCTCCTCGGCCTCGCGGCGCACGTCCTCGGTGCCCTGCATGACCCGCTCCTCAATCTCCGCCTCGAGCCGCACGGCGAGCTCATGGGCCTCCGCCGCAGCTGCCTCGGCGTCGGCGGCGCGCTGCTCGGCCGCGGCAACCCGCTGATCGGCTTCGAGCTTGGCCCGATCGAGCGCCTCGCCGTGTCGCTGCGCCGCCTCGCGCTCGGCGGCCTCAACCGCCTTGCCGAGCGAACGCTCGGACTCAGCACGAACACCGCTCAACTCGGTAGCAAGCGCCTCGCGCTCCGCCTCAGCCCGGCCCTGCGTCTGCTCGAAAGCTTTCTCGGCCCGGTCGCGGGCGGCCTCAGCGCGCGTCGCGCGGGCAACCGCATCCTTGCGCTTACTTCGCTCGGCAGCGATCTGCTCACGCCCCTCCTCGCTGAGCTTGCGCAGGGTGGCCTTCGCCCGCTGCTTGATCTCAGCGCGGATCTCCTCGTTCCTCGCCTCGGCGCGGACGACCCGCTCCTCGCTGATCCGCACCCACTCGAGCGCCTGCTTGGCCGTCTCGTGCAGCTCTTCCGTCGCCGCACCAACCGCTTTCAGCTGCACCGCAGGCTCACCCATGAAACGGCAACCTACTACCAGCACCGGAGGCCAAGCTACCCCCTATCGGCGTAAAAACTCGCATTTAGCGAATTGGCCGACGGGACCCCGGATCGATCCCGGTAGGGGTGAAACGTCTTGTACTTTTTCGGCGGGCGCCTTGGGCGACAGCAGACTCCGCCCCACCGAAAAAGTTAAGTGAAACCCCTACCGGGATCGATCCGGCGCCTCGCGCGCCTGCAGATCCCGCTTGAGGATCTTGCCCGTGGCGTTGCGCGGCAGTTCGTCCACGAACTCGATCTCGCGCGGCGTCTTGTAGGAGGCGAGGTTGGCCTTGACGTGCGCTTTCAGCTCTTCGTCGGAGACCTCGGCCTCTCCAGCGAGCACCACAAACGCCTTGAGTCGCTGGCCGAACTCCGCGTCCTCGACGCCGATCACGGCAACCTCGACCACGTCACCGTGGTCGGCAAGAAGATCCTCGACCTCGCGCGGGAAGACGTTCTCGCCGCCGGAGACGATCATCTCGTCGTCGCGGCCGTCGATGAAGAGTCGGCCCTCGGAATCGAGGTGGCCGACGTCGCCGCTGCAGAGCAGGCCGCCGATCGCCTCCTTGCCACCGCCGCCGGTATAGCCCTCGAAAGCCATTTCGTTGCCGACGAAGATCCGCCCGACCTCGCCTTGCGGTACCTCTTGGCCGGCATCGTCGTAGAGACGCACCGCGGTTCCGCGCGGGGGCAGGCCGGCGGTTCCGGGAGCTGCGCGCAGGTCCTCGGGAGTCGCGACCGTCGCCCAGGAGACCTCGGTGGAGCCGTAGAGGTTGTAGACGGTGTCGCCGAAACGGTCCATCCACGCGAGCGCCATCTCGCCAGGAAGCGCCGACCCGGAGATCGCGGTGATCCGCAGCGACGAGAGGTCGTACTTGGCAAGGGTCTGCTCGGGCAGCTGCAGGATGCGCTGGACCATCACCGGGACGACGGCGAGGGCCTGGGCACGGTTGTCCTGAACCGCCTGCAGGGTCTGCTCGGGGTCGAAGCGACGACGCAACACCAGCGTCGAGGCCGTCGGCAGGCCGATCACGAAGTGGAAGAAGCCCCAGGAATGAAAGAGCGGCGCGGCGACGGTGATCGTCTCACGAGCCCGGTAGGGGATCTTGTCGATGATCGCCGCCATCATCAGCAGGCCATCGGGGCTGGAGCGCTGGGCTCCCTTCGGCGTGCCGGTGGTGCCGGAGGTGAGGATGACGAAGCGGGGCGTGTCCGGCGGCGGCTTGTGATTGGAGTCGTCGTTGGCGGCGATCAGCGAGTCGAGCGTCGGCTCCTCTGGCGTCCCGTCGGTCCAGGCCACGACCCGAGCGACACTCTCGTCGATCCCGTCGAGCAGGTCGGCGAACTCCTCGTCGTAAACGAGCACCTTGGGCCCCTCGCGCCGCGTCACCTCGACCAGCTGCGGGCCGGCGAACATCGTGTTGAGGTAGAGCGCGCTGGCGCCGAGCTTGGCCGCAGCGAGAGTCGTCTCGATGAAGCCGCGATGGTTGCGGCACATCACGCCGATTCCGTCGCCGGGGCCGATCCCCATCGCGGCGAAGGCGTGGGCAAGCGCGTTGGAGCGGCGGTGCACCCGCTCGAAGCTGAGCGAGCCGCGTTCGTCGATCAGCATCGTCTCGTGCGGGTATTTGTGCGCCGCGGTGGCAACGCCGGTCGCCGGCGAAGCGCCCCAGCGCAGGAAGGTCGCAGCGACCTTGGCCGCTTTGTCAGGCCGCGAGATGCCGAGGACCCCGGCCTCGCGCAATACCTTCGCCTCGAAGGCCGCGTCGGAGACCGACTGACGGACGCCCGCCGCTATGGAGCCAATCGTTCCCATGAGACCGGGAAGCCTAGTGCTATCCAGCCTCAACCGAGGCAACCGCGATGCAGGCGATCCCCTCGCCGCGCCCGATCCAGCCCATGCCCTCGTTGGTCGTTGCCTTGACGCTGACCCGAGCCGAGGTCGCCTCGGCCAGGATCCGCTCCATCTCGGCCCGCAGCGGCGCAAGACGCGGCTCCTCGCAGACGACGGTCGCATCGATGTTGACGATCCTTCCCGAGACCGTGCTGACGACGGTGCGCAACAGATCGATCGAGTCGGCGTCCTGCCAGCGCTCATCGTCATCCGGGAAGAGCGTGCCGATGTCGCCCATCCCGGCAGCGCCGAGCAGGGCGTCGATCACCGCGTGGGTGAGCACGTCGGCATCCGAGTGCCCGGCCAGACCGCGCGCGTGCTCGATCTCCACCCCGCCGAGGACGAGCCGGCGACCCTCGGCGAAGCGGTGGCTGTCGTAGCCGATCCCGACGCTCATCGCGCTAATCCTCGCGCACCGAGGGCCCCAGCGGCTCCAGCCGGCGGGCGCGGCGCTCGAAGACGCAGATCTCTCCGACACCCAGCTCGCCGAGGAACTCGGTCGCCGCCTCGTAGCCGAAGCCGACCTGCTCGGGCAGGTGGGCGTCGGAGGAGAGCGCGAAGGCCGCGCCGGCCTCGACGCACATCTCGGCGAAGGCACGTGCCGGGTAAAGCTCGCCGACCGGCTTGCGCAGGCCCGCTGTCGAGAGCTCGACGGCGATGCCGCTCTCGGCGATCGCCTCGATCGCCGGCTCGTAGAAGAAGCGCGGGTCGCGCTCGGGCAGCGGCCGGGCGCCGCCCCAGACCTTGACCAAGTCCGGGTGGGCGAGGATGTCGAAGAGGCCCGAGCGAGCGCACTCGGCCAGCGCGGCGAAGTAACGCCGCCAGACCTCGTCGGGATCGCCCTTGCCCGCCCAGACGTCCCAGCCCTCGTGGTCGACGGCGGCGTCGCCGACGAAGTGGACCGAGCCGACCACGTAGTCGAAGTCGCGCGCCTCGAGCATGGCCGCGGTGCGGTCCTCGGCGCCGGGAATGAAGTCGCACTCGACCCCAAGCCGCAGCGGCGTGCCGCGCACGAAGTCGCAGTAGGCATCGAGGTCGTCGCGGGCCTGTTCCCGCCAGAACGGGTGGTCCCAGAGGTCGAGCGCCTGGGTGAAGCGGTAGACGTGCTCGGAGACGCCCAGCTCGGCGATCCCGGCCTCGGCGGCCGCGGCGAGGTAGCGCTCGACGTTCTCGGCCGTGAAGTAACGCTCCGCGGTCGTGTCGGGCTCGTCGGGGCGCAGATGCAGGTGGTAATCGGTCAGCACGGCCGGCGAGCCTACGCGACCCGGGCCGCGGATACGCTGAGGCCATGGTTCACCTGCGGATCGTCGTGCCGGCAGACCGGTGCGAAAAGGTTCTCGACCTCCTCGAAGCCTCGCCGTCTACTTCCAACCTGGTCTTCCTCGCCGGCGCCGCCAGGCAACCCAAGGGCGACGTGGTCCTCTGCGACATCGCCCGCGAGGACGCCAGCGTCCTGATCGATGACCTCAAGGAGCTGGGCGTGGCGCGGGACGGCTCGATCGCCCTCGAGCAGATCGATTCGCAGGTCTCCGACGCCGCCGACCGGGCGGAGAGGGCGGCGCGCGGCATGCCCTCCGACGCCGTCGTCTGGGAGGAGGTCGAGGCGCGCACCTCGGAGACCACCGAGCTGGGCGGCAACTTCCTGATCTTCATGGTGCTCGCCTGCCTGATCGCCTCGGTCGGCATCTTCCTCGGCTCGCCGATCCTGATCGTCGGCGCAATGGTGGTTGGGCCGGAGTTCGGCCCGCTGGCCGGTCTCTGCGTGGCCGCGGTCGAGCGCCGACCGGAGGTCGGCGTGCGGTCCCTGACAGCGTTGGCGGTCGGCTTCCCGATCGGCATCACCGCCGCCTTCCTCTTCACCTTGGTGTGCGTAGCCACCGGCCTCATCGACTCCAGCTTCCACAGCACCGACAACCCGCTCACCCGCTTCATCGCCGAGCCCGACACCTTCTCCTTCGTGGTTGCCGCCTTCGCCGGCGCCGCCGGCATGCTCTCGCTCACCTCGGCGAAGTCAGGCGCGCTGGTCGGCGTGCTGATCTCGGTGACGACGATCCCGGCGGCGGCGAACATCGGCGTCGCCGCCGCGCTCGGCAACTGGGAAGACTGGCGTGGCGCGATGTTGCAGCTCAGCGTCAACCTGGTCGCGATAGTGCTCGCCGGGGTGGCGACCCTCTACGTCCAGCGACTGCTCTTCGAACGGCGACGACGCCGCCATCTCGGCGACGGCACGAGAGCGGCTGCGGGCCTCTCGACCGAGGCACGGCGGAGGCGCCGGGGGGCGAGACCCGGTGTCTAGCCTGCCCGCGGACAACAGTTCGGCCTGTTGCTGAGCTAGGTGGGCGGTGGGCGCCAGAGTCGCTCTATATGCGACTCATGCGCCCACTAACCGGTGCGGTCGGCCAACAGCGTCTCGGCGAAGCGGAGATCGAGTGGCGTGGTCACCTTGAAGTTCTGCGGAGATGCAGGGTGAATCAACACCTTGCCTCCCGAGGCCTCGACCAGCATCGCCTCGTCGGTTGCGGCGGCGACTCGGTCGGGATCGCCCGCAAGCGCTTCCCGTAGCGCCTCGACTCGAAAGACCTGCGGCGTTTGTGCCGCCCAGAGCCGCTCACGGTCGAGAGTCGCCTCGACCACCTCCCCCGAGACCTGCTTGATCGTGTCGGTGACGGGGGTGGCGGCGATGGCGGCGGCGGCGTCAGGATCGGCGACCAGGGTCGCGATTACGTCATCGACCAGCTCGGGCGTGAGCAGCGGCCGGGCCGCGTCGTGGATCGCGACGAGCTCGGTCCCGACCGCCGCGAGAGCGTTGGACACCGATTGCGCACGCGTGGCGCCGCCATCGACGACGCCGAGGTCGTGACCGCCGAGCCCGTGGACGAGCCCGGGTGGGCAGGCGACGACGATCGAGCGGACCGAGCCGGCAGCACGGCAGGCCGCGATCGACCACTCGACCATCGGCCTGCCGGCAAGCGGCACGAAGGCCTTCGGGCCGCCGGCTCCGAGCCTCTGCCCGGAGCCGGCGGCCGCGATGACCGCTGTGACCGAGCTGGAACTAGGCGGTCGCCGTGGCGGCGAAGCGCTCCTCCAGCAGCCCGTCGAGGTAATCCTCGGCGCCTTCCTCGTCTTTGTCGAGGGCGTACATGAACTCCGAGGCGAGGATCTTCTTCGCCCGCGTGTACATCTGCTTCTCACCGGTGGAGAGGCCCTTTTCCATCTCGCGGATGGCGAGGTTGCGAACGACCTCGGCCAACTCGAACACGTCACCGGTCTTGATCTTCTCGCGGTTGTACTTGAAGCGCCGGTTCCAGTTCTTCGGCATGTCCGACACCTCGTCCGTGAGGACATCGGTGACCTTCTTGATTTCCACCTCGTCGATGACCCGCCGCAGACCGGCGACGCCGGCGTTCTCGCAGGGGACCATCACCGTGAGTTCGTTGTGGAGGATCTTGATCGTCAGGTAATCACGCTCCTCCCCCATCAACTCGCGGGACTCCTTCTTCAGCACGAGGCCAGCACCGTGATGGGGATAGACGACCTTGTCCCCCTCTTCGAAGTCGCAGACATAAGGGACGTCCGCTTCGAAGTCCACCTCCATGGCCTCCTCTGCAACTAGCTCAGAAATCGGGTGCTCCTTTCGTTTTTCGACGGCGCCATTGCCGTCAGCTCTGTAGGTACCGGTCAACCAGATCGACCTCCTGCAGCCTGCGCAGGCCCTCGCGGATGTCCTTGGCCCTGGTCGAGCCAACTCCATCGACAGCCTCGAGGTCGCCGTCGGAGGCAGCGAGTACCTCCTCCAGCCCACCCAACTCGTGGATGATCTTCTGGACGACAAGCTTGGGAATGCGCGGCACGCGGCCGAGCACGCGGTAGCCACGCGGGGCGACCGGGAAGTCGAGGGTGTTGAGCTTGCGGTCGTAGCCGAGCAGCTCGGCGAGGCGACCGAAGTCGAGCACGTCCTGGTGCGGCAGCCGCGCCAGCGATTGCAGCACGGTCGCCAGGTTCCCCTCGGAGTCTTCGACGCTGTAGTCGCGGATCAGCGCAGTCTTTTCGGCGGCCACGCCGACCATCGTCTCCTCCAGCTGCATCTCGATCAGGCGGCCCTCGGTGCCGAGCTCGACGATGTAGCGCTCGACCTCGACCGCCATGCGGGTGACCAGCTCGGCGCGTTGCAGCACGGCGAGCGCGTCGTAGAGCACGCAACCACCCTCGAACTCGAGCACGGTGAGCCGGTTGGAGACCTGGTCAAGGCGGGCGCGGTACTTGTCGAGCGTCGCCAGGCCCTGGTTGGCCTTGGCCAGCACGGCCGGGATGTCCTGGAGGATGTACTTCGTCCCCTCGACGTAGAGGGAGACGACGTCGCGGCGCTGGGAGATCGCGATGACCAGCGCGTCGGTCTGCTTGGAGACGCGCTCCGCGGTGCGATGACGGGTGCCCGTCTCGGCCGAGAGGATGGTCGGGTCGGGCATCAGCTGCACGTTGGCCCAGGCGATCTTCGTCGCCTCGGCGTTGAGCACGATCGCGCCGTCCATCTTTGCCACCTGGTAGAGCATCGCCGGCGTGTAGTCGATGTCGAGCTTGATCCCGCCGGAGAGAAGATGGGAGATGTCGCCGGCGTCGCCGACGACGATCAGACCACCGGTGCGGGAGTGGACTATGTTGTCGAGCCCCTCACGCAGGGCACCGCCCGGCGCAACGACATCGAGAGCCCTCAGTAGCCTGGGATCTTGACGTTCGGACAGCTCGTGAAGCTCATCACCAGGCAGCGCTGACATCGCTGTCTAGGATGGCAAAAACCGCTTTGGAATGCGGTGTGGGCATTTCCCAGTGGACAGGTCGGGAAGGACAATGTCAAGGGAATCGGTCACGGAGGCCCACCTAACAGGGGTTCCACTTAACTTTTTCCGAAAACAGGTTGCAGCTGTCCGCAAACGTGATCGCGGAAAAAGTACAAGACGTTCCACCCCTGTCAGATGGGCCTCCTAGCGCTAAAGGTGGAAGCGGCGATGATGCCGATGGTGGTGCAGGGCTTTTGGGGGCGGTGTTCCGGCCACCGCCGGATCGGGGCCTGGACGGGCCGGATCGCGTACGAACGCCCAGGTCAAAGCGACCCCGAGGGCGCCGAGGGCAACCAGGACCCAGGTCGAACCGGCCACCGCGGCAGCGAAGGCGTCGCCGCTGTCGCGGAGAGCGTGGAAGACGGCCCCGCTGGCGGCGAGGGCGATCGTGCCCGCCATGACGCGGTCCATCGCCAGCACCCCCGAGGCGATTCCGACCTTCTCGGCCGGCATCGCCGCCATCGCCGCAGTCGACATCGGCGCGTAGACGAGGCCGAGGGCGACCCCGAAGAGCAGGTAGCCGGCAAGCAGCACGCCGTAGGGGCTGGAGGCGTCGATCTGGGTCAGCATGAGCAGGCCGGCGACGCCGCAGGCCATTCCCGCCGTCATCAGGCGGCGAGCGCCGAAACGAGAGATCAGGCGGCTGGAGAGAGGCGATATCGCGACCATCGGCGCCGTGATCGGCAGGATCATCAGGCCACTGAGCACCGCCGAGTGCCCGCGCACGTCCTGTAGGTACTGAGGCTGGAAGAACATCACCGCCCAGTAGGCGCCGACCAGCGCGAAGGCAGCCGCGCTGGCGCCGAAGTAGGGCCCGTTGCGAAAGAGGGAGAAGTCAACGATCGGCTCACGCGAGCGGTGCTCGATCCGCCAGAAGGCGAACAGTGCCAGGAGCCCCCCGACGGCAAGCGTCAAGGTGACCTCGTCGGCCCACGACCTGCTCTGAACCAGAGCCAGAACCACGGCGGTGAGACCGACGCTCAGCGCCAACAGCCCAGGGAAGTCGATTCGCCGCCCTGAGCCGGGATCGCTCGACTCAGGCGCCGCTGCAGCGGTGATCCAGATCCCGATCGCGGCGACCGGCAGGTTGATCCAGAAGATCACCCGCCAATCGATTTCGACCAGAGCCCCACCCACCAGCGGTCCGATCGCCAGGGCAAGCGCCGAGATCGCCGCCCAGATCCCCAGCGCCCGGGCCTGCTCCCCGGCCGGGAAGGCATTGCAGACGATCGCCAGCGAAAGCGGCAACATCGGCGCCGCCCCGATCCCCTGCAGCACCCGACCAGCAACCAAGGTCTCCTGATCCCCCGCAGCGCCCGAGACAACTGAGCCAAGCGCAAATACGACCATGCCAGCCAGGAAGAGCCGCTTGCGCCCAAACATGTCCCCCAAGCGGCCCGCAGTAACGACGAAGATCGTGATCGCCAGCAGATAACCGTTCATCGCCCACTGCAGACCCTCGGCACTCGCGTCAACGTCCCGCCTGATACTGGGCAGCGCCAGCGCCACCACGGTCGAGTCCAGCATCAACAAGAAGAGGCCCGAACAAGCTCCAATCAGCGTCCACCAGCGGCGGTTGTCTCCGATCATCGACTCGTGAAGCTATCGGTGGGAGAGGCGTCGGGGACCCTCCTCTGGAAGCCGTCGCGCAGCTGAATCGTGGATGGCAATTCGGAAGGTGGTCACAGAGCTTCCCGAGGAGGGTCCCCGACGCCCCTCATCTACAGCTGTTGTACGACGAGCTTGATCGCGTGTGACAGAGAGGCAAGCTGCCCCTCCCCGGGAAGCTCTGTGTCCACGTTTCGAAGCTTGGTGAGAATTCAGCTGCGCAACGGCCTCCAGGGGAGGGGCAGCTTGCCTCTCTCTTGATTGAGCTTCAGTGAGTTGCGACCAGGTCGCGAGCGGGGTCGATGCCCCAGCGCGCCCCGGCTGCAGCAAGCTCTTCGTCGAGCGCCCACCTATCCGGACGCTCTTCGCCTTGATGCTGGGGGTTGGCTCCCTTCAGCGCCATGCAGCCGGCGTTGTCGCCAATCGAGCGGATCGCGGCGACGTCGTCGGCGCTCAGCTTTTGCTCGGTGGGCAGCGCGGCCAGCTCGGCCCGCTGCTGCTCGATCGTGCGGGCCTCGGGGCCGGTCTCCTGGATCAGGGTCGGCACGACGCACTCGACCGCCGGGTGGGCGAGGTTCCACTGGCAGGCGAGCTGGATCGGCGTCAGACCGGCACGCTCGGCGTAGGGCAGCACCTGCTCCAGCTTCTGCAGTCCAGCCTCGATCCAGCCTTCAGGGCGGAAGGCGCGGTGATCGCCCTTGGCCAGCTCCATACCCGGCCGCAGGTCGCCCCAGAAGAGGCCGCCGTAGTCGACGACGCGGGTGATCACCTTGACGCCGTGGCGCTCGGCCGCGTCGAGGCAGAGCTCGCCGGGCCAGGGCTCGAACGGGTTGAGGATGATCATCGCCCAGTCGATCCGCTCGCCGAAGCGCTCCAGGCAGGCGATCAGGTCGAGCGTGAAGCCGTTCGCGGGGCCCGGCGCGACTCCTATCTGGGCGGTTAGGCCGGCTTCCCGCAGCGCCACCATGCCGTCCCAGACGGCCTCGCTCGTGTAGCCGATGCGATCCGGGTTGTGGAGGAGGAGCAGGTCGAAGGAGTCGGCGCCGATCCGCTCGAGGCTGCGCTCGGCGGCCATTCGCAGGTAGGCCGCGTACCCGTCCGCGCCGCGCAGGCGTGGATCGGTGAAGCGAGGGAAGCCGCGCGGGCCGTCGCGCTCGCCCTCGTAGAAGTCGTGGCCAACCGCGCCGATCAGGCAGTAGTCGTCGCGGGGCACGCCCTCGACGGCACGGCCGAGAAGCAGGTCGGCATCGCCCTGGCCGTAGGTGTCGGCGCTGAGCACGGTGTCGATGCCGTCGCCAGGGCGCAGCAGCGCCGCCAGCCTGTCCTCGTCGATCGTCTCGCCGAAGTGCAGGAAGCGGCCCCCACTCCAGGCTCCGATGGCGCTGCGGCCGGGCTCGCGCACAGTTGCTTGCGGATCAGGCGTCAGCGTCGGCAGCGGGCTGCTCGCCGGCGTCGTCCGGCGCCGGCTCGCTGTCGTCCTCGCCCTCGGCCTTCTTGCCGGCGCCGACGCCGACCTTCTCAGGCTCGGGCTTGGACTTCTTCGGTCGCGCCGGCTTCTTCGGTTTGACGATCGTCAGGCTGAGTGGACGGTCGTCCTCGTCGCCCGACGGGTCGCGTTTGACCACCACGGTCGAACCCGGCGTCATCTCGCCCTGGCGCAGGACTTCGTCGGCAAGCGGATCCTCGATGTAGCGCTGGATCGCGCGGCGCAGCGGCCGGGCGCCCATCGAGGGGTCCCAGCCTTTCTCGACCAGCAGGTCCTTGGCCTCGTCGGTCAGGTCCAGCTGCAGCTCGTGCTCGGCCACCTGAACCGCCACGCGGCTGATCATCAGGTCGACGATGTGCCTGACCTCGTCCTTGGCCAGCTTGTGGAAGACGATCACCTCGTCGATCCGGTTGAGGAACTCGGGCCGGAAGACTTTCTTCAGGTCGCTCATGATCCGGTTCTTCATGTCGCCGTAGGACATGCCGGTCTCATCGGCCACGGTGAAGCCAATCGAGGTGTTCTTGGCGATCTCCGAGGCGCCGATGTTCGAGGTCATGATCACGATCGCGTTGCGGAAGTCGACCGTGCGACCCTGGGCGTCGGTGAGCCGCCCGTCCTCGAGGATCTGCAGCAGGATGTTGAAGACATCGGGGTGGGCCTTCTCGATCTCGTCGAGCAGCAGCACCGAGTAGGGCTTGCGCCGCACGGCCTCGGTCAGCTGGCCGCCCTCGTCGTAGCCGATGTAGCCCGGCGGCGAGCCGACCAGGCGGCTGACCGCGTGCTTCTCCATGTACTCGGACATGTCGATGCGGATCATCGACTCCTCGTCGCCGAAGAGGAACTCGGCCAGCGTGCGGGCGAGCTCGGTCTTGCCGACACCCGAGGGGCCGAGGAAGATGAATGAGCCGGCCGGGCGCTTGGGGTCCTTGATCCCGGCACGCGAGCGGCGGATCGCCTTGGAGACGGCGGTGATCGCGACCTCCTGGCCGATCACCCGCTTGTGCAGCTCCTCCTCCATGCGGATCAGCTTCTTGGTCTCGGCCTCGGTCAGTTTGAAGACCGGGATCCCGGTCCACATCGAGACGATGTCGGCGATCTCCTCCTCGCCCACGTCGGGCCGCTCGCCGTTCTCACCCTCCGCCCACTCGTCCTCAAGCTGGCGCTTGCGGGTGGTCAGCTGACGCTCGGTGTCGCGCAGGTTGGCGGCCTTCTCGAACTCCTGCGCTTCGATCGCCGCCTCCTTGTCGCGCCGCGTCGTCTCGATTTCCTCCTCGAGATCGCGGTAGACCGGCGGGGCGCTCATCGACTTGATCCGCATCCGCGAGGCGGCCTCGTCGATCAGGTCGATCGCCTTGTCGGGCAGGAAGCGGTCGGAGATGTAGCGGTCGGCAAGTTCAGCGGCGGCTTCGAGCGCGTCGTCGGTGATGTTGACGCGGTGATGCTGCTCGTAGCGCTCGCGCAGCCCTTCGAGGATCTTGACGGTGTCCTCGACCGAAGGCTGGTCGACCTTGATCTGGGCGAAGCGGCGCTCCAGCGCCGAGTCGCGCTCGAGGTACTTGCGGTACTCGTCGAGCGTCGTCGCGCCGATCGTCTGCAGCTCGCCACGGGCGAGCGCCGGCTTGAGGATCGAGGCGGCGTCGATCGCGCCCTCGGCGGCGCCGGCGCCGACCAGGTTGTGGAGCTCGTCGATGAAGAGGATGATGTCGCCGCGCTGGGTGATCTCTTTCATCACCTTCTTGAGGCGCTCCTCGAACTCGCCGCGGTACTTCGAGCCGGCGACCAGCGCGGCCAGATCGAGCGTGTAGATCTGCTTGTTCTTGAGCAGCTCGGGAACTTCGCCCTTGTTGATCCGGGCGGCCAGCCCCTCGACCACGGCGGTCTTGCCGACGCCGGGCTCGCCGAGCAGCACCGGGTTGTTCTTGGTGCGGCGGGAGAGGATCTGCATGATCCGCTCGATCTCGGTCTCACGGCCGATCACCGGGTCGAGCTTGCCCTCCTCGGCGAGTTTGGTCAGGTTGCGGCCGAACTGGTCGAGCAGCTTCGAGGACTTCTTGCCCTCGCCGGAGCCGCCGGCGCCGGCGGCTGCGCCCTGACGGCGGCCGCCCGGGCCAGACAGCATCCGGATCACCTCGTTGCGGATCTTGTCGGAGTCGGCGTCGAAGTCGAGCAGGATGCGGGCGGCGACGCCCTCGTTCTCACGCACCAGGCCGAGCAGGATGTGCTCGGTGCCGATGTAGTTGTGGCCGAGCGAGAGCGCCTCGCGCAGGGCGAGCTCGAGGACCTTCTTGGCGCGCGGCGTGAACGGGATCTGGCCGGAGGTGACCTCCTCGCCGGAACCGACGATCCGCACGACTTGCGAACGGACTCGCTCGGTGGTGATGTCGAGGGACTCCAGCACCCGGGCAGCGAGGCCCTCCTCCTCACGCAGCAGGCCGAGCAGGATGTGCTCGGTGCCGATGTAGTTGTGCTTGAGAGTGCGCGCCTCTTCCTGCGCCAGGACGACGACTTGACGGGCTCTCTCTGTAAATCGCTCGAACAAAAAGCCTCTCTATCTACTCAACGCGAATCGCCTGAGTAAGTATCGGTAGACGCCCTTCGTTATCGGGAAGCGCCCATGTGCCCTTTAAACGATACCGAGAGCGTCCAACCGGCCCAGTTACCCAAAAGCTCGCTGAGAGCGGCTTTTTGGGCGCTTCAGGAGCGCATAGCCGGGAAGAGGACCACCTCGCGGACGCTCTTTGCCCCCGTCAGCAGCATCACCAGGCGGTCGATCCCGATGCCGACGCCGCCCGTCGGCGGCATTCCCTGCTCGAGCGCAGCGACGAAATCCTCGTCGTATGGCTGCGCCTCTTCGTCGCCGCGCTCGAGCTCGGCCGCCTGCTGCTCGAAGCGGCGGCGCTGCTCGTCGGGGTCGTTGAGCTCGCTGAACCCATTGGCGATCTCCATGCCGCCGGCAAAGGCCTCGAAGCGCTCGACCAGACCCTCCTCGGAGCGGTGCGACTTGGCGAAGGGCGAGAGCTCGACCGGGTAGTCGAGCACGAAAGTGGGCTGGATCAGCTGCGGCTCGACGTGCTTGGAGAGCAGGCCGTCGACCAGCTTGCCCCAGCCCTCCTCGGGGTCGGGCTCGGTGCCGATCGCCGCGGCCAGGGCCTCCCTGGTCGGGTGCTCGGCGATGTCGACTCCGCTGCGTTCGCGGATCGCGTCGCGGAAGGTGATCCGCTTCCAGGGCGGCGCGAAGTCGATCTCGACCTCGCCGCGCTGGACCTTGGTCGTGCCGAGCACCCGCTCGGCAACCTCGGCGACCATCGTCTCCAGCCTGTGCGCCGTCGCCGCGTAGTCCGAGCAGGCCTCGTACCACTCGAGCATCGTGAACTCGGGGTTGTGCTTGTGCGAGACCCCCTCGTTGCGGAAATCCTTGCCCAGCTCGTAGACGCGCTCGATGCCGCCGACGACGAGCCGCTTCAGGTAGAGCTCGGTGGCGATGCGCAGGTAGAGGTCGCGGTCGAGGGCGTTGTGATGGGTGGTGAAAGGCCGTGCCAGGGCGCCGCCGTAGAGCGGCTGCAGGACCGGCGTCTCGACCTCGACGAAGTCGCGTTCGTCGAGCCAGCGGCGCACCTCGCTGACGGTGCGGGCGCGCAGCCTGAAGAGGCGACGGCTCTCCTCGTTGGCGATCAGGTCGAGCTCGCGGTGGCGGTAGCGGGTCTCGACGTCCTCCAAGCCGTGGAACTTGTCCGGCGGCGGGCGCAGGCTCTTGGCGAGCAGGCGCCAGCGATCGATCGCCAGTGAGAGCTCTCCGCCGCGGCGCGTGGCCAGCGCCGTGCCCTCGACGCCGACGATGTCACCGAGGTCGAGATCGACGAGCAACCGGTAGGGCTCCTCGCCGAGCAGATCCTCGCGAGCATGGAGCTGGATCTGGCCCGTGCCGTCACGCAGGTCCAGGAAGCAGGCCTTGCCGTGACCGCGACGGCCGACGACGCGACCGGCGATGCGGTGGCGCGACTCGGTCTCCACACCGGGGGCCAGCCCCTCGTGCGCCGCCCGCACCTCGGCGACGTCCTCGCGATCGGCGAACTCGGGCGGGAACGGATCTACCCCAGCCTCCCGCAACCGCTCCAGCTTCTCCCGCCGGTCACGAAGAACATCTGAAAGCTCAGGTTGCTCCGGCTCGCTCATCTGCTCGCGACCCTACAACCCGGCCGTGAGCCCGGCCCGGCAGGGGTGAAGCGTCTTGTACTTTTTCGCGGCCACCGTTCGGGCGACAGCCAATCCCCGCCCTTCGAAAAAGTTAAGCGGAACCCCTGCCGGGCCGGGCTCACCGGTGGCTGACCCCTACGCGGTCTCGATCTTGGTGATCTTCAATTTCTTCTTGGGCCCTCTGGGGACCTCAACAGTGACGACGTCGTTGCGTTTGTGGCCAATCAGCGCTTTGCCGATCGGCGACTCGTTGGAGAGCTTGTGCTCGAGCGGATCGGCCTCGGTCGAGCCGACGATCTGGAACTTCTGCGAATCGCCGGACTTCTGATCCTTGACGTGGACGATCGAGCCGAACTGGACTTCGTCGGTGCTGATGTCCTTCTCGTCGATCACCGTGGCGCGGCGCAATCGCTCTTCGAGCTGCGCGATCCGCTGCTCGAGCAGGGCCTGCTCGTTCTTGGCGTCGTCGTACTCGGCGTTCTCGGAGATGTCGCCGAACTCGCGCGCCTCCTTGATCCGTTCGGCGACCTCGCGTCGCTTCGCGGTCGAGAGGTGATCTATCTCCTCCTTGAGCTTCTCGAGACCCTCGGGGGTGATTACGGACTGGCGACTCACTTGTCCTACCTCGCTTTGCTCGATTGAGACGGCGGGAAACGGCTCCTAGACCCAAAAACGCCCAGGTGCGGTGGCGTTCGAGTCACCACACCAGGGCAAGAAGTCGCGGGATTATAGCGAGGGCGCTGGAGCGGCCAGATCGGCGATCAGGCGACGGGCCTCGGGCAGGTCGGCGTTGCGCTGCAACTCGTCTGCGAGCTCGGCTGAGGCGCCCAGCGGTTCCATGTACCAGGGGTAGAACTTGCGCAGGTACCTGCCGGCCCGCTCCGTCCCCATGTGCTCCTCGGCGCGGTCAATCACCCAAAGCAACTCGGCGACCACTTCGGCGCGGTCCGGCGGCTCGCTGCGGCGGCCGGTCAATTCTTCGAATACCCAGGGATTTCCGAGCGAGCCGCGGGCGATCATCACCGCGTCGGCGCCCGACTCCTGGTAGGCGCGCTGCGCCGCTTCAGCGCTCTTCAACCCTCCCGAGACGATCACCGGGACCTCGACGCGCTCGACCAGCTCACGGGTGAGCGCATAGTCGGGCTTGCCCTTGTGCCCGGCCGTCGCGGCGCGAGGGTGAAAGGCGATCGCCGCGACCCCGGCCTCCTCGGCCAGCCGCACGGCCAGGTCGAAGCCGGAGCGGTCCCCGGCTTCGATCCCCGAGCGCAGCTTTACGGTGACCGGCAGGCCGCTGCCCTCGATGGCGCCACGGGCCAGGGCCAGGGCCAGATCGTGATCGCGCAGCAGCTCGGCGCCGGCGCCGGTGCGGCGGACCTTGCGCACCGGGCAGCCCATGTTGATGTCAATCAGGTCGGCGCCGGCTTCCGCGGCGATCGCCGCGCCGGAGCGCATCACCTCGGCGTCATGGCCGAAGAGCTGCACCGAGACGGGGTGCTCGTCGGGGTGGATCCGCATCAGCTCACGCAGAGTGCGCTCGTTGCGGTGGTGCAGGCCAAAGCTGGAGACCATCTCCGAGACCGCCAGGCCGGCCCCGTGGCGCTTCGCCTGCAGGCGCACGAACCAGTTGCCGATCCCGGCCAGCGGCGCCAGCAGGACGCGGTTGGGGATCTCGAGGTCGGCGATCCGGAACGGATCAGTCAGCTGTGGGCGCGTTGCGTTCATGGATCAATCGCAGCCCCTTGAGAGTAAGCATCTCGTCGACCTCGTCGATCGTCTCGGTGAAGGGGACGATCGCCGCCGCAAGTCCACCCGTCGCCAGCAGCTGCGCCTCGCCGAGCTCGTCTTCGATCCGCCGCACGACGCCGTCGATCAGACCGGCGAAACCGAATATGACACCGGACTGGATCGCGGCACGGCTCGAGCGCCCGATCGCCGTCTCGGGCTCGGCAAGGTCGATCCGGGGTATCCGGGCGGCACGTTCGACCAGGGCGGTGAGCGAGATCTCCAGCCCCGGCGCGATCGCACCGCCGAGGTATTCGCCCTCGCCGGAGACCGCGTCGAAGTTGATCCCAGTGCCGAAGTCAACGACCACGCAGGCGCTGCCGAAGCGCTCGTAGGCGGCGATCGAGTTGACCAGGCGATCGGCGCCGACCTCGAGCGGGTTGTCGATGCGAATCGGCATCCCGGTCTTGACGCCGGGCCCAATCGCCAGGCAGGTGGCGTCGAGATAGCGCTCGGTCAGCCGCTCGTACTGGGTGCCGAGCGGCGGCACCACCGAGGAGACGCAGACGGCATCGAGTTCGTCGAGCCCCATGCCGCTGAGAGCGAGCAAACCGCCGATCCGCTCGGCAAGCTCATCGCCGGTGGCGCCGGCACGGGTCTGGAAGCGCCAGTGCTCGGCGAGTCGCTCGCCGTCGAAGGCGCCGAGGTGCGTCTGGGTGTTGCCGACGTCGACCGCGAGGAGCACGGCGCGATTATTGCCGGATTGGCGAGGACCCGGCGGGCGGAATCTCCCCACAGGGCCTAGGATGGCGCCGTGGAGGCGCGGCTCTACACAATTCCAGGCTCCCACCCGGGCGTCGCCGTGCAGCTAATGCTCGCGCGCAAGGGCATTCCCTTCAAGCGCACCGATCTTTTCCCAGTCGTCTCACGCGCTGTCGTCCGTGGACTGGGCTTCCCCGGACCGACGGTGCCGGCGTTGAAGCTCGACGGCAGGAAGCTGCAGGGATCGCGAACGATCGCTCGTGAGCTGGACCGCCTGCAGCCGGAGCCGCCGCTCTTCCCATCCGATCCCGCACAGAGGGCTGCGGTGGAGGAGGCAGAGCGCTTCGGCGACGAGGAGCTGCAACACCCGGTTCGGCAGATCGTCTGGTGGGCCTTTCAGCGGGACAAGTCGCCCCTGCGCAGCTACTCGGAGGGCACCAAGCTGGGTATACCGATCGGGCTTGCAGTGAGCACGGCGGGGCCGATCATCGCCCTCGAGAAGCGCATCAATGCGGCGACCGACGAGAACGTGCGAGCCGACCTCGCCGTTCTCGGAGGGCTGTTGCAGCGAGTCGACGACCTGATCGCCGCCGGTACTTTGAACGGCGAGGAGCTCAACGCGGCCGACTTCCAGATAGCACCAAGCATCCGTCTCGCGATGACCTTCCAGGACCTCCGGCCGCTAATCGAGAGCAGGCCCGCCGGGCAGCTCGCCAAGCGCGTCCAGCCTGAGATTGCCGGTGACTTCCCGCCGGTCCTTCCGCCAGCTTGGCTGCAGCCGCTGCGCAGCGAACAGCCTGCCGCCGCCTGAGCGGCTCCTAGAACGAGCCGAACCGCTCGGCCCGCTGGCCCAGCCCGAGCGAGGCGAGGGCGTCGCTCAGCGAGGCGCCATCGGGCAGAGCCAGCTCCGGATCCAGCTCGAGCAACGGCGTGAGGACGAAGCGGCGGCTGGTCACCTCGGGGTGAGGCAGGGTGAGGCGGTCGGTCTTCAGCTCAAGCTCACCGAGCAGAAGCAGGTCCACGTCAAGCGGGCGAGGGCTGTGGCGCGGGGCGTCCAAGATGCGGCCGCGCTCGACCTCGACCGCCTTGCAGACGTCGAGCAGGGCCTCGGGCTCCAGCTCGGTGCGAATGCGGATCGCCGCGTTGAGGAAGTCGGGCTGGTCGAGGACCTCGCCGACGGGCTCGGTCTCATAGGCCGAGGAGACCGCGTCGACCTCCACCCCCCGCTCGCGCAGCAGCTCGATCGCGGCGCGCAGATGGGACTCGCGGTCGCCGACGTTGGAGCCCAGGCCCAGGTAGCCGGTCCTCGCGGTCAAGCGTCAGGCCTCTTCGGCCTCATCCCCATCGGGCTCCTCGGCGCGCTCCTGGACGACCTCGACGGCGACCTCCTGAATGGCCAGCGGCAGCGGTGGCTCCGGCTTGGCCGCCCTGACCCGGACGGACTCGCAGCCGTAGCGCTCCATCAGCCGCTCGCCGATGACCTGGGCGAGACGCTCGAGCGTGCGGTGGCTGCGCTCGGTGGCGGCGAGGGTGACGATGTCGCAGACCTCGGCATAGTCGACCGTGTCCTCGATCCGGTCGGTGAGCACCGCGTCGCAGTCGGGCACGTCGAAGGTGATGTCGAACTCGAGCCGCTGACCAACCTCCTGCTCGGCGTCGCTGACCCCGTGGTGGGTGTAGATCGAGAGCCCGCGCAGCTCGATCTCGACGCTCGAGTCCATGCCGTTGTCGTGCGACTCCATTGCTGGAACCTACCCAAGGATCGCTTCTGCGACCCGCATCGCCTGCCCGATCTCGGCAACGTCATGGACGCGCAGCACGTCGGCGCCCTCGGCGGCGGCGAGCACCGAGGAGGCGATCGTGCCGCCGATCCTGTCTTCGACCTTGGAGCCGTCGACCTTGCCGATGAAGCTCTTCCGCGAGGTGCCGATCACCAGCGGCCGGCCGAGCTCCCGCAGCTCGCCCAGCCGCCGCAGCAGCTCCAAATTGTGCTCGAGCGTCTTGCCAAACCCGATCCCAGGGTCCAGCCAGATTCGCTCTTCCTCGACACCGGCGTCGAGCGCGTACTGGAGCCGCTCCGCCAAGAACGCCTTGACCTCGTCGACCACGTCCGCATAGCGCGGGTCGTCCTGCATCGTGCGCGGGTCGCCGGGCATGTGCATCAGCACGACCGTCACCGCCTGCTCCGCGCAAACGGGCGCCATCTCGAGATCGCCCCCCAACGCGGTCACGTCATTGACGATCGTCGCCCCTACATCGATCGCCGCAGCGGCGACAGCCGCCTTAGACGTGTCGATCGAGAGCGTCGCCTTCCCGGCGAGACCGGCCACCACGGGCTCGACACGGCGCAGCTCCTCCTTCCAGTAGACCGCCTCGGCCCCCGGCCGAGTCGATTCCCCGCCCACATCGAGGATCTCCGCCCCGTCCCCCACAAGCTTCAAGCCGTGTGCGATCGCCGCAGCCGGATCGAGGTACTCGCCCCCGTCCGAAAACGAATCTGGAGTGACGTTCAGGACGCCCATGAGCCTGGGATTCATAAGCGAAGTATCACGGCGATCGGGCAGTGGAGGTGGGATGCCTCTCGAACTGGCGGATACTCAAAATGCCGGTCTAATTAGACCGGCATTTGTCAGGGCGAGAGGCATCCCACCTCCACTGCCCCAAGCCAAATAACTAGCTGGCGTCGCCGCCGGCGTAACCGGGACGTGGGCGCGGTATGGGTCGCGCGCCCTCGCGCTGCGCCCGTTCGGGCTCCGCCGGCGCCGGCTCAGCTGGCTGCGCCGGCTCCTCCTCGTCCGTAAAGACTTCGTCTTCGGACTTGCCGGCGAGCAGGTCGACGAACTGCTCGGCGTCGATCGTCTCGCGCTCGAGCAGGATCTTCGAGATCCGGTCGAGATCGTCGTGCTTGTCGGTGAGCAGGTCCTTGGCGGTCTGGTGGGCGCCCTCGACGATGCGGCGGATCTCGTCGTCGATCTCGCGGGCGATCTCGTCGGAGTAGTCCGGTTCGGCGCTGAATTCGCGGCCGAGGAAGGGCTGGCCACGATCATGGCCGAAGACGCGTGGCCCGAGGCGCTCGGACATGCCAAAGCGCATCACCATCTGCTTGGCCGTCTCGGTCACCTTTTCGAGGTCGTTGGAGGCGCCCGTGGTGATCTCGCCGAAGACGATCTCCTCGGCGGCGCGGCCTCCCAGGGTCATCGCCATCGTGTCGGTCAGCTCAGCTCGCGAGGTGAGGAACTTGTCCTCGGTCGGCAAGCTGATCGTGTAGCCGAGCGCCTGGCCGCGACTGATGATCGAGATCTTGTGGACGGGATCGCAGTTCGGCAGCAGATGGCCGACGATCGCGTGGCCGAGCTCGTGGTAAGCGGTGATCAAGCGCTCTTTCTCGCTCATCACGCGGGTCTTCTTCTCGGGGCCCGCGATCACCCGCATGATCCCCTCCTCCAGCTCGTGCATGGTGATCTCGCGCTTGCCCTGGCGGGCGGTCAGCAGCGCCGCCTCGTTGATCAGGTTGGCAAGGTCGGCGCCGGTGAAACCGGGCGTCTGGCCAGCGAGGGTGTCGAGGTCGATCACCTTGGACAGCGGCTTGCCGCGCGTGTGGACCTCGAGGATGTGCTTGCGCCCCTTGCGGTCGGGTCGGTCGACGACGACCTGACGATCGAAGCGGCCGGGCCGCAGCAGAGCCGGGTCGAGGATGTCGGGCCGGTTGGTGGCGGCGATCAAGATGATGTTGTCCTTCATCTCGAAGCCGTCCATCTCGACGAGCAGCTGGTTCAGCGTCTGCTCGCGCTCGTCGTGGCCACCGCCCATGCCGGCGCCGCGGTGGCGACCGACGGCGTCGATCTCGTCCATGAAGATGATGCAGGGCGAGTTCTGCTTGGCCTGCTCGAAGAGGTCGCGGACGCGGCTGGCGCCGACGCCGACGAACATCTCGACGAAGTCCGAGCCGGAGATCGAGAAGAAGGGGACGCCTGCCTCACCGGCAACGGCGCGGGCGAGCAGCGTCTTGCCAGTGCCAGGAGGCCCGTAGAGCAGAACGCCCTTGGGGATGCGCGCGCCGAGGGCCTGGAATTTCTTCGGGTTCTCGAGGAACTCCTTGATCTCGTGCAGCTCCTGGACGGCCTCGTCGACCCCGGCGACGTCGCGGAAGGTGATCTTCGGCGCATCGACCGACATCCGCTTCGCCTTCGATTTGCCGAAATTCATCACCCGCGAGCCGCCGCCCTGCATCTGGTTCATCAGAAAGATCCAGAAACCGAGGAAGAGGACGAAGGGCAGGATGTAGGTGAGCAGCGAGAGCAGGCCGGAGCTGCCGGTGCCGTGCACGGTTGTCTTGACGTCGTACTGATCGACCAGGTTGAGCAGAGACTGCTCGGTGTTGGGCGGGTAGCCGGTCGAGAAGCTCTCGCCATTGGTCCGCTTGACGTCGAGCGTGTTGTCCTTGGTGTTGACCGTGACCTCTTCGACCTTGCCCTTGGCGATCAGCCCGGCCTTGGGGCTGACAAGTTCGTTGTAGGAGGGGGCCTCCGTGCTCGAGCCAGGGCTGATCACCCGCTGGGCCACGAAGGCAAGGATCACCACCAGAAGGATCGGAAAAGCCGCGCTCTTGAAAAAACGCCTCACAGGGAAAAATCAGCGTACCAGGGCAGTTTTGCCGCTTAGTCGCCGAGGGCGGCCACGTAAGAGAGGTTGCGGTAGCGCTGCGCGTGGTCGAGGCCATAGCCGATCGCGAAGCGGTTGGGGATCTCGAAGCCGACGTAGCGCGGCGAGAGATCGACTCGAATCCGCTCCGGCTTGGTCAAAAGAGCGCAAACCTCCAGCGAGGCGGGATTGCGCGCCTTCAGGTTGCGCATCAGGTACTGCAAGGTGAGGCCGGAATCGATGATGTCCTCGACGATCAGCACGTGGCGACCTTCGATCGGGGCGTCGAGGTCCTTCATGATCCGCACCACGCCCGAGGAGTCGGTCTGCGAGCCGTAGCTGGAGACGGCCATGAAATCGATCTCGCAGGGCACGCTGACGTTGCGCATCAGGTCGGCGAGGAAGAGCACAGCGCCCTTCAGCACGCCGACCATGAAGAGGTCGCGGCCCTCGTACTCCTCGCTGATCTGCCGCCCCAGCTCGGCGACCCGCCGCTGCAGGTCCTCGCTGGAGACGAGGGTCTCGCCGATCGCGTCGCTCACGCGCCGCAGTCTAGATACAGCGTCAGCCATCCGCCGACGGGCCTCAAACGTGTCCATATGTCACGTTTGAGGCCCGTCGGCGGCGTTAGCGCTCGGCGCGGAGGACGCCGCGCTCGACGATTGCGCGCACGCCGCCACCTAGGTCGAGCATTGCGGTGCCGGTGCGGCGCAGCCCGGCGACCTCATCGGCGTGATTGGCGGCCCCGGGCACGGGTCGCCCGGCGGCGCGATCGGCGAGTCGCTGGACGACGAGACGACGCAGCGCAGGCGGCAGCCCGGCCAGCCGCTGCAGCTCGATCGAACCGCGGGAGGTGCCGTTGGAGCCGGCGAGCTCGGCATCGACGAGCGCGTCGAGCACCTCGGCCTCGTCGCGCAACAGCTCGGCCGTGCGCAGCACGTTGCGAGCGGCCGCGGGGTGGATCTCGGCCAGGGCCGGGGCAAGCCGGTGGCGGACCCGGTTGCGTGCGTAGCCCGTCCCGGCGTTGCTCGGATCGTCACGCCACGCCAGCCCACGTTGCTCGCAGTAGGCGGTGGTTTCCTCCCTGGTGAAGTCGAGCAGGGGTCGCACCAGACTGCCGTCGTGAGCGCGCATCCCGAGCAGAGCGCGGCGGCTCGGCGAGGAGGCGAGGCGATAGAGGATCGTCTCGACCTGGTCGTCAGCGGTGTGCCCGGTGGCGATCGACGCCTCTTGGGGCAGCGCCAATCGCGCCGCCGCCGCGTAACGAGTGTCCCGAGCCCAAGCCTGCAGATTGCCGGGGCCCTCGGGCCGTCGCGGTCGCTCCACCTCGAGGCCCACGCCAAGCCGCTCGCAGAGGCTCGCGCAGTGCGCCTCGTCCTCGTCGGAGTCGTCGCGCAGGCCGTAGTTGACATGCAGCGCGGTGACCGATGCGGTCCCCAATAGGCGAACGGCAAGGTCGAGCAGGCAGACCGAGTCGCGGCCGCCGGAGAGCATCGCGACCAGCGGCGTCTCGGCCGGCAACAGACCGCCGTCGCGCACGGCCTCGATCATCCGCTCACCCTCCATGCCCGTAAGTGTCGCGCGCCTGCCTGTTCCGGTGCGCTTTATATGGCCCATGACCACATAAGGCGCACCGGAAGCTCAGTTCGCGGCGCGAACGACGAAGAGTGGCGTTGGCGTCGGAAAGCCCCTGAGGCTGACCTCGCCGATCGGCTCGAAGTCGAGGGCTTCGCGGTTCTCGATCGCTTCTGCAACCCGGTCAGTGACCAGCACCTCGCCCGCCTGGGCGCGACTGACGACGCGGTGGGCGAGGTTGACGTGGGTGCCGAAGTAATCGCCGTCGCGGTAGACGGCATTGGCACAGTGGATACCGACCCGCGGCTGCGGGCGCTCGGGGAAGCGACCGAGCAGGTCGACGGCCCACTCGGTCAGCGAAGCCGGTTCGGGCGAGACGACCATCACCTCGTCGCCGATTGTCTTGACGATCGTCGCTTCGGGCGGCAGAGTCGCCTCCACCGTCTCGACGAAGTTCTCGATCACGTCGAGCGCCTCCAGATCGCCCTCCTCCTCGGTGTAGCGAGTGAAGCCGGTGAGGTCGATGAAGCAGAGCGTTATCGGGACCTGGCCGAGGTGGGTCTCGGCATCGAGGTCGCTCTCCATGTGCCCGATCACGTCCTGCTCGAGGAAGAAGCGCAGGTAGCGGGTGTGCAGGTACTCAGTCAGCGGCGCGGCCAGCGGCAGGATGTCCCCTGCCAGATCGCCGATCTCCCCGGCCATCTCCAGCTCGGGGACGCCGTCGCGGATCAGCGGTTCGTGGACGTAGAGGTGGAAGAGCCGCACCTCGGCGTCGGCGATGCGGCGCAGCGACTGCGCGTAGACGCGGACGAGCTGCAGGAAGGCGACGAGCGGGAAGCCGGCCGCCAGCACCCGGGCGCAATGCCGCAGCGCCTGCACGTCGTTCGGATTGAGCAGCCGCTCGCCCTCCAGCGGGGTGCCGAGGATGACCAGGATGCGCTCGATCAGCTCCGGCTCGAGGCCGGTCTCGCGGGCCACCTCGGCGACCGTCACCTTCTCTTCTGGCTCGGGGAAGAGATCCTCGGCGAAGCCGAAGGCGAGCCTGCCCTCGCGACCTGCCTGCTTGAGCTCCTCGAGCGAGTGCCCACGCTCACGCATACGGGCCACCACACGCGCCTGCGCCGCCGCCGCCGCGGTCCAGCGCCCCCGCCGCACCGGCACGATCTTCTCAGCGGCCCAGCGCTTCAGCGTGCTGACAGAGACGCCTGAGCGGCGCGACGCCTCGCTCAGGGATATGCGCTCATCAGCGGGCATGCTCGGCGCCGAGGCTAGCCGCTGCAGAGGAGGAACCGGACGCCCCTCCCCGGAGGCTCGAGCAATGACGTTGCGAATCGCAGCAACGATCTGCTGCGCAACGGCCTCCGGGGAGGGGTGTCCGGTTCCTCTTACATTCCTAGGAGGGAATCTCCGAGTCCTCGTGCACCTGCAGCACCGGCTCGCCGCCCTCGCCGGTGCGGATGCGAATCGCCTCCTCCACCGGGATGACGAAGATCTTGCCGTCGCCGACCTCGCCCGTACGGGCGTGCTTGAGGATCGTCTCGACGACCAGAGCCTTGTCCTTGTCCTCGACGACGACCTCGATCTTCAGCTTCGGCCGGACGTTGACGGTGAGCGTCGAGCCGCGGTACCGCTCGACGATCCCCTTCTGCCGGCCCGAGCCCTTGGCCTCGAGGATCGACAGGGACGGGAATCCCTTGTCGAGCAACTCGGTCCGGATCGGCTCGAACGCCTCGTGGCGGATGAACGCCTCTATCTTCTTCATGCGCTCGATCCTCCTATCGCGTCTCGGTGGCTGTCATCTGGGCCGGAGCTGCCGCGGGCGCCCCGGAGCGCCGACCCACCGTGCCAGGCAGGCCGGTCGAGTACTCCGGCTGCGGGATGAACTGCTCCGGGTACCCGTACATCCCGTGCGAGCTGATGTCGAGGCCGGCTTCCTCCTCCTCGTCGGACGACCCGCAGCCCGATCGTCGACTTGATCATCGCGAACGTCGCGTAGCGAGACGACGAAGACGACGACGAAGGTGAAGCCGACCGCCGAGCGCCTGCACGCCGAGCTGGCCGAAGGCGTGCCGAGGCTGTCGCCGAAGATCCCGTACCAGATCGCCGGCTCCGTCGCCTTCGACGATCAGCCGCGGCGAGGCGAAGATGCCGACCGCGAGGGTCCCCCAGATCCCGGCCAGGCCGTGCGCCGAGAGGGCGCCGACCGGGTCGTCGAGGAGCTTCTCGATCGCCAGCACCGCGTAGACGACGATCAGGCCGGCGACGAAGCCGATGATCGGCGCCGCCCAGTACTCGACGAAGCCCGACGGGGCGGTGATCGCCGACCAGGCCGGCGATCGCGCCGTTGCCGGCCATGCCGACGTCGAGCGTGCTGCTCTTCAGGTACGACCGCCAGCGAGGCGCCGATCACACCGGCGGCCGCGGCGAGCTTGGTGTTCGAGCAACACCTCGCCGAAGAACGAGCCGGCGGTTTCGGAGGTCGAGCCCCCGTTGAAGCCGAACCAGCCGATCCAGAGGATGATCACGCCGAGGCCGACCAGCGGCATCGAGTGCCCCGGGATCGCCCGCGGCTTGCCGTCGGCGTCGTACTTGCCCTCGCGCGGGCCGAGCAGCAGCAGCGCCGCCAAGCGCCCCGATCGCGCCGGTCAGGTGGACCACCGAGGAGCCGGCGAAGTCCATCACCGGCTTGCCGCCGATGTCGGAGAGCAGGCCGCCGCCGCAGACCGCGTGCGCGATCAGCGGGTAGATGACGGCGCCGAAGACGACCGCGTAGATCACGTAGGCGCCGAACTTGATCCGCTCCAGGGTCGTGCCCCAGACGATCGCCAGCGAGACCGCGCAGAAGGCGAGCCGGAAGAGCATCAACGCGGCCGGGCTGATCGAGTACGTTTCGACGAACGGGATGCTTCTTGCCGGCTTCTTCGATCGATGAGCCGAAGTGGAGGAAGAAGCCATGGTGCCGGAGATCTCGCCGCCAGCCCGCCTTAGGCGAGCGCGTAGCCGACCGCCCACCAGGCGAGCGTCACGATCGAGAAGTTGACGAGGATCTTGGCGACCCCCGTGCCGGCGTTCTTCGGCCCTGGAGAAGCCGATCTCGAGGAACATGAACCCGGCCTGCATCAAGATGACCAGGACGGCCGGCGACGATCACCCAGATCATGTTCAGCTCGCGTCCGGCGTGTCTTCGACGGTGTCGGCGACTTCGCGCCGAAGGCGACTCCCGGTAGGACGAGCGAGGCAGACCAGCGGCCACAGGGCCGCGACGATCACGGCGAGGCCATCTTCTTTCTCATCGAATTCCCTCCTAGCCCACCGGAGCACGCCCCGGCGGTCGCGGTTTGGCGATTCGCAGCCACCGTATGGACGGCCTTGAGGGCTGTGTTTGGACGGATGGAGAAAATCCGCCGGGGGCGTTTCTCACGAGTGGCAAGCAGCGCCAGAGCACAGGCACCATCGACTCATTCGGGTCCGCCTAACTAATCCCGACTCTCTTCGCTCGGATTCCGTTAGGGTTGCCTACTCTGACTTAGGGAGACCTAATAGACTCCCCCGATTCAAGGAGGCAATTGATTCGATGAAGTCCAGGGCAAAGTTCGGCTTGGCGCTCGCAGCGCTGGCACTCGCAGCGCCTGTCGCGGCGGTTGCGGCGATAGCGACAGCGACGAAACGACGGCCGAGGCGGGCGCGGCCCAGCTGCAGCCGGTCAAGGGCTACCTCACCGACCACTCGGCCGAACTGGTCGAGCAGGTCGAAGCGCTGAAGGAGAACGCCGACGAGTACTACGAGCTGGCCGAGTCGGTCGACTTCGACTACGAACGACTGCTCGACGAGCACGGCGACGAAGTCGAGGAGATCCTCGCCGACTCCAAGGACGCCTTCGTCGCCGCCAACCCCGCCTACGAGCAGATGGAGGGAATCGTCGCCGGCGTGCCGCGGCTGGCCCAGTACGACGTCGACATCGACGCCGGCTCGGACGCCTCGACGCCCGAAGACGCGGTCTCCTTCAGCCTGACGACGCCGAGCGGGCAAGCAGCTGGAGCAGCCAGGCAACCTCTTCTTCCTCACCGAGACGGCGCTCTACGGGACCAACCCCGACCTCCAGGCGAAGGGCGTCGAAGCCCGACGTCGACGGCGACGGCAAGGTCGAGTTCGGCGAGGGCCTGCCCGACGCCGACATCTACAAGGCGACCCTCGACGAATTCGAAAAGCAGGCGAAGAGCCTCGACGAAGACGCGCAGGAGTTCGAACCGACCCCGTCCGACGCGCTGACCTCGATCGTGATCATGACCCCGACGATGAGCGAGTACTTCGAGGCCTGGAAGAACTCGCGCTTCATCGCCGGCGACGGCGCCGAGGAACTCGGCTTCGTCGCCACCTCGCGCCTCTCCGACATCGCCGACATCCTCGGCGGCATCCTCGTCACCTACGACGGGATCGAACCGATGATCGCCGACCGAGAACCCCAGCAGGCCAAGCAGACCCGGAAGGAGCTGCAGAGCCTGGTCGCCTTCGCCTCCGACCTGCGCGACCGCGAGGCCGACGGCGAGAAGTTCACCGCCAAGCAGGCCGACGCGCTCGGCGCCCAGGCCCAGGCGCAGGCCGAGGCGATCGCCGGCCAGGTCACGCAGGCCGCCAAGCAGCTCGAAGTCGAACTGCAGGAAGGCTAGGCGAGACCGGTCAGAGCAGAAGGCCCACAGCACACGCCACGGGCCACGAGAGCCGCCATCGCGATCCTCGTCGCGATGGCGGCTTTGCTCTGGGTGGCTGCACCGGGCCAGGCCGAGCCCCCCTGGCAGGCCGCCGACGCGATCCGCGCCGACCTCTTCGAAGCGCAGACCCAGCTGCTCTTCGACGAAGGGGCGGCGAGCTCGATCGCAGCGGCCGAAGCCGAGCTGCGCGGTCCGCTGCGGCGTGGCCTCGCTCGACACGCCCCAGCCGAGCTCGACGAAATCGAGTCTTCGCTGGCCGCGGCGAGGCGCGCCGCAGCCGCCCTCGACGAAGTCGGGCTGGCGGCGGCGCGGGGGCGGATCCTCGCCGCGCTGCGGCGCGGCGCCCTCGCCGTCGCGGTCGCCGCGGCCGGCCGCGGCCGACGCCGCGGAAGCGCGGAGCCTGGCTGCAGATCCGCGAGTTCCGCCAGACCACCCGCTTCACCCGGCCGGGCGTCGACGCGACCGCCGCGGTGCAGCAGCTCGCCGCCGGCGAAGCCTCGCCGCACGAGGCCGTGGTCCAGATCGAAAAGGACCTGCTCGACGCCTTCCAGGCGCGCCTCTTCACCAACCTCGACGAAGCGACCCAGGCGGCCGAACGCGGCTTCGACGGCCGCTTCGCCGAAACCGCCGCGATCGTGCAGCGGCTACTGGCTGGCGATCGCCGCCGAGTACGGCGAGCAGCGCGGCGCGGCGGATAGCGCGTGCGACCGGCCGGCGACTTCACGAGCCTCGCGGCGGCCGGCGCCGCCACCGATCGAGCCAGCTTCGAGAGCGGCGCGCAAGCGGGTCGAAGCCGACCTCGAGGGCTTCACCGCGGCGCCGCTGACCCCCGACGAGCAGGTCAACCGGGCCAGCCAGCTGACCCGCTTCCTCGACCTCGTGCCGAAGGAGTACGACAAGGGCACCAGCGACGGTCGGGTGACGATCCCCTTCGAGGTGCAGGAGGCGGTCGCCTTCATGGACGGCGTCGAAGCGGCCTTCTCCGACCTCGAGCCGGTCCTGCTCGACCGCGACCCGGCGGCGGTCGAGCGGATCAAGGCCGACTACGCCGAGCTGCGCGACGACGTCGACAACGCCCAGCAGAGCGTCTCGGTCGCCCCCCAGGAGGAGCTCGACGCGGCCCGCGACCGGGCCGCCGAGAGCTTCGAACGGATCGCGCCGCAGGAGTGGACCGAACCGAGCGACGAAGCCGACTACGAACTCGTCGACATCTCGCTCGACCAGCTCGAAGCCGCGGCCGGCGCCGGCCGCTACCAGGAGGCCGAGCAGGCGCGGCTCGCCGCCTACGGCTTCTTCGAGTTCGGCCCCGAGCTGAAGCTGCGCGCCTTCGACCCCCAGCTGGCGCTCGAAATCGAGGGATTGATCTGGTACGGCGCCAACGGCGACTCGGGGCTGGCCGACTCTGGTCGCCCGCGACGCGCCGCTGGGCGAGATCCGCGACACCCGCCTCGACCTCGACGAAAAGCTGGACCGACGCGCGGGCGCTGACCGGCGACGGCGCCAGCGCGATGACCGCGATCACCAACTCGGCGCTGATCGTCTTCCGCGAGGGGCTCGAGGCGATCCTGATCCTCGCCGCGATCACCGCCAGCATGATCGGCCCGCGAGCGCCGCTGCGGCGACCGATCTACCGCGGCGCCCTGCTCGCCCTGCCGGCCAGCATCGTGATGTTCCTGCTCGCCCTGCTGCTGCTCGACTCGCTCTCGCAGTACGGCGAGAAGCTCGAGGCGGTGGTCGGCGTGGTCGCGATCGGCGTGCTGCTGCTGGTCATGAACTGGTTCTTCCACCGCGTCTACTGGACCGAGTGGATCAAGGGCCACCGCGACCGCGGCAAGGCGCTGACCGGCGCGGCGCTCGCCGCCGGAGCCGGCGCGGCGACCGTGGCCGGCCTCTACACGCTCGGCTTCACCAGCGTCTTCCGCGAGGGCTTCGAGACGGTCCTCTTCCTGCAGGCCCTGCAGCTCAGCTCCGGCACCGGCGTCGTCCTCGCCGGCGTCTCGCTCGGCCTCGCGATCACCGCGATCGTCGGCGCCCTCACCTTCGCGCTCGAGCGCAAGCTCCCCTACAAGAAGATGCTGATCGTCACCGGGGTGCTGATCGCGCTCGTCCTCGTCGTCCTGGTCGGCAACACGGCGCGGACCATGCAGGGCGTCGGCTGGCTGCTCGATCCACCCGATCGACGTCGACCTGCCGCTCTGGATGGGCACCTGGCTCGGGCGTCTACCCCACCGTCGAGACGCTGACCGCCCAGCTGCTCGCCTTCTGCTTCGTGATCGGCAGCTACTTCGCCGCCGAGTGGATGCGCAAGCGCGATCTGCGCCGCACGATCGCCGCCTACGAGGAGGAACAGCGAGCCAAGGGCGTCGCAGAAGACACGGGGCGCAATGGCCACGAGGGCGACGAGAGCGGCAGCGCAATAGGGTCGGCCGAGGATGCCGCTCCCGCCTCCGGCCCACAGCCTCAGTCGCCGCTGACGCGATCCTCGTCGGCGACCCCGGCCGGGCGCTGCTGCTGGCGCAGGAGCTGCTCGAGCAGCCGAAGATGAGCAACCACGCGCGTGGGCTGTGGGGCTACTCGGGGCGGACCCCGGCGGGCACGGCGCTGACGATCCAGTCGACCGGGATGGGCGGGCCCAGCGCCGCGCTCGTCCTCGGCGACCTCGCCGAGCTGGGCGTGCGGCGTGCGGTGCGGGTCGGCACCTGCGTCGGGTTCGAGTACGGCGCTCGGGCTGGGCGAGATCGCTTGTCGTTGGCGCGGCGATCGCCGCAGGCGGCAGCGCCGGCGGCGCTCGGGATCGAGGCCGGCGAGCGCGGTGCTGCCCGACGCAGAGACTGACCGAGGCGTCTCGAGGACGAGCTCGCGGACGCGGATGCCAGCGCGGTCACCGTCGCCAGCTTCGACGCCCACCCGAGCGAGCAATCGCCGCCGGACGGCGTCGCTCGCCGCCGACATGCAGACCGCGCCGCTGCTGGCCCGCGCTCGCTCTCTCGGACATCGACGCCGCAGCCTTGCTGATCGTCGCCGAGAAGGCCGCGCGGCAACCGTTTTTCGAAGGAGGACCTTGAAGCGGCCGAGAAGCGGGCCGGGCAGGTCGCCCGGGCCATACTCTCAGCCTAAGGTCGAGAGTTAGTCTTCGACTTCGGCGCGCTTTTTCGGCGGCGCTCTGACGGCGAATGTCGCCGAGATCGCGGCTGAGCCGGTCGATCTGGTCCTCGACCTCTTCGAGTCGCTGCGAAAGCGAGCGCAGGCGGCGCTCCAGTCGCTCGACATCGCCGGCCGAAGGCAGGTTGAGAGCACTCATCGCCGCCTGCTGGGCCTCGAGCGCCTTCTCGCGGGCGCCGAAGGCAGCGGCGACCGCGTTCTCGAGCACGTTGCTGTCGAGCAGCACCTGGGCGAGCTCGCCGATCGCCTGCTCGCTGCGGGCCCGCAGGCCGTCCTGGTCGTCGTACTCCGCATTCATCGCTGGATTGCCCCCCTCATTGACATCAGCTTAACCGGCGCATCCGGTCGCGCTGAAATCCTGCTGCGCTGCAGGCATGGGACCAACGTTGATTAAGGGCGTGTTGGGGGCGGGTAAGAGCTCGTTGCGTACCCCTGGGCAAGCAAGTAGCTTGGGCGGGCGTGTTGCGCAGGGAGAGAGCATACACGGGTCGCACGCTACGGGCAACCGCAGGGACGAGGCGCCGTCTGATGAGAAACAAGCTTGCACTGATCATGGCCCTGGCCAGCTTCGGCGTCGTCACGGCGCTCGGCGTCGGCTTTGCCGGCGCCGAGCAGCTCTCAGGCGGCGACGTCCTCGATAGCGACGACTCCGCTCTCGCCGGCTCTCACCACGCCGGCCGCGGCCCCTCCCGCCTGCTCGAACGAAATCGACGACGACGGCGACGGCGCTCGTCGACTGCGACGACGCCGACTGCGCCTCACCGACCGATCTCAGCGAGGAACCGGCCCCGGCTGCCGAAGCCACCACCAGACAGCAGCGTCGAAGCGCCACCCAGCTCGCCGGCGGCGGCCCCACAGCACAGGCGACTTCGAAGCCGGCGCGACGATCGACGGCGGCGACGCCGATGCGCACCGCAACGAGAGCATCGGCGACGTCAGCGGCGGCGGGGGCGGCAATGCCGGCGGCGGGCGTCACCGCGCCGAGCGCCACCGGTGGTGTGCAGCTGCACACCACGACCGACAACGGCGGCTCGCAGTACTGCAGCGGCGGCACCCCGACCGACGCCAACCCGACGACGACGATCGCGCCTTTCGGCCCGGCCCCGATCGGCGTCCCCAACTTCGTCATCGACTCCTTCGAGATCCCGCCCTTCCTGCTGCCGATCTACCAGGCCTGCGGGACCGAGTACGGGATTCCCTGGGAGGTGCTTGCCTCGATCAACAAGATCGAGACCGGCTTCGGCACCAACATGGGGCCCTCCTGCGCCGGCGCGCTCGGCTGGATGCAGTTCCTGCCCTCGAGCTGGGAAGCCTTCGGGCTCGACGCCAACGGCGACGGCCGCAAGGACCCCTACAACCCGGTCGACGCGATCTGCGCCGCCGCCCACTACCTCGAAGCTCAGCGGCGGCTCCGACGACCTCTACGACGCGATCTTCGCCTACAACCACGCCGACTGGTACGTGCAGGAGGTGCTCACCTACGCCCGCGCCTACGGCAAGCTGCCGGCCGATCTGGTCGGCTCGCTGACGGGACTGACCGAGGGAGCCCACTTCCCGGTCGCCGCTGACGCCAGCTACGCCGACGACCTCTCCGCCCGCGAGGCGCTGAAGCGCTCTACCCCCGGCGCCGACGATGCCTACGGCAGCGCCGGCGAAGTGATCTCCTCCTCGCCGACGCGTCGCGGCATCAACATCTTCGCCGCCGAGGGAGCGCCCGGTCGTCGCCGTCAACGACGGCGTGATCGAGAAGATCGGCAAGCTCCGAGGAACTGGGCAGCTTCGTCGTCCTGCAGGACGCCTACGGCAACCGCTTCACCTACGCCGCAGCTGGGCGAGATCGTCCGCGACCACCGCACCGTGGTGATGCCGACCGGCAGGGAGAAGCGGGTGCCGGTCGACAGCGAGAACCTGCGCCCGCGCCTGCCGGCGCTGCCGGGCCGCAGCGACGACGAGCAGACCGTGGCCACGCAGGAAGTCGACAACGTCACGGAGAGCGACGGAACCCTCAAGGTCGGGTCGAAAGTCATTGCCGGCACAGTGCTCGCCCGCATCGGCTCGAGCGAAGACGGCATCGACCCGCACATCAACTTCTCGATCCGTCCCGCCGGTCGCGGCGCGCCGCGGATCGACCCGAAGCCGATCCTCGACGGCTGGAAGCTGCTCGAGGCGACGGCGATCTACCGCGCCCAGGGCAAGAACCCGCTCGCCAACGAGCTCAGCGGCGCCGGTGTGCTGCTGCTCTCCAAGGAGGAGCTGCAAAAGCGGGTGCTCGCCGACAAGGCGCTCGAAATCTACGAATGCGGTCGCACCGACATCGCCACCGGCCAGATCGACCGCCGCGTCTTGGCGATGCTCGAGTACCTGGTCGCCAAGGGCTACCGGATGACGATCACCTCGCTCAAGTGCGGCCACAGCATCATGACCGCCTCGGGCTACGTCTCGGAGCACTCGACCGGAGACGCGGTCGATATTCCAGTCATCAACGGCGTTCCGGTCTACGGGCAACCAGGGCCCCGGAACGCTGACTGACGAGCTGATCCGCACGGTGCTGCAACTGCAGGGCACGATGCATCCCGACCAGGTGATCTCGCTCGAGGATCTTCCCGGAGAAACGAGCTTCGCTCTCCCCGACCACTACGACCACGTACACGTCGGCTTCACCCCGCTGAGTGGCCCGTTCGACCAGCAGTTCAACGCGCTGTTGAAGCCCAACCAGTGGCAGCGCCTGACCAACCGTCTCGGTGAAATCGACAACCCGCGGGTGGCAACCGGGCCATCGCCGTATGCGGTTCCCGACACGGACGCCAAGCAGGGCAAGGGCGGCGGCACCGGTCAGCCCAGCAGCGGCGACTGATCTTCGAGCAGAATTGGGTCTTTGACCGAGGCCCCTAACTTCTTCGGATTCGCGCAACTCGAGTTCGCCGGCGTGCTCGCCGTCGCGGACGGCCGCTACGTGGTTCGCAACGGCGACGAAGAGCGGGTGCTGGTGCTCGAGACGCTGGGCACCCCCGCTCCCACGCGGCGCCGGCGCCGGCGTCCGCGCGAGGCCGGGGCGGACACTCCACCGGCGCCGCTGCCGCTGACCCGCGCCACGGTGGTGCGCGCCTTCGCGCCCTTCGGCGCCGAGGAGGAGGCAAGTCGATGGTTGGCCGAGGCGATCGCGGCGGAGGACTCGATCGACCACCTGGTCTCAGAAGGGGTCGACGTCCTCAACCGCGCCCTGCACGCCCACGCGGTGGCAAGCGGCGATCCGCATGTGCAGACCCTGACTCCGGCGCGAGCGGTTGCCGTACGACTTGGCTTCGGCAGCGGCGAAGAGGTGGCCAACGGCGAGTTCACGGCGGCGCGAGAGGTCGACGTACGGGGCGGTGGCGCTTCACGGCGCCAACAGCGCGCCGAAGAGCTGCGCCCCCAAGAGCGGCTGGCCGCGGTGCTGGGCGGGCGCGAGCGCTTCGACGCCTGCGAGACGCTCGTACCGCGAGCGCGGGCCGACCTCGACGCCGGTCGCATGCGCGAGGCGGCGCTGCAGCTGCGCGTCGCCCTCGAGGCGCTGCTGGCCGAGCTGCGTGGCGCGCTCGCCGACCCTGACCACGAGCAGGACCTGGCCACGCTCAAGGAACGCCGTCACGAGGCGGGCGAGCTGGCCAATGCCGCCCTGCGCGGGGATCTCAATGCCGAGCAGATAGAGCAGCTGCGCGAGCTCACCGGGATCTGCGAGCGCGTGCTGCGACGGCGCCGCGTGCTGCGCGGCCAATAGCTGAGCCTCTACTGGAGCCTTAGAGTTCCCCCACGGCAACTGCATCAACTTCTCCATCTGCTGGATGGAGAAGTTGATGCAGTTCGGGTTGGTCAGAGGGCCAAGCGACGGGCGACGACGGCATCGAGCAGGGACTCGGCGATCTCGTGGGCTTCGGCCAGCTCGATGCCCTCCAGGGAGGGCACGCCGATCACGGTCAGCCCGGCGGCGCGGGCCGCCGCCACCCCGGTCGGCGAGTCCTCCAAGGCGACCACCGAGGGACCTGCCTCGACGGCCAGCCGCCGACAGGCCTCCAGATACGGGTCAGGCGCCGGCTTCGGCGCCGCCACTTCATGCGCGCTCAGCACGACGTCGAAGCGATCGCCGAAGCCGACGATCTCCAGCGAGCGTCGCACGAAGGCCAGCGGCGAGTTGGAGACCAGGCCGATCGGCGTGCCGCGCTGCTTCAGCTCGTGCAGCAGCTCGCGAGCGCCCACCATCGCCTCCACCCCGTGCTCGAGCTCGGCGATGACAAGCTCGTTGAGCTCCTCGATCAGCTGTAGGGCACGGCCGGGCTCGCCGAGGCGCTGCTCGAGGATCCCGCCGGCAATCGCGGCCGAGGTGCCGACCAGCTCGCGCTTGTTGGCCGGCGTGAAATCCAGCCCGCGCCGATCGAAGAGATCCTGCTCGGCCCTGGTCCAGACCGACTCGGTATCGAGCAGCAGGCCGTCGTTGTCGAAGATGACCGCATCTGGCGCGGCCACGGCTCCATTGGGAGTCGCGCCCATCAGGCGAGCGCCGCCAGCAGTCCGGTCAGCTCGGCATCGACCTCGCCCTCCAGCTTCAGGGCCGCGTCCTCGTCATAGGGCGTCGGGCCCTTGGTGACGAGGGCCAGCTTGCCGCCATGCTCGATCGTCAGCGCCGGCAAGCTGGCGACCGGGTAGACGGCGAGCGAGGAGCCGATGCAGAGCATCAGGTCGGCTCGCTCGGCGAGCCGACCTGCCTCTGCCATCGCGCCCGCCGGCAGCATCTCGCCGAAGAGGACGACATCGGGCTTGACCGGTCCGCCGCAGGTCGCGCAGAGGGCGACGCCGTCATCGCCGAAGAGCGCATCGACCTCCCCGATCCCGTAGGAGGCCAGGCAACCCGTGCAGGAGGAAGTCTCGATCGAGCCGTGCACCTCGACGACGTTCTGCGAGCCCGCCGCGCCGTGCAGGCGGTCGATGTTCTGGGTGATCACACCCTCGAGAAGCCCTCGGTGCTCGAGCTCCGCCAGCGCCTCGTGGGCGGCGTTGGGGCGCTTGTCGCCCAGTGAGTGGAAGCGCGGCCGGTAGTAGGACCAGAAGCGAGCCGGATCGTGCTCGAAGACGTCGATGTGGGCGACCTCCATCGGGTCGACGTTGGCCCACAGCCCCGTCTCCGGGGTACGGAAATCCGGGATCCCGGACGGCACTGAGACACCGGCGCCGGTCAGCGCGACCGTGCAGCGCGATTCGCGGATCAACTCGGCGAGTCGCTCCACCTCCACCCCTCGAAGCTCTTTGGCCCCAGCGCTCACGCGCGGATCATCTCAGAGCAAGCGCTATCGCTGACGGCAGTCGACCACGACTTCGGGCTTGATCACCCAGGGCGCGTAGATGTCCGTGCCGTCCTGCTGCAACACCGGTTTGGTGACCAGGTGACAGCCAGGTGGCGCGCTTCTCGGCGAGGACCCCGAACCGACCTCGGCGCCACATCGCTGCTCGCTCGCCATCAGGGCTCGCAAGCGCTTTGCTCGCAGCCTGGCGACCCGCCGGCGTGCAGCGCGTCCCTGCCTGCGCGTGGCCTTGCGAATCGTGCGCTGCAGGGCGTTTGTCTTGCCAATCGCCGTCGTGCATCCTCGACCCAGCTCCGCGTTCCCGGCGGCGCCGAGCGTTCCGGAAAGGACGACAGCGCCGGGGCCAGCCGTGTCCGAGGAGTCGCCAAGCTCCGAGACGACCCAGACCCGCAGCGTCGCCGGTCTCGGGATACCGAGGTCACCGAGCCTCAGGGTCCAGGTGGAGCCGCCGCTGAGCGCTGCGCCCGCTGGCCGAGCCGCGGCCGAAAACTTGCCGCCGGCGGCATCCCAGCGATCGCTCTCCCAGAGAGTCTGACCTTGCAAGGCCGCCGCGACGACCTTGGCGTCGGCGCCGCCGTCGGCAGCGCTGCCGCTCGACGGGGAGTAGTCGAAATACCAGGTGACGCTCATATCGGGGCGCGGAACGATCCGGGTGTCGACGACGATCGTGTCGTCATCGTCGATCGAGATCGTCGTCGCGCCGATATCGGGGGCGTACTGGACGGTGTCGCCAATCGGGTCGTCGAACGAGCTGCTCGTCGTCGCGTTCGCGGCCGTCGGCAAAGCCAGCGCGAGCACAGCGATCAGCGCGGCAAGCGTGCGCAGCGACGACATATGAGAGCAACGGCCACCGCCGTTGCGGGCTTTTACGCCCTATCGACCGCTCCACCTCGGCGTCCGCTTGCCGAGGAAGGCGCCGATGCCCTCCTTGGCGTCCTCGCTGCGGAAGGCGGCGGCGAAGCCCGCCTTCTCGGCCTCGATGCCCTGGTCGAGATCGCCAGCGTGGGAGACGCGCTTGATCTGCTCGACCGCGACGGGGGCCTGGCCGGCCAGCTTGCGACCCCACATCAGGGCGGTCTCGAAGAGCTCGTGGTCAGGGACGATGCGGTTGACGAGGCCGGCTTCGAGTGCCTCGCCGGCGAGGATCGCGTCGCCGACGAGGTTCATCTCGAGCGCCTTGTTGGGACCGACCAGGCGCGGCAGGCGTTGGGTGCCGCCGAAGCCGGGGATGATCCCCAGCTTGACCTCGGGCTGGCCGAAGACCGCCGCCTCGGCGGCGAGCCGCACGTCGCAGGCCATCGCCAGCTCACAGCCGCCGCCGAAGGCGATCGCGTTGACGGCGGCGATCGTCGCCACCCGCGCCTGGCCGAAGTCGCGCAACAGCGCGTGGGCGGTGTGGATCAGCTCCTCGCCACCGCTCTCGTCCATCTTGGTGAAGGCCTTGATGTCGGCGCCGGCCGAGAAGACGATCGGGACCGAGGAGACGATCACCATCGCGCCAACGCCGTCGGCCGCCTTGACCCGCTCCCAGACCGTGCCGAGGTCGCGGATCACGTCGGGTGAGACGGCATTCATCGGCGCGTTGGCGAGCCAGGCGATCGCGACGTCGCCGCGGGTCTCCAGCTTGACCGTCTCGGCCTGCTCGCCCTCGTCGGGCTGCGGGTAGGGATAGAAGCCCTGGCCAGAGGCCATCCCGAGGCGGCCCTGGGCGACGAGGCGGCGCAGCAGGACCGGCGGCGCAAACCGATCGCCATGCGTCTCCTGCAGTCGCTCCATCCGCTCCAGCACGGTGTCGAGCCCTTCGACGTCGGCTTTCCAGAACGGCGGCAGCAGCCCCTTGCGAGGGTCGAGGCCGGCCCCGGTCATCATCCCGAGGTCGATGTCGCGGACCGAGCAGACGCCCTCCTCGACCAGCAGGCAGGCCTCGATCAGCGCCCGGCAGGTGAACAGCGCGACCAGCTCCTCGGCGTCGGGCTCAGCCTCCCCGGCGATCGTCTGCCCACCCTCCTTGAAGAAGCCCTCTCCTCCCGACTTGGCGCCGAACTTGCCGTCGGCGACGAGCTGCTTGAGCCCCTGGTGGACGTAGAAGGTCTCCCCGTAGGACTCGTTGAGGTGCTCGGCGACGTGCAGCACGGTGTCGAGGCCGAGCAGGTCGGTGAGGAAGAACGGGCCCATCGGCGACACGTTCGCCGCGGTGAACGCCTCGTCGATCGCCTTCAGCGAGAGGCCCTGCTCGTCCTGGGCGCGCCAGACCTCGCCCATCGTCGCCATCAGGATCCGGTTGACGACGAAGCCGGGGACCTCGCCGCAGACGACCGGCTGCTTCTTGATCGCCTGGGCGAAGTTGTAGGCGACGGTGGCGGTTTCCTCGGAAGTCTCCTCGCCGGCGATCACCTCGACCAGCGGCATCACCGAGGCCGGGTAGAAGAAGTGGAAGCCGACGACCTTGTCGGGACGCAGCGTCGTCTCAGCCATCTCGGAGATCGAGAGCGAGGAGGTGTTGGAGGCGAGGATCGCGTGGCCCGGGGTGGCCGCGTCGAGCTCGCGGAAGACGGCCTGCTTGATCTCCATCCGCTCCGGCACCGCCTCGACGACGAAGTCGACGTCGCCGAACCCCTCGTAGGACGTGGTCCCGGTGACCAGGCCCATCACCTCGGCGAGGCGGGCGTCGGCCTGCTCCTGAGTCAGCTTCTCCTTCTTGACCAGGCGGGCGAGCTGGCCCTCGGTGACCGCGCGCGCCTTCTCGACCGCGGCGTCGACGAACTTCTGGTCGATGTCCTTGACGACGACGGGGATGTCGGCTGCGGCGATCGCCTGCGCGATCTCACCGCCCATGGTGCCGCCGCCGACGACGGCGGCCTTGGAAACGAACATTTCGCTTGAAACTCCTCAGGTCGGGGGCGGCCGAAGGCTACCGGCGCCAAGGAGTTGAGGTTTTCGCGACGCTGCCGATAAAGCTCTTTCATGCTTCGGTGGGGGACGGTCTCGATCTGCGTGTGCGCGTGCCTGCTGGCTGGCGTGGCCAGCGCGAGCGCCGCAGTGCCGCAGGCGACGCTGCTGCCCGGTGGGCGTGCCGTGGCGCCGGCCTCGGCGCCGCCGTCAGTCAAGGCGATGGTCGAGGCGGCGAACCGGATCCGTCACCGCCCCTACCGCTGGGGCGGCGGCCATCGCAACTGGCGCTCACGCGGCTACGACTGCTCAGGCTCGGTCAGCTACGTGTTGCACGCCGCCGGCCTGCTCGACTCACCGCTCGATTCGCGCGGCTTCATGCGCTGGGGCGGCGGCGGGCCGGGGAGCTGGGTGCGGATATACGCCAACAACGGACACGTATTCGCGGTGATCGCCGGCCTACGCTGGGACACCTCGATGACCGACGACGGCGACCGCACGGGCCCCGGCTGGAGCGAGTACATGCGCTCGGGTGACGGCTTCCGCCTGCGCCACCCGCTCGGCCTGCTGCAGGCCAATCCAGACACCCTCTGAGGAACTGCATCAACTTTTCTATCTGCCAGATAGAAAAGTTGATGCAGTTCGGGATTTGACAGGGGGTACAAGCGCCTGGGGCGATCCTTGTACCGCAGTACAAAGGCATCTTCGAGCGGCTGCCATTAGGCTCTTTTGGCTCTTCTCAAGGGGAGTGGACCGGTAAACGACCGCGCCCGCCGACCGGGCGCGACGCCAAGCGAGGGACGACACAGAGCGATGACCCGTATCCGCCAGCAGAACGTGACCGCAGCGCAGTGGAGCTCCAACGGGGAGGCCCTCGGCGCGCTCGACCTGACCCTGCCCGAGAACAACCCTTTCGGCGCCAACGTCTTCTCCGTGGCCGTGCAGCGCGAACGTCTGCCGGCCGACGTCTTCGAGAAGCTGCAGGCGACCCTCGAAGGCGGCGAGGCGCTCGACCCAAGCCTCGCCGACGCCGTCGCCGAGGCGATGAAGGAGTGGGCGCTGGAGAACGGCGCCACCCACTTCACCCACATGTTCCAGCCGCTGACCGGCTCCACCGCGGAGAAGCACGACTCCTTCTTCGAGCCCTCCGGCGGCGAGGGCGCGGCGCTGGCCGGCTTCTCCGGCAAAGAGCTGATCCAGGGCGAGCCCGACGCCTCCTCCTTCCCGACCGGCGGCGTCCGCGCCACCTTCGAGGCACGCGGCTACACCGCCTGGGACCCGACCTCCCCCGCCTTCATCCTCGAGAACCCCAACGGGGCGCTGCTCTGCATCCCGACCGCCTTCGCCTCCTGGACCGGCGAGGCGCTCGACGGCAAGATCCCGCTGCTGCGCTCGATGGACGCGCTCTCGCGTTCGGCGATCAAGGCGCTGCGCCTGCTCGGCGACAACGAGAGCCAGCGCGTCTTCACCACCGTCGGGCCCGAGCAGGAGTACTTCCTGATCGACGAGCAGTTCTTCTTCGAGCGTCCCGACCTGATCACCACCGGACGCACCCTGTTCGGCGCCAAGCCGCCCAAGGGGCACGAGCTCGACGACCACTACTTCGGCTCGATCCCGGAGCGGGTGCTCGCCTTCATGATGGAGTCCGAGCTCGAGGCGCGCAAGCTCGGCATCCCGGTCAAGACCCGCCACAACGAGGTGGCGCCGGGGCAGTACGAGATCGCCCCGGTCTTCGAGAACTCCAACGTCGGCTCCGACCACCAGCAGCTGATGATGCAGGTGCTGGAGAGCGTCGCCCGTCGCTACGGCTTCGTCTGCCTGCTGCACGAGAAGCCCTTCGCCGGCGTCAACGGCTCGGGCAAGCACAACAACTGGTCGATGGGCACCGACAGCGGCTCCAACCTGCTCGAGCCGGGCGACACGCCGGCCGACAACATCCACTTCCTCTTCTTCTGCGCGGCGGTGATCCAGGCGGTCAACAAGCACCAGGGCCTGCTGCGCGCCTCGGTCGCCAACATCGGCCAGGACCACCGCCTCGGCGCCAACGAGGCGCCGCCGGCGATCATCTCGATCTTCCTCGGCGGCGAGCTCGAAAAGGTCTTCGATGCGATCGCCAGCGGCGAGGGCGACCCGCACACGCCGGCCTCCTTCCTCGAGCTGGGGGCGACCGTGCTGCCGGCGCTGCCGATGCACGGTGGCGATCGCAACCGCACCTCGCCCTTCGCCTTTACCGGCAACAAGTTCGAGTTCCGGGCGCTGGGGTCGAGCATGTCGCTGGCCTTCCCGAACACGGTGCTCAACACGATCGCCGCCGAGGCGATCGACGAGCTGGCCAACAACCTGGAGGCGAAGACCAGCGGCGGCATGGACGTCGCCGAGGCCGTGATCGAGGTCGTCAAGGAGGCCTACTCCGCCAACAAGCAGGTCTGCTTCGGCGGCGACAACTACGACGAGGCCTGGCACGCCGAGGCCGAGCAGCGTGGGTTGAAGAACCTGCGCACGACGCCCGAGGCGCTGCCCGAGGTCATCACCGAGCAGACGATCGCAGCCTTCGAGAACTACGAGGTGCTCTCCAAGCGCGAGCTCGAGTCGCGCTACGAGGTCTGGGTCGAGCAGTACGCGATCCGCGCCAACATCGAGGCCGAGACGACCTTCTCGATCGCCAAGACGATGATTCTGCCGGCGGCGCTGCGGCACCTGGCGCTGATCAAGGCTGCCGGCGCCGCCCCCCTGGAAAACGAGGTCAACGAGCTGGTCGGGGAGCTGCAGGGAGCGCTGGTCGAGCTCGAAGCGGCTAACGCCGACCCCGGCCTCGAGGGCATCGAGTGGGCGATCTTCGCCCGCGACACGCAGATCGCCGCGATGGAGCGGGTGCGCGAGGCCGCCGACAAGCTGGAGAAGGTCGTCGCCGATGACCTTTGGCCGCTGCCCAAGTACGAGGAGATGCTCTTTATTAAGTAGCGGGGTGGGGACGGGGACCGGTAGGGGTTTCGCTTAACTTTTTCGAGATCGGCTGGAGCCGTCCGAGGTCGGCGGCCGCGAAAAAGCACAAGACGCTTCACCCCTACCTGTCCCCGTCTTCACTAGCTCTTGGCTCTCGCCAGCTTTAGCTCACGTTGGCGCAGATGGCGTAGACCCTCAGGTCGATTGAGGTGTCGACCGAGACGGAGTTGTTGAAGAGCTGGACTGACCAGCCGGCGCCGGTTCCGTTCGGACCGTTGAGTGAGACGGTGACCTGGCGCTGCTGGCCGTTCTGGTCCACGTCGGTGCCCAGGTCGGCGCCGCCGCCGATCGCTCGCTTGCTGCCCGGGCAATCGACCGTCTTCACTTCGCTGAGCCCGCGAAAGCCGCCGCTGTTCTGGACGAAGACCTCTTTGAAGGTCTGGTTGACGACCTCGTAGCCGGAGACTCCCGCGGGGCCGGTCGCGCCTTTGTCGCCTTTGGCTCCTTTGTCGCCCTTTGAGCCTTTCTGGCCTTTGGGCCCCTGAGCGCCTCGCGGACCCTGGGGGCCTGCTGGCAGGCGGCCGAAGAGTCGGCAGGTCACCTTTTTCTGGCCGGCGAGCACCTTGGCTGGGCACTTGACCTTGACTTTGCCGGCCTTCGAGCTCGCGGCCGGTCCGGCCGCGACGGCCACGGCCGCGATGCCGAGGACCGCGAGTAGGCCAACAACGCCCAGCGGCAGCACGCGGCGAAGGCGATTCGAGAGCTTGCCCATCTTTCCCTCCTTGGATCGGGTTCGGGCGATCCAATACCCGCCACGGAAGCGGCAAACACCATGAGTGGGTTACTGGCGTGGCAGCACGCGCATCTGCAAACCGCCGCGCGGCGAGAGCGTCGGCATCTGGCGCACGGTCATCGTGCGGCCCGGCATCGCGTCGAGGCGCAGCTTCTGCAGCAGCATCGTCGCCACCAGCTTCACCTCGGTCTGGCCGAAGCGCTTGCCGATGCAGATGCGGCGGCCACCGCCGAAGGGGATGTAGGCGCCACGCGGCAGGGCTGCCTTGCGCTCGCGGGTGAACCGCTCGGGGATGAACGCCTCCGGCTCCGGGAAGAACTCAGGGATGCGGTGGCTGGCCCAGGAGCAGTAGTTGACGTAGGCGCCGCGGGCGACTTGGCAGCCGTTGAACTCGAAGTCGCGCACCGCCCTCCGCGGGCCAATCCAGGCCGGCGGGTAGAGGCGCAGCACCTCGTCGAGCACCATGTCGAGGTAGGGCATCTCACGCTCGAGCGTGTCGATGTCCGGAGCGGCGCCGTCAAGCGCGCGGTCCTGCTCCTCGCAGAGCTTGGCGACGACGTCGGGGTGGCGAGCCAACTCGTGCATCATGAAAGTCAGGGTCGAGGTCGAGGTGTCGTGACCGGCGAACATCAGGGTCATCAGCTGATCGCGGACCTCCTTGTCGGCGAAGCCCTCGCCCGCCTCGTCCTTTACTCCAAGCAGCAGGCTGAGGATGTCCATCTTCTCCGGGTCTGGATTCTTGCGGCGCTGCACGATCTCGCCGTAGACGATCTCGTCCAGCACGGCGCGCGAGCGCACCATCTTCGACCAGGGCGAACGGGGACCGCGCAGCAGGCGCAGGTGGAAATCGATGCCGTAGAAGCCGAGCGCCCGCTCGAAGTGCTCGGCGGCGGCGGCGCCCTTGCCGGCTTCGTCGGGATCTAGCCCGAGCAGCGCCCGCATCGCGATCCGCATCGCCAGGCCGCGCATCCACTCGTAGACGTCGACGACCTCGCCCTGGCGCAAGCGGTCGATCGCCGGCGTCGCCTCGGCGACCATCGCCTCCACCGAGGCGGCGACCTGCTCGCGGTGAAAGGCGGGCATCATGATTTCGCGCGCCCTGTCGTGGTAGGCGTCGTCGATCGTCAACAGCCCGTCGCCGAGCAGCGGGATCAGGTCGCCGAAGCTCGACTCGCGCCAGTGGAAGTTCTCCGGGTGAGCGACGGTGACGAAGTGGTTGGCTTCGGGGCCGAGCATGAAGATGACCTGGCTGTGGAGGAGGCGAGCGCTGAAGATCGGGCCGTGCTCCTCGTAGAGGGAAAGCAGCAGCGGCAGCGGGTCGCTCCCGACCTGTCGGGTGCGGGCAAGGCTGAAGTCCTGCGGTCCCGGTGGGTAGGCGCCCCGGCGGCGAACCTTGAACTCGGCGCGAACGTCTTCGGCGACGCGACGCACCGGGTTGGCGCTCAGCTGACGCGGTGGTTCGACGCGCGGAGTTGGCTTGGTAGGGGCCTCGACTGCCACGTACCCAATCCTAGTTGGCTGACCGGCCAAATATCGTCAGCTACCGGCAGCGAGATCGCAGATGCCTCCTCGGTCTTACATTTCAGTACCAATTAAGATATTTTTACGTTCCATAACCTGCGGCTAGCGGAGGGGAAATATGGGAGCGCATGGGAGGGATCTGGCACGCATCTCGGCGAGCGAAAGGGAGTTCTGGCGGGCGCTGTGGGAGACGCCAGTCATCGACGCAATCTACGAGCGCGGGATCGACTCCGCGCGATTCGGGCCAGTTCTGGCCGCCTGCATCACCAGCGAGGCGACGGACACCGGGGTCAACTTCATCCTCGGCGGCGGCGAAGCCGGAGCCGTCGAGCATGGACACCTGGCGGACGCGGCAGCCTGGCTGGAGTCGCGCTGCCTGGAGCACGACGGGCGCGTCGGGGTCGACTACCGCGTCCCGGTGGTCCCCGGCCTGCCCGACTCGGCAGCCGCCGAAGACTGCCTGAGGGCCTGGGGAGTGCAGCGCGAGGAGGGATCGACGAGGTTGGTTCGCGACACTTCAGCGCCGCCGTCCGCCAAAAAGCCGCCCCGAGTCGAGGTGCTCGACTGGAACGAGTGGGACGATGGGTTCTCCGGCCCGCTGGCCGAAAGCCTCGGGCTGCCGGGATTTGCGGAGGTCTTCTTCTACTCCCTGCTGGAGAGGGAAAGTGACGTTTGGAACTGCTACGGCGCGATCGGCGAGGACCGGCCGCTCGCCTACGCGGTGATGCACCGCGACTCGGGGGTGGCCACGCTCGTGCTGGGATCGAGGCCGGCCGAGGGCCATGAAGGCGAGGGCCAAGTGGCCCTGCTGCAACGTTGCATCGCCGATGCGGCACAGGCCGGCTGCGACATGATCATGATCGCAAACGCCGGTCAGGAGCCGCCAGGGGCAGACCGCGAGAGCATGGTCAGAGTCGGCTTTGAGAGCGTCTTCCGTGCTCCCACCTGGACCAGCAGGGCGGAAGTGGGGGCGAAAGCCTGAGCGCTAACGGGGTTTCGCCGCGAGCTGTCCACAGGCGGCGGCGATGTCACGTCCGCGGGTCAGCCTGACGGTGGCGGTGAGGTGGTGCTCGGCGAGGATCGCCCGGAAACGCTCGATCCGCTCAGGTGAGGAGCCGTCATAGGCGCCGGTCGGGTTGTAGGGGATCAGGTTGACCTTGTAGCCGCGCGGGTCGAGCAGGGCAGTGAGCTCACGAGCGTGCTCGGGATGGTCGTTGACGCCGTCGAGCATCACGTACTCGACGAAAACCTTGCGACGACGCCTTCCCCGGTAGCGCTCGCAGGCGGCAAGCACTTCAGCCAGCGGGTAGCGATCGTTGACCGGCATCAGCTGCGAGCGCAGGCCGTCGTTGGGGGCATGCAGGGAGAGGGCGAGGCTGACCGGCATCTCACACTCGGTGAGCCGGTCGATGCCCGGGACCCAGCCGACCGTCGAGATCGCTGTGCGGCGATGGGTGACACCGAGGTCGGGGAGCCACTCACAGGCGCCGAGCACCGCGTCGAGGTTCATCGTCGGCTCCCCCATGCCCATGAAGACGACGTGGTCGATCTCTTCGCTGCGGCGGAAGTGCAGCGCCTGGTCGAGGATCTCGTCGGCGCTGAGGTTGCGCCCGAACTTCATCTGCCCGGTGGCGCAGAAGGAACAGGTCAGTGGACAGCCGGACTGCGAGGAGAGGCAGACCGAGCGACGCCCGTCGCGGTAGCGCATCAGCACGGCCTCGATCGGGCGGCTGTCGGCGGTATGGAAAAGCGCCTTGACGGTGCCGTCGTCGGACTTCGCCTCGGTCTGCAGGGTGAGCGTGGAGATAGGAACGGCGTCGGCGAGTCGCTCGCGCAGCGCCGCCGGCAGGTTCGTCATTTCCTCGTAGGAGCGCGCCCCGCGAGCCACCCACTCCCAGACCTGGGCGGCGCGATAGTCGGGCTCGCCAGACTCGGCGAGCGTGCTGTCGAGGAGCGCGCGATCCACCTGGCGAGTCTAGGCGAGCGAAGACGCGGCGCTCTGGAGCTGCGACACGACCTCGGCGACAGCGCGGTCGCCGGCCTGCAGGGCGCCCTCCATATAGCCGCTCCAGACGGTGGCGGTCTCGGTGCCGGCCCAGTGGACGCGGCCGACCGGCTCACGCAGTGCCGCGCCGCTGTCGGTCCAGCCGCCGGGCCCGAAATTCGAGGTCGGCCCGCCGCCAGACCACTCCTCCGCCGCCCAGGCCTGTTCGGCGTAGTCGAGCGGCTGCGCCGCCTGTGGGCCGAAGAGCTGCTCGAAGCAGCCGAGCACCGCGCTGCGGCGATCGGCAGGCGCCATCGCCGCCATCTCGCGTGCCTCGGGACCGCCGACGAAGCCGAGCATGACTCCCGATGAACCGTCCTTTGGCGAAGTGTCGAAGGTCAGCGTCACCGGCCCGGCGTCGGTGACCGACTCGCCGCTGAGCCCATCGGCCCTCCAGAAGGGCTCCGGGTAGAGAGCCACGCACTTGGAGAGCGCGCCGGGTCGAAATTGCTCGGCGAGCCTGCGGCGCTGCTCGGGCAGCGCAGGGTCGAACTCGATCCGCGCCGCGATCGACGGTGGCAGCGCGACGATCGCCCGCTGTGCCTCTACCTCCACCCCGTCGGCCACGAGCAGGACAGCGTCGCCGTCCTGCTCGAATCGGCGAACCGGTGCGCCAAGCCGAACTCGCTCGCCGAGCGACGCCGCAAGGCCAAGCGCCAGTGTCTGCGCGCCGCCGACAAGGCGGTCCTGCTGCGCGCCGCCCTCGGTGTCGATCAGCTTGTCGAAGCTGCCTGCGGCGCTGACGTAGAAGAGCACGTGCAGCATCGAGAGCTCCTCGGGCCCGGTCCCCCAGATGGTGCGCCCCGCCAAGCCGATCAGCTCGCGGGCGATCGGGGTGCGCACATTCGCCTTACACCACTCGGCGAGGGTCTGGCCGTCCAGCTCCGCGGCCCGCGCTGCCGCCCATGGTCGCTCGGCGTCAACGTCGCGGGCCAAGCGGGCGATGCGACGACGGGCGATGAAGATGTCCCAGAGGACACCCGGGCCGAGGCGCGGGATCGTGCCGCGATAGCGGCGTCGCTTGCCGCCCAGGTCGAGCAGGTTCCGGCCGGCGCCGAACTGAGGGAAGATCGCGATTTCCAGGTCACCAGCAAGGCCCTGCACACGCGAGTGGTCGGAGCCGACCCACTGGCCGCCGAGGTCGACCTGGACACCGCCCAGCGTCGCGTTGAGCAACCTGCCGCCGACCCGGTCACGCGCCTCGAACAGCACCACCTCGTGGCCTGCGTCGACCAAGGCGCGCGCGGCGCGCAGGCCGGAGAGCCCGGCGCCGACGACAGCCACATCGGCCTTCAATCGCGATTCCTCAGCCATGGATTTTCTCCCCCCGCTCCAGCATCCCTATGTACTTTCGCAGCCGCCGCTCTCGCGTCTCCGATTTCTTCGCATCCTCGAGCCGGTAGAGGATCGCGTAGCGATTGGCGCTGTCAAGCGTCGCGAAGAACTCGCGCGCGGCCTCGTTGCGGTCCAGCTCACGCTGCAGATCGTCGGGAACCGTCGCGGTGCGCTGACCGGCGTAGGCGGCCTCCCAGCGCCCGTCCGCTTTCGCCGTCTCGACCTCGGCCAGGCCGGCGGCCCGCATCGAACCGGCGGCGATCAGCTCCGTGGCCTTGTCACGGTTGATCCGCGACCACTTGCCACGTGGCCGCCGGGGGGTGAAGCGCTGCAGGAAGAACCGCTCGTCGAAGCCGCGCTTCTGGCTGTCGATCCAGCCGAAGCAGAGCGCCAGCTCGAGGGCCTCTGCGTAGGTGACGCTCGCGACCCCTGACCCTTTCTTGGCGATCTTCAGCCAAAGCCCCTCAGAGTCGCCGTGGTTGTCCTCCAACCAGGCCTCGAAGGCCGTTGGCGAGGCAAAGAGAAGGATCGGCAGGTCGTCCGCCATCGTCCCGGGGGTATCAGGCAGCGTGGCCGACGATCACAGGCCAGCCGCCTCGGCAAGCAGGTTTACCTGATTGGGATCGCTCGCAGAGGGAACGAAGATCAGCTCGTCGCACCCCGCCTGCTCGAACGCGGTCAGGCGCTGGCGCACCGCATCGGCGTCCTTGGCCGCGCCGGAGAGCATCGGCGCGGCGCGCCCACTCGACCAGCTGGGGCCCCGTCGTCGCCGGCACGGCATTGGGCAATCCGATCGCAACGTCCATTCGATGCCTCCTCAACTCACGCTTCGCGGTCGGCTCAACCCTAGTGACGCGCCCGCGCCGGCCGGAACACCGAGTGATCAGTCAGCAGCGAACGGATCCTCGACCCTGATCCCGTCAAATCGGCGAAAATCACGGTCGCGGGTGTAGATGGTGGCGACGCCGTGCTGGCGCATCAGGGCGGCAATGTGGGCGTCGGTGACGTCCCTGCCTCGAGTGCCGGCCGAAGCCGTGCCCCTGTAGATGTCGAGAAAGCCGGGGCCCTCGCCTGGAGTCCTGACGTGGTCGCGCTCGGTCAGATCGCTTAGCGAGGAAAGGGCTTCGGATGGAGAAAGCGGTCTGTCGGTGACCGCCGGATTGGTCGAAAGCCGCAGAAATCCCATTGCCACTGGCCAAAACACGTAGAGCAACTCCGGGCCCCGAGCCAGACGCTCGACCAACGCGAATGCCGTCTCGAAGGATGCGGAGCTCGAGTTCGACGCGTAGAGCAGGACGTTGGTGTCGATCGCGGCGCTCAACCCGCCCCCCTCTCGAATTCCTCCCCATCCAGAAGGTTCCCGAGGGCGTCCTTGTCCTCGAGGTCGACCTTGAACGGTCCCATGGCCTTCCGTGCCCAATGCAGCGGGCGAGGCTCGACACGCTCAGCGTCGACCAGGCAACTCGCGAGCCGCTCCGAGGCAATCTGCCCCATGCTCTTGCCCTCCGCGGCGGCCCGCCGGCGCAGATCGGCGAGAACGGTCGCATCGAGGTCGAGGGTCGTGCGAGGCATGATGTTTGATGTTACATAACTTGTCATCTGATGTCCTCCTAGAGATTCCGACGCCCAGAGACCCTGACTGGCTCCAACGCACACATGGCGCGCAAGGCGTCGCGCCTTTCGCACGGCTTGCTCGCGGGTTACAGTGATCGCGTGACCCAGCCGGACGGAATCGAGGCTCTGACCGAAGCGATCGAGCGCTACAACGAAGCCTGGAACGCCCAGGACCTCGACGCGATCGTCGCGATGCACGCGCCGGACATGGTCTTCGCCAACCACACTGCCGGCGAGTCGGCCAGCGGCGAAGAGGTCCGCGGCCATATCGCCCGGATCTTCGAGGCCTGGCCCGACATGAAGTTCGAGACCCGGCGCCTCTACGTGCGCGAGGGCGTGGTCACCCAGGAGTGGACGGCAACCGCGACCCACTCGAACACGTTGCGGCGCGGAGACCTCGAGGCGCCGCCATCGGGGCGCGCGGTCAGCTGGGACGGCGTCGACGTGATCCCCTTCGCGGACGGGCTGATCAAGCGCAAGGACGTCTACTCGGACTCGGTCTCGATCCTGCGCCAGGTCGGCCTGCTCGACTGAGCCTCCGGGATCTCAGCGACGAAGCCGACTGCGCAGCAACGCGGGCCAGACGCGGGGCCTGCGAAGCGCCGCAAGGGCTATCGGCGCCGAGTCGAAATAGGAGACGCGTTCGGTGGCGAAGCCATCCTCGTCAAGGACAAGCCGGTCGATCGCATCCCAGGAGACCGGCCTGCCGCCGGCGCCGCCGCTGAGTGTGAACTCGATCAGCACGCCATCGGGCGTGGCGCCCCAGCGATGCACCACGCCGGTCAGATCTGGGATCAATTCGAACAACCCCGCGAACGCGCGCTGGCCCTGCGCGAGGGTGTGTGTCACCGGCATCATCGGCGTGACCAGCCGGACCTCTTCCGCCAGCAGGGTGTCCAGGCGCTCCGGGGTCGGCGCTCGCCAGTACTCGGCGAAGCGGCGGGCGAAGTCTGCCGCCGCGATCGCGTCGAGCGCGCTTCCCTCAGCCATCCGGCAGCTCGTCGAGCAGGCGGTCGACGACGACTCGGGCATAGTCGAAGACGCGCCGCTCGCCAGAGAGCCGGTAGCGCGAGTTGGCGCCCATGACGACCGCATAGAGCTCGAAGGCGAGTCGGCCCGGTTCGGCGGCGCCGGCGACTTGCGCCTGGCGCTCGAGCTCGGCCAGCCAGGCGTCGAGCGCGGCGGCGATCGCGTCGCGCACCGGTCCGGGCCGGTCGTCGTACTCGGCCGAGGTCGCAGCCCAGAAGCAGCCGCCCGAGTAGGCGCCGCCGTCGAGATGGGCGAGGTAGCTGTCGGCCATCGCCCGTAGGCGCGGGGCGCCGTCAGGCGCACCAAGCGTCGGCCCGATCACGGCAACGCTGAAACGGCGGGCGGCGGCGCCCACGGTCGCCAGCTGCAACTCCCGCTTGGAGCCGAAGTGGGCGAAGAGGCCGCTCTTGCTCATCTCCAGCTCGGCGGCGAGGCGACCGATCGTCAGGCCCTCCAGTCCTTCGGCCGAGGCGAGGTCGACGGCTCGGTCGAGAATCGCGGCGCGCGTTGCGGCCCCCTTGCTCGACTTCTCAGCTTCTCCAGAATGGGTCTCGACAGCAGTGCTCATCAATGGCCAGCGTATAGAAAAGCACGAACGTTCGTGCAAATCACTAGGATCGTCGCGTCCAGTCCCCAGTGAGGGATGAATCCGGCTTCAGGGAGAAACCATGAGCACTTATGCGGTGAAGAAGATCGACGAGATGGAGGCGATCTACGGCGGCGCCTACAAGCGCGCCCGTGCAGAGCTGGGCATCGAGTCGTTCGGCATGCAGCTGATCGACATGCCCCCCAACTTCGAGAACTACCCAGAGCACGACCACGGGCAGGACGGCCAGGAGGAGGTCTACGTGACCATGCAGGGCGGCGGCGAGATCGAGATCGAGGGCGAGCGATTTCGGCTCGATCCCGACCACATCGCGAGTGTCGGTCCCGGCGTCACGCGCAAGGTCTGGCCAGGGGCGGAGGGAATCCGACTGCTGATCCTCGGCGGCGTCCCCGGCGCAACCTACGAGGCTCCCGACATCTCCAAGCTTGGCGAACCCGACCCGATGGCGGCCTAGGAAGACTCGCTCGACTCGCCCCGGTCACGCGGCTCGTGGCCGGGGCACTGGAGCACCGGCATCCGCGGATAGCGCGGATAGCGCCGATCGGTTCGCGAACGCCGGCAGAGCGAGAAGACCGAGCCGCGCGTATTTGGCACCAGCTGCTGGTGCACGCAGCTGTCGCAGAGACCGGAATTTGGCCGTTCGGTCATCTTGGTCACAGGCTAGCTTTGGGGTGTGAACGGCACGGCGACGCTCTTCGACACCGACGCACCGGGACACTCGGCGACCGTCGAGGTCCTCGGCGTGATCTTCTGCGCCGAAGACGACGGCTACGCGGTGCTCGAGGTGCAGGATGCCGAGTCTGGCGAGGGCTTCGCCCTGGTCGGCCCGGTGGCACATCTCGGCGTCGGCGACCGCGCCGAAGTGAGCGGCGAGTGGCAGACGCACGCCCGCTACGGCCGCCAGCTCCGTGCCCAAGGAGCCCTGCCCCTCGACCCCGCCGATCGCGAGGGGCAGATCGCCTACCTGACCACGCTTCGCCACATCGGCCCCGCCCGAGCCGAACGGCTGGTCGACGAACACGGTGAGGGAGTGCTCGGCGCGATCGCCGCCGATCCGCAGACGATCTTCGGCTCACTGCGCGGCGTCAGCGCCGACCAGGCCGCCGTGGCGGTCGAGTCGTGGAACGCCAGCCGCGCCGTCCGCGATCTGCACGTGCAGCTCGCCCCGCACGGCCTGGCACACCTGGCGGCGCCGATCCACACGCGCTACGGCGAGCGCTCGATGGCGATCCTCCACGAGGACCCCTACAGGCTGACCGAGGTCGACGGCGTCGGCTTCGCCCGTGCCGACAAGATCGCCCTCGCCGCCGACGTGCCGCCGGAGTCCAGCCGTCGCGCCCAGGCGGCCGCCGTCTACGCGCTGGCCGAGGCCGAGCAGCAGGGCAACAGCTACCTGCCACTGGTCGAGCTGACCGCGCGCACGGCAAAGCTGATCGGGCTCAATCCCGACCCCGAGGTGCTCAGCGAGGCACGCGGCGTCGCTGTCGACGAGGGGCGCATCTACCGAGAGCTCACCCACGCGAGCGAGCTCGCGGTCGCCGAGACGCTGGCGATCCGCGCCACCGCGCCCCCCCACCTCGACCACGATCCCGGCCCGGCGCCGCCGAGCGACGTCAACGGCGCCGAACTGACCGATGAGCAGTGGGCGGCCGTGCGCGGCGCCTTCATGGCGCGGATCTCGGTGCTGACCGGCGGCCCCGGCGTCGGCAAGACAGCCTGCACGCGGGCGATCGTCGAGCAGGCCGAAGAGGCGCATCTGCGCATCGCCCTCTGCGCGCCGACCGGCCGCGCGGCGCGGCGCCTCGAGGAGGCCACTGGCCACAGCGCACAGACGATCCACCGCATGCTCGAGTGGATGCCGGGGCGCGAACCGGCCTTCAAGCCCGGCCATCCGATGCCCGCCGACCTGGTCATCGTCGATGAGTCCTCGATGCTGAACCTGCGCCTGATCGAGGTCTTGCTGGGTGGGCTCGCCGAGTCCACCCACGTCGTCCTCGTCGGCGATGCCGACCAGTTGCCGCCGATCGGCGCCGGCAAGCCCTTCGAGGATCTGATCGCGGCGGAGATCGCTCCCGTCGTCCGGCTCACCCAGATCTTCCGCCAGGCGGCGCAGTCGATGATCACCACGGCGGCCCACGAGATCAACCAGGGCCGCTCACCCCACCTCGAGCCGACCGACGACCAGGACCACGACTTCTTCTTCATCGATCGCCCCAACCCGGAGCGGGCCCTGGAGACGGTGGTCGAGGTGGTCGCCGAGCGCGCCCCGAAGCACTTCGGCGTCGACCCGGTCCGTGAGGTGCAGGTGCTGGCGCCGATGTACCGGGGCGCGGTCGGGATCGACGCCCTCAACGAGCGTTTGCAGACCGAGCTGAACCCACGTGGCAAGCCGGCCGTGAGCGACCGCTTCCGGATCGGCGACCGGCTGATCCAGACCCGCAACTCACACGAGCTGGGCCTGATGAACGGCTCGATCGTCTTCCTGCGCGCCGACGACCCCGACGAGGAGGAGATCCTCGTCGACACCGACGAGGGCGAGGCCCTGGCCATCCCCTACGGCGAGACGGCGACCCTGCGGCTCGCCTACGCGATCTCGGTCCACAAGGCGCAGGGCTGCGAGGTGCCGGTGGTGGTCGCTGTCTGCCATCGCTCGCACTCGCGAATGCTGACCCGCCCGCTGCTTTACACGGCGATCACCCGCGCCCGCAGGAGTTGCGTGCTGATCGGCGACCAGGCAGCGCTGGGGTCGGCGATACGACGCGACGACAGCGGTGGCCGCCACTCGGGCCTGGCCGAGCGGCTGCGTGGATAACCGCCCGCCCTGGATCGAGATCGGGATCACCCTGGCGGGGATCGCGCTGCTCGCCGGGCTGGTCTTCGCGGTGCCGGCGCTGCACGACGCCGCGCTCGCGGCGATCAACGGCGACACCGACAAGGTGCGAGCCGAGATCGACAGCCTCGGCATCGCCGGGCCGTTGCTGATCCTCGTCCTCACCCTGATCCACGCCGTCGTCTTCTACCCGGCCGAGATCGTCGACGCGGCCGCCGGCCTCGTCTACGGCTTCTTCCCCGCCCTCGCCCTGATGATGCTCGGCTGGCTGCTCTCCGGGCTGATCTGCTTCGCGATCGGGAGCTCGGTGGCCCGGCCGCTGCTCGACCGCTGGCTGGGCAAGGAGCGCTTCGAGCGCATCGAGGCGAGGATCGAGCGCGGCGGCGCAAGAGTGCTGATCGCCGCGAGGCTGATCCCGATCCTGCCCTTCAGCATCGTCTCCTATGCCGCCGGAGCCGCTCGCGTGCCGGTCTGGCGCTTCGTCTGGACTACGGCGATCGGCTACCTGCCGATCACCGCGATCTCGGTCTACTTCGGCACCCAGCTGGACGTCCTCAGCGGGCTCTTTTGACCTCGAAGCGGTAGACCGCCGGGGTTCGGTCGACGTTGCCCGCAGCGTCGCGCGCTTTGACCCGGACGACATGCTTGCCGACTCGCAAACGGCGGACCAAGCGCGGCTTGCAGAAACGCCAGAAGCCACCGTCGATTTTGCAGACGAAGCTGACGCCGGGCTCGTTGGAGCCGAAACGGAAGACCGCCTTGGCGCGGCGCCGCTGGGTGCGCAGCGTCTTGCGGGGCTTCTGCTTGAAGAAGGTATTGGGGCGCTTGGTGTCGATCCTGAAGCTGACCGTCTCGCTGATCCCGGTACGGCCGGCGGCGTCGACACCCTGCACCGCGAAGCCATGGATCCCGTCGGCGAGCGGCGCCGCCGGCAGGAAGGGAGAGTTGCATGGCTGCAGGCCGCCGCCGTCGATCGAGCAGCTGAAGGTGACGGGGCGGTTGGCGACGAAACCGATGCTCGGCCTGCGCTCCCTGCCCAACGTCGGCGGCCGTTCGGTGATCGAGATCAACGGCGGCAGGGCAACGCTGGCGATCGCGTCGTAGGCGTTGACTCGGCCCGCGCCGACGGCCTCGGGCCCGAAGGCGCCGACCGGGCCAACCGGGATCGCCGTGGCTTCCAGCGCACCGCGCACCTGGGCAGGAGAGAGCGACGGGTTGGCCTGCTTCATCAACGCCGCGACGGCGGCCGCGTGCGGGGCGGCGGCCGAGGTGCCGAAGAAGCGCCAGGCGCCGGATAGGTCCTGTTGGCTGAAGAAAGTGGTGACGCCCCCGTCGGTGGCGACGAGATCCGGCTTGGAGATCGTCTCGGGCCCCAGCGGAGCTGCGGGCGTGGTCCCTCGAACAGGCCCGAAGTAGTGGGTGAGCGGCCCGCGCGAGGAAAACGGCTCCGGCGAAGCGGTGGTGTTGAAGCGAATCGCTCCCACCGAGACGGCGCCATTTGCGCCGGCATGTCCGAATATCGTCGGGCCGACAACATCTTCTTGCGGGGGTTCGGGGTGCTCGATGGCGGTGACGTCGCTCTGGATCAGACCCACCTTCAGCCTGGGATCGCCGCCGGCGAAGCGGTTGACGACGAGCTGGACTTCTTCTTCTTCGTTCGGGTTTTCCCATTCGAAGTACTCGACCGGCTGCTGGCTGCCGTTGACGTTGTCTTCGGCGCTGCCAACCGGAACGTCTTCGAATTTGCCTTTCTCCACTTCGACTTCTTCTTCGACGAGATTGCCCGCTTCGTCGAGTAGGAAGGCGTCGAGATCGGCGCCAACGCCGTCCCAGGGTTCTGCCCACTGGAGGTCGACCCTGAGAGTGCCGCCGGCTTTGACGGTGATGCCTTCTTCAACCGTGATGCCTTCAACCGTGACGCCCAATGTGTCGTCTTTGCCAATGCCCGGGTCGAAGTCCATGCAATGGGCGGGATTGAGCCCCTGTGGTATTTCGTCTAGGCCTTCTTCTTCGGCTTCGATTTTTTCCGAGAGGGCGACGATCGCCACAGGGCAGCTTTCGGAATCGCGATATTGCGGCGCTTCCCAGGAGCCGATCTCGTTCCCAGTCCCCTCTTCGATCAGGTTGTCGTTGCCTGCCGCCGAGAAGTACGCGGCCCCAGAGGCGGTGACTTCGTTCACCGCGACGGCGATTGGCCCGTCCTGGAAGAACGGCTCATCGGGATGGAAGACGTCATCGACGATCACGTTCGCGCCGGCTGCGCGCAGCGCCCTGATGTTGTTTGCAAAGCCAAACTGACTGCCGAAGGCGGTGGCAAAGGACAGCGAGGCTCCGGGCGCCAGATCGTGGACGATCTGCGCCATCGCCCTCCCCTCGTCGGTGCCGGACCCCAGGTCGCTCAGCACATTGACGGGCGCCTCAGAGCCACATGGACTACCCGGTCCCGGCAGGTCTCCCGTCGCCACATCGCCCGCAGCGTGAGTCACAGCACCAGGATCGCGATCGAACGAATCGGAGAGGATGCCGACGGTGACGCCGCTGCCGTCGACTCCGAAGGCAGAGCGAGCCGGCGCGACGACGAGCTGGGTGTCGCCCTCGGAGCGGACCGAGCCACCGCAATCGGCGCCGTTGAGAATCGGGGCGAAGACCTCGGTGACGGCGGCCACTCGCGGCAAGCCGCCAACCCGGCGTAGGTCGCCGGGCTTGGCTGCCACGGTGATCGTCTGGTAGCGACGGCTGACGCTGACGATCGTCGCCCCGGCGGCACGCAGGCTCGCGAGGCTGTCGAGCGCACCGCGATCGAAGCGCACGTCGACGAGGACGCGCCTGCCTTCCCGCGCCAAGCCTCCACTGGCGAGGCTCAGCGCCTCGGCCTGCTCGGCGACAGGCGCCGAACGCAATGCTGGCCTTGTCAACTCGGCCAGGCGCGATGAGAGGTTGCCGTCCCTCTCCGGGGCGGGCCTCGCCATCGCCGACGGGGGAACCAGCGCACACAACACAGCCGCTGCGGCCATGACCTGTGGGCCCACCCAGCGGCGGGATCGTTGCTTTCGCCTCATCTCGATCAACGTATCGACTGGTCCTCTCCCTCCCTGAACACGGCTGGACGGCGTTCCGAGCGCCGCGTCCCCGGCTCGAACCCTGCTACGGTCCCCGGCGTTAGGTCGGATTGATATCCGGCAAAGTCGTGTCTAGCGCTCGCGTCGTTGCTTTACCGCATCCTCCGCGTTCGCAGCACATCAAGTGGAGGCAATGCATGCCCACTGGAACAGTCAAGTGGTTCAGCGACGACAAGGGCTACGGGTTCATCACGCCCGATGACGGCTCGAAGGACGTCTTCGTCCATCACAGCGCGATCCTCGGCGAGGGCTTCAAGTCCCTGGCAGAGGGTGCCAAAGTGAGCTACGAGTCCGAGGAAGGCCCCAAGGGCCCGGCCGCGGCAAGCGTTCAGCAGACCTCGTAGTCGCGCACCGCACTTGAGCAGTACGGGGCCCGCCACACGGCGGGCCTCTTTTTCGCCCCGAACCCCCTCCCTAACCTCCTTTTGCCAATGACCGCTCGAAACGACCTACGCAACATCGCCATCGTGGCCCACGTCGACCACGGCAAGACGACGCTGGTCGACGCGATGCTCTGGCAGTCGGGCGCCTTCCGCAAGGGCCAGGACGTCGCCGAGCGAGTGATGGACTCGATGGACCTCGAGCGCGAGAAGGGCATCACGATCCTCGCCAAGAACACCGCTGTCACCCACAAAGGCGTCAAGCTCAACATCGTCGACACGCCTGGTCACGCCGACTTCGGCGGCGAGGTCGAGCGTGGCCTGACCATGGTCGATGGCGTGCTGCTCCTCGTCGACGCCTCCGAGGGGCCCCTTCCCCAGACCCGCTTCGTGCTGCGCAAGGCACTGGAGGCGAAGTTGCCGGTGATCCTCGTCATCAACAAGGTCGACCGGCCCGACGCCCGCATCGCCGAGGTCGTCGACGAGGTCTACGAGCTCTTCCTCGACCTCGACGCCGACTCGGAGCAGATCGAGTTCCCGATCGTCTACACAAACGCCAAGGCCGGCTGGGCCTCGCTCGAGGAGGGCGTCGAGGGCAGCGACCTCGCCCCCCTGCTCGACCTGATGCTGGAGAAGATCCCGGCGCCGCAGTACGACCCGGATCACCCCCTGCAGGCCCACGTCACCAACCTCGACGCCTCCCCCTACGTCGGCCGGCTGGCGCTCTGCCGTGTCCACAACGGAACGATCCGCGCCGGACAGCAGATCGCCTGGTGCCGGGCCGACGGCAGGGTCGAGCGGGCGACGGTGTCAGAGCTGTACATCACCGAGGCGCTGGAGCGGGTCGCCGCCGAGGAGGCCGGGCCGGGCGAGATCATCGCCGTAGCCGGAATGGAAGAGGTGACGATCGGCGAGACACTGGCCGACCCCGCCGACCCGCGCCCGCTGCCGGTGATCACCGTCGACGAGCCCTCGCTCTCGATCGTGCTCGGCATCAACACCTCCCCCCTCGCCGGCACCGAGGGTGGCAAGCTGACCGCCCGCCAGGTTCGCGACCGGCTCGACGCCGAGCTGGTCGGCAACGTCTCGATCCGCGTCCGCGACACCGAGCGCCCCGATGCCTGGGAGGTGCAGGGGCGTGGCGAGCTGCAGCTGGTCATCCTGCTCGAGTTGATGCGCCGCGAGGGCTTCGAGCTGACCGCCGGCCAACCACGCGTGCTCACCCAGGAGATCGACGGCAAGCTCTACGAGCCGGTCGAGCGGCTCTCGATCGATGCCCCCGAGGAACACGTCGGCACGATCACGCAGCTGCTGGCTGGACGCAAGGGCCGCCTCGAGCAGATGGCCAACCACGACACCGGCTGGGTGCGGATGGAATACCTCGTCCCGGCGCGTGGGCTGATCGGCTTCCGCACCGAGTTCCTCACCGAGACCCGCGGCACCGGGGTCATGCACCACGTCTTCGAGAGCTGGGAGCGTTGGGCCGGCGAGCTGCGTCTGCGCCCCACAGGCTCGATCGTCGCCGATCGTCGCGGCAAGACCGCGGGCTACGCGCTGATTGGCATCCAGGACCGTGGCACGCTCTTCGTCGGCCCCGGCGAGGAGGTCTACGAGGGGATGATCATCGGCGAGAACGCCCGCGCCGAGGACATGGACGTCAACGCGACGAAGGAAAAGCAGCAGACCAACATGCGCGCCGCGAGCGCCGACGTGCTGGAGCGCATGGCGCCGCCCAAACGCCTCTCGCTGGAAGCCGCGGTCGAGTTCCTGCGCGAGGACGAGTGCGTCGAAATCACTCCCGAGTCGATCCGTCTGCGCAAGGTCGAGCTCGACAAGCTGAAGCGGCAGAAGACCGCTCGCTCGGCTACCCGCGCCGCCTAGCCGGACTGCCTCGGAAGCTCGAAGCAGAGCATCGCCGATACCGCAACCGTTCCGTCTTCGCCGCTCTCCGCCAGGCGTTCGGCGCTGGCTGCCTTGATTGCCAAGACCGTCTCCAGCGCCTCCTCCTGAATCCGCGCGAGCTCACGCCAGCCCTGCTCATCGACAACCGAGACCGTACGGCTGGCGTGCCCGTCCGTGCGCTCGTCGAAGCCACCTGCCTCCAGGGCTTCTGCCGCATCGGAGCCGATCAGGTGCACGATCCAGGCTGAGAGCCGGCGTCGCTCCCGATGGCTCAGCTCAGCCCATTCGGCGTCGCTCCAGACTTTCCCAAGTTGGGGCCGGAGATCGGCCGGAAGGCGCTCGTAAGCCTTGTCGATCCCAACCTCGTTGCCACCGTTCTCGGCCACGGACCCCCCCTCGATCGAGTGCGTTCACCACCTTACTCCGCCACCACGCCCAAAAAAAGAGCCGCCGGGCCATGGCCCGGCGGCTCCTGAAACAGAGTCGAGGCTGCCTAGACCGTGGCCGCAGCCTGCTCGGACTGACTGCTCTCCGCGGCTTTTGCCTTGGCATCTGCCTCAGGCGTGGGCTCGCCCGCGCTGCGGGGAAGCAGCACTTCTTTGGCGATCACCAAGCGCTGGATCTGACTGGTGCCCTCGTAGAGCTGCATGATCTTGGCGTCGCGCATCAGCTTCTCGACCGGGTACTCCTTGATGAAGCCGTAGCCGCCGTATACCTGCACGGCATCGACGGTGATCTCCATCGCCGAGTCGGCGGCGAAGCGCTTGGCCATCGAGGAGACCTTGCTGTTGCGAACGCCCTGATCGAGCATGACCGCCGAGCTCCAGACCAGCAGGCGGCCGGCCTCGACCTTGGTCGCCATGTCGGCGATCATGAACTGGATCGCCTGGTGCATCGCGATCGGCACGCCGAACTGGACCCTTTCCTTGGAGTACTCGGTGGCGTACTCGAGTGCCGCGCGGCCGATGCCGACCGCCATCGCCGAGACGCCGGGGCGGGTGCGATCGAGGGTCATCATCGCCAGCTTGAAGCCCTTGTTTTCCTCGCCGAGCAGGTTCTCTGCGGGGATCTCGACTTCGTCGAAGGAGATGGTCGCGGTGTTGGATGCCCGCTGGCCCATCTTGTCCTCCTTCTTGTCGACCGTGACCCCGGGGAGGTCGGCGTCGACGACGAAAGCGCTGATGCCGCGATGACCGGCCTCGGGATCGGTCTTGGCGTAGACCGTGAAGTAGTCGGCATAGGTGCCGTTGGTGATGAAGCACTTGGAGCCGCTGATGACGTACTTGTCACCCTTCTTCACGGCCTTGGTCTTCATCCCCGAGACGTCGGAGCCTGCGTCGGGCTCGGTGAGGCAGAAGGAAGCCAGCTTTGGCGCCTCGCAGAGCATGCCGAGGTACTTCTTCTTGGTCTCCTCGGAGCCGCCGAGGGTGATCGGCGCGGAGGCGAGGCCGTTGGCCATCAGGCTGGTGCCGATGCCCGAGCATCCCCAGCCCACCTCCTCCTCGATCAGACAGCCGGAGAGGTAGTCGAGACCGGGACCGCCGTAGGCCTCGGGGATATGGGTGTTCATCAACCCGACCTCCCAGGCCTTGTCGATGATGTCCTGGGGCCAAGTGCCGTCCTTGTCGTACTCCCAGGCCACCTTGCGGATCTCGTTCTCCGCGAAGTTGTGCGCCATCTCGCGCAGATCCTTCTGCTCGTCGGTAAGGGTGAAGTCAACCACTGGTCGCGGCTCCTTTTGGTCCGTGCGTAAGCCTTTTCATGCGGCCTCGCCGCAAGGGCGACGACCACCGATTGACTGGTCAGTCAACCAACGCTCAGGGTACCGGATAGCGACGTGGAGACGAGACCCCTACCCTTGAACGATGGTCTGCCCCTTGGCACTGACCAGCTTGCAGAACGGCTACGTGCTGGCAGCGATCACGCTCCTCGTCCTGCCTGTCGCCGCGGTCGTCTTTGCCCGCGCGGGGGGCGCCTGGAAGGAAATCGGCAAGGGCCGCTTCGGCGTCATGCACTCGATGGCGCCGCCTCGCATGGCTCAGCCGTCGCCGGAGATCGACCTGGCCATCCAGGCGGCCGAGGCGCGGCAGATGCTCGAGGCTAAGTCCTATCGCCGCTTACGGCGTGGCGAGTCCCCACTCGACGTCGAGGCCGAGATGTCCGCCCTGCTCGACCCGGAGCTGAGCGGCGGTCGTGGCAAACGCAGCCTCGACGAGAAGCTGCGCGGCGAGGTGCGCGATCTCGTGATCGCCCGCAACGAACGGCGCATGCGACGCGGCGAGGAGCCGCTCGACGTCGATGCCGAGGTCGAGCGTCAGGTCGCCGATTTCATAGGATTGGGGAACTGATGGCAGGCGCCGCCGAGGAGAACCTGTACGAGGTCGAGGAGCTGCTGATGCAGCCCGGGACCTACTTCAACCCGCAGACCGAGGTCCTGGTCGTGGTCGACGACTCGACCTCGCTCGACCAGGAGGTCTTCAACATGGAGGCCTACGAGGGCGCCGACTGGGTGCGCATCTCCGACGAGGTGCCGGTCGACGAGGACCAGCGCGATCAGGTGCTCGAGCGCTTCCAGACCAGCTACCACCCCGGCTCGACCGGCTCGGTCTCCGAGACCGCCCTGGAGCAGGGCGACGACGAGCTGGACGAGGACGAGGACGGTCAGGACCCCGGGCGCGAGGACACCGAGTAGTGCTCGAGGCCGGGGCGAGCGCACCCGACTTCACCCTGCCTGACCAGGACGGCAACGAGGTCAGCCTCTCCCAGCTGAAGGGCGAGACGGTCGTCCTCTACTTCTATCCCCGAGCGGACACGCCAGGTTGCACGACGCAGGCCTGCGGCGTCCGTGATCGTGGCGCCGACTACAAGGCGGCCGGCGCCCGCGTGATCGGCGTCTCCCCCGACAAGGTCGAGGCGATCCAGAAGTTCGCCGGCAAATTCGACCTCGACTTCACCCTGCTCGCCGATGCCGACCACGCCGTCGCCGACGCCTACGGCGCCTGGGTCGAGAAGTCGATGTACGGCAAGAAGTACATGGGCGTGCAGCGCGCCACCTTCATCATCGATCCCGACGGCAAGATCGCCAAGGCCTTCCCAAAGGTGCAGCCGAAAAAGCACGACGACCTCGTGCTCAAGGCGCTTGGCGAGCTAGCCGCGGCTTAGGCGCCGGCGGCTACGACGACGATGAAGGTCGCGTAGAGCACGAACCAGGTGACTACCGCCGGCAGGCCGAAGCGGCCGCGGCGATGCAGGACCTCGTAGGCGAGCAGGCCGCCGGCGAGGCCGAGAACGACCGAGAGGGCGGCGTTGCCGCTCAGCTCCCAGCTGGTGAAGACGAGCCCGATGCCGACCGGGATCGTCGACTGGAAGACCATCGCGCCGGTGATGTTGCCGAGCGCCAGCGAGTCCTTGCCTTCGCGCACCCAGAAGAAGCTGTTGACCTTCTCCGGCAGCTCGGTCGCCAGCGGCGCGAGCACGAGCGCCAGGACCACCGCCTCGACACCGAGGCTATCGGCGATGTGGAGCAGCTCCTCGACGAAGAGGTGGGCGCCACCGACCATCGCCCCGAGGCCGACCAGAAGCTGGATCACGCAGAGCGACAGAGCTGGGCTTTCGCGCCGCTCGCTGCGTCGCTCGAAAACCAGCGGGTTGAGCGTCTCCTCGCCCTGCACCTCCCCCCCGCTACGCAAGGTGCGGGCGATGTAGAGCGGGTAGGAGAGGATGACGAGGATCCCGACCGGGATCCTCAGCGCGTCGGGCGCACCCCACGACAGCGCCAGCGAGACCGCAAAGAAGAAGAGGAAGAAGAGCAGGTCGCGCTCGAGCGTCGGCCGGTGGGCCTTCAGCTCGAGTCCCTGCTCTCGACGCTCGCGATAGAGATAGGCGAAGAGGCCGACCAGCCCCATCGCCAGGGTGCCGAGCAGGAAGGGCGCGCCGACGATCGCGCCGATCGCCACCTGGTCCGCCCCCTCGGCGGCCCCGATCAGGGCGACGATCGCGATCAACGTCTCCGGCATCGCCGTGCCCACGGCCGCCAGCAGGCTGCCTACCGCACCCTCACCGAGTTCCAGCCGGTGACCGATCCACTCGACCGCGTTGGTGAACAGCAGCGCCCCGGAGAGGATCACCGCAAAGCTGACGAGCAAGAGGACGACGTCCATCGCGGCAGGCTATAGGGGTGACGCGAGTCCGGGTGGGACTCGCCAAGCCTCCCCATCTGTTGCGCAGGTGAGTCCCACCCGGACTCGCGTCACGCGTAGTAGAAGGCGATCCCGAAGACGACGTAGACGGCGAGCAGTTGCACTCCCTCGAACCAGGTCGACTCGCCGTCCTGGGTGACGTAGTTGGCGATCAGGATCGCGATCAGGATCGCGCCGAGCTCGAAGCCGTTGAAGACGAGAGCCAGGGGATGCGGGCCGAGGAAGAAGGAGGCGAGGACGAGGATCGGAGCGACGAAGAGCGCCACCTGGGCACTCGAGCCGATCGCGATGTTGACGGCGAGGTCCATCTTGTTCTTCATCGCGACCAGGACCGCCACCCAGTGCTCGGCCGCGTTGCCGACGATGGCGACGACGATGACGCCGATGAAGAACTCGGAAAGCCCGACCGCGTGCGAGGCCTCCTCGATCGAGCCGACCAGAACCTCCGACATCAGGCCGACCAGCACGCCCGCGCCGGCGAGAGCCAGCACGGATTTGCGGGTCGACCAGCCCCAGGTGTCCTCGTCCTCGTAATCGGGATTGAAGATGTCGCGGTGGGTCTTGAGCGAGAAGAAGAGCCCGGCCACATAGGTGGCGATCAGGACGATCGCCACCGCCAGCGAGAGCTGCTCGACGGTCGAGCCGTAGTTGACGGACTCGGCGCCCGGCGAGGGCAGGCCCTTGCCCTCGACGAGCTCGAAGATCGCCGGCATCACCAGCGCCGCCCCGGCGAGCAGCAGCATCGTGGTTTGGATGCTGGCCGTCACGCGGCTGAAGGTCTGCTTGTCACGCCCCAACCCACCGGCCAGCATCGCCGCGCCGAGGACGAGCAGGATGTTGCCGATTATCGAGCCGACGATCGAGGCCTTGACGACCTCCTGCAGGCCCTTGCTGAGCGCGAAGAGAGCGATGATCAGCTCCGGCGCGTTGCCGAAGGTGACGTTGAGCAGCCCGCCGATGCCCGGCCCCGAGCGCGCCGCCAGCTCCTCGGTGGCGCGCCCCATCAGCGCGGCGGTGGGAATGATGCCGAGCGCCGAGGCGGTGAAGACAAGCCCGGCCGACGAGCCAGCCAGATCCAGAGCCACCGCCAGCGGGATCAGCGGCGTCAGCAGATACGGCCAGCCATGTGGAGTGCGAAGGAAGGCGGTTACTGGGCGCTCCCGGAGCCGCCGAGGCCTTCCAGCAGACCGCCGAGCCCACCAGCGCCGCCGCCGAGGCCACCTTCGCCCTGCAGCAGGCCGAGCAGTTCGATCGGGTTGACCCCCAGCTTGAGGAAGAGCTGGCTGAGCGGCCTCGCTCCCTGCGGCGCGGAGATCGTCTGATCCTCGTTGACCCCAGTAAGGGTCAGGTCGAGATCGAGTTCGACGCTCTTCGCGCCGCCGTCGCCCGAGCCCTGCGGCGGTTCGATCGTGGCCTGGACAGAGATCCGGCGCACGATGTCGTCATCGCCGACGTAGAGGTCGACGTGGGCGGCCTTCACCGATTCCTGCACCTGGCTCTTCGCTTTGTCGAGTTCTCCAGTCGAAGGCAGCGGGGCCGCCGAGCCGAGCTGTTCGCTGCAGGCCGGGTCTTCGCTCAGTTCGGTCAGCGAGTCCACCGCAGCCGAGGCATCGAGGTCGCCGCTGACCTTCGTCGTCTCGGTGCCGCCGACGTCGGCGCTGCCTTCGCTCTTGGCCTGATCGATGAAGTCGCCCGGGTTCAACTTGCTCAGCGCTTCCTGACAAGCGTTGCCTTCGCTCGACTGGCTCTGCCCCCCGCCCTGTTTCTTGAGTATCGACTTGACGAAGCTGAGGGTCGTCGGGTCGACCTCGTACTCGGTGCCTTCGTACTGGACGTAGGCCTTGTTGCCGAGCAGGGTCAAACCACCGTCGAAGTCGATCTTTTCGCCATCGATCGAGCCGTTTGCCTGGGCGACCATGTCCAGTTCGGGCAGTTCCGCTTCGCTTTCGCTCTGGAATGGGCCGGAAAGGCTGACGTCGACGTGACCGGCTTTGTCGCCTTTGACGTCGATGCCCAGCGAGAGGTCGACGTCGCCGCTCTCGATCCCCTGCAACGTCGCATCGTCGACAACGGCCTGGGGATCGTCGCTGCTGCTTCCGCCGCCGCAAGCGGCAAGGGTTGCCACCAGCGCGATCAGCGCAATGAAGAGGGTGAGAATGCGAAGTCGGCTCAAGGCGGGCGGCCTCCTGTGGCAGTCGAAGGGGCGGAGCCGTGAAGCTTACGACGCTGGGGGCGGCTCTTGGCCCCTGGCACGCATTCCCACTTCGATCGCATCGATGACCGCCCGCACGACGGCGACGCGGGCGTAGCGCTTCGACTCGGCCGCGATCATCCGCCAGGGGGCATGTGGCTGGTCGGTGCGAACCACCATCTCCTCGACCGCCTGTTCGTACTCGGCCCGCTTGCTGCGATTGGACCAGTCTTCCTCGGTGAGCTTCCAGGCCTTGAGGGAATCGTCGGCACGCCGTTCGAAGCGCTTCAGCTGCTCGGCCTCGGAGATCTGCAGCCAGAGCTTGACGACGATGGTGCCCTCGCTGGCGAGGCTGCGCTCGAAGTCGTTGATCTCGTCGTAGGCACGCAGCCACTGCTCGCGCGTCGCCAGGCCGTCGACCCGCTCGACCAGCACGCGGCCATACCAAGTGCGGTCGAAGACGGCCATCCCGCCCCAGCCAGGCAACGACGGCCAGAAGCGCCAGAGGAAATGGTGGCGCTTCTCGTCGGCGCTCGGCGCGGCGAACTGGACGACGCGGACGTGGCGAGGATCGAGCGGCGTGACGAGCCGCTTGATCGCGCCACCCTTGCCGGAGGCGTCCCAGCCCTCGAAGAGGACGAGGAGAGGCGGCCCAATCTCCTGCGCCCCGATCAGCCCACCGAGGGTGAGCCGCAACTCGGTCAGCCGCTGCCAGGCGGCCTGCAGCTCACGCTCCTCCTCACGGCGCGTCAGCGAGAGCGAGAGGTCGACCTCGTCAAGCCGTCCCATCGCCCGATCCTAGCCCTGCCGGCCTCAGGGAAGGACCTGGAGCTGGCTCGAATTCTCTTCGGGCGCCTCGATCTGACGCGGGCTCTCCTCGGTGAAGTTCACCGCGAGCGGGAAGAGGAAGGCGCCGAGGAAAATCAGGATGATGCCGGCGACCACCAGCCAGCGAGCCGTGGAGAGGTGGCCGAGGATGCCGATCGCGAAGCCGATCAGCATCAGCGCAATGTAGGGGCCGGCGCTGTGGGGAAGCAGCGATGCGAGTGGCAGGACGAGGTCGAGCACGACACGGATTATCATCGCCCCCATGGCCGATGGCTCTGTCGCCGAGGTAAAGGACTCGCTGGCCCAAGTCGGCTACCTCGCCGACGAGTCCGCCGCGCTGGTCTCCTTCCTTGCTCAACGGCTCGGCAAGCCGGTCCTGGTCGAGGGCCCGGCGGGGGTCGGCAAGACCGAGCTGGCCAAGGCGCTGTCGCGCTCCACCGGCCGCGAGCTGATCCGCCTGCAGTGCTACGAGGGGCTCGACGAGGCCAAGGCGCTCTACGAGTGGAACTACCGCAAGCAGTTGCTGCGCATCCAGGCCGGCGGCGAGGACGGCTGGGAGGACGTCCACGGCGACATCTTCGACAAGGAGTTCCTGCTCGAGCGGCCACTGATGCAGGCGATCGCCAGCCCTGAGCCGGTCGTGCTGCTGATCGACGAGATCGACAAGACCGACCAGGAGTTCGAGGCGATGCTGCTCGAGCTGCTCTCCGACTTCCAGATCACGATCCCGGAGCTGGGCCAGGTCTCGGCGACGACGATGCCGATCGTCGTGCTCACCTCGAACAACTCACGCGAGCTGACCGAGGCTTTGAAGCGGCGCTGCCTCTACCTCTGGCTCGACTACCCCGAGCTGGAGCGAGAGATGGAGATCGTCCGCCTGCACGCGCCGGACCTGCCCGAGGCGCTGGCCCGCCGGATGGTCGAGGTGGTGCGGATGATCCGCGACCTGGACCTCAAGAAGCCTCCCTCGATAGCCGAGTCGATCGACTGGGCGCGAACGCTGCTGCTGATGGGGGCCGAGGACATCGACCGCAAGACCTTCGAGCAGTCGATGTCGATCATCGTCAAGCACCGCACCGACATCGATCTGGTTGCGGAGCGGGTTGGCGTCAAGCTGGCTGGGCCGCCGACTCCGGCAGCGGGGTGAGCCCGACGCCCGCCTCGCCCTACGGGCCGAAGGCGGAGGCCGGCCCGCCGGGCCTGGCGGCGAAGCTGCTCGGCTTCTGCGAGGAGCTGCGTAGCGAGGGTGTCGCCGTCGGCACCTCGGAGATCCTCGACGCCTTCGCGGCGCTGGAACAGGTTCCGTGGACCTCGCGCGACGACTTCCGCGAGGCGCTGGCGGCGACGATCGCCAAGTCGCAGGAGGACCGGCGGCTCTTCGAGTTGCTCTTCGAGCGCTGGTTCTTCCGCGCCGCCGAGGCAGAGGCGATCGAGCGTGGCATCGAGGAGCAGGCGCAGCGCCACGAAGGCAGCGAGCGTCTCGACATCGACGAGCTGCGCGAGCAGGTGCGCCAGGCGATCGTCGAAGGAAACGACGACGAGATGCGGGACCTGGCACGGCTGGCGATCGCCGCCTTCGGCCGCCAGGGCGAGGGATCGGGCGTGGTCGGCGTCGACGTGCAGCGAATCCGCCGCACGCTCGGCCTCTCGGCCGGCCCCCAGCCTCAAGCCGAGGACGGCGCCGCCGAGCTGCCGCCGATCGACCGCGACCAGCTCAACCGCTTCGAGCGCCACCTGCGCCGTGAGCTCGAGCGCGAACTGATCGAGCGCACCTCCACCCTGCCTCCGTCGCGGCCGCTGGCCGAGCTCGACCGCGCCCTGCCGACCAACCCAACCCAGGATCTCGCCGCCGTGCACCGTGCCGTCTCGCAGATGAAGCGGCGCCTGGCGACGCTGGGGCAGGAGCAGCGCGGCCGGCGCCAGGGGCAGAGCATCGACGTGCGGCGGACGATGCGAGCCTCGCTGGAGACCGGCGGCGTGCCGATGCACCTGCGCTACCGGCCCAAGCGCCCGCGCCGGCCCGAGATCTACGTGCTCTGCGACGTCTCCACCTCTGTCACCTCGGCCAGCGTCTTCTTCCTCTCCGTCCTGCACGCGCTGCACGACTCGTTCCGCAAACTGCGCAGCTTCGTCTTCATCGAGCGCATCTCGGAGGTGACCGACGTCTTCGAGCACGAGCGCGACTTCCGTGTCATCGCCCAGAAGATCTCCAGCGAGGGCGGCGTCGCCGACGTCTCCGGCTACACCGACTACGGCCGCGTCTGGCTCGAGTTCCTCGGCCAGATCTCTGACGAGCTCGACCCGCGCTCGACCGTGATCGTGCTCGGCGATGCCCGCACCAACGGCCGCGAGCCCCACGCCGAGGTCTTCGCCCAGGTGGCGGAGCGCGCCGGTCGCCTCTTCTGGCTCAATCCCGAGCCGAAGCTCTACTGGAACTACGGCGACTCGGTGATGGCGGCCTACGAGCGTTACTGCGACGGCGCCTTCGAGTGCTGGACCACTCGGCACCTGGAGAACTTCGTCAACGTCGTCGCAGGAGGAGTCCCGACCGAGACCTAGTAACCATCTACACAAACTGCGAAACGGGGAGAGCAATGCCACCTTCATACCCAGTCAACTTCTCTGTCGACTATCCCGAGCGCCAGCTCAACCGGCTGACGACCTTCTTTCGCATCTTCACCGTGATCCCGATCGCGATCGTCGCGGCCCTGCTGCCGGGCGGAGCGTACGGAGCGGTTGCCGCCGGCAGCCTGATCTTCCTGCCGATCGTGGCGATGCTGCTCTTCCGCAAGAAGTACCCCCGCTGGTGGTACGACTGGAACCTTGAACTGCTGCGCTTTGCCAACCGCGTCGGCGTCTACATGGCCCTGATGGATGACGAATACCCGTCGACCGACGAGCGGCAGGCCGTCCACCTCGACTTCGCCTACCCAGACGCCGAGCGCCTCGAGCGGGGCCTACCGCTGGTCAAGTGGCTTCTCGCGATCCCCCACTACATCGTGCTCTTCTTTCTCTATATCGGCGTCTTCTTCGCCGTGATCGGCGCCTGGTTCGCGATCCTCTTCACCGGCAGCTACCCACGCGGAATCTTCAGCTTCGTCGAGGGTGTACTCCGCTGGCACAACCGCGTCGTCGGCTACGCCTTCGTCCTCGTCACCGACGACTACCCGCCCTTCCGCCTCTCCGCCTGAACCGTAGAGCGCCGTACTAGGCAGCATCCGTGGAAGATCTCACGGTCTTCTACGGATGCTTTGTGGGCATTTACACAGATATTCTTTAGCGGTTTTGTCCACAAGACTCGGCGCCTTCGCGCCGAAAAGGAGCATCGCCATGCGACTCACCAAGGTATTCGGCCTCACCGTCATCGCCGCAATAGCAGCGATGGCGCTCCTAGGCGCCTCCTCCGCTACAGCTATGAACACAGCTCTATGTTCATCTAACGAAAGCGGAGCATTAACCTGCGCCGCCGCAAACCAGTTCAAAACCATTCACGCGGTGGCAAAAGGCGTGGTGTTCTTAACGCCAGAAGGGCCCATCACCTGTGAAGAATCGTTACTGTCGCTCACCCTCTTAGGGTTAGCGGCGCCTCAGGTTGGCCATGTCACCAGCCTGACCTGGAAAGGGTGCACAAATGGGGCGGTTGTCTGTACGGTGACCACCACCTCGCTGGGCACAGAGTTATTCTTAAAGACGGCAGTCAACTTAGCCATTGGTCAGTTCCACAACATGGAACTCTCGTTCAAATGCAACATTTTCTTTGAATGCAAATACGGGGGCTTACCGACACTCCATGTGGTAGGCGCCTCTCTGCTGGACGACAACACCGGCAACGGGGGTATCAAAAGCGACGGAAGCGGGCTCACCAGCACCAGCCCACTCGACTTCTGCCCCGGCGAAATAGTCCCGGACCTGTTCTGGGGGGCCTTATCTCCGGTCTACGTCAAGACCTGACAACGTAATCCTGAAGCGGCCGTCCCGGCCTCGGCTGGGGCGGCTGTGGCCCTATCCCCACTGAGAGGCCGAGCTATTTGCGTTAGCGGGCGACCCAGGCGTCGGGAGACGCGGCGAGGTCTTTGACCTCGGTCGGCAGCTGACCGCTGACCAGGTCGGCGAGGGTGACGTGCTCGAGCACCGTTCGCAGGCTGGCGCGAACGGCGATCCAGACCTCCTGCAGGTGCTCGGAGTTTCCCCGGTACTCGATCGACTCCGGTGGAGCCGACTGCACGTGGGCGATCGGGCCCTCGACGGCGCGGACGATGTCGGCGATCGTCACCTCCTCGGCGGGCTTGGCGAGCCAGTAGCCGCCCTTGGCGCCGCGGCGGGCGCGGACGATGCCGACGTGCTTCAGCTCGAGCAGGATGTGCTCGAGGAACTGCAGCGGGATGTCCTGGGCATCGGCGAGCTTCTCGCCCTTGACGGGCCCCTCGTCGGCCGCGGCCAACTCGGCTGCGGCGCGGACGGCATAGTCGGCCTTCGCGGAGACACGCATAGGCAGCTAGTTAATCAGTCAGCCGATTACGTCCGGCGCCAGCTCTGCCGAACGGTCGGCGGCTTGCGCCGCTTCGCGCAGGCGGCGTCTGTGAAGCCAACGAGGGGCGGCGAGGATGGCGCCGAGGCCGATTGCCGCCACTGCGGCGGCGATCGGCCATACCGTCGGGTCGCCCTTCTGGATCGTGACGATGCCGGAGCCGACGAGGACGACGCCAAGCGCAGTACGGATGAAGCCCTGTGGCGCCCTGTCGGAAAGCGCGGCGCCGATGACGACGCCGGGCACCGAGCCGAGCAGGATGTTGGCGGCGAGGACGAAGTCGACGTTGCCGCCGATCCAGTGGGCGATGCCGGCGGCCCAGAGCAGGATGGCAGCGTGAAAGACGTCAGTGCCGACGACCTTCTTCGGCGCCAGCCGGTAGACCGCGATCAAGAGGATCGCGATCACCGTGCCCGAGCCGGCCGAGGTGATCCCGATCACGAAGCCGGTGGTGGCGCCGATCAGCACCGCGGCGACCTTGTGGCGCCGCTCAACGTCAAAGCGATCGCGCTCCTCGACCAGGTTGCGGAGGATCAGAGCCCGGGTCAGGGTGATGATCCCGACCATCAGCAGGGTGCCGCCGAGCACCGCGTAGACGAGTGAGTCGAGCCGGTCTTCGCCGATGCGGTCTTGAAGCAGCGACACGAACACGACCCCCAGCACGGCGGCGGGAACGCTGCCGAAGGAAAGCCACTTGACCAGCTCCATGTTCACCGTCTTCATGCGGAAATGGCGCCATCCGCCGACGGTCTTGGTCACCGCCGAGTAGAAGATGTCGGTGCCGATCGCGGTCGTCGGCTGGATGCCGAAGATCAGGATGAGCAGCGGCGTCATCAGCGATCCGCCGCCCATGCCCGTCATGCCAACGAGCACGCCAATACCTAGTCCAAAGACGATGATTGCCGGGTCCATATGAGTTCCGCGCAGGTTGGTTATCGACTTTCCTGACCTTTTTGGTCAGGAGCGCGGAGTGCGCCAGGATACCAATATGCCCACCACGGAAGCCAGAGAATTCGCTGCCGGGGCCGCATCGCCTGCCGCCGAGGGCAAGGCGAGCGCCGCGGTCTCGGTCCGCGGCCTGGCTCATTCCTACGCCGAGCTGCGCACGATCGAGCGGCTTGACCTGGACGTGCCCGCGCACGGCGTCCTCGGCCTGGTCGGGCCCTCGGGCTGCGGCAAGTCGACTCTGCTCGAGCTGATCGCCGGCCTGCAGGAGCCGGGACGAGGAGAGGTCGAAGTCGGTGGCGCCGTCGATGCCCGGGGGCGACTCGCCAGCTGCGCCTTCATGCCCCAGCGCGACATGCTGCTGCCCTGGCTCTCGGCGCTCGACAACGCGGCGCTGGGGCCGCGCAACCGCGGCGTCCGCCGCGCCGAGGCACGGCGCGAGGCTGGGCTGCTGTTCGAGCGCTTCGGCCTCGCCGGCTTCGAGCGGTCCGCCCCGGCCGAGCTTTCGGGTGGCATGCGGCAACGGGTCGCCTTCCTGCGCACCCTGATCGCCGGCAAGCCCGTGCTGGCGCTCGACGAGCCCTTCGCCTCGCTCGACGCGATCACCCGCGCCGAGATGCAGGAGTGGCTGGCGGGGGCTCTAGCGGCCGATCCGCGCACCGTCATCCTCGTCACCCACGACGTCGAGGAGGCGCTCTACCTATGCGACCGCGTCGCCGTGCTCTCGGCGCGGCCGGCACACGTCGTCGACGAGCTCAGCGCGCCGTCGCCGCGCAGCGCCGACCGCGACGAGGCGGTCACCCACCCCGAGTTCGTCGCCGCGCGCGAGCGGGCGATGCGAGCCCTTCGCGAGGGGACACGATGAGGCGCTGGCTCCTCCCCACCCTGCTGATCGCTGCTCTGATCGGCGCTTGGCAGATTGCCGCAAGCAGCGGCGCGCTCGCCGATCTGCTCAGCCTCGAAGACTTTCTCGTCCCCTCCCCCGCCGAAATCGCCGAAGCGCTCTGGCAGAGCCGCTCGCTGCTCGCCGAAAACGCCTGGGTGACCCTGCGGGAGGTGCTGCTTGGCTTCGCTTGCGCGCTGCTCGCCGGCGTCGCCTTCGCCGTCGCCATGCATCTCTCCGAAACCCTGCGCCTCGCCTTCCAGCCGCTCATCATCGCTTCCCAGACGATCCCGATCGTCGTCATCGCCCCGATCCTGGTCGTCTGGTTCGGCTTCGGAATCGGGCCCACGTTGGCGATCATCGCTCTGATCTGCTTCTTCCCGATCACCATCAACACGCTCGACGGCCTGCGCTCGGTCGATCCCGAAGCGACCAAGATGATGCGTACGCTCGATGCCTCACGCGGCCAGATCCTGCGTCGGGTAGAGGCCCCCTCGGCCCTGCCCTACTTCTTCAGCGGCGCCAAGGTCGCCGTCGCCGTGGCTGTTATCGGCGCGGTCTTCGGCGAGCTGGCCGCCCCGGACTCGGGCCTGGGGGCGCTGATCTTCCGCGACATGAACCAGCTCGAGACCGCCCGGGCCTTCGCCGCAGTCGCCGTGCTCTCGGCGATGGCGATCGTCCTCTTCGCGATTCTCGCCCTCGCAGAGCGTCGCATCGTCACTTGGCGATAGAAAGCAGGGGATGAAGCGAGTCTCCATCCCGGCGATGCTCGCCGTCGCCCTGCTCGCGCTGGCGGTTGGGCTCGCCGCCTGCGGCGAGAAGAGCGAGGACGTGGCCGGCGAAAAGGAACCGCTCAGCCTCGTCCTCGACTTCTACCCCAACCCCGATCACGCCGGCATCTACATGGCGGAGAAGCTCGGCTACTTCGAGGAAGCCGGCCTCGACGTCGACATCCAGACTCCCTCCGATCCGGCGGCGCCGCTGAAGCTCCTCGCCGCGGGACGCAGCGACCTGGCGATCTCCTATGAGCCCGAGGTGATGCTGGCCCACGAGCAGGGCCTCGACGTCAAGGCCGTCGCCGCGATGGTCAACCGGCCGCTCACTTCGATGATCTGGCTGAAGAAGTCCGGGATCGGGGGCGTGGCGGGCCTGCGGGGGAAGACGATCGCCACGGCCGGCATCCCCTACCAGGACGCCTACCTGAAGACGATCCTCGCCCGCGCCAAGCTGAAGCCATCCGACGTCAAGACGGTCAACGTCGGCTTTGGCCTGCTGCCGGCGCTGCTCGGCGGCCGTGCCGACGCAATGCTGGGCGGCTTCAGCAACGTCGAGGGGGTCGACCTGCGCCTGCGCGGCTCCGACCCGGTCGTCACGCCGGTCGACAAGCTCGGCGTCCCGACCTACGACGAGCTGGTCCTGGTCGCGCGAGGCAAGCAGCTGGAAGAGGATCCAAAGGCGATCCGCCTCTTCATCGCCGCCCTGGCGCGGGGCACGGCCGCGGCCGCGAGCAATCCCAAAGCAGCGGCAAAGGCGCTGCTGGAGGCGAACCCAGACCTCGATCCGAAGCTGACCAAAGCAGAGCTGGCGGTAACGCTGCCATTGTTGGCGCCGACCTCGGGCGGCAATCGCCCCTACGGCTACATGGCCCCCAACCAGTGGCGTGAGTTCAGCGGCTGGATGCGTGACAACGAACTGATCTCCTCGCTGCCCGCACCGGAAGAAGTGCTCAGCAACGCCTACCTGCCGGGCGAGATCTCCGCCGAATAAAACGGCACCCCGTCGACCAGCATCGCGGAGATCTTCTCCGCCGGCAGCGCCCTCGAGAAGAGGTGTCCCTGGGCGTAGTCACAGCCGAGCCGGCTCAGCTCTGAGATCTGAGCCTCGTTCTCGACCCCCTCGGCGATGACGTCGAGAGAGAGGGCGCGAGCCATGCCGATGATCGCCTCGACGATCGCGGTGCGCTCCTGTTCGACGCCGAGCGCGTCGACGAACGAGCGATCGATCTTGAGGCCGTCGAAGGGGTAGCGGTTGAGGTAGGCGAGTGAGGAATAGCCGGTGCCGAAATCGTCGAGGACGAGGCCGACGCCGATGTCGCTGAGCGCTTCCAGAGTGCCGGTCGCGGTTGCCGACTCCTCGACCAGGACGCTCTCGGTGATCTCCAGTCGCAGATGAACGGGGTCGAGCCCGGTGCTCTCGAGGATCCCGGCGATCGAGCCGGCGAGATCGCGGTGCGTCACCTGGCGCGCGGAGAGGTTGACCGAGACGTCGAAGGGCCGCTGGTCGGGCCGCAGCTCGTGCCACTCGAGCACCTGACGACAGGCGCTTTCCTGCACCCAGCGCCCGATCGGCTCGATCAGGCCACTGTCCTCGGCGACGGACACGAACTCGCCGGGATCGAGGAGGCCGCGCTCGGGATGGCGCCAGCGCACCAGCGCCTCGAGGCCGGTGATCTCGCCGCTGCGCAGAGCGATCAGCGGCTGGTAGTGGAGCTCCAGCTCATCGCGCTCGAGCGCGTGGCGCAGCTCACGCTCCACCTCTAGCCGGCGCAAAGCCCCAGCCCGCATCTCCGCGTCGAAGAGCTCGCAGCGGGCGCGGCCGCGTTCCTTCGCCCTGTACATCGCCGCGTCGGCGTCGCGGATCAAGAGATCGGCCTCGATCGGCTCGCGGGTCGACGGCCTTGCCACGGCGATGCCGACGCTGGCGCTGACGAAGTGCTCGACGCCGCCCATCGCGTAAGGCTCCGCGAAGGCGGCGGCGATGCGATCGGCGATCGCCACCGCCTCGTCCTCGTCGGCGAGGCGGTCGACGAGGATGCCGAACTCGTCGCCCCCGAAGCGGGCGACGATGTCGCCGGGGCGCAGATGGGCGCGCAGCCGGGGCGCGACGGCGCACAGCAGCTCGTCGCCGGCGTGGTGGCCCATGCTGTCGTTGATCAGCTTGAAGTTGTCGAGGTCGAGAAAGAGGATCCCGACCGGCGAGCCGGAGACCGTGCTGCGTTTGAGCGCATCGCCGAGCGAGTCGACGAAGCTGAGCCGGTTGGGCAGGCCGGTGAGCGGGTCGTGGAGGACGCGGTGGCGCAATGCCTGATCGGCGGCGTGGCGCTCGATCGCATCGGCGAGGACGTTGGCCGAGGCCTGCACGAAGTGCACGTCCTGTGGGGTGAAGCGGTTGGGCTCGGTCGAGTGGACGTCGAGCACGCCGAAGGGCTGCTCTTTGCCGTCGATCAGCACGGCGAGACTGCTGCGCACACCCAATACCCGCAGCGCCGGCGGCATCGAGAAGCGCCGCTCGGTGGTCCAGTCGTCGACGATCACGTGCAACCTCGAATCGAGCGCGGCCCCGGCATGGGAGTCGCGCGCCGCCGAGGCGCGCGCCGCGCCGACGACCCGGCCCTCGAGCCCCGCACGCAAGCCAAGACGGCGTCCGTCGCGGCCGATCTCCCAGATGCAGGCCGCCCCCACCCCCTCGATCTCGGTCATCAGCGAGGTCGCCTCGCCCATCAGCAGGTCCGGGTCGCCGTCCTTCAGCGCCCGCCCGCCGAGACGGGCGACAGCCGCCTGCTGGGCGGCAGCCCGCTGCAGCTCCTGCTCGGCGCTCTTGCGCTCGGTGATGTCGTAGAGGACGCCATGCCAGACGGGGGTGCCGGCTTCGTCGGGCTCGAGCACCGCCTCGTCGAGGATCCAGACGGTGCGGCCGTCGCGAGTGATCATCCGGTAGTCGACCGGCGGCGGGTTACGGTTGCCGATCGTCTTACGCGTCTCCTGTGAGAGCGCCCGCTCACGATCCTCGGGGTGCAGCAGCTTGGCCCAAAGCTCCGGGTCCGCCAGCCACTCCTCCGGCGTGTAGCCAAGGATCTCCTCGACCTGGGGGCTGACGTAGCGCCAACGCCCGGCCTCACCAAGCTCAGACGCATAGACGATCGCCGGCAGGCGCTCGACCAGGCGGCGGTAGTCCTCGCCGCCCGACGAGATCTGGTCGAGGAACTCGTTGACTCGTTTCTCGGGCCAGCTTCCGCCCCTGGTCGACTCGGTCATTGCTCGCCTTATCGACGCCTGGCACGCACGCTTGAATTCCGCCTCTCCCAATCCCGAACTGCATCAACTTTCCGGGCCGCTGGCCCGGAAAGTTGATGCAGTTCGGATGCTTAGGCCGCGGCGCTGGTCCAGGCCGCGGCGAGGCCCCGGAACGGGGCGTAGGGCGCGAAGAACTCCTCGACCTCCTCGACCGTGGCACGACGGCCGAGGCCGGCAACGCGGCCGACCAGCTTCAGGTACATGAGGTCGCCGGCAGGCAGCGCGTCAGGGTCGCCACGGCCGAAGAGGCCGAGGCACTGCACGGTCCAGGGCCCGATCTCACGGACCGCGAGCAGGCGGCGGTCGGCGCCGGGCTCGCTGGGATCGCAGCGGCCCGCGTCGATATCGCCGGCGATCTTGCGCAAGGCGAGCGCCCGCTTCAGCGCCAGGCCCATCGACTCGAGTTCGACCGGGGCTCGGCCGGCGATCAGGTGCGGGGTCGGCACGTCTCGCAGGCCCTCACGCCCGTCGCCCAGCCGCAACCCCCAGCGGCCGACGATGCGACGCTGGATGCGGGCCGCCTTGCCGCTCTCGATCAGCTGCTTCACCACCGCCCAGGCGAGCGCCTCCCAGGGCCAGGGGCGGCGGCGTGGGCGCAGATAGGGCCGGCGGCGCAGCAGCGGCCCCAGCAGCGGGTCGCCGCGAAAGCGACGGTGGAACTCGCCGAGATCGTCGTCGACGCCGAGCGCGAAGCGCATCCGCTCGAGCGCCAGCTCCAGCTCCCCCGCGCCAGCGTCGCGGACCGCGTATCCGGCAGCCGGCCCCGGCGCGGCGATCGAGGCAGGGTCAAGCGCTTCGGCTCGCAAGGCCACCCGGTCCTTCCCCGGCTCCCAGGCCCGTACGAGGACGGGGCATCCAGTGACGTGAAGCAACCGCGTGGCGACACCCCGCTCGACCCGCATCACCCCGTCCTCGCCGCCATAACTCGGCAGCCGGTAGGGCGATGGCGGGCTGACCTCTACCTCGAGGCTCACCGCCCGAGCAGGTGCACGTCGACCAGGAAGGAGCGGCTGGCAACGACATTGTTGGGACGGTCACGGCGGGAAAGGCGGCCTGCGGGCTTCTTGCGTCCGGCGACGGCGCCCACAGCCCGCACGGCAGCGACCGTTGCGGCCCCGGCCAGAACCCCTCCAGCGGCGGCTACGACAGCTGTCTTCACCTCACTGCGGACGGGAAGCGGCGCGGAGGCGTCACGGGGCAAAACCCGAACAGAAACCGGCTCCAGCTCCATACCGCTCACCGGATCGACATTAGCGATAGCCCCGGCGGGGCCCCACCGCACACCCCGCACCTTGCGCGAATCGACGAATGGGGGCCTAAACGCCGAGCGTCTTCTCGTAGATCCGGTACTTCTTGACGACCCTGCCGCCCATGCCTTCCATGGCCCGGTTCATCGCCTTGTTGGTCTCGAGGATCCAGCCCATCTCACCGCCCCCGATCGCGCCGGGCTGCGCCGCCGTCTCCAGGTGCTTGAGATAGAGGCCGGCGGCGACGCCCGTATGGCGATAGTCGTGCTTGACGCCGAGAGCGAGGACGCGCAGTTGATCCACCTTGCCCTTGCCGAGCAGGAACCTGAGCCAGCCGAAGGGAAGCAGGCGGCCGTTGAGCTTGGTCAGCACCTGGTTGATGTCGGGCAGAGTCAGAGCGGCGCCGACGACCTCACCGTCCTTCTCGGCCATGAAGGCCCAGTCCTCGTCGATCACCTGCTTGAGGTTCTTGGCCTGGAACTCGACCTCGGCGTCGGTGATCGGGACGAATCCCCAGTTGTCGCCCCAGGCCTCGTTGTAGACATCCATGAAGCGGCGCACCTCACCGGCCATCTCGCTTTTGCGCATGTTGCGGATCAGGATCCCTTCGTCGTTGAGGGCCTTCTCGGCGGCGGCGTGGATCGAGGGATCGAAGCTCTCCCCCTCCTTGAGGTCGCCGAACTGCAGTTCCCACATCTGCACGTCCATCGCCTTGCCGAAGCCATCGGCCTCGATCAGCTCGCGGTAGTGCGGGGGGTGCCAGGGCTCGAGGATCATCGGACGGCGCTCGTAGCCCTCGATCAGGATGCCGAGCTCGTCGTTGGTCGTGAAGTCCATCGGGCCGAGGATGCGGCTGCGGCCCTGTCCCCGCGCCCACTCCGTGGCGGCGCCGAGCAGGGCAGCGGCAACCTCGGGGTCGTTGGCCGTCTCGAAGAAGCCGAACATCGCGTCGCTGCCGCCCTGGTACTCGTCCCAGCGATGGTCGACCTGGGCGGTGATGCGCCCGACCGGCTCGCCAGCTCGTTCGGCGATGAAGTACTCGGCCTCGGCGTGTTCGAAATAGGGATTCTTCTCGCGGTTGAGGAACTCCATCCGCTCGAAGGTCAGCGGCGCCACCCACTGCGGGTGGTCGCGGTGCAGCCCGAAGGGCACCTTGACGAAGCGCTTCAGCTCGCGACGGGAACGAACCGGGCGGATTGTCACGTTTGCCATGAGAGCCGGAACCTACACTCTGGCCATGAGCGAAACCGCCAAGTCCCCGGTCGACGTCTTCGAGAAGGCGCGCAACCACGACCGCCTCGAGCAGCTCGAAGCCGCCAAAGAGCACGACCTTCTCCCCTACTTCCGCCTGCTCACCTCACAGGCCGGCCCGGTGGTCGAGATGGAGGGGCGCGAGACGATCATGCTCGGCTCCAACAACTATCTGGGCCTGACCGGCGACGAGCGGGTCAAGCAGGCGGCCCGCGATGCGCTCGAGACCTACGGCACCGGCGTCACCGGATCACGCCTGCTGAACGGGACAACGCCGCTGCACGTCGAACTGGAGCGGGAGCTGGCCGAGTGGATGGGCAGCGAGGACGCGATCGTCTTCAGCACCGGATACCAGTCCAACCTGGGGACGATCGGCACGATCCTCGGCCCGGCCGACACGGTGATCGTCGATTCCGGCGACCACGCCTCGATCCTCGACGGCTGTCGCCTCGCCGGCGCCAAGCTGCGCCCATTCCGCCACAACCGCATGGACAAGCTGGAGAAGATGCTGCAGCGGGCGGCAGGGGACGGCGGCGGCGTGCTGGTCGTCGTCGACGGCGTCTTCTCGATGGAGGGCGACGTCTGCGACCTACCGCGGATCGTCGAGCTCTGCAAGGCCTACGGCGCTCGCCTGATGGTCGACGAGGCCCACGGCGCAGGCGTGCTCGGCGCCCGCGGCGCAGGCGCCTGTGAGCTCTTCGGGCTCGAGGGCGAGGTCGACCTGCGCATGGGCACCTTCTCCAAGAGCCTCGCCTCCTGCGGCGGCTTCGTCGCCGGCCCCGCCGACGTCATCGAGTACCTGCGGATCTCCTCACGTTCCTTCGTCTTCAGCGCCTCGGCGGTTCCCGCCGCGGTCGGAGCGGCGCTGGCGGCGCTGCGGGTGATCCGCTCTGACGGTCCGCGACTATTCGAGGCTCTGCTCAGCAACGCCGAGTACCTGCGCGAGGGCCTGCGCCACCTCGGGCTAAAGGTGATCGAGCCAGGCACGCTTCCCGACGGAACCGTCGCCACGACTCCGGTCGTGCCGGTCGTCGTCGGCGACGACTGGCAGGCGGTGCTGCTCTGGAAGGCGCTCTTCGACGCAGGCCTCTACACCAACGTCGCGATCCATCCAGCGGTTCCCCCCGGAGGCGCACTGCTGCGCACCAGCCTGATGGCAACCCACGAGCGCGAGCACCTCGACGGCGCGCTCGGCACGATCGCCCGGGTGATCGAGGACTTCCCCGAACTACCCCGCTCGGGGTAGTTTCGGCCTCGGCCAAAACCCGACGAGACGTTCCCGCTCCGAAAAAGATGCTCTTAGCGACCGGGTCGGCGGAGCTTTCGCTCGGCCAGGGTTGACGCTCACCACCCCCAGCGCATAGCTTGGCCCCCGCGCCGATCGCATCCCGGGGCAGGGAAGCGAATGGTGGAGAGCCCCTCTCGACCAGGCCGAGGCATTTGCCTCCGGCAACGGCGCGAACCAGCTACCAGTCAACCCACCCCGAAGGGAGGAGTCCCAGTGGACGCAGCTTCGATCGCCCCTGTTCAGACGACCGCTTCCGCAAGCAAGGCCCCACAACACATGGAGGCGCTTGCCCGTGCCAATCGCGTACGACTCGCGAGGGCAGAGCTGAAGCGCTCGATCGCCCGAGGGGACCTCGATGCGGCCGATGTGGTGCGGGACTGTCCCTGGGAGACCGAGAGCATGACCCTGGCCGAGCTGCTGACCAGCCAGCGGCGCTGGGGCCGCACCCGTACCCGCAAGTTCCTGATCGCCCTGGCGCTGAACGAGAACAAGCGCCTCGGCACCCTCACCTCCCGCCAGCGCTCGCTGCTCTCGACCGAACTGACCTCCAGAGAATCAATACTCGTCTGAGGGGCAGCACATCAGCCGCCGCCGAAGCGACCGACTCTGAAGGACAACCCTCCGGAGGCGCGCTGAAAGCGGCGGCGCAGCGCGATGAAAGCGGCGACAAAGGCAACCGCTCCCACACCCAGGCAGATCGCCAAGATCAGGTCAGCGAGGTAGAAGAGACCACCGACGACGAGGACGAAGACCATGCCCGCGAGCAGGGTCGTGTGGGAGCGATAGCCGGCGAAGTGCTCTGTGGCGGCGGTCGCAAGACCGCCGAGGCCGGCGAGCACGACGCCGACGCCGAGCGCGGTCGGGTTCTTGCCGAAGATGCCGATTGCCAGCATGACAATGCCCGCGAGCACGCTCAGCTCGGCCAGCGGGAAGCTCCCCCAGGGCGCCTGCGGCCGCTCCTCGGCCGGCCGTCTGGATGGACTCTTGACGCTCAACGGCCGCAAGCCGCATGGATAACGGGCATCCAGAGGAGACCTTGACCCGCCACCAGCCCATCAACATCCCAAGCGGACCGAGGCGCGGGCGCGAGTGCCAGTGCCCGCAGCCAGACTCGCCGATGTCGTTGCGGGAGATTCGTACCCACTTGTGCTCGGCGGGCGCCGCAAGCATGCGCCGCAGCAACTCGCGATTGCGGGTCTCCAGCTCACCCTGCCGCTTGAGGGCCTGACGCGATCCGGCGACCCGATCGGCGAGCGCATCGCGAACGCGCTCGAGCTCTTCGAGGCCAGCCACTCGCGGCTCGCGAAAACCGGCCGAGACGCCAGCCTCAAGATCGAGTCGCGGAAAGGCCTCGACCGTGAGGCGGGAGAGCTCGTGCTCGAGGCGAGCGATCTGACGGCGCAGCTCAGCGCGTGCGAGGCGCTCGTCGCCTCCCACGCGAAGCCCAGTAAGCGTGTCTCGGTCGAGCAGATCCGGCATAAGCTCGAATCGAGTGTAAATCACTGTGCGGTCCGTGAAAACGAGAACCTGGTTAAGGAAGCGCGACCGGAGATCAAGCCGCGAGGGCCGCACAGGCGATCCAGAGCGCCTCGTCGACCGATGCCTGTGGCACGCCCTTGACCTGCACGGCGACGACCGCGATCCGCTGGGCGCCCGTGTCGATCGGGGGGTCGTCTGCCGTGCCACCGAAAAGCAACGACAGCGGTGTCCGCTCGTCGGCGATCGTCAGGGTTCCCTGCGCCAACTCTCCCGGCTTGCCGGCCAGCGACTCGCCCGGCGCCGAGTCGCGGATGCAGAGGCGCCCCTCGAGCCGCTCCGCGTCGAAGGCGCGCAGGGCGACACCGGTCTCGACCGTGGCGATCGTCATGGCGTCAGCCGGCATTCCGTGGCTCACGTAGGCGCCATCGTGGAGGCGATCGAGAGCGAGCTGCTCGACCGGGGTGCGGGTGCGGTCGGGGTCGAGCCCGATCTGGCGGAAGAAGACACGATAGGCCCAGGGAATCGGACGCTCGCGCATGTGGATCGCGTGCGAGCCGTAGAAGCGGTCGGAGAGATCGCTGAGGCGGCGCTGGACCGGCTCGGGGCTGCGAGCAGGCGGCCCGTCAACCTCGACCCAGGCAATGCCGAGACCGGGGAACTCGGCGGCGATGTGGGGCGCCACCCAACCCTGCTCAGGCAAGGGCTCCAAGCCTGGATCTGAGCCAGCGGCCTTGCCGTCGGACATCTCAACCAGCCTCCGCGGCGCGAGTCGCGCGCAGCAACTCGTCGACCTTGGCTTGCAGTTGCGAGGCGGTCAGCTCGCCGATGCTCGCGTCATGCAGCGTGCCGCCGGGGTAGGCATAGGCAAAGGTCGGACAGCCGCCGATCCGGTAAAGGCTGGCAACAGCGCCATCGTGGTCGTAGCCGACTGGCATCCTCCAGCCACGACGGCGGATCAGCTCGCGAACCGTGTCGCGGTCGTCGCGAACGTCCACTGAGAGGAAGTTCACCCGTCCACGGTAGCGCGCATAGACCTCGTCGACGACATCCTGCTGTTCGGTGCAGTTGCCGCCGCGCGAGAACCAGAATGAAAGCACCAGGGGACGGTCGAAAAGATCGCAGACACGGATCGCGCCCGGAGTGCCGATCCGGCACGCCGGCAGGCGGCGAGCATCGGCCGGGCAGGGATCCTGCGAGGTCTCGCAGTCGTCCTGGGCAACATTGGCATCTCCTTCCAGCCGACTTGCGGCATCGGGGAGAGCGAAGGCCGGCAGCGACCAGTTGAGCGGAACCTCGTCGAGCCCGAGCGTGCCTTCGTCCTTGTTGCCGAGAGTGGTGATCGCCGCGATCGCGATCACCGCGGCAAAGAGCAGGCCGACGACAAGCGAGTAACGGTCTCTCACCGGTCCTCCATCCAGGCCAGCACCGCGGGCAGCGCCACCATCACCCCGAGCAGGGCGACGGCGAGGTCGATCACGGTGACGAAACCGAAGTCACGCAGCATGCGCACGTCGCTGACGATCAGCACGGCAAAGCCCGCGGTCACCGTAACGGCGGAAGCGAAGACGGCTGGGCCGGTACGAGCGTAGGCAGCTTGCAAGCGCCTCTCCGACCGCGATGCCGCCGCCGCGCTCCTCGTAGAAACGAGCGGAGAGGATGACGCTGAACTCGGTGGCGATCGCGATCGTCAGCGCACCCAGCGCCGCCGACATCGGGTTGAGCGATATCTGTGTAAGCCAGAGCACCAGACCCGACCAACCGGTCGCCAGCACGACCGGGACCAGGGGTACCAGCGAACGCCGCGGCGAGCGATAGGCGACGAGCAGCACTAGCGCGACGGCGGCAAGACCAGCAAGGGTCAACCAATACCGGCTCGATGAAAGGTCAGATGCGGCAGCCGCCGCGATCACCGGCAGCCCGGCAAGCCTTACCTCGACGCCAGCGGGAGGACCCTCAGCAGATCCGGGCTCGCCAATCTCGCCCCGCACCCGATCGATCAACTCCTGCTGATCCTCCAGCGACTGAGCCCGAATCCCAAAGCTCAGCAACGCCGTAGAGCCTGGCAGCCCAGTATCTGGATCGACCGGCGCCACCTGCTCGAAGTCATAGGCCGGCAGTTCGCGAAGAGTCGTCCGAACATCGCCCCGCGTCAGCTCCTCCTCACCGCGACCGCTGGTCAGGAAGTCCGAAAGCGCCGGCCCCGGACAAACCTCTGCCTTCAGACAGCTGGCATTCGGACCGGAGAAGCCGTTGTCCTCCAACACCCGTTGCTTGAAATCAGCCATCCAACGAATCGTCGCGGGATCGGTCAGATCAGGAGCCACAACCTCAACTTGAAGCTGACCAGAGACACCGGTCGCGTCCTGCAGATGATCCAGATCCCGGATCTCCCGCAAGCCTTGGGGGCCCAAGGCCCGCACATCGGAAACCGTAGAGACCTGAGTTCCCAATCCCCACCCGAGAACCGCAAGCGCCACGCCAACACCAAGGACCCGCCGAGGATGACCAAGCGCAAGAGCAACGAAACGCTCAGACGAACGAAGGGGGTACCTCGGATGCGCGCGGCGTCCTGTTTTTCGCCCTAGCCACTCAGCGAGCGCCGGAAACCCCGCGGCGAAAAACCCAGCAAGCGGAGGGATGCCCCCTTCGTTCGTCTGCGGTCGCAATCTCAAAGCCGCAAACCCCGCAGTGAGAGCAAGTACGAAGCCAATCGCGATCCCGACGATGAGAAGCAGGCCAAAGCCGCGCACCATCGGAATCGGCGAAAGCTGGAGCGCCAAGAACCCTGCCGCGGTCGCAAGGCAGGCAGTAGCGATGCTCGGACCGCCCCGCACGGCTGCCTGGCGAACAGCCTCCACCCCGCTTGCGCCAGTCTCGACCGCCTCGTCGTAGCGCGCTTGGAACTGGACCGCGTAGTCGACCACCAGGCCGATCAGGATCGGCAAGACGGCGATCGAGGCCACCGTCAGAGAACCGCCGACAGCCGCCAGCAGGCCGAAGGTGAGCGCCGCCGCGGCGATCGCGATGGCGAGCGGCAGGAGGCGAAGACGCGAGTGGAAGACGGTCAGCAGGGTCAGCGCCATGACTGCGACCGCAACAGCGAAGAGCACCAGGAGGGCCTCCTTCAGCGCCCCTGCGACACCCTCGATCACAATCGGGGCACCCGAGACCGTGTAAGTGCCGCGGTGAAGGGCAAAGCAGGCCTCCGGCTGTCCCTTGAATGCGCACTCCGAGCGGGGGGTGGTGTCGTGAACGGCGGCGTCGATCAGCGCAAGAGCACGGCTGCGTTCGGCTTCGCTCAGGTCGGGCCGCAAGCGCACGACGATCTGGGCCGAGTGGTTGTTCGGGAAGAGGTAGGCGAGCCGCGCCTTTGGCGTGCCGCGCGAGCGGCGCAGGTCGAAGACCACTGCGGCGAGAAAGTCCGGGTTGGCAATGCTGGGGACGCTGGTGATCCCGTAGCGAGAGGCGATCTGGAGCAGGAATTCGCGCAGCTGGTCCGGCGGCACGGTCGCGGCCAGCCGTCGCAGTTGGCGGTCGATCTGGATCACCGCCTCGTTGAGGAAGGTCGCCGGGCCGACGACGAACTGCACCGGCTGCATCTCGGCGAGCTCGGCGCACGGCCCCGGGATCGGCTCGGCGCCCTCTGGCACGTTCGCCGAGAGGCACCCCTCGAGACGCAGCAACCGGCCGAGGTTCGAGGTCAGCACCAGTTCCTGCAGGTCTCCCTCGGCCAGCACCACCACCGGTTCCTCCCCGAAGACATCGCGCACGTCCTGGGTTGCGCGGTAGCTCTCGGCATCGGCGCCGACCAGCGTGTCGGTGCCAGCGTTCGTCGGCAACTGCGTGGCGAGGATGCCCGCCGCCACCGCAAGGAGAGCCGAGACGGCAAGGACGACCCGCGCGTGGCGGGCCGCCCAGGCGGCAGCTGAGCTCAATCCATCGAGAGCGGACCTGTGACGTCCGCATTGAGGAACTGCGACACGAAGCGGTTCTCGGAGTCGAACAGCTCCTCCTTGGGGCCCGACTCGACGATCTTGCCGTTCCAGAGCACCGCGATGAAGTCGGAGACGCGCCGTGCCGTGTTGAGGTCGTGGCTGATCACCAGGTAACAGCCGCCGTTCTCCTCGTGCACCTCACGAACGAGCTCGCAGAGCAGCGCCGTGCGCACCGGGTCGAGGCCGGAGTCGGGCTCGTCGAACATCACGATCGCCGGTTCGAGGACCAGCGCCCGGGCGAAGCCAGCACGCTTGCGCATGCCGCCGGAGAGCTCGTTCGGCATCTTGTAGATCGCCTCGCTCAGCCCCACCTCCTTGAGGCGCCGGTTGCAGATCTCGCCGATCTCCTCCTCGCTCTTGTCGGTGTGCTGACGCAGCGGGAAGGCGGTGTTGTCGTAGATGTTCATCGAGCCGAAGAGGGCGCCGTCCTGGAAGAGCAGGCCGAACTTCTTGCGCACCTCGAAGAGTTCGTCGTCGGTCATGTTCGGGATCGACTCGCCGTGCACGAGCACGTCGCCCGAATCGGGGTAGAGCAGGCCGACGATGTGCTTGATCAGCACGCTCTTGCCGGTGCCCGATGGTCCCAGCACCATCGAGATCTGGTCCTCGGGCAGGCCGAGATTGAGACCGTTGAGAATGCGGGCGCGGCCGAACTGCTTGACCAAGTCGATGATTTCGATCGCGTCCTCGCCACCGTGGTCGCGCTTGCGGCCGGTGTGGAAGCGGTAGGGATCGGTCTCGGCGGGATCAACACCGGGGATGACGAAGTCGCGCCCCATCATCGCCCCGTCTTCACTGATGTAGGGCCCGCTGTTCGTCTGCTCGTCCATTGACATAAAGGTACTCAGCCTCCTATCGGCGCCCGCGGGTTGGCTCCCCAGAAGACCAGGGTGCCCAGCATCCCGATGATGTGAACCAAGACAATGTTGAGAACCATCGACTTCGCGGTGGCGGTGCCGACCCCTACCGGGCCCCCCGACGCCGTGTAGCCGTAATAGCAGCCGACCATGACGATGGCAGTGGCCATGAACATGCCCTTGATCAGGCTGTAGACCAGGTCGGGTGGGTTCTGGAACATCCAGAAGATCAATAGGTAGCCGCCTGAGGAGACGTCGCCGATCTGCTGGACGACCGCCAGGTAGCTGGCGAAGTACATGATCCCGATCCCGACCAGGTAGATGAAGGGAAAGGCGATCCAGGCGGCGAGCAGGCGGGTCGCGGCCAGGAAGGTGACCGGCGGCACGCCCATCACCTCGAGCGCGTCGATCTCGTCGGAGATCCGCATCGCGCCGAGCTCGGCGACGATCCCGGTGCCGACCTTGGCCGAGAGCATGTAGCCGAAGGCGTAGGGCATGATCTCGCGCAGGTCGCACCAGGCGGAGAAGACGCCGGCATAGGCGGGCGCGCCCTGGGCACGCAGCAGGTAGGCGCCCTCGATCCCGCACTGCAGGCCGAGGATGAAGACGAGGCCCCAGATGATCAGGGCCGAGCCGAGGATCAGGATCCCTGCCTGGCGCAGGCTCTCGCCGAAGTAGCGCAGGACGCGGCCGCTGTAGACGAGGCCGGCGACGCGTGAGCCGAAGCGGGCGATCTCACCGAAGGAGTCGAGCCAGCCGCGCGGGACCTCGAGCCAGGCGTTCATCGGATCGTCTGCAGCTCTGGATTGGTGGCGAGCAGCGTCTGGGTGAAGGCGTAGTTGAAGGCGAAGACGCCCATGAAGGCGATCACCACCGCCTCGTTGACGGCACGGCCGACCCCGGCGGCGCCTCCGGACGCAGTCATCCCCTTGTATGAGCAGACGACGGCGATGATCGCGCCGAACAGCGTGCACTTGACCAGGGAGCCCCAGAGGTCGGTGATCGAGGCATTGGAGAAGAGCGTCGCGAAGAAGCCGCCGAGCGGCTGTTTGTAGAGAAGCTCGGTGATGATGCCGCCGCTGATCCCGAAGACCAGGGCGTAGATGTCAAGTAGGCCGGTGATCAGCATCAGCGCCAGGAAGCGCGGCACGACCAGGTTCTTGATCGGGTCGACGCCGAGCACCTGCAGGGCGTCGAGCTCCTCGCGGATCTTGCGGGCGCCGAGGTCGGCGGTGATCGCGGTGCCGGCGACGCCGGCGACGACGACGGCGGTCACGAACGGCGCGAACTCGCGGATCGAGGCGAGGACGAAGAAGCCGCCGAGCCGGTCCAGGGCGCCGAAGAGGGAGAGGAAGTTGGCTGCCTGCAGGCCCGGGGCGCCGAAGCCGAAGGCGACGGTGGAGACCAGCAGCGGGAACCAGCAGAGCTGCAGGGCGAAGAGGAACTGGCCGATGAACTCCTCGCCATAGGGATATGGCGGCTTGACCGCGGAAACGAGCGTGCGAGCAGTGAGGATCATCATGTCCCCGACTTGTTCGAACAGCGACTTGGCGGGCAGAAATGCCCTGTTGACTGCGGATCCGACCATCTGCTCCTCCGGAGAGCGGCGCCGCCGTCCAAACGGCGCCCAACTCGCTGGATCGAGTTTATGCGATGCGTCAGTGGGCACTGTTGAGTTCGGGCTAACCCGGTCCGGCGCAGCCCAAACCCCGTGGTATGTTCCGGCCGCTTTGGGGGGGTACGACATACAGGCCTCGCGTTCCCGCACGCGCGCAGCGCTCGCGGGAGTCGTCGCGGCCGCCTTGGCCCTCTCAATCGTGGCCTGCGGCGGCGAAGAATCGTCTTCCGACGCCAACGAGGCGGCGGGCGCCTACGAGGTCAAGGTCACCGACGCAAGCTTCCCCACCGAGCAGAGCCTCGGCAGCACTTCGCTGATGAAGCTCGGCATCCGCAACAGCGGCCGCAAGACGATCCCGGCGCTGACCGTGAACGTCTCGCTCGCCGGCGAGGAGGGCCGTGGCTCCACCCTCCCCTTCGCGATCCGCGATCCCCAGCCGGAACTGGCCCAGCCCGACCGCCCGGTTTGGGTCCTATCCGAGCACTATCCGAAATTCGCCGGCTCCTCCGAACCGGGCGGCGCGGAAACCTCAAACCAGAAGACCTATGACTTCGGCGAGCTGAAGCCGGGCGCCACGGCCAATCTGGTCTGGAAGCTGAGCGCGGTTAGGACCGGCCGTCACGTTCTGACCTATGCGATCGGCGCCGGCCTCGGCACCCAAGTCAAGGCCAAGACCTCCGGTGGGGTAGCGCCCGGCGGCTCCTTCACGGTGCAGATCAGCTCAGCGCCGCTCGACAAGGAAGTCGCCGACAACGGCGAAGTCGTGCCGGTAGGGAAGCAGCAGCAGCGAAGCGGCGACTAAGATTGCCGCATTAGAAATCTTGCGCTAATCGGTGTTCTTTGTGCATCCCTGGCCGTGGCCGGCTGCAGTGGGGGTGATGCCCCCTCGCCGCCACCAGTGGAAAGCCGCCCCCAACCGGTGGCGGAAGGAACGAGCAGCGTGATGTCAGAGCAGGAACTGGCGCGACTCGACGAGCCACGGATCGAGGCCCACAGCGGCTTGGCGCCCCGGCGGCTGATCGTCCGAGACGTCAAGAAGGGTTGGGGGAGGCCCGCGGCGGAGGCCGACAAGGTGACGATCAACTTCGTCGGCGCTCCCTACCGAAGTGGCGCCGTGCGTTGGCGCTCGAGGGGCCGCCTGGAGCCGTTCACTTTTCACCTCGGCGGCTACGACATCCTTCCGGGCTTGGAAACGGGGCTGCGGGGCATGAAGGTGGGTGGCCGCCGGGAACTGATCATCCCGCCGCGGCTGGGAACCGGCAAAGGGACGCGGGCCTACACGGTCGACCTGATTGCGGTCTACCACGGCCCTCCACCGCGGGGGTTCGGAGCAGCCGACGGACCCCAGGACCCCGGTCGGCCGAAGATCGAACCACCAAGCGGGCCACCGCCCAAGCGCGTCATCGTCAAGGAGCTTCGACCCGGGTCCGGGCCGCGGGTGGAGATACCCAGCCATGTCGTGGTCAAGTCGTACGGCGTCCGCTACGAGGACGGCGTCGCGTTCCTCAACGCCTGGGGACCGGACAAACCCACCAAGCTCGCGCTCGAAGACCCCCACAGCATCTGGGCCGCCGGCCTCGAGGGGATGAGGGTCGGGGGGAGGCGCAAGCTGATCGTCCCGTCACAACTCGCCTACGGGGGTGGCGCCCTGCTCTACGTCGTCGAACTACTCTCGATCGAGTAGCTGCCCTAGTTGCTTTTCTGGCGAGGCGGGTACGTTTCCGGCATGAAACGCCGCGCCACCGCGAGCATTCTCTGCGCGCTGCTGGCGCTGGTTGCGCTGCCGGCCTGCGGCACGGCGCGGCAACCCGAGGGTGGCGAGCCGGCGGCTCGGCCTAGCGGCGGCGTCGCCCTGAAGCGGATCGGCAGCTTCGACAGCCCCACCTATGTCACCGGCGCGCCGGGCTTTCCCAAGCTGCTCTTCGTCGTCGAGCAGGCGGGCAGGGTCGCGGTCATGCGCAGCGGCAACGAGGCACGACATCCCTTCCTCGACATCAGGGGCCTGGTCGGGTTCGGCGGCGAGCGCGGCCTGCTCTCGATCGCCTTTCCGCCCGACTATGCGCAGAGCGGGCGGCTCTACGTCTATTACACGGACAACGAGGGAAACATCCACGTCGACGAGTTCCACCGCCGCAGCCCGACACAGGCAGCGCGGGGGTCGCGGCGCACGGTGATCGAGGTCCCACACCCGGTCAACGCCAACCACAACGGCGGCCAGCTCCAGTTCCTCGGCGATCTGCTCTACCTCGGCACCGGCGACGGCGGCTCTGGCGGTGACCCGCCCAACAATGCCCAGAACAAGGAGAGCCTGCTGGGCAAGCTACTGCGCATCGACCCGCGGCCGAGCGGTGGGCACCCTTACTCAGCCCCGGCCGACAACCCCTTCGTCGGAAGGTCCGGGCGCGACGAGATCTACAGCTATGGCCTGCGCAACCCCTTTCGCTTCTCCTTCGACACGACCGGAGCGGGGCAGCCGCGGATCGCAATCGGCGACGTCGGCCAGAACCGCTTCGAGGAGCTCGACTACACGACCGTGGCCGGCGCCAGTGGCGCCAACTTCGGCTGGGACGTCTTCGAGGGCAAATCGCGCTACAGCGAAGAAAACAGCGGCACGCCCAACCCAGGCGGCACGACGAAACCGATCATGGACTACGACCACGGCCGCGACGGCGGCAGCTGCACGATCATCGGCGGCTACGTCGTCGATGATCCCCGCCTCCCCTCGCTACGCAACCGCTACGTCTACACCGACCTCTGCTCGGGCCAACTGCGCAGCCTCGCCCCCCACCTGCGCCACGCCAGCGACGACCGCCGCCTCGGCCTCGAGGTCAGCTCGCCGAGCTCCTTCGGCGAAGACCAGCGCGGGCGGATCTACGTGGCCTCCCTGGAAGGGCCCGTGTACAGGCTGGCGCCGCGCTAGACCGGCTCTAGAGCGCTCCGATCGCCAGCAGTTCGATTACGTAGAGCAGGGCTCCGCTGCCGTAGGCGAGTTTCGACGGGATCTGTAGTTCGCGGCGTTCCCCAACCCTCATGCCCTTCAAGCCGATGTCCCAGCCCTCGAGCGCTTCGCCTGAGCCGAAGTTGAATACGAACGGCCCGCTCTTTCCCCAGCGGACTTCAAAGAGCTTGCCGGTCTCGTAGCTGGCGGCCACGTACTGGACTTGCAACGTTTGCCCTGGCTTGGCCCGGCGCCCGGATCCCTCCTCGAGGACCCTGACCTCAAGTTCTGCCGGCGGCGGCCCGGCGGTATGTGGACCTTTGGCCTGGGGGCCAATCCAGTTGATTCGGCTGTGACCGGCTTCGGCCGCCCCGCCGACTTCGCCGCTGAACTCGCCGTGTTCGACAGGCTGTCGCCATCCCCCCCGCCACAAGCGACTAGAGCCAGCGATAGGCAGCATCCGATGATGAGAAGAAGGGGTTTCATCGAATGAAATTTCGAAAATCGTCGAGCTCCGAGTGCCTGCTATGCTGCGCCGAATGAGACGGTTCTTTTTGAGTATAAAGGGGTTTTGGCTCGCCGCTGCTGCGCTTTCGCTCCTGCTGCTGATCAGTGGCTGTGGTGACAGCAACGACTCCGCAAGCGGGTCCTCCGACAGCGGTGAGGTAACAGTGAAGACGGGCTCGCTGTCGAAAGCCGAGTTCATCAAGCAAGCCAGCACCATCTGCGAAGAAACCGTCAACGAATTCGAAGACAAGGCCGCTGCCTACCTGAAAGAACTGGAAAAGAATCCACCGAAACCAGGCGACAACTCGGGTGAAGCGGAGCTTGTCGAATCGGCCTTCGTCCCCGCCTTCCAGAGCCAGATCGATCAGATCAGCGAGCTCGGCGCGCCCAAGGGCGACGAGAAAGCGGTTTCCGCGTTCCTAACCCCTCTGCAACAGATCGTCGACGAAGCAAGTGCCGACCCGACGGTTTTGGCCAGTTACGAAGGCGAACTCGGCGAAGCGGAAAAACTCGCCGACGCTTACGGCCTGCCAATCTGCGCCCAGCCGTCTGAGCTCTGAGGCAGCGGGCAGACGCCCTTACGGCTAATCTTGGCTGACCAGCCAAAGGGTCGAGGAAGGGAGTTCCCAGTGGAGAGCGGCACGGTGGAGAAAAGCATCGAGGCTGTCGACGCGTCCAACGGCGCAAGCAAGGCCGCTGCACCTGACCACATCGAGGTTCGCAACCCGGCGACGGGCGGCCTCCTCGCCACCGTCCCGATCGATTCGCCCGAGGCTGTCGCCGAGACCGTCGCCCGCGTGCGCGCCAATCAGGCAGAGTGGGAGGCAATCGGAATCGAGGGCCGCCGCCACTGGCTGAACAAGCTGCGCGACTGGCTGCTCGACAACTCCGAGCGCGTCATCGACACGATGCAGGCCGAGACCGGCAAGGTCCGCGCCGACGCATCCGGAGAGCCTGCCTACCTCGCCGACCTGATCAACTTCTACGGTGCCAAGGCGGCACAGTTCATCGGCGAGGAGTCGGTCCGTCCCCACACTCCATTGCTGGCGACGAAGAAGCTGCGGGTTCAGTATCGGCCGCACCCAGTGGTCGGCATCATCAGCCCCTGGAACTTCCCACTGATCCTCGCCCTCGGCGACGCGATCCCGGCGCTGCAGGCCGGCGCCGCGGTGGTCATCAAGCCGTCCGAGTTCACCCCGCTTGGCCTCGCCGAGGTAGTGAAGGCATGGAAGGAGGAGATCGGCGCACCCGACGTGCTCGATTGCGTCCAGGGGATTGGCGAGACCGGCGGCGCCCTCGTCGACGCGGTCGACTTCATCCAGTTCACCGGGTCCGACCGCACCGGGCGCAAGGTGATGGCCCGCGCCGCTGAGACCCTTACCCCCGTCAGCCTCGAGCTCGGCGGCAAGGATCCGATGATCGTGCTCGCCGACGCCGACATCGACCGCGCCGCCAATGCCGCGGCCTGGGGCGGGATGATGAACTCCGGCCAGATCTGCATGTCCGTAGAGCGAATCTACGTCGAGGAGCCCGCCTACGACAGCTTCGTCGCCAAGCTCACGGCAGAGGTCGGCAAGCTGCGCCAGGGCGCCGACGGCAAGGGCTATGGCAAGGACGTCGGTGCGATGACCTCTCCCAACCAGACGGCGATCGTCGAGGACCACGTCGACGACGCTCTCGCCTCCGGCGCCAAGGCGCTGACCGGCGGCAAGCGGGTCCCTGGCCCAGGCGACTACTTCGAGCCAACCGTGCTGGTCGACGTCGACCACTCGATGAAGGTGATGCGCGACGAGACCTTCGGCCCGGTGGTCGGCGTGATGAAGGTGCGCGACGCCGAGGAGGCGCTGCGCTTCGCCAACGACAGTCGCTACGGCCTCTCCGGCTCGGTCTTCGGCGAGAAGGAGCGAGCCGAGCGAGTGGCTCGCCGGGTCGAGTGCGGCGCCGTCAACGTCAACGACGTGCTGGTCAACTACCTCGCCACCGACGTGCCGATGGGCGGCTGGAAGGAGTCGGGGATCGGCTATCGCCACGGCGAACCGGGGATCAAGAAGTACTGCCGCACCGAGTCGGTAGTGATCACCCGCTTCGGGGGCAAGCGCGAAGCCGCCTGGTACCCCTACAGCAGGGCACGCCGTGGCATGGTGACGCGGATCCTGCAGGCCTTCAACGCCCGCGACCTGAAGCGCCGCCTCGGACTGCGCGGCTGAGCATCCCAGGGGCGCCGCCTAGCGGCAGTTCTCGAGGCCGTATTTTTCGGCCAGCCAGGTCGCCCTTGCGAAGACCCCGAAGGACGTGACTGCCTCTCGAGGGTCGTCTTCGGCCACCTCGATGCCTTCTTCGTGCGCCTCGATGATCGCGTCGACAGCGTCTTCGTCGCCGCCCGGAGCGCCCAGCGCGCGGAGCTCCTCAACCTCTTCCTGCTTGGCCGGGACCAGGATCGTGTCGACGTATTCCTCTATTTCCTCGGAATCGGAAAATGGTTTGCTCGCGCCGACGTCCTTGACGAAGGACTGGAATTTCGACTCGATCTCTTCGTAGGACTTGTCGCAGATGGCATCGGCGCTCTTCAAGAAAGCGGCCTTCGTGACCTGAACGGTGCTCGTCTCGTCCTCTCCATCGCCCCCGCACCCAACCACGATCAGAGCAACTACCAGCGCGGCGAGCAGCGTTATCGATCGCCTGCTCAACTCAATGCCTCCCCTTGATTTAAATGATCTAAATAATCTACCTGATCGAACCGCGATGCACCCGCTCGACGACTCGAGGATTTGGCGCCCCGGTAGCCTCTCTAGGTCATGCCTGAACGTGATTTCCTAGCTGCGACCCGTGAGCGCGTTGTCGTCTTCGATGGCGGCATGGGCGCGACCCTGGAGCAATTCGAGCTGACCCAGGAGGACTACGGCGGCCTCGAGGGCAAGTGCCACGAGGCCCTGGTCCTGAATCGACCGGACGTAATCGAGGGTGTGCACGCCTCGATGCTCGACGCCGGCGCCGAGGTCGTCGAGACCGACAGCTTCCAGGGATCGCGGTTGAAGCTCGACGAGTGGGGCCTCGGCGAGCACACGCTCGAGATCAACTTGAAGGCGGCCCAGATCGCCCGCAAGGCGGCGGGATCCCGACCGCTTCGTCGCAGGCTCGATCGGCCCGACCGGCTTCCTCCCGGCCTCCACCGACCCGACCCTGGGCGACATCACCTTCGGCCGCCTGGTCGAGGTGTTCGCCGAGCAGGCGGGCGGCCTCGTCGAAGGCGGCGCCGACCTGATCATCATCGAGACCGCACAGGACATCCTCGAGGTGAAGGCGGCGATCTTCGGCGCACGCGAGGCCTTCGCCGCCACCGGCCGCACGCTGCCGATCCAGACCAGCGTCTCGCTTCTCCCCCAGGGCGGCAAGATGCTGCTCGGCACCGACATCCAGGCGGTGCTGACCACGCTGGCGGCGCTCGACGTCGACGTGATCGGGCTCAACTGCTCGACAGGGCCCGAGGACATGCGCGACGCGATCCGCTTCCTCGGCGAGAACAGCCCGCTCCCGGTGCACTGCATCCCCAACGCCGGACTACCCCTGCAGGGGCCGGATGGCGAGACGATCTTCCCCGAAAAGCCGGGGCCTCTAGCGGCGACGCTGGGTGAGTTCGTCGAGCGCTACCGGGTCGGCATAGTCGGTGGCTGCTGCGGGACGACGCCGGAGCACATCGCGGCGATCCGCGAGCGGGTCGACGGGCGCGTGCCGGGCGAGCGTCCGCCCACGGGCCCGATCCAGGTCTCGTCGATGATGACCTCCACCCCGCTGGTCCAGGAACCGCGCCCGACCCTGGTCGGTGAGCGGGTCAACTCGCAGGGCTCCCGCAAGGCGAAGGAACTGCTGCTCGCCGACGACTACGACGGCCTCGTCCAGGTCGCCGAAGACCAGGTCGAAGGCGGCGCCCACGTGCTCGACGTCTGCGTGGCGCTGACCGAGCGCCAGGACGAGGACGGGCAGATGGCGGCGGTGGTGAAGCGGATCTCGCTGACCCAGCCGACACCGGTCCAGGTCGACTCGACCGAACCGGAGGTGATCAAGGCCGCGCTGGAGCAGATCCCCGGGCGGGCGATCGTCAACTCGATCAACCTCGAGGCCGGCCGCGACAAGGCCGACGTCGTCGCGCCGCTGGCCAAGGCGCACGGCGCGGCGTTGATCGCGCTGACGATCGACGAGGTCGGCATGGCGAAGACGGCCGAGCGCAAGGTCGAGATCGCCAAGCGACTGCGTGACATCGCCTGCGGCGAGCACGGCCTCGAGCCCGAGGCGCTGATCTTCGACGCGCTTACCTTCACCCTGACCACCGGCGACGAGGAGTGGCGGCCCTCTGCGGTGGAGACGATCGAGGGGATCCGCCGAATCAAGGCCGAGATCCCCGGTGTGAAGACGTCGCTCGGTGTCTCCAACGTCTCCTTCGGCGTCTCGCCGCGGCCGCGGGCCGTGCTCAACTCCGTCTTCCTGCACCACTGCGTCGAAGCCGGGCTCGACCTGGCGATGGTCAACCCCAACCACATCAAGCCCTACTCGGAGATCTCCGACGAGGAGCGCGAGCTGACCGACGACCTCGTCTTCAACCGGCGCGAGGACGCGCTGGAGCGCTTCATCTCCCACTTCGAGTCACAGGGCGAGGAGGCCGAGACCGAGGCCGCCAACCCGACCGAGGGCATGGAGCCCGAGGAGGCGCTGCACTGGCACATCCTGCGCCGCAAGAAGGATGGAGTCGAGGAGTGGATCGACCGCTCGGTCGAGAAGATCGGCGCTGTGCCGACGCTCAACGAGGTGCTGCTGCCAGCGATGAAGGAGGTCGGCGACAAGTTCGGCGCCGGCGAACTGATCCTGCCCTTCGTCCTGCAATCGGCGGAAGTGATGAAGCGCGCCGTCGCCCAGCTGGAGAACTACCTCGACCGGATCGACGGCCACACCAAGGGCAAGGTGGTGATCGCCACCGTCTTCGGCGACGTGCACGACATCGGCAAGTCGCTGGTCAACACGATCCTGACCAACAACGGCTACACGGTGATCGACCTCGGCAAGCAGGTGCCCGTCGACACGATCATCGAGGCAGCCGTGGAGAACGAGGCCGACGCGATCGGCCTCTCCGCGCTGCTCGTCTCGACCTCAAAGCAGATGCCGATCTGCATCCAGGAGCTGCACCAGCGCGGGCTCGGCTTCCCGGTGCTGATCGGCGGCGCCGCAATCAACCGCGACTTCGGCCGCCGCACGCTCTATCCCAACGGCAAGGAGTCCGACGAGGTCTACGAGCCGGGAGTCTTCTACTGCAAGGACGCCTTCCAGGGGCTTGACACGATGGATGCGCTGGTCGACGAGCCGGCCCGCGAGGCTCTGGTCGAGAGGATCCGCGCCGAGGCTCAGCAACTGCGCGAGAAACCCGTCATCGTCGATGACGGGCCGCCAACCAGCGACTCGAGCGCCCGCTCCGCCGCCCGCACCGACGTGCTGATCCCCGAGCCGGCCTCCTGGGGCGCGCGCGAGGTCGACATCGATCTCGACGACGTCTTCCCCTATCTCGACCGCCACGTGCTCTTCAAGCTGCACTGGGGCGGGCGCGGGGTCAAGGGCGAGGCCTGGCGCCAGCTGGTCGAGGGAAACGGCGAGGAGGAGGGCTTCGCCCCGCGCCTGGAGCGGATGTGGCGTGAGCAGGATTACCTGCACCCCCGAGCACGGCTTGGCTACTTCCCCTGCAACGCCGACGGCAACGAGTTGGTCGTCTTCGACCCCGCGGACCCCGAGCGTGAGCTCGAGCGGCTCGTCTTCCCGCGCCAGCCCAAGCACGACCGCATCTGCCTGGCCGACTTCTACCGGCCGCTGGGGTCCGGCGAACGCGATGTCGTCGCCCTGCAGGGCGTCACCGTCGGTCCCGAGGTGACGGAGCTGATCGAGAAGCTCGAGCGCGAAGGCGAGTTCGCCGAACAACTCTACGTCCACGGCCTCGGCGTACAAGCCGCAGAGGGCCTCGCCGAGTGGCTGCACTCCGAAATCCGCAGCGAACTCGGCATTCCCCTCGACCAGGGAAGGCGCTACTCCTGGGGCTATCCGGCCTGCCCGGACCAGTCCGAGCACGAGAAGGTCTGGCGCCTGCTCGGCCTCGAAGAGATCGGCATGACCCTTTCAGGCGGCTACGCCGTACTGCCCGAGCAGTCGACGGTGGCGATCGTCGCCCACCATCCCCAGGCCGTCTATTTCGGCATGAAATCGGGCTTCATTCCCGAGCAAGTCGCTCCCGACGAGTTGATCGCCGGCACCGAGCGCGGTGGAGATCCGCTGCCCAGCGAACCGCCAGCCAACATCTGATCCACCCTCGGTCGGATTCCGTCACAAAAACGCGGCGGGGCTGGGCGACGCCCGGAGGTCCCGCCCAGCACCCACTGCTCGCCCCCCAAAGCTGACGACAAAGGGGGGTCGACTTTGCGCAGCAATGCACCGCCGCCCCAACATTCGGTGGCGGGGGCGGCGCATTGAATAACAGTCAGCGATAGGCACGTCAAGACGCGCAAATATCCCTAACCGCTCACTAACTCACCTATCGCTACGTCTCATACAAATCGCCTGCATCTGCCAGGAACACACCATCGCACGCGCGCCCTTGGGCGCAAGTCCCTTCCGCTCATCTCCTCAGCAGCTACAAGCTCTCCGGGCGACCCACAGAGCCGCCCGGAGACCACCGCTACGTCGAGACCCAAATATGCTGTAACGGTTCCAGTAAGGATTCCAGTTGAGTTTCTTTCGCACAAAGACCTTTCTCCGGAGACAGCCCGGGGGCCATGGCCAGCCATCGGAACATACCGTGACCAGTCGATGCCCCAGAATGTAACGCTCCTTCAACCCCCACCACTGAACCGGCAAGACTGTAAACACAGTCACATACGATGATGCCTCCGATGACGCAGCGCACTAACATTTTGCCATCGATTGCCTGCATCACTCCTAAGTTTGGCGTGTTTGAAAGTAGTTCGAACGACGGAAGTTCTATTGCAGTGTTTACCGTGCAATTATTGTGGCCTGCATTAGTTCCGCAGTTGGTGATATTTAGTTCGGTCGTATGGATAATTTGTATTGCTGCTAATCCTAAGACGTTCGCTTGCCATAAAAGATTTAAACATAAAACGGTGAGTTCAATTCCACCGATTAGTCTCATGTCCACAGTCGTACCCGCAGTGTTGACTAGATGAAGGGAATTCACTTGATTGACCGCGCACGGAGTTTCATTCGCACTGCATAGTGCCGTGCCTTCCGCAACGCCTGACGATGCGCCCACAGATACCACTACAAGCGTCGCCAAGAGCGCAATTCGGCTAAAGGCTTTTCTTGATCTCATCTCTTCCTTTCTCGGTGAATGCACAGGCAAAGCAACTCCTCTACTCAGCTAACTAGAAATCCAAGTGTGCGATGTCGGTTCCATTAAGAAACTGACGCGCGTCGTTACCGGGCAAAAAAAGCTGCCGTCTAATACCGGGAACACGATCCCGCTCGCAGTCCACATTCCGTGACCCGTACCGGCACTGTGTAACGCGCCTTCGAACGGAAAAGTCAGGCCAGTCAAGTCGTAAACGCAATGAAGCACGGTGAAGCCGAAAAGCGAGCAGAACACTAATATCTTACCGCTTAGCGCCGTTAACTGGCCTAAATTCGGAGCTGTCTTTAACAACTCGAATAATGGCAGTTTCACCGTACTGGTAAAGCAATTGTTGTGGCTCGCATTTGTGCCGCAGTTGGCATAGTTCAGTTCAGTGGTGTGAATGGACTGCGACAAACCATTGCCGCCGCTGCCTAACCCTAAGACTTCTCCTTTGAAAGAGACGTTTAAGCATAAGGCGGTGAGTTCAATACCGCCTGTAGCTTCTACTGAGAGAACCGTCCCCGAGGATTTTGCCATCTGAAGGACACTGACCTGGTTCGCAACAGCACAGGGTAATTCGTTGACTTTGCACAGCGCCGTATAACCGGCCATCGCTGAAGACGTGCCTATCACTGCCGCCATAATCACGCCCGCGGTGACTGCCATACCGAGCATCTTCGAAAGCCTCATTGTGGCCTCCTCCCTCTGGCAAGACTTGCCGAGTCTGAGTTACGGGGACTCGAGTATCCGCTGCGCAAACAGAATCAGTCAAGAATTCCTGCTCATTGAGAACGCTCGGCAGGGGACGACCATCGGCCTACGACCGAATCTGCCGCAAATGCCAGAAAGTCCGTTTTCCGCGCGCACCGACTTGCGCACGCTCAAACGAGTGGCTTCAATGTCTCGGCTCGCGCCGACATCGCTCCTCCGCCGGCTCTAGGACGTGACGTAGGCGTGCTCTAACGGTTCCAGTAAACCGTGGATGAACGATTTTTCGGGACAGAGTGCTCCACCGCTAGCAAGCGGCAGTGCCACTTTGTTCAGGCTCACCATGCCGTGGCCGGTTTCTGAGCCTTTGTGTAAGGCGCCTTCGAACTGGGCCGTGAGACCTTTGGCGTTGTAGGTGCAGTCGATGACGATGATGCCGCCGATGACGCAGCGCACTAAGGCTTCGCCGCTGGTCGCTTCGAGCGTGCCTAAGTTTAAGGCCGTCTTGGAGAGCTCAAATAACGGCAGTTTGATCGCCGTGTTGACCGTGCAATTGTTGTGAAGGGCGTTGGTGCCGCAGTTGGTGAAGTTGAGTTCTGTCGTATGGATCGACTGCGAGAGTTCGTTGGGGGCGCTCCCTGGCCCTAAGACTTCCGCCTGGGCTAAGACGTTTAAGCATAAGGCGGTGAGTTCTATCCCGCCGACGGCTAAGAGTTCGCCTATCGTCCCCGGGGTATTGACCATGTGAAGCGATTTCAGTTGGTTGCCCGGCTGGCAAGGCTCTTCATGCGTATCGCAGAGGGTGGTCTGTGGCGGTGCCGCATCCGTGACGTAGGCGTGCTCTAACGGTTCCAGTAAACCGTGGATGAACGATTTTTCGGGACAGAAGCCTCCACCGCTAGCAAGCGGCAGTGCCACTTTGTTCAGGCTCACCATGCCGTGGCCGGTTTCTGAGCCTTTGTGTAAGGCGCCTTCGAACTGGGCCGTGAGACCTTTGGCGTTGTAGGTGCAGTCGATGACGATGATGCCGCCGATGACGCAGCGCACTAAGGCTTCGCCGCTGGTCGCTTCGAGCGTGCCTAAGTTTAAGGCCGTCTTGGAGAGCTCAAATAACGGCAGTTTGATCGCCGTGTTGACCGTGCAATTGTTGTGAAGGGCGTTGGTGCCGCAGTTGGTGAAGTTGAGTTCTGTCGTATGGATCGACTGCGAGAGTTCGTTGGGGGCGCTCCCTGGCCCTAAGACTTCCGCCTGGGCTAAGACGTTTAAGCATAAGGCGGTGAGTTCTATCCCGCCGACGGCTAAGAGTTCGCCTATCGTCCCCGGGGTATTGACCATGTGAAGCGATTTCAGTTGGTTGCCCGGCTGGCAAGGCTCTTCATGCGTATCGCAGAGGGTGGTCGTTTCAGCCGATGCCGAAGCAGCCATACTGCCCGTGATAACGACTATGGCTGCCAGCATTGCAGCGCCAAACGTCAGCTTGATTTGCACGTCGGACTCTCCCTTCGACCGCTTGCTTGCACCGCTGGCGACCTACGTTCACGGCGCGTTGGCATTTGATCAAAGAAATTTTACCAACTTTAAGAACAGCGCGTTTTCATCTGCGAACACCAGCCACAAACGTCGCGTCTTAAAAGCGCTAGCTAACGTCGAGCGTTGGGCTTGGCGCGATTGGCGTTGCCCTTTTTCTTCTTGCAAGAGACCTGCATCTTTGGATGCAGGGTCGCTTTCTTACCGTTCTGGCCAGTGAATTTGGCGGTAGCCCGGTTTGGTTTGGCGCAAAGATTGGTGGAATTTTCCAGCAGGCCCTTCTTGCCACCGGGGAAGCTGGCGACCACTTCGGTAACCGGAGCGTCTGGAACGGTGTCGAAGTTTGCCCTTATTCCACCGTTGATCGAGTCGATTCGCCCAATTGCATGGACCTCGACGGGTAGCGATGGGGGCCCTTTGAGAACCGCCACCATGTCAGGCAGCGGATTGTTGGAGGAGCGCAGGTATATCGGACCCGAGAGCGGCTCCTCGAAGAGCGGCGTGGTGGCCTTGACTTCGCCATAGATCGCGCCTGCCGGGCACTGGTCTGCCGCAAATTGCACCCGGGTGCAGACAGTTCTGATGTGAGCCTGATCGAGGAACTCCGAGTGAGGCAGGGCGACGGAGAAACTGCCGATGTTGGCCTGGCCAGCCCTCGGGCGAAGGACGGTTTGCAGCCTGGGATGAGCCCCGCGAGTGGTGCCACCGAATAGGCGGAAGGCGACCCTCGGTTGGAAGTCGAGCCTGGCGCAGTTAGTCGCGGTGAAAGGCGAGGCTGGATGGGCAATTGCCCCCAAGGAAGAGGTCACCGTCGCCTCGATCGACCTCGGACTGCAGCCGGTCGGGTTGAGCGCGAAGTCCTCGCGGTCCAGCTCGACCTGGACGGTGCGGTAGCTGACCGGCACTCCTTCGAGGATCTGGGGAAGTGGATCGGAACGAACCATGCCCTGCGCCGTCGTGGGGTCGAGGAAGATCGCCGAGCGCACGACCTGATCGCCGAGGTCGAAGGGACCGGCCTGAGCGGGAACCACGGCAATCACGCTCAGTGGGGCGCCTTTGTAGGGGCCGCCCAGATAGACGGCGGTCGGGCGCTTACCCGGCTGGGGAACCCACAGCGGTGTCGGGCCAGCGCCGGCGGAGGCCGTGACCTTGCCGATGCGAGACGCAGCCGGACATGCGCCTGTGACGGCCTCGACGCCGTCGCAATGAGCAACGCCGGCGAGCTTTGCCGAGAGCCCCTTGGGCAGTGTGACCTCCAGTGAGGCAGGGTTCTGTTCGCCGTCTTCTCGCCTCAGCGTGAAGAGGAAGGGCGAGTGATGGCCCGCCGTCGGATCCGCGCTACCCGCGGAGAGCTTGGGGGCAAAGCCGCCAAGGCCATCGCACCCCTGATCGATCGTCATGGGCGCGTCGGCGATCACCGGCGAGCCACCCGACCAGGGAGTGAATTCGTACTTGCTGGCGAAAGTTCCGCAGGCGGCTGGATTGACCAGCGGCGCCCGGAAGCCTGACTTGAGAACGAACCTGGCTTCACGAAGCGGCGCCTGGGGAACGTCGAGCAGCACGGTTTCCAGCTGACCGGTCTGTTTGTCGACGACGAGCTGACCCTCCAGCTTGATGTGGGCGCCGAGGTCATCGGCAACCGCCCAGAAGCGAAAGAGGTTGCCCGGTTCAGGCTCGCGCAGGTAGAAGGCGCCCCGCATCCGGCGCGGTAGGGCAGGTATTTCGGCCTCGAACTCGGCGACCTTTGCCGCATCGGGGCATTCCGCGTTGACCCGCTCGCCGAAGCGAACCTGCGCTTCTGAGCAGACGGCGAGGCCGTCCGCGGCGGACGGATTGACAACGACCCCCTCGGGCAGCGCAACCCTGATGTCGCGAGTCTGGGAGGGTTCGAGGATTTTGACCCCCTGGGCGGCCGGAACGCGATAGGTGATGTCGAGGCCGGTGGGCGCAGCGGCACGCCGGCTGGTCGGGTCGATGACCAGACTGGGACCGAAGGGGAGTCGGTTGCAGCCAATGATCGTCGGAAACGAGGCCGATTTGGTGTCGAAGCGATTGGGTTCCAGCCAGCTGGAAGCGCCGACGCGCATCTCCAGCGGCACGCCGCAGTGGGTCGGGTTGGTAAGGAAGGGCAGCGCCCTAATGCCCGGAGGACGTGGGGGCGAAACCCTGCAGTTGTCCAGGAACACCTCGGCGGGAGTACAGCGTTCGGTGTCGTGGACAGGGTCAGCAGGAACACCCCAGGTCGTACCCACCGAGCGAAGCAACTTCACGGTAGTCGGAGCATCGACGATTTCAAGCGTGAGCCCGTAGTCGCTCTCGGTGCGTACTTGGGCGTCGATGTAGACAGGGAAGGCGCCAGCAATCAGGCCGATGCGCGCGACCACTTCCCCCCCAGGCGGCTGCATCATGTAAATCGGCTCGAGCACGGCAGAGCCAAGCTCGTAGCCGAAGACTTCCGCGATGCCGATCTGCGAACCGTTGGGGCACCCATCGATGCGCCAGTTCGCCAGTTCGGCTGCAGTGCACTGCTGGGGCACGCCAAGCACGCTGGGGTCGCCGATCAACCCTGGGGGAGTTTCGATGCGCACGTTGCGGGTTGGCGCGTAGGCGTCCTTGAGGCCGGTCTGACCATTGGGCTCGCTGTCGGGATCAGGGGTGATGTCAAAGGTGAAGGTGAGGTCCGGATGGTCCCCGGCCTGCCTCGTGGAAAGCGACGCTTCGAGCGACTCGACCCCGTAGCAACGCGTGCGCGGTTCCAGGTCGCAGGGTGGTTCTGCGGCCGCGGCGGAAGACGGGAGGGCAAAGGCCCCCAAGGCCACAACTGCAAGCAAGGCTGTACGGACGCTCATCACTGTGCCCTCCTTTGGGCCGACGGGCGCTTCTTGCCGTGGTGCCTCTTTGACTTGGACTGCTTTTTCACGCAGCGCACCTTGCCCTTGCTTTTCACCTTGCGCTTGCCCTTGGCACAGTCAGGGCGTTTGCCCTGGGGCGGAACGTCGCCGTTGGGAACCGCAGTCGTGGTGGCGGGAGCAGGAAGGGATGGAGGGGGGTTGCCAAGCGGCTGACAGGCATCGCCGTGGCAGGGCTCGGGCGTGGGGGGATCCGGGATCCCCCCTTCGACTCGGGCGTCGTAGATCGAGAGGCTGCTGGAAGCATCGGAACCGACCAACTTCTCAGGCGTCTCGAAAAAGACGTCGTGTCCGTCGGCGCTCATCCCGTAGAGGGTGCTCGGCTCTTCCCCCTGGCCAGTGGAGATGAGGTCCAGGCATCCTTCCGGACGATCACATTCTTCGCTGCCCTCGCCGGCGCCAAGCGCCTTCCACTCGTAGACATCGATCACCGAGTTGGCGTCTTCCGGCAGCAACCGTTCGGAGCTGTGGAAGAAAACGGCCCCGCCATCGTCGGTGATATTGGGGATCACAGTCGTCGGGTCGGTGTGCCCACCGGCGCCGGTGAAGATCTGCAGGGTCGCCCCGGCACTCGGCGCGGCGAATGTGGGGTCGCAGGAGACGCAGAGCAGTCGCTCGCCGAGCGGCGCGCCTGGCTCATATCGGTAAACCTGAGCTTTCCCGTCGTTCTCATAGACACCAAGGCGGGCGTGGGACTGGAAGAGGAAAACATCCCCATCCGGGGTGGCACGGGTCGGCGAGTAGCCGCGGCCGATGCCGTTCCCCGCCCCGATCGACCGCGTCCAGCTGAGCAGGTCGACCGAGGGGTTTCCGCCGAAGCTGTTGAAGTCCTGGGCGTCGAGAACAGCGACGAACCGGGTGCTTCCGCCGTCCCAGGCGTAGAGGTTCCGCTGGTCCGCTGCCGCAGTTTCACCGGCTTCGTTTTCCTCGTCTCCGGTTAGGTCGTCTTCAGAACTGAAGAGAACGCCCGAACCGTCCGGGGCAACGTTGACGAAGACGGCATCCTCAGCGATCGAGATCGGGGCCTGTGCTCCAACTCCAGCGCACGAGCCTCCTTCGACGTCGCAAGCAGAGAGGTCTCCGGGCGCTTCCCCGGAGGCGCCAGCGATATAGAAGATGCGCCGTCCGTCCTGGGATACACCCGCAAAGGTGTTGGGGGCGGCTGCGACCTCATAGGTCTGTCCGGCGCGATGCAGATAGAGGGTGGCGTTCACCCTGAAGACGACGGACGAGCCGTCTTCATTCGCAGCGACATAGGTGGCGCTTTGGCCGGCGCCGAAAGGTTCCCCGTCGGGGTCGACCGAGACGACCTCAGCGCCAGGCTCGCCAGCACTGCGATCGTAGATCGCCGAAGTGCCTTCTAGCGGAGAATTCGCCTCCAGCGGCTTGTCAGAGAAGAAAACGACGTGGTCGCCGCCGGAACTAACGAAACGACTTTCCGCCCCAGGATCGATACCGAGAGTGCCGCAGCCGACGAGTTCGAATTCTTCCTGGAAATCGTCCCCGTTGGTATTGCAAAGGGAGTTGGCTTCGCCTTTGGGAACACGCAGGTAGTGCCCCGTCGGAAGCAACGGCGAGAACACATGCCCTCCACTGACCCAGAGCCAGTAGTCCTGATCCGCGGAAACCCCTTCCTGGTTGTTGCCGCTGTCGCCACCCAACTGAGCGTAAGTCGGGCCATAGAACTCAGAGGTCCAGCCTTGCGGCGGATGATCGCCGGGGCCACGCTTAGCGCGGTAGCCGTCGGTTTCGCCCGTACCTTCGAAGCCGGGGAGATTGCCAGCGAAGAAGCCGACACTCTGACCCGACGCAGGGCCGCGCGGCGTAACGAGCCAGTTGTTGAAGATCGCCCCGGAATTTGGGCCCCCAACGGCGTTGAGTTCCTGGCCGCGGGTGTCGGCCGGCGTGACCAACTCGTAGGCGCGGCAGTCCGGCAATTGGGCAGAAGGACCGGTGCGGTAAGCGGTGCTGGGGCACTGCCGGCGCTTCGGACGTGCCAGCGTCCTGAACGTCCGGTCAGGGTCTTCGACCAGTCCAGCATCGTTTTCGGCAATGAGCTGGAAGTGGTATTCGGTGCCATTCGTAAGTTCTGTGAGCGGCACCTCGATGGGGACGACGCTTTCGCCCGGCGGAAGCACGGTCACGGCCGTGCTCTGACCATAAGCGGGGCCAATGCCGTATTCGAAGTGATACTCCGTCGCCAAGCCGGAGGGGTCGACCTCCCCTCGCAGCGTCGCTTCGTCGTAGAGGATCGGCAGCGCCGTTTCGCCACCGATCACGGGCAACCCAAAGAGTCGGGTATCACCCTGGCTTTCACCGAACTCGTTCTGTGCGACGAGGCGGAAGCGATAGCGCTTCTCAGCTTCCAGACCGGTGAGACCAGCGTGGACCGCAACGGCTTCGCTGACCGGGCCTATCTCGGCATGGGTTGGAACGCATGGCGCTGAATCAGCGTTGACGAAGCTTTCGCCATCTTCGAGATATTTGGCCTCGGTCAGATATTCGAAGTGACAATCTTCCAACTCGAAGCCAACCGGATCCACCGTCCCGTTCAACGTCGCGTTGCCACCGGCGATCGCGCTGGCCAGACCAGTCACCACATTTGGGACATCACCGTAGGAGAGCGGGCTAAAGACGTTGACGTCGAACGGTTGGGACACGTTGTTTTCGCTGTCGAAAGCGACATAGACGTTGCCGAGGTTGGGCCCATCGGAATTGTCGATCGCGATGCTGTAGTCGTGACCGGCCGCCAAGCTGCCGAATTCCGCCACGCAGGCGCCCGAGGCGTCGTACTCCCGCACCCCCCCGCCGGACTGACCCGGTTCGAACTCGACCACATGTCCATTGGTCTGGTCCACCGCGATTGCAGGATTTGGGCCGAATTTCCCGCTCGGGCAACCCGCGCCTTTGAAGTTGGACAGGATCTCTTCATCGCCTGACACTTCGTCGCCACCACAATCGATCACGTAGATTTCTTGCGGGTTGTCGCTGACGTAAACGCTGCCGTTGGCTCCGTAGACACCGATGTCCCGAAGCCGGCGTGGGACGCTGAGGCCGCCTCCGCATTCGTCCTTCAGTGGCGATCCTTCATCCGCCGAACCGAACTCCGAGATCACCTTCGACGCCGCCGCCGGCGGCTGTATCCAGGCCACGAAGAGATGGTCATCGGCGGGGTTGACGGATACCCCGAACATTCCCGCCGCCGCCAGGACCGGCGCGTGGCGCGTGTACGTAGCTCCTGGAGTCGGAGGGTAGGCGCCGTCGGGTTCGTAGTAGGTCACTTCTCCGTCAGAAGTTGGGCCGTCGAGCACATAGATGTTGCCTTGCGAATCAACGGCGAGGTCGTAAGCGAGGTCGGGATCCGAGATCTCGGTCAGCGGATTGCCGCTGGGATCGAAGACATGGATCGTCGCTTCGGCGGCCACATAGACGTTGCCATGCGAATCGACCGCCACCCCCCGAGCACCCACGAGCACCCGCGAGAGGTCAGGCAGCGCAGTGCGACTCGGTGTTACCAGCGGTCCGAAAGCAAGCAGCTTGGCACCGGGGCCCTCTCCGGAGGTGACATAGATCGTCCCGTCGCTCGATCCGCCCGAACGCTCGACAGCCATTGCGGTCGGCTCTGCGTCCGCGAGATCGGCACTTTTGAGCTGATCGAGGAACTCACCCGTCGCGTCGAACTCGTCGACGACCTCGTTTGTCGCGTCATAGAGGAGAAGGTGCCCGGACGTACACGCCTGTTCGCCAACTTTGGCACAGGTTTCATCAGCCGGCGCTCTATTGCCCCGGTCCACTGCAAGATAAGCGCCCTCGGAGCCAAAACCGAACTCCTGCACCGGCGTTCCTGGATTTCCGTCACCGTCGACACCGTCGATGGTTCTATGGAGTTTCAGCGTCCTGATCTCGAAACCCCCGAATACCCTCACCACATCCCCGTTGTTGTCGGCGGCAAAGAGATAGTGAAGAGATTTATCGCTTTGGATTTTATAGGTAAATGCAGCCACACCGGTGTAATCGGCAAGGGGATTTTCGGTTATGTGGCCACTCCAACCCTTTACCTGCTCACCAACAGGAAGAAATTTTTCACCTATGAGATTTGACGGATCCGCAACGATAAGCGGTACATCAGTGCGGGCGAATTTACCGATGAACTCGACGATGTGGTGCTTGGGGCCATTCGGACCTTCGGTCACCGAGATGCCGCCGGGGCCAATCGTGGTGAGACCTAGGAGAGCGGCTTCGACGGTAGCATTACTAGCGTTGAAGTCGATTGCATCAGTTTCATCGCCTTCGAACGAAAGCGTGAATGTGCCCCCGGTCTCAAAGGGTCCCACGCGGACCGACTGTTTCTCATTGGTCCCGAGATTGCCTTTGGCGTCATAACTGTCAACACGATCTCCTGCAGCCACATAGAGTCGGTCGTCAAATGGATCGGCCGCGATGCCCTTGGCTTCGCCGCTTGAGTCGATCGGTTGCGCGGCACCGTAGGTGGGTGTGCCGATGAACGGGTAGGCGTTAGGTACGTAGCGAACTACATTGCCTGTCGCCTTCTCGGAAACGTAGAGCTGTCCTTTGGAGTCCACCGCGAGACCGCATGGCTCGTTGACATTGGCGATGGTCCTCAAATACTGATGCGCGGGATTGAAGACATCGATCGCATCGTTGCCGGCGCTGGCCACGTAGACATTGCCCTTGTCGTCGACCGCGGTTCCGCAGGCCTGGTTGAAGGGACTTCCGGGATGCACTCCACCCGGGTCAGAGAGACCGCCGGTCAGGTCGAGCTCCGGAGTGCGGACATGGTTTGGCGGACCAGCGAGCGCAACCGAAGCGAAGACGACAAGCCAGAGCGTGACAGCAAGCCCAACCAACATCCCCAGAGAGAGAGGTCGAGCGCAGGCCCGGCCGGCAGTCAACGCCGGCCGGGTCTGCTGGATCTCGAATCTGAGATTCATCTCCGTTTCTCAACCACGCTGCCGGAGCTAGACGCAGGGGAATGTCGCTCCACCGCAACCGGTCACCGCAAAGGTGCCGTAATAGGAGATGCCGGGACTCGTTTCAATCGCTACGACCATGGCCCCGGTGCGAGATGCACCCTGTTCGCCGCCGCTTCCCGACTTGAAGATGAAGTTCGGAGCGCCTAGCGGCGTCAGGCTGGTGTCGTTAGAAACGAATACGCAGAGATACCCCGGATCGGCCTCCGGATTGGCAGGACTTGACGCAGTACCCGTGCCGTTATCGCACTCAGACGGAACCAATCCACCGAGAGCGATCCTTTTTACGTGAGCGGAATTGTACTCACCCGCGAGCGGAAGAAAGAATGATATTGGCGAATAGATGATGCCTTCGACCGACGTGAATTCCCCGGTTTCTTCTTCTGCAGCTGGCGTCGAGGTGCCACCCCAGGATCCGGTCTCGGTTGCACCGGGAGGGAGAACACCACCAGCGGTCCAAGGATCACCATTGGGTCCCTGTATGCCTGGGTTGCCCTGTATGCCTGGGTTGCCCTGTATGCCTGGGTTGCCCTGTGCTCCTGGGTTGCCCTGTGCTCCTGGGTTGCCCTGTGCTCCTGGGTTGCCCTGCGCTCCGGCGCTTCCGGTTGCGCCTTTAGCCCCGGTATCGCCCTTGGCGCCAGCGGCGCCCGCTGGGCCCTGAGCCCCTTGCGGGCCGGTGCCCTGAAAGCTCTTGGCGATCGACTTGACTTCCTTCTTCTGCTTGCCGGTGAGACCTCCGCTTGCCGCGTAGGCGCCGCCGAACATCGCAAACACAAGAGCGAACACGGCAACAATCCCCGGTGCCCCGAAGCGGTTTCTAAGTATCGAGAACATCAGCTTGCATTCCTCCCCATGACAGGCCGGCGCCACATAGCCGAGCGAGCAAGCAATCCCCTCTCCCGTTTCCCATTCCCTGGCACCAGCTTTAGCTAGTCGTCAGAGCCTAGAATACTGAGATGTACTTGTCAAGTACTTGGGTTGTTCCTCCCAGAAAAGACACAGCCGCCCCGGGAGCCCCGGGGCGGCTGCTGATCCAAACCTTCTTAGGCGAGTTGCCCGGGAAGGGTCAGGATGAAATCCACGTATGTGTTAACGGTTCAAGTAACCCGTGGATGATCGATTTTTCGGGGCAGAGGCCGCCGCCGCTCGCGAGCGGAAGTTCCGTTCCGTTCGAGGTCAGCATGCCATGGCCGGTGCCTGCACCACTGTGTAACGCGCCTTCAACGGTGAACGAGAGACCCGTGCCGTTGTAGGTGCAGTCGATGACGATGATGCCGGCGATGACGCAACGTACTAATGCTTCGCCGCTCAGTGCCGTCAACTGACCTAAGTTAGCGCCTGTCTTTAACAGGTCGAATAACGGCAGTTTGATTGCCGTGTTAACTGTACAGTTGTTATGACCTGCGTTGGTGCCGCAGTTGGTCAGATTGAGTTCTTTGGTATGAACCGACAGCGGAGATCCTAATGCTAAGACTTCAGCCTGGGCTAAAATGTTTAAGCATAAGACGGTGAGTTCGATACCGCCGATGGCTAACAGTTCGCCGAGCGTACCCGCCGTGTTGGTCATGTGCAGGGAACTAAGCTGATTTCCCGCAGCACACGGATCTTCGTTGACTTTGCACAGCGCCGTGCTGGTCGCCGACGCCGAGGAGGCGCCGATGAACGCCATGGCAGCCACGGCCGCGATGGCGGCGAGGCCGAACATCTTCATGAGTCTCACTTTTGGTTCTCCCTTCTCGGCGGGTTCCCCGCCGAGCTTTGAGTTCGTGATTCGCCCGGGTTTCCGAGCAGGGACTGGATATCCGGGACCACGGGGAGAGGTCAAGGAAGTCGAAGGATTTCCTCAAATTTTCCTAAGGGAGCCGCGGGCGAAGCCGCTTTTTACCTGCAAATCCCAGCTTGCGAGTTTTTCGAATGCGCGGTTCCGTGCGTCGCGCGGATCGGTGCGCGAAGGCGCTCAGACAGCTAAGAGAGAGCCGTGAAGGCCGGCGACGACCGCCTTGGCCAAGGCCTGGTCCTGGCCTCCGATGCGAAGCCGTTCGGCCTGGCCTTCGAGAATGGCGTCAACCCAGGAGCCGACCGTGCCAAGGGCCCAGGTGCTCGGGTCCTGGACGAGGCGGGACACGCAGGAGACGACATCGCCGTCTTCGACCTCAACGTGGACACCGGTAATGCGGCTCTGACCTTCTCCACCTTTCGACGCGCCCGCGTCCACTGCGAGCAAGCAGGAGCCGCCGCGGGTCACCTCGAGGTGTACCAGCGGCACGGCGAGCAGGAAGGCGGCCTCGATGTCGATTCGGGCCAGAGGTTCGGCTTGCTCGGACAGGTGCACGCACTCACAGCGACTCGCGGCGACGAGCGGGCCCACCGCCTGGCGCGTCCACTCGGTTACCGCGTAGGGCTTGGCGCCTTTCCCGCCATCTGGCATCACTTCGACCAGGCGGGCGGCGCGCATCGCCGAGAGGCGGCGCTCCAACGAGGGGTAGCTGAGGTCGGCGATGACGCTGCTGAGCTCGGTGAGGGACAAGGGCCTTGCGGCAAGCGCCCGCAGCATCGTCGAGCCCCAACCACCGATCAGCGCCCTGATCGCGCCCTTGGCCGGCTCGCTGCCGAGCGCGATCGCTCCCTGCGGCGCCCGTGTGAGCCAGACCTCGACGACGTCGGCGACAGCGAGGACGCCGCGACCCACGTCGGTCAACTCGTTCTCGACCGTGTAAGGCATGCCACTGCGGACGTGGCGTTCGAGGGCGCCGATGCCGCGCAAGTTGCCTACCTGACCGCGCAGTGTGGTCTGTGCGGCGCCGCCGATCCGTTCACGCAGGTCCGGGAGCCGCAGCGGACCATCGAGATGAGCGCGCAGGATAGGAACACTGAGTGGACCCGCGATAAGTGAAAGCACGGTTCCACCGGCACGCACTCGGGCAGGGGGCGGGGGCAATTTGCTGTCGACTTGCATCTTCGGATTTGTATGGGTCTTGATGCGTTCTTGTATAGAAAAGCCGTCAGCTGCCGGCAGCCTATTGGAAAAGAAGACAGCTGTCAGCGACCCACGACCGAACGAGAACTAGGCGCGGATGCCTTCACGGGAGCCGCGGTCGCGCGGCGCCGGCTTCGGGCTCAACCGCACTGGTGTGCTGGAGAGTGCCTGGACACGCAGGTCGCTCCAGGTAAGGCCTTCGCGGACGAGGGCCGGCAAGCCGAGCGCGACCGCGGTGGCGATCTCAACGGCCTGCAGGATGACGCCGTAGGCAAGGCCGTCGGCGGTGCTGATGCCGAAGCCGGTGTGCAGGACGCTGATCACGGCGAGCTGGAAGACGCCGATGTTGGAAGGCGTCGCCGGCACGACGGCGGTTACATTGACCGCGAAGAGGACCGCAGCAGCAGCGCCGATACCCGCCTCTCCGCTCAGTCCCAGGGCGGCGAGCAGCGCCCAGCAGGCGGCGAGCTGAATCGCCCAGGCCGCGAGTTGCGCGGCGGCGGCCGCAGTGCCGCGGCGAGGGTCGCGGAAGACCTTCAGCCCAGCCCGCACCTGCAGCAGCGCCGCGTGCAACGCCGTACCGAGCCGAGCGAGACGACCATTCCCGTTGCGCCGCATCAACGGCGGGCCGAGCAAGACGACCAGGAGGAGGAGCAGCGGCACGAAGCTGAAGGCGAAGAGCTTCTGAGTGCTGGAGTGGAAGAGGTCGGTGGAGGTCACAATGATCACTCCGAGCAACGCCAATGCGACGATGTTGAGCACCGTCTGCGAGACCAGGGTGCCGAGCAGCACCGGGAAGGTCTCGCGCATGCGACCGATCCGCCGCGCCAGCGACATCGCCCTCGCCGGCTCGCCGAGGCGAGCGGGAAGGGTCGCCGACATCAGCACCCCGATCATCGTCGCCGAGGTGACGTCGCGCCGGCGCACCGAGCGCAGCGGCAGCGCCGCCCGCACGATCCAGTACCAGGAAGCCGCGCGGAAGAAGAGTGAAAGCGCCATCAGGGCGCAGGCGACGAGGACCCAGCTGAGATCGGAACGGACGATGCTCTTGACCACGTTGTCGACGCCGATCTTCTGCGCCGCCAGCGCCGTCAGCCCGACGCCGGTGATCCCGGCGGCGGCGAGTCCGACGCGGCGGGCGATCTTGCGCTTGCGCTTGCCGGGAACAGCGGGGGCCGGATCGAGCGAGGGCAGCCGCTGCGGCGGGCGCGGCGGCATCCCGTCGGCAGGCCGCACGCCGGCCCAGTGAGCGGCGCGCTCGAGCGCCCCTTGCGGCTCAGGCGCCTCGATCGCTCGCTCGTAAACCGCCGTGACCCGATCGGCGACGTGCGGCCAGGCGTAGCGCTCGGCGCTGCGCCGTGCTGCCTCACCCATCGCCGCCAGCCGCTCGGGCTCGTGGTGGGCACGCTGCAGCTCCTCGGCGAGACGCTGCGGATCCCCTGGTGGGACCAGCACGCCGTCGACGCCGTCGCTGACCACGTCGCTGTAGCCCGCTATCGCAGAGGCGATCACCGGCGTGCCGGCGGCGAAGGCCTCGGTGAGGACCATGCCGAAGCTCTCGCCGGAGAGCGACGGCGCGCAGAGCACGTCGGCCTCGTGCAGAGCGCCATGCAGGGCCTGGCCAGACACCCGGCCACGAACGTCGATCCAGTTCATCGTCTCGGGATCAGCGAGGTAGCGGAGCACGTCCTCACGCTCGGCGCCGATCACAGTGAGGCGGCTGGGGACATGCTCGACCAGGGCGCCGAAGGCAGCGAGCAGGACCGGCAGGCCCTTGCGCTCCTCGGGGCGGCCAACAAAGAGCACGCGCAGCTCCTTCCCCGCCGGCTTTGGCCCGCTTGGCGCCACGGTGACGTCGACCCCGTTGGGAATGACCTCGTAGTGACCGCCGTACCAGCGTCGCCCGGTCCAGGCGGCAGCCTCGGAAACCGCTATCCGCGCCGAAAGCCGGTTGAAGACCCGGCGAGCGCCGAGCGCCGTCGCGAGGTGGTTGGGGACCGCCCTGGTCGAGTAGGCGTGGAAGGTGCCGACAGCCGAAGCCTCGGCGCCGAGCGCCGCGTTCCAGCCGACCAGCGGAACGACCGGCTCGTGGATGTGGACGATGTCAAAGCGCCCCTGGCGCAGCTCGCGCCGCGGCGCGACGACCCCGCCGGCCGGGAACGGCGCCAGGTTGGATATCGCGCCGTTGGAAGGGAAGCCCGCAGTGCGACCGAGCGGGATCAGATAGTCGGGAGCCTCGCGGGACTCGGGCGCGGCACGGTGCAGCGCTCGGCTGAGACGGCCGGGCGGATCGAATGGCGCGAGCACACGGACGTGATGGCCACGACCGAGGAACTCCTCTGCAAGCGCCTCGATGTGCCTGTTCACGCCGCCCTGATAGCTCCAGGAATATGGCGAGACAAGTGCAATTCGCACGAATGGCTAAGGGTAGAGGATCACCCAGAGGGGACTACGCGCCAGCCGCGGGCGGGCTCTCAGCCCAGGCAAAGGCGACGAAGACCAGCAGATAGGCGGTGCCGATCTCCAGCAGCAACGCACCCGAGTCGTTGGCAAGGGTGCCGGCGACGGTCGCGGCGAGCGCCCCGAGGAGGCCGGCCCGCATTGCTGGAAAATTTTCCAGCAAAAGCCAGAGACGGTCTCGCCGGGCGATTGCGAGCACCGCGATCGCGGCGATCAACGGCAGGAAGAAAAGGACGACCGGGCGCCCGAAGCTATGCGCGGAGAGCTGCAGGCGGCGTTGGGCGACATCGGCGAGGTCGCCCAGCCCGCCGGCATCGAGAACGGAGCGAGTCAGGTGCGCATTGGCGCCCGAGACGAGGTCGATGAAGGCGACGAGCGCGACCATCGCGAGTGGAACCGCGATGATGAAGAGGGCCGCGTGTCGTCGCGGGGTCGCGACCCAAGAAGCGGCGATCGCGGCCCCTATCGGCAAAACGATGGCCGCGCCGACGTCAGCGCCGAAGCGCCCTGCGGCGAATACCGCAGCGAAGGACAAGCCAACAGCGAGGAATGCCACAGCGCCGGAGGACCGGGGGGCTCGCGGGGCGAACCCCGCGAGCCACGCCCCGGTTCCTGCGACTGTCAGCACTGCAAGGATAGCCTCCAGCTCGTTGCCGATCCCGTAGAAGCGCACCCCGAGCCCTGGGTTCGGCCCCAGAAGCGAGAGGGAGGTGAGCGGCGAGCCGGCGATCACGTCGACCGCATAGGCGACCACGACGAGGCCGGACGCCACTGCAAGCGCCCGGTAGTCGCTCAGCATCGCGACACTGAGCAGCGCCAGCAGCGGGGCGCCCAGCAGCACCAGCAGCTGTTCAACCGACTGGCCGGGTTCGAGCGCAGCGCCCGCCAGCAGCACCAGCGGCAAGAAGACGATGCTGAGCCCGACGAGCTTGACCACGAATCGGGCCGCCGGGCCGCGGGTCACAGCCAGGGTCAGCCCCAGGGCAAGCAGCCAGACCAGCAGGCTGATCCCGATCACCGGGCCGCGCCGCTCCGAGATCACCGACATGCGCGCGCCGAGCGACTCCAAGGCCGCCACGTCGACATCGCCCTCCGAGCGGATCGACTGACCAGACATCTGCGACGGCACAGCGATCCCAAATCGGCTCAAGACCGTCGGCCCGATGTCGGTCGAAAGCACGTACCCATCCGTGCGGGTGCTGTCCGAGGTCAGATTGCCGTCGAACCCCCGGCCGGCGATCCCGATCGTCAGCGCCCCGTTCGTAGCCGGCGGCGCACGCTCGATCGCGATGACCAGGTCGTCGCCTCGCAGCCCGCCGACGAGAGCCCCAAGCTGCCGCAGCCGCAGGTCACGAACCTCGCAGCCCTCCCCCGCTCCGCGCAGCGTCGTCGCCAGTAGCCCCGGAACGATGTCGGCGGGCGCCGATTCCGCCCGCTCGACCACAGCCTTGGAGTAGCGGGGGCCGCAGATTCCCCCACCGACCTCCGGCGGCAGAGCGGAGTCATAGAGCGAATCGAAGACCCGATTCCCCTGCGAGATATCCAAATACGTCTGCGCCGCCGGCACGCTGCCCAACCCAGCGCTGAGAAGCCCGGGCGACATCCCAGCCTTCACAAGCTCCTCCACCGAAGTGCCCCTTGGCACCAGCACGACGGTCACGCGGGTCGAGGCGGCATTCGCGCCGGCTTTCAGGGGTCGGACAGGGGGTGAAGCGTCTTGTACTTTTTCGTCGAGCGGCTTGGGGGCCGCTGCATCCGCTTCATCGAAAAAGTTAAGCGGAGCCCCCTGTCCGACCCCTGACACAACCCCAAGAGCAATAGCTATCGTGACCCAAATGGCCGACCGCACTTTTGCCAAGTTCACGATGTTCAAGATCGATCCCGCCTGGCGCCGCCGCGACGCCGAGCTGCGAGCAGCCGACAAGCAGGAGTTCCTCGCCGCCTGCGAGGACTTCGCCCTTGACCGCTCGTTGCGCGCCTACTCAACCATAGGAACGCGCGGCGACGTCGATCTGGTCCTGCTCAGCCAAAGTCCCAACCTCGATGACCTGCACACTTTCCACGTCGTACTCGGCCAGAGCGGCCTGGCCAAGTGGGCCGAGACTCCCTACTCGTTCCTGGCGATGACCAAGCGCTCGCCCTACTCGGACGAGCAGGCTCGGCCGGAGATCTGCGTCTCCGAGCGCAAGTACCTCTTCCTCTACCCGATGGTCAAGCAGCGGCGCTGGTACGGGCTGCCGCCGGAGGAGCGCGGGCGGATCATGAAAAGCCACATCGAGGTCGGCCGCAAGTACCCGGAGATCACGATCAACACGGCCTACTCCTTCGGCCTCGACGACCAGGAGTTCGTCGTCTCGTTCGAGGGCGACGACCCGGGGATGTTCCTCGACCTGGTCCAGGAGCTGCGCCCGACCGAGTCGAGCGAGTACACGGAGCGCGAGACGCCGATCTTCACCTGCGTGGCGCTCTCGCTGGGCAAGGCGCTCGACGCGCTCGACGGCGTCTCCAGCGCCGTCGCCGCCGGGGCATGACCGCGCGGCACAGCTGTTCCCTATTCTTTCGCGCCCCTAATCTGAACGTTTATGCACCCGATCCGTACACCCGCGACGCCACGCAGAGAGACCAATGACCAAGATCGGAACCCCTGAGAGCCCCGTCCGCATCGCCATCGTCGGCGCCGGACCCTCCGGCTTCTACGCCGCCGAGCACATCCTCAAAGACGCCGACACGCACGCGCAGGTCGACCTCTTCGACCGCCTCCCCACCCCCTTCGGCCTCGTCCGCGGCGGCGTCGCCCCCGATCATCCGAAGATCAAGTCGGTAATCCGGGTCTACGAAAAAACCGCCGCCCGCGAGGGCTTCCGCTTCTTCGGCAACGTCAAGGTCGGCCACGACATCGAGGTCGAGGATCTCGAACGGCACTACCACGCGATCGTCTTCACGGTCGGCTGCGAGACCGACCGCCAGCTCGGCATCGCCGGCGAAGAGCTGCCCGGAAGCCACGCTGCCACCGCTTTCGTCGGTTGGTACAACGCCCACCCCGACTACGCCGACGACGAGTTCGACCTCTCCTGCGAGCGGGCGGTGGTGATCGGCAACGGCAACGTGGCGATGGACGTCGCCCGCATGCTGGCCCTGACCGACCACGAGCTGCGCCAGACCGACACCGCCGACCACGCGATCGAGCTGCTCGACGCGAAGAAGATCCGCGAGATCGTCGTGCTCGGCCGCCGCGGGCCGGTCCAGGCCGCCTTCACCAACCCGGAGATCAGGGAGCTGGGTGAGATGGAGGACGCCGACGTCATCGTCGACCCCGCCGACGTCGAGCTCGACCCCGCCAGCGCCGCCTTCCTCGAGTCCGACGAGGTCGACAAGACGACGCGGGTCAACGTCGAGACGCTGCGCGAGTTCTCCCAGCGCACGCCGGAGGGCAAGCACCAGCGGGTCGTCCTGCGCTTCCTCGCTTCGCCGGTCGAGATCAAGGGCGACGGCAAGGTCGAGAAGATCGTCATCGGCCGCAACGAGCTGGTCGAGGAAGGCGGCTCCCTGCGCGCCAAGGACACCGGCGAGCGCGAAGAGCTCGAGTGCGGCTTGGTGTTGCGCTCGGTCGGCTACACCGGCATCCCGATCAACGGCGTGCCCTTCGACGACAAGCGCGGCCTGATCCTCAACGAGGGCGGCCGCGTGCTCGACTCCCACGACTCCGGGCACAAGGTCGGCCACTACACGGCGGGCTGGATCAAGCGCGGCCCCTCCGGCGTGATCGGCACCAACAAGAAGGACGCGCTGGAGACGGTTCAGCACCTGCTTGCCGACATCGGAGAGCAGACGCTGCTCAGCCCCGAGAACCCTGACCCGGCCGCCATCGAGACGCTCCTCGCCGAGCGCGGCATCCGCTACGTCAGCTTCGAGGACTGGCAGGCGATCGACCAGGCCGAGGTCGGCCGCGGCGAGCCCCACGGCCGCCCCCGCGTCAAGTTCGTCAGGGTCGAGGAGATGCTCGAGACCATCGGCGAGCGCATCTCCGGCTAGCGCCGCAGCCGCTCAGCTCAGCACGTCTTTGGAGACCGAGCCGACGCCGAGCAGGCCAGGGCCGACGTGGGCGCCGAGCACGGCGCCGATCTCCGAAGTGAAGGCGGGCTCGCAACCGAAGATCTCGTAGCAGTCTTCGATCAGGCCGTTGGCGGTCTCGGGGTCCTGGATGTGCTGGACGACCCAGGCGTCGAGGCCGGACTCGTGGCGCTGGCGGGCGTAATCACGCAGGCGCTCGATCGAGCGGGCGCGGGTGCGCACGCGCTCGACCGGAGTGATCTCCTCCTCGAGGGTGAGGATCGGCTTGATCTTCAGCGCCGAGCCGATCCAGGCGCGGGCGCCACCGATCCGTCCGCCGCGCCGCAGGTACTCGAGCGTGTCGATCGCGAACCACATTTTCAGCTCCTCGCGCGCCCGCTGGGCGCGCGCGAGGACCGCATCACCATCGCCGCCCGCTGCAGCAGCGGCTGAGGCCGCCAACGTCGATAGCCCCATCCCCCCGGCGGCCGAGCGCGAGTCGAAGAGCTGGATGCGCTCCCCCCCCTTGCCCTCGGCGATGAGACGCTCGCGCGCCTGGCCCGCCGCTTCGAAGGTGCCGGAGATGCCCGAGGAGATGTGGATCGAGACGATCTCGCGTCCCGCGTCGAGCAAGGGCTCATAGACCGAGATGAAGTCCCCGATCGAGGGCTGCGAGGTCGTCGCGCCCCCCTCGGAGGCCCGCAGGCGCTCGTAGAACCCCGCGTAGTCCGCGATCTCTGCCTCGCGCTCCTGGTGCCCGTCGACCGCCACGTAGAGGCTGATCTGCTGGATCCCGCGCGCCTCGACCAGCTCGCTCGGAAGATAGGCCGTTGTGTCGCAAACGACCGCTGTTTGGGAGGGAGAACTCAAGCAAGGCGATTCTCGCAGACGGCGGTGGGTCAGTTTGAAATTGATCCTGAATCGCCATCGATCTCCCGGCCTTTCCTCGCCTAGCCTCCTCCTCGATCCCGAAGGATCAGCAAGGCCAATACGGCGGGGAGGTTCGGGAACTGGGCCTCTCTCGTCTCTGCCTCTGCTCCCGGGGGGAGTTGCAAGCTGTAGCTCCAGGCGTTGTCGCCCAAAGCGTCGGGATCCGAGATCCACGGGCATATCCAAGCTTTAGAACCGGGGTATAGGATACTTGTCAGTTCCGAAACCGAGCCAGCGGTCAAGCTAGGGCGAGGAGATGCCGATGGTTGTGCATGCAGGCACCGAACAGGGTCGAAGGTCCAAGACGCACGAGGCGGGGTCATCGCCGCATACCCGCGCTGTCCCGGCCTTCAAGCTCGTGATCAAGGCTAACGACATGGCCGCTCAGACCGAAGGTGCTGCAGACTCAAAGATCCGGCCCTCTGGAATCAACTACGCCAGCGTGAAGGTGACTCCAACACCGCGAGCCGACTCCAAGAAAACGATCTCCGATCGCTTGGATGTCCTCGACCTAATCGACGAGGACTGATTCGCCCGCTGTTGTGTCGGCCCGCAGGGCGCTCAAAAAACGGAACCCAGAGCATCTACTCGACCAGGGCGAGGTCTTCTCCGATGTTCCCCTAGTCAAGTGGAAAGACGGGAAAGCCAAGCAAAGCACTGGGCGGGCCATCGTGTCCTCGCATGGGTGCGTCTGTGAGGACTACGATCGTGCGCTTGAGCTAGGACGGTCGAGCACGGCGCGGAAGGCCGTTGTCCAGGTGGTGCCCCTGCAGTCGGCATCGACTTTCAAGGACAAGGTAGAGATGATTCAGCGTGGCGAAATGTACGATTTCTTCTTCGTAGAAGGAGATGGCCAAATCCTGGATCACCAAGTCGCGATATTGACCAGAGAGCAGGCAATTCCAGCGTCAATCTTGGCGGATTGCAAGCGAATCGCCCAGGTAGCCGACTGGCAATGGGAGGCTCTGCGCCTACATTTGACGTTGGCGCGCTTCCGAAAGGAGCCTGGCGAGCTCTTTAGGGACGAGTTTCTGAAAGGCTCGAGCAGTGGAGCTTGACGCGGTCTTTTTCGCTGATGCGGTCAGTACGCCGCCCGACGGGAAGTTCTACGTCCACGGTGCCGGCTTTACCCGGTACGAAATCCCAGAGCTTCCTGCTCCGATTCCGTTCAGCGTCCTTGCGAGGTTCCGGGTCGAGGCTGGGGATGATCGTAAAGAGCATCGCTTCAAGTTCACTCTCATCGGACCTGCAGGGGTTCCGAACGTTGATCCCATCGGAGGGGCTGCGATTCCTCCGGAGGAGGCGCCAGAGCTGGCTGACGGTGAGGAGCAGTTCTTTCCTGTCGCCCTTGACATCCACGCCTTTGCCGTGCGCGATGGCCTCTATCACTTGGAGGTAGAGCTGGATGGCAAGCTAGTTCGTCGAGTGCCTCTCGCGGTTGTCGTCATGGACGATGTAAAGCCTAAAAAGAGGCCTTCGAAGGCTGCCCGGTCGCCATCGTCTCGAAAAAAACCCAAACGCCGACGCTGACCGCAGCGCGGCGGGGCCGCCTGGACGGGCAAATCAATCCAGCAGCCCCGCAATCTCCTCCAGCGACCAGATGTGATCGGCCGCCCCAGCAGCCATCGCCGGGGTGCGCGGATAGCGCTCCTTGAGCGACTGATGGGGCCGGGCAAAGTTGTAGTGCATGTAGTGCAGGCTGACGGCGTGCGCCAGGTTCTCGACCTTCTTCGAGAAGCCATTCGTCAGTCGCGTGAAGCGGCGCATCCCCATCCGCATCGTCAGGTTCTGCCGCTCGACGTAGCTGGTTGAGATCCGGTCCGGGTCGGGGTCGCCCTTAAGCGGGATGCGCTTCGTCTCGGTGCAAACCGCTGGGCTGTATTTGCCTACCTCGCCCCCCGACGCGTAGATCTTCTGGATCTGCGCCCAATCAACTTGATGCCGGAAGGCCGGCCCAACCGTCCCTTCGTATACCCGGTGCCCATCCGTCGATAGCTGGATGCGGCCCGCCATCCGGCTCGCGAGGTCGGTCAAGAAGACTTCGGCGTCGTCAGACGTGCGCTCTCCGACCAGCCAAGAGGGGACCAGCTTGGTATCGGCGCAGATCGCCGTGAAGGTCCAGACATCGCCGTAGCCATAGGTGCCTTTGAACTCCTCTGGCACGTTCTTCTGCTTTGAGTAGCAATAGGCCCAGATCTCGTCGCACTCGATGACCGTGCAGCGAAGATCGACCAGCACGCCGTCCTGATACTCGGCACAGGCTTCCCCGAGATCGACAAGCAGTTTGGTGATCGTGTTCTTCGCTGCCCCGGTCATCCGCACCGTGGCGCGGATGCTGTTGCCCTCGACCAAGCAGCCGATGATCTGGGCGCGCTTCTCAGTGGACAGCCTGTTCATACTGACCATTATGCGTAAGCGTTCGGACGGAAAAGACGGCGAAATGCCGGCGAATGTCTCCGGTCTATACGAACTGACCCTGGTATTATACGAACTAGGGTGAGAACTTGACAGACGAAATGGCGAAGATCCGACGGGTAGCCCGGGTTGCTCAAGCATTCACGCCGAGTGCTCCAGTCAACCGACTGGACATGCTCGCAGGGCGTTCAGAGCAGATTATGGAGGTGGCTTCATCCGCGGCACAGCGGGGCCGCCACGTCGCCCTCTACGGCGAGCGCGGAGTTGGAAAGACCTCGCTAGCCAATGTCTTGCGGGAGTTCTTTGGCGCCGACGACCTCCCGACATTTCAGGCCGCCATAGTCGATTGCAGCACCGATGATTCCTTCGCTTCCCTCTGGAGGCGAATCTTGTTGGAGCTGGATATCGATCTTCCTGATTACGAAGTACAGCCCGATTCGATCCGACGCGAGCTTGAGCAGCTAGACCTCCCCGCCCTGATCGTCATCGACGAGCTAGATCGTCTCGAAGACGACATGGCACTCACCCTGATCGCGGACACGATTAAGACGCTCTCAGACCATGCTGTTGAGTCGACCGTTGTTCTGGTCGGCGTCGCTACTTCAATCGGGGATCTGATCGGGGAGCACCAGTCAATCGCGCGTGCTCTAGCCCAAGTTGAAATGCCCCGAATGTCTCGGGCGGAGCTAGGGCAAGCCCTGGCGGCCGGCTGCGCCAAAGCAAAGCTGGCCATACGAGCAGATGCCGCCGATGAGATAACAGGGTTGTCGGAGGGCCTGCCGCATTACACCCACTTGCTTGGCCTTCACGCTGGCCAGCGCGTCGTTCAAAACGACCGCGAGGAGATCACCCTCGGAGACGTCAAGGCGGCGATCCCGAAGGCGGTTGCGGGTCACACGATTGATGACGCATATCAGCGGGCCACAAGAAGTGCCCACAAGGACGCGCTCTTTGAGCATGTCCTTTTGGCTTGCGCGCTCGCCCCGAAGAACGCCCTTGGCTTTTTCACGGCTGGGTCGATACGTGAGCCGCTGCGAGTAGTGGCTGGCCGACAACTGAACATTCCGGCCTTCTCCCGGCACCTAAGCCAGTTCCTAGAGGCTGAGCGTGGAGCTGTCCTCTACCGAGAGGGTGCGCCAAAGCGTTACTTCTATCGCTTTTCGGATCCGATCTTTCAGCCTTACGTGATTCTTCGCGGTGTGGCGGAGGGCTTGGTCTCAGAGGACGCGGTGCGCGAGTTTCAGGATCGAGAGCGACCGGACACTACGCCGACCGAGGGCGAGACCACCGCGCCTCAGCAGCTTTTTTAGCAGCGGCGCTCCGTTCCTCTGTTGACATGCGAGCCGCACGAGCTTTACCGCCCTTGCGGCCGCCCGTACGGCCAGCCCGTGCTTCGGGGCTCTCTCGCTGCGAGGGCATCGCGTCGGTCGCCTCATCCACGATGGCGGCGGCGAGGCGGTTCAGGTCAGCCGGCTTCTTGGACTTCTTAGCCACGTTCAAAGCGTACCGTCCTGGTCGGGTAGCTCGAAGCGGCCGAGGCGCACCGTTCCTGGTTCCCAGACGATCCCCTCGAACAGCTCGCCGGGATCGACTTCGATCACCGCCGCAAGCTTCGCGATTGTGTCGACTCGTGGCAGCCGCTCGCCACGCTCGACCATCCCAACGGCCGTCCGGTGAAGAGAGGCGCGTACGGCAGTCTCTTCCTGCGAGATGTCGGCCAGCTTGCGGTGGCGAGCGAGGTTGGCTCCGAAACGAGCCGCGACGTTCACGGCAGCTCCAAGCGCTCGAAATAGGCAACGGCGACGGTCGGGCGGATCGATACGCCCCGGCATTCGAGTAGGCCGATGCCGACGAGATCGACACAGGTCCGCTCGACGGCGGCAGCACCGCCCCGGTCGATCTCCCGCGAGACTTCGGGGATCGTTCGCCAATGCGGATAGGGCGCAAGGCAGAGTGCCATGACGGCCCGCTGAACGGCTTTGTCCGCGCGCGTCCTGCGCGGCATACGATTCGCCTGCATGGGAAGCCTCGTTCTTCCTGTGTCGGGCGGGGGGCTGTTAGCGCAGCGCCCCCGCCGTTTGATCTTTCTGGATAGGGCGAAGCTAGAGCAAGAAACGGCTCGGATCTAGGTCGATTTCAAACTGACCCACTGCCTCGCAGACCTGCCGCTACACTTTGTGAAGTGACTGACGAAACCCAAGCGGCTATCTCTCTTTCCGACAAGGCAGCGGGCAAGATCGCCGAGCTGCTCGGCTCCCAGGAAGAGGCCGGCAGCCAGGCGCTGCGCGTCGCCGTCCGCGGGGGCGGCTGCTCGGGCTTCCAGTACGCGCTCGCCTTCGACCAGCCCAAGGACGACGACCATGTCTTCGAGGTCGACGGCGTCTCCGTCGTCGTCGACAAGGTCAGCATGCAGTTCGTCTTCGGCTCCGAGGTCGACTACGTCGAAGGCCTGCAGGGCGCGGGCTTCCAGGTCAACAACCCGAACGTGGTTGCGGCCTGCGGTTGCGGATCCTCTTTCCAGGTGAAAGAGGACGCGGCAGAGGCAGCAGCCGTTTAACGGCTGCTATTCGATCTGCAAAGGCGGTGACTGCGCCGGCGGACCGGCGGGCACGGATGCAGGCGCGGACTCGGGCTGCTCGACGCCGAGCGCCTCGGCCAGCTCGCCTGAGTCGAGCATCTCCTCGACGATGTCGGCCCCACCCAGCAGTTCGCCGTTGACGTAGAGCTGCGGGAAGGTCTGCCAGTCGGAGATCTCGGTGGTGACTTCGCGCAGCGGTTGCAAGGCCGGCAGCACGTCGATCGCGCCGTACTCGACGTCGATCGAGTCGAGCACCTGCACGACCCGCATCGAGAAGCCGCAGCGCGGCGCTTCCGGAGTGCCCTTCATGAAGAGCAGCACCGGGTTGGCGGCGATCAGCTCTTCGACCTTCTGCTTCAGTTCGGCGTCGGCCACGGACACAGACTAGCTACCCGAGCACTTCGGTCTTGACCGAGAGCGCATGGATCGTGCCGTCGTCGAAGCGAGCCTTGACCGCGGCCTTGACCAGGCGGTGCTGATCGATCCTCGAAAGGCCGTCGAACTGGGCAGCGGCGACCGTTGCTCGCAGGTGATCGCCGGTGCCTGTCTCATCGATGACCTCGACCTCCGCGCCGGGCAATGCCGCCGCGATCATCTGCTCGATCTCCGCCAGGTCCGCAGCCATCGCTTGCGACGTTAGCGACGGCGGCGCAGCATCATCAGGCCGCCGAGGGCAAAGCCCGCGACGGCAGCGCCGACGATCAGCTGCGAGCGGTGCTCGTAGGCCTGTCGGCGCCAGTCGGTCAGCTCGGCGACGCGGCCGCGGAGCAACTCGACCGAGCTGCCCAGATCGCGGCGCTGAAGGTCGATGTCGCGGCGAATCTGGGACGCCGACCGACCTGGCACACCGGCGGTCGAGAGCGGCGGGGGCTTGGGGTTGTCGTTCATTCTCCACCAGCCTTCGTGCTCGATTCAAGCGTCGTCCTGGTCAGTTTCGCCTCTTCGATCGCCTGCTCGGGCATCGGCGGGGCGCCAGCCTGGACCGAGCGGTAGGCGAAGAACCCGGCGCCGGCGGCAACCAGCAGGAAGAGCGCCGCCTCGACGAAGAAGCCGGGCCAGGCGTTGCCGTCGAAGACCTCTTCGGCGAGCAGCCAGGCGAACCCCTCCATGACCAGGATCAGCGCCAGGAAGGCGAAGATGCCGGCGGCGAGGCCGACGACCGAGCCGCGCAGGATCTTGCCGACTTTCTCGGAGATCTCCGTCTTGGCGAGCTCGATCTCCTCGCGGATCAGCGACGAGCTCTTCTCGGCGACATCGATGACCAACTCCCCAACGGAGCGGTCCACCTTGTCCTGCGGAGGTGTGCTGGAGGGGTCGGGCACGCTACTCAGGCGGGTCCTCGTCGAAGACCCGCTTCCAGATGAAGGCTGCGAGACGAGTAGCCGCGATGCTGGCGAGGGCGCTGCTCGCCGCCAGCACACCGCTCCAGGCAAGTCGTTTGACGATCTCGTTGTCCATGGCTTCGACCTTACCTATCGCAGCTCTAGTCCGTCGCAGATCATTGCCACGACAAGACTCCTTGCCTGGTCGAAGTCTGTTTCGGATGCCGGGATCACCTCGAAGATCCAGCCGGAGAGCAGTTGCTCGATCGCCCCGTAGAAGGACATCGAGGCGAAGGTGGGGTCGATGTCGCGGCGGAAGACGCCCACCTCCTGGCCGTCGGCGACGATCTTGGCGATCGAGTCGTAGGCGCGGCGGATCTCCTGCAGATGGGTGCGACCAAACGAGTTGGCAGCACGAGTGACCTCGACGATGATCACCTTCATCAACTCGGGGTCGTGGCGGTAGGAATCGACGATGAAGCCGGCGACGGCTTCGAGCTTGTCGCGCGGCGAGGAACCGGCGCGGTCGGTCTCCTCGATCGCTGTCAGCAGCAGTGACCAGCGCTCGCTGAAGAGTTCGTTGAGCACCTCGTCCTTGGACTTGAAGTAGTGGTAGACGAGGCCGTAGGCGACGCCGGCCTCGTCAGCGATGTCGGAGACGCGGGTCGAGTGGAAGCCCTGGCGGGCGAAGACGCGGATCGCCGCGTCGAGGATCTGACGGCGCTTGTCGATCGGCGGTGCCTTGGACGCCATCAGGCGCGGGCCTCCGTCAGCTGCGGCCAGACATAGGCCTGAGGGCGGCGATTGGCGAGCGAGGGCAACGACTCGCGGGTGCTGTCCTGAGCGGCGAAGTCGAGATCCGCGGCGACGAAGCACTCCTCGTCGGGGGCCATGGCCAGCACCGCGCCCCACGGGTCGACGATCGCCGCATGCCCATAGGAGCTGAAATGCGGTGGCGCCTCGCCGACCTGGTTCGGGGCGAGGACGAAGGCCTGGTTCTCGATCGCCCGGGCGCGCAGGAGAACCTCCCAGTGATCGCGGCCGGTGGCGTGGGTGAAAGCCGATGGCACGGTGATGAGACGAGCGCCGCGCACGGCGAGGATCCGGTAGAGCTCGGGGAAGCGCAGGTCGTAACAGATGCTGAGCCCAACGGTCGTATTCGCGGCCCGTGCGGTGACGATCTCGGTGCCCGGCTCCTCGTGCTCAGACTCGCGATAGGCGACACCGTCGACGTTGACGTCGAACATGTGGATCTTGCGGTAGATCGCGATGTCGTCGCCACCGGGCCCGATCAGGACCGAGGTATTGAAGGCCTTGCCGCCGGGGCCCTGCTCGGCGATGCTGCCGGCGAGCAGATGGATGCCCAGCTCGCGCGCCCAGCCGCGAGCGGCGTTCAGGCTCGGGCCGTCGAGCGGCTCCGCGCCGGCCAGCAGCTCCTCACCGCCGGCGAGCAGGTTCCACTTCTCCGGCAGCGCGACCAGCTCGGCCCCGTCGGCCGCCGCGGCGCGGACGAGCCGCTCCGCCGCGGCGAAGTTCCGTGCCTTGTCGTTGGTCGAGTTGAGCTGTACAACCGCTGCGCGCAAACGTCCCTTTCTGGCTGACTGACCAGTCAATCGGTTTGCTCAGTATAGGTGGACGAAGCGCGGCAACCGGGTTCAAAGACCGGTGGCGCGAGCAAGTATGCGATCGAAGATCCGGGTCGGGATGAGGTACTTGGCACGCGCCTGGAACTTGGCATCGATGCCAACCAGGTAGCGGGTGCGGGGGCGGCGAGCGCTGAGCGCGTGCTCGATGACGCGGGCCACCCGCTCCGCTGGGATGCCTCGGTCCGCCACCCCGCGGACGGTCTTCCTGTACTTCTCGATCGCGTCTCCATAAAGAGCGTCCTGACGGGGAGAGCGCCCGGTGATCTCGTCCGCCGCCCGCTCGCCACGGTCCCATATGTCGGTGGCGATCGAGCCGGGCTCGACGATCGAGACCGCGATCCCAGCGCCGCGCAACTCGCGCCTGAAGACGTCCCCGACCGCCTCGATCCCGAACTTCGCGGCGTGGTAGGCGCCGGTGAACGGAAAGGCGATGCGGCCGCCGATCGAGCTGATGAAGACAATCCGGCCGCGCGCCTCGCGGACCAGGGGCAGCATCGCCTGCGTGACCGCCACCTGCCCGGTCAGGTTGATGTCGATCTGACGCCGGAAGTCCTCGATCGGCATGGTCTCCAGCGGGCTCGGCAGGCTGATGCCAGCATTGTTGACGAGGCCGTCGAGGCCCGTGTCACCCAGCTCCGCGCCAAGCATCTGCGCAACCGATGCGATCGCCTCGCCGTCGGCGACGTCGAGCGTCACCGGCGTCAGCCGCTCCGACGCCTCCGAACGTAGCGACTCCGCGTCCTCCTGCTTGCGAACTCCGGCAAAGACCCGCCAACCGGCGGCGTCGAGACGCAGCGCCGTGGCCCTGCCGATCCCCGTCGAAGCCCCCGTAACCAGCGCCGATCGCACTTCCCCAGGCTACCCAAGCCCGCTGACTTCGCCTTTATTCGTCCTATTGGACTACTAAAGACGAAGTCAGCAGGCGTGGCGGGGGGCGTAGTCTTTTTTCGCATGGCTGAGATCGGCAAGGACGACGGTGAGCGCAAGCAGGTAACGGTGCTCTTCGCCGACGTGAGCGGATCGATGGACCTGGCCGAGGGGCAGGACCCTGAGGAGTGGCGCAAGATCATGCAGCGCTTCTTCGCGATCCTCGCCGGGTCGGTCGAGCGCTTCGAGGGCACGGTCGACAAGTTCACCGGCGACGGGATCATGGCGATCTTCGGCGCCCCGATCGCCCACGAGGACCATGCGCCGCGAGCCTGTTACGCGGCCCTGCAGATGCTCGACGACGTCGCCGAGTACGCGGGCGAGCTGCGCCGCGGCCTCGGGCTCAATTTCTCCACCCGGATCGGGATCAACTCCGGCGAGGTGGTGGTCGGGGCGATCGGGGCCGGTGGCAAGGGCGAGTACACGGCGATCGGCCACACCGTCGGCCTCGCTCAGCGGATGGAGGCGCTGGCCGAGCCCGGCAAGGCCTACCTGACCGAGAGCACGGCGACGCTTGCCGCCGGCTTCCTCGATCTAGAGGAGTTGGGCAGGTTCGAGATCAAGGGCGCCAGCCAGCCGGTTGAGGTCTTCGAGCTGGCCGGGGTCGGAGCGGCGCGCTCGCGGCTCGACCTCTCTCGCGAGCGCGGCTTCTCGCGCTTCGTCGGCCGCAGCGAGGAGATGGCGACGCTGGAGGAGGCGCTCGGCCGAGCAGAATCGGGGGCGGGTGCGGTGGTTGGGATCGGTGCGGAGCCGGGCATCGGCAAGAGCCGTCTCACCCACGAGTTCTCGCAGCGCTGCCGCGAGAGCGGCATCGAGGTCTTCGAAGCCCAGGCCCAGTCGCATGGAAAGTCGATCCCCTTCATGCCCGTCCTGCAGATGCTGCGCGCCTATTTCGGGATCGCCGACGGCGATGCGGACCGGATCGTCCGCGAGAAGATCGCCGGCAGGGCACTGCTGCTCGACCCCGAGCTCGCCGCGGAGCTGCCGCTGATCTTCGACTTCCTCGGGGTGCCCGACCCCGACCGTCCCCTTGCCCAGATGAGCCCGGAGGCGCGAGCACGAGCGCTGGGCAAGGTCGTCTGCCGCCTGATCAACGCACCCGCCCGCCGCCACACCGTCGTGCTCGTCGTCGAGGACCTGCACTGGATGGACGAGGGGAGCAACACGATGCTGGACGAGATGGTCAACTCGGTCGCCGGAACCCACACGCTCGGCGTGCTCAACTTCCGGCCCGAGTACTCGCTCGGCTGGGACGGCTCGCCGATCTACCGCGGCATCTCACTGGAGCCACTGGCACAGGACGACACAAGGGAGCTTCTGCGCGACATCGCCGGCGAGGATCCCTCGCTGGACGGTCTCGATGAACCGATCCACACCCGCACCGCCGGCAATCCGTTCTTTGTCGAGGAGATCGTCCGCGAGCTGGTCGAGGCCGGTCATTTCGAGGGTGAGCGCGGCGCCTACCGGCTCGTCCGGCCGGTCGAGGAGGCGGGTGTGCCGGCCACCGTGCAAGCCGTGCTCGCCGCCCGCATCGACCGTCTCAGCCCCGCCGCCAAGCAGCTCCTGCAGGTCACTTCGGTGATTGGCAAGGAGGTCGGCGAGCGGGCGCTCGGGCTCACCGCGGGGCTCTCCGAGGAAGAGCTGAACCCCGCTCTGTGCGAGCTCGTCGACGGTGGCTTCCTCTACGAAGCCGAGCTCTACCCGGAACGGGTCCTCGCCTTTCGCCACCCCCTGACAGCGGAGGTCGCTTACGGCTCACAGCTCGCCGAGCGCCGCGCCGCCACCCACGCGGCGGCGGCCTACGCCCTGACCGAGCTCGAGTCCGACCGGCTCGACGAGCTGGCGGCGCTGGTCGCCCACCACATGGAGGAAGGAAACGAAACTCTGGAAGCGGTGCGCTGGTTTGCGCGGGCCGCGCACTGGGCCGGCCACACCAGGCCCCAGGACGCGCTGCGCCTCTGGCAGCGGGTGACCGCGCTCCTCGACGAGCTGGAGGAGACCGAGGAGACGACGGCGCTGGCCGTCTCCTCGCGGATGCTGCAACTCGAATACGCCTGGCGGCTGGGAATGGACCGTGAGGACGCCGATGCGCTGGCCGCGGATGCGACCGCGATCGCCCAGCGGACCGGCAACGTGTACGCGCTCGCGCTGCTCAAGCTCCTCACCGGGGCGAGGCCCGGCATCGCCGACCACTCGGCCGAATGGGTCGCCGCGGCAAGCGAAGCGATTCAGCTCGCCGACGAAACCGGCGATCCCGCCCTGCGGATCGCGGTCCGCGGCCCCGGGGCTTATGCCCATATGTGCGCAGGAGACCTCGATGCGCTGGAAGCGACAGCCGACGAGATGCTCGAGCTGACCGCTGGAGATCCTCTCTTGGGCGCCGGCATCGTCATCGACTGCCCGATCGCCTGGGGCTTGATGGCCAAGTCGGTGGCCCTGCGCGAGCGCGACCGGCCGCAGGAGGCCGAAGAGCTGCTCGAGGAGGCGCTGCGGCTCGCCGGCGAGCAGGACGACCCGGAGACGGAGAGCTGGGCACGCGGATCGAGAAGCTTGTTGCTGGCCGATCGCGGCGAAACAGAGGCGGCGCTGGCGCTGGCGCGGCGCAACTGCGAGCTGACCGAACGGCTTGGCGACGTTTTCTCTCACAGCACCGCGCTGACCTCGATGGCCTACGTGCAACTGGCGGCTGGGGAAAACGAGGGGGCGCTGGAGACGGTTGAGATGTCGGACCGCCTCTACCGCGAGGCAATGGGCTCGGGTGGTGAGACGGAGGCCTGGCGGTCGACCCTCCGCGCCCGCGCCCTACTCGGCGTTGGTCACACCGAGGCGGCCTTGGAAGAGGCCGAATGGGCGGCGAGCACGGCGTCTCGCCGGGCGATGGGCTGGCAGATCCCCACCGCTTTTCACACCCTCGCCCAGGCCCGCGCCGCAACCGGCGCCCCCGGTGTCGAGGAGGCGCTCGAGCAGGCAACAGAGGCGGCCGTCAGTCGTGGCCACCTGATGACGCTGCGCAGAATCGAAGCCGATCGCGCCGATCTGCTCGCTGCTGCCCGGGCCTAGTCGTCAGCTCAGCTGCGGCCGGCGCGGTGGCGCTCTAGCTCAGCGACCATCAGCTTGGTGTGGAGGGCGGCGATCAGGTCCTGCAGCGGCTGAGCGCCGGTTTCGAGCATCTCGACGACGCGCTCCGGAGAGACCTCGCCGGCGAGGCGGTCCATGACCATCTCGACCTCCTCGCGGACCAGGTCTTCGATCGCGCTCTTGTAGCGCAGGGTGTCGTAGACGGTGAAGCCGATCTCCTCGTCGTAGCCGCCGGCGCGAAAGCGGCTGATCGCCTCGATGATCTTGATGTCGGAGGGCGAGTAGCCGCGGCTGTTGGGGCTGAGCACCTCGAGCTTCTCGAGCCGGTCGAGCACGTCCTTGGGGACGCCGTAGCGCTCGCGCACCTGGGCGGCGCTGGTGCGGGTGCGCTCGCCGGCAAGCGCGCGGTCGAGGATGCGGTCCTCGAGCTCGACCAGGGCCCGCGCCCGCTCGGGATCCTCGTCGAGCACCGACTTGATCGCCTTCAGCGGCATGAAGCGCTCCTCCTGCAGCTGCTTGATCAGCCTGATCCGGTCGACGAACTCGGGCGGGTAGTAGGCCATGTTGCGGCTCGTCTTGACCGGCTCGGGGAGCAGGCCCTCGCGCAGGTAGTGCTTGATCGTCGGCGCCGGCACCCCCGAAGCCTCGGCCAGCTCCCCCATGCGCAACAGCCCTCCCTGGGCCCGATGGGCCTCAAAGCGATCTATATCCCTACTTTGAGTCCCGTCGGCGGGAGTCATGCTCGGAAGGTCGTTGCGGCATCGGTGCTGGGGCCGGCGGCGGCGCCGGACTCCAGCATCGCGGCGATCTCCTCCTCGGAGTAGCCGGCCTCGCGCAGCACCTCTCCCGTGTGCTCGCCGAAAGCCGGCGCCGGCCGGGTCGGATCGCCGGGGGTGCGGCTCAGCTTCACCGGCACGCCGAGCTGGCGCACCGTGCCGAGCTCGGGCTGCTCCATCTCGACCACCATCTGGCGGGCGTGGACCAGCTCGGAGTCGAGCGCCTCGTCGACGTCGAGCACCGGCTCGATGCAGCAGTCGTGCTCGTCGTTGAACTCCTTCCATTCCGCCCGAGTGCGCGAGCGGAAGACCTCGGCCACCTGCTGCCAGCCGTCGGAGCCCGGGACCTCGAACTGGACCTCGATCAGGTCGGGACGATCGACGCCGTTGCAGAAGGCTGCCCAGAACTTCGGCTCCAGGGCTCCGCAGGTGATCCAGCCGTCGCTCGCCTCGTAGGGCAGGTAGCAAACGATTCCACCGGCGAGCTGCTGCTCGCCACGCTGCGGCACCTCGCCGTCGCAGAAGTAGCGCCCCGCGACCATCGCCAGCCAGGACAGGGCGCCGTCGGCCATCGAGATGTCGACCATCTGGCCTTTGCCGGAATTGCGCCGCTCGTGCAGCGCCGCCATCACACCGAAGGCCGCCATCAGGGCGCCGCCACCGAGGTCAGCGATCTGGCCGCCCGATTGCACCGGCGGCCCATCCTTGGCGCCGGTCAGGCCGAGCAGGCCGACCAGCCCCAGATAGTTCATGTCGTGGCCGGCGCGCTGGGTGTAGGGACCGTCCTGGCCGTAGCCGGTGATCGCGCAGAAGACGAGGCCGGAGTTGACCTCGCGCATGCGCTCGTAGCCGACCCCGAGCCGGTCGAGCACGCCGGGGCGGAAGCCGTCGAGGACGACGTCGTAGCCCTCGACCAGTCGCAGCAGCGCCTCACGCCCCGCCTCGCTCTTCAGGTCGAGCCGGATCGAGCGCTTGCCGCGGTTGAGCGACAGGTAGAGCGCAGAGCGCGTGCCCAGCTCTTGCTGCTCATCCGTGCCGTAGTAGGGCGGCGCCCAGCGAATGTAGTCGCCCATGCCGGTGTCCTCGACCTTGAGCACCTCGGCGCCGAGGTCGGCGAGCAGGAGCGAGCAGAAGCCACCCGGCAGCAACCGGGACAGATCGAGGACCTTGACGTCGCTAAGCGGGAGAGCGCTCACGCTTCGGCACCCCCAGCAGCTCGCGGGCCTCGGCGACGCTGGCCACCTTGCGGCCGACGTCCTCGGCCATCTGCCGCGCCTTGGCGATCAGGTCGCCGTTGGAGCGGCACATCTCGCCGTTCGGCAGGTAGAGGTTGTCCTCGACCCCGGCGCGAATGTTGCCACCGAGCACCAGCGAGGTGCCAAGCAGTTTCCACTGGTCACGGGAGATGCCGATCACCTGCCACTGGTTCTCACCCTCCGCCCCACCGGGGACCTGCTCCGACATGAAGGCGACGTTGCGGGCATTTGGCCGGATGCCGCCGTTGACGCCCATCACCAGCGAGATCTGCAGCGGCGTACGGTCGAGCAGGCCCATGTCGATCAGCGGGTCGAGGTTGGCGACGTGGCCGGCGTCGAAGCACTCGTGCTCAGGCTTGATCCCGAGGTCGCGCATCGCAGTGAGGAACTCGATGATCGTGTCGAAGCTGTTCTCGAAGACCGACTTGAAGACGAAGTCCTTGCGGCGCGAGCTGTACTTGGCGTAGTTCATCGAGCTCATGTTGAGCGCGGCGACATCGGGCTTCAGCTCCCGCAGGTACTCGATCCGCTTCTCGATCGGGATGCCGATCGCGCCGGTCGAGTAATTGACGATCACGTCGCCGACCTCGGCCAGGATCGCCTCGGTGATCGCGCGGAAGTCCTCGACCTCGTAGGAGGGCGTGCCGTCCGGTTTGCGAGCGTGGATGTGGAGCTGCGAAGCCCCCTCGTCGACGGCGCGGCGCGCCTCCGCCGCGTACTCCTCTGGCGTATAGGGAATCGCCGGGCACTGGTCGCGGTTGGCGATCACGCCGCTGATCGAGCAGCTGATCACGACTGGATCCTCGAACGAGCTCATCGCTCCCCCTTCCGGTGCGCTTTATGTACCTCCACAGTGCAAAAGGCGCACCGGAAGCTCATACCGGCATCACCCCATGTCGCTTCTTCGGCTTTTCCACGTGCTTGTCTTTGGCCATTCGCAGCGCCTTGACGATCGTCGGGCGCGTCTCGCGCGGGTCGATCACGTCGTCGATCACCGCATTGCCAGCGGCGATGTAGGGGTCGATCTGCTCGCGGACCGCGTTCAGCATCGCCTCTTTCGTCGCCTCTGGATCCTCGGAGGCCTCGATCATCGAGCGGCCGATGATGTTGACCGCGCCCTCCGCGCCCATCACCGAGATCTCGGCGCCCGGCCAGGCGACGATCAAGTCGGGCTCGTAGGCCTTGCCGCACATCACGTAGTAGCCGGCGCCGTAGGCCTTGCGCACGATCACGGTCACCTTCGGCACCGTGGCGCGGCTGACCGCGTAGAGCATCTTCGCGCCGTGGCGGATGATCCCGGCGTGCTCGACCTTGGCGCCGACCATGAAGCCGGGCACGTCCTGGAGGAAGACGAGCGGGATGTTGAAGGCGTCGCAGAGGTTGATGAAGCGCGCCGCCTTGTCGGCTGAGTCGTTGTCGAGGATGCCGGCCAGGTGCTTGGGCTGGTTGGCCACGATCCCCGCCGGACGGCCGCCGAAGCGGGCGAAGCAGGTAATCAGCGTCTTGGCGAACTTCGGCTTGATGTCGAAGAACTCGCCGTCGTCGACGATCTCGCGGATCACGTCGTACATGTCATAGGGCTGCCGCGAGGAGTCGGGGACGATCTCCATCAGCTTCTCCGACTGGCGGTCGTCCGGATCGGCGGTCTCGATCACGGGTGGCTTGTGCTCGCAGTTGGTCGGGAAGTAGGAGAGGTACTGCTTGACCGCCCAGATGCACTCCTCGTCGTCCTTGACCTCGAGGTCCCCGACGCCCGATTTGCGGCAGTGGACCTTGGCGCCGCCGAGCTCCTCCATCGTGATGTCCTCGCCGGTGACGGCTTTGGTCAGGTGCGGGCCGGCGAGCGCCATCGCGCCCTGGCCGGAGACCATCGGCACGAAGTCGGCGAGGGCCGGGATGTAAGCGGTGCCGGCGGCGCAGGGACCCATCATCGCCGCGACCATCGGGATCACGCCCGACATCTCGACCTCCTCGCGGAAGAGGTGGCCGGAGCCGGCGAAGAGCGAGCCCGCCGCCTCCTGGATGCGCGCCCCGGCCGAGTCGAGCAGCCAGATGAAGGGCATCCGCTTGGAGAGGGCCATCTCACGCAGGCGGGTGACCTTGAGCTCGCCGGTCATCCCCATCGAGCCGGCCATCACGGTGAAGTCGTAGGCGGCGACGCAGCAGGGGCGGCCGTCGACGTCGCCCCAGCCGGTGATCACGCCGTCGGCCGGCGCCTCTTTGCCCTCCATCGCCCGCTGGGCGAAGTGGGGGCGGCCGTGGATGCCCATCTCGACGAAAGTGCCCTCGTCGACCAGCAGGGCGATGCGCTCGCGCGCGGTCAGCTTGCCGCGCTCGTGCTGCTTGGCGATCTTCTCCTCGCCGCCGCCGAGCTTGGCCTTCTCGCGGCGCTCGTGCAGCTGCTCGGTCAAGTCGCTCAGCGGCGCCGTTCCCGGCAGCAAATGCTTGGACTCCTGATCAGTCGCCACTACCGTCCCTTCCACTGCGGATCGCGTTTCTCGAAGAATGCGGTGACGCCCTCGACGATGTCCTCGGTCGAGAAGGTGAGCGAGAGCTGCGAGCGCAGGTACTCGAGCGCGTCGTCGACCGCCATGTCCTGCTGGCGGTACATCGCGTCGTGGCCGAGCCGCATCAGCACCGGGCTCTTCGAGGCCAGCTTCGTCGCCCACTCGGCGACCGCGGCATCGAACTCCCCGGCCGGCACGACCTTGTTGGCGAGCCCGTACTCGACCGCCTGCTCGCCGCTGAGCCGCTCGCCCAGCAGCATCATCTCGTTGACCTTCTTGCGCGGGACGTTGCGGTAGATGATCGCCATGATCATGTAGGGGAAGGCGCCGACGTTGATCTCCGGCGTGCCGAAGGTGGCCCCCTCTTTGGCGATCAGCAGGTCGCAGGAGAGGGCGAGGCCCATCCCCCCCGCCAGCACGTGGCCGTTGGCAGCGCAGAGGCTCGGCTTGCCGAGGCGCGGCATCAGCCTGAAGAATTCGAGGAAGAGGTCAGTGGCGAAGTGTTTGGCGACGAGCGGGGCGTCTGCCGCGAAGCCGCCGAGGTCCGCGCCGGCGCAGAAGACCTTGTCGCCGGCCCCGGTGAGCACGACCGCCCGCACCTCGTCGGAGTCGCGCGCCGTCTTCATCGCGTCGACCAGCTCGACCAGCATCTGGCCGGAGAGCATGTTGCGCTTGTCCGGGTTGTTCAGCGTCACCGTGGCGACGCCCTCGGCGACCTCGTACTTGACGACCTCGTAGTCCATCGGCGGGACCATAGCCGAACCGTGTCGAAAGTAGGAAGTGCTACTGTCGACACCGTCTTTTTGGCGGCCACGCCGCCCGATCACGAACTGCGAACGAGGAGAGAGATCAGTGGCGACCGCGACGACCAACGGCTCCAAAGTCATCAAGCCCGACCACGAGGCCGGCAGCAAGAACTTCATCTTCAACCAGGAGCACGAAGACCTGCGCGAGTCGATGGAGGCCTGGGTCAAAAAGGAGATGTGGCCGCACCGCAACGAGTGGGAGAACACCTACTGGCCGACCGAGAAGATGAAGCGCGCCGGCGAGCTCGGCTTCCTCGGCCTCTGCTTCCCGGAGGAGTACGGCGGACAGGGTGGCGACTACTACTACTCGCTGGTTCGCGCCGAGTGCATGAGCTACACCGGCTCAGGCGGCACCAACATGGGCTTCGCGGTGCAGACCGACATGGTGCTGCCGCCGATCCACCTGCTCGGCACCGAGGAGCAGAAGAAGAAGTACCTCGAACCCGGCCTCAAGGGCGACAAGGTCGGCTGCCTCGGGATCACCGAGCCGGGCGCCGGCTCTGACGTCGCCGGCATCCGCACCAGCGCGATCCTCGACGGCGACGAATACGTGATCAACGGCTCCAAGACGTTCATCACCAACGGCCCGCGCGCCGACTTCATCGTCCTCGTCGCCAAGACCAACCCCGAGGAGCGCCACGCCGGCATCACCCTCTTCATCGTCGACCTGCGCGACGAGAACGGCGAGAAGGTTCCCGGCTTCACTGTCTCCGCCGAGCTGGAGAAGATGGGAATGCACGCCTCCGACACCGGCGAGCTCGCCTTCGAAGACGTCCGCGTCCCGGCCAGCGCCGTGCTCGGCGAGGTCGGCAAGGGCTTCTACCACATCGCCTGGGAGCTCCAGGGCGAGCGCCTCGTCGCCGCCGCCGGCTCCCACGCGGGGGCGGAACGGATGATCGAGAAGACCCTCACCTACGCCAAGGAGCGCGAAGCCTTCGGGCGCCCGATCGGCAAGTTCCAGGCGATCCGCCACAAGTTCGCCGAGATGGCGACCAAGACCGAGGCGGCGAAGCAGTTCACCTACGCGACCGCGTGGCGCTTCGGCAACGGCGAGTACCCGGTGCGCGAGATCACGATGGCGAAGCTCTTCTCCTCCCGCATGGCCTGTGAAGTCGCCGACGAGTGCATCCAGATCCTCGGCGGCTACGGCTACATGAAGGAGTACGAGATCGAGCGGGCCTACCGCGACGTTCGCCTCAACCGCATCGGCGCCGGCACCGACGAGGTCATGCTCGACGTGATCGGCAAGAGCTACGGGCTCTAGTCGGCAGGTCAGGCGTTGGTGGCGATGACCGTGCCGATGGTGGCGAAGATGCCGAGCATCGTCGCGCCCCAAAGCTGGAACATGAGCATCCGAAGATCTCTGATGTCCCGATCGACGCGCTCAAATCCCGCATCCACTTTGCGTGCCAGGTCGTCGAGTCGCTCGTCAGTCCACATAGTTCGCTCCATGCCCACGACGCTACCAATCAGCAACGCAGACAACACGCTTCGAGTGTAACGAATGTCAGTCATCAAGGACACAGGACAGCGTGCCCTCATCCCGCCCTTCGGCGAGGAGCACGAGGAGCTGCGCGAGACCGTCCGCCGCTTCGTCTCGAAAGAGATCGCGCCCAACGTCGACGAGTGGGAGGAGGCGCGGGAATTCCCCCGTGAGCTCTACAAGCGTTGCGCTGAGCTCGGCTTCCTCGGGCTGAAGTTCCCGGAGGAGCTTGGCGGCCAAGGCGGCACCCACCTGCACGACGCGATCTGGGTCGAAGAGCTCGCCCGCAGCGGTGGCTCCGGCGGCGTCGCCGCCGGGCTCAACGCCCACGCCTCGATCGCGATGCCGCCGATCTTCAACTTCGGCACCGAGGAGCAGAAGCAACGCTGGCTCGTCCCGGGCATCGCCGGCGAGAAGATCGGCGCGCTGGGGATCACCGAGCCCGGCGCCGGCTCCGACGTCGCCGGCATTTCGACCTTCGCCGAGAAGGTCGACGGCGGCTACGTCGTCAACGGCTCCAAGACCTTCATCACCAACGGGGTGCGCGCCGACTTCCTCGTCTGCGCGGTGAAGACGACCAAAGAGGGCGGCCACGGCGGCATCTCCTTCCTCGTCCTCGAGCGCGAGATGCCCGGCTACGAGGTGGCGCAGAAGCTGGAGAAGATGGGCTGGCACTCATCCGACACGGGAGAGCTTGCCTTCACCGACGTCGAGGTACCCGACGAGAACCTGCTCGGCGAGGAAAACGAGGGCTTCAAGCTGATCATGGCCAACTTCGCCTGGGAGCGGCTGCTGATGGCGATCGGCGCCGTCGGGGCGATGCAGCGCCTGATCGAGCTCACCGTCGACTACGCCCTCGAGCGCGAAGCCTTCGGCCGCCCCATAGGCAAGTTCCAGGCGATCCGCCACCACGTCGCTGAGATGGCGACCAAGGCCGAGGCCTCCCGCGCCATCACCTACAACTCCCTGCGCCTCTTCCACGAGGGCCACGACTGCATCAAAGAGGTGACGATGGCCAAGCTCGTCACCCAGCGCGCCGTCCTCGAGATCGCCGACCAGTGCCTCCAAATCCACGGCGGCTACGGCTACATGCGCGAGTACGGCATAGAGCGAGCCGTCCGCGACGCCCGCCTAGGCCCAATCGGCGGCGGCACCGACGAGGTCATGAAGGAGATCCTCGGCAAGCTGATGGGGTTGTAAAGACTCCGACTCGCTCAAGCGAACACGCGGCCTCGCCGCTTGCGCCGGGATCGTCTCGTTTTTGGGCGCGGCTTGGCTGGCTGCTTTGGATCCGGGCGCGGGGGCTGTTGGGCGAGCCGGCCCGCGACGATCTGCAGGCGCTCGATCTCGACATCGAGCTCGAGCAGGCGGCGCTCTACGATCTCTGCCGCACGCCCGACATAGTCAGTCTGTCGCGAAGCCATCGGCTGACTTACTCGCCGTCCTTCTCGCTCTTGCCGCCACCCCGTTTGCCGCTCCCTTTGGTCGGGTTGGGTCGGGGGACCTGCTGGTAGTGCTCGGCGGGGATACCGAAACCCGGCGAGGGGATACTGGGGCCGGACTCCTTGACCCCGCGATCCCTACGGTCGCCCTCGCCAGCGGAGCCCTTACTGCCTTTGCGGTTCTTTACTTCCGTCACTGCGCCTCCTAACCGAGCAATGCTGCCCAAAAGCCATTCTCATGCTTGGTTTCGATGTCGTGCAGACGGGTCAACGGCCAGCCGAGCTTGCGGGGCTCGCTCCAGCGCCATCTCCCGTGCTTGGACTTGGTCACATTCGCGAGGTAGGCGTAGACCGAGACGGTCTCGACGCCGGGGTCAAGAAAGAAGTCGAAGACGAACTCGCCCGTTTCGCCGGGCTCGAGCTCGGCTTTGCCGCCGCTGCAGTCCTTTATGTGTTGGTCGAGTAGCGGCCAGGTCGCCTCAACCGCTCCCGCTTCGAACTCACTGCCGCAGTCGATCGCCTTGCGCATCTCCTCGCCGAGCGGGCGGACCTTGTAGACGTCAACCCGCAATTCCGAGAGGTCCATCCGCCCACGGCCCTCGTTCTTGACCTTGACCACGACATTGAGGAACAGTGTTTTCGCGTCGAGCACTCGCTCCTCGAATACCAGCTCAACCTCCGCCCGCGGCCAGCGGGTCCGCTCGCGCACGAAGCGCCAGTAGGCCCAGACAGCGCCGGCGATCACCGCGCCGGCAGTGATCACATTGGAGGCAATGTCGCTGGTGTTCTTCCAGTCTTCTACTGACCAGGCAGCGAGCAGGCTGAGCGTCACGATGTCCTCAAGTCGAAAGTCACCCGTTCACGTGGCGCCAAATGCTGGGAGCGTATTGGGTTCGATCGACGAGTACCTGAGACGTACCATTGCGATCTCGCCTGGCCGCGATAGAGCCTGCACATAGTGGGTACGGTGACCAGATTCGTGATCTACCTACTCAGACATGGCGACGCCGAGGACGGAACGGGCGACGACGCGGCGCGGCGGCTGACCGAGAAGGGTGAGCGGCAGGCTGAGGCTGCCGGACAGGCGCTGGCCGCGCTTGGAGTGGAGATCGACGCTTGCCTGGCGAGCCCCAAGGTGCGCGCAGCGGACACGGCTCGGTTGGCCTGCCGTGCGCTCGGCGCCGAGCCGGAGATCGTCGAGGAGCTGCGTGGCGGGCCCTTCGACTCACTGGCCCTAACCGCTGGGCGCGGCAACACCCTGCTCGTCGGCCACGAGCCCGACTTCTCGGGCGAGGTCGGCCGCCTCACCGGCGCCAACGTGAAACTGCGCAAGGGCGGCTTGGCGATCGTCGACGGCGGCACACTGGTCGCCCTGCTCAGGCCGAAGGATCTGGCCGCGATCGCCGCTCGACCGTAGGCGAGACGCTCTAGCCGTACGCAGTTTGCGGTCTTCGAAGCGTCGAGTAGGGTCTCCCCGACCGATTTTTCGGCAGGGAGAAATGAGGGGTTAGATGGCGTACGAAATGCAACTCCGAGGGAATCAGGACCGCGTCAAGATCCGCAGTCCGTGGGCGGCGGCACTGCTGCCGATCATCACGCTCGGCATCTATCACCTCGTCTGGTGGTACCGAATCAACCGCGAGCTTCGCGACTACGGCAAAGCCAAGGGCTACGACCTGGGGCAGAACCCGACCAACTCGGTGCTGGCGCTCTTCCCCGGCGGGATCATCATCATCCCGGCGCTGATCACCTACTGGCGCGGGACCAAGCGCGCGATGGGCGCCTCCCGGCTCGCCGGGCAGGAGCCGCTCAACGGCTGGATCGCGATCCTGCTCTACGTCTTCATCGCCCCGGCGCTCTGGGCCTACATACAGGTGGAGCTCAACAAGGTCTGGCAGGCGGAGGCAGACCCGCTCGAGGGACAGCCGGCGCCACCGGCCCCTCGGACCAGATGCCACCGCCGCTGCCCGAGCAGCCCCAGACGACCCCCGAGCCGCCAGCGACGGACCCGCCGCCGGCCGGCCCAACCGCCTGAGTTAGTCGTGAAGCAGCGCGTCAGCCTGATCACCCTGGGGGTGAGCGATCTTGGGCGGGCGCGCCGCTTCTACGAAGCGCTGAGCTGGCAAGACGGGCGCCGGGCCAGAGGACGACGTCGTCTTCTTCCAAGCCGGTGAGATGGTCGTCGCGCTCTGGGACCGAGCGAGGCTGGCCGAGGACAGCAGCGTCGCGGACTCGGCGGCTGGGGTGGCATCACCCTGGCGCTCAACTTCGGCTCGCCGGAGGAGGTCGACGCGGTAATCGAGGAAGCCCGCAACGCCGGCGCCACGATTGGTCGCGAGCCGGCGGAGACCTTCTGGGGCGGCTACAGCGGGCTCTTCATCGATCCGGACGGCCATCCCTGGGAGGTCGCCCACAACCCGCACTGGACCGTCACCGAGGACGGCGGCGTCAGACTGAGCTGACCTTGGCCGACCAACGACTCCACCTCAACCTGATCGACAGCTCGCGGCAACTGTTCGAACTCGATCCCGACGCCGCAATAGAGGTCGGTCAGGGCTGGACCTTCGGCGCCGGCAGCTCTGCCCATCCGGCAATCTCGAACGCGGCCTTCCGCAGCGACGACAGTCTTGACGCCGGCGAGTTCATCGCCCGAGCCAAGAACTTCTTCGCGAGGCGAGAGCGGGGATTCAGCATCTGGCTGCGTGGAGACGAGGCCGAGGACAGGGACCTGGTCGCAGCCGCCGAGCAGGCCGGTCTCGAGGAGGTCTACGCGATGCCGGAGATGACCTTGCAAGCGCCCGTCGAGCCGCAACCTCTGCCAGCCGGAACGGAGCTGCGGCGGCTGACAACCAGCGAGCAAGCCGACGACTACTGGCACATCGCCGCCGCCTCCTACGCGAGCCTCGGCTTCCCGGCCGAAGTCTTCCGTGGCTACACCGACCACCGCGGCCTGCTCGCCGACGAACGTCGTCGCCTTCATCGCCTACCTCGACGGCGACCCGGTCAGCATCGCGATGACGATCGTCAACCACGGCGTCGCCGGCGTCTACTGGGTCGGCAGCCTCGAGCAGGCGCGTGGCAAGGGGCTCGGGCGAGCGGTGACCGTCGCCGCGACCAACGCCGGCTTCGACCTGGGCGCGGACATCGCCTCCTTGCAGGCATCGCCGATGGGCAAGCCGATCTACGAGGCGATGGGCTACGAAACGGTCTTCGACTACCGGCTCTTCATGTCAGCACCGGCCTGAGCGGCGCTACGAGTCGAGAACCGACTGGCCAGTCAGCCAGCGTTCATTCCAGATAGCCTCCCGAGCCGACTTCACGAACCGATAAGGAGAACGCAGACTGATGGGACTTCTTGATGGGAAAGCGGCGATCGTCACCGGGTCGGCGCGCGGAATCGGCCGGGCAACCGCCGAGCTGTTCGCCAGCGAGGGCGCCAAGGTACTGATCAACGACCTCGACGCCGACGTCGCCGAGCAGGCAGCGGGCGAGATCGACGGCGAGACCGCCGTCCACGCCGGCGACCTGACCCAGCCCGACGCCGCCGACAAGCTCGTCGCCGCCGGGGTCGACGCCTTCGGCGCCGTCGACATCGTCGTCAACAACGCCGGCTACACCTGGGACGGCGTCGCCCACAAGATGACCGACGAGCAGTTTCAGGCGATGATCGACATCCACACCGTCGTGCCGTTCCGCGTCGCTCGCGCTCTCGCCCCCCACTGGCGCGAGGCCGCCAAGGCCGAGCGCGGCGAAGACAAAGAGGTCTTCCGCAAGCTGATCAACATCTCCTCGACCTCGGGCACGATGGGCAACGCCGGCCAGGTCAACTACTCGGCGGCGAAGATGGCCGTCGTCGGCCTGACCAAAACGCTGGCCAAGGAGTGGGGCCAGTTCAAGATCAACGTCAACGCCGTCGCCTTCGGCTTCGTCGAAACCCGCCTCACCGCCGCCAAGGAGGAGGGCGCCGAGATGACCGCCCCGGGCGGCGAGAAGATCGAGCTCGGCATCCCCGAGCAGATGCGGGCGATGGCCTCGGCGATCATCCCGCTCGGCCGCCCCGCCACGCCACAGGAGGCCTCGGGCCCGGTCCTCTTCCTCGCTTCGCCACTGGCGAACTACGTGCACGGCCAGGTGCTCAACGTCACCGGCGGCATGTTCGGAGGGATGTACACCTGACCGCCGCGGCGACAGAGGGCAGGCGTCCACCCCGCTACCTCGACGTAGTGGACAGGACCTGGCCTGCCCTCCGTCGCTTCATGGGCCTGCACACGGCGCTCTACCGGGCAACCGGAGGGCGCCTCGGGCACAGGGTGCCGGGAGGGCCCGGCAAGATGCTGCTGCTCGACCACGTCGGAGCCAAGAGCGGCACCAAGCGAACCTCGCCCCTGCTCTACGTCGAGGATGGCGAGAACGTCGTCATCGTCGCCTCCAAGGGTGGCTTCCCCAAGAACCCGGCCTGGTTCTACAACCTCAAGGCCAATCCGGACACGACCGTTCAGATCGCGCTCCGAGCGGCGAGCGGTCCACGCTCGCGTCGCCAACCCCGAGGAGCGCGAGCGCCTCTGGCCGATGGCGGTCAAGGCCTACGGCGGCTACGAAGACTACGCCGCCCGCAGCAAGGGGCGGGAAATCCCGCTCGTCATCCTCGAGCAGCCGCGCTAGGCTCTTCGGACGGCGCTCCTCGGCGACCGGGTCGCCGGACTCGCTGGCGATCGCTTCCGGTGGCCAGGGGCCGGCCCAGTTGTCGCGGGCGCCGTCGATCGTGATCGTCGTGCCGGAGAAGAAGTCGCCGGCCGGCGAGGCCAGGTAGGCGACCAGCCAGGCCATCTCCTCGGCGCGGCCGGCGCGGCCGATCGGGATCGAGCGCTCGAGGTTGTCGACGACCACCTGCGGATACTTGGTCAGCAGCGTCTCGGTGGCGAACTGGCCGGCGGCGAGGGCGCAGGTCTTGATCCCGAAGCGCGCCCACTCGACCGCCAGCGTCCGCATCATGTTCTCGACCGCGGCGCGAGCGGCGCCGGAGTGGACCATCCCCGGCATGCCGTGGTGCGGCGAGAGGGTGACGCTGAGCACCTTGCCGCCGCCCTGCGGGATGAAGGCCTTGGTCGCCGCCGCGTGGGTCATCAGCCAGGTCCCCTGCACGTTGAGCTCGATCACCGTGCGGAAGCCTTTCGGCGTGATCGTCTCCGCCGGGGCGAGGAACTGACCGCCGGCGTTGTTGACCAGCACGTCGAGCCGCCCGTGGCGCTCGAGCACACCGTCGAAGAAGCGGTCGACCGCCTCCTCGTCGCGGATGTCCATCGCCTCGTGCTCGAAGGAGCCCGCCAGGCCGGCGGCCAGCTCGGCCGTCTCCGCCAGCGGCTCCTCGCGACGCCCGCAGCCGACCACGATGGCGCCGAGCCGCGCCAGCTCCAGCGCCGTCTCACGCCCCAGGCCGCTGCCCGCGCCGGAGACGACGCAGACCTGCCCCTCGAGCAGATCGGGCCTGAAGATGCGCGAATGCGGAGCTCTCAGTCATGCGGGCGCAAGCCTATACACGGGCGCTCACCGTAACCTGAGCGGCATGAAGGTCCGTATCGAGCCCAAACCGCTGCACGAGCCGCTGGCCGGCGGCACCCCCGGCGCCACCGTCACGGTCGAGCCGATCGTCGCCGGCACGCGTCACCTGGCCGCACACGATGATGGAGACGCCCGGGTGGCCGCTTCGAGACCCTGAAGCTGCTGCGCGCCCTGCTCAGCGGCAAGCCCGGCCGCGACCGTGCCGGTGCCCTGCCTTCCTGATCCGCCACCCGAGCGCCGGCGCGATCCTCGTCGACACCGGCCTGCACCCCTCGATCGCCACCGACGGCAAGGAGAACTTCGGCGGCCTCGGCGCGCGCTTCGGCAAGCCCGGCCTCGAGGCGGGCGAAGGACGTGCCGGCGCAGCTGCGCGAGCGCGGCCTCGACCCGGGCGAGATCCCGATCGTGGTGATGACCCACATGCACATCGACCACACCTCGGCGATCTCGGAGTTCCCCAACTCGACCTTCGTCGTCAGCGAGACCGAGTGGGAGGCCGCCGCCACCGGATCCCCGCCCGCTGCTCAACGGCTACCGCCGCGCCCACTACGACTACGCCTTCGACTACCGCACGGTCGACTTCGACCGCAGCGGCATCGACTCCTACGCGACCTTCGGCCGCACCTTCGACCTCTTCGGCGACGGCTCGGTCCGCCTCGCCTACACCCCGGGCCACAGCGCCGGCCACATGTCGGTGATCGCCCGCCTCGCGGAGCGCGACTTCGTGATCGGCGGCGACGCCACCTACACGCAGGGCCAGCTCGACGGCGACGCGCCGCTGGCCCCGCGCCCCTTCGACGCCCACAACTACCGCCGCTCGCTGCAGGAGCTGAAGCTGTTCAAGCGCGAGTACCCCGACGCGATCGTCACCCCGGGACACGACCCGGAGTTCTACGCCGGGCTCAGCGCCCGCTACGAGTAGACAGACCCTGCGTACATCTCGCGCACCGGCGCGAAGATCTGCTCCGCCACCTCGAGCTGGCGCTCGCGGCTCGGCGCCTCCTCGGTCGGGAAGGTGAGCGGCTCGCCGAACTGCACCGTCACCTTGGGGAAGCGGAAGCGCTTCCAGCGGCGCACCTTCTCCGAGCCGTGGATCGCGACCGGGACGACCGGCGACACCGGATTCGAGCGCGATGCGGCCGATCCCCGGCTTGACCTCGCCCAGCTTGCCGCTGCGCGATCGCCCGCCCTCGGCGTAGACGAGCAGCATCCCGCCCTGGCTCGAGGATCGTGAAGGCGGTCTTGAACGACTCCTCGTCGTGGTGGCCGCGGCGGACCGGGAAGACGCCGCCGTGCTTGTAGATGTAGGTGAGGACGGGCGGGCCGAACATCTGCGACTTGGCCATGAAGCGCACCTGCGGCGCAGGTAGAGCCCGACGAAGAAGTGATCCATCTGGCTGAAGTGGTTGGGGGCGAGCAGCAGCGGGCCGGACTTGGGCACGTTCTCGACCCCGATCGCCCGGGTCCGGTAGATCAGCAGCGTCGGCAGCGAGATGAGGATGCGGACGAAGGGGTAGGTCCAGCCGACCCCCTTGCGCGCCGCCGCGTGGAACTGGTCGAAGTACTCGGCGGGACGTTCGTCCTTGTAGACCTGTGGCTTCATGTCGGTCATGAGAAAGAGCGACGGCCCGGGCCGTCGCTACGCGATACCCCCGCTCGCGGCGGGCGGTTACGCCGGGGCTCCGCCATCCTCGGGCGCCGCCCAGCCCTTGGCGCGCTCCAGCGCCCGGCGCCAGCCGGCGAGCAGCGTCTCGCGCTCGTCGGCGCCCATCGCCGGCTCGTAGCGAGCCGCCTCGCGCCACATCTCCCCGACCTGCTCCAGGGTCCAGCGACCGGTCGCGATCCCGGCCAGGTAGGCGGCGCCAAGCGCGGTCGTCTCGGCGATCTCCGGGCACGACGACCTCGGCGCCGAGCACGTCGGCCTGGAACTGCATCAGCCAGCGGTTGGCGACCGCGCCGCCATCGGCCTTCAGCACCGCCAGGCGCTCGCCCGAGGCGGCCTCCTGAGCCCGCACGGCGTCGACGGTCTGGTAGGCGATCGCCTCCAGCGCCGCCCGCGCCAGGTGAGCGCGGCCGCTGCCGCGGGTGAGACCGACGATCGTGCCGCGCGCGTAGGGGTCCCAGTGCGGCGAGCCGAGCCCGGTCAGCGCCGGGACGAAGTAGACGCCGTCGTTGCCGTCGAGCGAAGCGGCCAGCGCCTCGCTCTCCTCCGCGCGCTCGATGACCCCGAGCCCGTCGCGCAGCCACTGCACGGCGGCGCCGGTGACGAAGATCGAGGCCTCGAGCGCGTAGGCGGCTCGCTCGTCCGCCCCGCAGGCCACCGTCGCCAGCAGCCCATCGCCGGGCTCGGCGACCTCGGCGCCCGTGTTGAGCAGGACGAAGCTGCCGGTGCCGTAGGTGTTCTTCGCCGTGCCCGGCTCGGTGACAGGCCTGGCCGAAGAGCGCCGCCTGCTGATCGCCGGCGATCCCCGCCACCGGCACCTCGCCGCCGAACTCGGTGGTCGTGCCGTAGACGTGGGCCGAGGGCAGCGGCTCGGGCAGCCGCGCTGGGTCGACGCCGAGCAGCGCGCAGAGCTCCTCGTCCCAGGCGAGGCGGCGGATGTCGAACAGCATCGTCCGCGAGGCGTTGGTGTGGTCGGTGGCGTGGCGGCCGGTGAGCTTGAAGAGCAGCCAGGAGTCGATCGTGCCGAAGACCGCCCGCTCGGCCCCCTCGACGTTGCGCAGCAGCCACTCGATCTTGGTCGCCGAGAAGTAGGGGTCGAGGACGAGGCCGGTGCGCTCCCGCACCAGCGGCTCGTGGCCGGCGGCGCGCAGCTCCTCGCAGCGCTCGGCGGTGCGCCGGTCCTGCCAGACCAGCGCGCGGTGGATCGGCTCGCCGGTCGCCGGGTCCCAGGCGACGACCGTCTCGCGCTGGTTGGTGATCCCGATCCCGTCGAGGTCGGCGCCCTGGATGCCGGCGTCGGCGATCGCCTCCACGGCGACCCGGCGGGTGACGGCCCAGATCTCCGCGGCGTCGTGCTCGACCCAGCCCGGCCGCGGGAAGTGCTGCTCGAACTCCGAGTAGGCGCGGCCGGCGATCCGCCCCTCCGCGTCGAAGACGAGGCAGGTGCGTCCCCGTCGTCCCCTGGTCGATCGCCAGGATCAGGGCCGGGCGCCGCGCACGATCGTCAGCAGGCCGTCGGCGACGCCGGAGGCGTCCTCGCCGCCGGTGCCGAGCCGGCGCAGCCCCATCCCGTACATCAGCGCCACGACCGTGCGGGCGTGCCGCATCGGGCTCGGGCACCTCGAGCGTTTCCAGGGCCGCCGCGGCCACGCCTTCGTAGGCCTCGAAGCAGCGCCGCGAGGCCTCCTGCAGGGCCGGGTCGCGGGCCGCCTGGAGGTGGAGCTCGATCTCGGCCAGCTGCTGGATCCGGTTGCCGGACTCCTCGCACCACCCGTTCGACCTCGGCCGCGACCTGCTCGACGCTGGGCTTGCGGCGCGCAGGTCGGCGGCGATCTCCTCCTGGCGCGCCACCTCCTCGCCGACGAAGAGCAGCAGGCTCTCGCGCAGCAGGTCGACCTGGCTGGGGAAGTGGTAGGTGAGCGAGCCGAGCGCGACGCCGGCGGCGCCGGCGACGCGGCGGTTGGTGACGGCGGAGACTCCCTCGCGACCGATCAGCTCGACCGTGGTGCGAAGGATGCGCTCGCGGGTGTCGGAGGAGCGCGACGGTGGCCAAGAAGCGCCAGCCTACCCGTTTCGCCTATCGTTCGTTCGAACGAACAAGCATCGGCGAGGGAGGAAGACGATGTCGACCAGCAGCGCGGAGACGGCCGCAGACGCAGCCGCGAGCAGTGCCGACGAAGCCTGCAGCGCCGCCTGGCCTGCAGGAGCAGGCGCGCTGCTGCGCGACCGGCGAGGCCTCCTCGCGCGAGCTGGTCGAGGCGGCGCTGGAGCGAGCCGAGGCGGCGCAGTCGAGCGCTGAACGCGTTCCGCGTCATCTGCGCCGAGGAAGCGCTGGCCGAGGCCGACGAGGCCGACCGTCGCCTCGGCGACGGCGACGGCGCGCCGCTGCTCGGCGTCCCGGTCGCGATCAAGGACGACGTCCATCTCACCGGCCACACGACCCCCTTCGGCTGCGGCGGTGGCCGCCCGGCCGTGCGCGACGCCGAGGCGGTGCGGCGCCTGCGCGAGGCCGGCGCGATCGTGATCGGCAAGACCCACGCGCCCGAGGTCGGCCTCTGGCACTTCACCGAGACGCCGCTGCACGGCGCCACCCGCAACCCCTGGAACACCGACCACACGCCGGGCGGCTCCAGCGGCGGCGCCGCGGCGGCCGTGGCGGCGGGCGTCGTCCCGGCCGCGATCGGCTCCGACGGCGCCGGCTCGATCCGCATCCCCGCCGCCTGGACCGGCCTGGTCGGCCTGAAGCCGCAGCGCGGGCGCGTCTCCACCTGGCCCGATCCCGAGGCCTTCAACGGGCTCAGCTGCTACGGCCCGCTTGCCCGCAGCGCCGCCGACGCCGCCCTGCTGCTCGACGCGATCCACGGCAACGTCCCGGCCGACCTGCACAAGCCGAAGCCGCCGAGCGAGCCCTTCTGCCGAGGCTGCCGCCCGTGAGCCCGGCCGCCTGCGGATCGCGATCTCCTTCGCCACGCCCTTCGGCGTCCCCGCCAAGGTCGACGCCGAGCACCGGGCGGCGATCGAGTCCTTCGCCGAGCGGCTCGGCGACCTCGGTCACGAAATCGTCCGCGCCGACCCCGACTACGGCATGGTCGGCCCGACGATCGTCGCGCGCGGCGAGGCGGCCGTCGAGGAATGGCTCTACGCCCACGGCGAAGACCGCGCCACGCTGGAGCCGCGCACCCGGACGGCCGCCCGCATCGGCAGAGCGCTACAGGGCATGCCACTGCGCCTCGCGACGGGCCGCCGAGCCAGAGTCTGCGGCGCCGCATCGGTCGCGTCTTCGAGCGCTGCGACGTCGTCCTCACCCCGACCACGGCGAAGCCGCCGCCACGCATCGGCGCCCTCGAGGGCGAGGGCTACTGGAAGACCGGCAACACGGCCGGCGCCACCTGTCCCTTCGCCTTCGCCTGGAACGTGATCGGCTGGCCGGGGATCAGCGTCCCCGCCGGTCTCACCTCCAGCGGCCTGCCGATCGGCGCCCAGCTGCTCGGTCGCGAAAACGACGAGGCGACGCTGCTCTCGCTCGCCGGCCAGGTCGAGCGGGCCGAAGGCGGCTGGCCGCTGGCAGGGTCCAAAGTCCGGTAGGGGTTCCACTTAACTTTTTGGGTCAGCCGGGCTGGGCTGACGCACTAAGCCGCTCGGCCAAAAAGTACAAGACGTTCCACCCCTACCGGACTTTGGATTGGGCACGTGCCCAGTAAGCCCGTGTGAAGTCGAGGAGCTGGCGGGCTCGGTGGGTGAAGCCGCTGAGGGTGCGGCCAGTCGCTCGGTGGGAGAGATCCAGCTCGTACTCGCCGACCCGGTAGCCGGCGCGGACCGCGTCGACCGTCATCCCGAGCTCCATCCCGTAGCCGCGGGCGAAGGGCAGCGCGGCGCGCAGCACCTCGACCCGCATCGCTCGCTGGCCTGAGATCGGCGCCTCTGCCTCGAAGCCGCAGCGGCGGCGGATCGCCCAGCGGGCGAAACCGAGCGCCAGGCCGAAGCCGCCGCCGACCCGGCGTCCGAAGGCGGCGACCGCGAGGTCGCACTCCCCTGCCTCGACCGCCGCGACCAGCGGCGCCAGGCGCGCCGCCGAGTCGCCGAGGTCGCCGTCGCAGAGCAGCACCAGACTGCGGCGCTGTCTCAGCGCTGAGCGCCGCCTCCGCCGCCGCCGTCACGTTTGCCCCCTTGCCGTGCGGGCGCCCGCGGCTGACCACCTGCGCGCCAGCCGCCATCGCCAGCCTCGGCGGTCCCGTCGGTGGAGGCGTCGTCGGCCACCCAGATCGCCGCGGCCGGGAAAGCGCCGCGCAGCGCCGCGACCGTCTCCGCCATCCGGTCGGCCTCGTTGCGGGCGGCGACGATCACGGCCAGCGCATCGGGTCGGTTCGGAGGCACGGAGGACATTCTGCCTTCCGGTGCGCCTTTTGCTCCCCCCGCGTCATAAAGCGCACCGGAGCAATGGATATGGTGCCGCGCCATGAACATCGAGGCGCACATCACCGGCAACGTGTGGAAAATCGAGGTCGCGGTCGGGGACACGGTCGAGGACGGCGACACCGTCGTCATCCTCGAGTCGATGAAGATGGAGATCCCGGTCGAGGCCGAAGACGACGGCACCGTCAAGGAGATCCGCTGCGAGGAGGGCCAGTCGGTCAGCGAAGGCGACGTCCTCGTAGTGCTTGAGTGAAAGCACAAATCGACACGGTGACTTCCGGGTATTCGGGTCAGGGTCGATTTGTGCGGGAACGCGGCGTCCGATGAACGAGCGGCTCGCCGGCGGCAAGCTGCTCCTCGACTCCCCGGCCGAGGCGGTCGTCCGCCTCCGCATCTCCAACCCGAGCGGCGCAACGCGCTCGACCACGAGATCCTCGACGCGCTCGCCGAGACGCTGCCGCGACTCGACCGCGGGATCGAGACGCGCTGCCTGCTGATCACCGGCGCGCCACCTGTCTTCTCCGCCGGCTACGACATCGCCTCGATCCCCTCGGAGACCTTCGAGCGCGACGCCGAGGCGCTCGTCGCCCATCCCTTCCACGCGGCGATGGAGGCGCTCGCCAACCACCCCTGGCCGACCGTCGCGGCGATCAACGGACACTGCATCGGCGGCGGGCTGGAGCTGGCGGTCACCTGCGACCTGCGGATCTGCGCCGCCGGCGCGAAGCTGGGCATGCCGCCGGTCAAGCTCGGCCTCGTCTACAGCCACACCGGCCTGCGCAAGTTCCTCGACACCGTCGGCGTCGCCCGCACCAAGGAGCTCTTCCTCACCGGGCGCAACTTCGAGGCCGCTCGCGCCGCCGAGATCGGCCTCGTCCACGAAGTCGTCGACGACGACCGGCTCGAGGGCGTCGCGGTCGAGTTAGCGGCCGAGATCGCCGCCAACGCGCCGCTCTCGATGCGCGGCAACAAGAGCGCGATCGACCTGCTCACCGCCTCGCCGGTGCTCAGCGAGCAGCAGGAGGCCGGGCTGGTCGCCCTGCGCGAGTCCTGCTTTGCCTCGGAGGACTTCCGCGAGGGCATCCGCGCCTTCGCCGAGAAGCGCAAGCCCGAGTGGCAGGGACGATGAGCTCCGCCCGCGAGCAGCTCGCCGCCTCCGACCCGACGATGGCGGCGCTGATCGAGCGGGTCGGCGAGATCGACCTGCGAGACGCGGCTGGAACGGCGCAGCGAGGAGCGCCCCGCCGACGCCTACGGGGCGCTGCTGCGGGCGATCGTCGGCCAGCAGCTCTCGACCAAGGCGGCGCGGACGATCTACGGTCGCATCCTCGACCTCTTCGACGGCAGCACGCCAACGCCCGAGCAGCTGCTCGAAGCCGAGGAAACCGACCTGCGCGCCGCCGGCCTCTCCGGCCGCAAGGTCGAGTACGTCCGTGACCTCGCCTCGCACGTGATCGAGGGCGAGCTGGAGCTCGACCGCCTCGACGAGCTCTCCGACGAGGAGGTGATCGAGGAGATCGTCGCCGTGCGCGGCCTCGGCGTCTGGACCGCGGAGATGTTCCTGCTCTTCCACCTCGAACGGCCCGACGTGCTCTCCGGCGGCGACCTCGGCATCCGCAAGGCGATTCAGATCGAGTACGGGCTGGAGGAGATGCCGACGCCCACCCGGGTGCTGGAGATCGGCGAGCCCTGGCGCCCGCACCGCAGCCTCGCCTCGCTGTACCTCTGGGAGTCGCTTGCAAACGCGCCCGTCGATTGAGGCGCGGCCGCGGCCCGGCCGACAATAGGACCATGCGCCGCCGCTTCTGGCTTGGCTTCGCGACTCGTCGCCGCGATCGCGATCGGCTCGATCGCGCTGGCGCTGGTCGTCCACGAGCGCGAACGCGACAACTTCGAGACGACGCAGCGCGGCGAGGCGACGCGGGCCGCGCACCAGGCCGAAGCGCTGGCGGCGCTCTCGGTCGGCCAGCTGGCCAGCGCCGCGGCCTTCTACCAGGCCGAGGGACGGTTCAGCCGGCACGAGTTCGACGTCATCGCCGACTCGCTGCTCGATGCCGGCGCGCTGACGGCGACCGCCTTCGTCGGACTCGGTGCCGCGGGCAGAACGGGCGCGCTTCGAGACGCAGCCACGGCTTCCCGATCCTCGAGCGCGGGCGCTCTGGGCGAGCTGCGCAGAGCCGGCGATCGCCCCCATTACTTCCCGCTGACCTTCGCCGCCGCCGACGGGCCTGACCGTGCAGGTGCCGCTCGGCTACGACGTCGGCTCGGACAGCCTGCGCGGCTCCTACCTGCTCCGAGCCCGCGACACCGGCAAGCCGGCCGCGACGCCGGTGATGCGACTCCCGGTCGGCGGCACCGGGATCAACGTCTTCCGGCCCGTCTACCGCGACGGCGCCCCGACCGGGACCGTGGCCCAGCGCCGCGCCGCGCTGATCGGCTTCGCCGCCGGCGCCTTCCACGTCCCAGACCTCGCCCAGGCGGCGAACGACGCCCTCCCCGACGAGGTCGACGTCGCGTTCGTCGAGCGGGGCAAGCCGGTGGTCGGCCCCGACCTCCCCGACGACGAAGCGGCGACGGCGCCGATCCGCGATCGCCGACCGCACCTGGCTGCTCGTCGTCCGCGACCCGAGCCGGCCGGGAGTCGGCCTGCCGGTGATGATCGCCGTGGTCGGCCTCTCGCTGGCGGCGCTGCTGGCGGCGCTGGTCCTGATCTGGAGCCGCAACGAACGCATGCAGGAGCTGCGCCCGCCAGGCCAGCCAGGACTCGCTGACCGGGCTGAAGAACCGGCGCCGCTTCGAGGAGGAGCTGCGGGCCGAGCTGGCGCGCAGCCACCGCTACGGAGTCCCGGGAGCGCTGCTGATGCTCGACCTCGACCACTTCAAGCAGGTCAACGACACGCTCGGCCACCCAGCCGGCGACCGCGTGATCGCCGAGATCGCCGAGGTCGCTGCGCGGCCGCACCCGCGAGACCGACGTGCTGGCCCGGCTCGGCGGCGACGAGTTCGCGGTCGTCCTGCCGCGCTGCGATCTCGAGGAGGCGCAGGCCGTCGCCGGCGAGATCGCGACGGCGATCCGCGAGCACGATGGCCGCCGAGGAGGGCGTGCCGCCGATCACCGCCAGCATCGGCATCGCTCCCTTCGGCCCGGGGCGGCTGCTGAGCTACGAATCGGTGCTGGCCAAGGCCGACGCGGCGATGTACGCGGCCAAGGGCTCCGGGCGCGACTCGGTGCGGACGTTCGACCTCGACGAGGACGGCGACGTGGCCGAAGTGGCCACGGGCGCAGCCGAGCCGAGCTAGCGGCTGGCGAGGCCGTGGCGCAGCCGCAGGACGCGGCCGACCGACGCCTCGAACGCGACGCGGTCGAGTGCGCCGGCGCGGAGGCCGCGCAGCAGGGCCCGCCGGGCGCTGGCGCCGGCCCGGAAGTCGGTGAAGAGGAGCAGGTCGGTGCCGGCACGGGCGGCGGCCAGGCCGGCCTTGGCCGGGCCGCCGAAGTCCCGCACCGCGACCGTCTCCAGCGCGTCGGTGATCGAGACCCCCTGCGAAGCCGAGGCGTGAGCGCAGCTCACCGGTCGCGATCGGGCGGGCGAAGGCGGCGGGGCGGGGCGAGAAGGCTGGGTAGATCGCCGTGCTCAGCATCACCAGCTCGCCTCCGCGCGACGATGAAGTCGCGGTAGGGCAGCCTCGTCGACCGCGCGCAGCGTCTCGCTTCGAGAGGTCGATCCGCTGCACGGCGAAGTCGGTGTTTTCGTCGGCGGCGCCGAGGCCGGGGAAGTGCTTGGCCGTGGCGGCGACGCCGCCGCTCCGCAGCCCCTCGGCGAAGGGAACCGCGGTGGCCGAGACCCGCGCGGCGGTCGAGCCGAAACCGCGTTCGGTCTCGGCGATCGTGCCGCCGGGACGAGCGACGTCGAGCACCGGCGCGAGGTCGACGTTGACACCGATGTCGCGCAGGTTGGCGGCCGTGGCACGGCCCTGACCGCGGCTGAACCCGGCGCCGCTGGCGCCCATCTGGCGCGGCCGAGGCCGTTGGAGCGCCGTCGATCCGCTTCACCAGCCCGCCCTCCTGGTCGACCATCACCAGCAGCGGGTCGCGCAGCCCCGGCGGGACGAGGAATCGCCTGCAGGCGGCGAGCGAGGCGGCGCCGTCGGCGCGGCTGGGCAGGTTCTCGGCGAAGAGGATCACCCCGGCGACCTCGCCCTCGCGGATCATCCGCTTCACCGCGCCGGGAGCTTCGGTGCCGCCAAAGCCGACGACGATGCGCTGGCCGGCGAGCCTGCGAGCGGGCAGCTGCGAGGCGACGGTCGGCCGCGGGCTCGGGCTCGGGCCGTCGCCCAGCGCCGCGCCGAAGGCGAAGGCCCCGATCGCCAGGCCGCATATGACCCCGGCCGCGATCCGCCTGCGCCTGATCGTCGCCGCCCTCACGTGTCTGAGCTTATGGGTCCCATGGAACCCCGAAGCTCAGACACGCCCAGCCGTCCGGAGCGACTGCCTAGCCTTGCGCCGAGATGCCCCCCTTGATCTCATTCGAGGAAGCGCTGGCGCTGGGCGAGCTGACCGATCACGAGCAGATCGGCGAGCTGGTCGAGCGCGCCTGGGCGGTGCGGCGCGAGAACTTCGGCGACTCGACCGACATGTGCTCGCTGGTCAACGCCAAGTCCGGCGGCTGCGCCGAGGACTGCGGCTTCTGCGCCCAGTCGCGCTACGCCGAGGCCGACACGCCGATGCACGCGATGATGGAGCCCGAGCAGATCCTCGAGCACGCCAAGGCGGCCGAGGCGGCCGGCGCGCACCGCTTCTGCATGGTCACCCAGGGCCAGGGGCTCTCCAAGCGCGACTTCGAGAAAATCCTCGAGGGCGCGAAACTGGTCGCCGAGCAGACCAACCTGAAGCGCTGCGCCTCGATCGGCCACATGTCGGCGAGACCGGGCGACGAAACTGCGCGAGGCGGGGATCCAGCGCGTCCACCACAACGTCGAGTCCTCGCGCTCCTACTACCCGGAGGTCTCGAGCACGGTCCGCTACGAGGGCCGGCTGCGGACGATCCAGGCGGTCAAGGAGGCGGGCCTGGAGACCTGCGTCGGCGGCATCCTCAACCTCGGCGAGTCGCCGCGACAGCGGGTCGAGATGGCCTTCGAGCTGTCCGAGATCAACCCGACCTCGGTGCCGATCAACCTGCTCAACCCGCGCGACGGCACCAAGTTCGGCGACCGGCCGCTGATGGACGCGATGGAGGTCGTCAAGTGGGTGGCGATCTTCCGCCTGATCATCCCCGGCGCGCTCTTCCGCCTCTGCGGCGGCCGGGTCGAGAACCTCGGCGACCTGCAGCCGCTGGCGGTCAAGGCGGGGCTGAACGGGGTGATGATGGGCAACTTCCTCACCACCCTCGGCGCCGAGCCCGAGGACGACCGGGCGATGTTCGAGGAGCTCGGCCTGAACGTCGCCCGCCAGCCCGACAACGGCGCCAACCCGCGTCCCGACAACCGCGACGGCTGGCTCGACGGCGAGACGCCGGCGACGCCGATCGACGAGCTGATCGACCGCCAGGACGAGGCCAACTTCTGGGATCCCTCGACCCAGCTGCGAGTGATCAAGAAGGCGAAGAAGCCGCCGCCCTACCCGCAGGCGCGCATGACCGAGATCGCAGAGCGGCTGGAGGAGCTCCGCGACCGGGGGCTCCACCGGCGACTGCGCCTGATCGAAGGCCCGCAGGGCCCCCGCGTGACGCTCGACGGCCAGCCGGTGCTGCTGCTCTGCTCGAACGACTACCTCGGCCTCGCCAATCACCCGCGGGTGCGCGGCGCCGCCGCCGACGCGGCGATGCGCTGGGGCGCCGGCGCGGGCGCGTCGCGGCTGATCTCGGGCAACATGCAGCCGCACTGCCGCCTCGAGGAGCGTCTGGCCGGGTTCAAGGGCTACGAGTCGGCGCTGCTCTTCGGCTCCGGCTACCTGGCCAACACCGGCACGATCGCGGCGCTGGCCGGGCGCGGAGAGGTCGTCTTCTCCGACGAGCTCAACCACGCCAGCATCATCGACGGCTGCCGCCTCTCGCGGGCCGAGACCTTCGTCTACCGCCACGGCGACGTCGAGCACCTCGCCTGGGGCCTGCGCGAGGCCGGTGAGCGAGCGGCGCTGATCGTCACCGACGGCGTCTTCTCGATGGACGGCGACGTAGCGCCGCTCGAGCAGCTGGTCGGAGCTTGCCCGGCGCCACGATTGCCGGCTGATGGTCGACGAGGCCCACGCCACCGGCGCGCTCGGCCCCGGCGGCCGCGGCTCGGTCGCCGCCGCCGGCCTCAGCGGCGAGGTCGACCTGGTGATGGGCACGCTCGGCAAGGCACTCGGCTCCTACGGCGCCTACGTCTGCGCCGACCGCGAGCTGACCGACTACCTCGTCAACACCGCCCGCTCCTTCATCTTCTCGACCGCGCCGCCGCCACCGGTTGCCGCGGCGAGCCTGGCGGCGCTGGAGCTGCTCGAATCGCACCCGCAGCGGATCGAGCGGCTGCACGCCAACGCCGCGACCCTGCGCTCGGCGCTCGCCGCCGAGGGGCTCGCCGTCGGCGCTTCACAGACGCCAGATCGTCCCGGTCGCACGTCGGCGACGCGACGCGAACGATGGAGCTGAGCGAGCTGGCGCTGGAACGCGGCGTCTTCGCCCAGGGCATCCGCCCGCCCACCGTGCCCGAGGGCACCTCGCGCCTGCGCTTCACGGTGATGTCCACACACCGGGCCGAGGAGCTGGAGCGGGCCGCGCAGGCTGGTCGGCGGCGCCGCGCGGGAGCTGGGGATCGCTGCCGCACCGGCGCCGGCAGCGCCGATCGCCGTCGCCGCCTGAGCCCTTGAACGGCGTCTTCGTCACCGGCACCGGCACCGAGGTCGGCAAGACCGTGGTCGCCGCCGTCATCGCCCGGACTCTCGCGGCGGAAGGCACAGACGGTCGCCGTCTTCAAGCCCGCGGTCACCGGGCTCGACGAACCCGGCGAGCCCGACCATGCGCTGCTCCGCCGCGCCTGCGGCTCCGTCGCAGAGCGACGAGGAGATCGCGCCCTACCGCTACGGGCCGCCCGCCTCTCCCCATCTCGCCGCGGAGCTGGCCGGCGAGGAGATCGAGCCGCGAGCGCCTGCTCGCCGCTGCCCGCGCTGCGGCAGCGGGCGCCGACACCCTGGTCTGCGAGGGCGTCGGCGGCCTGCTCGTCCCGCTCTGCCGCGACTACCTGGTCCGCGACCTCGCGGTCGACCTGGCGCTGCCGCTGGTCATCGCCGCATCGCCGGGGCTGGGCACGATCAACCACACGCTGCTGACGATCGAGGCCGCGCGTGCCGCCGCGCTCGAGGTCGCAGCCGTCGTCCTCACCCCCTGGCCCGAGCCAGCCGAGCCGGATCGAGCAGTCCAATCGCGAGACGATCGCAGTCGCTCGGCGGCGTCCCCGTCGAGACGCTGCCGCTCCTCGACCTGCGCCGAGCCTGGCCGCCTGGCCGCGCGCTGGCGCTATTAGGCGCTGACGATCACGTCGAGGCTCGAGCCGTCAGCTCGACCTCGAAGCCGGCCTCGCGCGCGATTGCGGCAGCGGCCTCGGGGTCGGCTCGGCGACTTCTTCGCCAGCAGCAGCGCCCGCGCCACCTCGCCCCGCACCGCCTTGGCCATGTGGGAGACGGTCTTGCGCTCGCCACCCTGCTCGGTGAAGGCGCGCACCGACAGCAGCGTCGCCTGCTTCGGCTTCCAGGCCGCCGCGTAGGCGGCCGAGCGCATGTCGACGATCAGGCTCGCCGGGCTCGTCGGGCATCGCCTCGGCGAGCGCCTCGCGCCACCAGGCCGACGGCGGGCCAATCCCGTCGAGCCGTGCCTTGGCGGAGAAGCGGTAGTAGGGGATCCGGTCCTCCGGGCCGCACGAACCCCCAGAGGGCGCTGGCGATCAGGACCCGCTCGGTCGCCCGCCGCCGCGCCGCCGCCGGCAGTCCCGCCAGGTCGAGGCGCTCGTAGAGGACGCCGCTGTAGACCTCGGCAGCGGGGCCGCCGGCGCCTCACGCAGCGCCGCGTCGACCGCCACCTCGCCGGCCTGGCCGGCCGGGATGCCGAGCGCTTTCATTGCCGTCCCTGCCGGCCTACCGCCGAGGCGCTCCAGCGCGTCGAGCAGCTTCTCGCGCCGCTCGCCGAGCTCCGCGGCAAAGGCAAGGGCGCTCAGGTCGACCGGCTCGCCCGCTCGGGCGCGGCCTTGCCTTCGGAAGGCGGCAGCAGGATCAGCATCGGTCGTAGCGTCAGGCGACCGGCTCGCCGGCGGCGACCACCTCGCGCGCCGCGACCTCGCGAGCCGCCCGGGTTGACCGCGGCCTCGACCGCCTCGATGCTGAGCGTGTCGCGCTTGGCGCGGATCGCCACCGCGCCGATCACGGCGCCGATCGCCGCGACCACGGCGCAGACGCTCATCGCGTGGCCGAGCGCGTCGACGAACTGCTGTGGGCTTGCGTCGGAGAAACTCGCCCCAACCGAGCCCTGGAAGATCGCGCCGGTGACGGCGACGCCGAGGCTGCCGCCGACCATGCGGAACATCGAGAGCACGCCTGAGGCGATCCCTGCCTTCTCGACCGGCGACCGCGTTCATCGCGGCGCTGGTCATCGGCGACATCGTCAGGGCGATGCCGATGCCGAGCAGCATGAAGCCGGGCAGCAGGTCGAGGTAGCTGGAATCGACCGCGATGCCGCTGAAGCTGTAGAGCGAGGCGGCGACGATCGCCAGGCCGGCGGCGATCAGCCAGCGCGGGCCGAAGCGATCCGCCAAACGACCGGCCAGCGGCGCCACCCCGACGATCATCAGGGTCGAGGGCAGGAACCGGACCCCGGCCTCCAGCGGCGAGTAGCTGGAGGATGTCCTGCATGTAGAGGGCGAGGAAGAAGAAGACGCCGAGCATCGAGAAGGAGACGATCGAGGCGACCACGACGGCGCCGAGGAAGTTGCGGTCGGAGAAGAAGTGGAACTCGACCATCGGCACCTTGACCCGCAGCTCGACCGCGACGAAGGCGACCAGGCCGACAGCGGCGCCGACCAGCAGGGCGACGATCTCGGTCGACCCCCAGCCCCATTCGTTGCCCTCGACCAGAGCAAGGATCAGCGCCGTGAGGGCGCCGGTGAGCACGACGACACCGGCGTAGTCGACCTCGCGGCCGACCGTGTTGTCGCGCGACTCGCGCACGGCGAAGAGCGCGGCGGTAACGGCGCCGATCGCGACCGGGATGTTGAGGTAGAAGATCGCCCGCCAGCTGACGTGCTCGGTGAGGAAGCCACCGACCACCGGGCCGACAGCCAGGGCGAGGGCGGAGACTCCCGCCCACATCCCCATCGCCTTGCCGCGCTCCGAAGCGGGGAAGGCATCGGTGATGATCGAGAGCGTCGCCGGCATCATCAGCGCCGCGCCGACGCCCTGCACGACCCGGCTGAGGACGAGATCGGTCGAGCTGACGGCAAAGCCGGCCGTCGCCGAGGAGAGGGCGAAGATGACGACCCCGAAGAGGAACATGCGGCGACGCCCGAAGATGTCGCCGAGCCGCCCACCGGTGGCCAGCAGCACCGCGAAGGAGAGCGTGTAACCGTTGATCGTCCACTCCAGGCCGGAGATCGAGGCGTGCAGATCGCGCTGGATCGACGGTATGGCGACGTTGACGACCGTGTTGTCGAGCATGATCATGAACAGCGCGAAGCACATCGCTCCGAGCGTCCACCACTTGCGGTTGTCCTCGGTGATCAGGTGCCGGTAACGGGTCAAGCTGGTCCTACCTCCTTCAGGTGTTCAAATGCCTCTGCGATGTCCGCGCGATCCATCAGCGAGTCGACCGCGGCGTCGAGCTTGCGTCGCTGCGCGGCGGTGAGGCTGGCGGCGAAGGTCTCCATCCCCGCCTGACGCACGACGACGAGGGTGTCGACGAGCTTCTTGCCCTTGGCGGCAATAGCGATGCGCCGCACCCGCCGGTCGTCGGGATCCTCGACCCGGGTGGCAAGCCGCTTCTTGACGAGGCCGTCGACGGCCCTGCTCATCGAGGGCACGGAGACGCCGAGCGCCTCAGCCAAATCGCCGATCTGACGTGCCTCGGTCGCCTCGCCGAGCCCGCCCAGCTCCAGTAGAGCCTTTGACTGGGTCATCGAGAGGCCGCTCTCCTCGATGACTCGCAGCATGTTGCCGCGGTCATAGAGAAAGAGGTGGCGCAGCAGCGCGGTGAGCCGCGCTGCGGTCTCCTGCTCGGCCTCACTGGCCTGCGGAGCAACTACCTGATCGGCGATCGCAGCAATTTCACTCGCTTGCATGCTGACAATAGTTGCATACGCGCAACTATTATGCGAGCGCAATAGTTGCGCGTGTGACCCACATCACAGAGCGCGATGATCCTCGCCGCGATACGGCCCCGGCTTGGGACGCGGCGAGCCACCCGGCAGGGCAAGCCGCAGGATCGTCCGCTGCACCATGCCCAGCTGCTGGGCGAAGGGGCCGCTGTTGTAGGGCAGGTCGTAGCGCTCGCAGACCTGCTTCACCTGCGGGGCGATCTCCGCGTAGCGGGTGCTTGGCAGGTCGGGAAAGAGGTGGTGCTCGACCTGGTAGCCGAGGTTGCCGCTGGCGACGTGGAAAAGCGGGCCTCCCTCGATGTTCGCCGCCCCAGTCAGCTGGCGCACGTACCAGCCCCCGCGGCTCTCGTCCTCGACTTCCCTGGCGCTGAAGGTGTAGGTCTGGTCGGGGAAGTGGCCGCAGAAGATGATCGCGTAGGACCAGACATTGCGGACGATGTTGGCTGAGGCGTTTGCCGATGCCGTCGAGCGAAATGCGCCACCACCGCTGCGCAGGGCGCCCCTCAGGGCGCCCGCCAAGCCGCCGCGACGCCGCCGGCCACGCGGGCGGCGAGCCTCGAGCGCGGCGTCGAGCGCCGCCATCGCCAAGCCGCTGAGCAACGGCCAGGCGACGTAGTCCTTGACGACCTGGCTTTTGGCCTTCTCGCGAATCCCGGCCAGCTCGCGCTCGACCTGGGCCTTCGACTTGCGGCCGGTGCGGATCGCCTCGAAGTCGAGATCGTGGAGCGCAACCCCCCACTCGAAGAAAGCCATCAGCACGAGGTTGTAGAGCGGCTGGAAGAGGTAGACCGGGTGCCACTTCTGCTGTGGATCGATGCGCATGATCTCGTAGCCCAGGTCCTTGTCCTTGCCACGGATGTTGGTGAAGGTGTGGTGGACGTAGTTGTGCGAGTGCTTCCAGGCCTCGGCAGTCGAGGCTGTGTCCCAGTCCCAGGTCGAGGAGTTGATTTGGGGGTCGTTCATCCAGTCCCACTGCCCGTGTAGGACGTTGTGGCCGATCTCCATGTTCTCGAGGATCTTCGCCATCGAGAGCGCAGCCGTCCCAGCGATCTGGGCCGGGCGGTAACGGGCGCCGAGCAGCAGCACGCGCCCCATCACCGCGAGCCGGCGCTGCATCGCGATCATGCTCTCGATGTAGCGACGGTCGCGTTCGCCCAGGTCGGCGAAGACCCGGTCGCGGATCTCGTCGAGCTCAGCGGCCAGCTGGTCGAGCTGCTCAGCCGAAAGATGCGCGAGCGGGCTCACCACCTCAGCAGTCGTTGCGTTCATCGTCTCCCTTTCGTAGTTTCAAAGTGCGATCTCGATCGGCCCTTCGGGAGCGTTGACGCAGGTGCGGATCATCTCTCCCTCGCTGCCGTGGACCTGGCCAGTGCGCAGATCGCGCACCTCGCCCTTGCAAAGCCGTCCGACGCAGGTGTGGCAGATGCCCATCCGGCAACCGAAGGGCAAGGCCGCGCCCGCTTCCTCGCCGCCGACGAGGATCGGCGTGCCGCCGTCGCAGCGCGCCTCGACGCCACTTTTCACGAAGCGCACAGCGCCGCCCTCGCCCTCGCCGCCCTCGCCGCCGATCACAGGCTGGAAGCGCTCCACATGGAGCAGCTCGCTGTCGCCATCGCGCTGCCAGCGCTCACTCATCGCATCGAGCATCGCCGCCGGGCCCGAGAGGAAGGTATGGCGCTCACGCCAGTCGGGACAGAGCTCGTCGAGGTCACCGGGCGTCACTCGGCCCTGCTCGGCAGTGAGGCGCAGACGCAGGTCATAGCCCTCGTGAGCGCTCTCGATCTCTCGCAAGCGCTCGGCGAAGATCACCCCGTCGGCCTCGCGGGCCGAGTGGATATGGGCCACGTCGGCAAGCGAATCGCTGCGATGCAGGCTGCGCAGCATGCTCATGATCGGCGTGATCCCGCTGCCGGCGCTGATCATGAGCAACTTCTCGGGCAGCGGATCGGGGAGCACGAAAGTGCCTTCGACCCCACCGAGCCTGACGATGTCCCCCGGCCGAGCAGCGTGGACAAGGTAAGGCGAGACCTTGCCGGTATCGACCAGCTTCGGCGTAATGCTGATGCAGCCGTCGGGTCGCTCCGCCTCCGAGGTGAGCGAGTAAGCGCGCCAATGATGCACCCCGTCGACGACGACCCCGATCCTCAGGTACTGCCCAGGCCGATGCCCGGTCCACTCGAACCCGGGACGGACAAGCACGGTGACGGTATCCGGCGTCTCCTTGTCGATCCGCTCAATCCGTCCGCGCAGCTCGCGCGTCGACCAGAGCGGGTTGATCAGTTCCAGATAGTCGTCGGGAAGCAACGGGGTGAAGAGCGAACGGACGGCGTGCAGCGCTTTGCGGCGTAGCACCGGAACCTGCGGAGGAGCTCCACGCTCTGCCATTGTCAAATGATTACAGCGATCGATGTAGAGGTCTGTGTGAAGGCGCACGCATCGGAGCTGCCGCCGCGCCCCTGTCTAATGTCGTCCCTACCCGATGTCGGCCGATCCCGCCCAGCTCGATCGCGACCACCTCTGGCACCCGTTCACCCAGCAGCGGTCCTGGTGCGAGGAAGAGCCGCCGATGATCGAGCGTGGCGAAGGCTCGTATCTGATCGACGACGCGGGCAATCGCTACCTCGACGGCGTCTCCTCACTCTGGTGCAACGTCCACGGCCACGCCCATCCGGGGATCGACGCGGCGGTGAACGACCAGCTCGGCAAGGTCGCCCACTCGACCATGCTCGGCCTCTCCCACCCGGGCGGGGCCGAACTGGCCGGCCGCCTGGTCGAGCTTGCCCCGGCCGGGCTCTCCCGCGTCTTCTACTCGGAGTCGGGCTCGACCGCGGTCGAGATCGCGCTGAAGATGGCCTTCCAGTTCCAGCAGCAGCGCGGTGGCCAGCACCGACGGCGAACCTCCTTCATCCATCTGCGCGACTCCTACCACGGCGACACGATCGGCTCGGTCGCGGTCGGCGGCATCGATCTCTTCCACTCCACCTACCGGCCGCTGCTCTTCCAGACTCACGCCGCGGAGCCGGGCGACGCCGCCGATCTCGAGCGGGTGCTCGCCTGCCACGAAGAGGAGATCGCTGCGGTGATCGTCGAGCCGCTGGTCCAGGGCGCCGCCGGCATGCTCACCCACCCCCCGGGCTACCTGCGTCAGGTGCGCGAGCTCTGCGACCGCTTCGGGGTGTTGCTGATCTGCGACGAGGTGGCGACCGGCTTCGGCCGCACCGGCACGATGTTCGCCTGCGAGCAGGAGGACGTGGCGCCCGACCTGCTCTGCCTCGCCAAGGGCCTGACCGGCGGCTACCTGCCGCTGGCGGCGACGCTGGCGACCGAGCGGATCTACGAGGGCTTCCTCGGCGCGCCCGAGGAGTACCGGACCTTCTTCCACGGCCACACCTACACCGGCAACCCGCTCGCCTGCGCTGCCGCCTTGGCCAACCTCGACGCCTTCGAGGAGGAGCAGACCCTGGCGGGCCTGCAGCCGAAGATCGAGTTGCTCTGGGAGACGCTGGCCGAGGTTGAGGCGATGCCCGAGGTAAGGGAGGTACGAGGCCGCGGCGTCATGGTCGGGATCGATCTCGGCGAGCACGACCCGGCCCTGCGGCTCGGCCACCGGGTGACGCTCGAGGCCCGCAAGCGCGGCGCGATCATCCGCCCGCTCAGCGACGTCGTCGTGCTGATGCCGCCGCTCTCGATCTCCGAGGCAGAGCTGCGTGAGTTGGTCGGGATCACCGCCGAGTCGATCGCCGCCGCCTGCGCTGCCGCCCAGCCACCTCGCGTGGCGCAAGCGGCCTGAGCACGCACGCCATAGCGTCTCGGTGTGATGAACCCGGGGCTCGCTCGTAGTAAGGGCGTGAATGAGACTCTCGTCGCACCGGCCGCCGACGCTCTCCGCGACGCGGACATCGCCTTCGACCAGCTCTATCGGTCCAGTCGTGACGACGTCTACGCCTACGCAGCGGGCCTCCTCCGCGACTCGGCGGCCGCCGAGGACGTCACCGCGACGGCCTTCGAGCGTGCCTACCGCAAGCGCTCTCGCTTCAACCCGCGCAAGGGCAGCCCCCGCGCCTGGATCTTCGGCATCGCCCGCAACGCCGCCCTCGACGAGCTGCGGCGGCGCGGTCGACAGGCGCAACTGAGCAACGAGCCGATCGATGCCGAGAGCCTTGTGGGCTTCGACAACGGTGAGCGGAGCGAGCTGCGGGTGATCGTCGGCGAGGCGCTCGGGCGCCTCGAAGCACGTGAGCGTGAGCTGATCGCGCTCAAGTTCTTCGCCGGCCTCGGCAACGGCGAGATCGCCCGCGTGCTCGGCACGAGCGAGTCCAACGCCGGCACCAAGCTGCACCGAGCCGTCACCAAACTGAGGGAGGCATGCGATGGAGCGCTCTAGGGAGTACGACGACCTCGCCGTGGCCCTGGCCGAGGTGCGCCCGACGCCGCGCCCCGACTTCGCCGCGGAGCTCGACGAGCTGGTCGCAGCCGGCTTCCAGCGGAGTGCGCATGCCAGCCGCGGGCCCCTGGCCGCCATCGGCGACCGCCTGCGCGCCCTCTCGCCCAAGCGCCTGCTCTTTGCCGCGAGCGGAACCGCGCTGGCCGCGATCGTGGTCGCGACCATGATCGTCGCCAGCGTCGACTCGGGGCCCACGCAGGGAGCAGACAGCGGCGGCGGCTCGCTGCTCTCAGGGTTCCAGCCTTTTGACGGCGAAGAGCAATCCACTGAACCCCCACGCCTCAAAGGCCTGCCTGCGCCAAGCAGTCAAGCAGTCAAGCCCAGCTCTTCATCCGCGGACCAGGAACTGAGCGCCTCGAGCGCGTCGGGGGCCCAGTCCTCCAGCGAAGTTCAATCGAGCGACAGCCTCCTCCCGTTCAGCCGCGACGTTCGCCATCGCGACATCGAGCGCTCGGCCGAGATCGCCCTGCTCGCCGAGCCGGCCGACGTGGCCGACGACTCCGCTCAGGTCTTCCGCGCCGTCCACGACGCGCGCGGCATCGTCCTGCGTTCGACGACGGCCGCCGGACACAATGCCGGGGCTCACTTCGAGCTGCTTATCCCAAGCCGCAACCTCGGCGATGCCCTCGCCGCCTTCTCGGCGATCGACGAGGTCGGCTCGCGGCACGAGGCGACCGCCGACATCACCGCCCCAACCGTTTCGGTCGAGGAACAGCTGCAGGACTCGCGGGCGAAGATCGACGGCCTCCTTGCGCAGCTCGCCGCAGCGGAAACCGAATCGACAAGGGAAACGGTCGAAGTCGAGCTGCGCCGCGAGCGCCGTCACGCCGCGGCATCGCAAGCGCGGCTGGAGCAGTTGCAACGTCGCGCCGACTACTCACGCGTCTCGTTGCGAATCGACGCCAGCGCCTCGAGCTCGTCCTCGGGCGGAGGATGGGGAATCGACGACGCCCTGGACGACGCTGGCCACATCCTCGCCATCGCCGCTGCCGTCACCATCGTCGGCCTCGCGATCGTCGGCCCGCTCGCCCTGATCGGCCTGCTCGCCTGGCTCGCCCATCGCCTCTGGCTGCGCCGGGCGCGCGACCGCGCCCTCGCCTAACCGCCGCGCTTCCGACATTGACCACACTGGGCTGTGGTCAATGTCGGAAGCGCCGTCTAGGGTGGATCCGTGGACGTGAGGCATCGTGGACCGGCAGAGGCACCGAATCTCGGTGAGCCTTCCGAGCCACGTCCAGCCGCTTCCGTGGTGCTGCTGCGGCGCGGCGGCAAACACGCGGACCGCGCTCTCGAGGTGCTGCTGTTGAAGCGGACCGAGGAAGCGAAATTCATGCCGGGCGTGTGGGTCTTCCCCGGTGGCTCGGTCGACCCGGATGACGGCGAGGCGGAGGCCGGCTACCGCGCCTGCGCGGTCAGAGAGCTCGAGGAGGAGGCGGGGATCGCCCTGGCAGCCGAGGAGGAGCTGGTGCTGTTCTCGCGCTGGATCACCCCGGAGGTGATCTCGCGCCGTTTCGACGCCTGGTTCTTCCTCGCCCTGGCGCCGGCGCACACGCCGCCACAGCCCGACGGGGTCGAGACCACCGAGGCGGAATGGTTCGAGCCGGCGCGGGCGCTGGAGGCGCAGGCCGCGGGTGAGCTGGCGATCGCCTTCCCGACCGTGAAGCAGCTCGAATCGCTGCTGCCCTTCAAGACCTCCGACGAGGCGCTTGCCGCGCACCGTGATCGCGTGGTCGAGCCGATCCTGCCCAAGGTAATCGGCAGCCGCGAGGATCACCGGGTAGTGCTCCCCGGCGACCCCGACTACCCGGCCTGAGCGCCGCTCAGAACTGGCGCTTGCTGCCGTCGGTGAAGCTCGACGTCGAGCAGGCGTTGCCGGCGAGGTCGAGGATCGACGAGGACGGCGTCCAAACGGCTTTGCTTTTGTCGGTCTCGGTCTTGACGCTGCCCGAGGCCGTGCCAAGCACGATCGTCGCCGTCGAGCCGCTCAGCGAGATGCTGGAGCCGCTGAAGGTGGCGGTGCTGTCGGTGAAGTCGCCCTTCAAGGCGACGCTGCCGATCGTCGCGCCGCTGACCACGAGGTTGTCTTCTGCCGAGCTGTTGGTGATCGAGACGGTCACCGATTTCGTGTCGCCGCCCGTCCAGCCGGAAACGATCGTGCCGGCCTCGGGGAGGTTGTTGAAGGCGAAGGCGAGCGTGTCGCCTTTCTCCGGCTTGCCTTCTGTGCCACCGGAGGCGTTGGCGGTAGCGAAGTCAGTGCCTTTGAAGGCTGCGTAGGAAGTTGCCGAGAAGCTCTGCGAAGCCGAGTTTTTGGCGACGTCGGTGAGGTCGAGCGTGTAGGACTTCGAGCCCGCGCTGAGGCTGCTTTTCGCTTTCAATTCAGCGCTGCGGTAGTCGTAGGAGACCCCGTCTGCGCTGTAGCTGCCGGCGACCAGCGCGACTTCGTCCGCCCCGGAGGTGATGTTCGAGACGTCCGCCTTGACCGAGGCGATGCCACTGGGCGGATTGCCGGAGTCGGCGGCGTTCGCGTAGACGTAGTAGGCGACGCTCGACCTGACGTAACCGGCGGTCCTGGCTTCCTTCTGATCGATCACGCTGGCGCTCGCCGTCGGCGCAACCCAGTCGGCGATCGCGCTGACCGTCTGCGGGTTCTCCTCAGTGTCAGTGAAGCTCGCCGCGGAGATGCCGACCGCCAGCACGCAGGCGGCGAGCGCCACCAGGGCCAGCGCGGTTTGAGCCAAGCCCCTCACGAGCTGCGACTCCACTGGAAGACGAGCGAGCTGGAAGCGCCCTGCAGCGAAGCCACGTTGGATGCCGACGGCCAGCTGAGCGTGAACCGATAGGTGCGAGTTTTGCCAAGCGTGAGCGAGCTCAAGTTGGCACTGCTGAAGGAGGAGAGCTTGCCGCTGTAGATCTGCGTCGTGCCGCTGGTCGTGTCCTCGATCTTGAGGTCGATCACCGCGGCAAGCGCCGACCCGGTCAGTTCGGCGGCTTTCAGCGTCACAGCTCCCGGCACATTCCCTTCGTTGCTGATGTTGATCGTGCCCTGGCGGCTTTCCCCCGGTTCCATTTCAGAGGCCGCGACGATCGCCTGATTGGGCTTCGAGGAGCTGAGCTGGATGCTGCCGGCGCCCAACGAGGCGTTGTTGGCGCTCTTCGAGCTGAAGCCGGCGCCGCTGAACATCGCCGTGCTCAGCGCCAAGGCGAGCAGCGCCAGAGCCGCCAGCAGCAGCCAGCGGCGCGATCGGATGACGAGCTTTACTCGGTCCATTGCGGAGTTGAGGGGATGGAGGTGGACTCGGCCTGCCGGCGCCTCGCCTCCTCACCGGCGTCGCGCCAGATCCCGGCAAGGATCAGCAGCGCCACCAGCACCGCGGGGATGCCGATCGCCAGCATCCGCACGGTCGGGATCGAGAGCGCCGCAAGCAGGTATCCGACGTAAGGGACCGAGAAGGCGACCCTCGCCTGCTCGGGCTTGTCGAGGCTGAAGGTCCATGGATCGGCGAGCTGGTTGGCGTCGCCCTTGGTGCGGAAGACCTCCCCGCCACCTTTGTCGTGGCCGATCGAGGCGATGCGGTGGGTGAGCAGCTCCTCGGGCGAGGCGCCCGCCGGAGGCTCGTAGGTGATCGAGTCGCCGACCTTGAGATCGGCGACCGGCACTTCCTCGTCGAAGACGATCGAGCCGCGATCGTAGGTGCCGCTCATCGAGCCGCTGACGATCACGTAGCGCTGGAACCCGAGCGCGGCGGGGACGAGCAGGATCGCAGCGAGGAGGAGGCAAAGCACGGTCGCCGCGGCGCCTGCCCAGCGCAGCGCCCGCCGCCCGCCGCTGGGACGCTCAGTCGGCTCCGCCAGCTCGCTCATCGCTGCACCCGCTCAGGGAGAAGGCTGGCGGGGAGACCGACGCCGGCGACGATGCCCGCGCCGGCCCCCCGCCCTGGGACAACCGCTAGGAAGCGGCATCCCACTGATAGCCGACGCTCATCGACGACCCCTTGTAGGCGTTGTCCCCGGTCGTCGGAGACGACGGAGTCCCACCGTTGGGGAACGTGATGGTGAACTGGTAGGTGCGGGCCTCGCCGGCAGTGAAGCTGCCAAGCGACTGCGCACTGACCAGCCCGTCGACCTTGCCCGAGTACACGGTTTTCGGCGACGCTTTGGTCACGTCTTCCACCGTCAGATTGAGCACACTTGACAGCTTGCCCCCGTTGGGGCCCGCCGTGTCCGTGAGATTCACCTGAGAGAGGCTGAACGTGCCGGCGACGTCGCCTGCTGTTTTTGATCACAACCGTGCCGCTGGTCGTTTCCCCGGGCAGCATCGTCGTTTTCGTCAGAACCGCCGCACCTTCCTTGGAATTGGACTGCGCGAGGCTTCCGGCGCTGAACGTGTTGCTCGGGTTGGCGGACTTCGAAGTGAAGCTCGCGCCTGATCCAACGACCGCGCCGACTGCCAGCAGTGCCACAAGAAGCGCTCCAAGCAGATGGCGGGGACTCGAGAGGATCACGGAAATGCGAGACATAAGTGCCTCCTTCGGGGCTCGATGTTTGGGCCTCGAAAGCGGCAGCCGAGCTATCTGGGCCGAAGCCCAGACCTCTAGCTTTGCGTCCCCGCCTCACGGCGGGTTTGCCTTGAATCGCTTCCATGCCTGAATCTGATCGGCAGGAAGAAGCGAAAAACTGAGCGACTCAGGCGGCGTTCCAGGCGAAGCCAGCACTGAGCGAGGCGCCCGCGACCTCGTTGCCGACGCTGCTCGGCAGGGTCACGACAAAACGGTAGGCGTGCTCGGCGCCGGCGGCAATGCCGCCCAGCCTGAGGCGTGGCATGTCGCCGATCGGTCCGCTGTAGAGGACCGTGCCGGCGGACTCGATCCGCAGAGTCAGCGCATCCGAGAGCCGGGCGCCGCCGGCGCCGACCCGGTCAACGAGACGAGAACCCAGGCTGAACATGGCGGCTGCCGACCCCGCATTCGCGACTCGGACAGTCGCGGAGCGGCTTTCTCCTGGCACCAGACCAGCGATCGAGAGCTCCGCATCGCCACTGGTCCTCGACGGCGACCAGAGGCCCGGAAGAGAAGACCTGGACGGGGTCAACACCCGCGCCCTGGGCTCCGCTGCCGAAGGCGACTGGCAGGGCGACGGCCAGGATCCCGACCGCGACGAGCAGCGAGAGCGCCGAGCGCAACCAGCGTGCCGCGCCGATTCCGCCGGTGCCAGTCGCAAATGGGGCGGAGATCGTTCCGGCGAGGGCGCTCACGCTCACCCATCGACGGTCAGCGGAAACCCGATACCCCGCCTGGACCCATGTCCAATGGACGTTTGTTCGACCCTAGGACTGGGCCGGAGTCAGCTTGCCGGGAAAGGCTCGAGACCGGCGTGCCAGGGGCCCGGCGGGTAAGTGTGGATGCCGCTCTCGTCCATCTCCCCCTGCAGGCGCTTGAAGAGCTGGCCGGCGTTCTTCAGCACCGCCTTCAGCTCCTCCTCGCTGCGCTCGCGCAGGCGCCAGAGGAACCAGAGCTGGCGGTCGTTGATGCCGAAGTCGACCTCGCCGGTCATCGTCGTCGTCCACTCGAGGAAGCCGGGGCTGAAGAGCTCGCGCAGGGCGACCGGGTCGTACTCGCTCGGCACGGTGGCGAGGAAGCGCTTGTTGAAGTCGATCGACTCGAACTCGACCTTGCGGGCGAAGCGCTGGGTGACCACCTCGTGGCCCTCGATCGACTCGACGTTGAAGGCCGGGACGACCTGGGCCAGGTCCGGCATGTGGGCCTTGGCGAGCAGCGCGGTCGGCAGCACCGCCTTGCCGAAGAGGCCGCCGACCTCCTTTTCGTCGGCGTCGCAGCAGGAGCCCCAGAAGCCCTCGGCGAGCTGGCCGGTGAGCCGGTTGGCGCCGCCGACGCAGAGCGCCACCGGGCCGTCTTTGGGGTTGATCCCGCCGACCGGCTCGTATGTCAGATCGTGCCGCTCGCCGAACCTGCGAACGGTCTCGGCCCAATCCTGTGCTTCCTGCTTGGCGCTCACCGGTCGATCCTATGTTCGCGTCACTCCCGGCGCTAGGATGGCGCCTAGCCCGGTCCGACCAGAGGAGCCCGCCTCATGACCATCGCCCTCATCGTCGTCGTCGCGATCATCGTCATCGCGGTCCTCTACTTCATCGCCAAGCGCAACTCGATCATCGCTTCGCGCAACCGGGTCGACGAGTCCTGGAGCGGGATCGACGTACAGCTGAAGCGGCGCCACGACCTCGTCCCCAACCTGGTCGAGACGGTCAAGGGCTACGCCGAGCACGAGAGCCAGACCTTCGAGAAGACGACCCAGGCACGGGCCGAGGCGATGGCCGCCCAGGGCGTCGAGGAAACCGCCAAGGCCGAGCAGAAGCTGACCCAGGCGCTGGCCGACGTGAAAGCGGTCGCCGAGAACTACCCGACCCTGCGCGCCACCGAGAACTTCCAGCAGCTCAGCCGCAACCTCTCCGAGCTGGAGGACGAGATCCAGGCCTCGCGGCGGATCTACAACTCCAACGTGCAGTCCTACAACACCGACATCGAACAGTTCCCGGGCTCGATCGTCGCCAACCAGGGCAACTTCACGAAACGCGAGTTCTTCGAGATCGAGGACCCGCCGACCGCGAGCCGGTCTCGGTCAGCTTCAGCAAAGACTGAGCCCGTCTAAGCTTTCAGACATGACCGCGACGCACCGAAGCGACGCTCTGGATCTGCGAGAGCTGCGGGTTCATCTACGACCCGGCGATCGGCGATCCCGACGGCGGCATTCCGCCCGGAACGGCGTTCGAGGACATCCCCAAAGACTGGTTCTGCCCCGTCTGCGGCGCCCGGACCTCCGACTTCCGACCGCCTGGAGCCCGGCGAGGCCTGAGGGCCCGCGGGGGCGCCGTGAAGTACGACTACGACTGGCTCGTTGTCGGGCTCCGGCTTCGGGGGCTCGCGTCTCGGCCCTGCGGCTGGCCGAAAAGGGCTACGAGCGTCGCCGTGCTCGAGTGCGGCAGCCGCTTCCGCGACGAGGACTTCGCCGAGTCCAACGCTGCGCCATCCACGGCGCTACTTCTGGTTGCCGCGCTTCGGCATGCGCGGCGTGCTGCGGATGACCTTCTTCAAGGACGTCTTCATCGTCTCCGGCAGCGGCGTCGGCGGCGGCAGCCTCGGCTACGCGAACACCCTCTACCGGGCGCGGCCGGCCTTCTTCGACGACCCGCAGTGGAGCGAGCTGGGCAACTGGGAGCGCGAGCTGGCCCCCCACTACGACACGGCCGAGCGCATGCTCGGCGTCGTCGAGTACGAAGGGATCGGCCCGGCCGACAAGCTGCTGCAGGAATACGGCGAGGAGATCGGCGTCGGCGAGACCTTCACCAACACCCGCGTCGGCGTCTTCTTCGACAAGCCGGGGGTCGAGGTCCCCGACCCCTTCTTCGAAGGCGAGGGCCCGGACCGCACCGGCTGCATGCGCTGCGGCAGCTGCATGGTCGGCTGCCGCCACGGCGCCAAGAACACGCTGATGAAGAACTACCTCTGGTTCGCCGAGAAGCTCGGCGTGCGGATCGAGCCCGAACGCCAGGTGACCGAGATCCGCCCGCTCGGCGCCGCCGACGGCTCCGACGGCTACGCCGTGACCAGCGAGCGCTCCGGCTCCTGGCTGCGCAAGAAGCGCCGCACGCAGACCGCCCGCGGGGTGATCGTCGCCGCCGGCGCCCTCGGCACCAACAACCTGCTCGCCAACTGCCGCCACAGCGGCGCCCTGCCGACGCATCTCCGACCGCCTCGGCGACCTGGTCCGCACCAACTCGGAGTCGATCCAGTCGGTCACCGCTCCCGACGACGAGCGCGACTTCAGCCGCTCGGTGGCGATCACCTCGAGCATCTACCCCGACCCCGACACCCACATCGAGGTCGTCACCTACGGCGACGGCGGCGACGCCATGTCACGCTCACCTTCACGGCGATGACCGGGGCAGGGCACGAAACTGACGCCGGCCGCTGAAGTGGGTCGGCGGCGATCGTTCGCCACCCGCTGCGCACGCTGCGGATGCTGATCCCCTACCGCTGGTCGCGGCGGACCGTGATCCTGCTGGTCATGCAGACGGTCGACGCGGCGATGCACTTCCGGCCCAAGCGCAAGCTCTTCGGCGGCGGCGTGCGCCTGACAGACCGAACAGGACCCTGGCCGGCCGAACCCGACCTACATCCCCGCCGCCGAGCAGGTGACGCGCTGGTTCGCGCAGCGCATGGGCGGCGTCGCCCAGAGCGCGCTCACCGAGTCGATCCGCAACATCCCCTCGACCGCCCACATCCTCGGCGGCGCCGTCGGTCGGCGCCGACGCCCGAGAGCGGCGTCGTCGACGCCGGCAACCGCGTCTTCGGCTACGAGAACCTGCTGGTCTGCGACGGCGCGGCGATCCCCGCCAACCCCGGCGTCAACCCGAGCCTGACGATCACCGCCAAGGCCGAGCACGCGATGAGCCTGATCCCGCCCAAGGAGGGCGCCGAGCCGCGCCACCTGCCAGAGGCGGCGCGGCCCGCAACACCCGTAGCGCTCTAGCTCAGCCGGCCTCGGCGAGGCGCTGGCCGACGTAGTCCCAGTTGACGACGTTCCAGAAGGCGTCGATGTAGTCGGGGCGCTTGTTCTGGTACTTGAGGTAGTAGGCGTGCTCCCAGACGTCGCAGCCGAGCAGCGGCACGCTGCCGTCGGAGATCGGCGAGTCCTGGTTCGGCGTCGAGACGACGGCGAGGCCGGAGCTGTCCTTGACCAGCCAGGCCCAGCCGGAGCCGAAGCGGGCGATGCCGGCGTTCTTGAACTCGTCCTTGAAGGAGTCGAAGGAGCCGAAGGTCTCGCCGATCGCCGGCGCCGAGGTCGCCGCCGGGCTCGCCGCCGCCGTCGGGGCTGAGCATCTGCCAGAAGAGCGATGTGGTTGTAGTGGCCGCCGGCGTTGTTGCGGACCGGGCCCTGCTTGTCGCCGGGCAGGCTGGAGAGGTTGCGCAGCACGTCCTCGACGTCGCGGTCGGCCCACTCGGTCCCCTCCAGGGCCGCATTCGCTTTGTCGACGTAGGCCTGGTGGTGCTTGTCGTGGTGGACGCGCATCGTCGCCTCGTCGATGTGGGGCTCGAGCGCGTCGTAGGCGTAGGGAAGGTCGGGAACCGAAAATGCCATCTGGCGTCTCCTCTGGGTCGGACTGGATCGAGTTTCGAAGCCTAGAGTCGCGAGCCTAGGCGGCGAGCGAGGACGCCTGAAGCTGGCGTGCGATGGACGGTGGACGAGAGCAGCCGGCTCTGGCGACGAACGAGCTCTGGCGCCGAGTCGCAACCGCGACCCGGCGATCCGCGAGGAGCTGGTCAGACGAAACATGCCGTTCGCCAAGCGCCTGGCCCTGCGCTACCGCGGCGCCAGCGAGTCCTTCGACGACCTGCTCCAGGTCGCCAACCTCGGCCTGCTCAACGCCGTCGACCGCTTCGACCCCGAGCGCGGCATCCCCTTCACCGCCTTCGCCTCGCCGACGATCCTCGGCGAGCTGAAGCGCCACTTCCGCGATCGTGTCTGGACCGTGCGGGTGCCCCGCGGCCTGCACGACCGCATGGCCGAAGTCGACAAGGCGATCACCGAGCTGACCAAGAAGCTGCAGCGCTCGCCCTCGGTGGGCGAGATCGCCGAGCGCCTGGAGCTGGAGCAGACCGACGTGCTCGAGGTGCTCGAGGCAAACCACAACCGCCGCCCGCTCTCGCTCGACCGGCCCGCCGGCGGCGACGACTCCGACGAAGCGCCGCCCGCCGACTGGATCGGCGACGAGGACGAGCGCTTCGAGCTGGTCGAGGGGCGGATCGCCCTCGACGCGGCGCTGCCCTACCTCGAGGAGCGCGAGCGCGTCGTCCTGCGCCTGCGCTTCGTCGAGGACATGACCCAGTCGCAGATCGCCGAGCAGATCGGCCACTCGCAGATGCACGTCTCCCGCATCCTGCGCCGCGCGCCTGGCCCGCATCCGCGAGCGGATCGAGGAGGAACGCGGGCTCGAGCGAGAGAGCGGCGACAAGGCGCCCGGTATGCCGGCGAAGCGGACGATCAGGTAGTCGCCGTCGTCGGACTCGTCGACCACGAGCTCGTCGGCGAGGGCCTCCAGGGAGCCGCCGACGTCGGGCACCTCGAGCTCGCGGCGGATCTCCGCGGCGGCGCCCTTGTTCCATCGGCCCGAGTCGCAGCTCGAGGCCATCGTCGCTCTCACCGAGCCCGAGCCGCACGCAGCCATCGGCGAAGCGGCCCGGCGCCGCCTCGGCGATCGCGTCGGTGACGAGGACGGCGTCGGAGACGCGGTCGACCGAGAGATCGCGCCGCGCGGCGAGGGCGCCGACCATGCGGGCCAGGACCGGTTCGAGCAGCTCGGCGCGGCCGACGGCGATCTCGGTCCCGGCCGCCTCGGGCACCAGCTTCTGGCTCGGCAGGCCCACCACCATTGGCGCCGCCCCCCTGCAGCGGCAGGCGCATCATCACCTCGGTGCCGCGATCAAGCCCGCCGGAGATGCTGAAGCTGCTGGAGAGCGCGGCGATCAGCGAGAGGCCGAGTCTGAGGCTGGCCCGATCGGAATCGGCCTGTGGGCTGATCCCGGAGCCACTGTCGCTGACGGTCACGGTCAGGCCCTCGCTGTCGGGCTCGGCCTCGACCATCAGCGGGCCGGTTCCGTCGGCATAGGCGTGGACGACGACGTTCATGCAGGCCTCGGTGACCACCGTCTTCAGATCGGCGAGCCCGGCCTCGTCCATGCCGATCTCCTCGGCCAGCCCGGCCAGAGCGTGGCGAACCACCGCGACGTTCTCCGCCCTTGCGGGAAGCCTCATCTGAAGCCCGGTGGGCTTCTCGTTGGTGGTGGAGCCGTTTGCCATTGACCGCGATCCCCGCTGGGGAGCCTGTTCCCCGCGGAAGCGAGCATAACCGCCTCGTCTTGGCCATTTCGCTACCCGAGCAGCCCGGGCGCAAAACCGCAACGCGCCCGCTCAAGCGTGAGCGGCGAAGCGCGAGACCGCGGCTCGGGGTCGACGAAGACCTCGCCGCGCACGAAGCGGCCGTCCGCGCAGGTCCCAGATCCAGGCCACCGGCATGTCGCGTATTCCCAGCTCACGACTGCGCACGTAGACGCGGCCGACGACGAGCAGCCGCTCGCCGCGCCGCTCCACCCGGCTCGGCGTGATCAGCAGCTCTTCCCAGATCCGTTCGACGTCGGCGAGGTAGTCGCGCAGACCGTCGCGGCCGCGGTAGGGGCGCTCGCGACCGGCCTCCTCGCCGGTGACGGCGACGAACTCCATCTGCTCGGAGCAGAGGCCGACGATCGTCTCGGCGTCGCGCTGGTTGAAGGCATGGAAGAGGCGCCCGACCAGCGCCTCTGGGGCCTCAGCCATCGTCACGTCCAGCCATGCTCAGCGCGGGCTCCGCGGCGAAATCGTGCGACTCGCCGGCCCGGGCGACAGCGAGGATCGCCACGTCGTCGTCGAGCGCTCCGTCGGTGAAAGAGTTGCAGCGCCCCCTCCAGACGCTGCACGGCGTGCGCCGGGTTGCCCGCGCCGGCGAGCTCGGCCCGCAGCCGCTCCTCGCCGAAGCGACCGCCCTCGCCTGCCGCCTCGATGATCCCGTCCGTAACCAGCACCAGCTGCTGGCCAGGCTCGACGGCGCTCTCGCCGATCCGCCACTCGACGTCGGCGAACGCCCCCAGCACCGGGTCGGCGTTGGTGACCTCGCACGACCTCATCGCCATCGACGAGGAGCGGCGGCGGGTGGCCGGCAACCGCGATCCGAACCGGCTGCCGCGGGTCCTCGCTGAGCACCAGGGCGGCGACGCTGCAAAGCGCGGTGCCGCTGCGGGCGAGCAGAGCGCGGTTGAGCGTGGCCAGCGCCACCAGCGGGTCGTCGGTCAGCACGGCCGCCGTGCGCAGGGTGTAGCGGGCCAGCGCGGTGATCGAGGCGGCCTGGGCGCCACGCCCGGTGACGTCGCCGATCACCAGCATCCAGCCGCCGGAGACGCGGAAGGCGTCGTAGAAGTCGCCGCCGACCTCGTTCTCGGCCCCGGCCGGCCGGTACATCGCCGCCAGCGACCAGCCCGGGATGTGAGGCAGCGGCGGCGGCAGAAGGCCGTGCTGGAGCGTCTCGGCGATCTCGGCGCGGGCCCGCTCGGCCCGCTCGAGGTCGGCGAAAAGACCGCTGTTGTCGAGCGCAAGCGCGACACGGCCGGAGAGGATCCAGGCGAAGCGTGCGTCGCTGCGCTCGATAGCGCCGGCCCGACCAGGCGACGCCAAGGGTCAGGCGCCCGTCACCTTGCCCCGCGCCTGCAGCGCGACCGTGATCGCCGAGCGCACGCCCAGGCCGCGCAGGAAGTCGAGATCGGGGCCGTCGTCGTGGGCGAGCCTGCGCAGGTCCGCCTCGGACATCCGCTCGATGAAGCGCGGCTCGAGCGACGCTTCGTCGCCTGCGTGCATCTGCTCGGGAAGCGACGGCTCGCGCTCCCAGCAGGCCGCGCTCGATCTCTGGGTCGCCGCCGGGAGCGACCCGCACGGCGACGCGGCGCGCGCTGCCCGTCCTCGATCACGTCGATCATGCAGAAGTCGGCGAGGCCCGGGAACGAGGATGTCGCAGATCGCCGTCGAAGGTCTCCTCCAGCGAGTCGGCCGCCTCGGAGGCCGTCGCCACGTCGCCGAGGACCTGAAGCGCCGTTGCGCTCTTCGCCCCCTCGATCCAGAGGACGACGAGGCACACACAGCAGCGCGGCAAGCGCCACCTCCAGCGCGGATATGGCGATCCAGTTCATTGCGCCCGGCACCTGACTGGCTACGCCGTAGTCCGTCCGCCGGAGCCGAGTGCGCTAGGTCGGCGGGGCCCTATGGCGTGTTGCGCAGGGCCCGCGCGGAAGCCCGCGGCACCGTGCGGGCGTCGCCACCGGTCCAGGCGTTGAAGCGGTACCAGGACGGCTTGGCTTCGCGGTCGCCGGTGAGCAGGCCGGCCGAGTCGCAGAACTGGCAGGAGCCGGCGGCATCCGCCCAGGAGAACCACCAGACACCGCCGATCCGCCAGCGTCCGGCGGTTGGCGACCAGCATCGAGAAGGCGCGGTCGAGTTCACGTGCCTGGCCGTGCGGGCCGCGCTCCCAGCGCGACTCGAAGCCGTCGGAGCCCCAGCCCAGCTCGGTCAGGTAGAGCGGCGTCGCCGAGTCGTGGTTGAGGCGCATCACCTCGACGCAGGTTTTCGATCTGCGCCTCCATCGCGCCGGCGTCGGCCACGTATGGATGCAGCGCGACGCCGTCGAAGTAGCGCTTGATCCCCGGCGCTTCGTAGAGCTCGGCGAGGAAGGTGGCCGAGTGGATGTTGGGCGGGACCTGCAGGGGGCGACCGAAGAGGCCGCCGAGGATCACCGTCGAGCCGGGGTCGAGAGCGATGCAGGAGGCCGCCGGAGATGCGGATCAGCCTGGCGAAGCGTCGTCGGATCTGGTTCGCGGGAGAAGGTGACGATGTTCTCCTCGTTCCAGATCTCCCACTGGCGGACGGGCAGGCGCGGCACGTCGCGGTTCTCGCGCCAGAAGCTCGCCATCCGGCCCGTAGCGTTCGACCGCCTCGCGCAGGAAGCGCAGCCACTCGCGCCGCTGACGGGCGCTGGCCACCGGCTCGGCGCCGAGGCGATGAGAGACCCATTCCGGCGTGCCCCAGAGGAAGGGGAAGGCGCGGATGCGCTGCTCGGCCGCCAGCCTGACCTGATCGTCGAACAGGGCCCAGTCCGGATCGAAGCGTTCGGAGGCCTCCGGCACGATGTCCTGCCAGTTCATCGGCAGGCGCACGCTCTTGATCCCGGCAAGCGCCATCAGTTCGTAGTCCTCCTCGCCGGTCGCTCCCTGCGGCGAGATCCCGATGAACCCCTGTGGCGGCACGGCGGCGGAGCCGGCCATCGCCGGGGTCAGCGCGAGCAGCGCCGCGGTCAGGGGAATGAGCAGGAATCTCCGCATACGTCCAACTGTGACCCGGCGCGCAGACAAAAGTCGCGGATATCCATGCGCAGAGCTATTCATCGGGGCGCCCGGATTTGAACCGGGGACCTCACCGACCCGAACGGTGCGCGCTACCAGGCTGCGCCACGCCCCGAGAGCGGGCGATTATCCCAGACCAGCGTCGCGACTACTGAACGGCCTCGATCGCGGCTTCGATCTGCGCCAAAGTCGGGCCGTCCTGAAGCGTGCGCGTGCCCGCCTGGACCGCTGACGATCGCCGCCTGGCGGGTACGGATGCCGAGGTCGGCGCCGAGCTGGTCATAGCCCTCGAGCCGCTGCGCGACCGGTCCGTCGGCACCGCGTTCGCGATCGAGGACGCGTTCCCATTCGGGCACGTCGAGTTCGCCGATCGAGCCGGCCAGCGAAGCCATGAACTCGTCGCCGATCCCGAAGCGCTCGGCTTCGTCCTGGTTGCGGAAGAAGAGGTAGGTGTACTGCCAGCCGTAGCCCTGCTCGGCAGCGGCCTCGGCGCCGAAGAAGCCCAGCTCGAGCGGATTCTGGGCGACTGAGTAGTGGCGCATCAGCAGCTTGACGTCGCCGGGCCGGGCGTACTTTTCGGCCAGGGTGGGGATCGTCGCCAGGAAGTCGCTGCGGCAGTTGGAGCACTGCAGGTCGTTGAAGACCTGGATCGAGACCGGCGCGTCGGCGGAGCCAAGCCGGTCGCCTGCCTGCGGCATGCCGCTGAAGGTGCCCTGCGCGTCGGAGATGCCGGCGACGTGAACGACGTCCTCGCCGGCCGGCCGCGTGGCGATGCCGACGATGACCGAGCCGAGGGCGAAAAGCGCCAGGGCAAGGACGAGGATGATCCAGACCCGCCCCCGGCGGGGCAGCGGGACCACGGCCGGCTCTGGGCTCTGCTTCTCGGCGGCCACGGGCATCAGGATCCATTATCGCGTCTCTCAACTCCGGGATCTCGATGAGGTGCGCGGATTCGTTTGACACGTCCGCCTTCAGGGGTAAATATCTCCCTACCCGATTTCAACGACCTGGGAGGTCCGCCGTGGCCAATCACCTCACCCCGTCCGAGCTTGCCGAGGAGCTTCACATGAAGCGGCAGGAGGTGATCGGCAAATGCGTGCAGATGGGCATCCCCATCTTCCACGGGCGCATCGACAAGTCCCTCTTCCAGACTTCGCTGCGCCACATGCCGCGTCAGAGCCAGGGACACGAGGCGCGGACCACGTAGTACTCAACTAGACTGCCTCCCCGCATGGAGGAGCGGGGAACCAAATCGGCCACGCTGGCGGACCTGCTGCCGCTTTCGGCCCAGATATACGGCAGCGCACCCGCTGTTCGCTACAAGCAGGACGACCAGTGGGTCAGCCGCAGCTTCGACCAGGTTCTGGAGACAGTCCGCTCGCTCTCGCTCGGCCTGATCGGATCTGGGGGTCGCCAAGGGCGACAAGGTCTCGATCCTGGCCAACACGCGCCCCGAGTGGACCTACTTCGACTTCGCCGCGCTCTCGGCCGGCGCCGTCGTCGTGCCGATCTACCAGACCAACTCGCCCGAGGAGTGCCAGTACGTGCTGGAGAACTCCGACGCCAAGGTCGTCGTCGTCGAGGACGACGAACAGATGGAGAAGATCCGCGCCGTGCGCGACCAGCTGCCGCTGCTCGAGCACGTGGTGCGGATGACCGGCAGCAGCGAGGACGCGATCTCGCTCGAGGACCTCGCTTCGCGCGGCGGCGGCGGCGACAGCGCCGCGTGGGAGGCACGCTGGCGCTCGGTGACGCAAGGACGACATCTGCACCTTCATCTACACCTCGGGCACGACCGGCCCGCCGAAGGGCTGCATCATCAGCCACGGCAACTACCGGGCGATGCTCGACATGGTCAACGAGAACAGCGTCATCGAGGGCGAAGACGTCACCTACCTCTACCTGCCCCTCGCCCACTCCTTCGCGCTGCTGATCCAGCTGGGCAGCTTCGATCTCGGCGCCACCCTGGCCTACTGGGAGCGCGACCCGCTGAAGATCCTCCCCAACCTCGCCGAGCTGAAGCCGACCTACTTCCCCTCGGTGCCGCGCATCTTCGAGAAGATCTACACCGCCGCGACCAGCGGCATCGAGAAAGTCGGCGGGGTCAAAAAGGCGATCTTCAACTGGTCGATCGAGGTCGGCAAGAAGATGCGCGCCACCGAGCGCGCCGGCCGCAAGCCGGGCTTCCTGCTGCGCAAGCAGTACGAGTTCGCCGACAAGCAGGTGCTCTCCAAGATCCGCGGCCTCTTCGGCGGCAACCTGCGACTCGCGGTCTCCGGCGCCGCCCCGATCAACCCCGAGATCCTCAGCTTCTTCGACGCCGCCGGCGTGCTGGTGCTGGAGGGCTGGGGGATGACCGAGACCTCAACCGCGGCGACGATCTCCACCCCAGATGACTTCAAGGTCGGCACGATCGGCAAACCGTTCCCGGGCTGCGAGGTGAGGATCGCCGAGGACGGCGAGATCCTCGTCAAGGGGCCCAACGTCTTCCAGGGCTATTACAAGAACGAGGCAGCGACCCGCGAGACGATCGTCGACGGCTGGCTGCACACCGGCGACATCGGCGAGATCGACGCGGAGGGCTTCATCACGATCACCGGCCGCAAGAAGGACATCATCATCACCGCCGGGGGCAAGAACATCACCCCCGCCAACCTCGAGAACGAAATCAAGCAACACCCACTCGTCTCGCAGTGCGTCGTGGTCGGCGACCGCAAGCCCTACCTGGTTGCCCTCGTCACCCTCGACCCCGAAGACGCCGTCACCTACGCCAAAGAGCACGGCCTTCCCGAGGACCCCGCCCAGCTGGCCGGCAACAGCGACGTGCGCAAAGCGATCGAAGCCCACGTCGACAAGATCAACGAGAAGTTCGCCCGGGTAGAGCAGGTCAAGAAGATCGCCATCCTCCCCCACGACCTCTCGCAGGAATCAGGCGAGCTGACGCCGACGCTGAAGGTCAAGCGCGCCGTCGTCACCGCCAAGCACGAGCAAGAGATCGAGCAGCTCTACGCGAGCTGACGGCTTGTCTGAGAGCGCGGCTTCGCCGCGCTGAGAACCACGGGTGCAGCGGCCGCCTTCGGCGACATTCGCCCAGAGGGCCAACCGACCCCTCCTCTTAACACGCCATCTCGACTCCGACACATGCTGTGAAGGAGCGCAGAGTCAGGAGGCCTCGCCGGACTGGCGGAGCAGGGTCGAGGTGGTCTGCTCGAGGACGCGGCGCCAAGCGGACGTCTGCTCGGGCTCCTCTTCGGCGGCTCGCTCGACGACGCGGCTGACGCGGCGGCCGGAGATCTCGAGGCCGTGGCGGTCGGCGATCTCCTTGTAGTGGTCGTAGTCCTTGGCCAGGGTCGCGGTGACCGATTCGAAGCCGTGGCGGGCGATTTTCAGCCGCCGTGAGTAGTCCATGATCGGCGTGCCGAACATCAGCTCGTCGTTGGGCTCGGGCTCGATCAAGACGATGTCGACCCCGGGGTAGCGCTCCCTCCAGACGTCGACCGCCTGGTGCAGGCGGGAGTGGGCGATGAGGCGGAAGACCTGGTTGGCGATCGCCGGCAGGCCCATGTCGGAGACGCGCCGCACGCGGGTCCCGAAAACGGTCGGGATCGTCTTCTCGAAGTCGTTGACGTAGGGGACGAGCGGGTTGACGACGACGATGAACTTGGCGCCGTTGTCGACCGCGATGTCGACGTTGGTGGTCGAGCGGATGCCGCCGTCGACCATCTGACGGCCCTTCAAGTCGACCGGCTTGTAGACGATCGGCAACGTGGTCGAGCACTGGATCGCCTTCGAGATCGGCACGTCGTCCCAACCCTCTTCGCCGAAGACGATCCGCTCGCAGGTGTCGAGGTCGGTCGCGGTCACGTAGAGCTCTTTGTCGAGCAGCCGGAAGTCGTCGACCCGGTTGTCTTCGGAGAGCGCCCCCTCGACGTAGTCGGCGATGCCGTCCCCGGAGTAGAAGCCGGCGGGCAACGCCTCGGCGAGCCCGACGCCGACGTCCATCGCCGAGAACTTGCCCATCCCGGCCAGGCTGCGCATCAACTCCAGAGAGCGCAATGGCAGCATCGCCGCCTTCTGCACGAAGCCGAGATAGTTGGGCTTCAGCACCTTGTCCAGGTTGAGGTCCTCGAGCTCGGAGGGGACGCGGTGGTTGATCACCTGCATCATCTCGTCGGGGGTGACGCCGTTGGCCAGCATCCCGGCGACGAAGGAGCCGGCGCTGGTGCCGACGTAGACGTCGAAGTTGTTGATCGTGCTGTTGACCGCGAGCAGGTCGAGTGCGCGCAGGGCGCCGATCTCATAGACCCCGCCGGTGAAGCCGCCACCGCCGAGGACGAGGGCGGTCTTGGATGGGCGTTTGCGACTGCGGCGCCGTCGCGGTTGCGACTCGATGTCCACAACTTTGCCCATAAACATGCATTATCTCACTCAGTGAGGCGGACCCCGGCAATCTCTGCCGCTATTTGTGCCCTGCTTGCGGCCCTCTTGCTCGCAGCAGTTGCCGAAGCGGCCTCTCGCAGCGACGTTTGCGCAACCATGCGTTCCCGCCTCGTGCGGGGTGGCGGTGACGCCAGCGGCCTGCTCGTCATCGACGGTGAGACCGGCAGGACGGTCTGCGCGCGGGCGCCGAGGCGGCAGCGCCCACTCGCCTCGAACATGAAGCTGTTCACCACCTCGACCGCCCTGGCGCGGCTCGGATCGGAATCGAGGATCGCGACCCTGCTGAAGACCGACGGCGGAATCGATCGCAACGGCGTCCTGCGCGGCAGCCTCTACCTGGTCGGCGCCGGAGACCCCACCCTGGGCACGCCGTCGTTCTATCGGCGCTTCCTCGGCGGCCTGGGCACCAACATCTTCCAGCTCAAGCGGCAGGTCCGCGAAGCGGGCATCGGGTCGATCACCGGGCGCCTCTACGCCGACGACAGCGTCTTCGACCGACTTCGCGGCGTCGCCGACTCGGGCTACGCCACGAGCCCCGAAATCGGGCCTCTCTCCGGCCTCTCCTTCAACTCCGGCTACAGCACCGAGACCGCCCAGGGCTTCGCGACCGACCCCGCGCTCACCGCCGCCGGCGCTCTCAACCTCGGCCTGCGCGAAGCCGGCGTGCGCATCTCTCCCTCGGTCGCGCTCGGCGCGGCGCCGCCCTTCAGCACCGAGCTCGCCCGGGTCGAATCGCCACCGCTGACCAGCATCGTCAACACCACCGACGTCTACTCGTACAACTTCTTCGCCGAGATGCTGATGAAGCTGATCGGCGCCCGTTTCGGCGGCGCCGGGACCACCGCGGCCGGCGCCAAGGTCGTGCAGGCATTCGCCCGCGGCCACGAATCCGGCGTGCACGCGGTGGACGGCTCCGGCCTCGACCCGCTCCAATCGCGCCTCACCGGCGCAGGTGGTCGGGCTGCTGAGGTCGATGCGGGACACCGACGTTGGCGACGAATTCGTCCAGGATCTCGCCCTAACCGGCCAAGAGGGGACGGTTGCCGACCGTATGCACGGCACCGCTGCCTACGGCCGCTGCCGCGCCAAGACCGGCACGATCAGCGCCGTCAGCAACCTCTCCGGCTACTGCTTCAACCGCAGCGGCAAGGTGATGATCTTCTCGATCCTGATGGCGGGCGTTCGCGACCTCGGCCTCGCCCACCTCGAGCAGGACCTGATCGCCGCCGCCGCCGCCTCTTACTGAAGCAGCGCCCGCAGGCCGTCCTCGTCGAGGATCTCGGTCTCGAATTTCTCGGCCTTGGCGAGCTTGGAGCCGGGGTTCTCGCCGGCGACCACGTAGTCGGTTTTCTTCGAGACCGAGTTGACCACCTTGCCACCGGCGGCCTTGATCAGCGCCGCGGCCTCCTCGCGGGTCAACTCGGGGAGCGTGCCGGTGAGGACGAGCGTCTTGCCCTCCAGCGGGCCACCCGTGGCGCGCCTTTCGGAGGGATCCTGCTCGAGGCGCAGCCCCTTCTCGCGCAGCTTCTCGACCAGCTCCCAGGTGCGCTCGTCGGACAGCGACTCGGCGATCTGCACGGCCATGATCGGTCCCACTCCCTCGACCTCCTCGATTCGCTCCGGATCGGCAGCGCGCAGGGCGTCGATCGAGCCGAAGTGGTCGGCCAGCGCCTCCGCCGTCACGTAGCCGACACCGGGAAGCCCGAGCGCGTAGAGGACGCGCTTGAAGGGGCGTGAGCGCGACGCGTCGATCGCCGCCACGAGGTTGTGGGCGGAGACCTCGGCGAAGCGCTCGAGCCCGGTCAGCCTCTCCTCGTCGAGCTCGTAGATATCGGCGACGTCTTCGATCAGCCCTTCCTGGAGGAAGCGCATCGCCTGCTTCTCCCCCAGTCCGTCGATATCCATCGCCCCCTTGCTGACGAAGTGCTTGACGTGCTGGAAGGACTGGCCGGGACAGCCAGCGCGGTTGGGGCAGATCGAGAAGACGGCGTCCTCGGGCTTGACCGTCTCGGTGCCGCAGGCCGGGCATTTCTTCGGCGGCTTCGGCTTCGGGCCGCGTCGCTTGCCTTTCCCACGCCGCAGCAACGGCGAGACCACCTGCGGGATCACGTCGCCGGCTCTCATCACGACCACCTCGTCGCCGACGCGGACGTCCTTGCGGGCGAGATCCTCCTCGTTGTGGAGCGTGGCGGTGGAGACCGTGACGCCGCCGACATGGACCGGCTCGAGCATCGCGAAGGGGACCAGGTGGCCGGTGCGACCGACGTTCCAGACGACGTCGAGCAGCTTCGTCGTCGCCGTCGTCGGCGCGAACTTCCAGGCGATCGCCCAGCGCGGCTCGCGGCCGACCACGCCCAGCTCGCGCCACAGGGCCCGCTCGTCGATCTTGACGACGACGCCGTCGATCTCGTAGTCGAGCTCGTCGCGGCGCGCCTCCCACCAATGACAACGCTCGACCACCGAGTTGACGCTGTCGTGGTGAGCGGTATCGGGGTTGACCTTGAAGCCACGCTTGTCCAGCCACTCGACCTCCTCGGAGTGGGTGGCGAGGTCGAGGCCGCGGGTCGCGCCGATGCCATAGCACCAGACCGAGAGCGGCCGTTCGGCAGCGAGCGCCGGATTGAGCTGGCGAATCGAGCCGGCGGCCGAGTTGCGGGGGTTGGCGAAGGTCGGCTCGCCGGCCTCGGCGCGGCGCTCATTCAGCGCCCTGAAGTCGGCGATCGGCAGGTAGACCTCGCCGCGCACTTCGACGAGCTCGGGAGCGTCGTCGATGCGCAGCGGGATCGAGCCGATCGTGCGCAGGTTCTGGGTGACATCCTCGCCGATCCGTCCGTCGCCACGGGTGGCGCCGCGGGTGAAGACGCCGTCCTCGTAGGTCAGCGACATCGCCAGCCCGTCGATCTTCGGCTCGGTCGTGTAGCTGAACTCGGCAGCGCTGATGTCGAGCCGCTTGAGGTGGTTGCGGGTCCGCGTCTCCCAGGCGCGCAGCTCCTCCTCGTTGCGAGCGTTGCCAAGCGAGAGCATCTGCTCGGCGTGCTCGACCTGCTCGAAGCGATCCAGCGGCGGCGCGCCGACCCGCTGCGTCGGCGAGTCGGCGGTGCGCAGCTGCGGGTGGTCGGCCTCGATCGCGCGTAGCTCGTCGAGCAGGGCGTCGTACTCGTCGTCGCCGATCAGCGGCTCGTCGAGGACGTAGTAGTGGCGGTTGTGCTCCGCCAGCTCACTACGCAGCTCCTCGGCGCGCTGCTCGGGGCCGGGGGCGCTCACGCCGAGGTCGGGGCGCTTGCCGCCAGCATCTCCTCGAAGCCCCATCCTCGCAGCCGCTCCAGCCCGCCGTGGTCGGTGAGGTCGAAGTGGATCGGCGTTACCGAGACCCGGCCCTTGGAGACCGCGTTGAGGTCGGTCCCGTCGATCTCCTCGTAACCGGGCTGCCAGCCGTAGATCTCGTACTGGCGACGGCCGCCGTCCTCGCCGATCAGCTTCAGCTCATCGTTGTAGATGCGTTTGCCGAGCTTCGTCACTTCGACGCCCCGCGGCTCGCCAGCGGGACAATTGACGTTGATCAGCGTCGCCTCCGGCATCGGCTCGGTGATCAACCGCCGCACCAGCTCCGCCGCAAACGGCGCCACGAAAGAAAAGTCGAAGCGGCCGCTGACGTAGCCCATGCCGCCCCCCGAGGACTGCTGGGACACCGCCACGGCCGGGATGCCAAGCACGATCCCCTCGAAGGCCGCAGCGACCGTGCCCGAGTAGGTGATGTCGTCGCCAAGGTTGGCGCCGTGGTTGATCCCCGAGACGATCAGGTCAGGCCGATGGCCGACCAGCCCCAGCTCGGCGAAGCGCACGCAGTCGACCGGCGTCCCATCGGTGGCGTATCCCTTGTCGCCGTCCCCGAACTCGACCTCCTCGACCGTCAGCGGCGACCGAGTCGTAATGCTCCGCGCCGTCGCGCTGCGGTTGGAGTCGGGAGCGATGACGTCGACCTCGACCCCCTCGACCTCGCGCAGGGCGCGGCGGAACGCCTGCAGCCCCGGGGCGCTGATTCCATCGTCGTTGGTGAGCAGGACGCGCATGCCCGCGATTCTAGTTCCCCGGCAGGCTCTTCGATACCACCCAGTGCAAGGATGCCTCTCTAAAACATCGCAGCGTCTGACGCTCAACGTTACGAGCGACCCAGGTACGCACCCTTCTGACGAGCAAAAGGCCGCGTCAAACGACGCGGCCTTTGCGACTGCTAGCGACACATCTACCCTGCACACAACACTGTTATCGGTGCATTGTTGACAACTATAATAATGTGACAAAGGCCATTTTATCTTCGGCGTTCACCCCAGTGAAGGTGGCGTGGTACGTGCCTTCACTACCACAGAGAAATGCGCTGCCTTTCACCAGTTTCAGGTTGACACTGGTATCTACTGTCGAGTTCGTCGAACTGCCTAACACAGGGACGCTTACACCTGCGGCTTCAAATTCGCATTCCGCTCCAAACGGGCATCCTTTTAGCAAGAGTTTTCCTGATCCATTAATTACACCATTTCCGCCGCCACTAGCACTAACCGCTCCCGTGGTTTGCACCACTACTGAGGTGCAGGGCGCACAACTACTGATTAACCAAGCTACATGCAAGGTCGCCGGTTCATGCGTTATGTTACCTAATACGTGAGTGTGGGCTTCTACATGGCATTCCTCAAAGAAGAGGCCACCTAAGAATGCATTTGCTCCACTCTTAGCAGCTAAAAGTAACCAGTTTAACTTTACGTTCCCCGCCGCGCATGGTTCTTCGTTTTTTAAACACAACGTCGTGGCAGGCGCCGAACTGGCACCAATGAACGCCATCGCGACAACTGCCGCTATAGCGGCGAGGTCAAATACCTTGACGAGCTTCATGGTGATCCATCTCCTTTTTGATCCGACAGGATTGCTGCCGGCTTCGAGTTACGGAGTCGCCCGCGATATTCGTTTGCACATGGACTTGGCGGTCGCTCGTATAGCAGAAAGCGTCGCGTCCGAAGACGCGGCCTTCTGTCTTAGTCTTAGACTGCAAAGGCACTAGATACCGCGCGCGCTATTGTAATGTCACAAATGCTTTTTTGTCTCCGGCATTAACACCGGTGAACGTGGGGTGGTACGTGCCTTCATTACCACAGAGGAACGCACTGCCTTTAACTAGGCCCATTTTGAAGTTGGCCACAACTGTCGCATTCGTAGCGCTGCCTTGCACGGTTAATGTCACACCTTCGGCTCTGAATTCGCATTCTGCTGTAAGAGGGCAGTTTTTAAACAGTGCACTTGTACTGGCCGTTATTACACCATTACCACCACCACTCGCACTTACTGTCGCAAGGCTCGTCACCGAAACTGTCGTGCAGGGCGAGCAGTTGGTCGGTAACCACACTAAGTGCACGGTTGCAGGAGCATGAGTTGCGTTACTTAACACGTGCGCATGCACTTCAGCATGACATTCCTGGTTGAACAGTCCCCCTAAGAACGCGTTCGCGGCGCTCTTTGCGGCTAAGAGTAACCAGTTTAACTTTACGTTCCCCGCCGCGCACGGTTCTTCGTTGTTTATGCACAGAGCCGTGGCGGACGCCGAGCTGGCGCTGATAAACGCCATCGCGGCGACGGCCACGATGGCGGCAAGGCCAAACATATTTACGAGCTTCATGGTGATCTATCTCCTTTGATCCAGCAGGATTGCTGCCGGCTTCGAGTTACGGAGCTGCCCGGCAGGACAGCTGCCGTGGCATTGGTAGATCTACCAGTTAACTCAGATTTCGTCAATCAATCGCCCGAAGACCATTAAGGCCATCCACGCAATCAGCGCCTTCGTTTGTCGGGCTATTTGCAGTCGCTGATCAACTGCGGCCTACTGTCGGCATGTTTGCCGTTTTGTGCGCGGATTTTGACGGTCGCCCGTCCGGGCTCCCGGCAGACGTCTCGGCTGTTCACCAGCAGGCCCTTCTTTCCTCCCTGCATGGTCAAGGTAGCGCGGGTGACCGGCACGTCGGGGATGGACTCGAACGTGCTTCTTATCCCGCCATCGACCGAGTCGATGCGGCCGACGAGGTTGAAGTCGACCTTGCCGCGGAAGGCGATGACCATGTCAGGCAGTGGATGTGAAGAGGACCGCAAGTAGACCGACCCGCTGACCGGTTCGTCAAGCAGCGGAGTGACTGCTTGAGCGCGACCATAGATCGAACCCGCGGGACAGTTGTTTGCGGAAAACTGAACCCTGGTGCAAATCGTCCTGATGTGCGCTTGATCGAGGAACTCCGAGTGGGGCAACGCAGCCTGGATGTAGGCAATGTTGGCATCGCCAGTTCGAGGCCGCAGAGTAGCCCGGAAGCTCGGGTGAGCGCCGCGGTTTGTCTTTTTGCCCAGGAGACGCAGCGAAAGCTGGGGCTTGAAGCCGAGAGACGCACAGTCGCCAACCTGGAATGGGGAAGTCGGCCGTGCGATGGCGCCAGCGTCCGAGGTGAGCTTGGCCTGTACCTGCTTCTGCTTGCAAGACGTCGGGTTGAGCGTGAAGTTCGGCCGGTTGACGTCGACGTGGATCGCCCGGTAGCTGATCGGCACCCCTTCGAGGATCTGAGGCAGCGGATCCGACGTCACTGTCGCCTGAGCGGTGTTGGGGTCGATGTCTATGGCGGCACGGGTGACCACGGTGCCGAGGTCGAAGGGACCGGCCTGGGCCGGCGCATTGATCACCAGGCTGTAGGGACCGCTCTTATAGGGACCAGAGAGGAATGCGACGATCGGGTCCTTACCGGCCTGGGGCAACCACAGCGGTGCAGGACCGGGGCCTGCGGCCACGCTGGCCCTCGCTACCTGGGAGGAGGCCGGACAGTCGCCAGTGACCGCCTGTGCCCCTTCGCAGAGCGGAACGCCGGCAACCTTGGCCAAAACCCCGGAGGGAAGAGTGACGTCGACACCAGCTAGGTTCTGGTCGCCTGATTCACGGGTGATCTGGGTTACGAACGGAGCGAAAGCCCCCGCAACCGGGTTCGTGGTCCCGGCGGAGATCTTGGGATCGAAGCCCCCGGCGTCGCAGTTGCGATCGAAGGTCATCGGCGCCTTGCCCGTCACGGACGGGCCGCCCGACCAGGGGGCGAATTCATAGTCGGCTTCGTAGGTACCGCAATCTCGTGGCGTTGCCAACACCCCGCGCGCGCCGCCCTTGAAGTGAAGCTCGAATTTCCGCACCGGCGCCTGCGGAAGGCCTTCCGTCTGCGAAGTACCCTCGAAGACCGTGCTGAGCTGTCCACTCACGGGGTCGGCATGAACCTCGCCGGGCAGCTTCAGATGAACGCCGAGTTCATCGGTGACTAGCCAGACGCCGAAAAGGTTGCCTTTTACGGGGGTGCGCTGGTAGACAGCCCCCCCTAGCGGCCGGGAGAGGGCCGGGGAATCGATCTCCACCGAAGCGATCTTGGCGCCGTTAGGACACGCCGAGGTATTCGCGGTCCCGAGGCCGACCTGCTCTGCACTGCACGCCTCCAGGCCATCGCCTGCGCCGGCGGCGATCGTGATGCCCTTGGGCAGGCTCACCTTGGCGTAGCGCATCGCGGAAGTCGCGAGCCCGTTGACGGTGTCGTTCTGTGGAAGAGTGAGGTCGGCGTCGAGGCCAGCCACCGAGCCAGCTTCTTGATTGCTCGGTATCAGGCTCAGGGTCGGTTTGAAGTTGAGCTGTCCGCAGCCGCTGATCGGCGTCATCGGAACCGTTTTGCTCACCGGCTGGTCAGGCAGGGCGTAGCTGGTAGCCGTCATCTTCAACTCACGGGCAACCCCGCAACGCGTCGGATTGATCATGAACGGGGCCGGCGACAGGCCGCTCGGCCGCCTCGCGCCTCCCGGCGCGGTACAAGGCGCGCCGCCACAATGGACCGACTCCCACGGCGTAATCCGTTCCGTATCGTGAATTTTGTCCGCCGGCACGCCCCAGGTCGTCGTATTCGCCGAAAACAGCGGGATGAACGAACTCGCGCCTTGAACGGTGACCGTGGCCCCGTAGTCACCGTCGGATCGCAAACGCGCGTCGATGACTATCGGGTAGACATTGCCAATGAAGCCGAAGCGGGCGACGACATCTCCGCCTGGCGCCTCCATGTTGTAAATCGGCTCGAGCAGCACCACCGCGCTGCCATTTCTGCGAAGCGTTGCTTCGGTCAGTCCGATCTGAGAATCCTGAGGGCAGCCACCTTGGTTCTCTTCGTCTTCGACATTGGTGCTCATCAGCTGCGCCGCACTGCAGCTGAGAACCGAACGGGGGTTCGCCAACAGGCCCGGCGGCAAGTCGAATGAGATTTCCCGGGTGGTCGAAGGCAGTTGGCCTCCCGGTTCTTTGTTGAGGTCGAACGCGATCGTCAAGTTCGGGTGGTCTCCGGCCTGATAGCTCGAAGCGGAGGTACTCAAGGATTTGATCCCATATTCACTCGCGTCGGCATGAGCGTTTGCGGCCCCAGCGCCGGCGACGAGCAGCACCAGGCAAAAACTGATTCCCAAGCGCCTCATCGAACCACCCTCCCGTCGCCGTCAATTCGGCGATGCTTGCCACTTTGGCGTTGCTTGCCTTTGTGCTTGTGACCCTGTTTGCGCTTCTTTCCGCCGTTCTTCTTATGCTTCGCTTTCGCTTTGCCTTCAGTCTGCGACGCGTTCACAGGTACAGCAAGAGCCGGACTCGGCGTCGGAAGTCCCTGACAAGCGTCGCCCCCGCAAGGTCCCGACACCAGCGGGGCGGCAAAGCCACCGCCTACCCGTGCGTCATAGATGGACCAAGCGCCATCAGGATCCTGCGGGGCCAGTATGTCCGCGGTCTCGATGAAGACGTCGTGACCATCGGGCGTCATCGCGTAGAGGTAGTCATCCTGGGCGCTTTCCCCCGACGAGATAAGCGCCAAGCAGCCACCTTCAGCCGCACAGCCATCCTTGCCCTGCGCCCTCCATTCGTAGACGTCGACTTTACCGTCGACATCGCGGGGGACGAGTCGGTCGCCGCTCTGGAAGAAGACCGTCTGGCCATCGGTCGTCAAGTTGGCAATCTTAACCCGAGAATTGAGAGGTGGAAACGGTTCAAACGGAGCAGGGAGAGGGGTCTGCAGCTGAGCACTAGAAGAGGCAGCGGATTCGGTTGGGTTGCAAGAGATGCAGAGCACGGCGTCTGTTGCTGAGTCGTATCGATAGATCTCGGTGCCGTCGTTGCCGTCATAGTCGACCAGGTTGGCCCGAGACTGAAACACGAACACCGAGCCATCCACAGTGCTGCGGGATGGAACGGAGCCGAGGCCGAAATTCTGACCCTTACCGGGTGATACGGCGCTATTCACCCAAAGGCCCAAACCATTAACCCTGTTTCCGGCCACACCTTTGGCTTGTTCACCGTCCACGTCTGCTGAATCGAGTTGTGCTACGAAGCGCGGCGTTCCACCGTTCCAAAGGTATAGATTCTCAGCCCCAGCGCTGCCCTGAGCGCCATCGAGTTGCTGCGGAGAAACGAAGTACGCCCGCGAACCGTCGGGAGACACGTGAACGAGGATAGATTCTCCGCCACTTCCCACTTCCTGCGTTTCAGCAGTCGCGAGATCAAAGGCAAAGATATCCCCAGAAGGGGGGAGTCCCCCCGCAGGAACTCCACCCTGCGGACGGAGATAGTAAATTCGTTCCCCGTCCTCAGACAACCCACCGAACATTGAAGCGCCAGTTACAACCTCAGTCGTCTCGCTTTTGTTCTCTCGAACGTACAGCACGTCGTTCACTCTGAAGGCAATAGTCGAGCCATCGGCCGATACACCTTCGTAGTTGGCATCCTCTCCCGCGTCTGGAGGAATCTCTCCCGGAAGCAAAGAGACCACACTAGTGTTCCCTCCAGCGCTTCGGTCATAGACCGCAACCGTTCCTGGAGATGGGGCAGCCTCCTCAAGGTGGCCTTTCGAGTCAAAGACGATGTGGTCACCGCCTTCAGATATCCAATGCCCTTCGGCTTTTGGGTCATTTCCGAGATCGCCGCAGCCAACCCATTCAAAGCGTCCCTCGGGTTCGGGACTACAGGCGGGATTCACTGAGCCCTGAGACCAACGAAGATAGTTGGCAGCGAAACCGCCGGTCGCCAATGTGCCTTTCGTACCTTCCACGAGCCATAGCGAGTAGCCATGATCAGACGAAGTGCCGCCAGGAAAGGACTCCGCCGCCTGCACGCCCGACAGCCCGGTGTAGGAACTATGCCAACCACCCGGGCTCCGCTTTGCCTCATAGGTGTCATGAAATCCACCGCCTTCATCTGCACCTATGGAACCGCCCTCGGCACCGAAAATCAGGCTTTCGCCGTCCGCAGTCGCAAGCGGCGTATCGAAGGAACTCGACCGAGCGCCGAGTTCAGACATCGTTGGTATCCGGCCATTGGTACTCGGCGGCGTGACCAGCTCGTAGGCACGGCATAGGGGAAGGTGTGCTGAAATCCCTTCACGGGCCTGTTGGTTGACACAGCCCGACTGCAGCGGAACAACTGGATAGGTGGCGAAGGACCCATCAAGGCCTTCTCCTCCGGCTGCGCCTTCGCCTATTGTCGACCCTTCCTCACTCTCAGCAACCAGACGGAACCGGTACTTTGTCCCAGGTATTAGCCCCGTCAGCGACTCCGAGACCTGGACAAACCCACCTCCGTCTCCGGCATTGCCATCTGGAAATGGTACTCTGACCGATTTGTCATATTCTTCGGTATCAAATGCGCTTTGTGTAGTGTACTCAAAATAGTATGAAGTTGACACGGTGCCCGGATTCACTTCCCCACGAAGAACCGCCTCGGTTTCGCTGAGCTGGGTGGCTACTTGACCTTTAACCGCCGGTGCTTCCCCGATGCGCGGTCTAAAGGCGTAGAGATTAGAGTTCTGACTATTATTTCCTGAGCCAACAAAGACGTAGCCTTCGTTTGGGCTATCGTAGCCTGCTTCACCTTGGGTAATCGGGTCATCTACAGCGATATCCGAGTAGTCAATTCCCGACCCTCGTAGCGAATGGGTGAGCGCGCCAACGGGATCACAATTTGCCCGGCTCTGAAAAACCGCTTCGCTCACTCTGATGTCATCGACGTAGAAGTCGCCATTTGTTTGATCAACAGCAATCGCGGCCTGACCGAACAGAAAGCCAAATCTTGGATCATCACATTCCCGTAGCTTTTCCCCGGTGGAGCCGCTAAAGATAAAGGCGCGTGGTTTTTCAATCGCTTCATTAGTCGGAATACCAACCGGAATACCAGTTGCGTAGACATCATGATTCTGACCGTAAATATCAACGCCAAAGAAGGCTTGACCTTCATCTAGACCAATGTCATCTTTGATCACGGTCCAGCCGTCTGCCGCCGACGCGTACTCCACGATCTTGCAGTCGCGAGCAATAAAAAGATGGTCGTTGGACGGATCCACCGCAACCGTTCGAGCACTAGCACCGCACCCGCTGGCCATTGATGCATCAAATACCGTTATCGGTGACGAATACCCTGCCGCCGGTGCCGGAGGATAAGCATCGGGTTTGAGCGCAACCACGTCCTTCGTCCAGTGCTCGGTTACGTAGATAACACCTTCCGAGTCGACCGCGAGACTACAAGGTTGATTTTCCTCTTTAAGCTCAACAAGAAATTCACCATTTGAATCAAAAATGTCTATCCTGCCAGTTGCCTCGTGACTAGCGCCTACTGCCGCGCTGGCGACGTAGATGTTTCCATGCCCGTCAGTTGCTATGCCACATGGATTCTCCAAGTGGCGAGGTCCGCCGTTCTCTGCCGGCGGATAGGGGCAGCCTGGATCGAGTCGCACCGTCTTTACCGCCGCAGGCTCCTTCAAGCGAAAGCACCGGGTCGAAGACATGTTCATCCACTGCGAAGGCACGAGACGTTCCGACGGTGGCCATAACGGTAGTCAGCACGACTGTCAGCAGTATCGCGCCTCCCACGGCCATCGCCATACGTTTCGTCCCCGCCGCCCCTTGCATTACGTATCCGCCCCCCCGAGTTGCCTTTACGCCGTTACGTGCGCAACTGAACTTACGATACGCAAGCGAATTTGTCAAGGAACGCTCAAGGTTTCTGATGCCGAGGCTTGAGGAAGCAGAAAGGCCGCGCTAAGGCGCGGCCTTTCTGCTTTGGTCTGGCAACAACCATAAACACGGAAGTCGCTTACAGACTTATTCTAATGTAACGAAACTCATTTTGTCTTCAGAGCTAACGCCAGTGAACGTGGCATGATACGTGCCTTCCGAACCACACAGGAACGCAAAGCCTTTAACTAGTTTCAGTTTGACATTGGCATCCACTGTCGCGTTGGTGGAACTGCCTAAAGCGGTTAGTTCCACACCCGCGCCTTCGAATTCACATTCGGCTCCAAGCGGGCAATTTTTGAAAAGCGCTTTTCCAGTGCCTTTGAGTACGCCATTTCCTTTGCCGGTCGCGGACACCGTCCCGGTGCTGGATACCGAAACTTCGGAGCATGGCGAACATTCTTTCAGTTTCCACAGCGCATGCACCGTTGCTGCGTTATCATTTGTCGTGTTTAAGACGGTCGCATGCACTTCCACATGACATTCCTGGGTAAACAGTCCCCCTAAGAAGCCATTTTCGGCACTCTTAGTAGCTAACGCTAAGAGATTTGTCTTGAGATTACTTCCCGAACACGGTTCTTCCGTGGTTAAGCACAGCGCCGTGGCGGATGCCGAGCTGGCACCGATGAACGCCATGGCGGCGACTGCCGCAACGGCGGTAAGGCAGAACATCTTTACGAGCTTCACCTTGATCTGTCTCCTTTTGACCCGGCAAGATTGCTGCCGGCTTCGAATTACGGTTCGCCGAGACAGGACAGCCAAACAATCCCTGACTGCGCCTGCCACGACGCAGATAGATCTATCAGATCACTCAAGATTCGTCAATCGTTAGCTAGGAAACCTCCCTCAAAAGAGCAGCCAAAACGTTCGCTTGAGACCGCTGTCGATGCTCCGGACATACGAGTAGGCGCCCACGCACAGAAAGGTCGCGCCAAGGCGCGGCCTTTCTGCTTCAGCGCGCAGCGTATAACGCCGCTACAGGCTTACGACACTATAATAATGTTACAAACGCCATTTTGTCTTCGGACCCTACGCCTGTGAACGTGGCATGGTACGTGCCTTCAGAACCACAGAGGAAGGCACTGCCTTTAACTAGTTTCAGTTTGACATTGGCATCTACTGTCGCGTTCGTGGCGCTTCCTAATGCGGTGAGTTCTACGCCCGCGCCTTCGAATTCACATTCGGCTCCAAGCGGGCACCCTTTGAAGAGGGCTTTTCCAGAGCCTTTAATCACACCGTTGCCGCCGCCCGTGGCAGTCACGGTTCCAACAGCTGTAACCGTCACCGTTGAGCAGGGTGAGCATGAGCCCAGTAACCAAGCCGTGTGGATCGTGGCTGGTTCATGGGTGGTGTTACTTAAAATGTGCCCATGAATTTCAACGTGACATTCCTGGGTGAAAAGACCACCTAAGAAGCCGTTGGCGGCACTCTTAGCTGATAATGCTAACAGGAATAACTTCACGTTTCCAGCGGCACACGGTTCTTCGTTGTTTAAGCACAGCGCCGTGGCGGATGCCGAGCTGGCACCGATGAACGCCATGGCGGCGACTGCCGCAACGGCGGTAAGGCAGAACATCTTTACGAGCTTCACCTTGATCTGTCTCCTTTTTCTGATCCGGCAGGATTTGCTGCCGGCTTCGAACCTACGGCTTGCGCGACAGAACCTCTGCCGCGATCGCTATAGGAATAGCAGATCACTCAAAATCCGTCAACTATCGGTGGCTCCATCACTTCGGAAACCTGCAAACCTTCTCTCGCCATCGCAGGGCTACAGCTGTGGCTCATGCTGAACACACTCCATCACCCAGGATTTGTCACTCGGCCGCAGGTGCTTACTCGGAGTGCCGCCGTCTCCAAAAAGCGGGGGCTGCGTCACGAGCGACGCAGCCCCAATACTCACTCTATAATAATGTAATAAAGTGCATTTGATTCCCGGCGCCAACTCCGGTGAACGTGGCATGGTAGGTGCCTTCAGAACCACAGAGGAAAGCACTGCCTTTAACTAGTTTCAGTTTGACATTGGCATCTACTGTTGGATTTGTGGAACTGCCTAATGCGGTAAGTTCCACGCCTGCGCCTTCAAATTCACATTCAGCTCCAAGTGGGCATCCTTTGAAGAGCGCTTTTCCGGTTCCGGTGATTACACCGTTGCCCCCGCCTGTTGCTTTCACCGTTCCGGTACTCGTTACTGACACGGTCGAGCAAGGCGAGCATGCGGTCAGTAACCATTCTGCGTGTACCGTGGCTAATTCGTGGGTTGTGTTATTTAAGAAATGCACATGCACTTCAACGTGACATTCCTGGGTGAAAAGACCACCTAAGAAGCCGTTGGCGGCACTCTTACTTGCTAACAGTAATAATTTTAAGAGCAGGTTGCTTGGCGCACACGGCTCTTCGTTGTTTAAGCACAGCGCCGTGGCGGATGCCGAGCTGGCGCCAATGAACGCCATCGCCGCAACTGCCGCAACAGCAGCAAGGCAGAACATCTTTACGAGCTTCATCCTGATCCATCTCCTTTTTTGATCCGGCAGGATTGCTGCCGGCTTCGAGTTATGGCTTGCCCGACAGGACTGCTGCCGTGGCGATGGTAGGTCTATCAGATCGATCAGGATTCGTCAATCGGTCGCAAGAGAACACAGTGATGCCCTAGGAAGGCTTTGTCAGAGGCCTGAAGGCCTCGAAAAGGCCGCGACGCGGGACGCGGTCCTTCCAGCGCTACAGAGCTGTCATCAACATGGATCAGATACTAATAAGGACACAAAGGTCATTTTGTCTTCCGCATTGACGCTGGTAAAGTAGCGTGGAAAGTACCTTCACCACCACAGAGGAACGCACTACCTTTTATTAGTTTCAGTTCGACATTGGCATCCAGTGTCGCATTTGTGGCGCTGCCTAATGCGGTAAATGCCACTTCTGGACCTTCGAATTGGCATTCAGCTTTAAATGGGCAACCGGAGTACGTAAAGACCAGTTTACCTTTAATAGTACCATTACCACTGCTGCTGGCCGCGAGGACGTTGGTACTCGTGATTGCCACGCCCGAGCAAGGAGAGCAACTGCTCACTAACCACGTCGCGTCTACCGTAGCCGGATCATGTGTTGTGTTGTTTAAAGCGCGAACATGCACTTCAACGTGACATTCCTGGGTGAAAAGTCCCCCTAAGAAGCCGTTGGCGGCACTCTTTGCCGCTAACAGTAACCAACTTTCCTTGAGGTTTTCTACTGCGCAGGGATCTTCGTTACTTAAGCACAGCGCCGTGGCGGATGCCGAGCTGGCGCCAACGAGCCCCACTGAGGCGATCATCAACACTGCCATAAGACCAGCTAGCTTTGCGAGCTTCATAGCCTGTCTCCTTTGATCCGGTGGGTTGGCCACCAGGTTTCGAACTATGTCGCCGGGCGCGTTCGGCCGGCGCAGCACTACTACCATCAATCGGTCTTATACGCAAGATCTTTTGAGCATTAGATCGCCTGGCTCTAGCCTGCTAGCTCGATATGTTGGCTTCTTGGCGGTCATTCGTCTTGACATCGAATACGACGGGTCGGGGTTCCGGGGCTGGGCGAGGCAGCCCGGGCTGCGGACCGTGCAGGGAGAGCTGGAGGCTGCGCTCGCTACGGTGCTGCGAGGGTCGGTGGATCTGACCGTGGCGGGGCGAACCGACACCGGCGTGCACGCTCGGGGGCAGGTGGCCAGCTTCGAGACTGGGGTGACGATCCCGGTGGATTTGGCCCGGAGGCTGAATGGCCTCGGCCCCGCCGACATCGCTGTTACCGCGGCGGTGCCGGCCGCGGAGGGATTCGACGCGCGTGGCGACGCGCTTTCGCGTACCTACCGCTACCGAGTGCTCACTCGCAAGGCCTCGAGCCCGTTCGAGCAGGGTCGGGCTCTCTGGTGGCCACACCGGTTCGATCGCGACGCGCTCGATGCCTGCGCCGCCGCCCTGCTCGGCACCCATGACTTCACCGCCTTCACCCCCACCCAGAGCGATCACGTCCGCTTCGACCGCGACATCCTCGCCGCCGCTTGGGCCTACGAGGAGCCGATCGCCTCATTCCGGATAACCGCGGACGCCTTCATGCGCAACATGGTCCGCGTCCTGGTCGGCACCCAGCTGGAGGTGGCCTCAGGCCGCCGAACGCTGGACAGCTTCAAGCAGCTACTCGCCGGCGCGCCACGAAAAGAGGCTGGCGAAACGGCGCCGCCACACGGCCTGTACCTCGAATCGGTTGCCTACGAGCTCTAGACGAGCTCGAGGTAGACCATCTCGGTCGAGTCCGACTTCCTCGGGCCCAACTTGACGATCCGCGTGTAGCCACCCGGCCGCTCCGTGTAGCGCGGCGCGACCTCCTCGAAGAGCTTGTGCACGATGAACTTGTCGTTGTGCAGCGTCGAGAGGGCCTGACGACGGGCATGAAGGTCGCCGCGCTTGGCAAGCGTTATCAGCTGCTCGACCTCGGGCTTGACTGCCTTCGCCTTGGCCTGACTGGTCTTGATCCGCTCGTGCTCGATCAGCTGCTTGGAGAGGTTCGAGAGCAGGGACTCGCGATGCGCCGCGTCGCGGCTCAGCTTGTTGCGCTTCTTGCGGTGACGCATCGCTTGCTCAGCTCCCCGTTCAGTCTCCCTGAAGATCGAGGCCGCGCGCGTGCAGGGTCTCGATTACTTCCTCGATCGACTTCTGGCCGAAGTTCGGAATCGCGTTCAGCTCCGAGCGCGTCTTGCGCACCAGGTCGCCGACGGTCTGGACTCCAGCCCGCTTCAGGCAATTGTAGGAGCGAACGCCGAGCTTCGAGCTCCTCGATGAGGATCTCATCGAGGCCGTTGCTGCTCGCGATGCCATCGCCCGAAGGCACCGGCAGGACGTCGTTGACCTGCGCGACGACCGGTTCGCGCGCAGTGAGCTCCTCGACCCGGTCGGCGTCGGTGAAGATCGCCAGGTTCTTGATCAGGATCTCGGAGGCCTCGCGCAGCGATGCGCCCGGCTCGATCGAGCCGTCGGTCTCGATGTCCAGGGTCAGCTTGTCGAAGTCGGTGCGCTGCCCGACGCGGGCCGTCGCGACGGCGTAGGAGGCACGGCGAATCGGCGAGAAGATCGAGTCGATCGGGATGACGCCGATCGGCTGCTCGTCGGACTTGTTCTCTTCAGCCGGCGAGTAGCCGCGGCCGCGGCCGATCGTCAGGTAGATCTCGAGCTTGGTTTTCTTCTCGAGGGTCGCGATCGGCGCCTCTGGATTGAGGATCTCGACGCCGGAGGGCAGATCGATGTCCTTCGCCTTGACCTCGCCGGGGCCGGTGGCCACCAACGGCGCCTCGACCTCGTCGGCATCGGTGTGCATGCGGACGACGAGGTCCTTGAGGTTGAGGACGATGTCGGTGACGTCCTCCTTGACGCCCGGCACGGTGGAGAACTCGTGCGCGACGCCCTCGATACGGACGCTGGTTACCGCGGCGCCGCCCAGTGAGGAGAGCAGGACGCGACGGAGGCTGTTGCCGAAGGTGTAGCCGAAGCCCTTGTCGAGGGGCTCGATGGTGAAGGTGCCGCGGCGATCGTCAACCTTCTCGGAGGTAATGCGAGGGACCTGGAAGTCAGTGGTCATGAGTTCCTTGCGTATGCGTGTTCAGAAACGGGATTCCGGTTACTTGGAGTACAGCTCGACGATCAGCTGCTCCTGCACCGGAGCCGAGATCTCTGCGCGCTCTGGGTAGCGCAGGACCTTGGCGGTAAGGGCATCGTGATCGGCCTGCAGCCAGGCCGGCACGGTCGAGACGAGCTCAGTCGCCTTGCGAATCGTGTCGGTGGCGGCTGAGGTCGACTTGATCGAGATCACGTCCTCGGGACGTACTTGGTAGGAGGGGATGTCGACGCGGCGGCCGTTGATCAGCCAGTGGCCGTGGCGGATCAGCTGGCGGGCCTGGCGCCGCGAGGCGGCAAAGCCGAGGCGGACCAGCACGTTGTCGAAGCGCGACTCGAGCAGGCGCAGGAGATTCTCGCCGGTGACGCCGTCCTGGCGCGAAGCCTTGTCGTAGTAGGCGCGGAACTGTTTCTCGAGCACCTGGTAGTAGCGGCGCGTCTTCTGCTTCTCGCGCAGCTGCACCCGGTACTCGGACTGGCGCATGCGACCGCGGCCGTGGTCGCCGGGCGGGTAGGAACGACGCTCGACCCCGCACTTGTCGGTGAAGCAGCGCTCACCCTTGAGGAAGAGCTTCTGCCCCTCGCGACGGCACTGCTTGCACTGCGGCGAAGTGTCGCGGGCCATTTAGACGCGCCTCCGCTTCTTCGGTCGGCAGCCGTTGTGGGCCTGAGGGGAGACGTCCTTGACGGTGGTGACGTCGAGACCCGCCGCCTGCAGCGAGCGGATTGCCGTCTCACGACCGGACCCTGCCCCCTTGGCGAAGACCTCGACCTTCTCGAGGCCGTGTTCCATGCCCTTCTTGGCGGCGGCGTCGGCGGTCACCTGGGCGGCGAACGGGGTCGACTTGCGCGAGCCTTTGAAGCCGGCGGATCCGGCCGACTCCCAGGCGATCACGTTGCCTTCCGTGTCGGTCAGGGTGACGATCGTGTTGTTGAAGGAAGTCTTGATGTGCGCCTGCCCGTAGGTGACGTTCTTCTTGACGCGGCGCCGAGAGCGCCCCTTGGCGGGTTTTTTCGCAGCTGCCATGGTCGCCTAGACCTTGCGCTTTCCGGCGACGCTCATCCGGCGCGGGCCCTTGCGGCCACGGGCGTTGGTCTTGGTCCGCTGGCCGCGGACCGGCAGGCCGCGACGGTGGCGCAGGCCTCGATAGGAGCCGATCTCCATCAGCCGTTTGACGTCCTGAGAGCGCTCGCGGCGCAGGTCGCCCTCGACCTCACGCTGGTCGACCGCCTCGCGAAGCCGCATGACCTCGTCCTCGGTGAGGTCCTTGACCATCGTGTTGGGGTCGACTTTGGCTTCCTCGAGGATCTTCTGCGCGGTCGAACGCCCGATCCCGAAGATGTAGGTGAGCCCGATTTCGACGCGCTTGCCGACCGGGACGTTGACTCCTGCGATACGTGCCATCCGTCCGCCCTAGCCCTGACGCTGCTTGTGTCGCGGGTTCTGGCAGATGACCAAGACCGCGCCGTTTCGGCGGATGATCTTGCACTTTTCGCACATCGGCTTTACGGAAGCTCGAACCTTCATCGCTCCGGTCTCGTATCGAATACAGGACTCCTGCACGCCCCAGGAGTTGGACGGCAGGGCAAACAACGGCCCACTGGGCCGACCGGGAAAGATAGCAGGGGGGCTGCTTCGGGGCAGGGTGGGTTGGGGGGAGCGGGCGTGCCCCTCTCAGAACGCGCGGCGGGAGCCGCGCTTGAGTGTTCTGCGAGGGGCACGCCCGCTCCCTTCCACACGTTCCGAAGGACGGACAAGCTTCGAATGCAGAGTGCCGGCCTCCCCCTACCGCGGCAGCTTCTGGGTCAGCGTCACCACCTGCTGGAAGGTCGGCCGGTTTTGGAAAGGGAAGGGGCCGAGGGCGATGCCTGAGGTCACCTGGGGGCGGTTCTGGTCGAAGCAGGCCGGCTGGGGGTCTGTCGCGCACTCGGCGTTGCCGCCTCCGTACATCGCCGCGGGCGTCACCTTCAATGACTGGGCGAGGCTGCGCTGCAGCGCCTTACGACAGCGCTGCTTCGAGCCCTTGCCGCAGTAAGCGCGACTGTAGGGGGCCTTGGGCCGCGGGCCGAAGAGGCCGCGAAGGTCCTTGGAGACGTAGCCCCACCAGCCGTCGAAGAAGTCCGGCGCATCGGGGGAGCCGCCGGTGTGATCGCCGATCGCGATCATTCCCGCCAGCCGTTCGAATGCCCTGTCGCCCAGCGTCGGCGCGAACTCCGCGCTGACCAGCTTTGGCCACCAAGCGTCCATCAACTCGATCGCCGGCGTTTCCTCGTCGACCCCGTCGCGGTTGAGGTCGCGCCGGTGCGCGCCGGCCTCGTGCCAGGAACGCAGCGTGGCCAGCGCTTTGCGCAGGACTGGCTGCTTCGGCTTGCCAACGGCTTTGAAGATGGTCGGCAGCAGACGGTAGCCGCGCAGGTCCTGGGTCGCCGGCTCCTCCATCGCCTGGACGAGCTGGGCGATCGTCATCCGCCGCTTGCCCTTAGTCCCGGATCGCACCCGGTCGGAGATCATCTGCGAGCGGTGCAGAGGGCCATAGGCGTACTGATCGTCGGCGGCGCCCCAGCCCGGCGCCTGCTTGTTGTTCCAGGAGACGAGGTAGTCGGGGTCGACCGCCTGGGGGTGCTCGGCGAACGGCAGGTACTCGGCGGTCTGGCTCGATGGCTTGAAGCCCTTCCAGTCGTACTGGCCGGTGCCGAGAATCGGGAAGTCGGGCGAGGTGCCCTGCCGCTGCGGCATCGCCCCGGAGAGCGCATAGGCGATGTGTTCGGAGTCGACGTAGGCCCAATTGAAGAGGAAGTTGATGTGGGAGACGGCTTTCTTGAAACCGGCGGGCCGGTGACGAAGCCGGGTTCGTTGAGCTGCCCAAAGCCGATCACCGAGTCGATCTCGTGGAAATAGCTGCTGCGCTGGCGTACGAAGGCGACCCGGCGCCCGTCCGTCTTGCCACGGGCGAAGACGACTCCGTGCACGGTTCGGTAGGCGGTCAGCGTCTGCGCGCCGGCTTCGGTCGGGTCGATCGCGTTCGGCGTCCAGCTCTCTTCCCTGACGAGCTTTTCCATCGGCTTGCACTTGCCGCGGTAGACGTAGTGGAACTTGTCGCGGCAGAGCACCTCGGCGAAGGTGTCGACGTTGTCGGAGGTCGCCGTCGTCGCGCTCCAGGCGTAGTCGCGCCCGTGGCCCAGCTGGACATAGAGGTTGACCCCGGCGAAGGAGGCGCCACGGGCGTCGATGCCGGGGCCGTGCAGATCCTCCTCCATCAAGATCTGCGGTACGAAGTAGCCGACCTGTGGCCCCATCACAGCGAGCGGGTGGCCGGTCGCCGAGCTCTTCGCCGAGACGAGCTCCCAGTTGGAGGCGTGTCCGCCTTCGCGCAGGCCGCGCTCGATCGCTTCGCCAAAACCGCCGCCGCCGCCGGAAGCGCCGCTCGAGGCCGTCGCGATCGCCGTTTCGCGCACCGAGCCGCGATCCGGCAAGGCCAGGCCGCGTTCGGCAAAGGCGCTGCGCGTCTCGTAAGGGAAGCGCTTGGAGAGCGTCGTCGGCGCTTCCGGGTCGTTCTTCGAGCGGAAGTCCAGCCAGGCCCTACGGCCCGCCTTGAGCCCGAAGCGATCGACGAAGGACTGCATGGTCAGGGCCGAGTTGAGCTCGTTGCCTCCACCGCGGCCGAAGATGCCGCCGACCAGCGAGGCGATCGCCACCACGTCGGTCGGCTGCCAAGCCTCCATCGGCTTGTTGAGGAGCGCGTACTCGCCGGGTCGCAGCGAGGCGTCGCTGGTGGCGGCGGCGATGTAGGCGTTGATCCCGTCGACGTAGCTCTGCACGTCTTCGATGGCCTGCTGGCCAGCCTGGCCGTAGAGGCTCGGCGCCTGGTCCAGCTGTTTCTGCAGATCGGCCTCCGTGTAGGGAGCGAAGCCCCACTGCGAGGCGTCGGCTTCGGCGTTGCCGCCACCGAGGAAGGAGGCGAGTTCGGCGCGGCCGGTATGTCGCAGCACGTCCATCAGGAAGAGCCGGTCGGCGGCGCCGGCGTAGCCGGCGCCGAACATCGTGTCGGCACGGGTGTCGCCGTAAACATGAGGCACGCCGTAGGCCGAATCGCGGACGATCGTCACGCCCGGCCGCGGTTCGATCGTCCCGGCGACGTCGCCGGACTGCACGCCGAAGGTCGCGTCCTTGAAGTAGAAGGGAATCTGGTCGCCGCTCAGCGTCGGCGAGCCGTAGACGAGGTTTTCGTAGAGCGGTTGCTGATCGGCGAAATGCGGCGGCAATATGCCGTTACCGCGGAAGGCGAAGATCTGAGAAAGCGTGGCAAGCCCGTTCTCGCCCGGTGGCAGGACGTTGCGGAAGCCGCCAGCGTCGTTGGTCCCGTAAGGCTGGGGCGCCGCCGGGGCCGGCGTCGCGACAGCCAGAGCGAGAAGCACTGCGAGTACGACCGTGGCGATACGTGGGCGAGGCAAGGGCCCTCCTTCCGGGTCCGTCGCGGCGCCCACCGCTCCTTCAGGTTACCCGGCGAATGCCTCCGGCTAATCCTCTTCGTGCCAGGGCGTGAGGATCCGCGGGCCGTCGGCGGTAACCGCGACGGTGAACTCGAAGTGGGCGGCGAGGGAGCCGTCCTGCGAATAGACCGCCCAGCCGTCGTCGTCCATGCGCACCAAGGGGCCGCCGGCGTTGACCATCGGCTCGATCGCCAGCACTGTCCCCTCCTCGAGCAGCGGGCCCTTCCCGGGAGTGCCGAAGTTGGGCACCTGCGGCTCCTCGTGCATCTCGCGGCCGATCCCGTGACCGACGAGGGTACGGATGATCGAGAGGCCCTCGATCTCCACCGCCTTCTGGATGGCGGCCGAGACGTCGCCGAGCCGATTGCCCGGCTGCATCTGCTCCACCCCGGCGAACAGCGCGCCTTTGGTGACGTCGAGCAGCTTGCGCGCCTCGGGGTCGATCGAGCCGATCGGCACGGTCATCGCCGCATCGGCGACCCAGCCGTCCTTGACCACGCCGACGTCGATCGAGAGCACGTCGCCACGCTTGCACTCATAGACGCCAGGGATGCCGTGCACGACCATCGAGTTCGGCGAGGCGCAGATCGAGCCGGGGAAGCCACGGTAGCCCTTGAAGGCGGGCTCGGCGCCCTGCGAACGAATCAGCTTCTCAGCGGCGAGGTCGAGCTCTTTGGTGGTGACGCCGGGGCGCGCCTTGGCGGCCAGCATGTGCAGGCAGCGCACGAGGATCTCTCCGGCGGCCGCCATCTCGTCGACCTGCTCGGGGGTCTTCTTGATGATCATCCTGTACACGCTAGTGACGTTTCGATGTCGGTCGAGCGGGCACTAGATGGCCTCATCGGCCTCGAGGCGCAGCGTCGCCAGCGTCCTGCGGATCTCATCGGCGACGACATCGGGAGCCACAGAGCCATCGATTTGACGCAGCAGGCTCTGGCTGTCGTAATGCTCGACCAGTGGGGCCGTCTTGGCGTGGTACTGCTCGAGCCGATGACGGATCACCTCCGGCTTGTCGTCGTCGCGGACGATCAGCTCGCTGCCATCGACATCGCAGACCCCCTCCTGCCGGGGAGGGCTGAACTCGACGTGGAAGACGTGACCGCTCTCGACGCAGGTGCGCCGGCCGCCCAGCCTGCGTACGACCTCCTCGTCGCTGACGTCGATCAGCAGCACCGCGGTCAGCTCCCGGCTCAGCTCGGCGAGCTTCTCCGCCAGCGCATCGGCCTGCGGCGCCGTGCGCGGAAAGCCGTCGAGGATGAACCCGTCGGCCGCCTCGGCAGAGTCGATCCGCTCGCCGATCATGTCGACGATCAGCTCGTCTGGCACCAGGTCGCCACGGTCCATGTACTCCTTGGCGGCGCGCCCCAGCTCCGTGCCCTCGCGAACCGCCGCGCGCAGGATGTCCCCGGTCGCGTAGTAGGGAAGGTCGAGGTCCTCCTGCAGCCGCTCGCCCTGCGTTCCCTTCCCCGACCCGGGCGGGCCGAGCAGGACTAGGTTCAGCTCGGACATCTGCCGCAGCTTATTTGAGAAAGCCCTCGTAGTTGCGCATCATCAACTGCGCCTCGAGCTGCTTCACGGTTTCCAGCGCGACCCCGATCACGATCAGGATCGAGGTGCCGCCGAAAGCGAAGTTGGCGGAGGTCTGGCTGATCAGGATCGTCGGCAACGCCGCAACCGCGCCCAGGTAGAGGGCGCCGGGGAAGGTCAGCCGCGAGAGGATGCGATCGAGGTACTCCGCGGTCGGCCGCCCCGGTCGCACGCCCGGGATGAAGCCGCCGTATTTCTTCAAGTTGTCAGCCTGGTCGACCGGATTGAAGGTGACCGCCGTGTAGAAGTAGGTGAAGATGATGATGAAGAACACCTCGCCGACAACGTAGGCCCAGCCGTTGGGGCTGAAGAAGGCGGCGAAGTCGAGTGCCGCTGGGGTGTTGAGAAGCTGGCCGATCGTCGGCGGGAAGGCCATGATCGAGGCGGCGAAGATGACCGGGATGACGCCGGCCATGTTGACTCGCAGCGGCAGGTAGGTCGAGCCGCCTGAAGTCATTTTGCGGCCCACGACCCGTTTCGCGTACTGGACCGGGATGCGACGCTGGCCCTCCTGGACGTAGACGATCGCGGCGATCACGGCCAGGGCCACGAACGGCATCATCACGACGAAGACCTGGTCGGGATTGGTCCACCAGGCCTGCAGGCCCTGGGGCAGTCCGGAGACGATCGAGGCGAAGATCATCAGCGAGATGCCGTTGCCGATGCCGCGCTGGGTGATCAGCTCACCCATCCACATCAGCAGCGTGCAGCCCGCCGTGAGGGCGATCACGATCAACAGCACCTTGGCGCCGCTGAGCGTGCCGACCACGTTGCTGCCGGCCTGCTGCCCGAAGGATCGGAAGAGGAAGACGTAGCCAAAGGACTGGGCGAAAGCGAGGCCGACGGTGAGGTAGCGCGTGTACTGGGTGATCTTCTGCTGACCGACCTCGCCTTCTTTCTGCAGCTTCTCCAGCGCCGGCACGACCACGGTGAGCAGCTGCAGGATGATCGAGGCGGTGATGTAGGGCATGATCCCCAGCGCGAAGAGCGAGAGGCGCGAGAGACTGCCGCCGGAGAAGGTGTTGAGGAAGCTGAGGATGCCGGAGCCGCTGAAGTTCCCCTCGATTTCCTTGATGGCGTCGATGTCGACACCCGGCGCCGGGATATAGGCGCCAAGCCGGTAGAGCAAGAGGATCGCTGCAGTGAAGGCGAGCTTCTTGCGAATCTCGGCGACGCTAAAGGCGTTCGCAATAGTCCGGAGCATTAGGGCTCCAGAGTGTGGCAGGAACCGCCTGCCGCTTCTATCTTCTCCTTGGCAGCAGCGCTGAAGCCATGAGCTCGCACGGTCAGCTTCTTCGAGATCTCGCCGCGAGCGAGGATCTTCACCGGGTCAGAACGCTTGGCGAGCCCCTTCTCCTTGAGGGTCTCCGGCGTCACCTCGGCGTCTGCGTCGAAGCGCTCCTCGAGGTCGGCCAGGTTGACCGGCTGCGAGCTGGTGCGGAAGTTCTCAAACGGCATCGACGTCTTCTTGTTCGGCCCGCGGAGCTTTCGCATCCGCATGTGAATCGGGTTCTGACCGCCCTCATAGCCAGCCTTGCGCGAGGACCCGGAGCGCGATCCCGCGCCTCCGTGCCCGCGCCCAGAAGTCTTGCCAAGGCCGGAGCCCTCGCCGCGCCCCAACCGCTTGCGCGGCTTGCGCGAGCCCGGCTTCGGCCTCAGGTTATGCAGCCCGATCTCCTCAGAACGAGGCGTCTCGGCAGCCATCAGGAACCGACCTCAACCAAGTGGGAGACGACGCGAATCTGCCCCTGCAACTGCGGAGTGTCTTTCCGCTCCACAGCCTTGCCGATCCGTCCAAGCCCAAGCGCGGAAAGCGTCGCTTTCTGAGCGGGATTCGTCCCGTTTGCGGACCGAACCTGCTTGATCTTCACCGCGCTCACGAAGACTCCTCAGCTTTCGGCTCCTCCGTGGCGACCGGGGCGTCAGCCTCGGCGACCGGAGCCTCGGCGGCAGCCTCAGCCGTCTCTGCCGCGGGTGGCGCTGTAGGGGGAACCGCCCCCGAGGAAGCTTTAGCTACCGCAGGGGGTGGTGGGTCCCCTGCAGCGACAGGACCCGCGGCCTCAGCGTCTGAGCCCTCGATGGTCACCGCCCCGTTGGTCTTCTGAATCCCAAGCACCTGCGCCACGGTCAACCCACGCAGCTCGGCAACCTCCTCAGGCCTCCGCAGACGGATCAAGCCGTCCATCGTCGCCTTGACCAGGTTGATCGGGTTCTGCGTGCCAATGCTCTTGGTCAGCACGTCCTTGACGCCACCAAGCTCGAGCACCGCCCGCACGCCGCCGCCGGCGATCACGCCGGTACCGGGGCTGGCCGGCCGCAGGACGACATGGCCCGCGCCGTAGCGACCGATGATCTTGTGGGTGATCGTCTGCCCGTATTTGGGAATGCGGATCAAGTCCTTACGAGCGTTCTCAACGCCCTTCTGGATCGCCAGCGGCACCTCGCGTGCCTTGCCGTAGCCGATCCCGACGACGCCGTCTTCATCGCCGACAGCGACCAGGGCAGTGAAGGAGAAGCGCCGGCCGCCCTTGACCACCTTGGCGACGCGGTTGATCTCGATCACACGCTCCTGCAGGTCGAGCCCGCGCGGGCTCACCGTCTCGACGTTGGTTGTGTCCATTCCCTTCATAGCGAGCGGTCAAGGTAGCGAACTAGCGCTAGAAGACCAGGCCCCCCTCTCGGGCTCCGTCGGCGAGCGCCTGGACCCGGCCGTGGTACTGGTAGCCACCGCGATCGAATACGCAGGTCTCGACGCCGGCGGCTTTGGCGCGCTCGGCCAGCAACTCGCCGGCCCGCTTGGCCTGCTCGCTCGCGGTCAGCTTGCGCAGCTCCGGCTCGATCCAGTTGACGGCAGCGACCGTGTGGCCCTTGCCGTCGTCGATCAGCTGAGCGAAGACACCGCGATTGGAGCGGTAGACGGACAGGCGCGGACGCTCCGCCGTGCCGGTGACACGGGCGCGCACGCGACGGCGACGGCGCAGGCGCGCTTGCCTCTTGGTGACCACCGTCATGCGCGCTTACCCACCTTGCGGGCAACGTGCTCGCCGCGGTAGCGGATTCCCTTGCCCTTGTAGGGCTCCGGCGGGCGGCGCTTGCGGATGTCCGCCGCGACCTGCCCGACAAGCTGCTTGTCGATTCCGCGCACGATGATCTCGGTCGGCTGCGGGACCTCGAAGTCGATGCCGTCGGGCGCCTCGATCGAGACCGGGTGCGAGTAGCCCAGAGCGAGCTCGAGGTTTTTCCCCTTGAGCTGGGCGCGGTAACCGACGCCCTGAATCTCGAGGCGCTTCTCGAAGCCATCGGTGACGCCCTCGACCATGTTGGCGATCAGGCTGCGGGTCAGCCCGTGCAGAGCGCGATGCTCACCACGGTTGGTCGGGCGCTCGACAGTGAGGACGCCGTCGGACTGCTCGACCTTCATTTCGGCCGAGAGGACCTGATCCAGCTCGCCCTTGGGGCCCTTGACCGCGACGCGGCCAGGGGCGACCTCGACCGTAACGGCCTCGGGCACGGGAATGGGCTTTCTTCCGATCCGGCTCATCGTGGGCTCACCAGACGTAGGCGACGACCTCGCCGCCAACGCCCTTTGCCTTCGCTTCGTGGCCCGTCATGACGCCAACCGAGGTGCTGACGATTGCCGTGCCGGTGCCGCCAAACACCCGCGGAACCTGCTTGTGGTCAACGTAGCGGCGGCGGCCCGGACGCGATACGCGCTCCAGGCCGAGGATCACCGGCCGGCGGTCCTCGGTGTACTTGAGGCGAATCTTGATCGCCTCGCCGACCGCTGCCGGCTGCTTGTTGAAGTCTGAGATGTAGCCCTGCTCCTTGAGGATCCGCGACATCTCCAGCTTCAACCGCGAGGCGGGGATCTCCACCGCGTCGTGGCCAGAGCCAAGCGCGTTGCGGATTCGGGTCAGGTAATCGGCTATCGGATCGGTCAGCATATTTTCTCTACCAGCTCGACTTGGTCATGCCGGGGATGTACCCCTCGTGGGCGGCCTCGCGCAGACAGATGCGACAGAGGCCGAACTTGCGGTAATAGGCGCGCGGTCGGCCACAACGCCGGCAACGGTTGTATTCGCGCGACTTGAACTTGGCCTTGCGGCCCTGCTTAACCTTCAGCGAAGTCTTAGCCATTCTCCTGATTCTCCTCGTCGGCCGAGCTCTCGGCGTCCTGGTCGCCCTCCGCGGCGGGCTCTCCGCCCTCACCCTCCTCGGCCTCGGCCTCGGGCTTCGCGTATGCGTCGGGATTCTCTTCCTTCAGCTGCTCGAGCGCAGCCTGCTCGGCCTCGGCCCGCAAGCGTGCCTCCTCCTTGCGCTTCTCCTCCTCGGCAGCCACCTCGGCCTCCTCGTCGGCGCCGGAACCACCCGGGCGGCCCTCCTGGGCAAAGGGCATCCCCAGCCGCAGCAGCATCTCGAAGGCCTCCTCGTCGGTCGGCGCGCTGGTCGTGATCGTGATGTCGAGACCGCGCACCTCGTCGATCGAGTCGTAGTCGATTTCCGGGAAGATCAGCTGCTCCTTGACGCCCATCGAGTAGTTGCCACGGCCGTCGAAGGAGCGCGGGTTGAGGCCGCGGAAGTCGCGGATGCGCGGCACGGCGATCGAGCAGAGCCGGTCGAGGAACTCCCACATGCGGGCCCGGCGCAGCGTCACCGAGAGGCCCACCGGCATCCCCTCGCGCACCTTGAAGGAGGCAATCGACTTGCGGGCGCGGCGGATGCTGGGTTGCTGGCCGGCGATCGTCGCCAGCTGAGCCTGCGCGGCTTCCAGCATCTTGGCGTTCTGCTTGGCCTCGCCCAACCCCATGTTGAGGGTGATCTTCTGCAAGCGCGGCGCCCGCATCGGCGTCGAGTAGCCGAACTTCTCGATCAGCGCCGGCAGGACGTCCTGCTCGTAGCGCTCACGCAGACGCGGCGGCGGCGCGGCCTGAGACTGTGGCGTCGCGGTGGCCTCCATCAGAACGCCACCCCACTGCGCTTCGCGAAGCGCTCGCGCTTGCCGCCTTTGTCCCGGCGCAAGCCGATTCGAGTCCGTTTGTTGTCTTTGGGGTCGAGCAGCATCACGTTGGAGACGTGGATCGGCCCCTCCTTCTCGACGATGCCGCCAACCTGGCCGCCCTTCGAGGCGTCCTGGACCGAGCGCGGCCTTTCGTGGCGCTTGATCATGTTGAGGTGCTCGACATAGACGCGATTCTTCTTTGGCTCGGTGCGCACGACACGGCCAGTCTTGCCGGCATCCTTGCCGCCGATCACGATCACCTGGTCGTCTTTGCGGATCCGCATTGCCCTGGCCATCTCAGAGCACCTCCGGCGCCAGCGAGATGATTTTCATGAAGTTGCGATCGCGCAGCTCGCGGGCCACCGGGCCGAAGATGCGAGTGCCGCGTGGATTGTTGCTCGCCGGATCGATCAGCACGGCGGCGTTTTCGTCAAAGGCGATGTAGGTGCCGTCGGGCCGGCCGAACTGCTTGCGCGTGCGCACGACAACCGCCTGGACGACCTCGCCCTTGCGGACGCCGCCCTGCGGGCTCGCCTGTTTGACCGTCGCGGTGATCACGTCACCAACGCCGGCGTAGCGGCGATGCGATCCGCCCTTGACGCGGATGCAGAGGATTTCGCGGGCGCCGGAGTTGTCGGCGACCTTCAGTCTCGACTCCTGCTGGATCACTTGGCCCTCTCCAGAACCTCGACCAGGCGCCAGCGCTTCGTCTTCGACAGCGGCCGCGTCTCGACGATCCGCACGGTGTCACCCTCGCCAGCCTCGTTGCGCTCGTCATGAGCGTGCAGGGTCCGCGATCGACGCACGACCTTTTCGTAAGTCGGATGGCGGCGAGCGATGTCGATCCGCACCGTGATCGATTTCTCGCCTTTGCTGGAGACGACGAGCCCCTGCCGGGTCTTGGCGGCAACAGCGTCCTTCTCGGCTGGCGGCGTTCCCGTCCCAGCGGTCCTGCCCTGCTTGGCGGCTGCCCTTTCCTTGCGACGCGACCCAGCCTTGAGCTTGCGCTCCTGGGCGCGCTTGGCGGCCCTGTCCTCCGGGCTGAGTGCCTCGCCAGCCTTATGTGGCAGCCGCGAGCGCTGAAGCCTGCGCTTCTCCTTCCAAGGAAGCTCGTCCTCAGGATCCGGCTCCGCAGCGGGCTTCTCCTGCTCAGCCTCAGGCGCGTCGGCAGACTCGGCCTCGGGCGTCTCGTCCTTGGGCGCATCTTCTACGGGTGGCGTGGCGGTGGGCTCCTCGCCCGCAGCTTGCGAGGACGAGGAGTCCTCTGCCTCGACAGGACCCGCAGTCGATTCCTCTGAACCCTCGACCTCTACGGTCTCGTCTTTTTTCGTCTCGTCGTCCGTCATCTCTTCAGCTCTTTCTCAACGTCTATGCCCCGCTCGCGCGCGACGGTCAGCAACTTTGCGACATCGCGCCTGGCAATCGCAACCCGAGCGGTGTTCTCCAACTCGCCGGTCGCCTGCTTGAAGCGCAGGTTGAACTTCTCCTGCTTGGCTTCGATCAATTTCGCGACCAGCTCGTCGTCTTTCAGATCGTGCGCCTCAGCGGCCTTCACTGTCCCTCAGCCCCCTCGCGCGTCACGAACTTGGTTTTCACGGGAAGCTTGTGTCCGGCCAGGCGCAGCGCCTCGCGGGCGAGGTCCTCGGGGACGCCGGCCAGCTCGAACATCACCTTGCCGGGCTTGATCACCGCGACCCAGCCCTCCGGGTTGCCCTTGCCGGAGCCCATCCGCGTCTCGGCGGGCTTCTTCGTGTAGGGCTTGTCGGGGAAGACGTTGATCCAGACCTTGCCGCCACGTTTGATCTTGCGGGTCATCGCCACGCGGGCGGCCTCGATCTGGCGGTTGGTGATCCAGCCGCGGTCCAGCGACTTCAGTCCGTACTCGCCGAAGGCGACGGTGCTACCGCCCTTGGTGTTGCCGCGCATCCGTCCGCGCATCTGCTTGCGGTGCTTTACCCGCTTCGGCATCAACATCAGCGACCACCTCCGCCACGCTGACCACCGCGACCGCCACCGGGGCCTCCGCGACCGCCGCCGGGACGTCCACCGCGATCGCCGCCACGTCCGCCGCGATCGCCGCCGGGTCGACCGCCGCGCTGAGGGCCCTGCGGCTCGTTGTCCTCGTCGAGCTGATTGGAACGGAAGCCCTCAGGCATCACCTCGCCCTTGTTGATCCAGCACTTGACGCCGATGCGACCGGTCGTCGTGCGCGCCTCGAAGAAGCCGTAGTCGATGTTCGCCCGCAGCGTGTGCAGCGGCACTCTGCCGTCGGAGTAACCCTCGGTGCGGGCCATCTCGGCGCCGCCGAGGCGCCCTGAGACCTGGACCTTGACTCCCTGAGCGCCAGAGCGCATCGCCGAGGTGAGGGCGCGTTTCATCGCCCGCCGGAAGGCGACCCGGTTCTGCAGCTGCTCGGCGATCGACTGGGCGACCAGCTTGGCGTCGAGCTCGGGGCGCTTGACCTCGCGGATGTTCACCTTCACCGGTTTGCCGGTCAGCTTGTGAAGGTCTTTGCGCAGCGCGTCCACTTCGCTGCCGGACTTGCCGATCACGATGCCGGGGCGGGCGGTGTGGATGTCCACCGCGATCTCGCCATGCCGCTCGATCGTGATGTTGGAAAGACCGGCGTGGGCCAGCTTGCCCTCGATGTGATCGCGGATCTTGAGATCCTCGAGCAGGACGTCGGAGAAGTCTTTCTCCTCGAACCAGTTCGACTTCCAGTCTTGGATGTAGCCGACGCGGAAGCCGCCGGGATGGATCTTCTGTCCCATGTCCCTAGTCCTCTTCCTCGGGGCTGAGCGCCACGGCGATGTGGCTGGTTCGCTTGTGGATCGGCGTCGCCCGTCCCTGGGCTCGCGGGCGGAAGCGCTTCAAGGTCGGTCCCTCGTCGACGGTTATCTCGACGATGCGCATCTCGTCGCCGATCAGGTCGTGGTTGTTCTCGGCGTTGGCCGCGGCGGAATCGATCAGCTTGCGGATCTCCTCGGCGGCCCCACGTGGCGAGAACTCGAGCAGCGATCGAGCCTGCTCGATATGCATGCCGCGCACCTGGTCGGCGATCAGGCGAGCCTTGCGTGGCGCGATCCGCACGTAGCGAGAGCTGGCCCGAACGAGGACTGGGGCAGCCACGCTACTCACCCTTGCCCGTTCCGGAGTGGGAGCGGAAGGTACGGGTCGGCGCGAACTCGCCGAGCTTGTGACCGACCATCGACTCGGAGATGAAGACCGGCACGTGCTTGCGGCCGTCGTGCACCGCGATCGTGTGGCCGACCATGTCGGGGAAGACGGTCGAGCTGCGCGACCAGGTCTTCAGCATCTGTTTGTTGCCGGACTCGTTCATGGCGTTGATGCGCTTCATCAGCGCGCCTTCCACCCACGGTCCCTTTTTGGTCGAGCGTCCCATGATCCTGTGCTTACCTCTTCTTCTTTCCGCGGCGACGCCCGCGCACGATGTAGCGATCGGATTGCTTGCCCTTCTTACGCGTGCGGTAGCCGAGCGTCGGCTTGCCCCACGGGGTCACCGGGTGCCCACCGGGCGTGTGGTGAGCCTCGCCGCCGCCGTGCGGGTGGTCGACCGGGTTCATCGCCACGCCGCGTGACTGCGGTCGCTTGCCCTTGTGGCGGTTGCGGCCCGCCTTGCCGATCTTGAGGTTCTGGTGCTCGGCGTTGGAGAGAGTGCCCACCGTGGCGCGGCACTCGGCGCGGACCAACCGCATCTCCGAGGAGGGCAGACGCAGGGTGACCATGTCACCCTCCTTCGCCGCAAGCTGGATCGAGGTGCCCGCGGAGCGGCCGAGCTTGCCGCCCTGGCCCGGGATCAGCTCGACGTTGTGGACGAGCGTGCCAGTCGGCATCTCGCCGAGCGCGAGCGCGTTGCCCGGGCGGATGTCGGCGCCGGGTCCAGACTGGACCTCGTCGCCAACCGAGATCGCCGCGGGGGCGAGGATGTAGTCCTTGGCGCCGTCGGCGTAGTGCAGCAGCGCGATGTAACAGCTGCGGTTCGGGTCGTACTCGATCGTCGCCACCTTGGCGGGGACGCCGTCCTTGAGCCGCTTGAAGTCGATCTGCCGGTAGCGCCGCTTCGCCCCACCGCCACGGTGGCGGGCGGTGACCCGTCCGTTCACGTTGCGGCCGCCGGACTTGCGCAGGCCCTCGGTCAGCTTGCGTTCCGGACGAGACTCGGTCAACTGCTCACGAAGCGGATACGTCGCGAAGCGGCGCCCCGGGCTCGTTGGTTTTGTTTTTCGGTTCGGCATCCCTATTTCCCTAAGCAGTCTCTGCGCCCTCGAACAGCTCGATCCGCTCACCGGGAGCGAGCTGGACGATGGCCTTCTTCCAGCCTCGTGTCTTGCCCTGGTGCAGGCCGCGGCGCTTTGGCTTGGAGCGCACCTTGGACGTGCGCACCGCAGCGACCTTGACCTCGAAGATCTCCTCGATCGCGTGGGCGATCTGGGTCTTGTGGGCGCGGTCGTCGACCCGGAAGGTGTACTTGCCCTCTCCGATCAGCGCGTAGCTCTTCTCGGATACGACGGGGCTGATGATCGTGTTGCGCGCGTCCATCAGCCGAGCCTCTCCTGGAGCTTCTCGAGCGCGGCCTCCGAGAGGACCAGCGAAGCGGCGCCGATCACGTCGGCCACCCCGATCGCGTCGACCTCGGTGACGTGAACCCGGGGAATGTTGCGAAAGCTCTTTGCGGCGCCACTCTCCTCGGGCGCGAGCACGATCAGAGTCGCACGCTTCGCGCCCCACTTCTCGAGGGCCTGGGCAGCGGTTTTAGTCGACGGCGTCTCGAAAGTGGCAGCGTCGAGCAGAGCGACGCTGTCTCGCTCCGCGTGAGTCGAGAGCGCCGAGCGCAGCGCCTTGCGCCGCGCCTTGCGATTGACCTTGACCGTGTAGTGGCGCGGCTTCGGGCCGAAAGCGACGCCGCCGCCGAAGCGGCTGGGCGAGCTGAGCGCGCCAACACGAGCGCGGCCGGTGCCCTTCTGGCGCCAGGCCTTGGCGCCGGTCATCGACACCTCAGCGCGAGTCAGCGTCGAGGCGGTGCCGCGACGGCGGGCGGCGAGATCGGCGCGGGCAGCCTCGTCGACCAGCGAGTGATGGAACGGCTCGTCGAAGAGCCCTTTCGGCAGATCGGCCTTGGTCGTCTTGCCGAGCACGGCGACTTTAGCCATCGGTCCTCACCTCGACCACGGCGTTGCGTGAGCCCGGTACCGAGCCTTTGATGAGCAGCAGGTTGCGCTCGGCGTCGACGTCGGCAACCTCGAGACCCTTCTGGGTGACCCGCTTGTTGCCCATCTGGCCGGGCATCTTCATCCCTTTGAAGACGCGTGCCGGGAAGGTGCTTGCGCCGATCGAGCCCGGGGCCCGCACGTTGTGCGAGCCGTGGCTGACCGGGCCGCGGCTGAAGTTGTGGCGCTTGATGCCGCCCTGGAAGCCCTTGCCGATCGAGATACCGGAGACCTTCACCTTCTGACCCGCCTCGAAAGAGGCGACGGTGACGTCATCGCCGATCTTGGGGCCGTCCTCGGCGCCGAGATCCTCGTCGCGGAACTCGACCAGGTGACGCATCGGAGCCCCACCGGCCTTCTTCAGGTGGCCCTCCTCGGCGCGGCTCAGCTTGCCCTCCTTGGCGACGCCAAAGGCAAGCTGCACAGCGGTGTAGCCATCGCGCTCGGGCTCGCGAACCGCGGTCACCTTGCAGGGGCCGGCCTCGATCACGGTGACCGGGATGACACTGCCGTCCTCACGGAAGACCTGCGTCATGCCGAGCTTCTTGCCGAGGATCGCCGCCATAGCCCTAAAGACGGATCTCGATGTCGACGCCGGCGGGAAGCGAGTCGAGACGCTGCAGCGAGTCGACCGTTTTCGGCGAAGGCTGAAGGATGTCGATCAGGCGCTTGTGGGTGCGCATCTCGAAGTGCTCGCGTGAGTCCTTGTCCTTGAACGGCGAGCGGATCACGCAGTAGACGTTTTTCTCGGTCGGCAGCGGCACCGGGCCAGAGACGCTGGCGCCAGTGCGCTCCGCGGTTTCAACGATCTCGCGGGCAGCCCGGTCTATGGCGTCATGGTCATACGCCTTGAGCCGGATTCGAATTTTCTGTGCTGCTATCGCTGCCACGGTCTGAGTTGTCTCGGTCTTTCTTGCGCGCTCTAGCGCGCATAAAGGGCGGGGCCCCTTTAGGTGGGGCGCCGCCCCGGTCGTATGTGCTTTGCAGTTGTCTCGTCGCCCGACGGGCGACGACGGGCGGGCACAAGCCCGCCCTTTGGTGCTACTCGACGATCTCCGCGACGACTCCCGAGCCCACCGTCCGGCCACCCTCGCGGATGGCGAAACGCAGGCCCTGATCCATCGCGATCGGCTGGATCAGCTCGATCGTCATCTCGACGTTATCTCCCGGCATCACCATCTCGGTCCCCTCGGGGAGATTGGCGATTCCGGTCACGTCGGTGGTGCGGAAGTAGAACTGGGGCCGGTAGCCGGAGAAGAACGGCGTGTGACGACCACCCTCCTCCTTCTTCAGGCAGTAGACCTCAGCCTTGAACTTGGTGTGCGGCGTGATCGAGCCTGGCTTGCAGAGCACCTGGCCACGCTCGATCTCCTCGCGCTTGGTGCCACGCAGCAGGGCGCCGATGTTGTCGCCCGCCTGACCCTCGTCGAGCAGCTTGCGGAACATCTCGACCCCGGTGACCACGGTCGTCGTCGTGTCCTTGATGCCGACGATCTCGACCTCGTCGCCGGTGTTGACGATTCCCTGCTCGACGCGGCCGGTGGCGACGGTGCCGCGGCCGGTGATCGAGAAGATGTCCTCGATCGGCATCAGGAAAGGCTTGTCGAGCTCGCGCACGGGCTCGGGGATGTAGGAGTCGAGCGCGTCGGCCAGCTCGAAGATCGCCTTCTGCGCCTCTTCGTCGCCCTCCAGCGCCTTCAGCGCCGAGCCCTTGATGATCGGCGTGTCGTCGCCGGGGAAGTCGTACTCGTCGAGGAGTTCCTTGACCTCCTCCTCGACCAGCTCGATCAATTCGTCGTCGTCAACCTGGTCGACCTTGTTGAGGAAGACGACCACGTGCGGGACGTTGACCTGGCGGGCGAGCAGGATGTGCTCGCGCGTCTGCGGCATCACGCCGTCGGCGGCGGAGACGACGAGGATCGCCCCGTCCATCTGGGCGGCGCCGGTGATCATGTTCTTGACGTAGTCGGCGTGACCGGGGCAGTCGACGTGGGCGTAGTGACGGTTGGCGGTCTGATACTCGACGTGGGAGGTCGCGATCGTGATGCCGCGCTCCTTCTCCTCCGGAGCGTTGTCGATCTCGGCGAAGCTCTTCGCCTCGGCGTCGCCCTTGGTGGCGAGCGTCGTGGTGATCGCGGCCGTCAGCGTCGTCTTTCCGTGGTCGATGTGACCAATCGTGCCGACGTTTACGTGCGGCTTATCGCGCTCGAACTTCTCCTTGGACATCTCTCTCCGTTCTACCTTTCGAAGTCGGGTTCTGTCTGCGTTGCCTGGTTAAGTTTGGGGGTGCTGCCGAGGCAAGTCATCTCGACCTGCCTGCGGGCGAACCTGGGAAATATAGCTAGAACAACCGTGCGGCCTACTGCCGGTCATGAAGTGGCGCCAACTGGCTCGCCTGAACGATGCTCGACGATCTCTTCGGCGATGCTCGCCGGGACCTCCTCGTAACGCTCGAACTGCATCGTGTAAGTGGCTCGACCCTGAGTCATAGAGCGAAGTTCTGTCGCGTAGCCAAACATCTCGCCGAGCGGCACGAAGGCCTGAACGGCGAGTGCGTTGCCGCGCTGCTCCTGTCCTTGCACTTTGCCGCGACGCCGGGAGAGATCGCCGATCACGTCGCCGAGGAAGTCCTCGGGGGTGACGACCTCGACCGCCATCACCGGCTCGAGCAGGACCGGGTTCGCTTTGCGAGCGCCGTCCTGGATCGCCATCGAGCCGGCGATTTTGAAGGCCATCTCCGAGGAGTCGACGTCGTGGTAGGAGCCGTCGACGAGTTCGACCTTGACGTCGACCATCGGGTAGCCGGCCTTGACGCCGTTCTCCAGCGCCTCTTTCATGCCCTGTTCGGCCGGGCCGATGAACTCACCGGGGATAACGCCGCCCTTGATTTTGTTGATGAACTCGAAGCCCTCGCCCGGCGCCGGCTCGACGTTGATCACGACGTGACCGAACTGGCCGCGACCGCCGGTCTGGCGGACGAAGCGGGCAACTACCTTCTCGACCCGCTTGCGGATCGTCTCGCGGTAGGCGACCTGTGGCTTGCCGACGTTGGCCTCGACTTTGAACTCACGCAACATGCGGTCGACGATCACCTCGAGGTGGAGCTCGCCCATGCCGTGGATCAGCGTCTGGCCGGTTTCCTCGTCGCTTTCGATCTTGAAGGTCGGGTCCTCCTCGCCGAGGCGCTGCAGGGCGTTGCCCATCTTCTCCTGGTCGGCCTTGGTTTTCGGCTCGATCGCGACGGCGATCACGGTCTCGGGGAATTCGATGCTCTCCAGCGCGATCGGCGCGTCGGGGGCCGCTAGCGTGTCGCCGGTGCCGGTTTCTTTGAGGCCGACGCCGGCGCAGATGTCGCCCGCGTAGCACTCGTCGATCTCCTCGCGGCTGTTGGCGTGCATCATCAGCAATCGCCCGATCCGCTCGGTCCGGCCGGTCTTCACGTTGAGGACGCGGCCGCCTTTCTCCAGCTTCCCGGAGTAAACGCGGAAGTAGGTGAGCTTGCCGACGTAGGGATCGGTCATGACCTTGAAGGCGAGGGCGGCAAAGGGACCGTTGTCGTCGGCGGGCCGCTCGCCCTCGCTGTCCTCCGCCTGGCCCTTGCCTGCCGGGATGACACCGGTCACCGGCGGGACCTCGAGCGGCGAAGGCAGCAAGTCGACGATCGCGTCGAGCAGCGGCTGCACGCCCTTGTTCTTGAACGAGGTGCCGCAGAGCACGGGGGTCACCTTGGTGTCGAGGCAGGCCCGGTGCAGGGATTTGGCGATCCGCTCGTGAGGAATCTCCTCCTCGGCCAGATAGGCCTCCATCAGCTCGTCGTCGTAGTCGGCGCAGGCCTCGATCAGCTGGGTCCGGTATTCCTCGGCCTGCTCCTGCAGGTCCTCGGGGATCTCGACGGTCTCGTACTCGGCGCCGAGCTCGTCGGTCCAGATCAGCCCTTTCATCTCGATCAGGTCGACGACGCCCTTGAAGTTGTCCTCACTGCCGATCGGCAGCTGAATCGGCAGCGGGTTGGCGCCGAGCCGGTCGGTCATCGTCTGCACCGAGTTGAAGAAGTCGGCGCCGGTGCGGTCCATCTTGTTGATGTAGGCGAAGCGCGGAACTTTGTACTTGTCGGCCTGGCGCCAAACGGTCTCCGACTGGGGCTCGACGCCGGCGACCGCGTCGAAGACGGCGATCGCGCCGTCGAGGACGCGCAGGCTGCGCTCGACCTCGACCGTGAAGTCGACGTGGCCCGGCGTATCGATGATGTTGATCCGGTGGTCCTTCCACTCGCAGGCGGTGGCGGCGGAGGTGATCGTGATGCCGCGCTCCTGCTCCTGCTCCATCCAGTCCATCACGGCGGCGCCCTCGTGGACCTCGCCCATCTTGTGGGTACGACCGGTGTAGTAGAGGATGCGCTCGGTCGTCGTCGTCTTACCGGCGTCGATGTGCGCCATGATCCCGATGTTGCGCGTCTTCTCTAGGGGAAAGCTGCGTGCCATGTGGTTCCTAAGGTAAGGGTTTGATCGTGAAACGGGGACGGGACAAAAGCAACCGATCTGGCAAGAGCCGGGATCGGCGCATGAAAAAGGCCCTCGCGGGCCCGGCGAAACGGACTTCGAAAAGACAGCCTGAGCGACGCGCGATGATAGCAGCGGCACGACGGCGCATCGGCGCGGTCCTCCTGGCGGCGGGGAAGCGCTCTCAGCAGATCGACCGTGCGGTGTCGCGGCGCATCGAGAAGCTGCAGCCGGTACTGGCGCGCCGGCTGACCCGGCTGCGGACCGTCGCCATACGCCTGCTCGGCCGGCTGCGGACACTCGTGCTGCGCCTGGCGCGGCCGCTGGGCAAGCTGCTGCGCCCGCTCGCCGTGCTGATCTTGCGCGCCTTCTCGCGGGGCGAGCGCATCCTGCTTCGAATCAGCGCCGTATCGACCCGAGCGGCAACCCGAGCCAGCGCCGTGCTCACGCCGCAGCGGGCGGTCTGCGCCGTCGTGATCGCCGCGGCGATCTGCCTCGTCGTCGCCCAGTTCGTCTCCTACCGCAGCGTCGAGATCGGCCAGTCCGCCTACGCGGGTCTGCCGGCCGCCACTCCACCGACCGCGGATGCGAAGGACGCCGGCGAGGCCCACGCCTACTTGCTGATCCCGATCGCGCTGCTCGCCGCCGTTGCCGCGGTGCTTGCATTGCGGCCCGAGCCGGCGCGGCATGGGCCGTGCCGTGATCGCCCTCGGCCTGCTCAGCATCGCCGTGATCCTGCTCGTCGACCTGCCCGCCGGCCTCGACGAGGGCGCCCAGAACGCGCGCTTCGCAGGCGCCACAGCGGTGCTCGAGGACGGCTTCTACGAGGAGCTCGCGGCAGCGGCGGGGCTGGTCTTGGGCGGACTGCTCTACTATGCGCGGCCGTGCCGAATACCAATCAACTTGTCAGGAAGGGCCGCAAGCGCCCGAAGAAGAAGACGACGACGCCGGGCCTCAAGTCAGGCCAGGGCCGCAAGAAGGCCGTTGCCGCGCCGCAGCGACGTGGCGTCTGCACCCGCGTCGCGACCGTAACGCCGAAGAAGCCGAACTCGGCGCTGCGCAAGATCGCCCGTGTGCGCCTCACCAACGGCATGGAGGTCACCACCTACATCCCGGGCGAGGGCCACAACCTGCAGGAGCACTCCGTGGTGTTGGTCAGGGGTGGTCGCGTCAAGGATCTGCCAGGCGTCCGCTACAAGGTCGTGCGCGGCACGCTCGACGCCGCCGGCGTCTCCGACCGCAAGCAAGCCCGTTCGCGCTACGGCGTCAAGGCTTCCTAATGCCCCGCCGCTCCGCAGCGACAATCCGACCGGTCGAGCCCGACGCGCGCTTTCGCAACCGGCTCGTCCAGCAGCTGATCAACAAGGTGATGAGCGACGGCAAGAAGCAACTTGCCGAGCGGATCGTCTACGACGCCCTGGCAATCGTCGGCGAGCGCTCCAACGAGGATCCGATCGAGACCCTCGAGGCGGCGATCAAGGCGCTGACGCCGGTGCTCGAGGTCCGCTCCCGCCGTGTCGGCGGCGCCACCTACCAGGTGCCGGTCGAGGTCCCCGCCCGCCGCGCTCGCACCCTGGCGATCCGCTGGCTGGTCGACTACGCGCGCAATCGCCGCGAGTACGCGATGGCCGAGCGCCTCGCCGGTGAGATCCTCGATGCCACGCAGCAGCAAGGGTCTGCTTGGAAGCGCAAGGACGACATCTATCGCATGGCCCAGGCCAACAAGGCCTTCGCGCATTACCGCTGGTAGTCCGACCTAAGCCAGCCCTATGGACCGCCCCATCCTCGCCGTCGATGTCGATGGGGTCATCTCGCTGTTCGGAGCTGAGACCCCGCCGGATCGCGCCTTTACGAAGCTGGAGCTGGTCGATGGGGTGCCGCACCTGATCTCGCTGCCGTGCGGGGATCGGCTGCAGCGGTTGAGCGAGCACTTCGAGCTGGTCTGGGCGACGGGCTGGGAGGACAAGGCGAACTTCTACCTGCCCTCGCTGCTCGGGCTGCCCGAACTGCCATTTGTCAGCTTCGACGTAGCCGCGCGACCTGGCGGCGCCCACTGGAAGCTGGGGCCGCTTGACGAGTACGCCATCGGCCGGCCGATGGCCTGGATCGACGACAACTTCGACGCGAGCTGTTACGAGTGGGCAGAGCGGCGCGAGCAGCCAACCCTGCTCGTCCTCACTGAGACCCACCTCGGCCTCGAGGAGGCCCACGTCGAGGCCTTGCGGCAGTGGGCAGTGTCTCTAGACTGAGCCCAATGGAGGGGTTCCTGCCGATTTTCTTTCTGCTAGTCGTGCTGAAGATCCCAGTCCTGGGCGCCCTCTGGCTGATCTGGTGGGCAAGCCAAGCCCCCGAGCCCGAAACAGCTTCCGACGACTCCAGCGAAGGCTTCAACCGCTGGCGCCCAAGCCCCCGCCCCCGTGGTCCTCATCAGCATGGCCCAAGCAGCGGTGCCGTGAGGAGGGGACGGGGTGCCCCTCCTGGGCAGCGGCGTCATGGTTTTCGCACTATCCCCTCAGCGAGCCGCGCGATGCACCCGGCGAAAACCCCAGCAACCAGGAGGGGCACCCCGTCCCCTCCCCCTCACACCCGCTGACCAGCCCGCTTCCGCTCCCTGCGGATCTCCCGCAGATAAGGCTGGAAATCGACCTGGATCGTGTGCCGCTTCGAGGCTACATACCGCTTGCGCATCTTCTTTTCCGCCTCCCCGATCTCAGCCCGCATCTCAACCGGTGACGGCAGGGTGCCCTTGCCGTCCAACAGGTCCCCGACCCACTCCGACTGCGCCTCGGCAAGCGGCATGATCGCGCCGAGCGGCTGGATGAAGCCGATGAAATAGAGGCCCGGGTGCTCGACCGAGGCGACCCGCCGGTAGAGCGGAAAGCGGTTGTCCTTGGCGGCGACAAGGCCCTCCTCGAAGAACGGGAAGGTGATCTTGTAGCCGGTGCAGTAGACGACCAGGTCGACCTCCTCCTCGCTGCCGTCGGCAAAGCGAACCGTGCGGCCACCGCTGAAGCTGTCGATGTTGGGCTTGACGGCGATGTCCCCGTGGCCGAGCCGGGAGAGCAACTCGGCGGAGACGGTCGGGTGCGCCTCGAGCAGCTTGTGATCCGGCTGAGGCAGGCCGTAGGCGGTCATGTCACCGGCGCTGAGCCCCAGCATTCGATTCAGCACGAAGCGCTGCACCGGCAGCGGCATCATCGTCAGCAGTTTCGAGGCCGCCTCGTCGGTCGGCTTGCCGTTCAGGTACTTGGGCATGACGTAGGCGCCGCGGCGCATCGCCAGGAAGGTCTTCTCAGTGATCCGCGATGCCTCGACAGCGATGTCGGTGGCGGAGTTGCCGATCCCAAGCACCAATACTCGCTTGTCATGCAGCACGTCTGGCTCGCGGTAGTGATGGACGTGTATCTGCTCACCCTCGAACTCGTCGGCGCCGGGAAAGGCGGGCTCAGGCCAGCGCGGATCCCAGTGATGCCCGTTGGCGACCAGCACGGAGCGATAGCGGTTCGTCTCCCGCTTCCCATCCGCGTCCTGGACTGTGACGTCCCACTCCCCTTCGGCGGGCTTGACGCTGACCACCTCGGTCCGGAAGCGAATCTTCTCGCGCAGCCCGAAGTGGTCGACGTAGTCGTCGAAGTACCTGGCGATTTGAAAGTGGTTGGGGTAGTCCGGATAGTCATCCGGCATCGGGTAGGTCTTGTAGGCCATCAGGCCCCGTGAGGTGTTGATGTGCAGGGAGCGGTAGGCCGACGACATCTCGTTGTCGTTTTCGTAACGCCAGTTGCCGCCGACCTCAGAGCCCTTCTCGAAACAGTCGAATGGGATTCCCCGGGCGTTCAGCACCTGACAAGCAGCAATCCCCGAGGAGCCCGCTCCGATGACGCAAGTCTTGTTACTGGCCATCTGGCCAATCTATCGATCCCTCCCATACAGGGGTGAGGAGGTTCACCCCTGGGGTCCGTAGAGAGAAAGGCGGATCGATTCGAAGCTTGGTCCATCGGATCTACAACCCAACGAAAGGAACCTCCGATGACCAGCAAGAACCGTTCATTCCGTCTCTCCCCCGCCCTCGTGATCAGCTGCATGGCGCTGTTCATGGCTCTTACCGGCGGCGCTTTTGCAGCCGGCATCGCCAAGAACACCGTCCGCTCGCCGCAGATCGTCGACGGCACGATCCGCACGATCGACCTCCGCGACAACGCGGTGGCGGCGGGCAAGATCGCCCCCGACGCGGTCGACACCACGGAGATCGCCGAAAACGGCGTCGACTCCTCCGACGTCGCTGCCGACACTCTGGCGGCGGGCGACCTCGCCGCCAGCTCGGTCACCTCCTCGGAGGTAGCCGACCAGTCCCTGACCGCCAACGACCTCGGCCCCGACTCGGTCGGCTCGAGCGAGCTGCAGGCCGGCTCAGTCCGCGCCTCCGAGCTCGGCCAGATTATCGCGGTCTCGAACAGCACCACGATCAACGCCGGTGCCAACGCGAGCGTCAGCGTCGCCTGCCCCACGGGAACGGTCGCGATCAGTGGCGGCAACACCGCCGGCGACTACCGGGTGGCCTTGACCGGGACGGAGCGCTCCGGCAACGGCTGGATCGCCCACGCCCACAGCTACGTCCCCACCAACACCAGCCTCACGGTCTTCGCCTACTGCCTCTCAGGCGGCAGCAGCAACTAGCGACACCGAACAACCACATCACCAAGCGGCCCGGGCAAAACCCGGGCCGCTTCGCGTTTTCAGCCGAACTGCATCAAATTTCCGGCCTGCCGGACCGGAAATTTGATGCAGTTCGGCTGGTCGCACAAGCTCGACCGAAGCGGATGTCGTCGCAGCAGGCGACCCGAACTCGGCAGGAGGGGCGGGGTTGCCCCGCCCCTCCATCCCCGCTACTAGGACTGCCCCGGGGACTTCTCCTCTGAGGTCTGCTCAATCTCCTGCGCCAGCTCCTCCAGCTCCTCCGCGAACGAAGGCCCGAAGCTCTCGACGGCGTTGCCGTCGTCGAGCCCCAGCTCGGCAGCGAGCTCTTCCTCGTCGAGCAGGCCTTCCTCGCTCGGCGGCTCGATCGGCACGGCCGGCTCGACCGCGATCGTGCGGTAGTGCTTGAGGCCGGTCGCCGCCGGGATCAGCTTGCCGATGATGACGTTCTCCTTCAGGCCCACCAATTTGTCTCGCTTGCCCTCCAGAGCGGCGTCGGTGAGCACCTTGGTCGTCTCCTGGAAGGAGGCGGCGGAGAGGAAGGACTCGGTGGCCAGCGATGCCTTGGTGATTCCGAGGATGACCTCCTCGGCCTTGGCCGGCGTGCCGCCGTCTTCCTTGGTCTTCTTGTTGAGGCGCTTGAGCGCACCGCGGTCTTCGAGCTGGCCTGGCAGCAGGCTGGTCGAGCCCTTCGATTCGATCCGCACCTTCTTCAGCATCTGACGGGCGATCAGCTCGATGTGCTTGTCGTTGATGTCGACGCCCTGAGCGCGGTAGACCTTCTGCACCTCGGCCACCAGGTAGAGCTCGACGTCGGTGCGACCGCGGATCGCCAGCAGGTCAGCCGGGTAGAGCGAGCCCTCGTTGAGCTGCTGGCCGGCCTCGACCTTGTCGCCATCGGCCACGTGCAGTCGCGTCCGCAGCGGGAAGCTGTAGGCGTGCTCCTCGCCGCTGGACTCGGTGACGATGATTTTCAGCGCTTTGTCGGTCTCGTCAATCGAAACCTTGCCGTCGACCTCGGCCATCTGCGCCAAGCCCTTCGGTTTACGCGCCTCGAAGAGCTCGACGATGCGCGGCAGGCCCTGCGTGATGTCCTGGCCGGCGACACCGCCCGTGTGGAAGGTGCGCATGGTCAGCTGCGTCCCAGGCTCGCCGATCGACTGAGCGGCGATGATCCCCACCGCGTCGCCGATGTTGACCGTGAAGCCGGTTGCCGGAGCAACGCCGTAGCAAGCACGGCAAACGCCCGAGTCGGCATCGCACTTGAGCGCCGAGCGGACCGGGATCTTGACTTCTTCGTCGCCAAGCGCCTCGGCGATCGCCTCGACGTCGGCGAGGGTGATCTCCTGGTTGCGCTTGAGCAGCTCGCGGCCGCGTTTGGTTTCGAACTTTTTCGCGGCGAGACGACCGGCGAGATTGTCGTTGAGCGAGTTGTCGTCCTTGCGCAACGCCATCTCGATGTGGTCTTTGGTTTTGCAGTCCTCCTCGCGGACGATGACGTCCTGCGCGACATCGACCAGGCGCCGGGTGAGGTAACCCGAATCGGCCGTACGCAGCGCCGTGTCGGCGAGCCCCTTTCGGGCGCCGTGGGTTGAGATGAAGTACTCGAGAACCGAGAGGCCCTCCATGAAGTTGGCCTTGATCGGCCGCTCGATGATTTCGCCCTTCGGATTGGCCATCAGGCCGCGCATGCCCGCCAGCTGGCGGATCTGCTTGAAGGAGCCACGAGCACCCGAGTTGGCCATCATGAAGATCGGGTTCAGCTCGTGGAGGTTGTCCTCCATCGCCTGGGCGACCTCGTCCGTAGCTTTGTTCCAGTGCGACGTGACCGCCTCGTGGCGCTCCTCGGCCGTGATGTAGCCGTCGTCGTACTGGCCCTGGATCTCGGTCGTCAGCTTCTCGTAGCGCTTGAGGATCTTCTCCTTGTCGGGCGGTGAGACGACGTTGTTCTTGGAGACCGTGATTCCCGCCTGGCTGGCGTAGTGGAAGCCGAGGTCCTTGAATGCGTCGAGCACCTGTGAGACCGCCGGCGCCCCGTAGGCGTCGACCAGGTCGGAGACCATCTCGTTGACGTTGCGCTTCTTCAGCGAGTGATTGACGAACTCGAACTGCTCGGGGTCGAACTCGTCCCCGAGCGCCTCGGCCAGAGCGCGCTCGATCTTTTCGTTGAAGATGATTCGCCCGACCGTGGTCAGGAAGTGCTCGTGCCCGGCTCGCCGATACTCGGCCTGGTCGTGCAGCTTGCAGCCGCCGTTCTCGTAGACGAGCTCGGCCTCCTGCGCGGAGCGGAATACCTTCGGGGAGGAGCCGTTGCGGGCGGCGCCCTTGCCGGCCTTGAGCTCCTCGTCGATCTTCGCCAGCTCATCGGCGTCAGGACCGTAGGTGAGGTAGTAGATGCCCAGCACCATGTCCTGGGTCGGCGTCGCCAGTGGCGCGCCGTGGGCCGGCGAGAGGATGTTGTTCGCCGAGAGCATCAGGATCCGCGCCTCGGCCTGGGCCTCGGCGGAGAGCGGCACGTGGACCGCCATCTGATCGCCGTCGAAGTCGGCGTTGAAGGCATGACAAACCAGCGGGTGTACCTGGATCGCCTTGCCCTCGACCAGCACCGGCTCGAAAGCCTGGATGCCGAGGCGGTGCAGGGTCGGCGCGCGGTTGAGCAGCACCGGGTGCTCGTGGATGACTTCCTCGAGCACGTCCCAGACCTCGGGGATCATCGACTCGACCATCTTCTTGGCGGCCTTGATGTTCTGCACCGCCTTGCGCTCGACCAGCTGGGCCATGATGAATGGCTTGAAGAGCTCGAGGGCCATGAGCTTGGGAAGGCCACACTGGTGCAGCCGCAGACTCGGGCCGGAAACGATCACCGAGCGGCCGGAGTAGTCGACGCGCTTGCCGAGCAGGTTCTGACGGAAGCGTCCCTGCTTGCCCTTGAGCATGTCGGAGAGCGACTTCAGCGGCCGGTTGCCGGGGCCCGTCACCGGGCGACCGCGACGGCCGTTGTCGAACAGGGCGTCGACGGCCTCCTGCAGCATCCGCTTCTCGTTGTTGACGATGATCTCGGGGGCGCCGAGATCGAGCAGTCGCTTGAGGCGGTTGTTGCGGTTGATCACGCGCCGGTAGAGGTCGTTGAGGTCGGAGGTCGCGAAACGGCCACCGTCCAGCTGCACCATCGGCCGCAGCTCCGGCGGAATCACCGGCACGCAGTCGAGGATCATCCAGTCCGGCTTGTTCTCGGAGTTGAGGAAGGCGGAAGCGACTTTGAGGCGCTTCACCGCGCGGGCCTGTTTCTGGCCCTTGGAGCTGTTGATGATCAGCTCGAGTTCCTCGCAGTCAGCCTCGAGATCGACCTGTTCGAGCAGATCGCGCACCGCTTCGGCGCCCATGCTGCCGCGGAAGTACTCACCCCAGCCGAACGGCGAGCCGAAGCGGTCCTTCAGCTCACGGAAGACGGTCTCGTCGTTGACGACGTCCTTCGGCTTCATCTCGGTGAAGATCTTCCAGACTTCGGCCATCCGCTCGATCGCCTCGTCGATGTAGGCCTCGGTGTCGGAGATCTCCGCGTCGAAGGTCTTGCGCAGCTCTTTGATCATTTTGGCCCGCTCGTCGTCCTTGAGCTTGCGCAGCTGTGCCGCGGTCAGCTTCAGGGAGTCGGCCCAGATGTGATCGTCGTCGTCGAACTTGGTCTGGGTGCCCTCCTCGAGGTACTTGACCCGGCGCTCGAGCGACTCGCTCAGCTCCTGGGTCCTTTTTTGCCTTTCGGCCTCGTAGGAGTCGGTGACCTTTTTGACCTCTTTCTCGAGCATGCCGAGGTCCTTGTCGCGAGCCTCGACGTCAACCCAGGTGATCATCGACGCAGCGAAGTAGAGGACCTTCTCGAGCTCCTTGGGGGCCATGTCGATCAGGTAGCCGATCCGGCTTGGCACGCCCTTGAAGAACCAGATGTGGGATACCGGCGCGGCCAGGTCGACGTGACCCATGCGCTCGCGGCGGACCTTGGAGCGCGTTACCTCGACGCCGCAGCGCTCGCAGACGATGCCCTTGTAGCGGACCCGCTTGTACTTGCCGCAGTAGCACTCCCAGTCCTTGGTCGGACCGAAGATGCGCTCGCAGAAGAGGCCGTCTTTCTCCGGCTTCAGCGTGCGGTAGTTGATCGTCTCCGGCTTGGTGACCTCGCCCCAGCTCCAGGAGCGGATCTTCTTCGACGACGCGAGGCCGATCTCAATTGCGTCGAAATTGTTGATGTCGATCATCAGTCCTCCACCTTTGCCTCTTCGGCCTCTTTGGGTTGCTCAGCAGCCCCGTCGGTTCCTCCATCGCCCTCGGCGACCACCTGCTCCTCTTGCTCGTCGGCAGCAGTGCTGCCCCCGTTGGGAGAGTCGGCGCGGACCCCGGTCAGGTCCATGCCCAGCTCCTCGGCCGCCTTGAGCAGGTCGTCGTCCTCCTCGGCGATTTCCACGTCGCCGCCTTCGGAGACGACATTGGCGTCCAGCGAGAGGCTCTGGATCTCCTTCAACAGCACTTTGAAGGACTCCGGAATCGACGGCTCGGGGATGTTCTCGCCCTTGACGATCGCCTCGTAGGCCTTGACGCGGCCGACCGTGTCGTCGGACTTGACCGTGAGCATCTCCTGCAGCGTGTAGGCAGCGCCGTAGGCCTCGAGGGCCCAGACCTCCATCTCGCCGAAGCGCTGGCCGCCGAACTGCGCCTTGCCGCCCAGCGGCTGCTGGGTGACCAGCGAGTACGGGCCGGTCGAACGCGCGTGGATCTTGTCGTCGACCAGGTGCAGCAGCTTGAGGATGTACATGTAGCCGATCGTGACCTTGCCCTCGTAGGGCTCTCCGGTACGGCCGTTGTAGAGCTGGGCGCTGCCATCGGCGCGGGCGCCGGGGCGGGCGCTCTTGTCGATGCCAAGGTCAATGCCGCGCTCGGCGTTCTCGTCCTGCCAGCTGACCAGCGCCTCGTCGACGTCCTCGACGGTTGCCCCGTCGAAGACCGAGGTCGCCACGTAGACGCGGCCGTCGCCTTCGTCGGAGTGCGCCTGCTTGTAGGCCGCCGAGCCGTCGTCGTACCAGCCGTTGCCGGCAACCCAGCCGAGATGCGTCTCGAGGATCTGACCGATGTTCATCCGGCTCGGCACGCCGAGCGGGTTGAGGATGACGTCGACCGGAGTGCCGTCGGCGAGGTGGGGCATGTCCTCCTCGGGGACGATCTTCGAGATCACACCCTTGTTCCCGTGGCGGCCGGCGAGCTTGTCGCCCTCGGCGATCTTGCGCTTGGTCGCGACGAAGACGCGAACCAGGTCGTTGACGCCAGCGGACAGGTCGTCGCCGTCGTCGCGGCTGAAGGTCAGCACCTCGATGACGACACCACCCTCGCCGTGCGGGACCTTCAGCGAGGTGTCGCGGACCTCGCGCGCCTTCTCCTTGAAGATCGCGCGGATCAGCTTCTCCTCGGCGGTCAGCTCGGTCTCGCCCTTGGGCGTCACCTTGCCGACCAGCAGGTCGCCGGAGACGACCTCGGCCCCGACCCTGACGATGCCGCGCTCGTCCAGATTGCGCAGGCTCTCCTCGGAGCGGTTGGGGATGTCGCGGGTGATCTCCTCGTCGCCGAGCTTGGTCGTGCGGGCGTCGATCTCGTACTCCTCGATGTGAATCGAGGTGAGCTCGTCGTCCTTGACCAGGCGCTCGGAGAGAATGATCGCGTCCTCGAAGTTGTAGCCCTCCCAGGACATGAAGGCGACCAGGCAGTTCTTGCCCAGGGCGATCTCGCCGCCACCGGTCGAGGAGCCGTCGGCGAGCACGTCGCCTTTCTTCACCTGCTGACCGGTGTTGACGATCGGCCGCTGGTGGATGATCGTGCCCTGGTTGGAGCGCATGAACTTGTGCAGCGGGTACTCGTCCCGCTTCGCGCCGTGGGTGACGACGATCTGCTCCGCGTCGACATGGGCGACCTCGCCGTCGTTCGCGGCGAGGATGACGTCGCCGGTGTCGACCGCGGCACGGCGCTCCATGCCGGTGCCGATCAGCGGCGGGTCGGGCTTGAGCAGCGGCACAGCCTGGCGCTGCATGTTGGAGCCCATCAGCGCCCGGTTGGCGTCGTCGTGCTCGAGGAACGGAATCAGCGCCGTCGCCACCGACCAGATCTGGGTCGGCGAGACGTCCATCAGGTCGACTTCCTTGGGCGAAGCCGTGGCGTACTCCTGCTCGCCGGAGCGAACCAGGACCGTCGGGCCCTTCAGCTTCTGGGTCTTCTCGTCGATCTCGGCGTTCGCCTGGGCGATCACCTTGTCTTCCTCCTGGGTCGCGTCCATGTGGGCGATCTCGCCAGTCAGGGCGCCGTCTTTGACGATCCTGTACGGAGTCGTGACGAAGCCGTGTTCGGAGATCTGCGCGTAGGAGGAGAGCGAGCCGATCAGGCCGATGTTCGGCCCCTCCGGCGTCTCGATCGGGCACATGCGGCCGTAATGGGTCGGGTGCACGTCGCGCACCTCGATCGGCGCCCGCTCGCGGGTCAGGCCGCCTGCGCCCAGAGCCGAGAGACGGCGCCGGTGCGTCAGCCCAGCCAGCGAGTTGGTCTGGTCCATGAACTGTGAGAGCTGCGAGGAGCCGAAGAACTCCTTCATCGCAGCGACGACCGGGCGGATGTTGATGATCGTCTGCGGCGTGATCGCATCCGAGTCTTCGGTGGTCAGCCGCTCACGTACGACGCGCTCCATCCGGTAGAGGCCGATGCGGAAGGCCTCCTGGATCAGCTCGCCGACCGTGCGCAGGCGCCGGTTGCCGAAGTGCTCGTACTCGTCGAGGTGCTCGTTGACGGGCTCGCGGGGGTAGGTGATCGCCTCCGCGGCGTAGTCCTTGATCGGGTTCTCCTCGTCGATCTCCTCGGGGATGCCGAGCAGCTTCGGGAGGCTGACCAGCTCCTTGACCAGGGCGATGATGTCGTCGTGGGTGAGGACCCTGGTGTCGAGGTCGATGTCGAGGTCGAGCCGCGCGTTGAGCTTGTAGCGGCCGACCCGCGTGAGGTCGTAGCGCTTGGGATCGAAGAAGAGCTGCTCGAGCAGGTTGCGGGCGGCGTCGACTGAGGGTGGCTCACCCGGGCGCTGCTTCTTGAACAGCTCGATCAGGGCGCCCTCCTCGGTGCGGGTCGCCTCGGTGTCGGCCTCGATCGTGTGGCGCAGGTAGATCGAGTTGTCGAACATGTCGAGGAGCTGTTTGTCCTCGACATAGCCCATCGCACGCAGCAGCACCGTGACCGGCAGCTTGCGCTTGCGGTCGATGCGGACGAAGACCTTGCCTTTTTTGTCGATCTCGAGCTCCAGCCAGGAGCCGCGGGCCGGCATCAGGTTGGCGATGAAGACCTGCTTTTCGGCGTCCTTGGGCGCCATCACGTAGGCGCCGGGGGAGCGGACGAGCTGGGTGACGACGACACGCTCGGTGCCATTGATGATGAAGGTGCCGCGATCGGTCATCCACGGGAAGTCGCCCATGAAGACGGCCTGCTCACGGATCTCGCCGGTCTCCTTGTTCTGGAAGGCGACCGTGGCCGAGAGCGGCCGCGAGTAGGTCATGTCCTTCTCGCGGCACTCCTCGATTGTGTGTGGAGGCTCCTCGAATTTGAACTCGCCAAAAACGATCGCGAGATTCCCCGTGTAGTCCTCAATCGGGGATATGTCGTTAATCGTCTCTCGCAGCCCACCCTTCTTCGGATCCGTCAGCTCCTCGAAGGAGCGACGCTGGATATCGATCAGATGGGGGACTTCGAGGGGGTTCTGTAGTCGGGAAAAACTCCTGCGGGTTACGGGGGCAGCGTTCGAACGTGCCAAGACGGGCGACTCCTCAGAAGGTCAGAGGGACGTTAGGGACAGCGCGGATATGGGGCAGGGGACACAACTGGGCGCGACCGCGAAAAATAACACACGGCCGTGGTCCACCGCAGATTTGGCTCCCTGCCAGGGTTCCAACCGCGGTTGACGCGAGCTTTACTTGAGCTCGACTGTGGCGCCAGCCTCCTCGAGCTCGGCCTTCAGCTTGTCGGCCTCATCGCGCTCGATGCCCTCCTTGATCGCCTTCGGCGCCTCGTCGACCATCGCCTTTGCCTCTTTGAGGCCAAGACCGGTTGCGGCACGCACGACCTTGATCACGGGGACCTTCTGGCCGCCGACCTCGGTCAGCACGACGTCGACCGTGGAGGCCTCTTCCTCGCCACCGCCACCATCGGCGGGAGCGCCAGCAGCGGCTGGGGCCGCGGCGGCGACAGCTGTCGCGGAGACGCCGAACTCCTCCTCCAAAGCTTTGATCCGCTCGGAGAGCTCGAGCACCGAAATGCTCTTCAGCTCCTCGATCCAATCCTCTGTCGAAATCTTCGTTGCCATCTACTCCTCTTCCTTGCTCGCATCGTCGTTTGAAGGCTCATCGTCACTGGAAGTCTCTGCTTCGGCCTCTGCCTCAGGCGTCTCGGCCGGAGCGTCCTCTGCTGCGGGCTCCTGCTCAGCCGCTGGCTCTGGCTCGGCAGCGGGCGCGTCGCCGGAGACCAGGCCCTGCTCGGCGATCTGGCCGAGCTGCAGGGCGAGGCCGGAGATCATCGATCCGAGGCCGCGGACCAGCCCGGTAACCGGGCTGGCGACGACGCCGGCGAACTGGCCGTAGAGCACCTCGCGGGAGGGCAGCTTGGCGATCGCCTTGAAGCGGTCCTCGTCAAGGCTGAGGCCGTCCATGAAGCCGCCCTTGAAGGTGAGCACGTCGTGCTCTTTGTTGAAGGTCGAGAGCGACTTGGCCGCCTGCGCGGTGTCGCCACGGACGAAAGCCAGGGCGGTCGGGCCCTGGAGCAACTCGGCGAGACGCTCCTCGCCAGCCTTGTCGGCGGCGATTTTGGTCAGCCGGTTCTTGACGATGCGGAAGCTGGCATCGGACTCGCGCAGCTTGCTGCGCAACTCAGCCGCCTGGGGAACGCTGATGCCCCGGTAGTCGACCGCGAAGATCGCCTCGGCCGCCTCGATCTGGGCGGCGATCTCGTCGATTGTGGCTGACTTCTCGTCTCGGTTCATCGTCTACCTGCATCGGACTTGTGGGCGCGAGCCCTGCCGATGGTCTCGGGTGCGACGGCGCAGTCTAGGCCGTTACCGGTTCCTCTGCCGTCTGGGCAGCCGCGGCGGCGGCGTCACGGTCGCCGATCTTGGAAGCGTCGACCCGGATGCCGGGGCCCATCGTCGTCGTCAGCGTGCAGGAGACGATGTAGCGACCCTTGGCCGCGGAGGGCTTGGCGCGGACGATCTCCTCCATCACCACGGTGAAGTTGTCGAGCAGCTGGTCGGCCTCGAGGCTCGCCTTGCCGATCGCCATGTGGACGATCGCCTGGCGGTCGGTGCGGTACTCGACCTTGCCCGCCTTGGACTCGCTCACCGCCTTCTCGATGTCGTCGGTGACCGTGCCGACCTTCGGGTTGGGCATCTTGCCCTGTGGCCCGAGGACACGGCCGAGCTTGCCGACGGCGCCCATCATCTGGGGCGTCGCGATCGCCACGTCGAAGTCGGTCCAACCCTCCTCCTCGACTTTCTTGGCGAGGTCGTCGCCACCGACGAAGTCGGCGCCGGCAGCTTCGGCGTCGCGCGCCTGCTGGCCCTGGGCGAAGACCGCCACGGAGACGTCCTTGCCGAGGCCGTGAGGCAACGCCAGGGTGCCGCGCAGCTGCTCCTCGGCGTGGCGGACGTTGACGCCTAGCAGCACGTGCAGCTCCACCGTCTCGTCGAATTTGGCGCTGGCGGTCTCCCTGAGCAGAGCGATCGCTTCGACCGGCGGGTAGGCGCGGTCGCGCTGGACTTTGTCGAGTTGCTTGCGGTAGCGCTTGCCGTGTGCCATGGCTATTTGACGTCCACACCCATCGAGCGGGCGGTGCCGGCGATGATCTTCGAGGCGGCGTCGAGGTCGTTGGCGTTGAGGTCGGGCATCTTGCGCTCGGCGATCTGGCGGACCTGGTCCATCGAGATCGTCCCCACCTTGTTGACGTGGGGCTCGCCGGAGCCCTTCTTGATCCCGATCGCCTCCTTGATCAGCACCGCCGCCGGAGGCGTCTTGGTGATGAAGGTGAAGGAGCGGTCCTCGTAGACCGTGATTTCGACCGGGATGATCGTCCCGCCCTCGGACTGGGTCTGGGAGTTGAACGCTTTGCAGAACTCCATGATGTTGACGCCGTGCTGGCCCAGCGCCGGACCCACCGGGGGGGCCGGGTTGGCCGAGCCGGCCGAGATCTGCAGCTTGATCTGTGTGAGGACTTTTTTCGCCATCGGGATCGGAGAGGGTAGCGGTCGCCCGGCTAAATCTTCTTCACCTGGTCATAGCCGACCTCAACCGGGGTCTCCCGGCCGAAGATCGAGACCAGCACCTTGAGTTTGGCGGCGTCCTCGTTGATCTCGGCGATCTCGCCGGAGAAGTCGGAAAGCGGGCCGGAGACGACCTTGACCGACTCGCCGATCGAGAACTGGGCCTGGGTGCGCGGCCGCTCCGCGGTCTCGCGGTGCAGCAGGCGGTCGACCTCCGGTTTGGAGAGCGGCACGGGTTTGTTGCGCGAGCCGACGAAGCCGGTGACGCCGGGTGTGTTCTTGACCAGGTCCCAGGCGTCGTCGGTCATCTCCATGTTGACCAGGACATAGCCCGGCATCGTGCGTTTCTCTTTCGGTTCTTTCTGGCCGTCCTTGCCGAGTTCCATGACCTGCTCGGTGGGGACGACGACCTGGCGCACGTTGCGGTTCTGGCTCATCGTCTGAACCCGGTGCTCGAGGTTGTGCTTGACCTTGTTCTCATGCCCCGAATAGGTATTGATCACGTACCAGCGATACATCAGCTAAAGCCTTTGTTCGGAGATCCCGCTAAAGGATCTGCTTGATGAGGAAGTTGAAGGCGGCGTCGAGAGCGCCGAGGTAGGTGGCGGCGACGGCGACGAAGATGATCGTCACCGCGGTTGCCTGCACCAGAGTGTCGCGGTCTGGCCACTGCACCTTCTTGAGCTCCGCCCAGCAGGAGGCGAGGAAGCCGATCACACCGCCGCGCTGGCGTTCCGCCGCGGCCTGCTTCTGCTTCTTGGCGAGCTGCTCGCTCTCGCGGCGCTTCTGCTCGCCGCGCTGGCGCTTCTCGCTTTCCTTCAGAGCCTTTGCTTCGGCACGCCGTTCGGCGCGGGAAACCTTGGGAGCGTCAGGTGTCTCCAGAGCGGCTTCCGAGGCGCCGGCAGCGATGCCTGCCTCGACCGCTTCGATCTCGGCGATGTCGCCGGAGACCGGCACCTGGGTGTCGTGCTGCGCCCGAGACTCGGCGGTGCGCTCGGAACCGGAACGCTTGAGCTCCTGTTCTTCGCGGGCCTTGCGCTCGGCCTTGCGCTGTGCGCGGGTCTTTGCCATCGGCGCTAGCGAGTCTCCTTGTGCGCCGTATGGGCTTTGCACCAGCGGCAGAACTTGCGCAGCTCGATGCGATCCGGCGAATTTCGCCGGGACTTGTTTGTCTGATAATTGCGCCGCTTGCAGTCTTCGCAAGCCAGCGTCACCGCGATGCGGACATCTCCGCGAGCCATAGATCCCTCGATTGCTTACGCGCCGTTACAAGAGAAAACCCCGGGCCGAGGCGCGAGGCTGCAGCAAGAATAGCGCCCTGGGAGCGGCAGCGACGCGCCCCATCGACACGCCCCTCGGAGACACCCGGGAGACAATCTCCCAGGCACAGTATGCGCCCGGAGAGAATCGAACTCTCGACCTCCGGCTTGAAAGACCGGCGCTCTTTGGGCCTCGTTAAAAGCCCGTTGACCACTGAGCTACGGGCGCTCACTTCCTGCGCAGGGAAGTATGCCGTTCTCAGAGCCCGAACGTCTTGGCGATGATGTTGCGCTGGATCTCCGAAGTGCCGCCGTAGATGGTCGAGACCAGGGAGGTGCGGACGAGGCGCTCCATGTCGTACTCGGAGGCATAGCCGTAGCCGCCCATCATCTGCATGCCGTCGAGGGCCGCCTTCTTGGTCACCTCGGTGACGAAGAGCTTCACCATCGAGGCCTCGCGGGGCAGCATCTGATCCGGGTCCTCGTCGGTGAGGGTGGCAACCCAGCGGATCATCAGGCGGGCCGCCTCGATGTCGGTCGCCATGTCGGCGATGCGGTGCTGGAGCGACTGGAAGGAGCCGATCGGGCGGCCGAATTGCTCGCGTTCCTTGACGTAGACGATGACGTCGTCGAAGACGCGCTGGGCGATGCCCAGCATCGTCGCGCCGAGGATCAGGCGCTCGACGTTGAGGCCGGCCATCAGCTGCGTCCAGCCCTGGTCGACCTGGCCGAGCACCGCGTCGGCCGGCGCCTCGACGTCGGTGAGGTAGAGGTGGTTGGTGTCGCGGCCGCCCATCGTGTCGATCGGGACGACCTCGAGGCCCTCGGTCTCACGCGGGACCCAGATCATCGTCATGCCGTCGTGCTTGGAAGCAGAGCGGGTGGTGCGGCAGACGACGAGGACGTGGTCGGCGATGTGGGCGTTGGAGCAGAAGACCTTCTGGCCGTTGAGCACGTAGCCGTCGTCGGTGCGCTCGGCGAAGGTCGAGAGAGCGCCGACGTCAGAGCCCGCCTCCGGCTCGGTCATCGCGATCGCCTCGACGGCGCCGTCGGCGATGCCGCCGAGGATCTCCTCCTTCTGCTCCTCGGTGCCGAAGCGCTTGGTGGCGCCGGCGACGATCAGCGTCGTCGCGTAGCCGCCGATCGGGGCCAGCGCTCGCGAGGTCTCCTCCATGAAGATGCAGGCGTCGAGCATGGTGCCGCCGGAGCCACCGTACTCCTCGGGGATCGTGATGCCGGTCCAACCGAGCTCGGCCATCTCCTTGTAGATCGTCGCGTTGTGGTGATCGCGATAGCCGTCGGTGAGGCGCTCACGCTGATCTTGCGTGCCGCACTCGTGATCGCAGTAGCGCCGGATCGCGTCGACGAAATCCTCCTGCTCGTCAGTCAAGGAGAAGTCCACTAAGCGGCAGCCTAACGATCAACCAGGTCAAACCGCCGGCTGGCGCGAGTAGGCCGCGCCGGCTGCGAAAAGCCCAGGACGAGACTCGAACTCGTGACCCCTTCCTTACCATGGAAGTGCTCTACCAACTGAGCTACCTGGGCGGAGACTTCGATCTTAGTGGGACTGATGAGCAGAGGGAATAGAGGAGGACTGCGCGCCGTCCTCGGCGGAGCGCTGGCGGCACTGGTTGCGTTGGTGGCGCTGGCCGCACCGGCTCAGGCGCAGGACCGCGCGCATGCCTCGATCATCGGCGGCTCCTCGGCGACGACCGCAGAGTGGCCCTGGGCGGCCTTCGTCCTCGCCCTGGATCGCCGCGAAGAAGGATTCACGTGCACCGGCACGGTCGTGGCGCCAACCCTGATCCTCACCGCAGGGCACTGCATCAAGGACGTGCTGACGGGACGCTCCACGCCGGCGCACCGATACATCGTGGTGACGGGGAGCGGGGACGTTCGCGACCGCAGCATCAGGCAGGTTTCGAAAGTCGTTCGGACTGTCGTCTATCCGGGCTTCGACCGCTTCAAGCTCCATGGCGACGCCGGGCTGCTCGTCCTGGCGACCCCGACGACCGCGCCGGCCGTGGCCCTGGCCAGCCCGAGCGACGCGGCGCTGCTCGGCGCCGGGCTGCCGACCTACATCGCCGGCTGGGGCATCAGCAGCGGCGGGGTCAACCCGAGGCAGTCGCCGATCCTGCGCCGGGCCCGCTCCTACGTCCAGCGCCCCGGCTACTGCCGCAATCACGCTCGCGTCTACTACCCCTTCTTCAACACCACGCAGCTGTGCACGATCACGCCACCGGGCTTTGGGGGCGGCGGCACCTGCCACGGCGACAGCGGTGGCCCGGCGCTGGCATTTCGCGAAGACGGGACGCCGGTGCAGATCGGCATCACGAGCCTCGGCCCAGCCGACTGCGACACGAGGCTGCCGGACATCTTCACTCGCATCGATCGCATCTCCGCCTGGGCCGGTGAATGGATCGCACGGACCGCGGCCCCGGTCCCGGTCCCCGTCCCGACAGGCTGACGGCCGTCCGCCGCTCCCCGGGCGCCGCCGACCGCCCAGTCCTACCTACGGGCATCGCAACTCCGCGTCATCGTCGTGCGCAGAGTCCTGCCGCCTTCGAAACCGAAAGCGGCATTGGCCAGGGCAAAGCTGGCGCCGGGGAACCCTTTCGGCGCCGGGCAGCTGGCGGAGATGTAGCTGCGCGTCTCGCCGTGGTAGTGGAATCGCCGTTGCAGTGTCAGCGAAACTCCGCTCACGTAGCCCCAGTCGGCGGCGACAGGCGGCAGAGTGGCGCTCAGGACGATGCCGTAGGTGCCCTTGGAGCGACGTTTCACTTCGAAGGGGAGGGTGAAGGAGGTCGGCAGAGGTTTGGTGCCGTAGATGTGGGCAAAGATCACGGGCTTGCCGTGGAAGCGACCGTTGAAGGCGAGAATCGTGCCGTTGGATGGGTACGGAGATTGTTCGGGCAGGGCGACGTCGGCGTTGAAGGTGCCGTGGCCGACGACGCCGCCGGGACAGGCTTCACGTGCCTCCTGAGTCGATGCAGGCTGAATCTGCCGGTAGCTGCAGGCCGGCAGGCCCCGCTGGTCGAGATGCCCGTTGCGGTTGATCGCCAACTCGATGCTTTTGAGTTGAGGCGGGGCGCTGCGATCGGTTGTCGAAATATCCGCGGAGATCGAGACCGCCACCGGCGCCGAGCCGACCCTCGGCAACTTGCGAGGGTCGATTTTGCCGGCGAAGGCAATCTGCAGATTGCCCTTGCGGATCGTCTCGGCGTGGGTGGCGGCGGCGAAGGCGAGACAGAGCAGCGCGACCGCGATTGCGGCCTTCTTGCTCGCTCCCGCCTTCACCGGACCCCCGGTCTCAGGTGAACTTCGAGGGTTCGAAGCGGCAGTAGCGGAATTCGAAGGCGAGCACCTGGTTGTTGGCCTGGTTGGCGTTGTGGGTGAGGCGAATCACCATCGCCTGGGCGCCGGCCTTGTCACCAGCCTTGAGCTTCTTGGCCGTCTGCTGGAAGAGGCTCGCCTCTTCTTCGACGTACTTGAGCCACTTGGCGAGCTTGGCTTTGTCGGCGGTCGGCTGTTCGATCGCCTTGAGCTGCTTGACAGTCTTGCTGAGGGCCGTTCCCGCCTTGGAGAACTGAGTGGCAGCCTCTTTCAGCTTGCCGTTCTTGAATTTGCTGCGGACGCCCTTGAGGATCCTTTCGTTCGCTTCGGTATTGACCTTGCAGATCGGCTCGACCGCTTCCGTATAGCTCTCACGCGTGACTTCCGCAGCCTGCGCAAAAGGCACGGCCAGCATCGAAAAGACCATGACCAGCACGCTCAACAGACCAAAGCTCTTCTTCCCCACCAGAATCCTCCTCATCGTTCCCGTTTCCCAAGCATCGCATCTTCCCAAACACACGCCGGTGCCCAGGGACTCGGAGCTTAGAGATTCGTTAAGCCCTACCGATAAAGCGCCACGTAGAACGGCTCTTTGGTCCGCATCCCGCCGTCGAAGGTCTGCACCTCGACCAGTGGGGCAGGGCAGTCCGTGGTCCCTCCCACCCGGGCATAGGCGGTGACGTCGCCTTCGCCGGTGAACCTTGGGGTGAGCAGGGCGCCCCTGGGCGTGAAGCCCTGGGCGCCTACGCAGTAAATGCCGCCCAGCGAACCTTCTTTGACCGAGGAGATCCCCTTGGAGAGGTTTTGGTCGAGGACCGCTTCGGAGGCGATCAAGCCGAAGGCCTCGGGGTTGGCGGAGTCCGCGAAGGCGGCGCTCTGGGCCCTGTTGGCCGATGGCACCTGCGAGAAGGTCGACTCCAGCGCCTTGTCCCCGGTTACGGCCTCTGGGGCGAGCTTTGAGTTGGAGACCGCCCCTTCCTGGATCGAGGAGGCCGCCACAGAGCCCTGGGTCATCTTCGCCGCGGTGACGGAACCATTGGCGAGCTTGCCCTGCTTGATCGCTTCGGCCTTGATCTTGGGAGCGGTGACGGCGTTCTTTCTGATCTTCTTGGCGGTGATCGCCCCGGAGCGCAGTTGGAACTCCCCTACCGAGTTGTCGGGGATCTTGGTCGCCGCGAAAGCGGTCGCTCCGGTCAGGGCGATGAAGAGCGCCAGGGTCGAGGTGACGTTGGCGTAGGTGAGCTTCGGCTTCATCCCTTTGCCTCGCAGGTCCTGTTCAGGGTGCTTTCGAGTCTCAAGCCGCCGGCGAAGTCAAAGGAGGTCTTCGCGAACGGGAAGGGGACCTTGGTGAGGCCCGCAGGGGCTGGGCAGCCGGCTTCCATGAAGCGGCTGCGCTTGAGGTTGAGGGAGATGCCGGTGATGTAGCCCCAGTCTCCGGTGGCCTTGGGGAATGAGGCTTCCAGGACGGTTCCGAAGGTGCCCTTGGTCTTCCTCACCTTGAAGGCGAATACGTAGGAGGTCGAGAGCGGCTCTGTCCCGTAGACGTGGGCGAAGATCGCCGGCTTGCGGCCGATCGTGCCGTTGAAGGCGAGCAGCTTTCCCTTGGAGGGGAAAGGCGATTGCTCGGGGAGGACCACGTTGGCCGAGAAGGATCCTTCGCCGATCAACGATGAACGACAGATCGACAGCGCCTGCTGGGTGGTCGAGGGGTTGATGTGGTTGATGCGGCAATGGGGGATGCCCTTGACGTCGAGGGTGCCTGCTTGGTTGATCGCGATCGACATCGCCTTCAGCTGCGGCAGCTCGCCTTGCTTGAGGGCCTCGATGCGGCCGGAGACCGAGACGCCGACCGGGCTTTGGCCTTTCCTTGGCAGCTTGGTCGGGGTGAGCGATCCGTCGACGACGACGCGGACGCCCTGCTTTTGGGCGACCTCGGCCCCGGCGCTGGGGAGCGCCAGGGCCAAGGCCGTGCTCAAGAGGAGCGCGATGAGACGCGATCTGCGCATCTACGGCTAGTGGCGCTTGTTGGCGCGCTTTGACTTCTTGGCCTTGGAGCAAGCGCTCTTCAGGGGTGGGTGCAAGGTCAAGGCGTCGCCGTTTTGGGCTTGGAACTTGGCGGTCGCCCTGAAGGTGCCGTTGCAGATGTCTCTGGAGTTGACGAGCAATCCCTTCTTGCCGCCGAAGAAGTTGAAGGTCGCTTCGCTTACGGGAACGTCGGGGACGAAGTCGAAGCTGTTGCGGATGCCTCCGTTGACGGAGTCGACTCGGCCGACGATGTTGGCGTCGATCCTTCCCCCTCTGAACGCGGCCACCAGGTCCGGCAATGGGTTGTTGGAGGAGCGCAGGTAGATCGGGCCGCTCAGCGTTTCGTCGAGCAAGGGCGTCTTGGCGGTGACCGTGCCGTAGATCGAGCCGGGTGGGCAGGCGTTCTGGGAGAACTGCACCCTGGTGCAGATCGTTTTGATGTGGCCTTGGTCGAGGAACTCCGACCTCGGCAGGGCTACCGAGGCGCTTTTGATGTTGGCTCCGCCGGGGGGCATCGTCAGCGTCGCGCGGAACTTCGGGTGCGAGCCTCGCTTGGTGCCGCCGAAGAGGCGGAAGGCGAGCTTCGGCTTGAAGGCGAGGTCGCCGCAGCTTCCTACCTGGAAGGGCGAGGAGGCATTGAAGAGCGAGTCATCGGCCGTGGTCTGCAGGCTGCCTCCCACCCCGGTGATCTGGCCGTCGACCGACATCCTCGAGCAGTTGGTGGGATTGATCGTGGTGTTCGGCCTATCGACTCGCAGGCGGATGTCCCTGGCCCGCAGGATGACGCCGTGCAGGATCGTCGGGAAGGGGTCTGAGACTGCTCGGACCTGCGCCGTCTCTGGGTTGACGTAGAGGGCTGCTCTGACGACGACGTTGCCGAGGTCGAAGGGGCCGGCTATTCCTGGGGCTACCACTGCCAAGGAGAGCTGGGCGCCTTTGTAGGGGCCGGCGAGGTAGACCTTGCCGCCGAAGTAGTTGGGGCCTGGGCCTGCTCCGAGGCCGGCGCTGACCGAGCCGATCTCACTCGATGCCGGGCAAGCCGGATTGGCTGCCTCAGCGGCGCCAGCGCCCTCCGCCGTGGAGATCGAGGCGATCGCCTGGTCGGGGCAAAGCGAGACGCCGGCGATCTTGGCGACCAGGCCAGGGGGCAGGATGCTCGTCACCTGGCTGAGTTCCTGTTCGTCGTCTTGCCTGGTCATCCGGAAGAGGAAGGGCGAGTAGGCGCCGGCGACGGGGTTGAGCGTCCCTCCCGAGAAGCTCGGGTGGAAGGGACGGCGGGCCGAGTCGGGAGGACAGGGTGTGCCGTTGGGGCCTTCGGTCACCTCATAGCTGTTGGAGGCGTCGACCGGGCTCTGCGGCTGGGCGTAGGAGGCGACTTCGATGCCGATCGTCTGCGTTCCACAGGTCGGCGGTGAGACAAGCGGCGCTCTCGGGCCGCTCCTGAACTTCAAGGTCAGGTCGTCGAAGGGGAACTGCGGAGTGTCGTCAAAGAGCGTCGTGATCTGCCCGGTGGCGGGGTCGACGTCGATGCGGCCCGGGATCTTGATCAGGGCGCCGCGTTCTTCGGTGTCGTGGATGACCAAGAGCAATGCGAAGGTCGAGCCGTAGGGGTTGTCGTGCTGGGCCGCCAGGTACATCGAGCCCTCGGCGGATTTGGGCAGCAGCGGGGTGTGCAGCTCTACTTCGCCGATCCGCGAGGCGTCTGGGCACTCGATCGGGTTGTTGGTGCCGAGCTGCATCTGCGCCAAGGTGCAGCTCTTCAGGCCGTCGGCGAAGGAGGGGCTGAAGCTCATCCCCTGCGGCAAGGTGACCGCGATGCGCTTGACCGGCGGCGTCGCCAGGGCGTTGGGGTTGTCGTTTTGGAAGACCTGGACGTGGACGTCGAGGCCGGTGGGGGTATTGGCCTGCTTGCCGGTGGGGACTATCTCCACGTCGGGTTCGAAGCGCGGTTTGTCGCAGTGAGTCGTCTCGCCCGGTTGGGTGTAGTCGATCTCGGGGCCGTAGTCGCCCGGGTGCTCCCAGGAGTCGTAGTGGTGCACCCGCATCACGTGTTCTGCCTCGCAGCTCGAGGGCACGGTGAGGAAGGGCTTTGGGGCAGTGTTAGTCGAGCACTCCTCTTCGGTGGTGCCGAGGTCCGTGAAGATGTCGCAGCGCTCAGAGTCGTGGCTGGCGTCGCCAGGCACACCCCAGACGGTCAGTTTCTGGGCGAACGCCGGCACGGTCTCGTTGATGAAGGGGACCGTGGTGCGGATCGCGTAGCGGTTGGCCGGGTCCAGGGAGGCTTTGATGTGGATCGGGTTGGCGGCGATCTGGAAGGCGAGGTCGTTGATCGTGCCACGCGGGTGGATCAGGTTGAAGACCCCAGTGGTGCGGGTCGAGAAGGTGAGCGCTGGCGATGGCGTCCCAAACGGCCCGAGGACCAGCTCCATCCGGCCCACCTGGCTGGAGGGCGGGCATTCGCTGAAGGTGAAGGCGGCTGCCGAGCACTCCCCGAGCGCGGTGGGGGCCCCGACGAAGCCCGGCGGCAGATCCGCGACGATGTTGCGGATCGGCTCGACCGGGGCTTTGCCCAGCGGGTTGCCCGGAACCGGCTTGTCGATCGAGTGGAAGTCGAAGGGAACGGTCAGCAGATCGGGATGGGCGCCGGATTCACGCTCGGGCGTCACGCCGTCGGCGGCGAAGAAGTCGGGGACAAAGCTCGACGGCAGGATGCCGAAGCCCGCCGCTTCGGGAGAGATGTGAGTGGCCTCGAAGGCACACGCAGCGGCGCCGGCCGCGCAGCCGGCGCTGGGAGGCGCAAGGGCCCCGCCGCCCTGCAGCTTGGCGGTGGCGAAGCGGTCGCCTTCGAAGTTGCCGACCTTGACGGAGAGGAACACGTCGTGGGTGGTGGTGTGTCGACGGATCGAGTCTGATGTCGTGCAGACGATCGTCGCGTCGCCTACGGCACCGGGACAGCTCCATACAGCCGAGGGACGAAAGCTTGATTCCCCCTTGAGCCTGACCGAGTTGCGACTTAGGCCGGAGGGCAGGTTGATCGTCAGTGTGATCGGGCCGGAGGTATCGCTACTGCCGACGTTGTCGACGTCGAAGAAGTAGTCACCGACACCGCCAGGGGCGAAGTTGGTCTGGTTGTGGTGGATGTCGAGCTTCAGATATGGGGCGGCGGTGGCCGAACCGACCGCGGCCGTGCAAAGCGCGAGCGCAGCAAGCGAGGCGAGCGAGGCGAGTCGTCGTCGCAAGTTCATCGGGCAGCCCTCCGGTTGGCGTTGGCGTTTCGCTTGCCGTGGCGCTTTACACAACGTGCCTTGCCGTTGCGGCGCACCTTGCGCTGGCCTTTTACGCAGCGGCGTGCTTTCGGCTTGGCGGCAGGCGGTGTGGGGTTGCCGCTGCCGCTGAAGTTGCCGCTGCCCGGTTCCTGTTCCTCAGGGGCGCCTTTGGGGGTGCCCTGGCAGACCTCCAGCGGACAGGGTGGTGGTGGTTTCGGGTACTCGAAGCCCCCGCCGATCCGCGCGTCATAGACCCGCAGGTAGTCATCAAGGGCGTCGGGAGTGAGCGGAGCGGAGGCGATGAAGAAGACATCGCGGCCCGAGGCGCTCACTGCCTGCACCCTCGGCGGGAACTGGGGTGACCAGTTGGTCAGCCCGTCGGTGATCAAGAGCAGTCGCCCGTCACGCCACTCATAGGCATCGGTGCCCGAGGCCGGGTTCTGCCCGGCACCCGTAGCTGTGTTCTGATCGGCGTTGACGAGGGGCGCGGTGGTGGAGAAGGCGAACATCCCCTGTCCAGCGGCCACTTTTCCCAGGTCGTCGGCTTCCACCCCAGTTGCCGAAGTGCTTCCATCCTGGGGACAAGAGACGCAGACCAGCGAGCGATCGCGGTCGTCGTAGCGGTAAAATTGCGCTTTCCCACCGTTTGTGGAGATCCCTCCGAGCGGGTTCAGTGCAGCGCTAGAGGAGCGGAAGAAGAACTGCGATCCATCGCGGGTATAGGCAACCTGTCCTGCGGTGGTGCCAATGTCGCTCGCGAGCGGGCCTACGTAGGCGAGTTCGCCACTGGATACGTCAATCCGGTAAGTGCCGGGCTCCCCGCTGGGGGGTGCGGCGGCGAGCAAGCGCGCCTGCGTCGTGAAGTAGACACGCGAGCCGTCCTCAGCCACGGCGATTTTGCTTGAGCCGTCGCCGATCACGTTCGCATCGAAGCCGGTGGCGATGCAGGTGAGGCAATCCAGGGCTTCGGTGGCGAGGTCATAACGGTAGACGTCGCCATCGGGATCGGAGCCCGGTTGATGACCGCAAGCGGCTGGCACTGTGTCATCGGCAGCGAGCCGGGACTCGCTCCAAAGGAAGGCGGCCCCGGGAAGTGCCTTGACCAGTGTGGCGCCGCAAGTAGGGCCGGAGACCGGTGCGCTCGAAATCGACCTGGTGGTCGCCGCGCCAATATCACGCAGATAGAGCTGCGGCTGACTATCGCAATCGGCAGCGCTGCTGGAGAAGTAGACGAGCGAGCCGTCCGCCGATACCCAGCTACTCGACTGCGGCGGTGAGGCAAAGTCGCCGGATGGCTCTTGCGTTCCGCAGGAGGCGATGACACCGCCGGGCAGCAGGCTGAGCAGCTGTGGCGTCCCCCCCTCGCTGATGTCGTAGAGGTTCGGCGCCGCCGTTGCAGCCGGATGGGCCGGGTCGAGGCTGCCACCCTCGAGCCAAGCCACCACCCGTCCGCCATCTGCCGATGTCCCGACGTAGGTTCCACCGGGTGCTAGAGAGAGTTCCTGGGGTGGCACCGGCTTGAACAGCACTTGGCGTTGGCCGTCCTGGGTGAGGCGCCAGATCGACGGCACGAAGCCCGAGACGTTTGTGGCCTGGTTTCCAGCGATCAGGGTCGAGAGGTCACCGCGCCCGCCAATCACCGCCCAGTTGGGGCTGCTCTGTTCGCCGCGAGGCGGGGTGATCAGCTTCGTTTGCCAGCCAGCCGGAGTGCGATCGGCGCTAAAGAGCGCGCCGCCGCTACCGGCCTGGGAGAGCGAAGTTCCGCCTGCCACGCCGAATGTGGCTCGTTCGCCGTCTTCGGCGAGCAGACCGGGCGCGACCGGGTTGCCGTTCGTGTCGGACATGTTGACCTGCTCATAAGCACGGTCAGATCCGGGCGGCCGGGGAAGTCGCCGTGGGAGAGAGGCGCTTCGGAGGTACGTGTGATCACCATCATGTCCTTGCCGGCGACGGGCCCGGAGACCGCGCCGTTGTCGGCGATCAAGCGGTAGTGGTAAGTGGTGCTCGGCGTAAGTCCCGAGATTTGCTCGCCGACGAGCTTCTCGATGTCGCCCGAGCCCCCGGACACGTCAGCGGTCGAGGTACAGGGGTTTGCGTCGCAGGGCCCCTGATCCCCATATTCGAAGTGATAGGCGGTAGTCGAGTTACGTGGGTTGAGACGACCGCCGAGCTGAGCGGTGGTCATGGTCCGCAGAGGCGATCCGACCGTCTCCACCATTGGCGCCTCGGGATCGGTGCTGAAGGTCAGCTCCGAAGTCGTACTCGCAGCAGCGAAACGACGCTGGACTACAAGTCTTGCGTGGTAGAGCGTGTTGGGTGAGAGACCGGTAGGGGGCGGATCGAGCGTCTCGTCGACTGCCTGGGGGACTTCCTGGTGGCCAAGTAGGGTCGTTGGCGTCGAAGCCCAATTGCTGCCGTCGGTGGAGTACTCGAAGTGGTAGCTCGTATCGGGTGGCCCGTTGGGATCTACCGTCGCGTGCAGAGTGACTGCGGTCGAAGTGACGCCGTCCACCGAGTCCAAGCTTGCGGCCGGCGGCGGACCGGTATCGCCGAGGACGTAGATACCGGCACCCGCTTCGCCGGCGTTGGAGGTGACATAGATACGACCGATCGACTCGTCGAGGGCGATCCCGTCCCTTGGGCTCCCGACGACGCCAAGTGTGCCGTGCCGGGCGTCGTCGTTGACAGGCGCGCTGAGAAGGCCAGGAGCGTTGGCAGGGCCGAACTGCTGCAGGACGCCCCCGCCACTACGCTGCAGCGCGTAGAGGATGTCGGCATCGAGGCCGGGACCATCGCTGTCAGGGTCGACGGTGAGTCCATCTGTGGCAGTACCGCCGAGGCCAGACAAACCTGGTTGACCCGGTGTCGTAGTCGCCACGTTGGCGCCAGCGCCCCCGCTGAGCGGCACGGCGCCGTTGGAGGAGACGAGCTGAGCGACGTCCTTGGCGCCAAGCGTGCCGGCGAAGCTGATGACGTACGGACTAGAGCCGGTGGCATTCCCGGGGCCGCCGTTGACCTCGATATTGCTGGCCAGTCCAATCGACTGGAGGGCGCCCAGTGCTGCTCGAACTTGGGATGCCGTCGCATTGAAGGGAAGATCAGTGGTGGTATCGCCATCGAAGCTGAGCCTGAACTGCCCGGCGGTGGCGGCGATGGTGACTTGCTCTCGCTCGTTGACACCGTTGAGCATCGGAGCGAGGAAGCCCACCCCCGTCCCGTTGGCGTCCTGGCTGTCATAGCGCTCGATGCGCGAGCTGGTGACCGTATCGCCATCTGGAGATGTGATGTTGGCGGCATAGACGATGCCGCGAGAGTCGACCGCTATCGACTTGGGCTGCTCGAAGCCGGAACCGCCCGAATAGAAGGTTCCAGAACCAAAGGATGAGGGCGAAGAGCCATTCAGGTTGAAGCTGTCGACGCGGTGATTTCCCGCGTCGGCGAGAAAGACAGAGCCCGTGCCAGGGCTACCGTCCGAAGGGCTGACTGCAATCCCGACACCGGAGCCGATCGAGCCGGTGCCGATGCCGTTGCCGCCTGCCCTGCAAACGTCTCCGGCGGCCGCGCCGCAGACCTCATAGGCGCCACCTTCGACCAGCGTGACGGCCGTGGCAGATGCGCTGCCGCTGCTGATTTGGAGGTTGCCGGCAGATGTGGCCAGTTGCGGCACATCCGTACCCGCTAGAGATCCGCCGAATTCGATCGTGTAAGGGGTGGAGCCAGACAGGTTGCCGGGGCCTCCCGTAACCGTCACCGAGCCGCCGACGCCGCCGATCGTCGGCAGCGCGTTGAGAGCCGCCTGGACCTGTGCCGCAGAGGTATTGAAATCGAAATTGTCGCCGGCCAGGATCGCGTTGGGAAATTCTTGGGTGGAAACTTCCGAGACAGTGAGCGTGCTCGACCCGACAGCGGTAATCGTGGTGCCGGGTGGGAAGGAATTCTGTCCTGTCGTCGTCGCCGACAATGCCTGACCGACGGCGAAGGCGCCGCTTGTCGTTTTTACTCTTTCGACAATGTTGGACGCGGGTTCTGTCCGACCGATCCCCACGCCACCCGTGGACTGACCAGCGAAGGAGAGCGAGAACTTGCCACCGGTCGCTTTGACGGTGAGCTGCTGTTTCTCGTTGGGACCGGCGACCTGCCCGGGCCCGGACTCGACCACACCGCCGCCGAAGGAGCGCAGGAATACACCATCGCCGGTGTAGACGTTTACGCGGTGATTATTGAGGTCGGAGACGTAGACGTCGCCGCTGTCTTGATCGACGTCGATGCCGGCGGGCTGCGAGAGCGAGCCGTTGCCGGCGGCCGTGCCGTTACCGCCAGAGGCGACGCCGGCCTTGCACTGCGCGGCCACGGCGCAGATCTCGTAGTCGGCATCCGCGGCATCGCCCTGGTCACCCACGCCGCCCGCTTGTACGACGTCGGCGCCCCAGGCGCTGATGAAGAAGTAGGTGTCGTCGTTGGGATCCGCGGTGCCGTTGTCGTCGCGGCCAAAGCGCTGGATGCGATTTTCTTGGCCGCCGGCTACATAGATATCGCCCTGTCCAGCCGGGCCGTTGCCACTTCGAGTTGACGGCGACGTCGCCTGGGTGGGTGGATTCGATGAAGTCAACGACCTCCTTCGCCTGGGCGTTTGCCGCTCCGAGGACAAAGGCAAGGCAGAGCGCCGTGAAAATCGAGATGGTGCGAAGACGAAGCGCTCCGGCGTCAATCAGATGTGTCGTGTACTTCAATATGAATTGTGTCGCCTGCACTGCGTCTCCTTAGTTCGAGCTATGCCTGGTGATCTACGGAGTGGTCTGTTGGATTTGTCGCTTTGATGGCCCGGATGGCGCTTGGCCGTCCGGGCCATCTCTTCAAATCGCGAGCTGACTCCGCTATCCAGTGACTGCCCAAGCGGCAATACCCGAAGCGCTTCCGGTAACCGAGAAGGCCAAAAGGACACCAGTGGTGTACGAGCCCCCAGTTCCGAAGTAAGTCATATTGAGCATGGGTCCATCGAGATACACACATAGCTGGCCGCTCGGCGCAGTGGGATTGGCGGCGGATCCCGTGCATGTAGTGTCAAAACCAGCGTCGGTCGAGAAGTGGATGGCCGGTTCGGTCAGCGCCCCGCTCAAAGGAATGCTGAACGGAATCGCGATAGTTGACACGAAGAAAGGGCCGATGGGGTTACTAGCCGCCTGAGTGGTATTGAGGCTTAGAACTCCTGTCTCGGTCGACCCCACCGGCAGCGTGCCGCCTGCCGTCCAGGGGTTGCCCTGTGGCCCGGCCGGGCCCTGCAGCGCCGTCGGGGCGCCCCAACCGCCAGCCGTCTTGGGACCGTAGATTTCGTTGTTGACGGCGTTGATGTAGAAGTCGCCCACGGTGCCGGTCCCGGCCGATGGCGCTCCGGTGCCGTTGAGGACCGATTTGCCGTTGGCGCCGGCAGCGCCGGTCGCCCCGTTGGATCCGTTGGTGCCGTTCGACCCGGCCGCGCCCGCGTCACCCTTGGCGCCTGCTGGCCCAGCCGGCCCCTGAGCGCCAGCCGGTCCAGCGGGTCCGGTCGCGCCCTTCGGGCCACGCGGCCCCTTCTTGGCCTTGGCCGAGGCGGTGGCCTTGCCGTTGTCAGAACTTGAGGCGGCGTAGGCGCCGCCGAGCATCGCGAACACCAAGGCGATGACCGAGATGACTCCCGGGATGCCAAAGCGGTTGCGTAGTGGCGAGAACATCTAGATCTCTCTCCTTGTCCCGTGAGCCCCTCTGCCCGCCGCTTCCCTTAGCGGCTTCCTCGAGGCTCGGTTTTGTCCCTGTTGTGCTTCCTTGGCCGCTGGTCAAACGAGCAAGTTCCCTGAACTGACACTCGGGTTCCCAAACGACGGGATCAAGATAAACATACGAGTTTGGCTTTGTCAAGGAACGGAAATGGTATAGAGGTGCAGCACTTGATATGCGCGGTGCTACACTCGCGTTCATGCCAACCAGCAAGCCCCGCTACACGCTGACCGACACCGGGGAGCTCAGTGAGCTACTTGACGCCGCGCAGCGACGCTGGCCCGAGGAGGCAGATCGCAAGGCTCTGCTGCTGCGACTTGCGGAGGCAGGAGGAGCAACGATCAAGCGAGCAGATGCCGAGCGGCGGGCCGCCGTGGAAGAGACCGCGGGCACGCTCAGCGGTGTCTACGAGCCCGGCGAACTGGAACGGCTGCGCGAGGACTGGCCGAAGTGATCGTCCTCGACGCGAGCGTGCTGATCGGGCACCTCGACGGAAGGGACGCCCATCATCAAAAGGCGCGCACCCTGCTCGAGGCCAGCGGCGCCTCTCCCCTCGGCGCCAGCCCGATCAGCCTCGCCGAGACGCTCGTTGCCCCAGCACGGGAGGGCAGCCTAGGTATTGCGCGCGCGGCACTCGATCGACTCGGCGTCGCCGAGTTGGAGCTAGGGAGCGACGCCTCCACGCGACTGCCACAACTCCGCGCCGAGACTGGCCACAAGCTGCCCGACTGCTGCGTGCTGCTCGCGGCAGAGGAGCACGACGGGGCAATCGCGAGCTTCGACGCCGGCCTCATCGCGGCCGCGCGCAAACTTGGCCTCGCCACCATCTAACTACGCGAGCAAAGCGGAGGGGGTGGGATTCGAACCCACGAGCGCCTTGCGACGCCAACAGTTTTCGAGACTGCCCCGTTCAACCGCTCCGGCACCCCTCCGGGGAACTCAGTCAGGGGCTGATTTTAGGGCTGGGCCGCCCTGACGTGCGCTGGCGTCAGGCTCCGAAGCTCAAGAACGGGCCTGTGTACGCCGATGCAGCAGCGTGGAAAGCAGCGAGCAGACCCGACTTGGGCGATTCTTCGATCGCCACCCGCTGTTGCTGCGCTCGCTGGCGATCGGGGCGCTGCTCTGGGGTGTCGGCTACCTGACCTGGCGGATCGGCTGGAGCGGCGAAGGGGCCAGCCCGGTCGCCTTCGCGATGCTGCTCGTCACCGAGATCTACGGGCTCTGGGCGCTGGGCACGCTGGCCTGGTTCTCCTGGTCGCGGCCGCCCGCGGTGCGACCGGCCGCCACGCCAGGACGCTCGGTCGACGTCTACGTCTGCACCTATGACGAGCCCACCGAGGTCGTCTCGGCGACGCTGGCCGGCTGCCGCGCCCTCACCTACCCGCACACGACCTACCTGCTCGACGACGGGCGGCGGCCGGAGATGGAGGAACTGGCCGAGCTGGCCGGCGCCCGCTACCTGACCCGGGCCGACAACTCGCACGCCAAGGCGGGCAACATCAACGCGGCGCTCTCGCGCACAGAGGGCGAGCTGGTGCTGATGCTCGACGCCGACCACGTGCCGATGCCGGACGCGCTCGACGCGATGGTCGGCTACTTCGACGACGAGCGCATGGCGCTGGTGCAGAGCCCGCATGACTTCTTCAACCACGACTCGGTCCAGCACTACGTCGTCGGCCGCCACGAGCAGTCGCTCTTCTACCGCGTCGTCTGCCCCGGCAAGGACCGCCACGGCGCCGCCTACTGGTGCGGCTCGGCGGCGCTGATCCGGCGCGCGGCGCTGCTCGAGATCGGTGGCGTCGCCACCGAGACGATCGCCGAGGACTTCCACACGACGATCCGCATGCAGCGCCACAGCTGGAAGAGCCGTTACCACGACGAGGTACTGGTCCAGGGCCTCGCTCCCCACGACCTCGACAGCTACCTGCTGCAGCGCGACCGCTGGGCGCGCGGCAACCTGGCCGTCTTCACCCTGCCGGAGTCCCCCCTGCGCGCCAGCGAGCTGCGCCCGCTGCAGCGCCTCTCCTACTTCGCCAGCCTCTTCGCCTACCTGGCGCCGCCGATGCGACTGCTGCTGATGCTGACCCTGGGCCTGGTGCTGTGGACCGGCGAGCTGCCGATGAAGATCAGCGTCGTCGCGCTGGCGACGCTCTGGCTGCCCTCGGTGACGCTCAACCTCAGCGCCGGGGTCGCCCTCGCTCGCGGCTACATGAAGATCGGTGAGACCGCCCACTACGAGCTGCTGACGATGGAGATCTACACACGGGCGCTGCGCTGTGCGATCCGCCCCGGCCACACCGCCTTCAAGGTGACGCCGAAGCAGGGCACCGGCGGTGGCGGGCTGGACTCGGTGCGCAAGCTGCACCTGGTGCTCGCCTGCGCGGTGCTGGTCGGCGCGGGAACGGTGCTGCGCCTGCTCGACCTCGTCGGCGCCGGGCCGCTGCCCGACCTGCCCGGCGTCGCCGCGGTGATCGTGCCGCTGCTCGGCTTGATCGAGCTGCGCCGCATCGGCCGCACGCTGCTCGCCGTCGGCCGGCGCCAGCAGCGCCGGCTTGTCTACCGCTTCGAGGGTGACGCCCCCGCTCAGTGCTTCTCCGAGGACGGCCACGTGCCCGGCCGCTTGGTCGATGCCAGCGCCGCCGGAGTCGGCCTGGTGCTGGAGGCGCCGCTCGAGGTCGGCGCCAAACCCGCCGTCCTGCTCCAGCTTCAGGACGCCGCGGGCGAGGCCCACGAGGTCGCGGCCCAGGTCGAGGTGCGCTCCTGCCGCGAAGCAGACGGCCGCCACCTGGTCGGCGCGACCATCACCAAAATCGACGCCGCGTCGCGAATGCGCCTGATGGAGTGGTGCTATGTCGTCTGCAATCACGAGCGCCTGCGCGGCCACCGCCCGGCGGCCTCGACCCGCGATGCCGACGCGATCGTCCTGCCGCTGCCGGCGCCGGTTCCAGTCGCCGCCTAACGGCCGGAGCGGACCCAGAGCTATCGAGGCAGCCCATAGGGCGTCCAGCGATCCGAAGCAAAGGGAATCGATGACTGCGCACCGGTCCCGCCGCCCGCCGAGCGGTCGCGCCAAAATCGTCGAAGGCGGCGCGCAGCAGAGCCTCGGCATCTGCCCCCGGCCCAAGCGTCAGCTCCGCGACGGCGTCGAGGATCGCCTCCTGCGTGAGGGCTTCCGCGGTTCGACCCTTCGCCGGGACGGCCCGGTCACCAGCGTCGTTCGGTCCTCCACATCGTCGAAGTGGGCGAACTTCCGCTCCAGCCGTCGACGAGGCGAAATGGCCCCTCCGGGCGAGCCCACGGGTATCCGAGCGCTCTCGTCAGTAGGGCGGCCTCGTACTCGCGTCGTGGAACGCTGTCCACCAGCGTGTCGACGAAGGCCTCGAATTCCTCGTCGTCCATCGATAGGCGCTTGAGCAGCTCGGGCTCGCTGATCGGCAGCCACTCGCACACGGAAGTGAACCTATTGGACAACGGAGAGGGTGGGATTCGAACCCACGAGGCGGGTTAACCCCGCCCACGCGATTTCCAGTCGCGCTCCTTAAGCCACTCGGACACCTCTCCGGGACTCCGAAGGGTATTGGCTCAGCGCCGCTCGGCGAAGAAGCCCTTGAGCAGCGCAGCGCACTCGGCCTCTAGCACGCCGCCGCTCACGGCTGGGCGGTGGTTGAGGGCGGGCTCGGCGAGCACGTCGAGGACGCTGCCGGCGGCGCCGGCCTTGGGGTCGGGAGCGCCGAAGACGACCTCCGGGATACGGGCGAGGACGATCGCGCCGGCGCACATCGCGCAGGGCTCCAGGGTGATGTAGAGGGTCGTGCCCGGCAGGCGCCAACCGCCCAGCGCCTCGGCGGCGGCGCGGATGGCGAGGATCTCGGCGTGCGCGGTGGGGTCGCGGCGCAGCTCCCGCTCGTTGCCGGCGGCGGCGAGCGGCTCGCCCTCGCGGGCGACGACAGCGCCGATTGGGACGTCGCCGTGGCGCTCGGCTTCACGAGCCTGCTCGATCGCCATTTCCATCAGCCGCTCGTGCTCGGCGCTTGACGCGTCACTCCGCATACTTACGGGAGTATGTGGCACTACAACTTCATCGGCGGGCCGGTGTTAGGAGAGAGCTCGCTCGATTGCAGGGAATACGCGAGCGCAGAGCCAGATGAACCGACGCCTTCCGATCGCTGCCGCCGTTGCCCTGCTCGCGGGCCTCTCCTTGACGACCACGGGGGCGGGGGCGGCGACCGGGGTCGCGCCCGCCCACGGCTTCGCCCCGCATCAGCTGGTCGTCAAGCGCGCCGGCGACAGGGTGCCGCGCACGGTGCGGCTTCCGCAGCGAATCGGCGTGCGCGAGGCCGCAGCGGCGCTACGACAAAACGCCGCGGTCGAGTACGCAGCGCCGAACTACATCGCGACCGCCTCCGCCACCGAGGAGACCCCCCCACGTGAAATCCCCAACGACCCGGGCCCGATCACCGGGCCGCCTGGGCCACCCGGAGGCTGGGTACTGAAACAGTGGAACCTGCTGCCGTGGGAGGGGCTGGCCTTGCCGCTGCTCCCCATCTCCCCCGGCGGCATCGACGCGGTCAGCGCCTGGGAAAACCTCGCCTCTGTCGGCCGCCCCGGGGCGGAAGGCACGACGATCGCCATCCTCGACACCGGCATCGCCTACCGGGCCAAGGGCACCCGCTTCCGGCGCAGCCCCGACTTCACCTCCGGCCAGTTCGTCGCCGGCTACGACTTCGTCGATGACGACCCCCTGCCGCTCGACGAAAACGGGCACGGGACCCACGTCGCCGGGACGATAGGCGAGAAGACCAACAACGGCATCGGCCTGGTCGGGCTCGCCTTCCGGGCCAAGCTGATGCCGGTGCGCGTGCTCGACAAGCAGGGGCGCGGGCGCGCCGATGACATCGCAAAGGGCATCCGCTTCGCCGTCGCCCATGGCGCCGACGTGATCAACATGAGCTTCAACTTCGGCTGCGAAAGACTCGTGCCGGGAGTCGACGAAGCGCTGCGCCAGGCCTACCACCGCGGCGTCATCACCGTCGCATCGGTCGGCAACCTCGGCTCCGAGGCCTGCGTCGCCCCGCCCGCCACCGGCCCGCACGCGATTGGCGTCGGCGGCAGCACCGAGGGCGGCTGCCTCGGCAACTACTCGCTGGCCGGCGAGGGCGTCGACGTGATCGCCCCGGGCGGCGGCGCCCCGATAGCCGGCTGCCTCTCGATCTCGGCGGGCCCGATCTACCAGGTGACGTTCAAGGACGGCAGCCCGCGCCACTTCAGCGAGCCGAGCTCCTACATCGGCACCTCGATGGCCGCCGCCCACGTCTCCGGCCTCGCTGCGATGGTCCTTGCCAGCGGTGTGATCGATCCCAAGACGAAGTCGAAAGGCAAGGTCGCGGCCGTGACGCAACGACTGCGCCGCACCGCCCGAGACCTCGGCCTGCCCGCCACGCGTCAGGGCACCGGCCTGATCGACGCAGCGCGGGCCACCGATCCCACCTCCTCCTGACGGTCTCTGACCAAGCAGATCAAGACCGTATGGAGAGCTGACCGACTCCAGCGGTAGGTAGGTCGGCACCCCGCGCATGAAAGTGCGGGGACTGGGCCGCAGGGCGGACCTGCGGCCGACACCCCAATCATGGGAGGTGCCGACATGGCTCAGCCTAAAAGCGTGGTCGGCCTCGACGTCCACGCCACCCAAACCCACGCCTGCGTTCTTTGCCCCGAGACAGGCGAGCTTCGCTCCAAACGCTTGAACGGCCCGCCCCGGCGGGCCCTGGACTTTCTCGAAGGGCTCCACGCTCCCGTCCTCGCCGTCTATGAGGCAGGGCCGACGGGCTATGGCCTCGCTCGTGGCGCCGTCGAGCGCGACCTCGACGTGCGCATCTGCGCGCCGGGGTCGATCCCAAAAGCGCCGAGCGATCGGGTGAAGACCGACCGCCGCGATGCCGAGCGCCTGGCGCGCCTGTGCCTCGCCGGCGAACTGTCCTTCGTGCGCGTGCCGAGCCCCGAGGAGGAGCGCTTTCGCGACCTCGCCCGTTGTCGAGAGGCAATCCGCGCCGATTTGATGCGCGCTCGCCACCGGGTGGGCAAGTTCCTGCTGCGCCGCGAGTTGCGCTGGGGAGGCCCGGGCTCGGCCTGGACGCAGGCCCACTGGCGCTGGCTGGCGGGGATCGAGTTCTCCGACGGCGCCTCCAGTGCCGTGCTCGCCGACTACCTGAGTGCCGTGAGGGCGCTTGAGCAGCGTCGTGGCGTGGCCGAGCGGGCGATCGAGGAGGGCTGGCCCGAGTCTCCCTGGGCCGAGACGATCGCGCGGTTGCGCTGCCTGCGGGGCATCGACACGCTGACGGCGCTCGGGCTTTGCGGGGAGGCTGGAGACCTGCGGCGCTTTGAGCGCCCGGCGTCGCTGATGGCCTACTTCGGCATCGTGCCCTCCGAGCACTCCTCAGGGGGCAGCGGCGGCGCGGCCCGATCACCAAGGCGGGCTCCGCGCATGCCCGCCGGTTGCTGGTCGAGGCCGCCCACCACTACCGCCACGCGCCCAGGGTGGCGGGGTCGCTGGAGCGTCGCCAGCGCGGCGTCGACCCACGAGCGTGTGAGATCGGCTGGCGCGCTCAGGTCCGCCTGCATCGTCGCTGGCAACGGTTGCGGGTGGAGCGGGGCAAGCCCGCCAACGTGGTCAGGATCGCCCTGGCACGCGAGCTCGGCTGCTTTGTGTGGGAGGTGGGGCAGCTGGACTGAGCGAGCGGGGAAACCAACGCGCCCTCGACGACGCTGTCGGGGCGGCACGAGATCAACGAAGGCCAGCACGTCGCCGCAGGGCGGCCTGCGCTGCGTCCTGGGGCAACCGGCGGGGATTCCCGCCGGTCGCGCCCGCTTCAAGACTGCAGGCCACGCGACGAATCGGCGGTCATGGGGTAGCCAGTCCCCGCATATGAGGCTGACGATGCAGTCGACGCGTCTGGAATTTGCTCGTGTCGCCCCGAGAGCGCCGCGACACCGTGGTCGCGGTCCCTCAGGGACCCGTTCGATCCTGCCCGCTTGACGAGGGGCTCTCCATATGAGGACGCAGGGAGCGTGGCGTGCTCTGCACGCGAGCGACCGAGGACGCAGCATGACGATTTCCGGGACCGCCGATCAGGCTTGCAGAGCGGACTCGGCGAAAGGCGCGAGGACGTCGCGGCCAAAGGCGCGCAGGGCCTCGTCGTCGTGCGGGTTCGGGTCGCTCGGCGGCAGGGCGATGTAGGTGAGGAAAAGGCGAGCGAGGAGGTCGGCGACCCGCCGCGCCGCGCCGCTCGAGACGTCGGGGTTCTCGGCGACGATCGTGCCGGCGATGAACTCGGCGCCCATGTCGAGCAGCAGCGCGTCGTTGGCGGCGACGGTCGCGGTCACCGAGCCGGGATCGGAATGGGCGAGCCGCTCGAGCATCGGGTGGTCACGCGCGAAGCGCATCGCGGCGACGAAGCCGCCCGCGAGCCGCTCGTGGGGCTCGGCCTCGCCTTCGAGGCCCGCGGCGACGGCGGCAAGGAAGCGTTTCCCCTCGCGCACGATCAGCGCCTCGACGAGATCGTCGCGGCGCGCGAAGCGGCGATAGACGGTCATCCGCCCCAGCCCCGCCCGGCGCACCACCCCCTCGACGGTTAGACGCTCGAGCCCGACCTGAGCGGCTTCGTCGAGCGCCGCGTCGAGGATGCGAGCGCGAGTCGGATCGTCGTCGACCGCGGGGATGTCACCGGCGACGATGGCGCGGTCGAGGAGGGTGGCGAGCTGGGCCTCCATACGCAGCTCAGGCTAGCCGAGCAACGGCGGCCGTCTGCGGCGGCGCCGGGGTCGACGGACGAGCTGAGGCGCGCGCCTCAGCCATCGCCCGACACGGCGGCACGCCAAAGGCCCAACGCAGCGAACGGGAAACCGTGCGCAGATAGGGCTCGACCGCCAGCCGCTGAAAGCGGGGAGAGTGGTCGAAGCCGGCCAGCTGCCTCGCCCACTCGGGCATCACGCTCATCCCGGCGTGCACGTCGAAGCGGTTGATCTGCCGTGCGAGCGGCGCCGGCCCCTTGGCGCCGAGCGGTGACTCGAGCAGGAACTCGAAGAACTGACGGGTCTGCTCGTTGACCGCCAGCTGGGGACGCATCGCCTCGATGTATTCCTCCAGATCAGTCGCCGTGACCGGGATATCGCCGGCCCCGCCCTTGCGCCCGATGATCGCCTGCTCGGCCAGGTAACGGTCCCGCTCACTCGGATCGAGTGGCCGGTTGTAGCGCTCGAAGATCCGCATCACCCCCCAGGGAATGCAGGTGTGCACCCAGCCGATCAGGGTCGGGTCCATGGCCCGATACGGAGTGCCATCGGGACGCACACCCTCGACGCGCTCGTGCATGCGACGCACCCGGGCGATCAGCGCCTCCGCGGCGTCGGTGTTGCCAAACGTGGTCGCAAACACATACCCGGCGGTGTTGCGCGCCCGCTCGAAGGGCTTGGTCCGGTAGTTGGAGAGGTCGTGGACGCCCGCCATCACCGACGGGTGGAGGATCTCCATCGTGATCGCCGCCACCCCGGCGAGCCCGACCGCCGACATGTCGGAGTGGAGCTCCCAGGAAACGCTTCCTGGCCCGATCAGACCGGGGTCGCCCGCCGGGCCGCCGTAGACCTTGGCGTCGTCGTGCCTGCCGCTGACCCGGGTGTACTCGTCGACCAGCGAGCGTTTGAGGAAGTTCATCGCCCTCTCTCTCCCTTGGTAGGACTGGTAGGAAAGTCCTACCAACCGTACCAGGCCATGGTGCGCGCGCCGCGCGCACCATGGCGGCACCGAGGCGCACCCAGAGCGGATACAGCGCGAAAAGCGAGAGAGCGGCGGCGTGACGGTGCGGTGCGATCCCACGCTCGTCTATCCGAGCGAGGCCTGAGGTGAGCATGAACTCCCGGCCCGAGCGCGAGCCGAACGGGTGCCAGATTCGCCCCAGGCCGGGCAGGTTGGCGTAGAGCCCTGCCGAGACGCCGACGAAGAGCGCCACGGTGGCGCCGCGCAGGCGCCGGGCAGCGACCTCGTCCTCGCCGACCACAGCCTCGATCGCGGCGCCTGAGGCGACCAGCAGCGGCGGGTCGATCACGAAGCTCATACCGGGACAACCTAGTATCTCCCGGCATGTCGGCCTTGGGAGATTTCGTCGCGGCGCTGCTGCCGCCGGAGGCCGGCGGGCCGGATCCGGAGCGCACGGCGAGCGTCGCGCGCCGCATGATCGGCCGCATGCCTGCCGTCTCGCAGGCAGGGCTCGGGGCCGCACTGGTCGGGCTTGAGGCCTTCTCCCTCGCCCGCACCGGGCGCACGCTGGGGGCGCTGCCGCCGCAGAGACGCGAGGAGCTGCTGACCCAGCTGGCCAAGGCCGGTGGGGCGGCGATTCTCGACCCGCTCAAGTCGGTCGCAATGCTTGCCCACGGGGCTGACTCCTTCGCCGAGGAGATCGCCGCGGTCGGCTCCCGGCATGAGCCGTCAAGACCCGATCCCGAGCTCACCGTCATTCCAGCGGCCGAGTGGCCTGACACGTCGAGCTGCGACGTCGTCGTGATCGGCTCCGGCGCCGGCGGCGCCTTCGCCGCCCGCGCCCTGGCCCGAGCCGGCTTCGACACCGTGATCGTCGAGGAAGGCGAGCGCTGGACGGCGGAGCGGATCCGCGCCAGCCACCCGCTCGACCGCTTCGCCCAGATCTACCGTGACGGCGGCACGACGATGGCCTTCGGCAGGCCCTCGATCCCGCTGCCGCTGGGCAGGGCGATCGGCGGCACGACGGTGATCAACTCGGGCACCTGCTACCGCCCCCCCACCCCCGTCGCGACGGCCTGGCACGAGCAGCATGGGCTGGCCCTGGCCGATCTCGAGCTGCTCGGCCCCCGGGTCGCCGACGTCGAAGCGACGATCGGCGTCGCGCCGGCGCCGATGGAGGTGCTGGGACGAAACGGCGAACTTGCCCTCGAGGGCGCCGCCGCGCTCGACTGGAAAGCGGCGCCGCTGCGCCGCAACGCGCCCGGCTGCCGCGGCGCCTGCCAGTGCGCGATCGGCTGCCCCAACAACGCCAAGGGCGGCGTCCACCTCAACGCCCTGCCCCAGGCCAGCGAGGCCGGCGCCAGGATCGTCTCAGGGCTGAGCGTGACCCGGGTCGCGACCGAGCGCGGTCGCGCCACCGGGATCGAGGGCCGCCGTGCCGACGGGACCGGGGTGCGGATCGCGGCGCCGATGGTGATCGTCGCCGCGGGCGCGATCGGGACGCCGCCGTTGCTGCGGCGCAGCGGCCTCGGCGGTCATCCCCGGGTCGGTCGCAACCTCTCGATCCACCCCGCGATCGGCATCACCGCCTCCTTCGAGGAGGAAGTCGTGCCCTGGAGCGGGGTGATGCAGAGCGTCGGCATCGAAGAGCTGCACGAGCGCGAGGGCATCCTCATCGAGGCCACCTCGACGCCGCCCGGGATGGGCGCGGTCTCGGCCCCCGGCTACGGCACCCATCTACAGGGGCGCCTGGCCCAGGCCGCCAACACGGCGACGATCGGCGCGATGATCGGCGATTCCCCGTCCGGGCGAGTGATGGGCTCGCGCTGGCCGCTGGTCTCCTACCGCCTCACCGACGAGGACGGACGGCGCCTGGTCAAGGCGGTCGGGGCGATGGCGCGGGTGATGCTCGCCGCCGGCGCCCGCGACGTCGAACCGGGCGCTGGCGCGCCGGCGATCCGCAGCGAGGCTGAGATCGAGGCCGCGATCGAGCGGCTCGACGTCAACCGCCTGCGCTTGGCCGCCTTCCACCCCAGCGGCACCGCTGCCGCCGGCGCCGACGCCGCTCGCCACCCGGTCGACCCCGAAGGCCGCCTACGCGGCGTCGACGGAGTCTGGGTCGCCGACGGCTCGATCCTGCCCAGCTGCCCGGGGGTCAACCCCCAGGTCTCGATCATGGCGATGGCGATCGGGGTCGGCGAGGCCGCGGGCAGCTAGTAGGCCCGCCGCGGCGCGGCTACCCGAGGACCTTGAACTTCCGCTTCGCCGGCGTCGCGTCGACCGTTTTGCCCTTGACCGCGCGCACCTTGAAGACGTGCTTGCCGGGCTTCAGCTTCTTGTAGGTCTTCGGCGATTTGCAGGACTTGAATTTCTTGCGGTCGAGCTTGCATTCGAACTTCGCGCCCTTCTCGTTCGAGAAGAACTTGAACTTGGCCGTCCTGCCCGTGACCTGCGCCTTGCGAATCGTGGTCTGGAGGGTCCCGTCCTTGCCGGGGTCGTCTTTGCCTTTTCCTTTCTCTTTCCCCTTGCCCTTCTTGTCAGCCGCGGGAGGCACCGGTGGTGGGCACTGGGAGGGCGCCGCCGAGCATCCCGAAGGCGGATCCGGCGGCACGTTGGCGGTCGCGCTGACCTCCGAGGTGCCGCCAACGGCGTTGGTCTGGGTGGCGACGACGAAGGTGCCGCTGGCGACCGGGCTGAGGTAGGTGAGTTTCCATTCGCCACCGGAGTCCGCGGTCACCTTGCCAAGGTAGGCGCCCAACTCACCCACCGCGGTACTGGTCTTGGAAAAGACCCGGACCGTGGCGCCGGCAACGGCGGTCCCGCTCGCCTCGGTTTTCGAGGCGGTAGAGACCAGTGGCGGTTTGATCCCGCCGTTCGGGCCGATCGGTTCGGTGCCGGGGCTCGCCGCCCGCAGATCGACGAATAGGCCACCGTTGCCGGAGCCCGAGTTGACGCCGACTTCGTTCTGAGAATCTTCGACGTCGGTGATCTCGATCGCCTTGCCGTCGCTGTCGACGATCACGTTGCCTTCGGCCGCGGTGTCACCCCCGATCATGTTTTCGCTCGAGTTGAGGCTGAGAAAGTTCTCGATCGCGACCCCGGCCCCGTTGCCTTCGAGGTGGTTGCCGGTGAGGTCGTTGAGGTCGTTCTGGATGAAGACGCCGGCCATCGATGCGTCGACGATCGTGTTGCCTTCAATCTCGTTGCCGATCCCGCTGCCTTCGGTGTCGCCGTGCGCCCAGACTCCCCGCTGGGTTTCGTAGATTCGGTTGTCCTTGATCGCCACCCCCGTCGAGTGTGAGTCGACCCCGGCACCGTCGGCGGAGATGTCGTTCCCTTCGACTCTCGCGGTGTCTGCTTGTGCGGTGATCCCGGCCGACGAGATTGACACCCCGTCGCCGGGAGGGAAGAGCGGGACCGAGTTGTCGCGGGCGCGCCCGATCGTGTTGCCGATCACCGCCAGCTTTTTGGCCGGCACGCCCAAGGCACCGGCAAAGACGCCGAAGGAGCCGCCGTGGATCTGGTTGCCGTCGCCGAGGTCGGTGCCGCCGATGGTGACTTCGTTGGCGCTGCCAACCCGGATGCCCGACGTGGCTGCCCCAGTCGCCGGCTGGCCGGTCGCGTCGAGGCCGATGTAGTTGCCGAGGATCGTGGTCGGGCCGGTCGCCGGTTTCTCTTCGAAGGCGCTCAAGCCATGAAGGTCGATCGAGTATTCCGAGGCGGTAATGCTGCTGACGAACACGTTGCAGCCGAGGTCGCAGGCGGCCGTTCCGGCGCCGGCTTCGCCGACGTCGGTGCCAATCGTGTTTCCGGTCGCCACGACGCCCACCGCCGGATCGGCGACGACGAGGTTCCTCGTGTTCAGCCCCGGCGTCGCCCCGTCCGGGCCGACGCCGAAGTAATTTCCTTCGACCGCGCTGTCCTGGGCGCCCCGCAGCCGCAGGCCGACCGTGGTGTTGGCAAACACGTTGCGGGCGACGTCGGTGGCGCCGCCGACCTGGGCGTCCTCGGCACCAGGTTCGAGCGCGATCCCGAAGTCGGGGTCGTCGTTCCCCTCCGTGCCGTCCAGCTCGAGCCCAAACCAGTTGCCGCGCGCCGTGAATTCGTCGCCGCTGACTTCGATCGACTTACCCGCATCGGCGAACGCGAGGTCGAGGATCGAGACGCCCGTGCCTGTAACGCTGGCCGCGATTTCGTTGACCGGTCCGGTGACGCCCGCACAGGGACCGTTCACGCCAGCCTGCGTGGGGCAGGTCCCAGCGTTGATCGTGACCGGAGCGGTGATCGCCGGCAGTGGCCCGTTCAGCACAATCGCATCGGCGGTCGTGCCTTGGAAGACAGCGGCATCGAAGAGGATGTTGTCGGCGACACCCGCAAGGTTGGTCACCTGGATCGCCGCGCGCAGGCTGCATTTGTTGTTGGCCGTCTCGCATGCGCCGCCAGGAACGTCGTCCGGTTCGTCGATGACCGTGTTGACGATCTGCGCGGCCGGAGCAAGCGCCGGCACGGCAAGTAGGCATCCAACGACGAACAGAAGCGAGGCGAGGACTTTCAAGCGACCCTCCAGGGCAGGCGAACGGACGAGTACGGCGCGACCCTACCCAGCGGATCGGCGAATGCGCAAATTTCCTGGCCGATCGGCTACTTGGCGTAGGGCAGGCCGGGCCCGCTGCGCTGCCACTCCACCTGGACCTTGCCCTCGCTGTTGCTGCGCCCCTCGACGTCGTCCCACTCGTGCAGCATGCGCTTCAGTCGGGCAACCGCCTCGGGCGGGTGCGCGGCAACCTCGGCAGCGAGGCCCAGTGCCGACTCCTCTGTGGCCGCGGCCGGGGCGACCCGGTTGACCAAGCCGAGGCGCAGTGCCTCGTCGGCGCCGATCGTGCGTGAGGAGAGCAGCAGGTACTTGGCGGTGGCGAGACCACAGAGGGTGACGAGGCGGGCGGGCCCGACGGGCACTCCCAGCGCGGCGCCCGGGAAGCGCATGCGCAGGTTGGAGCCGCCGATGCGCATGTCGCAGGCAACGGCGATCTCGGCGCCGCCGCCGACCACGTCGCCGTGGCAGACCGCGATCGTCGGCTTGGGGAAGGCGACGATCTGGTCGTAGGCGTCGGCGAAGAGCTGCATGCGGCGCAGGCTGCCCTCCTCGTCGAGCTCCTCCTTGACGTCGGCGCCAGCGGAAAGGCCCATGTGATCGGAGGAGCTGACGACCAGCACCCGCACGGCATCGTCAGCGCGGGCGACGGCGACGTGCTCCAGCATCTCGACCAGCACCTGGGTGTCGATCGCGTTGCGGGACTTCGGCCGTTGCAGGCGCAGCACCGCGACGCCCTGCTGGTCGACCTCGTAGCTCGTCACCGCGATCTCGTCGCTCACGAGGCGCAATCTATTCGTCCAGCTTCGCGACGAGGGTCTCGGTCTCGTCGGCGGCGCTCGCGATCAACGCCACCACCTCCTCGCGTGGCTCGCGGAAGCGACCGAGCACGTAGGAGGCGACGATCTCCGGATCGGTGGAGTCGGGTCGGCCGACGCCGACCCGCACACGCCAGAACTCGGGGTCGCCGAAGCCGCGCTTGAGGCTCTTGAGGCCGTTGTGCCCGGCCAGGCCGCCGCCGAGCCGGACGCGAACCTCGCCGAAGGGCAGGTCGATCTCGTCGTGGAGCGCGACGACGCGGTCGAGCGGCACGCGCAGCGAACCGCGGGCCGGGCCGGCCGAATCGCCCGAGACGTTCATCTGAGTCTGCGGCAGCAGGACCGCCACTCGCGGCCCGCTGGGACCGGCGCGTCCTTCGCTCAGCAGCCCGCCGAACTTCGACTTCGCCCTGGGTAGGTCCCAGCGCCGCGACAGCTCGGCGGCGATCTCGAAGCCGACGTTGTGACGGGTGGCGGCGTATTGCTGGCCGGGGTTGCCGAGGCCGACGATCAGGATGCGCTCGCCCTGCTCGCCCTGGCCTTGCTCGGCGCGGCGGCGGCGAAAGAGGGACAGCGGTTACTCCCCGCCGGAGTCGCCCGAATCGCCCTCGCCGGCATCCTCGCCGGCCGGGGCCTCGCCCTCCTCGCCGACGAGCTCTGTCTCCTCCTCGACGGCGGGCTCGGGCTCTTCCTCGACGCGCGGCGGCGAGAGGGTGGCGATCGTCACCTCGTCGGGATCGTCGGCGACGAGGGTGACGCCCTCGGGCACGACCAGCGCCGAGAGCTGCAGGGTGTCGTTGATCTCCATCGCCGAGACGTCGGCGACGATGCGGTCGGGGATCTCGGTCGGCAGCGCTTCGACGGTGACTTCGCGGGTGACGTGCTCGAGCACGCCGCCGCCCTTGACGCCCGGGGCGGTCTCGGTGCCCTCGAGCTCGATCGCGACCTCGGCCTGGATCGCCTCGTCGAGCCGCACCTCTTGAAGATCGATGTGCTGGAGGCTGCCGCGCACGGGATGCAGCTGCTGCTCCTTGACGACGACCGGGACGGCTTTGCCGCCCTCGATCTCGAGGTCGAACAGCGCGGCGCCTTCGCCGAGGACGTTGCGCACGTCGCGTTCGGCAACCTGGAAGGACTGCGCCGCGGAGCCGCCGCTGTAGACGACGCCGGGCACCATGCCCTCACGCCGCAGGCGACGGGAAGTCCGCGAGCCGAACTCGGTGCGGGGTGCTGCCTTGAGTTTTTCGCGTCCACGGGCCATCCGGACGGGAGAGGATAGAGAACCGAGCGAAAACGGAACCTGTGACAACCTTCCGTCCGTGTCAGAGGACTCGAAGATCCCCAAGGGACGCATCCGCCGTTCCGCCAAGTTGGGCTCGATCGTCGGCGTTCAGGGCGCCCGCTACGCGGGCACCAAGGCGACCAACGTCGCCCGCTCCGAGGAGGACGGCAAGGAGAAGCTGGAGCAGCGCCACCTCGAGACGGCGATGAAGATGGTCGGCGCGCTGGGCCAGATGAAGGGCGCGGCGATGAAGCTGGGGCAGTTCGCCTCCTTCATCGACACCGAATTCATCCCCGAGGAGCACCGCGAGGTCTACCAAGAACAGCTGGCGAAGCTGCGCACCGACGCCCCGGCAATGCCCTGGGAGAAGGTCGTGAAGGTGCTCGAGGACGAGTACGACGGAGAACCGCTCTCCGAGCTCTTCGCCGAGTTCGAGCAGGAGGCCTTCGCCGCAGCGTCGATCGGCCAGGTGCACCGCGCCGAGCTGCTCGACGGCCGCAAGGTCGCCGTGAAGATCCAGTACCCGGGGATCGCCGAGGCGCTCGACGCCGACCTGCGCAACGCCGGCACGATCGTCCGCCTCGCCCGCGCCCTCGCTCCCGGCCTCGACGCCAAGGCGATCGCCGCCGAGCTGCGCGAGCGGGTCATGGAGGAGCTCGACTACGAGTACGAGGCGCAGAACCAGCGCAGCTTCGCCCGCGCCTACCGCGATCATCCCTTCATCTACGTGCCGGAAGTGATCACGCGGCTCTCGCGGCGCCGGGTGCTGGTCACCGAGTTCGTCGAGGGCGTCGGCTTCGAGAAGGTCAAGGAACTGCCCGACGAGGAGCGCAGCCGCTTCGGCGAGATCGTCTTCCGCGGCAGCTTCGGCTCGATCTACCACCTGCAGCACTTCAACGCAGACCCCCACCCCGGCAACTACATCCTGATGAACGACGGCCGCGTCGCCTTCATCGACTTCGGCATGACCAAGAAGCTCGACCACGAGCAGATCGTGCTCGAGCAGCGCGCGATCGACGCCGCCTTTCATGAAGACCCCGAGGCGTTCCGCAGCGCCCTGCACGACCTCGGCTTCATCAAGAACCCTTCCAAGCTCGACGCCGAGCGGGTGATGGAGCACACGATGGCGGTCGGCGGCTGGTACATCGAGGATCGCGAGATCGAAATCAGCGCTCGGCGGGTGATGAAGATCATCGAGTCGACCAACGACCCGCGCTCGGAGTACTACGACCTGATGCGCCGCGAGTCCCTGCCGGCCGACGAGCTGATGGGGCGGCGGATGGAAATCGGCGTCGTCGCCGTGCTCGGCCAGCTGCGCGCGAAACGCAACTGGCACCGGATCATGCGCGAGTGGATCTACGCCGATCCGCCGGCCACCGAGCTGGGCGAGCAGGAGTGGGAGTACTTCGAGGGAAGAGGCATGCTGCAGACACCGATCGTCGAGAAGTCTCTGGAAGGGGAGCAGCGATGAGCAGGATCAAACGCGGTTGGCAGCTGACCAAGAAAAGCTGGGGACTGCTGCGCGAGAACCCCGAGCTGCTGCGCTTCCCCCTCTACGGCGGGCTCGCCACGATCGTCTGCGCGATCATCGTCGTCGGTCCCGGCATCTATCTGATCGAGGACGACCAGACGGTCTTCGGCGGCGCCCTGGCGGTTATCGGCTTCTACCTGCTGGCGGTAATCGGCACCTACTTCAGCGTCGGCCTCGCTGCCGCCGCCGACATGATCTTCCGCGGCCAGCAGGCGACCGTTAGCGACGGCCTGGCGATCTCTCGCAGCCGCTTCTCACAGATCTGCGGCTGGGCGGCCGTCGCGACCACCGTCGGGCTGGTGCTGAGCGCGCTCGAGAACCAGGGCGCCATCGGCGAGATCGTCAGCCGGGTGCTGGCGATCGGCTGGTCGCTGATCACCTTCCTCGCCGTGCCGGTGATCGCGCTCGAGGGCACCGGGCCTTTCGAGACGCTGAAGCGCTCGGCCGGACTCTTCAAATCGCGCTGGGGCCAGCAGGTGACCGGCAACATCGCGATCGGCGGCGCCGTCTTCCTCTTCGGCGTCCTCCCCTCGGCGCTGCTGATCTTCGCCGGCTTCCTGGTCTGGGCCTCGGCCAGCTTCGCCGGCGCCCTGCTGCTCGTCATCGGCATCATCGGCCTGGCGATCTCGATGCTCGTCTCCAGCGCCCTCAGCAACATCTTCGGCGTCGCCCTATACCGCTACGCCGTCGACGGCGAGGCGGTCGGCGGCTTCACCGTCGAGGAGCTCGAGTCCGCGGTCAAACCCAAAAAGGGCGGCCGCAACGCACCGCCGACCGCCACCCCCGGCACCGTCTAGCCATCAGGTAACACCGATCTGACCCTCCCACGGGGGCAAACTCCGCTCCGGTGCGCCTTATGTACCCGTGGAGAGCAAAAGGCGCACCGGAACCGTTGATCATGGGATTGCTGCGCTGGCCGGCCCGCAACACGGGGTCATTTCGCGGAAGCAGCTACGAAAACTCGGCCTGACCGACCGGGAGATCTCGCTCCGCTCAGAGCGCGGCAACCTTCATCCGCTCTTCCATGGAACGTTCGCGATTGGGCACCGGGCCATCGACCGACGAGGCCGAATGCTCGCCGCAGCGCTGGCTTGCGGAGCCGGGACGATGATCTCCCATGGAAGCGCAGCCGAGCTGATCGGCCTATGGGACAAGCAACTGCCGATGGTGGATGTCATCCCTCCCAACTGGTCGGGTCGCAAGATCGCCGACATCCGGTGGCACCACGTGCGCCTGCCTCTGCCCGACGAGATCGAAGTTCGGGATGGAATTCCGTGCACCACCACTTCTCGGACTCTGGTGGACATGGCCGGCCGAACCGGTTGGAGCTCGCTGCGACGCCTAGTCGAGCAGGCAGCGGTCATGCGGCAGCTCGACGTCGACGAGATCGATCTCGTTCTCTCTCGAGGCCGCCGGCGCGGCGCCCCCCGCCTGCGCACGATCCTGACCCCCTGGCGCAGCACCGCAGAGCCACGGCCACCGCTGCGCAGCAGGCTGGAGGCCCGCCTCCTGCCTCGCCTCATTGAAGAGGGCCTGCCTGCCCCGCGCACGAACGTCAAACTGCGTATCGACGACAACACCGTCGAGGTCGACCTGCTCTGGGACCGAGAGCGGCTGGCGATCGAAACGGACGGGGAAGAAACCCATGGGACCCCCGTGGCCTTCCAACACGACCGCTGGCGCGATCAGCTCCTCGTCGCTGCCGGATATCGCACAGCACGCGTCACCTGGGCCCAGGTCCGCGACGAACCAAAAGCGGTGGTTGGCCGCATCTCTCGCATGCTCAAGGCCAGATGACTCGCCTCCGGTGCGCCTTATGCACCCCCACGGTGCATAAGGCGCACCGGAACGAGCTGGGAGGAGTAGAGGGCGGCGAGAGTTAGGGGAGCTGGGCGAAGAGGCGGGGGTCGTTGGAGCAGAGGCCGTTTACGCCGGCCTCGACGAGCTTGTTCATGCGGGGCAGGTCGTCGACCGTCCAGGCGATCAGCTCGACCTTGGCGAGCTTGGTGATGCGAGCAAGGCGGGGGCTGACCAGGGGGTGGTAGACCCACATCGCCTCGACGCCGAGCTTGGGCAGCTTCTCGGCGGCGAGGCCGGGCAGGCGCTGGCGCATCGCCACCAGAGCGGCCAGCATCGGCCCCTTCGCCCAGCGCTTCGAGGCCCAGTCCTTGGTCACTTTGGGGTAGGTCCAGCCGCGGCGCAGGGCGGGCTGCAGCTCGAGGATGCGGCCCAGCGAGTAGAGCTCCATCGTGGAGACCATCGCCCGCTCGATCAGGCCGCGCTCCTGAAGGGCCTCGACGATCTCCTCCTCCCGCCCGGGCAGCTTGATGTCGATGTCGATCTCGACCCGGTCGAGCGGTGGCGCCAGGAAAGCGTCGAGTGCCTCGGTCAGCTTCAGCGGCGTGCGCCGTTCGGCGTCGTGCCAGTCGTGGGCGACGACCAGCGGCGCCCGCTGCTCCAGCGGCAGGTGGGCATCGCGCAGCCAGAGCACGTCGAGCTCGATCGTGTCGACCCCGGCCTCGACCGCAGCGTGGAAGCTCTCGATCGTGTTGCCGGGCGCGATCAGATCGGCGCCCTTGTGGCCGACCAGCCGCAGTCCCTCGGGCGGCACTAGATGGCCCTAAAAGAGCTGGTTCTCGCCGGCGAAGATCTCGGAGACCGAGTCGTCGGTGAAGATGCGGCGGATCGAGTCGGCGAAGGTGCCGGCGGTCGAGAGCACGGTGATGTTGTCGGGCGCGCCGGGACGCAGCGGGATCGTGTCGGAGACGACGATCTGCTCGATACCGGACTTCTCGTATGCGAGCCGCTCGTAGGCGGGGCCGGAGAAGACGCCGTGGGTGGCGCAGGCGATCACCCGCGCGGCGCCCTCGTCGAGCACGGTCTGGGCAGCGGCGCAGAGCGTGCCGGCGGTGTCGATCATGTCGTCGACCAGGACCGCCGTCTTGCCTTTGACGTCGCCGACCACGTAGCCGATCTCGGCCACCTGCTGGGCCGGGCGCTCCTTCTCCATCACCGCCCAGTGGGTACCGATGCGACGGGCGAAGTTGCGTGCCGTCTTGACCCGGCCGGCGTCGGGGGAGACGATCACCAGATCCTCGGCGCGGTGCTGGTCGGCGAACCACTGGGTCAGCATCGGCATCGCTGTCATGTGGTCGACCGGGACGTGGAAGAAGCCCTGCACCTGGCCGGCGTGCAGGTCCATGGTGAGGACGCGATCGACGCCGACGCCCTCCAGGCACTTGGCGACGATGCGGGCCGAGATCGGCTCGCGGGGGGCCGACTTCTTGTCCTGGCGGGCGTAGCCGTACCAGGGCATCACGGCGATGATCCGGTGGGCGGAGGCGCCCTGGGCGGCGTCGATCATCGTCAGCAGCTCGATCAGGGCGTCGTTCGGAGTCATGTCCGAGTGTTCGTTGGCGCAGGTCGACTGGACGATGAAGACGTCGGCGCCGCGAATCGACTCCTCGTAGCGGCAGTAGACCTCGCCGTTGGCGAAGGTCTTCAGCGTCACCTGGCCAAGGTCGACGTCGAGCTTGCCAGCGACCTTGGCGGCGAGTTCCATCGAGCTGCGGCCGCCGAAGACCATCATCCGCTTCGAGTAGTCGTGGGTGATGGCGGTTGCGGCCACCGCCTCTGGGCGCTCCTCGATCGTGCTCACGGGTTTTGCTCCTCTTGCATCTTCGACGCCTTGCGCTCGGCGTAGCCTTCGATGTTCCGTTGCTCGTTCTCGCTCACCGCGAGCGCGCCCTCGGGCACATCGCTCTTGATCACTGCGCCAGCGCCAGTGTAGGCGCCGGGCCCGACTTCTACCGGTGCGATCAGCATCGTGTCAACGCCGATCCGGGCGTTCTCGCCGATCACAGTCCGGTGCTTGCGGAAACCGTCGTAATTGGCGGTGATCGTGCCGGCGCCGAGGTTGCTGCCGGCGCCGACCTCGGCGTCGCCGACGTAGGCGAGGTGGGGCACCTTGGCGCCAGCGCCGATGCGCGAGTTCTTGACCTCGACGAAGGTGCCGGCCTTGGCGCCCGGCTCGAGCTGTGCGCCCGGGCGCAGGTAGGCGAAGGGGCCGACCTGGGCGCCGTCGGCGACCTCGCACTCGACCAAATAGGAGTGAGGCACGGTGACGTTCTCGCCGAGCTTGGAGTCAATCAGGGTGCTGAGCGGGCCGACCGTGGAGCCGGCGCCGATCTGGGTCTTGGCGCGCAGGCTCGTACCGGGCTCGAGCCGGACGTCGGCGGCAATCTCGACGTCGGCGTCGACCCAGGTCGAGCCGGGGTCGACGACGGTTACCCCGGCGAGCATGTGGGCCTCGAGGATGCGGCGGCGGGCCTCGACCTCGACCGCAGCGAGGTCGGCGCGGTTGTTGACTCCCATCGTCACCGCGAGGTCATCGGAGAGGTGAGCGGCCACGGCGTGACCAGACTCGCGCAGGGCCGGGACGACGTCAGGCAGGTAGTACTCACCCTGGGCGTTGTCGTTGGAGAGGTTGGCGAGCGCCTCGGCGAGCGGCGCGGCCTGGAAGACGTAGGTTCCAGCATTGATCTCGCGGATCTCGAGCTGGGCGGCGTCGGCGTCGCCAGCCTCCTTGGTCTCGACGACGCGCTCCACCTCGCCGTCCGGGGTACGCACGACGCGGCCATAGGAGCCGGGATCCTCAAGCTCGATCGTCAGCAACGTCGCCGCCGCCCCTCCCTCCGCGTGGGCGTCGAGCAGGTCGGTGATGTTGTCCGCGGTGATCAACGGGTGATCACCGGAGAGGACGAGCACGGTCTCGGCTTCTTCGATCAGCGGCAGCGCCGCCCGCACCGCCCCGCCGGTGCCATCGGGCTTGGGCTGGGTGACGATCTGAACCTTGTCGGGAAGCCCGGGGACGCTGTTCTGCTTCGGCGAATCGATCGCGACCACCCGTCCCGCTCCAGCTTCGCGAGCAGCTTCAATCGGCCAGGCGACCATCGGCCTCCCACAAACGGGATGCAACATCTTCGGCATAGAGGAGCGCATGCGCGTGCCCTCACCGGCCGCCATGACCAAGACCAGAGGCGAACTCACCAGCGAATCGTAGTCGCGGAGGGGGTCGTGTGCTCCTCCCGCGGCTGAGGCAAGCAGACCAAGGACGCAGGGAGCGTGGCGTGCTCTGCACGCGAGCGACCGAGGACGCCGGTATGCGCCACCTCAGGCGCGGGAGAGGTCTTTTCCGACCAAGGCGACGCTGACCAGCGTCCAGCCGGCGAAGATCAGGTCGATGCCGACCAGGAGGCCGATCGCCCAGTCGGCGCTGCTGGGGAACTTGGCGAGGACGAGGATGCCGATGAGCAGGCCGGCGACGCCGCTGAGGCCGACCAGGCCGGCGCCCTGCTGGCCGCGGGCGGCAAAGGCGACGGCGATCCGGGTCAGGCCCATGAAGAGGAAGTAGATGCCGAGCACCAGGGTCAGGGTGAGCGTGCCGTTGTGCGGTTCTACGATCAGCCAGAGGCCGACGATCACGGTCAGCAGCGCCCAGATCAAGCGCAGGATCACGGACCCGACCGAGTGCGCCATGAACGCCCCCGCGACGAGGAAGGCGCCGGCGATGACGAGGATCCAGCCGATGAAGATCGCCGTCCCCACCGAGGCGGCGGCCGGCACCACGATCGCCACGCAACCGATCAGGATCGCGATGACCCCAACCGTCATCAGCGCCTTCCAGCTGCGCCTTAGCCCCTCGCGAATCTCCGGATCCATCTGCACCGCATTCATCTCCATGGCCAGACCCTAAGCACCCTCACGGACGGGATCGCCCTGCTCGGCGAGCGCCTCCGCCGCCTCCCGCTCGATCTGCCTCTCGTAAAAGATGACCCACTTGCGCACGGCGTTATCCGAGACGCCGTACTTGCATCCGACAGCTACAAAGCCCATGGACTCGATCTCCTCCAGGAGCCGCTCGTAGGGCGGCCTCGTCGTCTTTCTCGAGGCGGGTTTCGGCTTTCCCCTGAGACTCGATCTATCCCATCTGCTCCCACACGATCGGGAGCAATATCGGTGCATCCGATATTTGACCATGAACTGCTTGCCGCAGTGCTTGCAGGCCCGCTTGACGGGTTGCCGCCGATTTTTCCGCCCGCAATGCGTATCGAGAGTCGCGGCACAATTTGGACAGACGATTTGAAGGTTCTCTATCCGGTTGTCGTCGGGAACGCCGTTTATGTGGTCGAGGATCAATGACATCGAGCGCTCCCGCCAAATTTCTCCCTGACCACAGAGCTCACATCTACGCTCCTTCAAGCCCTCGGCAAACAATCGCGGCTTCAAGTTGCTGCGTGAATATTGTCGAGCCCTCAACCAGGACTTTGACGAGCTGGATCGGCTCCCGATGAAGATTCCGAATTGACGCGCCGCCGGCGTCGAAATGATCGGTGGGGATTTGCCAAACGTCGTCCACCCATTTCCTGAGAAGGCTGTGGTTTCCGCCTGCGGGACGCATGCCTAGACGGCGCAATACCTCGCTATAGGAACGCGAGACCTTGACGGCTTCCCTCGCTTCCACCTCGCTGTATCTGGGCATAGCCGAACACTAGTTCGTATCTCAGACAGAACATTTCATCCCTCTTGGACGCTAAGGTCGAGGCTGATCCGGGGTGGTGTAATTGGCATAGCACGCCAAGTTTTGGTCTTGGAAGAGAGGGTTCGAATCCTTCCCCCGGAACTCGATCGCTACTCCTCCGCCGACCGTGGCACCTTGCCCGCTTCGGCGCCGGGCTCCATCGCCGGCCCGCGCGGCGAGGCGATGCCGAGAACGCGCATCGTCTTCAAGCCGAGGCTGAGCTTCTCGCGGCCCTCGCTGGCGGAGACGTCGTGACCGCAGAGCTCCTTGACCCGCTCCAGCCGGTAGCGAATCGTGTGGCGGTGGGTGAAGAGCTGTTTGGCGGTGGCGGCGACGTTGCCGTCGTTGTCGAGATAGGCCTCCACCGTCGTCACCAGCTCGGTCTCGTACTGCTCGTCGTAGGCGGCTAGCGGGGCGATCGTCTCGGCGTAGAAACGCTCCAGCTCCCGTGGGTCCTCGCTCATCGCCGGCAGCAGCAGGCGGTAGGAGCCGGTGTCCTCGAAGGCGAGCAGCGAGCGCCCCTCGGCTTCGCCGACGTTGACCGCCAGCCGCGCCTCGTTGCCGGAGCGGTAGAGGTCGACCGGGTCTGGGGCATGGCGGCTGCGGCCGATCGTCAGGTGGAAGCCGGCGAGGCTGTCTTCGAGCTCGCGGGCCAGGCCGGCGGCGGCGCGCTCGATGCGGACGTCGTCCTCGGCGGGAACGATCACGGCTATCTCGGCTGCCTCCTCTCCCCCAGGGCTCGCCAGCGAGCCAGGCGCCAGCGATCGCAGCGCCCGCTGGGCCAGGGTCAGCACCCGCGCCCGCCACTCGCCCGTCTGCGCCGCACGCGGCGCCGCGTGCAGGATCAGCACCCCGGCGCCCTGCTCCAGGTCGCCGCCGAGCTCGGCGGCCCGGGCGACGATGTCGCCGCGATCGGTCACCTCGCGGGCGAGCACGGCGGCGACGAAGACACCCGCCACCTCCTCGCTCTCCCACTCTGGCGAGCGCGAGCGCTCCAGCTCCAGAGCCAGCAGGGTCGTGACCATGCGGGCGATCGCCGGCTCGGGAGGCGTCGTGCTGCGATAGCGCAGCTCGCCCACGACAGTGTCGGCGACCCGCAGCTCGACCCGGGTCACCCCCTCCCCGCCGGCAAGCAGCTTCTTCTCCTGGTCCGGCGAGGCGCCGGCGACCGCCAGCACGGCGCTGGAGCGGTCGATCAGAGCGACGCTGGCATCGAGCACCTTGGCGGCGGCGCGAGCGATACCGGGCAGGCCAGCGCCCGACTCGACCGCCTCCGAGAGCGCGTCGAGCGTCCCGTCTTCCCGCGTGTTTGCAGGTACTTCTTCCCCTTTGGAGGCTGCCGGCATCGCCCCATTATCCCCAGCAGCTCCTAAAAGCTGTGAAGGAGATCGGAGATGTCGTTGTAGTAGTAGACGACAGCGAGGCCGATGACGACGCCGACCAGGACCAGGGCGGCAAGAACGAAGAGGGAGAGGAATCCGGCGGCGGCCTTCTCCCAGATCCGCCCGTAGGAGCTGACCGCCGGGACCAGGATCAGGCCGACGAAGGCGACCAGGCTGATCAGCCCGGCGGCGCCGAACAGCAGGTACTCATTTTCGATCTTCTGCAATGCCAGCGGGAGCACCGCTGGCATTCTGCCGCAACGTGGTGATGACTAGGGCTACAGCCGCGCAAAGTGAGAAGGCCGCGGCCCCAAGGGCCCAGCCGGCGTTGACGTCGCTGAGGTAGTGGACGCTGAGATAGACCCGCGAGAGGCCGACCAGCGCGGTCAGCGCGATCCCCGCCGTGACGACCACGGCGCCACGCGCCATCCCGACACGCAGACGCATCACGATCGTCACCGCAAGCCAGACGTAGAAGGTCGAGTAAGCCGCATGGGCGCTGGGAAAGGATGAGCCCGTGACGTCGATCAGGCCACCACCGGGCCGTGGCCGATCGATCGCGTCCTTGAGCTCGTGCACGCCGATGTAGATCAGAACCAGGCCGGCGACCAGCACGCCGAGCTCGGCCCAGCGCCGGCGAGCGAGCAACAGCGCGGCGCTGACGAGGGAAAGACAGCCGACGACGGCGAAGGAGCCCAGCGCGGTAACGACCTTTGAGATATCGACGAGCCAGCCGACCCGCAGGCTTTCCACAATTTCGATCGCCGTCGTGTCGCCCGGCGTCGGGCCGGCGTCGCCGCTGACGATCACTGTGTAGGCAACGAGGACGAAGCTGGCGACGGCGAGGACCGCCATCAGCGAGGTGAACTCGAGGCCGAAGGTGCCCCCCGGCGTGACCCGCCCCCAGAGGAACCGCAGCTGGGGGCGGAAGCGACGGGTGAGGACAACGATCCAGCGAGTGGCTGCGTGCTGCTCCATCCAGGCCACAGCGGCGCGGCGGTTCTCCTCGACCTTGAGGCGGCGGTAGAGGAAGACGACGGAGACGACGACGACGATCGTCGTGGCGAGCAGGAAAGCGCCCCTGCCGGCGTACTCGGCGGCGCTCTCGATGCTGCGCGAGAAGAAGTAGCCAACGAGGATGTGGACGCTGGCCCAGAGGCCGGTGCCGAGGACGCTGTAGGGGAGGAAGGCGCGGTAGTTCATCCCCGAGCTGCCGGCGATGAACGGCGCCAGAGCCCGCACCAGGCTGATCCAGCGACCGATGAAGATCGTCTTGCCGCCGTGGCGGGAGAAGTAGTCCTCGACCTGTTCGAAGCGCTCGTGGCCGATGCCGACGCGTGGCCCGTGCTTGAGCACGAACTCGCGGCCGAGGCGCCGGCCGACGAAGAAACTGGTCGTGTCCCCCGCCCAGGCCGAGAACCAGGCGATCGCGATCAGCAGGTAGATGTCGATCGCGCCCTGGCCGGCAACGGCGCCACCGAGCAGCATCACCGTCTCGCCGGGAACGACGAGGCCGACGAAGGCGCCGGTCTCGGCGAAGGCGAAGACGCCGACGAGGAGATAGGTCCAAGCGCCCAGCGTGTTGGAGACGTCTTCGAGCAGGCTCTGCAGATCGATGTGGCCGAGCTCGCGGCCGATGAAGTAGTAGCCCGCAGCGACCGCAGCGGCGACGATCGCGATCAGCAACCGTTTTTTGCGGCTACCGCCCCCCTCTCCCGGCAGCTTCACGGCACCCTCCCCGCTTCGCAGACGATCGCGTCGTCACGGTCGAGCAGGGCAGCCGCGGCGCTGGCATCGGCGAGGCTCTCGAAGAGGCCGAACGCGGTCGGTCCGGAGCCGGTCAAGAGCGCCTTGGCGGCGCCGGCGGCGCGCAGCGCGTCGAGGGACTCGCCGATCCGCGGTCGCAGCGAGCGTGCCGCGGGCTCGAGATCGTTGACGAGCAGGTCGGAATAGGAGAGCGGCGAGGAGCCGTCGCCCGCCGTCGCCCGCAGGCGCTTGGCAAGCTCGTCGAGCTCCCCCACCGCGCGGCTGAGGCCGAGCCTGTCGGCCTCGGCGAACACCTCCGCCGTGCCAAGGCCGCCGCCATCCGGCAGCAGCACGACGGCGTGAGGCGCGGGGTCGGGCAGCCGCTCGATTCTCTCTCCCGCTCCCTGGACCAGGGCGAGGGACGGGGTCAGCTGCGACGGCACGTCGGCGCCCAGCCCAGCGGCGATCTCCTCCAGGTCCGCCACCTCTCCCGCAGCCAGGCGCAGCACCGCCGCCGCGTCGGCGCTGCCGCCGCCAAGGCCGGCGGCTACCGGGGTCCGCTTCTCGATCTCGATCCGCAGCGGCGGATGCTCCCAGCCGTGCTCGCGCAGGGCAGCCAGCGCCCGCGCCGCCAGATTGTCGCCCTCGATTCCAGGGCAGATCACCTCGTCGCGCTCGGCCTCGCTGACCTCGATCGGGTCGGCCAGCGCCAGCGGCTCGAACAGGGAGCAGAGCTCGTGCAGGCCGTCGTCCCGCTGCGGGCCGAGGTAGAGACAGAGATTGAGCTTGGCGGGTGCGTGGAGCTGCATAGCGGTCGGCGCGCTCTCAGGCGCTGGCTCGCAGCTTCGCCGATAGCGCGGCGAAATCCTCGGGGCTCAGCGCCTCGGCGCGCGAATCGACTGCCAGATCCAGCTCCTCGAGCGCCCTTCGCACGGCCTCCAGCGAGCCGGGACTGAGGTGCTCGACCGAGCGGGCCAGCGACTTTCGCCGGTGGGCGAACGCGGCGCGGATCAGCTCGCGAGTCGCCTCGTCGGCGCCGGGCCCGGTACGACGCAGCGCGAGGATCGCCGACTCGACCCGCGGCCGCGGTCGGAAGACCGCCGGGTCGACGGTGCGCAGCAGCTTCACCTCGCAGGCAAGCTGAACGACCGCGCTCGGCGAGCCGTAGGTGCGATTGCCCGGCGCGGCGCGCAGGCGATCGGCGATCTCACGCTGCACCATCACCGTCCAGCGCTCGACCGAGGGCAACTGCTCGATCGTGCGCAGGATCACCGGCGTCGCCACCGCATACGGCAGATTGGAGACGACGGCGGTCGGAGCCGGATCGAGGTCAGCCAAGTCGAGCTTCATCGCGTCCCCCCAGTGCAGGTCGACGTTCCCGCGTGTCGCCAGCGACGCCAGCGCCGGCGCCAGGCCACGATCGATCTCGATCACGTGAAGATGTCGGGCCACGGTCGCGAGCCGCTCGCTCAGCACTCCTTCTCCGGCGCCTACCTCCAGCACCACATCCTCCGCCGCCAGCCCGGCGTCGCGCACGATCGCGTCGAGCAGGTTCGGGTCGGACAGGAAGTTCTGCCCGAGCCTGACCATGGGCTACCAGCCGAACAAGGTGCGGGCGTTGGCCTCGACCGTCTGCTCCAGCTCGGCGTAGGAGACACCGCGCACCTCGGCGACGACCTCGGCGGTGGAGACGACGTGAGCGGGCTCGTTGGTCTTGCCGCGCACCGGCTGGGGCGCCAGGTAAGGGGCGTCGGTCTCGACCAAGACCAACTCGTCGGGCAGCTTGGCGGCCGCCTCGCGCAGCTCCTCGGCGCTGGGGAAGGTGACGATGCCCGAGAAGGAGCAGTACCAGCCGCGCTCGATCGCGTCCTCGACCCGCCAGGGGGCGAGAAAGCAGTGCAGGATCACCGGCACGCCGTCGGCGTGCTCGTCGAGGATCGCGAAGACGTCGTCGGTCGCGCCGGTCTCGCCGTCGGGATCGCGGGCGTGGATGACGACCGGCAAGCCGCGGTCGCGGGCGATCCCGATCTGCGCCTCGAAAGCCCGCCGCTGGTCCTCGCGGCTCGCCGTCTCGCGGTAGTAGTCGATCCCGGTCTCGCCGATCGCCCGCACCTTCTCGTGGACGGCGAGGCGAGCGATCTCCTCGGCGCGAGCGTCGTCGAAGCCCGCCGCCTCGGTCGGGTGGCAGCCGACCGTCGCGAAGACGCTCTCGTGGCGATCGGCGGCGGCGATCGCGATCTCGTTGGTGTCGCGATCGAGGCCGACGTTGAGCATCCGCTCGACGCCCGCCTCTTGCGCCGCCGCGACCACCTCGGCCTCAGGCCGTTCGCAGAGGAAGAGATGCGTGTGGGAATCGATCACAGCTCCAGCCTATCCGTGGCCCGCGAGTGCGAAACGGCCCGCGCTCCCCGGAAGGAGGCGGGCCGTGTCGCTGGTGAGGTGCTGCCGGCTACGGAGCCGGGCAGCCGAACTGGTTGAGGTTGAGCGAGGTGGGCAGAGTCGGGATCTCGAGCAGGCCGATGATCTCGAGGGCAGGCGCCAGGCCGAGGCCGCCGATCACGCCTTGCAGCACGTTCACCTGTTCGGCCAGTTTTTCGTTCTGTTCGCAGACCAGGTCGAGCGCCGGCAGCGAGGCGACGGTATCCAGCAGCTCCGTGTTGGTGACTCCGTCGAGCGTGTCGAGCATGCCGGTGAGGTCGGAGTTCGTCACCCCGTCGAGGATGCCCTCGAGGCCATTGACCCGGCCGAGCAGCCCGTTCAGATCGCCTTTGCCAACACCCTGCAGAAGGCCTTCGAGACCTGCGACCTTGAGCTCCAGCCCTGCGATTTCAGTTTTCAGGGTGGCTTCGTTCGAGCCGTTCGCCCCATTCGCTCCGGACTGGCCCTGCTGAGCACCGCCGGTCGTCCCTGCCTGGCCGTTGGCCCCAGCCTGACTGCTCGAGCCGGCGACGCTCCAGACGACCTTTCGCTCGCCGCGCTTGCAGCGATTACCCGGGACGACCCGGAGGCTGCCCTTTGGCTTGCCCTTGACGCGGTAGCAGGCGTGAATCTTGCCGTCCTTGCCGACCGGCGGGGCCGCGCCCGCCGTTGCGACCATCGCGATCAGGAAGATCGCCGTCGCCGCAAGCAGGGCAAGTGGAGCTTTGACAGAGACATGAGGTGCTGCGATTGGGTTCATGCGCCTAACTTCGACCAAAAAAGATCGATTACAAGTAATGCAATTGTTTGATCGAAGGTTTACCTACCTAATTTTAGGTAGGTAGTTTTACTATTATTTGTAATTAATAAACTAACCGGTTTCTCAATAGCTTTGAATAGGCTGTGGCCGAATGGCTGACTTCGCCGACTACTACCGCGAGATCTACGCCCGTGGCCTCGGCGGCGAGACGCCCTCGATCCCGGTCTCGATCGCCGAGCTGGAGCGGCGCGCGGCCACCGCGATGGACGAGCGCGCCGCCAACTACGTCTTCGCCGGCGCCGGCAGCGAGGACACGGTGGACGCCAACCGCGCGGCTCTCGCTCGGCGCCGGATCGTGCCTCGCATGCTGCGCGACGTCGCCACACGCGACCTCTCGACCACCCTGCTCGGCACAGCAATGCCGGCGCCGCTGCTGCTGGCGCCGATCGGGGTGCAGAAGGTCGTCCACGAGGAGGGCGAGCTGGCGACCGCGCGAGCGGCAGCGGCGCTCGGGCTGCCGATGATCGCCAGCACCGCCTCGGCGTTCACCCTGGAGGAGATCGCCGAAGCCGGGGGCGAGGCGCCACGTTGGTTCCAGCTCTACTGGGCCACCGACAGGGAGCTGGTCAAGAGCTTCGTCAGCCGCGCCGAGGCGGCCGGCTATGGCGCGATCGTCGTCACCGTCGACACCTTCCTTCCCGGCTGGAAGCCTCGCGACCTGCAGCAGGCGTGGCTGCCCTTCCTGCAAGGGGTGGGCAACGCCAATTACCTCAAGGACCCGGTCTTTCGCGCCGCCCTGGAGAAGACGCCCGAGGAGGATCTCGGCGCCGCCACCGGCCACTACCTCGGCGTGCTGTCGAACCCCGCGCTCAGCTGGGACGACCTCGGCTGGTTGCGCGAGCAGACCTCGCTGCCGATCGTGGTCAAGGGCATCCAGCACGCCGACGACGCCCGTGAGGCGGCGCGGCGCGGCCTCGACGGCATCGTCGTCTCCAACCACGGCGGCCGCCAGGTCGACGGCGCGCTCGGCTCGCTCGACGCTCTGCCGGCGATCGCCGAAGCAGCGGGGGACGAGCTGGCGATCCTCTTCGACAGCGGCATCCGCAGCGGCTCCGACGCGATCAAGGCGCTCGCCCTCGGCGCCGACGCCGTCTGCCTCGGCCGTCCCTACGTCTGGGGCCTGGCGCTCGAGGGCCAAGCAGGAGTCGAAACGGTGCTGAAGATGATCCTCGCCGAGCTCGACCTGACACTGGCCCTCTGCGGCTACACGAAGCCAGACCAGCTTGGCCCCGAAGCGCTCGCGGGAGGCGGCGAAGCTTGACCCGCAAGCCATTCCCGGCGGGAATGGCGAGCTTGGGAACGGCTGCGCTCCTCGCCCTGCTCCTGCTGGCGGCGCCGCCTAGCCACGGACACGCGACCGAGCGGGCCGCGAGCCGACCCTGGAAGCCATCGGTCGCCGGCGCCCGCCGCTACGCCCGCGCCCGGCTTGGCGACGTCAGCTTCGCGATCGTCGGGCGCCATAGCCGCCTGCGCTCCTTCCGGGGCGCCCGCACAGCTCCCGCGGCCAGCGTGATCAAGGCGATGCTGCTCGTCGCCTACCTGCGACAGCGCTCTGTCCGCAACCGCCGCCTCCACGCCGACGAGAAGGCATTGCTCGAACCGATGATCCGTGTCTCCGACAACGCCGCCGGGATCCAGGTCGCCGCTCTGCTCGGCGACGGCAGGGTCGAGCGCCTCGCCCGCGCCGCAGGGATGCGCGACTTCCAGTGGGTCTACGAACCGGGCTGGCTCGGCGGCCTCTCCCAGATCAGCGCCCGCGACCAGGCGCGCTTCCTGCTGCGCTACGAGCGCTACGTGCCCGGCCGCCACCGGCACTTCGCCCGTCACCTGCTCGGCTCGGTCGTCGACTGGCAGCGCTGGGGCATCGCCAGCGTTCGCCCGCATGGCTGGCGGCTCCACTTCAAGGGCGGCTGGGGGATCAACGACGACGGGGTCGGCGTGGTCAGCCATCAGGTCGCCTTCCTCGAGCGGGGTCGCTGCCGGCTCGGGTTGGCGATCCTCACCGAGCACGACCCCTCGACGGCCTACGGGATCGAGACGCTGCGTGGCGTCGCCCATCGCCTCCTGCACGGCATCGCCGCCGCCCGCTGCGGACATGGCGGGCCGTCCAAGCAGAAGCTAGGCGGGCGACTCGATCTTCGGAAAGAGCGGCGGCACGCGCTCGACCTGCTGACCGCCGGGACGGGAGCCGAGCTCGGCCAGCTCGCGGGAGCCCTCGCCCAGGGTGGTGAGCAGGAGCTCGCAGCTCCGCGGTAGGTAGGGCACCAGCAGCAGGGTGGTCACCCGCAGGCCCTCGCAGAGGTTGTAGAGGACCTCGTCGAGTCGCTCCGGGTCGGCCTCGTCCTTGGCCAGCACCCACGGCTGCGTCTCCTCGACATAGCGGTTGAGCCGTCGCACCAGCTTCCACGCCTCCTCCAGCGCCTGGGTCAGCTCGGCGCGGTCGAGCAGCTCGCAGAAGCGCGGCACGACGCCTTCGAAGTCCTCGGCGAGCACCGCGTCGACGGCAGCCACCGGCACGACCCCGTCGCGGTAGCGCTCGACCATCGCCAGGACACGACTGGCGAGGTTGCCGAAGTCGTTGGCCAGCTCGGTCTCGTAGCGGGCCTCGAAGCCAGCGGTCGAGATCGAGCCGTCCTGGCCGAAGCTGACCTCGCGAAAGAGGTAAAAGCGCAGCGCGTCGGCGCCGAAGCGATCGATCACCTCGAAGGGGTCGAGCACGTTGCCGAGCGACTTCGACATCTTCTTCTCGCCCATCAGCAGGTAGCCGTGGATCGTCATCCGCCGCGGCGGCTCGAGGTCGGCGGCCATGCAGAGGGCGGGCCAGATCACCGCGTGGAACTTGAGGATGTCCTTGGCCAGTACGTGCAGGCTGGCCGGCCAGTAGCGCTCGGTCAGGTCCTCCCCCTCGCGGGCGAAGCCGAGCGCGGTGACGTAGTTGAGCAGCGCGTCGAACCAGACGTACATGCGCTGCTCGGGATCCCAGGGCAGCGGCAGCCCCCACTTCAGCGTCGGCCGCGAGAGCGAGACGTCCTCCAGTCCCCCCTTGATGAAGGAGACCGCCTCGTTGCGGCGGAAGTCGGGGACGACGAAGTCGGGGCGCTCCTCGTAGAGCGCTTCGAGGCGCTCCTGGAAGGCGGAGAGGCGGAAGAACCAGTTCTCCTCGCGGACCCGCTCCAGGGGGATCTCGTGGATCGCGCAGGTCTGGCCGGGACCCAGCTCGCGCTCGGTCTTGAAGTCGGCGCAGCGCGGGCAGTACCAGCCTTCGTAGGTGCCCTTGCTGACCCAGCCGTTGTCGTAGACCCGCTGCATGATCTCGGCGACCTTCGCCTTGTGGCGCGGGTCGGAGGTGCGGATGAAGAAGTCATTGGTCGCGTCGATGATCGGCCCCAGCGCCTGGAACTTCGCCGCGTTGCGATCGGCCAGCTCCTGCGGTGAGATGCCCTCGCGCTCAGCCGCCGTCTCGATCGGCTCGCCGTGCTCGTCGGTGCCGGTGAGGAAGAAGACGTCCTCGCCGCGCTGGCGCATGTGCCGCGCGAGCACGTCGGCCGCCATCGTCGAGTAGGCATGGCCGAGGTGCGGCTCGGCGTTGACGTAGTAGATCGGGGTGGTGACGTAGTAGGGCATGCGGGCTCCGAGGCTACTTGCGCGGCTCGCGACCGGTCAGGGCGCGGTAGAGGTCATTGGCCCGGGTTCCGGTCAGGGCGGCGACGACGCTGGCTGCGGCGCGGGGCCGCGCGCCCGACTGAACCAGGTGGCGCAGGGCGTCGACGGCGAAGCCGATGTCGTGGTCGTGGTCCTCGGAGGCGGCCGGGCCGATCACCAGGACGATCTCTCCCTTGACGTCGCCGCGAAAGCGCCTCGCCAGCTCGGCCAGCGAGGCGCGGGCGACCTCCTCGTGCATCTTGGTCAGCTCGCGACAGACGGCGGCGGGACGGTCCGGGGCGATCGCCGCCAGCGCCGCCAGCGACTCCCCCACCCGCCGCGGCGACTCGAAGGCGACGACGGTCTCGGCCGAGCGCAGCACCCGCTCCATCTCACCGGAGCGCTTCGGCAGGAAGCCCTCGAAGCGCCAGCGGTCGGTCGGCAGCCCGGAGGCGACTAGGGCGACCGTCACCACCGAGGGGCCGGGCAGAACCGTGACGTCGAGGTCGCGGTCGATGCAGCGGCGGATCAGCTTGTAGCCGGGGTCGGAGATCGCCGGCATGCCGGCGTCGGAGACGAGCGCGACCGTTTCGCCGCGCTCGATCCGCTGCGCCAGCTCGGTGGCGCGCGCCGCTTCGTTGCCCTCGTGGTTGGAGACCATCGGCGGCGCCGGACGGATGCCGAGCTTGTCGAGCAGGCCGCCGGTGCGACGGGTGTCCTCGCAGGCGATCCAGTCGGCGGCGACGAGGGCGTCGCGCACCCGCAATGTGAGGTCGTCGAGGTTGCCGATCGGGGTCGGGCAGACGATCAGCTCGCCAGGCATCAGCCCTGGCCCCGCTCCAGCTCGATCCGCGCCATCGCCGCGGCGCCGATCATGCCGGCGTCAGAGCCCAGCTCGGCGGCAACGACCGGGATGCGCTTCATCGGCGGCAGGGCACGCTCGGCCAGCTCGCGCCGCGCCGGCTCGAGCAGCAGGTCGCCGGCGGCGATCACGCCGCCGCCGATCACGAAGACCTCGGGCTCGAAGATGTTGGCGAAGCTGGTCAGCGCCACGCCAAGCCGCAAGCCGACCAGGTCGAAGACGGCCCGCGCCGTCACGTCGCCGGAGAGCGCCGCCTCAGTCACCACCTTGCCGTCGATCTCCTCGCCGTTGGCAAGCATCGCGCCGAGAGCCGAGTCCGGCTCGCGCTCGGCAGCGGCGCGTCCCTCCCGCCCCAGCGCGGTGCCGGAAGCAAGCGTCTCGATGCAGCCGCGGCCGGGACAGTTGCCCTGACAGCGCGGCCCATCGGCCTCGATCACCGTGTGGCCCAGCTCGGCCCCGGCCCCGGTCGAGCCGCGGTAGACCTCGCCGCCGAGGATCAGGCCGCCGCCGATCCCGGTGCCGATCGTCAGCATCACGGCATTTTCGGCGCCGCGCGCGGCGCCATAGAGATGCTCGGCGATGGCAGCGACGGTGGCGTCGTTGTCGACGAAGACCGGCAGGCCGGTGCGCTCGGTGATGAGATCGCGGATCGGCAGGTTCTCCAGCGGCAGGTTGACCGCGGAGACCGCGATGCCCTTGTCGTGGTCGATCGTCGCCGGGATGCCAAGCCCGACCGCAGCGATGCCCGCCCGAGCGGCGCGGGCCTCCTCGACCTCGCGAGCGAGCAGCTCGACCAGCTCGTCCTCGGTCTGGCCGGTCGAGGCCTCGCGGTCCTCCCAGAGCACCTTCGAATCTGCGTCGAGGACGCCGACCAGCATCTTCGTGCCGCCCAGGTCGACGCCGATGATTTCCCCTGCACTCATGCGAGCTTCGGGAAGGGCGGGAGGCGGGCGACCGCGGGCATCGGCATGATTCTCCGCAGTCTTTCATGGCCGACAATGGCGAGCAGCAGCCCTCCGGGCCACCCGAGTACAAGGTCTACCGGTCCCGGAAGGGCCGCTTGTCCGGGTTGCGGTCCCCAGATCTCTCAGGACTCAGAGAGCGGACGCCGCGCGCGCCGAAGTGGTGGCGACGGGACAAGCGGCCCAAGGACGAGGGACCTGAGCAGCCCGGCCCGCCGCGCCGCTGGAACGGCAGGCGGGTGCTCAAATGGGTCGGCCTGGCGGCGCTGGGCTGGATCCTGCTCAGCTTTCTCGCCTTCGCCGTCTCGGCCCAGCTGCAGGCCTTCAAGCTCTCCGGCGAAGCGAAGGACGCCCTCCACGGCAACCCACTGCTGCTGCCCAGCGCGCAGACGATCCTCGTCATCGGCACCGATGCGCGTCCGCCCGACACCAAAGAGCCGGGCGCTGCGACTTCGGAGGAGTGCTTCGAGCAGCAGGCCCACGGCGACGCGCCCCACGGCGACTGCGAAGCAGGCCTGTTCCGCGCCGACACCCTGATGCTGATCCGCGCCGGCGGCGGCGCCTTCCGCAAACTCTCGATCCCGCGCGACAGCTACGCCGAGATCCCCGGCCAGAACCCGCAGAAGATCAACGCCGCCTACTCCTTCGGCGGCGCCGCGGCGCAGATCAAGGCGGTCGAAGGGTTCCTCGGCATCGAGGTCGACCACGTCGCGATCGTCGACTTCACCGGCTTCGAAGACCTGATCGACGCGGTCGGTGGGGTCAAGGTGAACCTCGACCACAAGCTCTGCGCCGACATCTCCGGTGGGGCCGGCGGCGGCCAGGGCGGTGTCACCCTGCGACTGCCCAAGGGCGAGAGCACGCTGAACGGCGAAAAGGCGCTCGCCTACGCCCGCGTGCGCAAGCCGGTCGAATGCCCGGGCACTGGCCGCAGCTACTACTCGATCGGCTACGACGACTACAACCGCGAGGAAGCCCAGCAGGAGGTGATCAACGGCATCAAGGGACGGCTCACCGATCCCCTGCGCCTCCCCTACAACTTCGTCAAGGGTCCGATCATCGGCTGGGACGCACCCAAGGCCTTCGTCAGCGACATGGGCTTCCTGACCATGCCGCAGCTGGTCCTCGCCGCCGCGATCGGCGGCAGCGGCCCCACCGACGTCCTCTGCTCTCACGGCGAATGCGGTGAAGGGCCCGAAGGCAGCACCGAAGTACCCGACTCGACCCGCCAGCGCGCCGTCAAGCGCTTCCTCGACGGCTGATCAGCGACGCGTGCTGCTTTGACCGTTCATATGACGGTCAAAGCAGCAGTCAATCGCTTGCGGTCGAGGCCTTGGGCTTCGAGTCGCTCTTCGAATCCGAGGAAGACGAGTCCGAGGAGGACGAGTCCGACTTCGACTCGGCGCTCTTCGAATCGCCGGAGCTCTCTCCCGACGAGCCGCCGGCGCCGCCCTTCTTCTTCTTGCCGTAGTCGGTGTTGTAGAAGCCCGAGCCCTTGAAGTGGACGGCGACGGGATGCAGGACGCGCACCGCCGGAGCGCCGCACTCCTGGCACTCGGTCAGGGCATCGTCGCTCATCCGCTGGATCACGTCGAAGACGTGCCCGTTGTCGCATTTGTACTCGTAGATCGGCATCGCAGCGGGCGATTATCGCAGCCGCTGGCGCGATCTCCCTCTCAGGCGTGCCCTGGCCGCGCCGCCTCTATACGGTTCCCCGATGGCCGCCGCAGAGGAAAAGCGCCCCACCGACGTCTCGATGGAGGAGATCGTCGCCCTCTGCAAGCGTCGCGGCTTCGTCTTTCCATCCTCGGAGATCTACGGCGGCCTCGGCTCGACCTACGACTACGGCCACTACGGGGTGCTGCTCAAGAACAACGTCAAGGCCGAGTGGTGGCGGGCGATGCTGCAGGAACGCGACGACATCGTCGCGCTCGACTCGGCGATCCTCCAGCACCCGCGCGTCTGGGAGGCCTCCGGTCACCTCGAGGGCTTCACCGACCCGCTTGTGCAGTGTCTCGGCAAGTGCAAGAAGCGCTGGCGTGAGGACCATCTGCGCGAGGCGATCGAAGCCGAAGGCGGCGACCCCAGCGCCGAGCTGCGCTGTCCCGAGTGCGGTGGCGAGCTCTCGGAGCCACGCCAGTTCAACCTGATGTTCGAGACCCACGTCGGCCCGGTCGCCGGCGAGGGCTCCGAGGTCTACCTGCGGCCGGAGACCGCCCAGGGCATCTTCATCAACTTCAAGAACGTGCTCGGCTTCGCCCGCAAGAAGCCGCCCTTCGGGATCGCCCAGATCGGCAAGTCGTTCCGCAACGAGATCACCCCCGGCAACTTCATCTTCCGCACCCGCGAGTTCGAGCAGATGGAGATGGAGTTCTTCGTACCCCCGGCCGAGGCCGAGCAGTGGTACCGGACCTGGATCTCCGAGCGCGAGCGCTGGTACACCGAGCTCGGCATCCGTCCCGAGTTCCTCCGCGTCCGCCCCCATGACGCCGACGAGCTCTCGCACTACTCCTCGGGGACCAGCGACGTCGAGTACCTCTTCCCGATCGGCTGGTCGGAGCTGGAGGGGATCGCCAACCGCGGCGACTTCGACCTCACCCAGCACGCCAAGTTCAGCAACGAGAAGCTCGAGTACTTCGACCAGCAGACCAAAGAGCGCTACGTCCCCCACGTGATCGAGCCGGCCGCCGGCGCCGACCGCGCCACCCTCGCCTTCCTGGTCGATTCCTACGACGTCGAGGAGGTCGAGGGGCGCCAGCGCACCCTGCTGCGCCTCCACCCCCGCCTCGCTCCGGTCAAGGTCGCGGTCCTCCCGCTCGTCTCCAAGGAGGGCATGCCGGAGAAGGCCCGCGAGGTCTTCAAAGAGCTGCGCGCCCGCATGCCCGCCGAGTACGACGAAGGCGGCTCGATCGGCAAGCGCTACCGCCGCCAGGACGAGATCGGCACCCCCTGGGGCATCACCGTCGACCACCAGACGATGGAAGACGACACCGTCACCCTCCGCGACCGCGACTCCCTCGAGCAGACCCGAGTCCCGATCGCCGGTCTGGGGGACGACCTAGCCGCCCGCCTCACCCAGCCCTGGCGCAGCCCGAAGCTCGGCGGCTAGGTTTCGCGGCTCCTACGAGCCGCCCTCGATCAGGCCGATCACGTTGCCCTCGGGGTCGGTGAACTGGCCCAGGACCATGCGACCCATGATCGTCTCGGGGCCCATCACGCGGGTGCCGCCGAGGGACTCGGCCTTGCTCAGAGCCTCCTCGACGCTGGGGACTTCGACGTAGAAGGTGACGTGGCCCCCGTAGCCCTCGGGACCCTGGCCGATGCCACCGCCGAGGCCGATGCCTTCAGAGTTGGTGTTGGCCTCGCGATCGACCAAGCCGTATTTCATCTCGTTGCTCGCATCGACATTCCAGTCGAAGAGCTCGGCGTAGTAGCTCTGCAGCTTTGCGCCGTCCTTGCCGACGACCTCGAAGTGGACCACTGGCTGTCCCATCTCATCTCCTCCTGGTTGGCATTACACGCTCGCCATGAACCGTTCCACATCTGACGCGTCGGCCTCGAGCGCCACGGCAGCCTTCTTGGCGATTGGCTCGAGCGGTTCGATCGAGACCTTGCCGCCTTTGAGCCTCCAGTTCGCAGTGGCGCGGCCTTTGACCATCGCGAAGGGGCGGAAGAGGCCGTTGTTGGTGACCAGGTGGTTGTGCGGAGCGATGATCCGCTCACGTGAGGTCCAACCGAGCAGGACTGGGTCGTAAGCCCCGATCAGCTTCGGCTCCGGGACCTCCGGGCTGGGTGGGTGGCTGGCGAGGTGAACGAGGCCGTCGTCGCGCTCGACCAGCTCCTTTGCGATCGCGCTCAGGCCGGCGCGCGCGTCGCGCAGCGGCAGGCCGGCCCAGCGGGCCAGGTCGCGGTCGTCGGCAGGGGCGTGGCCGACCAGGTAGCGGCGCGCCAGCTCGGCCAGAGCGACGTCGCGGTCGAGTGGCTTGATCGGATCGAGCCAGTCCCGAACGAGCGCGTAGGCATGCTGCTTGCCGACCATCGGCCCGCGGACGACGACGCCGCGCACGCTGGCCAGGAAGAAGAGGTGGATTAGAGCCTGACCGGCCGTCTTCATACCGGCGCTGTCGAGCCTCTCGCGCAGCTGCTCACGAGCCAGCGGCCCGTTGTCCGCAAGCGCCTTCTCGATCACCCCTACGGCGCGCTCAGCATCATCGGGTGGAACGCCCTCCTGGGCCAGGCGCCTGTTGGCAGAGGTGAGCAGCGGCGGCGTGGTCAGCGCCTGCAGCAGCGGGTAGTCCTCGCTGCGAACGAGGTGCAGAGTGCCGCGGTTGAGCCAGGCGATCAAGCAGCGAGCGATCCTTGCTCAGCGCCCGATCGACGTCGGCTGCAGTCAGCCCCTTGCGTGCGCACACGAACCGCAAGCCTCGCCCCGCGCGGATCCTGGCCTTGCACCGCCAACAACCGCTCGGCCACCTCGAGTGGATCCCGGGCTGGCGGGCCGGCGAGGCCCTGAGCGACGAACCTCTCGGCGAAGATCGCTTGCGACGGCACGCCGGGATGATTGCGCTCGGCTACTTGACCGCCAGCATGTCGACCCTGTAGACCAGCGCGCCGTCACCGTAGGCCAGCCTGGAGGGAGCGATCAATTCGCGCTGCCCCCCCGCTTTCATCCCAATCAGTCCCTTTTCAAACGCCTCAACCTCCCGTTTCGGTTCGAGGTCGAGGACGAACGGCGAGGATCGGTCCCAATCGACCTGCAGCGGTTCGCCGCTCTCGTAGTCGACGGCGACGTAGGTCAGGACGACCTGGGAGTAGAGCTTGACCGCGGGCCCCGATCCCACCTTGAGGTCCTTGACGACGAGCTTCTTCGGCGGTGGGCCGGGAGGGATCGAGACATCCGGCGGCTGATTGGGTTCTGCGACCGGCTTGGCGGATTCGGAGGCGGGCTGGGACTTGGCAGGCGAGCTCCGAGTCGTGTCTTCGGCATTGTCGCTCCCACAAGCCACCAACGACATAGCTATACAAGAAGCCACGATTAGTACAAGACCTTTCACGCAAAAATCGTACCGAAAACGAGGAGAAGCGGGTCGGGCCGATCACACCGGGGAGCCCCCGGCAGATCACCCGAAGCGCCGGTGGAGCTCCGGCAGCAGCGTGCCGAGATTCGCGTACTCCTCGGCACAGTGAACGGCGAGGGCATGCGGTAGATCCGCCGGCAGGGAGAGGCGACGAACCAAGCGGCTGTTCACCGCTGCCGCGATCGGGTCGGCCAACGGCGCCGGCAGGTAGGGCCGCACGGCGGCGCCCAGCCAGAAGTGGCTGCGCAGGACGATGCCGTCTGCCTGGGCGAGAAAGACGTGAGCCATTGCCGAGTGACGCAGGCGCCGCCTGTCGTCGCCGACGTAGCCGCAAACGATCGTCGCCACAGCCGGATCGTCCAGGGCATCGGTCGAGAAGCCGATCGCGGTCGGCGGCAGGAAGGCGATGCGGGCGTGGACGACGCCGGTGCCGACGTCCTCGACCGGGTGGTGGACGGCTCCCCAATGCGGCTTTGCTCCCGGCACGTCGGGAGGATCGATCGAGTTGCCGAGGTGAGCGAGCGGGTGCCAGGCCCGGTAACGGTCGGGGTCCCGGGCGTGCCAGTCGAACCACCACTCGACCATCTCGGCGCTGACGGCCGGCATCGCCGTGCGCACGGCGACGTAGCCGACCCGGTCTGCCCGGAAGCACCAGCCGGTCTCGACCGGCAGCGCTGCCGGATCGAGCAGGCGATCGATCTCGGCAAGCTCCACGGTCTGAGCGGGATCCGCCGGCCCCTGCTCGATCGCCGCCAGCACCGCCGGGTCTGGCGGAGTCAGCGGGCGCGACAGGTAGGGCTCGAGGCTGGAGTCGCTCACCGCGATCCTCAGAGCCGTCCCATCCAGGGGTGGAAGAGGCCGTCGGGGTCGTAAGCCGCCCGCACCTCGTCGAGTCGCGACAGATTCGCGTCGCTGACGAAGCGGACGGGGCGCTCGCCGAGGTTCTCGTCGGCGAGCTGGATGCCACTGGAGAGATGCTCCATCTCCCGCATCCGGTCCGCCACCCAGGCGACGTTTGCCTCGTCGTCGGCGGCGTCCGGCCAGACCCCGTAGAGGGCGATGTAGGTGTCGTCCTCGACGCTGTAGGCCATCTCGGGACGCGCCGGGCTCGGGCCCCAGTTCATCCACAGCATGTGCGACGGCGCTGCGGGCATCGTCTCGGCGATCCGCCGCAACCCCGGCAGCAGCTCCTCGATCGACGCGTGGGTCCACATGTTGTCGACCGAGTAGCGGTGCTCGTCAGGGTAGGACGCGTGCACCGCTGCAAAGAGATCGGCGAGCTCGACCTCCGCGTTCGGAAAAGCCAGCTTCGCCCGCTCGCGCACCGGACAGGTCTCCAGCAGCGCCAGTGCCTCCGCCGCCTCCGCGGCGCTGTCGACCAGAACCGGCCCGGTGACGGCGATCTCCAGCTCCCCCTCGACGTCGCGGTGGATCACGACCATCAGCTCCATCGTCCGGGGGACGCGTGGGCCGATCTCGTGAGCCCAGCGGAAGACCTCCTCGAGGCACTCGATCGGGTAGAGGTAGACGCCGTTGGCCGCATGCCTCGGCTTCGGGTAGAGGCGCAGGTGGAAGCGTGCGACCGCCCCGAAGAAGCCCGGGCCGGCGCCGCGTGCTGCCCAGAAGAGATCGGGATGACGGCTGCCGTCAGCGCGCGACCAACTCCCCCGCTGCCGTGACCACGTCGATCGCCTCGACGCTCATGCAGGCTGGCCCGTGGACGCGGCCGTTCCAGCCGAACCCGCCCTGCAGCAGGTAGCCGCCCAGGGCGACACCAGGGCAGTGCCCGGCGGGGAAGAAGAGGCCCTGCTCGCCAAGCGCCGCCAGCAGCTCGTCGCCGCGGCAGCCCGGCCCGACCGTCGCCGTCATCGCCTCCGCATCGACGGACACCGAGTCGAGGCGCGAGACATCGAGCAGCATGCCGCCGTCGCGGACGTGGTTGCCGGCCCAGCTGTGGCCGCCGGAGCGCACCCCGATCTTCATCCCCTCAGCGCGAGCCAAGCGCACCGCCTGCACCAGATCCTCGTCGCTCTCGGCCTGGACGATCAGATCGGGAAAACGAGCGGGAGCCCGCGCGTTCCAAACCGCATCACGGCGGGCCTTCTCGTAGCCGTCCTCACCTCGCTTCAGCGCTCTGCCGCGGAACTCGAGCTTCATATGCGTTCCACTATACAAGCTATGATTTCCACGATGCAGAACAAAGAGGATTTGGCGGCGGGCGGCGGGCAGCGTCACGGTGTGCAGGCGATCGCCCGGGCAGCGGCCGTGTTGCGCGCGCTCGAAACGGCTCCCGCCGGTCTCGGCCTCGGCGAGCTGGCCCTCGAGGTGGGGCTGGCGAAGTCCACCGCGCACCGTCTCGTCGGCGCACTCGCCGAAGAGGGATTTGCCGCCCGCGGGACCGACGGCCGGGTGAGGCTGGGCTCCGCCCTTGCGCGACTCGGAGCCGCCAGCCAGGAAGCACTCGGCGAACGTCTAAGGCCAGTGCTCATCGGGTTGCGTCGCGAGCTCGACGAGACGGTCGACCTGGCCGTTCTCGACGGGACGTCGGTGCGATTCGTCGATCAGGTGTCGGCGCCGCACCGCCTGCGCACCGTCTCCTCAGTAGGCGAGCTGTTCCCCCTGCACTGCACCGCCAACGGCAAGGCGCTGCTCGCGGCGATGCCGGCGGACCGGGTGTCGGCCCTGCTACCCGAGGAGCTGCCGCGGCTGACCGAGCAGACGATCACGCGCCGATCGGAGCTGTTGCTCAAGTTGAGCGAGGTGCGCGACAGCGGGGTCGCCTTCGACCGCGAGGAGCACAGCGAAGGGATCTGTGCGGTGGGCGCCGCGATCACGACGGGTGACGGATCGGCAATCGCAGCGATCTCCATTCCGGTGCCAAAGCACCGCTTCAGCGATCGCGAAGAGGAACTGGCGGCGGCGGTGCGGAAGTCGGCTGCGAACGCGACCGACCTCGTCGCTGTTCACTGAGCGAGTGACCTGGGCTGGTCGTCAGACCGCTAGGGGAATGCCGCCGGTTCGCCAGTCCTCAGTCGCTCTTCGTATTCGGCGCCCGACTCGAATCCGAGCAGGTCGATGACGTAGATGAGGGTTTCCCTGGGGCCAAGCTCTCTTTCGGTGAGATCCGGCGGAATGATCAGTTCGCGACGGCCACCGAGCCTCATCCCGATAACGCCCTTGTCGAAGCCAGGCATCACGCGACCGAGGCCGACCTGGAAATAGAACGGCGCGCTGCGGGCGCCCAGGCTCTTTCCAGGCTTGTAGCCCGCCCCTGCGTAGCGGATCGCCACGTCATCGCGGTCTTTGATCGGCCGGCCGGTTCCGACCACCAGATCCTTGACGACTAGGTCTTTCGGCGGGCGGCCCCCCGGAGACTCGATCTTCGGCAGGCTCTCATCCAGGATGGACTCGGTGGCCGTGGTGTCAGCCGAGTCGCCGCCACCGCAGGCAGCAAACGCCAACGCCAAGCAAAGGGCACTGATTAGCGTAAGAAATCTCACGCATTGATCTTAGGGAACGCGGCGGTACTGCGCCAAGCGCTATTTGACCGAGAGCAGGTCGATCACGAAGATCAGCGTTTCTTCGGGGCCGATCGCCGGCGGTGAGCCGGCTTCGCCATAGGCGAGATCCGGCGGAATGATCAACTCGCGGCGGCCGCCGACCTTCATCCCTTCGACGCCCTGATCCCAGCCTGGGATCACCTGCCCGGCGCCGAGGCCGAAGGTGAACGGTTCGTTGCGGCTCCAGGAGGAGTCGAATTCCTTGCCGTCCTTGTAGTTGACCCCGACGTACTGGACCGTGACTTCGTCTCCGGCTTTGGCTTCGGCGCCGCTGCCTTCTTCGAGTTCCTCGATCTCCAGCTTCTTCGGCGGCGCGCCCTTGGGCACCGTGACCTTGGGCTTCGTCTTCTTTGCCGTTGAAGTGGTTTCGGTCGATTCGGTCGACGTCGAGCCGGTCGACTCGCTAGAGGAGTCGTCGCTGTCGCCACAGCCGGCGATCGCCAGGGCCAGAACGGCGCAGAGCAAAAAGATTGGAGCGAAGCGCTTCACGGCTGGAGATCCTACGCAAGGCGCCCGGCGGAAGCCGGCACGTCCCTCAGCGCTTGCCGGAAATCGCGTCCCAGGCGCGTCGCAGAGGGCCCCGGCGCCCCGGCGCCAGATCTCCCGGCTTGACGGCGATCGAGCCCGGGTTCGCGCTCGGCGGCGGCAGCTCCGCGACCTCGGCCGCGGTGATCTTCAAGACGACGCCCCGGTCGTAGATGTCGCCGACCTCAGGAGCGTCGACGAAACGATGCCCACCCGGCAGAGCGCTGGTGTCGAAGACGATGCCGTCGAAGACGTCGGCGTCAAGGTCAGCGAGGACCCGCTCGATCTTGCCCAGCGCCTTGCCGTCACTCGAATACACCGGCAGCCCGGTCTCGAGGGCGTAATAAGAACTTGGCTGGCCCAGATCCTCCATCCATTCGACCCTACCGGACCGCCTTTCCGCCGTGGCCTTAGACTGCGGCCCGGGTTATGGGACTGAATCTGGCATCGCTGCTCACCGAGAGCGCCGAGCGGGCGCCTGACGCCGCGGCGATCCGCCTCGGCGATGTCGAGCTCAGCTACGGCGAGATCGACGATCGCAGCGCCCGCCTCGCCACGCTGCTGGGTGAGAAGGGGGTCGAGCCGGGCGACCGGGTCGGCGTGATGCTGCCCAACGTGCCCGAGTTCCCGATCGCCTATTACGGCGTGTTGCGAGCCGGGGCCGTGGTGGTGCCGATGAACGTGCTGCTGAAGCGGCGTGAGATCGCCTTCTACCTCGAGGACTCAGGCGCCAAGCTGCTGCTCGCCTGGCACGGCTTCGCCGCCGAGGCGCGCGAGGGCGCAGCCGAGGCCGGCGCCGAGCTGATCGAGGTCGAGCCGGCCCCCTTCGCGGCGACGCTGGCCGAGCGAGAGCCGACCCCCGGCCTGGTCGAGACCGGCGAGGACGACACAGCGGTGATCCTCTACACCTCGGGCACCACCGGCAAGCCCAAGGGCGCCGAGCTGACCCATATGAACCTCTTCCGCAACGCCGACGTCTCCAGCCGCACCACCAGCGAGATCGCCGCCGGCGACGTCGTCCTCGGCGCCCTCCCCCTCTTCCACTCCTTCGGCCAGACCGTCGGCATGAACGCCTCGCTGAAGGTCGGCGCCTGCCTCACCCTCGTCCCCAGGTTCGACCCCGGCGAGGCGCTGGCGACGATGCAGCGCGACGGCGTCACCCACTTCTACGGCGTGCCGACGATGTTCGGCGCCCTGCTGCACCACCCCGAGCGCGAGAGCTACGACATCTCCTCGCTGCGCATCTGCATCACCGGCGGCGCCTCGATGCCGGTCGAGGTGCTGCGCGGCTTCGAAGACGCCTTCGGGGCGAAGGTGATGGAGGGGTACGGCCTCTCGGAGACCTCGCCGGTCGCCTGCTCCAACCATCCCGACAAAGAGCGCAAGCCCGGCTCGATCGGGACGCCTCTGGAAGGCGTCGAGATACAGGTCGTCGACGAGGACGACAACCCGGTGGCGCAGGGCGAGGTCGGCGAGATCGTGATCCGCGGCCACAACATCATGAAGGGCTACTGGCAGCGCCCCGACGCGACCGCCGAGGCGATGCGTGGCGGCTGGTTCCACAGCGGCGACATGGCCCGCACCGACGAGGACGGCTACTTCTACATCGTCGACCGCAAGAAGGACATGATCATCCGCGGTGGCTACAACGTCTACCCGCGCGAGGTCGAGGAGGTGCTCTACGAGCATCCGAAGATCCGCGAAGCGGCGGTGCTCGGCGTCCCCCACGACGAGTGGGGCGAGGAGATCGGCGCCGCGGTCGTCCTCCACGACGGCGAGGAGCTGGACCCCAAAGAGGTCAGCGCCTACGTCAAGGAGCGGATTGCCGCCTACAAGTACCCGCGCCTCGTCTGGTTCATCGACGACCTGCCCAAGGGCCCCACCGGCAAGATCCTCAAGCGCGAGATCGAGCCGCCAGCGTCTGTGTGATCGACGTCACGTTTGATCGAACTGGCTGGGTAGCCAGCTCGCCGCTAACCTCCAACTGAGCAGCCGCCACAGCCCCACCGAAGGAGAGAGATGAGCGTCGCTTCGCAGAGCCTGATGGACAACGTCACCTACGAGGATCTCTACCGTCGCTGGGAGGGGGGCAACTGGAGCGCCTACGACATCGACTTCTCCAAGGACCGCGAGGGCTGGGACGGCCTCAGCGACATCCAGCGGCGCTCGGCGATGTGGATCTACTCGATGTTCTTCTACGGCGAGGACCGCGTCGCCGACACCCTCGCCCCCTACATCACCGCCGCCCCGACCGAGGAGCAGTCCTACTTCCTCGCCACCCAGCAGGTCGACGAGGTGCGCCACTCGGTCTTCTTCCACCGCTTCTTCAAGGAGGTCATCGGCGTCGGCGGCGACTCGATCCAGCAGACCCTCTCCTCCACCCTGCCACAGCTCAACTGGGGCTACCGCGGCATCTTCGACCGCCTCGACGTGATGGCCGAGGAACTGCGCAAGGACCGCTCGCTGCCCAAGTACGCGCAGGCGATCACCCTCTACCACCTGATCGTCGAGGGCTCGCTGGCCCAGCCCGGCCAGCACTTCATCGAGGACTTCTTCTCCTCCGAAGAGACGATGCCCGGCTTCAGCGCTGGCATGGCCAACGTCTCACGTGACGAGCAGCGCCACATCGGCTTCGGCGTCAAGGTGCTCTCCGAACTGCTGGGCGAAGGGAACCCCGGATGGGAGGAGAACCGGGCGGCGGTGACCGACCTGCTGCGCGAAGTCCTTCCCTACGGCCCCGCCGTCTTCTCGCCGCCGAACCTGGACCGCGAGTACACCGAATGCTACGGCTTCTCGATCGAGGACATCTTCGCCTTCGGCCTCAAACTGATCCGCCAGCGCTGGCGCACGATCGGCTACCCGACCGAGGAGATGCCGCCCGGCGTCTTCCCCTTCGATCCCGAGATGGACGAGCGGCAGGTCGCCGAGAACCAGGTGAAGCTGATGATGGGCGGCATCCTCGGCCCACCCGATGCGACCCCCCAGACCTCACCTGACCTGCAGCGCCTCTACTTCAACGTGGTCGAGCGGGTCGTCAACCCCAAAGCCGCCAACGGCTCCAAGCTGGTCTACCAGTGGCGCTTCACCGATGCCGACCCCTGGCACCTGGTGATCGACAACGGCTCGACCCGCGCGGAACCGGGCGAAGCGCCGAACCCGACCGTCACCCTCGATGCGAGCTGGGCCGACTTCGTCGCCCAGGCCAAGCCCGAAGCCAACCCGCTGAAGATGATCCTCCAGCGCCGCATCCGCCCGCGCGGCTCGATCCGCGAGCTGGCCCGGATGCGCAAGGTGTTCGGCGGGTAGAGCCTCAGCGACGCCCTGCCCCTCTTTAGGGGCTTGCCTTCGAGACAACGCCACGATAGGCGTCGGCGACCAGCTCGTCGACGATCGGCGGTGGCCGCTCGTCGACCCGCACGTGAGCGATCACACCGGCGACCGGTAGCTCGACAACTGCGAACCGGGCGCGGCGGCGCGCGGCGGCGCTCATCGATCCAAAGGCGCGGCGCGTGAACGCATCCAGCGCGTCCTGACCCCCTTTGGCCGTCTCGGCTGCACGCTCGACGACCTCCGCCGGCCACTCGCCGGCGACGAAGTCGTCGCGGTGGTGCAGCAGGAGCAACCGCGCCTGCACGGCATGGGCCCGAACCCAGCGCGGCGTGTGCAGAGCCGCCGCGAGCCCAGCCGCGAACGGCTCCGGCCCGGCAAGCGCAGCCTGGAAACCTACTTGGAACGACTTGACGGTCTGCAGCCAAAGCTCGGCCAGCAACACGTCCTTGGAGCGGAAGCGATGGTAGATCGAGCCGGTGGGAGCACCCAGCGACTCGGCGATCGCTCCGACCGTCGTCTTCGCGGGGCCGTTCTCCGCCGCCAGCGCGCCGGCGGCGTCGAGTATTCCCTGAGCCGAGTAATGCGCCGGTCGAGCCACACCGGAACCCTAGGTCAATCGTTCTAGAATGGCTGTGCTAATTTGTATCTGCATGAGCTCAGACCCGCCATCTCGCCTCCCTCACAACGGCCGGCTCCTGCAACTGGTGGCGCTCACCCACACGCTGGTCGGGGCCGCCTTCTATCGCGACGAGTTGCGGGCAATCGGGCGCGACGGCATCGCGGGGGCGGTCCCCAACCGGGGGCCAAAGGCGACCGCCTTCTGGTTCCTGGTCCCCTCGCCGCTGCTGTGGATTCTGGGGCATCTGTTGAACAAAGCGGAGGCGGCAGGCGATGCAGAGACGTTGCGCAGCGCCAGCCGGCTCGGCCTCGCCAGCGCTCTCGTCGCGGTTCTCTGCTTGCCAGTCTCGGGCTTCTGGGCCTGGGTGGCGATCTCGCTGCGCGGCCTACACGACGCGCGGCAGATGCAAAGAACGTCGTAGCTAGGAGATCGGCGGGCGCTGATCCGCCCAGGGCCGCTCGGCCTCGAGCTGGGCGGCCAGTGAGAGCAGCGTGGCCTCGTCGCCGCGGCGGCCGACGATCTGGACCGCCAACGGCATGCCGTTGGCAGCGAAACCGGCGGGAACCGACATCGCCGGGTTGCCGAGGTGGTTCCAGGGCACGCAGTAGGGATAGAAGCGGCTCATGCCGAGCACGGTGCGCAGCGCTCCCCGCCCCTGCCAGCGCCGCACCGGCAGCGCTGTGCCGCCCATCACCGGCATCAGCAGCACGTCGTGTGAGTCGAAGATCGCGTTGATGCGGGCGGCATCGGCGGCACGGCCGCTGCCGCGAGCGCGCTCGTAAAGACCGCGCGGCAGGATGCCGCCCAGCCGGCCGAAGCCGCGCGTGCGCCGTTCCAGGCGCTTGGGGTGAGGCACGTCACGCACGGTCTCGGCGACGCCGCCGAGGAAACGGGCGGTGATGTTGTTGCCGATCCCACCCCAGTCGGGATCGCGCTGGACGACCTCGTGGCCGAGCGAGCCGAGCAGCTGGGCGTAGTCGGCGACGGCGGCCTTGGCCTCGTCGGAGACAGTCGGCGGGGCGATCGCGCGCGGCGCCAGGGTCGTGTGGGCGACACGAAGCTTGCCCGGTGCTGTCCGCGCCGCCTCCGCAAAGGGCTGCTCGGGGGGCGGCGGCGCCTCCGCCTCGCGCGAGCCGCCGGAGACGATGTCGAGCCAGAGCGCCGTATCGGCAACGCTGCGGCTGAGGCAGCCTTCGACCGCCAGCCCGCCCCAGCCTTCGAGATCGGGGTCCAGCGGGACGCGGCCGCGCGAAGTCTTGAGGCCGAAAAGCCCACAGGATGCGGCCGGGATGCGGATCGAGCCGGCGCCGTCCCCAGCCGACGCGATCGGAACCAGCCCGGCGGCGACGGCCGCGGCGGATCCACCGCTGGAGCCGCCCGGAGTGCGCTGCGGGTCCCAGGGGTTGCGGGTAACTCCATAGGTAGCCGACTCGGTGAAGCCGCAGATCGCCAGCTCCGGCAGCAGCGTCAGCCCGATCACGATCGCACCGGCCTCGCGCAGCCGCCGCACCATCTCGCAATCGGCCGTCGCCGGCTCGGTGAAGGCGTCGGTGCCGATCGTCTTGACCTGGCCGACGACGTCGACTTCGTCCTTGATCGCGATCGGCACACCGAGCAGCGGCCGCTCCTCGCCCGCCTTGAGCCGTGCTTCCGCCTGCTCAGCCTCAAGCAACGCCCGCTCAGCGAGCAAGACGCGAAAGGAGTTCAGCTGCGGATCGAGCCGCGCAATCCGATCCAGGCAAAGCTGCACCAGCTCCCGCGGCGAAACCTCCCCGTCCCGAACCATCTGGGCCTGCCGAGCAGCCCCAGCAAACGCAACGTCCTCGCCGACACGCGTGACCTCTCTCGTCTCCATCGCCGGATCCTAGCTAGCACCCGGATGAGGGCCTGTCCCGGTAGGGGTGAAGCGTCTTGTACTTTTTCGCGGGCGCACCATCGGGCGCCAGCAATCTCCGCCTCTCGAAAAAGTTAAGCGGAACCCCTGCCGGGACAGGCCCTCAGGCCTCCGCCGGCTCGGGCTCGGCCACACTGCCACTCTCGAAGCTGAAGTCAGGCAAGGCCCGGTCGAGCCAGGACGGCATCCACCAGTTCCAGTCACCGAACAGCTTCATCGCCGCCGGGACGAGGATCAGCCGCACCAGCGTCGCGTCGAGGGCGATCGCCACCGCGCAGCCGATTCCCAGCTCCTTGATCGAGGGCACCCCGGTGAGCACGAAGACGGCGAAGACCGAGGTCATGATCAGCGCCGCCGAGGAGATCGTGCGGGCGCTGGTCGAGAGCCCTTCGGCGACGGCGCGCTCGTTGTCGCCGTGCTCCAGATAATGCTCGCGGATGCGCGACATCAGGAAGACCTCGTAGTCCATCGAGAGGCCGAAAACGATCGCGAAGATCAGCGGCACGTTGATCGTGTCGAGAGCGCCCTGGCTTTCGAAGCCGAGCAGGCCGTCGAACCAGCCCCACTGGAAGATCGCGACGAGGACTCCGAAAGCCGCGCCGATCGAGAGCAGGTTCATCAACACCGCCTTGAGCGGCAGAAGCAGCGAGCGCAACATCACCATAAGCACCAGGAAGCTGAGCGCTAGGACGAAGAGGACGATCTTCCACATCGAGCCGCTGACCTGGTGGCGGGCGTCCTGGCTGCGGGCGGTTTCGCCACCGACGCTGACGGTCGCGACCTGGCTCAGCTCGGTGCTCGGCACAACCGTCTCGCGCAGCCGCTCGACCAGGGCGATGGTCGCGTCGGACTCGCTGCCGGCGCTCGGCGTCGCCTGGATCAGCACGCTGCCGCCCGAGAAGGCCGGCGGCGCGACGTCGCTGACACCCGGCGTCGAGGAGATCGTGCGCTCGAAGCTCGCCACCGCGACGCGATCGCCACCGCTGGGCTTCGAGCCGTCGAAGGCGGCGGCGATGATCACCGGGTCGGTGCCGCCGCCGAGCTGCTTCGAGGCAAGTTCGTTGCCGACGCGAACGTCGCTGTCCTTGGGGAACTGCTTGATCGCCTGCGTCCCCATCTCGATCGAGAGCAGCGGAATCGCCAGGGTGAGCAAGACGGTCGAGACGCCGATCACGGCGGCCCAGGGGTGAGCCATGACCCGCGTCGTCCAGCGCACCCAGAAAGCCTCGCGGTCGGGGCGCTCGCCGCCGCGCCGGAAGATCCCCAGCACCTTGGCGACGATCCCGCCGGGCAGCACGCGGTCGCCGAGCATCGCGATCAGCACCGGCAGCAACGTGGTCGCGGTGAGGATCGAGACGGCGACGACGGTCATCGCCCCCAGCGCCATCGAGCGCAGCGCCTGGTTGTCGACCATCCACAGCCCGGCAAGCGAGACGATCACGGCGAGGCCGGAGAAGGCCACGGCCAAGCCGGAAGTCGAGAGGGCCTCTGCCCGCGCCGCGTCCTGGTCGCGGCCGCTCGCCCGCTCCTCGCGGTAGCGGGCGAGAATGAAGAGCGAGTAGTCGATCGCCACGCCGATCCCGATCATCGAGGCCATGTTGGTGACGAAGACCGAGGTGCTCATCTCAAGTGAGATGAAGTAGATCAGCGCCCCGGTGACGATCACGCTGACGAAGCCCAGCACCAGCGGCAGCGCCGCGGCCGCGAGCGAGCCGAAGACGACGAGCAGGATGATCGCGACGATCGGGAAGCCGCCGGCCTCGGCTTTGGCGAGGTCTTCCTTGGAGAGCTCCTGCATCCCAGCCCAGATCGTCGGCTGGCCGGCGAGATAGGTGGTGACGCCGGCGCTGGCCGTGCCGGGGTCGAGCTCTTCGCGCAGGGTCGTGGCGGAGTCGGTCTGGCGATCGGGCGACTGCTCGCTGCGCAGGGGCAGCAGCGCCGTGCCGGTGCGCTGCAGGGCCAGCTCACCGCGGCGGGCGACGGCGGGCGGCAGCGTCGCTTCGTCGAGGCCGGCGACAGCCCGCCGGACCCGAGCGACGGCCGCGGTCCGGGCGGGCGTGGTGGCGTCCTCATCAGCGCGCAGCAGCACCGTGATCCCGCCGGTCTTCGTCGCGAAGTCTCCCTGTAGCGCATCGCTGACCGCCTGCGACTCGCTGCCGGGCACGTCGAAGCCGCCCCCGGTCAGGTGCTCGGTCTGCTTCGAGGCGAGCGGCAGAGCGGCGAGCACGATCGCGATCCAGGCGACCAGCACCCAACGCCGGTGGCGGCCGAGGAACCCTGCGAGCTTGACCATGAAATCGCGCATTGGCTGGATGGCCAGCTTTTCGAACTGGCGGCCACCGGACTGTGAGTCCGGTCACTCCCAGTGACCGGAGTGGTCCGCTACTTGTCCGTAAGCAGGTAGCGGCCGGCAGCCGCAGCTACGGCCAGGCCACCGCTGATGTCGCGGTCGGTGTCGGAGAGCGCTTGCAGGGCGAAGCCGTCGGCGACCGCGAAGAGGTAGGAGACGATCTCCTCGGCATCGTGGCGCAGTTTGAGCACGCCCTCGCGCTCCTTCGACTTCAACACCTCGGCGACGTGCGAGCGGGTGCGCTCGAAAAGCTGGCCCACCTCGTGCTGGATGTCGGGGTTGCGCCGGCCAGCGCTGAAGAGCTCGTAGAGGAGCAGGAAGAAAGCCGGCTCGTTCTCGATCAGGTCGTTGAGGCTGGCGAGCAGGACGTCGATTACGTCGTCGACCGTCTCCGCCTTGGCAAGCGGTTCGTCGAGCCGGGCGACGCGGATCTCGGCGTCGCGGCGCACCACCTCGACCAGCAGCCGCTCCTTGGTCCCGAAGTAATAGTGGAGCAGGCCGCGACTGACCCCCGCCTCACGGGCGACGTGCTCGAAGGTCGAGCCGGCAGCGCCGCGTTTTGCGACGCTGACCCGCATCGCGTCGACGATGCGCTGCGCCTTGTCGCCGCTCAGCTCGCGTTCTTTGGTTGCCGCCTCCATGCCTTCAGTCTATGGAGCGCAGCAGGCGGGAAGCCCGCTGGGGTGCGAAATCAGGAACCGTTGATGCTGGTCGTGCTGGTGTACTCGAACTCCTCCTCGGCGCCGAAAAGGGTGTCGAGCACGGTCTTGCGGGCGTCCTCGCTGAGCACCAGCGCGATCGCCGCCCCGACCAGGGCGAGAAGGACGATGCGGCCGAGCTTGCTCTTGCGCTTCTTCGGCGCGCGCAGCTGCTCGGAGGCATCGCGGAGGCTCTCGGCTGCGGAACGCAGGTCACGCTGGACCTTCTTGTCGCTGGTCACGGCCTTGACGGCGCCATGGCCGTTGCTGGTCGCCCGTCCGTAAGCCCCCCGCGCGGCCTCGAAGGCGTTCTTGAGACTGTCGCGCAGCTCTTCGTCCTCGATTAGTCGCTGCACGTAGGGATTCTCGCGTGCGGTCGAATAGAGATCTGCGGCCTGCGTCGCCTTCGTCTTGCTCATGCCTTCTCCTCGCTGGGGTATCTCCGGGGCAATCAGGATAACTCTCAACGGTTCCGGGGTGTCACTCGGGGCCGATGCCGTCCAAAAGGACTCCGTTTGAGTGGAAACCGAGCTCGGCGGCGCGCACGACCCCAAGCCGCAGAGGCCGCAGGCCCGGCCCAGGCAAGGCATAGCGGCGCACGTAGAGGCGGCCGACCTTCTCGTAGCCAGCCAGCCGGAAGCCCGGGCCGAGGAGATGCCGTGGCGGTGGCGGCGCCGGCCCGTCTGAGATGAAGTCGACCTCGCCGACCCACCACTCGAAGCCGTCGGATGGCTGGACCTGGAAGGACCCGGTCGAGAGGTAGTAGCGCAACGAAGCCTGGCCGATCGTCCAGGTGACCATCGCTCGCGGCGTCGTCGGCTCCCCCAAGGCAGCAGCGACCGGGTCCCAGTCGGGGCGCTGCAATGCCGGCGAGATGCTCGCCCAGACCGAGAAGCCGAGCGAGTAGGTGGCCAGAACGACGGCTAGCAGGGCGCCGACACGGTTTGCGCGGCGCAGGGTGAGACCGACCGCGACCGCCACCAGCAGCGGCACCAGAGCGGGCAGCAGGTTGCGGGCGAGCACGTAGTCTTTGCCCGGGCTGAGCACGGCGAGGACCAGCGGGATGCCGACCGTCGCCGCCGCGACGACCAGCACCGGGCGGGCGGCAAGGCGCTCGGAGCGCTCGCCGCGCAGAGCGAGCAGGCCGAGGGCAGCGAGCATCGCCAGGCCGGGCGCCAGGCCCAGCAACGGTCGCTCCGACTGGGCGATGACATCGCCGATCTCGCCGACACCGAAGGTGATGCCCATCTCCCAGAGGCGGTGGCCAAGCGAATGCCCGGCAATCCACTCGGCATGCCCATAGGAGGCCTGGTGGATGGCGAGCGGCGTGACGAGGAGCCCGAAGGCAGCGAGAACGACGAAGCCGCGCGCCGCGTCGCGACGGCGGCGCAGCAACAGCCAGAGAGCCTCAGCGGCAATCGGGAAGATGGCGAAGTAGTGGGTGGCGTAAGCCAGGCCGGAGACAACGGCCCAGATCGTCAGGTCGCGCTGGCGACCGTGCTTGAGGCCGCGCGCGAAGTAGAGCAGCGAGAGCGTCGTCAAAAGCACGAGCAGCGCGTAGGAGCGCCCCTCCTGCGAATACCAGACGAGCATCGGGTTGGTGGCGACCAGCGCCGCGGCGACGATGCCCGTGCGCCGGCCGCGCAGCTCGTTGCCGAGCAGAAAGACAACCGGCACGGTGAGCACGCCGGCGAGGGCCGAGAAGGAGCGCAAGCCCCACTCTCCCGTTCCGGTCACTTGCGTCCAGAGCCAGGCCAGCGCGTAGTAGAGCGGCGGCGCCGACTCGCTGAAGCCAACGGCGTCCATCGCGTGCCAGAAGCCATCGCGCAGGATGCGGCTGGCGGTGACGATCTCGTCGTGGTGGTAGCTCTGCACGCCGAGCGTCGCGAAGCGCAGCACCGCAGCGAGGACAGTGAGCCCGACGACGATCCAGAAGGTCCGCGAACGCGCCCGCACGGCCTCCCTGACTGCCTCCAGATACGTCGACAGGCTGCCCCTGCCCAGCGCCCCGGCGGCCTCCATGGCTAGGAAGCGAGCGCCGCTTGGATCGCCTTCGAGACCCTGTCCACGTAGACGAACTCCAGCTCGCTGCGCTCGTGCTCGGGGATCTCAGCCACGTCGCCTTCGTTGCGCTCCGGCACCAGCACCCGCTTGATCCCGGCCCGCTGCGCGGCCAGCGACTTCTCCTTGAGGCCGCCGATCGGCAGCACCTGTCCGGTCAGCGTCACCTCGCCGGTCATCGCCACATCGTTGCGAACCGGCCGGCCGCTGACCAGCGAGGAGAGCGCCACGGTCATCGCCACCCCGGCCGAGGGCCCGTCCTTGGGCACGGCGCCAGCGGGGACGTGGATGTGAATGTCGTGCTCGGCGAACCAGAGCTCGCCCAGCCCGGGCGCCACCTCCGCCCAGTGGCCGCGGACCCAGGAGAGCGCCGCCTGCGCCGACTCTTTCATCACCTCGCCGAGCTGGCCGGTGATCGTCAGCTTTCCCGTCCCCGGCATCGAGGTCGCCTCGATGAAGAGCACGTCGCCGCCGGTCGGTGTCCAGGCGAGGCCGGTGGCGACGCCGGGATCCTTGGTACGGCGGCGCTGCTCGGCGAAGACGCGGCGGCGACCGAGTAGCTCGCGGGCCCGCTTGGCGGAGATCTTCGCCTTGCTCTTCTTTTTGTTTTTACCCTCGGCGACTTCGCGGGCGACTTTGCGGCAGACCGTGCCGATCTGCCGCTCGAGGTTGCGCACGCCCGCCTCGCGCGTGTACTCCTCGACGATCGCCGCCAAAGCTGGGTCGGCGAACTCGATCTGCGACGGCTTCAGCCCATTGGCCTCGATTTGACGCGGCACCAGATAGCGACGGGCGATGTGCCTCTTCTCCTCCAGCGTGTAGCCGGCCAGCTCGATCGTCTCCATGCGGTCCTGCAGCGGCCCGGGGATCGTGTCGAGGACGTTGGCGGTGGCGATGAACATCACCTCGGAGAGGTCGAACTCGAGGTCGAGGTAGTGATCGCGGAAGGAGTCGTTCTGCGCTGGATCGAGCACCTCGAGCATCGCCGAGGCGGGATCGCCACGGTAATCGGAGCCCATCTTGTCGATCTCGTCGATCATGAAGACGGGATTGCGCGAGCCGGCGTCGCGCAGGGCGCGCACGATCGTTCCAGGCATCGCGCCGATGTAGGTGCGCCGGTGACCGCGAATCTCCGCCTCGTCGCGGACGCCGCCGACCGAGATCCGCTCGAACTCGCGCCCCAGCGCTCGCGCGATCGAGCGACCGAGACTGGTCTTGCCGACGCCGGGCGGGCCGACGAAGCAGAGGATCGGCCCCGGCGAGTCCGGCTTCAGCTTGCGCACTGCCAGGTACTCGAGGATGCGGTCCTTGACTTTCTCGAGGTCGTAGTGATCGGCGTCGAGCACCTCGCGGGCGTGGGCGATGTCGAGGTTGTCCTCAGTCTCGGCCGACCAGGGCAGCTCGACCATCCACTCCAGGTAGGTGCGAATGACGCCATGCTCAGCCGCCGCCGGGGGGAGTTTCTCCAGCCGCGACAGCTCGCGATCCGCCGCCTTCTGAGCGTGCTCGGGCAGCTTCGCCGCCTCGATCCGCTCGCGCAGTTCGTTCGCTTCGGCCTGCTGCTCGTCGCCCTCCCCCAGCTCGTCCTGGATCGCTTTCATCTGCTGGCGCAGGAAGAACTCGCGCTGGCCTTTGTCGATCTCCGACTCGACCTGCGACTGGATCTGCGTGCCGAGCTGGACGACCTCGAGCTCGCGGGCGAGGATCTGCGAGAGGTGACGGAGACGACCGACGACCTCGACCTCCTCGAGCAGCCGCTGCTTCTCCTCGGTGGAGATGCGCAGAGCGCCGCCGATCAAATGGGCGAGCGCCGCCGGGTCATCGATGTTGGCGACCGCCATCTGCAGCTCCTCGGGCAGATAGGGAATCTGCTCGATGATCTCCGAGAAGGTGCGCTGCACGTTGCGGGTCAGCGCCTCCAGCTCCGGGCCGTCCTCGGTTACGTCGGGCAGCTCGCCGATCCGCGCGACCAGGTAGGGCCGCTCGGCGACGTAGGGCCCGAGCCGAACCCGTTGAGTTCCCTGGACGAGGATGCGCAGCGAGCCGTCGGGGATCTTGAGCATGCGAGCGACGACGCCGACGACGCCGACGTCGTAGAGGTCCTCTGGCCCGGGCTCCTCGTTGTCGGGGTCGCGGGCGGCAACCATTGCCAGCATCCGGTTGGCGCCGAGCACGTCATCGACCAGCTTGATCGAGCGCTCCTGGCCCACGGCCAGCGGAGTCAGGGTCTCGGGGAAGGTGACGGTCTCACGCAGCGGCAGTACCGGCAACGCGTCGGGCAGCGGCTCGTTGGCGCGGATCGCGTCCTCGGCATCGAGCGGCGACTCGACCACCTCGAGGACCGGACTGCCCTCCATCAGCGCCGCCTCTCGCAAGTCGGCACTAGTCTCGCCCGATCGGGACCCGGCGTGTCGTCTCGGCCGGATCGCGCAGCGGCAGCTCGATCCTCAGCACGCCATCGTCGTAGGTCGCCTTCGCCCGCTCCGCGTCGACGTCGACCTGCAACTCGACGACACGGCGGAACGGCCCAGAGGGAATCTCGACCTGCTGGTACACCCGCCCCTCGGTCTCCTGCACCGGCCGTTCCCCGACGATCGCCAACTGCCGCCCGGAGATCTCGATCCCCACCTCATCCAGATTGACCCCCGCCAGATCGACCTTCACAACCGCCCGCTGCGGATCCCCGCAGTAATAGACATCCACATTCGGAGTAAAACCTCTGCTCCTGCGAGAGACGTATGTGGTCCGTGCCCACGCATATAGGTCCCGCTCCGGCATCGAGGCAGAACATTAGCCAGCGTGCTTGGCGGGCGGGTCCTGTCGTGGGGGTGGGGTGCCCTCCTTGCGCTGCGCGCTGCTTCGGGCAAAGGGACATTGCGGCGAGAAGGATGCGGCCCTGCCCTCAGCAGCCTCCGCGCGGCGGAGATCACCCCACCCCCACACCACCCGCCCGAGAGTCGGCTTAAGCAGCTCCGGACTGAGCAGACCAGCGCGGTGGGCGCATGAGCAAGACGGGCTGCTTGGGGGGAACGAGCCCCTCAGGACGGTTGGGTCGGAAGGTCGTGCAGGGCTCATCGAGCTCGAGCGCGCAGAGCATGTTCTTCTGGAAGTAGCAGTCCTCGCAGGTCGGCTTCTTGGGCTTGCGCGGCACGGCGGCCGATACTGCCATCCTCGTGCGCCTTTCGTGGGCATCATTCCCGCAAAGCGCAACGTCTTTGACACAGTCTCGTTACAGGTTCCCCGCGTCTTGCGGGTGCCGGGACCAGCCGTCGGTAGCATTGCCCCTGGATGGACTCCCCCAGCCGGACCGACAAGCTCGCGGCTTCTCCCCAGCTGTTCGAGAGCAACTTCCTCAACTTCTTCTCCCGGGTGCACCCCTCGGTCCCGGCGATCGTCTTCGTGCCGGTGGTCATCGTCATGGAGTGGCTCGGCGCCGACGGCGGCTACGGGGCCTGGCAGCTGATCGGGCTCAGCCTCGGCGGCGTCGGCATCTGGACGCTGACCGAGTACTGGCTGCATCGCCTGGTCTTCCACTGGCAGCCCGACAACGCCTTCGGCCGTCGCATGCACTTCATCATCCACGGCATCCACCACGACCATCCCAACGACAAGCTGCGCTTGGTGATGCCGCCCGCGGTGGCGATCCCGCTCGCGGCGCTCTTCTTCTTCGCCTTCAGCCTGCTCTTCGGCGCGCCGGCGGCCTACCCCCTCTTCGGCGGCTTCATCTTCGGCTACCTCGCCTACGACTACACGCACTACTACGTGCACCACTTCGTGCCCAAGTCCGACCTCGGCAAGCGCCTGCGCGAGCAGCACATGCGCCACCACTTCCAGGATCACCGCTACGGCTACGGCGTCTCCTCGCCGATCTGGGACGTCGTCTTCCGCACCCTGCCGCGCCACCGATCGGCGTCCGGGGCCAAGTCAGGGAGTGACGGCCGAACACCCAGGTAGGGGGCCTACCTGGGTGAAGGACGGTGCTTCCTGGCGCCGGCATCCGGGCGTCGAAGCGCGATCTCGAGCTCGAAGCGGGCATCAGGGTCCTCGAGCTGATCGCCGAACAGCTCGCGCAAGCGGACGACGCGATAGCGAGCGGTTTGCGGATGGACGTGCAGTGCCGCTGCCATCGCCACCGAGTTGCCCTGATGACGAACGTAGGCGAGGGCCGTCTCGCGCATCCGCGCCCGCGCCTTCTTGGTGAGCGACTCAAGGGGGGCGAGCCGTCCGGCGGCAATCCGCCCTACTAGTCCGCTGCCCTCGAAGAGCAACAGATCGGCGAGATGCGCATCGGCACGAGGCAGGCCGGCAAAGGTCAAGGCGCCGGCTTCGACTGCGCGTAGGGCGATCTTTGCCAGCTCCCAGGACTCACGTGCCTGTGCGGGCTCGCCCGTCGGCCCGAGGGCAACCTGCATATCCGCGACGGCACGCTCGACGCCCTCGGCCCGGCCCGGCCCATCGGGATCGGGCACCAGAATGCAACCGATCTCGTCGAGCTGCGTGGCAAGCACATCGGCCGGCAGACGTCGAGCCAGTTGTGTCAACTCCGCCTCTGCGCAGGCGAGCGCGGCGACCTCGCGCGGGATCCGCCAGCCAGCTGCCTGCGCGGCGGCGCGCAGGTCGGAGGCTTCGGCAGCCGGCTCGCGGGTCAGCAGCAGGGCCAGCTCGCGCCTGCGTCGACGACGCAGGCCCTCGCTCTCGGACTGAGCCTCGGCGTAGCCCTCGACCGAGTCGGCGGAGAGCTCGTCGATGTAGGCGAAGATCGCCTCGGCGAGCAAGCTCAAAACCTCTGAGTCGAGCTTCGCGCTGCGCCCTGCCCGGGCGATCCTGCGCCAGGCCACCCGGGCGCCGATCCGGTACGCCGCCTGCAGCGAGTCCAGCGTGCGCCCCTGGCGCAGCTCACCACGGCCGAGCCCGACGTACACCTCGCGCCCCAGGTCGCGGCCTGCCTCGGGATCGCGAATCAGAGCGACGAACTGCCTCAGCGCCTCGCCGACGCCGGTGCGGATGCCTCGCCCGAAGTTCCCCTCCAGTGGCCGCGCGTACTCAGGCACCTCGCGGGCGATCGTGGCGAGGATCTCCCCCGTCGCCGCCTCCAGCTCAGGCTCGATCAGGTCGGCGACCGCGGGCGAAAGTCCCCGCCAGGGCTCCAAATCGACAGAAACTGTCATCTATCTAATAGAAACTGAATTCATGAATTGGCTTCGAGTCTAGTTCTTATTACAGTGACTAGCGTAACTTGTCCAGCCGATGGGCGAGATGACCAAAGTCGAGAAGATCGCCAACCTGGGCGCGGTGGTGATTCCCTTCCTTGCCACGCTGACGGCGATCGTGCTGCTCTGGAACAACCTGGTCGACATCGGCGACCTGGCGATCGCCGCCGTGATGTATCTGCTGACCGCGGTCGGGATCACCGTCGGCTTCCACCGCCTGCTCACCCATCGTTCCTTCCAGACCTCGAAGCCGCTCGAGTACACCTTCGCCGTGCTGGGCTCGATGGCCGTTCAGGGTCCGGTGATCTCCTGGGTTGCCGACCACCGCAAGCACCACGCTCATACCGACGAGGAGGGCGATCCACACAGCCCCCACGTCGGCCACGACGGTGGCGTGCGCGGCGTCCTTGCCGGGTTGTGGCATGCCCACTCAGGCTGGCTGATGTCCACCCAGGGAAGAGCCGACTGGAAGCGTTACGCGCCTGATCTCTACGAGGACCGCGGCATGCGCACGATCTCCCGCAAATTCGTTCCGCTCGTGATCCTCAGCCTTCTGCTGCCGGCGCTGGCGGGCTACGTGGTGAGCGGCACCTTGGCGGGCGCGGCAACGGGCCTGCTCTGGGGTGGGCTGGTGCGAATCTTCTTCGTCCACCACATCACCTGGAGCGTCAACTCCGTATGCCACTTCGTTGGTACGCGCCGGTTCGACACCGACGACCGCTCCACCAACGTCTTCTGGCTGGCACTGCCCTCACTCGGAGAGTCGTGGCATCACAACCACCATGCGTTCCCACGCTCGGCCGTACACGGTTTGCGCAGTTGGGAGATCGATCCCTCTGCACTGATAATCAAAGCGATGGAGAAGCTCGGGCTCGCCCGCAACGTAGTGCGCATCTCACCTGAGAGGCAGGCCCAGCGCGCCGCTCAGTAGTGCCATTTTTTGGCGCCTCATCCAAATGGCCAGAGTGACAAGGCTGAATTTGACTATATGAATAGTCACTGTCACTGTCACTGTGCCACACTCTCTCGGTAGCTGACGACCCGGGAGGCAAGCTCACGGGATGAAAGGATGGAAATGCCCAGCACCAGCAACGTACTCGACGAGGCTCTTGATCTGGTCAAGAAGCGGCTCGCAGAGCTCGACGAGGAGCGAACGCGCCTCGAGCGTGCACTAGCAGAGCTTGGTGGCACCGTTACTCGCCGCCCAGGCCGACCCGGTCGACCCCCTGGCTCCGGCCGCGGACCCGGACGGCCCCGTAAAGCTGCATCTACCACTGCACCTGCATCGACCTCAACCGCTGCACCGAAACGCCGTCGTCGTCGTGGCGGCACCCGCGCTGATCAGGCGGTCGCCCTGGTCCAGTCAAGCCCGGGCATCAGCGCCTCTGAAATCGCCAAAACGATGAAAATCAAGCCCAACTACCTCTACCGGGTCCTCGGTGAACTGGAGAAAGAGGGAAGGGTGACGAAGAAAGGGCGCGAGTACCACGCGGCCAAATAGGCAACCCTTTCGCGAGCATGAAAAAGCCGGCCCCCAGGGCCGGCTTTTTCTATGCCTGAAAGTAGGGCTCTCTAAACCAAGCCGAGCTTGCTGACCGCATCGCGCTCCTCGCGCAACTCGGCAGCGCTGGCGTCGATGCGCGCACGGGAGAACTCCGGCACCTCGAGGCCCTCGACGATCGACCACTCTCCACCGCTGCACTGGCAGGGGAAGCCGGCGACGATGCCCTCCTCGACCCCGTAAGAGCCATCGGCGGGTACGCCCATCGACACCCAGTCGCCGTCCGGGGTGCCAAGCACCCAGTCGTGCACGTGATCGATCGCCGCGTTCGCCGCGGAGGCGGCGCTGGAAGCTCCACGGGCCTCGATGATCGCGGCGCCGCGTTTTGCCACCTGCGGGATGAACTCGTCGGCAATCCAGGCCTCGTCGTCCACCGCGTCCCAGGCGCTCTGGCCGCCAACCTGCGCGTTGACGAGGTCCGGGTACTGGGTGGTCGAGTGATTTCCCCAGACCGTCATCTGGGTGACATCGGGGATCTGCCTACCGAGCTTGTTGGCGAGTTGCGCGATTGCGCGGTTGTGATCGAGGCGCATCATCGCGGTGAAACGCTCGCGGGGAACGCCGTCGGCGTTTGACATCGCGATCAGGCAGTTGGTGTTGGCCGGGTTGCCCACGACCAGCACCCGCACGTCATCGGCGGCGCCGGCGGCGATCGCCTCGCCCTGTGGCTTGAAGATGCCACCGTTGGCCTCGAGCAGATCGGCACGCTCCATGCCGGGTCCGCGCGGGCGCGCCCCGACCAGGAGGCCGACGTTGCAACCGTCGAATGCCGGCTTGGGATCGTCGAAGATGTCGATCTTGCGCAGCAGGGGGAAGGCACAGTCGTCGAGCTCCATCGCGGTGCCCTCGGCGGCCTTGACCGCGTCGGGGATCTCGAGCAGGCTGAGCTCGACCGGGGTATCAGGGCCGAGCATCTGACCACTGGCAATACGGAAAAGCAGCGCGTAGCCGATCTGCCCGGCAGCGCCGGTAACGGTGACTTTCACAGGGGTGCTCATCAAAATCTCCTTTCTGGGGCCGATGGGCCTCAAACGTGTCTATATGTCACGTTCCAGGCCCATCGGCGGGCTGGGAAGCTACGCCATCGCGCGCTGGAGACCCTCGTCGATCGCGGCGAGGAACTCCTGCGTGGTCTGGAACTCCTGGTCGGGACCGATCAGCAGCGCCAGGTCCTTCGTCATCCTGCCGCTTTCCACCGTCTCCACGCAGACCCGCTCCAGTGTCTCGGCGAAGCGTGAGACCTCAGGCGTGTCGTCGAGGCGGCCGCGAGCGGCGAGGCCGCGCGACCAGGCGAAGATCGAGGCGATCGGGTTGGTCGACGTCGGCTTGCCCTGCTGGTGCTGGCGGTAGTGACGGGTGACGGTGCCGTGCGCGGCCTCCGCCTCGACCGTCCTGCCGTCAGGGCTCATCAGCACGCTGGTCATCAAACCGAGCGAGCCGAAGCCCTGGGCGACCGTGTCGGACTGCACGTCGCCGTCGTAGTTCTTGCAGGCCCAGACGTAGCCGCCCTCCCACTTCAGCGCCGCCGCAACCATGTCGTCGATGAGGCGGTGTTCGTAGGTGATCCCAGCGGCCTCGAACTCAGACCTGAACTCGCTCTCGTAGATCTCGGCGAAGAGATCCTTGAAGCGGCCGTCGTAGCGCTTGAGGATCGTGTTCTTGGTCGAGAGGTAGACGGGGTAGTTGCGGTCGAGGCCGTAGCGCATCGAGGCCCGGGCGAAATCGCGGATCGAGTCGTCGAGGTTGTACATCGCCATCGCGATGCCGCCGCCGGGGAAGTCGTAGACGTCGAGCTCGACCGGCTCGGAGCCGTCCTTAGGAGTGTACGTGAGTGTCAGCGTCCCCTCACCGGGGACGACCATGTCGGTGGCGCGGTACTGGTCGCCAAAGGCGTGGCGGCCGATCACGATCGGCTTCGTCCAGCCGGGGACGAGCCGGGGGATGTTGGCGATAACGATCGGCTCGCGGAAGATCACGCCGCCGAGGATGTTGCGGATCGTGCCGTTCGGCGAGCGGTACATCTCCTCGAGGCCGAACTCCTCGACCCGCGCCTCGTCGGGAGTGATCGTCGCGCACTTGACGCCGACGCCGTGCTCTTTGATCGCGTTGGCGGCGTCGACGGTGATCTGATCGCGGCTGGCGTCGCGGCTCTCGATCCCCAGGTCGAAATAGATCAACTCGAGATCGAGGTAGGGCAGGATCAGCTGCTCTTTGATGAACGACCAGATGATCCGGGTCATCTCGTCGCCGTCGAGCTCGACGACTGGGTTCTCGACTGGGATCTTGCTCACGGAGGCGGCGATGCTACCGACGCAGGCCCTCCAGCAGTTCGACGACGACTGCTTCAGAGCGCTCCCGCGCGGCCGCCGGTCGCTGGCGACGACGATCAGCATCGCCGCTTCGATCATCGCGCCGAGGAGAACCAGGGCGATCGTCTCGGGATCGTGCGGAGTCAGTTCACCCGCCTCGATCGCGGCCGCGACCAGCGCCAGCGACACTCCGATTCCCAGCTCGCTCGCGGCTGCCCTCCATCCCTCCCAGCCGAGCACTGCACGGCTTTGGGTGAGGCCGATGCGGCGCAGCTCCTCATCCGTCTCACAAGAGCCCAGGTAGGCCCGGGCGGTCTCGACCAGCGCCTCGAACGGGGTCTCGGCGGTCGCGGCGCGCGCCGCGAGGCGCTCGAGGACGCGCCGCTCGCTGGCTTCGAAGACGGCCCTGAAGAGATCCTGCTTGGAGGGGAAGTGGTGGTAGAGCGCGCCGCGGCTGACCCCGGAGCGCTCGAGGATCTGCTGGGTGGAGACGTCGTCGTAGTCGCGCTCCATGAAGAGGTCATGGGCCGCCTGGACCAGGGACTCGCGCGCTCCCTGGCTCGGCCTCCCCGGTGCTCTGGTCCTTGCCACCGCCACGTGTGGGGAGTATATTACCGACTATTAGTCTGTAAATGGCAGCCTGGGTTTGCCGCCGCCGAGCAAGGAGGAAGCGATGAAGACGTACGTGATCCGCAGGGAAAAAGCCTGGCAGTCGCCAGAGGAGCTAGAGGCGACGGCGGGGCGCTCGAAAGAGGTTGCCGAAAGCGACTTCCCCGATGACATCGCCTGGATCCGCAGCTATGTGATCAGCGAGCCCGGTGGCACCCTCGGGACCGTCTGCATCTACCAGGCAACAGACGAGGACTCGGTGAGGCGGCACGCGGAGCGCGTCGACATGCCAGCCGACGAGATCCTCGAGGTCGCCGACACGGTCATCATCAGGCCCGATCCCCAGCCCGACGGAGCGGCCGCCTGACAGAGGCCCGGTCTCCTGCCAGAATGGGCGCGTGGCAACTGCCGAGCGCTCAGCATCACAGCAAACCCACCAGGTCCTCAACCAGCCGCCGCCGCTGGAGGACTACAACCCCTTCGACGCCGACCGCCCGCTGAGCGAGGCGTTGCGGCGCGAGGGCGCCGATTGGGCCGAGGACCGGGCCCGGGAGCTGGGCGCGATCGCCGGCTCCCACCAGACGATCCGCTGGGGCTTCGAGGCCAACGAGAACAAGCCGCAACTGCGTACCCACGACCGCTACGGCAACCGCATCGACGAGGTCGAGTTCGACAGCTCCTGGCATGAGCTGATGCGGATCGGGGTCGGCAACGGGCTGCACGCGTCGCCCTGGCGCGAACCGGGCCCAGGCGCCCATGTCGCCCGCGCGGCGTCCTTCATGCTGCTGATGCAGGCCGAGAGCGGCGTCGGCTGCCCGATCTCGATGACCTACTCGGCGATCCCGGCGCTGCGCCAGCAGCCCGAGCTGGCCGCCGAGTGGGAGGAGCGCTTCCTCTCGCTCGACTACGACGAGCGCTCGCTGCCCGCCGAGCGCAAGAGCGGCGCCCTCTGCGGGATGGCGATGACCGAGAAGCAGGGCGGCTCCGACGTGCGCGCCAACACCACGGTGGCGACGCCCCTGAACGGCGGCGGAGGCGGCGCCGAGTACGAGATCGTCGGCCACAAGTGGTTCTGCTCGGCGCCGATGTGCGACGCCTTCCTCGTCCTCGCTCAAACCGAGTCGGGGATCTCCTGCTTCCTGATGCCGCGCTGGACTCCCGACGGCGAGCGCAATGCCTTCCACATCCAGCGGCTCAAGGACAAGCTCGGCAACCGCTCCAATGCCTCCAGCGAGGTCGAGTTCCGCGGCGCCTGGGCGCGCATGGTCGGCGAGGAGGGCCGCGGCGTGCCGACGATCATCGAGATGGTCAACCACACCCGGCTCGACTGCGTGATCGGCGCCGCAACCGGCTATCGCGCCGGCGTCGTGCAGGCGCTCAACCACACCGCGCACCGCTCTGCCTTCGGCAAGGAGCTGATCGAGCAGCCGCTGATGCGCAACGTGCTCGCCGACCTCTGCATCGAGTCCGAGGCAGCCACGGTCGCGGCGATGCGACTGGCCCGCGCCTACGACGACGTCGCCGCGGGCGACGAGGAGGCCGTCGAGTTCCGCCGCCTCGCCAACGCCGTCCTCAAGTACTGGCTCTGCAAGCGTGCCCCCTCCCACGCCGTCGAGTGCCTGGAGTGCCTGGGCGGCAACGGCTACGTCGAGGAGTCGGGCATGCCGCGCCTCTATCGCGAGGCCCCGCTTGCCTCGATCTGGGAGGGCTCCGGCAACGTCCAGTGCCTCGACGTGTTGCGCGCCATGGTCAAGAACCCCGCCTCGTTGGAGGCCTTCTTCGCCGAAGTCCTCGAGGGAGCCGGCGCAGAGCCCCGGCTCGACTCTTACGTCTCAAAGCTTCGCGACGAGATCCCGGGCGACATCGAGACTGTCCAGACCCGCGCCCGCAGCATCGTCGAGCGCATGGCCCTCGCCCTGCAGGCCTCGCTGCTCGTCCGCTACGGCGACCCCGCGGTAGCGGATGCTTTCTGCGCATCACGCCTATCCGGGGATTGGGGCCACGCCTTCGGCACGCTCCCCGCAAGCTTGGACTTCAAGCGCATCATCGAGAGGCACCGCCCCGTCTAGAAGGTCCCCGACAGGGGGTGGAACGTCTTGTACTTTTTCGCTGTCAACCTTGCGGCGCCAGCGGTCTGACTCTTCACGAAAAAGTTAAGTGGAACCCCCTGTCGGGGACCTTCCTCACTTCGCCGAGTCTCGAAGCGCGCGCCCTACCTGCTCCACGGTAATGACGCCTGAGAGGCGGCCATCGACATCGACCGCCATTACGGCGCCGAAGCGGCGTAGGGCGGCGTTGGCGAGCAGCGAGTCGAGCGGGGCGTCGTCGCGGACCTGAAAGGTGCCGTCGTCGTGCTCGAGCAGGTCGGAGACGTGCGAGGTGGCGCGGGAGGTCTCCGGGACCTCGTCGGCTTTGTCGCGCACGACCAGGCCGAGAAAACGGTGGGCCGCGTCGACGACCGGGAACCAGGGCCAGCGGTAGCGAAGGAAGTACTCGTCGAGGGCCTGCTCGACGCTGAGCTGATCGGGGATCGCGACCGGCTCCCGGTCCATGACGTCGGAGACGGTCAGGTCGCTGATTTTTCCCGTGATCGAGGTCTGCACCGTGGCAGCGCGGGCGGAGCTGTTGATGACGATGCCGATCAGGGCCAGCCAGACACCGCCGAAGGCGTCGCCGGCGAGGATCAGCAGCAGGCCGCCGCCGATGAAGACGTAGGCGAAGACCCGGCCGAGGCGGGCGGCGAAGCGGGTGGCCGAGTTGCGATCGCCGGTGCGCCACCAGGCGATCGCCCGAGCGATCCTGCCGCCGTCCATCGGGAAGGCTGGCAGCAGGTTGAAGACGAGGATCAGCGCGTTGATCATCGCCAGCCAGCCGATCATCGCCATCACGCCGGAGACGCCGGAATTGCTCTCGACCAGGACCGCCCGCCAAAACTCGGCCGGGCCGACCGCGGCGAGGCCGACCGCGCTCAGCACGACGACGATCGCGAGCGTCACCAGCGGCCCGGCGACGGCGACCTTGAACTCGGTCGCGGGACCGTCCGATTCGCGGTCCATGCGCGCCATGCCGCCGAAGATCCAGAGCTGGATGCTGGTGATGCCGATCCCGTTGCGCATCGCCGCGAAGGCATGGCCCAGCTCGTGCAGGACGATCGAGCCGAAGAAGCCGACCGCGCTGGCGATGGCGAGGGCAAACGGCGTCGAGGACGAGCTGCTCTCCCCCAGCACGCGGCCGTAGAAGTCCGAGAGCCAGAAGATGACCAGGAAGAGGACGAGGAACCACGACCAGTCGACCGCGATGCGGATCCCGCGTACGTGGAAAAGCGTTATCGAGCCACGGCCCAGCATGTCTCCATGGTACGGGGGCGAGATAGGGTCAAGGCTCGATGACGGTTTCCCAGACAGCCGAATCGTCGCTCGCCGAGCAGATCGGCACGCCCGATCAGGATTGGCTGCGCGAGCAACTGGAGGAGCTCGAGCAGATCTACCGTCCCTCCGCATCCGAAGGCGAGCGCCGTGCCGCCGAGTGGATCGTCGAGCGCTTTGCCGAGCTCGGCGCCGAGGCGCGGATCGAGGCGGAGCCGGCGCACGGCACCTACTGGTGGCCGCTCGGCCTCGGCGCCATGTTGGGCGCTCTCGGCGGGCTTGCCGGCCTGCGCGGCCACCGGCTGCTCGGCGCCCTGCTCGGCGCGATTGGCGCCGCTGGTATCGCCGACGACTTTCCACCTGGCCAACGCCGTCTGCGCAAGCCATTGCCGACACGGACCGCCTACAACGTCGTCTGCGAACTGGGCCCCGCCGACGCCGAGCGCACGATCGTCGTCGTCGCCCACCACGACGCCGCCCACTCGGGGCTGATCTTCCACCCAGAGCTGCCCAAGATCGCCGACCGCCTGGGGCTGATCGAGGGCCAGGACACCAGCCCGGTGCTGATGGCGCCGGTGATCGGCGGTCCGATCCTCGCCGCGCTCGGCGCCCTCAGCGGCCGGCGCCTGCTCGCCAAGATCGGCATCTTCCTCGGCCTCGGCACCGCGGCGGCGATGGCGGACATCGGCCGCCGCCAGACCGTCCCCGGCGCCAACGACAACGGCACCGCCGTCATCACCCTGCTGGCGCTCGCCCGCCGCCTGGCCGAGAAGCCGCCGGAGAACCTCAGGGTGATCCTGCTCTCGACCGGAGCGGAGGAGTCCTTCAGCGAGGGGATCAAGGCGTTCGGCGAGCGCCACTTCCCGCAGCTACCCCGCGAGAGCACCTTCTTCCTCTCGGTCGACTCGATCGGCTCCCCCCACCTACTCGTGCTGCGCGGCGAGGGCTTCCTGAAGATGCGCGAGTACCCGCAGCGCTCGCTGGAGCTGATCGACGGCCTCGCCGAGGAGCTGGGCATCTGGCTCTTCCCCAACCTGCGGCTGCACAACGGCACCGACGGCCTCGAGCCGCTGGCGGCCGGCTACGAGACCGCTTCGCTGTGCGGCTGCACCGATCTCAAGAACCCGGCCAACTACCACTGGCCCAACGATCTGGCCGAGAACGTCGACTTCGGCAGCGTCGCCGACGGGGTCCGCCTCAGCGAGGCGGCGATCAGACGCCTGGGCGAGCGCTGGCTTTAGCGCCGACGGGACGAAATCCGGAGCATGCTTCCGGATTTCGTCCCGTCGGCAATGGGGTGAAATCCGACCGCGGGGTCGGATTTCGGCTCTATAGAGTTCGCGCTCGTGCCCACTCATGACGTACTGGTGATCGGCGCCGGCCTGGCCGGACAGCGAGCAGCGTTGGCGGCGGCCGAGGAAGGTGTCTCGGTCGGGATCGTCAGCAAGGTCCACCCCGTGCGCTCGCACTCCAACGCCGCCCAGGGCGGCATCAACGCGGCGCTCAACCCGGGCGACTCCTGGGAGTCGCACGCCTTCGACACGATCAAGGGCTCCGACTACCTGAGCGACCAGGACGCGGTCGAGATCATGTGCCGCGAGGCGCCGGAGGAGATCCTCCACCTCGAGCACCTCGGCGTCACCTTCCACCGCAACGAGGAGGGCAAGCTCGGCACCCGCGCCTTCGGCGGCGCCTCCGCCGCCCGCACCTACTACGTCGCCGACATCACCGGCCAGGCGATCATGCACGTCCTCTACGAGCAGCTGATGAAGCACTCCGACTCGGTCGCCCGCTACGAGGAGTGGTTCTGCACGGCGCTGGCGATGGACGAGCAGGGCGAGTGCTGCGGCGTCGTCACCCGCAACATCGCCGACGGCTCGATGGAGCTCTTCCGCGCCAAGTCGGTGATCCTCGCCTGCGGCGGCAACGGCCAGGTCTGGAAGCCGACCACCAACGCCCTGATCTGCACCGGCGACGGCATCGCGATGGCCTACCGGGTCGGCGCCAAGCTGATGGACATGGAGATGATCCAGTACCACCCGACGACGCTGGCGGGCAAGGGCTTCCTGATCACCGAGGGCGCCCGCGGCGAGGGCGCCCACCTGCTCAACCGCAACGGCGAACGCTTCATGGAGAAGTACGCGCCCAACAAGATGGAGCTGGCCTCGCGCGACGTCGTCTCGCGCGCCGAGCAGACCGAGATCAACGAGGGCCGCGGCTTCCCCGACGGCACCGTCGCGCTCGACATCACCGTGGTGCCGAAGAAGCGCGTCCACGAGGCGCTGCGCGAGATCGTCCTCGTCGGCCAGGACTTCGCCGGGGTCGACATCACCAAGGAACCGATCCACATCAAGCCCGGCAACCACTACACGATGGGCGGCGTCAAGACCGACGTCGACGGGCGCACCGACATCCCCGGCCTCTACTCGGCCGGCGAGACCGCCTGCGTCTCGGTCCACGGCGGCAACCGCCTCGGCGCCAACTCGCTGCTCGACACGCTGATCTTCGGCCGCCGCTCCGGCGCCGACGCGGCAGCGCGCGCCAAGCGGATCGAGGGCTCACGCCCGTCCAAGGCGGTGCTCGAGGCCGAGCAGGCGACGATCGACGCGATCTCCGCCCGCGAGAAGGGCTCGGGCCGGCGCATCTCCGAGATCAAGTTCGACCTCGGCACCGCGATGGACAAGGATGTCGCGGTCTTCCGCGACGAGGCCGGCATCCAGGAGGCGCTGGAGACGGTGCGGCGCCTCAAGGAGGAGGCCGAGACCGCCTACATCGACGATCGCGGCAGCGATCTTCAACCAGGACATCCTCGGCGCGATCGAGCTCGGCTACATGCTCGACAACGCCGAGTGCACCTGCCTCGCCGCGCTCGAGCGCAAGGAGAGCCGCGGCGCCCAGTACAGGACCGACTTCCCCGAGCGCAACGACGAGGAGTGGCTCAAGCACATCGACCTCCAGCTCGGCGACGACGGGCCGGAGATCTCATACTCAGAGGTGACGATCACCCAGTGGGAGCCACAGGAGAGGACGTACTGATGGCCGAGTACACGCTGAAGGTCCGCCGGTTCCAGCCCGAGAGTGGCGAGGGCCCCTACTGGGAGGAGTTCAAGGTCGAGCTCGATCCCTCGCTCTCCGTTCTCGACGGCCTGCTGCAGGCCAAGGACCGCGACGACGGCTCGCTCTCGGTGCGCTGCTCCTGTCGCGCCGCGATCTGCGGCTCCTGCGGGATGAAGATCAACGGCCAGTCCGGCCTCGGCTGCAAGACGCAGGTCGGCGAGGCCCAGGAGCTGGCCGAGAAGAAGGCCAGCGTCAGCCCCAATGCGGGCACCGACACTCCGCCGATCGTGATCGAGCCGATGGGCAACATGCCCGTGATCAAGGACCTGATCACCGACATGGAGTCGACCCACTGGGCCAAGATCCGCCGCGTCACTCCCTGGCTCCTCCCCCACGGCGAGCCGCCCGAGCGCGAGTACGTGGTCGAGCCCGAGTCGATGATCGACATCACCCAGTCGATGGCCTGCATCCAGTGCGGCGCCTGCGTCTCCTCCTGCCTCTCGATGGAAGCCGACCCCGACTTCATCGGCCCGGCGGCGCTGGCCAAGGCCTACCGCTTCGTCGGCGACCCACGCGACGCGGAGACCAAAGAGCGACTCCACGACCTCGACCGAGGACCCGCACGGGATCTACGACTGCACGCACTGCTTCAGCTGCATCGACGCCTGCCCCAAGGGCGTGGCGCCGATGGACCAGATCATGCGCCTGCGCCGCAAGGCCGGCGAGGAGGGGATCGTCGACCCCAACAACGGCCACAACCACGTCAACGCCTTCGTCGACATGATCGAGAAGAAGGGGACCAACGACGAGGCGCTGCTGGTGCAGGAGTCCTACGCCCCCGGAGTCAAGGGCAAGCTGAAACCGACCCCAGCCGCGATCAAGGGGCTGGTCGAGTCGCTGCCGACCGTGCTGCGCGCGATCAAGACCGGCAAGGCGCGTTCGCCTTCCAAGGTCATCCCCGGCATCCACCCGAAGCTGCCCGGCGGCGCCCAGGACGAGGTCAAGGCGATCTACAAGCACGCCGAGGAGCACCGCGAGCAATTCAACATCTACATCAAGGGCGAGGACGAGGACTTCGTCGAACCGGAGCCCGATGAGATGACCGACGAGGCGATCACGGCGGAGGCGGCCGCGGCCGCAGATACGAAGGAGGAGTCGTGATGAGCGACGGTCAGATCAAGGTCGCCTACTGGCCCGGCTGCGTCTCGCGCGGCTTCACGCCGGAGCTGCACGGCTCGATGGCGGTCGTCGCCGAGAAGCTCGGCATCGAGCTGGTCGAACTCGACCGCGCCAACTGCTGCGGCGCCGGGATCATCGCCGAGCACAACCAGGAGCTCGCCGACACGCTCAACGCCCGCACCTTCGCGCTCGCCCAGCAGACCGGGCCTGGCGATGATGAACATCTGCTCGACCTGCCAGGGCGCCCAGTCCGAGTGCCAGCAGCGGCTCGACGCCGACTCGTCCTACCGCGCTCACATCAACGAGGTGCTGAGCGGCCAGGGTCTCGCCTACGAGAAGGGCAAGGACGGCTTCACCAACAAGAACTTCCTCTGGCTGCTGGTCGAGGACTACGGTCTCGACAAGCTCGCCGAGCAGGTCAAGCGACCGCTCTCCGGACTGCGCGTCGGCCCCTTCTACGGCTGCTACATCGTGCGCCCCAAGGAGCGCCTCGGCTACGACGAGTTCCCCGACCGCGACATCTACCTGGAGAAGGTGATCGAGGTGCTCGGCGGCGAGGTGGTCGAGTACGACGGCGCCCGCAAGTGCTGCGGCTTCCCGGTGATCACGACGAACCGCGAAACCTCGCTGCGCCAGGCCGGCACCCACGTCGGCGACGCGCTCGACGCCGGCGCCGACTGCCTGGTCACCCCCTGCCCGCTCTGCCACCTCAACCTCGACATGCAGCAGCCCGAGGCGGCCAAGGTGGTCAATCGCGACCTCGGCCTCGCCGTCCTGCACCTGCCCCAGCTGGTCGCCCTGGCGCTCGGCGCCGAGCCGAAGGAACTGGGCATGAAGCAAGCACATCGCCTCGACCAAGTGGGTCGAGGAGCGCCTCGCCTCGGTTCCTGCCTGATTCATTCGGCTCAAGCGTGGTGGGACGAGCGTCCTAGGGTCTGCGGACGCGCTTCGCGCTGAGTGTCCGCAGACCCTAGGACGCTCGTCCTCTCTGATTTTGAGGGTGGATCAGGCCGGAGCCGCTGCAGGAAGCTCGGTGAGATGCGTGAGGTGCGCAGGCTAGAGCTGGGCCGCCAGAAAGACGCCGCCGAAGGTGGAGAGGATGCCACCGAGAGTGAGGATCATCGTTCGCTGCAGGGCGTCGAACTTTGTGTCGAGCGCGGCGAATTTGGCATCCATGCGGGCTTCCTGACGTTCGAAGCGCTCATCCATGTGGTGACGCAGAGAGTCGACCTGGTCTCGCACCGAATCCACCTGTCCTGAGAGGTGGTCGAGGCGGTCGTCATTCCACTTGGTCCTGGCCTGCTCCATCGTCAGCCTAGGCTAGCGGACAAAACGTTACGCGTGGCGCGCAAAAGTGTGCTGGACGAATGAGTTAGTCGCGTTGGTCGAGGCCGACTCGGCGGGCCAGCCACTGGGCGCCGACCGTGTCGGTGAGACCGTGGGCGACGATCGAGCAGATGATCGCGATCGCGGCGACGTCGAAGATCAGGGTGGCGTCGCCGACGTCGGACTTGAGCACGAAGAGGGCGAAGAGCATCGAGGCGACGCCCTTGGGGCCGAACCAGGCCATGAAGAGCTTCTGGGGGCGCGGGATGCCGGTCTTGACGAAGGAGAGCAGCACCGCCAGCGGCCGGGCGACGAGCAGCGCGAAGACGACGAAGAGGACCAGCGGCGGGATGTCGTGGTGGAAGCCGGTGGCGACGATCAGGGCGCCGAAGACGAAGAAGGTGAGCACCTGCAGGATCGCGCTGGCGTTCTCGGCGAACTCCACGAAGCCCTCGGGCACGTCGCGCTCGGTTGCGGCCATGGCGATGCCGCAGACGAAGGCGGCGATCAGACCGTTGCCGATCGTCACGTCGGCGAGGCCAAAGGCAAAGAGGGCAAAGCCGATCGAGTAGATGCCCTCGTAGCGAGCGGTGAGGCCGCCGCCGGGCAGGTGGTGGTGCAGGCGGCCGCCGAGCGTGCCGAGGCCGACGCCGACGGCGGCGCCGACGACCGCCTCGCCGACCAGCTTCGCCGCTTCGCCGCCCGGGTCTCCACCGGGGCCGGCGAGAACGAGGAAGAAGAGGACGAACGGGCAGGGCGAGACCGTCGTTGAGGCCGGACTCGAGGTTGAGCGTGTGACGCACCGACGCCGGCACGATCCGCGAGGTGACGACGGCGGAGGTGACGACGGGATCGGTCGGCGAGAGCACCGCCGCCAGCAGCAGCGCCTCCGCCCAGCTCAGCTCGGGAAAGAGCGCCTTTGCCGCCAGGCCGAGCAGCGCCATCGTGATCGGCATCGCGATCACCAGCGCCCGCGCCACCGGGCTCCAGTGCTTGCGCAGCAACTCGCGCTCGACGAACATCCCGTCGGAGAAGAGGGTGAGGATCAGCGCCAGCTCGACCAGCTCGACGATCGACTCCGATTGGCGGATCGATGTCGACGACACCGACCGCGGCAAGCAGAATCCCCAGCGCGACCGAAAGCACCGAGGCAGAGAGCACGGTGCCCTTCATCACTCCCGAGAGCGCCGCGACCACGGTCAGCAGCCCGCCGAAGATCAGCACCGCATCGCCGAAGCCGATGTCCATTCGAGGCTATTCGCCGTTGTTAAGCAGGTTCCGCTCGATGAGCAGCTCGGCAACCTGAACGGCGTTGGTGGCCGCCCCCTTGCGCAGGTTGTCGCCGGCGACCCAGAGGTTGAGGGTGCGCTCCTGGCCGGGGTCGCGGCGGATGCGGCCGACGAGGACCTCGTCGCGGCCGGCGGCGTCGATCGCCATCGGGTAGGCGCCGGCTGCCGGGTCGTCGACGACGATCACCCCGGGGGCGTCGGCAAGCAGCGCGCGGCAATCGTCCGGCGACAGATCCTCACGGTGCGCACGTTGACCGACTCGGAGTGGCCGCTGACCACGGGCACGCGGGCGCAGGTGGCGGAGATCGCCACCTCCTCGCCGATGCCGAGGATCTTGCGCGTCTCGGCCATCACCTTGCGCTCCTCGGTGGTGTAGTCGTCGCCGTCCTTGAAGACCTCGACCTGGGGCAGGACGTTGAAGGCGATCCGGTGCGGGTAGATCTGCGGCGGCGGGGCCTCCTCGCCGGCCAGCACCGCTCGCGACTGCGCCTGCAGCTCCTCGATCGCCCGCTGGCCGGTGCCGGAGACCGCCTGGTAGGTGGAGACGACGAGGCGCTCGAGGCCGACCGCGCGGTGGATCGGCGCCAGCGCCATCATCGCCACCATCGTCGTGCAGTTGGGGTTGGCGACGATGCCCTTGTGCGCAGCGGCCGCCTCGGGGTTGACCCCGGCGACGACCAGCGGCACGTCCTCGTGCATGCGCCAGTAGCTGGTGTTGTCGACGACCACCGCGCCGGCCTCGACGAGCTGCGGCGCCCACTCGGCGCTGACCGCGCCGCCGGCCGAGGAGAGCACGACGTCGAGACCCTGGATCGTCTCCGCGCTCAGCGGCCGGCACTCGAGCGCGGAGCCGTTCCACTCGATCTGCCGCCCGGCGGAGCGCTCGGAGGCGAAGGGGACGACCTCGGCGGCGGGGAAATCGCGTTCGGCCAGCACCTCGAGGATGGTCGAGCCGACGGCGCCGGTGGCGCCCAATACACCTACGCGGTAGCCGCTCATGAGCTGATCGTCGGACGGTGCTCGGCGCCGGCCGGATCCTCGGGCCGCACCGCGTCGGCGCCCAGGCCGAAGGCCTGGTGGAGGGCCCTCACAGCGTCAGGAACCCGCTCGGCAGAGATGACGCAGGAGATCTTGATCGGCGAGGTGGAGATCATCTCGATGTTGATCCGCTCGGCGCCGAGCACCTCGAAGACCTTGGCGGCGACGCCCGGGTGGGAGCGCATGCCGGCGCCGATGATCGAGACCTTGCCGATCTGGTCGTCGGTGCGCACGCCCTCGCTGACGTCGCCGAGCGCGGCCAGCGCGTCGGTGGCGGTGGTCAACTCGGCACGATCGATCGTGAAGGAGAGGTCGGCCAGCTCGTCGTCGCTGACCGGCTCGTTCTGGATGATCACGTCGACGTTGATGCCGGCCTCGGCCAGGGCGTTGAAGATTTCGCCGGCAACGCCGGGCTCGTCGCGAATGCCGACCAGGGTGACGCGCGCCTCGTCGACGGAATGGGTCACGGCTGTAACGAAAGGCTGCTCCATGGTCTTCTGCTCGGTCTCGTCCTCGCTGACGACGAGGGTACCGGGACCGTCATCGAAGCTGCTGCGGCAGTGGATGCGGACGCCGTGGTTGCGGGCGTACTCGACCGAGCGCAACTGCAGGACGCGGGCCCCCGAGGCGGCCATCTCGAGTGTCTCCTCGAAAGTCGCGACGGGGATCTTGCGGGCATCGGGCACGATTCGCGGGTCGGCGCTGAAGACGCCGGCGACGTCGGTGTAGATCTCGCAGACCTCGGCGTCGAGCGCCGCCGCCAGCGCCACCGCGGTCGTGTCGGAGCCTCCCCGCCCCAGCGTGGTGACGTCGTGGCTCGTCGTCGAGACCCCCTGGAAGCCGGCGACGAGGACGATGTGGTCCTCCTCGAGCGCTTCGCGAATGCGATCGGCGCGCACGTCGATGATCCGCGCCTTGGTGTGAGACGAGTCGGTGACGATGCCGGCCTGCGAGCCGGTCAGCGAGATCGCCTTGTGGCCCATGTCGTGGATCGCCATCGCACAGAGCGCGCAGGAGATCCGCTCGCCGGTGGAGAGCAGCATGTCCATCTCCCGCGAGTCGGGCCGGGCGGAGATCTCCATCGCCTGGGCGACCAGCTCGTCGGTGGTCTTGCCGCGCGCCGAGAGCACCGCGACGGCGCGCTTGCCGGCCTCGCGGGCGGCGACGATGCGGCGGGCGGCGCGCTTGATCTGCTCGGCGCCAGCCACCGAGGTGCCGCCGAACTTCATCACCACAGTCTTCGAGGCGCCTTCAGCCATAGACGACTGAGGATAGTCGGCCCTAAAGGGTGGCTGCCGCCGTGCCGATGCCCCGCCAACGTGGAGCCGAGCACGGTTGACATCCCGATGGCGATAGCGGCGGCGGGAGGGGCAAGCCGAGACGAGCGGCTGGTGGTCGGCAGCCGCCTGGCGACCCGCCTCGCCGGGGCGCACACGATCGAGGAGGTGGCGACGATCGCGGTGCGCCAGCTGCACGATGCCTTCGACTACTACCTGGCCGTCGTGCAGCGGCTCGACCCCGACGGATCGCTGCGCGTCGTCGCCGGCGCCGGACCGCTGGCCGAGGAGGTCGACGACTTCCTCGCCCAGGTGCAACCGGTAGAGGTCGGCGTCAACGGCCGCGTCGCCCGCAGCGGCGAAGCGGCGATGGTCAACGACACCCGACTCGACTTCGACTACCTGCATCGCAACCCGAGCGAGGACCCAGGCTCAGAGCTCTCGCTGCCGATCCGAGTCGCCGGCTCGATCTGGGGCGTGATGAACCTCGAGCAGGAGGAACCGGGCGCCTTCGCTGACGATGATCTTCTGCTCGCCCACATCGTCGCCGGACAGGTCGGCGCGGCGATCTACCGCTGCCAGCTCGTCGACGAGCTCGAGGGCGCCTTCCTGACCACGCTCGGCGTGCTCGCCGACGCCGTCGAGCTGCAGGACGCCTACACCGCCGACCACGCCAACGAGGTCGCCGAGCTGTCCGTGCAGGTGGGCGAACGGATGGGCATCGCCGGCCCCGAGCTGGACCGCCTCCGCTACGGCGCCCTCCTCCACGACGTCGGCAAGATCGGCGTTCCGGGCGAGCTGCTGCGCAAGGCCGGCCCGTTGAGCGCCGAGGAGCGGCAGAAAATGGATGCCCACACCGCGATCGGCGCCCGCATGCTGGAACGAATCCCCTTCCTCGCCCCGGTCGCGCCGATGGTCCGCTCCGCCCACGAGCGCGTCGACGGCGGCGGCTATCCCGATGGCCTACGCGGCGACGAAATCCCCCGCGGGGCGATGATCATCGCCACCTGCGATGCCTACCACGCGATGACCTCGGATCGCTCCTACCGCAAAGCGATGCCGAAGCGGGACGCGATCCGCGAGCTGCGTGCCGGCGCCGGCACGCAGTTCGACCCAGCCGTGGTCAGCGCCCTGATCGCGGAGCTGGGCTGAGCCTCGCGGGCGGCTGCGGCTCAGACTTGCCACGCAGGATCTCCTCCGGGGCGAGGATCTGGATGCAGCCATCGGCCGAGACGAGGACCACGGAAGAGCCGTCTCGGGCGGCACGCTCCATTTCGCGATCGGTGTAAGGAGTGCCAGCGTCGAGGAAGAGCGCCTGGTCGGGATAGGGAGATTCTTCGGCAATCACGAGCTCGATGGCCTCGCTCATCACCTTGCTGGCAGGAGACTCTCTGTACTCCTCGCTCATTACTGGCTCCTCCATCCTTCAATCATCTCGCGATGACCTCGCTTGACCGCGTCGATCGCCGCGCGCATTCCTTCTCCCAGAGTACCGCTGTGAAACTCCGTTCCATCCCGCTTGCCAGTCGTTGCGGAGTATCGATGCATCTCGTTGAACCCATGTGCGCTGTCGTAAACCCGAATCGCCTCTTTGCCGTCAGGGGTTGCGAGAAGCAGGACGATCGCGTAGTCGACGACCCTGCCGCGTACGGTCGTGCAGACGACTGAAAGCGTGACGCCAAGCTCCGCATCGAGAATATCTTCGTAGCGCGCACTCATCCGCCGATCTTGAAATGGACCGACGCACACGTGGTGCGCACGAAATCACGGCTTCTTCGCGGAACTCGCGCTCAGAGCGCGCGTCGCTACTCGGTGCCGCCGAGGTTGCCGAGCATCGCGTGCTCGGCCATGCGGATCAGGCCCAGGGCCATGTGGGGGCGCATGTCGCTGGTCCGCACCCGCACGTGCGAGCCGTGCGGGCCGATCACCTCGACGATCGTGCAGACATCGCCGATCTGGCAGTCATCGCCGTAGTCGGCTTCAAGCGCCTCCATCTGGGCGGTCACCACCTGCCCCATCTTGCTCTGGTCGATCGGCATCGCCTTGCAGACTACCTGTGATCCCGATCACATATATCCCATCTCTGTAGAAGCGAAATCCGGCCGTAGCGGCACCTAGCTTTCCGCCCTCAATCAAAGAAGCGGCCCCCGCGTCGGTGGAACGACCGGGGGCCAGGCACCGAAAGGCGGAACCTTCCGATGCAGGCCAACCCTAGTCAGCGCTCGACTGATGAGCGCGAGGACCCGAAGACGCAACGCGCCGTGCTGGCACTGGTCCTCCATGAATTTCCGGCGCAGCTAACGAGAGATCAACTGAAGTGGAAGGGCCTCGGCGGTGGCGATGCCATGAAGCAGGCAATCGCCAACCTGGCCGCCGTGGGTCTCCTGTGGTGTGAGGGAGACTTCGTGCTGCCGACGCTTGCCGCCCGCCACTTCGACTGGCTGGAGCTGTCGTGAGCGTCGCAGATCGCTTTGGAGCCAACCTCGCTCGCCATCGCAAGCTGGCCGACCTATCGCAGGAAGAGACGGCGGTACGCGCCTCTCATTCATCGCACCGCCGTCGGGATGATTGAGCGTGGCGAACGGATGCCGCGAGTCGACACGGTCGCCAAGCTGGCCGCTGTGCTCGAAGTCGATCCCGGCGAGTTGTTCGAGGGGATCGGCTGGGAACCGGGCGAGGTGCGCCAAGGGAGCTTCAGAGAGGCTTGAGGTCTTTGCGCGTCCCTAATGGCATCCGATACGCGCCCCAGAATGGCTGAACCCGCCGAAGCGGGTTCATAAGCCAAAAATTCCGAAGCGCACGTTTTGAGTCTGGATTTGGCAAGAAGGATCGTGACGCGACGCTCGGACGGAACCAGGAGTGCCGCATCATGGCGAAGGCCAAAATTAAGAAGCACCGATGGAGAAGCGAGAACCCAGACGCGAAATGCCCTAGGCATCCCAAGAAGGACTATCGGCTACTTGTCGAAGCTGCCTGGGATGCCGGTTGGAGGTGCCAGAAGCGCAAGAAATACATCTATTGCTATCCGCCCGATGAGACTCGGGATTGGATCTGGGTTCCAATGACGCCGAGTGGATCTCGGACCCTTGAAAACGTTAAGAGCAACTTCCGGGCCGCTGGTCTGGACGTGTAACCTGCCTATAAGGGGATATGGCGAAGAATCGGAAGAGCAGCACTGAGACGACCAAACGCGAGGCGAACGTCCTTTTGGAGTTCTGCATGGTCGATCCGATGTCAGAGGAGGTGCTCGCTGCGAATTCTGAGGACGTGATCGAGGCCGTCCTGAATCATGCTTCTGAGATCGCTTTGGGGCCTGCCCTCGCGGTCAACTCTCACGAGTGCTCCATCAAGCTCCGCTTCGATGTCCTTGCCAAAACCGACGCCGAGATCCATAAACAGGTGGCCAAGGTGATCGCGATCATCGTTCGCGAGACCGATCTTGAGCTTCACGTGAGCCGAAGTAGCGTTGAAGCTATGCAAGACGCTGCGACCGGCGAGTTTGCCGCCGCCTAGCGTCTCTAGCGAAGGCTCCTCCGGCTAGCCTTTGACACATGGCCGACAAGGATCGCAAGCAGAAGACCTCCAAGGGTCTGGAGATTCCCGTCCCGACCAAAGGCGACTTCGACGCTGCACTTTCTAAGGTCGCTCCGCCAGCAAGTCGTAAACGCCCTGACGGGAAAGATCGGCCTCAGAAGCAATCTGGGTGATCGAGACCCCGGCCTTCTGCGCTTGCTGACAGAAGCCCCGTAGGTCTTCGGTCGCCTGTCGCTTGGCGGCATCAGCCCTCGCGCGGCGTTTGGCAGCGCCGCGAATACTCCGCAGGATGGCTGCCTGCTCGCTCACTGCGCGGCCCTGTCGAGAAGCGAGTGGAACATCGAGCGGCCATCGCGGAAGCGTTCGTTGTAGCGCCACGCGTACTCGTCCAGATAGGACTGAAGCCACTTGTTGGAGACCTGCTTGTAGGCACCCCGCATCCCGGTCTTGAGGTTGCCGAAGAAGCCCTCGATGGTGTTCGTGTGGATGTTGCCTTCAACGTAGGCGCCTGCGGAGTGGTTGATCACCGCGTGGTTGAACTCCCGTCGCAGCGGCTTGTAGGCGATCCAGTCGTCGGTGAGCATGAGCGCGGCCGGGTTGAGATGCGCCCGCACCTCTCGACTAAGCGGCTCTCCCCTGCGCGACGCGATCACGCGCAGGCGCACTCGACCACCACGCTCGACCATGCCGAGGATGGTTGGCTTGCGCTCGCGAAAGAGCATCGCTTCGGAGCGAGTCTTGTGCTTGTGGCGTGGCCGACCGCCCCACGAAGTCTCGTCAATCTCAACTTCGCCATCGAGTTGCTTGGCCGGCTCCTTTTCGGCCATCAGCTCGTTCCTGATCTTGTTGAACATGCGCCAGGCGGTCTTGTAATGGACTCCAAGCTCTCGCTCTAGCTGCTTGGCAGATATGCCGCACCGAGTGCTCGTCATCAGGTACATGGCGTGGAACCACAAGCGCAGCGAGGTCGAGGACTTGGCGAAGATCGTCCCGGCCGTGGGATGGACGTGGTGTCCGCAGCCGGTGCAGGTCCACGACTGCCGACCCTGCTTGGTCGCGTAGCGCTTGAAGACGCGTTTGCAGTCACAGCGAGGGCAATGGGCATGCTCGCCGTCAGGGGAGTAGCGGGTGCGCCACAGATGCTCTAGGCAGGCGGCATCGTCGGGGAACTCCGCCAGGAACTCGGTGACCGAGTAGTCCGAGGCTGAAGACATCGCTCGGCGCGGTTGGTGGCGGTTGGCCGGTGGCATGGTGTAAAGCTACTTGACAGTCGAGCATTTGTCAAGTAGCTTTACACGATCTCTTCTTCGACCTCTTCCTCGGCGGGAGGCCCGGTGAAGATGTGGATCATCCAGTTCATCGCCCAGATGCATCGGGCCGTGCGAAGGGCGGCCAGGGCGGCGAGGCCGGCCACCATATAGAAGACGATCCGGCTCGGTGTCTGCCCGGAGACAACAAGGCCGACGAGCGCTGCAAGAGTCGCAAGCCCGAGGTTGCGCAAGGCCGACCGGAACGTAGCCCAGAGTTCCGGGTAGTGGGCGCTTTCACGCAGGATCTCCATGCGCTCGGCTGGAGCGGAGGTGACGACGATGGCTGCAGCCGCCAGGATGAATCCCAACATCGCCGCCGTGATGGGCGCCAGGACGATGTAGAGGGTTTCCCCGTGTTCGTCCAAGAAGTGGTCGAGATGCGACGAGCCGCCGAGGAACTCCGACCAGACGATCAGCGCCGCCACGGCGAAAATGGCTAGGGCGCGCTCCCACCACAGGAAGTTCGCGGCCCACGCCTCGTGTAGCCGTCTCATTTACAAGGCCAATGAGGCGGCTTTCTCAAGCTCCTGTCTACGGTCTTCATAGGCGTCCTCGATCTTCGCAAATGCATCTTCTTTGTCCAGCGCACGACCCGTGGTCGATTGCCTCAGAATGCGCGTGTCGGCGACGAAGGCATCGCCCAGCAGGTCGACGGTCTGGGACGCCTTGCCGGGCTCCATCACGTCGACCTTGAACTCGCTGGCGATGCTGGCGATGTCTCCCCGTTGCGCCAGCTTCTTGGTGACGTCCATCAGCTTTTTCCCAAGGTTGTCGCGCGAGTAGCTCTTGGGGCGCAGGATGACCTGTACCTCGTCGGCCTGACTGACTTCGTCGGTAGCTTCGAACGCGCTGCCGAGCGACTTGTCGGCCTTCTTGACGGTTTCGATCTCGGAACTCTTAATCCGCATTGAGAAGACCCGCAGGTCCTTGCCCGTCAACTCATTCAGGGCATCCCGCCGCAGGAGCGGATTGAAGTTCACCTTACGACCGACCCCTGGAGCCACCCGGTTGATGTAGCGACCCAGGCGGGGAAGTCGAGGGCCGTAGAAGTTCGAATCGAACCCGACGATGTTCTTCGGGAAGAACCGGACGTGGATGACCTCGATCAACCCCGCGTTGGCCGGGAAGTTCAGAGGACTGACGTTCCCCTGTTCCTCGATCTGTGGCCATGCGTCTCGCCGGATGACCGCGAAGCGGATCTTGTTCGGGTCTTTTTCGACCCAGCAGCAGTAGACGTTTTCCTCGTCTTCGAAGTAACGGCCACCCGTTTCATGATCAGTGAACGGAAGTTTGCTGATGTGAGCAATCGCCGGCCCATGTTTGTAGGCCAACGGCTTCCCAGCTTTGTTCTGGCCGCAGTCGGCCCTGTAGAAGTGAATCTTCCGCTCAAGCTCGTTTCGTTTCGATCCGCTTTTCGGCTGTGGCAACGCTTCCCTCTCCCGTTCATGGACAAGAATCGGGAAGTACCCTATACGCGCTTTGAGCGGATCAACCGACTGGGAGCGCAGGCAGAAGGTTTGGCGGATTCGCCGGGATGAAGCACACCGCTCGGTGGGTCACTACATCTTCGCGTTCGCCTATCTCGTCGCCGAGATGAGGGAGGCCGTCGAGTACGCGCTCAGTGACGACAAGCGGGATGACAAACGCACGGACGCACGACTGGCGATGGGAGCCGCGTTCGCTGAGCAGATCACCAACGCCTTCTTTGCGATTTGTGAGCGTCATGCTGAGTTCGATGACGAAGAGCGTCAAGTCGCGACCCGGTTCAAGACCCATGTGACCAAGGCGCTCGCGGACCGAAACGACTTCGCTCATGGGGACTGGTCACAGCTATGGAACCAGGGTCCGACCCTCACGCGCACGAAGCCGGGTCGGCGCGCGGGGCCATGGGTCGAGCGCCAGCCGTCCGTTGAGGAAATAGACGAGATGGCGAACCAGCTGGAAACCCTCGCTGAGATGCTGAACGAGTTCGCCTTGATCTGCTCCCAGTTGGCCGATCTCAGCTTCGGCTTCAGCCTGTTCTAGCCAAGCTTCGTCCGAGTCGGAAAGCGCCTCCACCGCAGATTTGGCTCTGTCACTGGGGTTATTCGCTTCTACAGAGAAGGGATAAATGTGATCCCGATCACGCTTCAAGATATATCGGATTGATACATTGCCTCCATTATGGAGCTGAGCTCGACCGCCTACGTGATCCTCGGCATGGTCAGTCGCGAGCCGCGCTCGGGCTATGAGATCAAGGCGCTGGTCGACGACACGACGCGGTTCTTCTGGGCGGCGAGCTATGGCCAGATCTACCCGGAGCTGAAACGGCTCTCCGAGGCCGGCCTGGTCGAAGGGGTCGACGCTCCGCGGGGCGAGCGCAAGCGCACCGTCTACGCGATCACCGCCGCTGGCGAGGACGCGCTCGAAGGCATGGCTGCGACTGCCTCCGCAGACCTTCGAGATGCGCGAGGAAGGTCTGCTGAAGCTGTTCTTCGCCGGAGTGCTGCCAGCCGAGGAGGCCGCCGAGACCTTGCGCGCGATGCGCGCCCACCGACTCCGAGTCGCCGAGACGCTGCGCGCAATGGAGCCGAAAGCAGAGGAGAAGAAGCTGGAGAAAGATGACCCCTACCCGCTGATGGTGCTGCAGGGGGGGATCGAGTTCGCCGAGTGGTTCGCAGACTGGTGCGAGCGGATGGAGACGCGTCTCCTCGGTTCCACCCAGACAAAAAGGAGCAGCTGATGTTCGACGCCCTCGCCCGCCTCGCCGATCGGCGTGCCCGCCGCGTCGGGCTCCTCGCGATCGCCTTCTTCCTGCTCGCCGGAGCGCTCGGCGGCTCGGTCGCCAACCGCCTCGACCCCTACGGCGCCGACGACCCGGCGACCGAGACGGTGAAGGCGAAGGAACGACTGCAAGACGCCGGCCTGCGGGTGCCCGCGGTGATCGTCGTCGTCAACGACGCTCCGGTCGCCGCGCCGTCGACGCGAGCGCGGGTCGTAGCGCTCGAGCAGGGCCTGCGCCGGCGTGCCGACGTCAAATCGGTGACCGGTTACTACGACACTCGCTCGCCGGTCTTCGTTTCCAAGGACGGCCGCTCGACCTACTTCGCGGTCGCTCTGCATCCCACCGGGGACAAGCAGCTGCAGGATGCCGCTGCCGAGATCGCCGACTCGCTCTCGACCAAGCCGGATGTCGTCGTCGGCGGCTTCGCCGTCGCCCAGGAGCAGGTCAACAAGCAGGTCGAGACGGACCTGCGGACGGCGGAGATGCTCGCCTTCCCGCTGCTCTTCCTGCTCTCGCTGCTCTTCTTCCGCAGCCTCGTCGCCTCGGTGCTGCCGCTGATGATCGGCGGCCTGGCGATCGTCGGCACCTTCCTGATCCTGCGCATCGCCAGCGAAATTGGCTCGATCTCGATCTTCGCACTCAACCTGACCACGGCGCTCGGGCTCGGACTGGCGATCGACTACAGCCTCTTCGTCGTCTCCCGCTACCGCGAGGAGATCGCCAAGGACGGGCCGGGACTGGCGGCGATGCGGCGCGTGCTCGCCACGGCCGGGCGCACCGTCTTCTTCTCATCGCTGACGGTCGCGGCGGCGCTCGCCTCGCTGCTCGTCTTCCCGCAGCGCTTCCTCTACTCGATGGGTCTCGGCGGCGCTCTGGTGGCGCTCTTCGCGGCGCTGATCTCGCTGACCGTGCTGCCCGCCGTGCTGACCCTGCTCGGCACGCGGGTCAACGCCGGGGCGCCGCGCTTCCTGCAGCGCCGCGCCGAGGCCGATACGCGCCCCGACGCGCACGGCTTCTGGTACCGCCTCTCGCGCTTCGTCATGCGTCGCCCGGCGCCCGTCGCGACCGTCAGCGCCCTGCTCCTGATCGTCATGGGCCTGCCCTTCCTCGGCATCAAGTTCAACACCATCGACCCAACCGTCCTGCCCGAGTCCGCCAGCGCTCGCCAGGCCTACGACACGGTCAGCGACGAGTTCCCGCCCTACCGCGAGACGCCGATCTGGATAGACGTCGAAGGCGGTGGGCCGAAGGCTGCCACCCAGGTCGCAGCGCAGGTGCAGCCAAGTTGGCGGCGTCGCCGAAGTCAACCCGCCGCAGCGCCTCGACGGAGGCGTCACCGCGCTGCAGGTCATTTCCACCGACTCCTTCACCTCGGAGGCAAGCCAGACCACGGTCAAGCAGATCCGCGGGGTCGAGCCGCCTCCCGGGACGACCGTCCTCGTCGGCGGCGCCACCGCCGATTTCGTCGACCTGCAGAGCAGCCTGGTCCGTCACCTGCCTGTCGTGCTGGCGATCATCCTCGTCACGACGCTGACCATCCTCTTCCTGATGACCGGCTCGGTGGTCTTGCCGATCAAGTCGCTGCTGATGAACTTCCTCAACCTCAGCGCCGTCTTCGGCCTGCTGGTGCTGATCTTCCAGGATGGCCGCTTCGAGGGCTTCCTCGCCTACAGCAGCCCCGGGGCGATCGAGCAGACGATGCCGATCCTGCTCTTCGCCGTCGCCTTCGGCCTCTCCACCGACTACGCCGTCTTCCTGCTCTCGCGGATCAAGGAGGCGCGCGACAACGGCGCCTCGGACTCCGAGTCGGTCGCGATCGGGCTCGAGCGAACCGGCCGCATCGTCACCGCCGCGGCGCTGCTCTTCGCCGTCGCGATGTTCGCCTTCGCCACCTCCAAGATCATCTTCATCAAGGAGTTCGGCGTCGGCACCGCGCTCGCCGTCCTGATCGACGCCAGCATCATCCGAGCGCTACTCGTGCCTGCCCTGATGGAGCTGCTCGGCAAGTGGAACTGGTGGGCGCCGCGACCGCTGCGGCGATTGCACGAGCGGTTTGGGATCAGCGAGACGGCCGTGCCCGAGAGGGGCTAGGCGCGGCGGGTCCTGTCGCCGAATGGGTCCCACCACCCCCTGCGGTAGCTAAAGCTTCCTCGGGGGTGGTCCCCCCATTCGACGCCACCCGCCGCGAGAAACCGTTTCGTCCAACGCCAAGGCTCAGGCCCCTTCCAAGCTCAAATCCAGCGCCGCGGAGGCCGGCTTAGGAGAGCTTTCCGACCTTGGAGGGGGCAGCGCGCTACCGCTTCAGGTCGCCCTGTGCGGAGGTCTCGTCGTCGGCGCCCTTGAGGTGCTCGTCGCTGGCCAGGCCGGAAAGACTGAGGGTGCCGTCTTCGGAGAGCTTGGCCGTGGCGAGGAAGGAGTCGCCGGGCTTGAGCTTGGAGGTGTCGAGTTCGGCCGGGACGGTGAGAGCCAGGTCACTGCCACTCTCGCGGCTGTCGTCGGCCGAGATCAGCAGTTGGGCAATGTCGGGGCAAACGGCCGTGACTACGCCGGCGAGGTCGAGGTACGTGGCGGGACCACCTTCCGTTTTCAGCTGCTTCTGCCAGAGGACCGCGGTTGGGCTGACCGGCGTCGGCAAGCTCGGATTGGGAACGCAGGTCGGCGTCGGCGCCACTTCGGGGGCGGCTTCGACCGGCGATTCGGCGACGGGCGGCGGCACGGGCAGCTGTGGCTTCTCGATCTCGACCGTCGCGGTCGCGTAGGAGCCCAGCGGCGGCAGCTGCGCCGGGGCGCCCGTCGGGTCGGGGCGAACGTGGATGAGGATCGAGGCGCCGCGGCCCGAGAGCGTGTAGGCGAGCGCGTCGGGGTCGAGGTGGGTGACGACGCCGCGGAAGCTCGCCTTCGTCGCCTGACCTTTGCGTTGCGGAGTGCCTTCCTCGTCGAAGGTGCCGTTGGCGAGTTGAAGTCCTTCGATGCTCAGCTTGGCGCCGACCCGTGGCAGTTTGGGGGCATGGATTGGGACTAGTTCCCCGCCTTTGATCGCCAGCGTATAGCTGCCCGCCGCGGGGTTAGCGTGGACGACGACTCCGGCCAGCAGTGTGGTTTCCGGTCCTGCCTCTTCTTCGACAGGCGCAGGCTTGTCTTCCGGAGCCGGTTCTTCGGTTGTCGGCAGCGGTTCACTCGATTCGCTGGCCAGTGGCGCAAGTGAGGGGAGCGATTCCAGGGAGCTCGATCCACCACCCGAACCGAGCAGTGAGCCCGAGCCGCTGAGCGATTCCCCCGAACCGCCGGCTGCGAGCTCTTCTTCGCCGCCGCCTTCATCAGCAACCAGGCTGGGGAGTTCGATCAGCTGCTGGGGACTGGTCGCGAACGTCCCCGCCGCGCCGGGGCCGATCGCGACGCCGACGAAGAGCCCGAAGCCGAGCGCGGCAGCGCTCATCGTCGCCCCCCAGCGCCGATCGGTGACGATCAGCGCGGCGCCGCGCGCCATCCCGTTCGCCATGCGCTTGATCCTCACGCCGGGCTGCTCCCCACCGAGCTGCGCTCCATCAGGTCTTTGCCGCATTGCCAGCAGAAGACCGAGCCGCGGGCGTAAAGGGCCCCACAGGAGCCGCAGGCCCCGGCGGCGCTGGCCTGGTCGAGGCGCAGCATCCGCTCGACCTCGGCCAGCTCAGCGTCGACCTGCTGGAGCTTTGCCGCCTGACGGGCGAGGACGTCGAGGCGGAAGTGGTCGCGGATCGCCATCTCGTAGGCGATCCCGCCAAGGTCCCACTGCAGCTCGGCGAGCTGCTTGGAAAGGCTGTCGCGGCGGCTCTGCAGATCGCTCATTCGATCGCCGTGCCCTTGCTGCCGCCGCCCGGCGCCTTGTTGTCTTCCGCCGGTGGCGCTCCGCCGGTGGCGATTTCGTCAGGCAGCTTGGCGCTCGATTCCTGGTATTCCTCGGGGCTCTGTTCCTGCAGTTCCTGGAGCGCCTCGTCGCTGGCTTCGACCGGCGCGCCGCCCTTGCCGGAGGCTGAATTCCCTGCGTTCTTCGCGGACTTGCTCGAGCCCTTGCCCTTCGCCTGCTTCGAAGCGCCAGTTTCGTCCCCTTCTTCGCTGGCCGTCTTGCCGGCGCCTTCGTCGCCGAGGCGGACGACCTGCGGTGGCGGCGCGGTCGCCGAACCGCCGTCGCCCTTGCCGATCAGGACGCCGACCAGCAGCATCAGGCCAAGGATCGCGATGCCGCCGACGGCGGCCAGCGGCGCGTAGTCGCGGCCGGGCTTCTCCGCGCTGGGCGTTGTGGTTGCGGAGGGAGCGGGTGGGGTCGACGGTGGAGTGGAAATAGCCCCATTCCCGTTCACCGTGTTCTCGGCCGGCAGGTGCTCGCGGAAGTCGACCCTGGGCCCGCCCCGGCGGCGACCGCAGTTGAGGCAGTAGCGCTGGTCGACCGCGAGCGGCGCGCCGCACTCGCGACAGGTCTCCCCCACCTCGCCCAGCACCTCGGCGCCTTCGCTCACCCCGCTCATCTCGCCTCGACCCCCGGCAGGGTGGGGAACTGGGTCACGGTCACCTCGGCGCCCTTCGGGTCGCCGATGAAGAAGACGTTGTAGGGAATCGGCTTGGCTTTGTCCTTCAGCGGTTCGATCGCGCCACGGCCGGCGGCGACGACCTCGTTGCCCCTGCGGGCGACGGCGTAGAGCAGCAGCCGCTCGAGGTCTTCGCCGCTCTCGTTGACGACGTCGCCGCCGGCCGCCACACCGGTATAGGGGTCGCCCTCGAGCTTCGGCTTGCCGACCTCGACCTTGGGAACCTCGCCGGAGAACTCCTCGCCGCCCTCGCCAACCGTCACCTCGACCTTGGCCGGCTTGCCGGTCGCAAGGATCTGGTCGTGCACCCAGGCGACGTCGCCGCCGGCCGGGATGAAGGGCACCGCGGCCAGCGCCGGCTCGATCCCCGGGATGTCGTTGCGGTAGACGCTCTTGCCCTTCGCATCGCGCACGTCGATCAGGATCGGCACCTCGGCCAGGCCGTGCGCGGAGCTGTTGTGCAGCTCGACGACGACGGCGCTGCCATTGGCGTCGCTGAGCAGGGTCGTCGAGGTGACCTTGACGTCCTTGCTGCGCTTGCTGATGCTCAGGCCTTTCTCCTCAGCGACCGGGCCCAGTTCGGCGCCGATCTTGGCGCTCTTGTCCTGGGTCGATTCGCAGCCGGTGACGACCAGGGCAATCCCGACCAGAGCGACGGCGAGGGGCATCGGCGAGAAGGAGCTCATCCGAATGCCCCGCCTACGTACTCGCGGGTGCGCTGCTCGCGAGGCGAGCCGAAGACCTGCTCGGCCGGCCCGTACTCGACCAGCTCACCCAGGTACATGAAGCCGACGTGGTCGGCGATGCGCAGCGCCTGCTGCATGTTGTGGGTGACGATCACTACCGCGACCTCCTCGCGCAGGCGCAGGATCAGCTCCTCGATCACCTGGGTCGAGCGCGGGTCGAGCGCCGAGCAGGGCTCGTCGAGCAAGAGCACCTCGGGGCGAGCGGCGAGGGCGCGGGCGATGCAGAGCCGTTGCTGCTGGCCGCCGGAGAGGCGCAGTGCCGGGTGATCGAGCGTGCTGCCGACCTCGTCCCAGAGGCCGGCGCGGACGAGGGCATCGGCGACCTGGTCCATCAGCGCCTCTTTGCGCGGCCGGCCCGAGCCCTGCTCACGCAGCGCGTAGGCGACGTTGTCGAAGACGCTCATCGGGAACGGGTTGGGCTGCTGGAAGACCATGCTCACCCGCCGTCGCAGCGCCGTCACCTCCATGCGGTCGATGTCCTCGCCGTCGAGTGAGATCGTGCCGCTGCGGACCGCCGTCGGGGTGATCTCGACGAGGCGGTTGAGCGAGCGCAGCAGCGTCGTCTTGCCGCAGCCGGAGGGGCCGATCAGGGCCAGCACCTCGCCCTGGCGGACCGGCAGCGAGACGGAGTCGACGGCGAGCTTCTCGCCGTAGGCGATCGAGACCTCCTCGGTGCGCATCCGTTCGGGCTTGGGGCCGGTGCTCGGCTCGGCTCGGCGGACCGGCGCAGCGAGGCCGACCGCGCCGCCCCCCGCAGGGTGCGGGCCCTGGCCGTTGCCGGGGGGCGGCTGGACCACGGTCGGCTCTCCGTCGACGACGATGCGCCGCACTGGGGGCGGCGGCGCGAGGATCACGTCGCGCTCGTCGCGCAGCTCGTCATGGGGACTCAGCGCGCCCATGCCGGGCTCCTCCCCCGCGCCAGGCGGGTGACGACGAAGTTGAGCGCGATGACGACGAGCAGCAGGACGAAGGCCGCGAAGTAGGCCTTTTCCGGCGCCAGGCCCTCGCCCGCCGGGGAGTTGTAATAGACGTAGCTGGTCAGGGTGCTGCCGGTGCCGCGGAAGAGGCCGAAAACGCTGCCGTCGCTGCCGTTTTGGATCTGCAGCGTGGCGCCGAGCAGGACGACGACGATCGCCGTGTCTCCCGCGACCCGTCCCATCCCCAGCGCGGCGCCGGTGCCGATTCCCGGCCGCGCCGCCGGCAGCAGCACCCGCCGGATCGTCGCCGCCTTGGTCTTGCCGAGCGCGTAGGAGGCCTCGCGCACGTGACCGGGGATCGAGTTGAGCGCCTCGCGCGTCGCCCCGACGACGAGCGGCAGAGCGATCAGCGACATCATCGCCGCGGCGGCGATGAAGGAGCGGCCGATCACCGCGTCGCCTTCGGCTTCAAAGGTGAGGAACGCCAGCCACTGCTGCTGGAAGAAGACCAGGCCGAACATCGCCAGGACGATGCTGGGGGTGCCGGCGACGACCTCGACCGCCGATTCGACCGCCCGAGCCAGACCGTAGGGCCGCCCGTACTCGGTCAGCCAGACCGCGATCGTCACCCCGAGCGGGGCGGCGATCAGAGTCGAGAGCACGAGCAGCAGCGCGGTGCCGAGGATCGGGTCCTTGAAGCCGCCGCTCTGCGCCTGGTTGAGGGTCGAGTTGGGGCTGTCGAAGAGCAGGCCGAAGTCGAAGTACTGGGCGCCGCGTACGGCCATGTAGATCAGGATCGCGGCGGCGATCGCGATCAGCGCCATGCCCGCCACCCAGGCAGCGAGGTAGCCGAGCCGGTCGCGCAGCGGCCAGCTGGCGACGCTGTCGATCGGCCTGGTCACGGGCGCACTCCGTATTTGCGCATCGAGCGCTTGGCGGTGAAGCCGGCCAGCGAGAGGAACATGCTCGAGACCAGCAGCACCGCGGCGAAGGCGAAGAGAGTCTGGCCGAAGGGCTCCACCGAGAGCCCTTCGACGTTCTCGACCAGCGCCGAGGCGAGCGGCCGGGTCGGCTCGAAGAGGAAGGTGATGCCGTCGATCGGGTTGGGGGCGAAGCTGGCCGAGCCGGCGACCATCGAGAGCATGATCGCCTCGCCCAGCGCCCGCGCCGTGGCCAGCACCGCGGCGGCGACGATCGCCGGGCGGGCGGTGCGGACCGCGATCGTCCAGGTGACCCGCCAGCGGTTGGCGCCGAGCGCTGCCGCCCCTTCGGTCCAGCTGCGCGGCACCGCGCGCAGCGCATCGACCACGATCGCGATCATGATCGGCACGATCATCACGGTGAGGATCAGGATCCCGACGGCGATGCTGGCGCCGTCGAGCTGCACGACGTTGGCCACCGATTCCTTGCGATCGAGGCTGATCAAGTGCTCGCCGACCCAGGGGACGATGACGAGGATGCCGATCAGCCCGTAGACGACCGAGGGCACCGCGGCGAGCAGCCGCACCACCGGCTCGAGCACGCGGTTGACCTGGCGCGGCGCGAACTCGACGATGAAGATCGCCGCGAAGAGCGCGAAGGCGAGCCCGATGACCACCGCCCCGGCGGTGACCACGAAGGTGCCCCAGAGCAGCGGCCAGGCGTGCAGGGTGTAGACGTAGTCGGCTGGATTCGCGGGCGAGCTGAAGATGTCCTCGAGCTGCAGGTCGACGTCGCCACCCGAGCCGAACCAGGCAAGGCCGTTGTGGGCAAACGAGGGCCACGCCTTGCTGAAGACGAAGACGATCATGCCGCCGATGATCAGCAGCACCAGACAGGCGACCCCGCCGAGCAGGCGCTCGACGCGGGCGTCCGTCCAGAACCCGGCGCCCCCAGGGGCGCCGGCGCTCGCTGGGCCCGGCCGGTGGGGGCGCCGGCCGGGCAGGCGAGCTGCGATCCCCTCGTTCACCGATGCCCCGTCTCGTGGCCTCGGCCGGGCACTAGTGCAGCGGCACCCAGTCGCTGGCGACCAGCGCCTGGGCCTTGGCGCCGCGGATGAACTGGATGAATTCTTTGGCGGCGCCCGTCGCCGCGCCGCGGCTGACGAGGTAGAAATTACGACTACCGGCGTACTGGCCTGACTTGGCGTTGCGCAGCGTGCAGGGCACGCCCAGGTAGGGAATCGAGAAGAGACCGGCCGCGAAGTGGAACGAGGCGTAGCCGATCGCGTTGGGGTCCGACTTGATCGTCTGCGCCTGCAGGCCGTTGGACGACTTCGTCGTCGCGCTTCCCGCCACCCGCAGGGTCTGTCCCATGAAGATGTTCTGGAAAGCGTCCTGCGTACCGGAGGCGGCCGTACGGACGACGAGGTCGATCGGGCCCGAGGCGCTGGCGCCCGGCACTTCGCTCCAGCTGCGGATGCGGCCCGAGAAGATGTCCTGGACCTGCTGCTGGCTGAGGCTCGGGATCGGGTTCGAGGGGTTGGTGACCAGGCAGACCGCGTCGCGGGCGATCTTGTTGAAGACGATTCCGCCCGGATCGGCCGGCTTCGGGTCGCGTGAGGACATGCCGAGGGTGACGCGGCCACGGGAGACATCGGTGATGCCGATGTCGGAGCCGCCCTGCAGGATCACGAACTTGACCTTGCCCTTGTTCTGGGGCTGGTTGACGAAGGCCTTGGCGAGCTTGGTCGCCAAGGGCGCGATCGAGGTCGAGCCGCTGAGGGTGATCGTGGCGGCAGAGGCTGAGGCGGCGGTCGCCAGCGAGGCGCAAAGGGCCAGCGCGACGACGGCCAGGGAACGCATGCGAATCATCTGTGCTCGCTCCTGGTAGCTGGTCGAGAAGTTTGTGCAACGCCAGTCTCGACTCGACCCGCGCCAGCAAGGTAAACGCAACGTGACTGTTTGGAGAAGAACTGGTGAAACGCGTTATCCAAATTTTCTCCACTTCGATACAGGTCGTTTACCGCTTCGACACCGTCGAAGGCGAAGCTCTGAGGCGATGCTCGTGGCGCTCCCCACCTCGTCCCCCGAGGGCGCAAAGCGGCGGATCGCCAACCTGGAGATCCGCCCCGGCGAGCTGCAGGTCCTCGTCGACGGCACGCGCGCCGGCTTCACGGTGCGCGAGTTCGAGCTCTTCTTCCTGCTCGCCGAGCGCCGCGACAGCGTCGTTCAGCGACCGCAGATCTACGAGTTGATCTGGGGCGGCGAGATGCCCCGCCGCGACCGTTCCGTCGACGTGCTGGTCCGCAAGGTCCGCGCCAAGCTGGAGCAGGTCGCCCCGGGCTGGGCGTACATCCACACCCACTTCGGGATCGGCTACAGGTTCACACCGGAAGAGCTTTAGAGATTTGGTCGTGACCCCGTGAAGGGTTGCCGGTGCCCCTCCCCTGGAGGCCGTCGCGCAGCTGGATCCGCACGATTCTGCGGGGTGGGGATACAGAGCCTCCCGGGGAGGGGCACCGGCAACCCTTCAAACCGCACCCGAACTTCGAAAGCTCCTCCGAAGCCGCACCAGCTCTAAGCGAAGCCCGGAACCTGGCGCCGAGCCCAGTCCGGGGCTTTCATTGAGCTTTCGAGGGGAGGAGGCTGGCAGCCAGCCTCCTCCCCCACCTAGCTAGTCAAGCTCCCCCGCGTTCCCCTGCGCCTTGTTGAAAGCGCAGCGGAAGTTCTCCGGCTGGCCGACCGGCTTTCCTCCGGCGAAGCCGCCGTGGTCGCCGTTGTCGTAGACGGTGATGTATTGGAGGGTTTCCGGCGCCGGGTCGGCAGGCAGCGGCGCCGGGTCGGGCTCCCCTGCCTTCGGGTCTCCGCGGGAGCCTTCGCTGACGCCCTGTGAGCCGGCGGCGCGGCCACCGGAGGCCGTCGTGGTCAGCGAGGCGCTCATCTCACGGCGGTCCTTGAGCCCGTCGGTGGGGTCGACGTCGGTCGAGGCGGTGACCTCGTTGTCGTCGACCCGGCCGGCCAGCTTCACGTAGGGCGCCGCGCCGATCAGCTGCGCCGCGGTCGGCAGGTAACCGCCGAGATCGGCGCACTTCTGGGTCGCGAAGAAGTAGTCGTTCTTGCCGATGTCGCCCTTTTCCAGCGGATAGGGGTTGGTCATCATGCAGACCGTCCCGATCTTCACCGTCTCCGGCGAACAGTGGTCGAAGACCTTGCCAGGCAGCACGCTGGCCGGGAACTTCTTCTTCTTGTTGAGGCGCAGAATGCCGAACTTCTTCGGCTGCAGGCTCGCCCCCGGTAGCCGCTTGGCGGCATCTGAGGCCACCGCCCCGGCGAGCAGCAGGGCGAACAGCGAAAGGGCGAGTGCCGCCCAGGCGGCGACCCCCGTCAAGCGGCTATTGGACGTCATCGTCGACTCCTTCGGTCGCGGTCTTCAGGGGTGACTTCGTCTTTATTCGCTCTATTGGCGAAGAAAGACGAAGTCAGTGGAGAGGGGGTGGCGTTGGAAACGGGGGCGGGGATGCGGTGGGTGCGGCGCCGGGCGCTGGGGCCGCCGCGCACCGAGGCGCCGGCCAGGGCGGCGAGCAGGACGAAGGCGAGCAGGTAGGGCGGCACGGTGAAGCCGCCTTCGCCGGCCTGGTAGCGAGTGGCCTCGCCCCTCGCGTAGCGCGGGGCTTCGGGCGCCGTGTAGCGCGAGAAGGCGTGCGATTCCTCGGTTGCCGCCTCCTCCTCGCGCTTTTCCTCGACTTGGTAGGTGCGCGCCGGGGCGCCGCCCGGCGGCAGGGGGCGCACGATCGGCGGCGGGGGCGGCGGCACGATGGCCGGCACGACCCCGAGCGGCGGCGTCGGTGGCAGCAGGAACGTCTCGGGGATCGGCGGCGGCACGTGCAGCGCCGGCGGGCTCGGTGGCGGTGGCGGCGTCGCGGCCGGCGGTGGCGGCGGAGGCGTGAAGTCGACCGGCGGGCTGCCTGGCGGAGAGTTGGGTGGCGGTGGCGGCGCCGGTGGCGCGGCCACCGCGGCAGCGCGCTTGAAGCGATCGGGGCGCAGCGGCCGCGTGCCGCAGGGCCGCTGCACGCTGCCGCCGAGCACGGTCACCTGCTCGGAGTAGGCGTAGCCGCCGGAGCTGATCGTGACCGTCGTCGTCCCCGCGTTGAAGGGGCAGAGCAGGCCCGAGGTGTTGTCGGTGACGACCCGGTCGCTGCCGTCGAGGAAGGGCTTGCGCAGATTGGCCGAGGCCGGGTCCTGACGGACGAAGTCGGCGATGTCGGGGTCCGAGGAGGTGAAGCTGTACTCGGGATTGACGCGGGCAGAGCAACCGGCCACCAGGCACTGGTCCGGAGGGAAGGAGATGTACGGACTGGCGCCCGAAGGGTCCGGATTGCCGGTGCCGGCAGAGGCGCGACCCCAGCGATCCCCGCCCCGCGGCCGGCGCCCAAGCCCCCGGAAGAGCGCCGGGCGGGAGCGGCGCAGCAGCGTGCCGTCGGTCGCCTCGAGCGAGAGGTCTTCGATCAGCGGGATCAGCCGGACGCCGACCGGCGCGACGTTGGAGCCGTTCGCCGGGCTGCCGATCTCGAGCAGCATGATGCCGCTGTCGCCGAACAGCGAGTCGGCGGTCGCCAACCCGACGGCGCCGGAGATCGGCGAGCGGTAACCGAGCGTGCCGGTGCCGAAGCTGGGGATCGTCTGCGTGGCGCCGGCCGGGATCCGCATCGTCCGGTTCTCTTCCGGACGATCGAAGAGGTAGGCCGAGGCGCCGCCTTCGACCAGGGCACGAGCGACCTGATCGCCGTCGCTGGCGACGTTGAGCTTCGGCGTGAAGCTGGTGTTGAGGCTGCGGTTGCCCATCACCACCACCCGGATCCCCTTGGCGCGGGCGTCGGCGAGCACCGCTTCCAGCCACAGCAGTTGCGGCTCGAGTGGGTTCTGATGCGAGTCGGAGGCGGCCAGGGAGCCCAGCGAGTTGTCGATCACGACCACCCGCACCGTGCCGCCGGGGCCGCTGGTGTCGAAGGCGTAGTGGGTACGCGCTTCGGGTTTGGGCGCCGCTCCGGGGATGCCCGCCGTCGAGATCCCCGGCAGCGCCCCAGCGGCGCCGAACGGGGCCGGGAAGGGGGCGAAAGCGGAGCGGAATGCGCCTGCCCCGTCGCTGCTGGAGGCATCGTTGGAGCCCAGCGCAGCGAACACCGGCAGGCCCGGCTGGGCGCCGAGCAGTTCCGCGAAGCGCACCGCGTCGGCGTCGTCGAGGCCGCTCTTGACCCGGTTGCCGGTGTAGAGCAGCGCCCGCGGCCCGTTGCCGCCCCGCATGCGGGCGACAGCGCCGAGCGCCGCGCTCAACGAACGATCGGGGCCGATCCCCTGCCGGACCAGATCGGCGCAGGGAGCGTCGCACTCGGCGTTGCCGGCGACGGCGAACCGAACCGCGCCGGCCGACATCGGCACGGGCTGGACGCTGGTCGAGGCCGGCGCAGAACCGGCGCCGGAGCCATAGCGGAAGATCGCCGCGGTGCGCACGGTTTCGCGGATCGATTTGCCGGCGCCGCTGGCCGAGGTGCCACGGCCGACCGCGTCGGCGTAACCGCTCCAACCCCCAACGGCCCAGCCGTTGCCGGACGGGTCGAGCAACAGCGAGAGGATCGGATCGCTCTTCAGCGGGCGATCGTCGCCGGCGCCAGCGAACGCCGTCCGCTCCTCGTCGACCCAGCCGGCGGCGGTCTCGCGCAGCAGGTAGCCGTCGCCGGGGAAGGCGAAGGGCGGCACGATCGGCGACGGCACGTTGGGGTCCGGCGGCGGCAGGCTGTCACCGGCGGGAAAGGTGAGGCGCGGGACCACGGAGACGATCGCGCGCACCGAGCCGCCGTCGCGAACGGCGGCTACGGCGATCGCCGTCGAGCCCGGCAGCGGCTGATTGGAGAAGCGCCAGGGCGAGCCGGGGCCGTCGCGCTCGATGACGATGTCGCGGCCGGCGGCGACAGCGCCCCCGTCGGGCAGGGCGGCGACCGCGAACAGCTGCGGATCGCCGGCGCGAACGCTGTCGAGCAGAGCGTGAGCGGAGGCGTCGACTCGCCAGCTGCCGCCGTCGTTGACGAGCAGGTCGCCGCCCGCGGCGACGATCGCCTCGCTGCCGGCGAAGGCGACCGAGGTCAGGTTGGCGCCCTGATAGCCCGGCGGCAGCGCCTCCTGGTCCCAGCTCTTGCCGTAGCGCAACAGCACGCCGCCCTTGCCGACCGCGTAGCCACGATCGGGGTCGGCGGGATCGAAGGCGACGTCCATCAGGTTGCCTTCGAAGCCGATCGGGATGCCCGGATCGGGGATCCAGAGATCGTCGGCGGCGTTCCATTGCCACATCGCCCCCTGGTCGCCGACCGCCTGGGCGCGCGAGGGCTCGGGCCAGGCGACGCCGCGCAGGGTCGCCCTGTTGACGCTGCCGCTCGAGGAGAGCAGGAACTCGCGCTGCCAGCCGCGTCCTGGCTCGTAGCGGGCGACCGCCCCGTCGGCGCCTACGGCCAGCGCCCGGGCGCCGAGTGACCCCGGCGAAGCGCCCGGCGCCGCGGTCACGTCTGCGAGCGGAGCGCGCAGCGAGACCGGCCACGGCTGCGGCGCCGGCGGCGGGGTCTTGGCGGAGATCTCGACCGGCCCCTCGAGCCAACCGCTGTCGGCGTTCTCGAACGCCCCGCTGGGGTGGAAGCTGCCGCCACCGCCCGGCATCCGGGCGAAAGCGCCATCGGCGAAGCGCAGGTAGGTGCCGCGGTTGCTGTCCTCGCCCCCGACCGGGTCGAGCGGGTTGGTGACGATGCGGGCGCCGAACTCGCCGCCCGGCCAGGCGAAGCTGCGGTAGCCGCCCTGGCGCGAGAGCTTGGCGCCAAGCGGTTTTCCGGGACAGACGGAGGCGTCGTCGCACCAGGCGCCGGTGACCGCTCCATTGCCGCTGTCGTAGAAGAGGGTGATGTCGCGATCGACCCCATTGATCGTCGCCGTGAGATCGATCCAGGCGCCGTCGCTGGTCACGGTCAACGGCTGCGCGGCGCCGCCGATCGGCGCGGCGCCGGCGATCCCCGCGCCCGGGTCGTCGCGATCGGCGAAGGCGGTGCCGGCCAGTGGCCGATCCACCCAGAGCGGCCCATCGGGAGTCGAGGTCCGTTCGAGCAGGACGACCGAGCGGTTCAGGCCCGCGTCCGGATCGGGCTCGGCCAGCGCCCAGGCGTTGGCGAGGCCGGTCGCCGCGATCGCGAGGATGTGGAAGTGCGCCTCCGAGCCGGCCGGGATCTCGATCGGCTCGCGTTTGGCCCATTCCTGCCCGTCGAAGTGGACGATCCCGTCGCTGGCAGAGCGACCGACCGGGCCGAAGAGGAGACCCGTGTGGGGCCCCTCGTCGAAGGCGGCCACCGCGACCGCGCCGGAGCCGTTTTCGTCGGCGAGCGCCTCTGCCGGCCGGCCTTCTTCGGCGGGCAGGAGCACGTCGACCGGGGGCGGATCCAGGGCACGCCAGTTGGCGCCGGGATCGTGATCGAGGACGACGACCTGCTGGCCAACCGGCCGGTGCAGATCGCGCCCGACCAGGACGCCGCCCCCGCTGGGGGTGATCCTCGCCGAGAGCCGGTTCGGCAGCGGGCCGCGATACGGCTGGCCGGACTCGTCGACCGGGGTATCGAATACCTGCCAGCCGGAGGCGTCGGTGTGGCGCAGGAAGGCGAGTTGCGGTTCGGGCTGGGCGGAATTGGCGACCGGGCCGAAGGCGAGCTGGCGAGTGCCCACCCGCACATTCCCAACCGCCAGAGGCAAGCGCCGGTAAGCCCAGGCTTCACCCGGCTCCCCCGCCGGAGCGGCGCCCATCAGGGTGGTTTCGGAATCAGCGGGACCGAGCAGCGGCAGTGGCCCGACCCCGAGCAGGGCGCTGCGACCATTTTCGGGGGAGGCAACCGCCAGCACGACCGCGAAGAGCGCCGCGAAGCCCGCCACGTAGCGAAGCCGGCCGCTCACCTCTTCACCACCGAGGTCTTGAAGGCCAACCGGGTCGGGTAGCGATCGCGGCTGAGCCGCAGGGTCAGCTCGTGACGGCCGGGGGCGAAGAGCTGTGCTGGCGTGCTGGCGACGGTGCTGCCGCCCCGCTTTGCCAGGAGGCTCACCTTGGCGCGCCTGGTCAAGGTGAAGCTCACCGTCAAGCTAAGCCCCTGCAGGCGCGAGCGCACCTTGCGCAACAACGGCGGCAGCCGCTTCACCTTCTGCCGCTGCACGGCGTTCGGCGTCAGCTCCAGCGGCGGCGGCGCGAAGAGCTGGGAGTCGTCGACCGGCAGGCGGTCGGGAACGAACTGCTCGGCCGACTCGTTGGGGCGGAACTCGATCGTCCCCTGGAAGGCGGGGTCGGTGTCACGGGCCAGCTGCGTGCCGTCGCTGTAGTGGAAGAGCCAACCGGCCCAGGTGACCATCCAGCAGTCGTTCGTCGCCGGACAGGCGATCCGCGCGGCGCTGCCGCGACCGGCGCCGGCGGCAGGCAAGCGCGCCAGGGTCGTCGTGCCGTCGGCGGCGATCCGCGCCACCGTCGCCTTGCTGTTGGCGCTGTGGCGATCGGCGAACGGCGCGACGGCGGCGAGCGCTTCCGTCGTATCGGGGATCGCCGCCACATCGGTGAAGCGATCGGTCGCTCCGAAGACGTCCGACAGCGTCGAGCTCGTCGAAGGCGCCGCCGACCAAGCGCGCCGCCAGAGGCGCTCTCGCCACCGCCCCACCCTGCGGGGCCGCCGGGCCGGAGGCCGCGCCGCCACCGACCGCCCAGAGCTGCTGCGCGTCGCCGTCGAGGGCCAGCAGCTCAGTGCTGTTGGCCGCAGCGGCCGGCACGAACGGGTCGTTGGCGAAGACGTCGCCGGCGATCGTGTGCAGCAGGCGCGGGGCCGCCTCGGGTTCTGCCAAATCGACCGCTTCGGTGCGATTCTCGGGCGCTCGGCCGACCAGGGTGCTCTCGTAGAGCTTGCCGTCGTGGAACTGCATGTCGCTGACGCCGCGGCCTTGCGGCCCGTAAAAGCTCTCCAGATCGACCCCGTTCCAGTGCAGGTGGAAGGCGCCGACCCGCTCGCCGAGCGGGTCCTGGTCGCCGACCCCACCGAACCAGCAGTCGTCGGGCCCGTCGCAGGTCGCCGCCATCATCTGGCGGAAGGGGTCGACGGCGTCAGCGCGGGTGCTCCAGGAATCGACGACCTGGCCGTCCTTGAAGCGACAGAGCGCCAGCCCCGAGCCGACCCGCGGCAGGCTCGGTTCGCTGATCACCCAGAACTCGCGCGGTCCCGCCCAGGCGATCCGCGCCGTGTCGCCGGGGCCGCCGCAGACGCTGGCGAGCTGATGCCAGCTCTGCCCGTCCCAGCTGTAGATGCCGCGCGGGATCGTCTCGTTGCCCTCGACCGTTAGCAGGCCGCGGTTGGCTTCCCAGAACTGCAGGTCTCCGGGCGCGCCGAGCGGCACCTTGAAGGGCACGCCGGCCGGAGGAGGCGGCTGCTCCAGGCGCCAGATCGGCTCGGCGGCTCGTGCCGGAGAGGAGACGAGCGCCATGGCGGTGGCCGCGACGACCGCCGCGAGCGCCAGTGTGGCTGCTCGTCTACTCACCTTCCGGCTGGGCCTCGGGCTCGAGCTCGTGCTCTTGAGTTGGCGCCTCCGCCGTGCCGCCGAAGTCGAGCAGGGTCGGCTGGACCGGCGAGAGCAGCGCTTCCAGCGCCACGCCGGAGAGCGTCTCGTGCTCGATCAGCGCGTTGGCGATCTCGTAGACGGCGCTCCAGTTGCGCTGCAGGATCTCCTCGGCAGTGGTCACGGAGTCGCCGACGATGCGCTCGACCTCGCGATCGATCAGCTCCAGCGTCGCCGGGCCGACCGAGCCGAGCTCCTGCAGCGAAGCGCCGAGGAAGACCTCGCCGGCCTTTTCGCCGATCGTCACCGGGCCCAGCGCCTCGGACATGCCATAGGAGGTGACCATTTCTCGGGCGATGCCGGTGGCGGTATGGAGGTCGTCGTGGACACCGGTCGAGACGACGCCGAACTCGATCTTCTCGGCGGCGAAGCCGGCGACGATCGCCAGCAGGTGACGGCGCATGTCGGGTTCCTGCATGACGGTCGCGTCGCGGTCGGTGAGCATGTTGGCCGCAGTGCCGAGCTGGCGGCCACGGGCGACGATCGAGAGCTTCTGGGCCGCGACCGTCTGCCCGATCGAGGTGGTGACGACGGCGTGGGCGGACTCGTGGATCGAGATCACCCACTTCTCGTCGGGGGTGAGCGGGTGGTTCTTGCGGGCCGGGCCAGCGACCACGCGGTCGATCGCCTCCTCCAGGGTCGGCTGGTCCATTTCGGCGCCGCCCTCGCGCACGGTCAGCAGCGCCGCCTCGTTGATCACGTTGGCCAGCTCGGCGCCGCTGAAGCCGGAGGTCAGCTTGGCGATCTCCTCCAGCGAGGTTCCGGGCGCCAGCGGGCGACCGCCGCAGTGCAGGGTGAGGATGTCGAGCCGGCCGTGCACGTCGGGCACGTCGACGGTGACCTGGCGGTCGAAGCGGCCGGGCCGCAGCAGCGCCGGGTCGAGCACGTCGGGCCGGTTGGTGGCGGCGAGGACGACGACGCCGGCGTCGCCGCCGAAGCCGTCCATCTCGACGAGCAGCGCGTTGAGCGTCTGCTCGCGCTCGTCGTTGCCCTGGCCGACGCCGGCGCCGCGCTTGCGTCCGGCGGCATCGAGCTCGTCGATGAAGATCAACGCTGGGGACATCTTGCGCGCCTTGGCGAAGAGGTCGCGGACGCGGGCGGCGCCGACGCCGACCAGCGACTCGACGAAGTCCGAGCCCGAAAGCGAGAAGAAAGCGGCGTCGGCCTCCCCGGCGGTCGCCTTCGCCAGCAGCGTCTTGCCGGTGCCGGGAGGGCCGACCAGCAGCACGCCCTTCGGCGCCCGCGCGCCGACCGCCGCGTACTTGCTCGGGTCAGCCAGGTAGTCGCGAATCTCGCGCAGCTCGGCCACCGCTTCGCCGGCGCCGGCGACCTTGTCGAAGGTGGTGCGGTCGGGCGAATCGGCGCCGCGCTTGCGGCCCTTGCCGGTGAACTTCGAGAAGCCGGCGAAGGCGCCGGCGCCGGCGTCCTGGCCAATTCGCGTGAAGAGCACGAAGAGGCAGACGAGCAGGAGGATCGGGATCAGGAACTGGACGACGATCTGCTTCGCCGGCTTGTCCCACTGCTGGTCGACCTGGACGATCGCGCCGCTCTTGGTCAGTTCGCGGACCAGCGAGGAGGTCTGCGCGTCGGACTCCGGGTAGGAGGCGTAGAGCAGCAGCCTGCCCTTGGTCTCGAAGAGGACGCGGGCGTCCTGGTCGAGCAGCGTCGCTTCGGAGATCTGCTTTTGATCAGCGAGCTTGAAGACGCGGCTGAGCGGCACCCGCTCGCCGTTGGTGCTCGGCTGGATCTGGCCGAGCAGGTGGAAGAAGAGGAAGGTGAGGACGAGCGAGGCGACGATCAGCCCCGTGCTCAGCGGGTCCTTGGCAAACCAGCGGCCGACCGCCCCGAGGCGCTCGCCGACCGCGCGCGTCATGTTGCGCATGTCCACCTGAGGCGCGCGCGCCGAAAGACGGCCGAGGCCCTTTCGCCCTGATTGCTGTTGCTCCTGGTCTTGCATCTGCCCCCTCTTTGCGATCTGGTTTCCCCGAGTCCCAACACCGGTGCGGCGCCCGGGCTCGATTCGAGCCCGGGCGCCGCTTGCACCGGAGTGTGGGACTCAGCTGCCTGCGCTACTTCCCTTTCTCTTTCTTCAGCTTCAGCGTCACCGAGCTGGTGTCGGTGTTCGCCTCGCCGCCATCAGGTGTGAAGGTGAGCTCGAGGGCCACCTTGAGGCTGCCCTTTTCGCGCAGCACCTTTTTCGCGGCGGCGCTCGGCTTCAGCGCCAGCTCGAAGGTGCCCGCCTTGTTGGCGGTCAACACGACCCGGCCGACCTTGATCGTCTTTTTGCCGGACTTGGCGGTGCCGACCAGCTCGAGCTGGCCCGCGCCGGGCAGCTTGGCCGAGATCGTCGCGCCACCGGTTTTGGACGAGATCGACTTGCGCGGCAACGAGAACAGGTTGCTCGGCTTGACCGGAGCGGGATTACCGCCACCGCCACCGTTGTTGACGGGCGGAGTGTTGCCACCGCCACCGTTGTTGCCACCGCCACCGGGGCCCTTTTTCCAATCTACGGCCGTGATCCCGGTACGGGAGATCGCCAGGATGCCAGCGGGCAGCGGCGCGTAGTCGGCCGCGAACAGCTGACCCTGGACGCCATCGGTGAGGACGGTTTCCCAGTAGTCCTTGACCGTGCGGGCCGCCGCCTCCTCGGGCGCGCCGGTGCCCCAGACCGTAGAGCTGTCGTCGAACACCAGCCCATAGGTCAGGGTGCAGATCCCGTAGCCCAGGGCGGAGTCGACGCCGCTGGTCTGGGACCAGTCGCCGAACGTCTTGTCAGACGGCGTCGTCGGCACGCCCGAGAACGTCGCCTGCAGGCAGTTGGCGCCCTTGCTGCCGTCGGTGCGGAAGCCGTTGACGTCAGCGCTCGGCTCGGTGAACGTCCCCGAGCCGTTCTGGACCTGGGTCCAGTAGGGCGTCGTCGGTCCGGCAGCGCCGGCGGGGTTGAGGGCCAGGCCCTTGTTGCGGGCGGTCGCCAGGTCGGCGTAGCCGACCGAGCCATCCGTGGCGATCAACTTGTCGACCAGGTTGCCGTTGCCGGTACCGCAGGCGCTGGTCAGGTTGTCGGTCAGTCTCGGAGGCGCCGCCGCCGGGCCTTCGGTGCCCGAGCAATCGCTCGCGGGCCGAACGTGGCCCCCGGCCAGATCCTGGTCAGGTTGGTGGCGTCCGTGGTGGAGTAGGTGGTGCTCCAGCCGCGAGCCGGGTTGATCGCGTCCAGGTAGTCCTTGAACGTGAACGTGGTGCCGGACTGGTCGAAGCGGACGACACGAGTGATCGGCACGTCGCAATCGGCGTCCGTGCTGAGCTCGGTGAGCACGTCGTCCCAGTGCAGGTACGGAACCGCGGAGGGACCGCCACTGGCGCCCTGCGCCCAGATCTGCTCGAACTCCGACTTGGCGAAGCGGACCCGCAGCAGCGCGTCATCGGTGGTGCCGGCGGCATCGGTCCGGTGCGCGGGGGTGAGCAGCGTCGGGTCGCAGTTCTGGGGGAAGTTGACCAGGGCGACCACAGCGCCGACGGCCGACGGCACGACGTGGATTTTCCCGTCGTTGGACGGATCGGTGTCTGCCACCGTCACCGCTTTGCCGGCGCCGGGGTCGACCGTCGCGCCGGCGTTCATCAGGTTGACCTGAGCCACGGTCGGCGGATCGTCGGTCTGCCCGAAACGCGGCGCCAGGGTGCGAAGGGTCACTGCCTTCACTCCTGCGCCGCTGCCGTTGGCCGCGTAGGTGACGTTGGCCGACGTGCCCGGGCAGTAGCTGTTCTTGAAGTTGAAGTTGTACACACCGTGCGCGTCTTTGGCGAAGGAACCGCCTTCGCCGGTGATGCTCGGCCCGTTGCATTTGGCCGTTGTGAAAGCGGCGTTCGCCTGAGAGGACAGGCCAACCGCCGCGAGCACCGTCAAGGCCAGGGCGAGTGCCCCTGCCAGGACAGCGCTCAAACCCCATCGAGGGGCGCTGAGAGTGCGGCTCATGAGAGTCATTCCTTTCATCGACTGATCCTTGCGGCGCCAGAGTTGTTGGCCGCATATGGCTCTGTCAAGCCGCTTCACAGGACTTCTACGTCTGCGTTACATGTCGTTATCAACCGCTTCTCCAGATCGTCACCAGTTGGTGACCGCCCCTTCACTTGTGCGGCCTCTGGCGGCGTTTTTTCGAGCCCTCCTGCTGCTGCCGGAACACGACCCGAACCGATGCCGAGGCGCGGCGCCCGCCGCGCGAGGCGACGTAGCCGACCGAGACGCGGCCGGGGATCGCGCCGCGCTCGCGCAGCTCGCCCCGGTAGCGGGCGACGGGCCGGAGCAGGAGCCGAACGGTGCTGCGCGCCGTGCCGCCGGCTCGGCCGGTGACCGTGCCGAGGACCCGTGGTTTGCGTGGCGCCCCGGCCCGGGCTTTGGCAACCGCCTTCAACCCGCCCGCGGCCGGCGCGGACACCGAGAGCAGGATCGCTCCGCCGGCTTTCGATTGGGCCCGAACGCCGATCTGCGGGCCTTCCCGGTCGACGACGATCGTCCCGGCGGGGCCGCCCTTGCCCAGCCCTTCATCCGGAGGGGCCGCGCCAGGGTCCGGCTGCCGGGTGGCGACGAAGGCGTCGGCACGCTGGTTGGCGTCGCCGAAGAAGAGGTCGCCGGCGAAGGAGGCGAAGGCGACCCGCTCGCCTTCGTCGGAGATGGTCGCGCCTTCCAGCACACCGGCGTCGACGTCGCCGCCGGCGAAGGAGTGGGCGACCCGCTCCAGCGTGCGGCTCGCCAGGTCGACCACGTAGAGCTCTCGCGAGCCCGGCACGGCACGCGGCGCGCCGAGCTGCTGCAAGCGCCGGCAGGACGAAGCGGGTGCGCGCCGCTGGTGATCGCCAGGTAGCGGCCGTCGGGGGAGATCGAGACGCTGCTCAGCGGCGAAGCCGTGGCGACGTCGTTGTCGAGCGTGTCGCGGGTCAGCTCGACCGTCGCCTGCTTGCGGCTCAGGCCAGGCGTCATGTCGGTGACGAAGAGGTCGAGGCCCGGGTTGGCGGTGATCAGTGGGCGCTGGGCCGGCGCCGCTGAGGAAGGCGACCGTGTGACCGTCGCCGCTGAGCGCCGGCACCTGCGAGCTGATGTCGGCAGGGATGCCCCTCCTGGTCGGTCAGCGGCCCGTAACAGGGCCCGGTCGAGATCCGGTCGAAGCTCGGCCGGGCGGCGAGACGCAACCGGGGTCGTCGGGGTCGGCGAGCCCGGTGATCCGCCGGGTCGGCGCGCTGGGGCCGTCCGCGACCCGGCGCCAGAGGTAGTAGAGGAAGGAGGGGTCCTGCGTTCTCGCCGGCGAGGAACGGGGTCTGCGCCGCGGCGTTGCCGCCGGTCCAGGCGACCGTCGTGCCGTCGGCGCTGAGGCCGGCCCCCAAGGCGCCGCCGGCCGGCTGTTCGGTCATCTCGCCGCGTGCCCGAGTCGCGAGTGACCGTGACCAGGGTCGTCGTGTTGGCGGCGCGGTCGCGGACGAAGACCTGGCCTGCCGGGGACGTTCGTGCTGGCGCTCGCCGGCAGGTCGGAGGGGGCGTCGGTGCGGAAGACGACCTTCTGCCCGTCGGCGAGATCGCGACGCCACGCGCCACGTCGGCGCCCGGTTCGCTGCCCGGCAGCGGGAAGGCCGGCGGGCCGTAGTGGGCGGGGTCGTCGCCGTCGTCGCGGGCGGAGACGAGGTCGAAGGCGCCCGCCGCAGTCGACCGGGACGTCCATGTCGCGCACGTAGACGTCGAGGTTGTCGTTCGTGTCGGCCGGCGACCAGCGACTGGGCGGTGGTGAAGGCGATGTAGCGACCGTCGCCGCTGATCGACGGGCTTGCCGGCGCCGAGGCGCACGAAGGCGTTGTCGGCTTCGTCGAAGAGGCTGCCGTCGGCGACCTTCTCCAGCGCCCGGGTCTCGAGGTCGAAGCGGAACAGGCCCCCGGCTGCGATAGAGGCCCGGCGGGTCGGGGTCGTCGTCGGCGAAGAAGTTGCGGGCACGGGTCTGCGACGCGACGTAGCGGCCGTCGGCGGAGATCGCCGCGTAGTCGGTCGTGTCGTCGCCCTGCTCGAGCCGCGCGTAATCGGCCGAGATCAGCTCGGCGCCGTTGCCGCCGCTGGCGCCGTTGCCGTAGAAGGCGCTCGCCGTCGCCGGGACCGCGACGAGGAGGAGCACGCCAAGCGCGACGGCAAGCCGAGCGCACCGGGCGACACGCATCGCATCGCCTTCCGGTGCGCTTTATGTACGCATGGAGAGCAAAAAGCGCACCGGAAGCTCATCGCACGACCACCTTGCGCTTCGCGAGCAGCGCGTTGCCGGCACGGTCGCGTGCCTGGACCCGCACCAGATAGCGACCGGCGCTGTCGAAGCTGTGCCGAACCCGGACTGCCGGCGCGCCCTTCTGCCCCCCCTTGCCTCGCCTACCCCGGGACGACGTCGATGCTCCCGCGCCGCCTCCGCGCCCAAAGGAGACCTTGACCGAGCGGCGGCGCAGACCGGAGGACGTGCGCCGCCCGCCGTCGGAGACGACCACGGTCAGCCTGCGACCGCGGCGATGCAGCTTCACGCTTCGGCGCGCTGCGGTCGACGAGCAGGCGGCCCGCCCGGCTGCCGGTTTCCTGACCGGCGTCGTCGACCGCGAAAATCTGGATCCGGTGGCGGCCGTCGTCGACGTCGTCGCGCGAAAGCCGTGCGTTGCAGCGCTTTGCGGTCCTTCGACCACCGGCTCGTCGTCGACGCTGACCGAGTAGCGGACGCCGCCGATCGCGTTCAGCGTCCGGTCCCAGGCGATGCGGATCTTCGGCTTGTGCTGCCAGCCACTCGGCAACAGGACGAGGAAGGGATCGGGGGGCGCGTCGACCACCGCCGCGGCGATCTGCCCGTTGGCGCCGCTGCCCTGCTGCCAGGCGACGATCGCGTCGCCGAGGCCGGAGCCGCCGAGGACGAGACGGCCGACAGCGCCACCGCGTGGCGCGCTCAGCTCGGTCGGCTCGACGACCTTGTCGGCGCGGCGCTCCTGAACGCCGACCAGGCCCACTGCGCCACGCTGCTCGCGCCAGGCCGCGACGGCCGCATCGGTTTCGGCGAGGTCGACGAGCGGTTCGCCGCCGGCCGAGCTGGCGCCTGTCGTCGAGGCGCTCGACCTGCTGCACCGATGCGTCGTCTCCGGGGGGAGCAAGCGTCGCGGCGCCGGACGCCGAAGCCGGCGAGAAAGCCGCCGCGCGGTTCGACCGCGACGCTCGGCGCTCCCAGTCCGTCGCGTGCGCCTCCGTCGGCGATCCGCGCCTGCGCGAACGCGCCCGCTTTCTCGGAGAAGACGTCGGGCATCTCGTTGACGAGAACGCGGGCCGCGTCGAGCTTGCTCGCCTGGCCGGGCTGCTGGCGGAAGGCGACCGCCGCCTGGCCGAAACCGGCGACGTCGAGTGAGAAGGCGTCAGCGGGCCCGCGCAGCGGCGCTCCTTCCCAGGTCGAAGGGCTGACCTGGAGCGGGATGCCGACGCTGGCGCCGAAGAGGCGCCGTGCCCAGACGCGGTCGACGAACTCGTCGTCGGGCTCCTGCCAGGCGACCACCCCCTGCCCTTGCACGTCGATCCCCACCTTGGGCGAGTTGGCCTCGGTCGGCGACCTGACCGGGCTGACGATGCTGCGGTCGATCGGCGTGCCGAAGCACCGACCAGAGGCGACCGCTGTAGCGCGCCAGGCGCACGTCGGCGCCGATGTAGCCAGGCGGGTTGGCAGCGCTGGTGTCGGTGACCACCCGGTAGACGAGGTAGGCCTGGCCACCGCGGTTCATCGCCAGGTCGGGGAAGGTCAGGTTCGCCTCGCCGACGTTGAAGTCGATCGGCACCGGCGCCTGGAAGCCGGTCGCGCCGGGGTCGAGCGTCGCCGAGAACATCCGGTCGCTTTCGACGCCGAACTCCTGCACCCAGGTGACCACCAGCTGGCCGCCGTCGCCGGCGCCGATCCGCGCCCAGCTCGAGTCGAAGGCCTGGCCGACGTCGACCCGTTGCGGCGCGCGACCAGGCGCCGCGCCGAAACTGGGCGGCGAAGACATGGCTGTGGTCGTCGACCTTTTTCAGGTAGACGATCCCGCCGCTGCCGTCCTCCGACATCGCCGCGTCGGCGACGTCGATCACGTCGGCGCTCGGCCCGTCGATCGGCTGCACGTCGGAGACGACCGCCGCCGCCGTAGCGGGCGCCAAGAGCGCGAACCCGCAAGCGGCAGCCGCGACCCCGGGTCGCAGGCGGAACTGCGACAAGAGCCGGCCGCGCACGGTGCCAGACGTTGCCGCCCAGCGGTGTCAGACGATGTAACTAGGGTGCTACCAAGTGGTGAAAGCCGGGTGCACTGCGAGGCGAAAGCTTGAACGGCGCGGCGGCGCAGGTCTGCGTTGAGCATTCCCGTCACCTCGCTGGGGGTGACGCCGGCCGAGGGGACGGCGTCGCCGATCAGGCCGCTGGCACGGAAGCCGAAGAGTGGTGAGTCGAAGCCGACCTCGCGGATCTTGCGAACCAGCTTGACGGCGCCCGCGGTGTCGGCGCCGGGGCCGCAGAGCACGATCGCGGTCGGGTCGAGGGCGCGCAGGGCGCGCTCGAGCCGCTCGTCGCCGAGCTCGTTGGAGAGCATCAGCACGCGGAAGCCGGCGCGGCGCAAGGTCAGATCGAGGGCCTGGGCGTGGACCGCCTCGGCGTCGGAGCCGTGGCTCGAGTCGAGCAGCAGGATGCCGGCCGGCCGCGAAGCGGGTGAGGCGAGGCGGCGGGCGCCGTGCAGCCAGCCCATCGCCCAGCGCGAGGCGAACTCCAGCTCGGCCTCGCGATCGCCGTCGGCGGCGAGGTCGTCGATCGCCGGCAGCAGCAACTCCTCGACGGTGCGCTCCAGCGGTCGCAGGGCGAGGCTCTCCTCGACGGTGCGGTTGGCGGCGTCCTCGTCGAAGCTCTCCAGCGCCGCGCGCAGGCCGCCGCCGCTGGCGGGCGCCGCCTGGCGCTGGCGGGTCAGCTCGATGGCAGAGGAGATGTTGCCGGTCTGCGCCAGCGCGTCGCGCAGGGTCTGCAGCTCGACCAGCTCGTAGTTGCGGTGGCCGCCCTGGGTGCGCTTGGGCTCGGGGAAGCCGTAGCGGCGCTCCCAGCTGCGCAGCGTGTTGGGGCTGACCCCAAGCACTTCGGCGGCGGCGTTCGTTCTTATCCCTGGCATCTCAGATGGCTCCTCTTGCTCTGGCTAGCGACGTTCGCCAGGCATCGGCATATTCCCATGGGGAATCCAGGTTTACGCAAGTTATGGACAGATTTCACAGAATCTGTCAGCGATCTTGCAAAGCGCCGACGCCTACCGGCTGGCCGACCGCACGGGCTCGCCACATCGCCTCGTCGGCCTTCCTGAGCAGCGCCTCGGCGCCGCTGCCGTGCTCGGGGCAGGCGACGACGCCGGCCGAGACCGTGATCTTCAGGCCCCCGGCCGCCTCCAGCTCGTCGAGCATGCCCAGCAACCGCTCGGCCATCTGCACACCCTCGATCGTGGTCTGGTTCGGCGCCAGCACGCAGAGCGCGTCCTCCTCGAGCCGGAAGGTCTCGTCGACGAGGCGGACGCTGTCGCGCAGCGCCGGCGCCGACGACGGCCAGCATCGTCTCCTCGCCCTCGTCCCCGTCACCCTGGCGGGCGCCGGGCCCTTCAACGTCGAAGACGACCAGGGCAGAAGGGGTGGCCGTAGCGTTTGTTCGTCTCGATCAGCTGGTCGAGGCGGCGGCGCATGTGACCGGGCTGGAAGAGGCTGGGGTGCGTCTCGGGCTCAGGGGCAAGCGGGGTCGGCGCCACCGTCGGCGCGCAGACCGCCGCCACCGCCGTGGCCGTCACCGAGCCGAACTCCTCGGCCAGCTGCTGCGCCGCGTCGGCGAAGGGCTCACGGTCGCTGCCGGCGATCTCCTCGCGCAGCTTTGCCAGCAGCGTCGCCTGCAGCGAGGAAACTTCGCGCGCGACCTGTCCCGCCGATGACGCGGGCCCCTTGCCGTTCTCTTTGCTCGTCACCGTCGCCACCCGCAGACCTTCTCGAAAGCAACGGACGCCAGGGTCGCAAATGCTCGCTATTTGCGACCCGATAAACGTCTAGTTATTTCGTCCGCAAATACCGAACTTGGCGAAATGTTCTGTCTTACCGCGCCAGGAAGCGGACTTTGCCGCTAATCGAGGCTGTGGCGACCGGCGAAGGCCTTGCCGAGGGTGACCTCGTCGGCGTGCTCGAGATCGGCGCCGACCGGCAGGCCGCTGGCCAGCCGGGTGACGGAGACCTGGCCGCCGCGCAAACGGTCGGCGATGTGCAGCGCGGTCGCCTCGCCGGTCGTCGTCGGGTTGGTGGCGAGCACGACCTCGCGAACCTCGCCGTCCTCGACCCGGCGCAGCAACTCGGCGATCTTCAGGTCCTCGGCGTCGACGCCGTCGATCGGCGAGAGGGCGCCGCCGAGCACGTGGTAGAGGCCGCGGTACTCGTGGGTGCGCTCGATCGGGATCACGTCGGCCGGTTCCTCGACGACGCAGATGATCGCCCGGTCGCGGCTGGAGTCCAGGCAGATGCGGCAGCGCGGCCCCTCGGAGAGGTTGAAGCACTCCTCGCAGAGGCCGACCTTCTCCTTCACCTCGGTGATCGCCGCCGCCAGCGCCGCCGCCTCTTCGTCTGGGGCGCGGAGGACGTGGAAGGCGAGCCGCTGCGCGGTGCGCTGGCCGATTCCCGGCAGCCGCGAGAGCTCCGCGACCAGCCGGGCGAGCGGCGCCGGTCCCTCGCCGCTCACATCCCGGGGAGGCCGCCGAGGCCTCCCGTGATCCCGCCCATCTTCGAGCTGGCCAGCTCCTGGGCGGCGCGCAGCGCCTCGTTGACGGCAGCCTGGACCATCTCGGCGAGCAGCTCCGACTCCTCGGGGTCGATTGCCTCGGGGTCGATGACGATCTCGCGCAGGGTCAGGTCGCCGCCCATCTTCACCTTGACCATGCCGCCACCAGCGCTGGCCTCGACCACCTCGTCCTTGAGCTTCTCCTGCGCCTGCAGCATCTCGGTCTGCATCTGCTGCGCCTGCTTCATCAGGGCGTTCACGTCGAAGCCCCCCGGCATTCCACCTTTTGCCACCTAACCGACCTCCTCCGCGTCGAACTCGCTCTTCAGTTTCTCCATCAGCGCATCGTGATCGACCTCGTCGCCGGCCGCCGTCTCCGCATCCACTGACGCGGGCTCACCGTCGAGCAACACATATACGGGGCGCATCCGCTCCCCCATCACGTCCTCGAGCGCATCGGCCATCAGCTCACGCTTGTCGGGCGCCTCCGCCTTGCGCTTGTTGAAGGTCGAGTCGGCCGGGAAGCCGACCTTGAGGCCGTCCTCGTCCAGGCTCACCGGGCGAGCGCCTTCGAAGGTCGCTGCCAGGGCCGGGCTCGTTTCGCCCAGCTTGTGGACGACCGCCGGCCACGTATTGACGATCTCCTCCAGGGTGGGGGCGGCTTGGCCCGCGGGGCCTGTCGCGGACTCGGGGGGGCCTGCGGGCGGGGGCTGCGCCTCCGTTCTCGGCCCCCCCGAGTCCGCGCCACCCACGGGAGAGTCGTCACCAGCAGACGGCTCAGGGTCAGGCGGCTCCGGTGCTTGTGGAGCTGGCTCGGGCTCAGCCGGCTTCGGTGCTTCTGCAGCCGGCTCAGACTCGGTGGCGTTCGGTGCTTCAGAGGTCGGCTCGGACCCTTGCTCGTCAGCTGGTGGCGCTTCTGCCGCGGGTGGCGTCGCAGGGGGGACCGCCCCCGAGGAAGCTTTAGCTACCGCAGGGGGCGGTGGGTCCCCTGCGGCGACAGGACCCGCGGCCGGGGACGCCTTCGTCCCTTGCTCGAGCTTCTCTATACGCCGAAGCAGTCCCTCGGTCGACGGATCCAGATCAGGACGGGCCGCCTTCAGCAGCGCGATCTCGACTGCCATGCGGGCATCGTCGCCCTCGCGCACAGCGGTCAGCGCATTTGCCAGCTCATCGATCGTGCGAACGAGGGTTGCCGCCCCGATAGCGCTTGCCTGAGCCGAAAGGCGGTCGGCATCCGTGGCGGTGACGACAAAGGTATTGGGCACCTCGCCGACGGTCTGGGTGACGAGCAGGTGGCGCAGATGGGCGAGCAGATCGCGGGCGAACTGGGCCGGGTCGCGGCCTGAGCGGGCCATCTTCTCGACCCCGAGCAGGACGCCCCTGGGGTCTTCGGCGATCACCGCATCGACGGCGTCGAAGAGCAGCTCTGCGTCGGCGGCGCCGAGCAGTTCCAGGACCGAGTCGAGGCTGACCTGGGCGCCGCCGAAGGCGACCAGCTGGTCGAGCGTGCCGAGCGCGTCGCGGAAGCTGCCCGAAGCCGAGCGGGCGATCATCGCCACCGCGGCGTCCTCCGCCTCGATCCCCTCGGCAGCGGCGACCCGGTTCAGCACCTCGGAGATCTGCTCCAGCGAGGGGCGCTGGAAGTCGAAGCGCTGGCAGCGGTCGGCGATCGTCGCCATCACCTTGTGCGACTCGGTCGTGGCGAGCACGAAGACGGTGTTGGGCGGCGGCTCCTCGAGCGTCTTCAGGAAGGCGTTCCAGGCCTCCTTGGTGAGCATGTGAGCCTCGTCGAGGATGTAGACCTTCCAGCGGCCGCCGGTCGGCGCGTAGGCGACCCGCTCGCGCAGGTCGCGGACGTCGTCGACGGAGCGGTTCGAGGCGGCGTCCATCTCGATCACGTCGATCGAGCTGCCGGCGGCGATCGTCAGGCACGATTCGCACTCGCCGCAGGGGGTGACGGTCGGCCCGCCGCGCTCGCAGTTGAGTGAGCGGGCGAGGATCTTCGCCATCGAGGTCTTGCCGGTGCCGCGCGAGCCGACGAAGAGGTAGGCGTGGTGGACCTTGCCCTGCTCGACCGCATTGCGCAGGGTGCGGACGACGTGCTGCTGGCCGACCACCTCGTCGAAGGAGCCGGGCCGGTGGCGGCGGTAGAGAGAGATCGAGTCGGTCATCGCGGGACTCGGGCCAGTGTATCCGCGCGGCATCACGTGGCTGGGCGCATTAGTCGGCCTATATGCGACTAACGCGACCAGCCACCCCCCGGCGGCGGCCTATACCTTCCGCCGGTGCCAACCCGGGTCCGCAACTGGCTTGTACCCCTCGCCTGGGTCGCTGGAGTCAGCGCCGTCTTGCTGATCCTCTTCCCGGTCGGCTTCCCCAACTACGACACGATCTACGCGCTGCTCTGGGGACGCGAAATGGCGCACGGCATGAGCCCCGACATGGGCGCCGCCCTGCCGCCCACGCCACATCCCCTCGCCGAGCTGTTCGGGCTGGTGACGACACCGCTCGGCGACGGCGCGATCGACCTGACCATGCTCGTCGCCTACGCCTCGCTGGCACTGGTCGGCTACCTCGTCTACCGGCTCGGCGCTCTCTGGTTCGACCGCCCGATCGGCGCCGTCGCCGCCCTGATCGTCCTCACCCGCGCCCCCTACCTCTCCAACGGCCTGCGCGCCTACATCGACATCCCCTACATCGCCCTAGTACTGGGAGCACTCCTCGTAGAGACCAAGCGCCCCCGCGCCGGCTGGCCCGTCCTAGCTTTGCTCGCTCTGGCGGGGCTCCTCCGCCCCGAGGCCTGGCTGTTCTCGATCGCTTATCTGGCCTACCTGCTGCTCGGTCCCTCACAAGCTTCCCCCGCTGCCGAGGCCGCCTCGAACCCGGATGGCCCACCCCAGGAGGACCGCCTCGAGGAGGAGAAGAGGGACTCCCTCGAACGGGCGGATACTCAAAGTGCCGGTCTAATTAGACCGGCACTTGGACGGGCGAGGGAGTCCCTCTTCTCCTCCCACGGAGCCGCCCTCGTCGCCCTAGCGCTCTCAGCCCCGATCCTCTGGGCCATATTCGACTGGATCACAGCCGGCAGCCCGACCTACTCGTTCACGGGCACCCGCGAAACCGTCGACGCCCTGGCTCGCCAGACCGGCCCGGTCGACCTCGTCCTCTACGGCCCGCGACGGCTCGGCGAGGTGCTGCAGTGGCCTGGGATGGTCGGCGCTCTCGGCGGCGTCGTCCTCGGCCTCGCCACCCTGCGCCGCCGCAGCGAGCTCGGCGTCGCCGCCGCCGTGCTCGCCCTCGGCGCCTTCGCCGTGCTCGCCTGCGCCGGCCTGGCGATCCTGCCCCGCTACACGATGCTCGCTGCGGCGATCCTCGCCGTCTTCGCCGCCCTCGCTCTGCTCGGCTGGCGCCTGCTCGAGGCCAGCCACCCCTGGCGTCGCGCCTGGCAGGCGTTCGCCGCCCTGATCGTCGTCATGCTCCTCGCCTGGGCCCCAAACCAGTACGACCTCCTGCACCGGGTCGACGTCGACCTGACCAACCAGAGCGAGATCGAGGGCGATCTCAACGACCTCGCCGATTCCGGCGCCTTCGCCAAGCCGCTCTGCGGCCGCATCGCCGTCCCCAACCACCGCGCCGTCCCCCGCCTCGCCTTCGACCTCGACATCCGCCCGACGCAGATCGTCAGCGTCAGCAAGAAGCAGCCACCGGCCCGCGGCTACTTCCTCGAGCCCGCCAGTCCCTTCGTGATCCACAACTTCATCCTCGACCCCCGCGACCCGACCAGCTTCACAATCACCCCTCCCCCCAACTTCCACCCCATAGCCCACAACCAGTCCTGGATCCTCTACCGCCACTGCTGACCTGCTTTCCAGCCGCTGACTTCGTCTTTATTCGCGGTATGCGCGTGTAAGTACAAAGTCAGCGGCTGATTTAGGCTGGCGCACGTGTTAAGTGGTGGGTTCAGACGCTCGGGGCTCTTTGGGCTGATCGGCGTGATCGTCGTCGCCGGGATCGTGATCGTGATCGCGACGACGACGGGGGAAGGGCAGAGCAACCCGAAGACGACCTACGCGCTGATCTTCGGCGTCCTCGCGGTCTTCATGGTCATCCTCTTCGCCCTGCAGCGCTCCGACATGGAGCGGGTCGCCGGCGGCGACGCCAAGGCGACCGCGCGCGCCGTCGCCGAGGGCGGCAGCAAGATCGAGAACCCGACGACGATGAAAGAGCAGCAGCTCTGGGCGGCGCTCGCCGTGAAGCCGATCGACAACGCCGCGATCAAGGCCCGCGGCTCGATGTGGGACGCCGGCCGGCGCAGCCTGCGGCTGGGCATGATCGTGACCCTGCTGATCTTCCTCACCGTCCCCTCGATCTACCTCTTCGAAAGCTTCCTGCCGCTGCTGATCGGTGGGCCGCTGATCGTCATCGCAGCGCTCTACGGCAGCTTCCGCGCCCTGGCGCCGGGCGGCGAGATGGACCAGGGCTACGAGAAGGTCGGCCTGGCGATGGCGCCGCTCGGCTTCGAGGTGACCGAGCGGCCGAAGGTCAACATCGAGGTGCGGGAAGCGACGACCGGCCGGGTGGGGCCGGAGATCCACGGCGCCCTGGTGCTGAGCGGCGAACGCCACGGCCGGCCGGTCTCGGTGCGGCTCGGCAGCGGCGAGGTGAGCAGCCGTAGCGAGGTCACGGTGCGGGTCGCGACGCCCGAGTTCGAGGCCAAATCGAGGGACGGCCGCGTGCGGCCGGCCGAGGGAGTGCCCGCCGCGGTGGCCGAGGCGCTTGAGGCCGTGCCCAACTCGACCCGCTGGAAGAAAGTCACAGTCGAGGGCGGCCCCGAGGGCATCGTCGTCAGCCGCAAGAGCGGCGGCCAGGCCGACTGGCTCTGCGACCTCTGGCTCGCCGAGCGTCTCGCCGACGCAGCCTGAGCCACTCAGCCTGCGCGCTCGACCTGCTCGACTGCCGCGTGGGTCTCGGCGGCGACTTCGGGGTCGGCCAGCTCGATCCCCGGCGGCAGCTCGACGTGCAGGTCGTTGGAGAAGTCGAGGCGAGCGCGCAGCGGCGACGCGGAGCGCGAGGCAAGTACGTGGCCGCCGCGCTTGCGATCGTCGCTGATGAAATGCAGGTGGTAGCCGCTCACCTCGATCCCCTCGGCGTAGTCGGGGAAGCGGAAGCCGAGCATCGTTCCCGCCACCTCCTCCAGCTCGAAGACGTGCTGTTCGAGGACGACCTCGGTCAGCGGCCGGTAGGGCGGGTTTTGCGCAGGAACCGAGCGGGCGCGGACTAGCTCGAAGCGCCCGTCGAGGCGGATTGCGCAGGTAGCCGCGTCGGCGGGGATCAGCTCGTCGAGCTGGGCGAGCAGCGCGGCGTGGTCGAAGAGTCCCTCGATTTCCGCGTCGACGGCCGGCTCGAAGCGGGTCACGACCGCGAAAGGAGTCCGCGCCGCGGTGTCGATCTCGCCCACCGCACCGTCGACGTCAGCGCGGTAGAAACGCCCGTCGAGGGCGATCATCTCGCCGTCGAGGTCGTTCAGCGTGCCCAGCCCGAGGTCGCCGTGCTCGGCCAGCTCTTCGAAGCTCAGGTCACCCTCATAGGCTCCTTCGAGCAGAGCGCCGATCGTCGAGGCCTGGAAGAGCACGTGCGGCTCACGCTCGGCGTGCAGTTCCTGCTCGCGCAGCGTCTCTACGTGCAGCGATCTGATCCAGCGCTCGTCCAACACGCCGCGGAGTCTCTCAGCCGCGTGCGGTAGGCCGAGGCCGGCGCCGTGAAAGCATCAAGGCGTGTCGGCAATCGAACTTCGCGGCGTCGTCAAGCGCTTCGGCCCAATCACGGCGGTCGACGGGCTCGACCTCGACGTTCCCGAGGGCATCTGCCTCGGCCTGCTCGGCCCCAACGGCGCCGGCAAGTCGACGACGATGCGGCTGCTCACCGGCCAGGCGATCCCCGACGCCGGCGAGCTGCGCGTGCTGGGCCACGAGCTGCCCGGCGACGCCAAGGCGGCCCGGGCCGAGATGGGCGTCGTGCCGCAGCTCGACAACCTCGACGTCGACGTCACCGTCGAGGACAACCTGGCGGTCTTCGCCCGCCTCTACCGGGTGCCGGACGTCGCCGCCGCGGTCGACAAAGCGCTCGACCTCGCCCGCCTGCGCGACCGTCGCCGCGACGCCGTCGACGAGCTCTCCGGTGGCATGCGGCGGCGCCTGCTGCTGGCCCGCGGCCTCATCCACGAACCGAAGCTGATCCTGCTCGACGAGCCAACAGTCGGGCTCGACCCGCAGATCCGCACCGAGCTCTGGACGCTGATCGGCGAGCTGCGCTCGCGCGGCACGACGATCCTGATGTCGACCCACTACATCGAGGAGGCGGAGCGGCTCGCCGACGAGGTGGCGGTGATGACGAAGGGGAAAGTGATCAGCCGCGGGCACCCAGTCGATCTGATCAACGAGCATGCCGGTCGTCAGACGGCGGAGATCTACGGCCCGCCCGATCGGCTTGCCGAGGCTCGTGCCGAGGCCGAGGCCCAGGGCCTCTCGGTGCGGCCGGCCGGCCCGGCGATCGCGATCGTCGGCTCCGAGCAAGCCGAGAACGGCGCGATCCCCGACGACGCCGTCATCCGCGCCGCCTCGCTCGAGGACGTCTTCGTGATGCTGACCGGCGAGGAGGCCGAGTGAGGCGCCTGGAACCGGCGGCGATCGGCGGCGTGATGAGCCGCGAGCTGGCCAACTTCCGCACCTACTGGAAGGGCACGACCTTCTCCAGCGTGCTCGAACCGATCGTCTACCTGCTCGCCTTCGGGCTGGGCCTGAGCGCGACCCTGGTCGACGAAGTCGACGGCGTCCCCTACATCGAGTTCGTCGGCACCGGCATGGTGGCGACGGCGGTGATCTTCTCCAGCGCCCTGCCGGCGATGTTCGGCACCTTCGTCAAGCACCGCTTCCAGAACACCTACGACGCGATCCTCGCCGCGCCGGTCGACGTCGAGGAGCTGGTCACCGCAGAGATGCTCTGGATCGGCCTGCGCTCCGGCACCTACGGCTGCGTGCCGCTGCTGGTCACGATCTGCTTCGGCCTCGACCCGGCCTGGGGCATGCTGCTCGTACCGCTCTTCTGCTTCGTCACCGCGCTCGGCTTCGCCGGCTTCGGCGTCGCGATGGCGGCCACAGTCGCCAAGATCGACCAGTTCAACTACGTCACCGCGCTCTGCATCACGCCGCTCTTCCTCGTCGCCGGCACCTTCTTCCCGATCGACGGCCTGCCCCAGGGCGTCCAGGTCGTCGCCCAACTCAACCCGCTGCTGCAGCTGGTCGAACTGGTCCGCGGCGGCGCCTTCGGCTTCGAGGCCGTCGACCTCGCCCGCTTCGCCTACCTCTGCGGCTTCGCCCTGCTCACCTGGCGCATCGCGATACGCCAGATGTACGCCCGCCTGATCGACTGAAACGGTGACTTCGCCTTTTCCCGTCCTATGGGACGGAGAAAGACGAAGTCACCGGGAAGAAAAATGGACCGTGCGCCCCGTTCTTCGAAACTAAGTCACCGGGCGTGTCCGTCGCGTTTGGCTCGAGCCGGGCTCACCTGCGGCACCCGCGGCATCCGCTTAAGGCTGCTTCCTTCCGGACCTGACCTGATTCGCGTGCCCACGTCGCGCAGGACCCGGCCGTCAACACCGCCTGCGACGCACTGACCCCGACGGCCAGCCCCTCGGAACGGGATTCGGCCCCGCTAGAGCGGATTGCGGGTTACAAGGCACCGCTGATTCCCCGCCTAGCACGGTCCGCGACCATCGTATCCGGCCACGACCTCCGGCGGCGGACCGTAGGATCGGCGCCACGTGATCGACGTCGACTCCTCCTCCTTCTTCGCGATCGTCCTCGTCGCGGCGATCGCCGCGGTCGCGGTCGCGGTCGTGCCCAAAGGGATGGCGCCGCCCGTGGTGGTGCTGGAGCTGGTGATGGGGATCCTGATCGGCCCCGAAGTCCTTGCCCTCGCCCACTCCTCGGACTTCATCGAGTTCTTCTCCAACCTCGGCCTCGGGATGCTCTTCTACTTCGCCGGCTACGAGATCGACTTCGAACGGATCAAGGGCGCGCCGCTGAAGCTGGGCGTGCTCGGCTGGCTGCTCTCGGTCGCCCTCGCCTACGGCATCGGCGGCGCCCTCGCCGCGGCCGGCATCGTCGTCTCCTTCCTCTACACCGGCTCGGCCCTGGCGACCACCGCGATCGGCACGCTGATCCCGATCCTCAAAGACAGCGGTGGGCTGAAGACGCGCTTCGGCACCTACCTGCTGGCCGCCGGCGGCGCCGGCGAGTTCGGGCCGATCCTGCTCGTCACCCTCGTGCTGACCACCGCCAGCCCGCTGCACGAGGCGGCGATCCTGATCGCCTTCGTGGCCCTCGCCCTCGCCGTCGCGCTCGCCTCTGTGCGCCTCGCCTGGCGCGGCTGGCCCGCCCTCGAGAAAACCTTCGAGGCGAGCAGCCAGCTGGCCGTGCGGATCACCGTAGTGCTCGTCTTCGGCCTGGTCCTGCTGGCGAGCAAGCTCGGCCTCGACGTCCTGCTCGGCGGCTTCGTCGCCGGGATGATCACCCGCGCCGCCCTCAAAGGCCACGAGCTGCAGATCTTCGAGTCGAAGCTGACCGCGGTCGGCTTCGGCTTCTTCGTGCCCTTCTTCTTCGTCACCAGCGGCATCGAGTTCGACCTCGGCGCCCTCGGCTCGGCCGAAGCCCTGGCCAAGCTGGCCCTCTTCTTCGCCCTCTTCCTGGTCGTCCGCGGCACCCCGGCGCTGCTGCTCTACCGCAAGGTCCTGAGCTCAACCGAGCGCCGCGCCCTCGCCTTCTTCAGCGCCACCGAGCTCCCCCTCGTCGTCGCGATCACGACGATCGCCGTCGACGCCGGCAAGATGCACACCTCAACCGCCGCCGGCCTCGTCGGCGCCGCAATGCTCTCGACCCTGATCTTCCCCTTCGTCGGCATCGCCCTGCAGAAACGGGCAATGGCCGAGCAAGGCGGAGAGCCTCCCCCAGCCGACGCCGTCGAGGCGCCGGCCCCAGCCTGATCCAACCCCCGCAGCCCGCCTATGATTGACCGCTCTCCCGGGCGCGTAGCTCAGTGGGAGAGCGCTCGCCTCACACGCGAGAGGTCGCTGGTTCGAACCCAGCCGCGCCCATGCCCGAAATCTCTGCATCTGCGCTGGTTTCAAGCGCGTTGAGAGATAGTTGATCTCCCGGCCCTTGGGTCATTGGGCCATTCATTGGGCCACTGTCAGTGCCCGTTAGTGCCCAATCAGTGCTCTCAACCACCGCCTTCAGCCGCTCTCGCTCACCCTCGCCGCGATACATCACCTGGGCATAAATCGAGAGCGTGACCTTCGGATCGCTGTGCCCGACCTGCCGCATGACGTAGGGGACCTCCGCGCCGGTCGCAAGCAACAGGGAGATAAAGGTACGACGCAGCGAGTGCGGAGTGATGCCTTCGGGCAGCGGATTGAGCCCCTGCCCAATCAAGTTCTCGCTCGCCCGTTCGACCGACTTGATGACGACACGACGGCGAGCGTTGTTGCGGTCCTGCCTGCGCCCGCTCTCGGTCGGAAACACGAAGTCCTCGGGACTACCGAATCTCGTTTCGGTCTTGTGGACCGACAGCTCCTCGCGCAGGGCCGGCAGCAGATCGACCAAGCGAACGCCGGCGTCGGTCTTCGAGTCGGCCACACGCAGCCGTCCGGCCGACAGATCGACATCGCGCCAGCGCAGATCAAGCGCCTCGCTGATCCGCAAGCCGGAAAGCGTCAGCGTCGCTAGGAAGGCGCGCCTTGACGTAGCCCGACGATCCACCCGTGCCTCGGAATCAAGCTCTCCCCCAGCCTCCAGCAGCGATGCAATCTGCTCGGCGCGGTCGAGCCAGGTCCGCTCCGGCCTGCGCTCCCTCAATCGCCGCCTCTTGCCTCGCGCGGGATTGCGGTCGATCAGCTCGCGCTCAACAGCAACCTCGAGGATCTGCGCCAGCCGCGTGATCGTCTTGTTGATCGAGGTCGCTGAGATCTTGCCCTCGCGTACCTTCTCCTGCCGGTAGCGGTCCACCTCGGCAATCGAAATCTCTGAGAGTCGATGTCGGGCAAAGAACGGCAGCAGGTGGTTAGAGAGCTGCCAGGCGTAGTCCTTGAGCGTGTTCTCCGATAGACCCTCGCTGCGCAGTCCGTGAAGCCACTCGGACGCGAACTCATGGAACGTCGGCTCCGGTGCAGGCTCGGCGGCTTCCTGTCGAACATCGGGCCTCCAGATGCCGCGCCGAACATCGGCAAGAACGTTGGCTAGCTCTTCCCCAGCTTTCTGCCTGGTCCAGCCTTCATCGGTGGTACCGAGCGTCAGATAGCACCGCCGCCCATAGGCACGGAAGCGCAAGGCAAAAGTGCGGCCACTCTTCAGCTTCCGCTCAACCACTTGCCCGGTCGCTCGTCTGGGCATGGCTACCTAAGCCGCGGAGGGCGGGTCGTTCTCCCCGTGACCACGGATCGGCAACAGCCGCACCTCGCTCCCTCCGCTGGCTGAAGGTCGATCCGCCCGCTTACCCGAGCGGGCGGGCGGATCGGCCGTCGTTTTCTCACTGGCCTTCCGCAGCACCCGCGCCGCGATCTGCGGGTCGAAGCGCAGCCGTGGCTTTGGCCCGCTGCCGAGCTTGACCGCGCCCAGCTCGATCGCATGCGAGTAGACCCACGAGCGCTCGATCCCGAAGCGTCGGGCCAACTCGGCAGCATCGACCAGCTCCCGATTCTGCAAGCCGCGCCGTTCGAGAATCTCGACAACGCGGCGAGCGATTGCTTCGACGGTTGGCGGGTCGAGCTTGACGCGCGTAGATGCCATCTCGACACTGCTGTCCGCCGAGCGGCCCAAATGCATCGGCAGGACCCCAAAAAGGGGGGTTCCCAGTGTGTCGGGTGTTCGGGGTTGGTGCTGGGGAGGGCGACTGGAGTGGCTCCCGCGGCGCTCAGAGTTGAGGCGGTGCTGCATTGCCGGATTCAGGCTCGATGGGTCTGAAAGTCGATTCAGATGATCTGGTGAGGTCTTGGCATTTTGGATGGGGAGATTCCGGCGGCCGGAGCAGCTGTGGGGCTCCAGCTCGAAACCCCACGGCTCCCTGCGACAGCCCCGACCCGCCGAAATCCCCCCACCGGCTAGCAGTTGCCTTCGTAGAGGATCTTCAGGAAGCGCAGGGCCGCCGGGGAAGGCACGGCAAGGCCGCTGGGGCAATGCAGCAGCCCCACGCCCGTCAGGTCGCGCACAGCGCGCTCCAGGGCGTCTCCCTCAGCGAAATCCTCCGACCCGGCGGTGATCTCACGGACAAGATCGGGGATCGTCAGCAACGTCGGATGAAGGCTGAGAACGTGGATCAAGACGACGCCCTGATCGCGGATGTCCTGGGCTTCGGTGGGCGGGGCATCCTCATCGCCCGCCCCTTTAGGGTTGTTCTGCATCGGAAGGTCCGTCCTTTCGGTGCCACGCCCCCGGCTGTTAGCGCAGCGCGGGGGCACTTTTGCGAGTGCGAGAACAGGCTACCATGCTTTAGCGGTTAATCACAAGTGGATATCCAACTGGTGCTAGCCACTTAGGTTTGACAGCGTGCCCGCCACGATGGGACGCCCCGACGAACCCCAGCCCGCCCTCGGCCAGGCGATCCGCCAGCTCCGCGAGAAACGCGGAGCTACCCAGGAAGCCCTTGCCTATGAGGCCGGCGTCACGACCGGCACCCTCTCCCTGATTGAGCGCGGCCAGTCAAACCCCGCCTGGGGCACGGTTAAGGGAATCGCCAGAGCCCTAGGAGTCTCGATGGGGGAACTCGGGAAGCTCGCTGACGAGCTGAGCAACTGATGAGGGCGTCCGTCAACGGAACGCTACGCGCCAGAATCTGAGCGAGCGATGCACCGCATCGAGATAGGCTCGCTCGTACGTCTTGAGTGGCTCGTAGTCGATGTCAGGAATGTTCATCCCTGAATCATTGTCGAGCGGGTCCGCCTTCCACGCCTCTCGCATATAACCCCCTGCGATGCGCCGAGTGTGTGCAACCAGCTCCTCGTAGCGGTCTGCGACCTCATCCACCCGCTCGGCCTTAATCCATGCCTTGAGGTAGACGAGATCCTTTTGCACCTCGCGAAGCGCTTCGGAAATCCGAACACGCTCCTCTCCAGCGACCTCCTCATGGCCGGGCAACGGCGCTCTTCGTCGTCGGATTACATAGGCAAACTCCCGATAGGCAACCAAGACCGCTAGCGCATCGGCGTAGAGCTGTTGTCGCCGCGCACGCTCTTGCCGAACACCGCTCGCCCAGAAAGTCAACAGAGCGATGCTCCCGCTGACCAGAGAAGCCACAACCGTGGCGATAGCGGCCGTCGTCCAACCTGATTGCTCGACGGCTAGGGCAATCACGCCGCTTCATCCTTGGCGTGGTCGTGAGGAGCCTCACCCCCCGCCCAAACACCGCTGTCGTAGCCTCCAGTCTCCCGCCAGTATGCCTCCCGAAACAGGTGTATTCGCACATACTGAATTAGAGCCAGGAGCCCCTCATCGCCAGTCCACTGATTCTTCGGCGAGGAATCCCAGCGCCACAGGCAAAGATCGGTTTTCCCGCGGCGGTGGGGTGATTCAGTAGAGCCATCCACGGTAACGCCTTTCAGCGTTGGATCGGTGAAATTGGTTAGCCGAATCGTGACCTTTCTACGCTCTCCGTATTCGGGAACATCAACCGTCAAGTCATAGACGATCTCGGCCCGCCAACCCTTCCCAATCTTCCGGTCCCTAATATCAGCGAACTCCTTCCTAGCGCCTGCCTCAAACCGCAGACGCTTACGGAAGTCGTGATACCAGGGAGTCCGCTTTGGCCGCCTAGCCATCACCGTAAGCAGCGGTGCGCTTCAAGCTGCTACTGCCAGCCCCAACGACTGACGCGACCTTGGTCGAATCACCGGCTATCAACGCATTCGCAAGGGCCTCTTTTCCCGACACCTTGACCTCGACGTAGTCAGGGAAGACTCGGGCGAGTTCGGTCCGCACGCGCTCCTCGTCGTCAGAGTTGTCCATCGCCGCTTCAAGGGCGTTTCCAAACTCACGTAGCCGACTGACTGCCTCGGTGCGCGCGATCCCATCGGGAAGCTTGATCGGGTCCGATACTCCAGCCGGATCGGGAGTATCACCCAACTCCAAATCAGCAGCTCCATCGAGAAAGACATCGCGCAGACTCTCAGCGATGGTGTCGTCGGAGTCGACATGCTCCAAGGCGATTGCCTCCACATTGAAGGAGCTAACCACTGGGGCTTCGTCCTGCTTCACCGCTGCCTTCGCCAGCCGGATGACCCTGGCCCGATGAACTCGGTCCCCAAGGGTTGGCCCGTTGAGCAACTCAGTGTGCTTCTCGGGGTGACTCGCGTCCCATCGCCGCGCCTCGGTGTTGGGAATCCAGCGGCCTTCCCCGTCCGCCTTGGTCAAGGCGACGATCAGATCGACGCTTGGGTCTTGGTCTTCGACCTCGGCGTTCTCCTCCTCGAGCGGCTCGTTGAAGGTAATGACGATTGAGCGCTTGCCAACTTCCTGTTCGGCAGCCGGGTACTCCTCCAGCACCCCCTCGATGACGAACTCGGCCATCCTTTCGACAATGTCGTTCGGTGGCTCGTCATCGCCATCGGGACCAAGCTCGGGATAGGTGCGGCGGTCTAAAACGACACCGCAGTCCGCATCGGAGACAGGCTTGTTGACGGTCCCGTGGGCCACCGAGCCGGAGTCAAACGTCTTGAGAGCCCCTTCAAACTTTCGAGCAACTCGCTTAACCAAGTTGCGCCGTGCCTTGGTCTCAGAAAGAACGTCGTCATCGACGGCGATCTGATCGCGAACTTCGTTGAGAACTTTGCCGACGTAGCCGGCGTCTGAGCTGGAAGCCATGTGGCCCCTCCTATAGTCGTGCTGTCAAATGCCGAGCCCGGTACTCATCGGGCATCACCCCGATACCAGGCTCGTACCAAGCCTCGCAAACGACTCGGACACGACTTGGGCCCCGGCGGATGAAGGTGATGAGGCTTCGCCCGCCGGGGCCAGGTTTTGACAGCGCGACGCCCGGGTTGTACTCGACGTGTTCGGACGGAAAGATCAAGCCAAACAAGGAGAAGTCGTACAGAAATCTGTACAGATTTGCTAGGCTACTGCCATGGCTTCTCCCCAAACTGTCATCCCGAGTGCCGAGGCTAGAGATCATCTCTCCAGCTATCTGAAGCTCTTTCGCGAGAGAGGCGGGCAGGCTGATCCAGTCGTCTTCGGCTCTCATCGCAAGCCCGAGGGCGTGATTCTCTCCTACGAGCGGTACGAGTGGCAGACGGAAATTCTTGACGAGCTGGTGGCGTCGGAGGAGGTTCGCGAGGCTCTTGCCCAGGACACCGGCAAACGGGTCGAGCTGGCCGATGTCTCTCGCGAGGCGGGCTTCGACCCGGCGGAGTTCGGCCTGTAGGTGGCGCGGCTCCCGGTCGAGTTCTTCGACCCCACCGCCAAGCAGCAACTCCTCGACCTTCCCTCCAAGGAGTTGAAACGCCGAGCCCTCGAACTGCTCGCCCAGGTCTCGAAGGAGAACCCAAAGCTGGGCAAGCCATGCGGCTTCGCGTTCAGCACCGGCAATCTCTCCGACTGCCGCAAGCTCTACTTCGACGAGAAGCGCGACGTGGACCCTCGCTACCGAATCATCTATCGGCTGCTCCCCGACGAGGACGGGCCATCCAAGGCAGAGGTCATTCGCATTGGACTCAAGGTTCCCTACGGCGACGAGGAACAGATCTATAGACAAGTCGGGCGAGCGCTCGACCGCCTGCTAGGACGCGACTAGCTAGTTACCGCGCGTCGGCAAGCAGCCTTGGGCACCAGTGCCCGAAGCGGCGGAAATCAAGCGCAAACTGCAGCAATCTGACGGCTTAGAGGATCGGTGGCGGGAGGTGTGTCATTCCGCTTGGGAATGCAGGTTTGGCGCTATTCCTCGACCCGGAGAGGCTTCGCCTCACACGCGAGAGGTCGCTGGTTCGAACCCAGCCGCGCCCATCGGACTTCCCTTTGTAGAGCCAAAAATCAGGGAGTGGTTCTAACCCAGTCCAGAATTTGGCTCTACAGCTCGAATCGCAAGGCCCAGCGACTCGCTTGCACCCAGGAATCTACCTGGTGGGTCGGCTGTCTCGGACGCGAAATTTCGTGCGGGCGTATCGCTTACCCCGAGCACGAACAGACGGGATTAGAACCAGCTTCGGCTTGCAATCTGTTGGGATCAACCAAAGATCTGCATAACCACAGGTGGTGGATGCCATCGATTCTGGGCGAGGATTCAAGCTGTATCCCGCCAACCCTCGGGAAATAGATCTTGGTTGACCGGGTCGTAGATCACTACGTCAAGTACATGATGCAACCAGGCCTCGGAGAGCTGCAGCTCGTAGCTGGGTGCTCCTCCAGCACGTGCTGACAATTCCCCGACTGCGTCGATCGGCGTCAGCTCAATATCTACGGGCAGCCCTGCTTCGTGGACCAGTTCGCAGCGCAGCCACTTCCACAGCAGACACTCGATGGGCACTTGCGCGCCACGGAACTCAAGGCTCAACCGCCATTTTCGCGCATCGAGTAGGAGCCGTTCAAAGCCTTCGCCGTCGTTGAGCCTCGGGTACTTACGGCGTGCAGTCGCGGAAGCGGCGATCAGGGCCATCAGCAGGGAGCCTTCCGACTGGCCTTCACGCCAAAGTAGCTCAGCGTCTTCGACTCGCTTGCGGACGCCCATTTGTCAGCGCGTTCTATCAGGCCGGTGGCCTAGGACTTTCTGCGCTTCCCTCCACTCCGGAAGGACCGCTTCAGGCGCCGGTTCAGCCGCCAGAGCCGCCACCGTTGACGAAGAGATCGCCGCGTCTTGTACTCGCGCCCGAGGGCGTCCCTGGCCCAGGCGCCGGTGACATCCTCTCCGCCGATGATGACGTTGATGAACACTCGCGCGCTTTGGCCATCAGTAAGGGTCAGGGGAAACGGATGCCTCCACATTTTCGGCTGGTTCCCATGAGAGTTAACGAAGGGCGCCTGAAGCTGCTGGCCGTCGTTGACCAGAACGCCCGCGTTGTCGATCGTGATCGGACGCTGCCGGTGGTTGATTATCCGCACTGCCCAGCGCTCGACCAGGCGACCTCCACTCTCGCTGCTCGCCACCGCTGCCAGCCTCACCTTCACTCCGGGGCGATCACGACGGAACTGGTAAATGGCAACACAGGAGGCAACGAAGGCGCCGTAGACGGCCACGATCAGCGCCAGCCAGTCGCGTCCCCCGTCCTCGTCGAGGGGCGCAGCAGCCTTCGCTGCCGCCAAGAAGTCAAGCAACCCCCGCACGGGTCGGAGCCTAAGCGGCGGCGGTGTCGTCGGGGCGGCCAGGCTCGGCCCGGTTGGCGTTGAGCCAGTCCAAGATCACGATCGTTGGGTCCTCGACGCGCCACCGGCCCCGAATCTCGTCGAGGCCACTCGACTCGCCGACCGGTCCGAGAGCATCTGCATGACCGTGCCGGCCAGCCGCCTCCAGCGCGTAGTCCCAGATGTTGAGGCCGTGCATGTTCATGTCGCACCACCACACGCCCTGAGGCTCGGCTTCGGAGTGGTCGGGCAGCAGCGGGAACCCCTCCGGCGATGGGTGGCCGCCCTTGCCGCAATGGGCCTGGTAGTCACCGTGGCGAAATAGGCCCTCCGATCGCTCCCGCAGCTGACCGGGCCGAAACAGCTTCATGCGCTCTTTATTGGTCGAGCGCATCCATGTCTCGGCATCCTTCTCCTCCTTCGCGAACGCCCACGCAAGGTACTCGGCCTCGACCAGTTGCCGGAGGAGCGCCGCGGCGCTGTAGCGGTTCCCGTCCCGAAAGAGGGCGGTCGCGCCGCGCACAAGCTCGCAAGCGATCTGAAGGACTGCGGCAACTCCGACCGTGGCATCGCTGCCAAACTTGAACGGCGACTCCCCCTCGGCCCGATCTGTACCGAACATCGCCCCGCCGACCCACAGCAGCTGGCCGCCGGCCCGGAAGGCACCTGACAGCGCCTCAGCTAGTTCTAAACGGACTCGGATGCCAACCGGATCTTCCGCCGCTTCTTCAGCTTGACTCGCGCCGCTGCCTGGTCGATCGACTCCCATGTCTCGCTCACTGCTCGGGCTTCAAGACATAGCCATCGATCTCGTGAAGGGTCGCCTCCACTCCTCCGAGCAACTCACTCACAACGTCGGAGCGTTTTGAGGTCGCCACGATCACCTGCTGCCCATGCTGGGACGAGCTAGCCAGTCGCTCAAACAACGCCCGTAGGCTCTCGTCACTTACGTCCTGCTGGCCAGGCTCATCGAGAATGAGGAGGCCTGGATGCGCGGTTTCGAAGTCCCGAGACATCTCCAACAAACCGACCAGATAGGCCCAAACCATGCGCACGCAATCCGAGGCCGAAAGGTCTTCGGGGCGCAGTTGGTTTCCATCACGCAGCGGTAGATAGTTGTCCGGAGCTAGTTCGACATCCTCCGCTGGAACCGAGGTGAACCCGTACTGACCTAGTTGCTCGCGCACCAAGCTCGCGAACGCATCCAACTTCTCCCGGTCCTGCGTCGTCAGGCCACCGCGCTCACCCAACTTCAGCAACTCACCACTGACACGTCGATACTCAGCCGAGCGCTCTCCCAGATCCTCTTCGAGGCCCGTCAACGCGACCTCTAGCTCGTCCAGCTTCTCAATTCTGTCGCCGAGCCGGATCTGTTTGGCGATCGCCGCCTGCGACGGTGCCGTCGCGCTCTGGGTCAAGGTCGCTTTCAGCGACCGGATCGAGCGGCGGGCGTCGTTCAGCTCCGTGTGCAAAGCGCTTTGACGCTGACTGGAGGCAAGCAGCACCTCGCGGGCGTCGTCTCGCATCGTTCCGAAAGTCTTCAATTCCTCACCAATGAGTGACCGATTTTCCTCCAACGTCATCACCGGCCCGACATCCCCTCCGAGCAGCGTTGCAGGTAGGGACTGATCACAGGTCGGACAGTGGCCCTGATCAACTGCCAACTCCTCACGCGAGCCAAACTCACGCAGACGAATCGCATCGACGTACCGAGCCTCATCCTCCTTCAGCGCCTCCAGTCGCTCCTCAAGGGCGGCCAGTTCGCCACGCTGCTCACGCACGTCGCGTGCAGCTCCGGCCAGTCGTCCAGCAAGCTTAGCTGCGCGAGCCTCCTCGGCTTTCAATTCCTCACCGATCTCGTCGGCGACCTCCTCGACCCGAGGAATTTCTCTCGCGGCATCCGCCAACTCCGACCGAAGCGACTCAAGAACCACCGCTATTGAGTGCCACTCATCGCCTACCAGCAACCGGATCGTCGGAGGCACGGCCGGTGGCCAGTCTGCCGTGGCCTCTCTAGGAAGAGTCTCAACTCTTGCGCCAACCTCACTCGCCCGAACAACGAATTCCTCGGCCTTACTGCGCCAAGCAGCCCGCATCTCGTCTCGTTTTGCCAGGAGTGAATCCCGCTCTCGAGCCTTCGTCAGCGATTGCAATGAAAGCAAGAACTCGGTTGCTCGACGCTCGGGATCACGCACCCGTAGGTAGCGCGGCATTACCGAGGCAATCCAGCTCCAGCCACGCGTCTGCTCGACAAATAGGAAGGGTGCGATGGTCTCCATGTAAAGCGGGACGGTGGTCCCTTCCCAGTTACTCACCTGAGGTATCTCCCAATTGACGAACTCCGCGAGACGATGCTGGAAGCCAGCTTCGCGCTGGGCGGCTCCTTTCGTCCGAACGTAAAAGTCGCGGGTCTCAAGGTCCCCGCCATCCTCACTTAGGGCTGCACCGTCCCAGGTACGGACCAGCTCCGTCTTCTCCGTCTCTGATTTGATCGAGCGCCTAACCGTCATCTGCTGGCCACCCTCGCCTTCAAGCTCTGCCAGCGCCGATGAAGCGAGCACCCGCAACCGTCCATCCGACTCGGCGATCTCCGTCGTCACAGCCCCAGCGAAGGGAACTTTCCGCGACGGGCCAAGCATGCCATCCCAACCCAGCGAGTAGAGAATCGACATGAGTGTTGTCGTCTTGCCCATATTGTTGTCGGCCCGCAGCAAATTAAGGCCGTCTCCAAAGCCGAAGCTGCCTTGGAAGCGCTTCGCCTCGCTGACCACCGTGGTCCGGCTGACCCGCACCCGAAGGCTCATTGGACCTTTCTCCGAAGCAGGCGCTCGACCGCCGCCTGTGATAGCTGACGAGGCAGCGAAGCAAGCGCTGACTTCTCCGCCTGCAAAGTTTGCTCGTCCGCGTCGATTTGCGACAGGGTCCGAAGCCCCCGCTCACTCAGCTTCCAGTAGCGCCCCTCCCAGGCGAGTAGCTGGAAGCCGCGAGCCAACGCAATGGCGCGGTCGAGCGCGGGCTCGAAACGAACAATCGCTTCCTCCGGTCGAACTTGGCCATCGAGGAAATCCGCCAACACGACGCGTCCGGCCGCTGAGCGCACTGCCCAATTGAGGACGTGGAGTTGCTCGTGAGTTGCCTGCTGGGATCGGCAGGCTCTAACAAGAAGAAGCAAAACGGGCAAACGCCAGACAGCTCGCAAGTCCCCCGAGGTCGGAGAGGGTCGCTCACGAAAGACGAAAGGTCCGGTCAAGAAGGGTGTCGAGTTCACTCGCCATTCTCAATCCTCCTCTGGGAAGTCAAGAGGGCACTCCATCAGCCACGTGGCGACCGTCGCGTGCGCGAGACGGCTGGCCTGATCGTCGCCGAGTGCCGGCACCCGATCGCGGAAACGCCCCTTCAGTCGCTCGCGAACCTCTCGGATCGAGCCGCGATGTAGTTCGCCAAGCCCGCGCTCGGCGAGAACGTCGCGGCGCTCATTTGCCAGTTGGCCTGCAACCTGCTCGCTGGTCTGAGGATGGTTACGCCGTAGGTGCTCACGAATGTTTCCGCCATCCACAGCATGGCGGAGCATTTCCGCACGCACGGTCGTCGGGTCGGTCAAGAACTTGGAAAGCTTCTGATCCATCATCTGCACCTGCTCTGCCTCGTCGCGAGCCAGTCGCTGAAGGTCCTCATCGCCGACCTCCTCGGGCACGGTTCCAATGGTTGCCGCGCCATGGGATTCGAGGATCGCCATCTCTCTTCCGAAGTCGGTCTCCGTTTGGATTGCGATAGCGAAGTCATCTGCCAGGAAAGGCAGCTCAGCCTCCCGCAGCTCAGCCTCCTTCTTACGTGCATGGGCGATGAGATCCTTCGAGTCGTGCGCTGGGACCATGAAGATCCACCGGCGCAGCTTGTGATCTCCGAGAAGGACCTCCAGCCTCATCTTGTTTCTCACCAGCTTGCCCAGATCTGCCGTCATCTTGTTGCGCTGCGCCTCATAGCGCGCACGAACCTCGGTCTTCTCGGTCGCGTAGCACTGATAGCTGCACCCTTTGCCGTCGATACTGAAGCCCTCTAGCCCAAGATCGCCGCGGTCGGTATCGGGCACACGCTGATACCCCCCGGAGCCATGATGCTCCCCAAAGAGAAGATCGCAATGCGCCTGCCAGTCGTCCCCCGACCAAGCCACGTCCACGTGCGAGAGCCTAGACCACTTCACGAAATTTCAGCAGCGATTCTGCGTCCTGTTGGATGTAATTGACGAGCGTGGCTTACGCCCCCAGTGATCGCGCGGAATCACGGCTGCTGTAATAGCTGCGGCTGGAAGCCGCTTCGGGTAATTCTCACTTACCGCCGACCAAGCCCCTAGAGACCGGGCGCGTGGCGAGATTCAAAGCGAGACAGATAGCCAGCATCAAAGGCGCTTTCGGGAATCCAACCTGGGCCGTGGCCGGCTTCCACGAGCCCCGACGTGCCCCAATAGCGCTTTCCCGGCGGCGTGATGCCGGGCATGAACTTGAGGACTACATGCGCTTCGGGTTCGTAGGGCTTGTTGAGGATCGTCACCCATTGACCTGGCCCTGACTTTCCCCATGTGGCGAACCCAAGGGTCGTCATGGTTTCGTTTCCGAAGCCGCCGACCTGCAAGATGTGACTTACCGCGCTCGAACAGTCGAAGGGGCCGTTTCGCGGAGTCGGCGAAAGGCCATGCGAGCCGCCCCATACGTATTCCGTTTCCGGCCGCATGGCACTGAGGCGGTCAGCCTCAGCAATCATTTTCGCGACCCGTTCGTTAGGGGCTGAGACTTCGCAAGTGGCAGTCGCTTCGGTCGAAGCGATGACCGCCCATTTTTCGGCGTCGGCTAGTACATCGGCCACGTACCACTCGGCATGGTTGTAGCCGTAGATCGCTTCATGCCAATTCGTCGGCGCCCCGCCGTAGCGGAGAAGGTGGGCGGCGGCGAAGATGGCATCCCACGGGTTGTACGGGTCTGCTTTCCCGTCGCCGTTGGCGTCCTCTCCGAACGCTTCCCAGCTCGAAGGCAGAAACTGCATCCATCCTTCGGCTTCCGCTTCAGACACGCCAAGGTCCTCGCCGAATCGGGTCTCCTCCCAATTGATCCCGGCAAGGATCGCTGGACCTTTCGGGCCAAGGTGGTACTTGGCCGCTGCCCGTTGGTAGATCGGGATGAGCTTCGCCGGAACGCCTTTCACGTCGCCGCTCGCGGCGCTAGCGGACCCGCAGCCACCCGCCCCGCCGAAGGCAAGGGCGATGCAAACGGCTCCGACGATCAAGGCGATAAGCGCCCCGATGGGGACCGCGAGCAGGGCCAGCGGGAGTCGCGATTGATCGGCTCGGGCGCTCACGGCCGGAAGCAGTCCGTCGCGAGCCCGCGAGCGCCCCCGGCGATTGCCACCTAACAGCGAAGGCGCACCCTGCCGCCTGGATCAACGAATGTACGAGACGTTCGCGAGGGCGCTTCGCGAACCGTGAAATCCCCCCGCGCGTTGATTCTTCGTGGGGTCGAAGACCGCAAGGACTGGACGAGGGAAAGGGTTCGGGGTCACCCCGGCTCAATTCCGCAAGGCCGAAGAAGACATTGGGCCAGTGCTTGCCAAAACCTTTTCAGCGGCATGGATCGCGGCCAATAGCAGGGATCTGCTCAGTCGCGCCAACACGGAGTACATTGAATGGCTGAAGAACAACCCGCCGGCCCGCGATCCGGTCGGGTGGATTCTTCATTGCGCCTACTGGCGCGCGCAGAACCTTCTTGAGTCCGAAAAGCGAAAGCCCCGGACGGCCTCGCTCGACTCGGTTTTTCACCTGGCCGACGAATCGACCCCGGACCCCGAACAGCAAGCACTTGAGAATGATCGGCGCCAGCGGCTGACCGATGCGCTCGGTCACCTTTCTGACAAGGAGCGCAAACTACTCGCGCTCGTCTACTTCGGCGACCACTCGATCAGAGAGGCGGGCCGAAAGCTCGGCTGGCGGAAGTCAGCGGCCGACCGCCATCACAAAGCGGCAATGGAAAAAATGCACGCGCTCGTCGGTGATCGCAGCCTCCTAAGCCCAGCGATTCTCGGGCCAGCCGCGTATGTCGCCGTCAATGGCGAAGGCCAACGGGCCTCTGCGTGCTGCGTGGGATCTCATGCTCGGCCCGGCAAGGGAAGCGTTCGCCGCAAGCACCGAAGCGATTGAGATTGGCGCTCATCGGCTGGCTGAGCTGGCGCGTCGGCTCTTGCCATTTGCCGACACGGGGAACGCGGCGGCGAGCAGCGGCGCCGGGCGCTTCGCCGGGTACTGCGGCGTCGCCGTAGGTGCCGTGGTCTGCGGGCTCATCAGTAGCGGTTCCATTGGACCGGGCGCGAATGCGCTGCGTCCAGATTCCGTCACGGCGCCGAGGCAGCCCGCGGAATCTCGGGCTACTTCGAGACCGGAGCCGGTAGTAACGCCGAAGCTGCGAACGCCTCCGCTCACCCTGCCAAAGCGCACGGCCGAAGCGCCGCAGGCAACTGAACCGACGACGCGAAAAGCCCGCGATCCTCGATTCCGCTTCCCGCGAGCGAGCGGGAAGCAGAGCAGTAGCGAGTTTGGAGATAACACCCCCAACTTTGGGTCCGGCTCAGCGGCGGAAAGCTCGCCGCCCACCGAAACACCGGCCGAAACCTCACCCGCACCGGCACCGGCTCCGTCCTCGGGTTCCTCGGGGTCGCAGTCCTCGGGCTCACAGCCCGCCTCTGAGTTCGGCCTTTAGGCCACTCAGACACGACTCTTGAAATTGCCGGGGGCGTTCCGCCTTCCCGCCTCGACTCCTGCGGCCTGCATTCACGCACAGGCCACAAGGAGGCGGAACGGTGTCAGTTCTACAGCTCGCAAATCTCTACCTGCTCCAAGCAGCGTCAAAGGTCAGCATCAACCCCGACTCGGGGGGACTGCCCGGTGGCGATGCGGCTCAAAAGCTCCTCAACGGTGCCGCCGGGTTCGGACTCATGGCCTGCGTCGGCGCTGTCCTCTGGGGTGCCGCCCAATGGGGCTTTGGCAGCAAGTCCAATAACTACAGCCAAGCCGACGACGGCAAGACCCGGATGCTCAAGGGCGTCGGTGGCGCTTTCGGCATCGGCGCCGCCGCAGCGGTAATCAATTTCTTCTTCAACGCCGGCTCCGCAGTTCACCCGTAGCGATGCGAATCGCGATCGGGGTACTCATAGCCGTCGTCGTCGGTGTGCTGATCGGGCGCGCAAGCGCTCCGGGCTCATCGCCGCCGCTCGAAGCCGCCCCCTCCCCCGGCCCTACCGGGGAATCAGCCGGTGTAGGGGTCGGCTTCTCCCGCACCCGCGAGGGAGCGGCGCTCGCGGCAGGGAGCTATCAGCAAGCGTTCGCCGACACGGCGATCCTGCGGCCCGGCGAGCTGCGTCGCCGGATCGAGGCCGTGGCGACGCCGCGCTTCGCGCCAAGAATGCTGGCCGCGAACGAACACGGCACCGCCCAGCTCGCGGGTGGCGCTTTCGGCGAAGGCATCCGGGAGCGGGTGCAAAGCGCCTTCTTCGGCGTCCCGGTGTCCTACCGGGTTCTCTCGTACACGCCTAGCCGGGCGGTCGTTCAAACCTGGGGTTTCACTCTCCTGGGCAACGTCGGCTCGGTCGAACCGACCGCGTTCTTCGGGCTCGCCCGAACGGTGCTGGCCTGGACGGGCGGGGACTGGAAGATCGCGAATACCCGCGCCTCCTTCGGACCGACGCCGCGCCTTGGAACTCCGCGCGCCGGCGGCGAAGGGATCGGCCTCATCGAACTGGTGAAGGAGCTGCATCGCTATGCGGTGGCTCCGTAGGTCCGCGATCCTCCTCGTCGCGGTCACCGGGGCGACAGCGGCGCTGACCTTCGCTAACCCCGACCCGCCGCAAGCAAAGGCGAACGTCGTCTGCGATATCGGCGTTTCGCCTGGCTCGGCGGTGACCGGGGCGCTCGGGATCGGCAACCCGGTCGGCGACGCCTGCGACGCGATCACCGATCCGGTGCTGGGAGTCGCGGGCCATGCCCTCGACCCGCTCAAAGACGCGGCAGCCTCGATCGGCAAAGGCGTCTTTGACCAGATAACGACCTGGGCCGCAGATGGCGCGGTGTGGCTGCTCGGCGAAGTGGTCGAGCTGACCGAGAAGACCACTTCGCCGGACCTGCTCAGCAAAGGGTTCCTCCGCCAGTACCAAGGCATGGCGTCAATCGCAACGGTGCTGGCGCTGTTGATGTTGGTCTTCGCGGTGCTAGAGAGCCTGGGCCGCGGTGACGGGGGGATGCTCGGGCGCGTCTTCTTCATCAACGTGCCGTTGGCGGCAATCGCGACGAGCGCTGCCTTCGTCGTCGTGCAACTGCTGATCGTGACGACCGATGGCTTCTGCGAAGCCATCGCGCGTTCGACCGCGAACGACACGCACACCTTTTTCAAGGGCGCGGTAGAAGCGCTCGCGGCTACCGGCGGCGGAGCTGGCGCGGCTAGCGGCGCGGCAACCGGCGGCGGAGCTGCCGGGACGGTCGCGGGCGGCGCAGCCGGGGCGGTGGAGGTGCCGCTGTTCGTCGGCTTCATCGCCGCGATCGTCGCCGCCTTCGCGGCCTTCTTGGTGTGGATCGAGTTGCTGATGCGCGACGCGGCGATCTACGTCGTGGCGCTGTTCATGCCGATGGCGATCGCCGCCTCGATCTGGCCTCGGTGGACGTCGGCCCTGCGCCGGACGGGTGAGCTGCTGATCGTCGTCGTCTTCTCGAAGTTCGTCATCGTCGCAATCATCGCGCTCGCCGCGAGCCTCTTGGCCCATACGGGGGGCAAGGTCGAGCAGGTCCTAGCGGCGGGCGCATTGCTGCTGCTTGCCTGCTTCGCGCCGTTCGTCTTGTTCAAGCTGGTGCCGTTCGCTGAGGGCGCGGTCAGCTCGGCCTACAACCGGCAGGGCGCGGGCGGCGCCTCGGTTCAGGCTGTCCACACCGCGTCCTCGGTCCAGATGATGCGGCGCTCCGCTCATGCCAATTGGGCCGGCGGCGCGGGTGGCAGCTCAACCGGCAAGGGCAGCGGCGGAAGTAGCGGGGGCGGCGCCTCCAAAGGCCGACCCGGAGGCTCGGGCGGCGGCGGAGGGGGAAGCGCTGGCGGCGAGGCAGCCGGGGCGAGCGGCGGCGGCGCCGCGCTCCCGGCGGCCGTGGGCGTAGCGGGGGCGAAGGCGAGCAAGGCTGGCGGCGAGCGGTTGGCCGGAACGGGCACCGCACAAGAGAGCGCCAGCGCGGGAGGCGGCGGGTCAGGTACCGAAAGCTCAAGCGCTACGGCCAGTAGCGGCGATGAGAGCGCGCCGCGCCCACGGGCTGAGCAAAGCGCCTCCGGCGGCAAACAGGGGTCCTCGCCTTCGGCGAGCTCAACCCCTGAGCCAACGGAGGCGGCGGGAGGCAAAGCGCCCGGCTCGGGCGCAAAGCCTCCGCGTCCTTCGGGCGACGTGAGTGCCGCGAGTAAGAGCGACGCGACCAAGGGGAAGCCGTGAGCGGCGCTCGGCGTTACCGCTTCGGCCCGCTGGCTCAACCGGGCGTAGTCGGGCCGTTGCGGCTAGGCCAGGTCGTGATCCTCGCGGGTGCCGCCGCGCTCGGGCTCGGGGCGCTGTATGCGCTGCAAAGCTGGCTCGGACTGGTGGTTGCGTTGCTGCTGTTCGGCGGCGCGGCCGGTGCGGTGCTATTGCCCTTCGAGGGGCGCACGCTTGAGGCGTGGGCGCCACTCGGCATTCGGTGGGCGCTTCGCTCGCGCGAGCAAAGGCGTGGCTACCGCTCCGGTAGTCCCGGCGCGGGCTTTCACGCCAGCTCAGAAGGGGCGAGCATCGGCGAAGCCTCTTTGCCCGACGAGCTGGCGGGCCTTCGGATGCTCGAAGTCCCCTACGGCAACGATCAGGTCGGCGTAATTCACGACCGCTCGGCTGGGACCTACACCGTCGCGCTCGCGGTGCGGGCCGGGGCATTCGGCCTCCTCGACGGTGCCGAGCAAGAGCGCAAGCTGGACTCCTGGGGATCGGTCCTCGCGAGCCTCGCGAGGGACGGGAGCCCGGTGTGCCGGCTCCAATGGATCGAGCGCACCTTGCCCGCTCAGGGCGACGAGCTGGCGAGCTATCTGCAAGCCGAGCGAGACCGCGCGGTGTCGCTGGACTCCGGCCTGGTCGCCTCCTACATCGAGCTAGTCGAGTCGGCCGCTCCGGCAACTCAAGAGCATGAGATTTTGCTGGCGCTTCAGATTGACGAGCGCCGGGGCGCCCGCGAGCTGCGCCGCATGGGCGGCGGTGAGAACGCGGCGTGCGAGCTGGTTCTCCGCGAGGCGGAGAACCTTGCCGAGCGGCTGTCGATCGCCGAGATAACCGTCTTCGGCCTGCTGCGACCGCGCCGCTACGCGGAGGCGATTCGCGATGCCTTCGACCCGTTCGGAAGGCAGTCGCGAGGGAGGGCGAGCCTGGGCGAGCCCGACCGCGCGGGCGTCGATCCAGCGTTGATGGGACCGCTCGCCGATGAAGCGAGCTGGGGCGCCTATCGAACCGACTCCGCGCTTCACGCGACGTTTTGGATCGCGAGCTGGCCCCGCACCGACGTTGGCGCGGCCTTCCTGACGCCGCTGTTGATGCAGACGACCGCGCTTCGCACGGTCGCAGTCTGCATCGAGCCGGTCGCGCACTCAATCGCGATTCGCAAAGCCGAGGCCGCCCGAACCGCCGAGGTAGCCGACGAATTGCAGCGAGAGCGCCAGGGCTTCATGCAGACCGCGCGCATCCGGCGTCGCCAGCAAGCCGCTGCACGGCGAGAGGAGGAGCTGGCAGACGGTCACGCGGAAATGCGCTTCGCGGGGTACGTCACGGTCTCGGCGAACTCGGCGGCGGAGTTGGAGCGAATCGCCACGGAAGTTGAACACGCGGCGGCGCTCGCGCGCTTGGAGCTGCAACGACTCTACGGCGAGCAGGACGCCGGCTTCACCTTCACGCTGCCGCTCGGGCGAGGGCTGCGGTGAGGCGGCGCGGACGCCGGGGCGAGCGCACCGGCCACACAGCGACCACGGCGCATTTTCAATCCGCATATCCGTTTCTGGCGGAGGGCGGGCTAGGCGCCCCCGGCGCCTACATCGGCCGCGACGCCTGCGGCGGCGCTTTCCTCTTTGACCCCTGGGTGGCCTACGAGGCGGGCATCCTCTCCGGCCCGAACATGCTGGTCGTCGGCCAGCTCGGGCGGGGCAAGTCGGCGCTGCTGAAGACCTACATCGCCCGCCAACACGTCTTCGGCCGGGAGGCGTGGGTACTCGATCCAAAGGGCGAGTTCACCCCTCTTGCAAGGGCGCTCGGCGGCTCAGTGATCGCGCTGGCGCCGGGTGGGTCGGTGAGGCTCAACGCAATCAGCTCCCACATGGGGAGCGAGGCTCAGCTGAGCCTCTTGCGCTCGGTGGCAGCGGCAGCGCTTCGCCGCGAGCTGGCGCCGGAGGAGGATGCCGGACTGCGCGTTGCGCTGAAGGTGGTCAGCGAGGCGGAGCCCGACGAGCCGACCTTGCCCCAAGTGGTCGATGCGCTCCTGCATCCCTGCGAGCAAATGACCGCTGAGCTGGTGATGGCGCCGGGTGACTTCGCCGACGCCACGCGCCAGGTCGCGCTTGCGCTCCAACGGCTTTGCCAAGGCGACCTGCGCGGCATGTTCGACGGGCGCACCTCGCCGGGGCTCGACCTCGACGCGCCGCTGGTCGTCCTCGACCTGAGCGCCGTGCAGGACTCCTCCGCGCTGGGCATCCTCATGACCTGCGCGGCGGCGTGGCTGCAAGGCGTCGTCATTGAGCGCAAGCGCGCCGCTGAGGCCGGCGAGCGGGGCGGCGCGAAGGTCATCGTCGCGGTTGACGAGGCGTGGCGGATAACCGCCGACCTGGGCGTTGCCGAATGGCTGCAACGCAGCTTCAAGCTCTCTCGCGCTCACGGCGTTAGCAACGTGATCGCGCTGCATCGCCTCTCCGACCTGGGGGCGGCAGGCGCTGCTGGCTCGCGCGAGTCGCGCATTGCCGAGGGGCTGATTGCCGACGCCGATACCAAGGTGATCCTCGCGCAGCCGCCCGATCAGATCGAGGCGTTGCGAAGCCTCGTCGGGCTGTCGGCGACTGAGGCGGAATTGGTGCCCACGCTGAGGCGTGGCGAGGCGCTGTGGATGGTGGGCCGCCGGTCTTTCCTCGTCCAGCACCGGCTGTCCTCATTCGAGCAAGGGTTTGTGGACACCGACGCTCGAATGGTTCGCCATCGCGAGCTGACTGGCGCCGCCGCGTGAACGGGGCGGCGCTCGTCGTGGCTGTGGGACTCGGCGTGGTCGTTCTTGGCGTCCACCTCCTCGATCGGCATATCCGCGATGGCGGAGGCGCCAGGCAACGGAAGGTGCAAGGCGCCCGTTGGGCAAGCAAGCGCGACCTGCGCGAGCTGCATGTGTCCTCACCGCCGCGCGGGCGGCTGGTCCTCGGTCGCCAGGGGCGGCGCCTGGTGGCCGCCGAGGATCGGGCAAGCGTCGTCGTCGTTGGTCCAAGCACGATCAGCCTCAAGACCACGGGGTTCACGATTCCCGCGACGCTCGAATGGGATGGGCCGGTCGTCTGCACATCGGTCAAGAGCGACCTGTTGCTGACGACGATCAAGCAGCGCCGCGAAGTCGGCAAGGCGATGGTCTTCGATCCGAGCGGCGTGACCGGCATCGAGTCGGTGAAGGCCACGCCGCTCTCAGGCTGCGGGAGCTGGCGGGGGGCGATGCGGGTCGCGCACTGGCTCGCCAGTGCGGCCCGCTCGGGCGGCTCAGGCGGCTTGGAGGATTCAGAGTTTTGGTACAGCGCGGCCGAGAAGTTGTTGAGCCCGATGCTGTTTGCCGCCGCTGTCAGTGGCGGGCAGATGGCAGACGTAATCCGCTGGCTCAACGACGGCTCCGACGCTGAGCAGGAGGTGACGGCTCGACTGGCCGAGGCCGGATCGGCCGACGCCCAAAGCGCTTGGAACGCGAACTGGAACCGGGAGGAACGCCAGCGCAGCTCGATCTACACGACGGCGGAGACCATCGTGGGCGCCTTCGCCGATCCGCGCGTTCTCGATGCCAGCTTGCGGGCTGAGTACACGCCCGCTGAGCTTTTGGACGGCCGCTCGAACACGCTGTACCTCGTCGCCCCGGCCCATGAGCAAGAGCGTTTGCGGACGCTGTTCGCGGCGATGATCTCCGAGCTGGTTGCGGTCGTCTACGAGAGTTCAGCGCAGACCGGGAAGCCGCTCGATCCTCCGCTGTTGATCGTGCTGGATGAGGCGGCAAACACGGCGCCGGTCCCCGACCTCGACGTAATCGCTTCGACTGGCGCGGGGCAAGGCATTCAGCTCGTCACGGTCTTTCAGGACCTCGCGCAAGTCGAGGCGCGCTACGGCAAGCGCGCGCAGACGATCATCAACAACCACCGGGCCAAGGTCTTCGCCAGCGGCATCGGGGACCCCGACACCCTGCGCTACATCAGCCAAGTCGTCGGCGACGGTGAGTTTCGCCAGCACAGCAAGACCGCCGGGGAGAAAGGCAGCACTTCGGCAACGGAGGGCAGCACCTATCGCGACCTCGCCCCGGCGAACGTCGTCCGTGGCGCCCGCCCCGGAAGCGCGCTTTTGGTCTACGGGCATCTTCCGCCGGCCCGGCTGTCGCTGCGTCCGTGGTTTCGGGAGCCCGACCTGAGAAGACTTGTCGAAGAAGGGACGCCCAATGAGCGATGAGCGATCCTGGGGCGCGGATACCGTGGCGCTCGGCCAGAAAGCACGCCGCGAAGCGAGTCAACCTGAGCAACGGCAAAGGAACCGGGTGGCAAGGCCAAGCCTCCGCCCGCCCAGGCGCCGCGCGCTCGCGCTTGGTGCCGTCGCCATCGTGGTCCTGGCGGCATGGATGGTCAGCGGGGGAGGATCGGGGTCGAGCAAGGCGCCGATCCGCGAGGTTGCGGATCCAGCGCCGCGCGTCGTGGTGAAGCCGCCGACGCGAATGCGTCGACGCGAGCCACGACAGGTCGAAAGTCCGCATGTTCACCGGAGGGCAGCGGGCCCGCTCGAGGGAAAGCGCGAGCCGAAGGCGAGTGCTGCACGTCACGAGCGGGACGCGCCCGAATCGGCGCCAGAACCAATGATCGAACCGACTCCCGAACCGATCCCGGTGCCAGCACCCGAAGCACCACCGCCAACGCCGGCGCCTACTTCGTCGGCGGCGGAGTTCGGAATGTAGGCAGCGCAGGGACGCCTAAGATGGCGCGATGCCGGGTGAGGGTCCAAAGCGAGTCGATAAGCCCTGGGGGCATGAGATTTGGTGGGCGCAGACGCAGGAGTACGCGGGCAAGATCCTTGTCGTTGAGGCAGGCCAAGCCCTTTCGCTGCAATTTCACCGCGAAAAGGATGAGAGTTCTTACTTGTTCTCGGGCCGCTTGCGACTGACGACCGGCGCGACAAAAAGCGACCTTGAAGAACGAGTCCTAGAGGCTGGCGAAAGCTGGCGGGTCGAGCCGGGAACCATCCACACGATTGAAGCCCTTGAGGACGCGGTGGTATTCGAGGTTTCGACACCGCAACTTGAGGACGTGGTGCGCCTCAATGACCGATATGGACGCACCTCAGAAGACTGAACCGCGAGCGGGCGCCATTGATCGCTAGAGCAGATTCGCCTACGCCGGGGCAATTCCCCGGTGCTCAGTCCAAATCGGCCAGCTTGTAGCCGATCCACTCGACCTCGCCGTTCACAATCGGAACCTCCTCTGGGTAGCGGGCCGCCCACACCGAAAGCTCCGCCCGATCGAGCTTGCCCGCCCGGTATTGAGCGAGCCGTCCCGATGTGCCAAGGCGCGCGAGTCGCGCAACGCGATCGGTCGAGTCGAGGGTTGCGAGATTGCGGGACGCATCGAGAGTCGCGGAAGGCATAGCTACCTCTTTTCTGGATGGCACCCGCCCGATGCAGGAGCCGGAGCCCCGAAGCCGCACGCCAGAGGCGTGCAAAACTCAAGGCGAGGGCTCGGCTCCTGCATCGACGGGGGAATCCACGCGAGGGCCGTAGCCGTTCGCGCGACGCATCGCCGGAGTCTGGGTGGGCAACCCAGGCCGTATGAAGGGCGAAGCGTTCATGCGTCTAAGTCCGGCCGGGCACCCGGAACGCCCCGGAAAGTTTGTGACTAACGGCCGACCTCAAGTGAGCGACTTGCCTGGCGCTGAGCGCTTCGACCTGCTCCGCGTCCTAGCTGGCGCTGAGCTTCGTCAAGGCGTCGCTGTGCCCGGTCCCGGTCGGCTCGCGCTGCGGCTCCTCGCGGCTGAGGACCAAGCGCGTTGACCTCATCGCGTATCCCGTAGCGGTGACGGTAGGTGGCGAGCGCGTGCGCCCCGGTGTGCCATGCAAGCGCCTTGTCGGGATCGGCGTGCGGATAGGTGCCTAGCGTCTGGTAGATGATCGTGTTCGGTTCGCTGCGAGCGCCTTCAATCTCTCGGCGTGCAAGGTGGTCAATTCGTCGGTCGATCAAAACGGCCTCAAGGTGAAGTGCTGGATCGAGCGGCCTGGACTCGACGGCCGGGCTGGGCTCGGGCAACGCCTCTCGTTCGGCCAGGGCACGGTCCAAGCGCTTAGCTGCTCCTGCTTCCCAGCTCGTCACCCGCGCCAGCTCATCGGCCGCCGGAGTCTTCATCGCTTCAATCGCTTCGCGCTCGTTGCGAAGCCGTCCAACCCATCCCTCCGCGCTCCTGACCTCGCGATCAAGACGATTGCGGCGTGGCAGAAGTGGATCAGCTCCACGACTGGCCGCAATCAGCTCGGCGCGGCGCTCGGCAAGCCCTTTAGGCGACATGGCCTCGACGCTTCGCCGGATGCCGACTTCAGCGGCGGTGTAGTCGTTGCCCTCGCGCTCGATGGCGGCACGTATGTCGTGAAGCGAATCCGAGAGCTCACGGCGACCGGGGCCAAGGTCGGGGTCCACAAGCTCTGAGGACGCAACGGCGTAGACGTTCGCGACTTCTCGCCCCCGACTCAGGGCGACTAGCCCTTGCTCAAGGTCCACGCCGGCATCGAGGAAAGGAAAGGCGCGGTCCACCGTCTTGCCCTGCGCGCCAAACATGGTCAAGGCATAGGCGTAGTCGAGGGCCGGGCCGTTGTCGTCGAGCCGCCTTCGATTGAGGTAGGCAGGCCCAAGGGTCACTGTCCGCTCATCACCCCCAACTCGGCGAAGGGTTGCCGTCCGAGCTGCCGCGTCAACAGAAAGAACGTCCCAGCGCTCGCGGTTGTTGACGCCTTCCCGGTTGATCCGGGTCAGCACGCGATCACCTGCCGCAAAGGCTCGCTCGCCAACGATTACCTCTGCGCTTCCGAGCGCCCCCGCCTCGCGTCGCAGCTCGCGGGCCGAGTCGTTGAGGTAGTCGACGTCGCGGTTTCGGCGGGCGATCATCACGGCGTCTACGCCGGTCGCGTAGTCGCGATACCAGTCGGCGAGCAGGCCGTCGAGGGTCGTCTGAAGATCGTCGCCGACGATCATGCGGCCTCGGGTTCGCAACAGGTCAAACGCCTCCGATCCGCGCCCTTCATGGACGAGCCGGACGAGCTGGCGATCCTCGGGGAGCTGCTGACGGCGGATCGTCGTCAAGGTCGTCGTGTCGATCACTCGGGTTAGGTGTCCGTAGAGACCGCCGGGACCGATGGCGCCGATCTGCTTCGGGTCGCCGATCACGACGAGCTTGCCATCGCACTCGAAAGCGAGGAAGCGAAGCGCCTCAAGGTCAGGCGTCGAAGTCATGCTCGCCTCGTCAACGAGGATCACCGTGCCGCGCGGCAAGGGCATGATGCCCTGCGCCCGCAGCGCATCGGTGCGATTCAAGAGTGAGCGGATCGAAGTCGCGTCGCGAATGCCGGCGTCGCGCAGCTCGCCGCTCGCGGTGTGGGCGGTGGCGCAGCCGATCACGTTGAAGCCTGCGGCCTCCCAGACCTCCCGCGCCGGTTTGAGTGCGGTGGTCTTGCCGGTGCCGGGCCAGGCCGCCACCGGCACGACACGCTCGCCACCTGTGACGAGCCGGACGACAAGCTCGCGCTGGTCGTCGCCGAGCTGGGGGTGTCGAGCAAGGACCGCCTCGACGGCGGGCCGGGAGACCTGAGCGCTACCGGCGTCTACGCCGTCAAGAGCGCTGGCGATGAAGCGCTGCTCCATTTCCGCCAGGCGCGGCGTCGTGTAGTGGTCGAAGTCGAGCGGGCCGCTCGACTCATGCACGCAGACGATCCGCTCGCTGGCGAGAACCTGATCGACCGCGGCCGTAAGGCTGGCGCGATCGGCGCCCTCGGGGAGCTGATCGCACAGCGCCCACAAGAGGGCACGGCGGTCGAAGTGAGAAGTCGTCTCCTCCAACTTCGTGAGTGCCGCGTCAAGGTCGGCGTCGGTCACCGGGCGGGGTTCGCGCGGGCGCGCTTCCGCCACCCGCTCGCCGAGGCTTGCCGGCGTCACTCCGAAGGGCTCGGCGGTCGCCTCCCACTCCCCCCGCCGGTCGTCTTCGTCCACGCCGTAGTCCTTGTTGGCGCGGGTCCGGTAGGCGGCGGTCTGCGCCGCCGAGGCACCATCGGCGCCATGCGCCTCAAGCCAACCCGCGATCTCTTTCGAGCGCGTGCTGAGTGCGTCGATCACGTCGCGGCCGAACCCTCGAAGGTCGGCATAACCGTTCGTCACGGCCTCGAAGTCCAAGCCGAACTCCCGTAGGAATCCGGCGCGAAGCGCGGCCTGGAAGACGACCCCCGCCGACTTGCCGTGAGGCCAAAGCGGCGAGCGCCCTTTCGGGCTCGCGAGGCTCAGCCATTTGCCGTCGCTGGCGGCACGGGTGAGATTCGAGATAACGACGTGGACGTGAAGGGCAGGGTCGCCGGATCGCGACATTCGGTGTCGGAAGGCCATCCCGACGAATCCCTGGCCGCGCTCGATCCGAGCGCCGCCCTTGCCGCGCTGCACCATGCACGCTTCGTCCTCAAGGTGGGCGAGCCCTTCGCGTACCGCCTCGTTGACCACGGACAACACGCGGGCGCGGGTCGCCTCATCGCCCAAGGCGTAGAGGATCGAAACCGACTTCGGCGCGCTGAATCGAACGTCGTAGCCAAGCACCGGCTCGACGCGCTTTTCCGTTCCATCCGGTCGAAGGCGATAGCGAGTGTCGGGGCGTTTGACGAGCTGCTCGCCACTGGTCGGATCGGTGCCCTCAAGGATGGCGCTGTAGCTCTCGGCGTCCACCTGGCCTGACAGCTCAAGCTCGGCTGCCAGCTCGCCAATCCACTCGCCCGGCGCCTCGCCGGGCTTGTTGTAGTAGTCATCGCCGCCTTCAGCGACGGCGGCGAGCCAGTAACCGGCGTTGCCTCTTTGAATCTTTGTGACTCCGACCATGCGGGAGGCAGTCACCGTGGCCGGGCAAACGCCCCGGCCGATTGGGGGAACCCATGTTCGGGTTCATAATGTGTCGGCGGTCGGGGTTGGGGGTACAGCGGGCGCTTCGAGCTAGGGGAACTGCCCTATCTCTCAGCGGGAAAAGCTCGCTCAGGAATGCGTTGGCATTCGAGCAGGGGGCACTGATGTTCTCGGTGACCTTCGATCTAGCTGCTGCTTGCGAGCTGGTCGAATCGAGCTGGCGTGGCGTTACCCCCAACCCCGACCGCCGCCGCGCCCGCCGGCCGGCTCGATGCCGGCCGGCGGGCGCTGGCTGCTGTTTGGTGCAGGTAGCTTTTGGGCATCGAACCGACCCTTGAAATCGCTGACGAAGTACGCGAGGACCTACTGCCGGAGACTGTGGTTGAAGCGATACAGGCGGCTGAACGAGGGGACGAGTTCTGCTTGATCTGCGGCCAGCAAATCGCGTCCGTCACCGAGGCTGCCCTGCTCGTTTTTGAAGACCGCGCTCGCTACAAGATCGCGCTTAGCCACCGGGCCTGCCAAACATCGCAGCATTTCTACACCGGCAACGTGCAGACAGCCTCATTGGTCTCCGGCACGTTCGCGCTCGCGTGGCGGGCGATCTTGCGCGAGGCTCACCCGCGCGCGGTCTTCCTTTGGGAGAACAAGACGAATTTCGACGGCATGGCCTTGGATTTCGTCATCGACGGGGACGAGTACAACGACATTGAGGGCGGGGAGATCGAAGACATGAGGGAGCTAAAGGGCTTCGAGGTAGCCAGCGCCCCGGTTGACGTTCTTGAGGCACCGCGCATCTCGCAAGTCGGCGCGATCCATCGTCGCGACGGGTTGGAACTTCGAGACTTCGTAGACCACAACCCCGCATACGAATGGCAGAGCTTCCCGACAGTCCAGCCGGATGCTTGGAGGACGCAAGCGGTTTACGACGGCAAGATTTTGCTGGTCTACGGGACCGCCCTCCAACTCGACCGATACGACCCCGATCACCTCACTCGGCGGATCGAGGCGGGCAAGGTGGTGGCGGGCGTCATTCCATTTGCGCAGGATGATGGGACCGTCCACCCGGTCGGCTCGCTGAAGCGAGCTGACTGAACCCGCAGGGGCGGCGCCGACTAGGTAGGCCAGCGCCGCCCGGCGGCTCGGCCTCCTAGTTCAAGCCCTCGGCGAACTCGCGGGCCTTCGCCTGGTCGGCGAACTCCCAGAGGGTCAAATCACCTTCGCAATACTCGATGATCGCGCGCTTCTCGCCCGCCTGCCAAACGCCGTACATGACATAGGGCCAATTGCCCTTGTCGTGAACGAACTCCCAGCCGCGCTCGGTCAGGTAGTCCATGAACTCGTAGCCCTCTTGGAAGCCAACCGCCAGGCCGTCCCCGCGCCCGCCGACATAGCCGCACCATCCCCGGCTAACCCTCGTCCCGTCCTCCTGCTCTGTGGTGCCGGGGTCGGCACGCAGGCCAGCGGCAAGCGGCCCGCAGAACCGGGCGATCAATTTCTCTGGCGTGAGCTTTCCCGGCTCGGACTGCGGCGTGGCGTCGCTGCGACTCATTGCGTTCTCCTTCGTTCGCTTATCCGGCAGGCGCTTGCCTGCCCTGGAAGCGCAATCAGTCGCCGGACGACGACGGCGCACCGAGCGAAGCGAGGGAAAGGGGCGAAGCCCCTTGCGCGAGGAGGAGCCGGCGGCAGGATGAAACGAACGGGGCAGGCAAGCGCCCCCGTACGGCGATGGAGCAACAAACGCAGTCCGCGGCCCGCTGCCTGTGGCGGGAGCATTAAAACTTTTAATGCTCGCTAAGACGCCTTGCCAAGCCAAAAGGAGCGACGGCTTTTAGAGCTGGCGGAAAGCTATTGCGGCGGGACTGGATGCCTGCTCGGCGTCCACGGCTCGACGGTCTCCGGTTCCCACGGGTGGCGTTCGCCGCGTTCGTGCATTTCGGCGTCCTCGATGGCCAGGCCTTCATCGCTCCAATCACCACCCAGCCAATCGCAGTCCTCGCATTCGGCGACCCACGCATGGCTCATCTTCACAGCCTTGGCACGGTGCATCGGAGGGGCGGCAGCGTAGGGACTGCGCCGGTCGAACCGAGCCGCGAGCTGCGCGAGCGGCGGCGGTCGCTAGCTCGGCTGGGCGTCAGCCTCCTCCGCCTCCAAGTCTTCTTCTACGGAAAGAGTCAGCTGGGCCGGCATCGAGTAGCGCGCCTCGTTGGCAAGCACGGCATCGAGGCCCAATTCTTGAACGCGAGCTAGGGCGGAATTCCACCCCTCCGACCACCCGCGCTCATACGAGGCGGTGGCGATCGTGCGGCGGCCCCGCCTAGTCATTGCCGCCGCCAGCTCGCCTCGATCGGCGGAGGGGGCGCCCGCCAGGGCGCCCCCTCGCTCCGCGCTACTCATCCTCGCCGCCTTTGTCCTTGCCCTTCGGCTGGGCGCAGAACTCGACCTGCTCGGCGGTGATGAAGTTCCAGCGCTCCTTTGTCTCCGGGTTGTCGTACTGGTCGAGGTGGCCTTGGGCGGAAATGAGGCTGCCTTTTCCAAGGTGCTTGACGCAGGCTTTCGCCAGGCCGTTCCAAACCTTCACGTCGTAGTAGATGGTCCGCTTCCCGTCGCCGACGCGGCGGTTGATCGCGACGCGCAGGATGGCGTAGACCTTCTCGCCGCTGGTCGGGTGGATCTTCGGGTCTTCGGTCAGCCTGCCGTTGACGACGACGCAGTTGATGTTGTTAGCGCTCATTCTGGGTCCTCCTTTGGAAGGGGTTGCTCGTTTGACGAGCGCCAGAACGGGCGTGCGACCGAACGCGCGGAACCGAGCCGAAGGCGAGGGGAACCCCCCTTGTGGGGGTTGAAGCGCGGGCGGCGTGCGCCAAGCTGGTGTGAGGAAATCGGGCTGCCCCTTTACGGAGGCATGTGCTGCTGAAATCAACGGCGGCGACAACGCCAGGGGTGCCAGTTGGCCGCTGCTGACAGCGGCGACACGAACTCGCCGGACCTCCTCGCGATCAACCGCCGCGTCGGCGACGGTCTGAACTACTGGACCTCGCCGTGAAGGTTTGGAACGGCCCGGAAAGTTGGGCCAAGCTCAAGCGCCTGTTGGAACTGCGGTGCCCGAACTCGGCCACCTCGACCAGTACGACAACCCGCGCCGGAAACTCTGGAACTCGCCGCCGAGAAGGTTGAGCTCGCGGTGCTGGCGGGCCAGGTGCGGCGGGTGGCGCAGAGCTTGAGGGAGGGACAGGCCAGAGCGCCCGCCCCTCCCCCTTGCTACTAGCTGCGCTTCCTGCGACGGCGCGGCCGGACAGCCTTAATGTCGTCGGCAAGCACCTTCTCGACTGCCGAGTAACCCCGCAGGCCATAGTTGACGCGACGCGACTGCGGTAGCTCGCACTCGTCGGTTAGCTCGGCGGCGATCATCGCGTCAGCCAATAGCTCAAGCACCTCTTTCTCCGAACGTGCTTCCTCGATCCGGTTCGCCAGGTACTCCTGACACTCGGTCGCGTCCGCGTAGGTGACCTTCGTGCGCGGTTCGCCGTTCTTGAGGGTCTTGACCTCGACCTTCTGGAGCTGCTCGAAAGCGAGCCGAAGGCCGCGAGCCGCCAGGACCGGGTTGTTGTCCAACACAACCAGGGCAACGGCCTTCGCACGCGCAAGGCTGTGTTCCTTGCGGCTCTTGGCACCGCGTCGAGCCAGCAAAGCTCGGCCTATGGCGAGGTTGTCGTCACGAGCATCTTCCCCGGCTTTTTTCCGCTCCGCCCGCTCGACGCGGCGGGCCTCCTTGATCTGCTCGGCAGGCGTCGAGTCGGCGTCGTCAGAAAGATCGACACCGGCCAGTTCGGCCTGCTCCCTTGCCTCCTCTGCGGCCCGCTGCTCGATCCGCTCGATGACGCGCTCGGCCAGGTCCACCGCCAGGCTGACGTCGGTGATGTAGGCGATGGTGGGTGACCAGCCGCGCCGGTCCTCGGTGTACTCGACCAGGCATCCCGCCGCCCGCGCCGCATCGACCTCGGCCTCTGAGAACCGAATCACCGGATCGGTTCCGGCTTCATAGGAGCGCACCGCCCGGTAGCGCTCTGCGAGCGCTGCGTACTTCTCGGGGTCGGTGACGATCCGGCTCAGGCTTTCGCCGTGTTCGGCGTCGATCATCGTCGGGCTGTCGGGCAACTTGCCCTCGGCAACCGCGCACAAGACCTCGCCCAAACGCTCGGCCAGGTCGCGGCCCTCGATCTCCCCCTTCTCGACCAGTTCGCAGGCGCACTCCGCAACGCGGGGCGAGACCTTGGCGACGTTCCGCAAGGTCCGCTCGGCGGCGACCGGAACGTGACCGGCAGCGATGTGGCGCTGCACACCCTCGGGGAGCTTGAGCAAGCGCAGGTGCTCGCTCACGAACCCTGCTGACTTGCCGATCCGCGCCGCGATCTTCTTGTGGGTGGTCAGACCCTCGGCGTCTGCAAGCGCTTGGAGTCCGTGCGCGACCTCGACCGGATCAAGATCGACCCGGATCAGGTTCTCGGCCAGCGCGGCCACCTTGGCCTTGTCACCGTCGAGAACGACGACCGGAACCTTCTCGATCCCGGCTTGCTTAGCGGCGCGAAGCCGACGCTCTCCGGCGATCAGGACGTAACCGCCTGACTCGCCCGTCTGGACGGCGAGCGGCTGAACGAGGCCGTCTGTGGTGCGGAGATTCGCGGCGAGTGTGGCTAGCTCACCCTCATCGAACCGGGTCCGGGGGTTGAACCCCTCTGCAACCTCGATGGCGTCAACGTCGAGAACCGCAACGGTTGGCTCGGACATGGAAATCACTCCTTTGATCCGTGGCCCCGCCCGGATGGGGGGCCGATGCCAAAGCCCCCCGCACGGCGAATGCCGTGCCAAAATGGGGGCGAATCGGCCCCCCGGCTAACTCCCTCGGCAGGCACTCTCGCCCGCGGATCAAGCAACTGAAGACGTTCGGCCTTCAGGGCACCACAAGCTCGGCGATGCCGGCGCGGGCTCGGCACAACGGAGTCGACGGTCGCGAATACCCCGCGAAAGCCGATCGCTCAAGAAATGTGCATACTAGGCCAATGCACCCTAGACCAATGCGCTCTAGACCAATGCGCTCTAGACCAATAGGCGGGAAACGGCAACGCTACATCGATGGCCGACCCGCGATTGGATCAAGACCGCGAGCGAGCGAGCTCAGCCTTCGGCAAGCGCTTGCGCGAACTACGCGACCGCCAGAAGCTTTCCCAAGATGCCCTGGCTCGCGCCACAGACCTTCATATGACCTCCATCGGGCGCATGGAGCGCGGTGGGCGGGAACCTCGCTTGACCACGATCCTTCGGCTCGCCGACGGCTTGGGAGTTCAGCCCGGAGAGCTGTTGAACGACCTTGGGGAAGCGACCAAGGTGCCGAAAACCGGCTCTTAGCGGGCCGGTCCCGACCCTCAACCAAGACGACCAGGACCGGCCCGGATCGCTTACCGCTGCTTCAAAAACAGCAGCAACGGCGCGACCGGATCGACCGGTTTGACCGTCATCCCTCTCACCTCCCTCCCGTGTCGTCACCCCGGCTCTGCCACCGGGACGGTAAGGAACAGAGTAGGAATATTCCTACCGCTTGGAATTTCATAAGCGAGCTGCGTGCCCGCCGCGACTCCGCCCGCGCTTCTATGCTTTGGGCCTACTGATTAAGAACGCGAACTTGATTGGAGGGTGGTTGACCTTGAACGTGTCAGCACGGCAGGTGGGAAGGAAGCCTCGCAAGCAGCGCAAGCGGCAGCCGGTCCCTGCAATGACGCACACCCTCAATCACTGGCTCCGGGTCGAGATCGTCTCCATCCTCCACGAAGGGGAATTCAGCGCGGGCGAGATAGCCGAGATGACCAACGAAGACGTGAAGGGCGTCACGGGCCACATCCACGATCTGTACGAGTCCGGCTGCATCGAATTCGCGGGCCACAAGGAAGTGGACGGCGTGATGCGCCCCGTCTATCGCGCCATCGTCCCGCCCGAGGTCAGCACCGAGGCGTACCGCGAAATGTCGTACGAGGATCGCGACGACGCGAGCGGCGCAATCGTCCAGGGGGTCATGACCGAGGCCGTCTCCTCACGCCAGAGTGGGAAACTGGCCGAGGACGAGACGGTGGTCTTGGCCTGGGGCGCGCCGACCCTCGACGCTCAGGGGGAGACGGAAATGAACGCGCACCTGAAGGCCAGCTACCGAGGCGCGCAGAAGATTCATGCCAAGGCGGCCAGCCGCATGGCGAAGTCGGGGGAGACCGGAGTGACCAAGGTCGTCGCGTTCCTCGGGTTCAGGCGGGGGCGGCCAGGCCGGCCGGAAGGCGGCTACTTCAGCTCAGAATTTCAAGAGCGGTAGGCAAATTCATGGTTGCCTTGCCCGTACCGATCTGAAACTGTTCATCACTCCGACGAACAAGAGCATTTGATCCTCTTAGTTGTACCAATGGGGCGGACCACACTGCTAACCCTCATCACCTAGGGCCCACAACAGGAGCGAATGGCCCCATGCATCCGAACCGCAGGGGCTGAGTTTTGCATGCGGGACGCCGATCCCGAACGGAGTCCTCCCCAAGGGAGCGCAAGAAAAGTAGCCGGTCGGGGACACCTTAGGAACTTCCATGCGCCATTCGAGCGACATATCGAACTCTCCCAAAACTGGCGGAGGTAGTGGTCATAATGGACGACCGCGAGTTTTCTGAGGCGAGGCGTGAGCAAGCGCGACGCCACTCGCTGCGACGCAGCATTCTCGTCCTTGCAACCCAAGGCAAGTCGTTGGACCCCAAAGACCTTGGCTGCGAGCTGCCCACTCATCCAGCAACTGCTTTGATCGAGTACCACCTATCGGTACTTCGGCAAGTCGATCTGTTGCCACCGACAATCCACTAATGAAAAAAGTCAGCCAACACGATCAGGCTGTCCGGGATGCATTCTCACAGACGCTATGTCGCGTTCGCCGCCAACGGAACCTGTCACAAGGGGACCTTGCCGATCTCACTGACATGCATCGGACTGAGATCAGTGCGCTGGAGCGCGGGAAGCGCGAACCTCGCTTGCAAACACTCATCAAGCTCTCTGCTGCCTTGGAAATACCAATCAACGATTTCTTCATCGGTGTTGAATGGCGACCGCTGGTGCTAGCGCCCACGTCTGCTGGGATGGGCCGCTTTCACGTCAAGCAATTTGAGGCGTGAGCGGTGACCACCGCACTAGACCAACCAGCAGACCCGCGCCGTGACGAAGGGGCAACTTTCATGGGAAATGAGATCGATCAGCTCTGCGAGCCTTCTTCGAGCTGAAAAGGACGCGCAGACAAGAGAGGCTGTCCTTGCCTGCGTGGCCGATGGGTTTCCTGCCCAGTTCACGATCCGCGCGCTGGCGATCATGCTCGCAGACGGGTTCATGGACGACTCCGTCGAGCGCGCGGTGCGCGATCTCGTCGGTGCGGGACTCCTGGGCTGCCGTGGGTGTGCGGTGCTGTCAACGCACGCAGCAACGCCAGCGGTCGCGATCCTCGGAGGGCGCCCAGCATGAGAAGGAGTGACGATCGCCTAAGGGCGCGGTGCGCATTTGGTGACTTTCTTATTCATCCAGCAAAGGCCTTGATCCTCGACGAGCCTTCTGGATTGGCCGGCAGATGACGCTCGCTGACCTTGAGCCTGTCCTTGGCAATGCGGTGGATGCCCCCTTGCTTCGCTACCACGCAAGAAGCCTCACCACGCTGAGCGACCGGACATCGGTCCAAACGAAGGGGGTGCCCAGTGCGTAGGACCAAACTTGGGAAACACAAAAAGGCACGGATGATGTCACCCGCACTCATTCACGCTCTTGACCATCCAGTACGCCGCCAAGTCCTGAGGGTGCTCAACGGGCAAGAAGAGAACCAAAGTCCCGTAGATCTGACGAAGTTCATTACGACATATCTCAGTAGCCTCAGCTATCACGCCAAGGTACTCCGCGAGCTTGGCGTGATTCGGCAGACGCGCGTGGAGTACGTCCGCGGCGCTACAAAGCACTTCTACGTTTCCCAGGTCGCTGACAACGAGCAGGTTGTCTCGATTCTGGCCGAGACCCAGAAGGACGACAAAGAGATGGACAAAAGGCAGAAGTAGGGCAGTTCGCCTTGATGGTCAAAACATCGATAGCGCAGATTCCCAGCGAGGGATCAAAGGAAGGCGGCGGCGTAGGTCAGACGGGTCCGATTGACTGGAGCGTGCTCATCGCTCATCTCGTCCAAACCAAGGTCACAATTATCGAAGCGATGCTCTGGATCGAAAGGCCGATGTCAGCCACTGAGCTCGAGAAGGTGTCAGGTGGGGTCCCCGGCCTTGGCTCGTTCTCGCACCACCTCAAGAGCCTTGTCGACGTGGGTGTGTTGGAGGTCGTCGAAAAGCGTAAGGCTCGCAAATCGCAGAGCGCAAACAAAGAGACGTTCTTCTATTTCGTCGGACATATAAAGCGATAGAGCAACACCGCAAAATGCACCGGTGTCCTCCTGGCTCGTTGACGGAGGCGCTGAGCCGAGACGCAGCGGTCCAGGGCGACGGGAACCCAAGGCGAAGCGAAGGGCGCGGCGAGGCTCCGCGAAGAGGATGCCTTTCCAGGCCGCCGACTGCTGCCAGGCTTAGAGGACCTCCATCAACTAGCCGTAAATGAAGGCGTCGATCCTGTATGGCTATCTCCAGCGCTACGACATCATCGCCGCGAGCAAGCATCCGCTCGGTCCCAAGTCTCGCGCGCCGCACACGATGGGAATCAGCGTCAAATTGAGCTCCGTCAGCAGGTTGGTCCGTCTGGGGTCTGACTCCGGTTTGAGTCGCCTCGCATCTAGCCGTTCGACGCACAAGGTCGGACAAAGCTATCTCCTTGAAGGTGTTCACCTGTGCTGAAGGAAAAGCCTGTCAGTCGGGCATCAAGATGACCGTCGATGCACCGTGCCATTGCGAAGCTTCGTTCTGCACCGCCGCGCATGAAGCGCCGCTCGATCGTGACACTGAAGTCGTGCAATGAGCCGTTCTCACCGGAGATCAGCGGGATCGTTGTGATAGATCGCAGTCCGAATCGTCCCTGACTGACCCTTCTGATCTTTGCAGTGGCGATAGCTGGGGTTGGCGTGGGCGTTGGCACCACGCCATGGACAAATATCGTCGTCACACCACCTCGGACACCACCGTTGAAGAGGGTCAAGGTGATCGCTTTCCGTTGCGAAGTAGATATGTCAACGTGCGCCACACCAGCTCCGACGATTGACTTGCGACATACACGCCTCGCGTTCTCAGTGCTCAGTATTTGAAGTCGACTTCTCGCGCATCTAGGAAGTCCTGACGCGTCAATTGCGCCGTTTCGGTCGAAATCGACTGTCATCTGCGTGAGAGCTGGGGCCGGTTTTCCGTTTGTCGAAACCCGGCCACTGAATCCAAGGGCTACGGGCGCCATGGTCTGCTTTGGCAGAGCCCTTGGTTGGACGCCAACGTTAAAACTTAGTGGACCCCAGCCAGCTTCCACAATCGTGCCGGCCGCTGAAACCTGGGCTACGCCAACCCCCAGTGTGGCGATCAAGATAGCTACCAGAGCCTTGTTCCCTCGCACTTGGTTCGCCTCCCCTTGAGTTAGATCGCTTGCCTGCCCAGGGTTGATCGTACCTACGAGAAACACCGATCTAACCAGTCAGATCAATGGAGCAAGGATATCGCACAGAATGCTAAAGCTATCTCCCTACTTTTCATGAGGCGCTCAACAAATCGAATAATGCTGATGTATCAGCATCCGGGTGCTGCATAGCATCGCCGCGTCCCGTTAGTCCGGGGGCACAACGGAAACGAGAGGCGGGGGGACATGCGTCCATCATCCGGCGGTTGCCGGCTAGCTACCGATTCACGAGCTGCGGGCCGTCGTGTGCATCGGCCAATGCGGTTTCTGCCATTGATCCTCGTCTCTGTTCTCATTGCGCTGCTGGCTTCCGAGCTTGCAGCTGCCGCGACCCCCTCTGGGACTGAAATCCCTTCGTTCGAAGTTGAGGGCTATCAGCAGGACTTTGGGAGCTCTGCCGAAACTGCAGAACGAAATCTCGCGATCCAGCAAAGAGGTGCAGGCCTCGTAAACGCGCTGGCGACAGTGCAGGGCAAGGACTATGCCGGTCTGTGGTTCGACAATGAGGCCGGTGAATTCGTGGTTCCATTGGTCGACGCCGAGAAGCAGGATCTGGTGCACGATGTCCTCGTCGGGACCAACGTGGACGCCAACGCCCGAATCGAACCTGCTCAGTACACCTGGGAAGAACTTGAGGCCACGCAAGAACACCTCGACGAGGAGTTCAAGCCTTTCTTCAAGGAAGGTCTAGTCCAAACGTCCCTTGACCCTCGTGCAAATGCGGTCATCGTCAGTCTGGCCGACGGTGCTAGCAAGGCTCAGATCGAGGAGCTTGATCGCAGTGCCCAGGGCGCTAGTGCGAAGGTGGAAGTGAGACGGGTAAGTGCTGAGCACGTCAAGGTAGCCAACACCAGCTGCCAGACTGAATTCAGACGTTGCGATAGTCCACTGCGTGGCGGCGTGGGACTGAAGAAAGGCGGAGCCTGGGGACCGGAATGCACCGCCGCCTTTAAGGCCGTTGGTAAAACCTTTGGGAACAGGTTTATGCTCACTGCTGGGCACTGCATTGTCCTAACCGGAATTCAAAAATGGTACGCAGAGCTCCTCAACAACGAATATCGCGAAGTTGGGTTGGCTCAAGGGGTGACTTACCCCGGAGGAGACTGGGCGGCCCTCAATGCAAACGGGTCATACTGGGACACAAACCCATGGCCGTCACAGGTGGCGTTCTGGGACCACGGCGCTGCGGCACAGGAAACCGCAATCACAGCCGAAAGCGCAAGCTATATTGGTCAGTATGTGTGCCACGCTGGGTTTACGACCGGTGGGCATTGCGGCTCGGTCGTGAAACTAAACGTGACGGCCGAAGGTAGCGGGGGACTCCAGTACCACCTTGCAATGCACGGGCCAACCTGTATCGACGAAGGTGATAGCGGGGGCGCCGTGTTCGCCGGAAACGTAGCGCTTGGCATAGTCTCAGCTCGGGTTCTTCCAGCTCAAGGATGTGGAGCCGATTACGGACTCTATGCAGAAATTGCCGAAGTCACGGATGCACTCGCTGTTACAGTCGGTCCGAGGCTCGGGGCACCGCCATATGCGGAAACCGAAGAACCAACAGGGGTCAACGGAACAGGCGTAACTTTCAACGGCATCGTTAATCCCCATGGCATAGCGAGTAACTACCACTTTCAATGGGGAACAACCTCTGCGTATGGAAACGCAACCCAGCTTTGGGGGGCAGGCTCCGGCTGGCAGACCATTCCGGTTAGCGGTCCGTACTACTCGCAACTTGAGCCGCTTACCACCTATCACTATCGAATCGTTGCGCAAAACGCTGCCGGTACGTCGTACGGCGTTGAGGAAGAAGTAACGACGCCGAGTGCCCCTCCGATCGTTGTGACGGAACCCGCCACGTCCGTCGAACAGCGAGAAGTGACACTACGGGGCTCGGTCAATCCACGCGGTGCAAGCACCAACTATAACTTTGAATATGGCCCCACGACGGCGTATGGAACGAGTGTCCCGATCCCAAGTGAAAATGTTGGCGAAGGAAGGGTGGCGGTTGCCAAAAGCCAGCTTGTCAAAAGCTTGCAACCAGGAGAAACCTACCACTACCGAATCAAGGCTACGAATAGCTTTGGCGAAACCAGCTATGGGGCGGATCAGCAATTCACGATGAAACCGGCGCCGCCGGATGTAACGACCGCACCAGCGTCGACCGTTACAGAGACGAGCGCAACTCTTAACGGCACCGTGAATCCGAACGGCCTGGAAACGACATACTTCTTTGAATACGGTCCCGCCGAATCCTATGGAACAAAAACGCCTGAAGTCAACATGGGCACGGGCACAAAATTTGTAGCCAAGAACTCGGCGCTTGAGGGACTCGCCCAAAGCGTGACAGCCTTCCACTACCGCGTCGGTGCTACGAATAGCCTTGGAACTACCTATGGCCTCGACAGAACGTTCAATCCGGGTTGGAAAAGCCAAACAGTGTCCCCTCCGGCAGGAGCGAAAGGAGGCAGTCTACCGTCCGTATCTTGCCCAGCTGCGGGCGTGTGTACGGCCGTTGGTAGCTACATCAACAGTCTGGGCGTCACAGTAACTCTCGCCGAGCGCTGGAATGGGAGCAGCTGGACAGTTCAGTCAACCCCCAACCCGGCGGGCGCCAAAGGCTCGGTGCTCAAGAGCGTGTCTTGTACATCGTCGACCGCCTGTACGGCAGTGGGCTACTACGTCAATAGTGGCGGCACCAATGTGCCACTGGCGGAGCGCTGGAATGGGACGAGCTGGTCGATCCAGTCGACGCCGAGCATCGAAGGTGCCAAAGAAAGCTATTTCCAGTCCGTATCTTGCACCTCGGCCACGAGCTGTATAGCGGTTGGGTACTATCAGAATCCCTCCTCGTACTATTCCGCTGTGGTGGCGAGTTGGAATGGTACGAGTTGGGCGCTGCAGTCCGCGCCGAGCCCGGAAGGTTCTATCAGCGCCTTCCTGCACGCGGTGTCTTGCACCTCCGCGACGAACTGCGTGGCGGTTGGGGTGCAGTGGGGCCAATTCACGGAATCGCTACCCCTGGCCGAGCACTGGAATGGGACAAAATGGGAAGTGCGAGCGACCCCAAACCCCGAAGGCTCGTCGTTCTCCTTTCTTCAGGGACTATCGTGCTCGTCGGCGGCAGCGTGCACGGCCGTTGGCGGCTACTACGACAAATCGGAAACACTCGTTTCGCACGCCGTGCGCTGGAACGGGACGAGCTGGACGACTCAAACCACACCGAGCCCAGAAGGCGCCAAAGGAACTGAGCTCATAGGTGTCTCTTGCCCGTCTGCCGCAGTCTGTTTGGCCACCGGGTATTTCAAAGACAGCTCTGGAACCAAAGTGACTCTGGCGGAGCGCTGGAACGGGACGGCTTGGGAAGCCCATACTCCACAGAACCCAGAAGGGACCAAAGCGAGTCAGCTGATGGGGATTTCGTGTATCGCGTCGACCTCATGTCAAACTTCGGGGTACTGGGAAAATAGCTCTGGCGTGAAGGCAGCCCTAGCTCAAAGTTACTCAAGACCACTAGTACCGACCGCAGTCACAAAACCCGCTACGAGCATCAGTCAATCTGGGGCTACGCTGAATGGTCTCGCCAATCCGAATGGCGCCACGACGAAATATTTCTTCGAATATGGTCCAACTGTCTCCTACGGGTCGAAAACTGCGGAAGTCAGTGTGGGGTCGGGCATGACAGCCGTGGCCGCAACTGCGGAAATCTCTGGGCTCACTTCGGGCAACACCTATCACTACAGGACGGTCGCGACTAATAGCGCCGGGTCGAGCACCGGGGTGGATCAGGAAGTCAAAACAACTACCCCTAGCTGGGCCATCCAGACAGCGCTCAGCCCAGAAGGCGCTAAAGGCACCGTACTCAAGGGCGTGTCTTGCACCTCGTCGACCGCCTGTACAGCAGTGGGCTACTACGTCAATAGCGCAGGAACTCTGATGGCACTGGCGGAGCGCTGGAATGGGACGAGCTGGTCGATCCAGTCGACACCGAGCATCGGAGGTGCCAAAGAAACTACCCTGAGTGGCGTCTCTTGCACCTCCACTACGCACTGCGTAGCGGTCGGGCAATATCAGGATGCTTCCTCGACTTACGTCGCGCTGGTTATGAGTTGGAACGGTACGAATTGGACGGTGCAGTCCGCACCAAGTCCGGCAGGCTCCATCAGCACCTTCCTTTACCGAGTGTCTTGCACCTCTACGACGAACTGCGTGGCGGTTGGGACGCATTGGGGCCAATTCACAGAATCGCTGCCCTTGGCCGAGCATTGGAATGGGACAAAATGGGAAGTCCGAGCGACCCCCAATCCCGCAGGCTCCTCGTTCACCTTTCTCCAAGGACTATCGTGCTCGTCGGCTGAAGCGTGCACGGCCGTTGGCGCCTATTTCGACGGATCAGGCACGCTCAGATCCCTCGCCGAGCGCTGGAATGGGACAACCTGGACGATCCAAACCACGCCGAGTCCGGAAGGCGCCAAAGAAACTGAATTCATAGGCGTCTCTTGCCCATCTGCGACTACCTGTCTCGCCACTGGATTCTTTAAGAACAGCTCTGGCACCAAGGTGACTTTGGCGGAGCGCTGGAATGGGACCAGCTGGGAAGTGCATTCCACCCCTAATCCGGGTGGCGCTACAGAAGCATTCCTAAAAGGCATCTCTTGCACGTCATCTGCTTCTTGCACTGCGGTGGGATCATTCAAGAACAGCTCTGGCGTTAGCGTGACGCTTGCGGAGTACTGGAACGGAACAAAATGGGAAATCGGCTCAACACCGAACCCAGAAGGAGCTAAAGGAAACAGTCTTCCAGCGGTGTCGTGTCTCGCAGGGTCCTGCGAGGCTGTTGGCAGTTTCCAAAATGCTGCGGGCACAACGCTGCCGCTTGCGATGGGCATGAAATAGCCCGTTGAGGGGCTGCCGTCGATGAAAGTCGCGGTACGACTTCGTCGGCGAAACAGGCGGGAAGCCCACCTCCGATCACCAAGCCGATCGGAGGTGGCCGAGTTCGCCGTACCTGCATCGCCGCGACCATGCCCCAGTTCACGCGATCGCTTCTGTGGTGGGTCATGTATTCCCCCGCCGGGGCGGTGCAGCCGAGGCTTTCAATGTGCTCAGGGAACCCCGAGGACACTCACTCATAGGGTCGCCAGCGAGAACACTTTCTCTCCGCCGAGGAAAGGCGCCAAGGTCACGTAGACGACCGGAGGCACGATCTCGGGAAGCCGCTCCGCGCCTTTTGCCTTACGTGGTCATAGAACAGTGCGTAGAGAGCACCGCCGACCGCCTCGGCGGTCGGCGGTACGGCCGGGTTCACTTCGCAGACGTGTTGATTCCTGGCATCGCAAGCTACTAGGGTGCGACGGGTACGGCGATAGGTTGCGAGTTGCCTTCCTCAAACGGATAACCGCTCTGCGCGCGAACTTGAGCGCGCATGATGTACGTCGTCGGGCTGTAGGTCTGCGTGAAGCGGTAGCGCATCACAAAGCGTCCACCCTCTCGGGTGCGGTAGCGACGGAAGACGCGCCATCCCTTGCCGCTCTTGACCTGTAGGACGACGAGGACTTTTTCATTGTCAGGACCAGGGATCGCACCCGTGAAGACCGCGACGTCTTTGTTCTTGACGACTTTGCCGCGTAGCCGGAACGTCGGGTGGACTCTCGTTTTTAGCGTGGCGTTCGCCGTCAGCTCGCGTTGGTCGGGACGGTAGGCAACGGTTAGATCGCGGGACGGCCCGGAGCCGATAGCGAACTGGTAGCCCCCGTCCATGCCGGTCAGTGCGATGCCGGCGAACTGGCGATTTTGGTCGGTGACGACTTTGCTGAATACGCACAGCGGCGCGTTGGCAATCCGACCGCCGGTGCCGGTCAATTTTCCTCTCAGCGTGGCGCTTTCTTTTTGCTGGACAACAACTGAGCTCTCGGCGTGCTTGCCTAGCCCAGCGGTCAATGTGAGACCGCCGCCAACCTCTGAGCGCGGGCAGTCATAGGAGAGCGGCGCGCTGACGGGTGCGCCCACATTGCCCTCTGCGTCGGAAATCCAAAGGCGCAAGGTGTACGCGCCGGATTCGCGAGGCGTTTCAAGATTCGCGATGGCCTGCGGGGTGCTGCCGCCAATCGTCTTCGCGGGCACAACGACAGCGCCCGATGGACTCAGCACTTGGTAATGAGCTGCGTCGATCGGCGATCCGCTGTCGAGAATGTTGTGCCAGCGCACGTCAAATGCCTGCGCTGCGCGCGTCGTGCCCGGTGCCGTCACCGAAAGGTCTTGGGGTGCGGCGGGCGGCGTGGTGTCGTGGGGGATGGGCGCGGTGGTCGCCGGGCCGCTGAAGCCCACGGCATCCTCAAGCCACGCGCGAAGTCGATAGTCGCCGGCTTTAGCTGGGCCGGTGACTTCGGGGATCTGGGTCGGGTTGGTTCCAGCGACCACCTTCTCCGGCATGACGACTTTGCCCGCCGCGTCGATTACGTCGTAGTGGACCTTGACAATCGGTGAGCCAGGGTCAGGCGGCAAGGAGAACTGCGCCCCGAAGTGGTCGAGGTAGCGAGCGGGATTGGAGCTGACGATTTGTAGACCGGCTGGCGCTCCTGGCGCATGGTTATCGACGTGGATCGTGCGGGAATCGCAGGTTTCCCCCGAGGTCCCATTAAGCCCCATGTACTGGCCGTAGTCCTGGGTGCAGACAGAGAGGTTGTGAGCGCCATCGGCGAACGATGCGCTGTCGAAGTCGTACTCGCGCCCCCACGGCCCGCCCGTGGGACACGGCTGGTAGACGCGCGAGAACTCGCCATTGGTCTGCGATGAAGTCGCGTTGCATTGCCCCATCGCCTGGAAGTCGAGGACATAGCGTGGATCGTTGTCTATGCGGACTCGCTCGAAGCGGATTCCCGACCCTTGATCTGAGGTGTTCCAAAAGACGCCTTGGGTGCCGCGCACCCACTGTCCCAGCATGAGCGCTGAGGACGTATTGAAGAACGAGACCTGAGAATTTTGATCGTCGTTGAGGATGAAGACGAAGCCGTTTGCATCGACGGCGTTGTAATTGGCGCGGTCGCAACCGGCGGGACGCACGCAGAGCAGTTCAAAGTAGAAGTGATGGAAGTCGATGTAGTTGCCAAACGGCCACAAGTGCGGCCCGAAGATTCCCGACGCGGAGGAGTCGGTGCCGGCGTTACCGACACCGGAGCCTTGATTGAGAAAGAGGTTGCCGTTGTTGTTGAAGTCGATCCCCCAAAAGCGAGCGCGCCAGCCGTCATTGAAGGAATTGGGCTGGCGGGTGTACCCGCCGCCTGATCGGAAGTGGACATACCACGGGGTTTCAAAGACGAAAGCCCCGTAGGCGCCTTGTCCAGCGTTGCCGCTCGGTTCATGCTCGACAATGCGCATGAATGCGGCATCGCCGGGCGGATCGCCTCCCGCGCCCCCGCACCAATTCGCAAAGTCAAAGATGCCGCTGGGATGCTGCGCGCTGGCCGTGTTGGTTGCCGTCGTGTACGGCGGAGCGCCCGACGTACTGGCGCAGGCGACCATCTTGAATTGCCCGGCGTGAGCCGTGGCCGTCGCTAGGACGGCGATGCCCGCTGCAAGCAGCAGCGCGCAGAAAACAACCGCGGCCGGGCGATTCGCCGACCTTCTTGATCGAGGGGACATTTGGCGCCTCCTTCTTTCTGCCGATCGGGCTCAAGGGAGGCGCTTCGTCCTTCCTTCCCTTCCCCAGGAGTCGCCCGCTGCTCGCGAGCGCTGCCGCTGAAGGTGGTCGTTCCGACGATCTGGCTGTTATCTAAACGGCACAAACAGTCGAAATAGTCCGAGGACGCGCGAAAACGCCCCCCGAACATTCGTTTAGGTACCCTCCGAGGCGTCTTCTGGCCGGATACGCCTTGCCGCAACTCCCCCACGGCCATAGGGTTTTGGGTCCGGGTGCCAATCGCATGACTCTCGAAAGCCAAATGCCTGATTCGACGCGCCGTCGGGTCGGGCACAACGGCCGGCCTGGCATCACGCGGGGTCTGCTGATGGCCCTGAGCGTCAGTCTGTTTTTGGGGCTGCTCGCGCAGAGCTTTCCGGCCAGCGCCGTCGCAAGCGCGCCATGTGGCTCGACTGGAACAACGACGCTGGCGGCAAACTCCCAGGTCCGCTTGTACCGGGGAGCGGGGCAATCCGGCCAGGGCGGCACGGCGCCCGTCTTCAACTGCTTGAAGTCATCGGGCAAATCTCGGCGGCTAGGACCGCTTCAGCGGTTCGGAAAGAGCGCGTCGGTGCGCGGTCCCTTCGCTATCAAGGGAACTTGGGCGGCCGTCGTCGAAGAACGGAAGTCCGGGCCGGATAGCGCGAAGGTCTACGTCATTTCGCAAGACGCTCGGACAGGCAAAGCAAGGCGATGCCTAGCCGGTAGTGGCGACCGACCCTGGCCGCTTCCCAGCGATTCGACACCTATTCGTCACCAATGCTGGCGCCCTTGCATGGGGCGCGATCACGGCGAGCCCAACGGGTCAGGCACCGGAAATCGGCGTCTGCGATTCCCAAGGCAATCGGATTCTCGACTCAGGCGCAGGCGTCGAAATCGACTCTCTGGAACTGCACGGATCGAAGCTGTCTTGGGTGGACGCAGGCGGTCCCCGCTCCGCGCAACTGCAATAGCTTGTTGCCCCCGACTAGCGCACGGGCGGCCGGTGGAAGGTAGCCCCCTCAGGCCACCCGCATCGCCACCAGCGCCGCCCGCGCTCGATCTGACTTTGTCGGCGCGTAGTGCCGCCGGGTCGTCGCTATGTCGCTGTGTCTTAGAACCTCAGAGACAACGTCGATCGGTGTTCCCTCCTCGTTCAGCGCGATTGTGGCCCACGCCCGCCTGAATGCGTGCGGCGAGAGTCGGGAGGTCATACCGTTCACAGCATCGGCACCGCCGGTCGCTTTCCGCAAACCGACGCCCGCACGAATGCCGTGCCAATTCACGATCTTCGTGACTGTCTGCGGACTCGTTTGCTTGCCGTGCTTGGTTAGCAGCACGTAGGCGGTTTCCGGGTCGGCCAAGGCGTCGCGGATTGCCGGATTTTGTTCAGCCTCGGCGAGCTGCCAACGGCGATACAGTCGGAATTGGCGGAGCAACGGCGGCGCGAGGTCAAACACGTCAACCTTGCCGTTCTTGCCAACGACTTCCCAGGTGCCCTGATCTAGGTCAATGTCCGGCCAGCGCGCGTCTGAAAAGGTCTTGCGTCGCGATGGCGCATAGAACATCCAACAGGCCAGTAGCCGTGCCCTCGGCGTACCCGGCGCGTCGAGCAGTCGTTTGATCTCCTCTCGCGTAGGCGTGTAGCCACGCTTGAGGATGATCTTGGGCGATTCCTCCAATGCCGCCGGGTTGTGATCTGGCAGGTCGTCTTCGGCGAAGAAGTGCCGGTAGAGAAACTTGATGGCCGACAGATAGCTCTTGCGGTAAGAGGCCGACCAACCTTCGCCGCTATGCCCGTTCGGGTATCCCCGCGTTCGGCACCACTCGCACCGTAGGCGCGAGCTGTGCGGCCGCTCGCCGCCGGACTTGGCGAGGTGGCCCATGAATAGCCGAACGTGCTTCGCCTTAGCCGTGTAGAAGGTCTTGCCGTGGACGCTCGCCAGGTAGTGGCTGAAGTGGACAAGGTGGTCGCGGTACCGCTCTAGCGTCGCTTCCCGACCGCAGCCGGCGTGATTGATTTCGATCGCCTCTGCGATCAACTGCTCGTTGGAGAGTCCCATGCGTAGCTCCTCGAATTGGTCGAGGAACCGGGCTGGTGCTGAATCGAGCTGCGCGTTGCTGCCTTTCAGAGTTGCGTTCATGGCGGAAAAGTCCGGTCAGGGGAAGTAAACGCCCCCGCCTAATTTCCGCCACGGTCGCCGTTCGCGCTACTCGCGGTCCCATCTGGCTTTGCAGCTTGCGATTCAACCCGATGCCCGTTCCTCGATCTTCCGAGCCGCTACGTTTCTTTCGGTTCGAGCTGTGGGCTAGAACGCTGGTTCGAACCCAGCCGCGCCCATCGGACTTCCCTTGGTAGAGCCAAAAATCAGGGAGTGGTTCTAACCTCGTTCAAAATTTGGCTCTACATCAGCGCAGCAGACGGACAGCGCAATCCAGCCCAGGAACTTTGGGCGCCTGGGCATCGCCGGTCACGAGCAGATCCACGTCGGGGTTGGCCTCCGCCGTGGCGAAGATCAAGGCGTCAGGCATCCGCAACGGCTTGAGGCGCGCGCGAAACTCGGCCGCCTTGTCGGCGACGGTCATGTCGACCGGGAGAACCTCGGAGATCAGTTGGGCGAAGAACCCCCGGACCTGGTCCTCGTCGTGGTGGCCGAGCCAGGCGCCGGTCAGCACCTCGGCATAAGTGACTGCTGAAACCAGCAGCCGCTGCTCGTGAACGAGGTTACGAATCGCCGCGTCGGCTGCATCGTGGAGGGCATCGTCCCGATCGAGAAAGCCGACGACAGCGTCGGAATCGAGGACTACCGCCACTCCTCGCGCAGCCCTTCCACGCGCTCGCGCAGATCGCCGCCGGTGTCCAGGCATCCGGAGTAGCGGTCGATTAGCTCATCGACTCGCGTCAGGACCACGCGACCGGCTCCCTCAGCCTCTACCTTCAGAGTGTCCCCGGGCTCGAAGCCAGCCGTGTGGAAGGGGCCGCCGGGATCGTCACTTGGTGCTTGCTGGAGACCCTGGTCTGATTCTTTACCTTCCCTGCCATAGGTAAAGAATAACACGCGAGGTCGCTGGTTCGAACCCAGCCGCGCCCATGCCGACCCCTTTGGACGGGAGTTGCTGGAAGGCACTACCGGTGACGCTTCACGGCGAAGGTCCCGACCCGGAATTGGGCCTTGCCGTCAAGCCGGTTCCCCTTGCTGTGGACACCAGAGGCGTCCACCACGCAGATCGACCAGGCGCCAGCGCGCTTGTGCCGCGGAAGCGCGATCGTCAGCACCGATGCGCCGGCGCTCGCGGTGACCACGCGCTGCGCCTTGTAGTGAGGCCCTCTGAGGACGACGAGGACGTGGTGCCTGGCGCGGTTTGGCAGAGCCGCCGCGGCGATCGTCAGGCGCTGCGCGGACTTGAAGCTGCGCCCGCCGGCAACCAGAAGCGTTCTGGCCTGTCCCGGCGCGGGCAGGAGGATCGCTTCCCTCGTCGCCTCGATAGCCGGCTTCCGCTTGAACGGAGCGGCGCGAAAGCTGCGCGGAGGGACGTGAGGCGCAGCAAATACCCGCAGCACCTTGTCGGTCAAATCGCCCTTCGCGGCTGCGCGTGCATCGCTGAGAATCTCGCGCGCCGGCAGGTCGCCGCTCGTGCCCGGCCGCGCCAGGACGAGGACGGGGGCGAGCGTGAAGGCCGTGCGAAGCAGGGTTCCAAGGGCGAAGGCGCCGGCGACATAGGCCCCTGCCTTCGCAGCCTCGGGGGCGGCCTTCTCGACGGCCTCGCAAAGCGAGTTGCAGTCCAAGGCGCCGCTGTCCCAGCCCTCGACCACATGGTTGCCGTTCCGCACGAGATCGCGGAATTGAGAGTCAGCCCAGTCCAGGTCGCCGGCGAACGGCATCTTCGGGCTACCGACCAGCGGGCGGGCCGAGCCCAGCTCGGCGTTGAGGAGACGGGCGAAGGAGACCGAGAGAACGGTGCCGACCTCCTGCTCGTTTGGCAGGAGCTGGCGGAGTCGGCTAATCGCCTCGAGGATCTTCTGGGTGTCGAGCTTCGCCTTCAGCACACCCTCGGGCTCGTTGATCGCGGTCAGCTTGGCCGGTTCGCCGTCCTGGCCAGGAACCAGGACGGTCGAAAGCTTGCCAATGCCGAGCTTGACCAGACCGAGGCCCACTACACCCGGCTCCTTCAGGTCGACTGGCTCGAAATCCGGATGCAGGTCGACCGCCAGCTCCGGCCTGAACTTGGCCACTTGGCGCCCCGACCACCGGCGTTGTCGGATCGAGTAGGAGAACGGGCCCGCCTGGCCCTGACCGTCGACGGTAACCGGGAGCCTCAGAACCCCGGTTGAGCCGACGGAGGCCTTGAAGGGACGCGGGGCCATGGGCGCCACGCTCACAAAGTTCGAGGGCCCCGAGCGAGTAGTCCGCCTCCAGCGCGATTGGACCGCCCTCGGCGACGGTAAACGCCGGGTACTCCCCAAAGCCCAGGCCCTCGAGCCGCGAGGCGAGCTCCCGCCCGACGCACTCGCTCCCAGCGCACATCCATTCCGCATCGGGAGCGCTGCCATCGGGACAGGTGACACGGAAATCGTAGGTCAGTTTCCAGCCCCCCATCGGGGAGCACCCCGTCCCGCTCATTTCCCCCCGGACCACCGAGCCTTCGTGGGGAAGTACCCGCGTGCCGTCCTGCGCATGGATACAAGTGGCGATGATGTTTTCGAAGCCCAGCTCGTGGCCTTCCGAAGAGGCGTGCCCTTCGCAATCGTCGTGGGTGTCGAGGACATGCCCTGGTGGCGTCCCGAGGTAGAAGAGGAATTCGCGATCGAGCGGGTACGTCGCCACGATGAGTTCGTGGTACTGGTCGCTTCCAAGCTGATGGCCAGAGCCGCTTCCCGTTGAGGTCGAAATGATGCAGCCCTGGGCGCCGACCCGGGAATTCCTGGTCCAGGATCCGTCGTAGTCGAGCGGGAAGTACCTGCCGCGGGAGCTCGTCGTGGGCAGGCCCCCTTCCGGCGTGAACGAATCGACCCTGTAGGTCGCGGCGCTGTGATCTTCAGTGAAGCTGACGGAGTCTTCGTTCTTCTGGCTGAGCTCGAGATTTGCGGCGCCAACCCAGTGAAGATTGCCGGCGCCGCGCGCCGCCGCCGCCGCGGACCCGGTGACTAGCAAGGCGAGCAAAAAGCCAAACGCACACCCTCGCCACGAAAGCCGTTGCCTGCTCGAACCCATTACCCCCCTGACCGACCGTTTCTTTGTCTTAACGCTATCTCGGAAAAGACTTTCAGCCAACGATAGGGACGTCGAGATAGGCTCACGCGATGCCGGTCAACCGTCGCTTCGCATTGCGCCAGCGCCCCGAGGGGCGAATCGACGGCGAGACCTTCGAGCTCGTCGAGGAAGAGCTCCCCGGGATCAGCGACGGCGAGGCACTGGTCCGCACCGAGTGGATCTCGCTCGACCCGACCAACCGCGGATGGATCAACGACCAGCCCGGCTACCTGCCGCCGGTGGCGATCGGCGAGACGATGCGCGGCCTCGGCCTCGGCCGGGTGGTCGAGTCCAGGCACCCCGACTACGAGGAGGGACAGCTCGTCCAGGGCCTGATCGGCTGGACCGAGCACTACATCGCCTCCGACACGGCCCCCGTGCAGCGGGTCCCCGAGGTCGAGGGGGTCTCACCCAGCCTCTACCTCGGCGCGCTCGGCATGACCGGCCTCACGGCCTGGGTCGGGATGCGTGAAATCGGCAAGCCGCAGGAGGGCGAGACGGTCGTCATCTCGGCGGCCGCCGGCGCGGTCGGCTCGGTGGCCGGGCAGCTCGCGAAGCGCGACGGCGCCCGCGTCGTCGGCATCGCCGGTGGCCCGGAGAAGTGCTCGATCCTCACCGAGAAGCTCGGCTTCGACGCGGCCGTGGACCACCGCGCCGAGGACTGGCGCGAGCAGCTCAAGGCCGCCACGCCGGACGGCATCGACGTCGACTTCGAGAACGTCGGCGGCAAGATCATGGACGCGATCTTCGCCCGCCTCAACCTGCACGCCCGGATCGCCCTCTGCGGGCTGATCTCCGGCTACAACGACAGCGCCCCGCCGCCCGGCCCGCGCGAGACCTTCGGCAACCTGCTCGTCAAGCGGGCCACCCTGCAGGGCTTCATCATCCTCGACCACTACGCCAAGCTGGCGGATGTCTCAGCGCAGCTGGCGGAGTGGATCGCCGACGGCAGCCTCGAGCCGCTGGAGACCGTCGTCGAGGGCTTCGAGGAGCTGCCCAGCGCGATCAACATGCTCTTCGACGGCGCCAACGTGGGCAAGCTCGTCGTACGAGTCGGCGACTAAGCCCGCTCAGGCCCGCCACAGAAAGGGTGCGCTTTGCTGGGTCTGACCCTATTGCCTATGCAGAATTGGATAGGTTTGGGAACACGATGAGTAGTGTCGAGAGGATCTTCGATCAGTCCTGAAAAATCCGGGGGTGGCGCCGCCAGCCCGTCCGGGGGAGTTCGTTCAGGGACTAGAGATTCGCCATCGGAGAAATCGCGTCTGGGCAGGGCGCAGTCGACGGGCGTGCACACGATGAGAGGCGTCGGGAATTGGCTCGGCGTGGCATGAAATGCATTCGAGGAGGAGCAGGTGTCAGCAGAGGAGGGATCGCTCGGGGATCAGCTGATCTCGCGCATCGGCGAGCTGACCCAGGCAACCGAAGTTGACCTTGGCACAAACATCGAGCTCTTTCCCGAGCTGAAGGCGGCAATAACACCACCCGGCTATATGTCGTTTCTCGTGCCGGGGGAGGCTGGAGCAAAGGCAAGGCTCGAGGACGGCGCCGTCATCGAACTCGTCGGGGGGCTTCACCTGCCGGGCGATCAAAGACCGATCGCCACCTTCAAGCGAACCCTCAATCTCGAGGAAAAGTGGGCTTACCACGACCACTTCGAAGTGACGCCGGCTTACCGCGGGCGCGGCATCAGCCTCCAGTTCCTGCGCGGCTGCTTCAGTCTCTACGACGATCTCGGCCTGACCGAAGCACGCGTCCAGGCCAGCGAAACGGGACGCTGGCATTGGGCGCGAATCGGCTTTCAATTCTCGCCCGCTAGCGCTGGCGCCAAAGTCCGTGCGTGGGCCGCTGAGCTCGCTGAGGCGTTGCGCCTCGCGGTTGTGGTCAGCCCCGAGGCATCGACGACCCAGCTAGTCGGCATGGGTGGTCTGCGCAAGGTCTCGATGGCGGAAATCGCTTCAGCGGTCCCAGGCAAGGCCAACGAAGCAAGAAAGACAGCTGAGCTCAACGGGCTCGCGATGGACGATCGGATCGATTTTGGTCGGGCGATGCTGCTTACCGGGCCCCAATGGGACGGCCGTCTGGGCTTGCAAGAGGCCGACCGGGTTCTTTTCGAGATCGCGCTCGAAGACAAGGAAGAGCGGCTTGGCCGTGAATAGAACACCGAAAGTCGTTCGACGTAAAGAACGTTGTTTGCCATACGGTGCGAATCGTTGCTTGCCGAGAACGGCGTTGCTACCGTAGAACAAGCTGTCCAAAGGAGGTCAAAGGAACCGATCATGGATCACGCAATCAATGTCTCAGCGCTGTATGGAGCACTGGACTCGCGACGCAGTACCAAGAACTTGAGCTGGAGAAAGCTCGCTAAGGAGCTCGACCTGAGCCCCTCCATCTTCACGCGGCTGGCGCAAGGTAGCCAACCGCGAACCGGCAGCTATTTGCGCATGGTGGACTGGCTTGGCAAGCCCCGCGACGCCTTTTTTGATCGCGGCAAGCAGCCAAGCGACGAAGAAGCACAGGACACGCTGGCCGCAATCAATGGCTATCTGCGCGCTGACAAAGCGCTGAAAGTGGAGAGCGCTAAGGCAATCGCCAAAATCGTGGAAACCGCCTATGCGGAGATGGCCGTCAAGAAATGAGCTCGTTGTTGTGCGAGGGCCCCGCCTCCCCGTGTTGAGGAGATCGCGGACGAAACCCGCAACCCCGGCCACCTAAGTCCTCGACCAGAGCTACCCACGCAATTACGGCTGCTGCAGTACCGAGAGGATGTTGCCCGCCGGGTCCTTGAACCAGGCGATCTGGGGGCCGGGGCCGTGGACGATTCCCTTCTCGTCGTGCTCGAAGCCGTCGTAGCGCTCGAAGCCGACGCCGCGGGAGCCGAGCTCGTCGACGGCGCTGTCGATGTCGTCGACCTCGAAGTTGAGGATCGTGTAAGTCGCGGGGACGAAGTCCGGCTTGGCGTAGACCAGGGTGTCACGGCCGCCGGCGAGCTGGATCGACATCACGCCGTGCTCCTCGCTCAGCACGGTCGTCCCCAGTCCGAGCGTCTCGCCGTAGAACTGGCGCGCCTTCTCGACGTCGTCTACTGCGAAGCCGTTGGTGGCTTTGGTGTTGGTGAACATGCCCATTCCTTTCGTCTCGCCTGAGTGTCCCCTACCCGGTCAGCTCCGGGATATGCCGCTCGAGGTGCGTGGCGATCGTCTCACGGACCCACTGCTGGGTCAGCGAGTCGGCCATCCGGTAGCGGCCGAGCAGCATGCTCTGCTCGGTCAGCGGCAGGCCGGCGATCTCCCAGCGCACGGCGAGGCGCTCGAAGAGCAGCTCGGAGCGACGGTGCCAGGCGTCCTCCTGCGAAGTCGCCGCCGTCGCCGGGCCTTCGCCCAGCTTGGCGATCGTCGCGGCGCTGAGCGACTGGCGCAGCGTCAGCATGTTGCCCTCGGCGTCGACGTAGTCGACGGTCGGGGTCTTCTGCCGCGGACGCCGTTTTTGCTTGCGCTTTGCCATCGCTTCGAGTCTGCCAGGCGCGGCGGCTTCGCGGCCGGCCTCTCAGTACCCGCTGCGCGGCGGTCGTCGCGTCCGCTTGCGTTCACCGGCGCGGCGCTTCTCTTCGAGGCGGCGCTCGCGCGAGGCGCGGGTCGGCCGCGTCGGTCGCCGCCGCCGCGGCGTCGCCAGGCCGGCGGCGATCTTCTCCGCCAGCCGCCGCAGGGCCAGTTCGCGATTGCGGGCCTGGCCGCGGGCGTCCTGGGCGACGGCGGTGATCAGCGGGCCGACGCGGCCAAGCAAGCGCTCGCGCTGCCCCTCGTCGAGTGACCGCGAGGCCTCGACGTCGAAGACCGCTTCCACCCGCGAGGCGGTGACGTTGGCGTGCTGCCCGCCCGGGCCGGAGGAGCGGCTCGCGCGCAGCTCGACCTCAGCCAGCGGGACCGAGAGGCCCGCAGCGATTCTCAGCTCGTCGGCGATAGGCCGTCGACCCTCGCCGCCAGCTCGAAGTCGGCGGCGGTGAGGCCCCCTTCGGAGTGGGTGGAGATCGTCACCGTCACCTTGTCCCAGGAGATCGCCAGGTCGGGATGGTGGCCCATCGCCTCGGCCGGCTCGACCAGGCTCTCGACGAAGCGCACCGAGCCGACGAAGTCGTCGCAGGCAAAGGCCTTGGCGATCGCATCGCCGGCTCGCTCCCAGCCGGGCAGGCCGGCGAGCTTCGCCTCGATCTCCGCGTCGTCCAGAAGCGCCATACGGGGGCTATGCTGCCACGGCGGCAACGAGGAAGCAATGAGCGACTCCAGCCCCACCCTCTGGCACATCGGCCTCTCGCACTACAGCGAGAAGGCGCGCTGGGCGCTCGACCACAAGGAAGTCCCGCACAGCCGTCGCGCCGTCACCATTCCCGGCACTCACATCCCGGCCTCGATGTGGCTGACTCGGGGCGCCAGCCAGACCTTCCCGGTGCTGGAGATCGACGGGAGGCGAATCGGCGACTCAACCGAGATCATCGCCGCGCTGGAGGAGCGCTTTCCCGAGCGGCCGCTCTACCCGGCCGACCCCGAGCAGCGACGGCGCGCGCTCGAGCTGGAGGACTTCTTCGACGAGGAGCTGGGACCGCACGTCCGCCTGCTCGGCTTCCACGAGCTGGGCAAGGACCCAGAGCGCTTCGAGGCGGTCATCGCCAGCACCACGCCGGGCGCGGTGGCGCGCCTGGGCAGCGGCGCCGTCACCTATGCGCGCACCTACACCGGCCTGCGCTTCGGCGTCCACAGCGAGGAGTCCGCCGAGCTGGCCCGCGTCAAGATCGTCGCCGCGCTCGACCGGCTCGAGGCCGAGCTGGGCGCCAGCGAGTACCTGGTCGGCGATTCGTTCAGCGTCGCCGACCTCACCGCCGCCTCGCTCTTCTACCCGCTGGTCATCCCGGCGGAGGGCCCGCTGCCAAGCGACGAGCCCCGACCGGCGGGGATGGAGAGCTTCAGCGCGCCGCTTAGAGAGCGTCCCGGTTACCAGTGGGTCGAAGAGACCTACCGCAGGCATCGCCGCCCGAGTGCGGTCGCGGCACCAGCCGCATCGCACGGCTAAAGCCCGCGCCGTATTACCCGATATTGGGGGTATGAGCGAGCCAAGCGGCGAGCACCTGCGTGCCATCATCGAGACCCAGACCGAGATCACCGCGAGCGATCTCGACCTCAATGCGGTCATGCACCTGATCGCCTCTCGCGGCCAGGAGCTGACCAGGGCGAGCGCCGGAGTGGTCGAGATCGTCGACGGGGACGAGATGGTCTACCGCGTGACGACGGGGGAGGCGACGCCTTTCTTAGGGGTGCGCCTGAAGATGGCCGCAAGCCTCTCCGGGCTCTGCGTCCGGGAAGGGCGGGTACTGCACAGCATCGACACGGAGGCCGACCCACGGGTCGACGCCGAGGCCAGCCGCCGGGTCAACGCCCGCTCGATGCTCTGCGTGCCGCTCGTCCACCAGGAGGAGACGGTCGGCGTGCTCAAGGTCTACTCCCCCGAGCCCAACCGGTTCGCCGACAGCGACGTCGAGACGCTGGAGCTGCTCAGCGGCCTGATCGCCGCTCACATGTCCCACGCCAGGCTCTTCGCGGCGGAGGTGCACGGAGGCCGCCACGACGCGCTCACCGGCCTGCTCAACCGCCGTGCCTACGAGGAGCGGCTGCCGGTGGAGATCGCCCGCGCCTCTCGCTACGCCTGGCCGCTCTCGCTCTGCCTGCTCGACCTCGACGGCTTCAAGACGATCAACGACACGCTCGGCCACCCCGCCGGCGACAAGGCCCTGCAGCAGGTCGCCGCCCTGATCGACGAGTCCAGGCTCACCGACGACGGCTTCCGCATCGGCGGCGACGAGTTCGCGATCCTGATGCCGAAAACCTGCCGCGAGGACGCCGAACGGGCCGCCGTCCGCCTCAGCGATTCGATCGCCCGGATAGGCATGTCGGACGGCTCGCTCGGCGCCTCCTTCGGCGTCGCCGAAGGGACCGGCGATCCGGCCCTCCTGCACGCCGCCGCGGACAAGCGGCTCCTGGCCGCCAAGGACCGACTGTACGGGCGCTCAGGCTGAGCAGCCGCCGAGGCCCTGCCCGGACGACGATCCGCGATACAGAGCCAGCCGCTGCTGTGCAGCGTGCCAGAGACCGCGCGGTTCGATCACTCCGCAGATGCCGCCCAGCCAGTGGCCGTTCGCCTCGGCGAGAAACAGGCCGTATCTGTGATCGAGGCGGCGCGGCAGCGCGCAGGCAGCGGCACGGCGGCCGCTGCGCACGGTGAGCATCTGGCCCGGCTCGATCCCCTCGCCGCGATACACCCGCCGCACCTCATAGCGATAGTCAGCGCGAAAGCGGCCACGCGGCTCGACCTTGACCAGGCGGCCGACGATCGCCGCATCGGATTCCTGCAGCGATTCAGCCGGCGCCTGCGGCGCGCAGGAGCAAGCATGCGCGCTTCCGGCAAGAACCAGCCCCACCAGCGCGACGGACAGCCAGGCTGTCAGCAAGCGCTTCACTTACACGAGTCAATGTAGAGATAAACCCGCGGTTTCTCAAACGCCGCGGCTCGCAAAGACCGCTTACGGCGTCAGAACGATCTTCAACGCTTCGCGCTGGTCGTAGAGCGCGTAGGCCTCGGCTGCCTCGTCGAGCTTCATGTGGTGGGTGACGAGGGGCGAGGGATCGAGCTTGCCGGCCTCGATCAGGGCCAGCACGCGGTCGACGTGGGCGATCACGTTGGCGAGGCCGAGACGCAGCGTCAGCCCCTTCAGCCAGGCCAGGCCGAGCGGCACCTCGCCCTTGCCGGCGTAGGCGCCGATCCCCGACACCGTGCCGGCTTCGCGGACGAGGCTGACCGCCATCGCCAGCGGCCCCGGGTCGCCGACAGCGTCGACGACCACGTCCACCCCGCGCTTCTCGGTCGCCGCCCGCACGACGCGCTTCGGCTCCTCCTCGGTGAGGTGGATCGGCGTGGCGCCGAACTCGCCCGCCATCGCCAGGCGTTGCTCGACCGAGTCGATCGCGAAGACCTTGGTGGCGCCGCCGGCGAAGGCCGCCTGGACCGCGCAGAGGCCGACCGGGCCGAGGCCCAGCACGGCGACGGTGTCGCCGGAGCGCATCCCGGCGTGGGCGACCGCGTGGTAGCCGGTCCCCATCACGTCACCGGCGAACAGCGCCACGTCGTCGGACATGCCCTCCGGCACCCGCCGCAGGGTGAGGTTGGCGCGCGGCACCAAAAGCTGGTCGGCCTGGGCGCCCTGCAGGTCGCCGAGATTGGCGCCGTGGCCGAAGGTCTGCCCGTTCTCGCAGCGGTGGTAGTCGCCGCGCAGACAGGTCGCGCAGGTCGCGCAGGCGGTGTGGAAGCAGCCGAGCACGCGGTCGCCCACGGCCACCCGCTCGACCGCGGGGCCGGCGGCAAGCACCGTGCCGACGAACTCGTGCCCGATCGTGAAGCCCGGCTCAACCGGCACCCGGCCGTGGAAGATGTGCAGGTCCGAGCCGCAGATCCCGCTCGCCTCAACCCGGATCAACGCCTCATCGGCAGCGCCCAGGACAGGATCGGGCTTCTCGTCGATCCGAACCTCGCCGGGCGCCTGGAACGTCACCGCTCGCATACCCGGAACCGTATCGCTCCGCGGCCGACGGGCCTCAAAGCGATCTATATCCCGACTATGAGGCCCGTCGGCGGGGGGTTTTAGCCGACCGTGACACCAGACACTTGGAAACGACTCCCATGGCCGGCGGGGTCGGCGGTCTCTTCGATCCGCGACTCGAGCGCCAGCTCCTTCTCGAAGTCGGCGGCCTCGCCGTGCTGGAAGGAGACGTCCTTGCCCTCGAGCAGCTCGATGAAGACCTCGACGAAGCGGGCGTCGAGCTGTTTGCCGGAAACCCGCCGCAACTCGACGATCGCGTCGTAGCTCGACATCGGCGTGCGATAGGAGTCGCGCGCCGTCATCACGTCGTAGGTGTCGGCGACGGAGATGATCCGGGCCAGTTCGGGGATATCGTCGCCGGCGAGTCCGCGCGGGTAGCCCTTGCCGTCGATGCGCTCGTGGTGGGCGAGGATGATGTCGGCCACCGGCCCGTAGCCGTCCAGCGAGGAGACGACGCGAGCGCCCTGCTGGGGATGGCGGCGGATCAGCATCCAGTCCTCGTCGGTGAGCGGCACGTTGGCCTTGAGGATGCGGTCGGGAAGGATGAACTTGCCGATGTCGTGCAGCAGCGCCGCGATGTGGACGAGCTCCTCTTCCTGGCGCGAGAAGCCGGCCCGCTGGGCGATCGCCCGCGAGTAACGCGCCACGGCGGCGCTGTGGCGCGCCGTCATCTGGTCCCGCAGGTCGAGCGTGCGCAGCATCGCGCTCAACATGCCGACCTGGAAGCTGGCCAGCTGCTTGCTGCGCTTCTTCAGCTCGTCGGCGCGCTGCTGGGAGATCAGCAGGGCGCCGAGCAGGTACTGGAAGGTGACGATGACGACCCCGAACAGGGCGACGCTGGCCAGGCCCACCTGGACGTAGAGGTAGGAGACGGCGATCGCCATCAGCGCCGCCATCAGCTCGGACGGCAGCAGCGGGAAGAGGGCCGAGCGCACCTTCGAGAAGAAGGAGGCCCGCTCCAGATAGCAGACGTACAGAACGGTCATCGTGAAGTTGATCGCCAGGGCGAGCAGGAAGAGCCCGAAGACGCAGAGGTAGAAGGAGAGGTCCGAGGTGGTCAGCCCCAGCGCCTTGATCCCTTCGTGGAAGGCGAAGCCCCCGACCAGGGGGAAGACCATGTAGTTGATCGCGTTGGCGAGCAGCGTGTACCAGGCCGAGCGCCAGCGCAGCCAGCCGACCAGCATCGTCAGGACGCCGATCAGGGCAGCCGGCGCGCCGCCGAGGAAGACCATCGCGACGACGATGGCGAGGAAGCTGCCGCCGATCACCAGGCTCGACTCGGTATCGACAGCGGTGAGCTCGCTGAAGACCGAGAAGGCGAGCAGGATCGCCAGCAGGGCGATTTCCCAGTTGTCGCTCTGGGCGCGCAGCAGCGTCACCGCAAGGACGAGCACGAAGGAGACGCACATGGCGACGAGGAAGCGAAGGGTTGGGCGTTGTTGTTCAGCCATCGGCTGCCTCTGGATTGGTTCGGAGAACTGGGTCGCCGTGCCGAGACTCGGGTGCTCTGACCGCGGCACTATCCTCGCTGGCGCACGCAGTCACCTGATTCCTGCGAGTAGCCAAGTTACCCAGGGAATCTGAGGCTGGCAAGGCTGTTGGACTCATTGCAACAACCCATTCCGCTCCCGATCCGAGAACCCTCCAGGCCCCAGAAAAGGAAAAGCGCCCCGCAGGGCGCTTTTCACGAAGTCTGTGGCGAAGTCTCGCTTCGCCTGATGATTACCTGGCCTGGTAGCCCATCTAAAAACCCCTTTCCTTGGTCGAAGCCCGGGAGATGAGTCGACATGCTGCTGTCGAAATGCTCTTTCGCTTGCGCATTTTGTAGCACAACCTGGCGGAAACTTGTGCAATTGCAAGGAAACTTGTGCATATATCGGGTAGCAAGGGGGCCAAGTCGTGCGTAAATCACGCCTGAGAGACCCTCTTAAGAGGCCCCTCTTCCGGCGCCTGGCGACGACCTTCGCGATCAACGAGCTGGGCAACTGGATGGGCATAGTCGCCCTCTCGGTGCTGGTTTTCGATCGCACCGAGAGCGCCCTGGCGACCAGCGCCCTCTTCCTCGGGACCGGCTTCCTGCCGGCCTTGCTTGCCCCGCTGCTCGTCGCTCGCATCGAGCAACCGCCGCCCCGCTACGCGCTGACGGTCGTCTATTGCGGCGAGGCAGCCGCCTTTGGCGCCCTCGCCCTGCTGGCCAATGCCGACGGCTTCTCACTCGCGGGGGTCGTCGCCCTCGCGGCAGTCGACGGGGCGCTGGCCCTGAGCGGGCGGGTGCTGACCCGCGCCGTGGTGGCGACGCAGCTGGAGCCGGCCGGCGAACTGCGCGCCGGCAACGCCGTCCTCAACGTCGCCTTCACCGGCGGCGCCGCGATCGGCCCCGGAATCGCCGGCCTCGTCGTCGCCGGATTCGGCGTCCCGACGGCGCTGCTCATCGACGCCGCCTCCTTCTATGTCTGCGCCTGGATCGTCTTCACCGCCGGGCCGATGCCGCAAGCCGAGCCGGAACCCGGCCAGCTGCGCGAACGCGTGCGTGCCGGCCTCGCCTACATCCGTGTGCGGCCCACCCTGCGGCTGCTGCTGATCGCCCAAGGTGGCGCCGCCGTCTTCTTCACCGCGGTGCTGCCGATCGAGGTGATCTACGCCACCGAGACCCTCGGCGCCGGCGACTTCGGCTATGGCCTGATGCTGGCCAGCTGGGGGGTCGGCATGGTCCTCGGCGGCATCGTCTTCGCGGCGCTGCGGCGCGCCTCGCTACCCAAGCTGCTCTTCTTCAGCACGCTGACGATCGGCGCCGGCTATCTCGGCCTCGCCGCGGCGCCGACGCTGGCCGTCGCCTGCGCCGCCTCGGTCCTCGGTGGCGCCGGCAATGGCGTGCAGTGGGTGGCGCTGATCAGCGCCGTGCAGGAGCTGACCGCCCAGAACATGCAGGCCCGCGTGATGAGCGTGCTCGAATCGATCGGCACGGCCATGCCGGGGGTCGGGTTCCTGCTCGGCGGCCTCACCGCGACGATCTTCAGCCCCCGCGTCACCTTCCTCCTCGCCGGCGCCGGCGTGCTCGCGATCGTCGCCATCGCAACCCCGCTGCTGAGGAACAATTGGCCAGAAAGTAGGAAAAAGCCCAGCCCAGGCGAACTTGACGCCGAAGTCGAGATTATGGTGGAGCTGATTCCAGTGGGGGAAGCCCGCCTGCCCGGTCGTAGGTCTAACTCGGAGGTCGTGCGTTGAGAAAGCTTGGTCTCGTTCTGATTGTGCTTGGACTCGCCGCGAGCTCCGCTCTCGGCCTAGCCGCCTGTGGCAGCTCGAGCGGAAAAGAGGGCGGCACGTTGACCGGCAGCTATGCCTCTTTCCCCGAATACCTCGACCCGGGGCTCAACTACAGCACCGAAGGCTCGACGGCGATGTACAACACCTACATCCCGCTGCTGACCTACGCGCACGCCGAAGGCGTCGAGGGCAGCAAGCTGGTCCCCGGCCTGGCCGAGAGCCTGCCCGAGATCAGCAACGACGGCAAGACCTACACGCTGACCCTGCGCAAGGGCCTCAAGTACTCCGACGGGACGCCGGTCAAGGCCTCTGACTTCCCCGCCACGATCGAACGCGACTTCAAGATCAGCTCGCCGGGCTCAGCATTCTTCGAAGACATCGTCGGCGCCACCGAGTTCGCCGAAGGCAAGAAGGACAGCATCACCGGCATCAAAGCCAACGACAAGACCGGCGAGATCGTCATCGACCTGGTCCAGCCGCGCAGCACGCTTAGCAACGAGCTGGGAATGCTGTTCTCGGCGCCGCTGCCCGCCGGCACTCCCGCCAAGAGCCTGACCGCCAACCCGGCGCCGGCGACCGGCCCCTACGAGATCGTCAAGGTCGAGCCGGGACGCAGCTGGTCCTACGTGCGCAACCCGCAGTGGAAGAGCGCCAACGGCAAGCTGATGCCCGACCTGCCCGGCGGCCACGTCGACAAGATCGACATCAGCGTGATTCGCAATGACTCGACCCAGGTCAACGAGGTCGAACAAGGCAAGACCGACTGGATGCAACCTCCCCCGCCCGCCGATCGCTACGCGGAAGTCAAGGACAAATACGAGGGAACTCAGTTCCGGGTCGTGCCGACGGTCAGCACCTACTACTTCTGGATGAACATGAAGAAGGCGCCGTTCGACGACATCAAGGTCCGTCAGGCGGTCAACTACGCGGTCAACACCGAAGCCCTGGAACGGATCTACTCCGGCCAGATGCTCGCCAGCCATCAGATCCTGCCGGAGGGAATGCCCGGCCACGAGCCATTCGACCTCTACCCGCACGACATGGCCAAGGCCAAGGAACTGATCGCGGAAGCCAACCCCACCGACCGCGACATCACCGTCTGGACCAACAACGAAAGCCCGAACGACGAAGCCGGCGCCTACTACCAGGACCTGCTGAGCAAGCTCGGCTTCAACGCCAAGCTGAAGGAAATCACCGCCGACAACTACCTGCCGGTGATCGGCGACCAGTCGACGGCGGATCTCGATACCGGCTGGTTCAACTGGTTCGAGGACTACCCGCACCCGAACGACTTCTTCCAGCCGCTGCTGTCGGGCGAAAGCATCGTGCCGACCTTCAACTTCAACCTCTCCCAGACCGACGAACCGAAGCTGAACGCGAAAATCACCCGCCTCAACGAAGAACCGCTCGGGCCCGACCAGGAAAAGGAATACGCCGAACTCGACAAGGAATTCATGGAGCTGGCTCCCTGGGCGCCATTCGGGACGCGCACGAACTCGCTCTTCGTCTCCAGCGCGATCGACTTCGACAAGGTGATCTGGAACCCGACGTTCAACGCCGATCTGACCAGCTTCCAGTTCAAGTAGACGCCCGGCGCTGCTTCACAATAGGAGGGTGCCCGCTGAGCCGATCGCCAACGCCGGCCCAGCGGGCAGCAGTCCCTGGGCCCTGGCGTTCAGGCGCCTGCGACGCAACCGGGTCGCGCTCGCCTTCTTCGCCCTCTTCGTCCTGATCGTCGCCTTCGTGCTCGCGGCGCCGCTCTGGGCCGAGCACGTCGCCGGCACCGGCCCCAACGCGACCCACACGCTGGAAAAGGTCACCGTCGACGGCGAAAGGCGCGACGTCGTCAACCCCGAAGGCCGGCCGATCGACCCGGTCTGGCTCAGCGCCGGTGGCAAGTTCTTCCTCGGCGCCGACAGCCGCCTCGGCCGCGACGAGATGGTGCGGCTGATGTACGGCGGTCGCGTCTCGCTCTTCATCTGCATCGTCGCGGCGCTGATCACCACCGTGCTGGCGACGATCCTCGCCCTGCTCGCCGGCTATTACCGCGGCGCCACCGACTCGGTGATCTCGCGATCGATGGACGTCCTCTGGGCCTTCCCGGTGCTGCTGCTGGCGATCGCCCTCGGCCTCGTGCTCTCCGTCGGCGGCCTGCAGATCGGCCCGCTGCACATCTCGGGTGGCTCGATCTGGATCCCGATCCTGGTCATCGGCTTCGTCTCGATCCCGTACATGGCCAGACCCCTGCGCGGCGAGGTCCTGGCGCTGCGCGAGCAGCAGTTCGTCGAGGCCGCGGTCGCTCAGGGGGCCGGCTCGTTGCGGGTGATGTTCAGCGAGCTGCTGCCCAACCTCGCCTCGACGATCATCGTCTTCCTCACGCTCAACATCGCCACCAACATGCTGCTCGAGTCGGCGCTGTCCTTCCTCGGCGTCGGCGTGCAGACGCCCAACTCCTCCTGGGGCGCGATGATCGCCACCGGCAGCGAGCTGATCACCAGCGCGCCGCTGCTGACGATCATCCCCGGCACGATGATCCTGCTCACCGCGCTCTCGCTCAACGTGATCGGCGACGGGTTGCGCGACGCTCTCGACCCCAAGTCCAAGGTCCGCCTCGAGGCGCACGCCGGCATGGCCGAGCCGAAGGGGACCGCGGTCTGATGGGCCGCTTCATCGTCAGGCGCCTGCTCGGCATGGTGCTGGTGCTCTTCGCCATCTCGGTGCTGACCTTCCTGATCTTCAACGTGATCCCGGCCTCCGACCCGGCGCGCAGCATGGCGGGCAAGAACGCGAGCCCGCAGCTGGTCGCCAACATCACCGAGGAATGGGGCTTCGACGAGCCCCTCCCCCAGCAGTACCTGACGATGATGGGGAAGATCTTCAGCGGCGACCTGATCTCCTACGAAGGCCGCGAACCGGTCGACGAACGCATCGTCGAAGGGATCCCCGCCACCGTCTCGCTCTGCGTCGGCGCCGCCGTGATCTGGATGTTCTTCGGGATCCTCTTCGGCTACCTCGCGGCGGTGCGGGCAGGCGGGTGGCTGGATCGGGCGCTGACGATCGTCGCCGTCGCCGGGATCTCGATGCCGGTCTTCTGGCTCGCCGCGATCCTGCTCAACTACCTCGCCTACGAGACCGGCATCTTTCCCTCCTACGGCTACGTGGAATTCGTCGACGAACCGCTCGACTGGGCCTACCACCTGATCCTGCCCTGGGTCACGCTGGCGATCGTCTACGTCGGCTTCTACAGCCGCGTGCTGCGCTCGAGCATGATCGACGCGATGGGCGAGGACTACGTGCGCACCGCCCGCGCCAAGGGCCTCAGCGAGCGCCGCGTGATGAGCCGCCACGTGATGCGCAACGCGCTGATCCCGATCGTCACCCTCTTCGGGCTCGACGTCGGGGCGCTGCTCGGCGGCGCGATCCTGATCGAAGGGATCTTCAACCTCAACGGCGTCGGCCAGTACGCCTTCGAATCGGTGACCAACTTCGACCTGCCGCCGACCATGGCGATCGTCCTCTACGGCGCCTTCTTCGTCGTCCTCTTCAACGCCCTGGTCGACATCGCCTACGCCTACCTCGACCCGCGCGTCCGGCTGGGAACGGAGGCCCAATGAGCTTCCGGTGCGCCTTTTCCCCTCAATGCCCGGATAAAGCGCACCGGAAGGGGGCTGCATGAGCGAGCCGCTGCTCTCGGTGCGGGACCTGCGGGTCGGCTTCGCCAGCGAGGCCGGCCTCGTGCAGGCCGTCGACGGCGTCTCCTTCGACCTCGCCGCCGGCGAGGTGCTGGCGATCGTCGGCGAGTCGGGATCGGGCAAGAGCGTCACCGCGCAGACGATCCTCGGCCTCACCCGCTCGCCGAACGCGCGTATCGAGGGCTCAGCCCGCCTGCGCGACGCTGAGCTGGTCGATGCCGACGACGAGGCGCTGCGCCGGGTGCGCGGCGAGCAGATCGGCATGGTCTTCCAGGATCCGATGACCTCGTTCAACCCCGTCTACCGGCTCGGCGCCCAGATCGTCGAGGCGATCCGCGCCCACCGCGACGTGAGCAAGCGCGAGGCGCGCGAGCGCGCGATCGAGCTGCTCGACTCGGTTGGCATCGCGGACGCCTCGCGCCGGGTCGACGACTACCCACATGAGTTCTCCGGCGGCATGCGCCAGCGGGCGATGATCGCGATGGCGCTGGCGCTGGAACCGGATGTGCTGATCGCCGACGAGCCGACCACGGCGCTCGACGTCACCGTGCAGGCACAGATCCTCGCCCTGCTCGAGCGGCTCAACGAGGAGCGCGGCCTGGCGACGATCCTGATCACCCACGACCTCGGCGTCGTCGCCGAGGTCGCCGACCGGGTGCTGGTCATGTACGCCGGGCGAGTCGTCGAGCAGGGGACGCTCGAGGAGATCTTCTACGACCCCCAGCACCCCTATACCTGGGGCCTGCTCGGCTCGCTGACCCGGATCGACCGTCCCCGCCCCGAGCGGCTGCCGCAGATCGCCGGCGCGCCGCCCTCGCTGCTCGACCTCCCCCAGGGCTGCTCCTTCCGCCCTCGCTGCCCACACGCATTCGGCCGCTGCACCGAGCTGCCCGGGCTTGACCAGCGCCTCGCCGCGGCCCCCGAGCACCGCGACCGCTGCTGGCTAGCCCCCGAGCCCAAGCAGACCCTGCGAGTGATCAACGGCCAAATCAGCCTGGAGCCCCCCGCATGACCGCCGACGGGACTCAAAGTCCGGATATAGACCACTTTCAGGCCCATCGGCGGGAGGGGGAGGGTTTGTTGGAGGTGACGGATCTCGTCAAGGAGTTTTCGGGAAGGGGCGGGGTGCGTGCTGTCGACGGGGTCAGCTTCTCCGTGCGCCAGGGCGAAACGCTGGGGCTGGTCGGCGAGTCCGGTTGCGGCAAGTCGACGCTCTGCCGCACGGCGCTGCAGCTGATCAAGCCGACTTCGGGCTCGGTCCGCTTCGATGGCCGCGAGATCGGCGGCCTCTCGCGGCGGGCGATGCGACCGCTGCGGCCCCAGATGCAGATGGTCTTCCAGGATCCCTACGCGTCGCTCAACCCACGCAAGCGAGTCGGCCAGATCATCGCCAGTCCGCTGAAGCTGCAGGGGACCGCGAGTGGCAGTGAGCTGCGCCGTCGGGTCCAGGAGCTGCTCGAGCGGGTCGGCCTCTCGCCCGAGCACTACGACCGCTACCCACACGAGTTCTCCGGCGGCCAGCGACAGCGGATCGGGATCGCCAGGGCCCTTGCGCCGAACCCGAAGCTGATCGTCGCCGACGAGCCGGTCTCCGCCCTCGACGTCTCGATCCGCGCCCAGATCGTCAACCTGCTCGCTGACCTCCAGGAGGACCTCGGCCTCACCTACGTCTTCGTCGCCCACGACATCGGCGTAGTCCGCCACATCTCCGATCGGATCGCGGTCATGTACGAGGGCAAGATCGTCGAGGAGGGACCCGTCGACCAGGTCTGCGAGCGGCCCTCCGACGCCTACACGAAGAAGCTGCTGGCGGCCGTGCCGATCCCCGATCCGCACGAGGCGCGGGCACGTCGGCAAACTATTGGGTCAGCTTGACCCTGCCGCTTGCCCCACCGATCAAACCCCAGCTGGCGCTGACCCGCAAAGAGCTGCCCCTCGGCGAGGAGTGGGCCTACGAGCAGAAGCTCGACGGCTTCCGCGCGATCGTCTTCGTCGACGGCGAGGAGGCCTACCTCCAGTCGCGCGGCGGCAAAGCGCTGTCGCGCTACTTCCCGGAGCTGAGCTTCCCGCTCGGCCGCTACGTGCTCGACGGCGAGCTGGTCATTCGCGACGCCGAGGGCAACCTCGAATTCGACGCCCTGCAGAGCCGCATCCACCCGGCCGAGTCGCGGATAACGCTGCTCTCCAAGGAGATCCCCGCCGCCTACGTCGCCTTCGACCTGCTCGCGGAGGGCGATGAGGCCCTCCTTGAGGCGCCATTCGGCGAGCGGCGAGCACGGCTGGAGCGCATGAGTGCTGCATTCGCCGACATAAACACGGTCAATGCAGCGCTCGTCCCCGGGGGGCAGCTCGGGATAAGCGTGCTCAGCCGCGACCCCGAGCAGGCCGAGCAGTGGCTGCGTCGGACCGAGGGCACGATGGCCAAGCAGCTCGACGCCCACTACATCCCCGGTAAACGCAAAGGCATGGCCAAGGTCAAGCGCGAGCGGGAGATCGACTGCGTCGTGATGGGCTGGCGGCCGGGCAAGGAGGAGGGAACGGTCGGCTCCCTGATCCTCGGCCTCTACGACGGCGACGAGCTGCGCTCGGTCGGCCACATCTCCGGCTTCAGCGCCGCGGCGAAACGCAGCATGCGCGCCATGCTGGAGCCGCTGGAGACGGGCGAGGCCGGCACTGCGGAGCCGAGCCGCTGGACCGGCGGGCGGGACCTGGAGTGGGTCGAGCTGCGGCCCGAGCTGGTCATCGAAGTCGGCTACGACCACGCGGCTGCGGGGCGCATTCGCCACGGCGCGAGGTTCAGGCGCTTTCGCGACGACAAGGATCCGCGCGAGTGCCTCTTTGAGGCTCTCGACGAGGGTTGAGTCAGAACAGCTTGTCTTGGGTGGGAGGGACGGCAGTCCCCTCATCTGACAAGTCGCGGCCGGAGGGGCCGCGACTTTGAGTATCCGCCAGCTGAGGGGACTGCCGTCCCTCCTTGCCGGCCCGTCTACTTCTCCCCCATCCCCGCACCGCTCGGGTCGTTTGCTTGCGTGCCTCGGGGCGCATGTATGACCTGTTGCCGTAGAGCTGCTCGTAGCGAGGCAGAAGGTCGGGGCGTTTGGCCTCCAGCCAGGCGAAGAAGACGTCCTTGACCTCGTCGCGGAGGTGAAGGGCCACGCCGCCCAGGAAGGTGGCGCCAGCTTCTTTGGCTCGGTCGATGATTGGCTGGACCTGGGCGGGGCTGTCGTTGATCCCTGGCATCAACGGGGCCACCAGGACGCCGGAGTCGATGCCTCGGCGGCGTAGCTCCGCTACCGCGTCCAGGCGGGCCGCTGGGCTGGGGGTATGAGGCTCGGTGGCTCGCCAGGCGTCCTCGTCGAGGGTGGGGACGGAGAGGTTGACGGAGACGGGCAGGTGCTTTGCCATGCGCTCGTAGATCTCGATGTCGCGCATCACGAGGGGTGACTTGGTCAGGACCGAGACCGGGGTCTCCGCCTCCTCCAGAGCGGCGAGGATCTCGGGCATCATCCGGTAGCGGCTCTCGACCCACTGATACGGGTCGGTGTTGGTCCCCAGCGCGACCAGCTCGCGTTTCCAGCTCTGCCGCGCCAGCTCTCCCCGGACGAGCTCCGGGACGTTGACCTTGACGACGATCTCCCGCTCGAAATCCCGCCCCGCGTTCATGTCTAGATAGGTGTGAGTGCGCCGGGCGAAGCAGTAGACGCAGGCGTGCGTGCAGCCTCGATACGGGTTGATCGTCCAGCCGAATCCGTAGCGGCCACCGGGCACTCGGTTGAGCGCCGAACGAGCCCGCACCTCGTGGAAGTTGATCCCCATCGCCTCGGGCGCATCGAAGGTACGCACGACCGTGCCGTCGCCCACTCCAGGCAAGCGCAGGTCCTTCTCGACTCGCTGCTCATCCCAGCGCATACGAACACATGTTCGCATGCGCTGCGGGGGAATCCAACTAGGCGGGGCCGGCTTCCTTCTCGGTCTTGATGAACTCGTCGAGCTGGCCCCGCGCCTGGCCGCGGGCCTTGTTGCGCAGCGGTGGCAGCACGGCGACCAGGTTGCCGATCGGGCCGAGCGCCTGCTTGGCCCAGTTGCGGAAGTCGAAGTCGTCGACATGGTCGACGATCAGGCCGTCGGCGAAGCGGAGCTTGGCCTGGATGTCGTTCACGACCGGGCGGCCGGTCGAGAAGGTGTAGCGGGCGATCCAGTGAGCCGAGCCGGCCTCATCGCCGGCGTCATGCTCGTGCAGCTCGATCTTCAGGTCGGTCGCACGCTCGGTCAGCATCCGCCACATCGCGCCGATCTCACCGCCCTCGAGGTCGCCGAAGGCCGGGTCGCGGAAATGGGCGCCGGGCGCGTAGCAGGCGCTCATCGTGGCGCCGTCGCAGCGGCCGAAGGCGTCGTAGAAGCGCTCGATCAACTCACGGTTGGCGTCGGCGGGCATGCGCCAACCCTATGCGCTCAACTGCTCGGCAGCTTGCCGCTGAGCACGTAGCGCAGGACGTCGACGACCTGCTCGGCCGTGCGGGCGGTCGCCTGAGCGGCGCGGTCGACCTCCTTGAGGGCGTGGTCGAGCTCGCCGTCGTGCAGGGTGATGACCGGCTTGCCCAGCGCCGCGGCGTAGCCGGCGTCAAAGGCGGCGTTCCACTGGCGGTATTTGTCGCCGAAGCGAACGACGACGACGTCGGCAGCGCGAATCAGGGTCTGGGTGCGGATCGCGTTGACGCCGGCGCCCATGTGGTCGCGCCAGAACTGCGTGCTCTCCTCGCCCAGGGTGCCGGTCCCCGCATCGTCGGACGCGGCGTGATCGGTCACCGGCGCCGAGAGCTCCACCGCCAGCCCGGCCTCACGCACGCCGGCTTCGATCCGCTGCCGCCAGTCGGAGTGGATCTCCCCCGAGAGATAGACGCTCCAGGTCCGCTCAGTCATCGGCCCAATCCTAGCCAGCCCCCATCCGCTGACTTCGTGTTTCTTCGCGGTATGCGCGAGTAAACGCGAAGTCAGCGCTAGAGTAGTTGACGTGAACGTAAAGAAACGATTCGCTTGGGCTGGGGTCGATGCCGACCATGAGCACTACAAGTGGTGGGCTCTCTCCTGCACCAGCCTCGGCATGCTGCTGGTCGCGACCAACTCGGGGACGCTGATCATCGCCCTGCCTGACCTCGAGCGCTCGCTCGGCACCAGCCTGCTCGAGCTGGTCTGGGTGATCCTCGCCTACATGATCTCCTCGACCGTGCTGGTCCTCAGCGCCGGCCGCCTCTCCGACCTCTTCGGCCGCAAGAGCGCCTACGTCGCCGGCTTCCTCGTCTTCGCCGCCGCCTCGCTGGGGGCCGGCTTCTCCTCCGGCGGTACCGAGCTGATCCTCTGGCGGATCGTGCAGGGGATCGGCGGCGCCTTCCTCTTCGCCAACGCCGCGGCCCTCGTCACCGACGCCTTTCCCAAGGAGCAGCTCGGCCTGGCGATGGGCACGAACACGATGGTCGCCGCGATCGGGCTCGTCCTCGGCCCGGTGCTGGGCGGCGCCCTGGTCGCGCTCTCCTGGCACTGGGTCTTCTGGTTCAACGTGCCGCTGGGACTTGCCGGCGCCGCCTGGGGAGCGCTGATCCTGCGCGAGCTCTCGCACCCCGACGCCGAGCGCGGGCTCGACCTGCTCGGCACGCTCACCTTCGTCGTCGGCCTGACCGGGCTCGTCTACGGCCTCTCACGCGGTGGCATCTCCGGCTGGGACGACACGCTGGTGATCGTCAGCCTGGCTGCCTCCGTCGTCCTGCTTCCCCTCTTCGTCCTCGTCGAGCACCGCGCCCGGGCGCCGATGCTGGACCTCTCGATCTTCCAGAACCGGCTCTTCGCCGCCGCCTCGGGCGCCGCCTTCATCAACGGGCTCTCGCGCTTCGCGCTGCTCTTCGTCTTCGTCTTCTACTATCAGGGCGCCCAGGGAGATGACCCGATCACGGCCGGGATCAAGCTGGCGCCGATGGCGATCGGGATGCTCATCGCCTCACCCCTGGCCGGGATCTGGGCCGACCGCCACGGCTCGCGGATGCTGGCCGCGCTCGGCATGCTGGTCAGCGCCGTGGCGCTGGCGCTGATGACGACGCTGCAGGCCGACAGCCCCTACTGGCAGAGCATGCTCTGGCTGCTGCTCGTCGGCATCGGCTCGGGGATGTTCAACTCTCCCAACACGGCGGCGATGATGGGCACGGTGCCGACGCAGCGGCGCGGGATCGCCGCCGGCGCGCGGATGATGCTGCAGAACACCGGCGCGGTCATCTCGATCGCCTTCGTGCTGGCGATCATCACCGCGGCGGTGCCGAAACCGGTCCTCTTCGCGATCTTCTCCGGCCTCGCCGCCGGCCTCTCCAGCGCCCAGCTCGAGCCCTTCATCCACAACATGCACACGGCGCTCTGGGTGCTGGCCACGACCTCGGTGATCGGCGCCGGGGTCTCACTGCTGCGACCGCGCCACGAAGCGGTCCCCAAGGAGGTCCAGTGGGCGGAGAGCTGAGGATCGGCGACGTCGCCAAGCTGGCCGGGACGACGCCGCGAACGATCCGCTACTACGAGGAGATCGGCCTCCTCCCCGCTTCGAGCGCCCGCGAGCGCGGCGCCCACCGCACCTACGCCGAGGAGGACGTCGAGCGACTCGCCGACCTGCTGCGCCTGAAGGACCTGCTCGGCATCTCGCTCGAGGAGCTCAAGCAGCTGGTCGAGGCCGAGGACGCCCGTGCCTCGCTGCGCCGCGAGTGGGAGACCGGCGTCGAGGACCCGGTGCGCCGTCGCCAGATCCTCGACGAGTCCCTAGGCCACATCGGCCGCCAGCTCGATCTAGTGCGGCGCCGGCGCGACGAGATCGCCGCCTTGGAAGCCGAACTGCTCAACAAGCGCAAGCGCGTCCAAGCTCGCCTACGCGAGCTCTCCCCCAGCTTGGAAGGGACGGGAGGGTCGTAGGCCCTTCCAAAAACACTCCAGCGAGGCTCCTGCCGAGCGTTTTGGAAGGGCCTACGACCCTCCCCCAACCGACTGCTCCTCGAAGTGCTTGCTCAGCATCGTGACCTGCCCCTGGTAGTTGGAGCCCAGGTCCTGTCCATAGAGCCGCTCGGCCGGCGCGCTGGTCCGCTCCAAGGCCAGCTTGCAGACGGGCTGGCGGTGCTCGACCATGAAGGAGACGTCGCGGGCCCGCACCTCCAGGGCGGCGCGGCTGCCGTGGCGGTCGCCGGCCGGGTCGTAGCCGAAGCCGGGATCGAAGAAGCCCGCGTAGTGGGTGCGCAGCTCTCCCGCGGTCGGGTCGTAGGCCATCATCTCGGCGGCGATCTGGGGCGGGATGCAGACGCCCTCGGCGGAGAGCAGCAGGTAGAAGATCTCCGGCTCGAGCACGATCTTGCTGCCCGCCTCGGGGAAGACCGGATCCCAGTAGTCGGTCCAGCGGTAGGCGCGGATCCGCGAGAGGTCAATCGGCAGGCTGTTCTTCTTCGCCCGGTAGCCGACGATGCGGTCGGCGGGCCCCGAGAGGTCGACGCTGAGGAAGAGCCCGTCGGCAAGCGCCAGCTCAGACTCGCGCAGGGCGTGGGAGTCGAGGTAGAGCAGCGGGAACTCGTCCTGCAGGGCGCGGATCTCCTCGTCGCCGAGACGCACGTCGCCGCGCGCCAGGCGCAGCTGGTTGAGCGAGAGCCCGGTCTTGACCTGGATCGCGAAGGAGCGCGGCACGATCTCCAGGTAGAGCTTGCCCCTGTATCCCGGCCGGATCTCGTCGAAGCGGTGGTGGCGGTCGGTCAGCACGCGGGTGAAGACGTCGAGGCGGCCGGTCGAGCTCTTCGGGTTGGCCTTGGCCCGCACGTCCTCGGGCAGCGCCAGCTCCTCGATCAGCGGCACCAGGTAGGGCCGGTCGCGCTCCAGCACGGCGCCGTCGCGCAGGTCGACCTTCTGGAAGGCCAGCCCCTCGATCTTCTCCTCGACGGTCGAGTCGACGTCGGGCAGGAAGGAGCAGCGCAGGGCCCAGGCGTGGTCGCCGAGCCGCAGGTCGATCGAGGCCGGCTGGATCGCCTCTGGGCGGATGCGGTAGTCGCCGGAGCTGACCCACTCGGCGGCGATCGCCTCGCTCAGCGCCTGCGAGGGCAGCACGCCGGCAGGCGCCGCGGCGCCCTCCCCACCGGGCGCATTCGTCGTCGTTGCCGCCGCCTCGCTCATCGCTCCGAGATTATGCGCCGTGCCTCGGCCGCGCCCAGATAGGGGACGAGCGCAAACTCCGCAATCTCCGGCAGGAACTCGCCCAGCTTCTCGGTCTCGCCAGCGAGCACGCGGCGGGCGAGCAGCGAGGCGATGCCGCCGACGATGGCCTCGTCGGTTGCCGGCGGCGGCGGCTCGCTGCCGTTGGGCGTCGGCGCGCCGTCGCGCAGGAGGGGCACAAAGCCCTGCAGCGCCTCCTGGTAGCGGTCGTAGACGCCTCTGCCGGCCCGCAGGCCCTCGACCAGCACGAGCTGCGCCTGGGCCGGTTCGGAGGCGAGAAGGTCGAGTAGCGCGGCAAGCGCGGCGAACACCCCGCCCGCCCAGTCATCGCTCTCTCCACAGGCCGCCAGCATTCGCCCGCGGATCCGCTCGACCGAGTCGTCGTAGGCGGCGAGGAAGCAGGCGTCCTTGCTCTCGAATTGCTTGTAGAAGTCGCTCTTGGAGACGCCGGCGCGCTTGCCGACCATCGAGACCGTGGTGCCGTCGTAGCCGCGCTCGTGCAGGCACTCGGCGAGCGCGGCGAGCAGCCGATCGCGCTGGTTCTGCGCGACGAACTCGCGGGAAAGGCCGTGGCGGCCGCGGGGCAGTCGTTCCACCAAACGGTGGAGTCTGCCAGCGTGCGGCGCTAAGGGTCGGGCGGACCTCTATGCGCGCTTAGACGCGGCCTTGGCCGCGCCCTGGAATGGCGCCAGCATGAATTCGGAGAGCTCAGGCAGCAGATCCTCGGCCTTCTCGGTTTCGTTGCGGCGGATCTGCTGATAGACGATCCAGGCGACGCCGCCGACCAGCGTCTCTTCGATCGTCTCGGGAAGCTGGTCGTCGTGGGGCACGTTCTCCTTGGTCAGGTCGACGAAGCGCTGCAGGGCGTCCTCGTAGCGTTCGGTGGCGGCCGGGGTGGCCGAGAGGGCCTCGATCATGCACATGCGGGCCAGCGCCGGCTCCTCGGCGACGTAGCGCAGGAAAGAGGCGAGACCGGCCTGCACACGCTCCTCCCAGCCCCCCTCGACTTTGGCGCAGTCCTCCTCGATCCGTCGCATCGCCTCGTCGACGGCGGCGTCGAAGGCGGCAAGGAAGACTTCCTCCTTGCCTTCGAAGTTGTCGTAGAGCGTTTTGCGGGCGACGCCGGCGCGGCCGACTATGTCGCCGATCTTGGTCGCGTCGTAGCCCTGTTCGGCAGTCAGCTCGGCGATCGCGTCCATGATGCGTCGGCGCTTGTGGATGGCGACGAACTCCCGTGACAGTTCCGGTCGGAGCGGCGGAGCGGTGGTCTTGGCCTTGGCTCTCGCCTGTGCGCGCGGCGGCATCGGGGTAAGGATACCCGGGGAAGGCCAAAATTCCTTGCGCGTCGACAACTTTGATGGTACCGTGCCGAGACTCAGTGAGTTTTTAACAGAAACGGTGAGGTTTCTCGATGTCGCCGAACAGGGTGGAACTCAGTCAGGACATGCTCCTAGCCGCGCTCGGAGACAGCTGGTCGGCGGCCGACGTTAGCGCTGCCGCCGAGCTCCTGTCAGGCGGCGAAGGGCAGTTTCCCTCAGGCATCCGCTCGCTGCCCGCCGACCTGGTCAGCGCCGTCCAGCGCGAGCGCCTGCTGGCGGCAATGCTGCGGGCCACGGCCGAGCTCACTTACCGCGAGGTCAGCGTCCAGGACGTGCTCGAGCGCGCCGGCGTCTCCCGCCCCACCTTCTACGAGCACTTCGAGAACAAGGAAGAGTGCTTCCTCGCCGCCTTCGACAGCGCCGCCAAGCGTCTGCGCGAGCGGCTCGACAGCGCTGCCGCCGGCGGCGAGGACGGCTCGAGCTGGCGCGATCGCCTGCGCCTCGGCCTGGACGAGCTGATTCGGTTCGTCGTCGAGGAGCCCGACGCCGCGATGTCGCTGATCGTCGACGGCCGCGCCGCCTGCCCCACCGCCCTGGAGCGCCGCGACGAGTTCCTCGACCACTACGCAGGCTGCATCGACACCCAGGTACGCGACGAATCCAGCGACCCGCCACCCTCGGCGATCGCCGCCGCCGGCATAGTCGGCGGCATCGAGGCCCTGCTCTACTCCCGCCTCAACCGCGGCGAGACCGACGACCTCCCGTCCCTCCTCCCCTCGCTGATGTACTTCGCCGTGCTGCCCTATGAGGGCCACGAGGCGGCGAGCGAGGAGCTGGCGGCAGCGGTTCGCTGAGCCTTAAAGCGACGCGACGGACACGTCCAACGTAACCGTCCGATTGGGCGCTGCCAGAGCAGCGTTTGCCGCGGCGATCAACGCCTCGGCGTCGAGATCGTGGCGATCGGCCGCCACCCGCAAGCGCTTGTCGATTCCGGATCCAATCCCAATCAGATCGACGAGCACTGCCCTGCCATCGAATAGGTCCGACGACGATCCCGTCGACGTCGGAGTCGTCATGGTCAAGGCGACTGGTTGGCTCCAGCACGATCTGGATCGTTTCGGCGCTGCTGTCGTAGTCGGCTCGCATCAATCCACCTCCCCGAACACGGTAATCACATATCCCGGGTCGTCGAGCGCGATCTGGAAGCCTTGATTGCGGCGGCATCGTCGACGCGGCGCCAATCCGGGCCGACGAGGTCCAGTTCGGCGCGAACCTTGTCGATCGCCGCGCGTCCGGCCTTTCGCCATCGACGCGGGGGTGCCAGCTCGTCCTTCAGCAAGGCGACAAGCGTCTGGGTGGCGCGATCGACTCGCGCCACCCAGACGAGCTACCGGGATCTGGCCTACCCGGCGTCGCGATGCACTGCGTTATTTGATCGAGATACTTCCTTTGTTTCCTGCCAGCAGGATCTTGCCTGTATACGTGGCTTTTGTGTACGTGCCTTTGTTGCAGAAGAGGCCACTCGATTCGGTGGTGATGCCACCCATCGCCAGTTCCACTTCGACTTTTTCACCGGAGGTCCTGTAGTAGACGGGGCCGACGGTTTGAAGGTGTGGGACGCGAATAGTGCACAAAGGCGCACTCATTACAATCGCATTTTCGACTGCACAGCTTCCTATAGTGACAGACCCTTTCGCTTCATTCGTAGCGATAGCTTCGCCGACATGGAATTCATATGGACAGAGATTCATTCCAATTTCTGGCTCCGTACCGAATGGACCGCTGCAAGTAGCTTTGCCTTTGTTGTGATAGGCGATAGCTTCTAGGACGATTCCGCTCGCACTCGTGTCGGCAATGTCAAAGACACTTCCAGTGACTTCCTCACATTCTACGGACCCGGAGTTGGTAGTCAACGTTTGCTTGGCCGCGGTTCCAGCTCCCGTCAACACTGTAGTTCCACTTGGCCAATTGATTTCGGCTGCTTTCGCGCTCGAAGGGATGGTTGCGAAGGTCCGGTCTCTACCGTAAGTGGTGCCTTGTGAGTTCGTCGCCGCCAACCGGTAATGGTAGACCGAGCTCGAGCTCAGACCGCTCAGTGCCTGGCTGACCGGAACGCCGACACTTTCCGGGCCAAGCGATTTGGGCGATGCCGGCGCTTTGGAGCCGTAAGACGTCGTTGGGCCATATTCGAACTGATAGGTGGTTTCAAGAGCGTTGGGATTAATGCTTCCGCGCACGGTACCTTCCGTCGCGCTTACGCCGGAGGGTGCTCCCGTCTTTGTAGTCGGTGCTACTTGGAAGGGTTCATAGATCTGGATTGGATTTGAGCTCCCGCCACCGTTGTATCCGGCGAGTTCCCAGTTCGCGCTGGAATAGCTTCCGTCGGTGAGGGTTTTTTTGGCGCAAGGTGCTTCCATCGTGTATTCAAGGTTGCTTGCTTCCACATGCGCCAGCACTCGAGCACCGGAACCGCTGCCGGAGTTGGAGTACGTAGCCTCGAGACCACCCTGAGATGGGATCGATATTTTACAAAAGCCTGCTGGCCCTTTGATGGTTATCGGACCACACCCGGCGGGCCCGATTGCCGCTTCCCCTTCAAAGGAGCCATATGAGCCCGGACTGGGAATGAACTGGAATTCACATCCATTCGCTGCAAAGGTAGTGATGCTTTTGAGCGGGCCCGTACAGGATCCCCATGTGGGTGCTGCGGAAAGGGTTTTGGATGGCGCGCCCAGAGCCCCGTTGAGTTGAGATTCCGCGCATTTGTAGAGGCCATAGCTAGGGATCGACAGTTCTTCTGTTGCCGATGGGGACAAGCCTTTTACGGTAGCCGGATAGCTGGTCGCTACAAAGCCCGTGCCTGCGACGGCCGTGCCGGCAAGCCCGAAGAGGGCGACGAGCATGCTGAGCAGGGCAAGGGTCCATTTCAGGCGCAACGGCGCGCTGTTTCCTACTTGTCGAATCGACTGGGTAATCACTCTGCCTCCCGTTTGGCGCCCCGGCAAGGGCCGAGACTCTGTTTCTGTTCGCGGCGAGCGCAACTTGCACCCGTCGCGGGATATCGTCGCCGCTGCTAATCGCCGCTGTGGTGTCGATGTGGTGCGGCGATGCCCGTTGGAGTTGCGAACCGCCACCCGGGGTTGGGGTCCTCGAGGCGAAGCGCGGCCTCGAGCTCGATTCCGCATGAGCCGACAGTGCGATTGAGCTCCTCCTCAACCGAACGGATGCGCTTCGCGACGGCCTGCCGGCTGATCCCGAGCGCGGAGGCCGCGGAGGAAATATTGCGTTCGGCCGCGAAGTAGGCGCTCAACGTCTCGCGCGCCACCTCGCCACCGTCGCGCCCCCGCTCCAAGGGCTCGAGGAAGATCGCTCGCAGCGACGCCGTAAGCACGTCGTCTTGGACGATCGAGGAAAGCAGCGCGACGTCCGCATAGCGAATCGCTCGCTGCGATCCACGCTCGGCGATCGTCAGGGCCGCCTTGGCCTGACGATGCGTCAGGCGCCACCCGGCGAGGCCCTCACCCGGCTCGCCGATAGCCAGGGAGATCTGCGCGGGCCAGCCGGAGGCGACCCCGGCCAGCAGCTCGCCCGGGTCGAGCGGCTCGCGGCGACCCAGCCAGGCCCAGACGACCTCCGGGTCGCGGCGAACCAGCAGCAGACGGTGGTCAAGAGATCCGGTCAGAGCCCGGATCGCCTGCGCGGCCTCCGGCCCGCGAGCGATCAGGCCGAGGTGGAAGGCATCGAGGTCATAGGCAAGCTCCGAGCTGTCGCACAGCTCGCCGTCGAGGAGCCGCTGCGCGCACTCGGCGCGGCGTTGCTCTGAAGAAGCCGGTCGGCTGCCCACCTCGCGGGCGTGCTCCTCGCTGACAACGGTGAGCAGGCGATCGAAAAGCGTGGCCTGGACGCGGAGAAGGCGTTTCAGCGTCGGGCCTTTCGCCAAGCCCTCTCCGCTCGCCTCCTCGATCAGGAAGTCGCCGAGCAACGAGTAGCCGGCAAAGTAACGCCGTAACACCGTGTCGAGGCTGACGCCGTTTCGCGCGGCGATGCGCGCCTGCATCAGCAGCGGCGTGGGAACCGGGGGCATGTGCTCTTCCGCCGTCTCGATTGCCGCGAGGCCGTAGTCGATAGCGGCGGAGACAGCCCTGCGTAAGCCCTCGGCATACTCCGGATCGGCTTCGCGACTGGACTCGGAGATCGCGTAAACCCGCGTCAGCACCGCCTGCTCGATCTCCGGCCGCCGCGCCTCGAGGCGAGCGTGGATCTCAGCGCGGGGGTCTCGGGTCACGCTGGTCGATCGCCGCTGCGCCACTGACGGGCACCTCTCCCCCTATCCCCGCGCCCTGCACTCGCGGGTCAGGGTCGAGGTCAGCTCTCCTGTCCCAGCAAAGGAAAAGGAGGTGCGGGCCAGGGGGAAGGCGATCCGGCTGAAACCCTCGGGCGCCGGACAACCGGAGCTGAGGTAGGAGTGGGACTTGCCTTCGTAGCCGTAGCGGCGGGCGAGGCGCATCTGAATCGCGGTCACATAGCCCCAATTGCCAAGCGCCTTGGGCAGATCGGCGCTGAGCGCCGTGCCATAGGCGCCGCGCTTGAGGCGTTTGATCGCAAACACGATGACGAAGGACGTGGCGAACGGGCGAGCGGAGTAGATGTGGCCGTAGAGGACGGGCTTTCCGTGTTTTTCGCCATTGAAGACGAGGAGCTTCCCATCGGTCGGATACGGCTCTTGCCCGGAAAGCACGATGTTGGCCTGAAAGCTGCCCTTGCCGACCAGAGCTCCGCGGCAGGCAGACATCGCCCTTTGGCTCGAGGCGGTCTGGATCTTGGGATAAGGGCAGGTTGGGAGGCCGGTGTAGTCGAGATGGCCGTGGCGGTTGATCTCGATCCGCAGCGCCATCAGCTGCGGTGGCTGGCTTTCGTCGGTGGTCGAGATCTGGCCGGCGACGGACACCGCGATCGGGGCGACTCCGGTCCGCGGCAGGCGCTGTGGGGAGATCGCTCCGGTGGTCGTCACCCGCAGGGTGCCTCTCTGGACAATCGCGGCGCTGGCGCTGGCGCTTGCGCTTGCGCGCTGGCGGTGAGGCGCAGCGGCGCTCAGGTCCGACCCGGCGACTGACGATCCCGCGGTGCTCGGCGGCGCCGAGCTCGGACCGAACCCCGCCTCGCCCTGCCCCGGGCAGGGCCCACCGGGGGCACAGAGCGGCGGCGATTTGCTGGCCGAGCCCGGCGCATAGGCATAGACGCTTGCGCCCACGGTGTTGCCGGTGGTGACGTAGAGGCGGCCGAAGGAGATAGCCAGGGAGTTGTCGACGGCAAGGCCGGGGGGACGGGCGTCGATCACGTTGTACTTGAGCCGCCCGGCGTACTCGCCCGTGGCTTCGAAGGCATAGATCGCCGCTTCGGGGCGCTCGTACCCGGCGGGATGGAGCAGGTCGGCGACGTAGATTTGACCGCTTATGCGATCGACGGCGACCGCCGAGTCGCGCAGGGAAACGAAGCCCTCGGTGGGGGTTTCCGCCCCGTCGATCTCTTCCACCGGATTGATCATGTCGGTGGCCGGGTCATAGACCTTCACCGTGTCGGTGGCGGCATCGGGAACGTAGAGATAGCCGGCCGTGTCTTTGAAGCCGGAGAAGGCAATGCCGTAGCCGTCCTCGAGCGTGCCCTCGCCGATGCGCAGCGGCTGCCCGTCGCCGTCGAGCACCGGCGCGCCGGAGGACTCGTAGACCGAGATGTAGGTGCGGTCGTCGATGTAGACGCGACCGCTGGCCGGGTCGACGGCGACGCCGGTGGGATGAGCCTCGTCGACCACCACCCCGGGGCCGTAGGCGGTGCCCAGCCCCAAGGGAAAGGTGGTGGGCGTGAACTTCACCACGTTGCGGTGATAGTCATTGACGTAGAGGGCTCCGCTGGCGTCGACGGCGAGACCGCAAGGGCCGTCGAGTGGGTCCACGTTTGGTATCTGGGTGAGGTATTTACGGGAGGGCTGGAGAACGTCGACGGCGTGGTGGTAGTAATCGGAGACGTAGAAGTTGCCTTTCGAGTCCACCGCCAGCCCGCACGGCCCCTCAAAGCCCGACTGGGGCGGTGGAAAAGGTTTGAAGCTTCCTTCCTCAGGGTGATTTTCCAGGGTGGCGAAGTACCGAAACAACGGCTCTTTGGCGTCTCCATATGCGGAAGCAGCCGTCATGCAGAACGAAATGGTCGCCACGCAGAGCGCCGCCACCGTGAGCTTGCGATTCATCCCCTGCCTCCTCATTTCCGGCCCCTGGCCTTCTGTCCCTTGCCTCCGCCGCACTGCCCGCGCAGCGTCGTCGTGAAGACCGCGCCGAGGTTTGTCTGCCCAAGCGCTTTCACGGTCGCCAGCGGCGGGACAGCGCAGATGTTTGCCGAGTTGACCAAGAGCCCGTGGCGGCCCCCTCTGAGGGTCATCACGAAACGCCGGATCGGCGCGTCGGGAAGGTCTTCGAACTGCACACGGATGCCGTGCTTTGCCGGAGCGATCTTGCCGTCGACGGTGATCCGCACAGCGCCACTTCTCAGCGAGGCGACGAGGTCCGGCAGGCGGTGCGAGGAGGAGCGCAGGTAGACGTCGCCGCGCAATGGCTCGTCGAAGAGCGGCGTGTATGCGACAGCTTTGCCGTAGACCGATCCTTTCGGGCACCTCTCGGCAGCGAACTGCTGACGGGTGCAGACGGTGCGAATGTGGTTTTGGGCCAGGAACTCCGAGTGCGGCATCGTCACCTCGATCGCCTTCAGGTTGGAGTCCTTGTCCCCACGCGAGGCGAAGGTGGCGCGCAGGGAGGGGTAGGCGCCGCGGCGGGCGGGTCCGCGCAAGCGGATGCCGAGCTTTGGCCGGAAGCCCAGGGTTCGGCAGTTGAGCAGCTGGAAGTGGTTGGTGGCCGTGGCGGTGGAGTCGTCGCCGGGATCGCCGAAGCGAGCACCGGAGCCGTTCAGGGTCGAGATCACCTTGGAGGCAAGGCAGCTCGACGGGTTGCGGGTGAACTGCTGGCGATCCATGAAGACGCGGACCTCCCGCAGGTGAAGCGGGATGCCCTCGAGGATGTGGGGGATCGGATCGGAGCCCGCCGAGTTGATCCGCAGCTGGGCGGTCTCGGGGTCGACGTCGAAGGCAAAGCGGATCACGATCGTGCCGAGGTCGAAGGGGCCGACGGTGGCGGCGTTCACCGAGACGATCGATAGCGGCGAGCCATGGTAGGGGCCGGCCATGTAGAAGCGTCCGGGGGCGTAGGTGAGCGCCGCGCCGACGCCATAGCCGGAGTAGGAGCGGCCGATCTCACTCGCCTTCGGACAGGAGGGAGCGCTGGTCTCCGCCACCCCGCTTCTCGTCCGGACGGCGGCGATCGCCGCCTCCGCGCAGAAGGGAACCCCGGCTAGCTTGCCGGTGATCCCCTTGGGCAAGACCATCGAGTAGGAGGTGATCTCCTGTTCTGCGTCCGAGCGGGAGAGGCGTAGGTAAAAGGGGGTGTAGGAGCCAACGTTGGAGTTGACCGAGCCGGCGGTGACCTTGGGGTTGAAGGGCGGGACGGCGGGCGGGCAGGGGCCGCCGCCGACTCCTGCGTCGACATGCGACGGGGTGGCCGAGTGGGTGGTCAACAGCCCTCCCGCCCAGGGGACCATCTCGATCTGGGTCAGTGCCGCCCCGCAGGCCGCTGGAGTTATCAGCGGCGCCCGCTGGCCCGTCCTGAAGCGCATTTCCAGGTCGGTGTAGGGGAACTGGGGAAGATCGTCGAAGCTCGCGGTGAGCGTTCCAGTGGCTGGGTCTGGGGTGAGCTTGCCCGCCACTTTGACCAGGAAGCCGCGCTGGGAATTGCGCGCGACCAGGTAGAGCGCCAGGAGCGAGTCGAAGGGGTTGTCGTGGGGGGCGGCGAGGTAAATCGCCCCTTGGACCTGCTCTTCGAAGAGCGGCGTCTTGACCGTGAACTCGCCGATCTTGGAGCCGTTGGGGCAGCCTTCCCCCTGAATGGAGGTGGCGCTCTCGGCGCCCAACTGGCTGGGCGTGCAGACACCCAGGCCGGCGCCGAGGGAGGGGTTGATCGTCACTCCCTGCGGCAACGAGACGGTCGCGCGCTTCACCGGGGAGCCGGCCCGCCCAGCGGGCTCGGCGAGCCCGTCAGTTTTGCCGAAGAGAGTGAAGTCGAAGCCCGTCGAGGAGGAGGCCTTCTGGTCGGTGAGCTGGCCGAAGGCAGCGGGTTCGAAGCGCAGCTGCCCACAGCCGGTGGGGGTGAGCGACTGACCGGCTTTCTCAGGGGTGAAGGCGGCGGAGGCGACCCCGGGCTGCTGCCAGGATGTGGCGCTGGCGGTGACCCGGAGCGGCGCCGTGCAGTCGGTGGGCATCGTCAGGTAGGCGAGCGGCGCCTTGAGCAGCAACGGCCGAATCGAACATTTGGCCCAGGGGAACTCGGGCTCTGCCTCGTTGAGGCAGTTGCCGCGTTCCGTGTCGTGGGAGGAGGCCCAGGGGGTGCCCCAAAGTGTTATGTCAAGACCCGCGACGTCGAGCTGCTGGGAGAAGCCGACGGCATCGAGGCTGAGTGTGTATTCGCCGGCCGGGCCGGGGCGAAGCTGGACTGAGAAGGCGATTGGCGTTCCGAAGGGCGCGAAGCCGAGCTCGGCGGGAGAGCCAGGGGCCGGGGCGAGGTTGAAGAGGCCGAAGCGCCGTGTCGCGCCACCGGTGTGGAAGTCAACCGTGCCGAGCTGGGTTTCGGCCGGGCAGCTCTCCCCGGAAGCGCTCTGTTCGAAGGGCGAGGAGCGTGGAGTGTGGAAGTCGGCGATCTGGCACAGCGGCAGCACCGAGGGGTTGGCGAGCAACCCTGCCGGCATCTGCAAACGCAGATCGCGCAGGTCCCCGTCGGGGAAGGGGACTCCCGGCTGGCCCTGCGATTCCCCTGCCTGCTCGAAGGCGATGTGGGCGCGCAGAGCATAGGGATGGGCGCCAGCGAGGGTGAAGGGCGCCCCGCCTTCTTCAGCTTGCACCGCAAAGCCCTCTGCGCCGGGCAGGAAGCCGAAGCTCGCCTCGGCGCCAGCGGGGGCGCCGAGGGCAACCAGGGTGGCGATCACCGCGAGCAGGCGCTTCATCGCCCGCCCCCCTTCCGGTGCTTTGCTTGGTGGCGCCTTTTTTGTTGTTGCTTCTTGTGCTTCTTGCCCCGCTTGGGATAGCGCACTGCCGGGTTGCCGGGGCCGGAAACCAGCGTGGTCACGGCTGGGTCCTCGGGTTCGGAGGGCAGGCTCTGACAGGCATCGCCTTCGCAGGGGATCGGCGAGAAGGGCGCCGGGAAGCCGCCGCCCACCCTGGCGTCGTAGAGATCCACAGAGCCGGGATCGGCGGGCGCCAGGGAGCGATCGGTCAGAAAGTAAGCATCGGCGCCATCGGCCGAGGCGTCGATGAAGCTGGCCGGCCTCGCGTCTTTGCCCGAGGAGATCAGCGCTAGGCAGCCACCCACTCGCGTGCAGCTGCCGGTTCCCTGCGCCTCCCACTCAAAGACGTCTTGCTCTGCGTTGGTGTCGCCGAGCACCAGCGCGTCGATGGAATCGAAGAAGAGGCGGTTCCCGTCGGCGGAGAGGGCCCGGGGCTTGTAGGCGTTGGTGGAGCCTGGAGCCGAGCCGTTGGAATAGGCGCCGGGAATCGAGGAGGGCCCGATCGGGCGGGCGCCGCTGGAGTTGCAGGAGACACACGTGAGAGCATCGGCGGTGGCGTCGTAGAGGAAGAGCTGGGAGTCGGCTTTGCCGGTTTTCTGATCGGTGTTGTCGAAACCGGTGAGGGGCGCCGTCGAGAGGAAGACGAGACGGGTCCCATCGGCGCTCACCCGGGCGACGCCGGCAGCCGGCGGGTAGTTGCCGGCGTCGGTCGCCGGGGCGACTGCGCTGGTGGTGGCTCCGTGACGCAAGAAGATTCCCGAGGCGGTCGCGTAGTAGAGGTGGGAGCCATCGGCGGAGGCGCCGAGCACACCCACGACCCCACCTGCGGGCGTGAGATCGGTGGCGGCGTCGGCCAGGGCTTCGTACCGGTAGAGGTGCTGGGCCTTGGTGAAGAAGGCAACCGAGCCGTCGGCGGAGGCAGCCCGGAATTCGCCGCTGCCCAGCACATCCCCATCTGGCTGCTTGGTGGTGTTGCCTTCGCGCAGGTAGAGGTTGGCGTCCTCGGTGAAGTAGACGCGACTCCCGTCGGCGGAGATCGCGCCGGACGGCGCGGCCAACGCGGCGCCGGGGGCTCCCTGGCTTTGCGCCGGCAGGAGGTTCAGCAACTCAAGCTCGCCTTCACTCCATCCATAGAGGTTGGCGCTCTCCTCATCGCAGCCTTCGCCGTCGGGGATCTCGATCGCGTTGGGCGTGAGCGCGGCGCAGGTGGAAAGAACGACATGGCGCAGGTCGGCCGAGGCGCCGGCGAAGGCGAGGTCGAACTGCGCCGAGGCGAGGAACGTCGTGGCCAGGTCGCCAGCGCCGATCAGCGCCTCGAAGCCAAGCGGGGAGCTGTCCCGTAGGTAGTAGTTCTGATAACCCGCGGGCGCCCCACTCCCCGTCAGGGGTGGGTTGGCGATCGGGCAACCGCCGGGAGGGGCTTCGCCACGGCAGTGGCGTCCGTTGAGCAGCAACGTCCGGGTGAGATCGCCGGAGAAGATCTGGTACGGGACGCCAACGGGACCGCTGCCGTAGGAGGCGGAGAGCATCGGGGTGGTGATGTTTTCCGTTGCCCAGCCACTGCTGTCACGGGTGGCGATGTACTGGCTGCCTTGAGGGGCGCCCTGGCCACCGGAGCCGAAGGAGGAGGCGGAGCTGTAGGTGACCGCGCCACCTTGCGCGGCAGCCTGGTAAACGCCGCCGGCCGCCACTGTTTCAGGGGCGTCGACCTGGCCGCCGTTCTTCTCGACCGGGGAGACCATCTCCCAGCCGCGCCCGTCGAGCAGGGAGCCGCCGCTGGCAAAGCCCTGGGTGGTAATGGTGAGCGCCGGGCTGAAGACGGTTCCGAAGCTGTTTTTGGCCACGGGGCGGTAGCGGTACGAGGTTTCGGGCAAGAGCGCCGAGAGCGGCTGGGATACCGCGATCGCCGTCGCGCCCGAGCCGACGGTTGGGTCAAGGCCGGTGGGCGCCTTGGCGGCGCCGGTGAAGCCGTCTTTGCCGCCGTCGATGTTCGCCTCAAAGGCAGCGGCGGTGATGTAGTCGAAGTGGTAGGAGGTGGCGGCCCCGCCCGGGGTGATCTCCGTGTGCAGGCGTGCCGAGGTGGCAAAGACGTCCCCAGCCCAGGTCGGCCCGAGCGTCGGTGGGCTGGCGGCGGGGACGGTGGCGGGGAGCGCCATTGCCGCCATCGCGGCAAGCAGGGCAACGCCGCCCAGGCGGCGTTGCCTGGCCTTGGGCATCGTGTGGGCCTCTGCTACCTCACCGCACGCTTAGCGCGGTGGCTCTTGTGGTGCTTTTTGCCTTTGCCCTTGCACTGGGCTTTGAGCGGCGGGCGCGAATCGGCAACCTTGCCGTTTTGCCCGTCGAATTCGGTGATTGCGCGATTCGTTCCCTTGCAGATATCGGTCGAGTTGACGAAGAGGCCCTTCTTGCCGCCCGCCATGGTCAAGACGAGCTTCGACACCGGCGCGTCCGGGACCGCCTCGAAGGTGGTGCGGACGCCGCCCCTGACCGAGTCCACCTTGCCGACCGCATCGAAGTGGATCTGCCCGTCGAGGGAGAAGACCAGGTCGGGCAGCTTGTGAGCGGAGGCTCGCAGGTAGACCGGACCTGCGAGCGGCGCCTCCAGAAGCGGCGAGAAGGCCACGACGTGGCCGTAGACCGATCCAGCCGGACACTGCTTTGCGGCGTACTGCACTCGCGTGCAGATCGTCTGGAAGTGAGCCTGCTCGATGAACTCCGATTTGGGCAGGGCAACCGTGGCGCGGGCGATGTTGGCGCCGCCTTCGGGCATCGTCAGGGTGGCCCGCAGGGCCGGATGCGCGCCGCGGTTGGTCTTGCCGGTGAGGCGCAGGGAGAGCTTCGGCTTGAAGGCGAGCGCCCCGCACTCCGCCACCTGGAAGCGCCGGGCGAGCGAGGCCCCCTGGCCGAGGATCGAGGTCTCGAGCCCGGCGAAGGCCATCGGGTCGCAGTTGGTCGGGTTGATCGTGAAGTTGGGCCTGTCGAGCCTCACCGCGATCGAGCGCACGTCGAGCGGGATCCCTTGCAGGATGTGGGGGATCTTGTCCGAGGTGGCGGTGATCTGGGCGGTCTCGGGGTTGACGTCAAGCGCCACCCTGCTGACCACCGTGCCGAGGTCGTAGGGGCCAGCGGTGGCGGGGGTGACGATCGCCAGGGAGAGCGGGGCGGTTTTGTAGGGGCCCGAGAGGTAGGCGCTGCCCTGGGTGTAATAAGGAGCGGGGCCAGCGCCGGCGCCCACGGTCACCGAACCGACTTGCGATGCAGCCGGACAGGAGGGGCTTTGCTTCTCCTGGTTGCCGGTCTTGCCTTCGGCCGCCGCCAGAGCAGAGTCGGGGCAGTAGGGGATGCCAGCGAGCTTGCCCAGAAGGCCCGGCGGTGGAGTGACCGTCACCGAGGAGAATTCCTGAGAGCCGTCTGCGCGCCGCAGCTCGATCACGGCAGGGCTGTAGGCGCGGGCTATGGGGGCGATCGTGCCGGCGTCGAAGGCCGGGGCGTTGGGCAAAGCGGCCGCGGAGGTGGGGCAGCTGCCGCCGCCCGGCGCCTTGTTGACCTGGTAGGTGTCCGAGGGCGTTGCCGGCGGGCCCGATTCGGGGGCCGACCACGGGGTCAGCGAGGAGGTGGTCGAGTAGGTTCCGCAGGTAGCGGGAGTGCGAAGCGCCGCCCCGGCGCCGCCGAAGAAGTCCAGCCGGAAGTCTTCGAATGGCTGCTGGGGAGCTTCGTCGAAGGTGGTGGTGAGCTGGCCGGTCAGCGGGTCTGCCTCAACCTGGCCGGCAAGCTTCAGGACGACCCCCGATTTCGGATCGTGCACGGCGATGTAGATGGCGAGAAGCGAGCCGAAGGGGTTCTGATGGGGAGTGGCGACGTAGACGCCTCCCTTCAGCGTGTGGTCGACCGCGGGGGCATCGACTTCGGCTGAGCCGATCCGCGCCGCGGCGGGGCAATTGGCGGGATCGGCCGTGAAGCGGACCGGGGCGGCGCCCACCGAGCTCGCCAGACCCACCTGGGCGGGGGAGCAGGCATCGAGGCCGTTGGCCGAGGAGGGGTTGATCGCGATGCCCTTGGGCAGGGTGACCACGGCCTTTCGCAGGTCCGCCGTGCCGAGCCCTTCGGAATCTTCGTTTTGGGGCAGGTGCAGGTCTGCCTGCAGACCTGAGGGGGAATCGGCGACGTCCGTCGTCGGTCGCGCCTGCAGGCTCGGTTCAAAGTCGAGCTGGTTGCAGCCGCTTGGGGTGGGGAAGACTTCGGTTTTGGCAAAGGGTTCTGCGGGTGTGGTCCAGTTGCTGATCTCGAGCTCGGTGTCAAGCGGCGAGGAGCACTGCGTCGGCAAGCGAAAGAGCGGCTTTGGCATCGCGATCCCCGCCGGGCAGTCCCCGAGTGAGATCGGGAAGATTTCGAGCTGGTTGAGACAGACGCCGCGAAGCGCGTCGTGGCGCGGGTCCGCGGGCGTCCCCCACATCACCACGGTAGAGGCGGTCAGCCGTTTGACCTGGGTCAGGTTGCGCAGCACGCCGACGACCCTGTAGTCCTTGTCGGGGCGCAGTTCGGTGTCGATGAAGAAGGGCAAGCCGAGGGTCTGGAAGCCGAGCTGGGCCGGCATCCCCGGCGGTGGCACGAGGTTGTAGAGGGGGACTGGGAGAAAGCCGTTTGAACCCCCCTCGATCCCCTGTACCAAGACCATCCCCACCGCCGAGCCATCGGGGCAGTGGTTGGCGGAAAAAAAGCCGCCGGGAAGGTGGATCGTTTGGATCGCGGCGAACTCCGCTGCGCTGCAGCGCAGCGCAGCGTTGGGGTTGGCCGCCAGGCCACCCGGCAGCGTCACCCCGATGTCCTTGAGGTCACCGCCGGCGGGGACGAGTTCCGTGTTGCTGCCCGGCGGCGCCGGATTGGTGTTGACCGCGAAGCTGGTCGGGATGTATTGGAAGGGGTGGGAGCCGGCCTGGCCGACCGGCTGGCCGTCGAGGCCGATCAGCGCGGGGTGAAAGTGAGTTATGCCGCCCGGGGCGGGCAGTGGGTCGCCCTCTCCGTCGAGGCTCGAGGTGATGTTGTCGGCGCTGATCGAGGCCGCTGGCGCGCCGCCCCCCTGCACTTCGAGCTGGTTGGTCAGGGTTTCGCCTTCGCCCGCCGTTTCGGGCGTCTGGACTTTGACGGTCACTATCCGTTCTTCCCCGGGCGCCACCAGGGCCGGTTCTTCGCCATCGGACAGCGCTTCGGAGATCGTGCAGGTCACGGTTTCGACTTCGCCGGTTTTTTCGGTTTCGCAAGCTTCGGCGCCGTAGTCGAACTTTGTATGGAACTGTCCGCCGCTGAATTCAGCGCGCAGGGTCATGCTCACGCCTTTGACCGCCAGCCCGGCGGGCAGGGTGTCGGTGATCGTGATGTCTGAGGCGTCGGTGGAAGCGCCGCCAACGTTGGCGATCCGCAGGCCGTAGGAGTAGCTGCCTTTGGTGTCTCCCGGCACGAATGCGGTCGGCGTCGGGATCGATATCACGCTCCAGGCGGGCTCCGCTTCGGCCCCAAGCGCGGGCGTGGCGGCAAGCGATGCGCCGAGTGCGGCGAGGGCAAGGGTGGCCCGCAGGATCTTGGCGATCATCGGCTCGTCCTCCGCGTTTTGTGGGTGGCTCGTTTGTGCTGTTTTTTGGCTTTCTTCACGCAGCGCGTCTTGCCGGCTTTGCGCACCTCGCGGCGGTCTTTGGGGCAGCCGCGCTTGGGCGTGGGGTTTCCGGGGGCCTTCGAAGGCCCCGCTGCCCGGAGCCGACGGGGGCGGAGCGCCGGTTCCCGCCCCGCGGCAGCTTTCGCCTTCGCAGATTTCCGACGGTGGCGGTGGCGGGTTGCCTTCCACGCGGGCGTCATAGACGTCATAGCGCCCGTCTTCGTCATAAAAGACCAACCCCTCGCGGCTGGAGATGAAGGCGTCTGAGCCACTTGAGGAGGCATCGAGGAAGTAGCTTTCGTCTTTATTGGTACCGCTGGAGATCAGGTAGACGCAGCCGCCTGAGGCGGGGTTATAGGTGGGGTCTTCCTCGGTGCAGCTGCCCGCGCCGGACGCCTCGAACTCATAGACGTCGCGTTTTTCGTTGGCGTCGTGGGGATCGAGGGCGTCGAGGCTCTCGAAGAAGAGGCGAGTGCCGCCTTCGGAGAGGTAGCGCGGCTGTTCGTAGGGGGTACTCCAGGTGGGCACGGTGGCCGGGCCGAGCGGGCGGGTGCCGGCAGCGTTGCAAGAGGCGCAGGCGAGCGCGTCTGCTTCGTAGTCATAGAGGAAGACCTCGGCGTCGGCTTTGCCGGTGCTGAGGTCGATGTTTTCGAAGCCGCTCAGGCTTTCGGCCGAGATGAAGGCAAGGTGGCGCCCATCGAGCGATACCCGCGCCGTCTGCATTGTCGGGTTGTTGGTCCAATCGTCTGAGTCTGCTTGGCCGAGCGTGGCGAGAAAGCGAACCCCCTCACCCTCATGCCAGGCGTAGAGGTTGTTCTTGGCGGCGATCGCGGTGTCGCCTTCGGCGTTGGGTAGGGCGCTGAGCACGCCGTGGGCGACAAAGTAGGCATAGGAGCCGTCTTCGCTGGCGCCGATCAGGCCTTGCACGTCGGCGGCTTCGCTTTTGTTGACGCTCAGGTCGTCGAGCCTTTTGCCTGCTTCTTTGCCGAAGTCATAGCGATAGAGATCGGGGAATTGGGAGCTCGCGGTGGAGTCTTTAGTCAGCTTCTTGGCGTCGGTAAAGAAGACGGCGGAACCGCCGGCGGCGGCGTCCCAGTACTCCCCCGCGCCGCCTTTGCCCGCCACGCCCGTGTTCGGCGCGTCGAGCTGGATCGTTTCCGTCCCTCCAACGCGGGCGAAGAGCGGATTCTGGATGCCAGCGTAGGCGCCGGCATAGCTCCAGATTACCCGCGTGCCGTCGGCGGATACAGCGTGGCGCAACAGCGCTATCGACGGATCGCATGCTCCGAATTTCGTGCCGGCGCTGTGGCCGAAGCTGGTGCTGGAGTTGGGCGCCGCGGCGCTTTCGTCGGGCAGCACGCTGACCAGTCGCAGCCCTTCGACCGCCGACCATTCATAGAGGTTGAAGCCGGCTGCCACCGGGTCGCCTGCCAGCAGAGCGCCCTTGGCGCCGAAGAAGACCCGTTTGGAGTCCGCCGAGGCGCCGCCGTAGAAGAGACAGTATTCGTAGGGCTGAAGCGAAGGCGAGATCTGTGGCTGCTGGGCCGCGGTCGTGATCGCCGTAAGCGCGCCGCTCAGGTTGTCGCGCTGGTAGATGTTGGGGACATCGACGGCAGCGTCTTCGGTCAACTCCGGTTCCAGCGCGATCACCGCCGCGTGGGAGAGGTCCGACGAGAAGCCGACGAGCGGGTCGCGGGTGAAGCCTTCTTCGAAGCGCGGGTTGATGTTGTCGGTCGACCAGACCTGCGCACCCCGCCTGGAGAGGTACTGGCTCGCCGCCGGCGCGCTTTCGGGGTCCTCGCCGAAGGAGGTGAAGGAGGTGTAGGTGATCGCATCGCCCGACGGGGATGCCTGCAGCGGCTCCGCCGTGAGTTCGGCACCGCCGCCCGCCGCCGTCGGCACGCCCACTTCCCCACCCCCCTTTGCCGCCGGGGAAACCAGTTCGTGCACGCGTTTGTCGGGCAGCGTCGGCGCAGCGTCGGCGTAGGTGCGGAAGCTGCGGTCTGGCCCGTAGACCGGGCCGCCGCCACCGCTCACCGCGACGAAGCGATAGTGGTAGGTGGTCCCGGCTTTAAGGCCGCTCAATTTAACCGGGGCGCCGCTGACCGCCGCGTTGATGGATTTTTCGCTCAGTAGCGCTCCAGGCGGCGCGGGCTGCTCCGCGCAGACGCTTGTCGCGCAATCGGCTTCCCCGAACTGAACGTAGTAGGTGGTGTCGTTCCAGAAGTGAGGGTTGATCTGCACCCCTAGCTCGGCGTAATCTGCGCCAACCAAGTTCGCGTACTGGGAGACGATCACCGGGTCAGCGGGAGGAGGCGGTTCGAAGCTCACCGGGCCGGGGCCGTAGGCGCGGATATAACTCGCCTGTCCTGAGTTGGAGACGTAGACGTCGCCTACCGCGTTGGTGGCAATCCCGAACGATGCTTTGAACTCTCCGTGGCCGAAGCTTGTCACCGGTTCGCAACTGGCGTCGTACTCGGGGATTTCCTGAGGTTCGCCGAAGGCTTCCGGCGAGAAGAAGTAGACATCGCCGGCGGAATCGGTGGCCAATGCGGTCGGGCTCTTTACTTTGATCGTGCAGATCGGCGAGCCGCTGGGGCTCAATTGGCGGATGTTCGGCTTGACGTTGGCGGCGCCGCCTTCTCCCCAGTAGTACGTAGCGTAGAGATTCCCCGACGGAGCCACCGCCAGCGCCCTGACCGTCTCACCCGGCACCGCGACCTGGGATTTGTAGGTTCCGTCGGAGTCGAACTTCTGGATCCGTTCCCTGTCGCCAACGTAGATCACGTCTTCGGGGCCGGTGGCGATGTAGCCAGGGCCCGCAAAGCGCGGCGGCGCGGCGAACTGGCCGTTGGCGGCGCCGGTGTTGCCCGCCTTGCAGACATCGCCAGCGGCTTGGCGGCAGACCTCGGGGGCGCCGCCCTGGTTCATAGTGAGGACCGGTTCCATACTCGCGGTCACTTCTCCAAATTCAACCCCAGGCGCCGATGGATCGGGCGCGGGCCTGGTGACTCCGGATCCCGAGGAGACCCTGCTCACCATCGCCGCCGCGCCGCCAGCGTTGCTGGCGATTACCGCGCACTGAAAGACAGCCGGGCTGGCGAGATCGGCCGCGGTGGTCACATACGTTTTACCGCTGGCGCCTGGAATTTCCACCCCGTTGCGATACCAGCGGTAGGAGAACGAGCTGGCGCCTACCCAGTTTTCTTCGCGTGGATCGCAGGAGAGACTCGGGCCGCCGGGCGTGCCGACGTCAAGGTTGCCTTGAGTGGATGGCGCTTCAATCTCTTTGGGGGCCACCGGCGGCTCAATCCCCGGTTCCGGCGGCGCGACATAGACGGGATTGGCGACCTGGGTGACGGCGGCGTTGGGGTTGACCGCGAAGATCTGGCACTGGATTGCCTTGCCTTCGTCGGCGGCGGTGGTCGTGTAGGAGGCAGAGCTGGCACCGGAGATCGGCGTGCCGTTTCGCAACCAGCCATACTGGACGGTAGCGGCTTCGGTCGTGGTCGAGCAGATGAGCCTGGCGCCGATCGTGGCGGGGCCGAGGTTGGCGCGGTCGATCTGAAGCTGGGGTACGTCATCGCCGCCGAGGTTGCCTTCGAAGCTGACGACGTAGGCGGCGGAGCCGGTGGCATCGCCGGGGCCGCCACTAACCGTGACCGAGCCGCCGTTGCCGGCGATCGTCGGCAACGCGTTGAGCGCGGTTTGCACTTCGGCGGCCGTGGCGTCATAGAGAAGGGAGGGCGTCTGGGAGGTTTCCCCGCCGCCGAAGGGGTCTTCGAAGCTGAGCTTGAAGCTGCCGCTGGTCGCAGCGACGACGAGTTCCTGTTCCTCGTCGTTGGCGGAGTCGCCGGGGCCGTGGGCGACCACGTCACCGCCCCAGGCCAGCAGGAAATGTCCTTCTGAGTCGAACTTCTGCACCCGGTGGGTGTCTCGGTCGAAGACGTAGACGCCTCCTTCGGAGTCGACTGCAACACCCTGCGAGAAGTTGAGCTGTCCGGTGCCAGCACCGGCGGTCCCTGGTTTGCATGCGTCACCGCTGGCGGGGACGCAGATCTCGAACTGGTCTTCCGGGGCACTGGCGTCATCGCCCGGGCCACTGGCGACCACGTCCCAGCCCCAGGCCTTGACGAAGTTGCCCCAGGGAGTGAACTCGTCGATCCTTCGGAACTGCCCGTCGACGACAAGGACGTGGCCGTTGTTGGGATCGGTGGCGATGCCGCCGGGACCCTGAGTTTCGCCGGCCGCGCCGTTGCACTGTTCCAGGGCGCTTTTTTCACCTTTCATCACGCAGTCTTCACCGAACTGTGTGAGCAGATCCGGTGCCAGACTCGCCGCGCCAGCGGGTGCTGCCGTGAGAACGGCCATGGTGACGATGGCAAAGAGAGCAGCGACGAAGCCGGCCAGGGTGCCTCTGTGAATGAGGTACTCAGGGTGGTATCCGGCCGGTTCGGCTGGATTCACGTTGTGTTTCATCGTGTTCTCCTTGTCCCTAGGGGCGGATGGCGACCAGGAGGGAGTCATAGGGCCGCTCCGAGTCCGCCATCCGCGTGCATGACTTACTGTCTAGTGACGGCCACTAGGGAGCCGTTACCGCCCAACTGCCGTACGCTTCTATGTTGTTGGACTGCGGGATGGCCTTCAACATCATCCCGTTTACCCCGACGCCATCGGTATTCGAAGGCGTCCGGAAGCTGCCGAGGAGACCGTTAATGATGAATCCCGGCGTTTCAGGCAATACCGCCAGTGAGCTGCCGGCGTATATACAGAGGTTGCCCGGTTCGGCACTGGGCGCGGTTACCGTCCCTTTGCATTTCGTCGACGTTACTTCTGAGAATGCTTCGTTGAATTCTTTCCCGTTGTTCAAAATCAGATGAACCTGCGATTTTGCCATCCCGGCTTCCAAGGGGATCGGGAAGGAGAGCGATATGAGAATGGGGTTACCTTTCCCGGGGTAGGTTTCAAAGTTCGCTATCTTTCCAGCGCTCCAAACACCCGTCTCGGTTTTTTCGCTGGGGAGCGTTTCGGTGAAGCCGGTTTCACCGTCTTCACCATCTTCACCGGCCGCTCCTGTTGCTCCCGTTGCACCAGCTGTTCCCGTTGGGCCGGTCGGGCCGGTGCTTCCGTTCGTGCCGTCTTTGCCATTGGTCCCGTTCGTGCCGTTGGCGCCAGCTGGCCCTGCCGGGCCGGTTGCGCCTTTCGGACCCTCGGACCGCGCTTGCCGGCCTTGGAGGCGGTGGCCTTGCCACCACCGGAGTTGTCAGAGGCGGCGTAGGCGCCGCCGAGCATCGCGAAAACCAGTGCGACCACCGAGATGACTCCGGGGATGCCGAAGCGGTTGCGTAGTGGCGAGAGCATTGAAATCTCTTCTCCTTGTCCCGTGAGCCCCTCTGCCGGCCGCTTCCCATGGCGGCTTCCTCGAGGCTCGGTTGTCCCTGTTCCCGTCCGCTTTCGCAAACGGGCTATGCCGGGAGCATAAAAGAATCGTTTTCTGAATGCAAGTACTAGTTTTCGAAATGAAGGGAAGCGGCTCTAAATGGCGGCCTCGCGGGCGAAGCGGCGGGCCTCGTCACGGCCGATATAGGGGGCGAGGGCGAGCTCGACGAGGTCGGGGAGCAGGTCGGAGAGGCGCTCGGCTTCGCCGGCGTTGAGGCGGCGGGCGATCAGCGTGGCGATGCCTCCCATGAGGACCTGGTCGCGGACTTCGACGTCCACTTCCGAGGGGCCGGCCTGGGGGCGGATCGTCTCGGCCAGCAGCTGCATCGCGTCGCGATAGCGGGCCGCCAGCTCGCCCCCCGCCGCAAGCGGCTCGGTGAGAAGGAAACGGGCGACAGCGGCGTCGCGGGAGAGCACTTCGAGCAGCGCCGCGAGCCGCGCCCGTACCTGCTCGGGCCAGGGCTCCGCCGGGTCGCCGGCCGCCAGCATCGAGCCGCGCACGTGCTCGTCGATCATCGCGTAGGCGGCCAGGAAGCAGTCCTCCTTGCCCCGGAAGTACTCGTAGAAGGTGCGGCGCGAGACCTTCGCCGCATCGGTGATGCGACCGATCGTGGTCGCGTTGTAGCCGTGCTCGGCGACCGCCTCGACGACGCCGTTGAGCAGCCGCTCACGCTGGTTCTCGGCGATGAATTCAGGCGAGAGGCCGTGCCGGCCGGGCGGCAGGCGGTCCTTGCCCGAAGCGAGGTCTCGTGCCGATTCAGCCATGAGCGAGGTAGGGGTCGAGGACGATCTCCGTCATCCTCGGCAGAAGGTCCTGCACGCCTTCTCCCCCGCCCAGCTCGAGCCGCTCACGTACCAGCCAAGCCAACCCGCCGACGATCGCCTGGCCAAGCGAATCGGAAAGCTCGTCGGCGACGGCGTCGAGCGCCGCCTCGTAGTGGGCGCTCAGCCGCGGCCCGCCCTGTTGCGCCTCGACGAAGCAGAGCCGCGCCCGCGGCGGGTCTGCGTCGATTGCCGCCAGCATCGCCGCCAACCCAGCCCGCACCCGCTCGTCCCAGGGCAGCGCGGCCGGCGCCGCGGCAGCCAGCTCCACCCGCATCTCCCCCACCGCCCGGTCGAAGGCAGCGACGAAGCACTCTTCCTTGTCGGCGAAGTGCTCGTAGAAGGTGACCGAGGAGACGCCGGCCCGCTTGACGATCGCTTCGATCGAGGTCTTGGCGCAGCCCTTCTCGGCGACCAAGGCCCCGGTGGCGACGAGGATCCGCTCGCGCTGGCTCGACGCGATCGGGGCCCGGAGCCGCCCTTCGTCCCGCGTCTTCGTCGACTCCGAGGCAAGTCGTTGCGAGAGGTACTGCATGAGCCGAGGATAGCTCTTCTTAAAAAGATTTCATATCCGGAAAAAAAGGAGTAGTTTTTATACGGAGGCCCGGAGAACCGGGTGAAGCTCGCACAAGGAGAGCACCGCAATGCGACCAGAAGCGTGCGCGGCAGCCAGGGAGGCGCTCCACGTCGAGACGACAGCTCCGACGCCCGATGAGACGGTGCGCGAGGGAGAGATGGAAGGGGCGCTGCACGCGATCGGCGAGCTCGGCTACCGGGCGGCTTCGGTGCGCACGATCCTCGAATACAGCGGTGGGCACCGCAGGCGGTTCTACGAACATTTTTCGGGCTTCGACGATTGCTACGAGCAGGCCTATGCGACCTGGATCGACCGCCTCAGCATCAGCCTGTTCGAGGCCGCCGTATTGACGCCAGGCTGGCGGGCGGGAGTGCGGGCAGGCCTGATGAAGCTCTTCCAGTTCGCGGTCGAACAGCCGTCGATCGCCCGGGCGCTATTCATCGAGGTGCATGTGGCCGGCGGGGCGGTGCAAGCCGAGCACGAGAGGGCGGTTGAGCGCATCGCCACGGCCCTCGACAGCGTCCGCGGCGATATCGAGCCCGACCAGGCCCCGCCCGAGACGACTGGGCTTTTTGTGGTGGGCGGTGTCGAGGCCTGCCTTTGCGACGTGCTGTCCGCGGGCGACCAGAACCGCGTCTGGGACGCCGTGCCCGAGCTGATGCGCTTCATCACCGGGTCATACCTGGACAGGCAGGCGGCGGACGAGGAGTTCGAGGAGGTCAAGGTGCAGCTCGAGCGCGATCGCGCCGGACTAGAGAGCGAGGGGCAATGACCGAGCTGCGACTCGTCACCAGCGAACCGGCGGACGGCCCCTTCTCGGCCGGCACCCCCCTTCCCCGCCGCCTCCCCCCCGGTCGCCACGGCATCCCCGCCAACCTGGTCGTCGAGCATCAGCGACGGCGCCTGATCGCGGCGCTGGCCGAGGCGCTGGCCGAGCACGGCTACGCCAACCTCACCACAACCCAGGTCAGCGAAGGCGCCAGCGTCTCGACCAGCACCTTCTACAAGCACTTCGGCAACCTCTGGGACTGCGCTCTTGCCGCCTACGTGGCGACGGCCGACCGCCTCTGCGAAGAGATCGATGCCGCCTGCTCGGCGCGGGATCCACGAGCGGAGCCGCTGGAGGTGGGGATCGACGCCGCACTCGCCTTCTGCGCCACCGAGCCCACCCTGGCCCAGCTCCTCAGCGCCCAAGCCCCCTTCGAGGCAACCGCGATCGGCGCCGCCCGCCGGCTGCTGATCTCCCGCCTCGCCGCGATGCTGCGGCGAGGCCGGGGACCGGACGACGCGACGATTCAACCCCCCGGCCTCGACGAGCGGATGATCGACGCCACCCTGGTCTTCGTCGGCGCCCGGATCGCGTCCGGGGAAGCCGAGCAGCTCGTCGAGCTCGGCCCCGAGCTGACCGCGATCCTGGACCGCTCGCGGCAGGCTGCATAGCATCATGACAGCAATATTGGTGATGTTATGATGTACTCATGCGTACGACCGTCACTCTCGACCCAGATGTCGCCGCCAGGCTGAAGCAGGTCGCCCACGAGCAGGGGATCTCCTTCAAGGAGGCCCTCAACTCGAATGTGCGGCGCGGGCTGGAGGGGTCGGCAGTCGACTCGCGACCTTACCGAGTGCCAACCCGACAACTCGGTGTAAGGCCAGGGGTCAATCTCGACAAGGCGCTACAGCTGGCGAGCGAGCTCGAGGACGCGGAGACGATGCGGAAGCTCCACCTCCGCAAGTGAAGCTTCCGGACGTCAATCTCCTTCTCTACGCAATCGACGAAGGCTCGCCTCGACACTCCGACGCTCGCGAGTGGCTGGAGACGACACTCTCAGGGACGGAGTCCGTTGCCTTTGCCTGGGCGGTCCTTCTCGGCTTCGTGAGGATCTCGACCAACCCGGTCGCGCTCGAACATCCGCTCAGCGCCGACGAGGCACTCGACTACGTCGACGGCTGGCTGGAGCTGCCAGTGGCTGACGTCGTCCACCCCTCGCCACGCCACGCGTCGATCCTGCGCAATCTACTCGCCCCCCTTGGCACCGCCGGCAACCTCTCCAGCGACGCCCACCTCGCCGCGCTGGCCATCGAGCACGGCGCCGAGCTCTGCTCCTGCGACGCCGACTTCTCCCGCTTCGAGGACCTACGCTGGCACAATCCGCTGCGCTGACGCTCTACCGATAAAGCGCCACGTAGAACGGCTCTTTGGTCCGCATCCCACCGTCGAAGGTCTGCACCTCGACCAGTGGAGCCGGGCAGTCCGTGGTCCCTCCCACCCGCGCGTAAGCGGTGACGTCGCCTTCGCCGGTGAAGCGGGGAGTGACAAGAGCGCCTCTGGGGTTGAAGCCGTTGGCCGCCACGCAGTAGATCCCCCCGAGGGTCCCCTCTTTGACCGAGGCGATGCCCTTGGACTGGGAGGAGTCGATCGTCGCTTCGGAGGAGATCGCGGCGAATGCCGGTGGGTTGCCTGATTCCGCGTTGGTGGCGAAGTCGGCTTTCGATGCGGAGGGGACTTGCGAGAAGGTCGACTCCAGCGCCTTGTCCCCGGTTACGGCCTCTGGGGCGAGCTTTGCGTTGGTCACTGATCCTTCCTGGATCGAGGAGGCCGCCACAGAGCCCTGGGTCATCTTCGCCGCGGTGACGGAACCATTGGCGAGCTTGCCCTGCTTGATCGCTTCGGCCTTGATCTTGGGAGCGGTGACGGCGTTCTTTCTGATCTTCTTGGCGGTGATCGCCCCGGAGCGCAGTTGGAACTCCCCTACCGAGTTGTCGGGGATCTTGGTCGCCGCGAAAGCGGTCGCTCCGGTCAGGGCGATGAAGAGCGCCAGGGTCGAGGTGACGTTGGCGTAGGTGAGCTTCGGCTTCATCCCTTCGCCTCGCAGGTCCTGTTCAGGGTGCTGGAGAGCCTCAGGCCGCCGGCGAAGTCAAAGGAGGTCTTCGCGAACGGGAAGGGGACCTTGGTGAGGCCCGCAGGGGCTGGGCAGCCGGCTTCCATGAAGCGGCTGCGCTTGAGGTTGAGGGAGATGCCGGTGATGTAGCCCCAGTCTCCGGTGGCCTTGGGGAATGAGGCTTCCAGGACGGTTCCGAAGGTGCCCTTGGTCTTCCTCACCTTGAAGGCGAATACGTAGGAGGTCGAGAGCGGCTCTGTCCCGTAGACGTGGGCGAAGATCGCCGGCTTGCGGCCGATCGTGCCGTTGAAGGCGAGCAGCTTTCCCTTGGAGGGGAAAGGCGATTGCTCGGGGAGGACCACGTTGGCCGAGAAGGATCCTTCGCCGATCAACGATGAACGACAGATCGACAGCGCCTGCTGGGTGGTCGAGGGGTTGATGTGGTTGATGCGGCAATGGGGGATGCCCTTGACGTCGAGGGTGCCGGCTTGGTTGATCGCGATCGACATCGCCTTCAGCTGCGGCAGCTCGCCTTGCTTGAGGGCCTCGATGCGGCCGGAGACCGAGACGCCGACCGGGCTTTGGCCTTTCCTTGGCAGCTTGGTCGGGGTGAGCGATCCGTCGACGACGACGCGGACGCCCTGCTTTTGGGCGACCTCGGCCCCGGCGCTGGGGAGCGCCAGGGCCAAGGCCGTGCTCAAGAGGAGCGCGATGAGACGCGATCTGCGCATCTACGGCTAGTGGCGCTTGTTGGCGCGCTTTGACTTCTTGGCCTTGGAGCAAGCGCTCTTCAGGGGTGGGTGCAAGGTCAAGGCGTCGCCGTTTTGGGCTTGGAACTTGGCGGTCGCCCTGAAGGTGCCGTTGCAGATGTCTCTGGAGTTGACGAGCAATCCCTTCTTGCCGCCGAAGAAGTTGAAGGTCGCTTCGCTTACGGGAACGTCGGGGACGAAGTCGAAGCTGTTGCGGATGCCTCCGTTGACGGAGTCGACTCGGCCGACGATGTTGGCGTCGATCCTTCCCCCTCTGAACGCGGCCACCAGGTCCGGCAATGGGTTGTTGGAGGAGCGCAGGTAGATCGGGCCGCTCAGCGTTTCGTCGAGCAAGGGCGTCTTGGCGGTGACCGTGCCGTAGATCGAGCCGGGTGGGCAGGCGTTCTGGGAGAACTGCACCCTGGTGCAGATCGTTTTGATGTGGCCTTGGTCGAGGAACTCCGACCTCGGCAGGGCTACCGAGGCGCTTTTGATGTTGGCTCCGCCGGGGGGCATCGTCAGCGTCGCGCGGAACTTCGGGTGCGAGCCTCGCTTGGTGCCGCCGAAGAGGCGGAAGGCGAGCTTCGGCTTGAAGGCGAGGTCGCCGCAGCTTCCTACCTGGAAGGGCGAGGAGGCATTGAAGAGCGAGTCATCGGCCGTGGTCTGCAGGCTGCCTCCCACCCCGGTGATCTGGCCGTCGACCGACATCCTCGAGCAGTTGGTGGGATTGATCGTGGTGTTCGGCCTATCGACTCGCAGGCGGATGTCCCTGGCCCGCAGGATGACGCCGTGCAGGATCGTCGGGAAGGGGTCTGAGACTGCTCGGACCTGCGCCGTCTCTGGGTTGACGTAGAGGGCTGCTCTGACGACGACGTTGCCGAGGTCGAAGGGGCCGGCTATTCCTGGGGCTACCACTGCCAAGGAGAGCTGGGCGCCTTTGTAGGGGCCGGCGAGGTAGACCTTGCCGCCGAAGTAGTTGGGGCCTGGGCCTGCTCCGAGGCCGGCGCTGACCGAGCCGATCTCACTCGATGCCGGGCAAGCCGGATTGGCTGCCTCAGCGGCGCCAGCGCCCTCCGCCGTGGAGATCGAGGCGATCGCCTGGTCGGGGCAAAGCGAGACGCCGGCGATCTTGGCGACCAGGCCAGGGGGCAGGATGCTCGTCACCTGGCTGAGTTCCTGTTCGTCGTCTTGCCTGGTCATCCGGAAGAGGAAGGGCGAGTAGGCGCCGGCGACGGGGTTGAGCGTCCCTCCCGAGAAGCTCGGGTGGAAGGGACGGCGGGCCGAGTCGGGAGGACAGGGTGTGCCGTTGGGGCCTTCGGTCACCTCATAGCTGTTGGAGGCGTCGACCGGGCTCTGCGGCTGGGCGTAGGAGGCGACTTCGATGCCGATCGTCTGCGTTCCACAGGTCGGCGGTGAGACAAGCGGCGCTCTCGGGCCGCTCCTGAACTTCAAGGTCAGGTCGTCGAAGGGGAACTGCGGAGTGTCGTCAAAGAGCGTCGTGATCTGCCCGGTGGCGGGGTCGACGTCGATGCGGCCCGGGATCTTGATCAGGGCGCCGCGTTCTTCGGTGTCGTGGATGACCAAGAGCAATGCGAAGGTCGAGCCGTAGGGGTTGTCGTGCTGGGCCGCCAGGTACATCGAGCCCTCGGCGGATTTGGGCAGCAGCGGGGTGTGCAGCTCTACTTCGCCGATCCGCGAGGCGTCTGGGCACTCGATCGGGTTGTTGGTGCCGAGCTGCATCTGCGCCAAGGTGCAGCTCTTCAGGCCGTCGGCGAAGGAGGGGCTGAAGCTCATCCCCTGCGGCAAGGTGACCGCGATGCGCTTGACCGGCGGCGTCGCCAGGGCGTTGGGGTTGTCGTTTTGGAAGACCTGGACGTGGACGTCGAGGCCGGTGGGGGTATTGGCCTGCTTGCCGGTGGGGACTATCTCCACGTCGGGTTCGAAGCGCGGTTTGTCGCAGTGAGTCGTCTCGCCCGGTTGGGTGTAGTCGATCTCGGGGCCGTAGTCGCCCGGGTGCTCCCAGGAGTCGTAGTGGTGCACCCGCATCACGTGTTCTGCCTCGCAGCTCGAGGGCACGGTGAGGAAGGGCTTGACCGCGGCGTCGGTACCGCATTCCCCGTCGGTATTGCCGACGCTGTCACTGGTGAACGCTTTGCACCGCTCCGTGTCATGGCTGGGATCGGCCGGCACGCCCCAGACGGTCAGTTTCTGGGCGAAAGCCGGAACGGTCTCGTTGATGAAGGGGACCGTGGTGCGGATCGCGTAGCGGTTGGCCGGGTCCAGGGAGGCTTTGATGTGGATCGGGTTGGTGGCGATCTGGAAGGCGAGGTCGTTGATCGTGCCCCGCGGGTGGATCAGGTTGAAGACCCCAGTGGTGCGGGTGGAGTAGGTCAGAGACGGTGAGGGCGTCCCTTCGGGCCCGAGGATGAGCTCGATCCGGCCCACCTGGCTGGAGGGCGGGCATTCGCCGTAGGTGAACTGCACCGCGCTGCACTCCCCGAGCGCGGTCGGGGCCCCGACGAAGCCCGGCGGCAGGTCGACGACGATGTTGCGGATCGGCTCGACCGGGGCTTTGCCCAGCGGGTTGAAACCTGGAATCGGTTTGTTAATCGACTGGAAGTCGAAGGGGACGGTAAGCAGATCGGGATGGGCGCCGGATTCACGCTCGGGCGTCACCCCGTCGGCGGCGAAGAAGTCGGGGACAAAGCTCGACGGCAGGATGCCGAAGCCCGCCGCTTCGGGAGAGATGTGAGTGGCCTCGAAGGCACACGCAGCGGCGCCGGCCGCGCAGCCGGCGCTGGGAGGCGCAAGGGCACTGCCGCCCTGCAGCTTGGCGCTGACGAAGCGATCCGCTTCGGTCCCTGGAGGGAGATTGACGTTGACGGCCAGGATCACGTTGTGAGTGGTCGTATGGCGGCGGATGACGCTGTTGGTAGTGCAGGTGACGACCGTGTCTCCCACGGAGCCGGGGCAGCTCCAAGTTGCAAAGGGAAACGAGGGGTGCTCGCCTTTGAAGCGGACCGAGCTCCGGGTAAGCCCGCTGGGCAGGTTGATCGTCAGTGTGATCGGGCCTGAGGTATCGCTACTGCCGACGTTGTCGACGTCGAAGAAGTAGTCACCGACACCGCCAGGGGCGAAGTTGGTCTGGTTGTGGTGGATGCCAAGGAGCATCGCCGGGGCTGCGATGGCGCTGCCGGCGCCAGCCGTAGTGAGGGCGAGCGCGGTGAGCGAGGCAAGCAATGCGAGACGTCGCAGGTTCATCGGGCGGCCCTCCGGTCGTTGTCGGCGTTTCGCTTGTGGTTGCGCTTGGCCGGCGGCTTCACGCAGCGCGCCTTGCCGTTGCGACGCACCTTGCGCTGGCCCTTGGCGCAGCGGCGTGCTTTCGGCTTGGCGGCTGGCGATTTGCGGTTGCCGCCGCCGCTGAAGTTGCCGCTGCCCGGTTCCTGTTCCTCGGGCGCGCCCTTTGGCGTGCCCTGGCAGACCTCCAGCGGGCAGGGCGGAGGCGGCTTGGGGAACTCGAAGCCGCCGCCGATCCGGGCGTCGTATATACGGGTGTAGTCGTCCAGGGCGTCGGGGGTCAGCTGGGCGGCGGCGCCGAAGAACAGGTCACGGCCCGACGGGGTGATTTGCCCCACGCCCGGAGGCGACTGCGGCGACCACTCGGTGAGGCCGTCGGTGACCAGCAGCAGCCGCCCGTCGCGCCACTCGTAGATGTCGGTGCCGGCGGCTGGTTTTTGACCGAGGCCAACCGTGTTCTGGTCGGCGTTCAGCAGCGCCGTCGCGGTGCTGAACGCCAGCGTCGCCCCCCCGGCGGCGAGCGCAGGGCTGCCCGTGGAGATGTCGTCCACGGGCTGGCTGCCGTCCTGGGGGCAGGAGACGCAGACCAGCGAGCGGTCGCGGTCGTCGTAGCGGTAGAGCTGCGCAGTGCCACCGTTGTCTGTTGCCTCGCCCAACGGATTGAGCGCGGCGTTGTCGGTGCGGAAGAGGAACTGCGTGCCGTCGCGAGTGTAGGCGACGATGCCGCCTCCATCGCTGGGGCCGATGAACTCGCCGAGCGGTCCGACGTAGGCCAATTCGCCGCTGGCCACGGCGACCCGGTAGACACTGGACTGACCGTCGGGCGGAGCGCCGGGGAGCAGGCGCGTCCTCGTGCGGAAGTAGACCCGCGAGCCGTCCTCGGCGACGGCAACCTGCGCCGAACTGTCACCGATTACGTCGGCATCGAGGCCGGCGGTGAGGCAGGTGAGGCAGGTGAGGGCTTCCGTGGCCACGTCATAGCGATAGACGTCGCCGTCGGGAACACTGTCGAGCTGGCCGCTGCCACAGCTCTCAATCGCCGTGTCATCGGACTCGAGCCGCGACTGCGTCCAGAGGAAAGCGGCGCCCGGGATTGCCCGGAGCAAGGTCGCGCCGCAGGCGGGTCCGAGACGGGCGTCGCGGAGATCGCTTTGGTGACCCCGGCGCCGACGTCGCGCAGGTAGAGCTGCGGCTGGCTGCCGCAGTCGTTGCCCCGGCTGGAGAAGTAGACGAGCGAGCCGTCGGCCGAGATCCAGTTGCTCGACTGCGACGCCGAGGAGAAGTTGCCGGTTTGGCCCTCAACGCCGCAAGGAGAGAGCGCCTCGCCCGGCAGCAAGCTGAGCAGTTGCGGCGCTCCGCCGCTGCTTATGTCGTAGAGGTTGGGGATCGCCGCGGCTGCCGGGTATGCGGGATCGAGGCTGCCTCCCTGAATCGCAGCCACCGTACGGCTGGCGTCGGCCGAGACCCCGACGTAGGGCCCCGGGGCACGGAGGGGAAAGTCCTGCGGCGCAACCGGTTCGAAGAGCCTCAAGGCCTCCCCGCTTTGAGAAAGTCGCCAGACCGCAGGTACGAACCCTGACACGTCCGAGGCGAAGTTTTCCGCGACGAAGGTCGAGAGGTCGCTGGGGCCGCCCAGCACGCCCCAGATCGGGCTGTTTTGCTCGGCGCGCGGGGGCGTGACCAGCTTCGAGTGCCAGCCGCTTGGCGTGCGGTCGGCGCTGTAGAGGGAGCCGGCGGCGCCTGATTCGGCAAGCGGCGTCCCGCCGGCTATCGCATAGACAGCGCGATTGCCGTCCTCGGCGACGCCGCTACTACCGCCGGCCGGGTTGCCGTTCGCATCGGACAGGCTGACCTGCTCGTAAGCGCGGTCGGAGCCGGGGGGGCCAGGGAAGTCGCCATGGGAGAGCGGCGCTTCAGAGGCCCGCGTCGTAACCGTCATGTCCCCACCGATGGCGGGGCCCGAGGCGTTGCCGTTGTCGGCGACGAGCCGGTAGTGGTAGGTCGTCCCGGGCGTGAGATCGCCGATCTGCTCGCCGACGAGCTTCTCGATGTCGCCCGAGCCGGCCGAGCGGTCGGCCGTCGCCGTGCAGGGGTTCGCGTCGCAGGGTCCCTGGTCGCCGTACTCGAAGTGGTACGTGGCCGCTGAGTTGCGCGGGTTGAGGCGACCGCCGAGCTGGGCCGAGGTGGTTGTCCTGAGCGGTGCTCCGACCGTCTCCGCCGTCGGCGCCGCGGGGTCGGTGGTGAAGGTCAGCTCAGCGGTGGTGTCCGCGGTGGCGAAGCGACGCTGGAAGACCAGCCGCGCGTGGTAGAGCGTGTTGGGCGAGAGGCCGACCGGAGCGGCATCGAGCGTCAGGTCGACCGCCTGGGGAGCATCTTGATGGCCGAGCAAGGTGGTCGGCGTCGAGGTCCAGTCGCTGCCGTCGGTGGAGTACTCGAAGTGATAGCTCGTGTCCGGTGGCCCGTTGGGGTCGATCGTGGCGTGCAGGACCGCGGAGGTCGAGGTGACTCCGCCTATGGAGTCGAGGCTCGCCGTGGGCGGCGGGCCGGTGTTGCCAAGGACGTAGACCCCGCCGCCGGCCTGCCCCGATTCGCTCGACACGTAGAGGCGGCCGGTCGACTCGTCGATCGCGATCCCCTCCCTGTTTTGGCTGTAGACGCCGAGCGTGCCGTGCCGAGCGTCGTCGGCGGTGGGCGCGGCGATGAGACCGGGGGAATTGAGAGACCCGAACTGCTGCGTGACTCCGGCGCCGGCCGCGCGCTGCACGTAGAGAACGTCGCCGTCGGGGTCGACGGCGAGTCCTTGGGTCGACTGTTCGCTCTTGCTGACCAGCCCCGCCTGGCCGAGCGTCGTCGTCGTCACGCTCGCGCCGACGCCGCCGCCGAGCGGCACACCGCCGCTGGAGGCAATGAGTTGGGTGACATCCTTGGCGCCGAGAGCACTGACAAAACGGACGCGGTACGGATTGGAGCCGACAGAGTTACCTGGGCCGCCGGAGACGTCGACATTGCCAACCCCCCCGATCGAGCTCAATGCGCCCAGCGCCGCCTCCACCTGCGATGCCGTCGCATTAAAGGGCAGGCTGGGGGTCGTATCGGCCCCCAAGCTGAGCTTGAACTGGCCGGCGGAGGCTGCGATGGTGACTTTCTGTTCCTCATCGACGCCGTTGAGGATCGGGGCGAGGAAGCCAACGCCTGTGCCGTTGGCGTCCTGGCTGTCGTAGCGCTCGATGCGCGAACTGGTGATGGTGGAGCCGGTGATTATCACGGGGTCCGACGCGGTGACGTTGGACGCGTAGACGATGCCGCGCGAGTCGACCGCGATCTGCGTGGGTTGATCGGTGCCGGAGCCGCCTCCGTAAAAGGTCGCGGAGCCGAAGGAAGACGGCGAGGAACCATCAAGGTTGAAGCTGTCGACGCGGTGGTTGCCGGAGTCGGCGACGAAGACGGCGCCCGCGCCGGGATCGCCGTCAGCAGTGCTGACGGCGATCCCGGCGCCCGACCCGATCGAGCCTACGCCAGGACCGTTGCCACCTGCCCTGCAGACGTCGCCGACGGCCGCGCTGCAGACCTCGTAGGCGCCGCCCTCGACGAGGGTGCTGACCGCGGCGGAAGCGGTGCCGCTGCTGATCTGAAGGTTGCCGGCGTGCGAGGTCAGCTGAGGGACGTCGGCGCCGGCAAGCGAACCGCCAAATTCGATCGTGTAAGGAGCGGAGCCGGTCAGGTTGCCGGGGCCTCCCGTAACCGTCACCGAGCCGCCGACGCCACCGACCGTCGGCAGCGCGTTGAGGGCGGCCTGGACCTGAGCCGCGGAGGCATTGAAGTCGAGGTCGTCGCCGAACAGTGTGTTCCCGACGAAGCCAAGCGTTGCGGGTTCAGAGATCGTGAGTGTGTCCGCGTCAATCGCCGTAATATTCGTACCGGGGAGGAAACTCGATGAAGTGGCTTTCGCGGAGAATGCCTGGCCAACCGCGAATGCCCCGCTCGTTGTTTCGACTTCGGTGACGAGGTTAGAGGCGACTTGCGTCGTGCCGATCCCCATGCCACCCGTGGACTGACCGGCAAAGAAAAGTGAGAACTTGCCACCGGTCGCTTTGACGGTGAGCTGCTGTTTCTCGTTGGAGCCGGCGACCTGCCCGGGCCCGGACTCGACAACGCCCCCGCCGAAGGAGCGCAGGAATACGCCATCGCCGGTGTAGACGTTTACGCGGTGGTTATTGAGGTCGGAGACGTAGACGTCGCCGCTGTCTTGATCGACGTCGATGCCGGCGGGCTGCGAGAGCGAGCCGTTGCCGGCGGCCGTGCCGTTACCGCCAGAGGCGACGCCGGCTCTTGCACTGCGCGGCCACGGCGCAGATCTCGTAGTCGGCATCCGCGGCGTCGCCCTGGTCGCCCGCGCCGCCCGCCTGTACGACGTCGGCGCCCCAGGCGCTGATGAAGAAGTAGGTGTCGTCGTTGGGATCCGCGGTGCCGTTGTCGTCGCGGCCAAAGCGCTGGATGCGATTTTCTTGGCCGCCGGCTACATAGATATCGCCCTGTCCAGCCGGGCCGTTGCCACTCGAGTTGACGGCGACGTCGCCTGAATGTGCGGATTCGAAAAAGTCAACGACCTCCATCGCTTGGGCGTTTGAGACACCGAAGGCGAAGGCGAGGCAAAGGGCGGCGGAAACGCAGGCGAAACGCAGACGGCGACTCGTTCCGTTGATCGACCGTGACGGGTAATTCGATATGCCTTGCGTCGCGTCCACTTCGTCTCCTTCGTTCGCAATCTGCCTCAGTGAAAGTGGGGAACTCGTCCCCAGGATCAGCGCCCGTGGGGGCTCGGAGCGGCCGCAAAGGCCGTCCGAGCCGACTCCGGCTATCCAGTGACTGCCCACGTGGCGTTACCAAAAGCATTTTCAGTAACTGTGAAGCCCAAAAGGACACCGGTGGTGTGCGAGGCCGAAATTGTGAAGTAGGTCATATTGACCATAGGTGCATCGAGATACACACATAGGTGGCCGCTTGGTGCAGTGGGATTGGCAGCGGATCCCGTGCACGTAGTGTCAAAACCAGCGTCGGTCGAGAAGTGGATGTTCGGTGCGGTCAGAGCTTCGCTCAGGGGAATGCTGAACGGGATTGGGATAATTGACACGAAGAAAGGGCCGATGGGGTTACTAGCCGCCTGAGTGGTATTGAGGCTTAGAACTCCTGTCTCGGTCGACCCCACCGGCAGCGTGCCGCCTGCCGTCCAGGGGTTGCCCTGTGGCCCGGCCGGGCCCTGCAGCGCCGTCGGGGCGCCCCAACCGCCAGCCGTCTTGGGACCGTAGATTTCGTTGTTGACGGCGTTGATGTAGAAGTCGCCCAAGGTGCCGGTCCCGGCCGATGGCGCTCCGGTGCCGTTGAGGACCGATTTGCCGTTGGCGCCGGCAGCGCCGGTCGCCCCGTTGGATCCGTTGGTGCCGTTCGACCCGGCCGCGCCCGCGTCACCCTTGGCGCCTGCTGGCCCAGCCGGCCCCTGAGCGCCAGCCGGTCCAGCGGGTCCGGTCGCGCCCTTGGACCACGCGGCCCCTTCTTGGCCTTGGCCGAGGCGGTGGCCTTGCCGTTGTCAGAACTTGAGGCGGCGTAGGCGCCGCCGAGCATCGCGAACACCAAGGCGATGACCGAGATGACTCCCGGGATGCCGAAGCGATTCCGTAGTGGCGAGAACATCTAGATCTCTCTCCTTGTCCCGTGAGCCCCTCTGCCCGCCGCTTCCCTTAGCGGCTTCCTCGAGGCTCGGTTATCTGTCCCTGATGCGTTCTGTTCGCATCCCTTTGCGAACTGAACTACTTCGTACATGAAGTAGGCGTGATTGAAACAGACATGGTTCATGAGGTCAAGAAAAAGGTCTTGTTCCTGGAACTGGGAGGCGGAGTTGACGCGTCCGGAAACGGCTCTGCAGAGAGCAGAGCTTGGGTACGCCGACGTAATCTGACCGCCTTACGGGCGCGGCCGGGTGATCCTCGAAGCGGCCGTTTTCTCTAACGCGCGGCCGGAGCCGAGGCGGAGCGCCTCAGCGCCGCCGCGAGCTCTTGCGGCGTGGCTTTGCGCCGTCGCTTCGCGCCGGCTTGCGGCGAGCAGCGACACGCAGGGTCCGCTCGCCGGCTTTCTCGACCGCCTCGCCCATCGCGATCTGGAAGACGGCGAGCAGGGCATCGGAGGCGAGCGGGCGCATGCGGTCGAGCGCCTCGCGGACCTTGGGCCAGTCGCCCTCGGGGCGGCCGGCGCGGTCGAACGGCTCCCAGATCTCCTTGACGAAGAGGTCGACGAAGGTACGGGCGACGCCGTCGGCGTGACGGCGCAGCTTCTCCGCGGTTTCCAGGGCCCCCTCGGGGCCGACACCCAGCTCGGAGAGGGCCATGGCGGCGCGCTGCAGGCGCGGGCTGATCACCTCGACCCGACCGTCGGGCAATGCACGCAGCACGCCGAGCTTTTCGGCTCGTTTCATCAACTCGGGATTGGGCACTCCCCCATTCCCCCAGACGTTCTGCAGCTCCTCGGCCTCGACGATCTCCGGCGCCTCGTCTTCGAACGGCGCTCGCAGAGCGCGGGTGAAATCGACGATCTCGGTCGCCGAGCCCTCGCTGCTCTCGACCACCCGCCGGATCGCCTCGAGGTTGAGCCCGTCGGCCTGCATCTCCCGCGTCAGCGCGATCCGCGCCACGTGCTCGTCGTTGTAGTAGCCGGTGCGGCCGCGCACCACCGGCGGCGGCAGCAGCCCACGGGTCTGGTGGGCGCGGATGTTGCGCACGGTCATTCCCGTCCGCTCCGCCAGCTCGCGGATCGTCATCTCGCCCTTGGCCGGTTTACTCATGATGCGGGACTCATCCCCGCATCGTAAGCGGCAGCCGCTGGCCGTTCATCTTCTCGGCCGCGCCTGAGCAGAGGAATGCGATCGCCTCGGCGATCTGCTCGGCGGAGGTGAAGGTGGCGAAATCCCCGTCCGGGCTCTCCTCGCGCATCGGCGGCGTCAGGATCGCGTCGACGACGATGATGTTGGCGGTCGCCGTCGTGCCTTCGAAGCCGTCGGCCAACGCGAGAGTCCAGGCCTCGGCGGCTGCCTTGGCCGCAGCGTAGGCGGCATTGGAGTTGGAGGGCGCCTGCGCCTGCTTGGCCGAGACGAGCACGAAGCGGCCTCCGTCGCTCTCCAACAGAGCATCGTGGAAGGCGCGGGTCGTGTGCTGGACGGTGCGGATCAGCAGGTCGTGGAGAAGGTCCCAATCGGCGAGCGGCTCCTCGTGCAGCGGCTGTCCACCACGCCAGCCGCCGACCAGGTGCAACAGCGCGTCGACATGACCGAAGCGCTCGAGCAACGCCGCACACCAGCCGCGCGTCTCCTCCTCGTCGAGCAGATCGACGGCCTGGCCGTCCCAGCGCTCGTCGGGCAATCCCAATCCCGCGCCGACCTCCCCCACCCGCTCCGGCGAGACGTCCGCCCCGGCAACAGTCGCGCCAGCCTCGCCAAGCCGCTCAGCCACGACCGGCCCCAGCCCGCCGGCAACCCCGGCGATCGCCACCACACGGCCGTCGAGATCACTCATATGGGGGAGACAGGATTCGAACCTGTGTAGGCAGAGCCAATGCGTTTACAGCGCATCTCCTTTAACCACTCGGACACTCCCCCAGATAGTCGGTGACGATTCTAAAGGGGGCCGATCTCCAACGACTACGCGACGCCCAGCCGCTCCTTCATCTGCTCGTTGAAGGCGGTCAGGGCGGACATCGGGCGCATGAAGACGGTGAGGACGGCGACGCGGCCCTCCTCGTCGAGCTCGAGGAAGTCGATGCCCTCCAGCTCACGGTCGCCGACGCGGGCCTTGAAGCGCAGGGCTACGGTGTCGCCCTCGTGCAGCTCGTCGACGTAGGTGAGGTCCTCGAGCGTCGCGGCTACGTGGGTAAGGACCTGGCCGACGATCTCGCGGCCCTCGAAGCCGCGGAAGAGGATCGGGCTGTGCAGCTCGACGTCCTCGCGCAACGTCTCGGTCATCAACGCAACGTCCTTGGCTTCAGCGGCCCGCCGAAATGGATGCGACTCAACCATCGCCACCACTCTACGCGGTGACTTCGTCTTTTTGCGGCTATATGGACTACAAAAGACGAAGTCAGTCTCTGAAATACTCGCGGCCGTGCCCAGCGACCACACACTCGCGCGGATCTCGAACTCGCTCGGCGCGAGGGGGCTGCGCTGGACCGGCAAGCTCAACGTGCCGCTCTACCGGCTGAGCGGCGGTCGCATCGGCGGCAAGGTCGGCCGCGCGCCGGTCCTTCTCCTCACCACCACCGGGCGCAAGTCGGGACAGCAGCGCACCGCGCCGGTCGTCTACCTGGCCGACGGCGAGAACGTCGTCGTGATCAACACCAACGCCGGCAACGCCAAGGTCCCGGCTTGGTCGCTCAACCTGGAGGCGAACCCAGAGGGCGAAGTCGAGGTTGGACGCAAGCGCTACACGGTCCGGGCCCGCACCGCCGAGGGCGAGGAGCGGGCCGATCTCTGGCGCAAGCACAACGAGCAGTACGCCGGCTTCGACGACTACCAAGACAAGCTCGACCGAGAGGCCTCGGTCGTCGTGCTCGAGCCGCGCTGAGCGCTAGCTGACTTCGCGCAACATCTGCGCCTCGGGCAGGGCGCGCAGCTTCTTCAGCGTGTTGGTCTCGATCTGACGGATCCGCTCGCGGGTGACGCCGAAGGTCTTCCCTACTTCCTCGAGGGTCAACGGCTCCAGGCCGGAGAGCCCGTAGCGCAGCTCGATCACCTGGCGCTCGCGCTCGGGCAGGATGTCGAGCGCCCGCCGCACCCCCTCGCGCTGCAGGTGCTCGCTCGCCTCCTCGAAGGGCTCGGCAACTTCATCGTCGGCGACGAAGTCGCCAAGCTCCGATTCGTCCTCGTCGCCGATCGGCTTCTCCAGCGAGACCGGCAGCTGGGCGACGCGGAGGATGTCGCGCACTTCGTCAAGCGGCCAGCGCAGCTCCTCGGCGATCTCGAAGGGCTCCGGCTCACGCCCCAGCGACTGGACCAGCGCGCGCTCGACGTGGGCGACCCGGTTCAGCTTCTCGACCATGTGGACGGGGATGCGGATCGTCCGCGCCTTGTCGGCGATCGCCCGCGTCACCGCCTGGCGGATCCACCAGGTCGCGTAGGTGGAGAACTTGTAGCCGCGGCGGTAGTCGAACTTCTCGACCGCCCGGATCAGCCCAAGCGAGCCCTCCTGGATCAGGTCGAGGAAGCTGAGCCCACGGCCCAGATAGCCTTTCGCGATCGAAACCACGAGGCGCAGGTTGGCCTCGACCATCTGCCGCTTGGCCAGCATGTCGCCGCGCTCGATCCGCTTCGCCAGTTCGACCTCTTGCGCCGCGGTCAGCAGCTCTACCTGCCCGATCGAGCGCAGATAGAGCCGTAGCGAGTCAAGGCTGGGCTCGACCGTCAGGTCCAGGTCGGATTTTTTCGCCGCCCCGTTTAAAGCCTCCTCGCGCTGTTCCTTGTAGGCGTCGACGCCCTCCTCGGCGAGCACTTCGACCCCCTGCTCGACGAGATGTGAGTGCAGGGCGGAGATCTGCTCCTTGGTGACCTCGACCTCCTCCAGCGTGGTCGCGATCTGCTCGAAGGTGAGGTAGCCGCGCTCGCGCCCCAGCGCGATCAGTCCGCGCAGCTCCTCCGGCTCCGCAAACGGCTGGTCATCCGAATCCTGATCGAGTCCCTGCGGGACCGTCTCCAGCGGTTCGATCTCACTGCCTCCGGTGCAACCCTCTCCCATTCCCGGGGGGCCGGCCCCAACGCTCCGACCGCGGCGAAGTATAGGCAGAAGAAACGGTTCACTCGACCCAGGCGGCCGCCGGCCGAGGGCCCGGGTTGCTTACTCTTCATAAGCCGTGGCGACCCGTTCGACGCTCACCCCCTCCCTCTCCGCGCCCGATGTGCAGGCATCGGTCCCGGCGACGCAGGTCAGCCTTTCTCGCGTCGGCGTCACCGAAGTCGAGAAGGTGATCCGGGTCAAGGCCGACGGCGCCGAGAACCTCTTCCACGCCAACTTCGAGTGCTTCGTCGACCTCGAGCCGCGCCAGGCAGGCGTCCACATGTCGCGCTTCGAGGAGGTCGTCGGCGAGGCGATCGACGAGGTCGTGCTCGGCGAGGCCTTCCGCGCCGAGGTCCTCGCCGCCCACATCGCCCAGCGGGTGCGCGAGAGCCAGAAGGGCCGCCGCGCCGAGGTCTCCGTCAACGCGCGCTACCCGGAGACGGTGAGCACGCCGGCGACCGGGCACTCGACCCAGGAGATCTACGGGCTGTTCGGCACCGCGGTCGCCTCCGAGCGGGGGACGCGAACGCTGACCGGAGTGCAGGCGCAGGGCATGACCGCCTGCCCCTGCGCCCAGGAGATGGTCGCCGAGCTGGGCCGCGAACGTCTCGCCGATGCCGGCTTCGACGCCGAGCAGGTCGAGGCCGCGATCGAGGCGGTGCCGGTCGCCACCCACAACCAGCGCGGCATCGGCACCCTCTACATCGGCTGCCCCGAGGGCGGTGAGGCCTGGATCGACGCGCCGGAGCTGCTGCGCATCGTCGAGGGCTCGATGAGCTCGGAGATCTACGAGCTGATGAAGCGCCCCGACGAGCTCGCTGTCGTCGCCAAGGCCCACTCGCAACCGCGCTTCGTCGAGGACTGCGTGCGGGAGATGATCCGCGCCGTGGTCGAGGGCTATCCCGACCTACCGGCCGAGGCCTTCGTGATGGCCCGCCAGGAGAACCTCGAGACGATCCACCGCCACAACGTCGTCGCCGAGCGCTACGGCACCCTCGGCGACCTGCGCCAGGAGCTGGCCTCGGGCGAGCACCAGGAGCATCACACGACGATGCGCGAGTGGCTCGAGTCCCCGACCAGCTAGCTGGTCGGCTTGGTTTTCGCCACCGCGCGCGCTTCGCGCTCGGCCTCGATGCGGCGGCGTAGGCCGAAGAAGTAGTCGGCGCCGCTGATCACGGTGACGGCGACGGCGAGATAGACGAGGGCGTCGACCCAGGCCGGGGCCGGGTTGGCGGCGATCAGGGCGAAGACGGCGGCGATCTGCAGCACGGTCTTCAGCTTGCCCAGCCAGCTGGCGGAGATGACGATGCCGCGCTCGGCGGCGATCACGCGCATCACCGTGACCGCGAACTCACGGGCGATGATCACCATCGCCACCCAGGCCGCCAGCCGGTCGAGCGAGACCAGGGAGACGAGCGCCGCGACGATCAGCAGCTTGTCGGCGATTGGGTCCATCAGCTTGCCGAAGGTGGTGATGGAGCCGCGCGAGCGAGCGAAGTAGCCGTCGAGGCCATCGGTGAGCGCGGCCAGGGCGAAGACAGCGGCGGCGAGCTCGTCGCCATCCGGCGTCTCGCCAAGCAGCGCGACGACGACCACCGGCACCGCAACGATGCGCAACAGCGTCAGCGCATTCGGCAAATTGAGCGGAAACATCCGCTCAGTTCCCCTCCTCCGGGGGTCGACGGGCCGAAATGCCGACTGTGGTTCCACTTTTCGGCCCGTCGGCGGCTAGTTGGGCGTCGCGGCGGGCGAAGTACTCCTCGCCCTCGATGCTGATGTGCGGGACGAGGCGGTCGAGCCAGCGCGGCAGCCACCAGGCGCGCTTGCCGAGCAGGACCATGATCGCCGGCACCAGCAAGCAGCGGACCAGGGTCGCGTCGATCGCGATCGCCACCGCCAGGCCGACGCCGAACTCCTTGACGATCGGGTTGCCGTTGAGGACGAAGCTGGTGAAGACACAGACCATGATCGCCGCGGCGGAGGTGATCACGCGACCGGTGTTGGCGAGCCCCTGGATCACCGCCTCGCGCTCGTCTTCGTTTTCCCGGAAGTGCTCGCGCATCTGCGTCAGCAGGAAGACCTCGTAGTCCATCGAGAGGCCGAAGAGGATCGCGAACATCAGCAGCGGCACGAAGCTGACGATCGGGATCGCGTGGTCGAGGCCGATCAGCGAGGAGCCCCAGCCGAGCTGGAAGACGGCGGTGACGACGCCGTAGGCGGCCGCGACCGAGAGCAGGTTCATCGCCGCCGCCTTGAGCGGCACCAGCAGCGAGCGGAAGGCGAGCAGCAAGACGATGAAGCTGAGGCCGACGACGATCGCGATCATCAGCGGCAGCTTGTCGCTGATCTGGGTGGCGAGGTCGATGTAGCCGGCGGTCTGGCCGCCGACGTAGGAGTGCGCGGCGGTCCCCTTCAGCGCGGCGGGAATCGTCGTGTCGCGGAGGCCTTCGACCAGACTGACGGTCTCATCCGCCCATGGCGCCGATTTGGAGATGACCGTGAAGACGGCTGCCGTGCCCGCTTTGTCGAGCGTCGGTTCGGAGGCCTGGGCGACGTCGGCAGCTCCACTAACCGCTTTCTCCAGGCCCGGGAGGATCTCTTTCGCTTCCGCGGCGCTGTCGAATTCGGAGGCGATCAGCAGCGGCCCGTTGACCCCCGGCCCAAAGCCAAAGGTGAGGCTGTCGTAGGCCTGGCGCGCGGTAGTCGATTTGGGCAGGGCGCTGAGGTCGTTCTGGCCCAGCTCGAGCTGGAAGATCGGAATCGCGAGCACGACGAGGATCGCCAGGGCGGCAATCGTGCTGCGCCAAGGGCGGTCGGCGACGCCGCGCGCCCAGCGGGTCCAGCCGTGCGGCTCGGCGTCGTCGGGGTGGGTCTTGCCGAACTGCACGCGCAGCGAGTTGATCCGCGGACCGAGCGCCCCCAGCATCGCCGGCAGCAGCGTGGTCGCCGCCCCGACCGCGATCACCACCGCGATCGCCGCGGTGAAGCCGAGCGTGCTGACCAGCGGGATGCCGGCGAAGGCGAGCGAGCAGAGCGCGATCACGACGGTGAAGCCGGCGAAGACGACGGCCCCGCCCGCGGTCGCGGTGGCTCGGGCCACCGACTCCTGCAGCTCCATCCCGTCTTTGAGCTGCAGCTTGTGGCGGGTGACGATGAAGAGCGCGTAATCGATGCCGACGCCGAGGCCGATCATCGTCGCCAGGGTCGAGGCGACGCTCGGCACCTGGACCACGTGCTCGAGCAGGCGGATGATCGAGAGCGAGCAGGCGAGGCCGAGGATCGCCGAGAAGATCGGCAGCACCATTGCGGTCGCCGTGCCAAAGGCGAAGAGCAGGATGACGATTGCGGCGGCGATGCCGATCGCGTCGCTGGCGCCGGTGTCGGGCTTGGAGAGCGCCTGGCCGACGTAGCTGCCGACGGCGACCTTGAGGCCGGCTTCTTCAGCCGGTTTGCCAGCGTCGAGGACCGCTTTGGCCTGGGCTTCGTTGAGTTCGCCTGGGCCGATACCGAGCACGACCGGGACGTAGGCGACCGAGCGGTCTTTGCTGAGGAAGGCTGCGCCGGCCGGGGTGAGCGGGCTGACGGCCGAGTTGACGTCGTGCATCGCGTTCAGCCGCTTCACCGACTGTTCGATCGCGTCGGCGTACTTGGCTTCGGTCAAATTGCCGCCGCCCCTTGCCTGGAAGACCAGCGGGTTGCTGCCGTAGGCCTGTTCGGGCAGGTCGTCTTCGAGCAGTTCGGTGGCGGCGGTCGAGCCGGTGCCGGGCAGGGTGAGGTTGTCGTTGGTCTTGCTTTCGCCGGCCTGGCCGGCGAGAACCAGGCCGACGGCGAGGACGAGCCAGGCGCCGATCGTCAGCCAGTGATGCCGCGAGCAAAAGCGCCCGATCGCGTAAAGAGGCCCAGTCACGCCCGCATCATCCCCGTTCCGGCGGCCGATGGGCCTGAAACGTGTCCATATGTCACGTTTGCGGCCCGTCGGCGGTTGGGGCGGGGGGTGGGGCTTCGCCGGACTCGAAGGGCTCGGGGGCGGCTTCGGCGAGGTTTGCGCCTATGGCCTGGCGGAGCACAGCGAGGTGCTGGGCGTGGCTGGCGGCTAGCGCGGCGGCGAGCGTGCGGGGCGCCGCGTTCTGCAGGCTGGGCACGGCGTCGAGGGCCTCGGCGAGGGCCTCGTTCTCCTCTTCGTAGGCGAGGACGAGCGCTTCCGCCTGGCTCTTCGGCGGCGGCGCTTCAAGCTCCCCCGCTTCGGCTTCGGTCTCGCCGCCGAGATTGCGGATCGCCTTGGTCAGCGCGTCGACGTGGGCCAGCTCCTGGCCACGGAACTGGCGGCCGACGGCGAGCATCGGGCCGCGCAGCAGCGGCAGGCCGCGCTCGTAGGCCTCGACAACGGTCAGCTCCTGGGCCAGGGCGACGTTGAGGATCTCGACGTCGGCGGCCTTCTCGCTGTCTGTCTTCGCACCCTGGCCGCTACGCCCGCAGCCCGAGGCGACGACCGCGAGAGCGGCAACGAAAAAGACGGCGGCGTGACCGAAGCCACGCCGCCGCCAGCTAACGGCAATTCTCAACTTCGAGCCCACGGCAGGGCACGAAGCATATGTAGTTCTACAGGTTTTTTACTTAGAGCGCTAGGCCTTTTTTGCGGTTTTCTTCGCTTTGGCCTTTTTTGCGCCTTTTGCTTTGCCTTTGGCTTTGGCTTTGCCTTTGGCCTTCGTGGACTTCGACTCAGGCGCGAGGCCCTCGAAGTTCATCAATACTGCCGTAGCTGGAATGCCCTCGTCGCCGGACTTTGCCAGGCGTTTGACACTTGCAGCGTGGATCTTGATGACCCCGTCAAGCGCTTCATTGGTGAGGTCGACCAATTCATTCCAACCCTGCTCATCGACAACGCCTGGGGTCCAGCTCATATGGACGTCGTCACGGGCATTGAAGCTGCCGCCATTGATCGCATTGATCACGTCGTCAATGACCAGTTTGAGAACGGATGTACTTACGCCCGGCTTGAGCGAATCAGGCAGGGTCTGCCATTCGCGATCAGCCAGAAAGGCGCGAGAGGTCGCACGGTAGTAGTGCTCGACAGCACCTCGACGCGGCTCCGTTTTGACCATCTCGATGCATTCGAAGTCCTTGAGGACTTTGACGTGGTAGCTGACCTGGCTGAGGCCCTCCTCGAGCTCCTTCGAGAGCTCGTTTGGGCTCGCCATCCGCTCATTGAGGATGGCGAGGATCTCCACGCGCAGTGGATGCGCCAGCGCCTTGACCAGACGCTGGTCGACGCCGCTGCTCTTGCTCTTTTTTTTGCTCTTCGTCTTGGTCTTGGTCTTTACGGCCAAAGCGACTCCTCCGATTCGTTTGCGCAGTCTCGTACCACTCCATCCTATTAGAGACATAGGCAGTTTGGCAAACCGGGAATAGGCGTTTTGCAGCGTTATTTTTATTACTGGAACTTTTTCCAGTAATGGATTGGTCTAAAGCGCCGTACCGGTTGGGTCGCGACCCCCACCGCAAGAGCTGACGATTGCGAAGGGGGTGAGGCAGGGTGAGGATTGATAAGACCGAGCAGGTTTTGCCGCTGCTTTCAACGATTAAGGCCCGCTAGGGGCGAGGGTGGGCGGGTCCGATCCCGCCGGGTGGGATCGGACCCTCTGACCTTCCAACCTCGCAGCGCCGCTCATGATTCAGTTTCTTCATGAGCCAAGCGAAGCAGTCTGGCGAGCGGGGTGACTTTGCTGCACTAGCGGCCGAGATCCACGCCTGCAGGCGCTGTCCGCGTCTGGTCGAGTGGCGCGAGGAGCGCGCCGCAGACCCGCCCCGCCGCTTCCACGGCGAGGACTACTGGGCGCGACCGCTGAGCGGCTTCGGCGACCCCGCCGCGAGGCTGGCGATCGTCGGCCTGGCGCCGGCGGCCCACGGCGCCAACCGCACCGGGCGGATGTTCACCGGCGACCGCTCCGGCGACTGGCTCTACGCCGCCCTGCACCGGGCCGGCTACGCCAACCAGCCCACCTCCACGCATCGCGACGACGGGCTACGTCTCGACGACGCCTACCTGACCGCCGTGGTGCGCTGCGCTCCGCCGGCCAACCGCCCGACGCCGGCCGAGCGCGACAACTGCCTGCCCTACCTCGAGCGGGAGCTGGCGCTGCTCGAGCGCTGCCGGACGATCGTCGCCCTCGGCGGCTTTGCCTGGGACGGCGCCCTGCGCGCGATCCGCGCCCTCGGCGGCGAGGTCCCGCGACCCCGGCCGCGCTTCGGCCACGGCGCCGAGGCCGAGGCCGGGCGCTGGAAGATGCTCGGCTGCTACCACCCGAGCCAGCAGAACACGTTCACCGGCCGCCTCACCGAGCCGATGCTCGACGCGGTGTTTGCCCGGGCTGCTGAGCTGACAGACATCTAGGAGCTCCCTAGCGCGCCGGCTTCGCATGCGAGGTCCTGAATCCCATCATCGCGATCGTGGCGGGAATCCCTGTCTCACCTGTCAAGGCAACTCGCTCGGCTGATTGCCTCTGGATCACCATCAAGCGCGAGAGCGCCTCGTCCAAGAGCGACATGGCTTCGGCCCAACCGCGGCGATCAAAAACCGCGGGCAGCCAGGACACGTGGGGGCTGCCGCTCTTGAAAGCCCCTTCTCGCCAAGCCGCAACCGCATCGTCCCAGATCGCCTGGAAGTGCATTGCCATCCAGTCAGATTTCACCGATGGCGGAAATCGGCTCCAGCCGCGATCATCCAACTCAACGGTCGCCTTCGCGCGAAAGAAGCGCTCATGCTTCCCCGGGTGCGGCTTCCTGTAGGCCCGCGTGAGGTTGACCTCCTCGATGCAACCGAGTTCCTCCAGCACGGTTATGTGCTTGTAGAAATCCGGCACCGCCATGTCGAGATCGCGGCCCACCTCGGTTGCGCTGGCGATCCGCTCGTTGAAGACCGCGAGGAGATGCTCGCGAAACCTGTGCCCGAAGGCCTTACTCAGGCGGGGATCGAGAAATCTCTTCAACTTGCCGCTCTCGATTACTTCCTTCATCGACTTACCGGCCACGCTGACCCCTCCTCCGATTGCTTGAGCTTCGGTACCACGATAGATCGAGGGGAGTACCGAAAACGTTGCGTGATCTTGAAGGAAGATCTTTAAGTGAAACTAATTTGAACAATCGCTCGGTCTGTTTCGATATCCGATGGAGGAGGCGCACCACATGGAACGACCGAGGCTGAAGCGCACCACGCAGCACCTGGAGGCGCCGAACGGCGACCTCTACCTGCTCCGGCCCAGCGCCGGCGCCGACATCCACATCGAGCAGCCAGACGAGGAGGGGCGGCTGCTGCTCGCGGCGCTCGACGGGGCGAGCACCCGCGCGGAGCTGGTCGAGAAGTTCGGCGAGGAAGAGGTCGGCGACCTGCTCGCCCAGCTGGAGGAGCTCGGCGTCGTCGAGGACGCCTCCGACGACGACCTGATCGCCGACCACGTGGTCGCCCGCTTCGATCGGCAGCTGCGCTACTTCAGCGACATCTCGACCGGCCCGAGCCCGTCGCAGTGCCAGGAAAAGCTGGCGGAATCGCGGATCGCCGTGCTCGGCGTCGGCGGCCTCGGCGGCTGGTCGGCGCTGAACCTGGCCTGTGTCGGAGTCGGCGAGATGCTTCTGCTCGACTTCGACCGGGTCGAGCTGAGCAACCTCAACCGCCAGGTCCTTTTCAGCGAGGCCGACATCGGCCGCTACAAGGCGGTGGCTGCGGCGGAGCGGATCAAGGGCTTCAACTCCTCGATCCAGGTCGAGCCGCGAGTGCAGAAACTCGACAGCGAAGCCGCCGTCGCCGAGGCGATCGAGGGCTACGACATGGTCATCGACGCCTGCGACTGGCCCGCCCACGACATCGAGCACTGGATCAACTCGGCCTGCTTCGCGGCGCGGATCCCCTTCATCGCGATGAGCCACTTCCCGCCGGTCGCCCGGGTCGGGCCGCTCTACGTGCCGGGGGTGACCGGCTGCTTCTCCTGTCAGGAGATCGGCTACCGGCGCACCTATCCACTCTTCGACGTGGCGATGGAACAGCAGCGCGGCAAAGAGTCGCCGGCGGCGACGCTGGGCCCGGCCTGCGGGCTGATCGGTGGCCAGATCGGCCTCGACGTCCTCCACCACCTGACCGGCCTCGCCCAGCCCTCGACGCTCGGCGTCGGCCACATCTATGACCTGCGCACGATGGCACTGGAGCGCGAGCCGGTGGTTCCGGAGCCGGACTGCCCGGTCTGCGGAAAGATCCCGACCTTGGCCGGGAAAAGCCTTCAGGGGACGGCGCCGCGATAGATAGGGTGGCGGGCATGGGGCAGGCCCGCCACCCACTGTCGCTCCTGCTGGTTCTGGCGACGGCCGTGGCCGCTTTCGCGGCCGGTGGTTGCGGCTCATCGGACGAGAGCAGCAAGGGCAGGGCGACGACAGGCGAGGGCGCGACGACCTCGACGGCGCCGGCCGGCGCTGCGGCACGGAACTGCTCGGCAACCGTCGACGGAGTTGCAGATCTGAGCGTGACCGGGGTGGATTGCGAGGAGGGTCGCGGCGTCGTCGTCTTCTGGACCGCCCAGCGCAGCTGCCGCAGGCCAGCCGGCGCATCGCGTGTCTCCTGTTCGGTCGCCGCCTACCGCTGCCTCGGCGCCACCACCGACCGCGGCCTTGCCGTCAGCTGCGCCCGGCCGGGCCGCTCGGTCTCGTTCGTCGCCAAGCGCGGGTAGGGCGCTACGCCCGCCTGTTGCGGCCGAGACGACCGGCTACGGGTACGAAGAAGAGGGCGATCCAGCACCACGTCGCGAGCTGGGGGTCGATGAACGCGATCGGGATCGAGACGAGGAAGACAGCGGCGATCTGCACGGACCGGCGGTGTGCCTGGCGGGCGTCCTCCGGGGTGGTGCGGGTGAGGCCGGCTCGCTGCGCGTCGGCGAAGAGCAGGAAGCCGGAGAGGACGACGCCGACCAGATTGCCCGCGTAGAGGATGACCGCCTCCTCGTCGCCGGCGTGGTCGCCGAGCACCTGGCTGCTGAAGGGGATCAGCACGATCCAGGCGAGGTAGAAGAGGTTGAGCACGATCATCCTGCTGTCGAAGCCGGTCACCTCGCCGAAGAAGCGATGGTGGACGATCCAGAAGCGTCCGATCACGGCAAAGCTGATCGCGTAGGCGAAGAGGTCCTGGCGCTGGTCCCAGAGCACCGGCCAGAGGTCGTCGCTGCGAACGTGCTCGGGCACGCCCAGGTTGAGCACCAGCAGCGTGATCGCGATCGCGAAGACCCCGTCGCTGAAAGCGACGATCCGCGAGAACTCGATCTCGTTCTCCGCCCGGTGCTTCGCGGCCTGCGCCCTCGACATGCCCCAATCATCGACGCCACCGGCGACGGAACCCCGCTCCCCCGTCGCTCCTACAATGCAGCCAACCCGCCGACGTAGCTCAGTTGGTAGAGCACTTCACTCGTAATGAAGGGGTCCCCGGTTCGAATCCGGGCGTCGGCTCTGATCGAGTCACGGGGAATGGGGGCTACGCGCCCTCCAAATAGGTATTATGAGGGAAGAAATACCTATTTGAGATGCAGACCTTCCGCGACTTGGAAAAGCACCTGGGGATGGTTCCATCCCGATCCGCCGCGGCATTGGCCGAGGCCAGCGCTGGGCGAGGCCGTGAGGAGACTTTCCGCCGGCAAAACCCTCAGGTGCTCCAAGGACTGATGGAGGTGGCGCTCATCCAGAGCACCGGCTCCTCCAATGCGATCGAGCAGATCACGGTCGCGCCAGGGCGGGTCACCGAACTCGTGCAGGACAAGGCGGCGCCTCAGAGCCGGTCGGAGGAGGAGATCGCCGGGTATCGGAGGGCCCTCGACACGATCCACTCGAGCGCAGAGCACATCCCGTTTACGAGCTCAGTCGTTCTGCAGTTCCATCGAGATATCTACTCGTTCACGCCCACCCCCGGCGGTCACTTCAAGAGCTCTCAAAATGAGGTTGCGCGGTTCGATCAGCAGGGAAACAAGCTGGAGGTCATCTTCGAGGGGATCAGTCCCCTCGAGACGCCGGGCGCAATGGACGAGTTGCACGAGCGCTTTGCCGACGCGATCGAGGGCCGGGAACACTCTCCGCTTCTCCTCTCGGCCGTCTACGTATTCGACTTCCTGATGATCCACCCGTTCAATGACGGGAACGGCCGCCTGTCGCGATTGCTGACCTTGCTCCTCCTCTACCACTGTGGCCATGAGATTGGCCGCTTCATCAGCCTCGAGAAGCTGGTGGAGGAAAGTAAGGAGACGTACTACGAAAGCCTCGAGAAATCGACCGCTGGCTGGAGCAAGAGCAAGCATGACATCTGGCCTTGGCTCAATTACTTCCTCGGAATCCTCAATGCCGCCTATAAGGAGTTCGAAACCAGAGCGGGCGAGTTGATGGGCGGCCGTGGATCAAAGGCCATGCGTATCAAGCTGTTCGTGCGGTCTCACACCTCCAACGTCTTCACCTTCGACGAAGTCCACCAAGCGCTCCCAGACATCAGCTCAGACCACATCCGTTCCGAGTTGCGGAAGCTGCGAGACGCTGGCTTCGTCGAATCGCCCGGCCGAGGCCGCAAGGAGTGGCGGCGGCTTACCAGCGCTTTCTGACATCGAGCTAAGGCTCGAGCGACTCGGCACGGGTGTCGCCTATCGCCACCGCGAGCAGGACGGCGCTCGCGGCGATCACCATGACCAGCAGGCTGAACGGCGACGTGAACAGGGCGAGAACCACGAGGGTGATGCAACCGCCGACGCGGGCGCGGGGAGTTTGGCCCGACGCCTGGCGCATGAACGCCAGCTGGGCGAGCAGGAAGATCGCTGGGCCGCCGAAGACCAGGGCCGCCGTGGCGACGGCGCCGGTTTCGGTCGGGAAGGCGATCGCGAGCTCGTCGCCGACGGCGATCGCGATGATGCCGACGACCATCGCGACCAGCGTGTAGTTGCCGACGGCGACGAGGCGCGAGGCGTCGCTGGCGCCCTCGACGGCCTCCGTCCCGACCCGCTGGGCGCGGTGGAAGTAGCACCACCAGAGCGACACCGTGCCCGTGAAGGCGGCCGTTAGGGCGATCAAGCGTTCGGCGTCGACCGGGGCGTTCGCGAAGACGTTGCCGACCGTCAGCACGGTCTCGCCGAGCGCGATCAGGAAGAAGAGGCGGAAGCGCTCGAGCAGGTGCTCGGCGTAGATCTGGCTGTCGGAGCTGAACGGGCTGCGCTTGCCCGGCAGCGGATGGCCGGCGATCACGCCACCGTAGGTGACGAGCACGGCGACCGACCAGATCGCCAGGCGGGCGTCGCCCTCGCAGGCGACCCCGGCGATCCAGATCAACGCCGTGCCGGCCTCCCAGACCAGGGCGTTGACGAAGTGAGCGTGGAGCCGGTGGCCGCGAAAAGCCGAGACGGCGAAGACCGTGCGGCCGATCTGGATCGCCAGGTAGCCGATCACGAACAGCCCCGCCCGGTCCTTGAGCCAGGGCACCGGCGAGTCGCCGAAAGCCTCAGACACCGAGGTCGACATCAGGAGGCTGGCGAACATCAGGCCGAGCAGCATCAGCTGGACCTGGCGCCGGTCCACGTCGAGCCAGTTGGAAGTCCAGACGGTCATGAACCATGCGTACATCACGGCGAGAGTCAACACCAGCGTTTCCAGCATGCCGCGAGCATCGACGTGCCCGACCAGGTGATGGGCGAGCTGGCTGATCGTGAAGACGTAGACCAGATCGAAGAAGAGCTCGACCGACGTGACCGACCGGGCGACTTCGCGGGGGCGGACTAGCGAGGGCACGTCGCCTCGATCGCCTCGGCGTAGAAGCCGTGGATGGTGCCGCGCGGGCTCGGCCCGGCCACTCCGTAGCCTTCCTCCATCGCCCGCGCGAGCGTCTGCCTGAAGGTTCGGCCGTGCCAGGCATGCGATTCGGCGGCGCGGCCGACGTGCAGGTGAACCAGCTCGTGGAGAAGCGTCTTCGAGGACGTCGCCGGGGCGAATTCCGGGATAGGCGGTGACGGAGAGCCGGAACTGGCTCGGCACGGCGAAGCCGAGGCGGTTTGGCTTGCGGCGCGCCCGCCGCACCTTGAGCTCGGGCTCACGCGCGACCAGCGGCCCGCCGGCAAGGCCGGCAGCCCCCGCAGCCTGCTCATCTCCTCGCGAAGGGCGACGCCGGCGACGGTGAAGTAGGACGGATGCCGCCTCAAAGTCCGCGAAGCATGCCGCCGCTCGCGGATGACAACCAGGCCCGGATCAGCCGCTCTGGCCGTCGAACTTGTAGCCGACACCACGCACGGTGAGGACCAGCTCGGGGCGCTGGGGGTCGCGCTCGACCTTCTGACGCAGGTTGGATATGTGGACGTCGCAGGCGCGCTCGTCGCCGTCGAACTCGGTCTGCCAGAGCTCCTCCATGATCTGGCGGCGGGGGAAGACCTCGCCAGGACGGCCGACGAGCAGGCGCAGCAGCTGGAACTCGGAGCGGGTCAGGTTGACGGGCACGTTGTGCACGGTGGCGACGTGGCGGACGAGGTCGATCGCGACCGGGCCGGCTTCGATCTTGACCGCCTGGTTGAGCGGGCCGCGGTCGAGCTCGCGGCGGCGCAGCTGGGCGCGCACGCGGCCGAGCAGCTCACGCACCGAGAAGGGCTTGGTGACGTAGTCGTCGGCGCCGACCTCGAGCCCGACCACCTTGTCGACCTCGGCGTCCTTGGCGGTGAGCAGGATGATCGGCACGGCGCTGCGCGAGCGCACGTCGCGACAGATGTCGAGGCCGCTCGGTCCCGGCATCATGATGTCGAGGATCAGCAGGTCGAATGGGATGCCGTCGCCGCCGACCTTCTCGGTCGCCTCGTTGCCGTCGGTGGCGACGTCGACGTCGAAGCCGTCCTGGGCGAGCGCGTAGCCGACCGACTCGCGGACCGAGGGCTCGTCGTCCGCGACCAGGATCCGTCCGCTGCTCATCGTCAGGCCACCGGGGTGGGGCTTGGCTGGGCGACCGGGAGACGGACCCAGAAGGTGCTGCCCTCTCCCTGGACCGATTTGGCGCCGATCTCGCCACCCATCACGTCGACCATGCGACGGGCGATCGCCAGGCCGAGGCCGAAGCCCTCCTGCTTGCGCGACTCGCTGCGCCGGTAGAAGCGCTCGAATACGCGCTCGATCTCCGCCGCGGGAATGCCAGTGCCTGTATCGATGACTTCCAAGATCACGTCCCTCTCGCCGTCGCGGCGGCCGCGTACGGTAACGGCGCCGGGGGGTGGCGTGTTCTTGAAGGCGTTGGTCAGCAAGCCAATCACCACTTGGCGCAGCAGCGTCGGGTCGCCTTTGGCGGTCAGATCGAGCTCGCAGTCGACGTTGAGGTCGACGTGCTTGGGCTGCTCGACCGCGGCGACGACGTCGCGGATCGCCACCTGCACGTCGACCACCTCGGTCTCCCCCGCGCCGACCGACTCGACCCTGGCCAGGGTCAGCAGCGCCTGGGTGAGGCGGTTCATGCGCTCGGCATCCTCGCCGAGGCGGATCAGGAAGTGGTCGCGGGCTTTGGGATCGTCCTTGGCGCCGCTCTGCAGGACCTCGATCGCGCCCGAGATCCCGGCCAGGGGGTTGCGCAGCTCGTGGGCGGCGTTGGAGACGAAGTCGGCTTCGGCGAACTCGCGGCGCATCTCGTCGGTGCGGTCGCGGACCACGGCCAGCACCGCACGCTCGTCGGGCAGCGAGCGTGCTTGCATCGCGTAGGCGCGGTCGCCGATCCGCAGCGCCGGGTGGGCGGCGAAGCCGACCTCGCCGGCACGACGCAGCTGCGGCAGCAGCACCCCGGCCGGGCGGCCGTCTTCGAGCAGCTTCGCCGCTGCCTGGTTGGAGAAGCGCACCGTCCCGTCGTCGTCGACGACCATCACCGCGTCGGTCAGCCCGTCGAAGATCGCCTCGAGCTTGTTGCGGTCGGCGGTGAGCACGCCGAAGCTCTCCTTCAGCGAGGCGCGCATCGACTCGAGGGCGCGGGCGAGGTCGCCGATCTCGTCGGGCCCCGAGACCGCCAGCGGCGCGTCGAAGGAGCCGGAGGCCATCTCGGCAGCGGCCTGGGCGAGGCGTGAGACGCGGTGGGAGATCGCCACCGCGATCAGGAAGCCGGCGAGGACGCCGACCAGCACGGCGACGACCAGGGCCCGCTGGTTGTCGCCGAAGAGGTAGACGGCGAAGGCGGTGATCAGCGAGACGGCCGCGAACGCGCCGGAGAGCCAGAGCCGCATGCCTATCCGTCTCATGAGCAGTTACTAACACAAAGCTCTCTCCGACAGGGGCGTGTCTGACTTAAGCCACTAAATATCGTGGGTTAGCTCAGACACGCCCCCTGGCGCGGGCGGGACCGCCTTGCCTGACAGAATCGGCTTATGAGGACGCTCGTCTTCATTCCGGCCTGGAACGAGGAGGGTTCGCTGCCCGCTGTGATCGCGGGAGTGCGCGAGTCCCTGCCCGAGGCCGACCTGCTCGTAATCGACGACGGCTCGACCGACGCGACCGCTGCGCAGGCGCGCGAGGCTGGCGCCCTGGTCGCCTCGCTGCCCTTCAATCAGGGGCTCGGCGCCGCCCTGCAGACCGGCTATCTGCACGCCCTGCGCGAGGGCTATGACTTCTGCGCCCACCTCGACGCCGACGGTCAGCACCCGCCCGCCGAGGTAGCGCGCCTGCTGAAGGAGGTCTATGAGGACCGTGCGGACCTGGTGATCGGCTCGCGCTACCGCGATCCGGGCCCGGTCGAGAGCGACGACTACAAGCCGACGCTCTCGCGGCGGATCGGCACCGGCGTCTTCCGCTTCTTCCTCACCCTGGCGACGCGGCAGCGCTTCACCGACACGACCAGCGGCATGCGGGCGGCGAACCGGCGCGTGATGGCCCTATTCAGCGAGCGCTACTCGCCCGACTTCGCCGAGATCGAGTCGCTGCAGCTGGCCGTGCGCGAGGGCCTGCGGGTCGAGGAGGTGCCGGTGCGGATGCTGGAGCGGGCCGGCGGGACCTCGTTCCTGACCCCGGTGCGCTCGGCCTTCTTCATCTTCAAGGGGCTGATCGTGCTGATGGTCGGCCAGTTCCGGCCGCGACGGGTCGAGGCGGAGCGATGAGCGCCCTGACGCTGCTGGCCGCGCAGAGCCCCAAGGTCCACCTCACCTCGCAGACCCGGATCATCGCCGCAGTCCTGGCGATCGCCTTCATGGTGCTGATCCTCGACCTGATCCGCCGCGACCGCCTGCAGGAGCGCTACAGCGTCGTCTGGTTCGTCGCCGGCCTGGGGATGCTGATCGGCGCCGCCTTCCCCGGGCTGCTCGAGCTGGTCGCCGACGCGATGGGCGTGCGCGACACCAACGTCGCCCTCTTCTCGATCGTTCTGCTGCTGCTGCTCGGCCTGGCGCTCAACTTCAGCGTGATCATGTCCCGCCAGGCCGCCCAGATCACCCGCCTCGCCCAGGAGCGGGCGCTGGAGAAGGCCCGCGAGCAGGCCCGCTCAGGCGAAAACGGCAGCGAGGCGGAAAGAGAGCGCCTCGAGAGCTAGCTCCTCGGAGACGTTGAGGTCGAGGCGGCGGCGCGTGTCCTCGATCAGCTCGACTGCTTGGCGAGGACGATTGGGGTCGGTAGTTGCCGCCTGAGCGCGCAGCTTTTCGAGTTGATCTCGGTTGAAGACGACATCCTCGGCGGCACAAGCTACGGCCGCCAGATCCCGGTACCAGCTACCGACAAGCTCGAGCCCCAGATCGAGCACCTCCGTACGACGACGTCTTCCGGCTCGTTTCGCTTCGTCCGTGATGTCCTTTGCGCTCCGCTTGACTCCCGCTTCGGCCTCCTCCTCGAGGAGCTCACGGGTGCTCGCTTCGACTTCTTCGCCTACTGATTCAGCTGATCCAAGCAGCTGCCGCCAAGGTGAGTCTGCTGCGGTGTGGGCGGTCGGGCCCGACTCGTCGGACGCGCTTGCGCGCTGAGTGTCCGACGAGTCGGGCCCGACCGCCCTTCCCAGTTCAAGCGCCGAGGCGCGAAGGGTTTTGCCGGAATCCGAAAGGAGGAAACGGGCGCGGGCTAGATCGCCAGCTGAGAGACGGGCGGCTGTGGCCAGCTCATCGGGAGAACCGTCGCCAAGCTGCGCTTCGACAGCCTCCGCTGGGAGTGGAGCGAAGTCAACCGGCTGGCAGCGCGAAGAAATGGTCTCCAGTAGCAGGGCCGGTTCGGAGGTGAGCAGGATCAGGTGGACGAAATGGGGCGGCTCCTCGAGCGTCTTCAGCAGCGCGTTCTGGCTCTCGTCGCGCATCGCCTCGGCGGCCTCGATGACAAAGACGCGCTTCTCGCTCTCGAAGGGGCGGTAGGAGGCGCCGCGGATGACCCGCTCACGGACCTCCTCGACCATGTGCTGGGCGCCGCGCGGCGCCAGCCAGACCAGGTCCGGGTGCGGCGAGGGCTCGATCAGAGCGCGACGGCGCGCGTCGTCCGGATCGGCCGAGTCCGCGGCGAGGATCTCGGCCGCAAAGGCACGCGCGACCGCGCTCTTGCCCGCCCCGCGCGGCCCACGAAAGAGATAAGCGTGCGACGGCCCCGAGGCCAGCGCCGCCGTAAGCGCCACCCGCGCCCGCGCCTGATGCTCGGTGCTTGTCTCCAACGCCTCTCTCATCATGGTGAGTTCCCGTTTATTCGCGCATAGCGCGAATAAACGGGAAGTCAGCCCATTTGGGCGCTCCGGACGGCGGCCATTACTTGGGCGTGGACTTCCTCGACGCTGCCTTCGGCCTCGACTACGACGACTCGGTCGGAGGCGATTTGGGCGATCTCCTCGTAGGCCTCGGCGACGGCGCGCTGCAGCTCGAGGCCCTCGGACTCGATGCGGTCCTCGCCGTCGGCGCGGCCGAGGCCGACCTCGGGATCGACGCGCAGCAGAACGGTCAGGTCAGGCCAGAGGCCGTCGATCACCGTGTCGGTCAGCGAGAGGACGTGGCTGGTGCCGAGTTCGCGCGCTCCCCCCTGGTAGGCGACGCTGGAATCGGCGAAGCGATCGGCGACTACGTCCCGGCCGGCCTCCAGCGCCGGCCGGATCACCCGGCTGACGAGATCGGCTCGCGCGGCCGAGAAGAGCAGCAGCTCGGCGAAAGGATCGAGCTCGACCGAGGGGTCGGCGAGCAGCTCGCGGATCCGCTCCGCGGCGTCCGTCCCCCCCGGCTCACGGATCAGCAGCGTCTCCGGCCCGAGCGCCTCGGCAAGCAGCCTCACCTGCGTGCTCTTGCCGGAGCCGTCGATGCCCTCGAGAGAAATGAACACGTCAGCTCCCTTCCGGTGGTCCTATTGCACCGTGTGGGTGCATAAAGCGCACCGGAAGCGTTATTTGGCCGCGGCCTTGGCGCGTTTGCGCCCGCGGGTGGCGGTGTCGGCTTTGCTCGCGACTTTCGTCTTTGTCTTTTTCGCCGGCGCCTTGTCCTCGTCGCCCTCGGGCAGCGGCTTCTTCGCCATCGCTTCTTTGGCCGCTTTGGCCGCTTCGCGCTCGGCGCGGCGTTTCTTCATCTCCTGCATCGACTCGCAGTCGTCGTTGAGGCAGAGGTTCCAAGGACGGCCGCGGAAGGGCTGCACTTTCAGACGCGGCGTCTGACCGCAGACCGAGCAGCGTTCTTCGAGTTTGAAGACGTCGCCGCGCTGGGGCAGCGGGAATGTCTGGTCGCAGGACTCGGGATCGTCGAGCGTCCAGCCGCTGCAGCCGACGAAGCGCTTGCCCGATTTTTTCGCCCGGATGACCCGCAGCATGTGGGGTGAGCCGTCCTCCTTCTTGCGGCCGGCTTCCTCGCAGACCTTGCAGGGGCCGAGGATGCGGTCTTCATCCATCCCTTTCCAGACGACTTTGGCGAGGTCCTCGCGGTTGCCGTCGATTTCGGTCCAGGTGTTGTGGAGCAGGGCCCGGCTGTCGCCGACGACGCCGTCCTTGGTCATCTCGCCGGCGGCGATCTGATCCATCTCCCCCTCCAGCTGAGCGGTCATCTCCGGCGTCGCCATCCGCGGCACGAACTTTTTGAAGGCCGCATACATCGCGATGCCGGTCTCCGAAGGGATCGGCGGATTGCCGTAGACGTAGCCGCGGTCGAAGAGCTTCTTGATGATGTCGGCGCGGGTCGCCTTGGTGCCGAGGCCGCGCTCCTCCATCATCTCGACCAGCTTCGCCTGCGAGATGCGGCTGGGCGGCTGGGTCTCCTTGTCGACGATCCAGGGATCGCCGTCGAGCTGCAGCGTCTGGCCCTCCTGCAGCGCCGGGATCTCCTCGTCGGAGGAGCGAGCGTAGGTGTAGATGCCGGCGAAGCCGGGGTCGACGACGACCGAGCCGCGCACGAAGTAGCTCTGCGAGCCAGCCTCGATGTCGGCGCGGGTCGACTCGGTGATCATCGGCGGGCTGAAGGTGGCGAGGAAGCGCCGCACGACGAGTTCGTAGACGCGCCGCTTGGGGCCGTCGCCGAGGGCGCCCGGCTGGATCGCCTGGGTCGGGTAGATCGGCGGGTGGTCTGTCGTCTCTTTTTTGCCGCGGGTCGGCTTCAGCTCGCCGTCGAGCAGGCCGGCGGCGGCGGAGAACTCCTTGACCTTGACCAGCGAAGTGACCAGCTCGCGCAGCGGCAGTGAGACCGGGTAGACCGTGTTGTCCGTACGCGGGTAGGAGATGAAGCCGTCCATGTAGAGGTCCTCGGCGAGCCGCATCGCGCTGGATGGGGTGATGCCGAGGCGGCTGGAGGCGTCGGTCGTGAAGGCGGTCGTGTTGTAGGGCGTTGGCGGCTTGCGGGTGTTTTTGCGCGCCGTCACCGACTTGACCGTGCCGGGGCCGGTGGTGCCGGCGAGCGCCGCGTCGGCCTCGGCCTTCTCCCAGAACTTGTCGGTCTCGTGGTGGGTCTCGAAGCTGCCGTCGGGATGGTCGAACTTGGCGAAGAGTTCCCAGAAGGGCTTGGCGACGTGGGCGCGGCGCTCCAGCTCGCGCTCGACGATCAGGCCCAGGGTCGGGCTCTGCACGCGGCCGACCGAGAGGAAGTTGGAGCCGAAGCGACGGGTGCTGAGCGAGACCGCGCGGGTCAGCGTCGCGCCCCAGAGCAGGTCGATGTCCTGGCGGGCGGCGCCGGCGTTGGCGAGCGGGTAGGAGAGCTCGTCGAGCTCCCCGAAGGCGCGCTCGATCTCTTCTTTGGTCAGGGCTGAGTAGCGAGCGCGCAGGACCCGCAGAGTGCCGGCGCGGGTTTCCTCGCGGTTGCCGAGCTCGGGGTTGGAGTCGAGCATCTCCTCGAGCGCCTCGAGGCCGATCAGCTCGCCCTCGCGGTCGAAGTCGGTGGCGATGACCAGCTCGTCGGCCTCTTTGGCGACTTTGCGGATCGCCTTGACGACGTTTTTGTCGGTCGGCTCCTTGATCAGCTCGGCGTCGATCAGGTCGTGCAGGTCGGTCTTCTGCCAGTTCGAGTAGCCCTCGGGGAAGGCCGGGCCGAGCACGTGGCCCTTGAGGCCGATCGTGCGGTGGTCGTCGCCGTTCTCGTCAGTCCAGGTGTAGAACGGGACTTTGAAGGTTTTGTCGCTGGTCGCGCTGCCCTTGCTGAGGAAGGTCGCGATCTTCTCGGCGCTGTTGTTCTTCTCGGTGACGATTAGCCGCATGGGGCGGCGAGGGTAGCAGGGGCGCTCGGCGACCCCTCCCCGGCCGAAAAGTCAGATGCGCCTCTACATATATGCCCGCCGGCTGCCGATCAGGGGTGCAATGTCCATAGGATCGCGACCTCAATGAAGGCTCTGGTGACAGGCGGCGCGGGCTTCATCGGCTCGAACCTGGTCGACGCGCTGCTCGCGCGTGGCGACGAGGTGACCGTCGTCGACGACCTCTCGACCGGCCGGCGCGAGAACCTCGACGGGGCCCTGGCCGCCGGCGCGACGCTGGTCGAGGCCGACATCCGCGACCGCGGCGCGATCGAAGAGCTGGCCGGCCGCGAGCGTCCCGAGGTCGTTTTCCACCTGGCCGCGCAGATCGACGTGCGCAAGTCGATCGCCGACCCCGCCTTCGACGCCTCGATCAACGTCGGCGGCACCGCCAACGTGCTCGAGGCGGCCCGCGGCGCCGGCACACGACGCGTCGTCTTCGTCTCCACCGGCGGCGCGATCTACGGCGAGGGCGAGGGCAAGACCCTGCCGCTGGGCGAGGACTCAGCGGTCGAACCGCTCTCCGCATACGGCCAGAGTAAGTTCGCCGGCGAGGGCTACCTGGCCCTGTACGAGCGGCTCTACGGACTTTCAAGCGTCGCCCTGCGACTGGGCAACGTCTACGGCCCGCGCCAGGACCCGCTCGGCGAGGCCGGCGTGATCGCGATCTTCTGCGGGCGCCTGCGGGCCGACGAGCGGCCGACCATCTTCGGCGACGGCACCCAGACCCGCGACTACATATATGTGGGCGACGTCGTGTCGGCGGCGCTGGCGGCGGCCGAGTCCGAGGCGACCGGCCCGGTCAACGTCGGCACCGGGATCGAGACCGACGTCCTCGAGCTGGCCCGCCTGCTCGGCGAGCTGGGCGGCGTCGAGAGCTTCGAGCCCGAGCTGGCCCCCGCTCGCACCGGCGAGGTGCAGCGGATCTCGATCGACCCAGGCCGCGCCGAGCGCGAGCTGGGCTGGAAGCCGCAGATGGGCCTCAAAGAGGGCCTGCGCGTCACCCTGAACTCGATCTGATCGCTATCCCGGTAGGGGTTCCACTTAACTTTTTCGAGGATCGCTGGACTGCTGGCGCGGCGGGCGAGCGGCCGAGAAAAAGCACAAGACGTTCCACCCCTACCGGGATAGCGATCGAGCGAGACCACTAACCTCCATCACATGCCCGCACAGGCATATGCCGGCAAGGAGTGCGTCTGCCAGCTGCGCAAGGGGATCTGCGACCAGTCCTGCGTGCGCGACATGCTGGAGACGCCGTTCTACATCGCCTGCCTGAAGCTGAAGGGGCGGCGCTGCCTGGTGATCGGCGGCGGCGACATCGGCCTCGAGAAGGTCGAGGGGCTGCTCGCCTGCGACGCCGACGTGGCCCTGATCGCGCCGGTGGCCCACCCGGAGCTGGAGAGCCTCGCCGCCGAGGGATCGATCGAGTGGGAGAAGCGGGCCTACGCGGGCGCCGCCGACCTCGAAGGCGTCTTCATGGCGATCGCCTCCACCGACGACACCGAGGTCAACATCAAGGTCTACGACGACGCTGAGAAGCGGGCGATGCTGGTCAACATCGTCGACGTGCCGCCGCTGTGCAACTTCATCCTGCCGGCGATCGTGCGTACCGGCCCGCTGGCGATCGCGATCTCCACCGCCGGCGCCTCGCCGGCGCTGGCAAAGCGGATGAAGCGGGAGATCGCCGAGCTCTTCGGCGAGGAGTACGCCCGCCTCGCGGTGATCCTCAACGACGCCCGCGGCTGGGCCAAGGGGACGCTGCCGACCTACCAGGACCGCAAGGAGTTCTTCGAGGGCATCGTCAACGGCGACCCCGATCCGGTCGAGCTGATCCGCGACGGCCTCGAGCCCGAGCTGCTGACCCTGATCGAAGCGGCCAAAGAGCGCGCCGCCGCCTCGCTCGCCTGAGCCCTTCCGGTGCGCTTTATGCACCCGTAGAGAGCAAAAGGCGCACCGGAAGCTTCTGGTTCAGGTGCCGCAGGCGGAGCTGCGCACGCTGTCGAGGGTGACGCGCAGCTCCTTGGCCTGGGCGACGCTGAGGTTGGCCGAGAAGGCGAGTTCGAGCTCGGCGATCACGGCCGGGCGCATCTCGGCGAGCAGATCGCGACCGGCGGGCGTCAGCGTCGCGTAGCTGACCCGGCGATCGGTCTCGCAGAAGGTCCGCTCGAGCAGGCCTGCCTTGACGAGGCGGTCGACCAGCTTGGTGAGGCCGCCGCGGGTGATCACGAGGGCCTCGGCGAGGTCCCCCATCTTCATCCGCTCGTCGGGCGCCTCGGCGACGGCGGCGAGCACCTCGTACCAGGGCAGCGGCGGGAAGTCGGCGGCGGCGAGCATTTCCTGTAGGCGCTGGACGATCGCGGCGTGGGTGCGGGTTAGCGCTCCCCAGGCCTCGCCATGCGGATTCTGCTTGGCGCCTCCCCCCCTTGCTCTGTCTGCGGTCGCCTGCTCCATCTATGGCATGTTCGCAGATGAATGTTGTCTAAGCAATAGTTGTCTTTACAAGTGTTTCTGCTAAGATGGTTTCTGTGTCAATCATTGAAACGGCAACGAGCTACCGAAAGGACAGAGCAATGAGCACGCAGACCATCAAGCAGCAGGTACCGGCAGGCACGTACGCGGTGGACCCGGTCCACTCGTCGATCACCTTCGCGATCACCCACAACGGCGTGGCGACGTTCCGCAGCGGCTTCGCCTCCTACGAGGCGCGACTTAGCGGTGGCGACGGAGGGCAGCTCAAGGGCACGGTCGACGTCGCCAGCATCGAGATCGACGAGGAGCAGCTCAAGGGCCACCTCCTCTCCCCCGACTTCTTCGACGCCAGCCGCTACCCGCAGCTGCGCTTCACGTCGAGTGAGCTGAGTGTCACCGAGGACGGCTCGGCGACGCTGCGCGGTGAGCTCGAGATCCGCGGCGAGAAGCGCGAGGTCGAGGCAAGCGGCAGGTTCGGCCAGCTCGGCGCCGACCTCGCCGGCAACGCCCGTGTCGGCCTCTCGGTCGCCGCCACGGTCGACCGTCGCAGCTTCGGGCTCGACTGGAACGCCGAGCTGCCCAGCGGCGGCGAGGTGCTCGACTACGAGGTCGCGATCGCGGTCGAGCTGGAGCTGGTCGAGGAGGCCGAGTAGCGATGCGGGTCCTGGGCATCTCCGGGAGCCTGCGTCGCGGCTCGCTGAACAGTGCCCTGCTGCGGGCGGCCGCCGAGCGGCTCCCCGCAGGGACCGAGCTGGTCGAGTTCGAGGGCCTAGCCGACGTCCCGCCCTATGACGAGGACGTCGAACTGGCGGCGACCCCGGCCGCGGTCGAGGAGCTGCGCGGGGCGGTGCGCGGGGCCGACGCGATTCTGATCGCGACGCCGGAGTACAACCACTCGATCCCCGGCCAGCTCAAGAACGCCCTCGACTGGGTCTCCCGCCCCGCCGGCAAGAGTGCCCTCAACGGCAAGCCGGTGGCGGCGATCGGCGCCTCGACCGGCATGTTCGGCGCCGTCTGGGCCCAGGCCGAGCTGCGCAAGGTCCTCGGCGCGATGGGCGGCCGCGTGATCGAGGCGGAGCTGCCGGTCGGCCACGCCAAGGAGCTTCTTGTCGATGGACACCTCGAGCTCTCCCCACAGCAGTCTCATCAGCTGGAGGGGCTACTCGCCGAGCTCATCTCCGAGGCCGAGATCGAGTCCCAGCTGGCCGTCGCGGCTTAAGGAACTATCCGCTTAGCCGACGACACGCGGTCGATCGCCTTGTCAAACGAGGCGATCGTCTCGACGCCCGTCAGCTCTGCAGCCGCAACGAGGTAGGCCTCGGCGAAGTCGAGACGGTCGAGCTCATAGAGCTCGAGGGCCCGAAGGAGGAAGTCGGTGTCGGCGGAAATCGTCGGCACCCCAAGAGCTGCCCGCATCAGTTCGGCGACGCGCGCTCTCTCGACTTCGTAAAAGGACTCGAGCACGTAAACGCACTCGGCGACCACCAGATCGACGAGGACCAGATCTGGCGCGGAGGCCAGGAATCTCGTCGCCCGTCGGGCCATCTCCGGCGGATCGCCGGTGAGGTGTCGAATGACGACATTGGTGTCGAGGAGGGTGGTCAGGACAGCCTCTTGCCGCGCGCTTTCCGCGTCTGGCTTCGAATGTCGTCCCATGAGGCGCCGCGCTTGTCAGGCGGGACGGGGACCGATCCGGCAAGGTCGAGGAAGTTCTGGGTGCGGGCAAGGATCGCCCGTCCGCCTTCGAGGCGGAACAGCACTTGATCGCCTGGCTCCAACTCGAGGCTGTCGCGCACAGCCTTCGGGACCGTGATCTGACCCTTGGAAGTCAACTTCGCCGCAACGTCCATCTTCAATTCCTTACTTCTAGATTGAAGTAAGGATATCGCTTTAGGCAGCCGGCAGAGCGAAGAAGGCCACGGCCGCAAAGTGAGCCGCCGCCGCCGCGATGACGAGGAGGTGGAATACCTCGTGGTAGCCGAAGACCCTTGGGTTGGGGTTGGGGCGCTGGGTGGCATAGACCACGGCGCCGGCTGTGTAGAGGATGCCGCCGGCGGCGACGAGGAGGGTGCCAGCGACGCCCATCTCGTCCCAGAGGCCGGGGAAGGCGATCGCGGCTACCCAGCCGAGCGACATGTAGATCAGCGCCGCGACCCACTTGGGGTGTTCGATCCAGACCATCTCGACGATGGCGCCGGCGATCGCGCCGGCCCAGACGACGACCAGGATCGCGTCGGCGAGGGGACCGTCGAGGACGAGCAGGGCGAAGGGCGTGTAGGTGCCGGCGATGAGGAAGAAGATCATCGAGTGATCGAGGCGGCGCATCCAGCGGCGCACGCTGGGCCTGGTCCAGTTGACCCGGTGGTAGAGGGCGCTGGTGCCGAGCAGGGCCGAGAGGCTGACCGCGTAGATCGCCACGGCGAGGGTCGCTTTTGGAGTCTTGGCGGCGACGATCAGGCCGGCGCCTAGGAAGAGCGAGACGAAGAAGGCCCACTCGTGGGAAACGCCGCGCAGCTTCGGCTTGACCGCGGCGATCGCGTCGCTGGCCGCGTCCTTGGCGGCCTCGGCCCTCCCGACCGCCGCATCTCTCGCCGCCGTCGCCCGCTCGCCCATCCGCTCCGCGCCCCTGCGCAGATCTTCAACCATGCCCACAGCGTACTCCGCTCTTTCTGCCGACATTGCGGGATTGACACCATGTAGAGCCAAGCGAATTGCAATAGATCTTTCGCAGGTCGTGCGTGTAGGCGTGGATTGACACGCGTTCCGTCCGCGCCAGAGGCAATCCTGGGAAGTCACCCCTGAAAGTCGCTGCGAGAGGAGAAGTTCGATGTCCAAGACCGCCACCAGCACCGCCCAGACCGGTCTGCAGGGCCTCTCGATAGAGCGGCGATTTTCCTCTGCCGGGACACATCCCTTCGATGAGATCGAGTGGGAGGTCCGCGATGCGGTGATCGGCAACCCGGAGAGCCCGGCCTTCGAGCAGCGCGGCGTCGAGTTCCCGAAGAGCTGGTCGCAGAACGCGACCAACATCGTCGCCCAGAAGTACTTCCGCGGACAGCTGGGCAGCGACAAGCGTGAGTCCTCGGTCAAACAGATGATCGGCCGCGTCGCCGGCACGATCTCCAACTGGGGCCGCGAGGGCGGTTACTTCGCCTCCGACGAGGACGCCGATGCCTTCGAGGCCGAGCTGACCTCGATCCTGCTCAACCAGAAGGCCGCCTTCAACTCGCCGGTCTGGTTCAACGTCGGCTTTGAGGAGCGCCCGCAGTGCTCGGCCTGCTTCATCCTCAGCGTCGAAGACAACATGGACTCGATCCTGGGCTGGAACACCAAGGAGGGCAAGATCTTCCGCGGCGGCTCGGGCTCGGGGATCAACCTCTCCAACATCCGCGGCTCGATGGAGCAGCTGGCCAAGGGCGGCACCGCCAGCGGCCCGGTCAGCTTCATGCGCGGCGCCGACTCCTGGGCGGGCACGATCAAGTCCGGCGGCAAGACGCGGCGGGCGGCGAAGATGGTCGTGCTCGACGTCGACCATCCCGACATCGAGCACTTCATCTGGTGCAAGGCCGACGAGGAGAAGAAGGCCGAGGCGCTGCGCGACGCCGGTTTCGACATGTCGATCGACGGCGAGGGCTTCACCTCGATCCAGTACCAGAACGCCAACAACTCGGTGCGGGTCAGCGACGACTTCATGGAGGCGGTCGAGGCCGGCGAGGACTGGCAGCTGACCGCGCGCACCGACGGCACGACGGTGAAGACGCTGGACGCGCGCGAGCTGATGAACCAGATCGCCGACGCCGCCTGGCGCTGCGCCGATCCCGGCGTCCAGTACGACACGATCATCAACCGCTGGCACACCTGCCCCGAGTCGGGCCGGATCAACGCCTCCAACCCCTGCAGCGAGTACATGCACGTCGACGACTCGGCCTGCAACCTGGCCTCGCTCAACCTGATGAAATTTCGCCGCCCCGACGGCAGCTTCGACGTCTCCGACTTCGAGCACGCGGTCGACATCGTCTTCCTCGCCCAGGAGATCGTCGTCGGCTTCTCCAGCTACCCGACCGAGGAGATCACCGAGAACGCCAACCGCTTCCGCCAGCTCGGCCTCGGCTACGCCAACCTCGGCGCCCTGCTGATGTCGGACGGCCTCCCCTACGACTCCGAGGCAGGCCGCAACGTCGCGGCCGCGATCACGGCGCTGATGACCGGCCGCGCCTACCGTCAGTCGGCGCTGATCGCCGCCGGGGCGACCGGCCCCTACGAGGAGTACGAGAAGAACCGCGACGCCCACAACGGGGTGATGAGGATGCACCGCGACGCCTCACACGACGTCGACCCAACCGGGATCAAGGGCGAACTGCTCGAGGCCGCGCAGCGCTCCTGGGACGAAGCGGTCGAGCTCGGCGAGGAGCACGGCTACCGCAACGCCCAGGCGACGGTGCTGGCGCCGACCGGGACGATCAGCTTCCTGATGGACTGCGACACGACCGGGATCGAGCCCGACTTCTCACTGGTCAAGTTCAAGGAGCTTGTCGGCGGCGGCCAGATGACGATCGTCAACAAATCGGTGCCGCTGGCGCTGCGCACGCTGGGCTACGCCGAGCCGCAGGTCGAGCAGATCGACGCTCACATCACCGAGAACGCGACGATCATCGGCGCCCCCGGCCTCAAGGACGAGCACCTGCCCGTCTTCGACGTCGCGGTCGGCGAGCGGGCGATCACCCACACCGGCCACATCGACATGATGGCCGCCACGCAACCCTTCATCTCCGGGGCGATCTCGAAGACGGTCAACCTGCCGCAGACGGCGACGGTGGAGGACATCGCCGACGCCTACACGCGCGGCTGGAAGGGCGGCCTCAAGGCGCTGGCGATCTATCGCGACGGCTCGAAGACGGCACAGGCGCTGCGCACCGACGCGCAGGACGAAAAGGGCGCCGAGGCCGAGGTGGTCGTGCTGCCGCCCGAGCGCAAGCGGATGCCGAAGACGCGCGAATCGATCACCCACAAGTTCTCGATCGCCGGCCACGAGGGCTACATCACCGCCGGCAAATACGAGGATGGCTCGGTCGGCGAGATCTTCCTCACCGACATCGGCAAGGAGGGCTCGACGATGCGCGGGCTGCTCAACGCCTTCGCGACGGCGATCTCGATCGGCCTGCAGTACGGCGTACCGCTGGAGACCTTCGTGCGCAAGTTCAGCTACATGCGCTTCGAGCCGGAGGGCATCACCGGCAACCCGGAGATCCCCTTCGCCAAGTCGATGCCCGACTACATCATGCGCTGGGTGGCGAGCCGCTTCATCGAGGACACCGAGACGCTGGAGGATCTCGGCATCCTCACCACCGAGGTGCGCGCCAAGCGTGATGCCGAGACGGCCCAGCTCGGCCTCGGGATCGACACCAACGGCGGCACGGCAAGCCCGGCCAATGGCGGCAACGGTCACTCCAAGCCGGGCAACGGCGCCGAGAAGGCCAAGGCAAGCGGCGGCGAGGCCGTGCCGGCCTCAGCGGCCTTTACCGAAACTCCCCCGGTGGTCCCGGCCAAGATGTCGGGCCTCGACCTCGGTCCCGCCTGCGAGCAGTGTGGCGGCATGATGCAGCGCACGGGGTCTTGCTACACCTGCTCCTCCTGCGGCAACAACACCGGCTGCGGCTGAGACTGAGGCGAAATGGGGAGAGGGTCTGGCCTCCCCTCCCCCTGAGGCCGTTGCGCAGCAGATCGTCGCTGTGCTTCGGCTTGTTGTTTCGGGAGCCTCAGTGGGAGGGGAGGCCAGACCCTCTGACACAGCGCGCTTAGCTGAGCACTACCTCGGCGTCGTGGCGGGGGGTCTCGGTGATCGCGCGTCTGAAGATTCGCTCGGGCCGGGGGTTAGCTGGATGGATCTGGTGGCGCTTGACCAGCTCTTTTAGGACGACGGCCATCTCGAACTGGGCGAAGGAGGCGCCGAGGCAGCGGCGCACGCCGCCGCCAAAGGGAATCCAGGTGTAGGTGCCGGGCGGGGTGTCGAGGAAGCGCTCAGGGAGGAATCGCTGCGGCTCGGGATAGATCTCCGGGTTGCGGTGGACGAGGTAGACCGAGGGCGCGACCGAGACGCCGGCCGGCAGCTCGTAGCCACCGATCTCAACCGGCTGGGTGAGCTTGCGCAGGACGATCGAGATCACCGGGCGAAGGCGCAGGGTCTCCTGGATCGTCGCCGTCAGGTACTCCTCGCGGCCTTCGCCGACCTCGCTCCGCAGTCGATCGAGCTTGTCGGGGCTGCGGACGAGTCGCTCGACCGCCCAGGAGAGCGAGGTCGCCGTCGTCTCGTGGCCGGCGACGAGCAGGGTGAGCAGCTCATCGCGGATCTCGACGTCGCTCATCGGGCTGCCGTCCTCGTGCGTGGCGCCGATCATCATCGAGAGCACGTCGTCGCGCTCCTCGAGATCCTCGGCCCGCCTGCGCTCGGCGATCTCCCGGTAGATCAGCTCGTCTACCCGGTCGATCCGCTGGCGGAAGGGAGACACGCCGCGCACCCGCTTCGGCCCGACGACGAGCAGCGGCAGCAGAAAGCGGGGGTTGGTAGTCATGTCGAGGAAGCCGCGTAGCGACTCGCGCAGGTCGGCGAGCTTGCCGGCCTCGGCCCCGTCGACGCCGAATACCGTGCGCAGGATGATCTCTAGGGTCAGCGCCTGCATCCGTGGCCGCAGCTTGTAGGGCGTCCCGGTAGGCCAGCTGTCGATCTCGCGTTCTGCGATCTCGCCCATGATCTGCGCGTAGCCCTGCATGCGTTCGCCGTGGAAGGGCGGCAGCAACAGGCGGCGCTGGCTCATGTGGCGCTTCTCGTCGAGGACGAGGAGCGAGTTGCGGCCGAGCAGAGGGGCGAGTATTTCGTTGCCCTCGCCGGCGTGGAAGACGCGTGGATCGCCCGTGAAGACCTGCTTGATCGCCTCCGGATCGGCCAGCATCACCCAGGTGCCTTCGTAGGCGATGCGAACCGTGAACATGTCGCCGTAACGGTCCTGGCAGGCGTAAAGCATCCGCCTCGCCTGCCGGGACCAGATCGCCGTCTGGACCGGGCGTGGTAGCGGCGGGCTGGGCGGCAGCCGTCGCTCGGACGGCCGGGTTGCCGGCCGCGGAGCGGTTGTCGTAGCTGCCTCCATGCGCCTCTACTTCAGCAGGCTACTGGCCAGCTGGCCAGTAGCCATGTGAGATACGTCTCGCAGCTGACTGCGCCGGACGGACTACTAGTAGAGCGCCTCGCAGGCAATGCCGTCGTTGTCGCCATCGAGACGGTGGGGGTCTCGACTCGGGTTGTGCTTCTTGAAGAAGCGCTGTGCCTGCGCCTGGCTGCTGAAGTCAGAGCAATCCCGATCACGAAATGCGAGCGCGGGCTGAGCCACACAGGCAAGGACGAACAGGGTCACGGCCAGAACCGGCGCAGCAAGGCGAAAACGACGGATTGCAGCCTGCAAAGTTTCCTCCCGAAGTCGTAATTACTCAGATCCCGGGAAGCATATGCCTCAGCCAGGCGCAGAAACCCGGGCGAGTAGACGAGGCCCACAACGCAGCTGAGCGGAGCCATCCTCGAAGCGCACCAACCGCAGGCTCCCGGGGTGCGTGCAGTCAAGCCGTGGAACCTCTTGATCGGAAGCCCTGGCGCCCGTTGTCAGAAGGCCGGCCGTGGCGATGAACATTGCAATCGTCAACCTCAAGCGATTTGTCATGCCAGTACAAGGGCGGGGTATCGAGAACTCTCCCCGGTTGGGGCCGGGGACGAAAAACCGCTCAGGCCCATTCATCGCATAGCCTTTTGGCCGTCATGGCGGCGCCGCGACTTTCACCACAGATGGAGCACCGGATCGTGCGCACCCTCTGCGGGCGTCTGTCGCCGCGTTTGCAGCGGCGACTCTTCGGCCAGCCGCCGCGGCTCGACGGACAGGAGCTCGCCCCGGACATCCACACACTGCTGCAGCTGGCCAAGCGGACAGGAGAGACCTCGCTGGTCGAGGGACGCACGGTCGAGCAGGCGCGGGCGGAGAACCTCGAGGGCGTGCCGGTGGTCTGCGGCCCACCGCAGCCGATGGCGCGGGTCGAGGACCTGGCCATCCCCGGCCCGGCCGGCGAGATCCCGGCGCGGCTCTACGTAGCGCTCGGCGCGCCGCGACCTCCGCAACCGCTGCTGGTCTACTACCACGGCGGCGGCTGGGTGATCGGCGATCTCGAGACCCACGACGGCCTCTGTCGCTTCCTCGCCAAGCACAGCGGCTGCCGCGTTCTCTCCGTCGGCTACCGGCTGGCGCCGGAGCATCCCTTCCCGGCTCCCGTCGAAGACGCGGTCGCGGCTTTCACCTGGGCGGCCGGGCAGGCGGATGAGCTCGGCATCGACCCGGCGCGGATAGCTGTCGCCGGCGACAGCGCGGGTGGCAATCTCTCGGCGGCGGTCTGCCTGCAGACCCGCGGCGACGGCCCGCGGCCGGCGATGCAGCTGCTGCTCTACCCCGTCACCGACTCGATCGGCGGGCACGCCTCGCGCGAGACCTTCGCCGAGGGCTTCCTGCTGACCCGTAACGACATGGACTGGTTCGAAGGGCACTACATCCCCGATGGCTGCGATCCCGAGGACCCGAGGATCTCGATGATGCGGGCGCCCGACCTCTCCGGCCTGCCGCCTGCCTACGTCACCACCGCGGGCTTCGACCCGCTGCGCGACGAGGGAGAGATCTACGCGGCGCGGATGCGCGAGGCGGGCACGCAGGTGGCGCTGCGGCGCCACCCCGGGCTGATCCACGGCTTCGCCAACCTGACCGCGATCTGCCCCAATGCCCACGCCGCGATGCTCGAGGTCTGCGGCGCGCTGCGCATGGCCCTCGGCTGACCCGCTTCCGGTGCGCCTTATGCACGCTGGAGGTGCACAAGGCGCACCGGAACGTGGTTAGTTATACCCCCTAGGGGTATGTAGACTGGAGGGCATGGACGCTCATGCTCACCACGCCCATCATCATGAGATGCCGACCGAGGGCGCGGCGCTCACCGCGGTGGCGATCAGCGCCACCCTCCACTGCCTGACCGGCTGCGCGATCGGCGAGGTAACCGGGATGGCAATCGGGACCGCGGCCGGCTTCTCCAACCTGGGCACGGTGGTCCTCTCGATCGCCCTCGCCTTCCTCTTCGGCTACAGCCTCACCAGCCTGCCGCTGCTGCGTGCCGGCCTGGCGCTCTCCGCGGTGATCCCGATCGCGCTTGCCTCCGACACGCTCAGCATCGCGACGATGGAGATCGTCGACAACGCGATCGTCCTCGCCGTCCCAGGGGCGATGGAGGCCGGCCTGGGCTCGCTGCTCTTCTGGGGCAGCCTGAGCTTCTCCCTGGTCGTCGCCGGCGCCTTTGCCGTGCCCGTCAACCGCTGGCTGATCGGCCGCGGCAAAGGCCACGCGGTCGTCCACGAGACCGGCATCCACGGTGGCCCGCCGGTGCGCGCAGTCGCTTACGTCGCAGCCGTGGCCTTCGCCTTCGGCAGCGCCGTGCTGATCGCCGAGGCGCTCTCGTGAGCGAGACGCAGACGACGCACGGCTACACCGAGAACAAGGACGCGGTGCTGAAGCGCCTGCGCCGGATCGAGGGCCAGGTGCGCGGCGTCGAGCGCATGGTCGAGGAGAACCGCTACTGCATCGATGTGGTCACCCAGGTGACGGCGATCCAGGCGGCGCTCGACAAGGTCGCCCTGGAGCTGCTCACCGATCACGCCGCTCACTGCGTCCTCGGCGCCGAGGACGGCGAGCAGCAGGAGCGCACCGAGGAGCTGATGGGCGCCGTCAAGCGGCTACTACGGCGCGGCTGAGCGCTACTCGTACTGGAGCGAGTCGAGAACGTCGAGGCGCGATGCGCGGCGCGCCGGTGGGATCGCTGCGATCACGCCGAGGAAGGCGGCAAATACGAGTAGCCCGATCAGCGAGCCGATCGGGTAGGAGAGCGTGAAGCCTTCGTCTTTGAGCGGCTCGGAGATCAGGAAGGCGAAGATGAGGCCGAGGACCATGCCGAGCAGCGCCCCGATCAGGGCCGTGATCACCGCCTCGTAGCGGATCATCGTCCGCACCTGGCGCCGTGACATGCCGATCGCGCGCAGCATGCCCAGCTCACGCGTGCGCTCGTGGATCGAGAGGGCAAGCGTGTTGGCGATCCCGAAGAGCGAGATCAAGATCGCCATCGCAAGCAGCGCATAGACCAGGTTGACGAGCTGGTTGACCTGTTCTTCGCGGCTTTCCTTCAGTTCCTGCTGGTTCATCACTTCGGCCGTCGGGAAGGCGGTTTCGACGACTTTGGTCAGCAGCGCCTGGACCGTGGCGGCGTCCGCGTCGGGCGCGGTCTCGATGAAATCGATCGTGTCCTGGGTCTGCCGGAAGTCCCTGGCGAGAGCGGCTTGCGTGACCAGGACGTCGCCGAAGACGCCGAGCTTGGAAGAGAATTCGCCGACGACCTCGAAGGTCGGCCGGCTGCGGGTCTGGCTCAGCAGCCGGAAGCGATCGCCGACTTCGAGCCCGTTCCCGGAGGCAAACGAGTCGGAGAGGATCGCCTGACCGTCAGCCAGGCGGCGCAGGGTCGCGGGCCCGCCCTTCTCCCATTCGACCTTGACGGTCTTTTCCACGTTCGACGTCGGCGCCGACAGCCGTGCGCCGGCGCCGGCGGGAAGAAGCTTCGCCTGCGTCGAGCGGATCGTCGAGACCAGCTCGACCCCGGGCACTTTCCCGGCCGCCGCCGCCGCCCCGTTCGGAATCGGCGAGAAGCCGTCGCTGTTCTGGATCACCAGCCCGCCGGCAAAGTTTTCATCGACGACCTGGGCGACCGAGCTCTTCAGCCCGGCGGCGAAGACGGTGACGAAGGTGACCAGGGCGAGGCCGATCATCAGCGCCGCGGCGGTGACCGCGGTGCGGCTCGGGTTGCGCTGCGCGTTCTCGCGAGCGAGGCGGCCCATCAGCCTGCGCAGGCGCTCCAGAGGCCAGCCGGCAAAGGTCGCCAGCGGCGGCACGAGGCGCGGGCTGAAGAGCGAGACGGCGAAGACGATGACGACGGCGCCACCGCCGATCAGGCCGGCGGCGGTCCCCGCCGAGGCGCCGCCGAAGAGGCCGCCCAGCACCATCGCCAGGCCGATGACTGCGAGCAGCACCGAGACGACGGCGAAGACGAGCCGGCGGCGGCGTGTCGCGGGCGGCGTGTAGGCGTGCAGGGCAGCGATCGGCGGCACCCGGGTCGAGCGCAGTGCCGGCACCAGCGAGGAGAACACGGTGACGACAATGCCGACGACAAGTGAGACGACGATCGTGCGCGACTCCATCACCAGGCTGGTCGTCGGCAGGTCGATTTCGAACAGTTCGAGCAGGGCGTTGAGCATGAGCGCCGCGACGAAGCCGCCGGCGATGCCCACCAGCGCCCCGAGCAAGCCGATCGCCAGGGCCTCGACGATGACCGCGGTGAGGATCTGGCGCCGCGATGCGCCGAGGGTGCGCAGCATGCCGAACTCGGTGACCCGCTGGGCGACCGTGATCGAGAAGGTGTTGAAGATCAGGAAGGAGCCGACGAGGATGGCGATGAAGCCGAAGACGAGCAGGAACGTCTGCAGGAAACCGAGGTCTTCGCGGATTTCCTCCGAGCCCCGGTCGGCGTTTTCCGCCGCCGTCTCGACCTGGACACCGGGCGGCATCTCGCGGGCGATCCGCCGCTTCAGAGTCGTCGCCGCGACGCCCTTGTCAGCGGCGACGGAGATCTGGTCGAAGCGACCGACCTTGCGGGTGAGGCGCTGCGCGACCGGCAGCGTCACCTGGGCGATGCTGGCGCCGCCAAAGGAGGCGCCGCCGAGCTGAGTGAAGCCGACCAGCTCGAAGGAGCGGGCGCTGCCCTGGCCGATCAGCTTGATCTGTTCGCCGAGCTGGAGATCGGAGGTTTCCGCCGCCGCCTTGTCGATCGATGCTTCGGTCGGTCCGCGCGGTCGGTGCCCCTCGAGGTAAGTGAGCGACTCGAGCCCGTCCGGCTGGGTCGAGGAGATGAACTTGGGGGCGAATTTGTTGCCGATCTTTTCGTTCTCGGCGTTGAAGAAGCCGCCGGGCGTGAAGATCGCCCCGGCGGCGAGCCGGACTCCCGGCGTCTTCTGCACGCGCGGCAACAGCGACGCTCTGATCGTCGGGATTTCGCCGTTTTCCTGTTTGACCGGGTTCTCGGCGCTGACGACGACGCTGGTTCCCTTCAGCGACTCGCTGAAGATCTCGTCGAAGGCAGCGAAGATCGTGTCGGTGAGGACGTAGGAGCCGGCGACGAAGGCGACGCCGATGACGACTGCGAAGGTCGTCGCCGCGGCACGGAACTTGCGCGCCCAGAGGCTCTTGAGGCCGAGGCTAGCCAACTTGCTTCATCAGCTCGATTACCTCGTCGGTCGAGCCGGGAGCGCCGTCCTGGACGATGCTGCCGTCGCGGAGGGTGATCAGGCGGTCGGCGTGGGCAGCGGCGGCTGGGTCGTGGGTGACCATGATCACCGTCTGGCCGAAGTCGTCGACCGCCTGGCGCAGCAGCTTCAGCACGTCGCCACTGGCCTTCGAGTCGAGGTTGCCGGTCGGCTCGTCGGCGAAGACGACGGCCGGCTTGGAGACCAGGGCGCGGGCGACGGCGACGCGCTGCTGCTGGCCGCCGGAGAGCTCGGAGGGGCGGTGGGTGCGGCGATCGTCGAGGCCGACCGTGCTGACCAGCTGATCCAGCCAAGCCTGGTCGGGCTTGCGGCCGGCGATCGAGAGCGGCAGCACGAGGTTCTCCTCGGCGGTCAGCACCGGCAACAGGTTGAAGAACTGGAAGACGAAGCCGAGCTTGTCGCGGCGCAGCTCGGTCAGCTCGCCGTCGTCGAGGCTGGTGATCTCCTGGCCGTCGAGGACGACGGTGCCCGACGTCGGCTTGTCGAGCCCGGCGAGGATGTGCATCAGCGTCGACTTGCCAGAGCCCGACGGGCCCATGATCGCGGTGAAGCGGCCGCGGGCGAAATCGGTGCTGACGTCAACGAGCGCGTCGACGGCGGCCTCGCCTTCTCCGTAGCGGCGGGAGATGTCGGTGGCGATTACGACTGGGCCGTTGGCGGATTCGGGCAGGGGTTTCACTTAACTTTCTCCGAAAATAGATTGCGGCTGTCGGCGAGCGTTGCTCCGGAGAAAGTACAAGACGTTCCACCCCTACCCGAATCCGCCTAAGTAGCCTGGGCCGCGAGATGACCTTGGCGGATCAGTTCGATGGCTTCTTGATCGACCTCGACGGGGTCGTCTGGGTAGGGCGCGAGCTGGTGCCGGGATCGGCGGAGGCGCTGCGCGGGCTGATCGAGGGCGGCAAGGAGGTCGTCTTCGTGACCAACAACCCGGGCCGGCCGCCATCGACCTATGTCGAGCGGCTGCGCGAGGCAGGCGTGCCGGCGGCCGACGATCGCGTCGTTACCGCTGGGGTCGCCACGGCTCGGCTGGCGGCCGAAACGGTCGGCGCCGGCTCTACCGCGTTCGCGATCGGCGCGCCCGCCTTTCATGAGACCGTTGCGGAGGCGGGGCTACGACTGCTCGACGGGGAGGCCGGGCGGAGCGCCGACGCCGTGCTCGTCTCCGGGCACCGCGACTTCGACTACGAGGAGCTGCTCACCGCGACGCTCGCCCTGCAGGACGGCGCCGCCCTGTTCGCGACTAGCCGCGACCCGACCCTGCCGATGCCGGGCGGCGCCTGGCCGGGAACCGGCGCGGTGCTGGCCGCGGTCGAGACCGCTTCAGGCGCTGACGGCCGAAATCGGCGGCAAGCCGGAGCACCACCTCTTCGACCAGGCGCGGGCGCTGATCGCCGGCGCCGAGCGAGTGGCGATGGTCGGCGACCGGCTCGCCTCCGACATCGAGGGCGGCCGGCGTGCCGGCCTGGCGACGATCCTCGTCCTCAGCGGGGCCAGCTCGCGCGAGCAGGCCGAGAGCGCCGCGTCGCCGCCCGACCACGTGCTCGACGACCTCACCGGACTGCTGCGATGAGCGAGGCAGCGGCGCCACTGGTCCCCCGCCCCGGGGTCGCCTTCGCCGGCGTCTTCGCGGTCACCTTCTGCGGACTCTTCGCGGTCGGCGCCGTGCTGCCGGTGCTGCCCCGCTACGTGCACGGGCCGCTCGACGCCGGCAACGTCGCGGTCGGCATCGTGGTCGGCTCCTACGCGATCACCGGCCTGCTGCTGCGCCCCTTCGCCGGCCGCTTCGCCGACCACCGCGGCCGCAAGCCGGCCGTCCTGCTCGGCTCCTTCCTGGTCGCGCTGGGCGGCTTCATGTACCTGCTGCCGCTGGGGGTCCCGGGCCTGGTCGCGGCGCGACTGGTACTCGGCGCCGGCGAGGGCACGGTCTTCACGGCCAGCTCGGCCTGGGTCGTCGACCTGGCGCCGCCGGACAGGCGCGGTCGGGTGATCGGCCTCTACGGCCTCTCGGTCTGGGCCGGGCTCAGCATCGGACCGCTGTTCGGCGAGCTGATCCTCAACGCCTCCAGCTACACCGTGGTCTGGCTCTTCGCCGGAATCGTGCCGCTGCTGGGGGCGCTGCTCGCCACCCGCCTGCCCGATCCGTTCCACCCCGCCCCGAACCTCGAGGAGGAACACCACTCGCTGATCGAGCGCGAGGCGGTCCGGCCCGGCGCCGCGCTCGCGCTCGCCTCGATCGGCTACGCGACGGTGGCCGCCTTCGTCGTCCTGCACCTCGACGCCCGCGGCGTCGGCCACGGAGCGACGGTGTTCGGCGCCTTCGCGACGATGGTCGTGCTGACCCGGCTGATCGGCGGCGACCTGCCCGACCGCGTCGGCCCGGCCCGCGTGGCCGCGGTCGCTGCCGTCGTCGAGGCGATCGGCCTGACCACGATCGGGCTCGCCCAGAGCCTGCCCGTCGCCCTCGCCGGCGCCCTGGCGATGGGCGCCGCCTTCTCGCTGCTCTACCCCTCGCTCTCGCTGATCGTCGTCAGCCGCGTCTCCGACACGCGGCGCGGCGCGGCGCTGGGCACCTTCACCGCCTTCTTCGACGCCGGGGTCGGGCTCGGCGCCCCGCTAGCGGGGCTGGCGGCGGCGCTGCTCAGCTACGAGGGCGCCTTCCTGCTCTCCGCCGCAATCGCCCTCGTCTCGGCGACGACGATCGCCCTCGTCATCGCCCCCCGCGGCCGCGCCCTCCTAGCCGCCCGCTGACTCCGACCCTCTCCCGAACTGCATCAACTTTTCTATCTGCTGGATAGAAAAGTTGATGCAGTTCGTCGTGGTTAGTTAGCGCTTGGCGATGAGCAGTGACTGGGCGGCGCGGCCGATGCGGCCACGCTGGTCGGAGAGGACCGACTCGGCGGTGCCGATGCCATTGGGCCGAGGGCGGGTGACGGCGTCGACGCAGACCCACTCGCCCTCCGGCATGCGCTCGAAGTGGACCGTGAGGTCGACGTTGATGAAGACGTACTGGTGGTAATCGAGCACGGCGCTGATCCCGTTCCCGACGTCCGCCGCCACCAGCGCCCGCTGCAGCGGCGAGGGCTCCTCGCCAGCGACAAGCGGCTGGCGCATGCGCAGCCAGAAGGTCGCCGGCCCCAGCTCCAGGAAGGCCCCGGCCACCGCTTTCAGCTCCATCGCCGTGTGGTAGCCGACCTCCGCGCCCGTCGCGAAGAACTCCGGCACCCAACCCTGCTCGGGCAAGGGCGGCGGCTCGTCCAGCCGGACCGCCTCATCCGGCATCTCGACCTCGCTCTCGCGCAGCAGCCAAGCCGTCGCCCGCATCAGCTCCCCACCATCGTTCAACAGCGAAGCCTCGACGAGCTGCACATTCCTCCCGGGCCGCAGGATCTTGGACTCGACCCTTACCGGCCCAATAGGCACCGGCCTCAAGATCTCGAACACGATCCGCCCAACCTGGAAGCCATCGGAACTCTCGAGCGCCTCAAGCTCCCGACCCAAAAGCGCCGAAGGTGGCCCCGCATGCTGCGCCCCCGGATCCCACGGCCCCCGGGTCAGCTCCGTGGCCACGAATTGGCCATTCCCGCTCGCCTCGTAGAACGCCTCGCTCATCGCCGCCGATCGTATGGGCGGGAAGGGTCGCCTCGTCGGCGCCTCCCCGCTTTTGCGCCGACGAGGCGACCCTTCCCGCCCTCTACCCTCCCCCTATGGACAAAACCAAGAAGACCGACGCCGAATGGCGTGAGCAACTGACCCCCGAGCAATACGAGGTGACCCGCAAGGCCGGCACCGAGCGCGCCTTCACCGGACCGTACGTCGACGAGAAGACCGAGGGCATGTACCACTGCGTCTGCTGCGGCGCCGAGCTGTTCTCATCCGGCACGAAGTTCGACTCCGGCACCGGCTGGCCCAGCTTCACCGAGCCGGCCAACCTCGAGCACGTCGAGCTGCGACCCGACAACAGCCTCTTCATGCGCCGCACCGAGGTCGTCTGCAAGCACTGCGACGCCCACCTCGGGCACGTCTTCGAGGACGGTCCCGGCCCGGGCGGCCAGCGCTACTGCATCAACGGCTGCGCGCTGGAGCTGAAGCCGGCCGCGGACGCGGCCAGCTAGGCCTTGCCGCCAGCGCCCAGGTAGCTGAACTTCACGGCGAGGGCGACAGCCTCGGTCCTCGTGTCGACCTCGAGCTTGGCGATCGCGTTGCGCACGTGGGTGTGCACGGTCGCCGGGCTGAGCTGCAGGCGCTCGGCGATCTCTTTGACCCGCAGGCCCTCGGCGAGCAGCTCGAGAATCTGGCGCTCACGCGGCGAGAGGGTGAGCAGCTTCTCGACCTCGGAGGGCTTGCCGCCGGCAAAGTCGCCGCCGAGGAAAGTGCCGCCGCCGGTGACCGCCTTGACGGCCCTGGCGATGTCCTCGGCGGGCGCCGACTTGAGCACGTAGCCGGAAGCCCCGGCCCGCAGCGCCAGAGCGAGCAGGTCGGGCTGGGCATGAGCGGTGAAGATGATCACCTTGGTCCGCGGGCGCGCTTTGAGCACGTCCTTGGTCGCCTCGATCCCGTCGCGTTTGGGCAGCTCGACGTCGATGATCAGGACGTCGGGTTCGAGCTCCTTGACGACGTCGACGACATCGCGTCCGTTATTCGCCTCGCCGACGATCTCGACCGAGTGGGAATTGGCCATGCGCAGCTTGATCGCCTCGCGGACGATCTCGTGGTCGTCGCATAGAACAACTCGCTTTGCGTCCCGCACGCTCATACCGGCCCGATCTTTTCAGGCGAACCGTACGAATGCAAAATAGTGGGTAGCGTGAATCCGCCGTCCCGCTCCTGGCGATTCTCGATCAGGGCGATGATCGTCCGCCCTACGGCCACTGCGGTGCCGTTCAGCGTGTGCAGCGCCAGCGGCGAGTCGCCGTCCGCCGGCCGGTAGCGACAGCCGAGGCGACGCGCCTGGTAGTCGGTCGTGTTGGAGCAGGAGGTCAGCTCTCGATAGCGGCCCTGGCTCGGAATCCAGGCCTCGCAGTCGTACTTCTTGGCGGCCGGGGCGCCGAGGTCCCCGGCGGCGACGTTGACGACGCGGTAGGGGATCTCCAGCTCGGCGAGGATGCGCTCCTCGATCGCCAGCAGTCGCTCGTGCTCGGCAGCCGACTGCGACGGCTCGACGAACGAGAACATCTCGACCTTGTCGAACTGGTGGACGCGGAAGATGCCGCGGGTGTCGCGGCCGGCGGCGCCCGCCTCGCGGCGGAAGCAGGTCGAGAAGCCGGCGTAGCGCAGCGGCAGCCGCTCGGCCGCGAGGATCTCGTCGGCGTGCAGGGCGGCAAGCGGCACCTCGGAGGTGCCGACGAGGAAGAGCTCGTCCTTGGGGATCTCATAGATCTGGTCGCGATCGCCGGGCAGGAAGCCGGTGCCGTGCAGCGCCTCTTCGCGGACCAGGACCGGCGGCACGACCGGCTCGTGGCCCTCGCCGCGGACCAGCTCGAGCGCGAAGCGGACCAGGGCCAGCTCGAGCATGACCAGGTCGCCCTTGAGGTAGGCGAAGCGCGAGCCCGAGACGCGCGCGCCGGCCTCCATGTCGATCAGGCCCAGGTCGGTGCAGATGTCGAGGTGATCGCGCGGCTCGAAGTCGAAGCTCGGCGGCTGGCCCTCCTCGCGCAGGACGACCGCGTCCTCCTCGGTCATCCCGTCCGGGGCGTCGGGATCGGGCAGGTTGGGAAGCGCGGTGACGATCCGTTGCAACTCGACTTCGACGCTCTCCAGCTCGGCTTTGCCGGACTCGATCGTCTGCTTGAGGTCCGCCACGGCGCGCATCTGCTCCTCGGCGTCCTCGCCGCGCTGCTTGGCCTCGCCGATCTGCTTGGAGATCGTCTTGCGCTCGGCCTGGGCGCCCTCGATCCGCGGCAGCAGCTCGCGGCGGCGGGCGTCGAGGTCGAGTAGCTCGTCGACCTGCTCGGCGGCGCCACGGCGGGCAAGCGCCGCCTTGATCCGCTCAGGGTCGGAGCGGATCAGCTTCAGGTCCAGCATCGCTCAGGTGGGTTAGGGCGAGGACTCGCCGGGGCGAGGAGATTCTTCGGCTTCGTCGCCGGCGTACTTGGCGACGAAGCGGGCGACCGCATCGGCCTCGTTGCCGACGACGATGTTGGCGGGCATGATCGCGCCGGAGAAACCGCCGTTCTGGATCGCGAAGAGAGCATCGTCATATGTCTCGGTTCGCTGGTCGAGGTTCGGACCCTGCGTGCGCACGCCGCGATTGCCGCTGCCCTGGGTGCCGGCGGCGCTGAGCGTGTGGCAGCCGGAGCAGTGCGTGCCGAAGAGAACGGCCCCCTCGTGGTTGGGGTCGTCCTTGGAGACCGAGACCCCTTCCTCGCCGAAACCGCAGGCAGCGAGCCCGAGGGCCGCGGCAACGGCCATTGCTGTGATCAGTGCCAGGCGCACGCGGCGGCATCATATTGTCCCGCCCAGCGATGAGTCCGCCCGACCCTGCCCGCTTCCGCGCCGCGATGGCGATGCTGCCCACCGGCGTCACCGTTGTCAGCGCCAGCGGCGGCGACGGCCCGGCGGGCGCAACCGCCAATGCGGTCTGCTCGCTCTCGATCGAGCCGATGCTGATGCTGGCCTGTCTGGACCGTGGCTCGCGCACCCTGCTCGCCGTCCAAGCGGCCAACCACTTCGGGGTCAGCGTCCTGCACGCGGGCCAGGAGCCGATCGCCCGCGCCTTCGCCACGAAGGCGCCGGTCGCCGACAAGTGGCAGGGGGTCGCCTGGAGCGAGAGAGCGGGCATCCCGGCGATCGATGGGGCCCTCGTCTGGATCGCCTGCGAGCTGCGCGACGTGGTCGCCGCCGGCGACCACGTGATCGTCACCGGCGAGGTCCGCGACCTGGCGAGCGGCGAGGGCGACCCGCTGGTCTTCCACGACGGCGAGTACCGGCCGCTGGGCTGAGGTCGGGCTCAAGCGCAGCCAGTGGCGATGGCGAGCGCGCGGCAGACCTCGTCCATGCGTTTGCCGGCCAATGACGTGATCGGTTCATCCAACAGAACCCGTGGTACCTGCCGGATGTTGTCGAGGTTGACCACGCATTCCGCAGGCAATCCGTCAACCTCGCTGAGACGGACCTCGGTCGGAATCTCTCGGATGGTTCGCGTCAAGTACGCCACCGTCAATTTCCGCATGACCGGAATCGCCTCGTTGCGAGTGAGCACAAGCGCGGGACGGCGCCCCTCGTTCGGATCATCGATCCAACAGATGTCCCCGCGGCTCACCACGGCTCTTCACGTATCGCTTCCCGCGCTTCCCGGTAGGCGGCGGCTATCTCCTCATCCGTCTCCGGGATCCGTTCGTAGCCTTCGCAGATTTCACGGTCGATTCGGGCCTTCTCCTCGTCGTGCATGTAGGCCTCGATCGCATCGCGGATCAGCGCCGAGCGCGAGCGGCCTTCCCGAGCGGCGCGCTCGTCGAGCCGCTGAAGCAGGCTGCGCGTCAGCTGGACGAGGGTCTGCGTGCGCTCCATTGGCCATATGGTATCCAATGCCCTGGTAGCCATCTGCCTCAGTAAGGCATGAGGGGCACGAACCTCTCCCCCTCAAAACCCTTAATAAGCGTCCGACGCCGGTCGATAAGCACGGTATGCGGGCACTCTCCCTTGCCTCGGTCGTCGCCGCTTCGTTTGGAGCTTTTATTGCCTACCTCACCTATGGGCTGCTGTGCGCCGGGAGCGACAACGGAAGCTGTGGCGCCGATAGCACGGCGATGAAGGCTCAACTCGTCATCGGGTTGCTCGGCCTGATTCCCGTCGGGGCGATGGTCTACTTCAGTTTCAAGGGGTCCAGACTGGGCGCGGTCGTATCACTGGTCGTCGGGCTCCTGATCTGGGCCGGTTGGGCTGTCCTCAACGATGCGGCGGTGCACGGCTGGGACTCGGACATGGTCCTTGTCCAATTCCTCTCCTGAGGAGTCAGTGAGCCTGTCGGGCTGTGTGGCAAACCGCCTCGACGTTGTTGCCGTCGGGGTCGAGGATGAAAGCGCCGTAGTAGCCGGGGTGGTAAATCGGCCGCGGGCCGGGCGCTCCGTTGTCGGCGCCACCGGCCGCGAGCGCCGCGGCGTGGAAGTCGTCGACCAGATCCGTGCTGCGGGCGCCGAAGGCAATGTGGGCGCCGCTGACCGCGGGGCGGCCGCGAGCGCCGATCCAGAAGAAGGGCTTGGGGCCGTGCTCGGTGTCCTTGCCGAAGCCGGCCGAGCCATCGAACTCCATCAGCAGCCTGATCCCGAGCGGCGCCAGCGCCGCTTCGTAGAACGCCTTGCTGCGCTCGAAGTCGCTCACCTCGATGCTGACGTGGTCGAGCATTGGCCGCAGACTACTGCTGCGACAATCGGTCGATGGCCGCCAAGTTCCAAGAGCCGGGTTGATTCACCAGGAACGTCTTCGACAAGATCGTCGCGGCGTCGACGCGGTTGGGCCTCAGCTCGCCGGCCACCGCAACGAGGAATTCAGCGCAGTAGCTGCGGGACGAGGAGAAGCCGGAGCTACTGCGCGCCTACTTGAAGAAGTGGAAATGGGAGGTCGGCGCCTCTTCGACGGGGTCGGCAGTGACTCGCCAGAGGCCGAGCTGCAGCGAATCGCGCCCGACCATCCGGTCTTCCGGATCTCGGGTTAGATGCTGCGGAACGGATATTGCTTGATCACGGCGTTGACGAACGTCCCTTTCGAATCGGCGTTCGCCAGCTGCTCGAATACGCCGGCCGGCACGCCTTCGTAGGCATAGAGACCGCCGCCGAGGTACTCGACGTAGGCCTCCTTGGCCTCGGCGTCGTAGCCGATCCTCGCTACCGCGCTGGACTCGACCGGGTGCATCTTCGGAATCGACATGGCTCTCCGCTGACCTCGAATACCCCACAGGCAAGAGTAGGCTCTGGCGCGATGGAGGCGGCAACCGCGCCACGCCGGCAGTGGACATTCGCCCAGTGGGGGATCGTCATCGTCGCCGTCTTCCAGCTCGCCTGGGCGACGGCTGGGCTGATCGCCGAGCCGAGCTTCGACTTCGGCGACGGCGCGGCCACACAGCGGGTGCTGGGGGTCGACTTCAACGGGGTCCACGCGCTCTCCGGCTTCCTGCTCTTCGGGCCGGCCTTCTACTTCGCCCTGAAGCCGCGCTGGGCGGTGCTCTACGCGATCTACGTCGCCATCGCCCTGATCGTCACCGGCGTCTGGGCGATCTTCTCGACCAGCCCGGCAGGGATCTTCACCTTCCCCAACAACGGCGCCGACGCCGTGCTTCACCTAGCTACCGGCGCCCTCTTTGCTGCCATCGCCGCGATCCAGCTCGGCCTCGACCGCCGGGAGAGCACCTAGCTCACACCGAAACCGTCCCAGACCGCCATATACGCGGGTTGAGACGGTTTCGCGTTAGAAGGCGCCGCTGGTGCCCGCCGCGCGCAGGGCTAGGAAGAGGATTACGCCGCAGCTGACGGCCATGATTCCCATCTCACGGCGGACTATCGCCAGGGCGAGGGACTGTTGGGACTCGGCGGGGAGGGATTCGAAGTCGACGTCGCGGAGCTCGCGTTCGGCCGCCCCGCCGCGGGCGCCCTCGGCGAGCAGCGAGACGACGAGGGGAAGGATCCCGTAGAGGTAGTGGAGATCGTCGCTCGGCTCGTGGCCGGTGAAGACCAGCAACCCCCCGAGCATCGCCTGTACGAAGACGGCGACCTGGGCGGCGCGCAGCAGATACCAGAAGCGAATCGAGGGGCGATCGCGGAACCAAGCGATGCCGCCGAGCGAGAAGGCAACGAGGTTGAGGGCTATCACGGCGCAGCCGACCACGACGTGTACCGCGACCACGGGCCTATTTCCTCCTAAGAGGGTCGGGATTCGGCTTGCTGATGCGGAAAATCACTATGTAGCAATCTGTTACAAGGTGGGTGTATAAAGGCTGCTGCAGGCAGTGGGGCGTCGATAGGACGGCGCCCCGCGAGCCGCCCACCTTAGACAGACCTCCAGTGCTGAAGAGCTACCTGCCGATTCTCGTCTTCGCCTTCCTCGGCGTCACCGTTGGGGGGGCTTTCGCGATGCTCAACCACGTGATCGGGCCGAAGCGCCCGAAGAGCCCGACCGCGGCGAGCCTTCGACAGGGCGATCCCTACGAGTCGGGCATCCCGGTCAAGGCCTCGCACGGGCTGCGCTTCGGGGTCAGCTTCTACCTGATCGCGATGCTCTTCATCCTCTTCGACATCGAGGTCGTCTTCCTCTACCCGATCGGGGTCATCCTCAAGGACGCCGACAGCGTCTTCGTACTCGGCGAGCTGGTCACCTTCATCGTGCTGCTGCTCGTCGCCTTCGTCTACGTGTGGCGAAAGGGTGCGCTGGATTGGAAGTAGAGCGGCAGACGATGCGCTCGCGGCAGCTGCGTGCCCGCGACATGCTGCGCGGCGACCTCGAGGGAGACGAGCTGGAGCGCTACGTCGAGGAAAAAGTCGTGATGACCAACTTCGACAAAATGCTCGGCTGGGCGCGCTCGAACTCGATCTTCCCGCTCACCTTCGGCCTCGCCTGCTGCGCGATCGAGGCGCCGATCTCGATCGTCACCGCCCGCTACGACCTCGCCCGCTTCGGCGCCGAGGCAGCTCGCGCCTCGCCGCGCCAGGCCGACATGATCATCCTCTCGGGCCGGGTCTCGATCAAGATGGCGCCGGTCGTGCGGCGGCTCTACGACCAGATGCTGGAGCCGAAGTGGGCGATCTCGATGGGCGCCTGCTCCTCCAGCGGCGGCATGTTCTCCAACTACGCCGTGGTCCAGGGCGCCGACAAGTTCATGCCGATCGACATGCACATCCCCGGCTGCCCGCCGCGGCCGGAGGCGGTCCTCTACGGCTTCACCAAGCTGCAGCGCAAGATCCAGGGCAACCCCGACCAGGGCTGGCGGCAGCGCTACAACGCCGCCGGCACCGAGGAGTGGGCCCGCGGTGGACCGCGCAGCGAACCCAGCGTGGAGGCAGCCGAGGCCTACCTTGCGGCCCGGGAGCTGATCGGTGCCTGACGCCCCCGGCTTGGAGCTGATCCGCGGGGAGATCGAGCAGGACCACCCCGGCGCAGTCATCGACAGCGGCTTCGACCACGGCCAGGCAAGCCTGGCGATCGACCCCGCCCAGTTGCTCGCCGTGCTCAACTGGCTGCGCGACGCGCCCGGCCAGGGCTACCGCTTCCTCTCCAGCCTGCATGCCGCCGACTACCTGCCCGCCGCACCTCGCTTCGCCGTGCACTACGAGCTGCTGAATAGGGATCGAGTCGAGCGCATCCGCGTGAAGGCGCTTCTGGAAGACCCCACCTCCGCGGGTGGCGCGGACTCGGGGGGGTCGAGAACGGAGGCGAAGCCCCCGCCCGCAGGCCCCCCCGAGGTCGCGACGGGCCCCGCGGCCAGCGACCTTCCTGAAATCGACTCTTGTTGCGAGCTCTTCCCCACCGCAGAGTTCCAGGAGCGCGAAGTCTTCGACTTCTTCGGGATCGTCTTCAAGGGGCACCCCGACCTGACCCGGATCCTCCTGCCTGACGACTTCGTGGGATGGCCGCAGCGGCGCGACTTCCCGGTCGGCGGCGAGCCCGTGACCTTCACCTACAACGAGCGCAACTATGGCTGAGCTGACCGAGCCCCGCACCGAGGTGATGACGGTCAACATCGGGCCGCACCATCCCGCCACGCACGGCGTGCTGCGCCTCATCGTCGACCTCGAAGGCGAGGTGGTCAAGGACCTCAAGCCAGTGATCGGCTACGTCCACACGGGGATCGAAAAGTCCTGCGAGGACAAGAGCTACTGGAAGGTCATCCCCTTCGTCGAGCGGATGGACTACGTCTCCTACTTCTTCCAGATGGAGGCCTTCTGCGGCGCGGTCGAGCGGCTGATCGAGCTGGAGATCCCGCCGCGCGCCAAGTACCTGCGGACGATCTTCCTCGAGCTCAACCGCATCCATTCGCACCTGGTCTGGCTGGGCACGACGGCGCTCGACCTCGGCGCGATCTCGATGCTCTGGTACTGCTTCCGCGAGCGCGACCGCATCCTCGACCTCTTCGAAATGGCGACCGGGCAGCGCATGCACACGCGCTACTTCCAGGTCGGTGGCGTGATCGAGGACATTCCCGTCGGCTTCGAGAAGAAGCTGCGCGAGTTCATCGCCGACATGCCGGTGCGGGTCGGCCAGTACCAGGCGCTGCTCGACCGCAACGAGGTCTTCCTCTCGCGCACCAAGGGGACCGGGATCGTCTCGCGCGAGCGGCTGCTGGAGCTGGGCGTGACCGGGCCGCTGCTGCGCGCCGCCGGCGAGCCCTGGGACCTGCGCAAGGCCTTCGACTACCTGGCCTACCCGGAGATGGACTTCAAGATCCCGGTCGGCACGGTCGGCGACAACTACGACCGCTACCGGGTGCGGGTGGCGGAGATGCTCGAGTCGACGCGGATCATCGAGCAGGCGCTCGACCTGCTGCCGGAGGGGCCCTTCATCGCTGACGACCGCAAGTACGTGCTGCCGCCGCGCTCGGAGCTCTCGACCTCGATGGAGTCGCTGATCCACCACTTCAAGCTCGTCACCGAGGGCTACCGGGTTGCCCCCGGTGAGCTCTACTACGCGATCGAGTCGCCGCGCGGCGAGCTCGGCTGCTTCGTGCTCGCCGACGGCTCCTCGAAGCCGGCCCGGGTCCACTTCCGCGACCCCTCCTTCGTCAACCTGCAGGCCTTCAAGGACATGTCGACCGACAGCTACGTCGCCGACATGATCTGTTCGCTGGGCATGCTTGATCCGATCCTCGGCGGTGTCGACCGATGAGTCCCGTCGACGGTCCCGGCATTGTCAATCCCAACCTGCCGGTCGATCGCGCCGTCACCGAGGGGCGCGTCCCGGACCGCACGTCCGAGCAGATCCCCGAGCTTCATGAGGTCGATTGCCCGGCGGAGCTGCGCGAGCGGATCGAGGAGCTGATGTCGCGCTACCCGGACCGCAAATCGGCCTCGATCCCGGCGCTCTGGGCGGTGCAGCGGCTCTACGGCTGGTGCACGCCGGGGGGGATCCGGCAGGCCGCCGCGGTGATGCAGGTGACGCCGGCCTACCTGGAGTCGGTGGCGAGCTTCTACGACCTCCTGCACACCGACCCGGTCGGCACCCACAAGGTCGCCGTCTGCACCAACATCAGCTGCTGGATGCGCGGCGGCGACGAGCTGCTCGACGCCTTCCGCGCCGCCGCCGGCGACGACGCGGACCTCTTCGTCACCGGGTTCGAGTGCCTGGGCGCCTGCGACATCGCGCCGATGGCCTCGATCGACGAGCGCTACTTCGGCCCGCTCGAGGCGACCGAGGCGCAGACCGCGATCGAGCAGCTGCGCGCCGGCGCCGAGGTGTTGCCTGAGAAGGCGCTGGAGAAACGGCCGCTGCCGGGAGGCCCCGATGCCTGAGACGCGGATGCTCTTGAAGAACGCCGAAGACCCGGCGCTGCGCACGCTCGCCGGCTACAAGGGCTACGGCGGCTACGCGACGCTGGAGAAGGCCTACCGCGAGCTCGAGGCCGACGAGGTGCTCAAGGAGCTCGAAGAGTCGGGGCTGCGCGGCCGCGGCGGCGCCGGCTTCTCGATGGGCAAAAAGGCGAGCTTCCTGCCCCGCGGCGGCGGCGTCGACAAGTACCTCTGCTGCAACGCCGACGAGTCCGAGCCCGGCGCCTTCAAGGACCGCGAGCTGATGCAGCGCAACCCGCACCAGCTGATCGAGGGGATCGCGATCGCCTCGCTGGCCGCCGGCATCGGCCACGCCTTCATCTTCATCCGCGGCGAGTACGACTTGCAGGCCGACATCCTCGACGCCGCCGTCGCCGAAGCGTACGAGGCCGGCTACCTGGGCAAGGACATCCTCGGCACGCATCGCGACCTGGAGCTGGTCGTCCACCGCGGCGCCGGCGCCTACATCTGCGGCGAGGAGACGGCGCTGCTCGACGCGCTCGAGGGCAAGCGCGGCAACCCGCGCCTCAAGCCTCCCTTCCCGGCCGTCCAGGGCCTCTACGGCGGCCCAACGCTGATCAACAACGTCGAGACGCTCTCCAACGTGCCGCACATCGTCAGCAACGGCGCCGAGTGGTTCAAGGGCTTCGGCACAGAGCAGTCGCCGGGCACCAAGGTCGTCTCGATCTCCGGCGGCGTGCGGCGGCCCGGCAACTACGAGGTCGAGCTGGGCATCCCGACGCGCGAGCTGATCTACGGCCTCGCCGGCGGCCCGGCCGAGGGCCACGAGGTGAAGGCCTTCTACCCCGGCGGCTCCTCCTCCCCGGTGCTGACCGCCGAGGAGGGCCTCGACCTTCCCTACAGCTTCGAGGCGATGGCCGCGGCCGGCTCGATGCTCGGCTCCGGCTCGATCATCGTCGCCGACGACCGCGTCTCGATCCCGCACATGGCGCTGCGCACGGCGCGCTTCTACCACCACGAGTCCTGCGGAAAGTGCACTCCCTGCCGCGAGGGAACGAACTGGACGGTGAAGATGCTGGAACGGGTAGTGCGCGGCGAGGCGACGCCGATGGACCTCGACATCGTCGCCTCGGTGCAGGAGAACATCATCGGCCACTGCCTCTGCGTGCTCGGCGACTCGATGGCGATGCCGGTCGGCGCGATGGTCCGCAAGTTCAGGGATGAGTTCGAGCAGGTGATCGCCGAAGCGGGTGGCGAGCAGCTCGAGGACGAAGCGCGGATCTCGGTCGTACAGGCAACCCCGGAGACGCTGGGAGCGGCGACGTGAGCGGCAAAGAGATCAGCCTGATCATCGACGGGCGCGAGGTGACCGCGACCGAGGGCGAGATGCTCCATGACGCCGCCAAGCGGGGCGACGTCGAGATCCCGGTCTTCTGTTACGAGCCGAAGCTCGGCGAGCCGGTCGGCGCCTGCCGCATGTGCCTGGTTGAGATCGAGGGGATCCCGAAGCTGCAGACCTCCTGCTCGACCCCGGTGCGCGACGGCATGGTCGTCCACACCCGGACCGACCAGGTGAAGCACGCCCAGAGCGCCGTGGTCGAGTTCCTGCTCGTCAACCACCCGCTCGACTGCCCGGTCTGCGACAAGGGCGGCGAGTGCCCACTGCAGGACATCTCGATGGGCTGGGGCCCCGGCAAGAGCCGCATGACCGACCAGAAGCGCCACTTCGAGAAGCCGATCGAGCTCTCGCCGCTGGTCGCGATCGACCGCGAGCGCTGCATCCTCTGTTACCGCTGCGTGCGCTTCAGCCAGGAGGTCGCCGAGGACGAGCAACTGCAGCTGCTCGAGCGTGGCGACCGCACCTTTGTCGGCACCTTCGACGACCGGCCCTACGTGGCGCCCTTCCACGGCAACATCACCGACCTCTGCCCGGTCGGGGCGCTGACCAGCTACACCTACCGCTTCCGTGCCCGGCCCTGGGACATCGAGCAGGCCGGCTCGGTCTGCACGCTCTGCCCGAGCCAGTGCAACGTCAGCTTCACGGTCCGCGACGAGCAGGTGAAGCGGGTCGTCTCACGCGACAACGCCGAGGTCGACGACGGCTGGCTCTGCGACCGCGGCCGCTACGGCTTCGAGATGTTCAACGCCGAGCAGCGCGTCCGCGGCCCGCGCCTGCGCGGCGGCGCCGAGGCGAGCTGGGAGCAGGCGATCGCCAAGGCCGCCGAGGCGCTGAAGGCGGCCGGCGCCCAGAGCGCCGCGATCGTCGGCGACGCCTCCAACGAGGAGGGCTACCTGGTCCAGCGCATCATGCGCGAGGCCCTCGGCTCGCCGCACATCGACTCGAGGGCCTCCGGCGTGACAGGCCGGAGGTTGCAGGTTCGCCTTGCCCAGCCGCAGCTGTCGGCCAAAGTTCGCGACATCGACAACGCCGACGTGATCCTCCTCGTCGGCACCGATCCCCTCCACTCCAGCCCGATCCTCGACCTGCGCATCCGCAAGGCGATCCGCCGCAACGGCGCCAGGCTGGCGGTGGCGACCGAAGCGCCGACGACGCTGGACGGCGGTGCGGCTGCGGCGACGCGCTATGCGCCAGGCGAAGCGACCCAGTTCCTCGCAGAGCTGGCCGCGGCCCTTGCCGATGCCCCCTCCTCACTCGCAACTCGTCGAAGTGACGTCGAAGGGCTGTCGCCCGAAGCTTCCGGCTCCTCCCCCGCAAAACGTTCGGAGGGGGTATCGGCAACGGCTGACGTACTTCAAGGCGCGGAGCGAGTGGTCGTGATCTGGGGGGAGCGGATCGGTCGCGAGGGCGAGGAGGCCACGGCCGCGCTGCTCGATCTCGCCGCTTCCTTGGATCTCGCCGGCAAGGAGAGCTCCGGTCTGCTCGAAGTCCCCGACTTCACCAACGCCCGCGGCCTGCGCGAGGCCGGCTGCCTCCCCGACGCCGGCCCGGGACTGACCAGTCCTGCATTGACCGGCATAGATACGGCGAATGCAGCATCGGTCGGCAGAGGGACCGAGGAGATCCGGGAAGCGCTCGAGTCAGGTGAGCTGAAGACCGTCCTGCTCTTTGGCGTCGACCCGCTCCGGGACTTCCCGGACACCCAAGCTTGGGACCGCGCCCTGACGGCCGCCGACCACGTCATCGCCTTCTCCACCTTCGAGACCGCCACGACAGCCAAGGCCAGCGTCGTCTTCCCGCTCGAGACCCACGCCGAGAAAGACGGCACCGTGTCGCACCCCGACGGCCGCCTGCAACGCGTCCGCCCAAGTGCTTCAAGGCCCGGAGACATCCGCCCCAACTGGGGCGTCCTCGCCGAGCTGTCCATTGCCCTGGGCCACGACACCAACATCAGCTCCCAACCGTCGGCTTTCGCCGCTCTCGCGGCCGAGGTCCCCTTCTACATCGGCATCTCCGACTCCGATATCGGTGGCCGGGGAATCCGGTGGCAAGAACGTGGTGGGTCGGTCGGGCCCGCCTCGGCGGACGCCGCTCGGCGAGATGCCGATGCAATCTCCGCCAGTGCTGCTGGCGCCTCGGGCTCAGTGTCCGGCGAGTCGGGCCCGACCGACCTCTCAGATTCGGGAAGCGCGAGTGCCCCGGGGGCGCCGGACACTCAGCGCGATAGCGCGTCCGCCGACCCCGGGGCACTCGCGCTATCCACCTACCGAGACTTGTGGGCCGGCCCGATTACAGAGCTCAATCCGCCACTGAGGTTTCTGGCCCCTCAGCAGCGTGTTGAGCTGTCGGTAACCGATGCCGCGCATCGTGGCCTGAAAGCCGGTGATGAGGTCAAGGTGTCTCAGAACGGAACGAGCTTGAGCGCTCGCGTGGCGATCAAGGAGCGTGTGCCGGAGGGCGTTTGTTTCTTGCTCGAGGGCACCGCCGAGGCGAACGCCAACGCCCTGCTCAACGGCAGCCCCGTCAGCGTCCAGATCGAGAAGATCGCCCGCTGATGCTGCCGATCGCCGACACCCAGTTCGTCGAAGCGACCTGGATCATGGTCGTCAAGAGCCTGGTCATCTTCGGGGTGATCTTCGCCATCCTGCCCCTGATGACGGTGCTGGAGCGCAAGCTGATCGGTCGCTTCCAGCACCGCTACGGCCCCAACCGGGTCGGCCCTTTCGGCATCCTGCAGCCGCTTGCCGACGTCGGCAAGCTGATCTCCAAGGAGGCCTTCCGGCCGGCCAACGCGATCCCGACCCTGTTCATCCTCGGCCCGCTGCTGCCGGTCCTCTCCGGCGTGCTGGCGCTGGCGATCATCCCCTGGGGGGACGTGCAGCACGGCGTCGGCCTCTACGGGATCGACGTGCCGATCGGCATCCTCTACTTCTTCGCCGTCGGCTCGATCGCCTTCTACGGCCTGCTGCTCGGCGGCTGGTCCTCGGGCTCGAAGTACAGCCTGCTCGGGGCGATGCGCGGCGCCGCCCAGCTGATCTCATACGAGGTGGCGATGGGCCTGGCCCTGCTCGGCGTGATCATGATGGGCGGCTCGCTCTCGCTGGTCGACATCGTCCGCGCCCAGGGAGATATGTGGTTCGTCATCCCCCAGTTCGTCGGCTTCCTGATCTTCATGCTGGCCGGCTTCGCCGAGACCAACCGCACGCCCTTCGACATGCCCGAGGCCGACGCCGAACTCGTCCAGGGCTTCATGACCGAGTACGGCGGCATGCGCTTCGGCAGCTTCCTGCTCGTCGAATACATGGAGATCATCGTCGTCTCAGGAGTCGCCGCGGCGATGTTCCTGGGCGGCTGGATGGGCCCCGGCCCGAGCTTCCTCGACCCGATCTGGATGCTGGCCAAGATGCTCGGCCTGGTCCTGCTCTTCATCTGGATCCGGGCGACGCTGCCGCGGCTGCGCTACGACCAGCTGATGAGCTTCGGCTGGAAGATCCTGCTGCCGCTGGCGACGCTGAACGTGCTCGTCACCGCGATCCTGGTGGTGGTCACGTGATGGCTGGCGACTTTCCCGTCATATACACGGATAACTCGCCACGAAGGATCGGCCGTGGCTGAGTTTCCTTATCTGAAGGACCAGGACGTCGTCGAGGTGCAGCGCGGGCCCGAGCCGGGCGGCGTCGGCGGCGCCTACCGCGCCTTCGGCGAGACCCTGCGCGGCCTGAAGACGACGATGGCGCGGCTGATCGAGGGGCCGCTGACGATCGAGTACCCCGAGGAGAAGACGCCCGTCTACCCGCGCTTCCGCGGCCGCCACAAGCTGCACAAGTTCGAGGACACCGGCCTCGAGAAGTGCGTCGGCTGCTCGCTCTGCGCCGCCGCCTGCCCGGCCGACTGCATCCGCGTCGTCGCCGCCGAGAACATCCCCGGCGACCGGGTCTCGGCCGGTGAGCGCTACGCCGCCGTCTACGAGATCAACCTCTCGCGCTGCATCTTCTGCGGCTACTGCGAGATCGCCTGTCCCTTCGACGCGATCACGATGGGCCACGACTACGAGATGGCCGACTACGACCGCTCGAACCTGATCTTCACCAAGGAGATGCTGCTGGCCGAGCCGATCGAGCGCACGCCGCTGAAAGCGGAGGGCGAGTAGTGGAAGCGGTCCTCTTCTTCGCCGCGGCGCTCGGCGCCCTCGGCGGCGCGATCGGGGTCGTCGCGATGCGCAACCCCTTCTACGGGGTGCTGGCGCTGATCGTCCACCTCTTCTCGCTGGCGGTCCTCTTCCTGATGCTCAGCTCGGCCTTCGTCGCCGCCGCCCAGGTCGTCGTCTACGCCGGCGCGGTGATGGTCCTCTACGTCTTCGTCGTCGCCTACGTCGGCGGCGACACCGAGTCGGCCTGGGAGCCGATCCCGGGCCAGCGCTTCCTCGCCCCGCTGATGGGCGCCGTCCTCTTCGTCGAGCTCTCGATCGCCGTCCTCGGCTCCTCCCTGCTCGCCCTCGGCACGCGACGGCCCCGATGTGCAAGCGGGCTTCGGAGACCCCGCCGCAATCGGCAAGCTCCTCCTCGAACGGTTCCTGCTCCCCTTCGAGGCCTCCTCGATCCTGCTGCTCCTCGCCGCCGTCGGCGCCGTCGTCCTCGGCGGGGCGCCGCGAGTCTTCGCAGGGGGCCGCGGGAGGGTCCTCAGAACGCTCGGCAGGAGCCTCGCTTGAGTGTTCTGAGGACCCTCCCGCGGCCCCCTCCCACGCTGGCGGTGTCCCGTCGTGAACATCGAGTGGTACGTCGTCCTGTCGAGCCTGCTGTTCGCCGTCGGCGCGATGGGCATCCTGATCCGCCGCAGCCCGGTCGTGATCCTTCTCTGCCTCGAGCTGATGCTGAACGCCGGGAACCTGGCTCTGGTCGCGTTCAGCCGCATGGTCGGCAACCAGGACGGGCAGATCTTCGCGATCGTCGTCATGGTCGTCGCCGCCTGCGAGGTCGTCGTCGGCCTCGGCCTGATCGTGGCGATCTTCCGCCGCAGGCTGCCGCTCGACGTCGATGAGCTGAGGGAGCTGCGCGGATGAGCGCCACCGCCTGGGCCTGGCTGGTCCTGCTCCTCCCGCTGCTCGGCTCGATCGCGATCGCGCTCGGCTACCGGACGATCTCCGCCCGCGCCGCCGGCGTCGTCGGCACGGCCGCGATCGGCCTCGCCTTCGCCTGCGCGATCGCCGTCCTGCTCGGCCTGCTCGGCGAAGAGCCCGAGGCGCGCCACCACGCCTCCTCGCTCTGGGACTACGCCAGCGTCGCCGGGCTCGACATCAAGCTCGGCATCTACGTCGACCAGCTCTCGATCTTCATGATCCTCGTCGTCACCGGGGTCTCGACCCTGATCCACCTCTACTCGTTCGGCTACATGCAGTCCGACGAGGGCTACCACCGCTTCTTCAGCTACCTCAACTTCTTCGTCTTCTCGATGCTGCTGCTCGTCCTCGCCGGCAACTTCGTGCTGCTGATCGTCGGCTGGGCCTTCGTCGGCTTCGCCTCCTACGCGCTGATCAGCTTCTGGTACCGGCGCACGACGGCGACCAAGGCCGGGATGAAGGCCTTCGTGATCAACGTCGTCGGCGACATCGGCCTGGTCCTCGCCGCCTTCCTGATCTTCCGCGAACTGGGCACCTTCGACTACGGCCCGGTCTTCGAGCAGGCGCCCGAGGTCTTCCAGCAGCGACGAGTGGACGATCACGGCGATCTGCCTGCTGCTCCTCGTCGGCGCCTTCGCCAAGTCGGCGCAGCTGCCCTTCCACACCTGGCTGCCGGACGCGATGGAGGGCCCGACGCCGGTCTCCTCGCTGATCCACGCGGCGACGATGGTGACCGCCGGCGTCTACCTGATCGCCCGCACCCACGTGCTCTTCGTACCTCGCCCCGACCGCGGCCGACATCGCCGCCTTCGTCGGCCTGGCGACGCTGCTCGTCGCCGGCACGATCGCGATCGCGATGACCGACCTGAAGCGGGCGATCGCCTACTCGACGATGAGCCAGATCGGCTACATGATCATGGGCGTCTCGATCGGCGCCTACAGCGCCGGCCTCTTCCACCTGATGACCCACGCCTTCTTCAAGGCGCTGCTCTTCATGGCCGCCGGCTCGATCATCTCGGCGATGGCGAACCGCCAGGACATCGACCGGATGAGCGGCTTCTGGAAGGCGATGCGCTTCACCTCGGTGATGCTGCTGATCGGCGGCCTGGCCCTGGCCGCCTTCCCCGGCACCTCGGGCTTCTTCTCCAAGGACTCGATCCTCGCCTACGCCGAGGCGCGCGGCGGCATGTACTTCTGGATGGCGATCGGCGGCTACGTCGGCGCCTTCCTGACCGCGCTCTACACCTTCCGGCTGATCTTCCGGGTGCTGCCCGGCAAGCCCTGCCCCGAGGCCCAGGAGCTGATCGACACCGGCCACCTGCACCACGGCGCGCCGATCAACCCGGCCAACGAAGAGCTCGAGGACGCCGATGTCGGCTTCCCCGGCGCCCACCACCACATCGCCGAGCAGTCGAAGCCGATGGCGGTGGCGATGGCGGTGCTCGCCTTCGGCGCCCTCTTCGCCGGCCTGATCCAGGTCCCCGGCGTCACCGACGTGCTCTTCGGCTTCCTCGAGCCGGTCTTCGCACGACTCGCCGCTGGCCGAGATCCACCCCAGCGTCGGCGCCGAGTGGCGCGGCCTGGCGATCGGCGGGGCGATCTCGCTGCTCGGCATCGCCACCGCCTACCTGCTCTGGGTCCGCCAGCCCGAGCTGCCGGCGCTCTTCCGCCAGCGCCTGCGCCCCGTCTACCTGCTCGCCGTCAACAAGTGGTACTTCGACGAGCTGATCGACTTCCTGATCGTGCGCCCGGCGCTGGCGATCGGCCGCTTCGCCAACCGCACCTTCGAGCGCCTCGTCGTCGACGGCCTCGTCAACGGCACCGAGGACGTCGTCGGCGGCAGCGGCCGGCATCGTCCGCGTCGTGCAGAGCGGCTTCGTCCGCAGCTACGCGCTGCTCCTGATCGCCGGCTTCGCCGGGCTCGCCCTCTACTTCCTGCTCGAGCAGCTCATGACCAACTCGCTGCTCTGGACACCGCTCGTCTTCGGCCTCGTCGGCCTCTTCCTGCCGCAAGCGCCTCGCCGGCTGGTGGGCGACGCTGGGCACGGTGGTGACCCTGGGGCTGGCGATCGCCCTGCTCGCCGGCTTCGACTCCGGCGCCAGCGGCCTGCAGGACACCGTCGACGTCAACTGGATCCCCGGCCTCGGCGTCGACTACAGCCTCGGCGTCGACGGCCTCAACGTCTTCCTGATCCTGCTGACCACGGTGCTCTGGACGGCCGGCACGGCCTTCGCCGCCTTCCGCGAGCAGGAGCGGCCGCACCTCTTCTTCCTGATGATGCTGATCGGCGAGACCGCGACCCTGGGCGCCTTCCTGGCCCAGGACCTGCTGCTCTTCGTCCTCTTCTTCGACCTGATGCTGGTGCCGTTCTACTTCCTCTTCGGCGCCTGGGGCAGCGACCGCGAGGGCGGCCCGACGGCCTCGGCGGCGACGCTGAAGATGATCGTCTACACGCTGATCGGCTCGCTGCTGATGCTGGTCGCGGCGATCGCCACCGCGATCATCGCCGCCGACGGCGGCCAGATCACCTTCTCGATCGCCGAGCTCGCCCAGCAGCCGCTCGGCGAGGGCAGCCAGCGCTGGATCTTCTGGTTCTTCGCCGCCGCCTTCCTGGTCAAGATGCCCGCCTTCCTCCTGCACGGCTGGATGCCCGACGCCTACCGGGCGGCGCCGCTGCCGGTGCTGGCGGTCTTCTCCGGGGTGCTGGCCAAGGTCGGCGCCTACGGCTTCCTGCGCGTCGTCCTGCCGCTCTTCCCCGACGCCACGGTCGAATTCCAGGAGGTGATCCTGGTCATCGCCCTGGCCTCGATCCTCTACGGCTCGGTGATGGCCTTCACCCAGACCAACGTGCGGCTGATCGCCGGCTACTCCTCGGTCGCGCAGCTCGGCTTCATCACCGCCGGCATCTTCGCGCTTTCCGCCGACGGGGCCGACGGCGCGGTCCTGCAGATGGTCAACCACGGCCTCGTCGTCGCGCCGCTGTTCGTGATCGTCGCGATCCTCGCCGAGCGCAGCGGCACCGAGGACCTGACGAGAGATGGGCGGGATGGCGATGCGGCCCCGGTCCTGGCGGCGCTCTTCCTGATCGTCACCCTGGCGACCCTGGCGATGCCGGGCTCGGCCAACTTCATCGGCGAGTTCTACATCCTCAACGGCCTCTTCGACTCGAAGATCGTCTTCGCCTGCGTCGCCATCTCCGGCGTCGCGATGTCGCGCCTACTACGCGCTGCGCCTCTACCAGCGGACGATGCACAACCGCAGGCCGGACGGGATCGAATCGCGTGAGATCGGCTGGCGCGACGGCGTCGTCCTGGTGCCGCTGGTCCTCTGCATCCTCGGCCTGGCGCTCTACCCGCAGCTGATCCTGAAGCGGACCGACGCCTCAGTGGCGAGTCCGGCGGCAGCGGCGAGGGTCGGTCTCCAACGCAGGCTCGCACGGATAGGAATCGCCTGCATGCATCGGTGGCGATGCCGCAGTGTTGGAAGCCCCCGACGGCCCTTCACGACGGATCAGCCATGAACTTCAACGCGCCCCATATCGACTACGCGGCGCTCTCGCCGGTCCTCGCGCTGACCGCCGGGCTCTGCGTCGTCCTCCTGACGGCGTCTTCAAGCCGCTCGAGCGCACGGCGCCGGGGCTGACGCTGGTCACCCTGGCGACCACCGCCGGGCTGCTGATCTGGCAGTGGGGCGACGCGACCGACCTCGTCTCCGGCGCCCTGCGACTCGACGACCTGGCGATCTCGATCTCGCTGATCGCGATCCTCACCGCCGCCTTCGCGGTCCTCTTCTCGATCCGCGAGCCGGCCGCCGAGCAGGCCGGCTCGGGCGAGTACCACGCGCTCCTGCTCGGCTCGGTGCTGGGCATGGTGCTGCTCGCCCAGGCGCAGAACCTGGTCAGCTTCTTCGTCGCGATCGAGACCCTCTCGATCCCGCTCTACATCCTCTGCGCCACCGACATGCGCCGCGAGAGCTCGCTCGAGTCGGGGCTCAAGTACCTGATCGTCGGCTCGCTCGGCTCGGCGACGCTGCTCTACGGGATGGCGCTGCTCTACGGCGGCTCGGGCTCGACCGACTTCGCCGGGATCGCCGCGGGGATCGCCAAAGAGGGCGTGCTCGGCGACCCGCTGGTCCTGATCGGCATCGCGATGGCCGCGCGTCGGGCTCGCCTTCAAGACCTCGATCGCGCCCTTCCACCAGTGGACGCCCGACGTCTACGAGGGCGCGCCGACGCCGATCACCGGCTTCATGGCGGTGGCGACCAAGGCCGCCGCCTTCGCCGTCTTCGTCCGCTTCTTCGACGTCGCCCTCGCCGCCGCAGGCCGACGACTGGCAGCCGGCGCTCGCCGTCCTCGCCGCGATCTCGATCGTCGTCGGCAACGTCGGCGCGCTCGGCCAGAACTCGCTGAAGCGGATGCTCGGCTACTCGGGCATCGCCCAGGCCGGCTACATCCTCGGCGGCCTCGTCGTCGCCAGCGAGGCCGGCGTCAACGCGCTCGTCTTCTACCTCGCCGGCTACGCCTTCATGAACCTCGCCGCCTTCGCCGTCGATCGTCGCCCGCGAGCGCGAGACCCCCTACGGCGACGACATCCGCGCCGTCCAGGGCCTCGGGCCGCGAGCGGCCGCTGCTCGCCTGGCCGCTGACGATCTCGATGCTCGGCCTCGCCGGCCTGCCGGCGACGGTCGGCTTCATCGGCAAGCTCTACCTGATCGAGGCCCTGGTCGAAGGCGACTACACCTGGCTCGCGGTCTTCATCGCGGTCGGCACGATGATCTCGCTCGCCTACTACCTGCGGGTGGTGGCGGCGATGTGGATGCGCCCCGGCGAGGAGCGCCGCGGGGGCAACGCCCGGCGATCGCCGGCGCCTCGCCCGAGGCCGACCCGATCGACCCCGACGCCGGCCGCCGCATCTACCTCGTCGCCCCGGCGCTGCTCGCCGCCGCCGCCGTCGTCTTCTTCGGCGTCATCCCGCAGCCGCTGGTCGAGTTCGCCGAACACGCCGGCGCCTCCCTGTTCTAGATTCGGTTAGGCGCCTGACTGGCGCTTGCGCCCGCAGGCTCCAATCAGGAACCATGGGTTTTCGGATTGGAACCGATCGGGGAGGAAGAGTGAAGCCAGCCGAGACCGAGGGCGCCGAGGCGGGTCACCCGACCGCGGGCGCTGTCCGCCGCGACGATGTGCGAGGCGTTTCAGCTGACCGCCGCCGAGCGGCCGCGACGCGCCGGCGCTGCGGCTCAAGGACAGCGACTACGAGGCGAGCTTCGCCGAGTACGCGGAGACGGTGCGCCGGCGCGCCGCCGGGCTCGCCGCGCTCGGCGTCGGGCGCGGCGACACGGTCGGCTTCATGCTCGTCAACCGGCCCGCCTTCCAGCTCACCGACACCGCCGCGATGCACCTCGGCGCCACCTGCTTCTCGGTCTACAACACCTCCTCGCCGGAGCAGATCGAGTACGTCGTCGCCGACGCCGGCCAACCGGGTGATGGTCACCGAGCAGGCCTTCCTCGACCAGGTGCTCGAGGCGCGCGAGCGGGTCGAGAGCCTCGAGCACGTCGTCGTCATCGACGGCGAGGCGCCCGAGGGGACGATCTCGATCGAGGAGCTGGAGGCGATGGGCGACCCCGAGCTTCGACTTCGAGGCCGCCTGGCGCGCGGTCGAGCCCGAGGACGTGCTCTGCCTGATCTACACCTCCGGGCACGACCGGGCCGCCGAAGGGCGTGCAGCTCACCCACGCCAACATGCTCGCCGTCTGGCGCGCCTGCGACGAGGTCCGGCGCGGTCGCGCCGGGCGGGCGCGGCATCTCCTTCCTGCCCAGCGCCCACATCGCCGACCGCTGGGCCGAGCCCTACGGGCAGATGATCTTCGGCAACTGCGTGCTACTGCTGCCCGGACCCGCGCGAGATGGTCGCCTACTCGATCGAGGTGAAGCCGACCGCCTGGGGCGGCGTGCCGCGGATCTGGGAGAAACTGAAGGCGCGCGCTGGAGACGCGCGATGGCCGCCGAGCAGGACGCCGAGAAACGCAAGGCGCGCCGAGTGGGCGATGGAGATCGGCCGCCGCTGGGTCGCCGCCTACATGGACGGCGAGGTCCCCGACGACCTGCAGGCCGAATGGGACGAGGCCGACGAGATGGTCTTCTCGAAGATCCGCGCGCTGCTCGGCCTCGACGAGGTCGAATCGTTCGTGGTCGGCGCCGCGCCGACGCCGCCCGAGGTGCTCGAGTTCTTCCTCGCGATCGGGATCGAGATCTGCGAGACCTGGGGGATGTCGGAGACGAGCGCGATGACGACGCTCAACCCGCCCGGCGGGATCCGGGTCGGGACGGTCGGGCCGCCGGTGCCCGGACACCGAGGTGAAGCTGGCCGAGGACGGCGAGGTGATGGTGCGCGGCCCGCAGGTGATGAAGGGCTACCGCAACATGCCCGAGAAGACCGCCGAGGCGCTCACCGAGGACGGCTGGCTGCTGACCGGCGACGTCGGCGAATTCGACGAGGCGGGCTACCTGAAGATCGTCGACCGCAAGAAGGAGCTGATCATCAACGCGGCGGGCAAGAACATGTCGCCGGCCAACATCGAGGCGAAGGTGAAGGCGGCCTCGACCGCTGATCGCCCAGGTCGTCGCGATCGGCGACCGCCGCCCCTACAACGTGGCCCTGATCACCCTCGACCTCGAAACGCTCGCCGCCCGCGGCGCGGCGGCCGAGGACGACCCGGCGATCGCCGAGGAGGTCGCGGCCGCGGTCGAGGCGGCCAACGAGCGCCTCTCGCGGGTCGAGCAGATCAAGCGCTACAAGGTGATCCCCGGCGAGTGGGCGCCCGGCGGCGAGGAGCTGACGCCGACGCTGAAGCTGAAACGGCGCCCGATCGAGCGCAAGTACGAAGCGGAGATCGAGGCGCTAGTACGCAGGCGCGGCGGGTCCGTACGCCGAACCTGCCGTAGCTAAGCGCCCAGTGCCCCCCATCGGCGCCACCCGCGAGAGACGTCTCGCCAGACCGCCATGATGCCAGTTCGTACGCGCGCTTACTTGAAGCTCTGAAAGGGTCCCGCCGTGGGGGTCCTGCTGACAGCTGCGGCGATCGTCGTCTCGGTCGCGATCGGCGTCTGGGCCGAGCGGCGGTGGCCGGCGGGCGCGGCGCACGCGGCGCGGCGGGTCGCTCGTCGCTGCTGCTCTACGTGCTGCTGCCGCCGGTGATCTTCTTCAACCTCGCCGCCGGCGAGCATCGACGTCGGCCACGGGATCGGGCTGGTGCTGGGGATCGTCGCCTCCTCGCTCGGCGCTCTGCTCGCCTGGTGGGTCGCGAGCCGGGTGCTGAGGCTGCCCCGCCTCCAGGTCGGCGCCGTGGTCTGCTGCGTGCTCAGCGTCAACACCGGCTACCTCGGCTACCCGCTGACCGTTGCCCTGCTCGGCCGCGACCAGCTCTCGACCGCGGTCCTCTACGACGTGCTCGTCACCGGCCCCTGCCTGCTGCTCGGCGCCTTCGCGGTCGGCGCCGCGTTCGGCACCAAGGCGGGCGAAAGCGCCGCGCGAGCGCGTGCGCGCCTTCTTCACCCGCAACCCGCCGCTCTACGCGGCGATCGCCGGCCTGCTCGCCCCGGAGGCGCTGGCCCCGACGTCGCTCGTCGACGTCTCGCAGGCGCTGATCGTGGCGATCCTGCCGATCGGCTTCTTCGCCGTCGGCGCCACCCTGGCCGAGAACGCCGAGCACGGCGAGCTGCCGATGCCGCCGCCGCTGACCCGGCCCGGTCGCCCTCGCGGTCGGCGACCCGCCTCGCGGTCGTGCCGGCCCTGCTGATGCTGCTCGCGGCGCCGCTGATCGACCTCCCCGCCGCCTACCGCCTGCTCTCGGCGATGCCCTCCGGGCTCAACTCGATGGTCATCGCCCACGCCTACGGCCTCGACATGGAGATCACCGCCGAGGCGGTCACCTGGTCGACCGCGATCGTCGTCGCGCGCCTCCCTGCTGTCACTCTTGTTCTGATGCTCCACCACGTCGGGATCGAGGTCGCGCCGGCGACCTCGAGCGCTCGGTCGAGCTCTGGGAGCTGCTCGGCTTCGTCGGGTCGAGCCGCCGGCGACGCTCGGCGAGTTCACCTGGCTCGAACGGGACGGGACCCAGATCCACCTGATGCCGACCGAGTCGCCGACCGTGCCGCCGCGCGGCCACATCGCGGTCGTCGTCGCCGACTTCGAGCGCGCCTTCGCCGCGCTGCGCGAAGCCGGCTTCGAGGTCGAACGCCGCCGCGAACACTGGGGCGCCCCGCGTGCCGTCGCGATCGCCCCGGCCGGCCACCGGTCGAGCTGATGGCCCCCCCACCCCAACGCTGACTCCGCCTTTTCCAGTCCAATAGGACGGATAACGACGAAGTCAGCGCCGGTGGTGGCGCGTTTGGCAGCCAGGCCACGGCTACGATGCGCCGGTGCGCTACCCGGTCGAGCAATTCACCGCCGAGGAGCAGAGCTCTGCTCGCCCCTCACTTCACCAACCTCGACCGGCCCGTGTTCGCCCTGGTCAACCTGCCGGAGACCGTCAAGGGGGCGCTTTTTGCCCGCTATTCGCGCTATTCCGGGACGGTCCGGCGCCTCTACCTGGAGGAGTTCGCGGCCGATGCCGCCGACGGGCGCGCGGCCCTTCGACGGCGACGAGGGCGAGCGCGCGGCGGAGCTCTACGAGCGCGTCTTCCTCGGCTACGGCGACGACTCGATCGCCCAGGTCGGCGGCGCCCACGTCGCCTGCGAGTGGGTCTCCAACATCCTCACCAAGGTGCTGCAGCGCGGCCGCCTCGCCGCCTACCTGGAGCAGTCGACCCGCTACATCCCCTACGACAAGCCGCTGCCCGGACGCGGCGGCGGCTACCGCTACTACCGCGACGAGCGACTCGGCCCCGAGTTCGGCGCCGCGATGGACGAGATCTTCTCGATCTACTCGCGCTCGCTGCGAGCAGGTCGAGGCGTGGGCGGCGGAGCGCTGGCCGCGCGGCGACGGCGAACCGGAGGGCCCCTGGCAGCGCTCGATCCGCGCCAAGGCGCTCGACCTGCTGCGCGGCCTGCTGCCGGCGGCGACGCTCAGCCACGTCGGCATCTACGCCTCCGGCCAGGCCTACGAGCAGCTGCTCCTGCGGCTGATGGCCTCGCCGCTGCCCGAGGCGCGCGAGTACGGCGGCATGATCCTGAGCGAGCTGCAGCAGGTGATGCCGAGCTTCGTCTCCCGGGTCGAGCGGCCCGACCGCGGCGGCGAGTGGATCGCCTACCTGCGAGCAGCGCCGCGAGGCAGACCGAGCAGTGGGTCTCGCGGCTCGGCCTCGACCGCCGCGGCGCCGGCGAGGGCACTCCGTCGGTCGAGCTGATCCACGTCGACGGCACCGAAGAGGACCTGCTCGCCTCCTGCCTGTTCGAGTCGGCCGCGACGCCGGAGACCGAGATCCTCGCCCGCCTCGACGTGCTCGACCGCGACGAGCGCGCCGAGCTGCTGGCGGCGATGGTGGGAGAGCGCGCCAACCGCCGCCACCGCCCCGGCCGCGGCTTCGAGGCGCTGCGCTACCGCTTCGAGATCGTCTCCGACTACGGCGCCTTCCGCGACCTGCAGCGCCACCGCATGCTGACCTGCCAGTGGCAGCGGCTGGGGCCCGACCTCGGCGCCGGCATCCCCGACGAGGTCGGGGAAGCGGGCGCCGGCGACGAGTTCGAGCGGGCGCTGGAGATCTCGCGCAGCGAGTACGAGCGGCTCGTCGCCGCCGGCCTGCCGAGCAGGCCCCCTACGCGCTCAGCCTCGCCTACCGGATCCGCTACACGCTCGACCTCAACGCGCGCGAGGCGATGCACCTGATCGAGCTCCGCTCCGGCCGCGAGGGCCACCCCACCTACCGCGCCGTCGCCCAGGCGATGCACGAGCGGATCGCCGCGATCCACCCGGGGGTCGCCGCGGCGATGAGCTTCGTCGACACCTCGCAGGAGCCCCGCCTGGAGCGGATCCTGAGCGAGATTCGCACCCAGCGGAAGCGGGCGCAAGCGGGCCAATCTCAGTAGGCCTCCGCTTAACTTTTTTGAGGAGCGGTTGCGAGCCGTCCGAGAGGCGGGAACCGCAAAAAAGTACAAGACGCTCCGACCTACTGAGATTGGCCCTTCTCAGGCGGAGCTTCCAGGTCCGCCGCGGAAGCCGGCAGGTCCTCGTCAGCTTCGGAGGAAAGGTCCGCTGCGGCTTTGTCGCCCGGAGTCGGCCAGGGGATTGCTTCTCCGGCGGCCCAGGCCGGCGGTTTGCTGCCGGGGCGCGAGCAAGCAGGACTGCCAGGTAGACGAACCAGAGCAGGGCGAACTGGAAGAAGATGAAGGAGACGGCGCCGAGGGCCATGCCGAGCGAGCCCCAGAAGCGGGTCAGCAGGCCGACGCGCATCGCGTAGAGGCAGGTGTAGACCATCGCGACGACGAAGCCGAGCTGGCCGCCGAGGCCGAAGCCGGCGGCGAGTGGGCGCAGGGGCGCGTCGGCGATCGTGTCGTTGGCGATGTCGTTGGCGCGGTCGCTGTTCAGAGCGACACCTTTCGCGATCAGCCGCGGCACTTCGTTGGAGACGAAGTCGGAGGCAGCATGGATAGTGGAGACGCCGCTGAGGATCGCCAGCACCGCGAGGAAGAGCGGCGCCGCGATGATCACGCCGACCAGCTGGGCGCGCATGCGATCGCTGCGCGCGTTGGCGGCGCGGAAGAGGTAGTAGAGCGGTACGGCGAGCAAGCCGACGCCGATCGCCTGCAGGATGCTGGAGATCAGCTGGGCGGTGCGGTGCTGATCCACTTCGCGCAGCAGGGCGGAATCGCCGCTGCCACCGCCAACCGCTTGGCTGGCGACGACGATCGCAGCGATGACGAACCCCACCGCGGCGAGGGCCGCCAGCGCCGTCGGCAGCGACCAGCGTTCCTCCCAGGCGATCTGCTCGCGAGCGGAGTCCATGCTCAGCCGCGCTCGCGGAAGTAGAACTGGGGAAGGGCGCCCTCGATGACCTCGGCGGTCATCTTCTGCGCTACCTCGAGGTTGCCGGTGCGCACGGCGATGTCGTCGAGCGTGACGATGCCGGCGAGCCTATCCGCATCGACGACGGGGAGGCGCCGCACTCGGTGCTGGACCATCAGCGCCGCCGCCTCCTCGAGCTCCATCGCCGGCTCGCCGCAGACCAGCGGCCGCGAGGCGTGCTCGCCGACCGGCGAGCCGCCGTCGCCCCCCGCGGCGAAGACGCGCAGGGCCAGATCGCGGTCGGTGACCATCGCCACCGGCGAGCCGGCCGGATCGACGATCACCACCGAGCCGACCCGGTGATCGCGCATCTGCTGGGCGACCGAGATCGCGCTCGCATCGGGCAGAGCGGTGACGACAGCGGCGGTCATGATCTCGCTGAGTCGCACTGCGCGTACGCTACCGGCGATGAACGCCGAGCGAACGACCCCGAGCGGCCGGCCGCGCGCTCCAGTGGTGCCGCTCGAGGCCGGCGCCGGACCCGACAATCCACCCTGTCCCGCCTGCGGCGAGCCGCTCTTCGGCTGGATCGACCTGCGGTCGGGTCTGCGCGGCCCGGTGAGCCGCTGCGAGAGCTGCGGGCTGGGCGTCGTCGGCGAGCCGGGGGGCGTCGCGGAAGCGCTGGCCGCTCTCGATCGGCTGGGCGGCGAAGGCAAGATGCGAATCGCCAACCGAGCCGGCTTCGCCGCCTGGATCGGCGGCGCCGGCTGGGCGGGCCTGGCGCCGGACAGCCAGTTACCTCTTCACGGTCGAGTCGGTACGCCGCCTCGTCGCCAACCGCGACCAGGTCGTCGCCAGCGCCCGCTGGTCGCCCGGCGCCGGCGTCGCGACGATGTGGCAGACCGTCCTCAACGGCTTCACCTTCGGCCGCAACGTCGCCCTAGCCGCCCTGGGCCGCAGCGTCTCAGCCCCCGCCGAGAAACCTTGGCAACGACGCCTGGACGCCGCGATCAGCGTCATCGTCGCCATCCCCGCCCTAATCGTCGCCGTCCCCATAGAGCTGGCGGCAGCAGCCACGAGGCGCGGCAGCGCGGTCTCGCTACGCCTCGAACTGCTCTAGACCCTCTCGCGGTAGGGGTGAAGCGTCTTGTACTTTTTCGCGAGTTAGGCCCGAGGCGCCAGCAATCGACGCCTCTCGAAAAAGTTAAGCGAAACCCCTACCGCGAGAGGGTCTACGCCAACCCCTCGCGAGCCTCGCGGACCAGCGTCACAGCCTCGGGGAAAAGGACGCGGATCGCGTCGCGCACCTGCATCGCCTGCTCGTCGGGGCTGCCGGAGAGGTCGAGGCGGCCGATCGAGGCGACGGTCATCTCGACCGCAAGCTTGATCGCGTTGTCGGCCCAGGCGACGCGCTGGGAGGACTGCATCTGCTCCGAGAGCTCCTCCATACGGGCGCGGAACTCGTCGGGGTCGCCGAAGAGGTTGAAGGGGCTGCCCTCCATTGAGCACATGAAAGCAGAAGCCCACGGCCGGCACGAAGTCGCGTGGTTCAGCGCATCACACGTGCGTTCCCGACTCCTAGCATCGCGGCCATGCGGGGCGCAGAAGAGACGGAGCGGGGATCGGCAAGCGTCGAGCAGGCGGGACTGGTGGCGCTGATCGCGCTGCTGCTGCTCGCCGGGATCGCCGCGGTCGCGGCGGGGGGCGAGGTGGACGCCGGTCGTGGCTTGGCCGGCGAGATCTCGAAGCGAATCGCCTGCGCCCCCCGGCTTCCCGACGCCTGTCGCCACCACCCGCTGGTACCGGCCTATGGCTGGCCGCTGGCCCGCCTCGCCCGTGCCCTGGCGCCGGCGCCCGTGGCCAAGATCGGCCCCTCGGGCCTGCCGCTCGTCCCGGTCGACTTCCGCCGCTGCCGGCGCCAGAGCTGCGCTGTCGCCGCCGGCCCCCACCTGACCGCCTCGGGCCGCCGCACCACCGCCTTCACCCAGCTCCTCGACCGCCGCGGCTCCGAGGGTTGGGTCGAGCTGACCTACTGGCTCTACCGCCCGACTTTGGGCTGGTCCCGGGTGACTCGCCGGGCGACTCAGGCCAATGTAGATGCAGCAGCTGGCACGCCCGTGCTGCTCCAGGACGACCCCGCGCTGGTCCCGCTGGAGACGCTGCCCGGCCGCGACCACTACGACTTTCCGGCGAGGGAGCGGCCTCCGTGGCAGTGGCGGGTGCGCGGCCTCTACCCCGGCTGGTCGAGCTAGCCGGAGGGCGCGGTGGCCTTTGCACCATCTTCACCCTTGTTCTGCATTTAGGATGGCGCGATGGAGTTGTTGGACGAGAACGATCAAAGGCTGGTGGCCGCGCTCGTTGACGATGCGGGCACTTTGCTGAAGATGGCGAAGGAACCGGGGGCTGTCGATCCGGAGGCGAAGCTCGAACGCGCCACCGACATGCTGTCCTTTGCCAACGTGCTTTTTCTTTTGGGCGAAGCCGATCGCGAGACCGCCATAGGGCTGCTGAGTAGGCCGACCCGGGGAACTTGGTTCGGCTATTGACCTCGGCGTCCTCGGCTTCGGGTACCGGGCGGTCCTTTTACTAACTGGCTCTACCGCCCCAGCCTCGGCTGGGAACGCGTCGTGCGCCGCGCCGGCCAAGAGCAGATCGACGCCGCCAGTGGCGTTCCCGTCCTCCTCCAGGACGACCCCGCGCTGGTCCCGCTGGGGACCCTCCCTGGCCGCAACCACTACGACTCCCCGCCAGCGAGCGCCCACCGTGGCAATGGCGGATCGGTCCGCGCTATCCGGGCTGGTCGAGCTAGCGGCCCCAGGCGTCGCCGGCCTGGGTTCGCTCCCAGCCGACCCAGAGCGCGTTCATGGCGGTGGCGACGACCCGCTCGCGGGGGACGTCGGGGTGCTCGTACCACCACATCGCCAGGCCCTGGAGCACACCGCGCATCACGATCCAGGCCATCTCCAAGCCCTCCTCGCCCTCCGGTCCGATCACCTTCTCCGCGCCGGGATCACTGGCGAAGAGGGCCATGATCGCCGCCCGGCTGCTCGCTGCCACCTCCTGGTGCATCGCCCCTATCTTCGGATCGCCGGTCGTATCGCGAAAGAGCATCCGGCCGGCGAAGGGGTGCGCCTCGATGTAGGCGAACCAGGCGTCGAAGGAGCGGGCGACTCTCTCCCCCGGCGGATCCTCGCCGACGAAGTGCTCGCGCCAGACCTGGCGCAGCTCGGCGAAGTGCCGCTCCAGCAGGCGGCGGTAGAGATCCTGCTTGGAGGCGAAGTGGTCGTAGACGACCGGCGGCGTCACCCCCGAGCGCCGGGCGATCTCGTCGATCGAGGCGCCCTGGTAGCCGCGCTCGGCAAAGAGCCCAGTCGCGGCGTCTTCGATCGTCTGCCGACGCTCGTCGGCGCTGAGGCGCTTCCTCGGTCTCGTCGTCTGCTTTTCGGCGCTTGACAACCTAGTCACCCCTAAGTACGGTTCCCGGCACTTCCTAGTGATTACTAGGTTAGCTCCCGTCGCGGAAGGAAGGTTCAGCGTGATCGTCTCGGTGCACATCGTCGACGTCGGCTTGCGCCGGGTGCCCACGGCCTTGCGCCACAGGCCACACCCGGGCTCCGTTGCGGGCCTGCGCTACGCGGAGACGGCGATCACTGCGCAGCAGGGCGGCAGTGGGCTGCCGCTCTACCCGGGGCGCTTTGGGTTGATCGCCGCCTGGGACGACGACTCCGCCCTCGAAGACTTCCTTCGCAGCGAACATCCGCTGGCGGGCCTGCTGATCGCCGGCTGGCAGGTTCGGCTCGAGCCGCTGCGTGTCTCCGGGGCCTGGCCGGCGATGCCCGGCCTGCCGGACCGGCAGCTCCCCGTCGAGGATGACGAGCCCGTCGTCGTTCTGACGCTCGGCCGTCCACGGCTGAAGCGCCTGCGACCGTTCCTGCGCAGCGCCGGCCCGGCCGAAAAGGAGGTTGCCGCGGCGCCAGGCCTGCTGGCCTCGATCGGCATGGCGCGGCCGCCGCGCCTCGTCTCCACCTTCTCGGTCTGGCGCAGCAACGCCGCGATGCGCGACTACTCCTACCGCGACGACGGAGCGCACATGGCCGCCGTCCGAGCCGACCGCGAGCGCCCCTTCCACCACGAATCCGCCTTCATCCGCTTCCGCCCCTACCGCTCCGAGGGCGAATGGGACGGTCGCGACCCCCTCGACCTCCGAACTGCATCAACTTTTCCACCTGCTGGATAGATAAGTTGATGCAGTTCATGGGAATCGGGTTCGGGAAGCTCACGGGGTGCCGGCGGCGGAGGTGCTCGGGGGCGCGCCGGCTTTCTCCTTCGCCGCGTCGTCTTGCGCCTGCCTAATTAGTCCGCGCCAGTCCGTCGTGCGGAAGACGAGCAGGATGGCCATGAAGCCGAGGACCACCGACCAGGCGGCCATCGCGATCTGGGTCCCGACCGAGAAGGAGAGGACGGCGGTGCGGGACGGCCCGGTCAGGGTGGCGACCAGGAGCGCCTGCTGAGCGCCGGCGCCACCGGGGGTGAAGGGAATGACGTTGGCGATCGCCTGGACGCTCATCACCAGCATCACCTTGCCGACCGAGCCGCCGATCCCGAAGGCCTCGAGAAAGAACCAGAAAGCGGCGAAGCGGAAGAGCCAGCCGATCCCCTGCCAGGCCGCCACCTCGCGCAGGTAACGGCGCGGCTGGCGGAGGATCGTCACGCCCTGTTTGACCCGATCCCAGAAGCGCCGCACGTGGTGGGCGAGGTAGTAGATGCCGATCGCGATCGCCAGCAGCAGGCCGATCGTGGCGAAGGCAAAGGCCTTGGGATTTTCGGCCCAGAAGGAGATCTCGAAGGCGGGCAGATCGGGGATCTTCGGCAGCGGCGGCAACAGCCCCTGGCTGATCGCGTAGAAGAGGACCAGCAAGCCGACGCTGGTGTCGAAGACTGTCTGGACCAGGAAGGAGGAGGTCACCGCCGGATAGGAGGAGCCGGGGATCTGGCGCTTGACCAGGAAGACCTTGGTGACGTCGCCGCCGTGGGCGGGCACCACGGCGTTGATCCCGGCGCCGGCGAGATAGGCGGCGCTCAGCGGTAGGAACGGGATGCGCTGGGCCGGGTAGGCGGCACGCAGCACGTTGCGCCAGGCCCAGGCACGGCAGAGCTGCATCGCCAACAGGCAAAGGAGCGCGATTCCGAACTGAGTCCAGTCGATATCCGAGAGGTGGCGGAAGAATTCCGCCGAGACATCGAAAAAGTGGTTGAAGTTGGATCCAAGATCGGCGAGTGGCATCGCAGCTAGACTAGCCCGCTCGTGTCAGAGACCGAGACGCAGATCGCCTCTGCTCAGGCCCCCCGCGACCCCGCCGACGAGGCGATGTGCGGGCGTGCCCGTGAGCGCTACACGGCCGACCGCAAGAGTCGCTTCCGCCGCCGTCGCAAGCGCCACGCCGAGCTGCCCAACCTGATCATCATCGGGGGGCTGAAGTGCGGCACGACCAGCATCCATCACTACCTCGGCCTGCACCCGGAAATCCAGATGTCGAAGCCGAAGGAGCTCAACTTCTTCGCCGCGGAGCTCAACTGGGACCTCGGCCTCGACTGGTACGCGAGCCGCTTCGACGACCGCTTCAAGGTGCGCGGCGAGTCCTCCCCGCACTACACGAACCTGCCCCGCTTCGAGGGCGTGCCGGCGCGGATCAAGGAGCACTGCCCCGACGCCCGCCTGCTCTACATGGTGCGCGACCCGATCAAGCGCATCCTCTCTCACTGGGTCCACGCGAGCGGCGCCGGCTACGAGACCGGCGAGCTGGTCTCGGTCCTCTCCAATCCGGACTCCTCCTACATGAACCGCTCCAAGTACTGGCTGCAGCTGCAGCCCTACCTGGAGCTGTTCGACCGCGAGCAGATCGAGATCATCACCCAGGAGGAGCTGCAGTCCGAACGCGAGGAGACGATGCGCAAGGCCTTCGGCTTCGCCGGGGTCGACGAGAGCTTCACCTCCGAGCAGTTCGACCGCGAGTGGGAGAAGTCGAGTGCCAAGCAGGGCGACAAATACCAGTTCATGGAGAAGCTGATCAAGCTGCCGGGCTTCCGCTCCTTCGACCGCAACTTCGACCGCCTGCCGGAGTCGATGCGCTGGATCGTCGAGAAGGTCGTCCACGACCCCGAGAAACCACCGGCGCCGAAGCCGAAGCTGCCCGACGACCTCTTCGAGACCGTGCGCGGCCGCTTCACCAGTGACGTCGCCCAGCTGCAGAAGTTCGCCGGCCGCGAGTTCGCCGGCTGGCACGACTACTCCTGAGTAGGCTCAGGCGCGATGCGGCGCCTTCTCCCCGATCCCGCTTCGACCACGATCGACGAGCAGCTCGATTCCTATTGCCCCTGGGAGGAGCCGCGCGAGGAGCGGCCCTTCGTCGCGGTCAACTTCGCCGCGACCGTCGACGGCCGGGCCTCGATCGGCGGCGTCTCGGGCCCGATCGGCTCGGATACCGACACCGCGATGCTGGTCGGGCTGCGCACCCGCTTCGACGCGGTGATGATCGGCGCCGGAACGATGCGCGCCGAGCGCTACAGCGGCCTCGAGAAACGGCTAGTCGTCGTCGAAAGCGGGCCAGATGGCCGGGTCGACCTCGCGGCTCTGCTGCGCTCGCTGCGCGAGGAGGGGGTCAGGGCGCTGCTCTGCGAGGGCGGCCCGACGCTCCACGGCGCCCTGCAGGCGGCAGGGCTGGTCGACGAGCTGTTCCTGACCATCGCCCCCAAGCTGGTCGGCGGCGACGCCCCCCGCATCATCGAGGGCGGCGCCCTGCCCGAAACGACCGGCCTGGAGCTGTCCTGGCTGCTGGAGCACGAGGGCGAGCTCTTCGCCCGCTACACGAATCGCTGACTTCCCCTTTCTTCGCCCATATGGCGAGTAAAGGCGAAGTCACCGCCATGCCGCTAGCGTTCGGGCGACCAGCCCCGAGGAGAGGACCCAGTAGATGGACTTCACGCCCAGTCCCCAGGTCGAGACGCTGCGCGAGCGCATTCTCGACTTCATGGACGCCGAGATCTACCCCCAGGAGCGGGAGATCATGGAGGCGCTCGACGCCGAGGTCGCCCCCGGCGTCGCCTACCCGAAGATCCTCGTCGAGATCCGCGAGCGCGCCAAGTCGGAGGGCCTCTGGAACCTCTTCATGCCGGAGGAGCGCTTCGGCCCGGGCCTGACCAACTGGGAGTACGGCCTGCTCTGCGAGGAGATGGGCCGCAGCCCGGTCGCCGGCTCGATGGCCTTCAACTGCGCCGCGCCGGACACCGGCAACATGGAGATCCTCGCCGAGCACGGCACCGACGAGCAGAAGGAGCGCTGGCTGGAGCCCCTGCTCGAGGGACGGATCCGCTCCTGCTTCTCGATGACCGAGCCCGAGGTATCCGGCTCCGACCCAACCCTGCTGCAGGCACGCGCCGTGCTCGACGGCGACGAGTGGGTGATCGACGGCCACAAGTGGTTCACCTCCGGCGCCGTTGGCGCCGACCTGGCGATCGCGATGGTCGTAACCGACCCCGAGGCCAACCCCTACGCGCGCGCCTCGATGATCTGCGTGCCGACCGACGCCCCCGGCTTCAATCTGGTCCGGCCGATCTCGGTGATGGGCCACGACAAGGGCCCCGGCCACTGTGAGATCCGCTACGAAGAATGCCGCGTCCCCGCCGCCAACCTGCTCGGCAGCCAGGGCGGCGGCTTCGTCGTCGCCCAGGACCGCCTCGGCCCGGGCCGCATCCACCACTGCATGCGGGCGATCGGCACCGCCGAGCGGGCCCTGGAGATGATGTGCCGCCGCGCCAACGAACGCGAAGCCTTCGGCGGCCCACTTGCCGACAAGCAGTTCGTCCAGGAGGCAATTGCCGCCTCCAGGATGGAGATCGACCAGGCCCGCCTACTCACCCTCTACGCCGCCTGGAAGATGGACACCGAGGGCAAGCGCGCCGCCCGCCAGTCGATCTCGGCGATCAAGATCATCGCCGCCAACATCGTCATGAACGTCCTCGACCGCTCGATCCAGGTCCACGGCTCCCTCGGCATGACCGACGACACCCCCCTGGCCGCCCTCTGGCGCTTCAGCCGCATGCTGCGCCTCGCCGACGGCCCCGACGAGGTCCACAAGATGGTCCTCGCCCGCCGCGAGCTCAACCGCTGGGCCAAGCGCGCCGAAGCCGAGGCGAGCGGAGAGCTGGACCCGAAGCACCCCCGCCGCGCGATTTGAGTAACACCACAAAAAAGAGAGCCGGGCATATGCCCGGCTCTCTTCAAATCATGCTTACAAATGATCAGCCGGAAATAACCTCTCCGAAGAAAGCGCACACATTCTCAGAATTGTAGGTTTCCGTATCGTCATATCCGATGTCGCCACTGACCACAGTGCCGGTGGTCGTTGATCCGGAGAATGACGTCTCACCTCGGTCATTGTCGTTAGCGGCAGCATCCAGGCTTACGGCAACGCCCCCAAGGCCGTTGTCCTGATCAAAGATCACGCCAACATTGCCGTTGCCCTCAGCCTCTAGCACTGACGGGCTGGTGTCGGGTGCTCTGAGCAGTAGGTTCTCGACGTCTCCGCTGCCGTCGCAGGTTGCAATGATGCTGAAGCCGGCAAAGGACGCGATCTGCACGTTTGTCTGACCCGGGACAAGCTTGGCAAATATCTTGGTCGCTGACTGACCGCCCACTGTGTTCGCATTATTTGCGTTGGTGGCGTTTGTTGCATTTTTCGCACTGGCGGCACTGGGGACCTCGCCAAGCGTCGACTCCTTGACCTTCTCACCGGTCACTGCATCGTTCTGGATCTTGGCCGTCGAGATCGAGTTCTTCTTGATCTTCGACGTGGTGACGGCTTCCTTTTTGATCTTGCCGGTCGTGATCGAGTTGCCCTTGATTTCGTTGCTGCCGATCTTCTTGGCGGCAAAGGCGGTGGCGCCGCCGAGGACGAGGAAGACGGCGATCGACGACATCACGTTTGCGTACGTGAGCCGCTTGCTTAGCTGCTTCACAGAATCTCCTTGCGTTGAGGAACAAAAAGCACGACATATCCTCTTCGTGCCTGCCTGATAGGACCCTTCAAGGTCATCCAGATTTAGTCCTTACGACCTTTTCAGGGACCCCGGACGCTGTCAAGCTGGCGGCGGTCAGCCGACCAGACGTCGAAAGGGTCGGGCAAAGCCCGGCCCCTTTCCTTGAGAAACGTCGGTCTCGCTGCTACTGGTTGATCGTCACGTACGAATAGGTAGCGCTCGGAGGATCGATTGCGCTGCCGGTTGGGTTGCAGAAATTCAGACGGATGAAGTCGGTCGCCGCCGCGGCCTGGCCCGCGGTCACGGACAGGTCCAGGACCATGATGTCGGCGGGTGGACTGACCAGCACGTGATCTTTGTTGTCAATCCCAGCGATGTTGATCGACTGGAGCGAGCAACCGTTTGCGGCAACGCTCGGGGCGTTGAATACGAAGGTGCCCGACGCGTTGCCGATATCGACATCGCTAAGCCCACCGTTGATGATCTCGCCGCCGTCGATCGAGTTGTCGGTGATCTCGGTTTCACCCACTGCGTTCGTGGCGATCTCAGAGCTCGTCACCGAACTTGGCCCAAGGTCAGCGGCGGTGAGGGAATTGTCGACCACCTTCGAGGAGTCGACCGAGTTGCCCGCCAGCTTGGCGAGTGTCACGGCGGCGTCGGCGATGTCAGCCGACGTTACGGTGCCATCGACGAGCTTGCCGGAGGTCACCGAGTTGTCGGCGAGCTTGGCGAGCGTCACGGCAGCGTCGGCGAGCTCTGCCGAGGTCACCACACCATCCCCGAGCTCACTGTTACCCACCGCGTTATCGGCGATCTTGGGTGCGGTCACGGCGTTTTTCTTCAGCTGTTTGGTGCCAACCGAGTTTTTGCCGAGACCCGCCGCGACTGCGGTGGCGCCGCCAATAACGAGGAAGACGGCGATCGACGACATCACGTTTGCGTACGTGATGCGCTTGCGAATCTGCTTCACAGGGTTCTCCTTGCTCGGGACGAGAGAGGCCTTCCGCCTACTCACTTTGTTACGCAAAATGGACCCTTTAGGGCCACTCATCCGAGGTCAAGAGAACTGGACGGACTACCTAATCGTGTTACTCGGCATGCCGTGCCTATTTGATTTGAGGAGACCTGCCGGCTAGCTGCCGCGGCGCTCGGCCTCATCGGCCGCATCGGCCAAGCGCTCCACCAAGCGGGCGAACTCTTCGATGCCGGGGTCGACCTTGCCGTACTGGCCGGCGGCGTAGCGGGCGTAGACACCCTCGAGGATGATCGCCAGCTTCCAGTAGCCGAGGGCGACGAAGAAGTCGAGCTCGGAGAGGTCGCGGCCGGAGCGCTCGGCGTAGCGGGCCTTCAGCTGCTCACGGTTGGGGAAGCCCGGGGCCAGGGTGGCCGGCTGGCCGAGGGCGACCAGCTCTTCGCCCGGCTCGGGCCAGTAGACCATCAGCAGGCCGACGTCGGCGAGCGGGTCGCCGAGCGTGCAGAGCTCCCAGTCGACGACCGCGGCGACCTCACCCCGCGGAGTGAGGATCATGTTGTCGAGCCGGTAGTCGCCGTGGACGATCGTCGCCGGGCCCTGTTCGGGGATGCGTGCGGCAAGACGCTCGTGAACCTCGTCGACCGCGGTCAGCTCGCGCGTCTTCGACTTCTCCCACTGGCCATGCCAACGGCGCAGCTGGCGGGCGACGTAGTCCTCCTTGCGACCCAGCTCACCCAGGCCCACTGCGTCGGGGTCGACGGCGTGGATCTCGACCAGCGTGTCGATGACGCGCTCGCCGATCGCGCCGCGATCGGCCTCGTCGGGGAAAGCCTCGGCCTCGGCCAGGCCGCGCAGGATCGGCCCCTCGACGAACTCCATCACGTAAAAAGGCGCGCCGTTGACGCTCTCGTCCTCGCAAAGCCCGACCACCGGCGGGACCGGCACGGCGGTCGGCGCCAGCGCCGAGACCACCTTGTTCTCGCGGCCCATGTCGTGGGCCGAGCCGAGCCGCTTGCCGAGCGGCGGCCGGCGCAGCGCCCAGCGGCGGCCGGCGGCATCGCGCACGCCGTAGGTCAGGTTCGAGTGGCCGCCGGAGATCCGCTCGAAGGACAGCGGCAGCTCGACGGCAGGGGCGTTTTCCCCGAACCAGCCTTCGATGCCGGCGCGGTCGATCCCCTCGGGAGCCGGCGCGCTGCCGTCGGTCGTGCCTGTAGCCTCGTCCCCCATAGCGGGCCAAGCATATTCCCGACCGCGGTTCCGGTTGAGCCCATCGCTCGCCAACAGGCTGACGATCGGCTTTGCCATCGCCTTTGCCGTGCTCACCGGCCTCGCCGTGGTCGGCGTCGCGCGCTTCCTTCAGCAGCGCCAGGACTTCGAGAACGCGACCGCCCGCTCCTACCAGGTGGAGATAACCGCCCGCAATCGCCTCGCCCGTGGCGCCCATCCAGCGGCGGCTCGCGCGACGATCGTCGGCCAGCAGCGCAAGCGCCAAGCGCTGCGCGACGACATCGACGGTGAGACCCGCGACACGGCGCTGCTGGTCGGGGCCGGATTGATCGCCGGCCTGACCGGCGCGGCGCTGCTCTTCAGCGGCCTGATCGCCTCGATGCGGCGACCGCTCGAGGAGCTGGTTCAGGCATCGGGCCGCCTCGCCGGCGGCGATCTCGAGGCCCGGGTCAAGGTCGGCGGCCTCTCGGAGACGGCAACGCTGGGCAACGCCTTCAACGAGATGGCCGCCGAGCTGCAGCGCCGAGCCGGCGAGCGCGACCAGCTCGAAACGATGAAGGACGAGTTCGTCCTCACCGCCTCCCACGAGCTGCGCAGCCCGCTCACCTCGGTGCAGGGCTTCGCCGAGCTGCTGATGCTGGAGCGCGACAGGCTCACTCCCCAGCAGGCCGACACGGTCGAGATCATCCTCGACAATACGCGCCACCTGGTGCGCCTGCTCAACGATCTGCTCGACCTTGCCCGCAGCGACGCCGGGCGGCTGACGATCAAACCGGCGCCCACCGACGTCGCGGCGCTGGTCGAGGACGCGGTGCGTACGATGCGCAGCCAAACCGAGGCGGCGGGGCAGGCGCTGAACCAGGAGATCGAGCCGGGGCTGCCCCAGGTCAGCGTCGATCGAGACCGGATTCGCCAGGTGCTGGTGAACCTGCTCACCAACGCCCATGAGTACAGCCCTGAGGGGGCGTCGATCGAGGTGAAAGCCGTGCAGCGGGATAGCCAGGTGGAGATGACTGTCGAGGACGACGGGCCAGGGATGGCAGAGGACCAGCTGGAGCACATATTCGAGCGCTTCACCCGCGGCGACGCCGGGCTGACCCAGCACGTCGGAGGCACCGGCCTCGGCCTGGCGATCTCCAAATCGCTGGTCGAGTTGCACGGCGGCACGATCGAAGCCGAGTCGACCAGAGGGCAGGGCTCGGCCTTCCGCGTGAGACTGCCGGCCATCCCGACACCGTCAGCCAATGGGCCGGCGGAGGGAAACACGGACACCCTTGACGCCCAGCCACAGGAGGGAGCGCGATGACGCGCGTCCTGATCGCCGATGACTCGGAGACGATCCTGCTGCTGATGCGGACCAGGCTCGAGATGGAGGGCTACGAAGTGCTGACCGCGGCCGATGGCGTCGAGGTGATCGAGGCGGTACGAAGCGCCGACCCGGCGCCGGACATCCTCCTGCTCGACGCGATGATGCCGCGCAAATCCGGCATCGAAGCCCTCCGCGAGCTGCGTGCCGCCGGTGTCGAGACGCCGGCCCTGATCGTCAGCGCCCACCAGGACGAGATGGACGCCGGCGCTCCCACCGAAACCGAGGTCAGCGGCTACGTCACCAAGCCGATCGACTTCGACCGGCTCTTCGCCAGCATCGCCGAGCTGACCGCCTAGGCGCTAGCTCTTCGCGATCTCGAGGCGGATTTCGCGGCCTTTGAGCTTCGTCCCGTCGAGGAACTCGACGGTGCGCTCGGCCAGGTCGGAGTCGACCTCTACGAAGGAGAAGCGGTGCAAGACGTTGATGTTGTGGATCGCCTCCTCGGGGAGGACGGCGCCCTCGCGCAAAGCCCAGCGCAGGTCCTCTTCCTCGATGCCGCTGCGCTCACCGCGATTGACGAAGAGCTTGGTCGAACCCCCGGTTGCTCCATCCTCAGACTCAGCAGATTCGACCGACTCCGGCTCGTCCTGCGACTCCGGCTCGACGACGACGTCCTCGGCGGGCGTGTCCTCGGCGGCGACGTCCTCGGCGGGCTCGGGCCGCGGCTTGGACCGCTCGGGACGCTCCCGCCGCCGTGGCCGCGGCGCGTGCTCGATGCGCTCCTCGGGAGCCTCCCACTCGCCGATCGTCGTTTTGACGTCGCGCTCGATGCGGCCGATCTCGTCGCGCTGCGCTGGCGTGACGAAGGTGATCGCCCGGCCGGTGCGGCCGACCCGGCCGGTGCGGCCGATGCGGTGCACGTAGACCTCCGAGGAGGCCGGCACGTCGAAGTTGATCACGTGGGTGACGTGCTCGATGTCGAGCCCGCGGGCGGCGATGTCGGTCGCCACCAGCAGCTTCACGCGATGGTCCTTGAAGGCGATCATCACGCCGTCGCGGGAGCCCTGGCTCATGTCGCCGTGCAGCGCCTTGACGTCGAGGCCTTTGTCCTTGAGCGTCCTCTCCAGCCGCGAGGCGCCGATCTTGGTGCGGCAGAAGATGATCGCCTGCTCGGGTTCCTCCTGGCGCAGCAGCTCGACCAGGCGTGAGGTCTTCTCCTTGGCGTCTACCTCGACGAAGGCCTGGGCGATCGCGTCGACGGTCAGCGTCTTCGGCGTGATGCTGATCGTCGTCGGGTCATACATGTAGCTCTCGGCGAGCCGCTTGACCGGTGGCGGCATCGTCGCCGAGAAGAGCGCCGTCTGGCGGCCGCTCGGGCACATCCGCAGGATCTTCTCGACGTCCTCGATGAAGCCGAGGTCGAGCATCTCGTCGGCCTCGTCGAGGACGATGTAGCGGGCCGCGGTGAGGACCAGCGAGCGGCGGCTCATCAGGTCCATCATCCGCCCCACCGTGGCGACGACGACGTGGGCGCCGGAGCGCAGCTGCGCCTGCTGCGATTTGATCGGGGCGCCGCCGAAGACGGCGACGATCTCGACGTCGAGGTGCTCGGCGTAGGCGCGCAGCGCCTGCGTCACCTGGATGCAGAGCTCGCGGGTCGGGGTGAGGACGACCGCCTGCACCTCGTCGTTGTCGGGGTCGAGGTATTGCAAGAGAGGCAGGCCGAAGGCGGCGGTCTTGCCGGTGCCGGTCTGCGCCTGGCCGATCACGTCGTGGCCGCCGAGCAGCTCCGGGATCGCCTGCTCCTGGATCGGCGTCGGGTCCTCGAAGCCCAGCTCGTCGATCGCCTGCTGGACCTGCGGCGACAGGCCAAGATCCTTGAAGGCGGTCACTTCGACGGGTCCAAGAGGAGCTTGCCGCTGGTCGTGCGGGCAATTAGGTCTTCGTGAGCGCGGGCGGCTTCGGCAAGCGGGTAGACGCCGCCCACGGTGACCTCGAGCTCGCCGGCGGCAACTGCGCCGAGCAGCTCGCCGATCATCGGCGCGGCCACTTTGGGATTGGCCAGCAGGTGAACGAGCCAGAAGCCGATAACCGCCTTGGAGCCGCGCAGCAGCGCCGCCGTGGAGACCTCGCGCTGCTCACGCGAGGCGATCCCGAAGACGACCATCCGCCCCATCGGGGCAAGCACGCCGAGCTCTTCGTCGAAGGCCTTGCCGCCGCTCATGTGCAGCACCGCGTCGACCCGCTCGCCGCCGTTGGCCTCGCGGATCGCGGCGCCGAGGTCCTCAGAGCGCGAGTCGACCGTGGCGTCGGCCCCGAGCCGCTCCACCAGAGCCCGCTTCTCCTCGCTGGAGGCGAGGCCGATCACCTTGGCGCCGGCTCGTTTGCCGAGCTGCACGGCGAGGCTGCCGGTTCCCCCGGCCGCGGCCTCGACGACCAGCGTCTCACCGGGCTCGACCCGCGCGCAGCGCTGCACCAGCGCCATCGCGGTCAGGCCCTGGAGAAGGAGAGCCGCTGCCTGGTCGTCGTCGACCTCGTCGGGAACCGAGACCAGCAGCGCCTCCGGCACTGCGGCCTTCTCGGCGTAGCCGCCGCTGCCAAGCAGCGCCGCGACCCGTCGCCCGTCGGCGGTCCGCCCGCTGATCTCGCCACCGGGGATCAGCGGCAGAGACTGCTCGGCCAGGTAGTCGTTGCGGGTCGCGTGGGTGTCGGCGAAGTTGATGCCGCTGCGCGCGACATCGACGACGACCATGCCCTCGCCGGCAACCGGGTCATCAACCTCGACGTGACGAAGCACCTCGGGCCCACCGAACTCCTCGATCTGAATCGCCTTCACGGCGGGGAACCATAGTCGGCGCTGGGATGAGGGGAGTCGGGTGTGCCTCGGCGGCGCCTCCCCGCTGCTGCGCCGCCGAGGCACACCCGACTCCCTATACGCTCCGCCCATGTCACTCACAGTCGTTGGATCAATCGCTTTCGATTCGGTCAAGACCCCGTTCGGGGAGCGAGACAAAATGCTCGGCGGCGCCGCCGTGCACTTCTCGCTAGCCGCCAGCTTCTTCACCGAGGTGCGCCCCGTCGGGCCGGTCGGCGACGACTTCGGCGCCGCCGAGTTCGAGGTGCTGGAGCGCCGCGGCGTGCTCACCGACGACATCGAGCGGGTTGCCGGAGGCAAGTCCTTCTTCTGGCGCGGCCGCTACGAGTTCGACCTCAACGTCGCCCATACCGAGGACACCCAGCTCGGCGTCTTCGGCGAGTTCGAGCCGAAGCTCTCGGCCGCCTCGCAGAGTGCCGACACACTCTTCCTCGCCAACATCCAGCCCGACCTGCAGCGAACGGTGCGCGGCCAGTGCGGCTCGGCCCGCTTCTGCGCCCTGGACTCGATGAACCTCTGGATCGATACCGCCAAGGACTCGCTGCTGGCGGCGATCGCCGAGGTCGATTGCGTGATCCTCAACGATGCCGAGATCCGCCAGCTGACCGGCGAGGGCAACCTCGCCCGCGCCGCCCGCGCCGTGATGGCGCACGGGCCGCGTGCCGTCGTCGCCAAGCAGGGCGAGTACGGCGCCGCGCTCTTCACCGAGGACAGCTTCTTCGCCCTGCCCGGCTTCCCACTCGAGGACGTGCGCGACCCGACCGGCGCCGGCGACAGCTTCGCCGGCGGCTTCATCGGCTACCTCGACGGCCACGACGGCGAGCTCGACGAGGCCTGCCTGCGACGGGCGATGGGCTACGGCACGGTGCTCGCCTCCTTCAACGTCGAGCAGTTCGGCACCGAGCGCGTCGCCGCCCTCAGCCGCGACGAGATCGACGAGCGCTTCGCCCAGCTGCACGCGATGACCCGCTTCGAGCCGCTGCCGGCGGCGGCCGAGTAGCGCCTCGCGTTCTCCAGAGTGCAACAGGCCAGAAGGTCCAAGCTGCGATACTGGCGGCTCCAGTTGAAACGGCTCGAGGAGGGGTGATGGCCACCGAGCAGGAGATGGGAAACGCAGCAGCAGACGGGGCGCTCGCCACCGGTTCAGAGTCGCTTACCGTCACCGACAATCGCACTGGCAAGACGTATGAGCTGCCGATTACCGACGGCACCGTGCGGGCGATGGACCTTCGCCAGATCAAGGTCGACCCCGACGAATTCGGGACGATGGCCTACGACCCGGCCTTCACCAATACGGCAGCCTGCCGCTCCTCGGTCACCTACATCGACGGCGACGCCGGCATCCTCGAACACCGCGGCTACTCGATCGAGCAACTCTGCGAACGCTCCACCTTCCTCGAGGTCGCCTACCTGCTGATCTTCGGCGAGCTGCCGACCGGGCCGCAGCTCGACCGCTGGGTTTATGACATCACCCACCACACCTTCGTCCACGAGGACCTCAAGCAGTTCTTCGAGGGCTTCCGCTACGACGCCCACCCGATGGGGATGCTGCTCGCCGGAGTCGGCGCGCTCTCCACCTTCTACCCGGACGCGAAGCACGTCGAGGACGAAGAGGAGCGCTACATGGCGGCGGTCCGCCTGATCGCCAAGGTGCCGACGCTGGCCGCCTTCTCCTACCGCCACAACATGGGACTGCCCTACGTCTACCCCGACAACGACCTCAACTTCGCCGAGAACTTCCTCTCGATGATGTTCAAGAAGACCGAAGCCAAGCACGTGCCGAAGGAAAGCCTCTCGAAGGCGCTCGACGTGCTCTTCATCCTCCACGCCGATCACGAACAGAACTGCTCGACCAGCGCTGTGCGCGGCGTCGGCTCCTCCAACGTCGACCCCTACTCGGCCGTCGCGGCCGGCGTGGCGGCGCTCTACGGCCCGCTGCACGGTGGCGCCAACGAGGCGGTGCTGAAGATGCTGCGCGAGATCGACTCGGTCGAGAACATCCCTGCCTTCCTCGAGAAGGTGAAGGCCCGCGAGGCGAAGCTGATGGGCTTCGGCCACCGCGTCTACAAGAACTACGACCCGCGGGCGCGGATCATCCAGCAGCACATGGAGGAGATCTTCGAGGCGACCGAGTACAACCCGCTGATCGAGATCGCCCGTGAGCTGGAGAAGCGCGCGCTCGACGACGAGTACTTCACCTCGCGCAAGCTCTACCCCAACGTCGACTTCTACTCGGGGATCATCTACGAGGCCCTCGGAGTCCCGAACGAGATGTTCACGGTGATCTTCGCCATCCCGCGCACGGCAGGATGGGTCGCACAGTGGATGGAGATGAAGGACGACCCCGAGCAGAAGATCTCGCGGCCACGGCAGATCTACACGGGTGAGCGGGAGCGGGACTACGTGCGGCTTGCGGATCGTGAGGGGCCGGAAAAGATCGTTGGGCCGCCGGCGCGTAGGCCCAAGCGGCCGCGGCGCGGAGCGTAGCTTTTCGACTTAGCTGGGGTGGGGCCGTCGCGGGTGCGTTCTGGGCGCTGCCTTTTTCGCCGGGCGGGTCGCGGCTCTCGGCGAGTAGCTAGTGCGAAAAAGAGACCGCCGCGCCCAGAACGCACCCGCGACGGCCCTTCTCGGATTCCATACGCTGCGCCCCGTGGCCGCGTGGAAGCTGACTGTTCGGCATGGATCGGATGTCTCGCACGAAAGCTTTGAAGAGCTTGGAGAGGCTGTGGCGGCTATGCGGCAGCGGGCGTTGGATATTCGGGCTGAGGGGCCCGTGAAGGGGGTCTCGGCGCTGCGGGACTTCGGTCCGGAGGCTCAGGTTCATGCTCGGTTGCAGATCAGCGGCAAGGGGTGGCTGCGCAAGCCGGTCGCCGGGGTCGACGTGCGGGGGGACGGGACGTTCATGCCGTTCCGGGGCAGTGTCACACGAGAAGAGCTGGACTCGACGCGCCACGAGACGCCGTTCGACCTGGTGCGCGAGACTCTCGAAGACGCGTAGGTGGCGACTTATGCGTCTATGTGACGGATAAGTCGCCAGACCCAATGAACGAAACTGAGACCGAGATCCCCAAGGGCAGCTATGCCGCCGGCCGGCGGGTGAAGCTGCCGGCCGGGGCGGAAGCGCCCTACACCGTCTTCATCAACGGGGTCGAGCAGCGCGAGGGGGCCGACTACGAGGTGCGCGCCGGCGAGATCGTCTTCACCCGCCAGATCGTCAAGGAGAAGGTCGGCACCGGCCGCTGGCTGGCGATGTACCTCGGCCTATTCGGCACCTATCGCAAGGACGAGACGATCGACCTGCAGTTCCAGCGCGGGGGCAAGACCGAGCTGGTCTCCGACCTGCCGGTGGCGCCTGGCTAGTCGACGGCACCTGGGGCCCGAATCTCCTTCGGACCCCATGCTCCCCGTCGTGCAACCGCCTATTCGACGCGCGCACCCACCTGTTTTTGGATTCGTTGAAAGCGCCAATCCGCCAGCAGAACAAGCCGGCAGCGCTATGCAAGAACCCGGATGAGCCCACCGGACCAGCGAAGGCAATCGCGCGTGACTGACACCCGTATCCTGACCTGATGGAGATCGGCTTCCTGATGCTCACCGACCACAGCGAGGCTGTGAACGGCAAGCTCTACATGGTCGGCGGCGGCTGGAACGTGCTGCGCCTCCCCGAGCTGCCCCACGAGTGGGGCTTCCACATCGCCCTCGGCCTCGACGTCGCCTGGGACGAGACCAACCAGCCCCACAGCCTCCAGGTCAACATCCACGACCCCGACGGTGTCGAGCTCGGCGAGGGCCTCCAGGCAGACTTCGAGACCGGCCGCCCACCCGGCATGCCCGCCGGCCAGAACCAGCGCCTGGTCATGTCGATTGGCACCCAAGCGACCTTCTCGGCCCCGGGCCCCCATGCCGCCGTCGTCGAAGTCAACGGCGAGGAGCTCGGCCGCACTCGCTTCTACCTGACCGAAGCGCCGCAAGAGCCTCCCGCCAACCTCTGAGCGGGGCGGGGGCGGATCGCCCGCGTGACCGCTAGTTGAAGACGTAGAGGAGCAGGAAGGCGACGACCGCGAAGCTGCCCGCGCCGGCGATCAAGGGCTTGTCGTCGGCGACGATCGCGGCGGTCGAGCGGTCGTCGGCGCGGTCGTAGATCAGGTAGAGGTAGCGGAAGACGCAGTAGAGGACGGAGGGGATCGTCCACATCATCTCGTTGCCGATCAGCGGCGAGTTGACGGCGTAGATCGAGTAGCTGATCACCGTGCCGGTGGTGACCATGGCGACCATCTGGTCGAGGAAGGGCAGCGAGTAGTGCTCAAGCACCGGGCGGCTGCTGGTGCCCTCGTGGAGCTCGGAGACGGCCTCCTGGCGGCGCTTGGTGACGCCGAGGAAGAGGGCGAACATGCCGGTGCAGAGCAGCAGCCATTCGGAGGCATGGGCGTCGACCGCGCTGGCGCCGGCGGCGACGCGGAGGATGAAGAGACCCGCCAGGGTCATCACGTCGACGATGACGATCTGCTTCAGCCCGAGGCTGTAGGCCATCTGGGCGATGCCGTAGCCGACAACCATCAGGCCGACCTCCCAGTTGACCGTGAGGAAGGCGATCGCGATCGCCAGGGCGGCGAGCAGCGGCGCGATCAGCTTCGCGGTGCTTTCCGGCAGCTCACGGGCGGCCAGCGGCCGGAAGCGCTTCTTCGGGTGCTTGCGGTCGAGCTCGACGTCGATCAGGTCGTTGACGTAGTAGCCGGCGCTGGAGATGAAGCAGAAGGCGAAGAAGGTCAGCACCGCCTCGATGACCTCGTGCGACTGGTCGAACTTGCCGGAGAAGAGCAGCCCGGCGAAGACGAAGACGTTCTTGATCCACTCCTGCGGCCGGCCCGTCTTGATCGCAGCCCGCAGCGGCGAGCGCCTCGGCACCACGGGCTCGTCCATGGAGGGATCGTTCTTCCCGGCAGGGACCGGGGCCGTCGGCTGTTCCGAAGTGATGGTTTCCATCTAGCTGAGCCGGCGGGCGACTGGCGCAAACCCACCCGGCAAGGGAGATTCAGTCGCGACAGGGTACCGCTGCCCGCCGTCGGCACAGCGCATCCGACATTGACCCACCTCGGGTGTGGTCGATGTCGGATGCGCTGAGGTCGGGCTATGGATCGATGAGCACGCCGGGGTTAAGCATGCCGGCAGGGTCGAGCTCGGCCTTGGCGGCTCGCAGCGCGGCGGCGAACGGAGCCGGGCGCTGGCGGTCGTACCAGGGGCGGTGGTCGCGGCCGACGGCGTGGTGGTGGGTAATCGTGCCGCCGCCTTCGATCAGAGCCTCCCCCGCCGCGGCCTTGATCTCGTCCCACTGCTCGACCTCGCCGCCGCGGATCGCCGGCGCGAGCACCGTGAAGTAGGGCGCCGGTCCGTCCGGGTAAACGTGGGTGAAGCGGCAGCTAACCCGAGGCGCTCCCTCACCCTCGGCCGGGGCGCCGCAGACCTCGGCGACCTTGGCTCGAACCGCTGCCGTCGTCTCGGCGTGGAAGTCCTCGAAGCGATCCCAGGTGATCGCCGTCTCGAAGGTCTCGGAGAGCACGCCGCAAGCAACAAACGTGTCACGCAGGTAGGGAGCAAGCAGGAAGGCGCCGCGCCAGGCGCCCACCGAATCGTCCGATCCCCCACTGACGGGACGATTTCCGGAATGTGGCTCCGGATTTCGGCCCGTCGCGCTCCGGCCAAGAGGCGGGGAGTTGGGGATGCCGCCGTGGGACTGGGCGATGTCGAGGGCGAGGCGCATCGGCTCGTCGACCGGGAGGTTCGCCGACTCGAAGCCGAGCACCATCAGGTTCTTCTCTCCCGTCCCGGCGCCGGTCGTGCCCGCCTCGAGCGCGTCGAGCAGGCGGCAGTTAGAGGGGTAGAGGCCGGACTGCGAGATCTCGCGCACGGCACGCGCGGCGGCGAGGAAGTCGTCGAACTCGACCCCACAGGAGTTCTTGAACTGGGGTCGCGGCCGCACCCGCACCCAGGCCTCGGCGATCACGCCGAGGATGCCCTCCGAGCCGATCAACGCCCGGTCAGGCGAAGGCCCCGCGCCGGACCCCGGCAGCCGCCGGCTCTCCCAAGTCCCCCGCGGCGTGATCGCCCGCACCGACTCGACCAGGTCGTCGATGTGGGTGTAAAGCGTCGCGAAATGACCGCCAGCGCGGGTCGCAACCCAGCCCCCCAGCGTCGAGTACTCAAACGACTGCGGGAAGTGGCGCAGCGTCAGGCCATGCTCACGCAGCTGGTCCTCCAGCCCAGGCCCGGTGGCCCCAGCCTGGATCCGCGCCGCCAGCGACTCCGCATCGACCTCCAGCACCCGATCCAACCGCCGCAGATCCATCGAGACGACCGGCCGGTCCCCCAGTCGCGCCTCGACCCCACCGACCACGCTGGTCCCGCCGCCAAAGGGCACCACAGCTGCCCCCTCGGCCTCAGACCAAGAGAGAACGGTCTCGATCTCCGACTCGTCCTTAGGAAACGCAACGAGATCAGGCGGGTTCTCGAATTCCCCCCGAAACCCCCGCACCACATCCCTGTACGCCTTCCCAAGAGCGTGGGAAACACGTTGATAGTGGTCGTCCGTAAAGAGATCCCCAAAAGCCCCAGGCACCTTCAACCGCGCCCCGCGCAGCTCCACCTCATCGAGCGGCACCGCCTCCTCGACCTCTCCCCCAAACCCCAACCGCGCCCTTATCCCCGCCGCAGCCTCCTCAAGCTCTTTCTTAGAAGGCGCTTGGTCCTCATACCCCCACCCCCAGTGCTTGAGCCTCCGAGCCATGAGAGCCGGTCACCGTAGGGGCGGGGTTCCCCTCCCCAGGAGGCTCAGTGTCCACCTACCGAATCGCCATCAGCGACCCAGCTGCGCAACGGCCTCATGGGGAGGGGCACCCCGCCCCTACCAATGAACACCTTTCATCAAATGCGCAAACGCAACAGCCTCGGTAGAGGGCGCCTTGTCCGGCGCCTCCTCGCCCTTCCCCTTGGCCGCCTGCGACTCCGGGAACAACTTGTATGCCTGGTTGAGAATCCGATCGCTCGCCTTCGGCGCAACCGCGTACAACAGCTCGCCAAAAGTCCCCAGCCGCGTCGCCACCTTCTTCGGCTGGGCGATCATCGCGCCGGCGATCATCTCGGCTGCCTCCTCCGGCGCGATCGCCGGGAAGACGTCATACATCCGCGTCGGCGCGATCATCGGCGTGCGCACCAGCGGCATGTGGATCGTGGTCAGGTGGACGCCGTCGTCGATCACCTCAGAGGCGATCACGCGGCTGAACGCGTCGAGCGCCGCCTTCGACGCCACATAGGCCGAGAAGCGCGGCGGATTCGTCTGCGTCCCAATCGAGCTGACGTTGATGATGTGGCCCGACTTGCGCGCCCGCATCGAAGGCAGCAGGGCGAGGATCAGCCGCACGGCGCCGAGGTAGTTGAGCTGAATCGTCCGCTCGTAGTCGTGGAAGCGATCGTAAGAGAGCCCGACCGAGCGGCGGATCGAGCGGCCGGCGTTGTTGACGAGGATGTCGACCTGGCCGTGATAGGTGAGGACCTCCTCGGCCATCCGCTCGACGTCCTCGATGTCGGCCATGTCACAGCGGTGGATGTGGGCGATCCCACCGCTGTCCTCGATCTCGGCCTTGGTCTCCTCGAGCTTCTCGACCGAGCGCGCCACCAGCAGCACGGTCGCCCCGGCATCGGCAGCCTTGACCGCCGACGCCTTGCCGATCCCCGAGGAGGCGCCGGTGATCAGCACCACCTTGCCGCGCACGGCGGCGCTCAGCGAACGGTCCTTGAAGAGGTCGGGGTCGAGGGTGCGCTCCCAGTAGTCCCAGACCCGATCCGCGTAGGAATCCAGCGGCGGCACCGAGATACCGGAGCCCTCGAGCGCCGCCTCGGCATTGGTCGAGTCGAAGCGAGTCGGGTAGTTGACGTAGGTGAGCATGCCGGCGGGGATGCCGAGCTGATCCAGCCCCACCTTCATCACCCGCTTCGCCGGCGGGAAGAAGCGCAGGCCGGTCTTGACCAGCGAGGTGGCCGGGTCGGTAACTCCCGAGTCGAGCTGCAGCGCCGCCTGCGGCGCGTCGGCGGCGCGGGCGAAGAGGTTGAGCATCTCGCCGGCACGCTTCGGCGCCGGATCGGTGAGCGAGAACGCCTGGCTGTCCAGCCCCGGCTTGTGGGCGATGTAGTCGATCGCGTCGGCGACGTAGTCGACCGGGACGATGTTGATCTCGCCGCCCTCGATACCCACCGCCGGCAGCCAGGACGGTAGGACTCTGCGAGCCCGCTGCAGCAGCTTGAAGACGTAGTAGGGCCCGTCGACCTTGTCGATCTCGCCGGTGCGCGAGTCGCCGACGACGATCCCCGGCCTGTAGACGCGCCAGGGTCGGCGGCACTCCTCGCGCACGACCCGCTCGGACTCGTGCTTGGTGCGGAAGTAGGGATGCGTGTCGAGCTTTTCGGCCTCCTCGAACATGTCCTCGCGCCACTCGCCCTTGTAGAGGCCGGCGGCGGCGATCGAGCTGACCTGGTGGAAGCAGCCCGCATCGATCGCCCCGGCAAGTTCGACGGCGTGGCGAGTGCCCTCGACGTTGGCGACCTCCTGTGCCTCGGCGCCGGCGGCCATGTCGTAGATCGCCGCCAGGTGGAAGAAGTGGTCGATGTCGCCGCGCAGGGTGAGCAGGTCCTCCTCGGAGACCCCGAGGCCCGGCTGGGCGAGATCGCCGGCGATCGGCACGACGCGCGCCCCATCGGCTCCCCAAGCGGTCCGCAGCTCCTCCAAACGGCCTCGCGACCCGGCTCGGACCAGGGCGTAGACGGTGCCCTCGCGATGCAAGAGACGCTGCACGAGGTTGCGACCGATGAAGCCGGTAGCGCCGGTGACGAAGTAGTTCACCGCTCTTTCATACACTCATTCCAAGAATGGCGCAAACGGCGACCGTGCAGATCCAGATGCCAGAAATGGGCGAGTCGGTCACCGAGGGCATCGTGCTCGAGTGGCACGTGGCCGAGGGGGACTTCGTCAGCGAGGGCGACACCGTCGTCGAGGTCTCGACCGACAAGGTCGACGCCGAGGTGCCGGCGCCTGCGGATGGCGTCATTACGAAGCTGCTGGTATCGGTCGACGATGAGGTGCCGGTTGGGGCTCCGTTGGCTGAGATGGAGGCTGGTGAGGGGGATGGCGGGACGGCTGAGGGTTCGAACGGGTCTACCGCGGGACCCGTCGCGACCTCGGCGGGGCCTGCGGGCGGGGGCTCCGCCTCCGTTCTCGGCCCCCCCGAGTCCGCGCCACCCGCGGGTGGCAGCGCTGGAGCCGCGCCTTCCGGGACCGACGGAGCTGGCGATGGAGTGCGGGCGACTCCCGTGGCCCGAAGGGTTGCTGAAGCCAATGGCGTCGACCTGGGCTCGGTAGCTGGGTCGGGGCCCGGGGCCAAGGTGCTGAAGGAGGACGTGCTCTCTGCTGCCAACGGTGGAGGCCCTGCTGCTGTTGGTGAGGAGAAGGCTCTGCGGGGGCCGGCGGCGATGTTGGCTCAGGCGATGGACGAGAGCCGGGAGGTGCCTACGGCTACGTCGTTCAGGACGGTTGCCGTCGACACGCTCGATGCGAAGCGCAAAGCGCTGAATGGGCTGTTGAAGGAGCGGGGGATGAAGGTGTCCTTCACTCATCTGGTCGCTTGGGCGATCGTGCAGGCGGCCAAGCAGCACTCGGTGATGACGCGGGTGTTCGAGCGGCGCGACGGGAAGCCATTTGCGATCGAGGGCGGGCCGGTCAACCTCGGCATCGCCGTCGACGTCGAGCGCAAGGACGGCTCGCACAGCCTGATGGTGCCGGCGATCAAGGGGGCTGAGGCCCTCGACTTCGCTGCCTTCCACAGCTACTACGAGGATCTGATCACGAAGACGCGGGAGAGCAAGCTCAGCGCCGACGACTTCCAGGGCACCAACATCTCCCTGACCAATCCGGGCGGGATCGGTACCGTCGCCTCGGTGCCGCGGCTGATGAGCGGCCAGAGCGCGATCATCGCCACCGGCGCGATCGCCTACCCGCCCGAGTGGGCCCACGCCTCCCCCGACCGCCTGCGCCAGCTCGGCGTCTCGAAGACGATGACGCTGACCTCGACCTACGACCACCGGGTGATCCAGGGCGCCGAGTCCGGCGCCTTCCTGCGCAGCATCGAGCAGTTCCTGCAGGGCGAGGACGGCTTCTACGAGGCCGTCGCCGCCAGCCTCGGCGTCGACGACGCGCCGATCGCCTCTGCCCACCCCGCCTCCGCCTCGGCGCCCCCGCTCGGCACGCCTTCCTCGCATACGGAGGAGATGGCCGTCACCACCACCCAGCCCGACGAGGAGCTGCTGCAGGCGGTGCAGGCTGCCACCTCCTTGCTCAAGGGCTACCGCACCCACGGCCACCTCTCCGCCCGCCTCGACCCGCTCGGCCGCGAGCCCAAGGGCGACCCGGCGATCCAGCCCGAGAACCTCAACCTGACGCCGGAGCTGATGGCGCGTATCCCCGCCTCGATCCTGCGCATCGGCGTGCCCGGCGAGACGCTGCTGGAGGCGCTGCCGCGCATGCGCGAGGCCTACTGCGGCACGATCGCCTACCAGTTCGAGCACCTCTCCTCTCACCAGCAGCGCACCTGGCTGCGCGAGATGGTCGAGACCGGCGCCCACCGCCAGCCGCTCGCCGACGAGGAGAAACGTCGCCTGCTGGAGCGCCTCGTCGACGTCTTCCAGTTCGAGCGCTTCATCGAGAAGGCCTACCTGGGCCAGAAGATCTTCACGATCGAGGGTCTCGACGTGGTCGTGCCGATGCTCGACGAGCTGGTCACGCTCGCCTACCGCGGCGGCGCCGAGGAGGTCGTCTTCGGCATGGCCCACCGTGGCCGGCTCAGCGTGCTCGCCCACAACCTCGGTCGTTCGGTCGAGTCGATCCTGGCCGAGTTCGAGGGCTCCAAGCAGATCGACGCGGTCAAGGCGGTGGCGGCGATCCCGCACGGCGGCACCGGCGACGTCAAGTATCACTACGGCCACCAGGGGGTCTACGAGACCAGCGAGGGCGAGAAGATCGCCGTCCGCCTCTACCCCAACCCGAGCCACCTCGAGTTCGTCAACCCGGTGGTCGAGGGCGCCACTCGCTTCATCCAGTCAAGCTCCGACGGCGCCGAGATCGAGCATGAGCCAAAGCGCGCAGTCCCGGTGCTCCTGCATGGCGACGCTGCCTTCCCCGGCCAGGGCGTAGTTGCCGAGACGCTCAACCTGCAAGCGCTGAAGGGCTACACCACCGGCGGCACGATCCACGTCATCCAGAACAACCAGGTCGGCTTCACCACCGATCCCGAAGACGCTCGCTCGACCCCCTATGCGGCCGACATGGCGAAGGGCTTCAACGTGCCGATCGTCCACGTCAACGCCGACGACGTCGAGGCCTGCTCCTCAGCGGTCCGCCTGGCGATGGCCTACCGCGAGCGCTGGGGCCGCGACATCGTCATCGACGTGATCGGCTACCGGCGCTACGGCCACAACGAGACCGACGAGCCCGCCTACACCCAGCCGCTGATCGCCGCCAAGATCAAGGCGCACCCACCGGTCTCCGAGATCTACGCGGAGAAGCTGGTCGAGGAGGGCGTGATCGGCCGCGAGGCGGTGGACAGCGCCGCCAAGCAGCGCCACGACGAGATGTCGGCGGCGCTGAAGGACCTGCGCCACAAGATGGAGCTCGGCGAATACGAGGACCCGACCGTGACCTCGACCAGCACCGGCGAGCTCGACCGCAGCGCCAGCCCGCCGGTGGAGACGGCGGTGCCGATCGAGAAGCTGCGCGAGCTGAACCAAGCTCTGATCGAGGTCCCGGAGAGCTTCACGATCCACCGCAAGCTGCGTAAACCGCTCACCAAGCGGATCGACACCCTCGAGAACGGCGGCATCGAATTCGGCCACGCCGAGGCGCTCGCCTTCGCCTCGCTGCTCACCGAGGGGGTCCACATCCGCCTCACCGGCCAGGACACCGAGCGCGGCACCTTCTCGCACCGCCATCTCGTCCTCCACGACGAGAACACCGGCCTCGAGTACACGCCGATGCAGAACCTCGACGACGCCAGCGCGCCCTTCGAGCTCTACAACAGCCCGCTCTCGGAGATCGCCTGCCTCGGCTTCGAGTACGGCTACTCGGCGGCGACGCCAAACGCGCTGATCCTCTGGGAGGCCCAGTACGGCGACTTCGCCAACGCCGGCCAGGTGATCATCGACAGCTTCATCGTCTCCGGCGAGGCCAAGTGGGGGCAGACCAGCCGCCTAACCCTGCTGCTTCCCCATGGCTACGAGGGATCGGGCCCGGAGCACTCCAGCGCCCGAATCGAGCGCTTCCTCGCTCTCGCCGCCGAGGGCAACATCCGCATCGCCAACCCGACCACCGCTGCGCAGTACTTCCACCTGCTGCGCCGCCAGGCGCTGATCCGCAAGCCGCGGCCGCTGATCGTCTTCACCCCCAAGGGCCTGCTGCGCCTCGACCGCGCCGCAGCGACGCCGCAGCAGCTGACCGAGGAGCACTTCCATTTCATCCTCGACGACCCGACCGCGGCCGAGCGGCGCGAGAAGGTCGAGCGTCTCGTCCTCTGCACCGGCAAGGTCTACTTCGACATGGACGCCAGCGAGCGGCGCGAGCAGGCGGAGAACGTCGCGATCGCCCGGGTCGAGCTGCTCTACCCCTTCGCCAAGCAGCAGCTGACCGAGCTGGTCGCCTCCTACCCCAACTTGAAAGAGATCACCTGGGTGCAAGAGGAGCCGCGCAACATGGGCTGCTGGAAGGTGATGTCCCGCCGCCTGCCCGACATCCTCCCCGAGGGAGTCGAGCTCGGCTACATCGGCCGTCCGATCCGGGCCAGCCCGGGCGAGGGCTACTCGGTCGCCCACGCCCGAGAGCAGGAGCGCATCGTGCTCACCGCTCTCACCCCCGGCGCTTAGGGCCTGCCGATGAAGTCGCCATTGCGCAAGCCGGTGCCGGGGGCGCTCTTCCAGAAGGTGAAGGTGCTCTCCTGGATCGAGTTGGCGGTCTTCGCTGGGCTGATCTTGTTCTGGCTGGCGCCGGGATTCGAGACCGAGACGATGCTGTTCGGCTGGGCGCACGGGCTCGGGTTCATCGTGCTGTGCATCGTCATCTGGGTCGCCTGCGGAAAGCGCGAGGCCCCCTACACACTGCTTGCCGCGACGCTCACACCGGTCGGCCCGGTCGGCAGTGTGATCGGGATTGAGCTGATTGAACGAAAGGGTTGGGGCGTTGCGGATTCTCCGCAAAGAGTTGCGGAATCGCCGTAGATCCGCTCAGACAGGCTTGACCGCCGGGTGCCTACGCGGTATAGCTAGAAGCTGACTGTTCCTCTGAGCAGTCCCGTTTAGGGGAACGGCCGCGTCGGCATCCCTCCCTGGCTACCGACGCGCAGGTGCAGTGAGGGTCGCGCGGACCCCCCTGCCTCCCGCGGCCCTCCTGCGCCGCCTTGCCCGAAACCTAGCCTCTGAGGTTGCGGAGAACGGTCTGCAGGATGCCACCGTTCTGGAAGTAGGCGACCTCGTTGGGAGTGTCGAGGCGGACGGTTGCCTCGAACTCGACGTCGCCGGCTTTCACGGTGACCGTCTTGGCGGCGCCGTCTTCCAGGTCGCCGACGTCGATCGTCTCCTCCCCGGTCAGGCCGAGCGAGGCGATGCTCTCGTCGGCGGGGAACTGCAGCGGCAGGACGCCCATGCCGATCAGGTTGGAGCGGTGGATGCGCTCGAAGCTCTCGGCGATCACGGCGCGGACACCGAGCAGCTTCGTCCCCTTCGCCGCCCAGTCGCGTGAGGAACCCGAGCCGTACTCCTTGCCGGCAAGGACGACGAGCGGGGCGCCTTCGGCGGCGTAAGCCATCGCCGCCTCGTAGATCGTCGTCTCCTCACCGCTCGGGAAGCGGCGGGTGAAGCCGCCAGCCCGCTCGACGAGCAGGTTGCGCAGGCGGATGTTGGCGAAGGTGCCGCGGATCATCACCTCGTGGTTGCCGCGTCGCGAGCCGTATGAGTTGAAGTCCCCGGGTTCGACGCCCTGTTCGATCAGCCAGGCGCCGGCGGGGCTTGCCTTCTTGATCGCGCCGGCCGGGGAGATGTGGTCGGTGGTGATCGAGTCGCCGAGCAGGGCCAGCACGCGGGCGCCCTCGATTGGCTCCACCCCGGGCGCCTCGGCCGGCATCCCTTCGAAGAACGAGGGGCGGCGTACGTAGGTCGAGTCGGGCCAGTCGTAGCGGTCGCCCTCGGGAACCTCAACCGCCTTCCAGGTCTCATCGCCCTCGAGCACCCCGCCGTAGTTGCGGGTGAACATCTCCGAGGCGATCGAGCGCCCGACCGTCTCCTTGATCTCCACCGCGTTTGGCCAGATGTCGCGCAGGTAGACCGGCTCGCCGTCGCTTCCCTCGCCCAGCGGCTCGCTGGTCAGGTCGAGGTCCATGCGGCCGGCCAGCGCGTAGGCGACGACCAGCGGCGGGCTGGCCAGGTAGTTCGCCTTGACGTCCTGGTTGATGCGGCCCTCGAAGTTGCGGTTGCCGGAGAGCACCGCGCAGACCGCCAGGTCCTTCTCCTCCACCGCGGCCGAGATCTCAGCCGGCAGCGGCCCGGAGTTGCCGATGCAGGTCGTGCAGCCGTAGCCGACGAGGTTGAACTGCAGCTCGTTCAGGTATTTGGTCAGATCCGCCTTGTCGAGATAGTCGGTGACCACGGTCGAGCCCGGCGCCAGCGAGGTCTTCACCCAGGGCTTGCGGGTCAACCCACGTTCGATCGCGTTGCGGGCCAGCAGGCCGGCGCCGACCATCACGCTGGGGTTGGAGGTGTTGGTGCAGCTGGTGATCGCGGCGATGACGACGCGGCCGTGGTCGAGCTCGACCGTCGTGCCGTCCTCCAGCGTGACCTCGATCGCATCCTCGCTGGTCCGGGCCGCGAGCGCCAGTCCTCCCTCCCGGACCGCCGGGCGCGGACGGCCGCGCTCGTCGTCGTGATCCTCGGCCGGCGGATCCGACGCGGGGAAGGACTCTTCTCCCGCCTCGTCGATGCCGTTGCCGAGCTGCTCGCCTGCCTCAGGGTCGAACTCCTCCATCGCCTCGAGGAAGGCCTCCTTGGCGTCCGCCAACGGCACTCGGTCCTGCGGCCGCTTCGGGCCGGCGATGCTGGGCACGACGTCGCCGAGCTCGAGCTCGAGCAGGTCGGAGAAGACCGGATCGGGCGCACCGGGCTCGGCGAACATGCCCTGCTCGCGGGCGTAGGCATCGACCAGCTCGATCGTCTCGGTCGGGCGGCCGGTGAGGTCGAGGTAGCGCAGCGTCTCGGCGTCGACGGGGAAGATCGCGCAGGTCGAGCCGAACTCCGGCGACATGTTGCCGAGCGTCGCCCGGTCGGCCAGGCCCAGCGATGGCAGTCCCGGGCCGAAGAACTCGACGAACTTGGAGACGACGCCGCGCTCGCGCAGCATCTCGGTCACGGTCAGGACCAGGTCGGTGGCGGTGGCGCCCTCGGGCAGCTCGCCGCTGAGCTTGAAACCGACGACCTGCGGCAACAGCATCGAGATCGGCTGGCCCAGCATCGCCGCCTCGGCCTCGATCCCGCCGACGCCCCAGCCGAGCACGCCGAGGCCGTTGACCATCGTCGTGTGCGAGTCGGTGCCGACCAGGGTGTCGGGATAGGCCCGCAGGACGCCGTCGCGCTCGCGGCTGTAAACGACCTGGGCGATGTGCTCGAGGTTGACCTGGTGGCAGATCCCGGTGGCAGGCGGCACGACGCTGAAGTTGTCGAAGGCCTCGCGGCCCCACTTGAGGAAGGAGTAGCGCTCGCGGTTGCGTTCGAACTCGCGCGCGGCATTGACGGCGAAGGCGCCGGCGTTGCCGAAGGCGTCGACCTGCACCGAGTGGTCGATCACCAGGTCGACGTCGACGAGTGGGTTGATCGCCTCGGGGTCGCCGCCGATCTCGGCCATCGCGTCGCGCATCGCCGCCAGGTCGACGACCGCAGGGACGCCGGTGAAGTCCTGCATCAGCACCCGGGCCGGCTGGAAGGGAATCTCGATGCTGGGCTCTGCCGCCGCGTCCCAACCGGCGATCGCCTCGATCGCCTTGGCCGTAACCGCGACGCCATCCTCCAACCGCAGCACGTTCTCCAACAGCACCTTGATCGAGTAAGGCAACCGCGCCACGTCAAAGCGCTCCTGCAGCGCATCGAGCCGGAACACCTCGTAAGAGCGCCCCCCCACCTCAAGGGTCGAACGCGCGCCAAAAGAGTCGAGAGAGCTCACAGCTCCATCCTAAGGAGGAGGCAGACTCGACCGCCTCGAGGCACGGGCGGGGCGCCTCTCGAACGGGCGGATACTCAAATCGCCGGCCTAATTAGGCCGGCGATTGTCCGGGCGGGAGGCGCCCCGCCCGTGCCCCTCCCTACCGCTTGTCGTGCTGCGTCGAAACGACGCTCTCGGCGGCCTTCCTGGCGGCGTCGCCGCTGACCGCCTTGACGCTGATGCTGGGCGTGACGAGAGCGAAGTGGGCGAGGAAGCGCTGCTGCACCGGCGCCACCGCGATCTCCACCTTGTTCTGCTCGATCGCCTTGGCCACCGCGGCGGCGACCTGCTGAGGCGAGCCGGTCCCCATCCCCGGCAGCGGCTTGGCGCCGGTGTCGGCGTACATGCCCGCATCCCGGATCGTGCCAGGCGAGACGATCGAGACGCCGATCCCAAGGGGGTCGAGATCGGCCCGCAGGGCAAGGGCAAAGCCGCGCAGGCCGAACTTGGTCGCAGCGTAGATAGAGGCTAGCGGCGTCGGCGACTTGCCCGAGAGCGATGAGACGAAGACCATGTGGCCGCTGCCCCGCTCGAGCATCTGCGGCTCGACCGCACGGGCCAGCAGCATCGGCGCCTCGAGGTTGACCCGCAGGGCGCCGGTCAGCTGCTCGCTGGTGTATTCCGGCAGCCGCCCCGAGCCGGGCAGGCCGGCATTGGCGACGAGGACGTCGATCTCGCCGGCCTCGGCGGCCAGCTTCTCGGCGGTGCCCGCCTCGGCCAGGTCAGCGGGAAACACCTTGTGTCCGTCGCCGGGGAGCTCCGCAGCGAGGGACTCCAGCGCCTCGGCCTTGCGGCCGCTCAAAGAGAGCTTTGCCCCGCGGCCGGCCAGCTCCTTGGCTATCGCACGTCCGAGGCCTCCAGTGGCCCCGGTAAGCAACGCCGTGCGTCCCGCAAGTTCCATCGCAGGGCGCAAGCTACCAGCCGCCGCGTCGAAGAGACCAGGGAAGCCAAAGTGCGAAAGGCCACAAAATGTTTGTTTTTTGTGAGCAAGCGGCCGGCGGATCGTCTACACTGCCGCCGTTCCAAACAACCGAAACGCCGAATCCCGTGCGCTGGAGGCGCCGCGGGAACGGGGGAACCACGTTTTCGGGGCTAACTCGCCTAGTTCAGGCGGGGGCGCAGGCTCCTTTCGCGCCAGCCCGACAGCTAACCCCGTAGGCCGACGAAGGAGATCGGTTTGCGCAACAACAAGAAGTTCAAGCTAGGCATGGCCATCGCGGGGGTGTTGACCGCCCTGGCCCTGACGCCCGGCGCGGCCTCCGCGGCTTGCGATGGCGGTGGTCTTTCATCCGCGGAAATAGACATCTGCACGCCGACCGAAAAGGCACGGCTGCTGCCAAACGGGATGCTGGTCCCCCCCAAATCCGCTCCGGCCCGAGTCAAGGCAGTAATCGCATCGGCCAATAAAATCCGCACCAAACCCTACATCTGGGGCGGCGGGCACGCTCGCTGGTGGGATGCGGGCTATGACTGTTCAGGCTCGGTCAGCTACGCGCTGCACGGCGGCCAATTCATCGAAAGCCCATTGCCGTCGGGCCCGATGGAACGCTGGGGACTCCCCGGCGAAGGTCGCTGGATCAGCGTCTACGCCAATTCTGGACACGCCTACGCGGTGATCGCCGGCGTGCGCTGGGACACCTCCGGCAACGGCGACGGCCGCACCGGCCCGAGCTGGCACGAAGACCTGCGTGACAACATCGGCTACACGGTCCGCCACCCCGCGGGTTTCTGATCCACGCCTGAGCCGTACTCCACCCCGGCCAACTGGCCGGGGTGAGTTTGGCCATTCTTTACTCAACCACTCGGATAACGTCAAGGCGTAGCTGCTACACCCGACATCCGCTTGGCCAACCTCACCAAGCACTATGGCGAGGTGGAGGCGGTTGCGGGCATCGACCTCGAGGTCGAGCGGGGGGAGTTCTTCACCATGCTCGGTCCGTCGGGCTCGGGGAAGACGACGACGCTGCGGATGATCGCCGGCTTCGAGGACCCGAGCAGCGGCACGATCGAACTGGCCGGCGAGGACGTCAGCGGCGTGCCGCCCTACGACCGCGCGGTCAACACGGTCTTCCAGGACTACGCGCTCTTCCCCCATATGACCGTGGGCGAGAACGTCGCATACGGGCTGCGCGTCGCCGGCGTCGCCAAGGCTGAGCGCGGCCAGCGCTGCGACGAGGCACTGGAGATGGTCCGCCTGCCCGGCTACGGCGACCGCAAGCCGGGCGAGCTCTCCGGCGGCCAGCGCCAGCGAGTCGCCCTGGCCAGGGCGATCGTCAACCGGCCCAAGGTGCTGCTGCTCGACGAGCCGCTCGGCGCCCTCGACCTGAAGCTGCGCGAGCAGATGCAGACGGAGCTGAAGACGATCCAGGGCGAGGTCGGCATCACCTTCGTCTACGTCACCCACGATCAAGACGAGGCGCTGACGATGAGCGACCGGATCGCGGTCTTCAACGAGGGTCGGATCGAGCAGGTCAGTCCGCCGGTCGAGCTCTACGAGAAGCCGACCAGCGAGTTCGTCGCCGGCTTCGTCGGCGTCTCCAACCTGCTCGAGCGAGATGGCACGCGCTTCACGATCCGCCCCGAGAAGATCCAGCTGGTCGACTCAGGCGCTGCGCCAAACGGCCTCCGCACCGAGCACGGCCGGATCGCCGACGTCGCCTACGCCGGGATGATCACCCGCCTCACCGTCGCCCTCGATGCCGGTGGGGAACTTCAGGTCATACGCCAAAACGTGGAAGGCACGTCAGTGGACGCTGCCTCCGAGCAGGGTAGGGAGGTAATTGTGGGCTGGCGCCCGGAGCACACGGTCGCCGTCCGTGGCAGTTCTACAACAGAGGAGGAACCACCGTGAGAACGCACGCACGTACCCGCACGGACGGCATGGATCATCGTCGTAGGCCTGCTGGCCTTCATGCTCTTGCTCGCCGGCTGCGGCTCCAGCGACGACAACACGAGCGGCAGCGAACTGCAGAAGGTCGGCAAGGGCGAGGGTGAAGTCAACCTGGTCAACTGGGGCGGCTACGTCGAACCGGCCTGGACGAAACCATTCGAACAGAAGACCGGCTGCAAGGTCAACAGCAAGGTCGCCGGCACCTCCGACGAAATGGTCTCGCTGATGCGCAGCGGCCAGTACGACGGGGTCTCTGCCTCCGGCAACGCGACGGCGCGACTCGTCGACGGCGATGACGTCGACCCGGTCAACGTCGACCTCGTCCCCAACTACAAGACGATCTTCAGCGACCTGAAGAATCAGCCCTACAACACGTTCGACGACGTCCACTACGGCATCCCGCACGGTCGCGGGGCGAACCTGCTGATGTGGAACTCCGACGACGTCAAACCGGCGCCGACCTCGTGGGACGTCATCCTCGACCCGAAAAAGGCGGCCGAATACAAGGGCAAGATCAGCGCCTACGACGACCCGATCTACATCGCCGACGCGGCCGTCTACCTGAAGGCCCACCAGCCCGACCTGGGGATCGAAAGCCCCTATGAGCTCAACGAAGAACAGTTCGAAGCGGCGACCGACCTGCTCAAGGAACAACGGCCGTTGGTCGGCGAATACTGGTCCGACCTGACCAAGCAGATCTCCGCCTTCGCCAACGGCGACAGCGAGGTCGGCACCACCTGGCAGTACCAGTACTTCGCGCTCCAGGAAGAAGGCAAGCCGGTTGCAGCGAGCCCGGCAAGCCAGGGCTTCCTGCCCTCGGAGGGCGCGACCGGGTGGTCGGACACCTGGATGATCAGCAACCAGGCCAAACATCCCAACTGCATGTACATGTGGATGGACTGGATCGTCTCGCCGAAAGTCAACGCCGAAGTGGCGGAAGTCTTCGGCGAGGCGCCGGCGCAGAGCCTGTCCTGCGACCACACCGCGGACAAGGAATTCTGCACCAAATACCACGCCGACAACCCAGGGTTCTGGAAACGCGTCTACTACTGGGAGACGCCGGTCGCCGACTGCGGCAACGGGTCGAGCGACTGCAAGGACTACAACGACTGGGTCCAGGCCTGGACCACGATCAAGGGCTGATCGAGCGGTCGTAGTCGATGAGCGCTGAGGCGGTCGTGGAGAGGAGGTCGGTGGGCCACAGGCTCGCCGGCCTCTTCCACGGCCGCCCACGCCTGCAGGTGGGGGCGCTGCTGGCGGGCCCGATCGGCTGGCTGGTGATCGGCTACCTCGGCTCGCTTGCCGTTCTGCTGATCGCCGCCTTCTGGACGGTCGACCCGCTCAGCGGCGAACTGGTCCACAGCCTCAGCCTCGAAAACTTCGAAATCCTCGTCGACGAACCGGTCTACCGCGACATCGTCGGGCGGACGATCCTGATCGCGGCACTGGTCACGGTCACCGACGCCATCCTCGCCTTCCCGATCGCCTTCTACATGGCCAAGGTCGCCAGCCGCCGCGGCAAGGCGATCCTCGTCGTCGCGGTGCTGCTGCCGCTCTGGTCGAGCTACCTGGTCAAGGTCCTCTCCTGGCGGACGATGCTCTCCAGCGACGGGATCATCAACTGGGCACTGGAGCCATTCGGCCTGCACGGGCCCGGCTACGGCAACACCGCGGTCTGGCTGGTGATGAGCTACCTCTGGCTGCCCTACATGGTCCTGCCGATCTACGCCGGCCTCGAGCGCATCCCCAACTCGCTGATCAGCGCCTCCGAGGACCTCGGCGCCTCGCCGTTCACGACCTTCCGCCGGGTGATCCTGCCGCTCGCCTTCCCGGCCGTCGTCGCCGGCTCGATCTTCACCTTCGCGCTCACCCTCGGCGACTACATCACGCCACGCCTGGTCTCCAACAACCAGTTCATCGGCAACGTCATCTTCAACAACATCTCCAACAACCTGCCGCTCGCCTCGGCCCTCGCGCTCGTCCCGATCGTGGTGATGATCGCCTACCTGCTGGTCGCCCGGAAGCTGGGCGCCTTCGAGCACATCTAGGGGCGACGATGAGGCTCTCGAGAAACGCCACCCTGCTGCTCCGCCTCGCGGTGGGAGTCGGGCTCGCCTTCATCTACATCCCGCTGATCGTGCTGGCGATCTACGCCTTCAACTCGAGCAACGATCCTCGAATGGCCGCCGCCGGGACTCACCCTCGACTGGTTCCCGAAGGCGATCGAAGAAGAATTCGCCCGCGAAGCCTTCGTCACCTCGCTGAAGGCCGGCGCGGCGGCGACCGCGATCGCGATCGTGCTCGGCACCCTCGCCTCGCTCGCCGTCGCTCGCCACCGCTTCTTCGGCCGCGAGACGATCTCCTTCCTCGTCATCCTGCCGATCGCCCTGCCCGGAATCGTCACCGGCGTCGCCCTCAGCAACACCTTCACCCAGGTGCTCGGGATCGATCTCAGCCTCTTCACCGTGATCGTCGGCCATGCCACCTTCTGCATCGTCGTCGTCTACAACAACGTCATCGCTCGCCTGCGCCGGGTCTCGGGCTCCTTCGAGGAGGCCTCAGCCGACCTCGGCGCCCACACCTGGCAGACCTTTCGCTTCGTCACCTTCCCCAGCCTCAAGACGGCGCTCGGCGCTGGCGCGCTGCTCGCCTTCGCGCTCTCCTTCGACGAGATCATCGTCACCACGTTCACGATCGGCGCCGGCGAAGAAACCCTGCCGATCTGGATCTTCCGCAACCTCTTCCGCCCCAACCAGCTGCCGATCGTCAACGCGGTAGCGGTGATCGTCGTCCTGCTTTCGATCATCCCCGTCTACCTCGCCCACCGCCTCACCCGCGAAGAAGGGGGCGCCGCAGCCGCCCGAGGAGGACGCGGCAACCGGATCGAGGGCGGAGGAGACGAGACCGCCGCCACCGCGATGCCCTGAGGTGGCCTCAGGAGCCGTTGCGGGCGAGGCGCTCGGCCTCCTCGTTGCCCAGGTAGGGCGCGAGGATCAGCTCGACCAGATCGGGGAGTAGCTTCTCCAGCTCCTCGGTGCGGCCGGCGCTGATCTCGCGGACGATCAGCGAGACGATGCCGCCGACCAGGGTTTCCTCGGTTGCCTCGGGCAGCGGCCGGTCACCGCTGTGCTCGGGACGGCCGGCCTTGAGAATCTCGACGAAGCCCTGCATCGAGGCCCGGTGGCGAGCCGCGATCTCGCCCCCGGCGGCGACCGGCTCGATCATGCAGAGACGGGCCAGCTCCGGCTCGGCGGCGAGGAAGCGCAGCATCGTCGCCAGCGCCGCGCGGACCTGCTGCGGCCACTCGCCGAACGACTCGGCGGCGGCCCGCATCGAGGCGCGGATGTGGTCGGCGACCATGTCGTAGGCGGCGAGGAAACAGGCTTCCTTGTCGGCGAAGTGCTCGTAGAAGGTGCGGCGCGAGACCGAGGCGGCCTTGGTGATGTTGGCGACGGTCGTCGCGTTGTAGCCGCGCTCGGCGACCGTGTCGACCATCGCGGTGATGATCCGCTCGCGCTGGTTCTGAACGATGAACTCGCGCGGCAGTCCATGGCGACCGGCGGGCAGCCGGGGCGAGGCGCCGGTCGGCGCGACGGACCCCTCGCCCTTCTCGGTCCCGCCGTTGGCGGTTGGCTTCGCCGTCCCCTTGGCCACGAACCGACGATACCCGAGACGGTCCCGGTCAACGGCGCTTAGGAGGGCTATGCCCTCCTAGCGCAGGGACTGGACCAGAGCTCGTCCTCGGCGGCGCGCGAGCCGAGGTAGGGCATCACCGCCATGTAGACCAACTCGGGCAGGAAGTCCTGCCCGCGCTCGACCCAGCCGGCTTCGATCCTGCCGAGGACGGTGCCGTAGATCGCCCCGGCGACGATTTCGGCCGTGCAGCGGGAAACGGAATCAGGGTCCTCGAGCTCCGCGCGTCCGCCATCGACGATGTCGGCCAATCGCTGCAGGATCCGGTCGCGGCGCGACTGGGCCCCGTTGCCGGTCCCGTTGACCTCGACGACGAGGAAGCGGGCGCGGACTGGGTCCTCCTGGAAGAAGCGCATCGCCGCCCATCCCGCCGCCCAGACGCGATCGTGCCAGACTCGATGCGCCGGCATAGGCGGCGAGTGACGCGCTCGCAGAACTCGGCGCTGACCTCGTCGTGGATGCTGAGGAAGCAGTCCTCCTTGCCGGCGAAGCAACGATCGAAGTGCGAGCGCCGGGTGCGGGCCTGCTCGCAGAGCATCTCGACGCTGGTCGCCGCGTAGCCGCGACTGCCGACGAGGTCGATCGTCGCGGCCGCGATCCGGTGGCGGGCGGGGTCGGCCACAGCGCGTGCGGCCGGCCCTCCGTTACCCGTGCTCACATCTGCCGGCCTCTCCCCCTGCGCTCGTCCTCCTCAAGCGGCGGCCCGCGCCTGCGCGGCATCGGCCGCGCGGCTCGCCTCGACCTCGCCGACGTACGGCGTCAGCGTCACCTGCAGCATCTCGGGCAGCAGTGCCTTGATCTCGGCGTCGCGATCCGCCACCAGACGCTGGTGGACGAGCCAGGCGAGGCCCCCGACGATCGCCACCTCGAGCCCGTCGGGGAGCCGGCTTGCGCGCGGATTGTGCGTGCGCCCCTCGCGCAGCTTCGGCGCCACGCCCTCCAGCATCGCCTGGTAGCGGCCCAGCGCCTCCCCTCCGGCGGCCTGTGCCTCGACGATGCAGAGCCGCGCGCGTGCCGGCTCCTTGACGACCATCTCGAGGCAGATCTCGATCGCGGCCGAGATCTGCTCGGCCCAGGGCTGCTCGGGGTCGAGCAACTCGTCGAAGACCTCGGCAGCGGCGGCGATCGTCTCGTCGAAGGCGGCGAGGAAGCACTCCTCCTTGCTGGAGAACTGCTCGTAGAAGGTCGAGAGGGCGACGCGGGCCGTCTTGGCGATCAGCTCGATCGTCGTCTTCTGGTAGCCGCGCTCGGCGACCAGCTCGGCGGTGGCAAGCAGCATCCGCTCGCGCTGGTTCTGGGTGACGAAATCGCGAGGGCACCAGGTGGCGCCCCGGGGGCATCTTGGTGAGCCTTTCGGAAAGCGATCGCGAGTCCGCCATTCCGCCAAGGTACCAAAACATATATCTGATGTCTACTTTCCTGTTTTACAGAAAACATTGCGTTCTAGGCCCACCGGCGTTTTTGAAAGTTGCTATACCTAGACAGAAGGTTCTTGTTTGCAGAACAGGTGGAGCGATGTCGAAAGAAGCGCCCAACGCCCCTCGAGAGAGAAGATGAGATGGCCTCGGTGGTCCCCTTCCCAGGCCTGCGCTCGCGAGCGCCGCGGGAGCGGCTGCTGGAGGCGATGCTGCTGGTCAGCGGCGAGATGGGCTACGAGCAGGTCGCCGTCAAGCACGTGATCGAGCGGGCCAAGGCGAGCCGGGCGACCTTCTACAAGCGCTTCGAGGACCGTGAGGACTGCTTCGCGCAGGCCCACCACGACGCCAGCGAGTGGCTCTACCAGCGACTGATCGGCGCCGCCAAGCGGCAGCCGAACTGGCGCGAGGGCCTGCGTGCGGCGATGGCCGAGCTGCTCGAGTTCTGCGCCAACCAGCCGGCGATCGCCAAAGCGATCTTCGTCGAGGTCCATGCGGCCGGCGAGCGGTCGCTCGCCCAACGGCGCGATTTGATGGAGCGCCTCTCCCGCGCACTTGACAGCGCGCGCCGCGAGATTCCCTCTCGCCAAGCTCCACCTCCTGTGACGTCTACCTTCATGGTAGGCGCTATCGACACCCTTGTGTGCGCGAAGTTGATGGACGGCGACGCCGCCAAGGCCCCCGAGATGCTCCCCGGCCTCCTCTACTTCGTCGTCATGCAGTACTTCGGCGAGGACGCCGCCTGGGAGGAGATGACCGCGGCCTCGGTCAGCACCTGGCAGCTCGCGGCGCGAGGCTGCGTCTCAGCTGCCCTGATCGACCAAGGTGTCAGGCGCGGCGGGTCCTGTCGCCGCAGGGGACCCACCGCCCTTCCGGTAGCTAAAGCTTCCTCAGGGGCGGTTCCCCCATACGACGCCACCCCCCGCGAGGAACGACCCGGTTGAGCAACAAGCTCAAACGCGAAGTGAGCCACGTGGCGAGCCCGAAGCGGTGCGGGCAGCGGTCAACCCCTCCGTTGGCTAGCGAGCTTCATGAGGGTTCAGACCGAAAGAAGCTCTCGCTCAGCCACGGACCGCTCTTCGCGGGTGGCCCGTGGGGGACCCTTTCTTCCGCGGAGCTGGCAGCGACCGCAGGGGTGACGGTCCGCGGTCGACGGACCCGTCCCCTCGCCTAAAGCGGGATGTTGCCGTGCTTGCGCTTCGGCTGCGCAACCCGCTTGGTCTGCAGCATGCGCAGGGCCTTGATCAGCTTGGGGCGGGTCTGCGCGCGGCTCGATCACGTCGTCGATGTAGCCGCGCTCGGCCGCCGAGTAAGGGTTGGCGAAGTGGGCCTTGTAGTCGTCGATCAGCTTCTGGCGGCGCTCGTCGGGGGTCGGCGAGGAGGCGATGTCCTTGCGGTAGATGATGTTGACCGCGCCCTCGGGGCCCATCACGGCGACCTCGGCGGTCGGCCAGGCGACGTTGAAGTCGGCCAGCATGTGCTTCGAGTTCATCACGTCGTAGGCGCCGCCGTAGGCCTTGCGGGTGACGACGGTGAGCTTCGGCACGGTCGCCTCGGTGAAGGCGTAGAGCAGCTTGGCGCCGTGGCGGATGATCCCGTTCCACTCCTGGTCGGTGCCGGGCAGGAAGCCGGGCACGTCGGTGAAGGTGACGATCGGGACGTTGTAGGCGTCGCAGGTGCGGACGAAGCGGGCCGCCTTCTCGGAGGCCTCGATGTCGAGCACGCCGGCGAGGAAGGCCGGCTGGTTGCCGACGATGCCGATCGGGAAGCCGTCGAGGCGCGAGAAGCCGCAGACGATGTTCTTGGCGAAGTGCTCGTGGACCTCGAAGAACTCGCCGTCGTCGACGACGCGGGAGATCACCTCGCGCATGTCGTAGGGCTTGGAGGGATCGTCGGGGACCAGCGTGTCGAGGTCCTCGTCTTCGCGCTCGGGGTCGTCCTCGGGCTCGAAGCGCGGCGGCGCCTCGAGGTTGTTCGAGGGCAGGAAGCTGAGCAGGTGGCGGGCGTCCTCGAGGCAGCTCTCCTCGTCCTCGGAGGCGAAGTGGGCGACGCCCGACTTCGAGTTGTGGCTCATCGCCCCGCCCAGCTCCTCGAACTCGACTTCCTCGCCGGTCACGGTCTTGATCACTTCCGGGCCGGTGATGAACATGTGCGAGGTCTCTTTGACCATGAAGATGAAGTCGGTCATCGCCGGCGAGTAGACGGCGCCGCCGGCGCAGGGGCCCATGATCAGGCTGATCTGCGGGATCACGCCGGAGCACTGCACGTTGCGGACGAAGACGTCGCCGTAGGCGCCGAGCGAGACGACGCCCTCCTGGATCCGCGCGCCGCCGGAGTCGTTGATGCCGATCACCGGCGCCCCGACCTGGGCGGCGAGGTCCATCACCTTGCACATCTTCTCCGCCATCACCTCGCCGAGGCTGCCGCCGAAGACGGTGAAGTCCTGCGAGAAGACGAAGACGGTGCGGCCGTCGATCGTGCCGTGGCCGGTGACGACGGCGTCGCCCCAGGGCCGTTTCTTCTGCATCTCGAAGTCGTAGGTGCGGTGGCGGACGAAGGTGTCGAGCTCCTCGAAGGAGCCGGGGTCGAGCAGCTTCTCGACCCGCTCGCGGGCGGTCATCTTGCCCTTCGCGTGCTGCTTCTCGACCGCCTCCTCGGAGGCGGAGTTGATCGCGGCGTCGCGCAGCTCGCGCAGGTAGGAGAGCTTCTCCTCGTGGGTGATCGGGTTCTTCTCGCGCATCGGGCGCGGGAGTCTATTTCGGCGGCCCGAGCTGTGTCCAGAGAGACGGCGAAGGGCCCGCCTGAGCGGGCCCTTCGTAACTGCGCGTTACTGCCTGCGACCTAGAATTCGGCGCAGACCGCGTAGGCCTCAACCGACCAAGGATTCGCCTCGGGAGCGATCTCGATAGCCGTTGCGCTCCAGCCAGTGCGCTTGCCCGCCGCGTCAACCGCGGTCGGTGCGGATTCAGTCACCGCGACGGTCGTGGAGGTGCCGGCGACTTTGGCGCCGCCGCCGACCACCTGCTTGCCGATCGGGCAAACCGCGGTGGCCGACTTCGGCACGTCGTCGGCGTTCGAGACGCTTGCCACCGTCGTGTAGGTGACGTTCTTGACCAGCTGCGCAAGGACGGTCGGGGCGATCTTTGCCCCGGTCACCGCCCCGTCTTGGATCTTGCCGGTCGAGACGGAGTTGGCGCCGAGCTTTGACTCGCTCACCGCGCCGTTCTTGATCTTGCCTTCGGTGACGACTCCGCCGCCGAGCTGGCCGGAGCGGACCGAGCCGTTGGCCAGCTGCCCCGAGCCGATCGAGGCGGGCGCGAGCTTCGTCGCGTTGACTGCCCCGTTGCGCAGCTTCGCGGTGGTGACGGCGCCGTTACGCAGCTTCGGCGTCGTCACCGCGCCGCTGGCGAGCTGTGGCGCCTTCACCGAGTTCTTGGGCAGCATCGTCTTGGCCGCGTAGGCCGCGCCGCTGAGGGCCAAGAACAGGGCCGTGCAGGCCAGGACGTTGGCGAAGGTCAGGTGCCTCATCAGTTGCTTCAACTCGTTCCTCTCGTTGGGTTCAGGTGCTGGCGAACGGCTGCTTCTGCGGTTCGGCAAAGCGATCGAGGAGGCGCTCCAGATCCGCCTCCGCAAGGCCCGATGCGTCGTCGGCGCGAAGCTCGACTCGCGTGCCGAAGCCCTTCTCTGCCATCGTCACCTCGACCCCTTCGACGCTGGCGACAAGCTCAGCCAACTCGGGCTCGGACTTCATCAGCGTCCGCGCGACCTCGATCATTGGGGCGGCTTCAACCCTCAGCGCCCCGTTCCTCCCCCCAAATTCCGCTGAACGAGACCCTTCAAGGGGGAGAGTCGACGCGCATCCGACATTGACCCACTTCAGGTGTGGTCAATCTCGGATGCGCGTAACTACAAGCGGAGTAGGCGGGCCTGGGAGCTGGCCGGGCGGCAGCATGGGGTCGTGGCGCGGCGGCAACTCTTGGCGCTGGGGTTCAATGCGCGGGAAATCGAGCACCGGGTGGCGCGGGGGCGACTGCATCTTGTTATGCGTGGTGTCTACGCGGTTGGCTGGCCGAGGCTGACGCGGGAGCGACGCTGGATGGCGGCAGTCCTCGCCTGTGGACAGGGGGCGATGTTGAGCCACCGCAGTGCAGCGGCGCTTTGGGAGATCGAGACGGAGAGACGAGGTGTGATTGACGTAAGCGTGGGCCGGCGCACCAGGTTGAGGCGGCCGGGTATCCGGGTGCGTGCGCGTCCCAACCTTGGCCAGACCGACTTCACCGACCACAACGGAATCCCGGTGACCGGGATCGTGCGGACCCTGATCGACCTCGCGACCGAGCTCGGCTCGACGGCAATTGAGCGGGCGGTGAATGAGGCAGACAAGCGAGACCTGGTGGACCCCGAGACGCTGCGTTTGGCGCTCGTGAACTACGACGGAGAGCGCGGAGTCCGTTCCCTCCGCCTGATTCTCGATGCGCACACCTTCCGCCTATCCGACTCAGACCTGGAGATCCTCTTCCGATCAGTCGCGAGGACCGCCGGACTCCCGACCCCGCTTGCAAAACAGGTCGTCAACGGCTTCGAAGTCGACTTCTTCTTCCCCGACTTGGGCCTCGTCGTCGAGACCGATGGCTTGCGCTATCACCGAACGCCATCGGCGCAATCGCGCGATGCGCGCCGCGACCGCACCCACACGCTCGCCGGCATGACCCCACTCCGCTTCACCCACTACGAGGTTAAGTACGAGAACGCAAAGGTGATGCAGGCGCTCAAGCGCGCTGCTGCTCTGCTCCGAAAGCGAAGCGTGAGTTGACCACACCAGAAGTGGGTCAACTCTCGCTTCAGCGATCTTGAGCGGCTTGGCCCGCCTTAGAAGAAGGCGCCGCCCTTGTACTCGCCGAAGACGTCGCGCATCGCGCCGCAGACCTCGCCGATCGAGGCCTTGTCGGCGAGGGCGGCGCGGATCGGCTGCAGCAGGTTGCCGTCGCCGCGGGCGACGTCGCGCAGGGTCTCCAGCCGCGCCTCGACGGCGGCGCTGTCGCGCGACTCCTTGAACGCCTTGAGACGGGCCAGCTGGCGCTGCTCGGCCTCGGGATCGACGCGGAGGATGTCGACGTCGTCGACCTGGTCGGTGACGTACTTGTTGACGCCGACGATGATGTCCTGGCCGCTCTTGTAGCGCTCGTGGTAGGAGTGCGCCGACTCCTCGATCTCGCGCTGCATGAACTCCAGCGCCTCGACCGAGCCGCCGAGCTCTTCGACCTTCTCCATCAGCTCCCAGGAGCGCAGTTCGACCTCGTCGGTCAGCGACTCGACGAAGTAGGAGCCGGCGAAGGGGTCGACGGTGTCGGCGGCGCCGGACTCGTGGGCGAGCACCTGCTGGGTGCGTAGAGCGATTCGGGCGGAACGCTCGGTGGGCAGCGCCAGCGCCTCGTCGAAGCCGTTGGTGTGCAGGCTCTGGGTGCCGCCGCAAACCGCGGCAAAGCCCTGTAGGGCGACGCGGATGATGTTGACCTCGGGCTGCTGGGCTTGCAGCGTCACCCCCCCGGTCTGGGTGTGGAAGCGGATCTTCATCGAGTTCGGGTCCTTTGCCCCGAAGCGCTCCTCGACGATCTTCGCCCACATCCGCCGCACGGCGCGGAACTTGGCGATCTCCTGGAAGACCTGGTTGTGGCCGTTGAAGAAGAAGGCGAGGCGGGGGGCAAACTCGTCGATCTTGAGGCCCCGCTCGAGCGCTGCTTCGACGTAAGCGATCGCGTTGGACAGCGTGAAAGCCACCTCCTGCACGGCCGAACAGCCCTTCTCGCGGATGTGGTACCCGGAAATCGAGATCGTGTTCCACTTCGGCACGTTCTGGTGGCAGTACTCGAAGATGTCGGTGGTCAGACGCATCGTCGGCACGGGCGGGTAGATGTAGTTGCCGCGCGCCATGTACTCCTTGAGGACGTCGTTCTGGACGGTGCCGCGCAGCTTCTCGGAGGGCACCCCCTGTTCCTCGCCGACCAGCTCGTAGAGCAGCAGCAGGATCGCCGCCGGAGCATTGATCGTCATCGAGGTCGAGACGCTGTCGAGCGGGATCTGGTCGAAGCAGATCCGCATGTCCTCGATCGTGTCGATCGGGACGCCGGTGCGGCCGACCTCGCCGTTGCAGAGCGGGTCGTCGGAGTCGCGGCCGAGCTGGGTCGGCAGGTCGAAAGCCATCGAGAGGCCGGTGGAGCCGTGCTCGATCAGGTAGCGGTAGCGCTCGTTGGTGTCCTCGGGGGTGGCGAAGCCGGCGTACTGGCGCATCGTCCAGAGCCGGTCGCGGTACATGCCCTCGTGGATCCCCCGGGTGAAGGGCGGCGCGCCAGGCTCGCCGAGGCGCTCCTCGAGGCCGGAAGCGACGTCGTTCTCGTCGTAGACGCGCTCGATCTCAATGCCCGAGTCGGTGAAGACGCGCTCGTCGTCGGGCCCGATGAGCGGGGCAATCGTGCGGTGGGTCTCTTCGGTGGCCATGGCAACAGAATATGGGGGAGCGGAACAATGCGGCCTAATACGGTTTGTACAAGCACGTGCCGGGAATAATCTTGGCTGTAATCGACTTGCCGTAAGTCGCCATGAGGGGCAGCAGGGGGCGGCAGCAAACGGAGGATCGATATGAAGGATGTGACCCAGCCGCTCAAGGGCAGGGGGACGATGCTGTCAGTGATCGCGACCGTAGCGGCGCTGGTTGGCCTGCTTGCGCTCGCTCCACTTGCCTCGGCCACGAGCGACCCGCTGAGCGGCGGCACGACGAAGCTGACGCTCAACAAGGGCTTCGTCAAGAAGCTGAAGAAGAGCGGCGTCAAGGTGCTCAAGCTGAGCCCGGGAACCGTCAAAGGCCGCACCGCGACCCTGCCGGTCAGCGGCGGCTCGCTCGACCCGACCACGGGTCAGGGCAGCGTCGAACACAGCGGCGGGATCAAGTTCAAGCGGGGTAAGAAGTCCGCTCCGGTCAACACGCTGGTGCTCGACACGACGACGAGCTCACTGACCGCCAAGGTCGGCGGCAAGAGCATGAAGTTCGCCTCGGTCAAAGGCGTGACCGTCGCCCGCAACGGCTTCGGCGCCAACATCAGCATCGCCTCGCTGAAGCTGACCGGCAAGGCCGCCAAGCAGCTGAACAAGAAGCTCGGCTTCAGCGGCCAGAAGAAAGGCAAAGCCAAGGGCAACAAGCGAGCCTCGAGCAGCAAGGCCCTCAAGCCGCCCTTCAAGGGCAACCAGGTACTCGGCGCCTCGAGCAGCGAAACGCAGCCGAAAACGGTTGCAGTACTGCCAGGCGGCAACGCAACGCTGGTCCTCAGCGCCGCGGCGCTGAAAAAGCTCAACGACGTGGGCCCGCAGCCCGAAGCACCGAAACCCGGCCCATTCGCGGTGAAACTGGCGACTGTCGCACCGACGACTGTCACCGATCCAGGCCCACCGCCGACCGTCGCCTTCCCGATCGGCGGCGGCACGATGGGGCCGACAGCCGCGGCGGGCATCCTGCAGACGGCGGGCGGGCTGACCTTGACGCAGAGCCTCGAAGCGGTCGGGCAGGGGACCACCGTCCTCACCATGGGCAACATCTGGGTCGACCTGAGCGCGAAGACGGCCACCGTGGAAGTGACGATCCAGAACGACAAAAATGCGGAACTGAACAGGGGCAATCTGGGACGTGCCTCGATCGCCGACATCCAGCTGACCGGAGCGACGATCGTCTCCGACCCGACCACGCGGACGGTCAGCGTTCAGAACGCCTCGGCGACGCTGCAGGCCGTAACGGCCGAAACGCTGAACTCGGTGTTCATCGACCCGATCGAAAAAGCGACGATGGAAGCGCAGGAAAAGTTCGCCGCTGGCGATCCGCTCGGCGTCTTCTCGTTCACGGCACAGACGCAGTAGCGCAAAACGAGATCCGAATTGCAGAGAGGGCGGCCAGTGGCCGCCCTCTCTCATCTCCGGGCGGATCAGATCTTAATTACTAAAGATTTTAGGTTGCATTAAGACGTTCCATTCTGTAGCTTCGCCCGTACCGGATTAGCCGAGGTGGGCTGGGCCGGAGACCGTGGACTCAAGCGCGCATGGCGCCGAGCCATGCAGGAGGGGGAGTAGGGAGATGTCGCAGCTAGCCAGTCGCAATGCCCCGCAGCTTCTGTCGCCGTTCTGGCCGCTCGACGACCAGCACAGCGTCGGCCATGTACGCCTCGAGGCGCCGCTGGCGAACGTCGAGGAGGTGATGCCGCTGCTGCTCAGCCTCGCCGCCCAGAGCGACGCGATGCGCAGCCTGCAGACCTCGAACGGGGACGCCGTCTCGAGCCTCTGCGCCTCGGCGCTGCGCGGTGAGATGGCCGAGGATCTGCGTGAGCTGGCCCAGCTGGTCGACGATGAGAGCGCAACCCTGATCCGCATGCGCGCCAGGGCGCTGGCCGGCAGAGCCGGTCACAAGGAAACGACCCTCGAGATCGCCTCGCGGGGCGTCTCGCCGGCCCTCGAGGTCGTCTGCGGACCGCTCTGCACCTGGCGGCCGAAGACGCGTGAGCCGCTGCACTCGTTCATCGCCGCGACTCGCAACGACCGCTTCCAGATCATGCTGGACAGTCTCGACGCGGCCCTCGAGGACGCCCTCGAGGAGCTTCGCCACGACCTCGACACCCCCGATCTGAAGCTCGACTTCGCCCTGCCGTTCAACGTCACCGACCTGATCGCCTCCGCTGGCGAGGCAGCCGGGCACCCCAAGCACTTCGCCTACTTCCTCCCCGAGGACGAAGGCGTCGACGATCTGCCGCTGCGCGAACAGCGCACTCTCTACCTGCGCAACGTCCATCTGGCGCGCTACTCGCTGATCACGACCCCGCTTGCCGAAGCGCTGCTCGAGGGACCGCGACGCGCCGGCGACGTCGAAATCGAAGCGACGCTGCTGCCCTGGATCCGTGGCCATGACCACGGCCACAACCTGATCGTCGGCGGCACCGACTACAGCTGGATGGACACGCTCGGCGTCGAGCCGTTCATGATGCTGCAGGAGGCGATCGCCAACGTCTACGGCTTCCTGCTGACGATCTCCGAGCCCTGGCTCGAGATCGCCGAAACCAGCCGGCTTGAGATGGCCGCCACCCACATCGCCGAGCTGCTCCACTACATGCGCCGCGGGCCATGGCACTACGGCGACTGCGGGTCCGCCTACCTCGAACTCAGCTTCCTCGCCGAGAACGGCTTCGTCGAGATCGACGCCGAGGGCAGGGTGAACTGGGAGGAGGAGGACTTCTGCCGCGGCATGACGGCGCTGGCAGGCACGCTGACCGAGTCGACGGTGGGCGCCCCCGACAAGCACGGCTCGGAGGCGTTGATCGGGCGTTACGGCTGGCCGGCGGAGACGGCTGCGAACCGCACGCTCACCGCCCTGCGCGGCGAGCTGACCAACGTGCCCACCTCGCTCGCCTTCTACAGCGCCGGCTCCCCCGCCCCCGCCCAAATCGCTGCCTAAAGCTAGGGACCAGTGGCTAGGCCGCACGCCCGACGCCCCTACAACGCTCAGTCCGAAGCTCCCGCGAGCCTCTCCACGCCGGCCTGATCGATCGTCATCCGCAGGCCGTCGCGCAGCTCGACGCTCGGCGCCCAGCCGAGCAGGTCGCGGGCGCGGCCGATGTCGGGACGGCGCTGCTGGGGATCGTCGACGGGCAGCGGCTCGAAGATGATCTCCGAGCGCGACTCGGTCACCTCGATCACGGCCTTGGCCAGTTCCAGCAGCGTGAACTCGTTGGGGTTGCCGATGTTGACCGGCGAGTGCGCGTCCGACTCGGCGAGCCCGACGATGCCGCGAATCAAGTCGTCGACGTAACAGAAGCTGCGCGTCTGCTCCCCATCGCCAAAGACGGTCAGCGGCCGGTCCTTGAGCGCCTGCCGCAGGAAGGTCGGAATCGCCCGGCCGTCGTGGGCGCGCATGCGCGGCCCGTAGGTATTGAAGATGCGGACGATCGAGGTGTCGACACCCTGCTGGCGGTGGTAGGCCATCGTCAGCGCCTCGGCGTAGCGCTTGGCCTCGTCGTAGACGCCGCGCGGGCCGATCGGGTTGACGTGGCCCCAGTAGTCCTCGGTCTGGGGATGCACCTTGGGGTCGCCGTAGACCTCGCTGGTCGAGGCGAGCAGGAAGCGGGCCCGCTTGAACTTGGCGACGCCGAGCATGTGATGAGTGCCGTGCGAACCGACCTTGAGCGTGTGCAGCGGCAGGCGCAGGTAATCGATCGGGCTCGCCGGCGAAGCGAGGTGGTAGACGAAGTCGACCTCCTCGGGGATGTCGACGTAGTCGGTGATGTCGATGTGGCGGAACTCGAAGGCCGAATCGCGGATGTGCTCGATGTTCTGCAGCGAGCCGGTCTCGAGGTTGTCGATGCAAATCACCCGATGCCCCTCGCCGAGCAGGTGCTCGCAGAGATGGGAACCGAGAAAGCCGGCGCCGCCGGTGACTACACAAGTGCTCATTGCCGCTGATGCTATCGGCCGGCCGTAGGAGCCGTGTCAGTGGCGTGTTTGACGCAATTTGCGGGAACCGTGCCCGGTCAAGCGTCCAGCCGGGGGGAGAACTCGCCGGGGCCGCGCCATTGGCTTGGCATGTTTGGACCGCAAATCTGAACCACTGCAGGGGAGTTCAGCAAATGAGCCAGGGACGGCGATCGACGACGGCAGGCCCGGAACGGCGGCGGGCAGGCGCCGTGCCGCCAGCCACCGATGCCGCTCGCAAGCGCGCAGCTGTGGAAATAGTCGCCCGGCATGAAGCGGCGCTGAAGCGCACAGCCCGGCGCTACTCGCTGGATGCCGAGGACGCCGAGGACGCCTACCAGCGGGCCCTCGAGATCGTCCTCACCAAAGCGCCGACCACCGACCTGCGCGAGCTGATCCGCTGGACCCAAACCGTGACCAAGCACGAGGCGCTGGCGCTGCGCGAGAGCCGCGAGCGGCTGCTGGGACGCCGCCCGCCCGCTGCTCGCGACGGTGGTGGCGCCGACCCGGTGGCGCTGATCCCGGCGTGCGGCGATGGCCCCGACGAGCTGGCGGAGCGGCGTGAGCTGGTCTCCCGCAGCCGCGAGGCGCTGGGGACCCTGAAGCCGGCCGAGCTGCGCGCCCTGACCCTGCTCGCCGAGGGCTACTCCTACGCCGAGATCGGCGAGATGACCGGCTTCAGCCAGACAAAAGTCAATCGCGTCCTGGCCGAGGGGCGTGACCGCTTCCGCAAACTGCTCTCCAGCAGCGAGGACGGCAGTCGCTGTCGGGAGCTGCGGCCGCTGCTCTCGGCCTTCTGCGACGGCGAGGCAAGTCACGACGAGGCGACCACGGTGCGCGAGCATCTGCGCGCCTGCGCCCACTGCCGCTCGACGATGCGCGCCTATCGAGCAGCGCCGCGGATCGCCGTCGCTCTGCCAACCCTGCCGGCTTCCCGTTCCCTGCTCGAGCGAGCACACGACCTCTTCGCCGGGCTGGGGTCGCGGCTGCCGGGGATCGGCGGCGGCGACTCAACGGCCCAGATCGCCGCGGCTGGCGGGGCGCGGGGCGCTGGCGCCCTCACCCTGGCGAAGCTGCTGACGCTCTGCGCCGGGGCGGCCGGCGTGACCACCGCCTGCGTGGCGACCGGAGTAGTTCCGGCGCCACTGGACCTGGGCCCCGATCGGCAGCGCACGCCAGCGATCGTGCGTAGCCTGGAGACGCCCGAAGAAACGTCGACGGGCCAGGCGTCCCAGCCCGAACCGGCCTCGCCGCCCGAGAAGCCTGCATCGCAGCCGCAGCCCGTCCCCGAAGCGTCGCCAGCACCGGAAGTCGAGGCGAGCGCGGAAGTTGTCGGCACGACCGAATACGAAGCGCCACCGGCGCCAGCAGCCCCGCCGCCATCGAGCGCAGGGGAAAGCTCGAGCGCATCGAGTGGCTCTGCCGCCGGGGAGTTCGGCCCATGAGGACGGTCAAGCTCGTGACTGCCGTCGTCGCTGTGCTGCTTGCCGGCGCGCCACTGGCGAGCGCCGCCTTTCAACCCCACGACCTGAGCGTCGACGGCGGCGAAGAAAGCTGGCACGCGGAGCGGAGCTTCGCGGTGCGCTGGGACAATCCGCCCGGCGTGGCCGCGGTCCACTACCGCCTGCTCAGCTCATCCGGACAGGTGGTGCTTGGCGAGACGACGATCGGCTGGCCGGCAACCTCGATCCAGCACCTGTTCGTGCCGGCCATCGCCGACATCTATACCGCCGAGGTCCGGCTAGAAGACATGGATGGCAACGAGGGCCCAGCGGGCAGCGTGAAGCTGCGCTTCGACGATGGCGCGCCGGGACAGGTCAGCCCTCAGTCCGCGACCGGCTGGATCGGCCGCACCGCCTTCCCCTACACGCTTCATCTCGGCCTGCCCGCGGGTCCCGAGCCGATCTCGGGCATCCGCGGCTATGCCGTCGCAATCGCCACTGCGCCAGGCATCGCACCCTGCGCCGGTAAATACACCTGCAGCGAAGCGGAGACGGACCTGCGCGCCGGCGCCGATGCGCTGACGATCGTCGCTCTCCCCGAGGGAACGAGCTACCTCGGCGCGGTCGCGGTCTCCGGCTCGGGCATGCGCTCCAGCGTCGCCGCCGAGACGATCCTGAAGGTCGACAAGACCGACCCGGTCACGCGACTGACCGGACTCGCCGAGGGTTGGTCGAACCAGCCGCTGACCCTGCGGGCCGAGGCGACCGACACCGCGTCGGGGATGGCGGCAGCCGGAGCAAACGGGCCGTTCACGGCAATTCGGATCGATGGCGGCTCGCCGGTAGTTGCCTCGGGCGCCACGGTCTCCGCCCCCGTGATCGGCTCGGGAGTCCACACAATCGCCTACTACGCCCGCGACGCGGCCGGCAACGTCGCCGACGGCGGCATTGCCAATGGCTGGCCTCACAATGCCCCAGCGACGGCGCTGGTCCGGATCGACCGCGATGCGCCACACCTCTCCTTCGCGGGCGCCCAGGACCCCGGCGACCCCGAGCGGATCGAGGCGCACGCCGCGGACGCGCTCTCGGGATTGGACCGCTCGCGCGCCTCGATCGCTGTCCGCAGGGCCGGCACGGCCGAGCGCTTCGAGCGGCTGCCGACGGAGCTCGCCGCGGGGACCCTGCGTGCCCGCTGGGACTCCGAGGCATACCCGCCCGGGGAGTACGAGTTCCGGGCCGCCGTCTACGACCTGGCCGGGAACTCGAACTCGACCGCGAGCCGCGCCAACGGCTCGCCGATGCGGCTGCGCAACCCCCTCAAGGTCGCGACGACCCTCTCAGCGAGCCTGGGCCGGCGGGCAGTGCCTTACGGGCGCGGGATGTCTTTCAGCGGTGAGCTCATCGCTGGACGCAGGACGGGGCTGGGCGGAATGCCGGTGCAGGTGATCGAGCGCTTCGAGGTGGGCGCCTCGCCGGCACAGCGCGTCTCCACGGTCAGGACCGGGGCGGGCGGGGAGTTCAGCGTCCGGCTGCGACCCGGCCCCAGCCGCGAGATCATCGCGGTGGCAGCGCCGACGGCGACCCTGCGCGGCGCGCGCAGCAAGCCGGCGAGGCTGACCGTGCGCAGCGGCATGCGCATGGCGGTCTCCTCGCCAGTTGCGAAGGTCGGGGGGCGGCCGATCGTCTTCCGCGGCAAGGTCGGCGCGGAAGGGGCGACGGTGCCGGCCGACGGCAAGATCGTGCAGCTGCAGTTCCGTCTGCCGGGACAGCCCTGGAGCGGCTTCCGCTCGCTGCGCACCGACGCGCAGGGCCGCTTCCGCTACGCCTACCGCTTCGCCGACGACGACAGCCGCGGCGCCCGCTTCCAGTTCCGCGCCTTCACCCCGGCCCAGGCCAACTGGCCATACAAGCAAGCCAGCTCAAGACCAGTCGCTGTGACGGGTACTTAGGGTCTGGTCCGGCAGGGGTGAAACGTCTTGTACTTTTTCGCGTTATCCAGGCGCGGCCGAAAGGCCGCGACCTCGCGAAAAAGTTAAGTGAAACCCCTGCCGGACCAGACCCCTCAACTAGACAGGCAGAAGATCGACTGCCTTGCGCACCCGCTGCTCGAGCTCGTCGCGGTTGCGCTTCAGGGTCGTCTCGACCGTGCGCTGGCGCTTGCGGGCCTCGCGCTCGACCCTGTTGCGGGTCTTGCGTGCCTCGGTCGTGGCACGGCGGCGGGCGGTGCTGCCACGTCGCTCGGTGCGCTTGACCTGTTTGCGCAGCTGCGTCCGGTAGGACTTGAGCTGCTTTTCGGCGGCGGAGCGGCCGGTGAACGGCTCGACCAGCTCAGAGATGCGCTCGCTTACGACGAGGACGGCGCCAACGGGAAGATCGACCGCGGACTCGGCAACCGCGCGAGCCTGGTTCTTCTCAGACGTCGAAGCCTTTGCCGCCGGCGAGGTGCCATTGCTGCTTTTACTGCCTTTGGACTGCGTTGCCATGAAGTTGAATCCCTTCGGTATGCGGGTTTCCTGCCTGGAGTTCGCGAGTGTAGCGAACATATGTTTCCGCGAACAGGTGTTCTTAACCCTTGTGCCGCAGACGGTTACTGGGCGGAGCGGGCGATCGCCAGGCCCTGCTCGCCGGCGGCGGCGGCAATCGGGTAGCGAGCGTCGAGGCCCAGCGGCGCGTCCTCCAGGGCGAGGTCGCCGAAGGCCACCCGGCCGCCAGCCTCGCGCATAATCAGCTGCGCGGCCGCGGCGTCGACCGAGCGGCAGGGACGCAGGCTGAGCATCGCGTCGAAGCGGCCGGCAGAGACGTAGGCGGCGGTGATCGCGATCGAGCCGACCACGCGCAGCCGGTAGACACGGTCGCTGAGCGCCTCCAGCGCCGGGATCGCCCGGCTCGGCTCGGCGGCCTCGAGCCCGACCAGCTCCAGTTTGTCGCCGTCGGGGCCGACCGCGATCCGCTCGCCGTCGAGCGTCGCGCCCTCGCCACGGCGAGCGGCGAACTCCTCGCCGGCGCCGAAGTCGAAGACGTAGCCGAACTCGACCGCGGCCATCGAGTCCGAAGAGGCGACGGCGATGCTGAGGCTGTGCGCCGGGAGTGTGCGGCGCGCGTTGAGCGAGCCGTCGATCGGATCGATCACCACCCGGGCGGAACCGCCGGCGCCGAAGCCGACCTCGCCGCGCTCCTCGGAGACGGCGACGAACGATGCGCCCTGCTCGGCCAGCGCCTCGAGCTCGGCGAAGACGGCGTCCTCGCAGCGATGGTCGATGACCAGCGTGTGATCGCCCCCCTCGCCCACTCCCTCGTAGACGGTGCGAGCCTCGATTCCCCGCACCTCGTCGAAGATCGCCCGCTGCGCCGTCACGACCCGACGGCAGATTCCCAGCCAGTCTGCGGAAAAAACGTCCACCGAGGCCATCCTACGGAGAGCTCGCACTCGCTAGCGTTGGAGCATGCTCGCCTTGGCCGAGACACAGGAACGCGCCGTCCTCCACGACGACGGCCCGCTGCTGCTGCTCGGCGCTGCCGGGACCGGCAAGACGGAGGCGCTCTGCCGTCGCTTTGCCCATCTGGTCGGCGGCGGAATCGGCGCCGAGCGGATTCTCGTCCTCGCTGCCAATCCCCCAGCAGCCAGCCGGCTGCGGGAGCGAATCGAATCCCTGCTCGAGACCCCCTACGAGGAGCTTTGGATCGGCACCTGGGAGGAGCTGGCGGAGCGCCTCCTGCGCGAGCACTCGACCGCGGCTGGCCTCGACCCCTTCTTCGACGTCCTTGGGCCCGCCGAGCGGCTCGCCATCCTGATCGATCGCCTCGACGACCTTCCCCTGCGCAATCACACGATCCGCGGCAATCCGAGCCGGCTTCTGGCACGGCTCTTGGAGCAAGTCGACGAGCTGAAGGCGGGCTCGGAGCCGCCCGAGCCCGACCTCGCCGAGTTCTGCGCCGCCCACGATCGCATCCTCGCCGAGTCCGGCAACCTCGACCGCGCCGACGTCTTCCTGATGCTCAACAAGCTCCTGCACGAGCGCGACGACATCCGCGTCGAGCTCGCCACCCGCTTCACCCACGTGATGGTCGACGAGTATGAGGAAACGACAAAAGCTCAACGAGCGATCCTGCAAAAGCTGAGCACCGAGAATCCGAATCACCTATACGCCGAAGACGCCCCTTCTCCAGGCCAGGACCCGCAGTCGAGCGTCCTCGTCCTTGAAAAGGTGTTTCGCGAACCGACGGTGCGGCTCTGGCGTTGTACGAACGAGCGGGCGCAGGCGCAGGCGGTGGCCCGCGAAGCCGAGCACCTGCTCTCTGCTGGAACGTCCCCGGAGGCAATCTGCGTGCTGGTCGAGGACCCGGCGGCAAACGGCGGCACGGTTGCCGCGGCGATGGAGGAGCGCGGGATCCCCTTCCACCTGGCCGGGCCGGCAGCCCTCTTTCAGCGGCCCGAGGTGCGCGACGCGATCGCCTGGCTGCGCGTTCTGGCCGATCCCGAAGACTCGGCGGCGGCGGCACGGGCGCTAACCCGGCCGCCGGTCGAGCTTCGCTCGACCGACCTGGCACGGCTGACGACGATCTCGCGGCGGCGCAAGCAGGACATGGTCTCGGCGTCGGAGGCGGCGCTGGAAAGTCCGCAGATCCCGCCCGAGGGCCGCGAGCGAATCCAGTCCTTCCTGAAGCTCTACGGCGAAGCGGCGGCGGCGATGGAGGAACGTCGCGCCGACGTCTTCGTGCGGCGGCTGATCGAGCGGGTGGGCCTGCGCAGGCAACGGCTCTTCGCCGCCGAGCCGGAGGTGGCCGAGCGCCTGCTCGGGCTCTCCCGTCTGGCCGAGCTGGCCGCCACCTGGACTCGCCGCGAACCGCACGGCTCCACGCGGGACTTCGTCCGCTATCTCAGCGCCGTCGCCGAGGCCGGGGTCGAGCCGGCGGGAGGCCAGGAGCCGGTGTCCCCGGGCGCCGTCCAGGGGCTGGCACGCACATCCGCGAAGGGCATGGAGTTCGAGCACGTCTTCGTGCTCGGCCCCGACCAGGACGGTGTCCAGGCCCGCTCCGCCCTCGTCCTATCCAGGGTCGAGGGCGACGGCGAGGAGCCTCGCGAGGGAACCGAGGAGCTCCACGAGGAGGAGCTGTTCGGCCCGGCGGAGGGGCTGCATGCGACCTACCGCAAGCTGCGCGAGGAGGTGCTGGAGGCGTCCTGGCAGGCAGGACGGGAGCTCTCCGAGCCGCGGCTCGACACCGTCGTCGACGTCACCCGGGCGATCGCCCGCCACCTCGAGCTGCTCAAGCTGGCGGCGCTTGCCCAGCGACCCGGCGAGGAGGCAACCGCGGAGGCGATCGAGGCCGTCAACGGCCTGCTGCGCCAGATCGCCACACCCGAGCAGCAGGCCGAGCTGGACGCCTCGCCGCTCGATGCCTACCTGCTCGAATCAGAGCACGAGCGTGACGGCCGCCAGCGCCTCATCGCCGCTCGCCACGAGCCCTCGCTGGAAGCCTTCCTGCCGCGCCGTGGCGACGGCGCGCTCAGCCTCTCGGCGTCCGACCTCGACCTCTACCTGACCTGTCCGCTCAAGTACAAGTTCGGGCGGGTCTTCGGCATCCCCCAGGAGCCGACGATCAACCAGCGCTTCGGAATCCTCATCCACAACGTCCTCGAACGCTTCCACAAGGAACCGGGCGAGCCGGGCGAGGACGGCCTGGCGCGCCTGATGGACCTCTTCGAGTCGGGCTGGCGGCGCACCGGCTTCGGCAGCAGCGACGACGAGCTGCAGTTCCGCGATCGCGCCCGCGCAGGCGATGCGCCTCTACTGGGAGCGCGAGCGTGACGCCGAAGGCGAACCGGTCTGGCTGGAGCGCAAGTTCGACATCCGCATTGGCGCCGCACCACGTGCGCGGCCGCGTCGACCGCGTCGACCGCCTCCCCGACGGCACCCACGAGCTGATCGACTACAAGACCGGCGAGCGCAAGAGCGAGGCCGCCCTGGAGAACGACCTGCAGCTCTCCCTCTACCGCCTTGCCGCCAGCGAGGCCTGGGGCCTCGAGGTGAGCAGCGGCAGCTACTACTACGTGCTCGACGCCGACAAGGTTGCCGCGCCGGTCAGGGCCGACGACGCCGAGCGGGTCGAGCGGACCGTGCTCGAGGTCGGCGAGGGCGTGCTCGGCCAGGACTTCGAGCCGCGGCCCTCACCTACCACCTGCAGCTGGTGCGACTATCGGCTGATCTGCCCGGCCGCAGAGACTTAGAGAACGTCTACTCGCGACCCTGCTGGCGGAGGAACTGCTGGAAGTCCCTTGCGATCGTGTCTGCAGATGGGATGTCCTCGGGACTTTCTAGCTGGTCTTCTTGTTCTGACTCGATGCGGTCGACTAGCTCCTCGATCTCGGGGTTGGCGGCGATCGCGCGGTTGATCTGGTCTTCGTAGCTGGCCGCTTCCTCCTCCAGATCGGTGGCGTCGACGGCTATGCCGGTGAGGCCCTCGAGGCGGCGCAGCAGGGCGAGGGCCGCCTTCGGATTGGGGACGGCGGCGACGTAGTGGGGCACCGCCGCCCAGAGCGAGGCCGAGGTCATGCCGACCTGGCGGCAGCAATCGTGGACGACGCCGACGATGCCGGTCGGGCCCTCGTAGCTGGAGCGCTGCAGGTCGAGCTCCTCGACCAGCTTCTCGTCGGAGGCGAGGCCGGTGATCGGCACCGGCAGCGTGTGGGAGACCTCGGCGATCAGCGCCCCGAGCGTGATCACCATCTCGACGCCGAGCGCGTCGGCGGCGGTCGCGATCGTCTCCGAGAAGGTGCGCCAGCGCAGGTTGGGCTCGGTGCCGTCGAGCAGGACCAGGTCGCGGTCGGCGCTCGGCGCGCGGGCCGCGATCAGGTTGTTCTGCGGCCAGTCGATGCGGCGCGCCTGGCCCTCGCTGAGCACGATCGTCGGGCGGGTGGCCTGGAAGTCGAAATAGTCCTCGGCGTCGACCTGCGGGCGATCAGCTCCGCATCGAAGGCGTCCTCGACCGCGGTCAGCGCCGTCGAGGCGGAGGCGGCAGCGTCGTTCCAGCCGCGAAACGAGCAGACCAGGATCGGCCGGCGGAGCTGCGGGACATCGCCTTCCCAGCTGAGTGAGTCCACAGTTTGAGACTACAGACGCCGACAATGTGAATCGGGATTCACTATCCTGCCGGCCGTGCTCGAGCTGCGCGACGTCCACAAGTCCTTTCCCCAGGGGGGAGAGATGGTCGAGGTGCTGCACGGCGTCTCGCTGCAGATCCAGCCCGGCAAGCTGGTCGCGATCGTCGGGCCCTCGGGCAGTGGCAAGAGCACCCTGCTCAACCTGATCGGCACGCTCGACGTGCCCAGCGCCGGGCGCCTGCTCTTCGACGGCCGTGAGATCGGCAGCCTCAGCACCAAGGAGCGGGCCAGGTTCCGCGCCCAGAACCTCGGCTTCATCTTCCAGTTCTTCAACCTGCTGCCCGGCCTCAGCGCGCGCCAGAACGTCGAGCTGGCGGCCGCGATCGCGGCTCAGGAGAGGGAGCAGGCGAGGCGGCGAACGGGCGAGCTGCTCGAGCGGGTCGGCCTCGGCGAGAAGGCCGAGGCGCCGGCGCGCAACCTCAGCGGCGGCCAGATGCAGCGGGTGGCGATCGCCCGGGCGCTGGTCAACGAGCCGAAGCTGATCCTCGCCGACGAGCCGACCGGCAACCTCGACCAGCAGAACGCCCACGGCATCCTCGAGCTGCTGCGCCAGCAGGCCGAAGACGAGCGCTCGGTGGTGATGGTCACCCACGACCACGATCTCGCCGAGCGCTACGCCGACGAGATCGTCTCGATCGTCGACGGCCAGATCGCCGACCACAGCCAGGACGGGCCGACCAACGGCCGCCGGCAGGGGTTGATGGGCGGCCTCACCTCTCTGATCAGGAGATGACCCGGTCGCTCCGCGCTCAGGCGCGGCTGACAGGCCTGCTGACCCGCCACCTGCTGCACGTGATGAGGCGCCAGAAGGCGCGTGCCGCCGTGCTCTGGGCGGCGCTCGCCCTGGCACTCGGGATCGGCGTCGGCCTGCTCGCCTTCCTGACCAGCATCGAAGACTCCTACCGCGAGCGCGGCGAGGCGGTCGGTGGCGTCTCCGACTTCCAGGTCGAAGCGATCGGCGGCTCCTCGCTGCGGGCGGGGCTCGCCAAGCGGCTGGAGGAGATCGGCGGGACGCGCTACGCGGTCCCGATGACCCAGCAGCGGGTCACGCTGGAAGCCGGTCGTGAGCAGGTCGTCGCCACCGCGATCGGCGTCGATCGCTCGGCGCGGCGGCTGCGCAGCGCCGTGCAGCGCGACCTCAAGCTGCCAGGCGGATCCAAGCCGGGCCTGGCCCTGCCAACGGCCCTGGCCGACGAACTGAACGTGCACCGTGGCGAGCGGGTACGGCTCTTCGCCTACGACCGTGCTCCCCGGCTGCGGGTTGCCCGGGTGGTCGACGTCGACGCCGCTATCGACGACGTCCTGACCCTGCCGCGCGACCGGCTCGAGGGCCTGCGCGGCACTCCCGGCCAGCCAACGGTCGTCTACGTGAAGCTGGCGCCAGGGGCCTCCACCGGGGCCTGGGAAAAGCGGGCGCAGCGAGTCCTTCCCGGCAACGCGGTGCTGAGCACGCCGGGCAGCAGCCAGGGCGAGCTGAGCCATGTCCTCGACTTCACCGTGCGGGCGCCGACCTTCGTCTTCGGAATGGTCGTGCTGGCGATCGCCGGCCTGCTGATCTACGTGCTGCAGCTGATGCGGATGCTGGAGCGCCAGGAGGACCTCGGCCTGCTGCGCGCGCTGGGCTCGCGGCGAGCGCCGCTGATCTTCGCCGAGAGCCTCATCCTCACTGCCCTGCTGATCGCCGCGATCCCACCGGGGGCGCTGGTCGGCACGGCGATCGCGGGATACCTGTCATCGCAGGTGCCGAGCTACCTGACCGACGTCTTCGCCTTCAACATGCAAGTCGCGGTGCGCCCGGACGTCGTTGCCGGCGCCGCCGCCCTGGCGCTGGTTGTCGCCATCGTGGCGACGATCGGAGCGCTGGCATCGGCACGAGGCTCGATCGCCGAGCAGCTCGGCCGCTCACCCCAGGCAGGGGCGACGGTCACCTCGACGATCTCGCTGCGGGCGTCGCTGGCCCTGCTCGGCGGCGGCGCGGCCTGCCTCGCGCTTGGCCTGCTGATTGCCGATGCCGGCGTCTTCCCCGCCGCCGCGGTGACGATCCTGATCGGCCTGGCTCTGGCCACGCCCGGTGTCGTCGGGCTGGTCGCGATCGGGCTCGGCCGCCGCGAGCACGGCGGCTCCAAGGTCGCCCTCGTCGCCCGTGGCGCGGTCGAGGCCAATCCACGCCGCGCCGCGCTGGCGGCGGCGATCATGGCGCTCGGCGTCGCCGCGGTTGTGCCTCCGCAGCTCGCCGAACACAGCCTGCTCGACCGCATCGGGACCCTCAACCAGGTGATCCGGCCCGGCGCGCAGGACCTGCTCGCCTCCGACGACGCCTTCGCCAGCGTGCCGACGACCCTCGCCTACGCGCGGCGGGCGCTGCGCGACGAGGACACGGTGGCGCGGCCCGTCGCCTTTGCCTTCGTCCCCTACGAGGGCCGCAAGATCGAGGTGCGGGGACTGGTGCCGAGCACCCGCGGCGGCATCATCGCCCCCGGCGCCGGCCTGCCCGAGAAGTACGGGTCGCTGCGCGAGCACCCGCGCGGCGTGCTCGTCTCCAGGGTGATGGCCGCCGGGCTGGGCGTCGAGCCCGGCGAGGACATCGTGCTGCCGACCGCCGGCGGCCCGCGCAAGCTGCGCATCTACGGCGAAGTCGAGGACTTCGCCTGGCCGTCCGGCACCGTCTACATGACCATCGGCCGTTACCGGCAGCTCTACCGCACCGACGCGGTCAGCGCCATCGCGGTCAACCGCAAGGCCAAGGTGGACGAGGCCGCGCTGCGCAAGCTGGCGCCGCTGCACGCGATCACCGGCGCCGAATTCAAGGACAAAATCGACGCGCAGATGGAAAAGAGCACGCAGGGACTGCTGGCGATGCGGATCCTCACCCTGATCGCGGCGCTGGTCGCCGTCGGCGGCATCATCGCCACCTCGGTCTTCGCGCGGCGGCGCGAGTGGGCGGTGCTGCGCGCGATGGGGATCGGCAATGCCGGCCTGCTCGCCGCGCTCGCCCTCGAGACGCTCTTGGTGATGAGCCTCGGCGCGATCTGCGGGGCGATCGGCGGCATCGTCAGCTACCGCGGGCCGACGCTCGGCTTCCTCGAGGCGCAGGGCTACGTGATCGGCACCGACCTGCAGCTCGGCGGTGTCGTGGCGGTCGTCGCCGGCGCGGTCCTGATCGGCGCGCTCGCCGCGGCGGTGCCGGCCTGGCTGACGGCGCGGGCGCCGCTCGCCGATGCGCTTTCCTACGAGTAGCCATGGCGCCAGGACCTCGCACAGACGCGACGCCCGCTCGTCGCTCGCGCGGCAGCGCGACCCGTGAGCGGCTGCTCGACGCAGCGGCCGAGCTGCTCGAGGAAGGCGGCTACGCGGCGGCGACGGTGGCGGCGATCACGGCCCGCAGCGACGTCGCGGCCGGCGCCCTCTACCGGCACTTCCCCTCCAAGGCGGAGCTCTTCGTCGAGGTCTTCCGGACCGCCGCGGAGCGCGAGCTGGCGGCCCTCTACGAGGCGACCGCAGGGTCCGGCAGCGTGGTCGAGAAGCTGGAGGCGATCGTCCGCGAGTTCACCCAGAGCGCCCTCGACAAACCGCGGCTGGCCTGGGCGCTCGGCTACGAGCCGGTCGACCCCCTGGTCGACGCCGAGCGACTTACCTACCGGCGCACCTACCGGCGGCGGCTCGCCGAGCTGCTGCGAGTCGGCGTCTCAAGCGGCGAGCTGCCCGAGCAGGAAATCGAACTGACCGCGGCCTCCCTGATCGGCGCGATCAGCGAGGCGCTGGCCAGCCCACTCTCACCGGTCCGCGACGTCGACGTCTCCGCCGAGCAGATCGTCTCGTCGCTATCCAGCTTTTGCCGGCGTGCGATCGGGGCTTAGCGCGATTCCAAGGTGCTCGGTAGGGGTGGTGGGGGTGTCTCTGCGGGAATTGATGTCGCACGCGAGCTTCGCTCGCTTGGCGACTATGTCGGTGCGCGGCTGACGCCGCGCAGACACCGGATTGCATTTCCGCCGCTTCGCGACATTCCCGCAGAGACACCCCCACCACCCCTCGAAGCACAACAAGCTTCGAAAGCAAGCTCTACGAAGCGGAGTCTCAGCTCGATAGCTCCTCCATAGAGCTTGATAACCCTGGCACCGCGTTCGCAGCCCCGGCCATTCTTGGGACGTGTCGAGGAGGGGGCTGGTCGGCCTCCGGGCGAATGTCGCGAAGCGGCCTATGCAATCCGGTTCCTGCGCGGCCGTAAGGTCGCGCTCATCATTCACCCCAAGAGCAAAGCTCTTGGGGTGTCAATTCGACCGGAGGCCGACCAGCCCCCTCCCCCACCCAGCCCTGAACCAGGGGCTAGCTAGCCGGCGTAGCAAGTGTCCTGCGCACCAGGCGGTAGGCGATGAAGAGGGCCAGCGCGGCGAAGGAGAGCTGTAGGACGCGCTCTGAGACGTGGTTGGCGATGCCGACGCCGGCCAGCACGCCGAGCGGCGAGAGGACGCCGATGATCAGGGCGTTGCGGACGTTGACGTTGCCGTAGGAGTTCTGGCGGAAGGCGCCGATCAGGGCGACGATGACGATCATCAGCAGGGAGGTCGACTCCCCCTCGACCTGATTGAGGCCGATGAAGATGGTCAGCGCCGGTACGAAGAGGACGCCGCCGCCAACGCCAACGATGCCGCCGGTGAAGCCACCGGCGAGGCAGAGCAGGACCGCGAGCAGCTCGTTCACGAGAGGATCAGCTCGATCGCGATCGCGACGAGCAGAGCCGCGAAGAGCAGGGAGACCGCCTGCTGGGAGATGCGCTGCTGCACGGCGGTGCCGATCAGCACCCCGACGATCGCCGGGATCGAAAGCAGCAGCGCGGTGACGACGTGGACGTTGCCGTAGATCCCGCCCTGCGCGACCGCGCCGAGCAAGCCGATCAGGACGATCGCCGCCAGGCTGGTGCCGGTTGCCAGCCGCTCGCCGTAGGCGAACCAGAAGATCAGCAGGGGAACGATGACCGTGCCGCCGCCGACGCCGAAGAGGCCGCTGAACAACCCCGCCAGGGTGCCGATCGCGGCGAGCTTGAGCAGGGAGTGTGCGGGCAGGGCAGGCTCCGACGCCATCGTGTCGCGATACTAAGCGCTGTGTCTCCCGAGACTGAGACAGGGGACGGCGGGGCGCTGGCCTCGCTGCTGGCGCCGCTGCGCGCCGACCCCGCCCGCACCGCGATCCTCACCGACGTCGACGGCACCCTGGCGCCGATCGTCGCGCGGCCCGAGCAGGCCGCGGTCCCGCAGCGCGCCAAGGAGCTGCTCGAAGCGCTGAGCGGGCGCTTCGGCCTGGTCGGCTGCATCTCTGGCCGCCAGGCCCTCGAGGCGCGACGGCTGGTCGCGGTCGACGGCATCGCCTACGCCGGCAACCATGGGCTCGAACTTCTGCTCCCCGGCGACGAGGCGCCACAACTCGATCCGGCGCTGGTCGGACAGGAGCGCGGCGCAGCGGAGTTCGTTGCCGCACTCGAGCCGCAAGCGCTGCGGGCCGTGGGCCTACGGCTCGAGGACAAGGGGCCGATCCAGACCCTGCACTGGCGCGGCGCCGAGGACGAGCGCGGCGCCGAGTCGCGTGCCCACGAGATCGCCGCCGAGGCGGGGCGCGCCAAGCTCGAACCGCGCTGGGGCCGCAAGGTGCTTGAGCTGCGCCCGATCGGCGGCGGGGGCAAGGACGCCGCCGTCGCGGCGCTACTCGCGAGCGACGGCGTCACGGCGGCGATCTACGCCGGTGACGACCGCACCGATCTCGATGCCTTCCGCCGCCTGCGCGAGTTGCGCCAGGAGGGCGAGTTGAAGACCGCCGTATGCGTCGGCGTGATCTCCTCCGAGGCGCCTCCCGAGCTGGCCGAAGAGGCGGACCAGTTCGTCGACGGGCCGGCGGGCTGGCTGGCGATGCTCGAGGCGCTGGCGGGATAGCGAGATGCCCTACACCGACCTGCTGCGGGTCACCGTCTTCCTGACCGGCGCCGAGGCAACCGTGCTCGCCGCGATCACGGCGATCGCCGCCAATCGCGACAGCGACACGACGACCCTCGTCGTCGCCGCGACCTGGTGGCTGATCTCGCTCGTCATCGGGCTCTACCTGGGCCGCCCGGGACGTTCCCCCGAGAGCGTCCGCGACGCCCTCGCCAACGCCCGCACCGCCACGTCTCTTCCCCCGGAGACGCCGGCACGCATCTCCTTCGTGCGCCTCTGGCCGATCGCCGCGACGGCAGTCGTCGCCGGCGTCCTGGGGGTCTTCTTCCCCGGTGTGGCGGCGATCGGCGCCGGCTATGCCCTGCTCGTCTCGCTCGCCTGGCATGCCCGCGAGGCAGCCGTGCTGGCGATCGAGCAGCGCGACGGCGTCAAGTTCTACGTCGTCCCCAACTCCGCCCTGCGGCCGATCCAGCTGGTCCGCACGCCGGGGCTGCGCAGCGACCGGCTCGGCGCCTGAGTAGCCGTCCCAGCCGCCGGGTAGCTTGGATTCGGTGAGGCTCCTCCGAACGATCTGCCTGTCGGCGCTCGCCGCGGCCCTGGTCGCGCCCGCGTCCGCGGCGGCGATCGACCGGACGATCGCGGTCAAGGGAGAAGCGATCCAGCAGGTCGCCAACGACGCGGCCCAGCTGGGCTTCTCGGTCAGCAAGGAACGCAAGACGAAGGGTGCGGCGCTGCGGGTCGTGGCGGTTCGCCTACGAGCCGTGATCGCGGCTGTGCAGGCCACGCCCGGTGTTGGCCCAGGCGACGTCACCACGGGATCGATCTCGGTGCGCAAGCTGAACCGCGGCGGGAAAACGGTCTGGCACGCCTCCGAGGGAGTGGGGGTCGTCCTGCACCAGCCCGAGCGCTCCGGAGAACTGGTCAGCGCAGCGGTCGCCGCCGGAGCGACCGGGACGCGCGGACCGACCTTCTTCGCCAGCAATCCCGACGCCGCCTACAACGACGCCCTGCTCGCCGCCTTCGACCAGGCGAAGGCAAAGGCGGCAGCCCTGGCAATTCGCGCCGGCGCCACCCTCGGCCCGGTGCTGACGATCGAGGAAGGACGAGAAATCGTGCCGACAGAAGCAACCGCCGCACCAAAGCGCGGCCCCCGTGCCGATGCGCCGTCCCCGCCGGCCAAACCGGGAACGTCAACGGTGACCGCCACGGTCCGCGTGGTTTTCTCTCTCGAATAGCGCTTCTCGCGGCGGGTGGCGCGGATTTGGGGGACCACCCCGAGGAAGCTTTAGCTACCGCAGGGGTGGTGGCACCAAATCCGTGACAGGACCCGCCGCGCCACTAGCGCCTCAGCAGCTTCTTGAACTCGCCCCAGCCGCGCGTGTTGGCGATCTGATCGGGGCCGAGCCAGGCGCGTCTCGCGGTCGCCACCGCGTAGGCCATGTTGTCGAGCGTCTCGACGCCGTGGGCGTCGGTGTTGAGGACGATCGTCACTCCCCCCTCGGCGGCGAGGCGCGCGTGGTGCTCGGAGAGGTCGCGGCGGTTGGGGTTGCCGTTGATCTCCAGCATCGTGCCGGTGCGCGCCGCCGCCTCGACGACGGCCTCGATGTCGACTCCGTAGGGCTCGCGGCGGCCGATCAGCCGGCCGGTCAGGTGGCCGATGCAATTGACCAGCGGGTTCTCTATGGCCGCCAGCACCCGGGCCGTCATCTCTTTCTCAGGGATCGCGAAGGAGGTGTGGACGCTGGCGACGACCCAGTCGAGCGCCTCGAGCAGGTCGTCGGGGTAGTCGAGGCCGCCGTCGAGGCCGATGTTGACCTCCGAGCCGGCGAGCAGGCGGAAGCCACGCTTGCCCTTGTTCCAGGCCTCGATCTCGGCGATCCGCTCCCAGAGCCGCTCGGCGGTAACGTGGTCGCCGAAGCCGTGGCTGGCCGAGTGGTCGGTGATCGCCATGTAGGCATAGCCGCGGTCGCGGCCCGCCTCGGCCATCTCCTCGAGCGTGTTGCGGCCGTCGGAGAGGGTGGTGTGCGAGTGCAGGTCGCCGCGAATGTCCTCGCCGCTGACCAGCTCGGGGAGGTTCCCTTCGCGGGCCGCCTTCAGCTCGCCACGCCCCTCGCGCAGCTCGGGCTCGATGTAGGCGTAGCCGAGTCGCTCGTAGACGGCCTCCTCGCTGGCGCAGCGCTCTACCTTGCCCGTCTCGACCTCGGTGATGCCGTGCTCGGAAACGGAGAGGCCGCGTCCCACCGCGTGCTCGCGCATCTGCACGTTGTGCGCCTGCGAGCCGGTGAAGTGCTGCAGCAGGTTGCCGAAGGCCTCCGGGGCGACGATGCGCAGGTCGACCGAGATGCCGTTCTGGGTCTGCGCCCGCACGCCGTTGGGGCCGGGCTTGCCGGCGGCGGCGATCAGCGGGCTGGCGACGAGATGCTCGGCCAGGGCCGTCGGCTCCTCCGCGGTCGCGATCAGGTCGATGTCCTTGCAGGTCTCGGCCCAGCGCCGCGCCGAGCCGGCAACCTCGACCCGGTCGGCGCCGGGATGCTCGCGCAGCGTCCGCGCCAGCTCCTCGGCGATCGGCTTGGCCATCGAGAGCAGCACCCGGCCCGACCCCTCGCCGGGGTCGCCGAGGCGCTCGAGCCCGGCCAGGACGTTTTCCTCCGCCTTCGGGCCGAGTCCCTTGAGGTCGCGGATCCGTTCGCCCTCGGCCGCCTCCTCGAGGTCCTCGAGGGTGGCGACGCCAAGCTCGTCGAAGAGCCGCCGCGCTGTCTTCGCTCCCACCCCCGGCACCCGCGTCACCTCGACCAGCGTCGGTGGGAACTTCGCCTTCAGCTTTACCGCGGCGGGGATCTCGCCGGTCTCGATCAGGGCGTCGATCTTTTCCGCCAGCGTCTTGCCGACACCGGGAATCTCAGTCGCCCGTCCCGCTGCGGCGAGATCGGCAACCGAGACAGGGCTTTCGCGGATCGCCTTTGCCGCAGCGCTGTAGGCGAGCACTCTGTATTTGACCGCACCATCGAGCTGGTAGAGCACCCCCAGCTCGTCGAGGGCGGCGGCGATCTCGGCGTTGGTCATTCCTGCAAGCTAGCGACGCGCGCCGGGCTCTTCTACGCTTGGGGTGGCTAGGGAGCCGGAAGGGGCTGGGAATGGCCCTTTCGAACCTCGCTATACTTTCTGAAGTATTGAGCGCTGAACCACGATCCCAGGGAGACCGATCCAAGTGACAGGCAAGCTCCACGACGTGACCGACGCCACCTTCAAGTCCGAGGTCCTCGAGGCCGACGGCCCCGTGCTGGTCGACTTCTGGGCCCCCTGGTGCGGCCCCTGCCGCGTCGTCCACCCGGTCCTCGAGGAGATCGACGGCGAGCGCGACGACCTGAAAATCGTCAGCGTCAACGTCGACGAGAACCAGCAGACCGCGGCTCAGTACGAGGTGCTCTCGATCCCGACCCTGCTTCTTTTCAAGGACGGGGCGATCGCCAAGAAAGTGGTCGGAGCGATGCCCAAGCGTCGCCTCGAGGCCGAGCTCGAGCCAGCCCTCGCCTAGCCCGCCATGCCCTTCGTCCACATCGACTGGTTCGAGGGCCGCAGCGACGAGCAGAAGGCCGAGATCGCCAAGCGGATCGAAGCGGCGCTGGTCGAGGTGGCTGGCGTCGCACCCGAGCACTGCTGGGTGAAGTTCTCCGACTCGAAGAAAACCGACTTCATCATTGGCGAGGCGGCTGGCGACTGAACGAATTCCCGGATCGCTAGGCCGCAGCGCGAGCGCCGAGGTCTAGCGTCACCGATCGATCGGGAGCGGCCAGCGCAGCTTGGGCTGCAATTCGCAGAGCTACAGGGTCGAGGTTGAATCGCTCTGCCACGACACCCAACAGATCCAGGTGGTCATTGGGATTCAGTAGCTCGACGTTCGCAAGACGACCCTCGGAAAATGCGACGTAGCAGTAAGTGTCCTCGATCTCCTCACCCTCGTCCCACCGATCGACCTCGATCAGGTCGATCGAGAGAGCGTTTGCCTCACTGTCGTAGTCTGCGCGCATCACTTTCTCCTTGTCGGTACCCACCTCAAGCGGAGCCGCCAGTATCCGCTCAACATCTGCCGGACCGACTTCCCACCTACGCATTCCGTTCTTGGCATGGCGGGTGTAACGCATGCCCCACTAAGGACATGGCGCAAGAAATCCTCCCCCTCAGGCGCGGGTGACGGCGATGCGGAGCTCGCGGCCATCGATCTTGGCCTCGGCGCCGTCGCTGGCGTCGTAGGCGACCGAGGTGGCCAACACCTCGCCGGCTATGTAGGGCTCGTGCTCTCGGGCGGCGGCGAGAAGGTCGGTGTCGCCGCCTAGGTTGAGCTCGATGCGGTCGGTGATGTCCAGGCCGGCGGCCTTGCGGGCGTTTTGGACGGCGTGGACGATCTCGCGGGCTTGGCCCTCGCGGCGCAGCTCGTCGTCTAGCTCCAGTTGCAGGGCGACGGCGTGGCCGGCCTCGGCCTCGACCTCGTAGCCATCGAGGGGTTGCAGGGCGAGGCTGAGCTCGTCGGGGCCGATCGTGTGCTCGTCGCCGTCGACGTTGATGCCGATCTCACCGCCGTCGGCCATCACCTTGGCGACGTGGACCGGGTCAAGCGCCTCGACCGCGGCGGCTGCCTGCGGCATGCGCTTGCCGAAGCGCGGGCCGAGCGAGCGGTAGTTGGGCTTGACCGCGTAGCTGACCAGGTCGGCCTCTTCGGAGACGAAGTCGAGCTCCTTGACGTTGAGCTCGGCGGTGACGAGGTCGGCGCGAGCCGAGATCGCCGCCCGCTCGGCGTCGTTGGCGACGATCACGGCGCGGCGCAGCGGCTGGCGCATCTTCGCCTTGGCCTGGGCGCGGGCGGCGCGGCCGAGCTCGACGGTCAGTCGCACCGCCTCCATCGCCGCTTCCAGATCGGCGTCGGCGAGATCGGCGTCGGGCTCGGGGAAGTCGCGCAGGTGCACCGAGTCAGGCCGCTCGCCCAGCTCTTCGGCCTCGCCGCCGGCCAGGTTGAGGTGGATCTCGTCGGCGAGGAAGGGAGTGAACGGCGCCAGCAGCGCAGAGACCTCGAGCAGGCAATGGCGCAGGGTCGCGAAGGCCGCGCGGTCTCCCTCCCAGAAGCGGCGTCGCGAGAGCCGCACGTACCAGTTGGAGAGCTCCTCGACGTACTCGGCGATCGCTTTCCCAGCCGCGGTGCAGTCGAACTCGTCCATGCGCTCGCGCACCGTCGCGATCGTCGCCTGCAGCCGCGAGAGCACCCAGCGATCGAGATCCTCCATCCCCCCGAACTAGTGACTTCGCCTTTATCGGCGATATCCGCGGAAAAAGACGAAGTCAGCGGAAAGTCGGCGGGGGCGAGGTTCTCGGCGTTGGCGTAGAGGACCCAGAAGGAGTACGTGTTCCAGAGGGTGTTGATGAACTGTCGGGCGGATTCGCCGACGGTGTCGACCGAGAAGCGATAGCCCGACCAGGGTTGCTGGGCGGTCAGGTAGTACCAGCGGAAGGCGTCGGCGCCGTGGCTGGAGATCACGTCCCAGGGCTCGACCACGTTGCCCTTGCTCTTCGACATCTTCTGCCCCTCGGGATCGAGGATGAGGCCGAGGCAGACGCAGTTGCGATAGCTGGAGGCGCCGAAGAGCAGCGTCGACTCGGCCAGCAGCGTGTAGAACCAACCGCGCGTCTGGTCGATCGCCTCGCAGATGAAGTCGGCCGGGAAGCGCTCCTCGAACTCCGCCTCGTTCTCGAACGGGTAGTGGAGCTGCGCGAAGGGCATCGCGCCGCTGTCGTACCAGGTGTCGATCACCGATTCGACCCGGCGCATCTCGCCGCCGCAGCGCTCGCAGTCGAGCACGACCTCGTCGATGTAGGGGCGGTGCAGGTCCTCGGGCACCTCGCCCCGGGCGCGCTCGCGCAGCTCGGCGACCGAGCCGGCGCAGAAGCGGCCGTCGCAATCCTCGCCGTCGCACTCCCAGATCGGCAGCGGCGTGCCCCAGTAGCGGTCGCGGGAGAGCGCCCAGTCGACGTTGTTCTCCAGCCATTTGCCGAAGCGGCCGGTCTTGATGTGCTCGGGGTGCCAGCCAATCGTCTCGTTGTTGGCGAGCAGCTGCTCGCGGGCCTGCGAAGTGGCGACGTACCAGCTCGACTTGGCGTAGTAGAGCAGCGGCGTGCCGCAGCGCCAGCAGTGCGGATAGGCGTGCTCGTAGACCTGCTCGCGGAAGAGCAGGCCGCGTTTGTCGAGGTCGGCGATCAGCGCCTTGGTGACCTCCGGGTCCTTGACGAACTCGCCCTCGAAGCCGCTGACGCGCTGGTCGAAGCGGCCGTCGAGGCCGACCGGGTTGTAGAGGGTGCCGTGGCTGGTCGGGTCGAAGATCTCGTTGGCGGCGGCGACCGCATAGTCGTCTTCGCCGAAGGCCGGGGCGATGTGGACGAGCCCGGTGCCGTCCTCGGTGGTGACGAAATCGCCGGCGAGGACGCGGAACGCGTTGGCCGGGCCACCGTCGGCCAGCGCGAAGACGGGGCCGCGGTAGCGGGCGCCGACGAGGTCCGAGCCGGATAGGCGCTCGACGACCTCGACCCCCTCCCCCAGCACCTTCTCGAGCAGCGGCTCGGCGACGATCAGCGTCTCCTCGCCGAGCCGCGCCTTGACATAGGTGACATCGGGCGCGGCGGCGACGGCGACGTTGCCGGGCAGCGTCCAGGGGGTCGTCGTCCAGACCAGCAGCGACTCGCCCGTCTCGCTCCCGTCCTCGCCGAGCAAGGGGAAGCGCACATATATAGAGGGGTCCTCGACGTCCTGGTAGCCGAGCGCCACCTCGTGCGAGGAGAGCGCCGTGCCGCAGCGCGGGCAGTAGGGGACGACCTTGTGGCCCTCGTAGAGGCGGTCGTCGTCCCAGAGCTTGCGCAGCGACCACCAGACCGACTCGATGTAGTCGTCGTCGAGGGTGACGTAGGGGTCGTCGAGGTCGATCCAGAAGCCGATCCGCTCGGTCAGCCGGTTCCACTCCTCGACGTACTCGAAGACCGACTCGCGGCAGCGGGCGTTGAACTTGTCGATCCCGTACTCCTCGATCTCCTGCTTGGAGGCGATGCCGAGCTGCTTTTCGACCTCGATCTCGACCGGCAGGCCGTGGCAGTCCCAGCCGGCCTTGCGCGGCACCCGGTAGCCGCACATCGAGCGGTAGCGCGGGTAGACGTCCTTGAAGACGCGGGCGAGGACGTGGTGGGAGCCGGGGCGGCCGTTGGCGGTCGGCGGGCCCTCGTAGAAGTTCCAGACTCGGCGCGCCCTCGCGCTGGGCGAGCGAGCGAGCGAAGACGTCGCGCTCGCGCCAGCGCGCGAGAGCCCGCTCCTCGAGCTCGGGGAAGGACTGCTTGGTGTCGACGGGTCGGAAGCCGGGCATGGACGGGTGATTCTAGGAGCTGGGTTACGGTGCTCCTGCGCCGCATGCCGCTCTACGACCTGAACGGAAAGGTGGCGCTGGTCACCGGCGCCGCCCGCGGGATCGGCTTCGAGACGGCGCGCCAGATGCACCTGCGCGGCGCCTCGGTCGCGGTCGTCGACCTCGACGCCGCCGAGGCCCGCGAGGCCGCTGAGCGGATCGGCGAGCGGGCGATCGGGATCGCCGCCGACGTCACCGACCACGGCGCGATGATGGCAGGCGGTCGCCGAGACGGTCGAGCGCTTCGGCGGGCTCGACGTCGTCGTCGCCAACGCCGGCATCGCCCAGACGAAGATGGCGACGATGCGCGGCGATCGGCACCGAGGAATGGGAGCGGGTCTTCGAGGTCGACCTGCTCGGCGTCTGGCGCACCGTGCGGGCGGCGCTGCCGCAGATCGTCGAGCGCCAGGGCCAGCTCGTCGTCACCTCCTCGGTCTACGCCTTCGTCAACGGCGTCTTCAACAGCCCCTACGCGGTCGCCAAGTCCGGCGTCGAGTCGCTGGGCCGCGCTCTGCGGGCCGAGCTGATGCCGCTCGGGCGCCAGCGCCAGCGTCGCCTACTTCGGCTGGGTCGACACCAAACTGGTCCAGGACGCCTTCGAGAAGCAACGGCGACCGCATGCAGCAGAACCTGCCCGACTTCCTGAGCAAGCGGATCACCCCGGACGAGGCCGGCGCGGCTGTCGTCCGCGGCATCGAGGAACGCGCGCCGCGAATCTTCGCGCCGAAGTGGTGGCGCTACGTCTCCGCCCTGCGCGGCATCATCAACCCGCTGCTCGACCGGCGCTTCGAAAGCGACGCCGCGATGGCCAAGACGGTGCGCGAGGTCGAGGCGGAAGCCGACGAGCAGGGCGCTGCTGCGGTCGCGGCCGTGACGCGTTAGCCGCTCAGCGCAGCTGAACACGGGTGGGTTTTCCAGGAGTGACTAGGCTCTCCAGCGCATGTCTGCTTTCGACCTGAACGGAAAGGTGGCGCTGGTCACCGGCGCCGCCCGCGGGATCGGCTTCGAGACGGCGCGCCAGATGCACCTGCGCGGCGCCTCGGTGGCGGTCGTCGACCTCGACGCCGGCGAGGCCCGCGAGGCTGCTGAGCGGATCGGCGAGCGGGCGATCGGGATCGCCGGCGACGTCACCGACGCGGGGGCGATGCGCGCCGCGGTCGCCGAGACGGTCGAGCGCTTCGGCGGGCTCGACCTGGCGATGGCCAACGCCGGGCTGGCGCCGCCCTCGATGTCGACGATGCGATCGGTCTCCTCCGAGGAGTGGGAGCGAGTGATCGAGGTCAACCTGCTCGGCGTCTGGCACACGGTGCGGGCGGCGCTGCCGCAGGTAACCGAGCGCAAGGGACACATCGTCGTCGTCGCCTCCGTCGCCGCCTTCGCCAACGGCATGCTGGCCAGCTCCTACATGACCTCCAAGGCCGCGGTCGAGCAGATGGGGCGGGCGCTGCGGACCGAGCTGGCGCCGTTCGGGGCCAGCGCCAGCGTCGCCTACTTCGGCTGGGTCGACACGCGGATGGTCCAGGAGACCTTCGCCCAACCCGGCGCCGGCACCCTGGAGAAGATCGCCCCTGCCTTCATGATGAAGCGGATCACGCCGGCCGCGGCCGGCGCGGCGGTCGTCAAGGGGATCGAAGAGCGAGCGCCGCGGATCTTCGCGCCCAGCTGGTGGCGCTACCTCTCCGCCCTGCGCGGGCTGCTCGGCCCGCTGCTCGACCGCCAGAGCGAACGCGACCCTCGCATCGCCACGGCGATCCGCGAAGCCGAGGAGCGCTCCAGCGGCGAGCGCGACTCAGCCGCTGCGAGTTAGTCGCTCGAGCAGGAAGAGGACCGACTCGTAAGGCTCGCCGGTGGCGCGGCTGAGGCCGATCTCGCAGGTGCGGTTGTTGGAGAGGTGGGCGTCGAAGTGGCGTCCGGACAGCTCTTCGGCCTGGGGCCGGGTCGCGGCGGCGGTCAGCTCGGGGTGGGAGATGCCACGGTCGCCGGCGAAGCCGCAGCAGGTCGCCGAGGGGGCGACGTAGACGTCATCGGCGAGGGCGGAGGCGAGCGAGCGCAGGCGCGGCGCCAAGCCCATGTGGCGGGTGGCGCAGGTCGGGTGGACCGTGGCCGAGTCGACCTTCTCGTCGACCTCGAGCCAGGGCAGCAGGCGATCGTGCGCCCAGGCGACCGAGTCGACGATCTCCAGCTCGGCGAGACGGCCGGCGTTCTCCTCGCTCAGCACTCCCTCCCCCGGTTCGGCGACGCCCTGCGTGCATGAGGCAGCGTCGATGACGATCGGCAACGCGCCCTCGCCGCTCCACTCCCAGAGGCGCTCGACCATCTCGTTCGCCTTGTGGCGGTGCGCGTCGCCGAAACCCTTCGAGCTCCAGGGCAGGCCGCAGCAGCTGCCGACGACGTCGGGCGGGATCCAGACCGGCAGGCCGGCGCGGCGCGAGACCTCGACCAGCGCCTCAACCGGAGAGCCGGCGAAGATGCGGTTGGTGCAGCTCGGGACGTAGACGGCGGCGGCGCCTTCGTGGAGGGTCATCGGCAGCTTCGACGGGGCCGGCGGCGGGAGGTCGCGACCGCGCTTGGTCCGCCGCGCCAGCGGCCCGCCGAGGCGCAGACCGGCGCGCGACGCACCCTCGACCACGCCCCAGCGCTTCGCCGCCCCCAGCGCGGTCGCTTCGGCCCTGTTGGTGTGCCGCTGGGTTCGCAGTTCCTTGACCAGCTTCCCCGTGTCGATGCCGACCGGGCAGGCGAGCTGACAGGAGCCGTCGGCGGCGCAGGTCTCCATCGAGTCGTACTCGTACTCCTCGAGCAGCGCCCGCTGCAGCGGCGAGCCCGCCGGCTGGCGGGCCATCTCCCGCCGCAGGACGATGCGCTGGCGCGGCGTCGTGGTCAGGTTGCGGCTCGGGCAGACCGGCTCGCAGAAGCCGCACTCGACGCAGGTCGTCGCCGACTCCTCGATCGCCGGCGTCGTCTTCAGGTCGCGCAGGTGGACGTCGGGGTCGCGGTTCAGCACCACCCCCGGATTGAGCACGCCGTCGGGGTCGGCGAGCTGCTTGACCCGCCACATCAGCTCGGTCGCCTTCTCCCCCCACTCGCGCTCCACATAAGGGGCCATGTTGATGCCGGTGCCGTGCTCGGCCTTGAGCGAGCCGTCGTACTTGCCGACGATCAGCTCGACCAGCTTCGCCATGAAGGCCTCGTAGCGCTCGAGATCCTCCTCCTTGGCGAAGTCGGGGGTGAGCATGAAGTGCAGGTTCCCGGCCGAGGCGTGGCCGGCGACGCCGGCCAGGAAGCCGTGTTCGCCGAGCAGCGCCTGCAGGTCGTGAGCGCCCTCGGCGATCCGCTCCGGCGGCACGCAGACGTCCTCGACGATCAGCGCCGTGCCGGGCATGCGCACGCGGCCGATCAGGCCGTGCAGACCCTCGCGCACCCGCCAGGCCAGCTCGATCTCCTCGGCGTCGCGGCTGAACTCGTACGGCTCGAGCGTCTCGTGGCCGGCGAAGATCTCGTCCGCCTTGGCGACATAGGCGTCGAGCTCCTCATCCGTGGCGGCGCCGTACTCGACCAGCAGCACCGCCGACTCCGGCGGCAGCTCTTTCCACTCCTCGGGCGCGCCGACCATGTTCCAGGCGGCGGTGATCAGCGCTGGGGCGACCATCAGCTCGACCGCGGTGGCTCCGCTCTCGACCAGGTCGCGGACCGGTGCGATCGCCTCGTCGATGCCAGCGAAGTGGATCCAGGAGGTGGTCGTGCGGGCGGGCTGCGGCACCGTCTCGAAGACCGCCTCGGCGACGAAGGCGAGCGTTCCCTCCGAGCCGACGACGAGACGGCGGAAGATCTCCAGCGGCTCGTCGGCGTCGAGGAAGGCGCAGAGGCGGTAGCCGGTCGTGTTCTTAATCGCGAACTTGCGACGGATGCGCTCGCTCAGCTCGGCGTCGGCGCGGATCTCGTCGCGGATCGTGGCGAGGCCGGCGGCCAACTCGGGCTCCTCGGCGGCGAAGCGCTCGGCAGCGTCGGGCGCGGCAGTGTCGATCGTCGTGCCGGAGGCGAGCACCAGGGTCAGCGAGCGCACGGTCGAGTAGGAGTCGTAGGTGACGCCGCAGCGCATCCCGCCGGAGTTGTTGGCGATCACGCCGCCGACGCAGGCGATGTCGGTGCTGGCCGGGTCGGGCCCGAGCTTGCGGCCGTGCGGGGCGAGCACCCGGTTGGCGTGGCCGAGCACCGTGCCCGGCTTGACCCGGGCGAGCGCGCCGCCGTCCTCGACCGCGACGCCGCCGAAGTGGCGCCGCACGTCGACGAGGATGCCGTCGGTCTGACCCTGGCCGTTGAGGCTGGTGCCACCGGCGCGGAAGGTGACCGGGATGCCGGAGCGGCGGCCGTAGGCGAGGACCTTGGCGACGTCGGCGGCGTCGTGGGCCATCACCACGACCTGGGGAAAGCGGCGATAGGGGCTGGCGTCGGAGGCGTAGCGGACGATGTCGCTGGCGCGGCCGAGGACACGGTCGGCGCCGAGCAGCTGCTCGAGCTCGCCGCGCAGCGGCTGCGCGGCGCCACCGGCGAGGCTGTCCGGAGCGCGGTCGGAGGCAGGCTGAGAGGGCGGTGGAGCGAGCTTTTGCTCCAGCAGCGCCATCGTCAATCCAGCTTAGAAGAGCGCCATCCCGGGCGTGACCGGGACTTCGACCAGTTCGGGCTGCGCGGAAGCGAGGGACCTGGACAGCGCCTCGCGCACTTCGTCGCGGTCCTTGACGCGGTGCGCCTTGATGCCGTAGCCCTCGGCGACCGCGGCGGGGTCGAGCTTGGGCAGGTCGAGGCCCGGCGCCCCCTGGACCCCCTCGACGTCGGCGAACCACTTGAGGATGCCGTACTCCTCGTTGCGCACGACCAGGAAGGTGACCGGCGTCTTGTAGGCGACGGCGCTCCAGAAGGCGCTGACCGCATACTGGACCGAGCCCTCGCCGATCACGCAGACGACGGGACGGTCGGGCTGGGCGAGCTGCACGCCGACCGAGGCGGCGAGGCCGAAGCCAAGGCCGCCGCCTGCCGCGAAGTAGTAGCTGCCGGGACGCGAGAGGCGCATCTGGTTGCGCAGCGCCAGGGTGCTGGTCGGCGACTCGAGCACGACGATGCCGTCCTCGGGGAAGACCTCGGCCAGGGCGGTGTGCACGGTCGAGGGATTGAGCGGGTCGCTGGGCGGGATTTCCTGCGGTCCCTGGTTCGGCTCGGGGACCGGGCGGGTCGACTCGGGCACGTCCTCGAGCAGCGCCGCCAGGGTCAGCTTGACGTCGGCGACCAGGGCGTCTCCCATCGGCGCGCGAGCGGCCTCGTCGGGGTCGCTGGTGATCGCGACCAGCTTGGCGCCCTCGGGCAGCAGCGGGCCGGGGATGTAGGGGTAGTAGGGGAAGACCGAGCTGCCGACGACGAGGATCAGGTCGTGGCCCTCGAGGGTCTGGCCGACCGGGCCGATCGCCGGCGGCAGGACGCCGCGGTAGTTGGGGTGGTTCTCGGGGAAGCCGATGCGGCCGCCGCCCGGCGCCGGCGTCGCCCAGACGGGCAGGCGCTGGCGCTCGGCGAGCGCGATCGCGTTGTCCCAGGCGCCGGAGGCGTCGATGTCGGGGCCGGCGACCATCACCGGGTTGGTGGCGGCGTCGAGGCGGTCGGCGAGGACGCGGACCGCAGCCGGGTCGGCGACGGCTCGGCCGTCGACGCGGCGCGTGATCGCCTCACGGGCGTCGGCCTCGTCGACCTCGGCGTACCAGTCGTCCATCGGCAGCGAGACGAAGACCGGGCCCTTCGGCGGTAGCGAGGCGAGGTGGGCGCCGTGGGCGAGGGCGAGCGGCACGTCCTCGGCCCGCGCCGGCTCGTAGGACCACTTGACCAGCGGGTGCGGCATGCGGATCGCGTCGCGGTTGGTCAGGTTGGCTTGCAGGGTGATCTGGGCGCGGGTCTGCTGCCCGGCGGTGATCAGCAGCGGCGAGTGGTTGGCCTGGGCGTTGAAGATCGCTCCCATCGCGTTGCCGACGCCGGGCGCGGTGTGCAGGTTGGCGACGGTGGTCTGGCCCGAGGCCTGGGCGAAGCCGTCGGCCATGCCGACCACGACTGCCTCCTGCAGACCGAGCACGTAGCGGAAGTCGGAGGGGAAGTCGGCGAGCATCGGCAACTCGGTCGAGCCGGGGTTGCCGAACATCGTCGTCATCCCCTGCTCCCGGAAGAGGTCGAAGCTTGCTTCGCGAACCGTCGGCATACCGAGCGGAACCCTACCGGTGCTTTGCGGTTCTCAAGTCCACCCCCCCGGCCTGTCGATACGGCGAAAAGCGTGGGACGGAACCCAAACGACACGATCGACGCGTACAGCCGCATCCGGCGGGGGCTTCTCGCCTGCGCGGCAATCCTCGCCCTCTGCCTGCTCGGCGCCGCCTCGGCCAACGCCGGCCCCGCCTCCACTCGCCTCGCCTACGGGACCGGTGAAATCGTCCCGATCCCGGCCGCGATCCCCCACGAAGAAGGCGACATGGTCGACCGCCGCATCGTCCCCGACCTGCGCTGGATCGCCCAGCGCTTCCCGATCTACGTCAGCGACGGCTACTCCGGCCCGCTGCCCAACGGCGAACACGTCGGCTGCGACAACTGCCATGTGCGCAACTCCGACCACTACAACGGCCTCGCCGTCGATATCGTGCCACTACGGCCGAGCAGCAAATGCGACGCCAACTGGGCCGGGATCACCCGCCTCGCCCTCTGGGCCGAGCCGGAACAGAACAAACCCGCCCCGCCCTTCCGCTGGGTCGGCTACGACGGCGACGCCGGCCACGGCTGCGGCCACCACCTCCACCTCTCCTGGGAACACGCCGCGGTGCCGCAGTTCCAGCTCGCCGAATGGGTCGAGGTCTTCCCGGTCAGCGCCGCGGAAGCGCGCAAGCCCCGCAACCACCGCCCCAAGACTCCCCCCGAGGCCCCGGCTCCCGAGACTCCGCCCGGCCCGGCCGGCGGCATCTCGACCGTGCACTCCGGCGGCGTCTCCCCGCGCGGCGACTGACTCATCCGAACTGCATCAAATTTCCGGCGTGCTAGACCGGAAATTTGATGCAGTTCGGGCTTGGGGGTTGCTCATAGGATGGTCGCGATGCGAACCTCGCTTGCCATCGCCTTCGCCGGGACCCTCCTCTGGGCAGCCACCGGCTGCGGGGACCCGAGCGACTCGACCCCGGTCGCCTGCCTGGAAAAGGCCGGCGCCTACCTCAAGGCCCTTGAAGCCGCTCCGGACGCGGTGAAGCTGCGCGGCGAGACGCCGATCAGCGACTGCCTGGCCGAGAACCAGCAGGGCGGTGAGCTCGCCACCGTCGGCACGGCGATGGTCACCGTGGCGACCAGGCTCAACGCCGAGGCACGCGCCCGGCCCGGCGGCGACGCCAACCTCCAGCTCGGCTACCTGCTCGGCGCCGCCGAACGAGGCGCCGAGGACACCAGCGGCATCCACGCCGAGCTGATCCGCCGCCTCTCCGCCGCGGCTCGCTACAGCCCCGACAACCAGCCACCCCCGGCCGTCTTCCTGCACGTCTACCGCGAGGGCTTCGACGCCGGCCGCGCCGGCGGCTGACATGGCCTAGCCGCCGCAACCGAAGAGCGACAGATCGAACCCCGCGAAGCGGTCGGATACCCTGCGCGTACAGCAAGAGGATCGGTGGACAGGGAAGTCCGGTGAGAGACCGGCGCGGACCCGCCACTGTGACCGAGCGAGATGCCCGCCGCACGCCATGCGGCAGCCACTGGCCCACCCGGGCCGGGAAGGCGCGACGGGAAGGCTCGGGAGCCAGGAGACCTCCCTCCGATCCAAGACGTCGACCGCCCTCGCGGAAAGGGGCAAAGGCATGCGGGCAGTCATCGCGGCGCTCTCCGTCGCCTTCACCCTTGCGGCGCTCTCGGCCTCAGCGGCCGGCGATGCCGCCAATCCGACGCACGATGCGCTGCTCGACAGCACCGTCAGGTTCCTGCAGGAGAGCCAGCAGCCAAGCGGCGGCTTCGCGGAAGGCGGCGAGCCCAGCCAGGGAACCAGCGCCTGGGCAGCTCTGGCCCTGGCAGCCGCCGGGATCAATCCCCGCAACCAGGCGAAGCCCTGCGGCACCGACGCCTACAGCTATCTCGTCACGCACTTCCGCGAAGCGACCGGAGGAGAGATCGCCGCATCCAAAGGACAGATCGCGACGACCGACTTCGAGCGCGAACTGCTCGTCGTCGACGCCTCGGGCACCGACCCCCACGACTTCGCCGGCTTCGACCTCGTCGACGAGATCCTCAAGCGGCAGCTGCCGGATGGCTCCTTCCCCAACGCTCCCGGCGGCCCGCCACAGGTCAACACGACGATCTTCGCGATCCTCGCCCTCAGTCCGGTCAAAGAGCCGACGGTTCAGGCAGCGATCCAATCCGCCGCCGAGTGGCTGATCGCCAGGCAGAACGACAACGGAGGCTGGCATTGGCAGAGCGAGGCGACTGTGAGCGAAGTCGACATGACCGGGGCCGCGATCGAGGCGATCAACGCAGTCGGGCTACCGAGCGCTCCCGCCGAAGCGGCGGTCTTCGAGAGCGCCCAGCGGGAGGGCTTCGAATACCTCGAAGGCGCCCAGCTCCCCGACGGCGGCTTCCCGGCGCTGCCGGCGAGTCAGCGCGAATCGAACGTCGCCTCCACCGCCTGGGCCGTGCAGGGAATCTGGTCGGCCGGCGGCAACCCGGAGACCTGGCTCACCGGCTCGGGGCTGGCGAGCGAAGAGCCGCTCGACTACATGGAATCGATGCAGCAGCCCGACGGTCACATCCGCTGGTCCAGGGGCAGCGACCTCAACGGCATCTGGATGACCGCCTACGTCGTCCCGGCATTTGCCGGACAGGCGTTGCCGATCCCCGCGGCGACCTTCTCCAGCGCCAGCCTGCCGCCCTGCAAGGACGGCAGCGGCGGGGATACCGGGGTGATCGCGGGGGGCGGCGGCAAGGGCGCGCCGCTCTTCAGCCGTCCCAAGCCCCAGAGCAAGGGCAAGACCGGCGGCGGAGCACGGATCGTCCGCAACAGGAACCTTCAGCCGCGCAACCACAGCCAGAGCAGGCGGGGAACCAACGCCAAGCAGCCGACCGGGACCGAGACCGCCGAACCGAACGAGAACGCGGAGCAGGAAAGCGAGGCCACCGCTGTTTCCTCCGCGGCCGGCTCTGGAGCGGGCAGCGGGCCGGGAGGACATAGCGCCAACGAAGGAGGAAGCAGCGATGCCGACGCACAACCCAACTCGAGCGCCGCGGGGGGCAGCCCGCCGCTGTCGGCTGCCCTTCGCGAAGCGGCGCGAAGCGCGGCAGGCGCAAGCGGTGGGCACGAGGTGAGCGGGGTCGTGATCGGCGACATCAGCTCCGCGCCAGCCGGCGATCTCAGCTTCGGCGCCCCCGGCTTGCACAGCGCCGATGTCGGCGCCGACCAGGAGCTCTGGGTCGCGGCGGGGATCGGCGCCGCGGCGCTGCTGGTGGCATTGGGGGGAGCGCAGTGGGAGCGCCGTCGCGGGGAGGCGTTGCTGTGATCGGCGCGATCGACCTCGGCGACGGCCTGGCGGAGATCGCGACGGCGCTGCAGGTGCCGGTCCTGGTCGCGGCGATCGGGGTCCTCCTGCTCTGTGCACTCGAGTTCGGCCGCTTCGCTGCCGAGTACTGGCGCCGCCGTGTCCGCTGCCGCGACTTCGACCTGCGCGAGCTGACCGAACGGGCGATCGCCGAACCCCAGCACGCCGCCCACTACGCATCGCTGGCGCCGGGGGCGATCGCCGCCAAGGCGCTGGTCGAGATCGCCACTTACCAGGGCGGAGATCGGGCACGAGCCGCCGAGCATGCGCTCGCCCGCTACGAGTTGGAAGTGCAGCGGCGGCTCGACCGCACGCGACTGCTCGTCCGCGCCGGGCCGGCGATTGGGCTGATGGGAACGCTGATCCCGCTCGCCCCCGGGCTGGCGGCGCTCGGCGACGGCGACGTCAGCGCCCTAGCGGAGAATCTACGCGACGCCTTCGGCGCGACCGTCGTCGGCCTGCTGGTCGGCACCGTCGCCTTCGCCCTCACCCTGGCGCGCACACGGATGTACACCGAGGATCTGGCGGCCCTGGAGCAAGGCGCCGAGCGCTACTTTCCCACGGCTTCTCCATCACCCGTCGCGGCCCACCCGCCCTTCGCGGCGAGCCCCGCTGTCGGGAGAACGAGCCCATGAGCCGGGTCGGGCTCGGCCGCCACGGCCTGATCGAGGAGAACGCGGGCGACCCGCTCGACGGACTCGTCAACCTCTTCGACATCGGCATGATTCTCGCGGTCGCCTTTCTGATCGCCGGGCTCAGCCTCAGCCTCAACACCAAGAGCGGCAAGGTCGAGTCGAGCAGCGCCGCCGCGGGGACCGAACAGGTACTGCCGAGCCCGGCCGGTGGCCCGACAGCCCAGGGCCGCGGCCAGCCGGTCGGTCAGGTCTATCGCCTTCCCGACGGCAGGCTCGTCTACGTCAAGGGGGGTCGTGGGGGAGGCCGATGATCCTGACTCTCACCATGCGGGTTTCGGCGCCGCCCGCGTTGAGGATCTCGACCTTCAGCTCGACCGTGGCGCCGTTGCCGGCAAGCGCGGTGAGCGCTCGTCTCGAGAGCCGAACGCGGACAGTCGCCGTCCCCCCTTCGTCCAGGCTCGCGGGAGCGAGCACGGCCGCCCGGTAGAGCTTGCCGGCGATCTTCACCGCCACCTTCCTGGGCAGCTTCACCTCGCAGGGCGCGCCGGTTGGGCAGGAGAGCCTCGCGACTCGCAGGATCCTGCCGGTCACATCTCGATTTGCCCTGAGGGGGATGATCGCGTCGGTCCCAGGCGAGGCAGGCGCCGGAAAGAGCCGGGGACCGGCAAGCGGGGCCGAGTCGCCTCGAGGCTCAGATTTGGTCACGGGCGCCGGGAACCCCGTACCGCCCAGTGAGAGCTCGAACGTCTGGCCACTGTCGGTCAACTCGACCTGAACCACCGCTTCCCGTACCCCCACCGCGGTGGGGACGAAGCTGACCGCCAGCTCACAGCCCTGGCCCGAGGTGAGCGTGTGCCCGAGGCAACCGGCGCCGTCGAGAACGAAGTCGCCGGCCTCCCCCCCGGCGAGCCCTACCGCGGCGATCGAGAGTGGACGCTCGTCTTCACTGGTCAGGGTCACGATCTGGGTCATGCCTTGAGTGCCCACGGTCTGTTTTCCGAACCACAGCGATTCATGGCTCAGCGAAGCGCTGTGGGGGCCATACGGCCCGGCTGTCACGAGCGCTTCCAGCGCCTCTGCGGTTGGCAGACGTGCCGAGCCGTAGAGGCCATGCGGCGCCGGGTTCGGAGAGAGTCCGTTGAGGATCGCGTTGCGCATTTCTCCTTCCTCCGGCAGAAACGCGCCGATCAGGGGTTCGGCGGGAGCCGGCTCGCCGGTGACCGGATCCGGCGTGCCAACGTACTCGGCGGTCAACTGGTGCCGCGAGACCCACTTCGCCGCCTTCTCTGCGGCCTCCGCGTGCCCCGCAAGGGCCAGGGCAACTGCACCGCCGGCCGTCAATTCGAGAGTGGGGCGGCCGGCCTGGCCGCCATCCATTTCCCGGCGGACTCCTCCGTCGTCTTCCTGAAAGCCTTCGAGATAGTCAGCCGCTGTCCCTATCGGCTCATCCAGCCCGGTCACACCGGCTTCCCTGGCCGCGACCAGCGCTTTGATCGCCGCTACCTGCAGTTCAGTTCGGTCGTCGAAGGCGCCGGTCGTCGGATCTTGGGCGGCGAGCACGAGGTTGACGGTTTTCTCGGCCTCCGGCGGAAGGGCTCCCGTCAGCGCGAGAGCCCACACCGTGGGCAACGTCTGGAAAAGCTCGGCGCTTTTCGTCACCGGGCTATCGGGCTGCTTGCTGCGGATCTTCCCGTTGGCGTCGTCGATCTTCGCGATCAGATCCGCACGTAGATCGTGGCCGGCGAAATCGGTCGGATCCTCCCCCAGCGCCGTGAGCGCAACGATCGCCAGCGCGTAGTTCCCCGCCGACCCATAGAGGGGGAAATCCGGGCTTTGGGGATCGATCCCCCAGGTCGAGCCGCCGTCGTTCGCGTAAGCCAGCAGGCGGGAGTACTCAAACCCGTTGCTCTCCCAAGGCCCTTCGAACATGGAGGTAATGGGGGCGAGATCGGCGGCCTCGACACCGGAGCGAGATAGAGCGACCGCTTCGGTCAACATCTCTTCGTCGTCGACGCCCACGCCGCTCCCCGGTGTCTGGGCGAGTTCCGCGGTCTCCACGGAGACCCCTCGCAGCCATTCACGGGCCAGGGCGGCCGGAACCACGGAGGACTCCTGCGGGGGCGGCAAGGTGAAGGAAGCGGGACCGGAGCCGTCCATTGGATACAGCCGAGGTCGTAGGCCGCCAAAACCCCAGCCCTCGATCGAGTTGACCGGGGCGCGGCTGAGTGGGTTGGCCGCGCCGACGCCGCTGTAGCCCCAGACGCCGCCGGGTTTTCCGTGCCAGTACGACCAGTAGCAGCAGCCCCCCGGGGTCTGCGCGCAGGTGTCTTCGGCGGCGGTCGGCTGCCCGTTGATGCGACAGACGAATGCGTATCCCCCACCGACCCCCTCGGTGGTGAACCCGGCGTTGTGAAGCGCGTCGAGGCCCGTCTCCTGTTCGCCAAGCGCACACCCGACGTCGATCTTGCCGTCGCCAAGCCGGTTCTGTCGGTCGACGATGACGGTGACGCCGGTGTCGGGTTCGCACGGCTCCCAGCGAGCGATCAGTCCAGGGTTCGGGTTCGGGACAATCGCCGCTCCGGCCTCGGGGACCGAACAGGCCCCAGAGGCACCTAGAAGGAGCAGCGCCCCAAGCGCAAGCCTGCGCCCTCGCATGTCAGCCCCTCGGCTTGAGGGTGACCGTGCCGTTGACGGCTCCTCTCACTTTGACTTTGAGCGCGCCCTTTTTCAGCCGCTTCTTTGCGGCAGCCGAGAGCTTGACCTTGACGACCGTCGAGCTTCCCGCGGGGATCTCATAGGAAGCGGTGCCGAGAACGATCGTTTTGGCCTTCTTGCCGACCTTCACCTTGGCGGTGAGCTTGATCGTCCCTTTGCAGGATCCCGGGCCGGGGCAGGAGACGTTCAGCTGGGCCGTGCCTCCTTTGACCTGCGCTGCCGGCGCTATGTCGATGACCGCGCCTTGCTCATTTCCCGGCGGAAGCGGCGTCTGTCCGCCGCCTTCTTCTTTTTTCTGGGGCACAACGTCGAACGTCGCCGTAACGGTGGTCGGTGACTTGACGACCACGGTGCAGCTGCCGGTGCCCGAGCAGCCCCCGCCGGAGAATCCGGCGAAAGTCGAGCCCGCGGCCGCAGCCGCCTCGAGAGTGACCGAAGATCCGTAGGGATAGGTCGTCTCACACGGGCCGTCGTCGCATTTGACCGAGCCGCTGCCGGCCCCGGCCTTGACCACCGTGAGGGCCGGTGGGGCGACATAGGTGTATTCGTCGGCGGCGCTCGTCACCGACGTTCCCCCGACGGTGGTCGCCGTGACGTGGACCGCTCCCGCTCCACCCGCAGGGGCAACTGCGGTCAGCTCGGTGCCCGCAGGGTTGACGTCGATGTCGGTCGCGGGGACAGCGCCGAACTTCACCGCGCCCGCCGGCCCCTCGGCGCCGGCCAAGCCGGTTCCCGTCACCGTCACGACGGTCCCCGCCTCGAGCGGTCCGCGGTCGGGGCTGACGCCGGTCACCACCGGTGCCGCGGTGTAGGCGTACTGGCTCGCGCTGCTGGTGGCCGAGATGCCGCCGGGGGTCGTCACAGTCACGTCAACCGGACCCGCGGCGTGCGCCGGTGCGGTCGCGGTGAGCTGCGTCCCGGTGTCGTTGACGGTGACGGCTGTGGCGTCAATTCCGTCGAACTCGACGCTCCCTCCCGATTCGTCCGCGCCGGAGAGCTCCGTCCCGACGACGGTGACGACATTCCCGCCGCCGGACGGCCCCCGGTCTGGCGACAGGCTCGCCACGGTGGGGACCGCGAGGTAGGTGTACTCGTCGGCCGCAGTCGTAGTCGAGCTTCCGTTCGGGGTCGTCACGGTTACGTCCACGGTGCCCGCCGCATGCGCGGGAGCCGTGGCCGTCAGCTCGGTTCCGGTCGCGTTCACGTCGACGTCCGTCGCCGGGGTTCCGCCGAACTCAACCGCACCTCCGGTCAGGTCGGCGCAGCCGAGCTCGGTCCCGGTGACGGTGACGGTGTCGCCCCCGGCGGTCGGGCCTTCGGGAGGATCGACCACGGTGACAGCCGGGGCCGCTGGCGTGAACGGGCTCGTCGGGCCGAACGCGTAGACGTTTTCCCAGTTGGCGGCGACGTAGACGTTGCCCCGGTTGGGGCTGCAGGGCCCGTCGTCGACGGTGAGTCCGATCGGCGCGGCGATTTCGCTTTCGAATTCGAGTCCGCCGTCGTCAAAGGTCGGCCCGATCTGGGAGACGAACTCCCCGGCGGGCGTGAACTGCGCGATCACCCCGTTGCCTTTGTTCGGGAGTTCGAAAGCGCTGTACCCGACGTTGTTGACGAAGAAGTTCCCCGTCGTTTGATCGACGGCCAGGAAACCTTCGGTGAGGTCGCCGAAGCCGTCGGAGAAGTTGGGGTTGTCGCTGCCGTCGATCGTCGTGCTCGGCGTGTTCTTGGAGACGAACGGATCGAAGACGTCCACGCCGAGGTTCTGAACGTCGACCGCGAACACCCGGCCGCTGCTGGCGTCGACATCGACGCCGTAGTAGACAGCCGCGCTGACCCCGGTCCCGATCGCACCCGGGACGGGAGTGCCGTCCGATTCATAGGTCGAGATCTTGCTGGGCGCGCCGTTGACGTTCGGCTGCGCGGTCGAGGTCGATCGCACGATCCCGGTGCCGGCCTCTCTCGTCTCGAGCACGCCGACCGGGAAGTCCGTGTTGCCGAGCGTGCCGGTAAACCGGATTCGGTAGGTGTTGGGCAGGGATTCGCCCGAGAGCACTTCGACGGCGCCGGGGCCGAGCAGATCTTCCAGAGCCGATTGGGTCGTTCCTTGGTTGGCTCCGCAGGGCACTTCAGTCGTCCCAATCTCATCGGTGGGAGTCCAGGCGAAGACGAGCTTCGTGTCCGGTGCCGTGCATTGCGCAACGGGAGGCACCGCCAGACGCTGCACTTCGTTCGTCCCTTCTTCGGCGACGTAAACGTCACCGGTTTCGGGATCGACCGCGACCGCTTGAGCCCCCTTGTCGACTATCACCCCTTCATCTCCGGCGGATTCGTCGAGCGCGTATCCGGTCGACGCCGTGGGCGGAAACTCATCGGGCACGAGCTTGATGACCTTTCGTTCGCTCGGAATACCGAAACCTGCGAGGTAAACGGCGCCGGCCTGATCGACCGCGATGCCGCAGGGGTAGACCGCGGCGATTTCTCCGGGCAGGAATTCCGTCAGGAGCACGCCGGCCGGGTCGTAGATCCCGACCGTGCCTTCATATCCCGCGACATAGAGATTTCCGTAGGAATCCGTCGTGGTGCCACACGGTCCTTCGAGGGCTTCGAGGTGCATCGCGGGCAGGTAGGGATGCTCGTCGGCAGCCAGCGCAGGGGACGCGCTCAGCAGTCCGGCGAAGGCGAGGAGGGCGACAAGCGTGGTGAGACTGCTCCGAGCGGCCCTGAGTCGTTCGATCATGTCCGTTGCTCCTTGGTCTGGGGCGACGGGCACGCCGCAAGACGCGGAGCTGCCGGCCGCCTGTTCGCGAGGCGAATGCCAATCACGGCCGGGTCTTCGGGCTCGGGTTCGTCCTCGCGGATCTCCTTCCCGAGCCTTCTTTTCCTTCGGCTCAGTGGACCTGACGATCCGCTCGTCACCCACACCGCTGCGCGCCAGCCCCGGATTCAAACCGGTGTTCCCTCGCGCCGTGAGCGGGGAGAGACTACAGGAGGGCGGGCGAAGGCCCGCCCTCCTGAGTCGATTCGCCTAGAGCCCGACCAGGGTCGGGTAGGAGGTGCTGTAGAGGCCGAGGATGCCCTGCGAAGTTGCCAAGACATCGCCGTTACCGGTCGCGCCACAGGCCGGCAGGCCGCGGTTTTCGCCGCTGGCCACCGCGTCGGCGAGCCATTCCTCCGCAGGTATGAATTCGAGTTCGATTTCGGAGGCCCCCATGATCGCCAGCGACGTGCTGTTGACACTGGGGAATTTCACGGTCGGTTCGCTGAAGGAGCAGTAGTTCTCCCAGTTGATCCGTTTCGGCGGGCCAGTGGTCACGATGCGTTCGCCGTTCATCCATTTGCCCCCGGCTTTCGCAGCTGCGACGTTGGTACCGCCCTGGACGAACAGGGCCTCGATGGCGAAGCCGGTCGAGTCGATGTCGACCGCGTTCACGTTGAATTCGAATTCCGAGGGGAACGGCGTCGTGTTTTCGCAGCTGCCCGGTTCGAGACCCATCGCGGAGCGGAAAGCACCTTCGACTCCTTCTTCTCCTTTTTCGGCGCACTGCTGGCCGCGCAGATAGCTAGCGCCGTTGCTGAGCGTCGAGGTGAGAGTGGGTGGGCTGGCGCAGATTTTTTTCTGCTGACAAGCCTTCAGCGCGATCAGCGCCAGCGACTGGCCGAACACGTTGGAGAAGTCGCTCGCGCCTTTGTCCTTGAAGCGGCCTTTTTCCGCACCTGAGCTCGCCTGCAGGCACTGCAGGTCGGCGATCAGGTTGCGGCCTTCGACGTTCATCGGGTCACCGCCGTGGGCGCCGACGCCGAGCGCCAGCTTGGCCACCGCGCCGGCCGACATCGAGGTCGCTTCCGAGCAGGGTTTGCTGCCTACGTAGGAGCTCTTGTTGGCGAGAATCCATTTGTAGGTTTCGTTCTCCTCGGTTTCGAAGCCGGTGGCGGCGTCGAAGGCGATCATGCAGTCGATCGTCTGACCGACATTGGGGCCGAACAGTTCGCAGTACTTTTCGCCTGCTCCTGCTGATTTCAACTGCGAGCCGAGCCATTCGGTCGCTTCTGAGCCGGGTGACGCGCTGGCCGCCGGTACCGCGAGCGCCAGCATCAGCGCCAACAGAGAGGCGAGCAGCCCACCCCGCTTGAGCAACTTCTGCGTGGATGACATCTATGTCCATCTCCTTGTCTTGCCGCGCAGCCAGCAAGCAAGGGCAGGACGAGAGAATCTCGATCCGGCTCCGCCCGCAGACCACGACGGGATTGATTTGAGCTCTGCTCCCGGAGAGGCATTCCGGCTTGCCGCACAGTGCGCGGCCTACGGTTGCGGGTCAGCGCCGGACTTCGACCGGCTTCCCCTCGCCCAGGAGCGGTATGTGTTTACCCGCCGGCCACTCTACGTCTTTTAACTAAAAGCCGTCAACTGGCGCTAGACGAACGCTCGAGCTCCGCCCGGGCGGCGTGGGCGAGCTTGACCGTGGCGGCGCGCAGGCCCTCGGGGCCGTCAATCGGCTCCGCGTAGGGGACGCGAACCTCGGCCGCGCCATCGGGCGCCATCGCGATCAGGTCGAGGCCGGTGCGGTCAGCGTCGACACAGCGCGCGGCGGTTGCCTGCGGGCAGCCACCGACGGTGCGCGCCATGTCGAGCAGGGCGTCGTCGTGGTCCTCGTTGAGGTGGGCGATGGCGCGCTCGGCGCCGCGGCTGACGGGGTCGTCGGACTTCACGTTAGGGGACCCTAATACAAGCGGGCTCCAATACGCTGCCAGGACAACGAATCGATGGAGGCACGAACCTTGACTGAGCAGCTCTGGGGTGGCGAGACCACCAAGGCCGTCGACAACTTCCCGGTTTCCGGGCAGCCCGTACCGGTGCCGGTGATCCGCTGGCTGGGCCGACTGAAGGCCGCCGCGGCGCTGGTCAATGCCGAGCTGGGCAGCCTCGACGCGGCCGTGGCCGAGCGGATCGCCACGGCGGGCGACGCGGTCGCCGCCGGCGAACACGACGACCAGTTCCCGGTCGACGTCTTCCAGACCGGCTCCGGCACCTCCTCGAACATGAACGCCAACGAGGTGCTGGCCAGGATCGCCGGCGGCGAGACCCACGCCAACGACCACGTCAACATGGGCCAGTCCTCCAACGACGTCTTCCCCTCCGCCGTTCACCTAGCGGCGCTGGGCGAGGTGACCCACGACCTGCTGCCGGCGATGGGATCGCTCGAGGCGGCCCTGGAGGCGAAGGCGGAGGAGTTCGCCGACGTCGTCAAGGCGGGGCGCACCCACCTGATGGACGCCGTCCCGGTCACGCTCGGCCAGGAGTTCGGCGGCTACGCGGCGCAGGTGCGGCTCGGCATCCAGCGGATCGAGGCGACGCTGCGCCGGGTCGGCCAGATCCCGCTCGGCGGCACCGCGACCGGCACCGGCCTCAACACCCACCCGGAGTTCGCCGCCAAGGTGCGGGCGCGGCTCGCCGGCGAGACCGGGCTGGAGATCTCGGCGCCGCTCGACCCCTTCGAGGCGCAGGGCAACCGCGACGCGCTGGTCGAGCTCTCCGGGGCGCTCAAGGTCTACGCCGTCTCACTCAACAAGATCGCCAACGACCTGGCGCTGATGGGCTCCGGCCCGCGCGCCGGCCTCGCCGAGCTGCGCCTGCCCGAGCTGCAGAAGGGCTCCTCGATCATGCCCGGCAAGGTCAACCCGGTGATCCCCGAGGTGGTGATCCAGGTCGCCGCCCAGGTGATCGGCAACGACACCGCGATCACCGTCGCCGGCAGCCAGGGCCAGTTCGAGCTCAACGTGCGGGTGCCGCTGATCGCCCGCAACCTGCTCGACTCGATCAAGCTGCTCGCCTCCGCCTCGCGCCTGCTCGACGAGAAATGCGTCGCCGGCCTCGAGGCCAACGAGGAGATGACCGAGCGCCACGCCGAGGCGACCCTGGCCACGGCCACCGCGCTCAACCCCCACATCGGCTACGACCGCGCCGCCGACATCGTCAAGGCCGCCGCCGAGTCCGGCCGCTCCCTGCGCGAGGTCGCCCTCGAGCAGGGCGTCGAGCCCTCAGTGCTCGAGGAGGCACTCGACCACCGGCGCATGGCCCGACCGCACGAGTAAGCGATGCGAAGCGAGAGTTGACCCCACTCTGGGTGGGTCAACTCTCGCTTCGTTGTTAGCGCGGGTCGTTGAGCAGCAGCTCTACGTTGCGATCGTCGGCCTGGCCTTCGCCGAGTGGAGCGCCGGACTGTAGGTCGTTGAAGCTCATCGTGCGGCCGACCGAGGCGAGGTCGTTGAGGTCCATGCCCGCCGCCGAGGTCCCCGCGGTGGGGGCGGCCGACTGGCCGACGTGGTCGAGGATCGTGCCGAAGATCGAGAGCGTGCCGTCGTGGTTGTCGAAGACCTCGAGCAGACGGCTCTGCTGGGGCCAGTCGGCCTCGGCAGCGACGCGGATGCTCCAGAACCCACCCGGCCCGCTCGGCGCCGGGAAGGGATTGACGACGTTGTCGTGCGAGTGGCCGGCGACCCAGGCGATCGCGTTGGGGAATTCGTGCAGGAGGCCGACGAGGTCGGCCTCGAGGTGGATCGGCTGCGAGCTGCGCGGGTCGAGGTCGCAGCCAGGGTTGATGTCGTGCCCGTGCGCGTCGTTAAGCAGGCACGGGGGCGCCAGCTCGTCGGCGGCGTCGGCGGTGAGGCTCTCCGGCGCGTGGTGGCTGAAGAGCACGACGAGCTCGTCGGCGGCGGTCGCCGCTTCGAGCTGACCACGCAGCCATTTGAACTGGGGATCGTCGATGTTGCCATCAGCCGTGGTGTTGCCGGTCGGGGTGACGATCGTGCCCGCCTCGGCGACGGTGTCGAGGGCGACGAAGCGCATCCCCGGCTCGGGGCTCCAGGCGTAGTAGCCGGCTGCGCCTTTCGAGGCCGATTCCTGCGCCGGGTCGATCAGGTCGAAGCCATGTCCGTCGGCCTGGCTGCCGGCCTTGAAGATGTCCTTGTACTGCTTCTTGGAGACGAACCGCCGTTTCGGGTCACCGGGCACGAAGATCAGGTTCTGGGGTTTGGTCAGCAGCGTCGTCAGCAGGTTCGTCGGGTTGAGCAGCGAGGTCAGCAGCGCCGGCGCGTTTTCAGGATTGGGGACCGGCCCGATCGGCTTCAGACAGCCCAGGGCCACCTGCTCGAAGGCGACGTTCGCCGCCGCGTTGCCCTGTACGAGCGCGTCGTGGTTGCCGAAAGCGACATAGGAAGGAACGTCGAGGCCGTCTGCCGTGAAGGACTGCTGCGCCTTGTCCATCAGCCCCGGGTATTTGGGCCAGGCGGCATGCGGCCCGGCGGGGCTGTTGGGGTCGTAGAACTCGGGGAAGGCGCCCTCGAAGTAATCGTTGTAGTCCTGCACCCCGGTGTAGCGAGCGGCCTCGGCGGCGCCGGGCACCAGCAGGTTCGGGCAGAGCAGGCTGGAATAGGTTTTCTTGTCGACGCCGCTGTTGGGGTTGAGTGCGCCTCCCTCGAGCAGCGTCCGCACCCATTCCGTCTCGTTGAGCTGCTGGCTGTCGGCCGAGTCGCCGGTGTCGATCGTGAAGTCCATGGCGCGATGCCCGCCGCTGCCGTCGGCGATGGGACTGGCGGCCGCGAACTGGTTGATCTGGCGGATCATCGAGTCGTCGATCTGCGGCTCGAGCGCCTCCCAGGGACGCCAGGCGGCGCCGAAGGGGAGGTTCAGCGGCGTCGAAAGCGGATCGATGATCTCGAGCCGCGCCGGCGACTCCTCGTCGGCGAGCTGGAAGTCGGAGAGCTGCCCGAAGTAGCTGAGCGAGGTGCGGGTTTCGGCGCGGTTGGCGTTGGCCGTGGCCAGTTCCTGGCGCACCGTGTAGGGCTCCCCTTCGCCAAGCTGCAGGAAGCGGAAGGCGCCGGGGCTGGCGGGGACCACCCGCTGTTCGACGCTGCTCTGGCCGACCGTGTCGGAGGGCGCCGCGGCGACCGTCGTCGCCACGAGCCCAGCAATGGCAAACACCGCCCCGAACACAACAACCCTGGACCTCGCGACTCCCGGCATCCGACGCCTCCCGTCGTTCGCTCAAAGTTTGCTTAGCGTCGCGAGGCTACCAAAAATTATGTAGCGAAGCTATTGGAGCTTTCTGGCCCTGCTCAGTGCCTGGGTCTGAGCTTCAGCTCCCCAGAGAAGATCTGGGTAGCAGCGGCACCCCCGGTCGGGGTGAAGGTGACGCTCAGCTTGAAGGGAAGCTTGCGCCTGCTCTTCAGTCGCTCCCGGACCAGGTAGGTCGGCCGCAGCCACAGGGTCGCGGTTCCCGCGGCAGCCGTACCGGCGGTCACCGTGACGATTCGCTTGACCTTTCTCCCCGAGTCGACCGCCATCACCTTTCCGCCCCAGGGGACGTTGACTTTCAGGGTTGCCGTCCCCCTCTTCCTGTTCAGCTTGAACCTGCCGAAGCTGAAGGAGCTCGGTGGGATAGGGGTGCTTTGGATCGAGATGGCGTCGACACCGGCATTGAGGTATTCGCGGTTGTCCACCTCGGCCACCCGAAGGCGGACGACCTGGCCGCCGAACGGGGTTAGGTCGACAGTGCGGGTCAGTGGCGGAGAGAAGCTGAGGTCGCCGTTGTCAGTCCGGAACACGGTGGAGAGGATGTCGGCGGGATTGACCGAGTCGATCGGCGCGCTCGGCTTCATCACGTCGATCCGGTACTGCTGATTGTCGAATTCCTCCGCCGACAGCGTGTCTGGCGTCGGCACCGTGATGGGGGCCGCGGAGTTGTAGTAGGTGGTCAGCGAAAGGATGTGAGTCATGCCGGGCTCGAGGGCGATGTCCTGGTAGAGGATTCCCACGCCGGAAACGAGCTGGTCCGCAATCGCAGCGAAGCTGCCCTGCGGTGGTGGCTGGATGGTTCGTGGTTGTTTTTCGCCGTTTTCCAATTCGAAGCTCACCGGTGCATCGAGTCCCGAATACGCGAACCAACCGCCCTCCTCTCCGGGTGCGGGAACCTGCATCCAGCCCGCCAGCGTGCCTGTCTCGAAATCGCCGTTGACCACAGTCGCTGCGGTCGTTGGCTGGGCGAACACAAGCAAGGCACCGACGACCAGCGCCAATCGGCCCCCCAACACGGATCCGTACCGATTCACAACCGAGAACTCTAACCGCACCTCGGGTGGTCGGTGAGAGCCTGCGCCGGCTCAGCCCTGCAAGGTGACGAAGCGCTCCTCGGTCAGCTCTTGGACGGCGAAGGCGGGGCCCTCGCGGGTGTTGCCGGAGTCCTTGACACCGCCGTAGGGCATCTGGTCGGCGCGGAAGGTCGGTACCTCGTTGATCAGGACGCCGCCGAACTCGAGGGTCTTGGCGGCCTCGAGGGCACGGCCGACGTCGGCGGTGAAGACGCCGGCCTGCAGGCCGAACTTGGAGTCGTTGGCCGCCTGGAGCGCTGCGCCGAAATCGGCGAACCGGTCGACCGTCGCCACCGGGCCGAAGATCTCCTCGCACCAGACCTTGGCCTCGCGGGGCGGTGAGCCGAGCAGGGTCGGCGCCAGGCAGCGGCCCTCGTCGACCAGCTCGCCGCCGGTCAGCAGCTCGGCGCCGCCGGCGACCGCCTCCTCGATCCACTCCTTGACCCGGTCGCGGTCGCCACTGGAGATCAGCGGCCCGACGTCGGTCTCGGGGTCGAGCGGGTCGCCGACCCGCAGCTTCGCGACGTTGGCGACGAGCCGCTCGACGAAGGCGTCGGCGACGTCCTCGTGGACGAGCACCCGCTGGATCGAGATGCAGCTCTGCCCGGCGTGCGAGAAGGCGTGGATCTGGGCCTTGTCCGCCGCCGTCTCCCAGTCGCCGTCGGCGTTGACGATCAGCGGCGCGTTGGAGCCCAGCTCGAGGTTGACCTTCTTGTGGGGAACGCGGCTGCGGATGCCCCAGCCGACCTCGGCGGAGCCGGTGAAGGAGAGGGCGCGGGTCAGCTCGTGCTCGACGATCGCGTTGCCGACCTGCGAGCCCGGGCCTGGGATGACGCTCAGCCAGCCCTTTGGCAGGCCCGCCTCGTCGAGCACCTCGGCCAGCTTCAGCGCCGAGATCGGCGTCTGCCCGGCCGGCTTGAGGACGACCGCGTTGCCGGCGGCGATCGCCGGGCCGAGCTTGTGGGCGACGAGGTTGAGCGGGAAGTTGAAGGGGCTGACCGCGCCGACCACCCCGTAGGGGACGCGCAGCATCACGCCGAGCTTGCCTGCGCCCGACGCGGAGGCGTCCATGGGCACGGTGCCGCCGGTCAGCTTGCGCGCCTCGGTCGCCGAGAAGGTCAGCGTGTCGACGCAGCGGGCCGCCTCGACCCGCGCCGTCTTCAGCGGCTTGCCGGCCTCGGCGGCGATCGTCAGGGCGAGGTCCTCGACTCGCTCGCCGACCAGCTCGGCGGCGCGGTCGAGCACGGCAGCGCGCTCGTGCTGGGGGAAGTCGGCCGACTCGAAGGCCTGCTGGGCCGCTTCGGCGGCGCGGTCGACCAGCGCCGCATCGCCCTGCGCGACCCTGCCGACGACGCTGCCGTCGTAGGGGCTGCGTACCTCGTTCCACTCGCCGGTCTCCAGCCACTCACCCGCAGCGAGGAGCTTGTGATCGGCCGCTTGCGCCACCTGGCAAGAGTAGAGCAGGCCGAGACTCCTCCATATCGAACCTGTTGTCCTAGCGATGCGGATCCGCCTGGCGACACTCATCCTCTGTCTCTTCCTCACCTCCAGCGCTCAGGCGAGCGTCTCCTGGGTGGTCAAGGGGCACGGCTTCGGCCACGGCGTCGGAATGAGCCAGTACGGCGCCTACGGCTACGCCGAGCACGGCAAGGACTACCGCTTCATCCTCGCCCACTACTACTCGGGAACGCGGATCGGCCAGGTGACCGATGCGCGGATCGTCCGCGTCCTGCTCGACATCTCCCCCGGTGACGTCGGCTTCAGCGGCGCCAGCAGCGCCTGCGGCATGGCGCTCGATCCGGGCCAAAGCTACGAGGCTCACCGTGCGGGCGGCAGCATCAAGCTGCGCGGCAGCGACGGCTCGCCGCTGGCCGACTGCGGCCGCAAGCTGCGTGCCGCCGGCGCCGGACGGGTGACGATCGCCGGCGCCGGGACCTTCCGCGGCGTCCTCGAGGTGGTGCCGACCGAAAGCGACGCCGGCTCGCTCAACGTCGTCAACGCGCTGCCCGTCGACCAGTACGTGAAGGGCGTGATCGCCAACGAGTCGCCGTCGTCGTGGCCAGCGGCGGCGCTGCAGGCCCAGGCCGTCGCGGCGCGCTCCTTCGCCCTCACCGTCAACGTCGGCGGCAACGGCTTCGACCTCTACGACGACACCCGCAGTCAGGTCTACGAGGGGCTCGCCAGCGAGACGGCGACGACCAACGCGGCGACGAGCTCGACAAAGGGCCAGGTCGTCATCTACGGCAACGAGATCGCCGAGACCTACTTCTCGGCCTGCTCAGGCGGCCACACCGAGAGCGTCCAGAACGTCTTCTTCGGCCCGGCCATCCCATACCTGGTCGGGGTCCCCGACCCCTACGACTACTACTGCCCCCTGCACAGCTGGACACTGCGCTTCTCGGGCCCGGAGATCAGCGCCAAGCTGGGTGGCCACCTCAAAGGCCAGCTGCAGCGCGTCGCGATCGTCAAGCGCGGCGTCTCCCCCCGCATCGTCTCGGCCAAGCTCTACGGCAGCGGCGGCGTCACCACGGTCAGCGGCGAACAGCTCGCCTCGGCGCTCGGCGGCTACGACCGCTGGATGACCTTCGTAAAGGTCAGTGGATGAGACACCGCGCGCCTCGCAGCGCTCGACACTAGTAGCGTTGTTTAATCAGCTTCAGGGATCGCACAAGTGGGGGGCGGGGTCCAAAGACTGTACGGTGCGCCCTGTACGCCGCAATCGTGGTGTGCGTCGTCGCCGTGACCACCGCTTCCGTGCCTGCCTCCTATGCGGCAACTGGAAGCACAGCTCCGATTGAGCTCTCGGTCATTCCGGGCAAGTCGGAGCTCTCGGCAACCGTCGATACTGAGGTCACCGTACTCGCCACCAATACCGGCGACGAGCAAATCTCGCACTTGCACGTCGAGCCCGTTTACACACATGGGGAAACGGCGGAGGTGACCGTAACGCCGGATGGCTTAGTCGGCCTACCCCCACACGGAAGCAAGAGCTTTGGTGTCGTGCTTCCTGCCTGGAGTCTGGCGACGCCGCCGCCGAATCTCGCCCTGCTCGCCAGCTTTAGGGTTAACGGTGGACCGATCGAGATGATGTCCGCCGGCGCCGAGCTACTACCACCCGCGGCCCTCGAACCCGACAAGCTGGCGACGCTGGAGGCAAAGGCAAGCCTGGCGACGCTGAAGTCCGGGCAGACCGAGCCGGTCTACTTGACGGTTCACAACAAGGCCGCGCTTCCGCTGGTTATCGAGACGGTGATTGGAAGCGGGCCATCCTTCATCGACTTCGAAGGCGAGCCGGAAGACCTGACGGTGGATAAGGGCAGGACGGTCGTGATCAAGCTCGACGCAGTGGCCGACGACCGAGTCCGGCCCGGAGAGCAGCAGCTCGTCTTCCGCGTGCCCGTCAAGGTCGGCGGCGCGCACTTCGATCTGGTCGCCACTCAAACCGCCAAGGTGGGTGTTGCCGGCGAAAGCGAGGTGCTGACCGCGCTGGGGATCCCCTCGCTGCTGCTGCTTCCTGGATTTCTCGTCCTCGCCACGGCCAGCATTTTCTGGCGGGCACGCTTCCTGCGAGACGAATCGGATGACGGTGCTTTCCCGTTCCCCTTGAAGGAGCCCGAGTCCTGGGTGCTGACGGTGATCGGCTCGGCCGTGATCCTCTTCGTTGCCTGGCTCCTGGGGATCGACCTCCTCGACCAATACGGCTTGACCGAATTGATTGTGCTTTGGCTGGTCTCGATGGCGCTTGGGTTCGCGATCTACGTCGTTGCGCAGCTGATCTCCAACTACCGACGGCGATCGCGGATTCCGCGCGACTCGGACGGGCCGATCGCGATCCTGGAGAAGCTCGCCAAACAAAGGCTGGATCTGCAAAGGCCCCATTTCTCGTATGACACGGGCTCGGGAACCGTAGAGCTCTACCTGCTGCAGCCCGAAAACGAAAAGCGGCCCTCCACCTGGTCAGCTCCGAAGATCGTCTACACCTGGACTGACCTCGACGAGGACCTCAACGCGAGGATCCAGGATCAGCTCGACCGCAGCCACGACGCGGCGGCGCTCGCCGCCAGCCTCCGAAAGGGCGTGGAGAAGGGGGCGCTCAGCGTTTCGTTCGCCGGCAACAATGCGGTTCGCTCGGCCGTCATGGTCACCACGGAGAAGGTCAAGGGCCTCGCCAGTCCTATGGTGATGGCGGGAGAGCAGTGAAGAAAAAGAAACGCGGCTCCACGTGGGAGCCGCGTGGTATTCCGTTCGTTGAATCCCTTTCGGGCGAATCAGGAGCCTTTTCTTTTTATTTGGAAAAGCTTCCTACGAAATATGAGTCGAGCAAATGATAGCCACTAGTACAGAGCCAACACTGCAGCGCCTTCGGATGAGTGCCTTTTGGCATCAAACCCTGTTGCCCGACAAGCCCCAAGCGCGACCTGAAGTACTGGATCGTAGCGCCTATCAAGCGCTGTTCAACACCGCCCGCGGCGCACAGAAGGGATCGCTCACGGTTCCCTGGCCGGCACACGAGCGACAGGGCTTTTGGGAGAGATACCTGCCGCGCTGGCCGTCGCTTGCCGCGGTGCCGGGTCGAGAGGCATGGCGCTTGCTGGTACCGCTGCGCAGCGCCTCTCCACTTCGGATCGACGCCGGAGAAGGCATTTCGGCAACCAGCGAGGGGTTTCTCCACCCATGGGGGGCGACTTTCCTCGTCACCTTCAGAATCGATGTTGAGTGGCCCAGCCTGGGCGATGCCGTGGAAGCCTTGAACGAGCTCCACCGTGCCGCGTGCCTCGAGCTCCCCGATGCGCAGCCGGGCCGGAAGCTCCGCCTCGACGACGCCGCCGGGGTGGGCCTGGCGGCCCTGGGCTCCCTTGCCGTCAACTCGGAGGCCGGGCCCTGGCGGGATGGCTTCTCGACCGTCACCGTGATGGCCGCGAAAGGCGAGCGCGCGCTATTCGACCCAACCGCTGCGCTGACGACCAAGTTCCTTCACGCGGCGAGCTCGTTCAGCGAGACCTGGGAAGAAGACACGCCACCGACGCTCGCGGAGGCGAAAGTGGCCGGCAAGAGGACGGCGCCCCCTTCTCACCTGGTCTATGGCGACGGCCGCGGACGGGTGATCTGGAGTCCAGAGCGCTTCCGCAAGGGAAGCCCGAGCCAATCGCCGTCGACCTTGAGCTGCCACCATCGCAACCTGGTCCTGGCGAGCATCCAGACCGAGGCGACGGGTCGTTTCGTCGAGTTGACCGCGGAGCGAGCCGCCCACGGCATCCAGCTCTCATCCGAGCATCTCACCCAGGCGGGATGGGCAGTGCGGATCCTGCGCGATCTCCACGCGGGCTCAACCAGCACCTACCGCTCGGGCAGTCCCAGAGCGCAGATCGAGCAGAACGGGTGGTTGACGCCGATCGCAACCGTCGCCGAACTGGCCGGCGTGCCCTAACGCTCAGCCGTCCGAGTAGGGCTGAATCGGGATGCCGTGGTCGGTCTCGCGCATGCCGAACTCGTAGGCGGCGCCAGCGGACAGGGTGAGCTGGCGCGGCGGCTGGGCCGGCCGTTCGACGGTCAGCTCGAGGTCGGAGACCGAGCAGTTGAGAGTGTTGTGCTCGGGGCCCTTGGGATCGGCGTAGACCCAGCCGACGAAGTCCTTCTTGGGGGCGGAGACGCGACCGCGGACGACGATGTCCTTGCCCGGCAGAGTGAACTCGCAGGCGGTCGGCTCGGGCTCGATCGAGGCCGAGCGGATCTGGCCGAAGCCACCGAGGCGGTGCTGCTCGCCGTCGAGGACGAGCATCCCCGAGGGCAGCCAGGGCGTCGTCCAGCTGCCGATCTTGACGCGGGCGGCGCCTGCGTCGAAGTAGGCGCCGGCCGAGTCCCCGAAACCGGTGCCCTCGAGCCAGACCCAGCGCTCGGCATGCTCGCTGCCCCAGTTGTGGCCAATCATCCCCGGCCAGCGATCCAGCTCGATCTCCTCGCCGTCGATCTCCAGCCGCCCACAGAAACGCGCCTCCGGATAGGGAGCGACGAACTTGGTCTTGGGGACCGGCGCCTCGTAGAGCCAGTCGGCCGGCAGGTACTTGCAGGGCTCGGCATCGCCCTCGAACTTGAAGTCCCAGGACGCCTTCAGGGCCTCGGTCTCGATCGAGCCGCTGGCCTTGCCGGGACCGATCTCCGCGCCGGCGACACGGATCCAGGAGCCGACCGGCGCCGAGAGCTGGTCGGCGCCGACGGTGACCTTGGTCGCCCGGGGCCCCTCCGCCTCGCGGTCGAAGAGGACGAACCAGATCGAGGCCTCGGGATCGGCGCCGGGCCGCTTGTGCACCGTGTGGCGGATCCAGATCCCCTGCCCCCCACCAGGCCGGCAGGCCTTGATGTAGAAGCTCTCGTAGTGGCCCGCCTTCGCGGACACCTTTGGGAAACGCCCTCCCTGATCCATAGAGGAACCCTAGAGCGAGAATCTGAAGTGGGTCGCTAGACCTTGATGGTTACGACGTCGCCGTCTTGGATCACGTAGTCGCGGCCCTCGATGCGGAGCAGGCCCTTGTCGCGGCCCTGGGCGTAGCCGCCGCACTCGACCAGCTCCCGCCAACCGATCGCCTCGGCCTTGACGAAAGCGTCCTGGATGTCGGTGTGGATCGTCCCCGCCGCCTCCCAGGCGGTCGAGCCGCGGGCGAGCGGGCGGGCGACGGCCTCCTTGCCCTCGCCGGCGGTGAAGAAGGTGATCAGCTCGAGCAGCTCGTAGGCAGCGCGGACGAGCCGCGCCAGGCCCGAGCCCTCGACGCCGTAGGACTCGCGCATCTCCGCGGCTTCAGCCGGGTCGAGCTCGGCAAGCTCGCCCTCGATTCGGGCGCTGACCGCGACGACTCCGGCTCCGACCGTCGCGGCGTGAGTGGCGACGGCCTCGGGCGCCTCGGCGTCGCCCTCGTCGACGTTGGCGACGTAGAGCATCGGCTTCGAGGTGAGCGCCTGCAGGTTGCGGGGGCCGTCGGCGGCGGCATCGGGAACATCGACTGAGCGGGCGGGCTTGCCTTCGGCCAGCGCCGCAACCACCTTCTCCAGCCAGTCGCGCTCGGCGATCGCCTCGGCATCGCCCGACTTCGCCCCCTTGCCGACCCGGTGCAGCCGGCGCTCGGCCTGCTCGTAGTCGGAGAGCATCAGCTCGGTCTCGATCGTCTCGATGTCGGCGAGCGGGTCAACGCGGCCATCGGGGTGCGGCACGCCGGAGTCGTCGTGACAGCGAACGACGTGGCAGATCGCGTCGGTCTCGCGAATCGAGGCGAGGAACTGATTGCCGAGGCCCTCCCCCTCCGAGGCGCCTTTGACCAGGCCGGCGATGTCGTGGAAGGCGATCGTCGCCGGTTCCAGCTTCGAGCTGCCGACGGTCTCGGCGATCTTCTCGAGTCGCTCGTCCTGGACCGCTGCGATCGCGACGTTGGGCTCGATCGTCGTGAACGGGTAGTCGCCGGTCTGCGCGCCGCCGCTGGTCAGCGCGTTGAAGAGGGTCGACTTGCCCGCGTTGGGCAGCCCGACGATCCCGACCTTCATGGTCGCGGCCTCATATCGAGAGCGGCACGATCAGGCCCAGAGCGACGCCGAGCACGGCGCCGGCGAGGACGTCGGACGGGTAGTGCATGCCGAGGTAGGGACGGCCGAGCGAGAGGGCGATCGCGAGGACGAAGGCAAGCGCGCCGAGCGGCTCGACCCGCGTCATCGCCGTGGCGACGGCGAAGGCCGAGGTCGCGTGCGCCGAGGGGAAGCTCAGCGAGCTGGGCGCCCCGCCCAGTGGGGGCAGCCCTTCGAGGACCGGCCGCGGCCGCTTGACGATCAGCTTGATCACGTAGTTGAGCGCGATGGCCAGCGGCGCCAGCAGCGCGCAGACAAACCAGGCTTCGCGGTGGCCCGAATCGAAGACGGCCAGCACGATCCCTATCCCAAACCAGATCGCCCCGTTGTTCCCGGCCTTGCCGAGAACCCTCATCAGCTCCTCCACGCCAGGGCTGTGCCCGCGAGTCCGCATGACGTGAAGCAGCTTGAGGTCGAACGCTTGCATCGGCGGCAGCAGAATAGGTCTCTCAGTCAATATCCGTCTCACGATGCCCTCCGTCCCCGGCTACACCCACACGCCCGGCCACCACTGTGGCTCCACTGCCCTGCGCAACCTGCTCGGTTTCCACGGGGCCGAGATCAGCGAGGAGATGGCCTTTGGGCTCGGCGCCGGCGCCTGCTTCTACTACGTCGCCCTGGAGGACGCCTCGCCTTCGCGCTGGTTCAACGGTCGCACCGCGCGGCTCGAGGAGAACTTCGGCGAGCTGACCGGCGCGGCGCTTCGGCTGCGCACCTTCGACGAGGGCGACGACGGCGCCTGGGAGGCCGCCCGCGCCGAGGTCGACTCCGGCCAGCCGGTGTTGCTGCTCACCGACCTCTACTACCTCGACCACTACGGCAACTCGGCCCACTTCCCCGGCCACGCTGTCGTCCTCGCCGGCTACGACGAGCGGTTCGCTCACCTCTCCGACACCGGCTTCGAGGAGCTGCAGAAGACAACGCCGCTGGCGGACCTCGACAAGGCGCGCCACAGCCAGCACCCCGCCTATCCCCTCGCCGGCCACATGTTCACCGCCTCCGGCACGGTCAGCCCCGAGCAGCTTCGCGACGCGATCCCGGCCGCGATCGAGCGGGCCACCAAGGCGATGCTCGAGTCCGAGTTCGGCGAGTTCTCCGGCATCGGCGCGGTCGAGCGCCTCGCCGAGGAGGCCGGCAGCTGGCCCGAGGTCGCCGAGGACTGGCAGTGGTGCGCCCGCTTCGGCTACCAGGTGATCGAGCGACGCGGCACCGGTGGCGGCGCCTTCCGGCTCATGTACTCGCGCTTCCTCGAGGAGGCCGGCCGCGCCGAGGCGCCGCTCGCCGCCGAGGCCGCGGCGCGCTGGACCGACCTCGCCACGGCCTTCCACGCCGCCAGCGAGCGCGACGACCCCGACCCGGCGCTCTGGCGAGAGATCGACAGCGCCGCTCGCCGAGTCGCCGAGGCCGAGCAGAGCCTCTGGACCGCCCTGGCCTGATCAACCGCTTCACAAAGGGGTTGCTATCCGCCTCTACGGGTAGAAACGCCAGATGCCCCTGTGGATCGCCCGACACGCCGTGCCCGGTGTCTGGAAGCGAGTTCCATGGGGGATGGTCTGGGCCGTTGCCGTCTGGCTCGCCCAAAAGGGCCGGGAGCGCGCCCAGGCCAACCTGACCAAGAAGGAACAGCAGGAGCTGATCCGCCTGGTCAAGAAGTCGAAGGGAAGACCAGGGACCCTGCCGCAACGCGACCGCACCCGGCTGAAGAACATCGCCGGCAAGGCGATCCGCGGCTAGGGCGCCCCTAGTTGCCGGAGAGCCGCGCGAAGTAGGCGAACCAGTTGCCGGAGTGCTCCTGCCAGGCGAGGCCGGCTTCGCCGGCTTGGCGTTTGAGGCTGGCTTGGGTGGTGAAGTGGGGGTCGCCGAAGAGCTCGCCGACGATCAGGCGGCCGCTGGGCTTGAGGACTCGCTGGATCTGGCGCAGGGCAGCCACCGGGTCGGGGATCTCGCCGAGGACGGCGGTGAGCACGACGGCGTCGATCGAGGCGTCCTCGTAGGGAAGCGCGGTGGCATCGCCCTGGGTGGGGACCACGTTGGTCAGGCCCCGCTCGGCGGCGCGGCCGATCGTGTGGTCGAGGAACTCCTGCTGGAGGTCGAAGATCTCGAGCTTGCCGTCGGGGCCAACCCACTCGGCGATGTCGAGGCGTGTAGTAGCCGACCCCGGGGCCGATCTCGAGGATGCGCTCCCCGGCCTCGGGCCGCAGCACCGCGCGCAGCCGATCGCGAGTGATGACCGGGTGCGGAGCTTCGACCCAGAAGCGCTGGCCGTAAGGACAGGCAGAAGGGTTCTTACGCCACCAGAGCGCCGCGGCGCCGACGGCCGCCCCGACCAGTCCGGCGCCGTCCGAGCGCGCACTGGAAGACGCGCTCACGACTTGAGGGAGAAGCCGACCCGGTGCTCGCCAGAATCGATGCGCAGGAAGGAGACCTTGCCGAGGTAGACGGCGAGCGTGCCGTCCTCCGTCTTGACGTCGTGCCAGCCGCCCTTCTCGACCTGCTTGCGCAGGTCCTTCAGCTCGTCGTCGGTGAGACGCACCGAGACAACCTGGCCACCCTCGAAACCGATCTCCACACGCTGTGCTTCGGCCATCAGTGCCCTCCTCCTGCGGGTTCGACGAGCTCGGTCAGCACGCGCCCGGTCGAGCGCGGCTGCAGGAAGGCGACGCGGCTGCCGCCGATGCCGACCCGCGCCTTGGTGTCGATCAGCTCGATGCCGGCTGCGGCAAGGCGCTCCAGGGTCGAGTCGATGTCGTCGACCGCGTAGGCGACGTGGTGCAGCCCGGCCCCGCGCTTGGCGATGAACTTGCCGACCGGCGTGTCGGGCCCGGTCGCGCGCCATCAGCTCGACGTGACCGTCGCCGACGTTGAGCAGCGCCGCCTCGACGCCCTGCTCCTCGACCGTCTCGCGCAGCGCCAGCTCCATCTCGAAGCCCTTTTCGTAGAGCTCGATGCTGGCGTCGAGATCCTCGACGGCGATGCCGATGTGGTCGATCCTTCCGAACACGAGGGCGGCAGTCTACGCGGCGTTCTCGGCGCGGAGGATCTCGGCCAGCGCGGCGACGCCGACCTCGAGCTGCTGCGGCGTCGGCTCCTTGGTCGCGATCAGGCGCTGGATCTCCCGCCCGGGCGTGTGGAATGCCTCGGCGAGGGGATCGCCGTGGTGGCGATCGCTCCAGGCGAACATCTCGACCGCGATCGAGGCGCCGGCGAGGCCGACCGCGGCGCGGGCCACCGGGCTGGGCCGCTCGACCACCCGCTCGAGCAGCACGGTGCCGCCGGCCGAGAGCAGCATCATCGGCGTCGAGCAGGTTGGAGCCGCAGCGGTCGTGCTCCTTGGGCACGCCGGCCGGGTCCTCGATGCCCTGCTCGTAGGCGGCGATCGCCTTGTGCTCGACCCCGTGGTAGGCGGCCAGGTCGCGGTCGAGCAGCGCCACCAACGCCGGCACCGCGCCGATCGCCTGCACGGCGCCCTCGCGCAGCGCCGAGCTGCCGAAGCGCTTGCGCAGCGTCGCGGTAGCCACCAGGGTCGCCCCGATCGCAGCAACGACGCGGACGTCCTCGAAGGGCAACCGCGCCGCCGGCAGGCGCCGCCGCACCAGAGGCAGCACAGCCAGCGCCTCGGCAAGCTTCAGCGGCCCGCGCAAACCGGGCAATCGCGCCGCCAGCCCCGGCGCCAGCTCCGGCTTTGGCTCAGAGGCGACCTCGATGGCCCCGTCGGGATCCGCGAACCGCCGCCGCCCAGTGGGTCGGCCCGTGGATCAGCAGGCCGTTGCGAAGGGCCATCCCACCGAGTCGCAACTTCTCCGAAGCCATGGAAAGACGATAGAGGAGGTGGAGAGTCGCCCCGAACGCGGTAATTGCGCCCGGTGCAAGGCGCGGTTACCGTCCCCCTGTATCTCCCTTTTAAATCCCCGCCGGAGGCCCCCAGTCCAGGCCTCCGGCCGGTGTGTCGGCTCTCCCTGGCTCTAGCTTGGAAAGCCGCCCTCTGAAACACCCACTTGCCGGAGAAGTTGCGCAGCGCTCAAGTGCTCGCGAACTCTCTTTCGCAGGGCCTCCAGACGGCGGCCCAGCTCGGCCTCGAAACCGCGGTCGGTGGGCGCGTAGAAGCGCCGCTCCTCGAGGCCCTGGCGGAAGCAGCTGCTGGTCGCTCACCCCACCCGGCTCGTCGTGCGCGTAGCGGTAGCCCTCGCCGCGGCCGAGCTTCTCGGCGCCGGGGTAGTGGGCGTCGCGCAGATAGTCGGGCGGGGTCTTGGCGCCGTTGCTCGCGAACCTCGGCGCGGGCGGCGCCGAGCGCTTTGTAGGAGGCGTTCGACTTCGGGGCGAGCGCCAGGTAGACGGCCGCCTGGGCGAGGTTGAGCGCGCACTCGGGCAGGCCGACCCGGTCGACCGCGCGAGCCGCGGCGTCGGCGACGAGCAGCGCCTGCGGATCGGCGTTGCCGACGTCCTCGGAGGCGAGGATGACCATGCGGCGGGCGATGAAGCGCGGGTCCTCGCCCCCCTCCAGCATCACCGCCAGGTAGTAGAGCGAGGCGTCGACGTCGGAGCCGCGCGTCGCCTTGATCCAGGCCGAGACGAAGTCGTAGTGGCGATCGCCCGGGCGGTCGTAGTCGAGCGCCTTGCGCTGCAGCGCGTCCTCGATCGCGGCGACGTCGACCGGCTCGCCGCGCGAGCGCTCGACCGCCCGCTCCAGCGCCGAGAGCGCCACCCGGGCGTCGCCGCCGCTGCGGTGGGCGAGCATCGCCAGCGCCGCGTCCTCGACCGGCGGCGGCTCGGCCAGGCCGCGCTCGGGATCGGCGAGCGCGCGGCGCAGCAGCGTCCTCCACCTGCTCGGGCTCGAGCGGGCGCAGCTCGTAGATCTGACAGCGCGAGAGCAGCGCCGAGTTGACCTCGAAGTAGGGGTTCTCGGTGGTTGCCCCGATCAGGGTCAGCAGCCCTTCCTCGACCGCCGGCAGCAGCGCGTCCTGCTGGGCCTTGTTGAAGCGGTGGATCTCGTCGAGGAAGAGCACCGTCGGTCGATCGCTGCCGGCCCGCCGCTCCCGCGCCCGCTCGATCACAGCTCGGATCTCGGCCCGCCCCGCGTTGACCGCCGACTCCTCCTCGAAGGCCCCCTCAGCCCCGGCCGCGGCGATCCGCGCCAGCGTCGTCTTCCCCGCCCCCGGCGGCCCGTAGAGGATCGCGCTGTGCGGGTGCCCGCTCTCGATCGCGGTGCGCAGAGCCGAGCCCTCGACCCGAGCACGTGCTCCTGTCCCGACCAGCTCATCCAAGCTCCGCGGCCGCATCCGCACCGCCAGCGGCGCATCGGCAGCTGGAACCTCGCAGAGCTGGACTCCCCGGTGTCGAACAATCGATCGGCCATTACGGCTCAGTATGAGCGCAGCGGGGGAGGTCTCGACAGTGCCTCGCGAAGCGGCCCCCGGCAAGGTGATTCTCAGCCGCGAAGCGGCTCCAACTAGTGAGCGAGCCGCAGGCGAGCGAACATGCACTGGCGGAGCTCCCGCTGCGCTCACGCTACGGGATGTTTGAGACGAAATTCGTTTTTCTGTACCATCAGGCTCATGACCGAACCGTCCTGCCCCACGCCGACGAAATCCCCGACCTGATCGCGAAGCCGGACTCGACGCTCTGGCGCTACGGCGGCGACGCCCGCCTGATCGGCACCGGCGCCTACGCGATCCTGCTCCAGGTCGGACACCCGACGGTCGGCGCCGGGGTCAGCGAGCACTCCGACTTCCGCGCCGACCCCTGGGGCCGGCTGCTGCGCACCCTCGACTACTCCTACGCGATGACCTACGGCGGGCCGGCCGTCGCCGGCGAGATGGGCAGGCGCATCCGCGAGATGCACAAGCACATCAAGGGGGTCAAGCCCGACGGCGAGCGCTACCACGCGCTCGAGCCGGAGGCCTACGCCTGGGTCCACGCCACCCTGGCCCACTCGATCGTGCGCGGCCACGAGCTGCTCGGCAGCCCGATCCCCGCCGGCGAGCTCGACGAGTTCTACGCCGAATGGCGGCGCGGCGGGCGCCTGATCGGCGTCCGCGAACGCGACCTGCCGGAGACCTGGGCGGAGTTCGGCGACTACTTCGAGCGCATGGCGCAGGAGCGGCTCGAGCGCACCGCCGGCGGTCGACGAAGTACTGGAGTCGCTCGAAGGAACCGACCAGCCCCGAACTGCCCTTCCTGCCGGACAGGGCGCTGGCGTATCGCCCGCATCCCGGCCACGCACCAGATCTCCCTGGTCACCGGCGGCCTGCTCTCGCCCGCGGCTGCGCGAGCTCTACGGGGTCAGCTGGACGCGCTCCAAGGAACGCCAGCTGCGGGTCCTCGCCGCCGCCTCGCGGGCGGCGACGCCGCTGCTGCCGAAGACGCTGCGCAACGTCGGCCCGAGCTACCTGCGCTGGCGGCGCGAGGCGATCGCCCGCGGCGACGCGGCCTCGCCGTCGCGCATCCCGGTCGCGCGCGCTAGATGGCGGTCGAGCCGCTCACCCTGCTCACCCACGCGGTCGGCTCCGACACCGAGCCGCCCGACGACGCGATCAGCAACCGCATCCTCGACGCCGCCCTCGACCTTGCCGCCGCCTCGGGCGTTCAGCACCTGACGATGGACGCCGTCGCCCGCCGCGCCCACGTCGGGCGGATGACCGTCTACCGCCGCTTCGGCGACAAGCAGGCGCTGGTCGCGGCGCTCGGCGCTCGCGAGGGCCGGCGCTGCCTCGCCGAGCTCGACGCCGCCGCCGGCCCGACGCGCCGATCGCCGAGCAGGTGGCCGCCGGGCTTCGTCACCAGCCTCCGCCTCGCCCGTGAGCACCCGCTGCTCAGCCGGCTCGCCCGGCTCGAGCCGGAGACCGTGCTGGGCGCGCTCACCGAGGACGGCGGCGCGCTCTTCGCCGTCGCCCGCGACTACCTGGCGGGGCGCCTGCGCGAGTCCCAGCGGGCCGGCGTGCTCGGCCCGATCGAGGTCGACGAGGCGGCCGAGCTGCTGGTCCGGCTCGCGGTCAGCTTCGTGCTGATCCCCGAGAGCGTCCTCCCTCTCGAGGACGAGGATCGGGTTCGCGACCTGGCGCAGCGGCTGCTGGCGCCGATCCTCGAGGGCTAGGCCGCGACGGCCGAGAGGACCGGCTCGCGTGCCGCCTCGTGCGGCGCGATCGTCTCGACCGGCCCGCTGCGGGCGGTCGAGACCCACTCCATCGATGGCCAGCTCGATGCGGGCGATGCGCTCGTCGGAGCCGAGCAGGTGGCTGGCGCGGGCAAGCTCGCGAGTCAGCGTGAGCGGCCGCAGCAAGGGCGTCAGCCGGGTGAGGCGCGTGTCCGGGACGCCGAGCCGATCGGCCATCTCGTCGTCCATCCAGCGTCGTGCGAAGCCGCCGATGAAGCGCGCCTTGAGGGCCCGCGCCGGGCGCCTCGCGAGTCGCGGCAGCCTCTGTCTCGAGCGGGAACTCGGTGCCGTGGTACAGCAGCGCGTGCATCAGCTTCGGCGAGTCCTCGTTCGGGCCGTCATCGAGGATCAGCGCCGCCTCGATGGTCGTCGCGGGCCTCGCCGTAGGAGCGCGGGATGCAGCTGCGTCGGGGACCCCCATCAGCGACCCGATCCAGGCCCACTGGTGCGTCATCGCCTCCAGTTCCGCGGGCGAGAATCGCACCCCGAGGTCTTTCAGCGCTCGCAGCGGCATCGACATGAAGCCGCCGATCGCGGTCACCAGCGAGTCGCTGGCGCTGATCGGGACGCCCCACTCGCCAAGGTCCCAGCCGGGCATCGCGAGTAGGTGGCTGCGGACCAGGGCGTGGACCAGGCGCAGCCGCACCGTCGCCCGCAGGCCGTCGCCGCCAGGACGCAGCGCTCCTGGCCTGGTCGCGACCGCGACCCAGCGCGAGGTCTCCTGCAGCCGCCGCGGCGCCATCTTCTCGAGCCGGCCCGTGGCGGCAAGCGGTCGGGTGAGGCGGGCGCTCTGGTAGCCGTAGGCGAGCGATCCGCACATCAGCGCCAGGCCGAGGTTGAGACCGCCGCTGCGCCAGTAGGCGAGGGCGCCGGCGTCGACGAGGTCGAGGTCGACCCAGGCGGGGGCTCGAGTGCCGGAGCGAGTAGCTCGTCGAGCTGCGGGGGAGCGTCCTCGACCGCGCTCGGCCCCGTGCAGCAGCGCGTCGTCGAGCATCTTCCAGCCCGGCGCCGCCAGGCATCGCCTTGAACGCGGCAACGAGGCCGTCGGCGAGCGGGTCTCCTTCGAACGAGCCGGCTACCAGAAGGTCGATCAGCTCGGGCGAATGGTCGCGCTTGGCTTCGTCGGCCCGTCGGGCCAACTCTTCGGGTACTGGTAGCAAAGAGGACATAGTTGTATCCTGATTGTAGGGGTCGGCCGCGACGCTATGCATCTACGGCGGAGTGGCTGGCTCCATTTTTCGTCAGTCGGGTGGCAAACTGGAATCCGTGGCCAGAACCGCGACAGGCGTCTACGGAGGGCAATCGGCCGAGCAGCGTCGCGCCGAGCGGCGCGCCCAGCTGCTCGACGCCGGCCTCGACCTGATCGGCACCCAGGGCTGGTCGGCGACGACGGTGCGCGGGGTCTGCAGCCGGGCGAAGCTGACCTCGCGCTTCTTCTACGAGAGCTTCGAGGACCTCGACGCGCTGGCCGTGGCCGTCTTCGACCAGGTCACCGAAGAGGCGGCTACGAAAGTGGTCGAGGCCGTCGCGGCGGCGCCCAAGGACGACCCCCAGGCCCAGGTGCACGCCGCGATCGACACCTTCGTGCGGGTACTGACCGACGATCCCCGCCGGGCGCGAATCACCTTCATCGAGGCGCTGGGTAGCGAGGCGATGCTCGAACGCCGGCTGGCGACCGCGAGCACCTTCGCGCAGCTGATCGCCGCCCAGACCCGCGCCTCCGTCGATTCCTCAGCGACGAAAGATCCGCTGGTCGACCTGATCGCGAGGTTGCTCACCGGCGGCCTCGCCGAGCTGCTGGTCACCTGGCTGCAGGAAGAGATCGAGATCGACCGCGAGCAGCTGATCGACGACTGCGTGGCCCTCTTCGTCGTAACTGCTGAGAGCGCCGTCGCGATCGCCCGTCAGCGCAACCGCGGCGCCGAGGCCTCCTAAGGGTCGATCAAATCGCTCTGGCGGTATCTGGCTCCCCGACCTACAATCGGTCGATGGAGAGCGCTACGCAGAGCCCAGCCGTCCCGTCCACCCTCGAGAGCTTCAACCCCGCCACCGGCGAGCTGGTCGGCTCGGTCGCGACGATCACACCCGAGCAGGTGCAGGGCGTGGTCGACGACGTCGCCCGCATCCAGCCCGCCTGGGCAGAGCTGTCGCTGAGCGACCGCGCCCGCTACATGCGCCGCGCCGCCGACGCGCTGCTCGACGACATCGACGAGATCGCCGAACTGCTCGTCAACGAGCAGGGCAAGCCGCGCGCCGAGGCCTACACGATGGAGCTGCTGCCGACCGTCGACGCGCTGCACTGGTGCGCCAAGGCGGGGCCGAAGATCCTCGCCGACGAGAAGGTGCGGATGAGCCAGGCCTTCCTGGTGACCAAGAAAAGCCGCTTCACCTACGAGCCGATCGGCGTCGTCGGCGTGATCGCACCCTGGAACTACCCCTGGTCGATCCCCTTCGGCGAGGTCGCGATCGCGCTGATGGCCGGCAACGGCGTCGTGCTCAAGCCGGCCAGCCTGACGCCGCTGCTCGGCGAGGCGATCCGCCGCGTCTTCGAGAAGGGCGGCCTGCCCGAGGGCCTCATCCGCGTCGTCCACGGCGGCGGCGCGGTCGGCGACGCGCTGGCCAAGTCGAGCGCCGGCAAGATCTTCTTCACCGGCTCGGTCGAGGTCGGCCGCAAGGTCGGCGAGGTCTGTGCAACGCGGCTGAAGGGCTCGGTCCTGGAGCTCGGCGGCAAGGACCCGATGATCGTCTGCGCCGACGCCGACCTGCCCAACGCGATCTCCGGCGCCGTCTGGGGCGGTTTCGCCAACGCCGGCCAGACCTGCTCGGGGATCGAGCGTGTCTACGTCGTCAAGGAGGTCGCCGACCGCTTCGTCGAGGGCGTCGCCCGTGAGACCGAGCGGCTGCGCCTCGGCGACCCGCTGCAGTGGGAGACCGAGATCGGCCCGATGACCTCCGAGGGCCAGTACGAGATCGTCGTCGACCTGATCGAGGACGCGGTCGCCTCCGGCGCGACCAAGCTCTGCGGCGGCCCGATCGACGTGCCCGGCCTCTCCGGCAAGTTCGTCGCCCCGACGGTGCTGACCGGGGTGACACAGGAGATGCGGATCATGAAGGAGGAGGTCTTCGGCCCGGCGCTGCCGATCGTCGTCGTCGATTCAGAGCAGGAGGCGATCGAGCTCGCCAACGACTCCGAGTTCGGCCTCGGCGCCTCGGTCTGGACCAAGGACCGCCAGAAGGGCGAACGGATCGCCCGCCAGATCGAATCGGGAATGGTCTGGATCAACGACCACTCCTTCAGCCACGGCGCCTGCCAGTGCGCCTGGGGTGGCGTCAAGGACTCCGGCGTCGGCCGCTCGCACTCCAAATTCGGCTTCTACGAGTGCGTCAACGTGAAGATGAACGCCTGGGAGCCGGGGCTGACCCGCGACTTCTGGTGGCATCCCTACGACCGCACCCTCGGCGAAGCGGTGCAGGCCTCGGCCAAGCTGCTCTACGGCAAGGGCGCGGTGCGCAGCAAGGCGCTGCGCGAGGGCATCGTGCCGCTGGTCAAGGTTGGGCGACGCACGTTGCGCAAGCGGCGGGGTTGAGAGGGCCGGTTCCGGTAGGGGTTTCGCTTAACTTTTTCGAGGGGCGGCGATGGCTGGCGCCCGATGGTGCAGCCGCGAAAAAGTACAAGACGCTTCACCCCTACCGGAACCGGCCCTCTACGAAGCGATTAGCTGCTCGAGCTCGAAAAGGCCATTCGCCTCGAGTCGGCGGAGGTGCTCGTAGTCGGCTTGTAGCCGCTCACGGTCGGTGCCTACGAGGTAAAGCATTCCGGGACACGTGAAGAGGTCGACTGTTCGTTCCAGCTGCTGACCCGGCTCTAGCATCGCGATCGAGCCGGCGAAGGAGGGGAGGCGCTCGATCTCGCTGTAGGCCATCAGCGGAGACGATCGGCCCTCGTGCTGGGAGATCAGCATCACGCAGTAGGCCGCGGCCGCCAACTCGTAGGGCTGGGCGGCGCGGCGGGCCACCGAGGCGGGGTCGAGGTAGGCCTCGGCCGTAACCGCGGGGTGGCTCGGTGTGCAGCGGTCGATCACGTCGTCGCGGACCGAGCCGTGCAGGCGCGCTCCCGACTCGACCAGCACCGGGCCGCTCGGCGGTCAGCATCACCTCGGTGTGGGCCGGGCCGAAGCGGATGCCGAGCGCGTCGAGCACCTGCTCTACATAGGGGGCGACCTGGTCCTGCTTGGTCCCCTGGCGGGGCAGCAGCTCCTCGTAGTCGTAGACCAGGTTGCCGGCGATGCGCCGCTTGTTGTCCTGCCAGATCTCCGAGATGTGATGGACGCCCTCCCAGCTGATCGAGTTGAAGAAGAGCTGCGTGCCGGTCAGCAGCTCCTGGACGAGCAGCTCGCGGTTGGCGCCCTGCAGCGCGTTGGGACGGCCGAGCAGGGCCGCGAAGGCGGCCTCGATCGAGGCCGCGTCCTCGCAGAGCGAGACGCCGTCGGTGCCGGCGCTGTCGAGCGGCTTGACCACGACCGGCCAGCTGCCCCGATCCTCGGCCCAGGCGATCGCCGCGCCGGCGTCGCCCGTCTTCAGCTCCTCGACCGCGCGCAGGCCGGCGGCGCGCAGCGCCTGCGCCATCGCGTGCTTGTCCCGCCGAGCCGGGCTCAGCGCCGTGCCGTTGGAGGGCAGCCCGAGCCGCTCGCTGAGCGCGTCGGCGAGCAGCACCCCTGGCTCGGAGCCGACGACGACGAAGGCCGGGTCGTGGGCCGCGAGCTGCGCCACGGTCGCATCGAGGTCGCCGTCGTGGACGACGTTGGCGACGAAGTGCTCAGCGCGAAACGAGCGCAGGTAGAAGTCGGGCATCCGCGGGCTGCTCTGCACGTGGACGACTGGCAGACCGGCGGCGGCGAAGCGCGGCGCCAGTTTGGCCCCGGTCGAGTAAGCGTCGACGACGACCGCGGCGCTCATGCGGTGGCGATGAGCACGAGGCGATCCTCGGGCCGCTTCGGGCTCTTGGCGAAGTCGCCGTAGCGCTCGACCTCGCGGAAACCGGCTTCCTCCGCCATCCGCTGTAGATCCTCCGCCTCGTACATACGGATGCGCGAGTCGACCACGTCGTCGCCGAGCTCATAGCGAACGTGCAGCATCCCGGTCGAGAAATCGACGTCGAGCGTCTCGGTGACGCCATTGGTCTCGCGGACGACCACCCCCTCGTCGGTTTTGAGCCGGTGGCGCGAGCGCTCCAGGTCGGAGAGCTGCATGACCATGCGTCCACCGGGCTTGAGGGCCCGGTGGAAGGTCCGCAGCATCGCCATGTCCTCGGCCTCGGTCTCGCCGTAGCCATAGCTCGAGTACATGCTGACCAGGGCGTCGAAGGGCCCGGCGCCGTCCGGCAACGGCCGCAGCAAATCGGCGACCAGGTAGATCGGCCCCGGGCAGCGACGTTCCGCCTCGGCAATCGCCACTGGGGAGATGTCGACCCCGACGGCGTCGCAGCCGTGTTCGAACAGTGCCGCGGCGAAACGGCCGAACCCACAGCCGGCGTCGAGCACCCGCGAACGCGGCTTCAGCCCGATCAGCTCGACGACCTGGGCGGCGTCCTGGCGGGTCGTGTCGTAGCTGCCGAGACGCTCGGCGACGCGCATGAACGCCGGCCCGTAGTTGTCCGTCTCGTTCAGCAGCGGGGCTTGATCACTCACGATTTTCTAAGCGTACCTCGAAGGTACCGCGAGCGCGAGGGGCGCCGGCTTGCTGCCGGCCGGCGCCCCGGACATGAGGCGGCTCAGCCGCCGGCTATTTCGACCGTCTTCGAGGTCGCCGCCCCGCACTTGTAGATCGGCCCGGCGGTGGCCTGGGTCAGCGGCTTCACTTCGGCGTAGACGTCGGCCGGGATCTTGATGTTTTCGTTGAGCTCGTCGAGGTCGGCCTTCCAGTTGCCGTTGGCCTTCGACTTGACCCGGCTGAGGACGCCGTTGCCCTTCTGCTTGAGGACGACGGTCCTTTCGCCGACGCAGTTCGAGTTGGCGGCCTTGACCTTGCCCTGGTAGCCGGCGGCGCCGATCGTCACTTCCGACTTGACGTTGACGGTCTGTCCCGGCTTGGCGGCGCCGGCCGGGATCGCCAGCAGCGCTGCGATGGTCAGCGCCAGCACTGCGAGCGCCCCTGCCTTCTTGGTCCTGCTCATTCGTTCCTCCTTGGGAGATGTGCCGCGGCAGCCTAGACGTTCAGAATCCCCCCACGTGGAGCCCGGCCAGGCGACAGACCAACCGGCGCTGAGCCTCACTGGGCTACGCCGCGACTACGGCGAACGCACGGCGCTGGAGGGTGTCGATCTCGAGCTTGCCCGTGGCGAGACGCTGCTCGTGCTGGGACCCAACGGAGCGGGCAAGACGACGCTGCTGCGCATCCTCGCCACCCTGCTGCGCCCCAGCGGCGGCGAGGCGCGGGCGCTTGGCTGCTCGATCCCCGCCGAGACCTGGAAGCTGCGCGGCCGGATCGGCTTCCTAGGCCACGAGCCGCTGCTCTACCGCGACCTCAGCGGCCGCGAGAACCTGCGCTTCCACGCCAGTCTGCACGGGCTGCGGGGGGACGCTGCCGAGCAGCGGATCGAGGGCTTGCTCAGCGCCGTGGCGATGGAGCGCCGCGCCGAGGAGCGCGTCGCCGAGCTCTCCGCCGGGATGCGCCAGCGGCTGGCGATCTGCCGCTGCGTCCTGCACGAGCCGGAGCTGCTGCTGCTCGACGAGCCCGACTCCAACCTCGATGCCGCAGGGCGCGAGCTGGCGCGGGCGCTGATCGGCCCGGCCCCGGGCCGCACCCGGGTCATCGTCAGCCACGACCCGGAGCGCTTCGAAGCCGAGGCCGACCAGGTGCTGCGCCTCGAGGCCGGCGGCCGGATGGTGGCCGCGTGAGCGCGCCTCGCATAACGCCGACCCGCTCCGCCTTCGCGACGATCCTCGCCAAGGACCTGCGCGCCGAGCTGCGCACCCTGCAGTCGCTGCCGGCGATGGCGCTCTTCGCCACCACCACTTTCGTCATCTTCCGCTTCGGGCTCGACCGCACCAGCCTCTCCGGCAGCCTCGCCTCCGGGGTGCTCTGGGCGACGCTGCTCTTCGCCGCTCTGCTCGGCGTCAACCGCCTCTTCGTCGCCGAGCGCGAGGAGGGCGGCTTCGACGCGATCCGGCTCGCCCCGATCGACCGCACCGCCCTCTTCGCCGCCAAGGCGGCGGCGCTGCTCGTCTACCTGCTCGTCCTCGAGCTGGTCGTCGTGCCGATCTTCGCCCTCTTCTTCCTCGGCTCGGCGGCGGCGCTGGCGCCGCTCGCCCTCGTCCTCCTCCTCGCCGACCTCGGCATCGCCGCCACCGGCACGCTGATCTCCTCGATGGCGGTGCATTCACGCGCCCGCGATTTGCTCGGCCCCCTGGTTCTCCTGCCGTTGGTCGTGCCGCTGATGATCGCCGCGACGGGCGCGACCGAGCCGCTGCTGGCCGTGGGCGGTCCCGGTTACCACCGCTTCGGCACCTGGCTGGCGGTGCTCTCCCTATACGATCTGATCTTCCTCCTGGTCGGGTACGCGGTCTTCGACTTCCTCTTGGAGGATTAGCGCGCACGCCGCACCGCACCGCGAAAAACGCATGTACGGCAAAGGACTGAGACCCCTCTCGATCGCATCCGTGGTGGCGATCGCCGCTGCCTTCTCGCTGGTCTTCTTCTACGCGCCGCTCGACGCCGACCAGGGCTTCATCCAGAAGATCTTCTACCTGCACGTGCCGCTGGCGATCACGGCGCTGATCGGCTTCGTCGTCGGCGGCGTCTTCGCCGTCGCGCACCTGCGCAGCGGCGACCGGCGCTGGGACGCCTACTCCTACGTCTCGATCCACATGTCGGTGATCTTCGGCGTCGCGGTGCTGATCACCGGGGCGATCTGGGCCAAGGCCTCCTGGGGGCACTGGTGGGTCTGGGACGAGCCGACCCTGGTCAGCTTCCTGATCGTCTTCCTGATGTACGCGACCTACTACCCCTTCCGCTACGCGATCGAGGACCCCGAGCGCCAGGCGCGCTACGCCTCGGTCTTCGCGGTCACCGCCGGCGCCTTCGTGCCGCTCAACTTCATGGCCGTGCGGATGGCCCAGAGCCTCGTCCACCCGCGCACCTTCGGCACCGCCAACGGCGGCCTGCCGGGCGAAATGATGTTCACCTTCCTCGTCTGCCTGACCGCGGTCGCGCTGCTCTGGGTGACCCTGGTCAAGCTCGAGCTGACCGCGAAGAGCGCCTCGGGGCAGCTCAAGCGCCTGCGTCGCGCCCTCGACGCGCCGGCCCCCGGCGCCGGCTCGCGGATCGCACCGGAGGTGAGCTGATGGACTTCCTGCCACTGGCCGCGCCCGCCCTGCCGCTCGACGAGGCGGGCAAGTACGTCGCCGGCGCCTACGTCGTCTTCCTGGTCCTGATCGTCGTCTACGTCTCGATCATGGCCGCCAAACTGCAGCGGATCGAGAGGGAGCTGCGCGAGCTCGCCAGCTTCGCCGAGCACCGTGCCGACGGAGACCAAGCCACAGCGGAGCGCGAGGAGGTGAGCGCCTGATGTCCGAGCTGCTCGCCCTCGGCGTCTCGCACAAGACCGCGCCGCTCGACCTGCGCGAGCGGCTCTCGCTGACCGAGGGCCGCGCCGCCGGCGCCCTGCGCGAGCTGACCGACGTCGCCGGCATCCACGAGGCGGCGGCGATCTCGACCTGCAACCGCACCGAGCTCTACCTCGTCGTCTCCGACCCGGTCGAGGCCGAGTCGACCGCCCTCGGCGTGCTCACCCGCCAGGCGGACATCCGCCCCACCGAGCTGCTCGGCCACCTCTACTCGCTGCGCTCCGGCGATGCCGTCCGTCACCTCTTCCGCGTCACCGCCGGGCTCGACTCGATGATCGTCGGCGAGGCCGAGATCCAGGGCCAGATCAAGCGCGCCTACGAGCTGGCCCTGGTCGAGGGCGGCACCGGGCCGATCCTCAACCGCCTCTTCCGCGGCGCCCTCGCGGCCGGCGGCCGCGCTCGCGACGAGACCGGGATCAGCGAGAAGAACGTCTCGATCCCCTCGGTCGCGGTCGAGCTGGCGCGGCGTACGCTCGGCGACCTGGCCGACCGCCGGGTGCTGGTGATCGGCGCCGGTGAGACCGCCGAGCTGCTCGCCCGCGCCCTGGTCGCCCGCGGCGTCGCCACCGTCTTCGTCGCCAACCGCCACTACGACCGCGCGATCGGCCTCGCCCAGCGCTTCGACGGCAACGCGGTCCGCTTCGAGGAGCTGCCCGAACAGCTCGAGCGGGCCGACATCGTCGTCTCGGCGACCAACTCCCCGCACCACATCGTCGAGCGCGACGAGCTCGAGCACGTGATGAAGCTACGCGAGGGCCGGCCGCTGCTGCTGGTCGACATCGCCGTGCCGCGCGACATCGAGCCGGCCTGCCGCGAGATCGCCGGGGTCAGCCTGCACGACATCGACGACGTGCAGCAGATCGTCGCCCGCAACACCGGCGGCCGCGAGGCCGAGGCGAAGCGGGCCGAGCGGCTGCTCGACGCCGAGCAGGATCGCTTCGAGCGCTGGCTCGCCTCGCTCGAGGTGGTGCCGGCGATCACGGCGCTGCGCGAGCGCGGCGACGAGGTCGTGCGGCGCGTGCTGGCCGAGAACGAAGGCCGCTGGGAGAGCCTCAGCGAGGCCGACCGCGAAAGGCTCTCGGCGATGGCGAAGGCGATCGCCTCGCGCCTTTTGCACGAGCCGACGCTGCGCATGAAGCGGTCGGCGGGCAGCGACGAGGCTTACCTCTACGTAAGCGCCTTGCGGGAGCTGTTCGGACTGGATGCCGAGACTGAGCCGGAGGGGGAGAGCGCGAGCAACGTGACCGAGTTGCGGAGAGCCGATCCCGGTAGGGGTTCCGCTTAACTTTTTCGAGTCGCGTCTGCGGCTACCGACAATGGTTGGCGGCGAAAAAGTACAAGACGCTTCACCCCTACCGGGATCGGCTCTCGACACGCGCTGATGCTTCGGATTGCGACACGCGGTAGCGCTCTCGCTCTAGCTCAAGCTGGGCAGGTGGCCGAAATGCTTGGGGGGGCCGAGCTGGTGGAGGTCTCTTCCGACGGGGAGGTTGAGGACAAGGCGCGTTTCGTGCGCGGAGTTGAGCGGGCCCTTCTGGCCGGCGAGGCGGAGATCGGGGTGCACTCGGCCAAGGACGTGCCGGCCGAGTTGACTGAGGGGCTGATGCTCGCTTCTGTGCCACCTCGCGAGGATCCGGCGGATGCCTGGATCGGGGTCGGCTCCTCGCTAGAGGACGTTCCGGAGGGGGCCAAGGTCGGTACTGCGAGCCTGCGCCGTCGCGCTCAGCTGCTCGCCGCTCGGCCCGACCTCGAGGTTGGTGAGCTGCACGGCAACGTCGATACCCGCCTGGGCAAGCTGGCCGAGGGCGAGCTCGACGCGATCGTTCTCGCCCTCGCCGGCCTGCGCCGGCTGGGACGTGAGAACGAGATCGCCTTTGCTCTGCCGAGCGAGGCGATGACTCCGGCCGCCGGCCAGGGCTCGCTGCTGCTGCAGACTCGCGACGGGGACGAGGAGGCGCTGCAGGCCGTCGAACCGATCACCGACGGCGCCGCCCTGCGTGAGCTGACCGCCGAGCGCACTGTCGTCTCATTGCTGGGCGCGACCTGCAACAGCCCCCTGGGGGTGCACGCGAGGATCGACCTGGCCTCCGCCCAGATGCGCATCGAGGCCTTCGTCGGCCTGCCCGACGGCAGCGAGTGGCTTCGCGACCGCATCGAGGGAGACTCGGCCGAGCCGACCCTGCTCGGCGCCGAACTGGCCAAGCGCCTCATCGACACCGGCGCCCGCGACCTGCTCGACCGCGCCGAGGCGATGTCCCCATGACCCCTTTTCCGGTGCGCTTTATGCACCCATACGGTCCAAAAGGCGCACCGGAATGAACGCGGCGCGCCAAGGGGTCGTCTATCTGGTTGGGGCCGGGCCCGGAGATCCGGGCCTGATGACGGCGCGCTCGCTGGAGCTGATCGCCTCGGCCGACGCGGTCTTCTACGACCGCTTGATCCCGCCGGGGGCGCTCGGCGGGGCAGGTCCGGACGCCGAGCTCGTCTACGTCGGCAAGGCGCCCGGCGACCCCGCCATCCCCCAGGAGGAGATCGGCGAGCGCCTGATCGAGGCCGCGCGGGCCGGCAAGAGCGTCGTGAGGCTCAAGGGAGGCGACCCGTTCGTCTTCGGCCGCGGCGGCGAGGAGGGTGAAGCGCTGCGCGCGGCCGGGGTCGAGTTCGAGGTCGTCCCCGGCGTCACCGCCGGCGTCGCCGCCACCGCCTACGCCGGCATCCCGGTCACCCATCGCGACGACGCCTCCGCAGTCGCCTTCGTCACCGGGCACGAGGATCCCGAGAAGGCGGAGAGCGCGCTTGACTGGGATGCGTTGGCGCGCTTCCCCGGCACGCTGGTCTTCTACATGGGGGTCAAGCGCCTCGCCGACAACGCGGCAGCACTGATCGAGGCCGGCCGCGACGCCGATGAGCCGGCCGCGGCGGTCGAGCGCGGCACGATGGAGGGGCAACGCACGGTCGTCGCCACGCTGGGCAGCCTGGCCGAGGCGGTCGAGCGCGAGGGCGTCGGCGCCCCGGCCCTGATCGTCGTCGGCGGCGTCGTCGAGCGGCGCGAGGCCCTGGCCTGGCTCGAGCGCCGTCCCCTGCACGGCCGCCGCATCGTCGTCACCCGCGCCCGCGCCCAGGCGAGCGGCCTCGCCGCCACCCTGCGCGTGCTCGGCGCCGAGGTGGTCGAGCTGCCGGCGATCCGAATCGAGCCGCTGCTCGACAGCGGCGAAGTGCGAAGAGCTGTCGAGAGGATCGGCGACTACGCCTTGATCGTCCTGACGAGCCCCAATGGGGTCCGTCTGCTTTTTGAAGCAATGCGTGCCGCCGGGCTCGATGCTCGGGCGCTTGCCACCCCGGAAAACAGCAGGTAGGGAAAGGGGGCTCGGGGGCTGCCGCGAATACCGGTACGACCGTTGCCGCAATTGGCCCTGGCACCGCCCGCGCCCTCGCTCAGCACGGCATCGCCGCCGACATTGTCCCCGAGCGCTTCGTCGCCGAGTCGCTGGTCGAGTCGCTCGCGAACGTCGACGTCACCGGCAAGCGTGTCCTCGTTGCCCGCGCTGCCGAGGCCCGCGACGTCGTCCCCGAGCACCTCAGCAGCCGCGGCGCGGAGGTCGACATCGTCCCCCTCTACGAAACCGTGCGCGAACAGCCAGACGCCGAGGCTGTTGAGGCGGCGCAATCCGCCGACTACGTCACCTTCACCTCCTCATCCACCGTCCGCAACCTGACCGAGGCCCTCGGCGACCGCTTCCCCAGCACCGCCCGCATCGTCTCGATCGGCCCAGTCACCAGCGAGGCCGTGAGCGAGGCCGGCCTCAAAGTCCACGTCGAAGCCGCGACCCACGACGTCGAGGGCCTAGTCGCGTCCCTACTCGCCGATACCAAACGCTGACTTTGTACTTTTTCGCGGTATGCGCGAAAAAACGGGAACTCAGCGTTTGACATGACCTTCGGAGCGCCGCATCGGCACTATCGCGTTACGGACTCGACTAACACGCGGGCGCGTGAGCTTGCCGAGGCGGGGGCGCCCGGGGGCGCCGTGGTCACCGCGCGCGAGCAAACCGCTGGCCGGGGGCGCATTGGTCGCGTCTGGACCGCTCCGGAAGGCAAGGCGCTGCTCTACTCGGCGATCCTGCGGCCGCTCGACGAGCGACACCTGCTGCTGCCGCTCTCCGTCCCCCTGGCGGTCTGCGCCGCCGCCGAGGCGCTCCGGCCCGGTACCCAGTGCATGGTCAAGTGGCCGAACGACGTCTGGCTCGAGGAGCGTAAGCTCGCCGGCGTCCTCATAGAGGCTAAGCCCCAGGACGGCTGGGCCGTGATCGGCGTCGGCCTCAACCTCTCAATAGCTCCAGACGAGTTCCCGACCGACCTGCGACAGCCAGCGATCTCGCTCTTCGGCACGTCGGGAGGGGGTCGGGGGGAGTCCCGCCGGAGCCTCCCCGCTGTTGCTCCGTCGGGACTCCCCCCGACCCCCTCAACCACTGCGGCAGTCCTGAGTCGCCACCTGGACCACTGGGTCTGGGCAGGACAGGACGAAGTCCTCGCCGAGTGGCGGCGGCGCGACGGCTTGCGGGGGCGCGAGGTCGCCTGGGAGGACGGCTCAGGCGTCGCCGACGGCATCGACAGCCGCGGCAACCTCGTCGTCGTTCTTGCCGGTGGCGACCGGGTCAGCCTCGGCGCCGGCGAGGTCCAGCTGCGCCTCTGAGCCGTTCTCTACCTCGGCGCCGTTCGCCTTGGCTTTGTCGGCCCGCGAGCGGCCTTTGCGTTTCGGCCGGGTTTTGCCCTGACCCTTCTGCTCGCCGCCCTGCGCGGCGCCTTTCTCGCCTTTGCGCTTGCCGCGTTTGGAGCGTCGTTTGCCGCCCTTGGGGAAGTTGCGCAGCAGCTCGCGGGCGATCGCCGAGGGCTTGCGGGCCATCCGCATGCGGGCGCCGCGCAGCACCTCTTCGCCCTCGGGAGTGTGCGAGACGGCGCCGGCGAGCAGCGCCACGGCCAGGCGGCGGTCCTGTTTGCGCGCCGCATGGACCAGGCGGCGCGCATTGCGGCCGTGGGCGCGGCCGGAGGAGTTGACCAGCAGGCCGAGCAGCCGCTTGGTCTCCGGCCAGCGCTGCACCGCATACTCTTCGTGCAGCTCGGGGGTGTAGGAGGCGAGCCGCCAGACCCAGGCCTGCGCCTGGTCGCGACGGCCGATCCGCTTGTCGACCAGCGCCTGCAGCAGCGTTTTCGTCCCCGCCCGCCGGTCGTCGCGGCTCCAGGTGCCGACTATGTCGATCGCGTCGTCGAAGGCCTCGGCGTCGCCGAGGTCGGCGATCTCACTCAGCGCTTTCAGTTTCAGCTGCGAGTTGCGGTTGCGCTGCACGCAGGTGAGCAGGAAGCGGCGCTTCAGCTCCTTCGAGCCGGAGCCCTGCAGGATCGCCCGACCGCGGCGCCAGCCCTGCGGATTGATCCTCGCCCCGGCCAGCGCCGCCCAGGCGTGCTGCTCGGGATAGTCGAGGTTCTCGACCGCGATCCGCCACAGCTCCCGTTCGAGCACCTGCATGCGGCGCTCCTCGGAATCGGCGACCGGCACGATCCGCCGCTCGACCCGGATCCGCCGTCCCCGCGCTCGGCGCACCGGGCCGATCACGATCGCGCCGCCGCGGTAGACGTCGCGGTCGAGCAGGCTGTGCAGGGTGACGATCGTCTCGTCGTGGGTTGTCGCCGGGTGGACGAAGTCGATGACGAGGCCGGCCTCCTTGCCGGGCGCACGTCGGGTCACGCGGCCGACCCGCTGCTGGTAGATGCGTCGCGAGGCGGTCGGGGCCAGGTGCATGCAGAGCGTCGCCCGCGGCGAGTTCCAGCCCTCGGCGAGCAGCATCGCGTTGCAGAGCACGTCGACCTCGCCGCGCTCGAAGCCGGCGAGGATCTCGGCCAGTTCGCGCTTCGGCGTCTCACCGGAGACGGCACGGGCGGAGACGCCGGCGGCCACCAGCGCCCGGGCGACGTTCTTGGCGTGCTGCACCCCGGCCGTGTAGAGAACGCCGGGCATGCCGTCGAAGCGGGTCTTGTAGAGGTCGGCGATCGCCACGTTGAAGGGCTCCTGATCGAGCAGCGCGGCCAGCTCCTCCTGGTCGAAGTCCTGGTCGACCTCGCCCTTGCGCAGCGGCACTTTGGCGATCGTCCGCACTCCCGGCCCGGGAGGGATGCGCATGCAGCGCAGCGGCGAGATGACGCCGCGGCGCGCCGCCTGGATCAGGTCGAAGCGCGAGGTCTGGGTCGGGAAGAGGTCGGCGACGTGACGGGCGATCAAAGCCCCCGTCGCGGTCATGCCGATGAAGACGGGACCGACCCAGGCGCGGATGCAGGCGCTGGTTTTCTCACCCAGCGCGGTGTGCGCCTCGTCGCAGATCACGATCGAGTAGGCGTCGGAGATTTTCTTGTGGTTGCGCACGAACCACTGGTAGGTCTCGACCGTGACCGGGCCGTCGGGATCGTCGCGGCCGTCAAGCAGCGGCGGACGCAGGCGCTCCTTGTAACCGCGATCGGAGATCTCGCCGATGAACTGGTCGACCAGGTTGCGGCGATGGGTGAGGATCAGCACGCCGCCGGTGCGCGAGGCGTCGATGAAGCCGACCGCGGCGACGGTCTTGCCGGCGCCGGTCGCGTGCTCGAACCAGAAGCGCCGCTCGGCCCCGGGATCCTCGGGGGCCTCCTCGATCACCTCGTCCTCGTCGCCGACCGATAGCTCCCAGTCCTGGGGCTCCTCGTCCGGGGCCAGGTCCTCGTCCTCGAGCTCGACATCGCCGTTGGCCTCGGCATCCTCGCTCGTCTCCTCGCCATCGGAAGGCACAAGCAGAGCGACCTCCTCGACCGGCGCCGCCACGGCCCCGTTGCCGTTGGCCTCGTCGTCGATCGCGACCTGCTGCTCGGCCATCAACTCGGTCAGCGTGCCGGAGAGCGCGTCGACCTGGTGTGGGTTCAGTTCCGCCCCGTCGCGCAGTTTTGGCGGTTCGTCGGCGAGCAGTCGCTCCAGGCCCAGCAGCAGCGAGAAGGCCTGCCGCCACTGGATCGAGGGGTTCTCAGCCCCTTCGTCGAGCTCCTTGAGAGCGGCGTCGAGCGCGCGGCGGCGCGCCGTGCCGGGAGCGAGCGCCTCGGGGCCCTCGCCGTCGAGCAGGAAGGGCTCGCGGACGAACGTCGCTGCCCGTTCTATGTCGGCGCTAGAAAGAACTGCCGCAGCCGCGGCAACTTCGCTGGTCTTGGCCATAAAGGCTTTCGGGTTTGTCCTCGCCGCAATAGAGGTATGGCGAGGGCACTAGGACGAGCAGCCGCGAGATTGGTTACGTCCCCCCGGCGGCTCAGCGGTTTGCTCCACTGGTTGCCAATCGCAACATACGTATTGTAATCAAGGAATTGACGAAAGTGGGACGACAGTTAGCAATCGGTCTGGCGCTGGCCGTTATTGCCGTGTTTGTGGCCAGCGGCTGCGGCGCCAATTCGGGCGGCGACTACAACGGCGAGCACCCAGACTACGCGGCGGCTTTGGCCGGATCTCCGGCCCCGCTCGCGGCCCTGCACAAGCAAGCCAACGAGCTGCTGCCGGGTGGCGTCGATGCATTCCAGCGGCGCCTCGACTCGCTCTCCGGGTACCCGGTCGTGGTCAACGTCTGGGCCTCTTGGTGTGGCCCCTGTCGTTTCGAGTTCCCAACCCTGCAGAAGCTTTCCGCCGCCTACGGCAAGCGGGTCGCCTTCGTCGGCGTCGACAGCCAGGACTCCGCTGACGCGGCGAAGACCTTCCTCGCCGAGGCCCCCGTCCCCTATCCCAGCTACAGCGACCCCGACGAGGAGATCACCGCGGAGATCGGCGCCACGCTGGGCAAGCCGGACACGGCGTTTTACGACCGCCGCGGTGAGCTCTGCTACCTGAAACAGGGGCCCTACGCAGAGCACGGCGAACTCAGCGCCGACCTGCGCCGCTACGCGCTCGCCGAACAATGCGAGAGCGGATAATCGAAATATGGACTTCTTCGTAGTCGTCGCCCTGATCGGCATCGTCCTGCTGCTCGCCGAGTTGCTGCTGCCGACCGGTGGCGTGCTGGCAGTGCTCGGCGCCGCCGGCCTGGTCGCCGGCGGTGTGCTGGCGCTGGAGTCAGACGCCGGGGGCGCCGACTACATCGGCCCTGCCCTGATCACGCTCGGCCTGCTCTCCGTCATCACCTTCTTCTTCGTCGCCCGCAAGGTGCTCGTCGCTCACCGTGACACGCCGGTGCAGACCGGGCGAGAGGAGTTGATCGGCGCCGTCGCCGAGGCGCGCAGCGAGCTCGACCCGGAGGGACAGGTGTGGATCGAGGGAGCGCTGTGGGGCGCGCGACTGGCAAACGGGACCGGCCCGGCGCGCCTTGGGGATAAAGTCCGCGTCGAGGCGGTCGAGGGTCTGACGCTGGTAGTCCGTCCCGAGTCGCCCACCGGTCAAGCCGAGGAAGGAGCAAGCTGATGGAAGTCGCGCTCGGAGTGCTGATCGTCTTGGCCATCTTCGCCCTGATCGCCCTCGGCGCCGCCGTCAAGGTGCTGCGCGAGTACGAGCGTGGGGTGATCTTCCGTCTCGGCCGCCTGATCGCGACCAAGGGACCCGGCCTGATCCTGTTGATCCCCTTCATCGACCGCATAGTGCGGGTCGACCTGCGTACGGTGACGCTCAACATCCCGCCGCAGGAGGTGATCACCCGTGACAACGTCCCGGCCAGCGTCAACGCGGTCGCCTACTTCCGCGTCGTCGACTCCAACCGGGCGATCGTCGAGGTCGAGAACTACCTGATCGCCACCTCGCAGATCTCCCAGACGGCGCTGCGCTCGGTGCTCGGCAAGGCCGAGTTCGACCAGCTGCTCTCCGAGCGCGAGCGTCTCAACGAAGAGCTGCAGAAGATCATCGACGAGTCGACCGAGCCCTGGGGCGTAAAGGTGACCGCGGTCGAGATCAAGGACGTCGAGATCCCCGAGCAGATGCAGCGGGCGATCGCCCGCCAGGCCGAGGCCGAGCGCGAGCGGCGAGCCAAGATCATCAACTCCGAGGGCGAGTACCAGGCGGCGCAGAAGCTCACCGACGCCGCCGACATCATCAGCACCAACCCCGCCTCGCTGCAGCTGCGCTACCTGCAGACCCTGCTGGAAATCGGCAGCAACCAGAACACGACCGTGGTCTTCCCGCTGCCGATGGACATGATCGAACCGTTCTTGGGCGGCGAGCAGGGTAGGAAAAGGCCGAAGCCGCCGGCGCCGACCGAGTCCGTGCCTTCTCCGCCGCCGGTCCCGCCGGCACCCGACGCCGACGACCTCCCCCCCTCCCGCTCCTGAGTTCCCCCGAGCTCCGCATCGACCAGCTCTCAGGGCTGCCGGCGATCCTCGCGCCGGGTCGCGCCGATCGGCCGGAGGGCTTCAGCCCCGCCCACGCCGAGCCGAAGGGGCCGGACAACTGTCCCTTCTGCGAGGGCCGCGAGGGCCGCACCCCGCCCGAGGTCTACGCGACGCGGCCGGGCGGCGGAGACGCCGACAGCCCGGGCTGGACGACGCGCGTCGTGCCCAATCTCTACCCCGCCCTGTCGAATGGCAGCGCAGAGGCGCCGGCAAGCGGCACGGGCGGCGAGGCAGGCGCCTTCGCCAGCGCTGGCGATCCGCTGCTGGAGTCTCGCCGCGCCGGTGAGCCCGACCTCTTCTCCTCGCGCCCGGCGAGCGGCGTCCACGAGGTGATCGTCAACACCCCCGAGCACGTCACGGCGATGAACGAGCTTGGCGAGGAGCAACTCGCCGCCGCAGTGAGCACCTGGCGCGAGCGAATGCGCGCTCACTCCGACGCCGCCTACGTGCAGCTGATCGTCAACGAGGGTGGTGGCGCCGGCGCTTCGCTGGAGCACTCCCACGCCCAGCTCTACGCGCTCGATTTCGTTCCGGCGGCGGTGGCGCGTGAGCGTGAGCGCGTAGGCGCCTACGCCGAACGAACCGCGGGCGGCAGCCTGCTCAGCGACATCCTCGTCGAGGAGGTGCGGCGCAAGGAGCGCCTGGTCGCGATTGACGACGAGGCGGCGTTGATCTGCCCCTGGGCCTCGCGCTCCCCCTTCGAGTTGCGGGTTATTCCGCGCCAGGGAGCGGCGAGCTTTGCCGACGACACGTCCGGGACGGCAATGATCGACACCGCCCTGCGCCTGCTCACCAAGCGCTTCGATCGCTCGCCCGAGCTCAACCTCTGGGTCCGCACCGCCCCGCGCGGCAGCGAGCACTTCCACTGGCACGTCGACATCGCCCCCCGCCTCAACATCAAGGCGTCCTTCGAGTTCGCCACCGGGGTCGACATCAACACCTACCCGCCGGAGCGAGCGGCGTCCGATTTGCGAGAGTGCCTCTGATGCCGCCGAACCCGAAACCGATTCCCCGCTTCATCGCCGACTCGACCCAGGAGGGAATCCCGCATGGGCGCTTCGCCGAGCGACTGCAGGAGTCGTTCTCTGCTGCCGTCGGCCAGATCGAGGACCTGCCCGACGGGGTCGAGCCCCCAGCGGAGCTCGACTGGTTCCCCGAGCGCGCCTGGGGCGGTCGCGTCTGGGTGCCATGCACGGCCCGGGTCGAGGGCGCCGAGGGCGAGCTGGAGCTCTTCGGCCACGTCTCCTACGTCCAGCAGGAGGAGGGCGAGCCGGCCGACTTCCGCGCCGCGGCCGACTTCACCGATGTCCTCGCCGAGGAGAACCCCGGCTGGAAGATCGACCTCAACGACGAGGTGATCGGCCGCTGGCGAGGCGAGAACGGCCGCGCCGGCGCGGTCACCCTGGTCTGGGGCCGCCCGCTCGTCCAGGGCGCCGTAGCCGCCAGCGCCGAGCTGGAGCTGGAGACCGTCGACCAGGAGCTCGTCTCCAACGGCCGCTTCACCCTGATCGCCCTCGATGCTCTCGAGGGCTACGGCGACGACATCTTCATGCAGGTCAAGCTCTGGAGCCGGCGCGCGGTGGAGCTGGCATCCGAGAGCCTTTACGCCTGAGCAGCTGCGGCGCCAGAGGAAGGAATCGGCCGGAAAGCGGGGAATTGTCTGCGCAGACCGGGACGCCGGAGAACGCCACGTACCTTGACGCTCGCCCGTTTGGTGGGTACCTTGATGGAACTTTCATTTCTGCAATGCAGATATGCAGGAATGCGAAGTCCAGTATATGGCTCGGCCGGACGTCAAGATATTCCAGCTCCTGACAGACGAGGTCTGTTGCGATCTCCTGCACCAACTCCTCACTGGCGACGATCTGCAGACCCAACAGCAACTGGCCACAGCGCTGGATCTCAACTCGAGCACGGTTAGCCGGAAGATGGCTGTGCTCGAGGGCGAGGGAGTCGTAGAGAGGATCGGCCCTAGGAAGGCTCCATACAGGGTCATCTTTCCCTCGAAGACTCGTGAACTACTTCAGGCCGGCGCCGACCTCGCACAGCTTTCGCTCGAAAGCCGGACAGAGTGGGCCAGGTCACATGCCGGCGGCCTGCGCAAGGACGGCATGGCCGGCGGGAACCTGCGGGACCGAGCGAAGGAAGGTGCCTGAGTGAAGGGCTCCAGGGCATCGTCCCTCCTCGCCTGGATCAGCCTCGGCGTCGGCCTGATCGGCATCGCCTTTACGCTGCAGCCGCCGACGCACATCTCCCCCGCCGTGTTCTGGGTGATCCTCCTGCTGGGAATCCTTGCCGTCGCCGTTGGGACGAGGTCAATCTTCAATGATCGGTTTCGTCAGGCAACACAAGTCGACTCCCCGCCTGGGGCAAGCAGGAAGCAACTGCTTGCCACCGAGTGCGACCGTTTTTCCGACACGCTGTCGAGCTTTCTCGGGGAGCAATTGAGGCGCAAGCCACGGCCGTTGCCTTTTGGAAATGCCGCGGGGCGTTTGCAGCTGTGGCACGAGCAGGTGGAGGCTCGCTACCGCCAAGAGCTCCGACCGTGGGGCCTTGAGATCTTCGACGCCGCCGTCCGCTTGGACGGCGTGGATGCCAGCTCTCGCGTCTTCGTCGACGCCCCGAGCACAGCACAGCTGGGCCAGCTCCCAGATCTCTTCCGAGACGCCGCGCGGTCACTCAAGCGCTGAGGCAGAGATCCTCGGGTCGAGGTCGTCATCTGCTCAAGATGCCGCAAGCAAATAGCTCTACGATTCGCCCTCCCGGCCCCGATAGCTGGATAGAGCGACTCCCTCCTAAGCGAGTTGGAAGTGCGCGTTTTCGGCTCCGTAGATCCGATGCGTTTGCCTATCTTCAGCGCAGTAATTGCTTTCGATTGTCGGCGGTTGAGGGTTGATGTTGTTGAGCAGCGAAAGACGCTGCTGCCCGGTCAGGAAAGAACCGCTCTGCTTCGCTACCGTGTCCTCATGGCTTCGATTCAACAGCCGGGCCAAGCCTCGAAAGACCCTGCGGCGGCAGCCGAGGCGGTTCGCGTCCGGCGACTGCGCGAAGACGCACAACGCCCCATGAGCGTGAACTTGGCCGAGACGATCGCGCTGAGTCACGCGCTGCTGAAGATGGCCGCATCCGCCCAGCGGCAATGATGTCGGCCGCCTTCGACGAGATCCTACGGAGGCTGGTAGCCGCGGGGGCGGAGTTCGTGGTGATCGGTGGGCTTGCTCTGGGAGCAAGAGGCGTCGTCCGTGCCACCAAGGACATCGACATCGTCATCGCGTCCGATGTCGAGAACCTAAAGGTGGTTGCAGAGGTGGCCGTAGAGGCCGGTGGGCACGTTCAGCGAGGCGAGGCGCTGCTCGGAACTCCCTTCTCGATCACGGCGGAGCTCGCCAGCGGGGAACAGATGGCAATCGACACAGAGCTTGGACGCCTCGACATCGTGCAGGGACTCGATGGTGTTCCCAGCTTCGACGAGCTCCGATCGCGTGCAACCGAGACCGATGTGCTCGGAGTCAACGTGGCGGTCTGCTCGGTGGAGGATCTGCGTGCGATGAAGCAAGCAGCCGGCCGCGGCCAAGATCTCGTGGACTTGGAGAACCTCGACGCGGCTGAAGGTTGACCTAGGCGGAAGACCGTGACCAGGCTCTACCCTTCCCGGCATCTGCCCCGATAGCTCAGCTGGATAGAGCGACTCCCTCCTAATTGATCTGGAGAAGTCTGGGTTTTCCGCTTCCTGCTGCGGAATGCAGGACGTCCCGCATCTGTTCGGATTCCACTCGATCACGCACGATTGATGTGCGTTTGGGCAGCAAGACACTCCGACTGCCCAAACGCTTCCCAGAGACTGACCGGATGGTCTTCGCAATCGGCTCGCGGCTCGCAGAAGCGGCCAGCGAACACCTCGTATTGATCGCCGCCGGGAGGCAAATGATCAAGGATCTGTCGCGAAAGAAGGCCGACTTTGTAGCTTCTTGTCTACATAGCCATGGCGACGCCGCACAATCCGGATTTCGGCCCAAACATCGCCGCTACAGCCTCTATCCTCGCGCTGATGGCAAATCAGGAGCCGCTAGAGACCGACGATGCGATCATTCTTCTCCTGGGAGCACCAGGGGGCGAGCCAGGCCGTCTTGATGGCGTCACCCGGCTGGAGAAGCTGATCTTTCTGCTTGAGAGGGAGACCCCAGCGCGCGACTGGATGACCGAGAAAGCAGACTTCCGCTCTTGGCGGTTTGGGCCGTTTTCATCGAAGGTCTACGAAGCTGCGGACACACTTTCGGTTGCTGGTCTAATTCGCGACTCGGCAAGCACGGCAGGTAGCTCCGAAGATCGCTGGGAGGCCCTCAACGCGTTGATCGACGAGGTTGACCCATACACCACTCGGACATTCGAGTTGACCGAGCGTGGGCAAAGGTATTACGAAGCGTTGCTGGAGGTGCTTCCCGAGGGTGCCGAGAAGGCGCTAGAGGATTTCAAGACAAAGTTCGGACTTCTTCCTCTGCGCCAGTTGGTTCGTTACGTCTACGAACAATATCCGCAATTTACCGATAAGTCCGAGATTCGCGACGAGATCCTTCGTTGACCCTCAGCGCTGGTGATGAGGCAGCGGTCATTGCCGTAGGGGTCACGGTTGTACTCGCTGTGACCGTAGGGGTCTTCAGGGTCGCCTCGCTGCGCGGCGATATGAATTCAAAGTGGGCTAGACGCACTGCATTTGCGGTGGCTGCACTCGGTGAGAAGACCATTGCTGAGCTTGAGCAGCTTCGGGATGCAGTAGACGAGACCCTGCCGGCGACTCCTGATGGCTTCGATCCCTCGCAGGCCATAGCTAACCCTGCACCTCTGTTTGAGCGAGCCGAGAAGACCGTGAAGTACTACCGAGCGCAAACAAGGATGGAGAAGGATCTCGATCATCTGCGAGGTCTGGGTCCAATCCTCGTTGGGGCTCTCATTGGCATTGATGCTGCGGCCGCAGTTCTCACGATTTTCTTTGCGGAATTGCTCGAGTGGGCATGGATCAAGCCGTTTGGATTCGTTCTGCTCGTAGCTTCTGGGTTGACCTTGGTCGCGGCTGGAGGTTTCTACATAGTCCTGCAGCAACACCTCGCCGATGACGAGATCCTTGCGGGCACCGGAGGGCAAGCGCAAGGCGAACCGGATTCATGACTCCGAATCAACAAACAATTCTCATGCGGCATATGCCGGACTCGGCCTTGACCCAAGCTGGCGAGACGGCGATGCTTCCGGCGCTCATGCGGTGGTTGGTCGTCACGGGTCGGCTACGTGATCGAACGAGCGTTGCGCATGAGGTTCCCTGGCTGGGTCGCCGTATTGACCTCGCCCTCCTCACGTCACAGGGGATGACAACCGCATTCGAGCTCAAGCTCGGACGCCTACAGCGTGTGCTTGAGCAGGCCGCTTACAACCGCGCGAGCTTCCATCGGAGCTGGGTTGTTACTGGGAACCGTCCACGAGCGCAGGGACTTCGTTGGGCGCGCGAGCTCGGTGTCGGACTGGTTGTAGTACAAGCGGATAAGGTGGCGCAGCTGGTCATGCCTGCCCCTCCTTCTGCAAATCCGGTTGCCTCAAAGCGACTCCGGGCAGCGATAGCGCTGCATACCAGTGAGGGCATGTAATGCCCCCCTTTGAGCGCTTTGCTCACTATCTTGCCTACGGCGCAACGGACCAAGCAACCTTTCGTGAGTTGCGCGATTCATATTCGGGCGTCATCGTTCCAGCGACGATTGCAGCCTTTCAGCGACAAGGCACGGGGGGTTTTGTGCTTAGTCTTTCGGCAACCCCTCAGGCCCCTCCCTACATGATCGATCCGCGCTTTCCGCTCTTTCAGCAAGCGCTACAGACTCCCAAGAAATCTCATACTGCCCTCGGGGAATTGCTTGGCGATTCGGAGTTGGTTGCACAAGGCCTCGATCCGACACCAGACGCTTTCCCAGACGAGCGCATCGAGTTGATTGCGCGGAACTGGGTCGAGTTCAACATTGGGTACGGGGCCAAAGAGAGTCAGAGTTTTGACAAGTACGCAAAACGCCTCAAAGAAGCGATTGAGCCTGAGCACGCGCAAGACCCAGAGGCGGTGCTTGCACCCTATTTCGCCTGCGATGGCCCGGACGACCCATGGTGGTCACGCTCCATCGAGTTCTTTGAGCGAACGAAAGAAGCGGCAGGCGGGACGCCCTGCCTCCGGGTGGTATGCGCGAGTAGCAGTGAGGCGCTCGGTCAGCTACTTCCTAGTCTCGATACCGACGAGCAACTCGTCGTTTGGGTATCAGACTTTGACGAGCACAAAGCAACGACTGAGGCGCTAGTTGCATATCGACGTGCCATCGCGCATGCCGTTGAGCGCGGCCAGGATACCTTCGCCCTATACGGCGGTTTTTTCAGCGTTTTGTTGGGCATTGACGGCCTCTGTGGGGCTTCCCACGGCGTTGGCTACAGCGAGCACCGCAACTGGCGAGAGCTTCCGTCGGCTGGCGCCCCTCCGGCCCGTTATTACCTACGCCGAGCGCACCGCTACGTGGCGCAGGACTTGGCTCAGGTGCTCTATGAGATCAGTCCTGACCTTACGCAATGTCCATGCCCTCATTGTGATCAGCGGCCCCCCATTGAGCTCGACTATCACGAACTGATGAAGCACTCTGTCTTGTGTCGCGCCGAGGAGATCAACCGTTGGCTGCCTCTCGATATTGCCACCGCAGCACGTTTGCTTAAGGACGAGCACGCCGCACTAAGTGCTCAAATCGGAGGCGCGACGTTGGTGCCGCGCATCAGAAAGCGCGCTGAAAGCAGCATTGAGCATATGCCCCAATGGATTGCATCACTCGAAACCTCAGTAGAAGCTTGAGTTCAGTAGTCCTCAAGCTTGAGCGACAGCTTCGCCAGATCGGCAACCGTCACGTCGAGAGCCGCGGCGATCCCCTTAACTGTGCCCCAGGTGGGATTGGACAGGCCGCGCTCAATTAGGGAGAGCGTGCCGCTGGTCACGCCTGCCTCGTAGGCCAAGGCTTCTTGGCTGACGCCTCGCTGCTCTCGGAGTTGGCGCACTGCCTTGCCAAGCGCGGGCTGTGGTTGTTCCGATGGCCCCATTGCTGACCGCACGCTTTCAAGTGCGGGGCGTCTGGTCTAGCTACCTAAAGGCTAGATATATATAACGAAGTCTGTTAGCCTGGCTCGACCAAGAAAAGTGCCCCCGCGCTGCGCAAACAGCCGGGGGCGTGGCACAGGAGGCGAAGCTCCCATGCACGACGAAGATATCCGGCGGCGCTCACTCGCGCCCGCTCAAGAGGACGAGGTCATGGAACGCTCGGTCCTCACGCAGGTCTTGCTCCTGCACCCGGCGCAGTTGACGATCTTGGAGCTTGCCCTTCGGGTCGAGACCGATCTGCGGAGCTGCGAACAGGACGCCGTGGAGCGCGCTGTGCGGGAGCTGAGCCGCGACGGGCTGCTCTCCTGCGATTCCCGTCGCCTTGCGCCAAGCCGGGCGGCTGTGCGCTTTGACGAGCTGCTTGGGGGTGTCACCTAGGACGGCGGGAGCGTTCAGCGGTTTCTCGGGGGCCGGGGCGCAGGCCACAGGGAGGTTGCGGGGCTGTCTACTCGCATGGAGGGCTCCGCACCCTGCCTCGGCCTCCGAGAAACCGCTGAAGCTCAAACCCAAGCCAACCAGCAACAGCACCCAGGCATCAGAGCAGCAAGAGAACCCCAACCGCAAGACCGACAAGACGCCAGAGTCCGAGCAAGGGCAAGCAGCCGAACCCCGACATGCCCCCCTTCCAGCCACCACCCCAACTGCACGACACACTGGGAACCCCCCTTTTCGGGGGTCGGGCGATGCAGCGGACCGCCTCCTTGGACAGTGCTATCGGGATGGCATCCGCGCGCATCAAACTCGATCCCCAGACAATCGAGGCAGTCGCCCGCCGGGTGGTCGAGCTGCTCGAAAAGCGGGGGCTCCAAAACCGCGAGCTTGTCGATGCAGCCGAGCTGGCGCGGCAGCTCGGGATCGAGCGCTCTTGGGTGTACTCCCACGCGATCGAACTGGGCGCGGTCAAGCTTGGCCACGGGGCGAAGCCTCGGCTTCGGTTCGATCCTGAAGTGGCGGCGCGGGTACTACGGAGGGTTGAGGAGGGATCAGCGGCTGACCCGCCCGCCCGCTCGGGTAAGCGGGCGAGTCAGCCTCGGGGGTCGGAGGGACGGGTGGAGTTGCTTCCAATTCGAGGCCATGGGGAGAACTCGCCACCTCCGGCGGCTTAGGTAGGGGTGCCCCGCAAGGCGACAGGGCAGGTGATCGAGCCGCAGGACGGGCGCGCCTGGGCGATTCGGTTCCGGGCCTATGGCAAGCGGCGCTATGTGGCGCTGGGGACCGGTGAGGAGGGCTGGGACCGGCGGAGAGCGGAGGCTGAGTTGCGACACGTCCTCGCTGACGTAGAGCGTGGCATCTGGCGGCCCTACGAACCAGCTCAGGCTCCGTTGGTTGCAGAAGCACCAACCTTCCATGAGTTCGCCTCGGAATGGCTGGAGGGCCGCGAGCCAGAGTTGCGACCGAAGACGGTCAAGAGCTATCGCTGGCTGCTGAGCGGCCACCTTCTCCCCCACTTCGCCTCGATGCGCCTCGACCAGATCGGACCGGAGGACGTGGACCGCTACAAGGCGACCAAGCTCCGCGAGGGCGCGCTTGGGCCGAACCAGATCAACAAGTCGCTCGGCCTGCTGGCGATGATCCTCGACGCCGCCGGCGACTACGGGCACGTCGACGCCGCCCGCAATCCGGCACGCGGGAGAAGGCGGCGGGTCAAGCGCAGCATGCCGAACCGACCGACTGTCGAGCCTGAGCAGTTGCCCTCCCTCCTCGAGGCCGCGGGCAAGCTGCGGCCGATGGTCGCCACGATGGCCGGAGCTGGCCTGCGCAACGGCGAGACCTGCGGCCTCGACTGGCCCGACTTCGATCCGGCCAGCGGAACGCTGACCGTGGGCGAATCGAAGACCGAGGCGGGTGTTCGCCAGGTCGATCTGCCCGACGCTCTGCGAAGGGAACTCGCCGCCTACAAGCTCCGCACGTTGCGCAGCAGCGAAGGCCCAATATTCCGCAACCGCAATGGGCAGCGGCAGAGCGTCAGCAACGTCGAGCGGCGCTTGAAGACCGCGATCCGCAGAGCCAACGAGAGGCTCAATGAGCTTGGCCTGCGGCCGATTGACGAGGCCGTGACGCCGCACTCGCTGCGGCGTCTCTACGCCAGCCTGCGCTTCGCCCTGGGCGACGATCCCGTGTACGTCGCGAACCAGCTCGGGCACACCGAGCCGGGCTTCTCGATGAAGGTCTACGCTAGTGCTGTTCGTCGCCGCGAGAGGCTGATCGGAACGGCCCTAAGCGAGTTCGATGCGGCCCTGAATTGGGCAGCAATGGGCAGCGGAGGGCTGGATTTCACCGATGACGAGCCGAACGCGGGCGGCGGGCAATCGTCGGAAACGGCTCAGCAGAGCCTTTTCCCGGCATCTGCCCCGATAGCTCAGCTGGATAGAGCGACTCCCTCCTAAGGAGTAGGCCGCTGGTTCGAATCCAGCTCGGGGCACTCAGGCGGGCCGGTGACTGGTGCGCTTCTTCTTGATCTTCACGCACTTCGCCTTGCCGTGTACTCGCTTCTTCTTGAAGCCCTTGCGGCACTTGAGCGGCTTCGCAGGGGGCGGCGGGGCAGGCGGCGTGACGACGGGTGGCTGTCCGGTTGACGGAGGAGTCGAGGGCGTTTTAGGCGTTTCCGGGGGCGTTGGGCAGAGCGACGGTTTGGTCGCGCAGGTGTCCGCTGGCGTCGCGAAGGTCCCGCCGCCCCCCTCGCCCGTACCGGAGTTGTTGGTGGCAACGACCCGGAAGCGATAGTCCGTGTCGGCGGTCAGCCCGTTGATTTTGGCGGAGACAGGGGAGCTGGTCGTACCTTCAGGCGTAAACATGCATTCCGCCGAATCGGCGGCCGTGAAGCCGTTCACCTGGAAGTCCGCATCGTCGGTGTAGTCGAAATGACAGTCGGAGACATCGCCGCCGTGCGGATTGACCGAGCCGGCGATCGTCGCTTTCGTCTGGGTGATCGCCGATGCAGAGCCGGCGCTGGCGCTAGGGGACAGGGCCGGCAGGGTTTCAAACGGCTGAGCGTCGCCTTCGGCGGTACCGCCGTTGCTGGTGACGACGACCCTGTAGTCGTAGTCCGTGGCGGGAGCGAGTCCGGTCACGACAAGCGATGTCGTCGTATTCGTTGAGCCAAGTGGCTCTGGTTCGCAGGCGACTGTCGTGGCGTTCGCAAAGCCGTTTACCTGGAAGTCGGCGTGATCGGTGTAATCGAAATGGCAATCGGAAAGACCGTGGCCCTTGGGGTTGACCGTGGCGTTGAGTATTGCTCTCAACTGACCCAGCGATGTGGCCGAGATCGTGGTCGCCGTCGGCGCTGGAATCGAGGCAACGCGGTTGAAGACCCAAACCGTGTTACCACCGGAATCCGCAACGTAGAGCTTGCGGGTGGTGGCGTTGACGGCGATCTGCCCAGCCCCGATCGCCCCGAACAGCGGCGAAGCGAAGGTACCGCCGCCGAAATCGTCGAATTGCGCCCCGGAGGAGTCGTAGGCAAACACGTGGTAGGTGCCTTCCTCGAGGTTGCCGACGAAGACGTCGTCGCTCACCGGATCCACTCCGACCGCCGCCGCGCCGAGGCCACTCTGCAGCGTCGAGTCATAGACGTAGGAGCCGCTGCTGAGCTTGAACTTGATGACCCGGCCGTCGTTCGCCAAGTCGACGACATAGAGGTTGGCGGCGGAGTCCAAGGCAACGCTCACGGGTTCGCTGAAGGGGCCACCAGGACAACCTGTACAGGAGACCGAGCTTTCCAGCGTCCCCGTGGAACTGAAGACCTGCACCGTGCCCGTACCGTCATTGGGGAGATACACGCGCCCTGACGCATCGGCGGCAAGCTGAGGGGCTTTCGACTTGGTCGGGACAAAGGACGCCCCCGGAGCTCCGGTCGACGAGAATGTGTTCATCAGCGGGGAGCCCGAGCTTCCGAACGGCGTCGTGAGTTCGATCTGATAGGCGTAAATGCCCTGGTTGACCGGGTTTACCGCGACACCGGTGAAGAAGTCACTGCCGCCGGTGACGAACGGCGAGTTGGCTGTCGGGACGCCAGCGGCATCGAACTGCTCGACCAGACCATGCCCACCGGTCGATTGGTTCGTGGTCAGCTCGGTGACGTAGAGCCGCTGACTGACCTGGTCGATCGCCAGGCCGCGAGGGCCTTCGGCGTCCAAGGCGATCGATGGTTTGACCGGATCGAGCTCATAGCCAGGGCCCGCGCTTGCCGGCGAAGCCGAGATAGCCATCGCAACGACTAAGAGTGGCGCCAACATGGCTGACCGAACGGAAAAACGCGCACCTGCTGCCTGCCCTGACATCCAGATCCCCCTGCCCTACAAGAACCACTTCGTTTATGCCGGTATCGAAACTAACGCAGCAAGATCGGGCGTCAAGGCTTTCTTCTTTAAGCCTGGACTACCGATAAAGCGCCACGTAGAACGGCGCTTTCGTCCTGACCCCACCGTCGAAGGTCTGCACCTCGACCAGTGGGGCAGGGCAGTCCGTGGTCCCTCCCACCCGGGCGTAGGCGGTGACGTCGCCTTCTCCGGTGAAGCGTGGGGTGACCAAGACGCCCCTGGGCGTGAACGAGGCCGCGCCAACGCAGTAGATGCCGCCGAGGGACCCTTCTTTGACGGAGGCGATGCCCTTGGAGAGGTTGAAGTCCAAGATCGCTTCGGAAGTGACGAGGCCGAAGGCCTCGGGGTTGGCGGAGTCCGCGAAGGCGGCGCTCTGGGCCCTGTTGGCCGATGGCACCTGGGAGAAGGTCGACTCCAGCGCCTTGTCTCCGGTGACGGCCTCAGGGGCGAGCTTGGCGTTGGTCACTGATCCTTCCTGGATCGAGGAGGCCGCCACAGAGCCCTGGGTCATCTTCGCCGCGGTGACGGAACCATTGGCGAGCTTGCCCTGCTTGATCGCTTCGGCCTTGATCTTGGGAGCGGTGACGGCGTTCTTTCTGATCTTCTTGGCGGTGATCGCCCCGGAGCGCAGTTGGAACTCCCCTACCGAGTTGTCGGGGATCTTGGTCGCCGCGAAAGCGGTCGCTCCGGTCAGGGCGATGAAGAGCGCCAGGGTCGAGGTGACGTTGGCGTAGGTGAGCTTCGGCTTCATCCCTTCGCCTCGCAGGTCCTGTTCAGGGTGCTTTCGAGTCTCAAGCCGCCGGCGAAGTCAAAGGAGGTCTTCGCGAACGGGAAGGGGACCTTGGTGAGGCCCGCAGGGGCTGGGCAGCCGGCCTTCATGAACTTGCTTCTCTTCAGGTTGAGGCTGATGCCGGTGATGTAGCCCCAGTCGCCGGTGGCCTTGGGGAATGAGGCTTCGAGGACGGTTCCGAAGGTGCCGGGGGTCTTCCTGACCTTGAAGGCGAAGACGTATGAAGTGGAGAGCGGCTCTGTCCCGTAGACGTGGGCGAAGATCGCCGGCTTGCGGCCGATCGTGCCGTTGAAGGCGAGGAGCTTGCCCTTGGAGGGGAAGGGCGATTGCTCTGGCAAGACGACGTTGGCCGAGAAGCTTCCTTCGCCGATCAGGGAGCTTCTGCAGATCGACAATGCCTGCTGGGTGGTCGAGGGGTTGATGTGGTTGATCCGGCAGTGCGGGATGCCCTTGACGTCGAGGGTGCCTGCTTGGTTGATCGCGATCGACATCGCCTTGAGCTGCGGCAGCTCGCCTTGCTTTAGGGCCTCGATCTGGCCGGAGACCGAGACGCCGACCGGGCTTTGGCCTTTCCTTGGCAGCTTGGTCGGGGTGAGGTCGCCTTGGACGGTGACCCTGACTCCTTGCTTTTGGGAGATCTCGGCGGAGGAGGTGGAGATGAGTGCCGCGGTCAGCGCCGCGGCACTCATCAAGAGCGCTGTGAGACGAAGCCTTCTCATCTGCCTAGCGCTTGCGCTTCTTGGCCTTGGAGCAAGCGCTCTTCAAAGGTGGATGCAGGGTCACCGCATCGCCGTTTTGGGCAGCGAACTTTGCGGTCGCTTTAAAGGTCCCGTTGCAGATGTCCCTGCTGTTGACCAGCAAGCCCTTCTTGCCGCCGAAGAAGTTGAAGGTCGCTTCGGAGACCGGCACGTCGGGGACGAAGTCGAAGCTGTTGCGGATCCCGCCGTTGACGGAGTCGACTCGGCCGACGATGTTGGCGTCGATCCTGCCTCCTCGGAATGCGGCGACGAGGTCGGGCAGGGGATTGTTGGACGAGCTGAGGTAGATCGGCCCCGAGAGAGTTTCGTCCAAGAGAGGCGTCTTCGCCGTGACGGTGCCGTAGATCGAGCCGGGTGGGCAGGCGTTCTGCGGAGAACTGGACCCTGGTGCAGACCGTTTCGATGTGTCCCTGGTCGAGGAACTCCGAACGGGGCAGGGCTACCGATGCGCTCTTGATGTTGGCTCCGCCCGGCGGCATCGTCAGGGTCGCCTTGAACTTCGGGTGCGAGCCGCGCTTGGTGCCGCCGAAGAGGCGGAAGGCGAGCTTTGGCTTGAAGGCGAGGTCGCCGCAGGAGCCGACCTGGAAGGGCGAAGACGCCGAGAAGAGCGAGTCATCAGCCGTGGTGTGCAGGCTGCCTCCGACTCCCGTGATCTCGCCGTTGACCGACATCGGAGAGCAGTTGGTCGGGTTGATCGTGGTCTGGGGCCGATCCACCCTCAAGCGGATGTCCCTTGCTCTCAAGATCACCCCGTGCAGGATCGTCGGGAAGGGATCGGAGACGGCGCTGACCTGGGCGGTCTCGGGGTTGACGTAGAGGGCTGCTCTGACCACGACGTTGCCGAGGTCGAAGGGGCCGGCTAGGCCTGGGGCGACCACTGCCAATGAGAGCGGGGCGCCTTTGTAGGGGCCGGCGAGGTAGACCTTGCCGGCGAAGTAGTTGGGGCCTGGGCCTGCTCCGAGGCCGGCGCTGATCGTGCCGATCTGGGAGTTGGCGGGACAGGCTGGATTGTTGAGCTCGCTCTGGCCCGCTCCCTCCGCGGTTGAGATCGAGGCGATCGCCTGATCGGGGCAAAGCGAGACGCCGGCGATCTTGGCGACCAGGCCAGGGGGCAGGATGGTCGTCACCTGGCTCAGTTCCTGTTCGTCGTCTTGCCTGGTCATGCGGAAGAGGAAGGGGCTATAGGTCCCTGCCACCGGATTCAGGGTTCCTCCCGAGAAGGTCGGGTGGAAGGGCCTACGGGCCGAATCGGGAGGACACGGAGTCCCGTTGGGGCCTTCGGTGACCTGGTAGGTGTTGGAGGCATCGACCGGTTTCTGCGGCTGGGCGTAGGAGGCGACTTCGACGCCGATCGTCTGGGTGCCGCAGGTGGGTGGGCTGACCAGCGGAGCCCTCGGCCCGCTGCGGAACTTCAGGGTCATGTCGTCGAAGGGGAACTGCGGGGTGTCATCGAAGACAGTCGTGATCTGCCCGGTTACCGGATCGACATCGATCCGCCCCGGGATCTTGATCAGGGCGCCGCGTTCTTCGGTGTCGTGGATCGCCAGGAGCAGGGCGAAGATGGAGCCGAAGGGGTTGTCGTCCTGGGCTGCCAGGTACATCGAGCCCTCTGCGGCTTTTGGCAACAACGGAGTCGACAGCGCCACTTCGCCGATCCGCGAGGCGTCTGGGCATTCGATCGGCTCGTTGGTACCCAGCTTCATCTGCGCCAGGGTGCAGCTCTTCAAGCCGTCGGCGAAGGACGGCGAGAACGACATGCCCTGGGGCAGGCGCACGGTGACCCGCTTCACCGGCGGCGTCGCCAGTGCATTGGGGTTTTCGTTCTGGGCGATCTTGACGTGGACGTCGAGTCCCGTCGGTGCGTTGGCCTGCTTGCCGGTCGGTTCGATTTCGACGTCTGGTTCGAAGCGCGGTTTCTCGCAGTCGGTGAATTTGCCGGGGATCGTGTAGTCGATCTCGGGGCCAAAGTCGCCGGTGTTCTGCCAGGAGTCGTAGTGGTGCAGGCGGAAGGCGTTGTCGGCTTCGCACTGCGATGGTACCGTGAGAAAGGGCTTCGGAGTGGCGTCGGTCGAGCATTCTTTGCGGATGTCGATCGTGCCGCCGAGTGGGCCTTCGTTGGTCAGGCAGCGCTCGGAGTCGTGGCTGTGGTCGGCGGGTACTCCCCAGAGGGTGGCTTTCTGGTTGAAGGGAGGCGCGGTCTCGTTGATGTCTGGCACCCGCGAGGTGATCGCGTAGTGGTTGGCCGGGTCCAGGGAAACTTTGATGTGGACGGGGTTACCGACGATGACGAAGGCGAGGTCGGTGATCACGCCGCGTGGATGGGAGATGTTGAAGAGTGCCTGGGGAATGTTTTCGAAGGACTTTTTCGGGGACGGCGTCGAGCCGATCGCGATGACCCTGGCGTTGACCCAGCCAACCTGGCTGTTGGCCGGGCATTTGCGCAGCACGAAGTCGGCCGGCGAGCATTCCCCCACCGTGGTGGGGTTGCCGATGAAGCCCGGCGGCAAGTCGACAACGAGGTCGCGGATGCTGCCCGACTCGATCTTCTGGAAGGGGTTGACGCTGGCCGTCGAGTCGATCGAGTTGAAGTCGAAGGGGGTGGTGAGCAGAGTGGGATGGGCGCCCGCTTCACGCACCGGCATCAGTCCATCGGCCTCGTAGAAGTCGGGGATGAAGCTCTCGGGGACAATGCCGAAGCCAGCCGGTTCGGCATTGATCGGCGTCGGCTCGATCGCGCTGGCGGCTTTGGCGGCGCCACCGCCTTCGACTTTGGCCGTGGCGAAGCGAACTCCTTCGGCGCCTTTGACGTCGACGGCAACCGCGATCGCGCTTGAGTTGGAGTGGCGCAGGATCGTGTTGTTGGTGGTGCAGGTGACCGTCGAGTCGCCAACTGATCCCGGACAGTTCCATGTGAGAGGGAAGCCGCCGACCGTGGCGAAATCCGCTCCTCCTTCCCTGACCGAGGAGCGGGTGATGTTCGCGGGCAATTTCACGGTCAGCGTGGTTGGGCCAGAGGTGGCCGTGTCACCGACGTTGACGATGTCGAACCAGTACTCCGCTTCTCCGCCGGGAGGGAAGTTGGTCTGGTTGTGGTGGATGTCGAGGTTCCAGACCGGGGCTGCGCCGGCGGCGCTGGCGCTCGAACCAAGAGCGGCGAGACAGAAACAGCTCAGAAGTGCGAGTCGGCGCCAGCTCATCGTGCGTTCCTCCGGTCGTGGTTGGCTCGTTTGCTCTGGGCGTGCTTTTTGGCCCGTTGGGATTTCTTGGCCACGCAGCGCCCCTTGCGGCGCACCTTGCCCTTGCGGCAGCGGGCGGGCGGTGTGCCGGCGACGTTGCCCGGGCCGACGAAGGTGCCGGTGCCGGGCGCCTGTTCTTCGGGCGCTCCCTTCGGCGTGCCCTGGCAAACCTCGAGCGGGCAGGGCTTGGGCGGCGGTGGGAAGCTGATGCCGCCGCCGATGCGGGCGTCATAGAAGCGGCGGAAGGCGTCGAGGGCATCAGGCGTGTACTGGGTAGAGGCGGCAAAGTAGACGTCGTGACCCGACGGGCTGACTCCCACCACGTCGGGGACGATGCCGCCGCTCCAGTTGTTGAGCCCATCGGAGACGAGCAGTTGGCGGCCGTCGCGCCACTCATAGACATCGGTGCCCGCCTGTGGGTTCTGCCCGACACCGGGGGTGTTCTGATCGGCACCGACCAGCGGCGTCGTCGTCGCGAAGGCGAAGGTGCCGTCGTCGGCCAGCGGGGTGAGGTTTGACTGGGACTTGAGGTATGGGGACAGCAGGCCGCCCTGCGGTCCGCCAAGCGGCGCAGAGCCATCTGCCGGACAGGTGACGCAGGTGAGAGAGCGCTGCGCGTCGTCATAGAGGTAGTACTGGGTCGTGCCGCCGTTGGTGAGCGCCCCGCCGAGCGGGTTGAGGTCGGGTCTCGAGGAGGCGAACGCGAAGAAGCGCCCGGTGGACGAGAAGGCCGATTCGGCGTCGACGTAGCTGGGATTCACCCCGGGTGCGACGTAGCTGAGCTTGTCCGTAGCGACGTCGAGGCTGTAGGTGCTGGAAGAACCAGCGGGGGCGCCGGCGAGCAAACGAGTACTGGTCGAGAAGTAGACGCGTGAGCCATCGTCGGAGACGGTGACCTGATCTGGGCCGTTGCCGTCAACGTTGGCATTGAGACCGGGAGCTACGCAGGTGAGACACTCGACAATGCCGCTCCCGACGTCGTAGCGGTAGACGTCGTTGCCGCCGCCGTCATCGGGGTCGAGGCTCTCGGTGCTGAGGAAGAAGGCGGCGCCGGGGGTCGATTTGAGCAAGGCGCCGGGGCCGATCGGTTTGGTCTCATCGGCTTCTAGGTCGCGGACGTAGAGGACACCGCAACTGGGGAAGAAAAGATGCGAGCCGTCGGCGGATAGCCAGTGGGTCGATTGGCCCTCGATCGAGCCAACTGCCAGCGTGTTTTTGAGATCAACGCCGCAAGGAGAAACGGCGCTACCGGGCAAGAGGCTGGCCAGCTGAGGCGAGCCTGAGCTGATGTCGTAGAGGTTCTTGCTCGCGGCTGCGGCAGGATAGGCGGGATCGAGCGTGCCGCCCTTTGCCACCATGATCGTGCGACTGGCGTCGGCGGAGACAGCGTAGGCGCCCTCCGCCCTTTCGGTCGCGAATTCCTGCGGCTCGAGGGGATTGAAGAGCTCTGTCGCCTGGCCACTCGCGTTGAGATGCCAGAGGGCAAGCTCGCCGGTGGCCAGATTCCCGCCATTGATGGAGACCAGGCTTGAGAAGTCGGCGAAGTTGCCGTAGAGGCCGTACCAGCTGGGGCCGACCAGCAGGTCGCGTTTGGGGCTGATCAGGCTGCTCTTCCAGCCCGTCGGCGTGCGTTCTGAGTAGTAGAGGCCGAAGAGGCTGCCAGCTTCTGAGATCGGCGTCCCACCGGCGACCTGGTAGGCGGCGTGGTTGCCGTCATCGGAGAAGCCAAGCGGCTGGGCCACCGGGTTGCCGCCGGAGTCCGGCACGCTGACGAGCTCCCAGGCACGATCCGATCCCGGGGGACCGGGGAAGTGGCCGTGGGTGAGTGGCGCGTCAGAGGCGCGGGTGCTGACCGTTCTGTCTTCACCGGCCGTCGCGGAGCCGGCAGTGCCGTTGTCGGCGACGAGGCGGTAGTGGTAAGTGGTGTTGGGCTCTAGTCCTTCGATCCCCTCTGCGGCCAGCTGGAGGACCGTTCCCGAGCCAGCTGGCCTCTCGGGAGTGGAGGCGCAGGGATTGGCGTCGCAGGGCCCCTGGTTGCCGTACTCGAAGTGGTAGGTGGCAGCCGAGCCGTTGGGATCGACGCGGCCCTGCAACTGAGCGGTCGTCGTGGTGCGCACCGAGGTGCCGTTGGTCTCGACGAGCGGCTTGGCGGGATCGGTGCTGAAGGAGAGCGATCCGGTTGTGATCGCGGAGGCGAATTTGCGCACGAACACCAAGCGCACCTGGTAGGAGGTGTTGGGCAAAAGGCCTGCCGGCGGTGGGTTGATCAGCTCGTCGACTGACTGAGGGTCTTCCTGGTGACCGAGGACTTTGGTCGGCGTCTGCCCCCAGTTGACCCCATCGGTGGAGTACTCGAAGCGGTAGCTGGTGTCCGGCGGGCCGTTGGGGTCGATCGTCGCGTGGGCGATGACGCTGTGGGAGGTCCCGTCCGAGAGCGAGTCGAGTGTGGCGGTGGGCGGTGGGCCGGCCTCACCGAGGACGCTGACGTTCGTCCCTGTAGGGACGTAGAGCCGGTTACTGGCCTCATCGATGGCCATGTCGCCGATGGAGCCGAACGCTCCCAGTGCGGTCGCGTGCCGGTCGTCCTCGCCAGTCGGCGGCGCGGTGAGGCCAGGAGCATTTACAGGGCCGAACTGCTGCACCAAACCCAGACGGTTAACGTAGAGAGCATCTGCGTCGGGTCCGGGACCATCCGAATCCGGGTCAACAACAAGGCCCGATGTCAGCTCCAATTCTTCTTGGAGAACTCCGCCGGGGAGCAGACCGGGCTGGCTTTCAGTGGTCGTCGCGACGCTCGCCCCGGCACCACCGCTGAGCGGAATCGTCCCGTTGGAGACGGTGAGCTGCTCGACATTGCGAGCGCTGAATTTCCCTACGAAGGCGATCCCGTAGGGTTTGGAGCCGGTGGCGTCGCCCGGACCTCTAGGGTCGCAACAGTCGAAACCGGCGAGTTCCAACGAAGGCAGGGCGGATAGGGCTTCACGAATCTCGAAGGGTTGAGCGTCAAATGGCAGATCACCCGTGCTCTGGCCTTCGAAGCTGAGCCGAAAGGTGCCCGCCGTCGCCGCGACTGTGACCTCCTGGACCTCGTTGACGCCAGCCGGGATCGGGTCGAGAAAGCCGACGCCGTCGCCGTTGGCATTTTCGGTGTCATAGCGCTCGATCTCGCTAACGTTTCTCTGGTTCGAGGCATAGACGATGCCGCGGGAATCGACGGCGATCACGTTCGGTCTTCCTTCGTCGAAGACAGCCCCGGAGCCAAAGGAAGACGGCGAGGAGCCATCGAGGCCGAAGGTGTCGACTCGCCGATTGGGCCCGTCGGCGAGGAAGACTGTGCCGCTGGCTGGATTGCCGTCGGGCGGGCTGACCGCGATGCCGAAGGGTGGACCTTCTGCCCCCACCGGCTCGCCAAGCGCACCGGCGCCCACGCCCCTCGACCCGGCTCGACAGATGTCAGCGCCGGCCTCGCAGACCTCGTAGGCGCCACCGGGAATCGGCGTCTCGATTGTCGCCGAGGGGGGGCCGCTCGAGGTCGAGAGGTCCGCGGTGCTCGATGTCAGCGAGGGAACGCCCCGACCGCCGAGCGTGCCGCCGAAAGCGATCGTGTAAGGGGCCGTGCCGGCTTCGTCGCCGGGACCGCCGGTGACGGTTACCGAGCCACCAGCGCCGCCGATCGTCGGCAGGTCGTTGAGCGCGGTTTGGATTTCCGCGGGGGTGGCGTTGTAGGGGAGGTCGTGGGCAACGAATTCTCCCGGGCCGTTGTCGGCACTCGTTGCCGCTTTGGAGACAGTCAGCTGATTGGTGTCCACAACCGTGATCACCGTGCCTGGTGGGAATGCTCCCCCTTTGGTCATCGAGATCACCTGGCCGACGGCGAGGGTGCCGTGGGTGGTTTCGACGTCGCGGATGACTTTCGAGCCCGTAGCCAGCTTTCCCATCCCGGTTGCGCCGGTCGTCTCGCCCTCGAAAAGCAGTGAGAAGCGGCCGCCGCTGGCTTTCACCGTTAGTTTCTGGTGCTCATCGGGGCCGGTGACCTGATCGGGGCCCGATTCGACCACGTCATAGCCGAAGGAGCGCAGGAAGGCGCCGTCCCCCGCGTACACGTTGACGCGGCTGTTGCCGCGATCCGAGACGTAGACATCGCCGGTGTCCTGGTCGACGGCGACCGAGTGGGCATCGTCGAGAGCGCCGTTACCGGCCTGTGTGCCGTTGCCGCCGGAGGCGACGGCGGGCTTGCAGTCGGCGGCGACTGTGCAGATCTCGTAATCGGCGCCGCCAGTTGGCGTGGAGTCCACATCGGCCCCCCAGGCGCTGATGAAGAAGTAAGTGTCATCGGCAGGGTCGGCAGGCGTGCCGTTGTCGTCACGGCCGAAGCGCTCGAGGCGGTCGTGCTTTACGACTTTGCCGAGTCCGTTGTCCCCGCCCGGATCGAGGACATAGAGGTCGCCCGCATTGGCGGGACCGGCGCCACTGCTGTTGACGGCCACTCCCGAGACCTTGTTGGCGAACTGACCGCCGAGGCTGCCGGCGCTGCCGAAGACGTCGACGACCTGTTTAGAGGCAAAGGCAGCGGGAGCGACGACTAGGAGCGCGAGGGCCATCGTGGCGAAAGCCAAGCCGAGGAGCCGAGCGGGTTGCCGGATTCCCCTCACGTCATCGCGCGCCGAACCAAAGCGGAATCTGCTCGGGTGGCCAGTCACTTGATCCTCTCCTTGTCCTCTGAGTGTTGGTTGAGCGGTGGTCGGGTTTGTCGCGACGAGTCGGTTGATCAAGGGCGACCCCACACGGCACCACTAACGCGCCGTGCGGGCGCCGCCCCAGATGTAGCTAGGGAGCCGTCACCGCCCAAGTGCCGAAGCCCTGGGCGCTTGCTCCGATCTGGACAAATCGCAGCAGAGCGCCGGCAGAGGAGGCTCCCCACGCAGTGGCAACACTGTTGCCGATTTTGGTGATGCTGAAGTTGCTGAACAAGGTGGCATTGCCCATAGTCGCCTCATAGACGCACAGCTCACCTGGCTTGGCCTGTGGATTTTCGGAGTTGACCCCAACACCGATGGCGCTTCCACAAGCCGTCGGAGTCACTAGTTCGAGTTCTTCTTCTTCGGTTTCTTCGTTGAAACCAAGAACGACTTCTTGCCCAGCCGCGTTGATGTAGTGCGTATGGCCGGGCCCGATTGCCGCCGGCAGACGGATCGGGAATGAGATCGCCACGTTGATGCTGGAGGGCACCGCAGCGCCGGGCACAAGCCCGAAAGCCCAGCTGCCCGTCTCGGTCTTGCCGCTGGGCAGCGTTCCGCCCGCAGTCCACGGGTCGCCTGGGTCGCCCTTGGCTCCGTTGGCGCCGTTGCAGACGTATTTCGTGCCGCTGACCGAGGTGAGTTTCACGCCTTCCTGTTCACCGCAGTTGGCTTCCGGCGGCTCGGTTGCCGTGGTCACGCTCTGGCCCGGGGCACCAGGGGAGCCGTTGGTCCCGTTCGTGCCGTTGGCGCCGGCTGCGCCGCTGTCACCTTTGGCGCCGGCGGGACCCTGCGGACCCGCCGGACCAGCCGGCCCGGTCGCGCCTTTCGGACCGCGTGGCCCCTTCTTGGCCTTGGCCGAGGCGGTGGCCTTGCCGTTATCTGAAGAGCTGTTGGCGGCGTAGGCGCCGCCGAGCATTGCGAAGACCAGCGCGATCACCGAGATGACTCCGGGAATGCCGAGGCGGTTGCGTAGTGGCGAGAACATCTAGATCTCTCTCCTTGTCCCGTGAGCCCCTCTGCCCGCCGCTTCCCTTAGCGGCTTCCTCGAGGCTCGGTTTGTCCCTGTGGTGCTCGTTTCCCTGGGCCGCCTTTCAAAGACGACGGAAAGGACTGTAAACGGAGACTTTCATAAAGTCAAGAGAGAAGTTTTTATGAGAAAGGAGACTGTCTCAAAGCAGGCAGAAGTGCCCGTGAAACGGGCACAGCAGCGAGGTGAGGTCGGGCTCAGTCGCCCAGATCGGCGCGCAGGGCAGCGAGCTCAGAACGGAGCTCGGCCACTTCGCGCTCGAGGCGGGTGAGACGGTCCTCGGCGGGAGTCAATACCCCCGCCGGTTTGCTCTCGCCCATGCCCGTCGAGTCCGATGCCGGCTCACCGGGAACCGGGTCGGCAGTTGCCTGCGGGGTCTCGACAACACCGCCCCCGAGCAACTGCTCGTAGCGATCCTCCTTCTGGCCGGGCCGGCGCTCGTGGCGGGCGACCTGGCCGCGCTCGACGAGGCGATCGAGAGCGTCGTGGACGGCGGCGAGATCGTCGAAGTGATGGAGCCGATCGCAGCGTTGCTTCAGCTCGCCCGGAGTCTGCGGGCCACGCAGCATCAGCACGGCGAGCAGCGAGACCTCGGCGTCGTCGAGGCCAAAGGCGTCGCCCAGCAGGTGGCGGTACTTGCGAGCCCGACTGCCAGCGCCGCTGGCGAGGCGGGTCCAGCCGCGCAGGGCGAGGCGGCGCAGTGCCTCGACCACGGTCGCCTCGTCGTAGTCGACCACGGGCTCACGGTTGGTCGCCTGGTTGCAGGCGAGTCGCAGCGAGTTGAGAGAAAGCGGGTAAGCATCCGGCGTGGTGCGCTGCTTCTCGACCAGGCAGCCGAGCACGCGGATCTCTACGGCGTCGGGCTCCATCGCTCCTCGCTCAACCCCGGTCGGGCCGGTCGGGGTAAATCTCGTCGATCGTGACCAGGGCTCGGTAGGGAGCGCCGGCCGCTGCGGCTTCGATCTTCTCCCCCCCGCCGGCCAGTCGGTCGACGACGCCGACGACGCCGACCACCTCGAGGTCCTGCTCGCGGATCCGCTCGATTGCCCGCGCCGTCGAGCCGCCGGTGGTGACCGTGTCCTCGACGACGAGGCAGCGGGCGCCGGCCTCGACCGGCCCCTCGACCCAGCGCTGCAGGCCGTGCTGCTTGCGCTCGCCGCGCACGAAGAAGCCGACCAGGTTCTGTCCCGCAGACACGGCGAGCGCCGCGCACGAAGGTGGGATCGCCGCGGTCGCTGGACCCCCGACCGCGCTTGCCCCCAGCTCAACCGCGGCGGCGGCGATCAGCTCACCGGCAGCAAGGAACCCCGCCGGCCGCAGCAACGCCCGGCGAGCATCGACGTAGTACTGCGCCGTCGCGCCGCTCGAAAGCGTCACCTCGCCGACGATCAGCGAGTGCTCGCGCAGCTCGGCGAGCAGGGTCCGCTTGGCGGCGTCGAGGTCGGGCACGCCGCGCATCCTAGGCAGGGCGCTAGCCGCGTGCCTCGGCGTCGGCAAAGCCCTGTCGCCAGCTCGGGTAACGCGGCTGCCAGCCGAGCTCGCGCTTGGCCTTGGCGTTGGAGGCGCCGCGCGTCTCGGTCGACATCACGGCAGCGCCCTTGCCGGCAGCGAGGCGCACGAGCCAGACAGGGACGCGGAAGGGCTTCTTGGCTCCAACCGCCGCGGCGAAGGCCGGCGACCACTCGCGCATCGGCGCCGGCTCGTCGTCGACGACGTTGTAGGCGCCAGGGGCGCCATGGTCGAGAGCCGCAACGGTCGCGGTGGCGGCGTCCTCGACCTGGACAAAGGAGAACATGCCGGTGCCCTTGCCGACGATCGGGGCTTTGCGCTTCAGCGCGTCCTCGGTCAGCGAGCCGTCGGCGGCGTAGTAGGTGCCGGGCCCGTACAGCCAGCCGTAGCGCAGCACGATCCCCTCGATGCCGTCCGCCTCGAGCACCTCGCGCTCGAGCTCGGCCAGGGCCGCGGCGCCCTCGCCGAATGGCGGCGGCGCGCCGAGGAAGAGCGGCTCCGCCTCGTCCTTCACCCAGTCGCCTTCCGGCGCGTAGAAGAAAGCGACGCTCTCGGCAATCAGGCGGCGGGCGCCGGCGGCTCTGGCGGCAGCGACGAGGTTGCGGGTGCCCTCGCTGCGCACCCGGTTGGTCGGCGCCAGCGCCTGCTTGTCGCGGTAGTCGATGCGGTGCGGCAGGGAGGTGAGCAGGTGGACGACCGCCTCGGGCGCCGCCTCGCCGACGGCGGCCTCCAGCGCCGCGGCGTCGAAGGCATCGCAGACGACGGCCTTGGCGCCAGCCGCGCGGATCTGCTCGGCCCGCTCCTCGCGCCGCGTCATCCCGGTCACCTCATGGCCAGCGGCGACGAGTTGCCGAACCAGCGGCCGGCCGATCGCTCCACTCGCTCCTGCGACGAAGACCTTCATCGCCCGACCTCCTCATGGTCACTTCGTTCGCCGTTCAGCCGTTCCGATACTCGCGCCAGCCAAGCGGCGCCGAGCGCGCCGAAGCCAATCAGCAGCGTGTCGCCCCAACCACGCCCCTCGCTCTTGGCTTCACCGGTGTCGAAGGCGTGGTTGACCGCGTGCAGGCCGTACCAGAGCGCTCCCAGCCAGAGTAGCGGCGCCCGCCAAGCGGGCCGCACCACAGCGATGCCCACGGCGATGCCGAAAGCGAGCGTGAAAGCCCCAACGTCCCCTATGTAATGGGAGTTCTCGATCCCGTAGTTGCCGATCTGCTCGAAGAAGGTGTCGGGCGCCAGCAGTTGCATCGCTCCGAGCACGACGTGGTAAGCGGCGACGAAGGCGAGAACCGCTTTCAGGGTTCTCTCTCCGATCACTTCAGCCCCAAACTAGAAGACGAAGATGTCTTCGCCGAAGTTGATCCGGTTGTAGATCTCGGGCTGGTCGGCGATGAAGGTGCGGATGCAGCCGTGGCTGGCAGGATAGTCCGGCACCGATTCATAGCCGTGCACCGCGTACCCACCGTAGAAGTAGAACGAGTAGTACATGCCGTGCGAGTTGTAGCCCGGTTCCTGGCGGATGAAGGTGAAGTGACCGGTAACCGTCGGGGTCGAGGACTTGCCCGAGGAGATCGGGTAGACGGCGACCGGCTTGTCGTCCTTGGCGAAGACGAGAACCTGCTTGCCGAGCGGCGCCTCGAGGTGCTGGCCGGCCCCCGGGTGCTGCACCTTGTAAGCGCCCTGGCCTGAGAAGGCCGACTTGACCAGTCCGGCGCCGGCTCTGTAGGTGGCCGCCATGCCGTTGACCTTGCGATATGCGAGCACGCCGCGGGCGGTCTTGCCCCCGAAGCAGCGGCCGTCGTTGGCGATGTAGCCCAGCTTCCGCATCGCCTTCTTGAAGCCGAGGACGACGTTGCCGCACTGGCCCTCGTGCAGCGCCGGGAAGCTGATCCGCCAGCTCTTGCGCACGCTGCTGTCGGCGCCGAGCTGCGGCGTGGCGACGTGCTTGGCGGCGGCCGCGTACTTGCCGGCCTCGCGGACGACGATGCTCGAACGGAAGGCGCCGGCCCCGCCCTTGCCCTTCTGCACCGCGACCTTGCGCGAGAGCAGCCTGTGCCCGTCGAGGTAGAAGGTCACCTCGACCCGCTGCCCGGCCACGAACGGTGAGACGGTGCCGATCACCGGCACCGTGCTGTAGATCTCCGCCTTGCCCTTGCTCAGATGCCCGACCTTGATCTTCACGGTCGCTTCCGGGGCGGCGACCTGCTTGGGTGCCGCCTTTACCGGCGCAGCCGAGGCAAAAGCCGGGACGGCCAAGCAGACCAGCAGCGTCAGGGTAGGGACGAGACGACGGCTCACGGGACGTGGATTCTTACCGATGCCGCGGTCGTGTGAAGAAAGCGTCAACTTTTCGTCAAAAGAGATGCGCAGCCCTTGAATTGGCAAATGCAGTCAATACGTTCCAGGGCAGCGGAGGGCGAAGCCGATAGGTATCGGCGATCGATTGACACTCGAAAGTCCGGACGCTCGTCGTCTGGATGGGGTTCGAGTCCCCCGCCCTCCGCTGGCTATCAAGGGTGCTTGATAGCCTGATTAAACGAGTGTCAATCGGTTAGGGGTACTGCCCCTTTCGCTCTGAAACGGCCCGCTTCGGCGGGCCGTTTCTTTGCCCGCAACTACTGCCCGAGCAGGGCAACCGAGTTGTTCAACATGTGCAGGATGATCCCCGGCACGATCGAGCCGGTCTTCTCGTAGAGCAGGCAGAGCACGAAGCCGAAGCCGATCAGCGGCGGGATCGCGCTGACGCCGGTCGTCGCGTGCAGGCCGCCGAAGATCGCCGCGCTGATCAGGGCCGCGGCGATCCGCGGCATGCGCTCGCGCAGGCCGCCGAAGAGCATGCCGCGGAAGCAAATCTCCTCGCTGATCGGCGCCGCGAAGACGATCAGCAGGATCTGCACCGGCAGGGCCCCGAACCCCTCGGCGATGTCCTCCTGTTCCGGCGTCCCGGCGATCGCCACATAGACGATCGCGATCAGCAGATAGGCCCCGATCGCCGCGAACATCCAGCCGATCGCAGAGGCGCGGAAGCCGCGCACGCCAAGCCGTCGCAGCGCCTCCCGGGGCGTAGCCCCCCGCCAGGCCGCGATCGCGATCGGCACCAGCAGAAAAGAGAGCGCCCCAGCAAACTGGGCCATCGCGTTAGCCGTATCGCTGAGGTCCTCCCCAGACGCCGGCTGGTCGATAACCGCCACCGGAATCGACAGCAGAACACCAGCTCCCAAGGCAAGGACGAGCCCGAGAACCGCGGCCAACGGCCCCCAATTCGCATACGGAAAGGCCGTCGGCGACCCCTCCCGGCGGCTTGTACTTTTTTCGGACAATGCCACGGGCGTCAGCAACCTCGGCTTCTTCGAAAAAAGTTGAGCCGGGAGGGGTCGCCGACGGCCCCCCGCATAAAGTTGGTCGCCATGACGCCGGCAGTCTCCCAGGTCTCCCGCTCGACCAAAACGCGCCTCCGCTTCCTGCGCCGCCTGCTGATCCTCGTCGTCTTCCTGGTCATCGTCGCGATCGCGCTCAGCCAATTCACCGAACTGAAGCGTCTGGCGACCGGGATCCTCGCCTCGACCGCGGTGCTGGCGGCGATCGTCGGCTTCGCCGCCCAGCACACGATCGGCAACATGATCGCCGGCGTCCAGCTGGCGGTCTCGCAGCCGTTCAAGATCGGCGACCGCATCCAGTTCGAAGAGGTCGACGGCCGCGTCATCGACATCACGCTCTCCTACACCTACGTCAACCCTGGCGATGACACGGCGATCGTGATCCCCAACCAGCTGCTGGTCGCAGGCGTCGTGCACAACCTCTCGACCGAAGACACGCAGGCCTGAGCGCGGGCCGGGCCGAAGTACCCTTATCCCCATGGGGCAGCGCAATCGTCGACGTCAGCGGCGGCGCGGTGGCGCCCGCAGCAAGCTGCTCTTCGTCGGCGCCGCGCTCCTCGTCGGCATCTCACTGGCCGGGATCGCCGTCGCCTCCTGGGTACTCGACGTCGCCGCCGAGGCCCCCTCGCTCGCCGCCTGCAAGAAGATCGACCGCGGCGGCAACTCGGTCGTCTACGCCGGCGACGGCAGCAAGCTGGGGCTGATCGACTCCGACGAAGCGCGCGCGCCGATCTCGCTCGAGCGCGTCCCCAAGCAGCTGCAGCTGGCCACGGTCGCGATCGAGGACCAGCGCTTCTACGAGCACGGCGGCATCGATCCCGAGGGCATCGCCCGGGCGGCGCTGAAGAACCTCGAAGCCGGCGAGACCGTCGAGGGCGGCTCGACGATCACCCAGCAGCTGGTCCGCAACCTCTGTATCCGCAACCCCGAGCGCGACCTCGAACGCAAGATCATCGAGGCGAAGCTGGCGATCGAGTACGCCCAGCGCCACTCGCGCAAGGAGATCCTCGGCCAGTACCTCAACACCGCCTCCTACGGGACGATCGAAGGCGCCACCGCGATCGGCGTCCAGGCCGCGGCGAAGATCTACTTCTCGCGGCCGGCCTGGAAGCTGAACCTGGCGCAATCGGCGCTGCTGGCGGGCCTGCCGCAGGCGCCCTCCGACTACAACCCGGTCCTGCACCCCGGCGAGGCGCGGCAGCGGCGCGATGCCGTGCTGAGGAAGATGGCCAGCCTCGGCTACATCACGCCCGGGCGCGCCCGGGCCGTCCAGCGGCAGGGCCTCGGCCTCGACGCTTCGAACTCTTACTTCGCCCATCGCGAACCGTTCTTCTTCGACTACGTGGAAGACGAGTTGATCGAGCGCTACGGGGTCGACGAGGTGCGGGGCGGCGGGCTCGAGGTCCACACGACGATCGAGCCGCGCCTCCAGGAAGTCGGGTTGGAAGCGATGCGCTCCGCCCTGCCCTACTCCACCGACCCCTCCTCGGCGCTGGTCTCGATCGATCCCGGCAACGGCGAGATCGAGGCGATGGCCTCCAGCTCCAGCTACGAGGACAGCCAGTTCAACCTCGCCGCGCAGGGCCACCGCCAGCCCGGCTCGACCTTCAAGACCTTCGTGCTGACGACGGCGATCAAGCAGGGCATCGATCCCTACGCGACCTACTACACCTCCAAACCGCTCAGCCTCGACCTGCCCAAGTGGGGGCACTGGGACGTGCACACCGCCGACGAGGGCTACCAGGGGACGATCAACCTGCAGCAGGCGACGGTCGCCTCCGACAACACGGTCTTCGCTCAGCTCGACCTCGACGTCGGCCCGGAACGGGTTGCCGAAACGGCCAAGTCGCTGGGCATCGTCAGCCCGCTCGACGGCATCCCGGCGGAGGGGATCGGCGGCCTGCGCGTCGGCGTCTCGCCGCTGGAGATGGCGAGCGCCTACGCGACGCTCGCCGCCGGCGGCATCCGCCACGATCCGGTCGCGATCCGCCGCGTCGTCTTCCCCGGCGGCAAGACCGAGCGCCCCGATCGCGAGCCACCGCGAAGGGTCGTCTCCGAAGCCGTCGCCTACGAGGTGACGCGGCTTCTGCACGACAACATCACCGGCGGCACCGGCACCGCCGCCTACACCGGCTGCCCCGGCCAGGCCGGCAAGACCGGCACTACCGACCGCGAGACCGATGCCTGGTTCGCCGGCTTCCAGCCCAACCTGGCGACCGTGGTCTGGGTCGGCTACCCGGAGTCCAACGCGATCGAAATGACCAGCGTCCACGGGATCACCGTCTTCGGCGGCACCTTCCCGGCCGAAATTTGGCACGCGCTCTACTCCGGCGCCGAAGTCCCCTGCGAGGAGTTCAGCGAGCCGAAGACGCCGATCAGCTGGGCGCCCTTCTTCGGCCGCTACAGCTCCTCCTCGCCGCGCCACCACAGCGGCGGCATCTACGGGGACGCCGAAGACGAAGCCGACCGGGCCAGGGAACTGGGCGAAGAAGCGACCGGCGGCTACAACCCCGACGCCTACGCGCCGGGCGCCGGGCAGGAGCCGACGCCAGTTCCTCCCCCACCGCCCTCGTCGGGCATCGACAAAGGCGCCGCCACCGGCGGGGTCGGGAGCGGTAACTGAGCATCGCGCCTGGGGCGGCCTACGCCCTCATGTGGGCCGGCTTCGTCGCTTATCTCGGCGCGCTGGCCTACGCGCCGCGACTCGGGCGGCGATTCGTCTGGGGCACGATCCTCCTGCTCCTCGCCAGCTTCTCCTGCCTGCCGCCACTGCTCTCCCACGACGTCTACAGCTACGTCGACTACGCCCGCCTCGGCGTCCTGCACGGCCTCGACCCATACGTCGACTCACCGATGAGCGTTCCGTCGGACCCCGCCTTCGCCCAGGTCACCTGGACCGAAACCACCAGCGCCTACGCCCCGCTCTTCACCCTCGCGACCTACCCACTCGCCTGGCTCCCGGTCGACGCTGCCGTCTACGTCCTCAAGGCGCTCTCCGCCGCGGCGGTCCTCGCCATCGCCATCCTCGTCGCCCGCCTCGCCCCCAGCCGCGGCATCGACCCCCTCCGTGCCGCCGCCTTCGTCGCCCTCAACCCCCTCGTCCTAGTCCACGTCGTCGGCGGCCCCCACAACGACTCCTTCGCGGTGCTCTTCACAACGCTCGGTGTCGCGGCGGTGCTATCGGCGCGGAGTGCATCAGCCGGCGCAGCCTTCGCGGCCGCAATCGCAATCAAGGCCTCAGCCGCGATCACAACCCCCTTCGCCCTCTTCGGCGCGGCAAAGCAACATCGGCCGACGGGCCGAAATCCGGACCTGGAATCCGGATTTCGTCCCGTCGGCCGGTTTTTGGTGGGGGCGGCACTCGCGGTGGCGGGAATTGGCGCGGCGGCCGGGCTCGGGTTCGGGTGGCACTGGCTCGACGCCTTCGCCCTGGCCGGCGAGAACCAGGGCCGGACGAGCTACATGAGCATCCCGATCACCGCAGCCCGCCTAACCGGCCTAGGCCCAGAGGCAGTCCGCGCCGCCGCCCTGGCCTTCTACGCGGCCTTCGTGGTCTACCTACTCGCCTGGACCTACAGAGGAGGCGACTGGCTACGCGCCGCGGCCTGGGCAACGGCGAGCCTCCTACTAGCCACGTCCTGGCTCCTCCCCTGGTACCTCCTCTGGCCCCTCCCCCTCGCAGCTCTATCCCGCGACCGAGCGCTCCAGCTTTTGACCCTGGGCCTGACGGCCTACCAGCTCGGAGCCCGCATCCCGCTGTAGCTGAGAAGGGGGAGTCGGCGCCCCTCGACGCGGCTTGTACTTTTTCGCGGCCCACCTACGGGCGCCAGCAGTCCCCGCCTCTCGAAAAAGTTGAGCGACGAGGGGCGCCGACTCCCCCTATCCACCTTCCGCGGCCTCCACCTCTTCCTCCTCCGCAGACGGATGAATCACCCCCGTATGTACGGACCATCCATCCCGCCTACCCATCGCCGTCACGACCCCCACAAAGCCAATCTCGACCACGGTCATCACTCCCCGCACCACGATCGCAATCAGGGAAGCGACCGCAAAGCTGTCGCCGGGAGTCGCCGGCTTCGCCGCCCAGGCGAAGGCCGCGTCGCGGATGCCGAGGCCGGCCGGGGCGACCAGAGTGGCCAGCGCAGCCACATAGCCAAAGGCCTGCGCCGAGCCGAGCACGAGGATGTCGCTGGCCGAGATCGTCGTGACCGAACGGGCGACGCAGTAGATGCCCAGAGCGATCACGCCCCAGTTGAGCGTGTAGAAGGCGAGCACCGAGACGACCCCGCGCAGCGACATCACCTCCGGCAGCGGCTCGCGGCCGAAGGCGCGTAGGACCCGATTGGCGAGCGGCCCGAAGACGCGCGGGTGCAGGAGAGTGACGAGAAGCGGGATCACCAGCAGCACCGCCCAGCGCAGCGGCTGCCCCTCGAGGTCCGGGTGGACGATCAGGAAATAGGCGGCGACGACGATCGCCGAAGTCGCCTGCAGCGCCTGTTCGTAGACGATGCTGGCCACGGTCAGCCGGCGCGGCACCCCAGCTCGTTCGGAGAGCAGCACCCGGCCGAGCACGTAGAGGACGCTGCCGGGCACGTAGCGGGCCAGCAGCGGCTGACCCCAGGCAACCTGGGCCCGCCTGACGCCCAGCCGGTAGCCGAGGAAGCGCAGGATCAGGTCCCAGCCGAGCGCGTTGAGCGCGTAGAAGACCGGCAAGATGACGAACGCCGGGATCAGCCAGAGGACGTGGAAGTGGACGCCCTTGTCCTTGATCTCGGCCCACTGGTCGACGACGGTGAGGACGAGGAAGCCGAAAACGAGCACGGCGATGCCGAGCTGGATCGCGAGCCGGACCCGTTTGCTGCGCGGCGGTCGCGTGCCGATCTTGGCCCCGGCCTCGCCGATGCGATGTAGGAGTGGCTGGCGGCGCTCCACGTCCGTCGCACCTTAGTGGCGGCGCAAAGGGGACAATGGCTCCATGGGCGAGTTCGAGTTGCTCGCACGAATCAGGGAGCGGCTTCCGGCCGCAGGCCCACGCGTCCACCTCGCCAGCGGCGACGACGGCGCCGTAACCGTCCCGGGGGGCGCCACCGCAACCTCGGTCGACGCGGTGGTCGACGGTGTCCACTTCCGCCGCGACCTCGCCGGCCTCGGGCCAGATCGGCCACAAGGCGCTTGCCGCGGCGCTCTCCGACCTGGCGGCGATGGGCGCCGAGCCCGGCGAGGCCTACGTCGTTCTCGGCATCCCCCCCGACATCGACGAGAACGGCTGCATCGAGCTGCTCGACGGCATGGTCGCCCTCGCCAGCGCAACCGGCGCCAGCCTCGCCGGCGGCGATCTGACCCGCGCCGCCGAGCTGTTCCTGGCGATCACGGTCGTCGGCCACGCACCCGGCCCGGAGTCCTTCGTTTCCCGATCCGGGGCTCGACCGGGCGATGTCCTGGTCGTGACCGGCGAGATCGGCGCCGCCGCCGCAGGCCTGCTGCTGCTGGAGCGACCCGGCCTCATAGGGGAGCTGGACGGGGCCGCGGGCGAGCGCCTGCGCGCCTCGCAGCTCGAGCCCAATCCCCGCCTCGGCGCCGGCCGCATCCTGGCCGAAAGGGGGGCTACGGCGATGATCGACCTCAGCGACGGGCTGGGCGGCGATGCCCGCCACCTGGCCGAGAGCAGCGGCGTCGGCCTGCGGATCGATGCCGCTGCGCTGCCGCTTGCCAACGGCGTCGCAGCGGTGGCCGCGGCAGCGGGACACGACCAGTACGAGTTGACGATCGGCGGCGGCGAGGACTACGAGCTGCTTGCCGCCCTACCGGCTGAGGAGCTGGGCGCCGCGACAGGCGCCCTTGCCAAGTCTGAAGCGCTCAGGCTGACGCCGGTCGGCGAAGTCGTCGGCGGAAAAGGGGTCGAGATCAGGCTGCCCGACGGCCGGCTTCTGGAGTCGGCGGGGTTCGACCAGCTCGCATGAAGCTCTCGTTGGTGAGCAGCTCGCGGACGCCGCGCCGCTGCAGCATCGCCGCAGCGACCAGCGACGGCTCGGGCTTGTAATGACCCGTCTCGACCAGGCTCTTCAACTGTCGTGGTTGCATCCTGCGGCTCATATCGGCTTTATACCCAGGACCCTTAGTACTTGGTACTCGCACATCTGTCCAACGTGGTCAGAGATACCCTTTGTTCATGCCTAACGGATCGACCCGCATTCTCCTCGTCGACGACGAGCAGTCGATCCAGACGCTGCTCAGCTACCCGCTGCGCAAGGACGGCTACCACGTCACCTCCGCCCAGGACGGTCGCGAAGCGTTGCAGCGCTTCGAGGAGGCGCGCTTCGACTTGGTCATCCTCGACCTGATGCTGCCCAAGCTCGACGGCGTCGAAGTCTGCCGCGAGCTGCGCTCGCGCAGCCAGGTGCCGATCATCATGCTGACCGCGAAGGGCTCGGAGACCGACAAGGTCGCCGGGCTCGAGGTCGGCGCCGACGACTACATCACCAAGCCCTTCTCGATGCGCGAGTTCCGCAGCCGGGTCAAGGCGGCGCTGCGGCGCTCACGCATGGTCACCGAGCCGCAAGAGGAGGAGGCGATCGACCACGGTGAGCTGAAAGTCGACTACGGCCGGCGCATGGTCACCCTGCGCGACGAGGAGGTGCGGGTCACCTACGTCGAGTTCGAGATCCTCGGCGCCCTCGCCCGCTCCCCCGGTCGGGTGCTCAGTCGCGAGACCCTGCTCGAGCATGTCTGGGGAGACTCCGAGTACCGCGATCCCCGCACCGTCGACGTCCACATCCGCCATCTGCGCGAGAAGCTGGAGAGCGATCCCAAGGAGCCCGAGTTCCTCTTCACGGTGCGCGGCGTCGGCTATCGCTTCAGGGAGTAATGCGACGGTTCAGACTCTCCGCGCTGAGCAAAAGGATCATCGTGATCACGATGTCGATTGCCGCCGGGACGGCGCTCCTCATCTATGTCTATGCAGTCGCGGTCGGCGGCGCTGCAAGTGGCCTGGGCGCGGTCAAGGAGCAGATCCTCGTCGGCGGAGTCCTGGCCATCCTCATCGCCGCAGGCTCCGGCGCCTATTACGCGCGGGTTGCGAATGACAACATGGGGCGCCTCCAGGATGCCGCCCGCAAAGTCGCCGACGGCAACTTCGAGACCCCGATCCCGATCTCCTCAGTCGGCCAGTTCGGTCAGCTGGCCCGCACCTTCAATGAGATGCAGCGCCGCCTCGCCGAGCTCGACAGCGCCCGCAAGCAGTTCATCGCCAACGCCTCGCACGAGCTGCGCACGCCTATCTTCAGCCTTGGCGGCTTCGTCGAACTGCTCGAGGACGAGGATCCGAGCCCCGAGGAGAGGGCCGAGTTCGTGCACACGATGCGCGAACAGATCGCCCGCCTCACCAAGCTCACCGCCGACCTGCTCGACCTCTCCCAGCTCGACGCTGGCGCAGTGGCGATGAAGAGCAGCAACGTCGACCTCGGCACGCTGGCCCGCGAAGTGGCTCGCGAGTTCGGTCCGCGGGCGGATCGCCATGGCTCTCGCCTCGAGCTGCGCACCCCCGACCTGCCCGTGATCGCCAATGCCGACCCCGACCGGGTGCGTCAGGTGATCCGTATCCTGCTCGACAATGCCCTCACGCACACTCCCGAGGGCACCAAGGTCACCGTGACCACCTACTCCGTCAACCGCCGCGCCGAGCTGACCGTGTCCGACGACGGACCAGGCATCCCCAGGCGCGTCCAGAGCCGCATCTTCGAGCGTTTCTACACCGCCGACTCGGCCGGGGGCTCGGGGCTCGGCCTGGCGATCGCCCGCGAGCTCGCGTCGCGGATGGAGGGTCGCGTCGCGATCGCCTCGAGCAAGCGCTTCACCGCCTTCACCCTTGACCTGCCGCGCTCGCGCGCCGAGGTCGGCGAGCCGGCGGCGGCGCTGCCCTCCAGGGTGGTCGCGTGAACAGGCGGGTCCTCGGCGCGATGCTGGCGCTGTCGCTGGTGCTCGGCGGCTGCGGTAGCTCCGGCGGCGGCGACACGGCCTCACAACCGGCCACGGCCAGCCACGAACCGACGCCGCAAGTGGTCGTGCAGACAGCCGAGCGCGGCTTCGATGCGGCCAAGGTCTACCGCGAGGCCTCGCCCGGCGTAGTCACGATCCGCTCGATCTTCGACAACAGCGCCGCCGAGGGCTCTGGCTTCGTGCTCGATACCGACGGGCGCATCGTCACCAACGCTCACGTCGTCACCAACGGAGATGGCGGCGATCGCCGGCCCGCCAAAGCCGTCTTCGTCGAGTTCCCCGATCGCAACGTCGTCGGCGCGGAGATCGTCGGCTTCGACCCCTTCGCCGACGTCGCCCTGCTCAAAGTGAAGCCGGACGGCTTCGAACTGCACCCACTCGAGCTCGGTGACGACGAGAACCTCGTCGTCGGCCAGCCGGTGGCGGCGATCGGCAGCCCCTTCGGTGAGCAGCAATCTCTCTCGTCCGGGATCGTCTCGGCGACCGACCGCTCGGTGGAATCGCTGACCCGCTTCCAGATCGAGGGTGCGATCCAGACCGACGCCTCGATCAACCCGGGCAACTCGGGCGGCCCGCTGCTCGACGCCGGCGCCCGCGTGATCGGGATCAACCAGCAGATCGAGACCGAATCCGGCGCCAACGACGGGGTCGGCTTCGCGGTGCCGATCTCGGCGGTGAAACGCTCGCTGGCACAGCTCGAACGCGACGGCGAGGCCGAATACGCCTACATCGGCGTCTCCAGCCAGTCGCTCTATCCCCAGCTCGCCGAGAAGCTCGACCTCGACACCGACTTCGGTGGGCTGATCGCCGAAGTCGTCCCTGGCGGCCCAGCCGACGAGGCCGGCCTGCGCGGCGGCGACGGCAAGCTGCGCTTCCAGGGCGGCGCCTTCGAAACCGGGGGTGACGTGATCCTCTCGGTCGAGGGCCACAAGGTGGTCAGCCCCGACGATCTCGCCCACTTCATCTCCATCTACCAGCCGGGTGAGAAGGTGACGCTGGAGATCCTCCGCGACGGCGATCGCGAAGAAGTCGAGGTCACCTTGGGTAAGCGTCCGCGGGGCTAAAGTTCAGGCGACCGCCGGGCGATGTAGAACTCCCCGATGCTTCAGGAAGTCTCACTAGGCCAGAAGTCCCTCGCCGACTACACCCACATCGCCGGCAAGGAGACGATCGAACGTATCCGCGAGCTCGCGGAGCCGATGAAAGGGCACCGCGTCCTGCACGTCAGCGCCACCGCATTTGGGGGTGGCGTCTCGGAGATCCTCTACACGATCGTGCCGCTGATGCGCGACATCGGCCTCGACGCCCACTGGCACGTGATCTTCGGCAAAGAGGAGTTCTACAACGCGACCAAGCTCCTCCACAACTCACTGCAGGGCGCCCCGGAGACGCTGAGCGACTCCGAATGGGCGCTGTTCGACGAGATCAACGCGATCAACGCCGAGGGCCTGCAGGGCGAGTGGGACACGGTGATCGTCCACGACCCGCAGCCGATCGGCCTGCGCCGCGGCGCCAAGGAGAAGGGCCGCAACTGGATCTGGCGCTGTCACATCGACCTATCCGAGCCCAACCCGGAGCCGATCGCCCGCCTGTTGCCGATGATCGAGGAGTACGACGCGACCGTCTGGCATCTGCCCACCTACGTGCCCGAGGGCGTCAACGGCCACAACGGGGTGAAGATCATCCCGCCGGCGATCGACCCGCTCTCGCCGAAGAACATGGCCTTCTCGCCCGACGACGCCGCCTTCGTCTGCAAACAGTTCGGCATCGACGTCGACCGGCCGTTGCTGACCCAGGTCTCGCGCTTCGATCCCTGGAAGGACCCGATGGGCGTGATCGACGCCTACCGGATCGTCCACGAGCAGGTGCCGGAGGTGCAGCTCGCCCTGGTCGGCTCGATGGCAACCGACGATCCCGAGGGCTGGGAGTTCTTCCAGCACACCTTCGAGTACGCCGACGGCGACGACGACATCAAGATCCTCAACAACCTCAACAACGTCGGCGCGATCGAGGTCAACGCCTTCCAGTCGCAGTCCGACGTCTGCATGCAGAAGTCAATCCGCGAGGGCTTCGGCCTGACCGTCACCGAGGCGCTCTGGAAGGGGCGCCCGACGATCGGCGGCAACGTCGGCGGCATCCCGCTGCAGATCTCCGACGGCGAGACCGGCTTCCTGGTCGACTCGCCCGAGCAGTGCGCGCAGCGCTGCCTCGAGATCCTCGCCGACCCCGAGCTGGGCAAGCGCCTCGGCCGGGCCGGCAAGGAACACGCCCGCAAGGAGTTCCTCTCGCCGCGCCTGCTGCGCGACTGGGTCGAGCTGCTGGCGGAGCTCGACACTTAGCTTTCGAGTGGCCGGGGTAGGCTGAGCGGGTGGCAGACAGCTCGGACCCACTGATCATCGTCTCGAATCGGGGCCCGGCGCAGTTCGAGCGCGATGAGCAGGGAGAGCGCACCGTGCGCCGCGGCGGCGGCGGCCTGGTCACCGCCCTCTCCGGCCTCGTCTCCCACCGCGACGCGCTCTGGATCGCCTCGGCGATGACCGACGAGGACGTCGCGGTATCCGAGGAACGCGGCGGCCCCGCGGAGCTCTCGATCGACGGCATCGACTACCGCGTGCTGCTGGTCGGCAGCGACGCCGAGGCCTACGACCGCTTCTACAACGTGATCGCCAACCCGATCCTCTGGTTCATCCAGCACTACCTCTGGGACCTCTCCAACGCGCCCGACATCCGCCAGGAGGAGCTCGACGCCTGGGACTTCGGCTACCAAGCCGTCAACCGCGACATCGCCAATGCGGTGCTGGGCCAGATCGAGGGCCGCGAGCGACCGCTGGTGATGCTGCACGACTACCACCTCTACACGGCGCCAGGAATGATCCGCGCCGAGCGCCCCGACGCCTTCCTGCACCACTTCGTCCACATCCCCTGGTCCCAGCCCGACAGCTGGCGCATCCTGCCGGGCCGGATCCGCGAGGCGATCTTCCGCGGCATGCTCGCCAACGACATCATCGGCTTCCACACCCACGCCTACTGCATCAACTTCATCCGTTGCTGCGACGAACTGCTCGAGGCCGACGTCGACTACGAGCGCGGCGTCGTCCACCACGCCGGCGGCGAAACGCGCACCCGCGCCTACCCGCTCTCGATCGACGCCGAACGGCTGCGGCGAGCGGCGGAGTCGCCGGAGGTGGCGGCCGCCGAGCGCGAGGTGTTGGAGCGCCGGCGCAAATACCTGATCATCAGGGTCGACCGCGCCGACCTCTCCAAGAACGTGCTGCGCGGCTTCACCGCCTTCGACACCTTCCTCACCCAGCACCCCGAGTTCCGCGAACAGGTCACCTTCATCGCCCACCTGCAGCCCTCGCGCCAGGACGTCCCCGAGTACGCCGAGTACCTGGAGCGGATCGAGGCCCTGGTCGCGGTCGTCAACCATCGTCACGGCACCACCGACTGGATGCCGATCGACCTGAAGATCTACGAGAACTTCCACGACGCCGTCGCCCGCTACAAGCACTTCGACCTGCTGATGGTCAACTCGCTCTTCGACGGCATGAACCTGGTCGCCAAGGAGGCGCCGGCCGTCAATACCCGCGACGGCGTGCTGATGCTCTCCGAGAACACCGGCTCCCACGAGGAGCTGGCCGACTCGGCGATCACGGTCAACCCCTTCGACATCCAGGAGCAGGCCGACGCGATCTACAGAGCGTTGACCATGGACCCCGAGGAGCGGCGGTTGCGGGCGCGGCATCTGAAGGAGCTGGTCTTCGCGCGAAATCCGGGGGACTGGGTGGATGACCAGTTGGCTGACATTGCGGAGTTGCGCGAGGCGGTTACTTAGGAGCAGAGGGGAGGCACCCCACCTCTCTCAACTTTTTCGGTGACGCGCCATCGGTCGTCCGTGGGGCGGGTTGGCGAAAAAGTACAAGCCGTTCGGAGGGGTGCCTCCCCTCTGCTCAACGAAAGCGGGTCGGGGGGCGAACTCCGCGGGCCGAAGGCTTAAAGCTCTCATGAGTCTGCGGATTCGCTGGTCGCAAGCTGGGCTGGTGCTCCTCGTGGTGGGGGTGGGGGTGCTGGCGTTGCGGGTGGGACCGGGGCTTTTGAAGGCCCCGGAGCCGCCGCCTCTCGAGGAGGATGTTGGGTTGCTGCGGCTGGACACCGCTCCGGTCGAGGTCGCTACTCCCAAGCGTCTGCCAAAGCCCTCACGTCGAAAGCCCGGGCCTCGCCGGCTACGCCGACCCCCGCGAGGCGGTCCCGCACGTGGTCGTCCGCGGCCCCGTCGACATCGCCCCGCTCGGCGAGCCCCAGAGCCTCCTCGACAAAAGCAAATACGGCCGAGCCCAACACCCCCGCCGGTCCCCTCACCAGCTACCGAAGCCCAAGCGCTCGTCCCTCCACCCCCGCCGAGCCCAGCCCCGGCTCCGGAACCCGCGCCAGCTCCTGCCCCAATCGACGACGGATCCTCGGAGTTCGCCCCGCATTGATGGCCCGGTGTCGGGTGCTGCTCCCCGCGGCTTGTACTTTTTCGCGGTCCACCTCCAGGCGCCAGCAGTCTCCGCCCCTCGAAAAAGTTGAGCGGGGAGCAGTACCCGACACCGGGCCACACCACCGAGACGGCTATAGTCCCTCGCCGTTTTGGCAGCCGCACGCGAATACGAGTTGGTCTTGATGCTCGACCCCGGGCAGGACGAGCCTGCCCGCGAGGCGCTGGCGCAGGATGCGCGTGGGCGGATCGAGGCTGCCGGCACGCTCAAGCACGAGAACAAATGGGGCCTGCGCAAGATGGCCTACGAGATCGAGCTGCGCAACGAGGCCGACTACCGCTGGTTCCGCTTCGAGGCGCCATCCGAGTTGCTCGACGACCTCAATCACAACCTGAAGATCGCCGACGGCGTGCTGCGCTTCCGCATCTTCAAAGTCGACGCCGACTCGCCGGTGATGGTGCCCCCCTCGGTCGCCGCCCCGGCGCCCGGCGCCTCGCGCGAGCGGGGTCCGCAGGGCCCTCCTCGTACTGCGGTCGCAGCTGAGGATGCGGACGCGCCTGCCGAGGATGCGGACGCGCCTGCCGATGTGCCTGCGGATGCCGATGTCAGCGCCCCTGAGGGCGCTGACGAGCCCGCTGCCGCCGAATAGCCACCCGCTGGCAAGGCGTTTTGCGGAGATTGCGGCCCCAAGGGGAAGAGTTTCGCCGCCCGCGCTCTTAGACTGGAATCCAGACAACGCGATTTCAGAGGAGTTGAGAGCCTTGGCGGCTTCGAACATCAATGTGGTGGTCATCACCGGAAACTTGACCAGAGACCCCGAGCTGCGCAGCACGGGGGGCGGCACACCGGTCTGCGACCTGCGCGTGGCGGTCAACAGCCGGCGCAAGGACGGGTCGGGACAGTGGGTCGACAAGCCCAACTACTTCGACGTCACCGTCTGGGGAGCGCAGGGCGAGAACTGCGCCAACTACCTCTCCAAGGGCCGCCCCGTGGCGGTGGAAGGCCGGCTCGACTGGAGCGAGTGGGAGGCCAAAGACGGCAGCGGCAAGCGGCAGGCGGTGCGGATCGTCGCCAACTCCGTGCAGTTCCTCGGCTCCCGCGACGGTTCTGGCGGAGGCGACGGAAACAGCAGCTTCAGCCCGAGCAGCGACGTCCCGGCTGACTCCTCCGACTTCGCCGGCGCAGCAGCCGGTGGCGCGGACGACGACATCCCCTTCTAAGAGGCGTCGCCTGACGGCGACGGACCAAGCGGGGCCAAGGACGCGGGGAGCGAAGCGTGCTCTGCACGTGAGCGACCGAGGACGCCGCACCGCACAGCGTCCGCCGCTGCCAGGCGCAGGTCTGTAGGATTCCGAACCCGCATGGCCAGAGCTAACGACGCAGGAGCATCAACACCCAGGCGCGGTCGGCGCGACGACCGCGTACGGCCGCGCAAATACACGCGGATCAACTCCGCTGCGGTCGACTACAAGGACCTCAGCCTCCTGCGCCGCTTCCTCTCCGACAAGGGGAAGACGCGTGGCCGCCGCGTCACCGGTCTCTCGCGCAAGCACCAGCGCCAGCTTTCCGTCGCGGTGAAGCGGGCGCGTGAGATCGCTCTGCTTCCCTACGTCGGAGAGCGTTGATGGCGCAGGCGATCCTGCTCGAGGACGTCGACCAGCTCGGTCAGCGTGGCGACCCGGTTGACGTCTCCCCCGGCTACCTGCGCAACTACCTGATCCCGCGCAAGCTGGCGGCTGTAGCCACCGCCGGAGCGCTCGAGCAGGCTCAGCAACGCCGCGCCGCCGCCGAGAAAGCCGAAAAAGCACGCGCCGAGCGCGAAGAGCAGGCCGCTTCGCTGCTTTCCAAGACCGTCTTGACGATCCACGAGCGGGCCGGCGAGGACGGCAAGCTCTTCGGCTCTGTTGGCGCCAAGGAGATCGTCGAGGCGATCCGCGACGCCCGTGACCTGCGCATCGACCGGCGCAAGGTCCGCCTCGAGCAGCCGATCCGCGAGATCGGCACTCACATGGTCGAGATCGAGCTCGCCGATGGCGCCGTCGCCACGGTGAAGACGATCATCACCGAGGAACGCTGAGCGAGCGGCGTTAGGCTGCGCAGCGTGAGCTCGCGTCGCCTGCCGGTCCGCCTCACCCGCCGCGCCAAGGCGCGGACACGGCTTGGCTGGGGCCACTCGGAGCGAGCCACGGTTGGCCTGGCCGCGGTCGCCCTCGGCGGCGCCGGCGCCGTCCTTGCCGGTCAGTACGGCCGCATGCTGCAGCGGCGCTCCCACGAGGACGACGGCGAGGGCCTCGTCGAAGCGGCGCCCGTCGCCGCCCGCGACACCGTTGGCGTGGCGGTCAGCGGCTACGCCGAGGCGCCGCGCAGCGAAACGGTCCTCTTCAACCTCCTGGCCGGCTTCCTGGCCTCCTTCGCGCTGGTGCGGATCTCGACCTGGGGGATCCGCGACAACTGGGGGCCGTTCCGCAACGTCAGCCTCGGCGGCCGCCATATCCACCATTTCGTACCGGGCATCCTGCTCGGCTTCGCCTCGGCCACGGCGGCGCTGCTGACCGACGACGAGGTGCTGGAAGAGCGGCTGGCGGTGACCACCGGCATCGGCATGGGCCTGACCTTCGACGAGGCCGCCCTGCTGCTCGATCTGCGCGACGTCTACTGGACCCGTGAGGGACTGCTCAGCGTCCAGCTCAGCCTTGGCGCCACAGCGATCCTCAGCATCGCGATCCTGACCCAGCGGATACTGCGCCGTGGCGAGCGGCGTCAGGAGGCCGAGGGCCTGATCCCGCCGGCCCCAACCGACTGGATCGATCCGCGCGATTGAGCAAAAGAAAGGGCGGCCAGTGGCCGCCCTTTCTCCCCCTTTTTCGTCCTGAGAAAAAGTGCTGCTAGCCCTTCGGGGCGCAAGAGCGGACGAAGCTCCCGACCAGCTTGGTGCCGTCCGTGAACACGGAGGTGGCCTTCGCGTTGAGGTGGCCGTCGGGGCACTTGGCGAACAGGTAGGGCGTGTTTTTGTAGCCCCGGTCGAAGGTCAGCGAGAATTCCTTCACTGAGCCGTAGCCGCCAGCGATCCGCGGGATCGACGCGACCGATTTGGTGCCGTAGCGGCCGTTGTGGATTTTCGAGATTTTGACCGTCGTCACGACCGCCGCTGGGGTTGGAACGGTGATGAAGGCGTGAATGTAAATCGTCGTCGTACCGCCCTTGACTCCACCGTTGAAGGCAACCAGCTTGCTCTTGGCGATGAACGGGTTCGATTCGGGGAATTCGACCTCGACATCGGTCTTCCCTTCGCCGATGATCGCCGTAGGACAAACTGCTTTCGCGTGGGTGGTGTCCTGTGCCTGCAGTTTGCTCGAGGTGCAGGTCGGCAGGCCCTTGACGTCGATCGAGCCGTTCTTGTCGGTTTCGACGACGACTTCCTTCAGCGCCGGCATGTGGGTGCCGTCGGCGGTGGCGATTTTGCCGCTGACGTTGAGCGTGATCGGCGCCGGTTTACCGCTCTTTGGCAGCGCCGTCGGCGTGATGCCGCCGTTCAGCGTCAGAACCAGGTTCCCCGCCTTGACGACCGTGTCCGGGTACTTCTTGGCCGCTGCCAGCCCGGCAAAAGCGACGGCGAAGACCGCTCCCAGGGCCAATGTCGTAATCAGATGCTTGCGCATGTGCCTATATCTCTCCTTTGCGGCCTGGCCGTGTCAGCCCCGGCCATCGAAAGCCTTGGTCTATCCCTCCAGCGCCAAATTACCACCCCTGCAAATTAGATAAACCCCGGCATTCACAGAAAAGAGCGGCTTAACACGCCTCGCCCTAGCTTTCAATCATCGAAAGGCGGGTGCGCTCGCGCTCCTCCGCGGCGCCCTCAGGGCCGAGAAACGGCAGCGTGATCCAGAACATCAGGTCAGGTAGGCGGCTCGGCAAGCGTGCGGCGGCGCCGTGGAGGATCTCGCTGTAGAGCAGCTCGTTGATCCCGCCGGCGAGCGAGAGCGAGGTGATCCCCGGCAGCTCCACGGAGGTCTCGGCGCGTCCGGCATCGAGAAACCCGGTGAACTGGCGCAGCGCCGCGTCGCGGCGGGCGAGCGCCTTCGGCCCCGCGGCGAGGACCTCGACGATCGCGAAGCGAGCCTCGTCAGGGTGCTCGGAGAGGTGTTTGAGCAACTCTCCGAGGCCGGCGGCGACGCGCTCCGCCCAGGGCAGTCCGGGCTTGGACTCGAACCCCCTTGCCGTGTCCCCGAGCAGGTTTCCAAGCAGCACGTCGTAGGTGGCGAGAAAGCAATCCTCCTTGGAGGAGAAGAGTTCGTAGAACGTCTTTCTCGACACTCCGGCAACGCCGATCACGTCGACCACGCGGGTCTCGGGGTAGCCGCGCTCGGAGACGACCTCGATCATCGCCTGGAGGATGCGGGTGCGCTGGGATTCGGTCACGGCCTCCCGCGGCAACCCGTGCCGGCCCCTGGGCAGCCGCTCACTCAACCTAGCTGTGCGTCTACCTGAAGCCACTCAGCAACTGTAGAACAGAAGCCCGCCGCTCGCGACCTTTCTGTACCCCGGCGTCTCCCGTCGCAAGGCCGGGTCCCTGCTTGCGATCAATACAATTGCCGAAGGTGACCAGGGGAGGGACATGGTCGATCGCCGTCGTCGCAGCCGCCATCCTCGTGGCGGGGCTGCTCGGCGCCTGCGGCGATTCGGGCTCGACGAGCAGTTCCTCGACTTCGGTCACGACCACCGGCCAGAACGGCGGTGGGGATTCGGGCGGACAGGGCGGCTCGAAGGACTCCCAAGGTGGGTCGCAGGCTGGGTCGCAGGACGGTAGGAAAAGCAAGGAAAGCGGCTCGGACGACGTCGCAACCCCCCTTACGGTCAGCGGCGGCGGCTCGGAGCAGTTCCGCGTCAAAGGAGGCGACAACAGCATCCAGGAATACGGCGAGGAGACCGACGAATCGGAGCTCCAGGATGCCGCCGAAGCGGTGCACGGCTTCTACATAGCTCGAGCCGAAGAAGACTGGGCCAAGGCCTGCACCTACCTGGCGAAGTCAATGGTCGCGCAGCTCGAACAGCTCGCTGGCCAGTCTCCCCAGCTCAAGGACAAGGGCTGCGCCGTGGTTCTGAAAGCGTTTACGCGTCCCCTGCCGGCCTCGGTGCGACGCGAAACTACGGTGGTCGATGCTGGCAGCTTGCGCCGCGAAGACGAGCGCGGCTTCCTGATCTACTACGACGCCGAGAAGAAGCCCTACGCGATGGCGCTCGAAGACGAAGACGGCGCCTGGAAGCTCACCTTGCTTTCCGCGACGCCCCTGGGCTGAATCGCTCAGTCTCTCCAGACCACCTGCTCGCGGCCCGGGCCGACGCCGACGAGGCTGATCGGGACGCCGACGAAGTCGCTGATGTAGTCGAGGTAGGCGCGAGCCTGCGGTGGTAGGTCGGCTTCGTTTCGGCAGGCGGTGATGTCGGCGTCGAAGCCGGGCAGCTCCTCGTACTCGGGCTCTGCGGAGTGCAGGATCGACTGGTGGTAGGGGAAGCTGTCGAGCAGGGCCCCCTCGCGCGAGCGATAACGCACCGCCACCTTCAGCGGGCCGATGCCGCTCAGCACGTCGAGCTTGGTGATCGCCAGCGAGCTCAGCCGGTTCAGCCGCACCGCGTAGCGCAGCGCCACCAGGTCCATCCAGCCGCAACGGCGCTCGCGGCCGGTCGTGGTGCCGTACTCGTGGCCCTTCTCGAGCATGTGACGGCCGGCCTCGTCGCTGAGCTCGGTCGGGAAGGGGCCGGCGCCGACGCGGGTCGCGTAGGCCTTGGCGACGCCCCAGACCTCGTTGATGTCGGTCGGGCCGATGCCGGCGCCGACGCAGGCCGCGCCGGCGATCGGGTTGGAAGAGGTGACGAAGGGGTAGGTGCCGTGGTCGAGGTCGAGCAGGGTCGCCTGGGCGCCCTCGAAGATCACCGTCTTGTCGGCGTCCAAAGCGTCCCAGCAGAGCTTCGCGGTGTCGGCGATGTGCGGCTCGAGGCGGTGGCCGTAGCTGACGTGCTCCTCGGTCATCGTGTGCAGGTCGAGGCGGGGATCGGGCGCGTCTTCGACCGCCTGCTGCTCCTCGGCGCCGCCACCCTCGCCTGCCTCCTTGCGCAACTTGCGGCGCTGTACGCCGAGTTCGCGCAGGGCTTGCTGCTTGGGCTCCAGGGCGGTGCGGATCTTGGCCCGCAGGATCTTCTCGTCAAGCAGGTCCTGGACGCGGATGCCGAGGCGCAGGGCCTTGTCGGCGTAGCAGGGGCCGATGCCGCGGCGGGTGGTGCCCAACGAGAGCTTGCCCAGCTTCACCTCGCCCGCCGTGTCGAGCAGCACGTGGTAGGGCATGATCAGGTGGGCGTTGGCGGAGATCTTCAGGTTGTTGACGTCGACGCCGCGGCGGCGCAGGCCGTCGATCTCACCGAGCAGGATGCGCGGGTCGAGGACGACGCCGTTGCCGATAACGCAGGCCTTGTCGGGATAGAGGATCCCCGAGGGGATCAGGTGGAACTTGAACTCCTCGCCTTCGCGGACGATCGTGTGGCCGGCGTTGTTACCACCCTGGAAGCGCACGATCGCGGCAGCGCGCTCGGCAAGCAGGTCGGTGACCTTGCCCTTGCCCTCGTCGCCCCACTGGGCGCCAACTATGACTAGCCCTGGCATAGCCGGGGCATTGTGACTTGTCGGGCGGCTAGGCGACCTTGCCGTAGCGACGATCGGAGCCGAACAGCGGCACCTCGTCGCAGATCTGGCTCAGTCGCGAGACCGTGCGGCTGCCGATCTGCTCCTCCAGCTCCTCGTGAGGGAGGTTGGTGGTGACCAGCACCGAGCGCTGCGCCTCGTAGCGCTCGTTGATCAGCGCGTAGAGCTGCTCGAGCACCCAGTCGCTGCGCTTCTCGGCGCCGAGGTCGTCGATGTGGAGGAGGTCGACCGCGGTGAGGCGCTCGAAGAAGGCCAGGTAGGAGTCGCCGCCGGGCTCGGAGTCATAGGTGCGGCGAATGCGGGCGAGCAGCTTGGGCAGCGAGTAGATCGCGACCGAGCGGCCGGCCTCGAGCGCTGCCTTGGAGACCAGCATCGCCAGGGTCGTCTTGCCCGTGCCGGTGTCACCGAACAGCCAGAGGCCGCGCCCGGCATCGAGGCGGGCGTCGAGCTCGCCGACGAAGCCGCGCACCTCCGCCACCGCGGCCTTGGTCTCGAGATCGCGCGCCATGTCGGAGACCGGCGGGCGATCGAAGGAAACGCCGCGATAGCGCGGCGGGATCACCGAAGCGACGCCGCGCACACGGCCGCGCTTGAGGCGCTGGGCGCGGCACTCGCATTCGCGGGCGACGTCCTCGGGGCCGAGGATCCAGCCAGAGCCGTCGCAGACGGCGAGTGGGCAGGCCTGTTCGCGGAAGGGCGCGCTGCGCGGGATCGCCGGCATCAGAACTCAGGCCCCACCGGGGCGGCGTCCTCGAGCGGCGGGCCCTCGCCGGCCGGCTGTTCGATCGGCCGCTCCTGGCCGGCGTAGTCGGCGAACTTCGGGAAGCGGTCGAGGAAGACGAGCTTCGGCGTGCCGATCGGCCCGTTCCTATGCTTGGCGATGATCAGGTCGGCAAGGCCGTCGGGCTCGTCGTCGGGATCGCGGTAGTAGTCCTCGCGGAAGAGGAAGGCGACGAGATCGGCGTCCTGCTCGAGGTTCCCGGATTCGCGCAGATCGGAGAGCATCGGCTTCGGCGGACTGCGCTGCTCGGGAGCGCGGGAGAGCTGGGAGATCGCCAGCACCGGCACCTCGAGCTCGCGGGCGAGGATCTTCAGGCCACGACTGATCTGGCCGACCTGCTCGACGCGGTTGGCGCGCGGATCGTCGGTGCGCATCAGCTGCAGGTAGTCGACGATGATCAGGCCGAGCCCGCCCCTCTCCTGCTCCTGGGCGTGCAGACGGCGCGCCTTCGCGCGCAGATCGAGGACGCCGAGGTCGGAGGAGTCGTCGAACCAGAGCGGCGCCTCCTCGAGCTCGTTGCAGGCACGGACCACCTTTGGCCAGTCCTTCTGGGAGACCTGTCCCTTGCGCAGCTTGTCGCCGGAGATCCGCGCCCGGCAGGCGATGAAGCGCTGGGCCAACTCGACCTCGGACATCTCGAGCGAGAAGAAGGCGACCGGCAGGCCGCGCTTGACCGAGACGTTTTCGGCGATGTTGGCGACGATCGCGCTCTTTCCCATCGCCGGCCGTGCCGCGACGATGATCAGGTTGCCGGGCTGGAAGCCGCCGGTGATCGCGTCGATGTCGCGGAAGCCGGAGGGGGTGCCGGTCAGCTCGGTCTCGCCAGTCGAGAGCTTCTCGAGCCGGTCGATCTCGACGTGGAGGATCTCCGAGAGCAGCTTGAAATCGGTCGCCTGCTCTTTGTGGGCGACGTCGAAGAGCAGCTTCTCGGCCCGCTCGGAGAGCTCGCGCGGCTCGCCGTCGCGCTCGTGCACCCAGCCCTGGATCTCCTGGCCGGCGCCGAGCAGGCGGCGCAGCAGCGAGTTCTGCTGGACGATCTCGGCGTAGTGCTTGGCGTTGCCGGCGGCAGGAACCTTTGCCGCCAGCTCGGAGACGTAGTGCTTGCCGCCGGCCTCCTCGATCTGGTTGCGCTGGACCAGCGCCTCGGCGACGCTGAGCTCGTCGACCGGCTTCGAGGCGGCATAGAGATCGTGGACACAGCTGAAGATCGCCGCGTGCTTGTCGAGGTAGAAGTCGCCGGCGTTCAGCTTGACCTCGTCGATCACCCGCGTCAGCGTCGGCTCGGCGACCAGCATCGCCCCCAGCACCGATTCCTCCGCCTCGATGTTCTGCGGCGGTACGTGGGCTGTGGGAGCGGATGCCATCTATCTCAGTGTCGGGCTCGGGTCGGCGGCAGAACCGAGTCCAGCGCAACGTAGCTGAGCCAGTGACGATCGGCCCTTCGCAATATCGGCCTTTGCGAACTAATTGCGATCAAGGAGAAGTCGCTAAGCGAACGGCTTCTCGGGCGGGTGGCGTGAGGCAGGGGGCCAAGAACGTACACCTCGCCCGCAGGTCCCCTGCCTCACGACAGGACCCGCCCGCCACCAGCCTCTATTCGCTCTGTTCGAAGTAGTGCTGGTAGGTCGTCGCGGAGCCGCCTCTGCCGACCGGGTTGAAGGGCGCCTGCTGGACGCAGCCTGGAGCCGGAACCGCAATCGAGTCGGTCTGCCCGGCGTAGGCGTATTTGATCAAGTTTTCGAGGAACTCTTTCGACTTTTTTTCGTTTTCTTCGGGCGTCTTTTTGCCCTGCGCGCTGCGGGCCGCGAAGGCCGGGTCTTTGTACGTTTCGGGATCGATCGTGGCGGTGACGCCGGAGGCGCAGCTGCGGGTATCGAAGCTGGGCAGGCCCGCGGCGAGGCCTTTGGTGGCCAGCGGCTGCGGGTAGGCGTTGGTGCGGCCAGTGGTCGTGCGGCCGGGATAGGTCGCCAGCGATTCCGGGTTGAATGGGCCCATCGCGCGCAGGTAGTGGACCTGGACGCCGGCGGCGTTGGTTGGCAGCTTGGCGTTGGACATCGCCGCGATGTTGGCCGCCGAGGAGGCCAGCTCGTGCTTGTAGAGACCGAGGCCGGTGAGGAACGGGTTGAGGTTGCGCAGGAACGGGTCGACCGCCCGCAGCAGCGGCGGGAACTCGTCGCGGAAGAGCTTGCGCAGAGCCGGGAAGCCCGTCGGAGCGCGAGCGATCACCGGCTCGAGGCCTTCGAAGAAGCCCTTCGCTTCCGGCGCGAGCTTGGCGAAGGCGATCAGGGTCGGCGAGAGCTCTTCGGCGACCGGGACGAGCTGGCGCATCACCGGGTCGGCGTTGACCGAGAACTCTTTGAGCCGGTCCAGGGTCAGCCTCGACTCGTCCTGGAAGGTTGGGAAGGCGCGGAAGAGTTCTTCGATCTCACGGTCGCGGGCGGCGGTGGTGCTGAAGACGGCGTTGGAGTTGCGGATCAGGCTGGCCAGCTCACCCTGGCGGCCGCGCAGCGCCCGCAGCGAGGTGGCGCCGTTGCGGAAGATCTGCGAGACCGCGAGGCGCTGACTGTCGAGGACGCGGAAGAGGCGGTCGAACTGGACGAAGGCGGGTTCGAACTCGCCGAAGGCGTAGGAGAGGTTGGCGCCGTTGCCCTCGATTGCCACCGCGGCTTCCTGCTGCCAGGACTGGAAGGCGGCGCGGGTTTGGGGGTCGAAGGTGCGGAAGATCTCGTCGAGCTGAACCGATTCGGCGATCTGCGCCAGCGGCAGCGTGCCGCCGTCGGGCAGCACCGGCCCGTCGCGATCGCCCGGGGTGAGCTCGATGTAGGTCTCCCCCAGCAGCGTCTTGGTGCGCAGGATGGCGCGGGTGTCCTTGGGGATCGGCCCGTACTTGTCTTCGATGTTGACCTTGGCCAGCGCCTGTTCGCCGTCGGGGGCGAGGACGATGTCTTGGACCTTGCCGACCGAGACGCCGGAGATCCGCACGTCGGACTGCTGAGCGAGCTGGGTCGCCTCCCTGAAGGGGACCTTGATTTCGTAGGTCTTCGCCTTGAACGGGGTCGGCCCGCCGAAGGTGATCCAGAGGAAGAGCAGGATGCCGAAGCACGACAGCGCGAAGCCGGCGATGACGAGCAGCTGGGTTGTGCTGGGCGCGCGCTTGCTCATTCGGTTCCAGGCCCGCAGCCGGTTGCGGTCGGGGTGTCTTTGGAGGGAGGAATCGGTGGCAGTTCGCCCTGGCGCGGCACGTTGGCGCCGCGCAGGATGGTCTGGATGTACGACTTTCCGGCGGCGGCGCCGCGGGCGAGTTCGCTGCCGTTGCAGGAGATCATGATCAGCGCCCGGCCGATCGGGCCAGACGGGTCCTCGAGGTTGAAGGTGGCGTTGATGTTGTGGTTGAGCCAGGGCAGGTAGAAGAGGTAGCTCTCTGCCCCCTTCGGCTTGTAGGCGAGCAGGTTGAGGAAGCTGTTGAAGCCGCCCAGCGATTCGCCGAAGCCGCGGACCGACTTCTCGAGGTCGGCCGAGCCCTGCTTGGTGTGGGTGAGAACCGGGCGGATCTGGCGGGTGAAGGGGCGGATCTGCTCGGCGATCGGCGTCTCCGTCTGTTCGAAGAAGAGCTTGTTCGCGCGCAGCGCCGGGCCCAGAGCCTGCGCTTGCGGGATCAGGTCGACCAGGGCGGGGCCGGCCACCTTGGAGAAGCGATCGGCGCTGGCGAAGGCCGACTCGGCGACAGCGAGGGTGGAGGGGAATTCAGTCAGCGTTTCCTGGATCGCCTGCTGCTGGTTGGCGAAGTTGCCCAGCGCCGCCTTGGAGGAGGAGACGAAGCGCTCGATCTCACCGTCGTGACGGCCCAGTTCGTCGGTCAGCAGGCCGAAGTCGTGGATCACACGGGCGAGGGCGACGCGGCGCTGGGCGACCGCCCGGTTGAGGTCGGCGACGTAGTGGGAGAAGGGCTGCAGGCGGCGGAAGACTCCGGAGAGCTGGCGGCCGCGGCTGCCGAAGCCCTGAGCGCCGCCGGCGACGAGCAGCTGGATGTACTGGCGGGTGTCGGCGTCGAGCGTGGCCAGGAACGCGTCGAGGTTGACGTTGGGTTCGGTGCGCGAGAGCGGGAAGTTGTGGCCGTCTTCGATATGCCCCTCGCCAGCGCCGGGATCAACCTCGACGACCATGTCGTTGAGGTTGGTTTTCGGGCGCAGCAGCAGCGTCGCGTCGGGGTGGATCAGTTCCAGGTACTGGGGCTCGATGTCCATGCCGACGACGGCGTGGCCGTCTTCCAGGTCGACCGAGGTGACCTTGCCGATCTGGATGCCGGCGATGTCGACCGCCTGGCCCTGGCCCGGGGTAACCGCCTGCGCGGTGGTGAACTCCCCGGTGATCTGGACGAACTCTTCGCCGACGAAGGGGACCCAGGACGGCAGCGACGCTTTCTGCTGGGTGAAGATCCAGAGCGTCATCACGATGCCCAGCGCGGCGAGCACGGTGATCGCGATCGTGTCCTTGCTGCGGCCCCTGGACTGGCGGGTCAGCGAGTTGCGGAAGTGCCTCCAGCGGCTCACTTTGGGTTCCTCGCTCATGGGCTCACCACCGCGGGGCTGGGCGCGCCGACCTGGCCGAGCGGCCCGTTGACGTCGGGGACGGGATTCGAGTCGCAGCGCACTTCCGGCTTCTTCGGCGGGCGGGCGCCGAGCTGCGGCTGGGTGCCAAGCGGCGGCGTGGCCGTATTGGCGAAGTCCTGTTTATCGGTGCTCAGGTTGCCCAGTTTGTTCTTCTGTTCGACCAGTAGGCCACCGCCGCCGGGCTGGACGCGCAGGAAGGGCCCGTTGCCGTCGAAGCTCGCGCCCCAGCCGGAGAAGTTGGTCAGCGTGTAGAGGAACTCGCGGTAGTTGGGCCCGCCAGTGCTGAACTGGTCGTTGATCGTCTGGTTGAAGGTCGGCATGATGACCCGCGTCGTGCAGAGGCTGATCCGGTTGAGCTGCGGCAGGGCCACCGCCTTGCCGGCCTGAGTGGCGCCGGCGAGACCCGGGGTCGCTTCGCGCAGCAGCCTCGCGGTACCGCCAAGCTCACGGCCGGAGAGTAGTGGGACGGCCTGTTCGAGCCAGGGTTCGCCGGCGGCGATCCAGCCGGGCAGTTCGGCGACCGACGGGGTCAGCTCGATCGCCCAGGCGCGCAGCGGGGGCAGCGTCTTGTTGAGGCTGACCAGCGAGCCGTGGAAGTTCTCCAGGGTCGGCGCCAAGCGGCGGACGGTCGCCGTGAGATTGCTCGACTGCGCCGCCAGAGCGCCGGTGAAGACGTCGAAGTTGACGATCAGGCCCTTGAGGTCCTCCTCGTTACGAGATAGGGCGCCGAAGAAGCGGCCGGTGCCGGCGATCAGGCGCGAGAGATCGCCGGGCTCGGTGCCGCGCAGGGCGTTGGTGACCTGGGCGCTGTAGCGACCGGCGTCGCCGCCGTAATGGAAGGCCCCGTTGAGGCCCTGGGCGCCGGTCAGGCCCTGCACCTCGGGTTCCTGGGTCGCGTCTTCGGCAGCGGTCGGCTCGTGCATGTAGGCGGTGCCGATGCCGCGCAGGATGTGGCCGAGGTCGGCGCGGACGGGCGCTTGCAGCGCGGTCAGCACCTCGTCGATCTGAACCCAGGTCGAGGTGCGGCTGACCGGGATCGTGCCGCCGCTGTCGAGCTCCGGGGCGCTGGGGCTGCCCGGAGAGAGATCGACGAAGAAGTTGCCCTCGAGGAAGATCCGCGGGCGGATCGCCGCGAAGGCGTCGTCGTGGATCGGCCGCCCCTGGCCTTCGACCGTGAAGGTGACCGTGGTGGCATCGCCGTCGCGGCCGACCTTGATCACGCGGCCGACGTCGACGCCGGCGATCCTTACCGGCGAGTTGGTCGAGATGTTGACCCCGTTCGAGAAGGTCGCCTTGAGCTCGTAGCCGTAGCTGGTGAAGGGCACGTGGCCGGTGAAGGCCAGGTAGGGGCCGATCGTGAAGATGAGCAGGAAGATGACCGCGATCAGGGCGTTGCTGGGCCGCCACCTGAAGCGTCTGTTCGTAGCTCCTGCCCTGGTGTCGCGCTCCGGAAGCCGGCCCATCAGCCTTCTTCTCCCAGCTGTTTCTTGGACTGCCCGGCGGTGACGATGCCGTCGTTGCGGGGCGTGTTGCCAATCCTCGTCACGCCCACTTCGTAGTGCTCGTTGCCCGCCTCGCACTCGCGAACCTGCCCGGGCGCGGCGGTGTTCGGGTAGGGATTGGAGTGGAGGTGGTTGAGACGATCGGGGCCGCCGTTGGCCGGGGCCGAGGCGGGGCCTGCCTCGGCATTGGGCCCTTCGGGCGCCTGGAAGGCGATCGCGTTGAACCAATTTCCGAGCCCGTTGCCCTCGCTGGAGGTGCTCGCCAGGTTGCGGAAGGCGAGGGTGAGGTAGTTGCAGGTGGTCTGCGCTGGCCCGAGGAACCTGATCGCCGGATCGAGCAGGTCGTTGGTGTCGATCAGCAGGTCGAGCCCGTTGAAGACACCGGGAGCGCGCTGGAAGGCGAGCAGCGCATCGGCGGTCGGCGGCAGCTGCGCGTTGAGGGCCGGCGAGGCGTTGAGGGCCGGGATGCCGGCGCGCAGCGCCGCGGCGATCGTCGGCGATGTTTCCCCAAGCGCCTTGGCGCCGGGCTTGAGGGCGGTGAAGAAGCGAGCGGAATCGCGGAAGAAGGGACGCAGGGCCGGCAGGTCAGCGGTCACCGTGTCGAGCGTTTCCGGGCCCTTGGAGATCGTTTCCTGGATGTAGGGCCGTGAGACCCGCGCGAAGGCGGCGAAGGTGCGATCGAGGGCGACGAACATGCTCGCCTGCTCGGCGGCGACCGGGACGACGGTGGCCGAAAGCGACTCCAGGGCTCGCCAGAATTCGCCGAAGCCGGTGCTCGGCGCGACCAGCGTGGCAAGGGTCGGCTGGCTGTCTTCGGCGAGCAGGCGCAGGGCCGCGAAGGCGTTGTTGAGCTGCGGGCCACGGCCGGCGAAGGCGTTGCCGAAGCCGGCCAGGCCGCGCTGGATCGACTCCCTGGTCTTCTCGTCGAACATGTCGAAGAACTGGTCGATGTCGACCGGTTCGGGTCGCGACGCCGCAAGCGGGATCGTGTCGCCCGCGGCGAAGCCCTCGCTCGAATCGCCGGGGACGATCTGCACGTACTTGAGGCCGAGTGGCGATTTCGGGCGGATGATCATCGTCGAGTTGACCGGCAGCGGCTGCACGTTCTTGTCGAGGCTGAGGCTGAGCTCGGCGGCGACGCGCCCGTCGCCGACCTGGACCGGCACCACCGACTTGACGACGCCGACGCGGGCGCCGCCGATCCGCACCTCGTTGCCCTTGACCAGGGCGTTGGCGTTGGGCACGCGGGCGGTGAGGTTGTAGGTGGAGACGAAGGGCAGGCCGTTGTTGGCGTTGTAGGCGAGGAAGACGGCGACGATCACGACCAGGACCGTGACCGCGCCGACGATCACCGGGCTGCTCGCGACTCCCTGTATGCCGGTGCGATTTCTCATGGCCCGAGGAGGTAGTCGAGGAGGGCACGCTGACGCGGCGCCGGTAGCGCCCCGGCGGGGCCGAGGGGGCGGCTTTCGTCGAGCTCAGGCGCTTGTGGCGCGATCGGGGCCGCGGGCGCCAGGTTGGTGGTTGGGCCGCCGGGGCGGGCCAGAGTGCCGCCAGCGCGCCTGGCTTCCTCTTCTTCGAAGAAGGAGCGCAGGCTGACCCCGGTCAGCGACGAGGTGCCGGCATTGGCGCCGGTGAAGTTGGCCACGCACCCGCTTTCGCCCTGGGGCACGTAGTCGAGGCAGTTGGTCAGCGTCGTCAGCAGGCGGGTGAAGTGCCCGTATTTGTCGAAGCCGTTCGATGCCGCGGCGCCGTTGTAGATCAGGTCGACGAGGCCCTCGAAGCCTTTCGTTTCGTTGATGCTGGCGAAGAACTCGGCCAGCTTCGTGGTCGGGCCGGCGCCGGATTGGGCCAGGTCGCGCGCCTTGACCACGACGGGGTCGGCGGCGCGCAGCGTCGGCCCGGCGACTTCGCCGGCGTTGCCAAGTGACTTCAGCGCCACCGTCGAAGCGGCCGAGAACGGCGCCAGCAGGCGGGTGGCTTCGGTGAACGAGGGAGCGGCCTTGCCGAGGTCGGTGAAGACCGGCGTGGCGGCGTCGGAGAAGCCCTGCAGGGTGCGCAGGGTGAGGCGGAACTCGCGCAGGAACTCTGGGAACTTGCGCAGCGAGGCTTCCAGATCCTCGCCGCGTTCGGAGCTGGCCTGCGCCGCGGCGCCCGAGTTGACGAAGAAGCCGGCGACGCTGGCTCGCTCACGTGAGAGCGGCTCGAGGATCTGCTCGGAGTCGCCGGCGAGCTGGGTCAGCTGGTCGCGCTGGTCGTTGAGGATGCCGATCAGGCGAGTGACGTCGCGCAGGACGGGGTTGGCGCGCTTGACCGCCTCCTCGATGTCCTCGCCGCGGCCCGCCAGGCCGGCGCCGAGTTCGTTGAAGATGAGCCGGAAGCGCTGCGCGTAGGGCAGTTTGTTGATGTCGTTGATCAGGTCCGGGTCGACGCTGGTGCTGTTGTTCTCCAGCGGCAACAGGTACTGGCCGGCGCCAGGCTGGTCGGACGAAATCTGCTTCAACGGCGGCGCCGGGGGCGAGCCGGGGGCGCGTGGCGTCGTCGGCCGGCAGTCGACGAACTTCTCGCCGATCAGCGACTGCGGGCGGATCAGGCAGGAGGCGTCGCTGCGGAAGTCCTGGAAACCGGGGTCGGTGATCTTCATCACGATCACCGCCTTGCCGGAGATCGCCTCTGCCTTGCCGTCTTCGTAGCTGGCGATCTCGCCCGGCCTGGTCACGTCAACCGACTGGATTTCACCGACGTTGGCGCCGGCCACCCGCACCTGCTCGCCTTTGACCATGAAGCCGCCGCTGTCGAAGATCGCTCGCACGACGTAGCTGTCGTCTTCGTCGCTGCCGGAGGAGAGCAGCACGACGGCGGCGATCACCGCCGCGACGAGCACGCCTATGACCAGTGTTTTCCTCATGGTCCGGGGGGCGCGTCGGCCGGGTTGCAGTCTGACGTGGTTATGCCGGAGCCGCTGAAGGGCGGTTCGACGAAGGGGCTGGATCCATCGGCGGCGGGCTGGCTGGCGCCGCCGGGACAGCGACGCTTGGCCCCGGCGGAGGAGCCGAAGGCGTCGTACTGGCCGCTGGGCGCGATCGGTTCGAGGGCGCGGCTTTCGCTGTTGTAGTCGAAGAGGTTGAGGCTGGCGAGACTGCCGCGGGCGTAATGCCCGTTGCCGTCATAGGTGGCGGTGACCTGGCCGAGCTTGGCGAAGCCGTTGAAGAAGTCGGATGCGTAGGCGCGGAAGAAGTTGAGATTGGGCTGGAATGCCGTGATCGCTTCTTCTGAGTGGGGGAAGGTCCGCGAAGCGCGCTGCTGGACCGTCGGCAGCATCGCCAGCGCTTCGGCGGTGTCGTTGGCGAAGCCCGGCTTGTCGACGGTGAGGCGCAGGTTCTTGAAGACCGGGACCGCCTTGGAGAGGAAGGGGCGGAATTCGGCGAGGAAGGGAGCGAGGTCCTTGGTCGCCGTCTTGGAGGTCTCGATCAGCGGTTCGACGTCGTCGAGAGCCGCGCGCAGGTTGACGAAGGTGGTGTTGGCCTGGCGGAAGGTCGGCGGCAGCAGCTGCAAGCTGCGACCCAGGGCGACGTTCTCCTCGGCGATCGCCCCAAAGGCGGTGCTGGCGTTGGAGATCGCGCTGGAGAGCTCGGCGCCGCGTTCGGAGACCGCGCTGCTGAGCCTGTCCGAGTTGACCAGGAAGCGCGAGAAGAGCCGTTCGTCGGCATTGAGGTCGTGGGCGAAGGCGCCGGCGCGGTTGAAGCCGGCGCCGAGGTACTTGAAGGTCTCGTTGGCGTCCTCGCCGCGGCCGGCGTAGGTCGTCGCGAAACCACGGATGAACTGGCCGAGGCTGCGCCTGACCGGCGCCGGGAAGGTATTGAAGAACTGGTCGATGTCGACCGGCGTCGTCGTCGAGGCGAGGCCGAGGGTGGCGTCTTCCTCCAGCGCCGGGTTGCTGTTCGGCCCTGGACTGATCGAGACGTAGTGGTTGGCGACGCCGGAGAGCGAGGTGGCACGAATCGTCGCCGTGGTGCCCTCGTGCAGTTCCTGTTCGACGCTGACCACGACCTTGGCCAGGTTGTCGTCGGTCAACTCGATGCTTTCCACCGAGCCCACTGCCTGGCCGCCGATCAGCACCTGGTTGTCAGGGACGAGCTGGCTCGCGTTCTGGAAGAGGAGGTTGTACTTGTGTTCGCCATTGCCGCTGAAGATGACTACGGCGAGGGCGATCACCGCCACCGCCAGGACCGCTATGACCGCAATTCGGGCGGGGGTGACCCCCCGGCTCTTAGCCGAGCTTTTTTCCTCGCCTGCGGGATTGGCAGCCACAAATCGTCGCTTACGGTTCCCCGACCTCCGATCCGGGGTAACGGCCGCAGAATCGTATCCGAGCCACCCGCTGCCAAGCACGCCGTAAGCGGGGACTTAACTGGAATTCAACGCGCTACTCTGGGCTTGCGGCGCGGTTTAGGGAAGTGGAGGCGCTTGGCCAATCGAACAGGAGTGAACGCCAATGCGCAAACGTCTGACCCTCGCCATTGCCGCCGCGGTCGCCGTGGTGGTGGTCCTCGCCAGCATCGCCGGCGCCGCCCAGTCACCGGTTCTCAGCGCGCCGGACGGCAATACGCAGAGCATCGCAGTCAATTTCTCGCCGCAGAAGCTCTCGAAGAAAACGGCGGAACCGGTCACGCTCGACGTGCGAACCGCGACCGACTCCGCGACCGCCGCCAACGGCGTCCCGGTCCCTGCCGTGCAGGCGATCGTCGACTTCGCCAAAGGCGTGACGATTTTCAGCAAGGGCTACCCGACCTGCGATCCGGGCCTGATCCAGAACACCTCGACCGAAGCCGCGCTGGAAGCCTGCAAACGGGCCAAGATCGGCGGCGGAGAGGGAACTGCGGATCTCATCGTCGGGACCAGGGTGTTCCCGGTGACGACGATGATCACGGCCTTCAACGGCGTCCCGTCGGGCGGCAAGCCAGTGATCCTTCTGCACACCTACAGCGAAGCGCCGATACAGACGACGCTGGTGCTGATCGGCGCGGTCAGCAACTACAACAAGGAAGGCTTCGGAGCGCGCCTCGACGTCAGCATCCCGCTGATCGCCGGCGGCCAGGGGGCGATCACGGGCTTCCACGTGAAGATCTTCAAGGCCTTCCAGTACAAGGGCAAGAAGCGCAGCTACGTCAGCGCCACCTGCCTGACCAAGAAGCTCAAGGCGCGCGGCCAGTTCGTCTTCAGGGACGGCGAATCGCTGACGCCGACGGTCACGCAGAAATGTGCGCAGAAGCCGGAAGGAAAGAGGAAGTAGGCCCGCGGATCAGACGTTGAGGCGGGGCAGCACTCGATCCAGCGAGCGCGGTACCCACCAGACACGGTCGCCGATCAGCAGCATCAGCGCCGGCAGCAGGACGATGCGGACGACCGTGGCGTCGAGCAGCACCGCCACGGTCAGGCCGATCCCGAGCTGACTGACCGTGGCGATCGAGGCCCCGGCGAAGGCGATGAAGACCGCCATCATGATCACCGCGGCGCCGGTGATCACCCGTGCGGTCTTCTCCAGGCCGAACTCGATCGCAGCGGCATTGTCGCCATGGACGTCGTAGTGCTCGCGCATCCGCACCAACAGGAAGACCGCGTAGTCGATCGAGAGCCCGAAGACAACGCCGAAGATCATCACCGTGCCGACCGCATCGACGTAGCTGTGGCCCCCCAGTGGCCAGCCAGCGGGGACGTTGGTGAGCAGGGTGAGGATGCCGAAGGCAACGCCGACCGTTGCCAGGTTGAGCCCGACCGCGAGAGCGGCCAGCGGCAGCGCTCGCAGGACGAGGACGAGGACGAGGAAGGTGGCGAAGGTGATCGCGGCGATCACGACTGGGATCCGGTCCCTGGTCACCTTGCTGAAGGCGTTGAGCGTCGCGGTGCCACCGGCGACACCCGCTTCTACGTTCGCGACCTTGCTCAGCCTTTCCGCATCGCCTTCGAGGTTCTTGTTGACTTCGATCGACCCGTCGGAGTTGAAGCCGTAGCGGCTGATGACCAGGAACCGCGCCGCCTGGCCACCGCGGTTGAGGTCGACGGCTTCGGAGGCGCCCTCGTGCAATGGCCCGCGTGTGCCGTCGAGGGCGGAGAGGACGAAGTAGCCCGAATCGAAGATGCCGGGCGTGGTGCGGCGGATGTTGCTCACCTGGCCGTTGATGCGCTCGGTCTGAGAAACGACCCGGACCGTCGCGCGCCGCAGGCCGCTCTCGGCAGGGGCAGAGCGGCTGTAGGCTTCGCCGAGCCCTTCTTCGAGTTGGGTCGTGCCACCGACGAGCTGAGTGAGGCCGCCGGCCAGCTGGCCCATCGCGCCGCCGATTCGGCCCAGTCCGTTTGCGAGCGTCTCGGTTTCGTCGTGGATTTTCTTCGCGGTGCTGGCGATCTGCTTGTTGGCGCCGTTGAGTTTGAAAAGCCCTTTGGAGAGCTGCGCGGCGGCTGAGCTGAGCCGTCTCAACGAGCCGATGGTGCTTTCGAGGTAGTACTTGACCTGCTTGGCGTGGGCGCTGTCTTCGTCCAGGCGGGTCAGCAGGTCGGCCAGTTCGGTGGGCATCGTCGCGGCCGTGGTGGATGCCTGGCGCACGGCGTCCAGGGCAGCGCCGTAGTTGGGGTCCGACTTGCCCGTCGTCATGCCTTCGAGCTGGACGAGGGCGGCCTTGAGCTGGGTATCGGTGGCCTGCGCGGCGCTCTGCAGCTGCGGCACCGCGGTCCCGGTGATCTCGTCGAGGGATCGCTTCAGCTTGCGCGAGCGCGGCAGCGCGTTGATGTTCAGGGTGGGAATCAGGTCATGGGTCCCGAACCTGATCGCCAGGCCGCCGTTCGCGGCCTTTTCCTGAGCTTCTGAGACCTTTTGGGTCCCCTTGGCGAACTTTGCGAGCCCGACGACGGCTTCTTCGCTGCCCGCCGTGGCCCGGCCGAGGCCGTTGGCGATCGCGAGCGCCCCCTCTTCCGCCTTGCCTGAGCCTTCGGCGAGCAGGTCGGCGCCGTAGGTCGCCTGGGAGATCCCGGACCGCAGGGTGGCGACGCCGGTGGCGGCCCGATCCAAGACCCGACCGAGGCGGGCGAAGTTGGCGATCGGGCCGACTTTTTCGTTGGAGGCGAGCAGGCCGTTGCCGGCTTTGCGCAGCGGCTCCACCGATTTCGCGACCTGGCCGGGGCCGATCACGCTCTGCACACCGGGCGACTCGGCAACTTCTCGCTGCCAGCGAGATATCGCCGCGAGGCGATCGGGTTCGGTGATCGTGCCGTCTTTGGCGACAGCGACGACGACGAACGGCGCTTCGAAGCCGCCTCCGAACGTCCTCTGGATCCGTTCGGCGTCGAGGCGTGCGGAAGAGTCGTGGGGGAGCTGGTCGATGCTGAACGGACCGATTTTCAGCGCCAGCGCCGGCGCCGCGAGGATCAGCACGACGGCGCCGATCGCGACGGCGACGGGCACCGGGCGCCGCAGCGCGGCCGAGACGATCGTCATCAACCGCGAACGCTCCCCGTTGGGCGCCGCGCCGATGCGCCAACGGTCGATGTTCGTACCGAGCAGAACCAAGATCGGCGGGCCGGCGAGGGTGGCGACGAGAACCGTAAGCACCACGACCAGCGCCAGGGTCCCGGCCAGCGAGGCGAGCAGGGCGCCGGGCACCACGAACATGGCGACCGCCATGGAGAGCACGAGCGTGCTGCCGGCGAAGACCGTCGTGCGCCCAGCGGTACGGCGGGTCGCCCAGGCCGCATCGAGCGGATCGGCGCCGGCGGCGATCTCCTCGCGGAAGCGAGAGACCATCAGCAGCGCATAGTCGACCCCGAGCGCGAGGCCCATCATCGAGCAGACGACGAGGGAGAGGGCTTCGATGCCGAAGAGGTTGGTGAGCAGAGAGAGCAGGCCGCGGGAGGTGAGCACGGCGACGGCGCCGAAGGCGAGCGGGATCGCGGCGGCGACCGGCGAGCGGAAGACGAGCAACAGGACGATCAACAGGATCGGCATCGCGATCAACTCGCCCTGCTCGACGGCGGAGATCGAGTCGTCTTGGATCGTGCGCGTAAGGGTGGCGGCGCCCGTCTGGGTGGCTCGCACCGGCGCGTGGATCTGCTCCTCGAGCGTGCGTTCGACGAGCGGCACCTTGTCCCTGACGGCATCGGCGCCGTTGACGTGGAAGTCGGCGATGATCAGGGCCTGACGAGGATCGGGGCGCAGCTGGCCGACCGAGCCGCGGTCCCAGGGCGAGAGCGTCGTCGCTTTCGGGTCCTCTCGCAGGGCGCGAACCAGTTCCGGGCCCTGGCGGTCGATGGCAGCGGCGGGGCCCTGGAGGAGGATCGCGAAGGGCGCCGTGTCACCGAAATGCTCGCGCAGCATTTCGTTGGCGTCCTCCGTCGAGGTTCCGGAGATCCCCAGGGAGCTGGGGCTGAGACGGTCCTCGAGGCTGAAGCCAAAAGCCGAAAGCGCCGCGATCAGGATTGCGGCGACGGCGAGCGCCCGGCGCGGATGCCGCAGCGACATGGGGGGACGGGATTTACGCTCGCGACTATCGCGCGCGTCATCCCCCGGCCCCCTGCTCCTCCTCACAGGCACAGGCGTAGTTTGGCGGTCGAGCGCCCAAGTGGGGGAAAAGAAGCGGGAAGACTCTGTTAAGACCGAAACAGGGCGCGCCAACTTGCGTGGCGCGCTAGCCTGAATTGGAGGGAGATTTGAAGCGGCTTCTGGGAATCGGGGTGGTGGCGATCTGCGTTCTGCTCGCGGGCGGGGCCGACGCTGCGCTGGTCCGGGTCGGCAACCTGGTCCTCACGGCGGACGGCGGATTCACGCCGCGCCAGCTGCCTCGACGCTCCTTTGCGCCGATCGACTTTCGCGGCGAGGCCAACCTGAGGGCCGTCGACGGCGGCGTCCCGGCGGCGCTGCAGCAAGCGGTCATCGACTTCGACCGCGACGGCAGGCTGAGCGCCGGCGGCCTGCCTGTCTGCCAGCCCTCGCAACTCGAGGAAGCGACGCCGCAGGAAGCCCGGGACAGGTGCCCGGGGGCGATCGTCGGCACCGGGCATGTTGGCGCTCTGATCACCCAGGAAGGGCAACCGCCGCTGCCGGTGAGCTCGCTGCTGACCCTCTTCAACGGCCCGCGCCAGGAAGGCAACCCGACCGTTGTCTTCCATGCCCGCACGACCGCGCCCGCGGTGCAGAGCTTCGTCATCACGATCCCGATCGAACGCCGCCGTGGCGACTTCCGCTACCGCGCCACCATCGACGTGCCGCCGATCGCCGCCGGCCGCGGCTCGCTCACCCACCTCGACGTCGAGGTCGGCAAGCACTACCGCGTCCAGGGCTCACCGCGCAGCTACACGTCGGCTCGCTGCGGCGATGGCGTCCTGCGCACCCATGGCCGCTTCAGCCTTGCCGATGGCACGATCATCGACGGCAGCGTCGAAAAGGGCTGCACCGTCCGCCGCTAGCCCAGCTTCCTATACTTGCGGGCTCGGGGCCGTTAGCTCAGTTGGTAGAGCAGGAGACTCTTAATCTCAAGGTCGAAGGTTCGAGCCCTTCACGGCCCACTTCTCCCTTATTCGCCGAGGGCGCCGCTTGCGCCGCTCAGGCCACCGAGGGGATTCTGCAGGGCTTCTTTGCCCTGTTTCTTTTCCAGTTTGGCGAATTCTTTCTTCTGGGCAGCGAACGCCTTGCCGCGCTGGCGGTATTCGTCAAGCTGTTTGTTGATTTCTTTCGCTTCCACCTTGGGCGCCTTGGCGACGGCTTTCTTCGCCGCCTCGTCGCCGCCGGCAAAGTTGCCCGCGAAGTATTCGTAGGTCGCCAGCGTGGTCAGAGAACCGACGTTGGGACGCGCCGCGGAGGCAATCCTCTGGGTTTCGGCCGCCCTGTCGAGGTTGTCCACGGTTTCTTCGAGATTGGGAGAGGATTCGGCGAGGCTGAAGTAGGCGTTGGCCATCAGCAGCGCTGCCGAGGCATTGGGCTCGTCCGTCTCCCTGAGGTACCTGCTCCACGCTTCTTCGGCGAGGATCAGCTCCTGCCGCCCTTCCGGCGTGGAGACAGGGATGCCGGTTTCCGGATTGACTTCGGTGAGCGCGTTTCCGGCGGCAATCCGGGTGCGGGTCAAGGAGAGCAGCAGGTCTTCGTTGTCCGGTTCGACCTGCAGTTTGCCTTCGATCCGCTCAGCCTGTTCGTTGAGCACCTTGCTGGGGCTGGTCGCGTCGGCGGCGCCGAAGATGTCGGCGATGTTGAAGGGCCCGATCACCAGGAAGAGGCTGCCGCCCATCAGCAGGGCGAGGATCGCGTAGACGACCCGGACTACATGCCTCCGCCGTCCCCGGATGTCGAAGAGCATCCGATGCTCGCCACCATCTGCCAACTCGAATCACCGCTCCTGGGTTGAGGGTCTCGCCATTCCTCCTGCGGCCTTCGGAGTACCGAAAGCCCGAGCGATCAAGATACTCAACTCGAAGAGCGCAAGCAGCGGCACCATCTCGATCAGCATCGAGACCGGGTCGACCCCGGGCAGCGCCGCGGCGAGGACCGCGATCGCCAGGTAGGCATAGCGGCGGTTCTTGGTGAGTTGCTCGACCGTGACGATGCCGAGTCGCGTGACGGCAAGGATGGCGAGCGGAAGCTGGAAGATGATGCCGCCGGCGAGCAGCGTGGTCGAGAAGAAGCTGTAGTAGTCGCGAGCGCGGACCTGCACGTTGAACTGGTTGTCGTTGAAGCCGAGCAGGAAGTCGACTGCTGCGGGCATGACGACGAAATACGCGAAGGCGACGCCGGCGATGAAGAGGACCGGGACGAAGAGCAGGATCGGCAGCACGACGCGGCGCTCGTGGTGGCTGAAGGCCGGCAGCACGTAGGCGTAGGCCTGGTAGAGCAGGATCGGCATCGAGAGGATCAAGGCGCCGTAGGTGGCGACGGTGAGCGTCGTCGTGAAGGCCTCGGTGACGCCGAACGTGAGCAGCTTCTTGTGATCGTCGGGCAACGGGCCCGAGGCGATTTCAAGCAGCAGATGGTTTTGCCAGAAGCAGAGAGCAAGGGCGACGCCGAGGACGACCAGGCAGACGACTATGCGCGAGCGAAGCTCGTCGAGGTGCTCGACAAGGGTGAGCTGATCCTCGTGGGAAACCGCCCTCATACGGGCCATCGCGAGTCCTCAGCTGCGGTCGTGGGCGACCGTCTCGCCCTCGGCGCCCTTCTCGGCGGGCGGCTTCGGCGGCTCGATCGCCTCGGGGGGCTCGGGCTCGTCGTGACTGTCGCCGCTGACCGAGCCGCGGAACTCGCGGATCCCCCGGCCCAGCGAGCGGCCTAGCTCAGGAAGGCGTTTGGGCCCGAAGACGACAAGGGCGATGATCAGGACGATCGCAAGCTCGAGAGGTCCGACGTTTGGCATCAACCCATGGTAACGGCCGTAGCAGGGGATCGGATCACAGCGAATTCGATGGGCCGCCTACCCGATATTGGGCTTTTCTCGCTGTGTCAGGGGTAGGAGCGGATTGAGTCGGCTTCCCGCGGGTTCGATAAGACAGACATGCGAGACGCGAGCTCCAGCCAGACCAAAACCACCCTCGGCCTCCACGTCTGTCCGCGCTGCGCCTCACAGCTGGTCCAGCCAACCTGCTGGGAGCAGGCCGGCGATCGCGGTCACTGGCGCCTCTGGCGGCGCTGCCCCGAGTGCGCCTGGCACTGCGACAAGGTCCACGGCGAAGCCGAGATCGACGCCTTCGACGAGGAGCTCGACCTCGGCACCCGCGCCCTCAGCGACGTGCTGAAAGAGCTCGAGCACGAGAACATGCAGTGGGTCGCCGACACCTTTACGGCGGCGCTTGCCGCCGACCTGATCACCGCCGACGACTTCCGGTAGCCGCGCCTCCGGCGAAATAGCTCAGGAGTAGCGCTGCACGACGCCATCGGCGACGAGGCCGAGGAGCTGGCGCTGCTCGGGATCGAAGGCGGCAGAATCGAGTCGGGCTTTTGCCGCTGCGACCATCGCCAGGGCTCGGGCACGAACCTGGTCGAGGGCGGCAGTGGCGGCGATGCGATCGCAGAGTTGCTCGGCGCTGGCTGGGTCGAGGGCGTGTAGATCGGCTGAAGCGAGCGTCGGATCCAGCGCAGCCGCAGCGATCAGCGGCAGGGTGACGGTGCCGTCGAGCAGGTCGGTGCCGCGCGCCTTTCCGGTCCGCTCCGGGGGCCCGGAAACGTCGAGCACATCGTCGAGCAGCTGGAAGGCGAGGCCGATCTCGGCGCCGAATGCGCCCAGGGCATCGATGTCGTTGCCCAGGCGGCAGGCGCACTCGAAGAGCTTGGCTGTCTTCAAGCGGCAGCGCTCCAGGTAGCGCTGCTCGGAGATCCCGGTATCGAAGGCGTCGTGGCGCTGGGCCAGCTCGCCACGGGCCAGTGCGACCGAGGCTTCGGCAAGGAGCGCGACAGCGCGCTCGTCACCGTGCTCGGCCAGCAGGGCAAAGGCGCGCGAGAAGAGCAGGTCGCCGACTGCGGTCGCGCGGGCGCGGCCCGAGGACGCCGCGACGGTCGGCTGGCCGCGGCGCAGCGGGGCCTCGTCGAGCACGTCGTCGTGAACGAGCGTGGCCATGTGGACGAGCTCGACCGCCGCGGCCGCCCGCAGCGTCTCCTCCCCCCCGGCCGAGCCGGCGCAGAGCAAGACCAGCAGTGGGCGCAACCGCTTTCCCCCAGCGGCCAGGGTCGCGCCTGCATCGGCGCCGAGGAGCTCGCCGTGGCCGTGGCTTTGCTCGCGAAGCAGCTCCTCGACCTCGCCCAGCCGTGCCGGTAGCCAGCGGCTCGAGGCGTCGAGCACGGCGGTGACCGGCGGCGGGACGGCCGAAGGACGAGTCACGCGAGGACGCCGCTGTGGATCGCGATGATCCCCCCGGCGAGCACTGTCCAGCGAATCCGTTCCAGGCCGGCCGAGTCCATCATCTCCGCCAGGCGTGGCGGGCCGGGGAAGCTGCGCACCGACTCGGGCAGGTACGAGTAGGCCTCCGACTCCTCCGAGAGGGCGCCAAGCATCGGCACGATCCGGTCGAACCAGAGCGAGAAGAAGGTCGAGAGCGGCGGCCTGGTCGGCTGAGTGATCTCGAGCACGACGAGGCGGCCACCAGGGCGCAGGACCCTTGCCATCTCACGCAGGCCACGGTCGAGGTCGGCGAGGTTGCGGACGCCGAAGCCGACCGTGACCGCGTCGAAGCGGCCGGCGTCATAGGGAAGGCTGAGCGCATCCGCCCACTCGAACCGCACGCCGCTGGCGGCGCGGGCTTGCGCCTTCTCGCGGGCCAGATCGAGCATCGGCTCGGAGAAATCGCAGCCGACGACGTGACCGCCGGGGGCAACCCGTCCAGCCAACTCGAGCGCCAGGTCGCCGGTGCCGCAACAGACGTCGAGGGCAGCGTCGCCGGGGCTCAGTTCGGCCCGGTCGGCGGCACGCTCGCGCCAGCGGTGGTGCAAGCCGGCGGTCATCACCGAGTTGAGCGCGTCGTAGCGGCTCGCGACACGATCGAACATGCGGTTGACCTGCCCCGCGAACTGGGCGGAGTCCCGGGAGGGCTTAGTCGAGTGAGGAGAGGAAATCGGCGAGCTCGTTGAGCTTCTTCGGCGGCAGGTCGCGGAAGGAAGGCATGATACCGGGGCCGATTTCAACCGAGCGCAGGATCGCCGCGCGGGGGATGCGCTGGGCGATGTGGGTCAGTTCCGGCCCCGGCCCGTTGTTGCCGTTCTCACCCAGCTTGTGGCAAGCGAGGCAGCCGACTCCGGCGACGACCTCCTTGCCGGCCTCGTAGCGCGGCGCGACTTCCATGTCGATCTCGGTCGGCGAGCCGCCGGTGGCGCCGAGAAAGCTCAGGTAGGCCATCGCGATGATGGTCATGATGCCGGCCGTCGTCGCGATCGGACGGCGGATCGGGTTGCGCTCCGGGCCGCGATCGTAGAACGGCAAGAGAAGCAGCAGCACCATGCAGATCGTCGGGATTCCGATCGTCGCGATCGGGACCAGCTCCGGCGGCTTGATCACGCGCAGGAGCTCGAAGAGGAAGAAGAAGTACCACTCGGGCCGCGGCACGTAGGTGGTCGAGGTCGGGTCTGCCTTGGGGCCCTGCTCGGCGCCGAGGATGACCGACATGAGGATGATCACGCCGACGACCAGCACCATCATCGCCGAGTCCTTCAGCACCGCATAGGGGAAGAAGGGCTTGCCCTTCTTCTTCAGCAGCTCGTACTCCTCGAGATATGCCTGCTTGTCCGCCGGCTTCATGAGGTCGGGGACGCTCCGTTGCCCTCGGCGCCGGCGTTGAGCTGGGACACGGGAGAGGCGGCCTTTGGCTTCTCCGCCTTCATCCAGGGTGGCGCGGTCGTGCCGAGCTTGACGACGAGGTAGAGGTGGGCGCCGATCAGGGCGATGATCGCGCCGGGGACGAGCAGCATGTGGATTGCGTAGAAGCGTGAGAGCGTCGTCGCTCCCAGCTCGGGGCCGGCACGCAGGAAGTCGCTCAGGTACGGCCCGACGACGGGGCCGGTTCCGTTGATGTTGATGCCGACGACCGAGGCCCAGAAAGAGCGCTGGTCGAAGGGCAGCAGGTAGCCGGTGAAGGCCATCGTCATCGTCAGGATCAGCAGCACGACGCCGATCACCCAGTTGAGCTCGCGTGGGTACTTATAAGCGCCGAAGAAGAAGGTGCGGCCCATGTGCAGGAAGACCAGGATCACCATCACGCTCGAGCCCCACTTGTGCATCCCGTGGACCAGGGCGCCGAGGAAGACCTCGTTGTTGATGTGGGAGATCGAGGCGTAGGCCTGCGTGGTCGACGGCGTGTAGAACATCGCCAGGAAGACGCCGGTGATCGCCTGCGAGACGAAGGCGATCAAAGTCGCCGAGCCAAGCGTGTAGAACCAGTTGGTCCCCTTCGGCACCTTGCGGTAGAGCATCCCGGTGAGGAAGCCGGAGGCAGCGGTGCGCTGATCGACCCAGGCGAGCACGTCGACCGGCGCTTCGACAGCGCGGTCGGTGAGCCGCTTGGCGTCGGAAGGACGCTCCGGCGGGGAGCTCTTCAGATCGGCCGGAGCCGGGCCATTGGCGCCATTTCCCTCGCCCGGCTTGGCCGGTTTGCGAAGTGGGGCGGGAATTAGAGAATCGAGTTTCATCGTCGTCTAGTCGCCTCAGCCGCTCGGCGGCGGGAAGGTGGACGGACGCGGCGGGTACAGATATTCCCAGATGCCGCCGGTGAACTCCCCGGGATCGCGAGCGCGCACCGGCTCGAGCTGGGAGGTGACGCTGAAGCGAGGACCGAGCTCAACCTGGCCGTCGCGGATGCGGGTCTGGAACTGATCGAGGGGACGCACCGGCGGGCCGCCGATCCGCTTGCCCTGGAAGTCGTAGACGCCACCGTGGCAGGGACAGATGAAGTTGCCGGCCGCCTCGACGAAGCGGACCGGGCAGCCGAGGTGGGCGCAGCGATTGGAGACCGCGATGAAGGCCTTGGGGTCCTCGTCGAACAGCTTCGAGCCTTTGCGGACATAGGCCGTCGTCTTGCCGGCGTCGCCGATCCCCTCTGTTTCGGTGAAGACAACCTGGCGGTAGGTGTCCTCGACGAAGTCGCCGACCGGCCCAACCGCCTCCCAGCGCTCCTTGCCGCGGTGGAAGATCGGCGCCACAGCAAAGCCGACGGCGGGCAGGACGATCGCCGCTCCGGCGAGGCCGCCGAGGCCCTGGACCGCAACCGTGAAGGCCCGGCGGCGCGTCATCGACTCGCCCTCGAAGTAGCCGGGTGGATCGGGCTGCGGCCGTGCCGTCGCCTCGGCCCCGTTTTGCTTGTCCGTTTCGTCGCTCAACAGCTTGCCTCAGGAAGACCGGAGTCTATTGACTCAGGCCACGGGGCGGTCGCCATGGTCTTCGCCGCCGATCGCCAGCGCGGAGGCTCGCCAAAGCGCCGGCGCCTCCCCCAGGCGGCCCTCGGCATGGAGCTGGGCGCAACGGGCGATCAACTCGGCCAGGACGGCGACGGCCTCGGCGTCGCCGAGCGCGGCGAGCCGCTCGATGCCGAGCGCGTAGAGATAGTCGCCGGCGAGCAGGGCGAGGTCGTCGTCATGGCCCCGCAGCACCCGCGGCTTGCCGTAGTGGAGCAAGTAGGCCTCGCGTACTGCCTCGACGACGAGCGCGTACTCGCCGGGGGCGCCGGCCGAGCGTGGTCCGAGGGCAGCGAGCAAGCCGAAGACCGGGTCGCTCATCCGGCTCGACCACGTGCGGAGAGATTGGCGTCTCCTCCTCGCGCAGAGCGGCGGCGAGGAGGGCGAGGGCTTCTGTCGGATCCGAAGCCACCGTGCTCAGCCCAGCACTTCGTCGAGTGCCGCTGCGGCGGCTTCGAGGGTTCGATCGATCGCCGCCTCGTCATGGGCGAGTGAGACGAACCAGGCCTCGAACTGCGAGGGCGGCGGGTAGACGCCGGCCTCGAGAAGCGCGCGGCAGAAACGCGCATGAGCATCGAGGTCGCAGGCCGCGGCGCCGGCAAAGTCGCTGACCGGCATGTCGCTGAAGAAGAGGGTGACGAGGCCGGGGGCTGCGGCAACCTGCAAAGGGCGATCGCCGGCGAGGCCCGTGAGGCCCGTGGCGAACCTGTCGGTCGAGCTCGGCGAGGCGGCGATAAGCGTCGCCGTCGAGCTCGCGCAAGGTGGCCAGGCCGGCGGCGGTAGCCAGTGGGTTGCCGGAGAGCGTGCCAGCCTGGTAGACGTCGCCGGCAGGGGCGATCCGTTCGAGCAGATCGCGGCGGCCGGCGAAGGCCGCCGCGGGCAGGCCGCCGCCGATCACCTTGCCGAGCACGGTCAGGTCTGGTTCGACCCCGTAGAGCTGCTGGGCGCCGCCGCGGGCGACGCGGAAGCCGCTGATCACCTCGTCGAAGACGAGCAGGGCGCCGGCGGAGGCGGTGACGACGCGGAGGAACTCGAGAAATCCCTCTGCCGGGGGGACGACCCCCATGTTGGCGGCGACTGGCTCAGCGATCAGAGCGGCGACTGAATGCTCGGCCAACGCCCGGTCGACCGCCTCGCGATCGTTCCACGGCACGACCACGGTCGTGGCGGCATGGGCGGTGGTGACGCCGGGGCTGCCTGGGATAGCCAGCGTCGCCATCCCCGACCCGGCCTCGGCGAGCAACCCGTCGGAGTGGCCGTGGTAGGCGCCGGCGAACTTGACCACGACCTCGCGGTCGGTGGCGGCACGAGCGAGGCGCACGGCGCTCATCGCCGCCTCGGTGCCGGAGCTGGTCATCCGCACCATCTCGGCCGAGGGAACGCGGGCGACGATCTCCTCCGCCAGCTCGACCTCGGCAACGGTCGCAGCGCCGAAGCTGGTGCCGCGCACGGCTGCCGACTCGACCGCGGCCAGAACCGCCGGGTTGGCGTGGCCGAGGATCAGCGGGCCCCAGGATCCGACCCAGTCGATGTAACGGTTGCCGTCGACGTCGACCAGCTCGCAGCCTTCGCCACGCTCGATGAAGATCGGCTCACGGTCGATCTGGCGCATCGCCCGCACGGGAGAGTTGACCCCTCCCGGCAGGACCCCCAGCGCTCGACGGTAAAGATCTGCCGAGCGCTCGTGACTAGGAATGCTCCTCCTCCCAGCGTGAGTATTCATCGGTGAAGTAGCGCAGCCGGATCTTCTTGTACTCGGTCGAGGAGTAGAGCGTGGCGCGGTCGTCGGGGCCCATCCCACACTCCTCGGCGATCGAGTCGAGGATCGCGTCGCACTCCTCTTTGGAGCGGCCGTGGGCCATCGTGAAGACGCTGTAGGGCCAGTCCTCGTAGGTCGGCCTCTGGTAGCAGTGGGAGATGCCGCGGAAGGAGGCCATACGCCCCCCCGTCTCCATGATCTCGGCCTCGGGCACCTTCCAGACGCCCATGCCGTTGGCGGAGAAGCCGGCGCGGCGGTGGAAGAGGATCGCGGCGACGCGGCGCAGCAGCTTGCGGTCGACCATGCCCCTCAGGTGCTCGAGCAACTGCTCGGTCGTCAGCCCCAGCTCGACCGCGGCCTCGTCATAGGGACGCTCGACCGCCTGCATCGGGCCCTGCAGAGCCCGAATCACGGCGATGTCGCGCTCGTCATAGGGCTGCGGCTCCAGCTCCCGGGGCGGTGACGCGTCGACGGCCGCCGCAAGGGTCTCCGTCCCCTTCTCCATCTCCAGGTTCATGTTGATCTTGAACAGGGTCAGGGTCGGCAGCTGGCGCATCGACTCGGCGCCGGCCTCCTGCATCAGAACGTCGAGCGTGCCGGCCAGGCCGAGCTCGGAGTCGGGCGGCGTGGCGATCGTGAACCAGAGGTTGAACTCGTGGGTGCGCAGGTAGTTGTGCGAGACGCCTGGATGCGAGTTGACCACCTGGGCGGCGCGCTGGGGATTCTCGGCATCGACCTTGGCGGCAACCAGCATCGACTCGTAGCCGAGCGCACGGGTGTCGAAGATCGGTGTGATCTCGCGGATGATCCGCTCGTCGAGCAGGCGCTGAGTGCGGGTGAGGACGTCGTCGAGCTGCAGCTCGGCCTCGGAGGCGATCAGAGCGAAGGGCTCGCCGTCGAGCGGGAAGCTCGACTGGAGCAGGTTCATCAGCCGCTTGTCGGTCTCGTCGAGCGGGATCGCGGCGCCGTCCTTGCGAGAACGGGCCTTGGACTGCGGCACCTTCACTGAAGCCATGCCGCGGCCTCCTTTGCGTAGTAGGTGACGATCGCGTCGGCGCCGGCGCGGCGGATCGAGGTCAGGGTCTCCAGGACGGCGGCTCGCTCGTCGATCCAGCCCTGCTCGGCGGCGGCCTTCAGCATCGAGTACTCGCCGGAGACGTGGTAGGCGACGAGCGGGGCGCCGGTCGCCTCCTTGACGCGTCGCACCACGTCGAGATACGGGGTCGCGGGCTTGACCATCAGCATGTCCGCCCCCTCCTCCAGGTCGAGCTCGGCCTCGCGGACCGCTTCGGCGGCGTTGGCGGGATCCATCTGGTAGCCACGCCGGTCGCCGAACTCCGGCGTCGACTCGGCGGCGTCGCGGAATGGGCCGTAGAAAGCCGAGGCGTACTTGGCGCTGTAGGAGACGATCGGCACGCCCGAGTGCCCCTCCTCGTCGAGCTGGTGGCGGATCGTTCCTACCCGGCCGTCCATCATGTCGCTGGGAGCCACCGCGTCGGCGCCAGCCTCGGCGTGGGAGATCGCGGTCTTGGCGAGCAGCTCGACGGTGATGTCGTTGTCGACCTCGCCGTCGCGGACAAAGCCGCAATGGCCATGCGACGTGTACTCACAGAGGCAGACGTCGGTGATCACAGTCAGGTCGGGGTGTGCCTCCTTGAGGGCGCGAACCGCCATCTGCACGACGCCCTCGTCGTCGTAGGCGCCGGAGCCGGTCTCGTCCTTGCTCGACGGGACGCCGAAGAGCAGCACCGCGCCGATCCCGGCCGTGGCGACCTCGGTCGCCTCTGCGACCAGCTCGGAGATCGAGAAGCGCTCGACGCCGGGCATCGAGGGGATCTCCTCGCGGACGTTCTCGCCGGCGACTACGAAGAGGGGCTGGATCAGGTCGGCCGGCGAAAGGCTCGTCTCGCGGACGAGGCCGCGCAGGGACTCCGTGCGTCGCAGACGACGCATACGTGTTGCGGGAAACGGCATTGGGGCCGAGTTTAGAGGGAGGGACAGAGAGGCCCTTCCCCGGACGAGCGGCCAGGAGGCCGCTCTTGAGTGTCCGGGGAAGGGCCTCTCTGTCCCTCTACTCAAGCCGGCAAGTACCGTTCTCCGGCGTGGAGGCACGGGGGCTGGTCAAGCGCTACGGGGATCGCGACGCGTTGCGGGGGGTCGACCTGCGCACCGAGGCCGGGGAGCTTGTGGCGATCATCGGTCCCAACGGGGCAGGAAAGACCACACTGCTCTCGATACTTGCCGGCATCTCCAAGCCCGACCGGGGCGAGGTGCAGGTGTCAGAGGGAACGGTTGGCTGGGTGCCACAACAGGCGGCGCTCTATCGGCGGTTGACGGTTGAGGAGAACCTGTTGTTGTTCGCGCGGCTGGAGAAGCACGGTGACCCGCACGCTTCCAGCGAGCAGATGCTCGAGTTGACCGGGCTGACAGAACGGCGCGACGAGATCGTCGCGCGTCTCTCCGGCGGTAACCAGCAGCGGATCAACATCGCGATCGGGCTGCTGTCGCGGCCCTCGGTGCTGCTCCTCGACGAGCCCAGCGTCGGTCTCGATCCACGCCAGCGGGCGCGGCTCTGGGAGTTCGTCGCGGCGCTTGCCTCCAGCAACGGCACGACGGTGATCTTCTCCACCCACGACATCCAAGAGGCCGAGCGCTACGGGCAGCGGCTGCTCGTGCTCGCCGACGGCGAGGCGCTTTTCGACGGCTCGGCCGACGGGCTGCGCGAAGCGGTGCGCAGCGAGGCTCCCGAGGCCGCCGACCAGGACTTCGAGACCGCTTTCGTCGCCTTCCTCCACCACCGAGGCCACTGATGCGCTGGCTACTGCTCAAGGACCTGCAGATCCTCCGCCGCTCCCCCCTGCAGGCCTTCCTGCTCGTCGCCTACCCGGTGCTGATCGCGGTGCTCGTCGGTTTCGCGATCTCACGCTCGCCGGAGAAGCCGCGGGTCGCCTTCCTCAACGAGGTGCCAAGCGACTCCAGGGTCAGCGTCGGCACCACCGAGTTGCCGAAGATCGGCGTCAGCGACCGTATCTGCGAGCGGGTCGAGTGCGTCTACGTGAAGAGCCGCGACGAAGCGGTCGAGGAAGTGCGCTCCGGGGACGTGCTGGCGGCGCTGGTTCTGCCAGCGGACCTGGTCGACCGGATCAACTCGCTCTCGACACCGTTCCCACGCACGCCCAAGGTCGAGGTGATCGTCAACGAGGAGGACCCGGTCAAGGCGCGCTTGGTCAACGACCGGATCAACTCGCTGCTCACCCAGGCCAATCTCGTCATCGCCAAGCAGATCGCCGCCGAAGGCGGCAAATTCCTCGGCCTCGTCCTCGACGGCGGTCAGTTCACGGTGATCGGTCAGACGATCGAGATCCTCGGCCTGCGCAACAGCGCCCGCATCCTGACCGGGCTGCGGCCAGCGCTGCCGCCGGGACAGCTGCGCGACTCGATCGACGAAGTAATTCGCTTCACCACGCTCGCCCGCAACAACCTCGACACCGCGGCGCCGCTGCTCAGACGCCTCAGTCAGCCAATCGCCGTCGACAAGCAGGTGGTCAACGCCTCCACCCCGCCGCTGGAAGTCTTCGCGATCGCCGTCGCCGCGACCTTCACCCTCGCTTTCGTCAGCGTCCTCCTGGTCGCCGGGTCGCTGGCGCTGGAGCGAGAGGAGAACGCCTTCCCGCGTCTCACCCGCGGCCTCGTCTCGCCCTCGGCGCTGCTTGCCGAGAAGGTCGCGCTCGGGGTCGCGATCGGCCTGGCGGTAACCCTTCTGATGCTGGCGGGCCTGGGGCTCTTCGTGCCTCTGCACTGGGGCCGCTTCGGCCTCTGGCTCGTGGCGATCGTCGCCGGTGGCGCCGCGCTCGGCACCGCTGGCGCGGCGCTCGGCGCGGCTGCGCGTGAGGTTCGGGCCGTCTCGCTGCTCGCCTTCATGGTGACGCTGCCAGTTGCCTTCCTCTCGCTGATCCCCTCCGGCACGGTCGGGCCGGCGCTCAATGACGCGATCGAGCTGATCACCGCGCTCTTCCCCTTCAAGCCAGCGCTGCAGGCGATGACCGGCGCTCTCGACCCTGCCGGCCCGAGCATCGCCGCGGCGCTTGGCCACCTGGCGATCCTGATCGTCGCCTACGGGCTGCTTGCCCGTTTCGCCCTGCGCCGCTTCACCGCCGTCTGAACGACGAACTGCATCAACTTTTCTATCCGCCAGGTAGAGAAGTTGATGCAGTTCGGGGAAGGGTGAGGATAGGGTCGGGGCCGTGAAGGTGCTCTTTATCGGCGATGTGGTGGGTGGGCCGGGCCGGCGTGGGCTGAAAGCCGCGATGCCCGAGCTTCGCGAGCGGCACGCGCCCGACCTGGTCGTCGTCAACGGCGAGAACTCAGCCGGGGGCATGGGCATCACCGAGAAGACGGCCGATGACATCTTCGCCGCCGGGGCCGGCGTGATCACGACTGGCAACCACGTCTACCGCCACCGCCAGGTCTACGGCTACCTCAACAGCAGCGACCGCGTGATTCGGCCCGCCAACTACCCCTATGCCAATCCCGGCCGCGGCTACACCGTCGTCGAGGTCGCCGGCCAGCGGGTCGGGGTGATCAACCTCAGCGGCGCGATCGGCCTCAAGGTCGCCCGCTCGCCCTTCCACGAGGTCGACAGCATCCTCGAGAAGATCGAGTGCGACTTCGCGATCGTCGACTTCCATGCCGAGGTGACCAGCGAGAAGGTCGCGATGGGCTGGCACCTCGACGGCCGCGTCGCCGCGGTCTTCGGCACCCACACACACGTGCCGACGGCCGACGCGAGGGTCCTGCCGAAGAGCACGGCGTTCATCTCCGATGTCGGGATGACCGGCTCACGGACCAGTGTTCTAGGTGTGAAACCCGAGCTGATCCTCGAGCAGATGATTACCCAGATGCCGGTAAAGTTCGAGACGGCTGAGGAGGATGTTTGGGTGATGGGGGCGGTTGTCGAGGTGAACAGTGAAGGGCTGGCTGACTCGATCACGCAGGTCATGGTGCCCGCTCCTCTTTAACCCGGGGCCGGGTAAGGAAACCGGTACCCCACCTCACTCAACTTTTTCGGTGGAGAGTTGAGTGGCTGACGCCTTGGGCGGATTGCCGAAAAAGTACAAGCCGTTCGGAGGGGTACCGGTTTCCCTTTCCTGGGACGAGAGGGCTACGAGGAGGAGTGGGTAGAACCAGACGATGTAGAGGTAGAACCAGTGGTGCATGGTCAGCTGAACCCCTATTAGAAGAGCTGCTCCCAGCGCTGCTACTTGGGTTAGCTGTTTGCGCCTGGGCCGGAAGGCAAATACGAGCGCAAGCGCAGCGACCGATGCAAGGATGGCTACGCGTAGAGGCTCAAGGCTGGGGACTTGGCCCCAGATGCTGAAAGGGGAGTCGCGGCCGGCTTGGTAGGCGATCGTGCGGTCGTAGAAGGTGTGTAGGCCCGGATCCAGTGCCGGCCAAAGCATGATTGCCACAGCTGTGACTGCGAAGGCAAAGGCGAACCTCGGGCGTTTTGGGCCGTAGGTGGCGAGCATTGGGGCCAACACCAGTGGGGCGAACTTGGTGAAGGTGGCCAGGGCCGTCATTACACCTCTTGCCGCCGGCCGGGCTAGGGCCAGAAGAGTGGCGACGAGGAGCATCGCCACAAGGGTGTCGTTGGAGTTGGAGAGCAGGGCGAAGGCCGTGTAGGGGTAGGCGGCCCAGCCGAAGGCGAGAGTTGCCGCGAGCTTGTTGCCTTCGGGGCCAGGGCGGATGTGGCGGCCGAGGAAGATCAGCAGGGCGAAGGTGGCGAGGTCGAAGAAGACGGCGGCGCCGTGGGCGGCAGGGAGATCGTCCCAGCTGCCCGACCAGGGCCAGATCAGCTCGGCGGGGACGTAGGCGAGGTAGTTGACCGGCCCGTAGGTATCTCCTTGGGAGACGTCGTCAGGGAAGTTGTCGTAGATCGGCTCGCCGTGGGTAATCCGGTCGGCCCCAACCACACTCGCGTAGCCAACGTCGATCGCGCCGGAGTCGGCGACGTTGAGGCCGACCCGGAAGCCGATCAGGAAGAGAGCGGCGATCAGCAGCCAGGCGGCGGGCCAGACCGGACGAATGCCCGCACCTCTCCCCCGCGCGCCGATCCACAGGGCGCGGCCGAAGAGGTAGAGGAGCGGGACGTACTGGAGCGGGACCGAAACGCCAATCTGGGCGCGGTTGAAGAAGAAGTGCGAGACGCCGAAGCCGAGCAGGACGAGGAGATCGAGGTTGGCGACGCGGCGCAGGCGGCGCCAGTCGAGCAGGCCGAGCAGAAAGATCGCGCAGAGCGGCAGGAAGACATAGGGGGCGTTGAGCTTGTGCCCGAAGGCGCCGGAGTACCCGCGAGCCATCTTCCAGGACACCTGGTACCCCGTCCAGGACTCGCGGACGAGGCCGGTGACGGGGTCGACGAGGACCAGCGCGACCTGTTCGTCGTTGGCGAAATAGGCAACCTCCCAGTTGCCGTCGACCATGACGGCGTTATCGGTCAGGGCGCCGTTCTGCTCGCGCTCTTCGACGACCTTTGGGTCGAGGTTGGCGGTTCGCGTCGCCTCGGCGACGCCGATCTCACCCGTATCCGCAGCTGCGAGCGCGGGCGAGCAGAGGGCGCTGGCGACGACGATCGTCGCCAGCCATCTCATAGGTCGAAGTACTCTCGAACGATCGGCGCCACGTCGCGCAGCGCCCACTGCTCGCGGTCGCCGGCGGCTTGCGGGCCGCAGCCGACGAAGAGCAGCGGGCCGAGCGAGTCGCCGGCGTGCAACGAGCCGTGACTGCCGCCACCGGCATGGGTGACGCCGCCCCAGTCGACGGCCTCGTAGCCGGGTTCGAGCGAGAGAACGAAGTCGCCGGCGTGAGGACTGCTGAGCGCGGCCCAGATGCGGCCGAGGGGGTCGGGGTACGTCTCGCTGCTCAGCCGGCCATCCGCCACTACAGCCTCCAGCGCCGTCAGCTCGCCCTCGACGCGCCAGCGGCCGCCGCGCAGGTCGGCGATGTCGCCGCCACGGCCGAAGCGAAGCTGCTCGCCACCTCGTTCGACCACCGCCACCGCGCCGTCACCCGGCGCGCCCGGCTCCTCGCGGAGCAGCGGCTCTCCGTCCGGCGTCTCGAGACGACAAATCAGGTCGATGCCTTCGATCATGCCAAGCGTCTGCTTTACCTCTGCCGGATCGGCGCGCGGGCCCTCCCCGGGCAGCAGGTAGACGTGCGCCGCTCGCCCCGTCGGGCTGACCGCGAGCTGCGCCAGCTGAGGCCGCGACTCCGAAGGGCGCAGCACCGACCACTCGCGGGCGAGCAGGTCGGCCAGCGGTAGGCCGCGGTGCACCGGCGTCTGCGCGTGGTCGGCGAGCAGGATCACCGCGTGGTCGGCGAGGAAGGCGTCGGTCCCGCCGGCCGCCTCGACCAGCTTGGCGAAGCAATGGTCGGCCTTGGCGATCGACTCGACGCTCGCCTCTGGCCCGTGACGATGCGAGTAGTTGTCGTTGTCGGGCAGCGAGAAGAGCAGGAAGTCGAAGCTGCCGTCTTTGACCAGCTCAGCCGCGCAGCAGGCCGAGTAGCCATCGCGGCTGCCGGGGATCGAGGTCGATTTGCAGGGCACCTCGCGGCTCGCGTAGAGGTCGCCGTAGAAGAGCGCCTCGGGACCCCAGGTGTGGTGGCGGAACTTGAGCCGCGTGGCATCGACGGCGCGGCGCAACAGCCCCTCGAGCGAGACCTGGTGGCGGTGGCGGCCACGGTAGATCAGGAAGGGCGTGCAGGCCGTGCGCAGGCCGGCGTCGTCGAGCTGCTCGAAGAGCGTCTCCGTCCCGGGGTTCAGATGGGCCAGGTTCATGTTGTAGACGAGGTCGTAGAGGACGCGGAAGATGCCGAAGGCGCGGCTTGCCTCCAGCGAGGAGCCGTACTCGACGTAGCGCCGCTCGAGCCGGTGGTACCAGTTCATGCCGCTGATCCAGTGGCCGTCCGAGGCGGCGCCGGTGACCATCTCGGCGCTGGCGACCGGGGTCACCGAAGGGAAGCTGGAGACACAGTCGGGCACCAGGACCCCGCGCTCGAGCAGAGCCCCGAAGGTCGGCGCGCGGCCCTCGGCCACGGCGCGCTGGAGCATGTCCGTGCGCAGCGAGTCGACGTAAGTGAGGATCAGCTTCTTGGCGGCCATTGCGCCAATCATGCCTGGGAACCCCTCGCTCCGGCGACCAGAGACCGGCTTAAGGCCCATCCCGGGAGGGGCGGAACGTCTTGTACTTTTTCGCCGGTCGCACTCGGGCGCCAGCCAACCCCAATCCACCGAAAAAGTTAAGTGAAGCCCCTCCCGGGATGGGCCTTAACGCAGCACTCGCAGGCCGGCGTGTTTGCGTTGGGCGCGACGGCGTCGAGAGATTCCGAGCCAGGCGAGCGCGGCGATGACCAGCAGGATCGCCGGTGAGATCAGGATCGAGACGACGACGACGACGAGGGCGGCGAGGGAGACGAGGAAGCCGAGTGCGCCGGCGCCGCTGCCCTCGCGGCGGGCGGCCGAGCTGACCACGTCGCTGACGATCAGGCAGGAAAAGACCGCGCCGGCGAGGCAGAAGAAAGCGCCGGCGAGCGAGCTGACGTCCGCGGTGCCGGCGAGCAGGTAGCCGACGACGAGGCCGATGACGGCGGCGAGGATCGTCATCCGGCCGCGGGCCGAGCCGTGCGTGCCGGTCGTTCCAGCGAGCATGCCGATCGCGATGCCGATGCCGAGCTCAAGGCAGATGCCGGAGAGAGATCCCACACCGAAAACCTAGCTCCCCGGGAGAGACGGCGCGGATTCGCCACACTATCCCCCATGCCCGATCCACCCCACCGGCGTCGCGCCCACGCCAGCAGCAGCGACCTGCAGCGTTACGCCGGTCTCTTCGCGGAGCGGACCCAGGTGATGCGCTCCTCGGCGATGCGCGATCTGATGGCGGTGACGGCGCGGCCGGACGTGATCTCGCTCGCCGGCGGCCTGCCCGACACCTCGACCTTCCCGGCCCAGACCTTCGCCGCGCAGATGACCCGGATCGCCCAGGAGTCAGCCGCCGAGGCGCTCCAGTACGGACCGACCGAGGGCTTCCGCGAGACGGTCGACTGCATCGTCGAGGTGATGGGGGCCGAGGGGATGCTTCCCGACCCCGAGGACGTGATCGTCACCACCGGCGGGCAGCAGGCGATCGACCTGCTCTGCAAGACGCTGGTCGATCCCGGCGACGCGGTGATCTGCGAGGCGCCGACCTACCCCGGCGCGATCCCGGTCTTCTGCAGCTACCAGGCCGACACGATCCAGATCGAGTGCGACGGCGAGGGTATGCGCATCGATGAGCTGGAGGCGACCCTGGAGCGGCTCGACGGCGAGGGGCGACGGCCGAAGCTGATCTACTCGGTGCCGAGCTTCCAGAACCCCGCCGGCGTGACGATGTCGCTGCAGCGGCGACGGCGGCTGGTCGAGCTGGCCCGCTCCCGCGAGCTGCTCGTCGTCGAGGACAACCCCTACGGCCTGCTCCGCTTCAGCGGCGACCCGCTGCCGCCCCTGTACCAGCTCGACGGCGGCGACTTCGTCATCTACATCGGCACCTTCTCGAAGATCCTCTCGCCCGGCATCCGCCTCGGCTGGGCAGTGGCGCCGCCGCCGGTGATGGAGAAGGTCGTGCTCGGCAAGCAGGCCTCCGACCTCTGCACCTCGACCCTGACCCAGTACTTCGTCCGCGAGTACTTCGCCGAAGGCCGCTGGCGCGAATACGTCGAGAGCCTGGTCGGGATCTACCGCGAGCGGCGCGATGCGATGCTCGATGCGCTGCAGCGCTACTTCCCGCCTCAGGCGACTTGGACCGAGCCCGAAGGCGGCCTTTTCGTCTGGGCGACCCTTCCCTCCTTCATCGACACCAGCGATCTGCTGGCCAAGGCGCTGCGCGAGAAGGTCGCCTTCGTTCCCGGGCAGGCCGCCTATGTCGACGGCCGCGGTCGCAACTCGATGCGGCTCAACTTCTCGGCCGGAAGCGCGGATGAGATCCGCGAGGGGATCCGGCGGATCGGCAAAGTGATCGGCGAGCAGGTCGAGCTCTACAGCGCCCTTACCGGAGAGCAGCCGGCGGTCCCGGCGGCGCCGAAACAGGAGTCGGGCGAGGCAGAGAACGTCGTCCCCTTTCGCAAGGCTGGCGAGGGAAGCGCGTGAGGGTCGCCGTGCTCAAAGGCGGCCGCTCGCTCGAGCGCGGCGTCTCGCTGCGCTCGGGAGCGCGGGTCGAGGATGCCCTCGAGCGCCTCGGCCACGATGTGCTGGCGCTGGAGGCCGATGGCGAGCTGGTCAAGCGCCTGGCTAGCGAGCGACCCGACGTCGCATTCGTTGCCATGCACGGGCCCGGCGGTGAGGACGGCACCACGCAGGAGCTGCTCGAAATCCTCGGCATCCCCTTCACCGGTCCTAGCGTCGCCGCCTGCGCCCGTTGCATCGACAAGGTCTTGGCCAAGCACGAGCTGCGCTCGGCCGGCATCCCGACGCCGGACTGGTTCGCCTTCAACGAGACCGCCTTCCGAGAACTGGGCGCCGCCGATGCGCTCAGCGGTCTCGAGGAACGGCTGGGCTTCCCGCTTGTCGTCAAGCCCAGCCGAGGTGGCTCGGCGCTGGGCGTCAAGTTCGCCGAGAACTGGTTCGACGTGCCCGAGGCGCTGGTATCGGCCTTCAGCTACGACGACCGGGTGCTGCTGGAGCGCTTCATCGACGGGCGCGAGCTGGCGGTGAGCGTGCTCGGCAACGAACCGCTGCCGATCGTCGAGGCGATCCCCGAGGGCGGCGACAGCTATGACTTCGAAGCGCGCTACGAGATCGGCCGCACCTCTTTCGTCTGCCCAGCCCAGCTTGGCGAGGGCGAGGCCGCCGCGGTGACCGAGGCAGCCGTGGCCGCCTACGAGGCGCTGGGCTGCGCGGGCTTCTCTCGCGTCGACCTGATCCTCGCTGCCGACGGGCCACAGGTGCTCGAGGTCAACGCGATCCCCGGCCTCACCGACACCAGCCTCCTCCCCCAGGCCGCCGAGGCGGCAGGGATGTCATTCGAGCAGCTAGTCGAGAGGATCCTCGACTTGGCGCTGGCGCCGGCGAACGCCTAAGAATCCTCGCCTTTGGCGAAGTCGTCCGGAGTGACCTCGTCGAGGAACTCCTTGAACTTGTCGACGACCTCCTCGGTGTCCTCGACGTCGTGCTCGAACTCGATCGCCGACTCCTCGATAACGGACTCGTCGGCGAAGATCGGCGCCGAGACGCGCACCGCCAGGGCGAGGGCGTCGGAGGGCCGCGAGTCGATCTCCAGCTCCGATCCGTTGATAGAGACGGTGATCGAGGCGTAGAAGGTGTTGTCGCGCAACTCCGTCACCGAGACCCGCTCGCATTTTGCGTCGAGCTGCTCGAGCAGGTCGGAGAGCAGGTCATGGGTCATCGGCCGCGGCGTCGAGGCTCCCTGCAGCTTCATCAGGATCGCCGCTGCCTCGGGATGGCCGATCCAGATCGGTAGGAACTTGTTGCTGTCGACGGTCTTCAACAAGACGATCGGCTGCTTGCCGACCATGTCGAAGCTGACGCCATAGATCTGCATCTGCTGCACGAGTGGGCGATCCTGGATTCGAACCAGGGACCTCGTCCTTATCAGAGACGCGCTCTAACCAACTGAGCTAATCGCCCGGAGCCAAGCCGAAGGATAGCGGGGGAATACGGGCCGAAGGCAGCGGCTCTCAGCCACGACGACGACTGAGACTGCGGGCGAGGTCGAGAGCTTGATCGAGATCGTCAAAGCGGATCTCGATGCTGATCTCCCCTCCCCTGGGCCGCAACTTGACCTCGTGGCCGAGGGCGGACTCGAGCTTGTCTGCCGCCTCGCGCATTGCCGCGGCCTCCTCGGGAGCAAGCTGCTGCTTCGAGACCTCCCTCTTATTTGGCTGGCTAGCCAGCTTAACCCTGTTCTCGGTCTCGCGGACAGACCAACCGCCGCGGACCGCGTCGCGAGCGAGACGTCGGCGGACGTCGTTGCCCTCGGCGGCAAGCAGAGCGCGGCCGTGACCCTCGCTGAGCTCGCCCGACTCGAGCAGCTCCAGCGCCTCGTCGGGCAGGTCGAGCAGGCGGATCAGATTGGAGACCGCGGGGCGGCTGCGGCCGACGCGGCGGGCCAGCTCCTCCTTGGAGAGGCCCAGCTCGTCGACCAGGGCGGCGCAGGCGCGAGCCTCGTCGACCGGGTTGAGGTCCTCGCGCACCATGTTCTCGATCAGCGCCACCTGCAGGCGCTCGGCGCGCTCCTGGTCGCGGACCACGGTCGGGACCTTGGCCAGGCCGGCAGCCTGCGCGGCGCGCCAGCGGCGCTCACCGGCGATCAGCTCATAGCTGCCGTCGGCGAGGGGGCGGACGAGCAGCGGCTGGACGACTCCGTTGGCCTCGATCGACGAGGTGAGGCCGGCCAGCGACTCGGGCTCGATCCGGGTGCGCGGCTGGTTCGGGTTCGGCTTGATCAGCTCGATCGGCAGCTCGTGCAGCTCGCCAGCCTCCTCGACCACCGTCTCCGGCAGGATCGCGGCGAGGCCGCTGCCGAGCCCCCGTCGAGCTGCCTTAGCCACGTGTGACGAGCTCCTCAGCGAGAGCGCGGTAGGCGTCGGAGCCTCGCGAGTGGGGGGAGTGCTCGGTCACGGGCAGACCATAACTGGGCGCCTCGGCAACCCTGACGCTGCGGGGGATGACCGTGTCGAAGACCATTTCGGGGAAGTGCTGGCGCAGTTCCCGCTCGACGTCTCGCGCCAGGCGGGTGCGCTCGTCGTGCATGGTGACCAGCAGACCCGACACCTCCAGCGCCGGGTTGAGCTCGCGGCGGATCATCGCCAGCGTGTCGAGGAACTGGACCAGGCCCTCCAGAGCGAGGTACTCGGCCTGGACCGGGACGATCACCCGGTCGGCCGCGGTGAGGGCGTTGACGCTGACCGGGCCCAATGAGGGCGGGCAGTCGAGCAGGGTGTAGGCGAAGCGCTCGCGAACCGGCCCGAGCCGCTCGCGCAGGCGCGTCTCGGAGGCCTCTATTCGCGGCAGCTCGACCGCGGCGCCGGCGAGGTCGCGGTTGGCCGGGACCAGCCAGAGGTTGTCGGGGCCGGCGGCCGGGCTGCCTCGGCTACCGAGACGTCCCCCGTCAGGCAGTCGTAGGAAGAGGGGTGCATGTCCCGCTCGCCGCCGAGCGCGACCGTCGCGTTGCACTGCGGATCGAGGTCGACGAGCAGGGTCTGGGTGCCGGATGCGGCGACGCAGGCAGCGACGTTGACCGCGGTCGTCGTCTTGCCGACACCGCCCTTCTGGTTCGCGATCGCGTAGACGACACCCATGCGGGCGGAGACTAGTGCCTAGCCGCGTGGTCGCTTCTTGGCGATCCCAGCGCGGCGGGGAAGCTCCGCGGGTGTCGGGCCAACCTTGCGCAGCAGGTGCAGGTGGCGATGCTCGCTACCCGCGTAGGGCCCAACGTGGCGGATCTCCTCGGACCGCATCGCCAGCTGCTCCGAGGCATTGGCGAGTTGTTGCTCCTCCTCGGGATCGCGCTTCCCCTTCCAGGCGACGAGCACGCCGTTGTCGACAAGCAGCGGCGAGGCCAGCTCCGCCAGCGTCGAGAGCCGCCCGACCGCCCGGGCGGTCACCGCTGCATATGCCTCGCGCCCCTCTGCCGACGCCAGCTCCTCCGAGCGGGCGTTGATCACACGGGCGTTGGCGATTCCGGCAGCGTCGATAGCACGGCGAATGAAGTCGCACTTGCGACCCACCGACTCGATCAAATCGACTCTCGCCCCCGGCAGCGCAACAGCAAGCACAAGGCCAGGAAACCCCGCCCCAGAGCCAATATCAGCGATAGTCGTCGCTTCGCGCAGAGCATCGAACTCGAGCCCCGAGAGGCTGTCCGCGACGTGGACCTTCCAAGCACGATCGGACTCGGTCACAGAGCTGACCGACGCTCGCTCCGTCGCCAAAAGCTCAAGAACCCGCGTGATCGCGCCCCTCTGCGCCTCGTCGAGAAGGCGGCTCGGCAGGGGTGAAGCGTCTTGTACTTTTTCGTCAGCAGCCATGGTCCCAATCAGGACGCGGCTCGAAAAAGTTAAGCGAAACCCCTGCCGAGCCGCCTTCTCTACTCAGCCACAAGCGGCGCCACGACCACGCACCGACGCGGCTCGTCACCTTCGCTGTAAGTCTCGACCCCCGCCCGCTCCTTCAAGTGCTCGTGCACGACCCGCCGCTCCTGCGCGCTCATCGGGTCCATCTCCACCGAGTCGTTGTTGCTCAAGGCTTGCTCAGCGGCCCGATCCGCCCGAGAGACAAGCGTCTCCCGACGCCGCTCCCGATATCCCGCCGCATCGACAACGACCCGTTTCCGCTCCCTCAGCCCCCTGAAAGCCGCCTGGTAAGCCAAAAGCTGCAAGGCATCGATGGTCTGCCCTCGTTTACCGATCAACAACCCGTAGTCGTCGTCTCCGACAACCGAAGCAACGATCCTGTCGTCCTCCTCAGAGATCTCAACGTCCCCGTCGAGATCGAGCTCATCTAGAACCCCCTCGACCAGCTCCTGCACTCGGTCGGCGGGGGCGTCTGGCCAATTCGTCTCGTCGTCGCTCACGCCCTGCACCATATTCCAGCTACGGAGTCAGGGGCTGGGTCGGGTACTCCTCCCGGCGGCTTGTACTTTTTCGCGGCTCCCCTTGCGGGCGCCAGCAATCCCCGCCTATCGAAAAAGTTGAGCCGAGAGGGGCACCCGACCCAACCTCCCTATCGCCGCTTCTTCTTCTTCCTAGGCGAAGGCGGCGGCGGCTTGGCAGCCTTGACCTCCGCCGGCGTAGCCATGACCGGCGCCGGAATCAGCCTCTGGATCGTGTACTGCTGGCCGATCGTCCAGACGTTGGTCGTAATCCAGTAGAGCACCAGGCCGGCCGGGAAGCCGATCACGAAGGGCACGAAGATGAAGGGCAGGACCATCATCATCAGCCGCTGGCTTTTGTCGGCGGTCACCGACATCACCAGGCCTGAGATCAGCTGGGTGCCGATATAGAGGATCAGCAGGGCGATCAGTTCTCCGCCCGCGGCCTTCGCGGTCAGGTCGGAGATGAAGAGGAAGGATGCTTCGCTGCCGCAGTGCCCGGCTTCGCAGCCGATGTCGGCGGGCAGCTCGTGGCGCAGCACGTAGAAGAGGGTGATGAAGACCGGAAGCTGCGCCAGGAGCGGGATGCAGGAGGCAAAGGGGTTGACCTTGTTCTCCTGGTAAAAGCGCATCATCTCCTGCTGCATGCGCTGTTTGTCGTTTTTGTATTTGGCCTGGATCTCTTTGATCTGCGGCTGCAGCGCCTGCAGCGCCCGCATCCCCTTCAACTGTTTGTAGGTGAGCGGAATCAGCAGCGCCCGAGTGCAGACGGTGAGGGCGATGATCGACATTCCCCAGCTGAGGCCGGCGCTGTCGTGGAAGAACTGGAGGACCGAGTTGGCGACGTCGATCAGCGGCTGCAGGATGTTTGCGGCCGGAATCACGAATGCGCCTCACCGTGATGCACAGCGGGATCGACCGGCCCAACCTTGAGCGTGAAGCGCTCCGGCACGGGGTCGAAACCGCCGTGGCTGAAGGGGTTGCAGCGCAGCACGCGCCAGGTGGCGAGCAGGGTGCCCCGCGCGGCGCCGAAACGGCTCAGTGCTTCGGCAGCGTAGGTCGAGCAGCTCGGCTCATAACGGCAGCGACGAGGCCTGGCCGGTGAAATCCAGCGCTGGTAGGCGCCGACGATGGCCAGCAACAACCGTTTCACGTGGAACGCTTTCCGCCGGAAGCGGCTGCGATGGCCTCCTCGAGGCTGGCCCGCACGCCGCTGCTGCCGTCGCGCTCGATCAGCTCGCCAATCTCAGGGCGAGCGACGAGGACGAAGTCGTGGGCAGCCGGGAGTTGGTCGGAAAGACCCCAAAAAGTCTCGCGTAGCACCCGCTTGACCCGGTTGCGGTCGACCGCTCCGCCGACCTTGCGGCTCACCGAAACACCCAGCCTCACCTCTTCCGCCTCCTCGCTCTTGCGGGGAAAGCTGTAGAGAACGAGGTAGCGGGTCGCATGTGATGATCCATCGCGGTAGACGCGGTCGAACTCGCCGCTACGTGAAAGGCGGCGACGTCGTTGCGCCGCCATCTAGGGAGTCAGGCGCTTGCGGCCTTTGCGGCGGCGGCGCTTGAGAATCGCCCGGCCCCCGCGCGTGCTCATCCGCGCCCGGAACCCGTGCGTCTTCGCCCGCTTCCGCTTCTTCGGCTGATAAGTCCTCTTCATTCGGCGTCGCAGTATACGGACGCGGTTGCATCCGTGGCCGACGCGGGGTCAGAAGCTTTCCTCGGGATTTGCGGGGGCCTCGATTTTGCTCCACCCGCCCGCCGCTATGGTCGGCCGCCGGTGCACGATGAAGTGGCGAAACACGACCTCGACTCTCTCTGGCGCGACGTGCAGACCCGTCTGCACGCGTCAGTCCCCGCATCCACTTTCCAGCTCTGGCTAGAGCCGCTGAAGGTCGTCGGCGCGGAGGCCGGTGTCCTCTACCTCTCCGCTCCGGACGGGATCCGCGCCTGGGCCGAGCGGCGCTACTCGGGGCTGATTCGCGAGGCGCTGTCAGCGGCCGGGTCCGAGCTGAGCGCTGTCGGCTTCGTTGAGGCAGGCGGCGGCGCCAAGCTCGACCGCGACTGCGATCCCGGGCTCGACCTCAACGTCAACTACAGCTTCGACCGCTTCGTGATCGGCGACGGCAACCGAGTGGCCCACGCGGCGGCGCTTGCCGTCGCCGAGGCGCCCTCGGAGGCCTACAACCCGCTCTTCCTCCACGGTCCACCTGGCCTCGGCAAGACTCACCTGCTCGTCGCGATCGCCAACTACCTCGACGCCTGCGCGGCGGGCCTGAACGTTCGCTACACGACCGCCGAGTGCTTCACCAACGAGTTCGTCACCGCGCTGAGGACTGCCGGCGCCGAGGAGTTCAAGCGACGCTACCGGGACCTCGACGTCCTGCTCGTCGACGACGTGCAGTTCCTCGAGGGCAAGCGGCACACCGAGGACGAGTTCTTCCACACCTTCAACGCGCTCTATGAAGGCGGCAGTCAGCTCGTCCTCTCCGCCGACCGCATCCCCAGCGAGCTTTCGACGCTCGAGTCGCGCCTGCGTGACCGCTTTGAGTGGGGTCTGACCGTCGCTGTCGAGCCGCCCAATTTGGCTACCCGCCTCACTGTCCTGCGTCGTCTCGTTCGCGAGGCCGGTGTCGACACCGAGGGCGACGTGCTCACCGAGCTGGCGCGGCGAAGCGACGTCAACGTGCGTCAGCTCCACGGCGCTCTCACCCGCGTGCTCGCCCACGCCTCGCTGACCGCCAAGCCACTCAGCCCGGAGCTGATCGACGCCGTGATCCCCCAACGCTCGCGCTCTTCCGAATCATCGCCGGTCGAGGAGATCCAGCAGCGCGTCTCGAGCGCCTTCGGCATCTCTCGGGCCGAGCTGATCGGCGCCACGCGGGCAGCCAATCCGCTGCGCGCCCGGCAAGTCGCGATCTACCTCACCCGCGAGCTCACCGACCTCTCGCTACCTCAGATCGGTCGCCTCTACGGCGGCCGCGATCACTCCACCGTGCTCAACTCGATACGCCGGGCCGAAGCCCGCTTCGGGGAGGATGCAGCGCTGGCGGCGCGGGTCGAGAAGCTCCGCGCGGCAATCCACATTCCGCCCACAGCCTCCGCCTGACGGCCGACGGCACTGTAAGAATCCATGACTTCCCACAGCCCCCTCCACAGCTCAGTAAGCGCGCTGCGAAGCGGCATAGGTGGCTATTTCGCGCTTTTCCACAAGCACTAATCCAACTTAAGAAGGCATTGATCAATTGAAGCTGACAACCAAACGCGATGAGCTGGTCGCCAAGCTCTCGGTCGTCTCCAGAGCTGTCTCGACCCGCGCCGCGACCCAGTCCCTCTCCGGGATCCTGGTCACTGCCGAGGAGTCCGGGGTCAGCCTTTGCGCGACCGATCTCGAGATGGGCCTGAAGACGAAGCTCACTGCCGAGGCCGACGGTGCCGGCTCTGTCCTCCTCCCCGGCCGCCTCGTCGCCGAGCTCGCCCGCTCGCTCAGCGACCCGGTCGTGGAGATCGAGTTGCGCGAGGCGGAGCGCGACGTCGAGATCCGCAGCGGCGGCTCCAGCTTTCACCTCCGCGTCCTGCCCAGCGAGGACTTCCCGACCTTCCCGGAGGAGGAGGGCGAGCCGCTGACGATCCCCGCTGCCGCGCTCGCCTCAACGGTTGAGTTGGTTGCTCGTGCCGCTTCGCGCGACGACATGCGGCCGGTGCTCACCGGCGTTCTCGTCAGCGCCAGCGGCGCCGAGATGACGATGGTCGCCACGGACTCCTACCGGCTGGCTGTGAAGAGGACCGGCCTCGAGAGCGAGATCGGCGGCGAGCTGGAGGCGAACATCCCGGCTAAGGCGCTGCGCGAGCTGGGCCGGATCGTCTCTGCCGACGGCGTCGAGCAGGTCTCGGTCTCGCTGCTCCGCAACCAGGCGGTTTTCAAGGCAGGGGAGATCGTCCTCAACACGAGGCTGATCGAGGGCCAGTTCCCCAACTTTCGACAGCTCCTGCCGGAGTCCTACGAGCACGACGTAAGGCTGCCGCGACCGGAGTTGCTCGACGTCACCAAGCGGGTCAGTCAGCTCGCCCAGCGCAACGCGCCGCTGCGCCTCTCCTTTGCGCCGGGGGAGTTGACGATCGCCGCTTCGACTCCCGACGTCGGCGACGCGGAAGAGACGATGCCAGCAGCTTTCGAGGGCGAGCCGCTGGAGATCGGCTTCAACCCGGACTTCCTCCGCGAGGGAATCGAAAGCGTCGAGGGCGACGAGGTGGTGCTGCGGCTGATCTCACCGTTGCGCCCGGGACTGCTGCAGCCGGTCGACAACGAAGACTTCCGCTACCTGGTGATGCCGATCCGCCTCAACGTGTGAGGAGCTGCCGGTGCTGGTCACCGCCGTCGAAGCGAGTCCGCTGCGGAGCTTGGCGCAGGCGCGGATCGAGCTGGGGCCGGGGATCGTCAGCCTCGTCGGTCCCAACGGCATCGGTAAGACGAACCTGCTTGAGGCGCTCTACTTCGCGCTCACCGGCCGTTCCTTCCGCACCTCCGACCGACGCGATCTGATCCCCTTCGGTGGCTCCTTCGCCCGCGCGGAAGCGACGCTCCGCGATGACGACGGGATCGAGGCTCGCCTGCTCGCGTCGGTGAGTCGCGCCGAGGGGCGGCGGCACCTTCTCGACGGCAGTCCGGCCGATCCAGGGACCCTGGCCCGCAGCCGCCCTCCGGTGGCCGTCTTCTCGCCCGACCGGCTGGCGCTGATAAAGGGCCCACCGGCCGAACGGCGTGCCCATATCGACCGCTTCATCGCCGCCCGCTGGCCCACGCGCGCCGATCTGCGGCAGCGCTTTGGCCAGGCGCTTGCGCAGCGCAACGCGCTGGTTGCGCGACTTGCCGCCGGCCGCTCCGCGCCCGGTGAGCTCGACGTCTGGGACTCGACTTTGGCCCAGGCCGCTGCCGGCCTGGTCGCCGCCCGCGAGGAGGCGGTCGCCGAGCTGGCCGGGCCCTTCGCCGACGCGGCTGCAGAGCTGGGCCTCGTCGGTGGCGCGGCGCTCGAGTACGCGCCTCGCGCCGCCGGCTCGGCAGCGGAGATCTGCGCCGGCCTCGCCGAGCGCCGTGAGGCCGATCTGCGCCTCGGCCGGACCTCCTGGGGCCCGCACCTCGATGAGCTGAAGGTCCTCGCCGCGGGTCGTTCGCTGCGTCGCTACGGCTCACAGGGCCAGCAACGCGCCGCCCTCTTGGCTCTGCTCTTCGCCCAGCGCGACGTTCTGCTCGAGGCCCGTCGGGTGGCGCCGCTGTTGTTGCTCGACGACGTGATGAGCGAGCTCGACCCTGGCCGGCGAGAGCGGCTGGTCGAACGACTCGCCGCCGGCGGTCAGGCGTTGATCACGGCGGCGGCGGAGGACTCGCTGCCGAGCGCGGCGCAGGAGAGCCTGCTGCGAATGCCGCTCGCGATCAGCGAGGCCGCTGCCGCATGACCCGCCGCCGCGCCCCGCGCCCAGCGTCGAGCGCGTTGCGCGCGGCGCTGGGCCAGGCCGCCCCGAAGACTCCGCTGGCGGCCCTTCAAGCGGCCTGGGATGGGGTGGTCGGAGAGCGCATTGCCGCGGTCGCGAGGCCGGTCTCCGAGCGGGGTGGGGAGGTGCAGGTGAGTTGCTCGGATTCCGTCTGGGCCCAGGAGTTGGATTTGATGCAAGGACAGCTTCTGGAGCGGCTGCGAGAGCGTCTCGGCGAGCAGGCGCCGCGGAGTTTGCGCTTCCGTGTGGATGACATCCAGAAGTAATTTCATTTATGGCTGATTTGCAGGACTTTTATTTCTACAACCGGGGTTGTCTGGGTGCCCGAACTGGTATCCTTATGTCAACTTGCATTTCTGCCCCGGCCGTGTGCAGCAAGTGTCCAGACGGCCGGGGTTTTCTATGAGATTGGGAAGGGACTAATTGCCTGAGAAGACGAATACGGCCGCGCAAAAAAAAGGCGGCTCGGAGTCCTACGGCGCCAAGGACATCACGGTCCTCGAGGGCCTGGAAGCGGTTCGCAAGCGGCCGGGCATGTACATCGGCTCGACCGGGCCGCGTGGCCTGCACCACCTGGTCTACGAGGTCCTCGACAACTCGGTCGACGAGGCGATCGCGGGCTACTGCGACAACGTCCGCGTGGTCCTGCACCCCGACAACAGCTGCACCGTCATCGACGACGGCCGCGGCATCCCGGTCGACGAACTGAAGAAAGAGAAGCGGCCGGCGGCAGAGGTGGTGCTGACCACGCTTCATGCCGGCGGCAAGTTCGGCGGCGACGGCTACAAGGTCTCCGGCGGCCTCCATGGTGTCGGAATCTCGGTCGTCAACGCGCTCTCCGAGCAGCTCCATCTCGAGATCAGCCGGGATGGAGCGGTCTGGACTCAGGACTACGAGCGCGGCAAGCCGCAGGCCGACCTACACCGCGGCGATGCGAGCGATGCGCATGGCACGACGATCACCTTCCTTCCCGACGCCGAGATCTTCGACGAGCTCGAGTTCGACTACGCGACGCTGGCCGAGCGGCTGCGCGAGACGGCTTTCCTCACCCGCGGGCTCAAGATCGACCTGGTCGACGAGCGCGCTGGCGGCCAGAGCGACACCTTTCACTACGAGGGCGGCATCGTCGACTTCGTCGCTCACCTCAACGAGAACAAGGACGCGATCCACGCCAAGACGGTCTTCTTCGAGAACGAGACAGACGACGGCCAGGTCGAGGTCGCGATGCAGTGGAACTCCTCCTACCAGGAATCGGTCTTCAGCTTCGCCAACAACATCAACACCCACGAGGGCGGCTCCCACCTCTCCGGCTTTCGCTCGGCCCTGACCCGCACGCTCAACGCCTATGCCCGCGGCAAAGGCCTGCTCAAAGAGAAAGACGAGAACCTCACCGGAGACGATGTGCGCGAGGGCTTGACCGCGGTGATCTCGGTCAAGCTGCAGGACCCTCAGTTCGAGGGTCAGACCAAGACCAAGCTGGGCAACCCGCCAATCGAGGGTCTGGTCAAGGAGTCGGTCAACCGCAAGCTCGGCGAGTTCTTCGAGGAGAACCCCGGCGAGGCGAAACGTATTGTCGGCAAGGCCGTCGATGCGGCCCGCGCCCGCCAGGCGGCCCGCAAGGCCCGCGACCTGACCCGCCGCAAGTCGGCGCTGGAGAACTCGACCCTGCCCGGCAAGCTCGCCGATTGCACGGTTCGCGATCCCGCCCTGGCCGAGCTGTTCATCGTCGAGGGTGACTCCGCTGGTGGTTCGGCCAAGCAGGGCCGCGACCGCAACACCCAGGCGGTGCTGCCGCTGCGCGGCAAGATCATCAACGTCGAGAAGGCGCGGATCGACAAGGTCCTCTCCAACCAGGAGATCCAGGCGCTGATCACCGCCGTCGGCACCGGCATCCGCGAGGAGTTCGACGTCGGAGAGGCGCGCTACCACAAGGTCGTGCTGATGACCGATGCCGACGTCGACGGCGCTCACATCCGCACTCTGGTGCTGACCTTTCTCTACCGCGAGATGCCGGAGCTGATCGAGGCCGGCTACGTCTACATCGCCAAGCCGCCGCTCTACAAGCTGAAGAACGGCAAGCAGGAAACCTACGTCGAGAAGGAGTCCGAGCTGGAGGAGCTGCTGCTGCGCGACAAGCTGGAGCAGATGGAGGTGGCCGACGCCGGCGGCGATACGCACAATCTGACCGCAGCGCGCTGGCAGCGTTTCAACCGGCGCCTGAAGGAGCACGAGGGCTGGGCGGACTCGCTGCAGGCCGATTTCGGGCACGAGCTGATCCGCTTCCTCGGCGAGTCGCGAAATCCTCGACCGCGGCGTCACCTCGCTCGCTGAAGTGAAGGATGTGCTGAACGGCGACGCCGGCGAGGCCGAGCCCTTCGACACCGAGATCGTCTCCGAAGCCGGCGACGAGATCCTCGTTCGCGCGGTGCACCGCAGCGACGGGCTGGCCCAGGCCTTCGAGCTCTCGGCGGCGCTGTTCGAATCGCACGACTACCGGCGGCTGATCGAGTCGCACGCTGAGCTGCTCGAGCCAGGTCGGCCGGCCGCCCTTCCGAGCTCTCGCTCGATCAGAAACAGCGCACGGCGGAGTCGTTCGCCGAGCTGCGTCGCATGGTGCTGGAGCTTGCACGCCAGGGCGTCACGATGCAGCGCTTCAAGGGCCTGGGCGAGATGAACGCCGAACAGCTGCGCGAGACGACGATGGACCCTGCCAGTCGCATGCTCGAGCGGGTGCGGATCGACGACGCCGCGCTGGCCGAGAAGGTCTTCGCCGACCTGATGGGCGACAAGGTCGAGCCGCGCAAGGACTTCATCGAAAGGCACGCCAAAGAGGTCAGGTTCCTCGATGTGTGACCTGGGCGTTATGGATCGGGAGGTGAGGTAGATGGAGGGCGCCGACGCGCTTACCGGCGGCCGGATCGAGGAGCGCGAGCTGACCAACGAGATGCGCTCGTCGTATCTCGACTACGCGATGAGCGTGATCGTCGGCCGCGCCCTGCCCGACGTCCGCGACGGCCTGAAGCCGGTGCACCGCCGTGTGCTCTACGCGATGCACGACCTTGGCCTGCAGCCGAACCGGCCCTACCGAAAGTCCGCCTTCATCGTCGGCGAGGTGATGGGCAAGTACCACCCTCACGGCGACTCGGCGATCTACGACACGCTGGCACGGATGGCGCAGCACTTCTCGCTGCGCTACATGCTCGTCGACGGCCAGGGCAACTTCGGCTCGATCGACGACGATCCCGCCGGCCGCGATGCGGTACACCGAGGCGCGCCTGGCGCGGCTCTCGACCGAGATGCTGCGCGACATCGACGCCGACACGGTCGAGTGGGGCCCGAACTACGACGAGTCCCAGCAGCGAGCCGCTGGTGCTGCCGGCCCGCTTTCCCAACCTGCTGGTCAACGGCTCCTCCGGGATCGCGGTCGGGATGGCGACCAACATCCCGCCGCACAACCTGCAGCGAGTCGATCGGCGCGGTCAAGGCCTACATCGCCAATCCCGGCATCGACCTCGCCGGCCTGATGGAGCACGTCAAGGGCCCGGACTTCCCCGGCGGCGGGATCATGAGCGCCGAAGGAGTCCGCGACGCCTACGCCTCGGGCCGAGCCTCGGTTCGGATCCGCGCCCGCGCCCACGTCGAGCCGCTCAAGGGCGGCCGCGACGCGATCATCGTCACCGAGCTGCCATTCATGGTCAAGAAGGGCGGCGACGGCGGCCTGATCACGAAGATCGCCGACCTCGTCCGCGAGAAAAAGATCACCGGGATCTCCGACCTGCGCGACGAGTCCGACCGCTCCGGCATGCGCCTGGTGATCGAGACCAAGCGCGGCGGCGACCCGCCCGAGGTGGTCCTCAACCAGCTCTACAAGCGCACGGCGATGCAGAGCACCTTCGGGATCAACATGGTCGCCCTGGTCGACGGCGTGCCGCGCACCCTGAGCCTCAAGGAGCTGATCGAGCACTACGTCTCGCACCAGCGCGAGGTCGTCATCCGCCGCACCCAGCACGAGCTGCGCCAGGCCGAGGCCCGCGCCCACATCCTCGAGGGGCTGCTGATCGCGCTCGACAACCTCGACGCGGTGATCGAGCTGATCCGCGGCTCGAGCGACACCGAGACGGCCAAAGCCGGCCTGATCGAGCGCTTCGAGCTCTCCGAGCTGCAGGCGCAGGCGATCCTCGACATGCGCCTCGCGCGCCTCACCGCGCTCGAGTCCGACAAGGTCCGCGACGAGCACAAAGACCTGATGGAGCGGATCGGCGAGCTGCGCGCGATCCTCGGCGACCCGGCCCGGATCGACGCGATGATCGTCGAGGAGCTCGACGAAGTCGACCGAGCGCTACGGCGACGAGCGGCGCACCGAAGTCACCCACTTCGAGGGCGACATGAACATCGAGGACATGATCGCCGACCAGCAGATGGTGATCTCGATCACCCACTCCGGCTACGCCAAGCGCCTGCCGCTCGCGACCTACCGCCAGCAGCACCGCGGCGGCCGCGGGGTGATGGGGATGGACATGAAAGAGGACGACTACATCGAGCACCTGCACATCTGCTCGACCCACGACTTCCTGCTCTTCTTCACCAACCGCGGCAAGGTCTACCGGCTCAAGGTCTACGAGCTGCCCGAGGGCTCGCGGACCTCGAAAGGCCGGGCCCTGGTCAACGTCCTGCCGCTGCGCGACGGCGAGAAGGTGACCGCGGTGATCCCGACCCGCGACTTCAGCGAGAACAAGTACCTGGTCTTCGCGACCGCCCAGGGCCTGGTCAAGAAAACCGAGTTCAAGGCCTACAACACGCCGATCCGCGCCGACGGGATCATCGCGATCAAGATCCGCGACAGCGACGAGCTGGTCCAGGTGCGGCTGACCTCGGGCGACGACGACATCCTGCTCGTCTCCAAGTCCGGCCACGCCTCGCGCTTCTCGGAGGCGAAAGTGCGGGCGATGGGCCGCGACACCAGCGGCGTCAAAGGCATGAACGTCTCGGCGAAGGTCAACGGCGTCGAGAACCGCGTCCTGGCGATGGACATCGCCCGCGACGACTCCGAGCTCTTCGTCGTCACCGAGAACGGCTACGGCAAGCGCACCCGGTCTCCGAGTACCCGGTCAAGGGCCGCGGCACCAAAGGCGTGCTGACCGCGAAGCTGACCGCGAAGAAGGGCGGCCTGGCCGGCGCCCTGATCGTCCGCGAGCACCAGGACCTGCTCTTCATCTCCCAGAACGGCATGGTCCAGCGCACCCGAGCCGGCGGCATCTCGCAGATGGGCCGCCCGACGCAGGGCGTCAAGGTGATGAACATGAAGGACGACGACAGCGTCTCCGCCGTCGCGCTGGTCGTCGATGACGACTCGATCCACAGACGAGCCGGACGAGGCAAGAGCAGCTGCCGGCAGTAAGGACCCCGGGCGGCTCCTCGCCGCCTCTACGCCGCCGCCGGCAAAGCTGCGGCGGGTAGGTACTGCTGCCAGGCCGGCGGAATCCGGGGGCTGGCGACCTGGATGAAGACGGTGGGCCCGGGAGCCTTCGGTTTCTTCTGGGGGTGCATCTGGATCTCGCGGGGGAGGCGGTTGCCCTTGCGGCGGTTGCAGGATGCGCAGGCGGCGACGATGTTCTCCCAGACCGACTTGCCGCCGCGGCTGCGGGGGATGACGTGGTCGACCGTGAGGCCCGACTTGCGCGAGCCGCAGTACTGGCAGGTCCACGAGTCGCGCGCGAGCACCGCGCGGCGGGTGATCTTGCGCCGGTGCGCCTCACGCGGGATCCGCACGTAGCTGACCAGGCGGATCACGTCGGGGCGCTCCATCGTCATGTGCTCGGAGTGCAGTGCGCCTTCGCGCCGCTCGAGCAACTCGGCCTTTTCCTTGAGAAGCAGCACAGCGGCTCGTCTCAGCGTGCAGACGTTGATCGGCTCATACGTCGCATTGAGTACGAGGACGCGTGCCATATTGCTCGGGAATTCTACGCAGTCGCCGGGCTCAGCGACCGGGTACGACCCCAGGATTCGCACCGAATCGGCCTTGCTCCGCAGCGCCTCGACGCCTCGGTGACGGCCGCCTCGGCAGAGCGCTCCCTCGAGGTCGCAGAAGAACATGTAGCGGCCGAGGCCCTGGCGCAGCGGCCGCGACTCGATGCGGGTGAGGTTGACTCCGCGACTCGGAGAACTCGCTGCAGCGCCTCGACCAGGGCGCCGGGATGGTCCTCGCCGAGCTCGGAGAAGACCAGCGACGTCTTCCAGCTTCCACCGCCTTGCGGGCTCGGTTCCGGCCGGAGCGATCCAGACGAAGCGGGTGACGTTGTTGGCCTCGTCCTCGATCCCCTCGCGCAGGACCGTGCAGTCGTAGAGCTCGGCGGCCGATTGGGCGCCGATCGCGGCCAGCGGCCGATCCGACTCGCTGACCAGGCGCACCGCCTCGGCCGTGCTGTTGACGCTCTGGCGTTCCGCGTCGGGGAGTTGCTCGCGCAGGAAGCGGGCGCACTGGGCCAGCGGCTGGGGGTGCGAGAGCACGCTCTCGATCGTCTCCAGCTCAAGCGCTTCGCGGGCGATCAGCATCGCCCGCACCGCGAAGTCGTGCTCGCCGACGATCGTCACCGCCTCGGTGTCGAAGGCGAGCGTGTCGAGCGTGCTGCGCACCGAGCCCTCGATCGAGTTCTCGAAGGGAACGAGGGCGCGCTCGGCCTCGCCACGCTCGACCGCGAGGATCGCGTCGTGGACGGTTGGCGTGCGCAGCGGCTCGAACTCGTCGTCCGTGCCAGCCGCCTCGCGCAGGGCGTCTTCGGTGAACGTCCCGGCCGGTCCCAGGTAGGCGATCCGCACTCGACGCCGGCTATTCGAAGGCGACCGTGTAGCTGGCCTTCGTTGTTGTCGTCGACCGTCTCGCCCGGCACCGTCTGCGACGTCGACTTCGAGCGTCACTTCGCCGCTCGGCGCGGGGGTGAGCGGGATCGTCGACGCTGCCGGTTTCGCCGACGCCGATCGTGCTGATGTCTCCCTGCAGCGTGTTGCCGCCGTCGACGGTGACCGAGACGGTGATGCCGTTCTCGGTCGATTCACCCTGGTTCTGGACCTGCACTTCGACTTCGGGCGCCCCTTCGCTGGACGACCGGGGTGGTCGATTCGGCGGCTCAGTTCGGTTTCGTTGACGCTGACGCCGATCAGTTCGGTGCCGTGTATGCCGGGCGTCGCCGCCGCCGACGAGCCGCTGACCGAGCCGAGCGCGGCGCTCGACTTCGGCCTCGTCCAGCCACTTGGCGGGATCGGGGACGAAGACTGCTTTTCGGCACGTCGTTGCCGTCGATCCCGTTGTCGGCGAGCACGCCGTTGATCTCCGGCCGCACCACCGCCGCGTAGAGCACGTCGCTGGCCAGCAGCGTCTGCATCTGCCTGGCGATCGCCGCCGTCGCCTGCTCGGCCCCGACGTCGCCGAGCGCGGTGCTCATCTTGTCGGCGATTTCGTTCATCGCGCTGCTGCGCAGCTCGTAGACCAGCTCCAGCGTGCTCTGGGCATGGCTCATGTCGCCGGGCGCGTCGAGGCCGTCGACACGGCTGGCGTAGCCGTCGATCGCGCTGCGGTCGGCGTTGACCTCGGCGGTGAAGTCGGTCACCGACAGGCTGGTCGGGTCGGAGAGCTTCTCGAAGAGGCTTTTGCTGGTCTGGTCGGTCTCGTCGACGATCTGGGTGACGTTGCGGGCGTAGTCGCTCAAGGCGCGGTTCTTGCGCGCGTCGAGACAGCCCTTGACGCCGAGCACGATCACGATCAGCAGCAGCAGCCCGCCGCCGAGGGCCAGCCCACGACGCAGCAGGATCTGCTGACGCTCTGGGCGACGGCCCCGCCGCGCCCGGCGCTGCGGCCGGTTTGCTGAGGAATCCTCCAAGGAAGCAGGGAGTATGTCGCAGGAGGAAGCGGATTCGCGGCGAAGCCGGGGAGTGAATTGGTCGGCTCACTCGTCCTCAACCGCTTCTTGATCGAGCGCCGCATCGGCAGCGGCGGCTTCGGCACGGTCTACGAGGCCTGGGACGGTCGCCTCGAGCGGCCGGTCGCCGTCAAGGCGATCGAATCCGCAGGCGGCCGTGGCTCAGGGCGGGTGCTACGCGAGGCCCAGGCCGCTGCCAGGCTCAACCACCCTGGCATCGTCACCCTCTACGAGATGGGCGAGGAGGACGGCAACGCCCTGCTCGTCACCGAGCTGGTCGACGGCTCGACTCTCGCCCAGCTCAACCGCGACGGCACGCTAAGCGATCGCGAGATCGGCGAGATCGCCGCTGACCTCTGTGAGGCGCTCGATCATGCGCACGCGCGATCGGTGGTGCACCGCGACATCAAGCCGCAGAACGTCCTCGTCACCGAGGAGGGCGAGCCGCGCGCCAAGCTGATGGACTTCGGTGTCGCCAGGCTCACCGACGCGGCGGCGCTGACCGCGCCCGGCGACGTCGTCGGCACGCTGGCCTACATGGCCCCTGAGCAAGCCGAGGGGCGTACCGCCGGCGCCGAGGCCGACGTCTATGCCCTGGCCCTGATGCTCTACGAGTGCTGGAGCGGCGAGAACCCCAACCGCCGCGCCACGCCGGCGGCGACCGCACGCGCGATCGGCAGCCGCCTGCGGCCTCTGCGCCGCCTTCGCCCTGACCTGCCGCGCCAGCTCAGCGACACGGTCGATGCCTGCCTGCAGACCCGCCCGGATCGACGGCCGCCACTGGAGGAGCTGGGTGACGCGATCGAAAGCTCACTCGACCGCCTTGACGAGCATCCTCCGCGCCGCGACCTCTCGCTGCGCCTGCGCCTCTCCGCAGTTGCCGCCGCCGCGGTGCTGGGCGCCTGGCTCGCCGCCGGCCACGGCGCCCTGCTCCCCTGAGTCCGGGGTCCCACCAACTAGGATTCGAGCCGGTTTCCCCCGCCACCCGAGCGCCTGTCTCGCTCGAAAAGGAGCCACCGATCAGCGTCCTACGCAACCTTGAGAGTCGGATCGAAGGCCTCGTCGAGGGGGTCTTCAGTCGCGCCTTCAGCTCCGAGGTGCAGCCGGTCGAGCTCGCTCGCAAGCTGGCCAAGGAGATGGATGCCCACAAGACGGCGGGGGTGGCGCGGGTCTACGTGCCCAACGAGTACACCGTCTACCTCTCGAGCAAGGACCGGGTCAAGCTCGAAGGCTACGAGCGCTCGCTCGAGCAGGAGCTCTCCGGCTACCTCCTCGAGCACGCCCGCCGCCGCAACTACGACCTGCTGACCCGTCCGGCGGTCGAGTTCAAGACCGACGAGCGCCTGCGCCTCGGCGAGTTCGGCATCCAGACTCGGCTGGTCAAGCCGCCGGCTCGCGAGGGGGAGAGCCCGAGCCAGGGGGAGGAGGGCCACACGATGGTCTACTCGGCGGTGAAAGAGGCGGCCCCGCCGAAGAGCCCCGAGCAACGCGCCGAAGCGATGGTCGCGACCCGCGCCGTCGTCGCGCTCGACGATCGCCGTTACGTCCTCGAGGGCCCGCGGGCGACGATCGGCCGTTCCAAGGAGGTCGAGTGTGTGCTCAGCGACCCCAACGTCTCCCGCCGCCACGCCGAGCTGCGCCGCGCCCAGACGGGGGATTGGACGATCGCCGACCTCGGTTCGACCAACGGGGTCAAGGTCAACGGGCGGCGGGTCTCCTCGACTCGACTCAGCCCCGGCGATCAGGTCACGATCGGCACCACGACCTTCCTGTTCGACATCGAGCAGTGAGCAGCTAGGCGCGTGGACTACGAGCCGATCTCCGTGGCCCTCAAGTTCGGCTTCCTCGCCGTCCTCTATCTCTTCCTGCTCTGGATCGTCCGCAGCGCCCTCAAGGACCTGCGTCGCACGACCTCTCCGGCCCCCGATGCGACCGGCTTCCACCAGGTGCCCAGCTTTGCCGCGCAGCCGGGTGGCGCCGATTCCTGGCTCGTCGCCGAGCGCGGCGGCGGCCTCGAGCCCGGCGAGCGCTTCGACCTGATCGGCGGCCTCTCGATCGGCCGCTCGGGAGAAGCCGACGTGCGCATCGACGACCGCTATGCCTCCGGCCTGCACGCAAGGATCTTCAGCCGAGACCGGCGCACCTATGTCGAGGACATGAATTCGACCAACGGAACCCTGCTCAACGATGCCTCCCTCGTGGGGGAGGCAGAGCTGATCGACGGCGACGTGGTGCGCATCGGCGACACCGAGTTCCGCTTCGAGGCGGGGACGTAGGACGGCAATGCTGAGGATCGACGACCAGGCCTTCCGCTCCGACACGGGGCGCCAGCGCAATGCCAACGAGGATTCCTTCTTCGTGCGCGCGCCGATCTTCGTCGTCGCCGACGGGATGGGCGGCGCGCAGGCCGGCGAGGTCGCCTCCAAAGCCGCCGCCGACGCCTTCGACGTCGACCTTCCCGATGGCCCCCCCGAGCAGGTCCTGCGCGAGACGATCGCCACCGCCAACCGCACGATTCACGACCTCGCCCGCGCCGATCCCTCGCGAGCCGGGATGGGCACGACCCTGACTGCCGCGATCGTCAACGCCGAGCGCGAAGAGGTGGCGCTTGGCCATGTCGGCGACAGCCGCGCCTACCGCCTGCGCGCCGGCCGCCTCGAGCAGCTCACCCGCGACCACTCGCTGGTCGAGGAGATGCGCCGCAAAGGGCAGCTCACCGACGCCCAGGCCGAGGACCACCCGCAGCGCTCGATCATCACCCGCGCGCTCGGTCCCGAACCGGAGGTCGAGCCCGACGTCCACACGGTCTCGGCGGCCCCCGGCGACGTCTTCCTGATCTGCTCGGACGGCCTGACGACGATGCTGGGTGAGGAGCAGATCGCCAAGTTGCTAGCCGGGGCGACGTCGATGGACGCCGCGACTCGGGCCCTGGTCGACGAAGCCAACCGGGCCGGCGGTCGCGACAACATCACCGTCCTCGCCTTCCGGCTCGAAGACGCAGCCGCTCCGCAGCAGAGCCACGAGGACGCGACCCTGATCGGCAGCACCGCGGCGGCAGAGGGACTGACCGCGACCGAGGTGCGCCGCCGGGCCGCCGCGGCAGCTGCTCGCGAGCGCCGCGAGCAGCTCACCGCCAAGCCGCCCCGACGGGGCCTGCGCCGGGCGGCCACGGCCCTGGCTGTCCTCGCCGTGCTGGCAGCCGTCGCCTTCGGCGCCTGGTACGGCAACCGCCAGGTCTGGTTCCTCGGCACCGACGACGGCGGCCGCGTCGCCCTCTACCGCGGCCTGCCCTATGAACTGCCGCTTGGGATCGAGCTCTACGAAGAGCGCTACGCCAGCCCGATCCAGACCGAGTCGCTGCCGGCGAAGCGACGCGAAGCGGTCAGCGGGCACGACCTGCGCTCGCGTGAGGACGCCGTCTCGCTGGTCGAGGACATCGAAAAATCTCAAGGAGCTCGATGAGCGCCAGGAACCGGGAGCTAACCGCTCTGATCCCGGTCGCCGCCCTGCTCACCGCCGGCTTCGCCGCGGTCTTCGCCCAGGAGAACGCCCGCCTCGACGACGCCAGCCTCGTCTACGGCGCCTACTTCTTCGCGATCTGTCTGGCAACTCACTTCTACCTGCGCATCCGGCTCCCCGACGCCGACCCCTACCTCTTCCCGCTGGTCGCGCTGCTGATGACCTTCGGGCTGGTGATGGTCTACCGCATCGACGCCGACCTGGCCCGCGACCAGGCCAACTGGTTCGTGCTCGGGCTGATCCTCTTCGCCCTGACGATCCAGTTCCTGCGCGAATACGACGTGCTCGAGCGCTACCGCTACACGATCGCCGTCGTCGGCCTGCTGCTCCTGCTGGCGCCGCGCCTGCCGGGCATCGGCGAGCAGGTCAACGGCGCCTACCTCGGCGTCAAGATCGGCCCGCTCGCCTTCCAGCCGGCTGAGTTCTCGAAGATCTGCCTGGTCGTCTTCCTGGCCAGTTACCTGCGTGAGCACCGCGAGGTGCTGATCGTCGGCGCCCGCCGCGTGCTTGGCGTCACCCTGCCGCCGCTCAAGCACTTCGGCCCGATGCTGGTCGTCTGGGGCGCTTCGATGTTCATGCTCGTCTTCATCCGCGACCTGGGCAGCTCGCTGATGTTCTTCGCCGCCTTCCTGGCCCTGCTCTACGTCGCCACCGGCCGCTTCTCCTTTGTCGTGATCGGCATGGCGATGTTCCTCATCGGCGCTTGGTTCTTCGCCTCGACCGTGCCGCACGTCCACGAGCGGGTCGAGATCTGGCTCGATCCCTACGCGCACCCGCAGGAAAGCGGCTACCAGATCCTCCAGTCGATCTTCGCCCAAGCCGACGGCGGTCTCTTCGGCAAAGGGTTCGGCCAGGCGCTGATCACGATCCCCGGCACCGACAAAGCGCTGTTGCCGGCCGCGCAGACCGACACGATCTACTCGCTGATCGTCAACGAGCTCGGCCTCTTTGGCGCCTGCGCGGTGGTCCTCGTCTACCTGCTGATTGCGGCGCGTGGCTTCAAGATCGCCCTGCTCGCCGACGACGGCTTCTCGAAGCTGCTGGCTACCGGCCTGACCGCGGTCTTCGCGATCCAGGCCTTCGTGATCATCGGCGGCGTCACCCGGGTGATCCCCCTGACCGGCGTCACCCTGCCCTTCATCAGCTACGGCGGCAGCTCGATCGTCGCCAACTTCGTCCTGCTCGCCTTGCTGCTGCTGATCTCCGACCGCGCCCGCCGTGAGTCGGGCGCCGCCGAACGCGGCGGAGCGCTCGCCCTGGAGGGACGATGAACCGCCAGATCGTCAAGCTCTTCGGCCTCGTCGTCGTCCTCTTCGCGGTGCTGATCGGCTTCACCTCGTACTGGGCCGTCTTCGACGCCAAGGCGCTCAAGGAAGAGGACGCCAACAAGCGTCCCCTGCTCGAGCAACAGCAGATCAAGCGTGGCCGCATCCTCGCCGCCGACGGTACCGTGCTCGCCCGCTCGGTACCCAAGGGCAGCGGCGACAGCCTGCGCTACGTGCGCCGCTACCCGGAAGGGTCGCTCTACGGCCACCCGATCGGCTACAGCTTCGTCCAGGAGGGCGACAGCGAGTTCGAGCAGTTCCACAACGACGAGCTGGTCGGCAACGACTCTGAATTCACCTCGATCCTCGACGAGCTGCGCGGCCGCCGTCAGGAAGGCAACGACGTCGTCACCAACCTCGACCCGGCGGCGCAGGCAACCGCGCTCGCCGATCTCGAGGCCGCCGGCTTCGGCGCCGTGGTGGCGATCGAGCCGCAGAGCGGCCGGGTGCGGGTACTGGCCTCGAACCCGCCGTTCGACCCCAATCGGATTCCCTACGACCTCACCGAGCTGAACGAAAACGAGCTGGAAACACCGCTGGTCAATCGTGCGACCCAGGGCCAGTACCCGCCCGGCTCGACCTTCAAGGTGGTGACCGCCGCGGCCGGCCTCGACAGCGACACGATCACGCCGGAGACGACGATCGACGCGCCGGGCTCACTCGACGTACAGGGTCAGGAACTGCACAACGACTTCGACGAGGATTTCGGGCCGATCAGCCTCGACACGGCATTGACCAACTCGGTCAACACCTGGTTCGCGCAGCTCGGCGAACAGATCGGCGAAGACACGTTGTCCGAATACATGGATCGCTTCGGCTTCAACTCGACGCCGGCGATCGACCTGCCCTCCGATCAGGTCGAAACCAGCGGCCTCTTCGAAGGGGGTGAGCTGCTCGGCCCCAACGACCCCGTCGACTTGGCCCGGGTAGCGATCGGCCAGGAGCGGCTAGCGGTGACGCCGCTGCAGATGGCCGAGGTTGCTGCCGCCGTCGCCAACGGCGGCAAGCTGATGAAGCCGCAGATCTGGAGCCGTGTGGTCGACCCCGACGGGCGGGTGACAAAGCGCCTCGACCCCTCCGAGTACAGTCAGCCGATCAGCGAGGAGACGGCGGCGGAGCTGAACACCGCGATGCAGGGCGTCGTCAGCGAAGGCACCGGTACCAACGCGGCGATCCCGGGCATCGCCGTGGCCGGCAAGACCGGTACCGCCGAAACGCCTTACAACGAGTCGTGCGGCGGCGGCACGGACGAGAACCAGGCCTGGTTCATCGGCTTCGCGCCCGCCGAGGACCCGCAGATCGCGATCGCTGCGACGGTCGAGTGCACGACTGAATTCGGCGGCGACATCGCCGCGCCGATCTTCCGCGACGTCGCCGAATCGATCCTCGACGGTGAATGAAAGACTGCCGCCGGTGGGCCTGAAAGCGATCTATATGCCGACTTTTAGGCCCGTTGGCAGGAGGGTGACGCATGGCTGAGGTGGGGGAGGGGAGCGTTGTCGATCGCCGCTACGAGGTGCTGCAGCGGATCGGCTCGGGCGGGATGGCGGACGTTTGGCTGGCCGACGACACGCACCTGCAGCGTCGCGTCGCGCTCAAGGTGCTGCACGCCCGCTTCACCCAGGACAGCGAGTTCGTCGCCCGCTTTCGCCGCGAGGCCGAGGCCGCCGCTGGCCTGCAGCATCCCAATGTCGTCGCCGTCTACGACCGCGGCGACGTCGACGGCACCTACTACATCGCGATGCAGTACCTCGAGGGTCGCACGCTGAAGCAGCTGATCGAGGCCGGCCTGGCTCCCGAGCAGGCCGCCGGCCTGATTCGCCAGGTTCTCGAGGGCGCCCGCTTCGCTCACCGTCACGGCGTCGTCCACCGCGACCTGAAGCCACAGAACGTGATCGTCGACGACGAGGGCAAGGCGACGGTGACCGACTTCGGCATCGCCCGCGCCGGCGTCTCCGAGATCACCCAGGCCGGCGCGGTGATGGGCACCCCGCACTACCTCTCGCCTGAGCAGGCGCAGGGCTTCGAGGTGACCGCGGTCTCCGACCTCTACTCGATCGGCGTGATGCTCTACGAGGCGCTCACCGGGCGGGTCCCGTTCGAGGCGGATACCGCCGTCGCGGTGGCGATGAAGCAGGTCTCACAGGCGCCGCAGCGGCCCAGCTCGATCAACCCCCAGGTCTCGCCGGCGCTCGATGCCGTGGTGATGCGAGCGTTGGAAAAGGAGCCCGGGCAGCGATTCCAGAACGCCGACGCCTTCATCGCCGCCATCGACGCCGCCCTCAAGGAGCCGAGCGGCGGCGCCGGCAACACCGCTGCCTTCGCGGCCCTGCCACCGATCGTCGCGACCCCGGAGGAGCCGGTTGCCGAGGGCATCGACACCGAGGAGGAGGAACGCCGCAAGCGCCGCCGCCGCCGTTGGCTGATGGTCGGTGCCGCGGTGCTGATCGGCCTGCTGATCGGCTTCGCGCTGACTCGCGACACGACCACCGAGGTGCCGGAGGTGACCGGCAACCAGCTCAACGTCGCCATCGCCCTTCTCCAGCAGGACGGCTTCAGCGTCGGCGACGTCAACCGGGTCGAGCGCGAAGCGCCGGCCAACACCGTGCTCGAGCAGGACCCGGCCGCCTCGCCGCCGGGCGATCAGGCCGAGCTCGACTGCGCCTTCCTCAGCTTCTTCTGCTCAAAGCCGAAGGTGATGCTGACCGTCAGCGCCGGCCCGGGCAGCGCCAAGGTGCCCTCGACCGCCGGGCTGAGCACGACCGAAGCGGAAGAAAAGCTGGAAGAGGCCGGCTTCGGCGCTCGCACCGAAGCGGTCAGCTCGGAAAAAGTCGAAGAGGGACTGGTAGTCAAGTCCTCGCCTTCGGGAGGACAGACGGCGACCAAAGGCACCGATGTGGTGTTGACGGTCTCCAGCGGGCCGAAGCTGGCGACGGTGCCGGTGCTGGTCGGCGCCCAGCGCTCGCTCGCGGTGCAGCAGATTCGCGGTCGCGGTTTCACGCCGAGCGTCGAAGAAGTCGAGAGCCCGAAGCCCGAAGGCGAAGTGATCCGCCAGGCGCCCAGCGCCGGCTCGCGGCTCCCCGCCGGCTCGAGCGTCTCGATTGTCGTCTCCAAGGGCGAAGAAAAAGCGACGATCCCGAACGTGATCGGCAAGCTCCGCGCCGACGCGGTGGAAGCGCTGCGCGCTGCGGGCCTCGAGCCGGCCGTGCAGGAACAGGTGACCGAAGTCCCCTCGCAGGTGGGTCGCGTCACCGACCAGTTCCCCCCGCCGGGCTCGGAAGTGGAGCCCGGCTCAACGGTGACGCTGGTCGTCGGCAAGGCCGCCCCGGGCCCGCCCGAACCCGAAACGGGCGAAGCGGAATGAAGGTCGCCGTTCTCGGCGGCGGCCGCTCCTCCGAGCACGACGTCTCGCTGCGCTCGGCCGAGGCGGTGGCACGGGGGCTGCAGGACGCCGGCCACGAGCCGCTGCGGTTGACAATCACGCGCGACGGTGTCTGGAGTCACGACGGCGCGCCGATCGAGCTGGCGCCGGGAGAGGGCCTGCTCGGCGCCAAGGCCGCCTTCCCTGCCCTGCACGGGCCCTTCGGCGAGGATGGCAGCGTGCAGGGCCTGCTCGAGTGGCTCGACCTTCCCTACGTCGGCTCCGACGTGCTCTCCTCGGCGATCTGCATGGACAAGCTGACCCTGAAGCGCCTCTTCGCGCAGGCCGGCATTCCCCAGGTTGACTTCGTCGCCGCCGGTGAGCCGGGCTGGCGAGAGCGCTGCGAAGCGATCGGCGCGCCGCTTTGGGTGAAGCCCTCGCGACTCGGCTCCAGCGTCGGCATCAGCCGGGTCGAGGGCCTCGGCCCAGAGCTCGACGCGGCGGTCGAGCTGGCCCGCCGTCACGATCCGCGCGTAATCGTCGAGGCCTCCGCCTTCGGCCGCGAGGTCGAGTGCTCGTTGCTCGGCAACGAGCAGGTCGAGGCCTCCCTTCCCGGCGAGGTCGTCGCCCACGCCGATTGGTACGACTACGAGACCAAGTACCGCGACGGCGGCATGGAGCTGGTCGTCCCGGCGCAGATCTCCGAGGGGGAGCTGGCTCGGGTCCGTGAGCTCGCCGTCACCGCCTTCGAGCTGGGCGGCTGCGCCGGCCTCGCTCGCTGCGACTTCTTCGTCGAGGCCGATGGGGCTGTCCTCGTCAACGAGATCAACACCATGCCCGGCTTCACCGAGACCAGTGTCTACGCCAAGCTCTGGGAGGCATCGGGCCTCGACTACCCGACCCTCTGCGACCGCCTCGTCAACCTCGCGATTGAGCGTCACGAGCGCGCCCGCTCCTTCGAGTTCTGATTTAGGGCTAGCGCCGCAGCTCGATGTCGCTGACCTCGACCTGGTAGCGGCCCGCCTGGTCGCGGGCTTCGCTCGCCTTGTTGAACCAGATCAGGAAGTACTGGGCAGGTTCCGGGACGGTGAGGTCGATCTCCTCGGTTGAGGAGGCGTCGACTGCGATGCCGACCGGTTCGCCCCATTCCTCCAGTTCGCCGGGCGGGCCGGAGGCGGCGGCGAAGACCTGCGCGTCCCAGCCCGGGGTTGGGCTGCGGACGATCATCTCGGTCGGCTTCGCCGGTGAGCTGGTCGTGACGTAGAGGCCGACGCCGGGGTTGGGCCCGGTCTTGGTGCCGGCGAAGGTGTCGGAGTCGTAGTGCTCGGTGTCCCAGGCCGTGCCGCTGGGGTCGCCGTCGACGGCGAGTTCGACCGTGCTGCCGCCCTCTTCTTCGTCGCCCTGCGGGTCGTAGTCGGTCGCCGAGTCGATCGCCACCGGCGAGCCCTTGTCCTTGGCGGCGCCACCGCCGCCGATATCTCCATTGGAGATGACGAACACGAAGAGGAGTACCACCCCGATGACCAAGAGCAGCCCGGCAACGGCCGCCCAGCTCCAGCGCCGACCGCTCGAGAGCTCTCGTTTCGGCGGCGGCACCGCGTCGAGCACGCTGGTCGCCTCTCCGGTGGTCGAGCCAGCCCGCGCCGCCTCGACCTCCAGTGCGGTCGAGAGGTCGTCGATCATCTCGCTGACCTGCTGGTAGCGCTCGCCGGGGTCCTTGGCCGTGGCCCGCTCGACGACGAGTGCCACTGCGGCCGAGACGTCCGGCCGCCGCCGCTGCACGTCGGGGAGCTCCTCGTTGACGTGTTTCATCGCCACTCCGACCTGGCTGTCGGCGGCGAAGGGGACCTGGCCGACCAGCATCTCGTAGAGGACGACGCCGAGCGAGTAGATGTCGGAGCGCTGGTCGACCGGTCGTCCCATCGCCTGCTCGGGCGCGACGTAGTCGGTGGTGCCGAGCACGCGCCCGGTGGCGGTCATGCCGTCCTGCTCGAGCTGGCGGGAGATGCCGAAGTCGGTCAGCTTCGCCCGCCCCTCAGCGTCGATGAGGATGTTCTGCGGCTTGATGTCGCGGTGGACCATGCGCCGGGCGTGAGCGACGGAGAGGCCGCGGGCGATCTCGATCGCGTAGGCGATCGCCTCCTGCGGCTCCAGCGCCCCGTCGCGACTGACCCGCTGCTTCAGCGTTTCGCCCTCGACGTACTCGAAGACGATGTAGGGGTGGCCGCCGTCCTCGCCCGCGTCGATCACCGAGACGACGTTGGGGTGGGAGAGCTTGGCGACCGACCGCGCCTCCTGGCGGAAGCGCTCCAACTGGTCGGCCTGCTCGGACATCTCGCGGTGCATCACCTTGACCGCGACCTGGCGGTCGAGCGTCTGATCGCGTGCCAGGTAGACCGTCGACATGCCGCCGCTGCCGAGCTTCGCCTCCAGCCGGTAGCGACCGGAGAGCACGGTGCCGATCATTGCGCTTGAGGGGCGAGCCTCCATCTAGCTGCGGACATTGTCGGACACGGTCTCGATAGTGGTTCTCTATCGCACCCGAGTCTCCCGCTCAGGTGCGGCGGACTTCGTGCAGGCCGTCTACCGCGCGGCCGATCGTTTGGGCGGCCGGGTAGTGGGCGCGCAGGAGCTCCAGCGCGGCGCTCTCATCGGCCTCGTCGACCACGCAGCAGAATCCGCAGCCCATGTTGAAGACCTCGTGCATCTCCTTCTCAGCGGTGCCGGAGCGCTCCTGGATCAGGGTGAAGATCGGTGGCACGGGCAGCGGCGCGTCGATCTCATAGCCGACCTCGGCGGCGAGGCGCAGCAGGTTCTCGGTGCCCCCAGAGGTGATGTGGGCGAGGCCGCGCACCTCGACAGGAGAGCGCAGCAGCTCGAGGATCGGCTTGACGTAGATCTCGGTTGGCGCGAGCAGCTCGTCGCCAAGCGGGCGGCCGAGCCGGCCCTCGGGGTCCTCGTCGAGCGCCAGGCCCTCGAGGGCGGAGCGAGCGAGCGTGTAGCCGTTGGAGTGGATGCCGGAGGAGGGCAGGCCGATCACGACGTCGCCCGGCCGCACTGCCGAGCCGTCGACGATCTCGTCGAGGGCGACGGTGCCGAAGCAGGCGCCCGAGACGTCGACGCCGCGCACCATCTCACCGAGCTGGGCCAGCTCGCCGCCGGGGATCTCGACCCCGGCCAGCTCCGCGCCCCGGGCCAGGCCGACGCCGACTTCCTCGCAGACCGCCGGGTCCGCCTTGTCGATCGCGATGTAGTCGAGCATCGCCAGCGGCTCGGCGCCGACGCAGATCACGTCGTTGACGTTCATCGCCACGCAGTCGATGCCGATGCTGTCGAAGCGCCCGAGCTGCTCGGCGACCAGCAGCTTCGTCCCAACGCCGTCGGTGGAAAGCGCGATCCCGGTCCGCTCGTCGAGCTTGATCACGCTCGCGTAGTGCCCCGGCAACGGCACCTGCCGCGAAGGCCGCCCCAGCTGGATCGCCCCCAGCGCCTTGACCAGGCCGGCGACGGCGGAGTCCGCGGCCCCCTGGTCCACTCCTGCCTTGGCGTAGGCGTCGCCGCTCACGCGGTCGATTCTTTCAGTCTCGCCGCAAGATCGGGAACCGGCTCGAAGAGATATCCACGTCCTTTGGCACGTTGGATCAGCAGTTCGCGTTCGACCAGAGCGGAGAGATCGGTCCGCGCGGTCTCGTGGGTCACCCGGTGGCTGGTGGCGTGGCTGCCGAATGTGTACGCCCCATCGGGGTTCCGTATTGCGTCCGTGAGCAGGGCAAGCTGTCGGTGATTCAGCCCGTCCCTGTCTTGCAGCATGCGCTCGAGTTCGCGCACCTCTGCGACCTTGCGCCGGATGTATACGTCGTGCTGGTCGAGGGCCTTCTCGATCACCTCGAGCTGGTGCGCCAGGAAATAGGTAGCGTCGCCGCCGTCGCTCTCTGACTCGACGAACGCCCGCGCGTACTTGGCCGGCGCTTCGCGAATGATCGGGGAGATCGGCAGGTACTCGATCAACCAGTATCCGCGCCGCTGCATCAGCCAGGAGAACAGGATCCTCGCCGTTCGGCCGTTGCCGTCCTCGAAGGGATGGTCGTAGGCGAGCCAGAAATGAACGAAGATCGCCCGTACGACGGGGTGCACGAACCTCTCGCCGTCTTTCCGCTCGTTGGCGAACTCGCAAAGCAGGCGCATCCGCTCCGGTAGTTCCTCAGCTGGAGGGGGGACGTGGATCGGCCGCTCGTCCTCGTCACGGTCGAACACCGCAACCCGCTCCTCGTCGGATCGCTGCAGTCGTCCGGCCGCGGAAGGGTCGTCGAGGGTCCCCTCGGTCACGATCTTGTGCAGCTCCAAGATCGCGTCGAGGCTGAGGGTGTCGCCCATCTCCTCCCGCACGAACTGCAGAGCCCGGTAGTTGTTGGCGATCATTCGCTCGCCGCGATCCTTCGGCTTGCGCCCCGTTCGCAGCATTTCCTTGGCGACGCGCCGGGAGGTCGTCGCTCCCTCTAGCTGACTGGAGCGGATCGCCTCCTCCATCAACGAGTTGACCAGGAATCTCTGCCCAGCCTCCTTTTCGGAGGTCACCACCTCGTCCATCGCCACCTCGCCGCTAGCGCGCTGGTCGATGCGATGCAGACGTCTCAGTACGAGGTCCGGCAGCCCAAAACGAAAGGGGACGCCGTCGGTGTCCTCGAGTGGCAGCTGACGGGCTTCTGCGGCACGGCGGGTCTTGAGCCCGAGCCACCACTCTTCGTGACTCAGCTCGCCCGGCGGGTCGAGTCGCCGAAGCTTGTCCCAGTGGAGGTAGCGGTCCTCACGGGGCGCGTCATGCAGGGTCTCCAGAGCAAGAGGCACGGCGTCGGCGCCGAGCTTGCTCAGCAGCTCGAGGTACTTGGGCGCCGGTTCGATGTGCAATGGGCCTCCAAATCTATTCCAAGTTCATCCAAATCTTGGATCACCTTAGCCCAATTCCAAATCTATTCCAAGTTCATCCAAATCTTGGATCAATATCGCCGCAGTCTTGCGAGCACCACGACCGCCAGGGCGGCTCGGTAGGCCGCGTAGGGCCAGAGCGCCCGGTCGCGCTCGACGAGATGGATGAGGCGCTGAGAGGCGAGGGTCGAGGCGAAGGAGGCGCCGACGCCGAGGGCCATCGTGCGGCGCAGCTCAGGGCTGGCGCCGCGGCGCGTGAGGCGGACCCCCTTCAGCAGGGTCGCGCCGACGATGATCGGCAGCGCGATCGTGCGCGAGAGCAGGTTCGCCTGATCGCGGGAGAAGCGCCGCTGACGGGCCGCGGCGAGGGTGATGCCGTTGCGCGAGACGCCCGGCGCCAAGGCCGCCGCTTGGGCGATGCCGAGAGCGAGGCCGTCGGCGGCACCCGCCTCGCCGCGGCCGCGCAGCTGTGGCCTGGTGTCGGCGGCGAGCATCGCCGCCGCCCCGGCGAGCAGGCCGATCGCGGTCGCCCGCGGCCCGCCCAGGTGCCGCTCGATCTGCCGCTCCAGCTTGTAGCCGACCGCCGCCGCCGGCAGGAAGGAGAGGACGAGGACGATCGCGCCGCGAGCGTCGAAGGCGCGCAACTCTTCGGCGATCAGCTGGCGCTGGCCGATCAGCAGCGCCGCCGCCGCGCCGGCGTGCAGCGCCACCTCGAAGCTCTTGCGAACCTCGGGGTCGATCGCCTCCCAGTCCCAGCCGGCCAGCCAGGGAACGAGGACGATGTGGGCAGAGCTGGAGACCGGCAGCAGCTCGGCGGGGCCCTGGACGATGCCGAGCGCCAGGGCGCGCCCAGCTGGAATCCGCCCGTCCGCCGCTCCGCTCAAGCGCTTGGCGAGCGAGCCGGCTCCGCGCTGGGAGCAGGCTCTTCTTGATCCGGGCCGCCGCCGCGCCGGCGCTTGATCAGGAAGTAGACGATCCCCCCGACGATCGCCGCCAGCACCACGTAGTCGAGGTAGCCGAGCTTGTGCCGCCACTGCTCCCAGTTGTCGCCGACGCTCTGCCCGATCAGGGCCAGCATCAGCACCCATGGGATGCAGCCGGCCAGGGTGTAGATCGTGAAGCGCCAAAACGGCATCTTCGCCACCCCGGCGGGCAGCGAGATGAAGGTGCGCACGATCGGCAGCATCCTCGAGAAGAAGACGGTGGCGGCGCCGTAGCGCTCGAACCAGTCGTCGGCCCACTTGAGGTGCTTGGGACTGATGTGGATCAGCTTGTTGCGCTCCAGCAGGTCGAGGCGCCCGTAGTAGCCGACCGCGTAGGCGGCCCAGGAGCCGACCAGGTTGCCGAGCACGCCCGCCGTGACGACCCCGAACATCGTCAGCTCGCCTTCGGAGACGCTGAAGCCGGCGAAGAGCATGATCGCCTCGCTGGGCACGGGAATGCAGGCGGACTCGAGCGCCATCAGCAGGAAGACCGCGCCGACCCCGGCGGAGCCGATGAAGTCGGTGGCGACGTTGACGATCGGGTCGACGACCTTGTCGCTGATGCTGGCGAGGAGGAATAGAGGCATTCGTGAAGCGGGGATTGTAGGCGTGAAGCCAGGCAGCAACTAAACTCGGCGGGTTCCATGCGCCGCTTGAACCATCCCGTCTATCGCAACCGGGTCCTCCAGGTGGCCGCCGACGGCGCCCTCGTCGCGCTCGCTTTCTACCTGGCGTTCCGGCTGCGCTTCCTCGACCAGAGCGGTCTGCCGCATCGCTACTGGGTGCTCTTCGCGCAGTCGGTTGGCTTCGTAGTCGTCGGCAAGCTCGTCGTCTTCGCCGCCTTCGGGCTCTACCAAAAGTGGTGGCGCTACGTCAGCGGCCGCGACTTCCTGCTGATCGTCCGCGCCGTCACCGTCTCCAGCGCGATCCTCGTCGTCGCCTTCACGGTGCTGCGGCCGTTTGCCCACAACCTGCCGCGCTCGGTCGCGGTGATGGACTTCATCCTCACCCTGATGCTGATCACGGGCGCCCGCCTGGCCGTGCGGCTGATCGTCGAGCGCCCCTCGCGCGGCGCTCGCGTCCCCAAGCACGAGGTGCTGATCGTCGGCGCCGGCTCGGGCGGCCAGATGGTGGTCCGCGAGCTGCAGCTCAACCCCGACCTCGGCGTCACCGCGATCGGCTTCGTCGACGACGACCCGCGCAAGCGCGGCATGCGCATGTCGGGCGGCCTCAAGGTGCTGGGCTCGACCAAGCAGATCGCTGCGATCCTCGACGAGACCCAGCCCGACGAGGTGGTGATCGCGATCCCCTCGGCGCCGGGGACGCTGCGCGCCAAAGTAGTTGCCGCCTGCCGCGAGCGCGAGATCCGCGTCCGCACGCTGCCGACCGTCTTCGAGCTGCTTCGCGGCGGCGTCCAGCTCAACAAGCAGCTGCGCGAGGTGCGGGTCGAGGATGTGCTCGGCCGCGACCCGATCGTGCGCGAGCTCGACCGCGTCGGCGCCTACCTGCGTGACCGCATCGTCCTCGTCACCGGCGCCGGCGGCTCGATCGGCTCCGAGCTCTGCCGCCAGATCGCCCAGGTCAAGCCGCGGCTGCTGGTGATGCTCGACCACGCCGAGGACAACCTCTTCCAGATCGACCGCGAGATGGTCGAGGAGCGCCACTGCACCAACGTCGAGGCGGTGCTCGCCGACTGCAAGGAGGCGGGCCGGATGCTGGAGACGATGCAGCGCTTCAAACCCAGCGTCGTCTTCCACGCTGCTGCCTACAAGCACGTGCCGCTGATGGAGGCCAACCCGCTGGAGGCGGTGCGCAACAACGCGATCGCGACGCGGATCACCGCCGAGGCGGCGGCGGCGTCCGACGTCGAGCGCTTCGTCCTCATCTCCACCGACAAGGCGGTCAACCCGAAGACGGTGATGGGCGCCTCGAAGGCGATGGCCGAGTGGATCGTCGAGTCGGCCGGCCGCAACCACCCCGGCACCCGCTTCGCCAGCGTTCGCTTCGGCAACGTGCTCGCCTCCTCGGGCAGCGTCGTGCCGATCTTCCGCAGCCAGATCGAGCGCGGCGGCCCGGTCACGGTCACCCACCCGGAGATGACCCGCTACTTCATGACCATCCCCGAGGCGGTGCAGATGGTGATCCGCGCGGGCGACATCGGCGCTGGCAAGGGCGAGGTCTTCGTGCTCGACATGGGCGAGCCGGTCAGGATCGTCGACCTCGCTCACAACATGATTCGCCTCGCCGGCTATGAGCCGGAAACCGACATCGCGATCGAGTTCACCAAGCCGCGCCCCGGCGAGAAGTTGCACGAGGAGCTCTTCGGCTTTGCCGAGAGTGGACAGCAGACGGCGGCAAGGCGGATCCAGCGCGCCGTGCGTGAGACGCCGCTCGACCCCGAGTGGATCGAGGCGACGCTGAACTCGCTCGAGCACCTGGTGCTGGCCGGCGACGAGGCTAACCTGGCGCAGCGGGTTGTCGAGATGATCACCGCTCCGGGTGGGGACGCGGCGGCAGTCGTCTACGACGAGTAGCCTCTCGCAGCCACTCCGTGGAGTTGATCAAGGAAATCGGCGCCTTCGCAGGCCTGGCTGCGTTTCTCGGGCTGGGACTGCTCGCGATGCTCGCTTTCTCGCAGGCCCGCGACATCCGCCGTCTGCGTGAGTGGGCCGGCTCGGCGCCCGAGCGCGACGCCGAGCGCAAGGACGCGACCTCGTCCAACGCGGCCAAGCGCGCCGAAGAGCTGCGCGCGCTCGAGGAGTCGCGTACGACCGAGCGCGACGCGCTCGATCAGCGTGAAGAGCGGCGCAAGCGCCGCGAGGCCGGCCTGCCGGAACTGACTCGCGGCGAGCGCCTCCGCGCGGGGCTCTCCAAATTCGGCTCGCGCCTGGCCGAACCGCGCTACCTGGTCGCCGTCTTCGTCGCGCTCGTCGTGGTCGTCGGCGGTGTCGCCTACCTGGTCACGCAGAGCTCCGACAGCTCCGCCGACGGCAAGGGGGGCAAGCAGAGCAAGAAGGCGGCGACGATCAAGCCGGGCGAAATCGAGGTGACCGTCTTGAACGGGACGGCCGTGCCCGGCCTGGCCGCCGAATTCGGCGACGAAGTCGAGGGCAAGGGCTTCCAGCTCGGCGCGGTCACCAACAGCAGCACCAGCTTCGCCGACAGCATCGTCATGTTCGAGCGCGGCCATGCCCCCGAGGCGCGTCGCGTCGCTTCCGCCCTGGGCATCTCGCAGGTGAAGTTGATGACCCCGGACATCGCCTCGGTCTCCGGCGGCGCCTCGGTCTCGGTGATCGTCGGCGAGGACAATGCCGCGGCCGAAGGCTGAGGCCTGGGCCGGCCTGGTCTTCGCCCTACTCGTTCTCGCCACGCTCGCGGCCTTCGCCTGGTCACAGCAGCTCAAGCGCGACCCACTCGTCCTCGACCGCGTCACCTTCGTCCCCGTTCCGCGCAGCCACCTCGGTCCGCCCCATGTCCGGGGATTCACCCCCAACGGGGACTGCCACTTCGATCGCATCCGCCTCCGCTTTCGCACGACCCAGTCCGATCGAGGCACTGTGCAGGTCGTCAAGCCCGGCGGCAAGCTGGTCGTCACTCTCGCTCGCGACACTTACCTCAAGCGCTACAAGTTCCACACCTTTTACTGGGACGGCCGCATCCGCAACGACGGCATCGCCCCGTCGGGCCGTTACAAGCTGCGGGTCAAATTGCTGGGCCAGGATCGGGTGCTGGTGCCGCCCGGCCTGATGCGGCTGCACCAGGCGGCTGGCGACTTCGCCGTGAAATGCACGGATAAGTCGCCAGGCAGGGGGTCAGGCGGGTGAGCGACGTGCTGGGAGGCGCGGGACTCCTACTCGCAAGTGCAGGAGCGGCCGGAACGATCCTGCTTCCTTCCGGCAGGACACGCTCGCTAGCGATGCTGGTGGCGCTCGTCCTCTTTCCGGTCTTGATCCTTGGCGACCAGTGGCACTCCCAGCAGATCGTCGATCTGCGCGACAGCGCGGGGCGGCTGATCGGCCTCGGGGCGCTGGCCGTAAGCGCATCGCTGGCTCTCGCCTACGTCTTTCGGCGCTGGCCGATCCTGCTGCCACTCGCGATCGTCGCCGCGCTGCCGTTTCGGGTGCCGCTTGAGGCGGGAGGGGATACGGCGAACCTCCTTGTGCCGCTCTACCTGGTGATTGCCGGAGGGGTTCTCTCCATGGCGCTTGGGGAGTGGCAGCAGAGCAGGGGGGTCGATCCGGGCGCTGGGTTTTTCGCCGGAGGGTGGTCTTCTCTCGCTAAGCCGGTGGTGCGAAAAACAGGACGCCGCGCCCGGATCGACCCCCCTGCTCTGCTGCCATACGTTCTGGCCGGGTTCGTCCTGCTCTATGCGCTGCAGGTGCTCTACTCGCCCGATTTCTCGAAGGGGCTGCAGAACGTTTGCTTTTTCTTCGTGCCGTTCAGCTTGGTCTACGGGTTGCTGCGGGAGGTCACTTGGGATCGGAGGCTGCTGACTCTCGTGCTGTGGGTCCTGGCCGCTGAGGCAGTGGCATTCGTGATCGTCGGCTCGGTCGAGTACCTGAGCCGCGAGCTGTTCTGGAATGACCAGGTGATCAGGTCGAACGAATTCCACACTTACTTCCGTGTGAACTCCGTCTTCTGGGATCCAAACATCTACGGGAGGTACCTAGCCCTGGTTGCCGTAATTGCGATGTCCGCGCTGCTCTGGGCACGGGAGCGGCGGACGCTTGCTCTGCTGACAGCGCTTGTCGCGGTCGTTTGGTTCGGGCTGCTGTTCAGCTTCTCGCAGTCGAGCTTCGCGGCGCTGCTTGGTGGGCTGGCTGTGCTCGCCGCCCTCAAGTGGAGCTGGCGCTGGACGCTGGCGGCGGTCGGCGCCTGCGCGATTGCCGGAGTGCTGGTCGTGTTGATGGCGGGCGGTGTCTCCAAGCTCAGCCCCGATCGACTCAACGTCGACACTGGCGGGCGCGCCAATCTCGTCTCCGGCGGTCTGCACCTCTTCGGGCAGCGACCGGTTTATGGCTACGGCTCGGGCAGCTTTCCCAAGGCCTATCGAGAGCACATCGATACGGACAAGGCCCCGGTCTCGGTTTCCCACACCGAGCCGATCACGATCGCCGCCGAGCAGGGCCTGCTCGGCCTGCTTCTCTACGTGACGCTGATCGCCGTCGCCCTGTGGACGATGGCGGCTGGGCTCCTGCGCCATCTGTCTGTCGCCCGCGCCGCTGTGCTCGCCGCTTTTGTCGCCCTGATCGTCCACTCGATGGCCTATGCCGGCTTCTTCGAGGATCCGATTGCCTGGGTTCTCCTTGCCGTCGGCGTTTCGCTAGTGGCCGCCAACCAACCTAGGGTGGACGAATCGTGTCGGGATACCTCCGCCGCCTAGCGACGACCGGCGCCGCCTACACGGCGGCGAGCATCGTCTCGAAGCTGATCGCGGTAGCGCTGCTGCCGCTCTACACGCGCTACCTGACCCCGGCCGACTACGGCGCCGCCGAGGTGATGTTCTCCGCCGTCGTCGCGCTCAGCATCGTCATCCGCTTCGGCCTGATCGAGGCGCTGATGCGCTTCTACTACAAGGGCGACGAGGATCCGGACCGCGTCGTCGCCACCTCCTTCGCGACCCTCTTCTGGTTCGCCACCGGCGCGGCCCTGCTCGCCCTGCCCTTCGCCGGGCCGATCTCCGAAGCGCTCCTCGACCGCCCCCCGCCCGACTTGGCGCGGATCGCGCCGGACCTGGCGCGGATCTCGATCGGCGGCCTCTGGGTGCTGACCCTGATCGAGTACCTGCTGACCCTCTTCCGCCTCGAAGAGCGCGCCCGCGCCTTCTTCGTGACGACGATCCTCAACGTGCTGGCGGCGATCGGGCTGACCGTCATCCTCGTCGTCGGCGCCGAAGAGGGCGCCCGCGGCCTGCTGATCGGCAGCTACGCCAGCGGCGCCGTCTTCGTCGTGGCGCTGATCGTCGTCCACCGCCGGCGTCTCTCGCTTTGGATCGACCGAGCGCTGCTGCGGCGGCTGATGCGCTTCGGCCTGCCGACGATGCCGGCCGAGCTCTCGCTCTACCTGCTCAACTTCGTCGACCGGATCATCATCGTCCGCACCGTCGGGCTCGCCGAGGCCGGCCTCTACTCGCTGGCAGTCAAGTTCGCCCAGGCGGTCAACGTGCTGGTCCGCGGCTTCCAGCTCGCCTGGCCACCGCTGGCCTACTCGATCAAAGACGACGACGATGCCCGCCGCGCCTACGCCGCCGTTGTCACCTGGTTCGTCGCCGGCAGCGCCTTCGTCGTCGCCGGCATGTGGCTGCTCTCGCGCTGGATCGTCCGCGCTCTCGCCGCGCCGAAGTTCTTCGACTCCTACGAAGCGATCGGGCTGATCGCCACCGGCGTCACCCTCTACGCCCTTTACATGGTCCTCCTCGTCATCCTCGGCAGGACCGGTCGGACGGAGTTCAACTTCCCGGCAACCGCCGCCGCGCTCGTCGTCAACATCGGCCTCAACCTCCTGCTCGTCCCGTCGCTGGGCATCGTCGGCGCCGGCCTCGCCCTCGTCGCCTCCTACATCGTCGTGCTGGCGCTGATGTACGGCTTCACCCAGCGCCTCTTCCCGGTCCCCTACGAATGGGGCCGCCTGGCCCGGGTCGTGGCCATCTCAAGTGCTTTGGTGCTCCTCGGCGAATTGCTCCTGCCCACCGACGGCTTGGTCGGCTTGTCTCTCCGAGTCGTGCTCTGGCTGCTCTACCCGCTGGCGCTCCGCGCCACCGGCTTCTTCACTCCCGGCGAGCGCACCTGGCTCGCCCGCCTCCGCCACCCCAGTGAGCTAGTGGCTCGCCTCCGTGCGTTGCGGTCCTCGACCGACGGTGTGGATGGCAGCCTCTCTGAGGTCTATGAGGTGGAGCAGATGAACGAGGACACCCGCCCGTGACGAGGCCATCCGGGTAGGGGTGGAACGTCTTGTACTTTTTCGCGACCGCGCTTCGGGCGCCAGCAGTCTCCGCCGCTCGAAAAAGTTAAGTGAAACCCCTACCCGGATGGCCTCGTCGCTGCCGCCCTGTCCCGAATGCTTTCGCCGCGACCGGGGAATAGCGCCTGGCGCGCATGGGTCCAGTAGACCTTGGCGGGATGGTTGGGAAGGACGGTGGCGGCGAGGCCGCGGAGGGCGTAGGACCAGGCGGTCAATAGCCGCACTGCCAGGGCAGCCCCGCGACCATGGTGCTTGCGCATGTAGAGGTCGCGGTTGCGGTGGAATTCGACGATGCGGGGGAGGCCTACGGCGAGGTCAGTCGATAGTTGGTCGTGGTGGACGGCCCTCGCTCCAGGAACGAAGAGGCTGTGCCAGCCGGCAGCAGCGAGCCGTTTGGCGAAGTCGCACTCGTCGTAGTAGACGAAGAAGTCGGGGTCCATGTAGCCGACCGCGGTGGCGGCCTCGCGGCGGACCAGGAGGGCGCTCGACTGCGCCCAGTCGACGCGGCGCGTTTGCTGTCCCTTGCTCTGCACGGTCAGCAGACGGTGCAGGAAGAGCGCCCCGGCGAGGGCGGTGCCAACACTGGGGAAGCGCCAAGCGCAGGGAACCGGCCGCTTGCTGGAGTCGAGAAGCTGCGGCCCGGCTGTGGCAGCTCGGGGGTCTCCGGCGAGCGCGGCAAGCAGCGCCGCGACCGCCCCCGGCCGCAGCTCGGAGTCCTCGTTGAGCAGCAGGCAGTAGCGGCCGCTTGCCTCGCGCATCAGGGTCGAGTCGTTCTCGGCCTTGCCGGCGCGCTGTTGCAGCGCAACCAGGCGGATCTCGCCGCCTCGCGCCCGCACCGCGTCGGCTGAGCCGTCGTCGGAGGCGTTGTCGAGAACGAGGATCTCGTGCTCGACTCCTGCCGGGTGGGTGCGCTCGATCGCGTCGAGGCAGGCAAGCAGGTACTCGCGGCCGTTCGTGTTCACGACGCAGTAGGAGAGCGCGGGGGCCACGACGGTGACCATAATCGCCCGTCATGCGGGTTCAGCTCGTCGACCCCTCGGCCTTCACGCCGCCGTACGACCGCGCCCTCGCTGCGGCGCTGGCCCGCGGCGGCGCCGAGGTCGAGCTGCTGACCAGCCGTTTCCTCTACGGAGCGGTCCCTGCGGCAGACGGATACCGGGTGCGCGAGTGCTTCTACCGCCGCAGCGCTGGACGCGGCCTCGCCGCTCCCGGCCGCCGCGCCTTCAAGGCTGTCGAGCACCTCGGCGACATGCGGCGCCTGCGCGGCGAGATCGAGGCCGACGTCGTCCACTACCAGTGGCTGACCATGCCCGGCCTCGACGCGCATCTACTGCCCGCGCATCGACCGCGGTTGATGACTGCCCACTACGTCCTGCCACCTCAGCCCAGCCGCCGCCAGGCGGCCGCCGCCCGCAAGGTCTTCGGTCGCATGGACGCCGTCGTTGCCCACTCCGAGCACGGCGCCGCCCGACTTCGCGACGAGGTCGGGCTCGACCCGGGTCGGGTCCACGTCATTCCCCACGGCGCTTTCGATTACCTCACCGACCTACCCGAGGAGAAGCCACTGCCAGCAGAGCTCGAGGGCGCCGAGGGACCGGTGGCCCTCTTCTTCGGCCTACTGCGCCCCTACAAGGGCCTGGACACGCTGCTGCAGGCCTTCCAGCAGGTGGAGGGCGCCGAGCTCTGGATCGTCGGCAACCCACGCATGGATGTCGAGCCATTGCGCGCCCTCGCCGACCAGGCGCAGGGCCGCGTCCGCTTCGTCACCCGCTTTGTCGAGGACGCCGAGATCCCCGCCATCTTCCGCCGCGCCGACCTCGTCGTCCTGCCCTACCGCGACGCCGAGCACTCCGGCGTCCTCTACTCCGCCCTTGCTTTCGGCAAGCCATTGCTGCTCAGCGCCGTCGGTGGCTTTCCCGAGGTTGCGGAGACAGGCGCCGCCCGCCTCGTGCAACCCGAGGATCCCAGCGAGCTAGCGCGAGCGCTCGACGAGCTCGTCGCCGACCCCGCCGCCCGCGAACGCCTGGCCCGCGCCGCGCGCGCCGCCGCCACCGGCCCCTATTCCTGGGACGCAGTGGCCGCCCAGACCCTCTCGCTGTACGAAGAGCTGACCCGCTGACCAGCGTTCCGGTGCGCCTTATGCACCCCAGAGGGACATAAAGCGCACCGGAAGCAGATAATCGCTCCGTGCTTGCCTTCCTCTTCTGGCTCAGCGCCGGGCTGATCGTCTACACGCACCTGGGCTACCCGCTGCTCCTGCGCGCCCTGGTCGCCTTGCGGCGTTCGCCGCCCACCCCGGCTGGGCCGCCCGAGGGCGAGCCGCCCCGCGTCTCGCTGATCGTCGCCGCCTACGACGAGGAGGAGGTGATCGAGGCGAAGGTCGTCAACGCGCTGGCGCTCGACTACCCACGCGACCGGCTCGAGCTGATCGTCGCCTCGGACGGCTCGAGCGACGCCACGGCCGAGCTGGCCCGCGCGGCCGGCGCCGACCTCGTGCTGGAGCTGCCGCGCGGCGGCAAGCTCGCCGCCCAGAACGCAGCCGCAGAGCGCGCCTCGGGCGAGCTGCTCGCCTTCTCCGACGCCAACAGCGCCTGGCGCCCCGACGCCCTGCGGCGCCTGGTCGAGCCCTTCGCCGACCCGAAGGTCGGCTACGCCTGCGGCCAGGTCCGCTTCCTCGACGCCGCCGGCGACAACCTGGAGGGCGCCTACTGGCGCTACGAGATGGGCGTGCGGGAGCTGGAGTCGGCGCTTGGCGGGGTCACCGCGGGCAATGGCGCGATCTACGCCGTGCGGGCCAGCGCCTACCTCCCCCTCGGGCCCTCCGGCAGCCACGACCTCTCCTTCCCCTTCCAGCTGGCGAAGCGGAAGCTGCGCTCGCTCTACGTCTCCTCGGCGCATGCCGAGGAGAAGATGGTGCCGACCCTTGGAGGGGGAGTTCGCCCGCAAGCGGCGGATGATGGTCGGCCTCTGGGACATCGTCATCGGCGAACGGATGCTCACCTCCGGCGGCTACACGCCCCTCTATGCCTTCGAGCTCGCCTCACACCGCCTGCTGCGCTACCTCACGCCGTTCCTGCACCTGGTCGCCTTCCTGACCAACCTCGCCCTGCTTGGCGAGGGCGGGATCTACGTCGTCACTTACGCGATCCAGCTCGCCGTCATTGCCGCCGCGATCCTCGGCGGCAGCATTCCGGTCGGTCCGCTGCGCATCGCCCGTTACTACGCGCTGACTACCCTCTCGATCGCCGCCGGCCTCTGGGACCGCTTCCGCAGGGGCTCGTCGGGCGCCTGGGAGAAGGCGCCGGGGACCAGGTAGCGATGCCGCGCGCCGCCGACCTCCTCATCGCCACCGCGGCTTTGACGCTGCTCTCGCCGCTGCTCCTGATCGCCGCGATAGCGATCAAGCTCGGCAGCCGCGGGCCGGTCTTCTACCGGCAGCGGCGTGTCGGCGAGGGCGGCCGGGAGTTCGAGATGCTGAAGCTGCGCACGATGGTCGAGGGCTCCGACCCGGTTGGGGTTGGCACCGTCGTCACCCGCGACGATCCGCGCGTCACCGCCGCCGGCCGCGTCCTGCGGCGCACCTCGCTCGACGAGATCCCCAACCTGGTCAACGTCCTGCGCGGTGAGATGGCGATCGTCGGCCCGCGCCCGACGATCCCCGCCCAGGTCGTCGACTACACGCCGCGCCAGCACCGTCGCCACGAGGTTCGCCCCGGGATCACCGGCTGGGCTCAGGTCCAGGGCCGCGCCGGCATCCCCTGGGAGGAGCGGATCGAGCTCGACCTCTACTACGTCGACCACCGCAGCTCCACCCTCGACTTTCGCATCCTCGCCAAGACCCTCTGGCTCCTCGTCACCGGCCACGGCCTCGCCCCCGACTGACGAACTGCATCAACTTTTCTATCTCGCAGGTGGAAAAGTTGATGCAGTTCAGAGAGGACGTAGGGTTCGCGGGGTGAGCGATCGACCCGGAGTCTCCTGCGCCGCTTCGAGCCCGGCGACGCCGCCGCGGTGCATCGCTGGTTCAACAACCCGGCGGCGACGGCCTCGCTGATGGAGCAGCGCGATGGCTTCACTCTGGAGCGAAGCGAGGCCTGGGTGGGGCGGGCGATGGACGACTCCGGCGAGGACCGCAAGTACGCGATCGTCGTCGAGGGCTACGAGGAGCCGGTCGGCTTCACCGCCCTCTACGGCCTCTTCCGCCAGACCGCGCCGGAGCTGGGAGCGCTGATCGGCGACGACGTGCGCGGCAAGGGAGTCGGCCGCCGCGCCGAGGCGCTGACCCTTGCCAAGGCCTTCGACGAGTTCGGCGCCCACCGCGTCTACGGCCGAATCCCGGCCCGCAACGAGGTGGCGAAGAAGACCGTCGCCGGGCTCGGCTGGAAGCACGAGGGGACGATGCGCGCCCATCTGCGCCGCGAGGGCGCCCCCGCCGACGACTGCGAGATCTGGGGCGTGCTCCCCGACGAGTTCCGCGCCGCCGCCGCAGACCTGCTCCCGTGAGCGACCCAGTCGCCACGGCCGAGCTGATCGAGGACCGCGGCGAAGCCGCGGTCAGTGAGGAGCTTCTTCCGCTCACGCCCCTTCCTCGACGCCGAAGGCGTCACCCACACCCTGCGCATCGACCGCCGGCGACGCTGAGCTGCTGGCCCCGCTGATCGTCCGCGAGATCGGCGACGGCCCCGAGCGCGACGCGATCTCCCCCTACGGCTACCCGGGCATCGTCCCCTCCATCGGCGCATCCGACATTGACCACACCAGGAGTGGGTCAATGTCGGATGCGCTGCTCGATCCGGCCGCGGTCGACTTCTCCGCCACGGGCTTGGTCACGCGTCTTCCTCCGCCACACGCTCGACCGAGCCGCCGCTTGCGCGGCGCCAGCGAGCGCAACGTCGTCCAGATCGCCGATCCCGAGCTGCCGCGCAAGAGCCGCTCCAGCGACCGCAACCAGATCAACAAGAACCTGCGCAACGGCTACGAGCTGCGTCTCGTCCCGGGCCCGGAGACGAGCGCCGCCGAGCGCGCCGGCTTCCTCGCCGCCTACGAGCAGACGATGCGCCGCACCGGCGCCGCCGAGCGCTACTTCTTCGGCGCCGCCTACTTCGACCGCATCCTCGAATCGGGCAGCACCTGGCTCGCCCTCGCCCTCGCCCCCGACGGCGAGATCGCCGCCGCCTCGATCGCCGCCAGCAGCGACGGCTTACCTCCACTACTACCTCAGCGGCAGCGCCGACTCGCACCTGCGCGACTCGCCGATGAAGAACGTCGTCGCCGCCTTGGTCGAGCTCGCCACCGAGCAGGGCGTGCCGCTCAACCTCGGTGGCGGCATCAGTCGCGGCGACCGCCTCGAGGAGTTCAAGCGCGGCTTCGCCAACCGCGAGCAGGCCTGGCGCACCTCGGAGATCGTCTGCGACCGCGGCGCCTACGCGCGCCTCTCCGCCGGACGAGAGGCGGGCGGCTTCTTCCCGGCCTACCGCGCTTAGCACGCTACGAGGCGAGGCGCTAGTTGACGAGCGGTTCTTCCGGCGTCGGGCCGGTGAAGGGGAAGCCCGCTGGCCGGCTCGCCGCCGTGCGCCCCAGGTCGCTTTGCCGAAGGCGCGGATCGCGTCGAGCGTGATCGCGCCCTTGTATTCGTTGCAGCCGATCAGGTTGCGCCAGGTCGTCGCCGCGACCTCGTAGGGCATGTTCTCGTTCGGGAAGAGCAGCGTCGCCGCCGTACATCGTGTCGTAGAGCCCGATCAGTTCCAGCTGGTCGCCTTCGGAGAGGTCTGGGCTGTACTGGATCTCCATCCGCCCGTGCTCGAGCGAGTGGACGATGTCGAGTTCCTTGCGGCATTTCGCTGTAGGCGCCGTCGGCCTGCTGGTAGGGCGGTTCGACGTGGTTGCCCGAGGTCGGCGGGTTGGTCTTGTATTCCGGCGTCGTCGCCGTCGGCGGGATGTGGTTGTGACCCTCGTCGGGGAGGTTCAGGCGCAGGTCGCAGTCGGCCTGCTTCGCGGCCTTCTTGCAGGTTCGTCACCTTCACCGGCGGCGGCTCGGTCCCGGTCCGTTCGTCCGGCTGGACGCCGTTGGTCGAGCCCGATCGCCTGGTCGATGTGGGCCTCGCCGCCGTCATTCTTGTTGGCGGCCGAGACGATCACGACGATGATCCCGACCAGCACGGCCAGGCCGATGACACCGGCGACGCCGTAGCCGATCATCAGCCGTCGACGCTCCGACCCGGACTGCTTCTTCTCGCGTTCCTCCCGGGCCTGGCGGAGCCGCTCTCTCTCTTCCTCCCTGCGATTTGCCATCAGCAGCGGGTCATTTTACTCAGAGAGACTTGCCAAGTCGTCTGCCCCATCGCGGCGGCGCTCCCAGGGGCGCGATGCGCGCAGCGCGCCGAGCACCGCGCGCGTCGCCGGCGCCCGGTTGAGCGCGTAGAAGTGGATGCCCGGGAGCGCCGGCGATGAGCAGCTCCGAGCACTGCTGCGCCGCGTAGGCGACGCCGAGCTCGAACTCGGCCCGCTCGTCGCCGTCCGCGGCCGCGAAGGCCGCCTCCAGCCGCGGCGGGATCGAGGCGTCGCAGAGGCTCGCAGATCCGCTTCGTCTGGGCGAAGCTCGCCACCGGGATCACCCCGGCGAGGATCGGCACCTCGATCCCGGCTGCGCGCGCCGCGGCGACGAAGTCGAAGTAGACCTGGTTGTCGAAGAAGAGCTGGGTGATCAGGAAGGAGGCGCCCGCCTCGACCTTGGTCTTCAGGTAGGCGAGGTCGGTCTCGAGGTCGGGCGCCTCGGGGTGGACCTCCGGGAAGCAGGCGCCGCCGACGGTGAAGTCCCAGCGCGAGCCGATGAAGGCGGCCAGCTCGGCGGCGCTGCCCAGGCCGCCCTCGGGCTGGACGAAGTCCTCCTGCCCGCGCGGCGGGTCGCCGCGCAGCGCGAAGACGTTCTCGATCCCGGCCGCCGCGATCCGGTCGAGCGTCTCGCCGAGGCCCTCGGTCGTCTCGCCGACGCAGCTCAGGTGCGCCATCGTCTCGTAGCCCAGTCGTCCTTCAGCGCCCGGGTGATCTCGACCGTGCCGTCGCGGGTCGAGCCGCCCGGCGCCGTAGGTGACCGAGACGAAGTCGGGCTCCAGCTCGCGCAGCGAGCGCGCCGTCGCGAACAGCGTCTCGGTCGCCCTCCGTCGGTCTTCGGCGGGAAGAACTCGACCGAGAAGGTCGGCGCTTTCGAGGCGATGATCTCGTCTATGCGCACTGACGCAGGGTAGCTACGCGCGTGCTTTGCGGCTGTCCACCCGAGCTTGGAAGAAGGCCTGGATGTCCTCGAGCCGCTTGCCCTTGGTCTCCGGCACGAACTTCCAGCAGAAGGCGAGGGTGAGGATGCCGATCACGCCGTAGAACCAGAAGGCGCCCGATGCGCCCGAGCGCTTCGATCAGCAGCAGGAAGGTCAGCGAGACGATGAAGTTGAAGGTCCAGTTGGCCATCGTGCCCAGGCCGGCCGCCTTGCTGCGCACGCTGAGCGGGTAGATCTCGGCGTTGAGCAGCCAGAAGATCGGCCCGAGGCTGATCGCGAAGGAGGCGACGTAGGCCATCAGGCTGCCGATCGCGATCACCGAGGCGACGGTGCTGCCGCCACCGGCGACCTTGAAGGCGGCGCCGAGGGCGAAGAGCGAGATCGACATGCCGGTGACGCCGATGAAGAGCAGCGTCCGGCGTCCCGCCCGGTCGAGCAGCCGCAGCGCCAGCAAGGTCATGCCGACGTTGATCACGCCGACCCCGACCGCGGCCAGGATCGAGCCGGCCGAGGAGTCGACGCCGGTGAATTCGACGATCGTCGGCGCGTAGTAGATGACCGTGTTGATGCCGGTCACCTGCTGCAGGATCGCCAGCCCGACGCCGACCACGAGCGCCGCTTTGACGACCGGCTGCAGCAGCTCGCTCCAGGCGCCCGGGCTTCTCGTCGAGGCTCTCCTTGATCTCCTCGAGCTCGCGGTCGATCGTGTCGGGGTCGTCGACGCGGATCTTCGCCAGGGTCGCCCGCGCGGCGAAATCGTCGCCGCTCATCACCAGCCAGCGCGGGCTCTGCGGCATCCGCAGCATGCCGAAGGCGAGCGCCAGCGCCGGCACGCACGCCGAGGCCGAGCATCCAGCGCCAGCCTTCGATGTGGTCGAAGGCGAGGCCGACCAGGTAGGCGACGAGGATGCCGATCGTCACCGCCAGCTGGAAGAAGCTGACCAGGCGCCCGCGGCTCTCCGGCGGCGCCACCTCGGAGATGTAGACGGGCGCGGCGGCGGAGGCGAGGCCGATCGCGACGCCGATCACGATGCGGGCGATGACCAGCACCTCGACGCCGGGCGCGGCGGCGCTGGCCAGGGCGCCGACGATGAAGACGGCGGCGGCGAGCAGGATCATCAGCCGCCGCCCGTAGCGGTCGGCGGCCGGCCCGGCGAAGGCGGCGCCGGCGACGGCGCCGATCGGCACCGCGGCGACGACCAGGCCCTGGGCGAAGCTGCCGAGGTCGAAGTCGGTCTTGATGAAGAGCAGCGCCCCGGCGATGACGCCGGTGTCGTAGCCGAACAGCAGCCCGCCGAGCCCGGCGATCGCCGCCGTCAGCACGACGTTGCGTCGCGCCCTCCTCCGAGAGGCCTCGAGACCGTCGCTCATCCCGCCGGGACCGTATACCGGCCCCGCGGACGGGACAATTCGCGGAGTTTGCGGGAACGTTTTCGTCGCCCCCCTGGCGCTGCCCTGAGGGGCGCGCTAAGTTCGCTCTGCGACTGGGAGAGACAGGCTCCGCGGAAGCCAAGCGGGACACCGTCTCGAAGGTGGCGCAACGAGCTTCAGCGAGCGAAGGCTACGCGCGCGGCAGGCAACCGAGCGCCACCCCCGGTCGCATTTTTCGTGCCCAAAATCAGCTGGGGTGCTGGGGTCGTGTCCGGGCGGGGCCTAGCGTTGGCCTTGGTCATCGAGCTCCTGCCCTCGTTGGCTGGCGTGCCGGGGCGCACCCGGGAGTCGGGCGTTGTCGGCGAGCCCCGGAGTGACGCCAGCGACTAGCCCGCCCGCTCCCTACTCTTGTGCGGTCGATGAGTGAGGAGCTTCGCTACGAGCGGGTCGGCGCCGCCGCGCGTGCTGACGATCGATCGGCCCGAGCGGCGCAACGCGATCGACGCCGCCGCCGCGGAGCCGTTCCGCGCAGGGACTGCAGGACTTCGAGGCCGACGAGGGCGCGCGCGTGCTCGTCCTCACCGGCGCCGGCGGCGAGGCCTTCTGCGCCGGCGCCGACCTGAAGGCGATGAACCTCGACGTCGACCATCCGGACGGGCCGATGGGGCCGACCCGGCTGACGCCGGCCAAGCCGGCGATCGCCGCGGTCGACGGCTGGTGCCTGGCCGGTGGCGTCGAGCTGGCGCTCTGGTGCGACATGCGGATCGCCACGCCGCAGTCGACCTTCGGCCTCTTCGAGCGTCGCTGGGGCGTGCCGCTGGTCGACGGCGGCACCCAGCGCCTGCCCCGCATCGTCGGCATGGGCCGCGCCCTGGAGCTGATCCTCACCGGCCGCCCGGTCGAGGCCGAGGAGGCCCACCGGATCGGCCTCGTCAACGAGGTCGTCGAGCCCGGCAAGCACCTCGAGCGGGCCCTCGAGCTGGCCGAGCGGATCGCCGCCTTCCCGCAGGAGACGATGCTCGCCGACCGCCGCGCCGCGATCGAGGGCTTCGGCCTACCGCTCGCCGACGGCATCGCCCTCGAGCACGAGCTCGGCCGCGAGACCCTCCACGTCGCCGTCCAAGGCGCCACGCGCTTCGCCGACGGCGACGGTCGTCACGGCGAAGGCGTTTGAGCGGGAGTCCGGGGAGGGGCGAAACGTCTTGTACTTTTTCGCGGCTTTCCTTCGGGCGTCAGCAAATGCGGCCCCTCGAAAAAGTTAAGTGAAGCCCCTCCCCGGACTCCCGCCCTTCACTTACCCCGTGTGACGCGCCGCATCTCGTCCTCCGCTTCCTCGGGGCCCAGGTAGGGCATCAGCACGGCGAAGACGAGGTCGGGGAGGATGCGCTCCAGCTCCGGCCCGCGCCCGGCGCGGATCTCGTCGAAGATCATCGAGGTGGCGCCGCCGATCGCGAAGCGGGCCGTGTCGGCGGGCAGCTCCTCGCTCTGGCTCGAGTACTCGCGGCCTTCCTCGAGGAAGGGGGTGAAGCGCGCCAGCGCGCCGCGGTAGCGCGCCCGCGCGTCGTCGCCGGCGGCGGTCACCTCGACCATCGAGAGGCGGGCGATGTCGGCCTCGGTGGCGAGCAGCTCGACCAGCGCCCGCAGCCCGGCGGCGATCCGCTCCGGCCAGGGCTCGCCGGCGGCCGCCTCGAAGGCGGCGGTGACGTGGGCGACGAGGACGTCGAAGACCGCGTCGTAGGCCTCGAGGAAGCAGGCCGTCCTTGTCCTCGAACATCTCGTCGAAGGTCTCGCGCGAGACGCCGGCGACCTCGATCACGTCGGCGACCGTGGTCGCCTCGTAGCCCTTTGCCGCCGCGACCTGCAGCATCGCCTCGAGCAGCCGCTCGCGCTGCGAGCGGACCACGATAGGCCCGAGGCAGGCCGTGACTGGCCGCTCTGCGGGCGTCTCTGGATTCGATGTCGATGACGAATCCATGCAAGTCAGCGTAGGGCAGTGTTCCCAGCCTGTCCAACGCCCTGCGCAGCCGATCTCCCAGGCTTGGACACGGCGTCCAACCGGCAGTCTCGGCCGCCTACACTGCGTCGATGAAGATCGGGATCGTGGGGCTCGGATACGTCGGCCTGCCGCTCGCCGTCGCCTTTGCCGAGGCGGGGCACGAGGTGGTCGGCCTCGACACCGACCAGCGCAAGGTCGAGGGGCTGAACGCCGGGCCGCAGCCACATCGAGGACGTCTCCGACGACACCCTCGCGCCGCTGCGCGATCGCCTGCGTGCGACCGCCAGCCACGCCGACCTGGCCTCCTGCGAAGCGATCGTGATCTGCGTGCCGACGCCGCTGACCAGCTCCCGCGAGCCCGACCTCACCTACCTGCTCGACTCCGCCACGGCGCTCTCCCAGGTCCTCCAGCCGGAGCAGCTGGTCGTGCTCGAGTCGACGACCTACCCCGGCACCACCCGCGAGCGGCTGCTGCCGATCCTCGAGGAGTCCGGCCTCTCGGCCGGGCGCGACTTCCACCTCGCCTTCTCGCCGGAGCGGATCGACCCCGGCCGCACCGACTACACCGTGCGCACCACGCCGAAGCTCGTCGGCGGCCTCACCGAGGCCTGCTCCGAGCCGCGCCCGTGAGCTCTACTCGCTGATCTGCGACGAGGTCGTCGTCCTCTCCGGCCCGGAGGCGGCGGAGCTCTCGAAGCTGCTGGAGAACATCTTCCGCTCGGTCAACATCGCCCTCGTCAACGAGCTGGCGCAGCTCTGCGACCGGCTCGGCATCGACGTCTGGGAGGTGGTCGACGCGGCGGCGACCAAGCCCTTCGGCTTCATGCGCTTCGACCCCGGTCCCGGCATGGGCGGGCACTGCCTGCCGGTTGACCCCTTCTACCTCGCCTTCAAGGCCCGCGAGCACGACTTCTACCCCGAGTTCATCGAGCTCGCCGGCAAGGTCAACCAGACCCAGCCGGCCTTCTGCGTCGAGCGGATCGAGCGCGCCCTCAACGATGCCGGCAAGCCGGTCAACGGCTCGAAGATCCTGATCCTCGGGGTCAGCTACAAGGCCGGTGTCGGCGACATCCGCGAGTCCCCGGCGCTGAAGATCGTCCAAGCGCCTGCGCGACCTCGGCGGCGACGTCTCCTACCACGACCCCCACGTCGCCGAGCTCGCCGAGCTCGGCCTCGACTCGGTCGATCTCGGCGAGGCGCTGCGCGGCGCCGACCTCGTCGCGATCGTCACCGCCCATCCGAGCTCGACTACGAGGAAGTCGTCTCCGCGGCGCCGCTGGTGGTCGACTTCCGCGGTGTCACCCGCGGCATCGAAGCCAAGAACCTGGTCAGGCTCTAGCGGCCCGCTTCATCTCCGCGTCGGCGACGTCGGCGCCGAAGTAGGGCAGCACGGCGAAGTACATGAAGTCGGGCAGCAGCTCGCGGAAGCCGTCGACTCCTCGCCGGCCGCCAGCTTCGCGTGGACGACGGCGTGCATGCCGGCGACGATCCCCTCTGAGGCGATCGGCGGCGGCGCCTCGGAGCCGTCTGAAGCCTGGCGGGCCGAATCGATGAAATCGGTGGCTCGTTTCATCGCCTCGGAGCGACTTTTCAGCGCCTACCGGCCCCGCTGCATGCACCTCGACGATCAGCGCCCGGCCCAGAACCGGGTCGGCATCGAGCGCTTCGAGCAAGGCGCCGAGGCCGGCTCGCAGCTTGCCGCGCCAGCTCTCCTCGTCCTGCCGCGGCGCCGATCGCCACCGCTTCCAGCCCGGCGATACCGAGGCCGAACGCCTCGAGGTAACAGACGTCCTTGTCGGCGAAGTTGTCGTAGAAGGCCTGCCTGTAAAGGCCGGTGTTGGCGAGCACCATGCGCACGGACGCAGCGTCGTAGCCGCTCGGTGCCGACCGCCTCGAGCATGCCTTCGAGAATCCTCTGACGCTTGGGAGAACTCACCAGTCTGAGTGTGGGAGCCTCGGGGAAGACATCTCCCCGTAGCGCCGGTCCCCTCAGCCCCTGCCAGGACCTTGGTTGCGGCCTGCTTTCCCATCTGACCTTTCCTCTGCTCGATCAAGGGAACGGGTTGTCTGGAGCTCAGGTACAGTAGCGGTATTTGGCCAATACGTCCAGCTTGGAATCGGATTCTCATAGGGGTACCCTGGCGTTCGTGGCCGACCGTGCTCCTCAAGCGACAAGGACGCCGCCGGGACGGCATCCACTGCCACGCGAGTTCATCGCCCAGCACCAGCGGGCCCGCATCATCGCTGCCCTTGCCGAGGAGACCGTCGAGAAGGGCTACCGGGCGGTCACCGTCGCCGACATCGTCCGTCGCGCCGGCATCGCCCGCAACACCTTCTACGAGAACTTCTCCTCCAAGGAGGACTGTTTCCTCGCCGCCTCGGAGTTCGCCGTCAAGGAGGCGCTGCGCCGCGTCGTCGACGCCGCCAGCAAGGTCGACAGCTGGCCGGCCCGGGTCAACGCCGGCCTCGCGGCCTTCCTCCACTACGTCGCCAGCGAGCCGGCCCTGGCCCGAACCTGCATCGTCGAGGCGCTCTCGGCCGGGCCCGCCGCGGTCGATCGCTACGAGCGCTCGATCCAGGCCTTCGTGCCGCTCTTCCGCATGGGCCGCAAGGTCTCCTCGAAGGGCGAGGAGCTGCCGACGACACTGGAGGAGACGATCGTCGGCGGGATCTTCTGGATCCTCTACCAGCGCATCATCATGGGGCAGACCGAGCAGATCGAGGAGCTGCTGCCGGAGCTGGTCGAGTTCGCGCTCACCCCGTACCTCGGCGCCGAGTCCGCCAAGCGGATCGCCGCCGAGGCGCCACCGACACCGACCGCAGGTTGAGCCAGGGGCAGGGATTGGGGGACCCATGAGCTAGTGCTTGATTTGGAGACCCGCGAGCGCGCCGCCAGTCCCGAGCGCGAGCGCATCGTCGAGGCTCTGATCGAGATCGCCGCCGAGCGCGGCTACGCCGAAACGACGGTCGAGCTGATCCTCGAGCGCGCCGGCCTCGACCGACCCGCCTTCGACCGTCACTTCCGCGGTAAGTACGACTGCTTCCTCTCCGCCTGGCAGGAGATGAACGAGGGCTGCATGCGGGAGATGCTGGAGGCCTACAACAGCCAGGACGAATGGCCCGACCGCCTGCGGGCCGTCGCCTGCGAGATCGTCGAGCGGCTCAGCAACGATGCCGACCGAGCCACCTTCGCGGTCGAGGTGCTCGCCGCCGGCGACGCCGCCCGCGCCCGCCGCGACATGACGATGCGGGTGATCGCCTCGCTGATCGACGCCGGTCGCAACGAGATGGACGATCCCGAGTCGGTCCCGCACACGACCGCCGAGGCGCTCGCCGGCTCCGCCTACGGCCAGGTCTACGCGAAGGTGGTGCGAGGACAGGCGCGACGAGCTGCCCGATCTGGTCCCCCAGCTGATGTCCGCCGCAGTGATGCCCTATCTTGGTATCGACGCGGGTCTTGCCGAGCTATCGCGCGACTTCGACCCTTCCGCGCGATATGGTCGGGACGTGGCCAAAAAATCTTCCTCCCGCAAATCTGGCGAGCCGAACGTGGCCGCAGAGGACTATCCGCCAGAGCTTGCGCGCCTGCCGCCCGGGCGACACGGTTTGCCGCGCGAGTTCGTCGTCCACAACCAGCGCGAGCGACTGATCGCGGGGCTCGCCGAGGCGATCGCCGAAAACGGCTACTCGGGCACGACGATCGCCCACATCACCCGCCACGCCGCCGTCTCGCGCCGCACCTTCTACGAGCACTTCTCCAGTAAGGACGAGTGTTTTGTCGCGGCCTACGACACGGTGATGGAGCAGCTGCAGGAACGCGTCTCGGCTGGCTTCGAGTCGAGCGAGGACTGGCCGCATGCGGTGCGCGCCGGGATCTCGGCGATGCTGGAGTTCCTCGCCGCCGAGCCCCACCTCGCCCGCCTCTGCATGGTCGAGGCGCTGGTCGCCGGCCCGGTCGTGGTCGAGCGCTACGACGCCGCGATCCAGAGCTTCGTCCCCTACTTCCAGACCGGCCGTGAGGGCCGCCCGCCGGAGGTTCTCGCCCGCCTCTCGCCGACCACCGAGGAGGCCCTGGTCGGCGGCATGGTCTCGCTGATCTCGCGCCGCATCATCGCCGGCAAAGCCGAGGATCTGGAGGAACTGCTTCCCGACCTGGTCGAGTTCACGCTGACGCCGTACCTGGGCAGCGAAGAAGCGTCAAAGGTCGCCGCCGAGAAGGACTGAGGCCTGCCGCTCAGTCCTCCGGCTGGACCGGGGTGAGACTGGGCGAGCCGAGCTCGAGCCAGGCCTCGTCCTCGCCGAAGTAGTTGAGCACGCCGAGGTGGGCGAGATCGGGCAGTAGACGCTCCACCTTGGCGGTGCGGCCAGCGCCGATCTCGGTGCAGATCGCTTCCTCGATCGCGCCGACGACGAACTGGGCGGTCAGGGCCGTCGCCGTGGGCCGCGCACCCGGCTCGTGCCGGCCAGAGTCGACGGCGGCGGCGAGACGCTCGACGATCTGCTGGTGCTTGGCCCAGGCCTGACCGCGAGCGGCGCGCACCTCGATCAGCAGCGCCTTGGCCAGCAGCGGCTGCTCGGCGACGGTGCGCAGCAGCCGCGCCAGCGACGCCGCGGAAGCCTGCTCGCCAGGCCTTGGCGCCCCGCGCCCGCGTCGAGCACTTCCTCGCAGAGGCGGTCCGCTGCCATCTCGTAGGCCTGCGCGAAGCAGGCCTCCTTGCTCGCCGAAGCGGCGCTGGAAGCGTTCCCGGGAGATGCCGGAGCGCTCCAGCACCTCCTGCACGCTCGCCTTCTCGTAACCGCGTGCGCCGACGCTGAGCAGCATCGCTTCCAGCGCCCCCTCGTCCGATGCGCGCTCCGGAATGGCCTCGTCCCACGACCTGACCGCGCGCAGTGTAGGCGGGGCGTCCACTCGGGGTACCTTAGCCCATCTTTGGGAACTTGTGACACTTCATATACTTACTTCGTACCAATGGGAACGCGCGCTATCCTGACCCCGTGCGCGCATTGCCTGGAAAGAGCTCCCGGCAGCCGCCCGGCCCCGAGCCGGTCAGCCGCGCCGCGGCTGCCGCCGACCAGCGCCGCCGCATCCTCGAGGCGACCGCCGACCTCGTCGCCGAGCAGGGCTACGTCAACGCCGACGATCGAGCAGATCGTCCGCCGTGCCCGGGTCGGCTACGCCACCTTCTACAAGCACTACGCCGACAAGCAGGAGGCCTTCCTCGCCCTGCTCGACGCGGCGGTCGAGCGCACCGCCTACGCGGTCGAGGAAGCCTACGACGCGCGAAGACGGGCCCTGGCCGGACAAGGTCGGCGCTGGACTGGGCGCGCTCCTGGCCCAGGTCGCCGCTCATCCCAACGTCGCCCGCGCCTGCCTGGTCGAGGCGCCGACCGCGGGGCCCGAGGCCGCGGCCCGTCACGAGGCGGCGCTGAAGCGCTTCGCGCCGCTGCTGCGACCGGGCCGCGAGCTCAACCCGCGCAGCGACAAGCTGCCGGCAGAGCCTCGAGGAGACGCTCGTCGGCGGCGTGCTCTGGGTGATCAACCAGCGGCTGATCGCCGGCGAAGAGGCGAAGCTGCGCGCGCTCCTGCCCGAGGCGCTCGAGTTCCTCCTGCGGCCCTACGTCGGCGAGGACGAGGCGGCGCGCGAGGCCGGCGAGGTCGCCGAGCGGCGTCCGCCTGATCGGCCGGCCAGCGCGTGGCTGACGAGGAGACGCTCGGGCCCCTGCCCGCCGGCCGTCACGGCTTCAGCCGCGAGCAGGTCGCCCACAACCAGCGCGAGCGGCTGATCGCCGGCCTCGCCACGGCGGTCGCCGAGCACGGCTACGCCGGCGGTGACGATCACCGACATCACCAAGCAGGCGCGGGTCTCCCGCCGCGTCTTCTACGCCAACTTCGAGAGCAAGGAGGAGTGCTTCCTCGCCGCCTTCGAGGTCGTCGTCGGGCACATGCGCGAGCTGGCCGCCGAGGCGATCGCGCCGCTCGACGACTGGCCCCGACCGGCGATCGCCGCCTCCCGCGCCGTGCTCGCCTTCCTCGCCGCCGAGCCCGACCTCGCCCGCCTCTGCCTGGTCGAGTCGCAGAGCGCCGGGCCGGCCGTGGCCGCTCGCTTCCACGAGGCCGTCCACGAGGCGACCCCCTTCCTCGAGCAGGGCCGTGACGAGCGCGAGCGCGGGCGTGAGCTGCCGCCCAGCACCGAGGACTCGACGATCGGCGCCCTCGTCCTGCTCGCCTCCCGCAAGGTCGCCGCCGGCGAGGCCGAGCGGCTCGAGGAGCTCCTCCCCGACTTCGCCGAGTTCGTCCTCGCGCCCTACCTCGGGGCCGAAGAGGCCAGCCGTATCGCGCGTACCGCGTAGCGCCCATTCGGTACCCGCATATATGCCCAGGGAACGCCTCTGGGAACGCTCTTTTTCTTTTGGGAACTTCTCCTTGACAACCCCTGAACGGGGTGCTTCACTAGCGCCACTTGCCGGTACAGACAGCACCTTCTGGGAACTGATCTCTTCCGACAAGCGAATCAGGGAAACGAGCAGTACAGGGACAAAAAACACCGAGCCTCGCGGAAGCCGCTAAGGGAAGCGGCGGGCAGAGGGGCTCACGGGACAAGGAGAGAGATCTAGATGTTCTCGCCACTACGCAACCGCTTCGGCATCCCGGGAGTCATCTCGGTGATCGCACTGGTCTTCGCGATGCTCGGCGGCGCCTACGCCGCCAACAACTCTTCAGGCGGTGGCAAGGCCACCGCCTCGGCAAAGGCCAAGAAGGGGCCGAGGGGCCCGAAAGGCGCGACCGGGCCGGCAGGTCCTGCGGGCGCTCAGGGTCCGGCTGGCGCCAACGGCAAAGACGGCGCCAACGGCGCGAATGGATCCAACGGAGCCTCCGGCACCAACGGCAAATCCGTTGTCACCGCCACTCTGAATCCAGGCCAAGGAGGCTGCGCTGAAGGCGGCGCCAGTGTCGAAGTCTCCGGTGAATCCGCGACCAAAAAATCTGTTTGCAACGGCGAAGAAGGGCCAGCCGGTAACGCCGGCACCCCCGGTTCTCCCTGGGTCGTTGGCACCGCACCCACTGGTGCTCTGCTGAAGGGTGTTTGGACGCTGCCACCGGGGTACACCGCTGCAGCGGCGGGCGAGGTAATCCCCGTGTCGGTCTCCAGCGTCGTTCCGTTGAATGGCGCGGTCTTGGCGCACCTTGTCGCTGCCGGGCCAGCAGCAAATCCGTCTGAGCCGTTTGGCTGCACCGGCACCGCCACTGCGCCCGTGGCCCCACCACCGCCTGGCCCTGGGATCACGCTCCTGTGCATCTACCAGGGACAGGTTGACGCGACGAATGTTGAGGCAAATGTGAACTCCGGTGACAACGCAACCGCCTCCGGTGCCGGGGTCAACGTGCTCTTCCAATCTGCAGGCCCAGGTCCCGTAGCTGGCCGCGGCGTCTGGGCGATGCAGGCGCCCTAGCCCGGCTCTCACTTGACGCACGATGCCAACGCATCTCACCCCGGCCGGCAATTGCCGGCCGGGGTGAGGGATTCGCATCGGCCGCAAAGAGTGTGGATCCACCTCGCGACCCGACACCCGACACCCGTCGCCAGAACTCCAACAAAACTCACTGAGATGAATTCAAGGCATGGACGAGAGGATCGAATGAGACCCCACGCGAAGACAAACTCGGCTGAATCGACCAGCGATCGCGTAAGCGCCCGACGCTCTGCTAGCCGGGCTGCCCTCACTCTCGCCACGGCCACGCTAGCCCTCCTCGCCATTGTCCCCAGCGCACTTGCCTCCCAGCAAGTCGTTGACTTTATTGGCGGAAATGGCAACTCCGGCGGCCAGTTCGTCGGTGACTCCAACGGTGTCGCCGTCAACAACACTGGCGCCGGTCCCGCCAGTCAGGGCGATGTCTACGCCGTCGACCGTAACGCCAACCGCGTCCAGCGTTTCGGCCGCGACGACAACGGCACCCCCGTCGACTCTGCCGATGACAGCTACTTCTTCATCAGCGCCTGGGGTGCGGATGTCGATTCCAACCCTTCCGGTGGCAACGACTATGAGGTCTGTACTGTCGCCGTCGAGTGCAAAGCCGCTGTTGCCTCCGGCGACAGCGGCGCCTTTAACGATCCCGCCGGGATCGCTGTCGACCAGGATACCGGCAACGTCTACGTCGCCGATGCTTCTAACTTCCGCATCAACGTCTACGACGGCGTCGGCGTCTTTCTGCGCTCCTTCGGCTGGGATGTCGTCGCCTCGGGTCCCGGCGACGCCGGCAGCGCCTATGAGATCTGCGTCGCCAACGCCGATGTCTGCAAGGCCGCCGTCGGCGGCGGCGGCACCGGACAATTGGGCTTTACCGAAAGCACGCGCGCGGGAATCGCGGTCAGCCAGCCCGACGGCAATCCCGCGACCGGCACCGTCTTCGTTGCCGACTCCGTCAACCACCGTGTCGACACCTTTGCGCTTGACGGCTCCTCGCCAGCTGACTTCGGCTCCACGACATTTTCGGCTTTCGGCTTTGGCGTCAGCCACCCGACTGACATCGCTGTCGATTCGCGCGGCATCGTCTATGCCTCAAACAGCCTCACCGAGTTCTTTACCTTCACCAACCACATCGAGCGCTACGACAGCGAGAATGCAAACGGCGGCGGCGTTGGCTTCCTCGATCCGCTCACCGGCCCCATCAACGAGGGGCAGAAGCTCACTATCAAAGCCACCGCGGGACAGTTCCGGCTCACCTTCGGCGGAGACACAACCGCCGACTTGCCCTTCAACGCTACGGATGCGGAAGTCCAAAGTGCGCTGCAGTCGCTTCCATCGATCGGGGAACAAAACATCAACGTTCGGGGGGGTCCGAATAACACCAGCGGGACCATCCTCTTCGATCAGTACATAATCAGCTTCAAAGGTACGCTGGGAGCCGCCGATGTCTCCCAGCTGGTTCTCTCCAATGGCACGACTCCGCTCACTGGCGGCGTCGCCGGCGTCACCACGCTTATCGACGGCGCTGTGGGGGGACCTCTGACCCCCTTCTTCGGCGCCGCCGCGCCTGGCGGCATCGCCATCGATCCCGGCCCCGGCCCCGCCACCGACACCCTCTACGTCTTTCGCGACGATTCCATCCAACAATTCGGTCCCGCCAACTCGCCTGGTCTCTCTGCTCCCCCAACGGCCACCGATGACACCCACGCCACCAGCCCTAAATTTGCGGGGGGCATAGGTGACGTGGCAGTCGACTCGGCGACTGGCCGTCTCCTCGTGACTGGCTCCGGTCTCTCTACCGGGTTCTCCAGCAGGGGCGTTTACGTCCTCGGCGACGCCACCAACCCTTCGCCACCCACCGCCAGCCTCGACTCGATCTCCGGCGTCACCCCCCACAGCGCAACCGTCCACGCCACGATCGACCCCAACGGCCTGCCCGACACCAGCTACCACTTCGAGTACTCGACCGACGGCAGCAAATGGACCTCGCTGCCGACTGTCGTCCTCGGCCACCAGGAAAGCCCCCAGGCAGTGGAAGCCGTCCTCGACAAGCCGCCGTTCGGCCTGTTGCAGGCCAATACCCTCTACCACGTCCGGCTCGTCTACCAGCGTCGCTTCGCCGCCGCTCTCACGACCGCCGAGCTGACCTTCACCACCGACCCCGCGCCACCGCTCGTCGAGACGCTTGGGACTCCGCTTCGCACCACGACCACGGCGCAGCTGCAAGGTCGCATCGATCCCAACAACTCACCCGCCACCTACCACTTCGAGTACGGCGAGCAGGGGCCGTGCGATTCAAGCCCCTGCACCTCGACTGCCGACCTGCTCACCGGCTCGAGTGACTCCTTCGAACTGGCCGCCGAAGAAATCGAAGGCCTGCAGCCCGACACCACCTACCACTACCGGATAGTTGCCGACAACGGCATCGGCGGCTCACCGGTCGCGGGCTCCGACGCAACCGTCACCACCCGCGCTTCGGAATCGCCGCTCACCCACGGCCACTTCCCCGGCCCACCCGGCTCCGACCGCGCCTGGGAGCAGGTCAGCATGCCGGACTCGGGTGGCAACCCGGTCGGCCTTTCCCAGGCCTTCTCCGACAACGGCAACGCTGCGATCTACGGCATCGCCGGCGGCACGCCGATCTCCGAGGCGGGCAGCCTGCTCAGCATCTACTACACCGAACGAACTGCCAGCGGCTGGCACTCGAAAGTGGTCACTCCCCCTCGTGCCGAGCTGATCGGCGCCTCCTGGAATGGCGTCTTCGGTCGCGGCGACCTCTCCAGCTTCGTCTCGGTGAACTACAAGGAAGGCATCGGCACCGCCTCGGTGCTCTGGCGTCTCGTCCCCGGCGGGCAGCCGGCAAAACTGTTCCAGCCCGAAGAAGGCCAAGCTGTCAGCTGGGACGGCAGCAGCACGAACAACGCCTTCGGGACCTCCGCCGACGACAGCCGGGTGGTGGCGCTGCTCAAAGGCGGCTCCCTCGACCCCGCCTACCCGGCGGCAACGGCCGCCCCCAGTCTCTATGACATCAGCGCGGGCGGGGATCCGCAGCTGCTCAGCTTCCTGCCCGGCGAGACGGTTGCGGCCTGCGGCGTCGATGCCAACTTCGGCGCCTTCGCCACGGGTGGCACCCAGGCCAGCCACTGGGTCTCCGCCGACGGCTCGCTTGTTTTCTTCCCGAGCCAGGGCGATGGCCCCTGTGCAGGTGGAGAAGCCACCTCCTCTCAGCTCTACCTGCGCGACCTCAAAGCCGCCCAGACCAAGCTGATCTCCGGCCCGCCACTCTCGGGGCGGGCCTGTACAGCTGGCTTGATCAAAGCCATCCCCGACGCCGCCTTCTTCTGGACGCAAACCCGCCTGGCCCCAGAGGACACGGCGCCTGCCGACTGCATTGAGAAAGGTGGCGGCGGCGTCACCGGAGACAAAGAAGACGGAGACGTCTATCGCTATGACCTCGGCGACGGCAGCCTCAAATGCGTCACCTGCCTCGTGGCAGGCCGCGACGCCGACGTGGCGGGCACCGGCCCCACCGAGATCGCCGTCTCCGAGGACGGCTCGCGCCTTTACTTCGAATCCAAGACCCGCCTCGTGGCCGGCGCCCCGGATGGCAGCCCCGGTATCTACCGCGTCAACATCGCCACAGGAGATCTCGCCTACGTCGCCTCGGTGGCTCCCGGCACACCGATTGGTGCCAACAACGAGGACGTCGGCCTCACCCCCGACGGCTCGGTGCTGGTCTTCCGCACCAACTTCGCCGGCCTCAACCCCCTGGGGAGCGGCTTGGACAACGGTGGCACCGAGCAGTACTACCGCTACGACGACACGAATCGCTCCCTGGTCTGCGTCACCTGCCCACGGGACGGCGCCCCGGCCTCGGGCGCTCCGCAGCCCCTGTTCACATCTGGCTTCGTCGGCCAGCCAAACCTCAACGCGATCTCCGACGACGGCTCCACCGTCGCCTTCGCCACTCCGATCCCCCTGCTCGGCGCCGACCAGAACACCCCAGCGCCCGGCATAGACCCTTCGGCTGGCCGCGACGTCTACGAGTGGCGCGACGGGCGCTACTTGCTCGTCACCGACGGGCTCAGCAGCTGGTCCTTCCCACCCAACGTGGAGAGTGTCAGCCCCTCCGGGCGCGACGTCTTCTTCATGCCCCCGCCCAGTACACCCCCGACGCGCTCGACGCCAACCGCCGCATCTACGACGCCCGCATCGGCGGCGGCATCGACTTCCCCACCCCGCCGCCCCCCTGTCCGCTGGAGGTCTGCCAGGGCACGCCGAAAGGTGCGCCCGAGGAACAGGCACCGGGCACCGGCTCCTTCTCTGGCCCCGGCAACGTCAAGCAACCGACCTCGCGCAAGTGCCCCAAGGGCAAGGCGCGTCGCAAGGGCCGCTGCGTCGCGAAGGCCCATAAACGATCAAAGCAGGGCCACAAACGAGCCCACGACAACCGGAGGACCGCACGATGAAGCGCTGCCTCGCCTTGCTCACGTCGACCGCCCTCGTGGCGCTGGGTGCATTCGCGGCCGCCGCGGCCGCCGCAGCCTCCCCGGCCTGGAACCTCGACATCCACCACAACGAGACCAACTTCGCCCCCGGTGGAACCGGCGAGTACTGGTTCGACGTCACCAACGTCGGCGACGGCAGCACCAGCGGCCCGATCACGCTGACGATCAAATTGCAAAATGGCCTCACCCGCGATTCGGTCAGGCGTGGGCAAAGCGCCCTCGTTGACCCCGTCGACTGGACCTGCCCTGGCTCCCCCGGCGACGCGACCATCACTTGCACGACCAGCGAGACGATCCCCCGGCATACGACGTCGGGCAACCTGTATCTCACCGTCGATGTCGACGCCAAAAAACTCACCTCGGGCTCCGATCGCATCGCCTCCGCTACGGTTTCCGGCGGCGGAGCGCCTGCCGCACCGCCGGCCGCTGGCTGCGCGGTGGGCGTCGGAGCATGCGCCATCGAGCTGACCCACATCGACGCCACTCCGTCCGATTTCGGGATCCTCCCGGATTCTTTCGTGCCCGACTTCTTCGAGCCCGACGGGGTCACCCCGGTGCGCGAATCCGGTGCTCACCCGCCCCTCTTCACCATCCCCTTCGACTTCACCTCGGTCAATGCCCCCAACTCCTTCAACCCCTTCGCCAAGCTCGCGTCGGGCAGCATCCGCGACCTGAACGTCGACCTGCCGCCCGGCTTCGTCGGAGCCCCCACTGCGGTAGGCGAGTGCCCCCAGGCGGACTTCGTCACCAACGACTGCCCGCTCTCCAGCCAGATAGGCAGGCTCGCGGTCAAGACCACGGCGATTGGGACGCCCGGCCCGGACAACAGCGCTGCTACTTGGTTCGTTCCGGTCTTCAACCTCTCCCATCCTCGTGGCGTGATCTCAGACATCGCCTTCGTGGTCGACCTCAACCCGATCCACGTCAAAGTCTCCCTCGATCCCGCCAACCGCTATGCGATCACGTCGAAGGTCGCCGATATCAACGAGACCCTTCCGCCATTCGACCAGAAAATCACCCTCTGGGGCGTGCCTGCCGAGCACAGCCACGACTCCGAGCGTTGCCCGCTGCAGTCGGGCCTGGATTTCATCAGAACCGACAAAGAGTGCTCCACCGACGCGCCGCGTAAGCCCTTCCTCACCGTGCCCTTCGATTGCGGCGTGGAGCACACCATGCGTTTGCACCGCTACGACTTTTGGCAGGAGCCCGGCGTCTTCGGTACCGAGATCGACTACACCCAACCGGGCGAAACGACCCACTGCGAGCGCCCTCGTTTCGATCCCGACGTCTCGATCGTGCCGACCGGCAAGCAAGCAAACACGCCGACCGGCCTCGACGTCCACATCAAGATCGCCCAGAACGAAAACGCCGACGCCCTGGCGACGCCGCCGGTGAAGAGAACGACGGTCACCTTGCCCCAGGGCATGAGCTTCTCCCCCTCCTTTGCCGACGGCTTGAAGAGCTGCACCCTGGCGCAGATGAAGCTGGGTACCAACGAGCCGATCGAATGTCCAGACGCTTCGCGGATCGGAGAAGTGGCGCTATCGACACCGCTATTGCCCAAAGCCGCAGAAGGCTCGATGTTCCTGGCGGCGCAGCGGGACAACCCCTTCAACTCGACCTTCGCCCTGCTCTTGGCGATCCACGACACCGAAGAGCGCGGCGCCTTGATCAAGATCCCGGGACGCATCGACGTGGATCCCCAAACCGGTCAGATCACCACCGTTTTCGACAATACGCCTCAGTTCCCGTTCGACGATCTGACCTTGAAGTTCAGGAGTGGCCCTCGCGCACCGCTCGTCTCTCCGCCGACCTGCGGCAAACAGACGATCGGCGTCGAAGTCGCCTCATACGCTCGTCCTCAGGAACCGGTCGACGTCTCCAACACCTACCAGGTCACCGAAGGCCCGAACGGGACACCCTGTCCTCCCGACTCCGCTCATCGCTCCTTCCACCCCACCTTCTCGGGCGGCACCCTGAACCCGGTGGCAGGGACCTACTCGCCCTTCCTCTTCCGCATGACGAGGACAGACGACGAACAGGAACTCAGCCAGGTCAGCTCGATCCTGCCCCCAGGCCTGGTCGCCAAGATCGCCGGAATATCGCTCTGCCCAGATCAGGCGATCGCCTCGATCTCAACCGCAGAGGGAGCGGGACAGAGCGAGCTGAACAACCCAGCTTGCCCGGCGTCGAGCCTGATCGGCACCGTGAGCGCCGGCCTAGGAGCAGGCCCGGGCCCCAACTACTTCGGCGGCAAGGTCTACCTCGCAGGGCCATATAAAGGCGCCCAACTCTCCTTGGCTGTTGTCGCTCCAGGCATTGCCGGCCCCTTCGACCTCGGCAACGTCGTCGTCAGGGCAGCCCTCTACGTCAACCCGGAGACCGCCCAGGTCAAAGCGGTCTCAGACCCCTTCCCGACGATCCTGCACGGGGTGATCCTCAGGGCAAGGGACATTCGCTTGAGGGTCGATCGTCCACAAACCACGATCAACCCGACCAACTGCTCGCAGATGAGCGTGGACGGACAGATCACCGGAGTAGGAGGAGACCTGCTGAACACAGCAGACGATTCCCTCTTCGCAACCTCCAACCCCTTCCAGGTCGGAAGCTGCGGGGACCTCTCCTTCAAGCCCAAGCTCGACTTCCGCCTCTTCGGCGGTACGAAGCGAGGCTCGCACCCGAAGTTCAAGGCGACCCTGACCATGCCGCCGGGCGGAGCCAACATCAAATCGGCATCGGTAGCCCTGCCCCGCTCGGAGTTCCTCGACCAAGGCCACATCAAGACGATCTGCACCAGGGTGCAGTTCGCGGCAAACGCCTGCCCGGCGGGATCGATCTACGGCACCGTCTCGGCGAAGACGCCGCTCTTGGACGAAACGCTCACAGGGCCGATCTACCTCAGGTCCTCCAACAACCCGTTGCCCGACATCGTCGCCGCATTCAGAGGGGGCAGGATCGACGCCAACATCGTCGGCCGAGTCGATTCGGTCAACGGAGGCATCCGCAACACCTTCGACTTCGTCCCCGACGTGCCGGTCTCCGAAGCCACCTTCACCTTCGCCGGAGGCAAGAAGGGCTTGTTGGTCAACTCGAGGGACATCTGCAACGGGACCTTTAAAGCGACGGCAAAGTTCGCTGCCCAAAACGGCGATGCGGTGACCTTGCATCCACCTTTGAAGAGCGCTTGCTCCAAGGCCAAGAAGTCAAAGCGCGCCAACAAGCGCCACTAGCCGCAGATGGGCAGATCACGTGCGATAGCGCTCCTTTTGAGCACGGCCTTGGCCCTGGCGCTTTCCCCCAGCGTCGGGGCCGAGGTAGCCCAAAAGCAAGGAGTCAGGGTCACCGTCCAAGGCGACCTCACCCCGACCAAGCTGCCAAGGAAAGGCCAAAGCCCGGTAGGCGTCTCGGTCTCCGGCCACATCGACGCCCTAAAGCAAGGCGAGCTGCCGCAGCTGAAGGCGATGTCGATCGCGATCAACCAAGCCGGCACCCTCGACGTCAAGGGCATCCCCCATTGCCGGATCAACCACATCAACCCCTCGACGACTCAACAGGCATTGTCGATCTGCAGGAGCTCTCTTATCGGAGAAGGAAGCTTCTCGGCCAACGTAGTGCTCCCCGAGCAATCGCCCTTCCCATCCAAGGGCAAGCTCTTGGCCTTCAACGGCACGATCGGCAGAAAGCCGGCGATCTTCGCCCACGTCTACGGCACAGAGCCGCTAAGCACCTCCTACGTCTTCGCCTTCAAGGTCAGAAAGAGCAAGGGAACCTTCGGAACAGTCCTCGAAGCCTCCTTCCCCAAGGCCACAGGAGACTGGGGCTACATCACCGGCATCAGCCTGAACCTGAAGAGGAGCCGCTTCATGGAAGCCGGCTGCCCTGCGCCAAAGGGCTTGACCAAGGTCCCCTTCCCATTCGCCAAGACCTCCTTTGACTTCGCCGGCGGCTTGAAGCTCGAAAGCACCCTGAACAGGACCTGTGAGGCAAAGGGATGAAGAGCAAGATCAAGCAACGCCTGACCTACGCCAACGTCACCTCGACCCTGGCGCTCTTCATCGCCCTGACAGGCGCAACCGCCTTTGCCGCCACGAAGATCCCCGACAACTCGGTAGGGGAGTTCCAGCTGCGCTCGGGAGCGATCACCGCCAAGAAGATAAGGAAGAACGCCGTAACCGCCCCCAAGATCAAGGCCGAAGCCGTCAAGCAGGGCAAGCTCGCGAATGGATCGGTTACCGCTGCGAAGCTGACCCAGGGATCTGTCGCCTCCTCTTCGCTCCAAGAAGGAGCGATCGTCAACTCGAAGCTCGCCCCCGAGGCGGTAACCGGAGACAAGGCGCTGGAGAGCACCTTCTCGCAAGTCCCCTCTGCCTCCAAAGCGGACTTCGCGACCAACGCCGAATCGGGCAACCCTCCGGCATTCGCCGCGATCAGCTCCGAAGCGACTATCGACTCCTCGCAGTCCAAGAACATCGCCTCGGTCGAGGAAGGAACCCTTGGCGGCATCTACTGCGTAGCGGCCTCTGGCTTCAATCCCCGAGGTGCCCTGGTCACTCCAAGGTTCACCGGCGAAGGCGACGTCACCGCCTACGCCAGGGTGGGAGGGACCGTCGACTGCCCGGCTCCCCTCGTCGAGGTGCAGACCTTCGACGGCGGGGTGCGGACCAAAGCGCCGTTTTACGTGGCGCTTTATCGGTAGAGGTACGTCACGGTATTTTTGGGAATGACCTCTATCCTTGCCTCTGTGGACGAGGCTAGGACCGAGGGAGTTCGGCGCTTGCCGCCGGGGCCGCACGGCCTTTCTCCGGAGCTGGTCGAGCGCAATCAGCGTGAACGGCTGTTCGCCGCGATGGCCGAGGTGTGCGCGGAGGGGGGCTATGCAGCTGCGACGGTGGCCGAGGTTGCGCGCCGAGCGGGCGTCTCCACGGCCAGCTTCTACCGGCAGTTCAAGGACCGGCGCGAGTGCATGTTGGCCAGCTTCGAGGAACTGTTCGGGCGGCTGCTGGGGGAGGTTGAGCGGGCTTGCGCGGGTGAGGCGGAGTCTGAGGCCAAGGCGAAGGCAAGTATCCATACCGCCGCGGTGCTGCTTGCCGGCGATCTCCCAACGGCACGGTTGCTGACCGTGGAGATCATTGCTGTCGGGATGGAGGGCGTGCGGACCCAGCACGAGGCGATCGAGCGCTTGGCCAGGCGCCTGCGCGAAGCGCGTGGGTCAGCGCCTCCCGCGAGCTCGACATTGCCGAGCTCTGAGTGGGTGGCGCTGGCTGCGACGGTCGCCCTGGTGGCAAAGCGATCCTCTGCAGGCGAGAGCCTGGATCCCGCCGAACTGGAGGCCGTCTTCAGCGCGGTAGTCACTTCGCCTTAGCGCGACTCTGCGCACCATGCGTGCGGATGAATCTATGACGATGGGTGGGTATGGCGCCGGCGCTATCATTGCTATCAATGGCGCAGCTCCTCGTGCGAAACATCGAGAGCGGGGTGGTCCGCGAGCTGAAGCTCCGCGCGGCTCGACATGGGCGCTCGGCAGAGGAGGAGCACCGGGAGATCCTCCGCAGCGCGCTGCGCCAGCCGGGACCACCGGCCTCGCTGAAGCAGCTCCTGCTCGAGATGCCCGATGTCGGCGACGATCGCGACTTTGAACGTCCCGTCGACCGGGGTCGTCCAATAGAGCTGTGAGCTACTTGATCGACACGAACGTCATCTTCGAGCTGCGCAAGGGGAAGCGAGCTGACCGCGGCGTCGTCTCGTGGTTCTCCGATCTCCCCGACGAGGAGGTCTTTCTCAGCGTCCTCACCTTGGGAGAGATCCGCAGAGGTATAGAGAGCATCAGGCGGCGAGATGCCGTGGCGGGCAAGGCCTTGGAGAGCTGGCTGGGCCGGATCTCCGATCTGCACCGAGAGCGCATCATTCCCCTCGATCGAGCGATCGCCGAGGAGTGGGGTCGGATGAACGTTCCCGATCCCCTTCCGGTCGTCGACGGGTTGCTCGCCGCCACCGCAAGAGTGACCGGCTTGACCCTCGCCACCCGCAACACCGCCGACGTTGCACAGGCCGGCGTGAGTCTCTTCGATCCCTTCGATTCTCCATAACTGCGGCTGCCGCGGCGACAGTCAGTTAGCAATCTGGCCCGCACGCGTCTGGATGCCGGCGACGATTTCACCAACCACTGTGTCGGAGTACTGGGTCTCTCTGCCGAGCTGGTCAGCTGCGCTCAGCACTTGGGCTACGAAGGGTTTTACGCGCTGCTCCAAGAAGCGAGCCGGAAACCCGACCTCCTCGGCGAGTCTCTTCCAGGCATCGGAGGTCACCTTCTCCAGGTGTGTGGCGCCGTCGATCGACATCGCCAGCCGGGTCGTGAGACGGTCGCCGTATGCCGCGGTCGATACGAGGTCATAGAGCGGCGCCAGGCTTGGTGCCCTGGAGTCGTAGAGGAGGGAGTAGTTCTTGCCGTGGGCGTCGCAGTTGCCGATCAGGATGTTGAACACGAGTGCCAGCCAGAGTCGCGGGCGATCGCGGGCGGGGGCGGTGGATGAGTCATCGATCAGGGTCAGCGCTTCGAGCACACTCGGCCCCCCGTCCTGTTGGTACTTCTCCATCTGCAGCCTGCCCAGCGCTTGGCACAGATCCTCCTGGTGAAGCCTGCGGATCGGCCCGCGGGTCAGGTCGCGGTCATAGCGGGTGACAATCAGATAGGGCAATCCCGAAATGGTCTCGGCCCTTTCGACTGCCGCTGCCTGCAGGCCGACCTCGCCGGCGAGTCGCATGCAGAAGAACTCGTTTGCCACCAGGCCCGGGAACCGCTTCGGCTCAGGCTTGAGGATGTGCGTCGTGGGGCTGGCCGATCCGTGCGGGAGTGCGAAGGAGTCTCCGACCTTGACCACCGGCAGCTTGCTCTGCGCGCCTGCCAGCGAGAGGCGCACCTCCCCCTTCTCATCTGCCGCCAGTGGCCGCTCGGGCAGTTGGACGAGCACTTCGTCGAGTTTCTCTGCGGAGAGGATCTCGAGCTCGTCAGGTTCTGCGGTCGGGGGTGTTGTCTCCTTCGGTGGGAGCAGGGTGACCGCGCCGGCGACGTCCCCACCGAACCGCTCGAGCAGGCGGTAGTCATTGCTGGCCGAGATGCCGGTTGTCAGCGAAACCTGTGCGCGAACGTCCTCCTCGGGCAGCAGGTTGCCGAAGAACGCAAGGCAATCCCGGTGCCGGAAGGCTCCGGCGCCGAGCGGCATGTTGATCGAAAGCGCCGGTCCGTTTGCCTCGAGATAGGCCTCGTCGTAGCGGAACTGGAGGTTGCCGTTGTCCTTGCGGCGCAGGACTCCGACGAGCCTGTCGTGGAGGAAGACGTTAAGGAGACTCGCCACGCGCTCTGACTCCGATGTCCAGCCCGACCGCGCGCGCAGCCTGCAGCGCGATCTCGACATGGACCGTCTTCTTTCCCCGCTCCAGCTGGCCGATCACCTTGCGGTTGACGCCGATGGAGAGGGCGAGGTCGTCCTGGGTCAGCTTCAGCCCACGCCGGCGATCGCGGATTGCGGCGCCCAGGTCAGCAGCGGAGCTCGTCAGTCGCATTCAGGGAAGTTAGCGGATAGATGGGACCGATCGATCCCATAGTAGGTGAAAATTCGGTTCCAGACTATGTGGGACCGATCGATCCCTTATGCCGGGAATCAGGCCCGAGGGCCCAGATTGGGACCGATCGATCACAAATCCTAAGGGAGGGCAGTGCCCTTGATTTTGTCGAATCAGTATACGAACATATGTTCGTATGGAGATCGCCTGCGTCCTGACCCCTGAGCTCGTCCTTGCCGATCCGGTTGAGGTCGCTGAGCTGACCGAGCGGCTGTTGCGGGGGCTGGAGGGGATCGGCGCGGCGGTCGAGTCGGAGCGGGCGGGGGAGGCGTTCCTCGCGATCGACGGGTTGCGTGGGATCCATGGCGGCGAGACCGCGGGGGTGGTCGAGGCCGCCCGTGCTGCTGCGGAGATCGAGGTGCGGATCGGTGTCGCGCCGACTCGCTTCGCTGCCTTCGTCGCGGCGCACAGAGGGGAGGCGGTCGTCTCCCCGTCTACGTCGTGCCGGTTCCTCGCCACGATCCCGGTTTCGGCGCTGCTCTCTCGCCTCGGCCTACCCGAGCGCGAGGCGCGGGACCTGATCGAGACGCTGAGGCGGCTGGGGATCAAGACCCTTGGGGCCCTTGCGGCGCTCTCTGCGGATCGGGTCGCCGACCGCTTCGGTCCCCCCGGCCTGCGGGCTCTGCGCCTCGCCCGCGGCGAGGACTCGCCGCTGCGCCCGCGCCAGCCGCACGAGGAGCTGGTCGCGCATGTCGAGCTGCCGGAAGGCGCCGCCGGCGGTCAGCTCGAGCGCGCCCTCGGCCTGCTCGTCGACCGGCTGATTGCCGCGCCCCAGCGGCGCGGCAGGACCGTGCTGGCGCTGCGCCTCGGCGCCCTGCTCAGTGGCGGCGGCAGCTGGAGCATCGAGCAGGACCTGGGCCGCCCGACCGCCTCAGCCCGGATCCTGCGCACGGTCTTGGCCCCGCGGCTGGAGCTGCTGCCAGGCCCGGTCTCCGCCTTGCGCCTGCGCGCGCTCGGCCTCGGTCCGCGGGTCGGCGACCAGCTGGAGCTGACGGTGCGCGGCGAAGAGTCGCGTCGGCGGCGCCTCGGCGACGCGGTCCGCGAGGTCCGCAGCGCTCAGGGCGCTGAGGCGCTGCTCGAGGTCCTGCCGCTCGACACCGCCTCCCGCTTTCCCGAGCGCTGGGCAGCCCTCACTCCAAGCCCAGATCGATGACCCCCGGGCTGCGCCGGCTTTATGTGCCGCACCGGGTGACGGTCGAGGCTGGGCCGAGGGGAGAGCCGCGGGCGGTTGACGGGATCGCCGTGGAGGCGGTGCGGGAGGAGTGGTGGGTCGAGGACCGCTGGTGGACGCCGAAGACGCTGCGCCGTCGTTACTTCGAGTTGGTCCTGGTCGACGGGCGCGACGTGGTCGTCTTTTGTGCCGGCGCCGGGCGCTGGTACCGCCAGCGGGCCTGATGGCGTCGCCCACCGTCCCATACGTGGAGCTGCACGCTCACTCGGCCTTCTCCTTCCTCGACGGGGCTTCGACCCCGACAGAGCTCGTGGCCGCGGCCACCGAGCTGGGCTATCCGGCCTTTGGCCTCACCGACCACGACGGCGTCTGGGGGTCGATGGAGTTCGTCGATGCCTGCAAGGCCTTTGAGATGAGGGCGATCACCGGCGCCGAGGTGAGCGTGCGATTGGAATCGCGAGTCGCCCACGTCACCCTGCTGGTCGAGAGCGCCGCCGGATACCACAACCTCTGCCGGTTGCTGACCGCCGCTCACTCGCACACCCGCGACAACTCGCAGCGCAGCGCCGGGCAGCCATGGGTGACTTTGGAGCAGGTGGAGGAGCACGCCGAGGGTCTGGTCTGCCTCTCGGGATGCGGGGGGGAGGGGGCGGTCGCCGGCGCCTGGGAGATGGGTGAGGCCGCTTCGGGGGTGGCGTTGGCGCGGCGCCTGCTCGGCGCTTTCGGACGCGACCGCTTCCGAATCGAGCTGCAGCGGCCCTACTGGCGTCGCGACCGGGGTCGCAATCGCTGGCTCAGCGGTCTCGCCGAGCGGCTACGGGTTCCCAGCGTCGCGACCGGCAACGTCCACTCCCACTCCCGCCGTCGCACCCGGCTCCAGGACACCTTCGTCGCCGTGCGGCTGGGGATGACGCTGGAGGAGTCCGAGCCGCGGCGGCGCGGCAACCCGGCCTCGGCCCTCGCTTCCCCGCAAGCGATGGCGACCCGCTTCGCCGAGCATCCCGAGGCGGTTGCCGAGACCCTGCGCCTCGCCGAGCGCCTCCAGTTCGACCTCGGCAGGGAACTCGGCTACCGCTACCCGCGCGAAGGCGAGCCCGGCGTCGACCGCGAGCTGGCCGAGATCTGCCGGGCGTTGCTGGTCGAGCGCTACGGTGGCTCGAAGCACCGGCGCGTGGCCGAAGCACGCCTCGACGAGGAGCTGAAGACGATTCGCAGCCTCGGCCTCTCCGGCTTCTTCCTGCTCCACCGCGACCTGCTCGAGCTGGCCCGCGAGGTCGCGGTCGAGGTGCGGGGGCGGCGCTCGGCGCGCGCCATCCTGCCCCCTGGCCGCGGCCGTGGCTCCAGTGTCAGCTCGATCGTCTGCTACCTGACCGGCCTCTCCCACATCGACCCGGTCGAGGCCGACCTCTTCTCCAGCCGCTTCCTCAACGAGGAAGTCGGCAAGCAGGAGGGCGAAGCGGCGATGCCCGACATCGACCTCGACTTCCCGCGCGACATCCGCGAGGTGCTGATCCCGCGCGTCCACGAGCGCTACGGCGCCGACCGTTCGGCACTTGTCGCCGCCTTCCCCACCTATCGCCCGCGCAGCGTCGTCCGCGACCTCGGCAAGGCGCTGGGGCTGCCGCCGGCGGAGATCGAGCGGGTGGCGAAGATGGTCGGCTTCCACGAGCGCGGCGGCGAGATCGCCAAAGACGTCGTCGCCGCGATCGGCGCCGACCGCGGCGCCTCCAGCCGCTGGCAGGCGCTGCTCTCGCTCTGCGAGGAGGCGATGGGGCTGCCCCGCCACGCTTCCCAACATCCCGGCGGCATGGTGATCTCGACCCGGCCGCTGGTCGATGTCTGCCCGGTCGTGCCGGCGGCGATGGAGGGTCGCCAGATCGTCCAGTGGGACAAGGACTCCTGTGGTGATGCCGGCTTCCTCAAGATCGACCTGCTCGGGTTGGGGATGCTCTCCGCGGTCGAGCGCTGCGTCGACGAAGTCGGGCGGACGCGGGACGAGCGGCTCGACCTCTCGCGCATCCCGCCCGACGACCCCGAGACCTTCGAATCTATCCGCGCCGCCGAGACCACCGGCGTCTTCCAGATCGAGAGCCGCGCCCAGATGCAGATGCTGCCGCGCACCCTGCCCCAGGATCTCGACGACCTCACCGTGCAGGTGGCGCTGGTCCGTCCCGGCCCGATCCAGGGCGGCGCTGTGCACCCGTACATAGAGCGACGCAAGCGCCAGCGCGAAGACCGCAGTTTCGAGGTCCCCTACGAGCACCCGCTGTTGGCGCCGGTCCTCAAGGACACCCTCGGCACGATCGTCTTCCAGGAGCAGGTGATCGAGACGGCGAAGGCGCTGGCCGGCTTCAGCTCGGCGCAGGCGGAGGGCCTGCGGCGGGCGATGAGTCGCAAGCGCTCCAAGGATGCGATGCGCAAGCATCACGAGAACTTCATCGCCGGCGCCGCCGCGAAGGGGGTCGCGGTCGAGGTGGCCGAACGGGTCTGGGCCCAGATCCAGGGCTTCTCCGGCTTCGGCTTTCCCAAGGCGCACTCGGCCGCTTTCGGGCTGCTCGCCTACCAGTCGGCCTGGCTGCGCATCCACCGCGCCCCCGAGTTCCTCTGCGCGCTGCTCAACGAGCAGCCGATGGGCTTCTACCCTCCCGACGCGCTCGTTCACGAGGCGCAGCGGCGGGGGGTTCGGGTCGCCGCGCCCGACGCCGATCGAAGCCGCGTCCTCTGCCACGTCGAACGCTTAACGGGCGGCCTCACCGTGCGGGTTGGCCTCGGCTACGTGAAGGGAGTGCGGGAGGAGGAGATGCGCTCGCTGGTGCAGGAGCGCGAGCGCGGCGGGGCCTATCTGGGCATCGCCGACATCGCCTCCCGCTCCGGCGCCCGCCGCGTCGACCTGGAGCGCCTAGCCTGGGCCGGCGCCCTCGACCCCCTCATAACCGGGAGGCGGGAGGCTCTCTGGGAGGCTGGAGGGGCTGGGACGGGGGTGCGGCATGGGGAGGGGGTGCAGATGGCGCTGCCGCTGCAGCCGCCGCGGGCGCCGGGCCTGGAGCCGCTCGACGAGTGGGAGAAGACGATCGCCGATTACAGCTCGACCGGGATGACGCTCGACCAGCACCCGATGGGGCTGCTGCGCGAGGGCCTCGACCCGCGGGCCTGCCGCAGCACCGACCTGGCGAGGATCGACAGCGGCGAGACCGTCGAGGTGGCCGGCATGGTCGTTGCCCGCCAGCGCCCCGAGACCGCCAAGGGGATCGTCTTCATGCTGCTCGAGGACGAGCGCGGCACGGTCAACCTGGTCGTCCCGCCGGCCGTCTACGAGCGCTGCCGCGCCGAGGTCCGCGCCGCGCCCCTAGTCCGCGCCCGGGGCAAGCTCGAGCGCCAGGAAGGCACCACCAACGTCGTCGTCTCGGATGTGGTCGAGCTGGAGCCCAGCGCTGACGATCGCCGCCGCGCGGCGAAGCGTGGGACGAGCGCCAGGCCATCTTCCCGCCGCGTCCGCGAGCGCGCCGTCGCCGAGCTGCGCGCCGTCGCTCCCGCCGGCCACAGCTTCGGCCGGCGGAGGTGACTCATCCGTTTCATTTCACGCACCACGTGTGCGGAAGCTCCTGCGACAATACGTTTCATGATCGGCAGGGAAAGCATGCGGGAGCTGATTCGCACCCAGAACGGGGAGTTCAAGCGCTACCGAGAAGAGCGGGAAAAGTATTGGGAAGGCCGAGAGAAGTACTGGGAAGAGCGGAGCGAGGAGTTTCAAGCCCACCAAGCCGAGCTCCACGAGCTCCGCAAGGTGGCTGAGGCCCAAGCGGAGCAGACCCGGGAGTTCAACCGCGAGATCCTCCTTCGCAACGAGAAGGTCTACACGCGGGTGATCGCCGAGATGGAAGAAGGGCGTAAGCAGATCCAGGCGAACACCAGGGCGGTGCTCAGTGTGCTGGATCGACTCGAGAGTTCGGGCGGCCCCGCGGCCGCCTAGCCCAAAGTTGGCTCGGACACCGCCGGCGCTAGGCCGTCGCGGCGAGGGCGCTCTCGATGTCCGCGCACCTGCACGGCTCGGGCATCGGGAAGAAGCGCAGGAAGCGCTTGGCGGCCTGCTTGCTGCCGTCGATCTGAGCGGCTCCAGAACCGAGTGCGTCATCGAGGGTCAGCTGACCGCTGAGGATCGCCGCGAAGGTTGGCGCATCGGGGACCGCCAGGGACACCGTGGGGTTGTCGGCCGGGCCGCGATGCAGCTCGAGCCCTTCGTTGGCGACTTCGACGCCGAAGCTCTCGTCGCCAATCCGCAGCTTGTAACTCGCCTCCAGATCCCCAGCCGCCGCCGCGTCGAAGAGCGAGCGCAGGGCGAGGACGATCGAGTCGGCGTTGATCTCCTCGCTGTCGGGCGGGAAGGGAGAGCGGGCGCCCCAGGCGCCGAGCCTGGTCACGATCGGCCCCAGCTCGAGGCCCCACTCGGTCAGCTCGTAGACGGAGGAAGCCGCCGGCGGTGGCAATTTGCGACGCTGTATGACACCGCCCTGCTCGAGATCGCGCAGTCGCTCGGAAAGGATGTTCGAGCTGGCGTGGGGCAGGCCGGCACGGAGGTCCGTGAAGCGCTTCGGGCCGAGCAGCAACTCACGCACAACCAGTAGAGCCCAGCGCTCGCCAACCAGGTCCAGAGCATGGGCGAATCGACACGCCTCACCGTATGTGCGCTTGCTCGCCATACCGAGAGTCTATGTCCCTTAGTTCAAATTTGCAACCAAGAGGTTGTGTTTAGCAACCATTTGCTAGGGTAGCCCGAGCACAAGCAAGCGACGAGAAGGAGGTCCCCAGTGACCGCCGAGGCAGCAACCAGAACCGCAGAGGGAAACACCGACACCGACCGCACGCGCTGGCTGGCGCTCTACGTTCTCTGCGCGGGAGTCCTGATGATCGTCCTCGACGTGACCATCGTCAACGTCGCCCTGCCGACGATCCAGGACAGCCTCGGCTTCTCCCAGAGCGACCTCACCTGGGTCGTCAACGCTTACCTGGTCCCTTTCGGCGGCCTGCTGCTGCTCGCCGGTCGCCTCGGCGACCTGCTCGGGCAGCGCAAGATGTTCCTGATCGGCCTCGGCGTCTTCATCGCTGCCTCGCTGCTCTGCGCGGCGGCCGAGAACCAGGCGATGCTGATCGCCGGCCGCTTCTTCGCCGGCGTTGGCGGTGCGCTTTCCTCGGCCGTGGTCTTGGGAATGATCGTGACGATGTTCCCCGAGCCGCGGGAGCAGGCGAAAGCGATCGGCGTCTACGGCTTCGTCGCCTCCGCCGGCGGCTCGATTGGCCTGCTGCTCGGCGGCGCGCTGACCCAGGCGATCAGCTGGCACTGGATCTTCATCATCAACCTGCCGATCGGCATCGCCACCGCCTACGGCGCCCTGCGCCTGGTCGAGAACAAGCCCGGCATCGGCTTCAAGGCCGGCGCCGACATTCCCGGCGCCGCCCTGATCACCAGCTCGCTGATGATCGGCGTCTACGCCATCCTCGGCGTCAGCGAGCACGGCTGGGGCGCTGCCCAGACGCTGATCCTGAGCGCGGTCTCGCTTGCCCTCGGCGCCGCCTTCATCGCCCGCCAGGCGCGGATCGAGAACCCTTTGATGCCGCTGCGCCTCTTCCACCATCGCAACGTGGTCGGGGCCAACGTGATCCAGGCCTTCCTGGTCGCTGGCATGTTCGGCATGTTCTTCCTCGGCGCTCTTTACCTGCAGCGGGTCCTCGGCTACGACGCGCTCGAGGTCGGCCTCGCCTTCCTGCCGACGACGGTCGTGATGGGGACGATGTCGCTCGGCTTCTCGGAAAAGCTGATCATGCGCTTCGGTCCGCGGACGACGCTGATCCCGGGCGTGATCATGGTCGGCATCGGCCTGCTGCTCTTCGCCCGCACCCCGGTGAACGGCGACTACTTCACTGATCTGCTGGCGCCGCTGCTGCTGATCGGCTTCGGCGTCGGCACCTCCTTCCCCTCGCTGATGACGCTGGCGATGTCGGGAGCGACGCCAGAGGACTCGGGGCTCGCCTCCGGCGTGGTCAGCACCAGCATGCAGGTGGGGGGCGCGATCGGTCTCGCCGTGCTGGCGACGCTCGCCGCGCAGCGCACCGACAACCAGCTCGCCGACGGCGCCGGCCAGCTGGCCGCGCTCAACTCTGGCTACCACCTTGCCTACCTGATCGGCGCAGCCCTGGTTGCCATCGCCGTGGTGGTGGCAGTCACGGTCCTGCGCGAAGTGCCGATGCCCTCACCGGAGGAGATGGCCGAACACGCTCATGGTGGCGAGACCGAGCGCGAGCCTGCCTACTCCGAGGCCTGAGCGAGCCGGCGTTCGATGAAGCGGCGCTCGACGGCGTTGTCGGTCAGCTCCAGGGCCTGCTTGTAGGCCTCGGCCGCCTCGCCGTCGCGGCCGAGGCGGCGCAGCAGGTCGGCGCGCGTGGTGTGCAGTGGCTGGTAGCCACCGAGCCCGTCGATCGAGTCGATCAGCTCCAGGCCGCGCTCCGGGCCCTCGCTCATCGCCACGGCGACGGCGCGGTTGAGCTCGACGACAGGGCTCGGCGCCATCTCGAGATGCCAGGCGTAGAGCTGGGCGATGCGTGTCCAGTCGGTCTCCGCGGCGGCTGCCGCTTCGGCGTGAACGGCGGCGATGCGGGCCTGGATCGTGTACGGGCCGGCGGGGCCACCCGCGGCCGCCTCACGCGAGAGCTCGAGGCCCTCGCCGATCCGCTCGCGGTCCCACAGCGAGCGGTCCTGGTCTTCGAGCAGGACCAGCTCGCCGGCCTCGTCGACCCGCGCCGCCCGCCGCCCGTCGGTGAGCAGCATCAGCGCCAGCAGCCCGCGCGCCTCGGGCTCGCGGGGCAGCATCGCGACGAGGACGCGGGTCAGCCGGATCGCCTCGCCGCTGAGGTCGGCCCTCACCAGCGAGTCGCTGCTCGAGGCCAGGTACCCCTCGTTGAAGACCAGGTACAGCGTGGCCAGCACGGCAGGCAGGCGCTCTGGCATCTGCTCGGCGACGGGCACCTCGTAACGGATCCCCGCCGCGGCGATCTTGCGCTTGGCGCGGACGATGCGCTGCGCGGTAGCGCTCTCGGTGGCGAGGAAGGCGCGGGCGATCTCGGTGGTGCTGAGGCCGCCGAGGCTGCGCAGGGTGAGGGCGACGCGGGCCTCGATCGCCAGCGCCGGGTGGCAGCAAGTGAAGATCAGCCGCAGCCGGTCGTCCTCGATCTCGCCGAGCCCCTCGCCGGGGACGTCCTCGGGCTCGGCGTGCAGCGATTCGAGCCGCTCCAGAGCCGCCAGCTTGTCGCGCAGCACGCCGGCGCGACGCAGGCGGTCGATCGCCCGGTTGCGGGCGACCTGGATGATCCAGGCGCCCGGGTTGGCCGGCACCCCCTCCTGCGGCCAGCGCTCGAGGGCGACGACGAAGGCCTCCTGGACCGCCTCTTCGGCGACGTCGAAGTCGCCGGTGACGCGGATCAGCGTCGCCACCGCCCGCCCCGACTCGCGCCGGAAGGTGCGGTCTATGACGCTGTCTTGAGCGGCGGTCACGGGCTCCACTTACGCAACGGCTAGCGGGGGAAGACGCCGCGCAGTGCGCCGGCGATCTGGCCTGGGTCTTCAAGCTGCGGGTAGTGGGCGAGCTCGGGCAGCTCGGTGACTGGGACGGACGGGCGCAGCTCGCGCAGCGCCGCCAGCACCGCGGTCGTCGCCACGGGGTCGCGCAGGCCCCAGGCGAGGCTGAGCTCGCCGTCCCAATCGCGGATCGCGCCGTGCCAGCGCTCGGCGTGCTCTTCGCGCTGGTCCATGTAGGAGACGAGGCGGTGACCGAGGGTACGGCCGCCGTTGTGGCAGACCAGCGACCACTGGTCGTCGGCCTCGGCGTCGCCGAGCGGATGGTCCGCCGAGAAGACAGAGCCGAACTGCTGGCGGAAGACGCGCTCGCTGGAGAGCTTGGCGACGAGCGGCCCGAGGCGGCTGCGCAACGCCCGCTGCGCCAGCGTCGGGCTGGCCGCTTCCAGCACCATGCTGCCGTTGAAGAGCATGATCCCGGCGAGGTTCATCTCCAGGCGTCCCTCGAGGTCACGTGCCATCAGCTCGTTGGCGACCGAGGTGCCCATGTCGTGGGCGAGGACGAAGACGGCCCGGCCGCCGCCGTGGCGGCGGACCAGCTCTTCGGTGAGGTCGGCCTGCCAGAAGAGGCTGTAGTCGTGATCGCGGGGCTTCGCCGAGAGGCCGAAGCCGAGGAAGTCGAAGGCGAGCACGTTGCGTCCGGCTTCTTCGCCGAGCAGCGCTCGCCAGTCGTAGGAGCTGGAGGGGAAGCCGTGGAGGAGCAACAGCAGCGGTCCCTCGCCCTCCTTGCGGAAGCTGTGGATCGCGTAGCCACGGAACTCGACGCTCTCGCCGGTCCCCTGCCACTCACGCACCCGTTCGGTCAGCGCCATCGTCCGTGCCACCTGATCGTCCCCATATCGCACCCTTTCGTGAAAGGTTTGTCGCATCGTCAAATAGACGAGCGCGACGGTCGATGAGGCGTCCATGATCTCAATCCGACCTAACCCAAGAACCGCGAGGGCCTCCGCTCTGACCCTCGTCCTCGGCATCTGCGCGTTGTTCGCCGCTCTTCCTGCCGGCGCCTCGGCCGCTCCCCTGCCGAGCGGCCCGCCGCAGCTGGCTTTCGAGCCCGGCAGCTACGACTTCGGCTTGCGGCAGGTCAACCGCGAAAACAGCCAGGCGATGTTCCAGCTGCGCAACAACGGCGAAGGGACGACGCAGGTCAACTCCGTCGACATCGTCGGGTCGGGGGCAGGCGCCTACTGGTTCGGTATGAACGACTGCAACGGCCGTTACCTGAGCCCGACCGAAGCCTGCTCGGTGCAGGTCAACTTCAACCCCTACGACGCCGTTCCCTTCGAGGCGCAGCTGCGCGCCAGCTCGGAAGAAGGCGCCAACTTCTACGCCGACCTGAGTGGCGAAGGCGGCCGAGCAGTGATCGGCGCGGCCAGCGAGCCGACCAACTTCGGCTCCGCCGCGGTCGGCTCGGCCGGTGTCACCAAGACGATCGAGATCACCAACAGCGGCAACTATCCCGGCGGCGCCTTCATCGCCGTGATCGCCGGCGGCGCGATCGGCAGCTTCCAGCTGCTCGACGAGAGCTGCACCGGGTTCATGCTCGCTCCCGGCTCGAGCTGCAACATGGTGGTTCGCTTCCAGCCGCTCAGCACCGGCGTGAAGACCGCCCGCCTCGGCCTCTTCGGCGATTCGGACGGCGGCGCCCAGGTGACGCTGACCGGGGTCGGCACCGAGGCGGAGCCCGTCGTCGTGCCGGGCGCAGAGCAGCCGAGCACCAACGCGGTGATGGCGAAATCGGCTGCGCACAAGCAGCGCGCCCGTGTCAGGCAGCAGCGCCGCAAGCGCCTGCAGCGCCTGCGCCAGCGGCATCACCGGGTTGCTGTTTTTGCCCAGCGGGCGATCCGCTAATTGCCATCTTGCTCGCAGGCGCGTGAGGTAAATGCGCGTCTGCGGGTGAAGATGGGAAGCTCAGCCGGTGACGGCTGAGGCGACCAGCTCGACCCCGGACCAGGTGCGCAGCGCCTGCGCGCGAGTTGCCGGGCTGGCCCGCTCGGTGGAGATCAAGGAAGGGGCGATCGAAGGCTACGCGGCGACGCTGGCCGCGCTTCCCGCCCCGCCTCCCCCCGACCCGGCGACCCACCTCGTCGAGGGGGATCGCGAGTTGCGTGCCGCGTTCGTCGTCTGCCTCGACGCGATCAACTTCGGCTCCGGATGGTGGCCGACGATCCGCAAGCGGCCCGGCCACAGCGGCTACTTCACGATCGCGGCCGGGCTGACCGAGCGCTTTCGCGCCTCGGGCGCTTGGGGCGCCGACGAGCTGACCCAATTCCAGGCCCCCGACATCGCCGCGATCGTCGGCCAGGACCCCGACCACCCGCTGATGGCGCAGTACGCGACCTCGCTGCGCGACGTCGGCGAGCGCGTTCGCGCCGATCACGCCGGTCGTTTCGAGGCCGTCGTCGACGACGCCGACGGATCGGCCGTCGCTCTCGCCGATCTGCTGGCGGACTGGATCGCCTTCGCCGACGTCTCCACCTACGAGGAGCAACCCGTCCCCTTCTTCAAGCGGGCCCAGATTGCGGCCGCCGATCTCAACCGCTCCGGCGTCGCCCCGCTGCTCGACGAAGACCAGCTCACCGCCTTCGCCGACAACGTCGTCCCGCACGTGCTGCGCATCGACGGCGTCCTCCGCCTCGACGCGGAGCTGGAGGCCGCGATCGAGGCCGCCGAGCTGCTCACCCATGGCTCCGCCGAGGAGGTCGAGCTGCGCGCCTGCGCCCTGCACGCGATCGAGCTGCTCTCGGCCGCCACCGGCTTCTCGCCGGCCGAAATCGACGCCGCCCTCTGGAACCGCGGCCGCGAGGAGCGCTACAAGGCGATCCCCCGTCCGCGCTCCCGCAACACCGCTTACTAAGCCTCGATATCGCGAAACCGTCTCAACCCGCCATATACGCGGGTTGAGACGGTTTCGCGGCTAGTCAGCCGGCCGCTTCGGCGCGCTTGAGGCCGCCGCGGGCCCAGAGGGCGAAGAGGATCGGCAGCGTGAAGGCGACCGCGAAGGCGAGCGCGACGACCTCCGGCTCGCCGGAGATGAAGCCGCGACCGGCCTCGAGCATGGCGGTGACCGGGTTGACCGAGGCGACCGCGTGGATCCAGCCGCTGAGCAGGCTGAGCGGCACGTAGACCGGGGCAAGGAAGAGGGTCAGGAAGACGGGGAACTGCATCAGCGGGCCGCCCTGGATCGAGCGCACTCGCATTGCCACGCCGGCTGCCCACATCGTCGCCGCGACGTTGGTCAGCACGGCGAGCCCGAAGAGCCCGAAGAGGTCGACGCCGCCGCCGCCCACGTCCATGCCGGCGATCAGGGCGATCGTGGTCAGCACCGCCCAGGTGGTCAGGGCGCGGGTCAGCGCCGCCAGCGCGTAGCCGGCGACGATTCCGTTGCGGTTGGCGGCGGCGAGCAGGTAGCGGTTGGCGAAGCCGATCTCGAAGTCGCGGGCGATGCCGAAGCCGGTGAAGACGCCGCCGAAGGCCGCCGACTGGAGCAGCACGAAGACGAACTGGAAGGCGGTGTAGCCGCTCGGGAAGTCGAAGCCGGGGACGTTGCCGACGGCGGAGAGCCCGCCGGCGAAGGCGACGAAGAAGAAGAGCGGGAAGACGATCGCCGGAATCAGGAAGGCCGGGTTGGAGAAGAAGTTGTGGATGCTGCGCCAGGCGACCGCGCGGGCGACCGCGCTGAAGCTCGCCGTGCCGCGCCCGCCGCCGCTCACGTGCGCACCAGCCGGGTTTTCAGGGCGCTGCTCGCCGCCGCCATCCCGATCACCAGGACGGTCAGGGCGATCGCGAAGCCGAGGGCCAGGGCGCCGACGTCCCAGCCTTCGATCAGCAGCGAGCGGAAGGCCGCCAGCAGGTAGGAGACCGGGTTGGCCGAGGCGATGTCGTGGAACCACTGGGTCTGGATCAGGTCGAGCGGCAGCGCCATCGAGGAGATGAAGAGGAAGACGAAGAAGACTGGGAAGAGGCTCTGCACGGCCTCGCCGGAGCCGGCGCGCAGGGCGACGAAGAGGCCGATCGAGCCGAAGCCGACCATGATCAGCACCGAGAGCGCGACGATGACCAGCGCTCCGCCCACGCCGGCGGCCAGTTCGGCGCCGGCGATCAGGCCGACCGTCAGGTAGGTCGCCGCCTGCACGACGCCGAGCACGACAGCGCCGGCGAGCAGGCCGCTGAGCAGGGCCACGCCGCGCAGAGGCGTCAGCGCCAGACGGTTGAGGAAGCCGGTCTCGATGTCGCGGGCCAGGTCGGTCCCGGAGTTCATCACCGAGAACAGCGCCCCCTGCACAAAGGGCACGGCGAGGGCGAAGGTGAGGTAGGAGTCGGTCGGGAAGCCGGGCAGGTTGGTCGCGTCTTTGAGGCCACCCGAGTTAACGGCGAGCAGGAAGAGCGGGAAGATCAGCGCCGGCACGATCGAGGCCGGCTGGCGCAGGGTGCGCAGTATCGAGCGGCGAGCGAGCTGCCCGACCTGGATGCCGAGGCTGCTGCTCACGCCGCCGGCACCGCCTCGGGCGCCTCCTCAGCCTCCTCGGCGTCGCCGGCGCCCTCCAGCGACCGCCCGGTCTTGGCGAGGAAGACGTCGTCGAGCGAGGGGGCGTGCAGCTGCAGGCGCTCGATCGCGATCCCCTCGGCGTCGAGCGCTCGCACCACCTCGGCGAGCTGGGACTCGCCGCCCTCCAGCCGTGCCGCGGCGCTGCGCGGTGGCGCTCCGGCGCGGGGCCCGAAGCGCTCCAACACGGCGGCGAGCCGCTCGCGTTCGGATTGGTCGCACGGCTCTGCTTCGACCGTCGGCCGGCCGATCTCGGCCTTCAGCTCGGTGGGAGTGCCCTCGGCGACGATGTGGCCGTGGTCGATGATCCCGACCCGGCCGGCGAGGGCGTCGGCCTCCTCGAGGTACTGCGTGGTGAGGAAGACCGTCACGCCCTCCTCGGCGGCGAGCCGCGCCACCTCGTCCCAGAGCGCGGTGCGGCTCTGGATGTCGAGGCCGGTCGTGGGCTCGTCGAGAAAGAGGATGCGAGGGCCGTGGGCAAGCGCCAGGGCCAGGTCGAGGCGCCGTTTCATCCCGCCTGAGTAGCCGCCCACCTTGCGGTCGGCGGCCTGGGCCAGGCCGACCCGCTCCAGCAGCTCCTGCCCGCGCTCGCTGCGCTCGGCCTTGGGCAGCCCGTGCAGGGCGGTCTGCAGGCGCATGTGCTCGCGACCGGTCAGCAGCGGGTCCAGCGCCGCCTCCTGCAGCGCTGCGCCGATCGAGGACCGAACCCGCGGGCCGTCCTTGACGATGTCGTAGCCGGCGACGCGCGCCGTGCCTGCCGTCGGGGGCAGCAGCGTGGTCAGCATCAGCACGGTCGTCGACTTGCCGGCGCCGTTGGGGCCGAGAAAGCCGTAGATCTCACCGGCCTCGACCCGCAGGTCGATTCCGTCGACCGCGCGCGGCCCGTTCTTGAACTCGCGGACCAGGCCTTCGACCTCGATGCCCATCCCGTCTTGCCTCTCTGTCGCCATCGCCATTCCACTCCTCGCGAGTTGCCAGTGAGTCTCAAAAGTTGACGTTATCAAATATTGATATTACAATCCATCTAGATGGCCGAGACCAAGCGCAACGACAGGGTGAGGAGCGGGGACGTCGCCGGCCAGGCCTGGGGAACGCTCGTGCGGCTCGTATACCCACCGCCCTTCCTCTCAATCGCCCGCGAGCTTGGTCTGCGGCCGGCCGCTTTCGGCGCCCTGCGCACGCTCGAGGAGCCAAAGACGATGAGTGAGATCGCCACCATCCTGCACTGCGATCCCTCCAACGTCACCGGCATCGTCGACGGTCTCGAAGAGCGCGGCCTCGCGATTCGCACGCCCTCCGAGCAGGATCGCCGCGTCAAGCTGATCGCGCTCACCGCCGAGGGCCGCCGCGTCCACGCTCGGCTCAGCAAGGCGATCGAAACGCCACCGGACTGGCTCACCGGGCTCTCCGCGGCCGACCAGCGCACCCTGCGCGACCTACTGCGGCGCGCCGCTTCGTCCTAGGCGCCGCTCGCGAGCGCCGCCGCCTCTGCCTCGCCCGCCTCGAACAGGTGCGCCGAGGGGATCCCGATCACCTCACCTTTGAAGCGCTTCTGGCGACCGTAGACGACCCAGGTGGTGTCTATTTCGCCGATGTCGAGGTCGAGGCGCAGTTCGTCGGCATGCTCCTCGACGTGCTCCATGTGGGTGAGGCCGGAGTCGTATTCGCCGCGCAGCAGCCCTTCGCCGACGATCGGCTTGGAGGCGACGTCGATGACCTCCTCCCACTGGGAGAGGTCGACGTAGCCCTTGGTGGCGGGGACGATCCCGATCGAGCGTGGCTTCTCGACGTCCCGCCGGCTGAGCAGGACCAGGTGCTTGGTCGGGTAGATGAAGGTGTCGACGACGAAGACCTCGGTCCAGTACTTCTCGGTGACCTCGTGGACCTTCGGATGGGCGCTGCACTGGACGAGGAAGGTGCTGGGGCGCTCGCGCACCTGATCCAGTCCCCAGAAGAAGTCGGTGGTCAGCTCGATCTCGTAGTTCTCGACACCCTGGAAGCGCAGGTACTCGGTCACCGCTCGCTCGTGGCAGGTCCCACCAGGCCCGAGCGTAACCACGGTGATCTTGCCCTCTGTCTCGCCTGCCGCCATGCGCAGCAAGGCTAACGACTAAACAAGAATCTTCAAGTATCGGTGGCGGAAGCGCTTGCCGCCGCGTCCCGCGGCCGTTGGGCTCTTTCCCGCCGCCGGGCCAGCGCGTGCCGTGAGTTGACCGCGATCGCGCGTGGGAGGATTCTCGCGAGGGTCCGGCCGGGTCCGCTGCGGCGCGTGGCGAAGGCATCGAATCCCTCCGCGACCTTCGCGTCGCGGGCGGCGGCGGCGAAGAGCATCCGCTCTCCCGGCCTCATCCTCCGGCCGCCGGAGTAGTCGTTGATCTGAATGGCATGTCCGCGCAGGGCCCACGACTGGCGCCGGCGGTAGCGGTTGAGGCCGCGCTGCAGCGGCTCGCCGTCGCGCAAGGCGGGCAGGACGCTGTCGGCGAGCCACTCACCAGATTGCAGCGCCCAGCCGCAGCCGACGCCGAAGAGGGGGTCGACGGCCATGGCCGCGTCGCCGGCAAGAGCGAACCCCGGTGCGATCGGGACGCGAATCTGGGTTGGCGTCTCGAGCTTGCCGGTCATCGAGCTGACGATTCGCGAGGCGCCGATCGGCGGCGCCTCGGGGATGCCGGCGAGGAAGGAGACGAGCGCTGCCGCGGGGTCGCTGCGGAACTCGGGCAGGCGGTCCTTGGTCATCATCGCGGCGTAGAAGATGAGGCCTTCATCGGTGGGGAAGGCCGCGGCCCATTGTGGGTCGAGCATCCAGATCGAGCTGGCGTCGCCGGCCGTCACCGGGGGACCCTCGAAGTAGGCGCCGTAGGCGAAGCGGCCGTGGGGGAGGACCTTCGTGTCGACGCCGGAGAGCTCGGCGAGGTGCGAGTCGCGCCCGTCGGCGCCGATGACGAGCTGCGCTCGCAACATCGTCTCGGCTTCGTCGCGGTCGCGGACGACGACCCCGCCAACCGCGCCCCCGTCGTGGAGGAGGCGCTGTGCGCCCTGGCCGAGCATCAGCTCCACCCCGGGTGTCTCGGCGGCAACCTCGCGGATCAGCGGGTCGAGGCGCTCGCGCCGCAGGTTGACCCCCCGTCCGGCTCGGTCGAGCGGCGCCTCGATCCAGCCCCAGCGCGTCCAGGCGCGCATCGGCGTGCGTATCCCGCCCGCTGCCATGATCGGCTCGAGCAAGTCAAGACGTTCGAGCGTCGGCACCGCCGAGGCCTGGATGAAGTGGGAGCAGGTGCGCTTGAAGGCGGCCGGGTCGGGCTTCTTCTCGACCAGTGCCACGCTGGCTCCACCGCGGCCGAGCAGGATCGCCGCCGTGCATCCTGCGAGGCTGGCGCCGACCACCACAACGTCGTAGTTCCGCTCCACCATTCGTCCCGTACTATACGCCTCGAACTATGAAAAGCAAGCCGATCCGGCTGACGGCCACATCCCATGCTCTGCTCGCTCTGCTCGACCAGTTGGGCGAGGCGACGCCATACGAGATCAAGCAGGCACTCGAGAAGTCGATCGAGAACTTCTGGCCGGTTCCGCATACAACCGCCTACGAGGAGCCGGCGCGGCTCGCCGCTGCCGGCTACCTCTCGGTGCGCCAGGAGGAGGGTGGCCGCCGCCGCAAGGCGTACTCGCTCACCGAACAGGGGCGGGCTGCCCTTGCCGCCTGGGCGAAGGACACGGCCGTCTTACCCCCACAGGTCCGCGACGAGGCGGTGCTCAAAGTCTTCGCCGGCGCCGATCCGGGACCCCTGCTCGAGGCGCGCGAGGCCTGGCACCGCGAGAAGCTGACCGAGCTGCAGGGCTATCTCGATGAAGTCAGCGGCGAGGAGGATTGGCAACGCTCTCAGCGAGTCCTTACCGTCGGCGTTGTGTATCACCGCAAGATGCTCGAGATGCTCGAGGAAGTGCGGGGAGCTTGACCAGACGCCGCAGCGCTCTCGTCTGCCTGTTGCTCTGCACGGCCCTGGTCGCTCCCGGCAGTGCCTCCTCCGCCGGCGCTGGAAGAGCAGCCTCGATTGCCGGGATCGAGCGGGCGATCCGCGGCTGCGCGAACCACAACCGCGATGTGGCGGGGCTGCCGCCCCTGCGGGCGAGCGGGGTGCTCGGCAAGGCGGCCCGTCTGCAGGCGCGGAACATGGCGACCCAGGGCTTCTTCGACCACGAGGATCCGCAGGGCCACGGTCCACTGGAACGCGTTGAGATCTTCGACACGCGGCACGAATTCTTCTTCGTCGGCGAGAACATCGCCGCCGGCTACCCCTCTGCCTCGGTTGCCTGCAAGGGCTGGATGCAAAGCCCGGGCCACCGAGAAAACATCCTCAACGCCGACTACACGCGGATCGGCGGTGGCTTCGCCCGCGGCGGCCCATACGGCCGCTACTACGTCCAGGTCTTTGCGAGAGGCGGCCGGACCGAACGCGGCTGAGTTGACAGGTGACTAAAAGGGGCAAGTATCCCTTGACAGGGGGTAAGAATTCTGTTTAGATAGCGGCATGGAGCAGCCTGAGCGGTCTCGTAAAACTTTGGCCCGTGAGGCGGAACAACGGGTAACACGCCCCGAGTGTCCGTTTTGCGGCGAAGACGATTGGACCCTGGGAGACGATGTCGCAGTCGTCTACTACGCAGGCGACATTCTGCTCGGGGGCCAGCTTGGGCAGGGATTTGGCGCGCTGCCCTTCGCTTGCAGCAACTGCGGCTTCATTCGGTTTCACGCCGAAAAGTCTTTGCAGCGAGAGAGGCGCTAATGCCGCCCGTTGACCGCACCAATCCAGTCCGGGCCAAGTCCTCAGACTCGCGCTACAGCCTCATGGAGTTCATGCGCGAGTTCCCCGACGACGAGGCGTGCTTGCGGTGGCTCTGGGAGACGCGCCACGCGGTCGATGAGGAGGGCAAGCGGGCCTTCTGCACCAAGTGCGAACTAGACCGCCCGTTCCACCGCGTGAGCGGTCGACCGGCGTGGGACTGCGACTACTGCGGCCACCATCTGCACCCGACCGCAGGGACGATCTTCCACAAGTCTTCGACCTCGCTGCAACTCTGGTTCTACGCGATGTTCCTTGTCTCGCAGACGCGGTGCGGGATCAGCGCGAAGCAGTTGGAGCGCGAGATCGGCGTCACATACAAGACCGCGTGGCGGATGCTGAACAAGATCCGCAACCAGCTCATGGACGAGCTGGACGATGAGCCGCTATCTGGAGAGGTCGAGGTCGACGAGACTGCCATCGGCGGCAGGCCACGCGCCAGCGACGGCCCGATGACGCGCCAAGAGGCGGTCAAGTGGGCGAAAGAGAAGAAGACCACCGTGGTTGCGATGGTCGAGCGCGGCGGCCGTGTCCGGGCGACGCTGGCCGAGAACCGCGAGCATCGCCCGGTCCGCTCCATCGTCCACGAACACGTCCTGCCGGAGTCGATCGTCTACACGGACGATTGGGCGGGCTACCGCAAGCTGGGCGACCACTACGCCGCTCATCACCGCATCCGCCACGCCGAGAAGATCTACGTCGAAGGCGAGGTGCACACGAATACCGTGGAGGGGTTCTTTGGCAACTTCAAGCGAGGGGTGGCCGGCACCTACCACGCCGTATCCCGCAAATGGCTACAGGGCTACCTCAACGAGTTCACCTGGCGCTACAACCGCCGCGACGACGAGCGGGCCATGTTCCTGCAACTCGCCACGCGAGCGGCCCTATGAAGCGGACCTGAGAACCAGCCTAAGCCTTGGGTTTCTGGTCCCGGTTGCGGCCCCGCAGCGGGCCAGCGATCTTCCGGAAGTCAGCCAAAACGCTCTCGCGCTTCCCGGGGCGTATCTCCTGACCCTTAGGGGTCTTCTGAGTCTGCTTGCTCAAGGTGCCCTCTTAAGGCTTTGGAAAGTCACGTCTTTTCCATCATAGGTATAGAAGATCGACATTCGGACTAGCCCGCCATCCACCGGGAGCCTGACCGGAGCGATGTAAATACCCGGCACAACTGATTCAAGGCCCGATGCCGGGTCCTCGGATAGTTGATGTTCGACGTAGCGAATCGCGTCGTCGAGGCGATCCGCGTCAGCCCGAAGAGCGCTCAGTTCAGCTTCGAAACTTTTCTGGTGAAAAACGCCCACTTAGGCAGACGAAATACCAAGCTTCTCGGCCAGAACTTTTGCCTCGGCCTGCTCCCACTCTTCAAGCTCAGTTCGCGCGTCCCAAAAAACCGACTCAAAAGGAATAGGCGCTCGCTTTCCCTCGCCGCCTCGCCAAGCGTGAATCCAGCCGGGAAAGTCATGTGCCTCATCCACCATGGCGCGCCCAGTTACATACCGATACCGGTTGAGTTGATCGTCAACCAAAGCGATCTCTTGCGCAGAGAACAATTCGAGCTTTGGAGGATCGCCTATGGCGACGGGGATTTCCTGACGATCCCATTCGTTGACGAATTCGAGTCGCCTTTGCCCCTCTAGATCCCTAATGGCCAGCATCTCATCGACTGGGGCCGGTCCCAGTTTGTCCGCTTGGTAAATGGCCTCGGTAACGGGACTGCCGAATCGCCAGAAGGCTCCGAAGTCCGACCGCCAAAGAAGCTTGGCCAGCTTGATCCGTCCGCGACCTACGTGCTGATCCTCCTCCATCTTCTGCGCGAGATAGAGGATCAACTCCTTCAGCTTTGTCTTCTCGGCCATTTTGGTTCCTTGCCTAAAGGCTAGTAGAGTCTGCAAGCTCGCTTTTCGTATACGAGACGTATACGGACAGACCCTACGAAACCCTTCGGATGGCCCAGGCAAATACCCGAATTAGCGGCTCGGCTCAAGAGCGACTTGGGGAGCTAAAAGCTGCTCTCAGAGCGGAATTTGGCCTTCAAGCGAGCTACGCTGACATTGCATCAGCGCTAATTCATGGGACGACCGTTCCTCAGTCTGCCGGAATGCTGATTGCATACAATAAGGATACGGCTGAGGACAAGGATCAAGCCGACGGCGAGCAGGCCTAGCGTGACTGCGTAAACCGCCCTGGCGTGACCTCTCCCGGCATCCACGCGATCCCCTCAAAGAACTCGGCAGGCTCGGCGTCAAGCGCCCCGGCCAGCTTGGCGATTGTGTCGGCCCTAGCAACTCGCTCGGCGCGCTCCAATTGGCCCACCGCAGTGCGATGCAGCGAGGCGCGTACCGCCGTCTCTTCTTGCGAAAGGTCGGCGCGCTTTCGGCAGCGGCGGAGGTTGGCTCCGAACCGCTGAGCGACCGTCACGGGAGTTCCAGCCGGTAGAAGTTCAGCGCAGCTCGCGTCGGCCGCACCGCGTCTCCCTCGCGCCGTAGAAGACCTGCCTCCATGAGGTCCGCGATGGCCCCTCTGGCGTCGTCGCCTATCTCGCGCCTCAGGTCGTGCGACGACAGTTCTGCTGGGTGTTCGTAGAGAACGAGGCCGAGCACGGCTCGGCGCACCTTCGGACTACTCTTGGCGGGCATCTGGGACTCAACCTCCCGGGTGTCAGGCCGGGGGGCGTTCCACCGCCGCCCCGGCCACTTTTCATTTCAGGCCGGGGAACGTAGCGCCATCAGAGGACGGCTTTTTGGCGCTTTAGAAAGGGGAAAAGCTACCCCCCGAGAAGGGATACATGCCCTAAAAGGTCACCTATAGTCCTGGGCATGGACGAGGTGTTCAAGGCACTCGCGGACCCGACGCGGCGCAGCCTGCTCGACGAGTTGTTCGAGCGGGACGGGCAGACGCTCAGCGCTTTGGAGGGACGCCTGCCGATGACGCGCTTCGGCGTGATGAAGCACCTGCGAGTGCTCGAGGAGGCTGGTCTCGTGACCACCCGCAAGCGCGGCCGCGAGAAGTTGCACTTCCTCAACCCCGTCCCGATCCGGCTCGTCCACGACCGCTGGGTGAGCAAGTACGCCGAGCCATGGGCCGCGGCCCTGACCGGCCTCAAGCACGAACTGGAGGAGAAGACGATGGAGAAGGTTTTCGAGATCTACATCAAGACGACCCCGGAGCGACTCTGGGAGGCGATCACCGACGACGCGATGCGCCAGAAGTACAACTTCGGCGTCGGCGTGCGCTCGGACTGGACGCCAGGATCCGCCTACGAGGGGTTCCATCCCGGCGCCGGGATCGCGATCGCCGCCGGCGAGAACCTCGAGGTCGATCCGCCCAACCGCCTCGTGCAGAGCTTCAACGCTCTGTGGAGCGACCAGGTCAAGAGCGAAGGGACCTCGCGGGTCACCTGGGAGATCGAGCAGGTCGAGGACTCCTGCCGGCTGACGGTCACCCACGACCAGCTCAACGAGGGCGCCAACGACGAACTCTTCGGCGGCTGGCCGATGATCCTCTCCGGGCTGAAGACCCTCCTGGAGACGGGCGAGGGCCTGACGACGCCGGGCTCGCTGCGCTACGCCCAGGCCGGCTAGGGCTCGGGCTCGGCCGGCTCGAGCATGAAGAGCTCGAGCGCGACGTCGGGGTCGAGGTGGACCTGGCTCATGTAGGCGCGGACTTCGCGTCCCGTCGCCTTCTCGACGACCTCGGTGAACTGGTCCTCCATCGTCGCCTGGAAGGTGCGACGGAAGGCTTCGACGGCCTTGACCTCGCCACGGTCGAGCAGCGTTCGCTCGACCGTGGTGAACCCGTTCCAGAGGACGCAGACGACGAGATCGTCGACGAAGTGAGCCTTCGCCTTGGTCGGCCCCCGCCCGTAGAACCGCATGTGGAGGTGCGCAAGCCCATCCGATATCGCTGACAGCGCCTCCCCGTGGTGGGATCCCCGCGAGTCCAAGCACGCTCCTTCTCCGCCCCTCTTGTCCAAGTCGCCGAAAGGGAGGAGTTGCGGCGAGCCCCTCCAGCGTTCCGAGACGGTACCACCGTTGGTTCTATTCTCTAAGAACGTTGGCAGTGACGCGGAACGAAGCACCCCGAATGGTCGGAAAAGAAACTTCGCAAAACGGACACGCGCTGGTCAAGCTGTCGAACGCGATGGTTGCCCTGCATCGTGAGTATTTCGGCCGTGGGCCTGGAGCGGCGAAGAGCTACGTCGCCGACGAGATGGTGGTCTGCGTGCTCAGCGACATCTACACGCCGGTCGAGCGGACGCTGATCCGGGCCAATCAGGCCGAGCACGTGCGCCGCACCCGCGGCCTCCACCAGGAAGCGCTTGAGGCTGAGTACAAGGCGAGCGTCGAAGAGATCATGGGCCGTCCGGTCGCGGCCTTCTCAGCGTCGTCCACATCGACCCCGATGTCGCGATCGAGGTCTTCCTGCTCGGCGAGCGCGCCGAGGACTAGCTGCCGCGCGGGGCCGCGGCGTCAGAGTCATCGAAGATGAAGAACTCCAGCGCCAGGTTCGCCTCGATGTCGACCTGGCTGAGGAAGACACGCACCGTACGCCGGGTGATTCGCTCGACCACTTCGACGAACTCTTCTTCGACGGCGTCCTGGAACTTCTTGCGCGTGTCGCGGACGTGGTCTCCCGAGCCGGCGACGATCAAGGTCCGCTCCGCCGTGGTGAAGACTTCCTCGAGTACGCAGACGACGTAGTCGTTGTGCAGGTAGCTGCGTGCCTTGGTCGGGCCGCGACCGTAGAGGCGCGCGTGCAGCTGGACGATCTCGCGCGATAGCTGCGAGACAAGTGCCCCGCGAGCAGGGGTATCGGGAAGTTCCGGACGATCCAAGCGACGGCTCCAGTAGGTGTTTCATCATGCGAGGGGTACGCAGGTCTCTGCGCCCGCTTTCCGCTGCGGAGCCGTTTGCCCTGGCTTCGTGTGTTTGTCGCACCCTGCGCGGGAGCCTCTCTGACTTCCCCGCCTGGCTCACGCTCGGCGCCGCCAGAGCACTCGAGCCGGCAGAGCATACCTTGGCATTGCAAAGCGGTGTCTTTTTCGGTCTATATCCGGTTTGATTTGGGTACTGCCGTCGAGGGGAGCTGCTCTGCCGTCACGGGAGGACTTTGCGGCGCCTGGAATGGCTTGAAGACAAGTGGCGCCGTGGTCCTGTCGCGGATCTGGCAGCGCGGGCAATTCTCGATCGCAACCGCGTGCATGGCGTTGTAACGGCTCCCACACCGCTCGCATCTGAACATTCCCATCCTCCTTTGGACATCGCGTACGGAAGTCCCTTACCCAGTGGGACCCGGTGGCTAACCGAGCTGGTTCCACTCGGCGAAAGCGGGTAGGGCAGGGGCATGCCTATGCGAAGGGCGACTGCCCTGCTGATGACGCTTGCCGCCCTCTCGTTTACCGCCTGCGGTGACGACAGCTCGGACACCGACACGACCTCCTCCGATCAGGCGGCCGCCGGCTCTCCCGCTTCGGGCGGGGAGGGCGGCAACGCGCCCGCGCCGAGTGGCGAGGCGGCTCGCTCGGCCAAGGTCGAGATCGTCGACTTCTCCTACGAGCCGGCGACGGTGACGATCCAGGCTGGCGGCAAGGTGATCTGGCAGAACCGCGACTCCGACGAGCACACCGCGACGCTCGACGACGGCAGCTTCTCGACTGGCCCGCTCGCCGAAGGCAAGCTCAAGTCCGAGTCGTTCAAGACCCCCGGGGACCTTCACGTACTTCTGCGAGATCCACCCCGACATGAAGGGCACGGTCGAGGTGGTCGAAACGGGCTGACCCGCTCCTCGTCACGATTTTTCGTCTACGCTCCTGTTAGGTAGCCCTAATTAGGGCTACCTAACTCAAAGGAAAGGAGCGGGACTTGGTCATCGTGATGAACGTCGTGCACGTGAAAGAGGAGCGCAAGGAGGCGTTCGAGCGCGCTTTTCTCGATCGTGAGAGCCACGTCCACCAGGCCGAGGGTTTCGCCGGCTTCGAACTGCTGCGCCGCGATCGCGAGGGCGAGTACGTCGTGCTCACCCGCTGGGAGAGCGAGGAGGCTTTCAAGGCCTGGGTCAACAGCGAGCTCTTCGAGCGCAGCCACCGCCACGCCGACGGCCAGCTCGCCCACGGCAGCGAAGTGCGCCATTACGAGGTGATCGACTCCAAGGTGCCCGCGTGAAGAAGCTCCTCGCCGCGGCTCTGATCGCGGCGATGTTCTGTTTGCCCGCCGGGGCGCAGGCGGCGCCGCCGAAGCGGATCGTCGCGCTGACGCCGTTTGGCGCCAACACGTTGGTCAAGCTCGGCGTCGAGCCGGTCGGGGTCGGCCAGACCCTGGGCGGCAACGAACGGCTCTCGCCGAAGCTGAAGGGCGTCGACGTCCTGCCCCTCTCACACCCCAACGGCCCCAACCTCGAGCAGCTCGCCTCGCTAGATCCCGACCTCGTGCTCTCCACGCCGACCTGGGCGAAGGGCAACGAGTCGATGGGCGACTTGGGGATTCGCGTGCTGATCCGCGAGCCGCGCAAGGTCGTCGATTCCTACGCGCAGACCCTGGCGATCGGCCGTTTGGTCGGCAAGAAGCCAGAGGCCGAGAAGCTGGTCGAGAAGATGAAGAAGGACGTCGCGCAGGCGCGGCGCGGGATCGAGAAGCGCCCCAAGGTGATGCTGATCCTCGGCGTCGGCCGGACGCCCTTCGTCTTCCTGCCCAACAGCTGGGGCGGTGACCTGGTCACCAAGGCGGGCGGCGAACTGCTCACCGGCGGGGTCGAGGCCAGCTCCGGCTTCGAGCGGATCTCCGACGAAGTGATCGTCGCCGAAGACCCCGACGTGATCATCGCCGTGCCGCACGCCAACGAGGACGACATCCCCAGCCTCACCGAGTACCTGCGGACCAATCCGGCCTGGGCCGGGACGCGGGCGGTGCAGAGCGGCCACATCTACATCTCCGTCGACAACTCGCTGCTGCAGGCGGGCACCGACGTGGCCCGCACGATCCGCAAGGTTCGCCGCGCCTACCTCGAGAACTAGCCGTGGCGCGCCGCACGCTGGTCTTCGCGGCGCTGAGCGTCGCGCTCGTCGCGGCGAGCGTCGCCTCGCTGGCCTTCGGCGCGGTCAACGTGCCGCTCTCGGAGACGATCGACATCCTGCTCGGCAAGGGCGGCGGCGGCCCACACCAGCAGATCGTCGAGGTGCTGCGCCTGCCGCGCACGGTCGAGGCGCTCGTCGTCGGCGCCGCGCTCGGGGTCGCCGGGGCGATCCTGCAGGGAGCGCTCGCCAACCCGCTGGCCTCGCCCGACGTGATCGGCGTCACCGGCGGGGCGGGGTTCGGCGCGATCCTGATCATCATCCTCTTCCCGGGCTCGATCGCGCTACTGCCGGTCGGCGCCCTCGCCTTCGGGCTGCTCGCCGCCGGGCTGGTCTTCGCGATCGCCTGGTCCGGCGCCAACCGTGGCAACACCGGCAAGGTGATCCTCGCCGGCATCGCCGTGCTCTCGCTCTTCACCGCCGGCACCACCGGCCTGCTCGCCGCCTACCCGGAGCGGGCGCCCTCCGCCATCTTCTTCATCGCCGGCGGCCTGACCTCGAGCGGCTGGGACGAGCTGCAGACGATCTGGCCCTACTTCGCCGTCGGCTTCGTCTGCGCCCTGGTGCTGATCAGGCCGCTGGACCGGCTGGCGCTCGGCGACGACGTCGCCGCCTCGCTCGGCTCGCGCCCCCACCTGATCCGGCTCGGCGCGGCGATCGCGGCGGCGCTGCTCGCCGCCGCCTCGGCGGCGATCGCCGGGCTGCTCGGCTTCCTCGGCCTCGTCGTTCCCCACTTCGTGCGGATGGCCGGTGGCACCTCCAGCAACACCTTCGTGGTGCCGGCCTCGGCGATCGGTGGCGCCGGCCTGCTCGCCGCCGCCGACACCCTGGCGCGGACGCTGCGGGCGCCGATCGAGATGCCGGTCGGCCCCTTCATGGTCATCCTCGGCGTGCCCCTCTTCCTCTGGCTGCTGCGCAAGGTGGTCTGATCGAGGCCGGCGCACAGAGCCCCGCCGTGGCGCCTCTGCGGGCGAGCGGCGTCGAGGTCGAGATCGGCGGCACGCCGATCCTGCGCGGCGCCGACCTGACCCTCGGCCAGGGTGAACTGGTTGCCGTCGTCGGCCCCAACGGCGCCGGCAAGTCGACCCTCGTGAGGGCCGTCTCCGGGTTGCAGCCGGCCTCGGCCGGAACGGTTCTCTGGTCGGGGCGCGACCTCGGCGAGATGCGCGGCCGCGACCTCGCCCGGGTACGCGCCTTCGTGCCGCAGCGGATGCCGGTCCCGGCCGGGGTCAGCGTCCGCGAAGCGGTGACGATCGGCCGCTCCTCGCACCTGCGGCCGCTGCGCCGGCTCAGCGCCGTCGACCGCGACGCGATCGCCGCGGCGATGGAGCGGGCCGGCGTGACCCGCTTCGCCGAGCGCGCCTTGGCGACGCTCTCCGGCGGTGAGCTGCAGCGGGTCCAGATCGCCGTCGGTCTCGCCCAGGAGACGCCGGTCCTGATCGCCGACGAGCCCACTTCGCAGCTCGATCTCGGCGCGACCGTCGGCATCGCCACCCTGCTGCGCAGCCTCGCCGACGACGGTCTTGCCGTCCTGCTCGTCGTCCACGACCTGGCCCTGGCGGCGGCCGTCGCCGACAGCGCGGTCGTCGTCTCGGAGGGCCGCACGGTTGTCAGCGGCAAGCCGGCCGAGGTGCTGACCGCGGCGCGCCTCGGCGAGATCTGGCACGCCGACGCGCGGCTTACCGAGCACGACGGTAGGACCGCCCTGCACGTCGCCTGGACCGAGTCGCCGGCCGGGGGCCGCAGCGCAAGTTAATTCCGACGTTGTTAGTGTGGATTTATTAGGGTGCCCTAATTCAGGTACCGGAGAAACGTCGCACAAGTGCCGGGTGCGAGACGAGGACAAGGAGGCTCCTCCCAGATGAGTTCCGATCAATCGAGTACCAGCCGGATTGGCAAGGTGCTGGTCGCACTCGCAGCGCTCGCTGCGGCGACGGCTGCCCTCGCGGTTCCGGCAAGCGCCGCGACCGCACAGGGCAACGCGGCGATCGTCCTCGCCGAACACAGCAAAGGCCGGACGCTGAGCGGCCAGGGCGTCAAGGTCCTCGCCGGCGCTCCGGCGACGAAGACGGATCGCACCCTGCACCTGCCGATCTCGGCGGTCGATCCTTCCTCCCAGGCAAGCGCCACGGCAAACGGCACGCTGCAGTTCAAGCGCGGCAAACAGGCTGCGACCCTGAGTGGGCTGCACTTCAACCTCAGCGGCAACGTCTTGAAGGGGAGCCTCGACGGCGCCGAGATCGACGTCTTCAAGCTCGGTGGCAAAGCGACGGCCAACGCCTCCAGCGGCGCTGTTGCCATCGACGGCGGCACCCTGCGCCTCACCGCCGCCGCCGCCACTGCGCTCAAGCAGAAGCTTGCCCTCCAGCGCGCTCTGCGCCGCGACGGTGTCGGCATGGTCTGGCTCGCCGCTCAGGCCAACCCGACCCACGAAGCTGCGAAGACGATCACCTCCGGCGCCGCCGATTGGGGCGTGCTCGCCTCCTGGCGGGAATACGTGCTCGGCCAGCAGGGCCCGCCACCGCCGTCGGTGATTGGCACGATCAGCGCCGAAGGCGGAGCAACGGCAAACGGCACGCTCTCCACGGCAAGCGCTTTCTTCGGCTTCCCGGCGGCTGGCGGCTCCTTCCAGAAGGGCCTCTACGGGGCCACCGACAAGCTGACACTGACGACGCAGGGCAGCGTCAAGTTCGAAAAGCCGATGCACTGCATCGTCGAAGTCAAGCTCGGTGACATCGAGGTGAGCATCGACGGCGCCAACTCGTCGCTGACGCTGGATTCGAACTACGACATAGACACTCCCAACAAAGTCACCCACGCGTGCGAACCCAACCCGCCGGTACTCACCGACGACGTCAAGTTCGCCACCCTCGACCTCACCGGCATCACGCCGACCTACTCGGCCGACGGGAAGACGGTCTCCTGGACCGCGATCCCGGCCAAGCTGACCGCTGCGGGCGCCAGCGCCTTCGGCGCCGGTTACCCCGCTGGCCAGCCGCTTGACCCGGTGACGATCACGGTGGGGATCGGTTGATCTCCGTTCGCTCCAGCGCGCTGGGCGGCTTCGCGACGGCGGCGGTCATCGCTGCCGTCGCGGCGCTCCCGGCGTCTGCCCTCGGCGCGGCCGGGGCGACGACCCTGACCTTTGACGGGCCGGCCGCCAAGGGCCTGCGCGATGCCGGCGTCGAGATCGGGCCGCTGCGGCCGGCAAGGAAAAGCGGCAAGGCCAAGATCGTGCTGCCGGTCTCGGCCGGGCTGGCCGGCGCCGAGACGACGCTGCTCAGCCACCGCGGCGGCCTGGTCCTACGCGCTCCCGGCGGCGAGCAGCTGCGTCTGACCAAGCCTCGCCTCGTGCTCGGCAAGCGCTCCCGGCTAAGCGCCAAGTTGGGCGGCAGCGAGGTCGACGTCTTCGCGGTGCTCGGGGGCGGTCAGCGCAAGGTCGACCCCAACGCCGGCACCGTCGAGCTGACCGGTCTGCGCCTGAAGCTGACTCGCGCCGGCGCCAAGGCGATCGCCGCGCGGCTCGCAGGTGGAGCCCGGGCTTCGCATCTGGGCCATGGGCACGAGCCGGCCGTCGAGGTTCGGCCCGGCCGCTTCGGAACGCTCTCGGCGCGGGTGTCGGGATTGGTCGCGGCCGGAAAGGGAAGCTCGGGCCCGGAGGGCCAAAAAGCGAAGACGTCAAGTGGTTGTCCGCTGCCCAGCGCTGCCGGCCCGGCGCCGCAGGACCCGCTGCCGGTCGCGACGCGCCCGCCCGGCGCCGCCGACATCACCGCCGCGACGGTCGACTGGCACGTACGCGAGTCCTTCATCCGCTACATCGCGACCGGCGAGGGCACGAGCGTGGCCGGTGGCGCCAGCGCCGACCCACCCACCCTGCTGCCGGGCGCCTCGGTGCCGCTCAGCTACGACTTCCACTTCCCCTTCGCCAGCGGTTGGCACGACAGTGGCGCCAACCCGGCCGATCCCGCTGACGACACGGCGACGATCGACTTCGGCGGCGCCCTGCGCTTCCTCTACAGCGGCCACGAAATCGACCTCTCGACCTCGGCGCCGGAAATCGAGATCGCCGGCGGCGCCTCGCGGGCGATCTTCGCCGTCAGCGAGAAAGGTGGCGCGCCGGCGCGCCAGGTGCTCGTCAACCTCGACCTCAGCCGCGCGGCGGCGATAACCGCCAGCGGCAACACCCACACCTACCAGCAGGTGCCCGGCGCGGTCCCCTCCGGCACCGCAACCTCCGTCTTCGCCGGCTTCTACGCGCCCGGGACGGACTTCGGATGCTTCACGGTCACCTACACGACGTCCTAAGCAGGGCGATCGCCGCGGCGCTGGCCGTGGCGATCTGCGCGCTGGCGGCGCCGGGCATCGTCAGCGCCCGCGCCGACGATGCCCAGGTGACCGTCGTCGCCCCCGGCGGGGCCGGGCGGACCCTCTCGCTCACTGCCCTCGCCGGCAGCGAGGACGTGGTCGGCCACGCCTACACGTTGCGCTCGGCGAGTGGCGAGACGACGCAGACGCTGAGTGGCTTCTCGCTGGCGGCGGTCCTCGATGCGGCTGGCGCCGATCCCTACGGCTTCTCCTACCTCGAGGTGCAGCGCCCGGCCGGCGGCTCGGTCCTGCTCAGCCGCCACCAGGCCCTCGACCCCGGCGCCTTCGAGGGCGGCTCTCCCGTCGTCTACGCGACCGTGTCGGGGACCGGCTTCCTGCGGCCGAGCGCCGGTGGCGAAGACCTCAACGCCGACGACTCCTTCGAGGCGCCGCAGGGCGTGACGCTCGTGCTCAGCAAAGGCTCACCCCTGGTCGTCAAGGCCAAGGCCTCGGCCCTGCGCACCCGTCCCGGCAAGTCGGTCGACTTCTCCGCCGTCGTCGAACGAGCCGGCTCGGGCGAGCAGCTCGTCTACTCCTGGTACTTCGACGACGGCCACTCGACGACCGGCGCCAACGCCAGTCACAGCTTCGCCAAGCGCGGCAGCTACGACGTCGTCGTGGGAGTCACAACTCCGGGCGACAGAGCCGGGACATCGGCCGTGGTGACTATCCAGGTCGGCGCCCCGCTCTCCGGACCGGACCGCAAGGGGGGTGGGCGCGATCGCGATGCGGACGCGCCCGATCACGGCGCCGCGACCGGCACTCGCGGCGCCGTGCCCCCTGGTTCGGGTTCGGGATCGCCGCCGATCACGGCGGAGGCCTCGCCGGCGCCGAGCGAGCCACCGGCTCAGGAGGAGCCCAAGCATCAAAAGCCCGTGCCGCAGGCCAAGCCCGGCGAGCGAGTCAGCGGTCAGCTGCTGAACGCGTCCCCAGCTCCTGCCCCCAAGCCCACGCCGGCCCTGGCGGCGCGTAGCGGTCAGCTCGGCGATCACGGCGGCGGCGCTGGCCTGCCCGGCGCCGCTCTGGGACTGCTCGTCACCGTTGGCCTGCTTGGCGCCGGCGCCCTGCTGGAGATGCGCGGCGGCTTCGCCTCACTCGCCGGCTCGAAGTCGCCACGGGGGGCGGTGTCGTGAACGTCGAGGAGATCCTCTTCGACGTCTCCGAAGCGTTGCGCGTTCCGGTCCTGATCCTTGCTCTGGTGGCGCTGGTCGTCGTCGTGGTCGAAGCCGGTGCGCTGCTGGCGGAGCTGCGCCGCCGCCGCGGCCGTAGCGTCTGGCAACTCGACAACGCGATCGCCGAGTGCCGCGGCCGGCTCACCGCCGGCATGCGCCCCGAGGCGCTGGTGGCGCTGCTGCCGATCGCCCGCAACCGTGCCATGGAGGACGTGCTCGCCGACGTGCTCGACCAGGTCGGCCGCCCCGACGCCGAGGCGAGGATCGCCAAGCGACTCGCCGAGTACGACTATCGCTCGCTGCGCCGGCTCGAGCGCACCCGGATCCTTGTCCGCATGGGCCCCGCGCTGGGCCTGATGGGAACGCTGATCCCGCTCTCGCCGGCGCTCGCCGGCCTCGCCAACGGCGATGTCGCCACGCTCACCGACAACCTGCGGGTCGCCTTCAGCGTCACCGTCGCCGGCCTGCTGATCGGCGCCGTCGCCTTCGCGATCTCACTCGTCCGCGACCGTCTCTACGCCCAGGATTACTCCGACGTCGAGTACGTCGCCGCCAGCCTCACCGCGCCAGCCGGCAACGGCGCCGTGGCCCAGCACAGCCACTGGGCGGTGGCGCCGTGAAGGTGACGGCGAGGGCGCGCAGCCGCGACGACCGCGCCGGCGACCCGCTCGACGGCCTGGTCAACCTCTTCGACCTCGGCATCGTCCTCTCGGTCGCCTTCCTGCTGGCGGCGCTCTCCTCGCTCGACCTCACCTCCTCGGCGCTGACCGAGCGCTCCAAGGTCGAGGCGCCGGCCAACGCCCAAGCAGCCGATGCGGTGGTGGCCGACCCCGACGACACGGTCAAGCGCGTCAAGCTCAAACCCGGCCAGCGAGTCGTCGGCAGGGGCGAGCCGGTGGGCACCGTCTACCGCCTCGCCGACGGCAGAACGGTGATCGTCAAGAAGAGCCCGTGAGGGTGTTGTCCTCGCCCGGCCAGCTGCCGGTAAGCGAGCCGAGCCGAGCTACCCTGCCTCGTTGGCGGAAACTGGAGTGGGCGCATTAGTCGCAGATAGAGCGACCAATGCGCCCATTGGGCTGAGCGCCTCTTAGGCGAAGAACGCCTCGGCGCGCTCGGCGACCAGGTCCGGGCGCTCGTCGGCGACGAAGTGCCCGCAGCCGGGGACGAACTCGATCTCCATGTCGTCGGCGTGCCTCTCGAAGCCGGCTAGCAGGGCGGGATGGATCGCCGTGTCCTCGGTGCCGAAGAGCATGCGAGTGGGCACGGTCAGGCGCTTGCCGGCGTAGCGGCCGCGGAGCATCGGCAGGGCCTCGCGCAGGTTGAAGGTCCTGTACATCTGCACTCCCGCCCGTGCACGCTCGGGTTCGGCGAGGTTGTCGGCGAAGATGGCCAGCGTGCGCTCGTCCCAGACGCCGGGATCGGCGACCCACTGGCGCATGATGAAGCGCACGAACCGCCCATTGCGATGGACGAGGTAGCCAAGGCCGGGCGCCAGGATGACCTCCTGGTACCAGAACCGCCAGGCGTGAGGCAGGGCCTTGCTCAGCTCGACCCAGGGATGGACGTCGTTGAGGACCAGGTAACGGTCGAAGCGCTCGGGGCTGCGCAGGCAGAGCAGGAACCCGACCCAGCCGCCCCAGTCGTGGCCGACCAGCTTCACCCGCTCCAGGCCCAGCTCGTCGAGGACCGCGAGCACGTCGGTTGCCAGGTTCTCCTTCAGGTAGCCGTCGCGCGGCGCATCGGACCAGCCGAAGCCGCGCAGGTCCATCGCCAGCACGCGGTGGCGCTTGGCCAGCGCCGGCATCAGGTGCCGCCACTCGTACCAGTGCTGAGGCCAGCCGTGAAGCAGCAGGACCGGGTCGTCGCCCGAGCCGGCTTCGGCGACGTGGAAGCGCAGTCCGCGTGCCTCGACCCACCTGTGGGTGACACCGTCGACTGCCGGCAGGTCGGTCATCGAACGCACCCTAGCGACGTGTTTGGGGGCGGGAGCCAGGGGTACCCACCAAGTCCCCAAGAGATCGAAGAAAGGACTCCCCAATGGGCATTCTCGACAAGATCACCGGTAGGGCCAAGCAGGCAGCAGGCGACCTCACAGACGACGCGTCCCTGCGCCGCCAGGGCAAGCGCGAGGAGGAGAAGGGCGAGAAGAAGGAGCAGCTCGATCACGCCCAGGACAAGGCCGCCGAGGTCGCCGACCTCGAACGCAAGACCTGAGTCCTACGAATCGAGGGTCACGTTCTTCCGAGCTGTCGCTGGTGACAACTACGATTCTCGGGCTATGCCGATGACCGCGATGACCGATGAGTTCCTGGTTGAAGAGGCGGGGCGCCGTCTCGCTGTGGCAGCCCCTGGGGCAAGGGTGATCCTCTTCGGTTCCCGGGCCCGGGGCGAGGCTCGTCCCGACTCGGACCTCGATCTGCTTGTCATCGAGCCTGACGAGGTGCCCACGCGGCGCGCCGAGACGGCGCGCCTGCGACGGGAGCTTCGTGGACTTGAGGTGGCCCTCGACGTAATCGTTATCAGTGCCAGACACGCTGAGGAATGGGGCCACTTCAAGGGTTCAATGCTGAATGAGGCGCTGCGTGAGGGCCGGGTTCTTGTCGAGGCCTAAAGGTCGGGATCTCGCCGAGGTTCTCGCGCGCAAGGCAGAGGGCGACGCGAAGGCAATGCGCAGGCTGGCACCCGACCCCGAGATCGACGACGAGGCGGTCGGCTTCCACGCTCAGCAGGCGATCGAGAAGTGGCTCAAGGCGGTGATGGCCCTCCACGGGCTGGAAGAGGCTCGCATCCATGATCTCGGTCGTCTGTTGGAGATCCTCGGTAGGACCGACGTCGATTCGCCGCCGGGGGCTGACTGGCTCGATGACCTCTCGATCTACGCCGTTCCGATGCGCTACGCAGACCTCCTGGATACTGAGCCGCTGGACCGCGATGCGGTGCTTGCGCTAGTGGACGAGGTCGGAGAGTGGGCGGGCGACCAGCTTCGCCTCTCCACCGATTAGCTGGTTTCTGACCTCGAAATGTAAGACTTGATCCTGGCCGCACTATCGTGGTTTCGGATTGCGCATGGTCGAGCAGCAAGTCAGATGGGAGATTCGCGAGACGGGGGATGAGGACGCTGGCGCCGTCGCGGATCTATGGACCGAGGCCTACGTGACTCGCGGTGTCGGCGGGCGCGCCGAGCCCTATATGCCCGCGGACTTCTTCGAGTCGGCCGGACGTGGCGAGGTCTTCGTCGCCGCTCGCGAGGGGGAGATCGTCGGCGCGGTTGCGCTGACGCCTCCTGGCGCACCCGGCCAGGTCGTCGCCGGTCCCGAGGAGGCGGAGCTCTCGCGCCTCGCGGTCGCCTTCGCGGCGAGGCGCGGCGGAGCCGGCCTGGCGCTGGCCGTCTTCTGTGAGCAGCGAGCCCGCGCCGCCGGCTGGAGCGCGATCGCGCTCTGGAGCCGCCCCGCCCAGGTCGAGGCTCATCGCCTCTACGAATCGCGCGGCTACCGGCGGATGCCCGAGCGCGATTCGGTCGACCAGGGCGCGCAGGCCCGCGTCGTCTTCCGCCTCGACCTTTGAGCGCAGGTCGAGACGTCGGTCAGTTCTGCGGCGGGCTCTCGCCCTCGAAGTAGCCGACTCTGTCGCCGCGGCGGAAGAAGGCGCGCAGGCCGCCGCCTTTCGGCAGGCGCTCGCCGACGCCGATCTTGTCGGCGTCCGGGTAGACGATGATGTCGGGGCGCCCGCTGCTGCTGATCGCCAGGAAGGTCGCGGTCTCCGCGGAGCGGTTGATGATCTGGTGGGCGCCCTCTTCGCCGAGCGGGAAGTGGACGACCTCGCCCCTGGCCAGCTCGCGCACTCCCTCCGGGCTGCGCAGGCTCGGGTTGCCGGAGATCACGACGAGCAGCTCCTCGTCGGCGTAGTGGAAGTGGTAGGGGTAGGCCGCCTCGCCGGCCGGGACCTCGAAGAGGCTGGCGCCGATCAGCTCGCTGCCCAGCTCGTAGCCGATCCGTGCCCGCCGCGAGCGGAATCCCTCCGGTCGCTCGCCCTCCTCGAAGCTGGGGTCGTAGACGTTGGTCATTCGGGAAGCGAGACCGGAGTCGCTGGCGGAGCGTCCTTCTCGAGCAGCGTCGCCAGGTAGATCACGATCGGCGCCGAGCCGTTGTTGGCGGCCTGGTGGATGGCCGAGGGCTGCTCGACGATCCACTGGCCGGCGCGGATCTGCGCCGTCTGCCCGCTCTTGATCGTGCGGACCATCTTCGGGCTCTGGTCGGATTCGCCATTGCGCACGGCGACTGAGCCACGTTGCACGGTGTAGGTGAGGACCCCGGACTCGATCCGGGCGACCTGAGTCCCGAGGTGGTGGTGGAGGGCCAGCTTGGCGCCAGGCGGGACCGTGACCCGGCTGAGCACGAGCGTCCGCTGCGGCGCCCCGCGGACCTGGCTCGTCTGCGCCAGGGCGTTGCGGATCGCGCTGGGCGCGACTTCGGACTTGCCGAGCGCGCCGGGCAGGAACGTGCCGAGGGCAAAAGCGGCTGCAAGGGCGAGAGTAAGCAGGGCGCGGCTGGGCAGCTTCCTGGGCATCGTGGACGGCAGGCTAGGTCGCGCTCCGGACGCGCCAGAGAGCGGCAGCGCACGCAGTCTCCGTACGACTTGTGAGCTTTCCTATGGTGGTATGCGCTGCCAGCACGGACGATCCCCGGCGTGTGTGGCGACCTAGGCAGGAACCTTCGGCGTGCCCGCCTACGGCTCGAGTTGACGCAGGAGCAAGTTGCCGAACGCAGCGGCGTCCACGCCACCGAGGTCAGCCGCATCGAGGCCGGCAAACGCGACCCCCGCGTCTCAACGGTCGCGCGCCTGGCCAAAGCGGTCGAAGTCAAGCCCGGCGACCTGCTGGGCTGACGTTGCCCTAGAGCTGCTTGACGGTCTGCACGCTTGGCGTGACCGGGGCTACTTGCTTGATCGTCATTTGCTCACCCTCTCTCTGCCAGGCAGGAGGCAGCCATAGAGATACCTGAGTAATAGAGTTCATGGTGCCTTAACAGCAAATACCTGTGAGATTCCCTATGCTCGTTAAGCAGTTGGCGTCGCGCCTGACGACCTGCTGCGTTGAAGGCGGGCCGGTCCCCTTCCTGTCGCGAACGGCCGGAGACCGGCCCCTATGCCGTGCCTAGCGCTGCTTAAAGATGTGCAGCAGCGGCACGACTGTTTCCACAGGCGTGATCGTCACCCGGCTCACCTCCCTCCCGCTCGTCAGCTCCCGGCCTTATGCCGGGGCGGGAGAGAGAGGGTAAGAAATTATGACCGCTGAGATTTTCGTGACCGCACAAACCTCGGGGCGCCACGCAGTCTCTATGCTCGGGTGCTACTGATTGACGAGGCAGTACTTGATTGGAGGACCGGCGTTGAACCAGGGAACATTGGATCTTGGGCGAAAGCCACTCAAGCAGCGCACGCGAAAGCCAGACGATGCGCTGCCCCACTCCGTCAACCACTGGATCAGGGTCGAAGCGCTTGCGATCTTTCACGAAGGCGAATTCAGCGCGGGTGAGGTCGCCGACATGATCGGCGAGGACGTAAAGAACGTCCGCAACCACATACGTGATCTATATGACTCCGGTTGCATTGAGTGGGCGGGCTACAAGATGGTGGGCAACTACAGGAAGCCCGTCTATCGCGCCGTTGTTCTGCCGGTGATCTCCGACGAGGTTGCTCGCGAGCTGTCAATCGAGGAACAGCACGACGTGGCTGGCGCAATCGTCCAAGGAATCCTGGCGGAGACCGTGTCCTCGTACCGGAACGGGAAAATGGATCACGACGACCCCGTGTGCGTGATGTGGGATGCCCCGAACCTTGACGCCGAAGGCGAGCGGGAAATGCACGCGCACCTGATTGCCTCATGGAAAGGGGCGCAGAAGATTCACGCGAAAGCGGCCAACCGCATGGCTAAGTCGGGGGAGACCGGCACCACGACCGTTGTGGGTTTCCTGGGCTTTGAGCGAGGCCGGCCTGGGAGACCAGACGGCGGATATTTCGGAACATAAAAAAATGACCGGTAACGAAATTCGGGTTGCTTCGCCCGTACCGATCTGAAACTGTTCATCACTCAAGATTGGATGACCGTCCGGCCTGTCAGCAAGTCGGGCAGATCTGAACTTGGCGCCCCGGGCGGCGGAGCCACACACAACCCGCCGTCCGGGGCGCAGCCATCGCCTCCCCATGCGCAAAGAGCCCGCAAAACCACGCCAGCCCGCATCGAGCTCTCAACCAGGGCCCGGGGGAGAGGCGGCGATCAGCGGGGACGGGCCGGTCGACTGGGCCGCGCTCGTCCCGCTCGCCGTCCACCCCACCAAGGTCCTGGTCATCGAAGCGATGCGCTGGATCGACCGGCCGTTGTCGGCCTCTGAGCTCGAGCAGGTCTTCGACGCGACGTTAAGCACCTCGGCGATCTCCTACCACGTGGTCACGCTCGCCCGCTGGGGCGTCCTCAAGCGAGTGGGCAAACAGAAGGTGCGCGGTACCTGGAAACGGCTCTACCGGCTCGCCGGGTCCTGATCGAGCTCGGCGACCACCAGCCGTAGCCCGACGTCGAGCTCCGGCTTGCCGCTGAGGCCGACGTAGCGCTCCTCCCAGCTGCCGTCCTCTAGGTCACGTCGTAGACGGTCCACCGCGCTGGAGATTTCCGCTTCCGGAAGCCGGTGGAAGACCGAGATGCTGTCTCGGACCCGCTGCTCGAGGTAGGCGTAGGGGCGGCGCCAGTAGGCCTGGTAGAAGCCGTCGCGGCAGTCGTGCGGCACCGGCACCGGGTGCAGCTCCAGCTCGCCCAGCAGCAGTTGAAGCTCCGCGGTCCAAAAGCCCGGATACCGGTACTGCCCGGGGATCAGGCCGGCGAACCCCGGCAGGTAGTCGCGGGTCAGCCAGAAGCGCGGCGCCAGGCTCGGGTCGGCGTTGAGGAGGAGGACGCGGCGTCGCGCCACGCGGAGCATCTCGCCGAGGCCGGCCTCGCGGTCGGCCCAGTGGTGGTCGCTGACGATCGCCATCGTCGCGTCGAAGCTGTCGTCGGGGAAGGGCAGCCGCTCGGCGCTCGCCTGGACCACGGGCGCCGCGTCGCTGGGCCGCTGGGCGATCATCTCCCGCGAAGGCTCGACGGCGGTCACCTCGCGGCCGGCCGGCTCATAGGAGCCACTGCCGGCGCCGACGTTGAGGATCGAGTCGGCATCGCCCAGCGCCTTCTCTATCTGCGCGGCGATCTTCGGGTCGCCACGGCGGGAGCTGCTGTAGCCGCTCCCGATCCGGTCGTAGATCGGTTCGCTCACGGCGGTCCACTCTAGGATGAACGTGACCGTGGCCAAGGAGAGCAAACAGACCAATTGGCGCGCCTGGATCGTCGGCGTCCTGGTCGCCCTCGTCATCATCGTCGCGCTGCAGAACTCTCAGCAGGTCCGGGTCGACGTCCTTTTCGTCACCGTCGATGCGCCGCTCATCGTCACCCTGCTGGCCGCCGTCGCGATCGGCGCTCTGATCGGCTACGTCGCCCCGCTGGTCCGTCGCCACCGCCGCGACGAGCGCGGCAAGCAGCGGCCCTAGGAGGGTCTACCCAAATGGACAAGAGCGGTTGACAAGTCATTCCGCTCTAGATGTCTTCCGGTGGGAGGCGGCGAGGTTCCTCCCAGCGAATGGGAGCGCATGCCAAAAAGACCTCGCCTCAGCTACGCAAACATCGTCGCGACCCTCGCTCTCTTTCTCGCCCTTGGTGGCGGCGTCGCCTATGCGGCGAACACGATCAAGTCGGGTGACATCGCTCCGGGAGCGGTTCGCACTTCCGACGTCTTCAAGCGGGCGATCGTCAGCGGCAAGCTTGCCGTGGGCGCGGTGCGCAGCAACCAGATCTCCGATGGCGCGGTCGGCTCGAAGCAGATCGGCGCCGGCGCGGTCGCTCCCTCGAACCTGCAGTTCCCAGTCTTCTACGCCGCCAGCCCCACCGGCGGCTCGGCTGCTCTGACGACGGGAGAACCCGTTCCCTATCCGATCGGCAATAGCACCTGGACCCAGCATCCAGGCCAGATCGAGGTCGTCTTCGGCGGCGCCGCAGCGACGCTTGCCTACGACGGCTCCGGCGGCGGTTCCTGCCAGGTGTTCTTCGAGATCAACCTCAACGGCAAACAGGTAGGCGGTGGCGAAGTCTCGACCAACTCGACGACGCTCCAGCAGGTCGAACAGAACGTCGGCGCCCAGCCCCAGATCGACCCCGTCACCGCAGTCACTAACCACTTGACCGCGAGGACCACATCCAACGGAGACTGCACCCAGGACTCCCGCATCGACTCGACCCGCTTCCGCGTCCTCGACTTCGGCTGAGGTCTAACCCTTCTTCTTGCGTCGTTCGAGCACTTCGCCGAAGGCCTTCTCGATCTCGGCGGTGAGGGTCAGTCGGAAGGTGGCGTTGAGCGCCTCGAAGGCGAGCGGGCGCAGCTGCTCGACCGCCTCGGTGATCTCCGGCCAGCGCTCCTCGGGGCGGCCGGCTTCGTCGAAGGGCTTCCAGAGGTCCTCGAGGAAGAGCTTGGTGAAGGCGCGCGCCGAGGACTTGGAGTTGCGGTTGAGCTTCTCGATCACGGCCAGCGCAGAGGCGAGGGGGATGCCCTGTTTGAGCACGTCTTCGGCGGCGCGCAGGAGCGCCGGGCTCGGCGCTTCGAAGCGTTCCTCGCCGAGCGCTACCAGCAGGCCCAGCTTCTGCGCCTTGGCGAGCAGCCTGTCGTCGTCGGTGCCGAAGCGCTCGGCCAGCTCATCGCGGGTCAGCACCTCCGGCGCCTCGCTCGTGAAGGGGGCCGTGACCGCCTGGCGTAGGCCGACGAAGCGGTCGGCGTCGCCGCCGTGCTCGCCCATCATCCGTTCGATCGCGCTCAGCTTGAAGCCCTCCGCCTGCATCTCCTGAATCAGCCTCAGGCGGGCGACGTGGTCGGGCCCGTAGTAGCCGATCCGCGCCCGCACCTCGGGAGGGGGGAGCAGGCCGCGCGACTGGTGGTTGCGGATGTTGCGGACCGACATGCCGGTCTCGTAGGCGAGCTGCTCGACGGTCAGCTCGGCGTGCTCCTCTGAGGCCGTCTGGTCCGGCTTGTCAGCGGTTGCCATGGGGCAATGCTACCTTCTCTTTGTAACCTCGTTTGAGGTAACGGTTTAAAGGGAACCATGAACTTGTCGTCTATCCGAAGAGGATGCTCATGAACCTCAGCCTCGCAACCACCGTGCTCGCCAAGGCGCCCCCCGCCGGCGGAGCCGCGCTCGGCGAGATCGTCATCGCTTCGCTTGCCGCCACCCTGCTGACGCTTGCCCTGCTCTACATCGGCTTCGGCTACCGCGCCGGCCGGGTCGCCTGGCTGCGCCGCCTTGCCGCTTGGGCCGAACGCCGCAGCGGTTATCCGGCCTGGACGGCGATCCCGGCCGTGATCGCGACCAGCTCGCTGATCACCGCGCTCTTCGGCATGTACTGGGACATCTCGCTCCACATCGACGTCGGCCGCGACGCCGGGCCGCTCGCGAACCCCGCCCACTACTTCATCCTCGCCGGCCTCTTCGGCATCTTCACCGCGGGCTTCTTCGCGATCGTGCTGCCCGAGGGCAGGCCGAGCGCCTCGGCGATCCGCCTCGGCCCCGACTGGTACGCGCCGCTCGGTGGGGTGCTGATCTGCGCCTGCGGCGCCTTCTCGCTGATCGGCTTCCCGCTCGACGACGTCTGGCACCGTCTCTTCGGGCAGGACGTGACGCTCTGGGGGCCGACCCACCTGATGCTGATCGGCGGCGCCGCGATGACCCTGATCGGCATCGCCGTGCTCACCGTCGAGGGTATGCGCGCGACCTCCGAGGACTGGGAGGAGGGCGAGCACCGTCACATGGTGCTGGCCCGTGCCGTCGCCCTGACCGGCGGCCTCTTGATCGGCCTCTCGACCTTCCAGGCCGAGTTCGACTTCGGCGTCCCCCAGTTCCGCTTCGTCTTCGAGCCGATGATGATCATGCTGGCCGCCGGCGTCGGCCTCGTCGCCACCCGTCTCTACGGCGGCCGCGGCGCGGCGCTGGGCGCCGTCGCCTTCTTCCTGCTCGCCCGCGGCGCCCTCGCCCTGCTGATCGGCCCGATCTTCGGCGAGACGACCCCGCACTTCCCCCTCTATGTGGTCGCGGCGCTGATCGTCGAGGCGGTGGCGCTGCGAGTCCCGGCCGAGCGGCCGCTCGCCTTCGGGCTCTGGTCGGGGTTGGGGATCGGCACCGCCGGCCTCGCCGCCGAGTGGGCCTGGTCCTACGTCTGGATGCCCCTGCCCTGGCCGTCGGCGCTCTTTCCCGAGGCGGCGGTCGCCGGCCTGTCCGTGGCCCTCGCCGCTTCGGTGATCGGGGCATGGCTCGGCACGCGACTCTCGCTGTCTCCGGGCTGGCGCCGGCCCGGCCTGCGCCTGGCCGCCACCGTCGGCGCCGCGGTCATCGCTGTCGCCACGGTCCTCGCCCTCGACACACCCGCCGATCGCGGCGTGCGCGGTGCCGTCGTCCTCAGCGATGCGGGTGGCAGCGGCGAGCGCCAGGTGAACGCGACCCTGAAGCTGACCCCGCGCGATGCCGCCGAGGACGCCGAGTGGTTCGACGTCACCGCCTGGCAAGGTGGCGGCCTCGTCGTCGACCCGTTGGAGCGGGTCGCCCCTGGTGTCTACCGGACGACCGAGCCGATTCCCGTCGACGGCAACTGGAAGGCGATGGCCCGCCTGCACGAGGGCGACTCGCTGACCGCGCTGCCGATCTTCCTGCCCCGCGACGACGCCATTCCGGCCGCCGAAGTGCCGGCGCGGGCGTCCTTCACGCGCTCCTTCGTCGACGAGACGACGCTCCTGCAGCGTGAGAAGACCGGCGGCTCGGCGGCGACCACCACAGTCGCCTACGCGATCGTCGCCGGCATCGCCCTCTCCCTACTGGCGTTGTTGGCCTGGGGCCTGCACAGGCTGGCCTTCCCGCCCCGCCCACATCGGAGCAGGCGTTCCCATGTATCGACCGCGCCGGGCGCCCCGGCGACCCAGGTCTAGCCGTGCTGCCGCTCGCCCATCACAACCTCGTCATGGCGCTGCCGGCCTTCGCGCCGGTGCTGGTCGTCTGCCTGGCTCTGCTCGTCCACGCGCTTCGCAACCGTTCCAGCGAGGGCGCCTGAGGCCGGCTTTGGCGGGCTCGCCGACTAGGTTGCTGCCATGAAGGCCACCCTGGCGCTCGTCCTTCTCCTTGCGGCCGTCGTCAGCTGGACGCCGGCCGCGGAGGGCCGAGCAGGAGATGGGCCCGCCTTCCACGGCCGCGCCGAGCGCATCGACGCCGAGACGCGGCGGCGGATGAGCGGCGTCTCCTGGCATCGCGGCTGCCCGGTCGGCTTCGCCGACCTGCGCCTGCTCAGCGTCAGCCACTGGGGGTTCGACGGCCGCGCCCATCGCGGCAGGCTGGTCGTCAACCGCGATGCCGCGACGGCGATGCTGAGCGCGATGCGCTCGCTCTTCCGGCTGCGCTTCCCGATCCGCCAGATGCGCCTGGTCGACGCCTACGGCGCCGACGACCACCGCAGCATGGCGGCCGACAACACCTCGGCCTTCAACTGCCGCTTCGTCGCCGGCAGCCCCGGCGTCTGGTCCGAACACGCCTTCGGCAGGGCGATCGACCTCAACCCGATCGAGAACCCGTACGTGACCGCCTCCGGGTACGTCTCGCCGCCGGCCGGCGCCCCCTTCGCGAACAGGTCACGCCACCGGCGCGGCATGGTCGGCGGCGCGGCGGCCGAGGCGTTCGCCACCGCCGGCTGGGAGTGGGGCGGCAACTGGCCCTGGCCGCGTGACTACCAGCACTTCTCGGCGAGCGGGCACTAGGGGGCTAGCGCGGCAGCGCCTGGCCGCGGCGCAGCTGCACCAGCCCCCACAGCGAGACCACCGCCCAGACCGACTCGAGCAGCAGGAAGCCCCACTGGCTTTCCTCCCAGGCGAGCACGGCGAGGACCGCCGAGCCGACCAGGTTGAGGACGAGGTACGTCCGCGAGTGCTGATCCATGGCGCCGAACTGGGCGGCGGCAAACGCGCTCAAGATGAGCAGCGCCCCGACGACCTGTACGAGCTGATCCACCGGGTTCGGAGCTTAGGAGACCCGCCGCTCGTGGCCTGCCCAGTAGGGCTCGCGGAGCTCGCGCTTGAGCAGCTTGCCGGCGCCGGACTTCGGCAGCGGCTCGTCATGGAAGTCGATCGAGCGTGGCAGCTTGTAGCCGGCGATCAGGACGCGGCAGTGCTCGATGATCGCCCGTTCGTCGGGGCTGTGCTCGGGCTTGAGCACGATCGCGGCGTGGACACGCTCCCCCCACTGCTCGTCGGGGACGCCGAAGACGGCGCATTCGAGCACGCCGGCGTGCTCGTAGATGGCGTTTTCGACCTCGATGCAGTAGACGTTCTCGCCGCCGGAGATGATCATGTCCTTGACACGGTCGACGATGTAGAGGTAGCCATCGGCGTCCTGGTAGGCGGCGTCGCCGGAGTGGTACCAGCCGTCGGCGTCCAGGGCCGCCGCCGTCTCCTCGGGGCGGTTCCAGTAGCCCTTCATGATGTTCGGCCCGCGCACCCAGATCTCGCCTGGCTCGTCGAAGTCAGCCGCGCTGCCATCGGCGCGTCGGACCTCGGCCTCTACGCCGACGACCGGGACGCCGGCCGAGCGTAGCCGCGTCGCATACGGCTCCTCTCCGGCAGCGCCGCGTCGATGGTCCTCTGGCGACAGCGAGGTGACCAGCGGAGCAGCCTCGGTCATCCCGTATGCCTGGCGCCAATCGCAGGGAATGACTTCCATCGCTTGGCGCAGCAACTCGGCCGGCATCGGCGAGGCGCCGTACCAGGCCTCACGCAGGCTCGAGAGGTCATGCTCGGCGACGGCGGGGTGGTTGACGACCATGTTGACCATCGTCGGCACCAGGAGCGCGCAGGTGACACGCTCGGTGGCGACCGTGCGTAGCCACAGCTCGGGGTCGAAGGCCGGGATGATTACGTGGCGAGCCCCGACCCATGTCACCGCGAACGTCGATGCGCCGTCCGCGAGGTGGAACATCGGCGCCGCGTGCAGGTAGGTGTCCGTCGCGGTGTGCCCGAAGGCGATCAGCATCTGCTTGGCGTTCGCGACCAGGTTGCGGTGGGTGAGCATCGCGCCCTTCGGCAGCCCAGTGGTGCCGCCGGTGTAGAAGATGCCGGCGATCGTGTCGGCATCCAGCGTGGCGGGCTCACGACCCTCGGTCTCGATCATCTCGGCGAAGGAGAGACAGCCATCCGGCGTCGCGCCCGTGCCCATGTAGACGAGGTGCTCGACCGTCGAGCAGGCGTCGACGAGCGCTCGGCCGATCTCCAGGAAGGCGTCGTCGACCAGCAGCGCCCGCGCCTCGGAGTCTTCGAGGATGAACTCCAGCTCCGCCGGCGCCAGCCGGACGTTGAGGTCGTTGAGCACGCGGCCACTGCGCGGCACGCCGAGCCACGTCACCAGGTGCGCGGCCGAGTTCAGCGCGAGCACGCCGACGACGTCGCCCGGCGCCAGGCCGAGCCCGTCCAGGGCCGCGTCAAAGCCGGCAACCCGCCAGCGCAGGTCTCGGTAGGCCCAGCGCAGGTCGCCGTCGACCACCGCCTCGCGTTCGGGGAACAGCCTTCCCGCTCGCTCCAGCGCCATCGCCACGTTTTCGCCCACCGTCGCCTCCTCCTCGTTGACTTTCGCTCTTGTCGGTCTGTTCAGCCGGTCGGGTCGGTGCTTGCGACGAACAGGGCGCAGCTCTCCAAGGCCTCGCACTCGCAGTTGCCGGCGGCCGTCAGCCAATCGCGCATCGCCTGCGCTCGCTGGATCAGGGCATCGACCTCGGGCAGCTTGCGGGCAGCGAGCTCCTGGAGCTGCTCGTGCGCCGGGGCGCCTTGGTCGATCGAGGTCAACAAGACCCGCACCTCATCGAGCGAGAACCCGGCCTGCTTGGCGATGACGATGACACCGAGGCGTTGAACCGCAGCCTCGTCATAGCGGCGCCGGCCACCGATGCGCTCGGGCTCAGGTAAGAGACCTTCGCGCTCGTAGAAGCGGATCGTGGAGACGTTGACCCCGGCCTCCTTGGCGACTTCTCCGATGCTGAGCGTTGCCTCTGCCACGACGATTCTCCTTGACCTAAACCTGGGTTCAGGATCCACACTAGCCCCAAAACCTGAGATCAGGAGGCATGACGATGGCCAACGAGTCCCCAATCGCCTGCTCGCTCGGCGCCGGCGAGCTCGAGCAGCGACTTGCCGAGATCGCCGCGGTCGGCTCCATGAGCCTGATCTCCCGCGCCCGTGAGGGAGATCGCCACCTCCTGCGTTTTCGCGCAGACGCGACGACGCGCCAGCGCCTCGAGGCGATCGTCGCCGCAGAGGCCGCGTGCTGCTCGTTTCTCGAGCTCACGCTGAGCGAGGAGGCCGGCGAGCTGGTCCTCTCGATTAGCGCGCCCAAGGACGCCGAGGCGGTCGCGGCCGGGCTTGCCGAAGCATTCATTGATGTCCATCAATGAATTTGATAGCTTCGGCCCCGATGACTGAGTTGCCGGTGATCGATTGCTGCACGCCGCTCGCGGGGTCTTCGCTTGACGACGATCGCGCCGCTGAGCTCGAGGGTGTGCTGAAGGCGCTCGCCGACCGGCACCGGCTGAAGATCGTCAACCTGCTGCTGCGCGCCGACGGGGAGGCCGTCTGCGTGTGCGAGATCCAGCCGCTGCTCGATCTCTCCCAGGGCACCGTCAGCCATCACCTCAAGCAGCTCGTCGAGGCCGGCCTGATCGAGCGCGAGACGCGCGGCACCTACAGCTACTTCAGCCTCGTCCCCGGCGCGCTCGACTCGGTGCGCGAGGTCTTCGCCTCGCCGACCGCGGCCTGCTGCTGAGGCGAGCGTGAGCTCCCGGCCCAGCCTCTTCCGCCGTGCCGCCGCGGAGGCGATCGGCACCTTCGCCCTGGTCTTCGCCGGCTGCGGCGCGATCGTCGCCGAGGCCCAGCACCCCGGCACGCTCGGCACGGTCGGGATCGCGCTCGTCTTCGGGCTGATCGTGATGGCGATGGTCTACGCGACCGGCCACCTCTCCGGCGCGCACCTCAACCCGGCCGTGACCGCGGCCTTCGTCCTCACCCGTCACTTCCCGCGCGGCGAGGCGCTGGCCTATGTCTGTGGGCAGCTCGCCGGCGCGCTCGCCGCGGCCGCGCTCCTGGCCGTGATCTGGCCCGGCGACCCGGCGGCGCTCGGCACGACTCTTCCCACCGTCGGCACCGGCAGCGCCCTCGCCTACGAGGCGGTGCTGACCGCCTTCCTGATGTTCGTGATCATGGCCGTGGCGACCGATGCGCGCGCGGTCGGAGCGGCGGCGGCGATCGCGATCGGTGGCACGGTCGGGCTCGACGCTCTCTTCGGCGGGCCGATCACGGGCGCCTCGATGAACCCCGCCCGTTCGATCGGGCCGGCCCTCGTCTCCGGCGAGCTTCACGACCTCTGGATCTACATCGTCGCCCCGCTCGCCGGCGCGGCGATCGGCGCCCTCGCTTACACCGTCGTCCGCGGCGAGCATCCGGCCGAGCCGTCGCCGCAGCCGGAGGGCGTCTGATGGCCCGCGTCCTCTTCGTCTGCCTGCACAACGCCGGTCGTTCGCAGATCAGCGAGGCGCTGTTCGTCCGTGCCGCGGGTGGCGCCCACGAAGCGCGCTCGGCTGGCACGACGCCGGCCGAGCAGGTCCACCCCGAGGTGGTCGAGGCGATGGCCGAGCTGGGTGTCGACCTCAGCTCGCGCCAGCCGCGCAAGCTGACCCGCGAGGACGCCGAGTGGGCCGACGTCGTGGTGACGATGGGTTGCGGGGACGAGTGCCCGTACATCCCCGGCAAGCGCTATCTGGACTGGGACCTGCCCGACCCGAAGGGCCAGCCGCTCGAGGCTGTGCGGGCGACGCGCGACGAGATCGAGCGCCGCGTCGGTGAGCTGCTCGGTGAGCTCGGCGCCGATTCACCTTAGGCCGAGCGGGGTAGTCTCACCCTGGCGGGTGCACTCGTTGTAGAGAAGGAGGCGCAGAAATGATTCTCACCCTGATCGGAATCGCGATCATCGGCACCGTCGGCTTTTGGCTCCTGGGCGGAGTTTTCCTTCGTGTTGGAGGTGTGATTTTCGCCTTTGTCGGAGCTGTCAGCCTGATCAGCCTGGGCGATCCCGTCGCGCTCTTCATGGTGGTCCTTGGTCTGGCTATGTGGCTTGCGGGGCATTGGCACTTCGCCCTTCGCCATCACGCGTACAAGAGCCCGCTCGCTCGCCGCGTCTTCCTCCAGGTGCTGCCGCCGCGGTACGACCCGACCCGCGGTTGGGGCGCCCCCGTCGTGTCGGAGGAGCCGCCACGCGACCTTGGGGACCGGCACGACTACTGATTGCCAGCAGGGAGACATTCGTATATCTATGCGAGTGTTTGTAGGATGGGGGAAGTGGCGCCGAACTCCGACACCTGCGACCTGCTCTGCATCGACCTGCCGAAGGCCGAGCGCGTTCGCAAGGAGCTTCCGGATGTGGACGCCCTGGAGCTTTGGGCTGGGGGCGCCAAGGCGCTCGGGGACCCGACTCGGCTGGCGATCGCACTGGCCCTCGAGGCCGGCAAGTCTGCCTGTGTCTGCGACCTCGCCTGGATCGTCGGGCGCGACGAGCGGCTGGTCTCCCACCACGTTCGCCTGCTCAAGGCTGCCGGCCTCGCCCGTTCGGAACGCGACGGCAAGATGGTCATCTATGAGCTGACCGAGCGGGGCGCTGCTCTCCTTGCGGCGGTTGCCGGGCAGGGAATCGCGGCGTGAATAGGCCGGAGCGTAAATAGCGATGGCGACCGTCGCGCTCATTCTCTACGTCGTCTACTTGGCGCTCACCGTCGGCCTGCGCGTGCTGATCCAGGTCCGCCGCACCGGCTCATCCGGTTTCCACGGCCTCGGCGGCCGGCCCGGCTCGGCCGAGTGGATCGCCGGGGTCGGCTTCACGCTCGCGCTCCTCGTCGGCGCCGCCGCCCCGTTGCTTGCTCTACTCGACTTGGTCGAGCCGGTCGCCGCGCTCGACACCACGGCCGTCCACGTCGCGGGACTCGTTCTCGCTGTCGCCGGGATCGGCGCCACCTTCTACGCGCAGGTGGCGATGGGGGCGAGCTGGCGGATCGGCGTCGACGCCGGGGAGCGCACCCAGCTGGTCACGAGCGGCCCATTTGCGTTCGTCCGCAACCCAATCTTCAGCGCGATGATCCCCACCGCGCTCGGCCTCACCCTGCTGGTGCCGAGCTGGGTCGCCTTCGTCGGCCTCGTCGGCCTGGCGCTCGCCCTCGAGCTGCAGGTGCGGGTGGTCGAGGAGCCCTATCTGTTGCAGGTGCACCGCGACGCGTACGGCAGCTATGCCGCGCGCGTCGGGCGCTTTGCTCCTGGCGTCGGCCGGCTGGTCGTAGCTAGGAAGAGTCCCTGACGATCACCTCGACCGGGAAGTCGCGCTCGAGCTCTCCATCCTTCCCCTCGAGCTGCTCGACGAGGATCGCCGCTGCCGCCTTGCCCATCTCGTAGACCGGCAGGGAGACGGTGGTCAGCGCGGGGTAGAGGAAGGCGGAGAAGTCGAAGTCGTTGAAGCCCGTCACCGCGACGTCCTCGGGGATCTGCAGGCCGCGATTGCGGGCGGTGCGAAAGACGCCGAGCGCGACCACGTCGTTGGCCGCCATGATCGCCGTCGGCGGTTCGCGCAGGGCGAGCAGGGTCTCCGCCATCGCCTCGCCGTCGGCCGGCTCCCAGCGCCCCCGGAAGAGCTGCAGCTCGCGGGCCGGCTCGATGTCGTGGTCGTGCAGGGCCGCCCGGTAGCCGGCGTAGCGCTGCTCGATCATCGGCCAGGAGGCCCGCCCGCCGATGAAGGCGATGCGGCGGTGGCCTTTCTCGATCAGATGGGTGGCGAGGCGGTAGGCGCCGTCGGAGTTGGCGGCGGTGACGGAGGGGACTTTGCCGTCGCGCGCTTCGCCGAAGAGCACATAGGGATGGCCGAGCTCGGCGACGCGCTTGAGGTAGACGTCCCTGTCGCTCGGTTCGCCGGAGAGGTAGAGGACGGCGCCGTCGACGCGGCTCTCGAGCAGCGGGTTGAGCAGGCCGTCGTCGATCTCTCCGGGCCTGGCCGAGTGGATCAGCAGGCCGTAGCCCTGTTCCCGTGTCGTCTCTTCGGCGCCGGCCATCACCGTGCCGTTCATCGGGTCGGCGAGGAATCTCGCTTCGTCGTCGACGACCAGGAAGCCGAGTTCGTTGGTCTTCGCCGAGCGCAGGCCGCGCGCTCGCATGTTCGGCCGGTAGTCGAGGACGACCATCGCCTGGGCGACGCGTTCGCGCGTTTTGTGGCCCATCAGGTGCTCGCGGCCGTTGACGAGGTTGGAGACCGTCTGCACCGAGACGCCGGCCCGGTCGGCGACGTCCTGCATGGTCGGCTGGCGTTTCCTGTTGCTCTCCTTCGCCATCGGGCCAATCCTACCGCTGAATTGAACGTTAAACAATGCAATTCTCGGCTACTTGACGGTGATCTACTTGATCGTTATAGTAGCCGCCAGCGGAAGATCCAACGGGGTGGATCAGAGGCGTCACTGGGTTTGTTCACGAGGAGAGGGTTCCGATGAACGAGAGAGCCAGTGATTCGAAGGATCTAGCCCATTTCGGCTACCGGCAGCGCCTCGACCGCACTCTTGGGGCGGTAACGACCTTCGCGCTGGCCTACGGCTGGGTGGCGATCCTGGTCGGGGTCAACGCCCTGTTCTTCTTCGGCTTCGGCGCCGCCGGCCCGGCCTTCGTCTGGGTCTACGTGGTGGTCGGGGTGATCCAGTTCCTCACCGCTCTCTGCCTGGCCGAGATGGCCGGGCACCTGCCGGTCGCGGGATCGATGTACCAGTGGTCGAAGTACGTCACCCGTTCCGAGTTCGTGCCCTGGATCGCCGGCTGGATCCTGGCCGCGGCGATGATCGTCACCGTCACCGTCCTCGGGCCGACCCTGCAGCAGACGCTGACCACGATCAGCTCCTCGTTCCAGCTCGTCGGCGGCTCGGCCGACATCGGCACCGCAGCGACCCACGACGGCGCGATCAACGCGATCATCCTCGGCGGCATCGTCACGGCGCTGGTCACGCTGACCAACATCGTCGGCGTCAAGTGGACCGGCCGCTTCACCAGCGCCGCCGTGGTCCTCGAGCTGACCACGGTCGCCGTCGTCGTCATCGGCTTCATCCTCAACATCACTCGCGGGCCCGACGTGATCTTCGAGACCCACGGCACCGGCGCCGGCCACGACTGGGGCTATTTCGGCGCCTTCCTGGTCGCGATCATCAGCGGCGCCTACGTCTTCTTCGGCTTCGAGAGCGCCGCGACGCTTGCCGAGGAGACGAAAGAGCCACGCAAGACCGCCCCACGGGCGATTCTGCGCGCCCTCGCCGCATCGATCGTGATCGGCATCGCGCTGGCGCTGCTGGCCCTGATGGCCGTGCCGAACATCGATGCAGAAGAGCTCAGCACGATCGGCTTCCCCTACGTGATCACCTCGACCCTCAGCTCTACCCTTGGCGACATCATCCTCGCCGTCATCGCGGTGGCGGTGACCGCGGCCGTGCTGGCGATCCAGGCAACCGGCGTGCGGGTGATCTTCGCGATGGCGCGCGACGGCCGCCTGCCCTTCAGCGAGCAGCTCGCGCACGTCTCGGAGCGCTGGAAGACGCCGGTCTTCACCACCGTGTTCGTCGCCGTCGGCGCGATGGCGCTGCTCCTGCTCAACTACGGCAACCCGAGGATCTTCTCGACCATCGGCGCGGTCGCGATCCTGCTCTTCTACATCTGTTACCTGCTGGTCATCGGGCCGATGCTGCTCGCCCGCTTCCGTGGTGAGTGGCCACCTCTGCAGGAGACCGGGAGGGCGGGCTTCTCGCTGGGCAGGTGGGGCCTGCCGGTCAACATCGCAGCCTTCCTCGGTGTGCTGGCGGTGGCGATCAACGTCGCCTGGCCGCGGGTCGAAGTGTACGGAGAAGACCACTGGTACCTGCAGTACGGCGCCTTCACCTTCACCGGCCTGATCCTGCTGATCGGCATTCCCTACTACCTGCTCGTGCAGCGTCATCGCAGTGACGAAGTGGTGGCCGAGCACGCTGTAGACCCCGCGGAGGCCTCGAGTCAGTCGACCTCCCTTCCGGCCCATGGTCTATGAGGGGAAGCAGAGGACGGCTGTCCGGGTGCTGAGGGATCAGGTGGCCAGGATGCCTGACCGGACGCTGCTGCACACGCCCGGCAAGGAGCTCAGCCGGGCCGAGGTGGACAGGAACAGCAACAGGCTCGCAAATCGATTTGCCGGGCTCGGGGTGGGGCCCGGCGACACGGTCCTGCTGCTGATGGGTAACAGTGAGCTTTACGTTTTCGCCTGGCTCGCGCTGGCGAAGTTGGGCGCGATCGAGGTCCCAGTCAATCCTCAGTACAAAGGGCAGCTGCTCGCGCACGTCGCCAACACATCTGCTGCCAAGGTGATGCTGGCCGACCCGGAGCTGCTCGAGAACGTCTCTCGGATAAGCGATGACCTGGCGGCACTCACAACACTCGCGGTGCCGGTACCCACGACAACGCACATGCCGAGGATTGGCCGGGGCCTGACGGTCGTCCCCCTCGGGGATCTAACGGAGACTGACGACTCCGACCCGGGGGGGGACCCGGCCTACAACGACTCGATGGCGCTGATGTACACCTCGGGGACGACCGGGCCGTCGAAGGGGGTGCTGGTCAGCCACGCCCACGCCTATGAGTACGCAAACTCGGTTCGCACGGCGCTGGCGCTGAGCGAGGACGACGTCTACTATGCGCCGCTGCCGCTCTTTCACATCGCCGGCCAGTGGGCGGTCGTCTACGCGGCGCTGATCAGCGGCGGCGCCGCTGTCATCAAGCCCAGGTTCAGCGTCTCCGATTTCTGGCTGGACGTGGCGAGATGCGGGGCGAGCGTCAGCTTCCTGCTCGGCGCGATGGCCAACTTCCTCTTCCAGCAGGAGGAGGTGCCGTCGGATCGGCACAACGGGCTCTCGCGAATCCTGATGTCGCCGCTGGTGCCGGAGCTCGATCGCTTCAAGGCACGGTTCAGGGTCGAGGTCGCGACGGCATATGGCTCGACCGAGGCCAACGTGCCACTGCTCTCCGACTTCTCGATCGAGGATCCAAAGCAGTGCGGCCGGGCAAGGCCGGGATGGCAGGTCGAGATCGTCGATCGCGACGACGAGATCGTGCCGGCCGGCCAGGCCGGCGAGATCGTCGTGCGACCGCCGGAGCCGTGGCTGACGATGAAGGGATATCTCGACAACGCCGAGGCGACCGCCGAGGCCTACCGCAACTGCTGGCTGCATACCGGCGACATGGCGCACAGCGACGCCGACGGGAACTTCTACTTCGTCGACCGGATTGCCGACGCGATCCGCCGGCGCGGCGAGAACATCTCCTCCTTCGAGGTCGAGCGTGAGGTGAACGCTCACCCGAGCGTGCTCGAGAGCGCCGCGGTCGGCGTCGCTTCGGAGCACACCGAGGAGGAGTTGGCGATTTTCGCCGTCGCTGCCGAGGGTGTGGAGGTCGATCCTGCCGAGCTGCACCGCTTCCTGCGCAAGCGGGCGCCGCGATTCATGGTCCCCCGTTACATCCAGATCGTCGAGGCGCTGCCGAAGACGGACACCGGCAAGGTCCAGAAGGCGACGTTGCGTGAGGCGGGCTTGGCCAGCGCCTGGGATGCGGCGAGGACGACGGCGAGCGCGTGAGGCCCGAGATCGCGACGAAGCCGACATCGGACGCGCCGCCCGCCTCGGTGGCGGAGGACCTGGCCGCGTTCTCCAACGCGCTGACCTACGAGATGCTTCCCGACCACACGGTGGAGTTCGCCAAGGCGCTCGTCTCGAAGACGATCGCCGGCGCGCTCGGCGGTTCGCGAACCGAGTCGGCGCAGAAGATGGCCGAGCTGGTGCGGGGGCGCAACCTTCCCCCCGAGGCCGGCGTGCTCGGCCTCGGCTTCAAGACCTCGCTCTGGGATGCCGTCTTGGTCAACGTCTTCACCGCTCACAACAGTGAGCTGGAGGACGTCGCGCACAGTCCCGGCGGCGTCTCCTGGGACATCACCGTGATCCCGCTGGCGCTCTCCCTCGCCGAGCGGCTGCATCTCTCCGGCAGCAAGCTGATCGAGGCGATCGTCGCCGGCCTCGAGGTGCACTACAGGACCTGCCTGCCGTTCGACGCGACGGCGGTCGGGATGATCTTGCCGCCGACAGCCGCGATCGGTTGCGCTGTCACCGCCGCGAAGGCGTACGGAATGAGCGTCGAGCAGACCCACGAGGCGATGGGGCTGGCGCTCTCCTCTGTCGCGATGGCCGAGGTGAGCATGGGCACCGACGCCCACTTCTTCGAGTCGGCGCTGCACGCTTACCAGGGCCTGGTCGGCGCTGAGATGGCGCGCGCCGGCCTGACCGGCAACCCCGACATCGCCTCATTCGAAGGGCTGCAGGCTCCTGGTGTCTCACTCGAGGCGGCCAGAGCCGAGCTCTTCGACCGCTGGTACTTCGAGGAGATGTGGATCAAGAAGTACCCGGCCTGCTTCCTGGTCCACCGCCAGATCGAGGCGCTGATCGAGATCTGCGCCGAGGAGGGCCTGGCCTACGAGGACATCGAGCGCGTCACCGTCTATACGGGCCCCGGCGACGCGAGCTGTGACCGCCCCGACCCGAAGACCGTCGGCGACCTCCAGTTCAGCTTCCAGCACACTCTTGCCGCGGCGATGCTGACCGGTGGCGTCGGCCTTGGCGAGGTCGCGCTTGCCACTGCCAGCGACCCGCGGTTCCGAGCGGCGCGGGAAAAGGTGAGTGTGTCGATTGACCACGCGATCCCGTTCAGCGTCTCGCTCTCCGAGCCGACCACCGTGGTTGTCCACACCGTCGACGGCCGCGAGCTGCGCAGCGAGCGGTTGGTCGCAAAGGGGTCGCCGATGGACCCGCTTAGCCGTGAGGAGCTGACCCAGCTCTACTGGCAGTTCTCCGCAGAGGCCCTTCCGGGTACAGAGGTGGAACGCACCCTGAACGCGATCTGGGAGCTGGACAGCCTCACCGATGTCGGAGAGCTGATCGAGACCTTGACCTTCGACGTGAGGAGGACGACGGAATGAGCAGCATTGACGTGACCACGGCCGTGCCCGCCCCCAACGCCCCCAACGGCGCCCAGTCCCGAGCGGGCTCGCCGACCCCATCGGCGCCGCTGAAGGGCGCCGACATCGGCCTGCAGCGCCGGATCGACGAGTTCGACGCGGCGATACGGGAGACCGGGCACCTGTTCGGGATCGAGACGCTGGAGCTGATGGAGTCCGACCCGATCAAGTTCGACAAGTTCCAGTGGCGCCTGTTCGCCGCTGTCAACGCCGCCCGCGAGACCTCGAAGTACGTCTCGGGCTCACCCGCCGCGGTCGGCATGGCGGAGCTGGTCGACATGCTGGCTCTGCCCGAGGGCGAGGTCGTCGCCGCCTCGGCCGGGCTCGCCGGTCATATCGGCAGCTTCCCGATCATGGTCAGGAAGATGGCCGAGCACGGCTGCGAAGACAACCCCGGGATCAGGGAAACGGACATCTGGGGTTGCAACGACCCGCGCGCCGGCTGTCCTCACCCGACCGACATGTACACCTACCTGCCGGTCTTCCACGACGGCGAGCTGGTCTGCTGGGTTGCCGGCGCCAACCACGTCGCCGACAGCGGCCACGCGATCTGCGCCGGCGGGGTGCCGATCTTCAGCCCGACCACCTACTGCGACGGCATCACCTACGGACCGGCGGTGATCGGCACCCGGGTCGACGGCACCTACATTCACTACGAGCCACACCTGAGGATGCTCGACGGCCGTACCCGCACCGGCTCGCTCAACATCCTCGACGAGAAGATGCGGCTGACCGGCGCGGTGATGCTGCGCGACCGCGTGCTCGAGATCATCAAGGACTTCGGCGCCGAGTACTTCAAGCGCGGCCTGCGCGAGGTGCTCGAGCGCGAGCGCAGGGCCGTCGCCCACCGCTTCCAGCACTGGATGATGCCCGGGTCGTATAGGCAGACCCTCTTCCGCCCGATTCAGTACAAGGGCCTGATGGCCTCGCTGTTCCCGCAGGCCGACAAGAACTGGGTCACGCACCACAACCACGCGATGACGATTACCCGCGAGGGCAAGTGCGCGATCGACCTCAGCGGCACGACCAGCCAGGATTACTTCTGGGTCAACGGCTACGAGGGCCCCTTCAAGATGGGGGCGACGTTCAGCAGCATCGGCTTCATCGGCCAGACGCCGCTGGTCAACACTGCCCTGTACCACGTGATCGACTACCAGCGGCCGCTGGGATCGCTGGCCAACCCGACCCGCGACGACGTCAGCGCCGCCTTCGGCAACGCGATGGGCTCCTGGCACGGTGTGCTGGCAGCGCGGCCTCGGGGCTTCTCCGCCTTCCTGCGCGGCTTCCTCGAGGAGGCCTACCTGCTCGAGCACGACTGGGAGCTGTTCGGCGGCGAGGGCATGGCCAGCGAGGGCATCCCTTGGGCGATCGGCGATTTCACCTACGAGGGTGGCGAGCCCCGTGGACCGTCCTCCTGGCGCGACGGCGAGGCGATGACCCTCGGCGCCGGCAACCCGGAGGGCGACTTCGGCGAGGCGGAGGAGTGGGAGTACGTCGAGCCACCGCTGCTCACCCTCTCGCGCAGCCTGATTCCCGACTACTGCGCCCACGGCCGCCAGCGCGGCGCGATCGGGATCGCTCTGACCCAGATGGTCTGCGACCCGGGCGAGTACCTGACCCTCAACGCCTGCGGCTTTGCCGGCAGCAAGATGAACGCCGTCGCCGTCGGGGTCTGCGGCGGATACCCACACCTGAACAGCAAGACGGTGTTCTTCCACGGCACCAACGCGCAGGAGCTGGCGGCGCGCTCGCAGAAGCTGCCCGGCGACTTCGTCGAGGCCAACGCGATGATCGAGGACGGCACGCTCACGGTCGAGAGGGTCAACGAGTTCGGCGGGCACGAGTGCCCGCCGGTGCTGGTCAAGCACGGCGACCTCGTCTGCCACTCCCACCATGCCGGCAGCGCCTGGGGCGACCCGATCGACCGCAAGCTCGAGGCGATCGTCAGCGACGTCGAGCGTGGCTGGATCTCACCCGAGGTGGCGAGGAGCATCTACGGCGCCGTCCTCGAGCAGTCCGACGGGCAGTGGTCCGCCGACGAGGAGGCCAGCGCCGAGGCGCGGATGCAGATCCGCCGCGATCGCAAGGCCCGCGCCGTCCCCGCCCGCGAGGTCTACCTCGAAGAGCGCGACCGGGTCCTGAGCCGCGACTTCGACACCGACGACCTCGGGGAGATGTTCGCCGACAGCGCCACCTACGACAACTGGCGCACTCACTTCTACGAGTTCTGGCAGCTGCCCGGTGAGTTCGATCTCGGGGTCGACGGGGCGGAAGCGAAGACGAGCGGAGAGGAGAACGGACATGCCTGAGACGGACCTCACCTCCAAGCAGAACATCAGGCGCCTCGTCGAGGGTGAGATGCCGCTGGAGATGATCCACGAGATGGTGCGGATGCCGCAGAAGGACGGCGACCGCTTCTGGAAGTACCTCGAGGTGCTGCAGGAGAGGGTGCCGTGGGACGAGCGGATCCTGGTGCGGATATCGGACCACCTCTACGTGGTGGCCAAGGACGACGGCGCGCGTGTGGTCAAGTGCGACTGCGGCGAGGAGTTCGGCGACTACCGGGTCAACTGGAAGATGAACGCCCTCGTCCACTGCCGGCGGACCGAGGAGCAGATCCGCGAAGTGTTCACCGTCGTCGCGCCTGACCCCGACTACGTCGAGGTGCGCGAGTTCTACTGCCCCGGTTGCCAGACCCAGCTGGCGGTCGAGGTGGTGCCGATCGGCTACCCCTTCCTCTTCGAGGTCCTGCCGGACATCGATGGCGTCCACGAGCTGGACGGCCGGCCGCTGGCCGACGCCAGCGAGGCGTGGTTCCGGGACCGCACTCCCGACCAGGCCGGCGCTTGGCTGGCGGAGGGCGAGGGCTAGATGGGCGCCAACGGCAACGGCAAGCGCTACCAACTGGCCCTCGACGCCGGCGGCACGATGACCGACACCTTCCTCGTCGACGCCTCCGGCGACTGGGCGCTCGGCAAGTCGCTGAGCAGCCTCGAGAACGAGTCGGTCAGCTACATGGAGTCGGTCAACGACGCCTCCGGCGTTTGGGGCCTCGAGCAGCGCCGACGTCCACGCCGGCTCCGAGTCCGACCTCTACACCGGCACCGCCGGCGCCAACGCGCTGCTGACCGGCGAGGGCAAACGGGTCGGGCTGCTGGTCTCGATCGGGCAGCAGGACTCGCCGGGGCTCGACCGCGCCTTCACCTGGCTCGATCACCACCCCTACGACCTCTGGAAGTACCAGCTGCACGCGCATCCCCGGGAGCTGATCGAGCCAAAGAACGTCAAGGCGGTCACCGAGCGGGTCGCCGCCGGCAGCTATTTGCCGCCCGGGGTCCACTACGAGGCCGGCAGGGTTGTCATCCCGCTCGACGATGCCGGCGCCGCGACCGCCGTCGAGGAGCTGCTCGAGGAGGAGGTCGAGGTGATCGGCATCTGCTTCCTCAACTCCCACGCCAACCCCTCGCACGAGCACCGCGCCGCCGAGATCGCCCGCGCGGCGGTCGACCGGCGGGGGCTCGACGTGCCTGTGATCTGCTCGGTCGACATCTGCCCGCGGGCGAAGGAGAACGCGCGGATGAAGAGCCTGCTGGTCGAGTGCGCCGCCGGCGAGATCTGTCGCCAGGGCCTCGAGCGGGTCGAGGTCGCGGCCCAGGAGGACGGCCTGCCGCACTCGCTCAAGACCCTGGTCGGCTACGGCGCCGCGGTCGACATCCGCTACCCGCGCCTCTTCGAGACCTTCGTCTCCGGCCCGGTCGGCGGGCTGCTCGGCGGCATGGCGATGGCCGAGATCATGGACCTCAGCAACGTCGCCTGCGTCGACCTCGGCGGCACCTCCTTCGAGGTCGGCCTGATCGTCGAGAACGAGCTCTCGCTGACCTCGGAGCCGAACTTCGCCGGGCACCGGCTCAACATGCAGATGCTCGACATGCAGTCGATCGGCGCCGGCGCCGGCACGACGATCCACGCCGACCCGGCGATGAAGCGGGTCCATCTCGGGCCAAAGAGCGCCGGCTACCACGTCGGCGTCTGCCTCGATTACCCCGAGATCACGATCAGCGACGTCAACGTGGCCCTGGGGCTGCTCTCGCCGACAAACTTCCTCGGCGGCAAGATCGACCTCGACCGCGAGCGGGCGATCGAGGCGCTCGACGAACGCCTCGCCAAGCCGCTCGGGATGGACGTCTTCGACGCCGCCGCCGGTGTCCTCGACCTCCAGCACGCGATGCTCCAGGATCTGATCAGCGACAGCGTCGCGGCGAAGGGCTATGACCCGCTCGAGTACACGATCCTCGTCTACGGCGGCGCCGGCCCGCTCCACCTCTGGGGGATGGAGGGACACATCCAGTTCGGCGGCCTCGCCACCGTGCCCTGGGCGGCCGCCTTCTCCGCCTTCGGGGCAGCGATGGCCGACTACTTCCACCGCTACGAGAAGGCGGTCAACTGCGCCTTCCTGCCGGAGCTCTCCGCCGATGCCAAAGTCGGCCTGGCCGCGCCGATGAACGCGGCCTGGGAGGAGCTCGAGCGACAGGCCCTCGACGAGCTCGAAGCCGAGGGCTTCTCACGCGACCAGGTCGTGATCCGCCACGGCATCTCGGCCCGCTACGTCGGCCAGCTCTTCTCGAGCTGGAGCGCCTACGTCGACAAGGGCCGGGTCGAGACGATCGACGACGTCACCGCCGCCTGCGACGCCTTCGAGCAGACCTACGCCAAGACCTACCCGGCCGGCGCCCGTCACTCCGAGGCCGGCTACCTGCTCACCGGCGTCTTCCTCGACGCCGCCGTGCCCAAGGTGAGGCCGGTGGTCCGCAAGTACCCGGTGCGCGATTCGAAGCCGGCCGAGTCGGCCCGCAAGGGTGAGCGCGACGTCTACTGGAAGGACAGCTGGGTCAAGACCGACATCTGGGCGATGGACGAGCTCGAGTCCGGCAACCGGGTCAGCGGGCCGGCGATCATCGAGCACCCGATGACGACGATGCCGATCCCGGCCGGCCGCTCGGTGAGCTTCGACGAGCACCGGGTGATCTGGTACGAGCGGGACGGGTGAGACGGTGATCAACCGCGTCTGGCACGGATGGACGACCCCGGGGAACGCCGCCCGCTACGAGGAGATGGTGACCGCCGAGGTCCTGCCCTCGCACGAGCCGCTGCCGGGCTACCGCGGCGCCTACCTGCTGCGCCGCGAGACCGGCGACGAGGTCGAGTTCGTCGTCATCACCCGCTGGGAGTCCTACGACGCGATCCGCGGCTTCGCCGGCGCCGACTACGACAGGGCGACGATCCCGCCCGAGGCCGAAGCGCTGCTCGCCCGCTTCGACGCCCGCGCCGTGCACTACGACCAGCGCTACGCGCCCGGCTTCGGCGAGGCGGGAGTGGGGTGATCCGTTGAGGGCGCTTCGCTACTACGGCTTCGGCGGCCCGGCGCAGATCGACGAGGTCGACGCGCCCCGCGCCGGCGGCCACGAGGTCGTCGTCGCGGTGCAGGCCTGCCAGATCGGCGGCGACGTGCTCAAGGTGCTCGCCGGCAGCGGCCCGGTTCGCGGCGCTGCCGACTTCCACTTTCCCCACACGCCCGGCTACCGCGGCGCCGGGGTCATCAGCGCGGTCGGCGAGCAGGTCAGCGGCTTCGAGCCCGGCCAACGCGTCGTCGTCAACGGCTTCGTCAACTGCGGCCGCTGCGATTACTGCCGCCACGGCCTCGACAACCTCTGCCAGAGCGCGGCGATGCTGGGGATCGACTCGGGAATGCCCGGCGCGATGGCGGACTTCGTCAAGGCGCCGGCCTGGACCGTCTTCCCGCTGCCGGACGAGGTCTCGTTCGGACAGGCGACGCTGCTGGCCAACATGGCGCTGCTCGTCCATGCGCTCGAGCGCGCCGCCCCGCGGGCGCCCTTCACCACCGCGATCTTCGGCTGCGGCCTGGTCGGGTCGGGCGCCGTCCCCGTCGCCAAGGCCTACGGAGCGTCGGAGATCATCGGCGTCGACCGCGAGCCCGTGGCGCTGGAGTTCGCCGCGCGTTGCGGGGCGACGCGAACGGTGAACACGAGCCGCGAAGACGCGGTCGCGGCGATCCTCGAGGCGACAGGCGGACAAGGCGTCGACGTCGCGATCGAGATCGTCGGCGTTCCCGAGACCATCGAGGGCGCCGCGCGCAGCACCCGGCGCCGCGGCGTCACCCTCTTGATCGGCGCCCTGGCGCAGACCAGCCTCTCCTTCATGGACTACTACCGTGACGTGATCCAGCGCGAGATGGACCTGAGGCCGTGCTTCGGCAAGACCCAGGCGGACTTCGCCAAGGCGCTGCAGCTAGCCGCCGGCGGCGCCCTGGACCTCTCCGTCTACCCGCTGCAGGAGCACCCGCTCGACTCGTTCGAGGAGGCGATCGCCGAGGCCGCCGATCGCGGCCGGCCCGACCTCCACCTGATCGAGATGGCGCCGTGATTCGCGTCGACGAAGAGGAGGAGGTAGCCGTGAAAACTGTCCGCTACGAGAAGCAGGACGGCGTCGCCTGGATCCGCATCAACCGGCCCGAGGTGCGCAACGCCGTCAGCCGCGACGAGATCCTTGCCCTCGCCGATGCCCTGCGGACGGCGAGCGGCGACGCCGGCGTCAAGGCGATCGTGATCGGCAGCGTCGGCGACTCGTTCAGCGCCGGCGCCGACCTGCGCGAGATGGTCCAGGAGTTCGAGGACCTGCCCGCCGGTCGCCTGACGATCACCGAGCTGATCGAGACGACCACCGAGGGCCTCCAGCAGGTCGCCCGCCTGATCCGCGGCGCCAGCAAGCCCGTCGTGGCGAGCGTGCGCGGCTACGCGCTCGGTGGTGGCCTCGAGATCGCCCTCGACTGCGACCTGGTCGTCGCCGAGCCCGACGCGAAGTTCGGCTTCCCCGAGACCCGCGCCGGGATGAGCGTCACCGGTGGGGTGACCAAGCTGCTCGCCCAGAGCATCGGCATGGCGCGGGCGCGAGAGCTGCTCCTCACCGGCCGCACCATCGATGCCGAAGAGGCTCTCGACATCGGCATGATCAACCGGGTGGTCGCCCCCGGCCAGGGCGACGCGGCCACCGCGGACCTGGTCGAGGAAGTGCGCCGCGGCTCGCCGCTCTCGGTGATCGCCCACAAGCGCCTGCTCCAGCAGTCCGCCGACGCCGATCTAGAGACCGTCTTCAACCTCGAGAAGCAGTCGCTCGGCGTCCTCTGCACTACCGAAGACGCCGCCGAGGCGGCCAAGGCCTTCGTCGAGAAGCGGGAGCCCGTCTTCAAGGGAAGATGACGGCGAAAGCAACAGGCGTTTAGCCTATGGTCTAAATTTAGAGATATAGCTTAATTTAGATAGGGGGCTAAGGCACTATGAACTCTCCGCCCGAGTTCAAGAATCCATATCGACCAGGGGCTGGGCATATGCCCCCTCATCTTGCGGGCCGTGAAAGCGAGTACGCCGAATACGACCGTCTGTTGGAGCAAGACGAAATCCTCGAGAACCTGGTTCTCACTGGTCTGCGCGGGGTCGGCAAGACCGTGCTGCTGGAGACCTTCAAGCCTCGCGCGGTTCAGCGCGGCTGGCTGTGGGCAACCGCGGACCTGTCGGAGTCCGCAAGCATCAGCGAGACCGCCCTCGCGGAGCGGCTACTCGCCGACCTCGCCCTGATTACGTCTTCCACGACAGTCTCGGAGTCAGAGCCGTATAAGCAGGTCGGCTTCGGCTCTCCCAGCGAGCCGCGGGAAGTGCCGCTGTCTCATCAGGTTCTAGTCGAGGTCTATGAACGAACGCCGGGCCTCACCTCGGACAAGATCAAGGCGACACTTGAATTCACGTGGGAGCACCTGCGTCAGCAGGGCGAGCACAAGGTGATCTTTGCCTACGACGAGGCTCAGAATCTCACCGACCACGCCAGCAAGGATCAGTTCCCGCTATCCGTCCTGCTCGATGTCTTCCAGTCGATTCAGAAGAAGGGGATTCCCTTCATGCTGGTCCTGGCGGGCCTGCCGACTCTGTTCCCCAAGCTCGTCGACGCTCGAACCTATGCCGAGCGCATGTTTCGGGTCATGACCTTGACCAAGCTGTCCGACGAGGCGAGTCGAGAAGCGATCATCAAGCCCGTTGAGGTGGCTGATTGCCCTGTGCACCTGACTCCCGAGTCCGTCGATGTGATCATCCACGAGTCGGCTGGCTATCCATACTTCATCCAGTTCATCTGCCGAGAGGTATACGACGTCTTTGTCCGCCAGCACGCCGATGAAGAGTCGAAGCCTGTCCCGGTAGAAGCGATCCAGCACAAGCTGGAGGCCGACTTCTTCGCCGGGCGCTGGGCGAGGATCACCGATCGACAGCGGGAACTGTTGTGGGCGGTGGCACACCTCGAACATGCCGACGAAGAATTCACCATCTCCGAACTGACCGAGATGACGAAAACGCTCCTACCCAAGGCTTTTTCACCCAGCCACGCAAATCAGATGCTCGCCAGCCTCGCCGAGCGGGGCATGATCTATAAGAACCGCCTCGGAAGGTATTCGTTTGCGGTGCCGCTTCTCGGACGCTTCATCCGGCGGACCTATGTGCTGCCTGGCGATCCCCAGTAGCCTCGCCCGATCGGACTGACTGAGCAGCTCCCATGGCGCGGACCCGGCGCTGACCGTCCCGCCCTGGCGCTGCCTCCGGGCCGGATGCCTCTGCGCAGCATGGGACAGACCCGCAAGCGCTGGCGCTACGTCGGCTTCTACTCGCCGCGACTGATGCTCTGTGCGGCCCGGGCCGAGGTCGGCCCGCTCGGTCAGTGCTTCTGGGCGCTCTGGGACCGCGAGGGCGAGCGCAGCTACGCCAACACGCGGCTGCGACCGGGCAGCAAGGAGGTGCGGATGGAGGGCGACGAGATCGTCATCGAGGCGCGGGAGCTGCGCGCCCGCCTGGTGCTCGGCGACTCGGCCCCGGTCGAGTCGATCTGCCCCAGCGGCTCGGGCTGGGGCTGGACCCGCAAGCGGGCGGGGATGCCGATCGCCGCGACGATCGAGACGGCGGAGCGCAGCTGGCAGCTCGACGGGTACGGCGTCGACGACCAGTCGGCCGGCTACCAGCAACGCAAGACCAGCTGGCACTGGTCGGCGGGCATAGGCCGGGCGGTCGATGGCCGCCCGCTTGCCTGGAACCTGGTCGAGGGGATCAACGACCCGCCCGCCAACAGCGAGCGGGCGATCTGGACGGGCGGGACGGCCGTCGAGCCGGCCCCGGTCTCCTTCCAGGGCCTCGACGCGGTCGAGTTCGCCGACGGCGCTCGGCTCACTTTCACGCCCGGGTCGGAGCGAACCCGCAACGACAACTTCCTCGTCTTCCGCTCCAGCTACCGCCACCGCTTCGGCGATTTCTCCGGCTCGCTCGGCGGAGTCGAGCTGGCCGAGGGATTCGGCGTGATGGAGCAGCACGACGCCCTCTGGTAGCCGCGTCGGGCTAGGCGGGCGGCGCCGTCAGTACCACTTGCCCTTCGCGAAGCCGCCGAATGCGACGAGGCCGATCAGCGCCACGATCAGGCCGATCCAGAAGCTCCAGACGATCATCACGACGACGCCGACGATGACGAGGATCCCGCCGAGCGAAAGTCCAGCGCCTGCACTGCTCTCTCTGTTGGTGGCCATCTTCTCTTCCTCCTGGCTGTGTCGCGCTGCATTGACATAGCCCGTCCCATCCAGCTCTCTACCCGGTGCGGCGATTTGGAATCGCCGCTGCTCAGTGCAGCAGCGTGATCAGTCCGTTGGCGACGACGGCAAGTGGCGTGGCGGTCATCGAGAGGTTGCGGAAGAGCCGCTGCGGACGGCCGCGCGCGTGGACGCTCTCGAGCAGGGTCAGGCCGACGACGTGGGCCATGTTGATCAGGGCGACTCCCATCGCGATCAGGATCTGGGCGGCGCCCCCGGCCGATTCGGCGCCGGGCCCGGTCGCGGCCAGCACGATGACGACGATCGTGCCGACGATCGCGATGACGATGCTGGCCAGGTCGCCCCGGGTGACGCGCGGCAGGTTGCGGGAGAGGCTCAGCTCCTGTTCGGCGCCGGCGGCCGCCACGTGGCCCGGTCCCGACTCCTCGACGCTGGCCAGGTGGGGCATCTTCTCGCCCTCCTCGTGGCGCACGGCGATTAGCCGCACGGCGGGACGGAGCTCTTCCTGGGCGCGTTCGAAAAGGCCGTGCTCGAACCAGCGCTCCTGGTCCTCGGTGCGGGCGACGACCAGCACTTCGTCGACGCCGAACTGCCTCAGCGCGTCCGCAGTGGCGACAAGGGGGTCGCTGTCGCCGACCTCGCCCAGCGCCGCGATCCCGGCACGGTTGAGTTCGCGCAGGGATATCTCCAGCCGCCGCCCCGCTTCTTCGGTGGCGGTGTCGACGTCGCCCAGCACGTGGCGGAAGGCCGTCCTCTCCACCGCGGGCGCGATCACGATCACCTCGGTCGACTCGGTATCGCGGACCCGCTCGCCAAGCCCGTCGATCAGCTCGGATCCAGCCACGGTGTCGGTCACGACGACGAGGACGCGAGTCGGAGCGTATGCGCGGGCAGCCTCCACACTCACCGATTCCCCAGAAGCCGGATGGGCAAACGAGGTCAGCTGGGAGAGGGGAACGCCTCCCTCGCAGCGGCGAGGTGAAGGTCCTGCACCCTGTCGCGCTGCCCCGAGGCGCGCTCAGCCAGCTGCCCGAAGTCGAACTCGGCCAAGTTGCTTCCGAGCGTGTGCTGCAGGGCATCCCACATCTGCATCTTTCCCGTGATGCCGATGAAGAGGAGCTCCAGCTCGACCAGCCGGCTGAGCGGCGAGTAGCCGCGAATCTGGCCGTTGAGCTTGAGCCGGCCGAGCTTCTCGGACATCCAGGCGCCGGCCGGCTTGACGAGGCCGCGACGGATTCCCAGCAGGTCCATCACCCGTTCGAGGGTTGCCCGGTCGGCCTCGATCTCTGCGCAGATCTCAGCCAGCGGCGCCCCGAACCTGGCGTCGTCCTCGTTGCTCGCTCGCAGGCGCCGGGCCAGCTCCACGCCCAGCGTCGCGCCGGCGAGATGATCGTTTAGGTAGATGGCCAGCATCCGCTCGGCCTTCTCGTACCCACCACCCGGCGGGGCAAATCCCTGGCCAGCGAGTGGCTCAGGCGAGCCGCTTGCTCATGAACACGCGCGAGAAGCCCTGCTCGGCGCGTCGTTCGTACGCGAGGTAGCCGATGCGCTCGTAGAGAGCCAGGTTCTCGGTCATCTTCTCGTGTGTGTAGAGGTGGATCGCGTCGAAGCCGCGGCCGCGCGCTTCCTGCTCCGCCAGCTCGAGCAGCGCCCGTCCCAGGCCCTCGCCCTGTCGCGAGGGGTGGACCGCGACGTTGTCGATCGTGAAGCCCTGCTCGTCGACACCGAGGACGATCGCGCCGACGAGCACCCCCGCGCTCTCGGCCAGGGTCACGTCTCGGGTGCGGATCACCTCTGCGTAGTCCTCGCGCATCGGGCCGGGACGCATGCCCAGCCGCTCGACGTAGTGGCCGTAAGCGTCGTCGACCAGCGCGGCCAGCGGGCCGGCATCCGCCTCCCGAGCGGGCCGCAGCGACCAGTTCCGTGGAGGCGTCATGCCGGCCCGGCCGATCGCTACTGCTCGATCACCGGTCGCACCTCGATCGCGCCGCCCAGGCGAGCAGCCGGGATTCGCGTCGCCAGCTCGATCGCCGCGTCGAGGTCGTCGGCCTCGAAGAAGAGGTAGCCGCCGAGCGCCTCCTTGGTCTCGGCAAAGGGCCCGTCGACGATCAGCGTCTCGCCGTCAGCCACCCGCACCGTCGTTGCCGTATCGGGAGCGTCCATCCGCACCCCCGGGGTGACCCCCGGCGTCTCGTTGATCGCCTGGTAGGCCCCATAGACAGCGCCCTTCTCCTCGTCGGAGAGCCGCTCCCACTCCGCCGACGGCGGCGTCGGCGTATCGCCCTGGTGAATCAACAGCATGTACTTCATCGCTTCCTCCTTTTAGGGGATGGTCGCCTATGAGACGAACGGGGGACGGTGGAATCGACAGCGGCCGCTGAGATCTCTCGCCTTTGGCCTTCGACTAGGTGGTGATCGGCAAAGGCAAGGCGTCGTCGACGTCATCGACCGCGGTCCCTTTCTCGACCAAGCCCTTGAGCACCGCGAAGTCACGATTCAGTGACTTGCGTTGCTCGTCGGAGGTGTTCTCACTGCCGATCAGGAAAGCGATCAGGTCAGCCGCATGTTTATAGGCCTCGGACCGGGCGATCATCCCCCCGTTGGGTTTGATCAACACGTCCTCCCAGATTGCTGGGTCGGCCCAGTCGATCTTGTTGGCTCGTTTGATCGCGATGTCGAGGTCGACTCCACGCTGAACCGCCCGCGCAACGCCCTTGACAAGGGCTTGCTGTCCGTTTGGCTTGAGCAGGAGCTTGTAGGTGCCATCCTGGCGCATTGCCGGCAGCGTTGACGGGTCGGCGGCGGCTTCCTTGAACGGTGTTATCTCCGACATCAGCTTCAACCACCAGCGCTCGGCTGTCTCGTAGGATTCATGCAGCTTCTCGTCCGATGGGCGGACGATTCCTTTTTTCTCGTCCACCATGTCGATGCCTTCGGCCTCGAGGATGTCTTTGACTGACTCGTAAACGGCGCTGACCGTCGTCAACTTCAGGCTGCGGCCAGAGATCGTGTTCGATTTCCAGTCGACGATGAGCTCATTGTGCGGTGGGTAAGTGATCCCCAGTGGCGCGCCGGTTCTGACGAGCCAACGGGTTACCACGGCGAACCCGTCATCCTCTGAGGTGATTATGTTGTCAGCGCGGCTGGTTACCTTTGCGCTGCGGTTCACCTTGTTGAAGATTCTGCGCGTCTGTTCAGCGTTCTCGTACTTGATGAAGATCACGCAGATCTCGTCTCCGGGCACATCCTTGGCGAAATCGGGTTGACCGTCTTCTGCGAATTCGCGCTTGACGACTGCTTGGAGCGCGGCGAGCCGGTGTTGGCCATCGAGCACGATCCGCTCGCCGCCGGTGATATTGAGAAAGCCCATGCGTTCGGCTGCGGAGTGCTGGGCGGCGGGAAGCTTGAGACCGAACTCGAGGACGCCTTCGAATTCCAGCTCTCCGTCCATGACCAGAACGAGGATGGCCCCGAAAAAGCGATCCTTGGCCTTGCGCAGGTATGGAACGATCTCGTCTTCGACGCGCTTCTTGTTGAGCTCGCGCTGGATTCGCTCCTCGATCGTGGCGGACGCCCACTCTTCAGTCTCCTTCGCGACCCGAACGGTTCCGGCGAGTTCCTGCGCAGTCATCGTCGTCTCGTAGTAGGAGATGCTGCCCATCTGGCCCTTAATCGCTGGGATGACAGTTGCCATTGTCTTGCCTCCTGGTTGCGGTCATGCTCGGAGTGGCGATACGGCGGCGGCACTTCGGTGCAGATGCCGGGCGCCTCGGTGATGCGCAGCGAGACGCCCTGCATAGAGGGCGGGTCGCTGTCGATGGAAAGATGGCGTGAACGCCCGGCCAAGCGCCGGCGGATAGGCGGGCGACGGATCCTGGGGGCCGGAGTGACGGGGACGCGGTGGATCTTCTTGTAATGTTTGTTGCTGGGACGGCTATTCACTCAAAAACACTTCCTTTCTACGGTCGAACAACTCTGCTGTTTGAGCAAACAATACCAGGAATCGCGTTGAGATGATGTGCCATGCCGAGCCAGCCTGAGCTAGGAGATGTGCCGGGCTCGGCTGGGCACGACTCGATGGCCGGCATGGCCGATGCCTCGTGCCTGCAGCAACTGCTGCCAGGCGCGCTGGGTGCCGATCTCGGCCGGTTTCTCGTAGAGGCCGGCGCGTTCCTCTTGCCGGGTCAGGGCTGCGAACCGCTTGCGCCGCGGGTCATCGGTGGCGAGGAGCAGCTCCTTGCGGTGCAGGATCGGCGGGTTGGCATGGCGGGAGTAGTCGCGGAAGTCGCAGTGGAGGCGATCGAGCTTGACCAGATATCCCGACCGCAGCGCCGGGTGGGGGTCCTTGTCGAAGTCCGGGTACTCGAGATAGGAGACCGCCGGCCGGTCGAGGTGGAGCTTGACCACCGTGGAGGCCTCGCCGTCGCCGATCAGCCGCCGCGCCGCGCCATCGAGGACACGCAGGATCGGTGGCAGCTCACCCACCGCATCGGCGTGCAGGTAGAGGGCGCTCGGAAGCCGCTTGCCGACCGTGGAGGCGGCCGCCGCCGCGCGCACTCGGTCCTGGTTGGCCAGCTCGAACAGCAGCCGGTCGGCCTGCCTGCAGCCGGCCGCGTGGCTGCCGAACAGGTCCCGGATGTCGTAGCGGATCTCGTCGGGAAGGTCCTTGGGGCGCGGCCGTTTGTCGAACCGGGTGAGGGCGAGGAAGACGAGCAGGTCCTTGGCGCGGGCGTCGCGGAGACGGTCCCAGGGATCCGTCCCGGTAACCCGGCGCACGACCGCGAAGGCGTTGCGCAGCGTGCCGAGCTCTCGCTCGATCGCAGCTCGGTCGACGAGCTCGGGGCCCCGCGGCAGGCGGCCGCGCTCGGCGAAGAAATCGAGCAGCGGTCGCAGCAGGTCCTCGTGACGGGTGAGCAGCTCGCGGCTGATCGGCGCGAGGCGACGGCCGCGGCCTACCCGGCGCAGCAGCCACTCCTGCTCGAGGGCCGGGTGGCGGAAGACGTAGAACACCCCGGGCGCCGCCGCCGTCGACTTCACCCCCAGCGTCGAGTCGATCCAGCCGCGCAACTCGTCCTGGGTGTAGAGCTTCTGGAAGGTCCCGGTCGACGTACGCAGCCCGTCGCGGAACGGCACGCCCTCCAGATCGGGGGATTCGGCGCCGAGCCGGCCGCTGACGAGCAGCACACGTCGCGTCAGGTCCCAGGCACGGCGCAGCGTCGCCTGTCGCTCCTGCGGATCCTCGATGACGTTTACGACGTAGCCGAGATTGACGACGTCGCTGGGCGCGAGCAGGCCGTCGGGGCGGTGCTGGGGGTCCCAGCCCTCGCACTTGACGCCGGCCCGGGAGAGGCGCTCCAGGTCGCCGCCGCGCCCGCAGCCGTAGTCGAGGACCGAAGTCGAAGAGGCGTCGATCAGGCGGTCGTCGAGCGCCAGCCGCACCGGCCGCGAAAGCTCGACACGGCGCAGCGCCGTGCGCGCTCTGGCCGCTGCCTCAGGCGATGCCGTTGCCGGCATCGACCGCAGCGGTGCTGAGCCCGGCGTCGACCAGGTCGCGCACGCCTGAGCCGCGGCGCAGGCGGTCGCCCTCCGACGCTTTGCCGAGCGCCGGGTCGCCGGCCAGATAGCCGACTCCGCGGTGCACGTGCAGCAGTAGCTGACGCTGCACAGTGCGCGCGTTTGGCTGCAGACCATCGTCTGCGCAACGCTGCCGCAGCAGGTCGACGTAGAGGTCGGCGAGCCGGCCGGCGAAGGTCCGCCACTCGATCTCGATTCCGCCCTCGGTCGGGATCGGCACGTCGGGCGGCCGGGTGGGCTCGGCCAGCGAGCGGCAGAGCGCCCAGCGTCCCAGCTCGTTCCAGTGCTTGAGCCCGGTGCGGCGCTTCAGCGTGATCAGCTGGTCCTTCGCCGCGGGGGAGATGCGGACGGTCTCGATCATGCCGTTGCCAGCTCCAGGTAGCCGTCGAGGATCTCGGTGCGGCCCTCGCCGTCGGTGACGAGCTGCCGCTGCGCCCCGGCGCTTGGCTCGAGCAGCTCGTACAGCTCGGTGTCGATCTCGGTGTCGGTCGAGAGCACGATCACCTGGTGGCTGGCGGCGGGGAGGTAGCGCTCGACCACGTGGCGGCGGTGGCCAGCGTCGAGCCTGCCGAGTGGCGTGTCGATGACGACGGGCAGGGGCCGCCCCGCCGCCCGGGCCAGCGACCAGAGCAGGGCAAGCGCGGTCAGCTGCCGCTCGCCTGCCGAGAGCGCTCCGGGGCGCAGCTCGTTGCCCGTCGCGTCGCGCAGGGTGACGGCGAAGCTCTCCGGGTCGATCTCGACGGCCTCGATCAGCCGCTGCTTGCGCAGCAGCTGCTGTAGGCACTGCATCGTGTAGTCGGCGATGCGCCCGACGTGGCGCTCGGCGACGCGGGTGCGCAGCAGTCCCAGCGTCGCCTTGGCCAGCTCGGCGTGGCGGGTGACGCGCTGCTGGCGCTCCTTGCCGTCCTCGGCCTCGGCGATGCGGGCCAGCTCGGCGTCGCGCCGGTCCCTCGCCTTGGTGGCCTGGCCTTCGGCGGCGTTGAGGAGCTGGCGCTGCTCCTCCAGCTCGGTCGCCAGGCCGTCGAGCTGCTGGCGACTCTTCTCCACCGTGTCGAGCAGCTTCTGCACCGAGTCGTCGCTGGGGATCTTGGAGATGCGGCGGTCGATCTCGTCGGTCTTCGCCATCGCCTCGTCGAGGGCGTCGATCACCTGCAGCGCCTGCACGCGCCAGTCGGTCAGGCGCTCACCGCTCACCGCCTCGATCGCCGCGAGGTGGGACTGGGGCTCGAAGCCCGCCTCCTCCTTGGCCTGATCGGCGCGTTCGCGGCGGTCGCCTTTGAGCAGCGCGGCGAGCTCTTTCGAGGGCTCGAGGCCGAGGCGCTTGGCCTCCTTGAGGATCCAGCGGTCGCGTTTCTCGAGCACCGAGAGGACCCGGCCCTTGTCGCGGTGGTGCTCGTCGCGCTCTGCCGTCGAGCCCAGCCCGGCGAGCAGCTCGGGTACCAGCGTCAGCGGCCCCAGCGGATCGCCCGCCAGCTCGCGCAACTGCTCCCAGATCACCGCTTCGGCCGTGCCTGCCTGCTCCAGTTCGGCTTCGAGCTCGCCGCGCTGGGCGACGAGATCTCCGCCGGCGACCCGCGAGGCGTTGCGCACCTGCTCGTGCGCTTCCTCTGCCTCGGCCAGCTCGCGCTCGAGCTCCTCGACGCGCCGCCGCGTCGTCACCACCATCTCGTCGGTCGCGGTCAGCTGGGCTTGGCGCTTCTCGAGCTCGGCGGAGACCGCGGCGTCGCCGGCGCGCAGGGTCCGTCGCTGCACGGCGACCAGGTCGGTCTGCAGCTGCTCGACGAGGTCGAGGCCGAGCAGCGAGCCGACGGCGGTGCGCAGCGAGTCGGCGGCGGACTCGAGGTCGGCCAGCGCCTCGATCTTCTCGCCGTCGAAGAAGAAGAGCCGGGCGACTCCGAGCGGCGCGATCTGCTCGATCGTCTCGTCCCAGCTCTCGCTGAGCTCCTCGTCGTAGGCGTCGGCGACGAAGACGTCGAGCTCCTCGATGCCACCCCGCGTCCCGCGCCGCCACTTGCGCCGCACGGTGAGGCGCGCGTCGTCGCGCAGGCCCGGGATCGTCAGGCTCAGCTCGAGCAGGGCCTCGTCACGTTCCTTGTTGATGCTGTCGGCCAGGAAGGCGCCGTAGGAGCGCTGCGGGCCGAGCTCGGAGAGGCTGCGGGCGCCGTAGAGGATCTGGAAGAGCGAGCGGATCAAGGTCGTCTTGCCCGAGCCGTTGAGGCCGCCGATCAGGGTCACCGGCCGCCGCTCGTTGTGCGCGAACTCCAGGGTCTGGCGCTCGGCGTAGGGGCCGACGCCGTCGAGCGTCAGCTCGTGGAGGATCACGGCTCCGACCCGTTTGCCACGGGCTGGACGAAGTCGCTGGGCAGGTCCTCGTCGGCGCGCTTGCGGTCCCGGCGCCGCAGGGCGAGCTCGAGCGCGTCGTCGGCGTCGTCGTAGAAATGGCGCTCGAGGGTCGCCTCCAGTTCGTCGAGCAGGCCGCGCCGGCGCAGGCTCAGCTTCTGCTGGCGCTCGACGTCGAGCAGGTCGCGGACCAGCTGGTAGTGCAGGTCGGTGTCGCAGAGCTCGCGCAGCTCATCCAGCTCTCCGGCGCCAAGCGGCAGATGGGAATCCAGCGACCCGTCCTCGAACGGCGCCCCCATCGTCTCCTCGTAGATCGCCGGCAGCCGGTCTTCGAACTCGTGCTTCTCGACGACCCAGATGCGGCGGATCTCGCGCAGCTCGTCCTCGGTGATCAGCTCGTGTCGCGCACGTCCTCCGGAGCCGTTCTCGCGGATCCAGCGCTGCGCCTTGAGCAGCTCGCGCAGCCACTCTTCGCGTGCCGCCTGCGTGTACGGGCCGGGGATGAGGCGGTCGCCGTGCAGCTGGACCCTGCCGTTCATGCGGCGGAAGTCGCGCAGGTGGCGGTCGTCGGCTGACGTCGAGCGCGTTGCGCAGCTCCAGCAGCGGCAGCATCCACTCCTTCTCCTCGTCGTTCTGGATCATCGCCGCCATCGACTTGTCCTTGTCGACGAGCGTGCAGATCCAGCAGCCGAAGCGGCTGTCGCCGCAGCTCGGCGTCGAGGTGTCGACGACCAGCGGGCACTCGCCGTCCGCCGAGGCGCCCTGGTACATGCGTCAGCAGGTCCTTGTTGTCGTAGCCCCACGGGTTGGGCTGCTGCATCAGGAAGAGTCCAGACGTCGTCGTTGGACCAGTCCTCGATCGGCGAGTAGACGAGCGAGTTGGGCAGGCTGGCGTTCGGGCGAGAGCCGGTCGCGGACGCGGCGTCGCTTCCTGGCGCTTCCATCGATGCGCGCCGCGCGCTGAGCTCTCGGCCTTGCGGGTGCCGAGCACGAGGATCGCCTCGCCGTGCTCGGCGACCACCTGGCGGATGAACGCGTTCGACGGGCTTGATCTTCAGCCGCTCGGTGCACCAGCGGAACTTCGGCCGCGGCGCCGGGTAGCCCTTGCCGATCAGGTTGACCCAGAAGGTGTCCGTCGACCTCCGGCGTGAGCCGGTGTGGCGTCGATCGGCAGCTCCTGCTCCTGCGCCGCGCTCGCTCATCACGTCGAGCGAGCGGCTCACCCAGGCCGCCACGACCGGGTTCTCGACCAGCGTGTCGGTGCTGATCACGTGCACCGGCTTGTGTCGCTGCTCGGGCGCGCAGGCCCTCGCAGCGCCAGTCCAGACCAGCTGCAGCGTCGCGGTCGAGTCCTTGCCGCCGCTGTAGCCGACGACCCACGGCACGTCGTCCTCGGCGTAGAGCTGCTGGGTGCGCGCGACGAGCTCGTCGATCGACTCGGCGAAGCCGGCCTCCGCGAACGCCGAGCCGCTCACGACGGCCTCCTGGGCGGCAGCAGAACGCGGTCTCGATTTGCGCGTTCTCGTGGGGCAGCTCGAGGCCGAGGCGCTGGATGAGGACGTTGGCCGTCAGGATCACGTTCGACGAGGATCTGGAGATGCGGCCGCCGACCATAGCGCGGCCTTCCCAGAGGCCGACGTTGGAGCGTGACCAGTCGAGGCTGCGCAGCTTTGCCAGCCGCTTGCCCATGTCGACGTCGGGATCCTGCTCGAGCAGCTGGTTGCCGGCCATGCCGAGCGCCTGCAGGGCGATGCCGTGGCTGTGGATGAAGTCCCGGCGCAGCTCGCCGGCCGAGGCGCGCCGCGTTCACGCACGGCGCTGCCAGTCGGGGATGGCGTCGGCGCAAGCCTCCCAGAACGAGCGCGCCTTCTCGACCGCTTCGATCCGCTCGCTGCAGCGGCCGTGCAGCAGGGCGCGGGTGCCGCGTGTAGAGGCCGCTCAGCGTGAAGAGCTTGCGCGAGCGAACCCCGAGCGTCGTGTTCTCCATCTCGACCAGGCCCCGGAAGACCTCCGAGGTGAGGACCATCTCCCGCACGATCGCGGCGTCCTCGTCGCGATGGTCGTAGAGGATGCCGATGCTCGGCGACGGCCGGACCGCGTGGCGGTTGAGGTCGGCGAACATCTGCTGGCAGCGCTTCAGGCCGACGTCGAGGAAGAAGACGATCGCGATCGTCTCGTCGCCAAGCTCGGGGCGCTCCTTCAGCGCCAGCTCGATCGCGGCGCGGCGATGCTGGCCGTCGTTGATGACGAAGCGCGCTTCCATGGGAATGTGCAGCAGGCCGACCCGGCTCGCCGTGCGCGGCATCGGGCGAGGTCTCGAAGCCGACCTCGGCCGTCGATCGAGGCCGTGAGAGCGCTGAACACGTAGGAGTCGGGGTTGTCGAGGATGTATCGGGAGATCTCCGGGACGCGGCCCTTGTTGAGCACGCGCTGGGCGCGCAGCTCGGGGACGAGCTCGTCCTCGTCGAAGAGGAAGATCTTCGGGATCAGCCGCAGCGGGCACATCGAGACGAAGAACTCGCGCCCTGCCTGGTGACCGCGGATCGCCGGAAAGACGTACTCGAAGGCCTTCGTCTCGGATGGATCTGAGTCTCTCGGTAGGCTCAGATCGTGATTGGCAACAGCACTGTTCGTCATAAAGACACGAACTTAGTCAAGACGGCGGATGGCAAGAGTCGGCCGGTATACCTGGACTGCTGCGCCACCACACCGCTGATCCCAGCGGTGCTGGAGGAAATCGACCGCTTCCTGGCGGTCGAGTACGGCAACGAGGGCAGCCGCACGCACGACTACGGCACCGCCGCGCGCCAGCGGGTCAACCGCGCTCGGGAGGAGGTCGCCGCCCTGGTCGAGGCGGGGCCGGAGGAGGTGGTCTTCACCAGCGGCGCCACCGAGGCCAACAACCTCGCCATCCTCGGCCTCGCCGAGGCGCTGGCCGGCGAGGGCCGCCGCCACGTCATCACCTCGGCGCTGGAGCACAAAGCGGTGCTGGAGCCGGTTGCCCGACTCGAGCAGGAGGGCTTCTCGGTCACCCGCATCGGCGCCGACGAGTCAGGCCTGGTCGACCCCGACGAGCTGCTCGCCGCGGTCCGTGCCGATACCGGTCTGGTCAGCCTGATGAACGTCAACAACGAGACCGGCGCGGTGCAGCAGCTCGGCCGCATCGCCGACGGCCTCCCGCCGGAGGTCTACTTCCACGTCGACGCTGCACAGGGACTCGGCAAAGAGTTCAAGGAGGTCACGCACCCCCGCCTCGACTTGATCAGCGGCTCGGCGCACAAGGTGCACGGGCCCAAGGGCGTCGGCGTCCTGATCGCCCGCAGGCGCGACTATCGCCGCCCGCCGCTGAAGCCGCTGATGGTCGGCGGCGGCCAGGAGCACGGCCTGCGCCCGGGCACGATCCCTGTCCACCTGGTCGCCGGCTTTGGCGCTGCCGCCCGCGCAGCCATCGAGGAACGCGCGGAGCGGGTCGCCAGCAACGAGGCCTTTCGCGAGCGCACGCTGACCGCGCTGCAGCCACTCGACCCTGCCATCAACGGCGACCCCGCCCGGACGCTGCCGCAGGTCCTCAACCTCAGCTTTCCCGGCGTCGACGCCGAGGCCGCCATCCTGGCCAGCAAGGACCTGGTCGCCATCTCCAGCGGCAGCGCCTGCTCCTCGCGCAGCTTCGAGCGCAGCCACGTCCTCACCGCCATGCAACTCGACGAGGACCGTGTTGACGGCGCGCTGCGGATCTCTTGGTGTCACCTCACGCCCGAGCCGGACTGGCCGGCGTTCGTCGAGCGGGTCTCGGCGCTGCGCAGCTGAGGCGAAACGGCCGAAGGTGGTGCGGTAGGAAGTGAAGCCTGACCACACTCTGGCAATCGGCTCAAATCTTTCCGAGCGCTGTCGTGAGATGTGGGATAATGGTTGGGTTAGGCCCCAGGGGGCTTTCGACCGCAAGGCGAGAGCACCAAAAACGGGCGGAAAACACAAGCGGTGTCGCGAGGATGTGGCAGCGCATGAAGGAGGCAGATATGCCTGCTGATTACAGCCCGGCATTCGTCGAAGTCGTCGCCGAGTGCCAGCAAATGATTCACGACCTCGAAGTAAGGGGAGCAAGCACGGACCAGGTCCGGGCGGTCGAAAAGGCCGTCGACATGGCGATCGAGAGGCGCCACTCCGACAAGCCCAAGGATTCTCTTCTAAGCGACGTGCTGCGCAACGGGCGTTTCAGCGCGCGCCGTTCGCGGGAGCGGGAGCGGGACCTCGCCGAGCGCTACGCCGAACACCAGCTCCGCATCTCGACAGGCAAGGCACGCATTCCGGGTGAGTTCATCGCCGCCGAATCGCCGCATTCGGCTGCCCGCGGGCAGGAACTGATCGCTTGCCTGGTAGACGAGGCTGGCCGTTGTGGCACACACGGAGAGCGTGTGCTCGCGGGGCTGCTGGCGGGCGAGACGGTCTCCACTACGGCGCAGGCGGCGGGGGTGTCTACCGCCACCGTCAACAGGGTGATCAGGCGCCTGCGGCAGAGCGTCGTCGCCTGGACTGCCTGACGATTGCGGCGCCGACTCGGCGTGACACAACCCGCGCCGAGTCGGTGCCTTACCCAGTAGGACCCTCATACGCGGCAGCCGAGCCCCAGAGCCGGCTGCCGGCGAAAAGAAAGGATGTTTGACCATGGAGGCAGCAGAGAGCACCAGTACTTCCCGCGGCGTTCCGGCGATCATGACCGGGCACACGCTGCAGTCCCTGCGCGACGCCGGCTACAGTCTTTCCGCCGCAGTCGCCGAGGTGATCGACAACTCGATCGAGGCGGAAGCGAACCAGGTGAGCGTCGTGCTCGAGGACGTCGAGGAGCGCGGCAAAGCCCACATCGAGCGCATCATCGTCGCCGATGACGGCACCGGCATGGGGAAGGGCGAGGGTGGCGAGGACGTCCTCCAGTACTACCTTCAGCTCGGCTACTCGACCCGCTACATGTCGAAGGAGACGATCGGCAAGTACGGGGTCGGCGCCAAGCTAGCGGCCCTCAACTTCGCGGAACGCATCGACGTCTGGAGCTGCGCCGAGGAGGGAGGCTGGAGGCATGTCTACTTCGATCTCGAGGAGGCGCTGGAGACTGAGCACCAGGGCGATGCAGTGCTGATCCGCGAGCCGACCAGTGAGCCGATCCCGGCCGAGCTGGAGTACCTCAGGCCCGAGGGCGCGGGCACGATCGTCGCCTGGTCGAAGATCGACCGGCTGAAGGCGAGCCGCACGGTGTCAAATGCCAACAAGGCGCGGCTCGAGCTCGAAAAGGACATCTCGCGGATGTTCCGGGAGTTCATCCATGGCGGGATCGTGCTCTCCGTCAACGAGACCGATCTCAAGCCGCACGACCCGCTCTTTCTGATGGACGAGACGTGGGGCGATGCTGCCCTGAAGGAGTGGTACGAGAAGCGCCCTGAGCTCGGCCTGCATCCGGTTCCCGACCACTTCCCGGCGGAGTTGATCGCCGACGAGGAGATCAAGGTCGGAGGGTCTACGGCGCGGTTGAAGGTCACTCTCTACCCGCCCGCGGCGACGCGAGACCGGGGCGCAGGACGCGATGCGCTGGCGAAAAAGCTGCGCCTGCGCGAGAACGAGGGGGCGATCAGCTTCATGCGCCTCGATCGCGAGATCAACTACACGAACGTGCCGAAGATCTTCTCGCGCGGAATCGAACGCCCCGATCGCTACATCGGCATCGAAGTCAGCTTCAAGCCGGAGCTCGACGAGTACTTCGGCGTGCGGCACGTGAAGCGCGGGGTCGAGCCCCATGGCGATCTGCGCGACAAGATCCGCACCCTGCTGCAGAAGTACGTGAAGGAAGCCCGCGGTCGTCTCGACAATCGCTGGGGTGAGGTGTCTCGCAAAAAGCAGGAACACACTGGTGAGCACACCTCGATCGTCGAGGCGGTCAACGAGGCGAACCGCACGTTGCCCAAGGGCCGCGTGCGGGAGGACGAGGACCCCGCGGCCCATGATCAGGCGCTCGAAGACCTCGCTCGTGACGTGGGCAAGACCGATCCCGAGGAGCAAGAGGCTTATGTGGAGCAGGCCCGAGACCGGGCGGTGCTGGTCGAGTCAGTTGACTTTCCCGGCCCTTCTTTCATCGAGATCCAGCACTTCTCAAATCAGGTGATCATCCGTCTCAACGTGCGGCATCGCTTCTACCGGGAGCTATGGGAGCCAATCAAGGAAATCGCCGAGCTCGATCCCGGGGTGGTGTCCCGCGAGCAGGCCGTCCGCACCGCGCGGCGCACGATCGAGGCCCTGAGCCTGCTGCTCGTCGCCTACGGCAAGGCGGAGTCGATGGACCAGGACCCGAATGAGCACTTCACCGACCTGCGGAACTACTGGGGCCAGTTTCTGGAATCGCTTTTGGGCAAAGTCAAGGACGTCGTCTAAAGGTGAGAAGGGTGCGTTCGTCGATCGGACGCACCCTTCTTCTCGAGGCCAGGAAGCCGAATCCCTATTTGAGCCGAAGGGTCCAGACGTTGACCGCCTCGAGAGCCAGGGCTGCCTGCCTGTCTTCGATTGTCTTTGCGCCCCACCTCGAGTACTTGGTTGGACTGCAAAGGTCCTTGGCGAGCTTCAGCGTCGAGTCCGCGTAGCACTTTCGCTGCCCACCACCTTGGGTAGCCCACCGACCCGGATAGTTCCCGGTTTGCTTGGCGCGTAGATCGAAGTTGGAGACGTCTCGGTTGATCTCCCCCTCGAGGATCAGCAGGTTCCCGAGTCGATTCACGTAGTCCCGATGCCGCTCGGACTTCTGGGTTTTGTCTGACTTCGATCGCCACCCCGGCCACTCGCCGGTGCGTTCGGCCTGCTTTGAGAGGTTTCGCGGCAGTATGTGCTCGATGTTCTGTTTTGGGCTGTGCGGGAAGGGTTCGAGGCCCAACCCGGCATGCTTCGAGCGGTACCTCTCGATCTCGTACAAAGCGTAGAACTGGACGCTCGCGCGCCTCGGCATCGCCACTGCGAAGTCTTCTACGAATTTCTCGTCGCTGTTTGCTTCGCGCAGCGTCCGCGCGACCGCGTTGGGGGTCGCTCCACGGGTGAGCTCAATCGCGGCGCGGGTGAGCGGACGTTCGAGGTCGAGCACGTCCGCCTTGCCTATCGTCAGGACCCGGAAGCAGAACGCGAGGGTGAGCCTGGTGAGCTTCTGGAAGGTCTCTAGGTCGTTGGGGAAGAACCTGCGGCCGGCACTGAGCAGCAGGGGCCAGCTGTAGGTGACCCCCAGTGTCTCGTGCAGGGTCCTCAGCTGGTGCGCCAGCTCGCCCTTGACCTTGGGATGGCCGGTTTGGGTGGTCAGCACACTGAGCAAGTCGGCGTCTTTCCTCCACCCTGCCACCACGTCCTTCGGGTCATTTGGGACCAGTTCTTTGTCGCGAACCCTGAAGTACAGCTGGTTCTTCGGGCAATCGTCGTCGACGAAGGCGAGGTATCGCTGCCTCAGGAAGAGCTCGATATTGCCGTTGGGGATGCTGGCCACGATGGCGTCCCAGTCGTCCTTGATCTGCTGGTGATCATGGGCCTGGGTGCGCTCGAACAGCTCGTTCTTGATCTGATCCGCGGCTCCCAGCGGCACGCCGCGGGCGTTGAGGTCGCCGAAGACGCTCAGCGCGAAGGGCTCGTCGTTGACGACGATCAGCGTCGAGATGAACGCGTCGCCGAGCACGTGCTCGAGAGTGCGAACGTGCTCGAGCAGCTCCGCATCGGGCAGGTTGCCGATTGCGTCGACGACGATCTTGCGCAGCGCGTCGAACCCTTCCTTGATGTGGATCTTGGCGCGCTGAGAATTGGCGGAGGTCCCGAGCTGACGGTACGCGGCCGCCCGATCTCCGTCGCTGCGCGGCTCGACCACGTAGTTTCGGAACAGTTCGTCGTACTGGGGATCGAGGCTGAGTCGCAATCCGCCCGCAGCCGGGTTGGACTGCAGCCAGGAGGTGAGTGCCGTGACCATGCCGTTGGCGCCATTGCGGAGCTTCAGGTCGCCTTCGCTCCGATCGCTGATTCCCTGCGCAAGCTCGCGCAGCACGGCCGCCAGCATGCAGACGCTGGTCAGCCGTTGCTGACCGTCGACGACCTCGTAGGCGTTGGTGTCACGTTCGTAGACCACGAACGCACCGAAGTAGTGAGGGTTGCCGGTGGGCGGGCGGCGTTGTTCAAAAACACCTCGGGAGGCGTTCCAGGCGAAGAACTTCTCACTGGTCTCGAGAAGGTCCGCCCATAGATCGCTGAGATTGCGCGGCTTCCAAACCCAGGGGCGCTGGTTGAAGGGGATGGAGAAGCGACGCCCCAGCGGCTGCTGCACGAGCTCCCTCACAGCAACGACGCTCTGGATCGGGACCAGGCTGTCTATGTCAAAGGACAAGCTCAATCGAGTTCCTCCACGCGCTAAAAACCCTAGTAATCACAGCGGTCGCCAGTGCCTTCACGCCAAGTTCGGTGCTTTAGTGCTCCGATGGTGGATCGCACAGGTGCACGGCGGTACTGGCTGATCTGGGCGGCGGTGACGCCGGTCGCCCTATGGGCCTTGGTCCGTGTCTTTGGGCTGGAGGGCGGAGGTCTGCTGACCACGGCGATGTTCTTCACCCCGTATGTGGCGATCGGCGCGCTGTTGGTCGCCGGCATCGCGGTCGCCCTGCGCAACTGGGCCGCCGCGGCCCTCGCCGCGCTTGCGACGGTGTGCCTCGCGGCGGCTGTCCTGCCGCGAGCGATCGGCAGCGAGACCGAGCTGGCCACGGGTCACGAGACACTCACCGTGCTCTCGGCCAACGTCTACCTGGGCGATGCCGACCCCGACGCCCTGATCGCTTTGGTCGACCGGTTCCACCCCGACGTCCTCAGCGTCCAGGAGCTGACCCCGGCGTTTGCCAGGAAGCTGGGCCAGGCCGGCATCGGCGCGCGGCTGCCGCACTCGCTGTTGATGGCAGAGCCGAGAGGCCACGGCGGCGGCCTCTACGCCCGCTTTCCCCTCGCTGCGCTGCCGCGCCAAACGCACTTCCTCTTCCGTATGCCGCGTGCGGTCATGCGCTTGCCGGATGGCAGGCGCCTGCGACTGATCGCCGTGCACCCCCAGCCGCCGAACATGAGCGTCGATCGCTGGCAGGAAGCCCTCGAGAGCCTGCCGGCCCCTGGGGCCGGCGCCCCCTGGCTCCTGATCGGAGACTTCAACGCGACCTTCGACCAAGCCGAGTTCCGTGACCTCGTCGACAGTGGCTACCGCGATGCCGGCGATGCGACCGGCAACGGCCTCGAGCCCACCTGGCCGGGCCCTGACGAGGCCCCCTGGGGTCTGATCACGATCGACCACGTCCTCGCCGACGATCGCCTCGGCGTCGCCGACTACGGAGTCGAGGATCTGGCCGGGAGTGACCACCGAGCGATTCACGCTCAGTTGGCAATGCCGTAGTCGTATCTATCATCGAGCACCGTGTTGCTTCCAATCCAGGCGGCGAAAACCGTTCACGTGGTCCTCGACGGCTCGTCTGGCATCTCCGGTGCCGAAGCGGCGCTGCTCGGCGCGGGAATTGCCGCGTTTGCATCGATCGTCACCGCATATCTGAGCCATGTGTGGCAACAGCAGAGGGAGACGGCTCAGGACAGCGCTGCCTCTCGCAAGGCGAGATCGGACCGGATCACGAAGCAGCTCAGCGGTCTCTACGGGCCGCTGCGAATGCTGACCAGCCAGAGCGCCGCGCTGGCGGAGAAGCTGCGCGAAGGGAAGCCGCATCAAGACGACTGGCACCTCCTCCACCACCTCAAGGAGGTTGTCGAGAATCCTGCCGACCGGGCCATCGCCGAACAGATCATCGAGATCAACGGCGAGATCGAGCAGCGAATCCTCAACAAGGCCGGCCTTCTCCAGGACGGCACGGTGCCCGACTCCTTCGTCTTGTTCCTCGGCCACTACCGACAGCTGAAGATCGCCTTCGAGGCCGCCAGCATCGCCCTGGACGTTCCCCGTGAGATCACCGCAAAGAAGTTCAAGTCCTATCCGCGGGAGTTCGACGCCGACGTGAAGCTCGGCTACGAGAGCCTCTGGGTCGAGCGGAAAGGCCTGGGCGTATGAGCCCGACCGAGGCCGATTGCGTCTTCTGCGAGGAGCTCGCCCGCGGCAACACGGTTGCGGAGCTGGGACAGGCTGTCGCCCTGCGCGACCGGTTTCCCGTCACGGAGGGCCACACACTCGTCATCCCGAGACTCCACGTCGCCGACCTTTTCGATCTCCCGGACGAGGCGCTCGGCGATATCTGGCGGCTGCTCAAAGCGCTGCGCGAGGAGCTCAATCGGGACGACGCCGCGATTCTCGGCTACAACGTCGGCGTCAACAGCGGCGTGGTGGCGGGCCAAACGGTGCCGCATGCGCATGTCCACCTGATTCCGCGTCGCAAAGGCGACACCCCCGAACCGCGAGGTGGGGTCCGCGGTGTCATACCGGGACAGATGAGCTACGCGCCTCGCTGAGTGATCCACGCTCAGCTGGCGGTGCCCTAGCTGTCCTCCAGCCGGAGCCGTGGCCGAGGACGGCATGTCGATTTCGCCGTTGCCCGTTCGTCTTTGGGGTAAAGAGGGGTCAAGAGCTGCCGATCCCGCGACAACGAAGGAGGAATGACGATGAGAGTGATGGCGATAGTCAAGGCGTCGAAGGATTCCGAGCAAGGCGTGATGCCGAAAGAGGAGATGCTCGGGGCGATGGGCGCATTCAACGAGGAAATGGTCAAGGCCGGGGTGATGCTGAGCGGGGACGGCCTGCACCCGTCTTCGAAGGGCGCCCGGGTCAGCTTTGGCGGCGACGGCGAGCGGACCGTGACCGACGGCCCCTTTGCCGAGACCAAGGAGCTGATCGCCGGCTTCTGGCTGATGCAGGTCGACTCCTTCGAGGAGGCGGTGGAGTGGATGAAGCGCTGCCCCAACCCGCACGACGAGCCGGGCGAGATCGAAATTCGCCAGGTCTTCGAGGCCGACGACTTCGGCGAGGAGTTGACGCCGGAGCTGCGCGAGCAGGAGGAGAGGGTCCGGGCCCAGGCGGAGCAGAACCAGTAGGCGACTGGGTACCTCAGCCTGCGCTCTTGCGGCCTCCGAAGGCAACGAAGCCGGCTTGCGGCCCGATCGTCGGGTCGTCAAAGCCGGCTTCGAGCCAGCCGCGCAGCTCCTCGCGGCGCGGCGGCAGCGGGTGGCCGCTGAAGCTGCCCGCCTTGAAGAGAGCGCGGGCTCGCCGGCTGGCGTCGGCGAGGAACGTCGTGCCGATCAGCTGCCCGCCCGGCTTGAGGCAGCGGGCCATCTCGGCGACCGCCTGCTCGGGCGCGTCGACCATGTGCAGACCGCTGTAGGAGAGGAAGAGGTCGACCTCGCCGTCGGCGAAGGGAAGCTCGGTCATGTCGGCGCTGAGCAGCTCGACCTGTCGCAGCGATCTCGCCTCGGCGCGGCGACCGGCCCGCTTCAGCATCTTCGGCGAGAGGTCGGCGGCCAGGTAGCGCGCGTCCTGCTCGGGACTGAGGGCGCGGAAGGCGACACCGCCGCCGCAGGGCACGTCGACGATCGTCGCGCCGGCCGGCGCTCGCCCGATCGGCTCCATGCTCGAGTAGAGCACCGAGGAGTCGATCCCCCAAACGACCCGCCCGATCAGCTGCATCAACCGCGGCCGCTCGATGTAGAAGTCATAGGCGGCGCCGAACGGCCCAGCGCAGACGTTCGGCACCTCAGCCATGGCCTCAGTATCCCGCTAAAGACCTAACAGGCGATTCGCCCGACGCCGCGTTCGGCGCCGGGCTGCCAGGCGGCGCCGTAGAGCGCCACTTTCTCGCTCGACCGCACCGTCTTGCGGCAGCTGGCGTCAGTGTTGATCTCGGCGATCGCATTGCCCGTGGGGAAGAGCAAGCCGAGGCCCGGAGCGAAGCTGGTGTCCGCTTTGGCCTCGACATAGGCGAGGCGCTGTCCAGAGGGATCCCAGCTGGGTGAGGACTCGATCTTGTCCGCGTTGTAGGTAAGGCGCCTCACCTGGGACCCGTCGAGGCTCATCGTGTACAGCTCGCCGATGTCGTAGTCGCGATCCTCTTCGGCTTCGATGCGAGTCGGGTCCAGGTAGCCGGCGAAAGCGATCTGCATCCCGTCCGGGGAGATCGCCGCTTCTTCTCCAGGCGCCTCGAGCTCGGTCACTTCTCCGTTGTCCATGTGCATCAGTGCAACCCTGGGACCATTGAGCCGATCGTCCCGCTTGGTCATCGCCAGCAGCGAGCCGTCGGGTGAGAACGACTCGGGCACGTAGTCGAGGCCGTTCCGCCAGTTGGTCAACCGCCGCGCCTTGCCGCCCCTGAGATTGATGATCCAGGTCGTTGTGCTCGAGTAGCTGTTGCCCTGCTTCCAGAGTTTGGGCGTCGGCTTCGGAAAGTGAGTCCGCCACCGTGAGAACGCCACGGCCATCCCGTCGGGGGAGATCACGGGGTCGCGTCCGTCCCTGGTTCCTTTGACGAGATGCGGGTGGCCCCCGTCGGCGTCGGCGACGTAGATGCCGCTCGTCTTCCCTTTGAGGCCAACAAAGGCGATCAGGCTCCCGTCGCCTGACCAGCTGGGTCCGAAGACGGGAGACGGAGCAAGCCCAGGACCTACCTCGAGCCTCTGCTTCAGCAGGTGCCTCTGTTTTTCGCCGGACGGCCCAAAGGTCGTCAGCGCCACGAATGGCGCCGCCGTCGGTTCATCCCGTTCGGAGCCCTTCGTCTCGATCAGTTCGACCGTCGCAAGTCGTGGCCCCGGGGGGCTCGACGCCTCAGCGGATGTGGCGAGCAGGCCCAGCGCCAACAGGCCGAAGGCGATTGATCGAGCCGCGCGCAAGGCGTTGGGAAAACTCATGCCTGAGGCGAGACCTTATGAGGTGTCAGCGAAGCGGCGGGCGACCGGTCCAAGTCGAGGCCGAGGCCGGGCCGGCGGCGAAAGCTGAACTGCATCAACTTCTCCACCTAGTAGATAGAGAAGTTGATGCAGTTCGGGCCCCGCCCGTCAGCCCGGCTGTGGAGCAGGCTGCGAGTCCGCCAGATCGATGGTGTCCGCCGCAGCGTTCTCGCGCCGAGAGAGGGCCAGGCAGGGCAGGGCGAGAACCGAGATCCCGGCGCCGATCAGGTAGGAGGGCGCGTAGCCCCACACATCGGCTGCCCGGCCGAGCAGTGGCTGGGTCCAGACCCCACCGGTGGAAGACATCATCGAGTCGAAGGAGAGGATCGTCGCCCGCTGGCGCGAGGGGATCAGGCCGTTGAGGTAGGTCTGGCGAATCGGCAACGTGGCCGCGAACAGCAGCCCCCAGACCACGATCAGGCCGAGCACCGCCCAGAAGCTCTCGACCAGGCCGATCAGTCCCAGCGCCACGACGCTGAGCCCCGCCGTCACGATCAGCGCCGAGGTGCGGCGGCGGAAGAGGCGGCGGATGCGGGGAGCCGCGATTCCGCCGGCGATCTGGGCGCCGGCGACGATCGCCGCCACCAGGCCGGCCACCTGGTAGGCCTGGGGATCGCCGTACAGCTCGAGTAGATACGGCTGCAGCGCGTAGAAGGCGTAGATGCCGACGCCACCGGTGAACAGCGACTCGACCATCAGCCACTTGACCGCCGGGACGCGCCAGCCGTAGTCGATCGAGTTGGCGGCGATCTTGCGCATCTCGGCGAGCGGCCGGCCGCCCTTCTCGGCGGTGAAGCCGACGTCGTGCATGAGCCTGAAGGCGAGCCCGAACATGACGATCAGGACGAGGCCGCGGAGCACGAACGGCACACCCAGACTGGTCTGCCGGGCGATGAAGCCGCCGGCGACCGAGCCGATCAGCATCGCCGCGCCGCTGACGATCTGGCCGCGGCCGAAGACCGTCTCCAGCTCACCCGTGAAGCCAGTCGCGGTGAGCGCATCGACCAGCCACGCCTCGACCGCGCCGGAGAAGAAGGTGAAGCCGAGGCCGAGCAGCATCGAGGCGATCGCCCACTCCCAGAGCGGCGCCCCGAGCTGCCAGAGGAGGACGTAGAGAAAGGTCGACGCCATCAGCGTCAGCGTGCCGAGCAGGTAGGAGACACGGCGGCCGATCGTGTCGGCGACGATCCCCGTCGGCACCTCGAACAGCACCATGCCGGCGGTGAAGAAGGCGTTGGCCGCGAACGCTTCCAGGTTCGAGAGCCCGGCATCGAGCAGGAAGATCGTGTTGATCCCCCAGATCAGCGAGGCCGCCAGCGTGTTGCCGAGCAGCAGCGTCAGGTAGGTGCGCTGAATCGAGCGAGGCGTCGGCATCGGCTGACGTCCAGGTACCCGATCACCCGATCCTAGGCCTGCGGACCGCGTTCCTGTGTCTTAAAACGCTTGAGCGCGCCGTAGAGGGCCAGGCCGACGAGCGGGAAGACGATGTCGGCGTAGAGCACGGGGCCGGTGTTGTCGGGGTCGTGGTTGTCGTTGACCGCCTCCTGGTGGATGTGGCCGAAGGCGTCGCCCCATAGGGAGACCGTGGCGACGACGAGGATCGCCAGCCAGTAGCGATCGCGGAAGCGGACGCAGAGCAGGGCGGCGAGGCCGAGCGCGAGGTCGCCGAAGCCGACCTCGGTCTGAAAGCCCCCGTCGCCCCGGGTGAAGCCGATTTCCTTGGCGATGCTGGCTCCGTCGAAGAGGTGGAAGAGGCCGCCGACGACACCGGCCACGCCGATCGTGACGACGATCCACCAGAGCAGGACGATCTCGACCACCCGCTCGGGCGCCCGCTCCCCCGGATGTCGCCAGAGATGAACGCCGGCCCCGAGCAGTGCCACCAATGCGTAGATGACGTAGATCATCGGCCAGAGTCTCTCTTTTGGCTCGGCCAGTCAGACCAGGCGCAGCAGCAGGAAAGCCGCAAAGGCGAGCAGCATGACGCCGAGCGACCAGGCCCAGATCCTGGCGTAGGCGCCGACCGGCCCGTAGTTGCGGGGTTCGCGGCCCGCTGCCTCTTCCAGGTACGAGGCGTTGGCGATCCCAGGCATGTCCTCTTGCTCAGCCTCGACGAGCGTCTCCGCTAGCAAGGCGCGCGCCTCCTCGGCCTGGCTGGCGCGAGCCAGCACCTGTCGTGATCCCCCGGCGGGGTTCAGCAGGCCGCTGCCAATCAGAGTGCCGTCCACGCCGACGGGCTGCAGCACGCTGGCGATGCCGGCGCTCTCCAGCAGCCCCTGGATCATCTGCCAGCACGCGGCGGTGATCCTCGCTGCCGAATTCCCAGGCGGGTTGGGGGAGAGTTGAGCAGCTCGTGGCCTTGAGTGATTCAGATGAAGCGGCCACGCGGCACCCTGCTAATATTGTCCGACAAAATCATTGGCACGCCGACGTCCCTCGAATGGGCACGCTCGGCTACCAAGCACCGGATATCCCGTGAACGCTCTCGTTATGTCATCGAACATTGCGGCCTGTGTTTCAAGCAGGACCCGCCGGTCAGCTCCCCGGAGAATGCAAGCTTGCGGCTCGTATTCTTTGGTGACGACAAAAATGGTATTGCGCTGGAGGTAATGGCGGTCGAGCTCGAAAGCGAAAGCCTGTTGGTGATCCACGCAATGCCGCTGCGTGGTCGCCATCGAGAGCAGTACGAGGAGGCAAAGAAATGGCAAAGGTGAAGAAGCCGGCAAAAAAGTATCCAAGGACAAAGGCGGGAATCGAGATCACCCCCGAGATTGCGGACGCCCTCGCCGCCGAGGTCGAGCGCGGCTATGACCTCTCTAAGGCGAAGCGCCAGCGGGTCGGCCGTCCCTCGCTTGCCGGGCAGGGCGCTTCTCCGCGATTGAGCTTCCGTACCACCCCCGACCTCTATCGCGCAGCCCAGAAGCGGGCCAAAGAGGAAGGCCGCTCAGTCAGCGACCTGGCCCGCGAAGCAGTCGCCCGGTACGTGGATTCATAGAACAGCGATCCAGACCAGCGACTGTTGCGTCTTTCGTCGCGGCAAGTTCTCAGCTTCGACACTCCCAGGTCTTGTTGCGTTGCGGCGGGGAGCCGAGGATCGCCAGATGGCTCCAAGAAAAAGGCACGGCGAGCTGACCCAGTACGACACGCCCGACTGGGACCCGCTCCTCAAGCTGCTTGCCGAATATCTCGTCGCCGACTTCATGTGGATGCATGAGGTCGAGCTCAAAGACGGCACTCGCCTGCAGGCTTACAAGAACCGGGAAACCAAGCGCTATCTCCATTTGACCTCCGACGGCCGCGCATTCGAGTACTGCGGAGAGGAGAAATACCGCGAAGTCGAGATCACGCTCGAGCTGATGGAGCGGGTCCTCGCTACTGGCAGGCTCAGGCCATGTCACGCATGGGACTGCGAGTAACACCGAGGAGTTACACTGTGATCACGATGCCTTCCAAACACCCTCGAATTGCTGTCACCGCTGATCCTGAATTGGGGGAGGCGCTTGCCCGCGTGCGCGCCGCCACCGGCACTCGCGAGGCCGATGCGACGCTGCTGCGCCGCCTCGCCGTCGAGGGAGCTGAAGCCGAGCTTGTGGCCGGGCGCAACCGCCGTGTTGCTGCCGAGGCACTGTTCGAGGCGATGGACGCAGGGCAGTTCGACCTCGACCTTGCCGCGGTCGATCGCTTGAACGCTCCACCCGCAGCCTGATGTCTGTCCGGCTCTGGGACGGGAGCGGCCCAGCACTGGCGGATACCTCCGCCTGGATGCAGGCTCGCCGGGACTCCAATGCTCGCGATCTGCTACTGACCGCGATCGAGCGCGGCGACGTCTGTTGGTGCTGGCCGGTGCGCTACGAGCTGATGATCGATGCCCGAGGGCCCGAGGGAATCGCCGCCATCGAGCACACACTGGAGGGGCTGCGTGAGATCCCTGTGGACCGCGGCGTTCAGCGCGCGGCTCTGGCAACGATGCGCGAGCTGGCAGCCGCCGGCTCGCACGGCGCTCACCGCTATCCCCTGACGGATTTGGCGGTAGCAGCTGCTGCCCAGGACGCTGCCATCGGCATCCTTCATTTCGACCAGCACCTTGAGCACCTCGGCGATCACCTTGGCGTCGACGCGTATTGGATCTCAGCGCCTTGACGGCCCTTGCGTCAGGTTGTGGGTATAGGTAGGGCTGAGCCGATGTGGGTCCAGCGGGAAATCCAACTCCAGCCGCAGCCGCGCGGTTTTCACCTGGTCACCGCGGAGGTACTCGACGCGCTTCCCGAGCTGGGCGAGATTTCGGTCGGGATCCTCCACCTGCTGATCCAGCACACCTCGGCCTCGCTAGCGCTGAGCGAGAACGCCTCGCCGGAGGTGCGGCGTGACTTCGAGGCCTGGTTCGACCGTGCGGTGCCCGAAGGCGCCCCGTACTGGACGCACACCCTGGAGGGCGATGACGACATGCCCGCTCACATCAAGGCGGCGCTGCTGGGCCCGTCGCTGACCTTGCCGCTGCGCGACGGACGCCCAGCGCTCGGCACGTGGCAGGGCATCTACCTCTGCGAGCACCGCGACCGCGGCGGCCCGCGCTCCCTCGTCGCCACCGCCTGGGGCGAGACAACCTAGGCGAAACAAGCTGGTTACACGGCGGTCTCATCTCCTTCACAAGTGGTCGTCATGCGCGCCATACGGTGCGACCGCCGCCGGCACTAGGGCGTGGCGGAGATGCCGAACAGGAGCCTTGATGACCATTTCCGTCGCACACACCTCTGCCCGCCCGCGCGGCCTCCGCGTTCTCGCGATCGCGCTCGTCGTCGCGGCCGCGGCGCTCTTGGCCCAGACGGTCCTGGCCGCGCCCGCCTCGGCGCTCACCGGCGTCGACCTGGCGACCTACAAGCGAGTTGGCCGCCACGACCTGCCGGAGCCGACCCGCACCGTGCCGCCGGTCGGCAACCTGCTCGCGCAGGAGGCGTCGGGAGTCACCTACGACTGGGACACCGACAGCCTCTTCATCGTCGGTGACGGCGGCACCTCGGTCACGCAGGTCAGCAAGACCGGCGCGCTGATCGACTCGATGACCCTGGCCGCGGGCGGCAGCCCGCAGGGCACGACCTTCTACGACACCGAGGGCATCGCCTACATCGGCGACGGGAAATTCGTCATGACCGAGGAGCGCGACCGCCAGCTCGTCCGTTTCACCTACGCGGCGGGCACGACGCTCACCCGCGACGACGTCGACACGGTCAAGCTCGGCACGTCGATCGGCAACGTCGGGCTCGAGGGCCTCACCAACGACCCGACCAGCGGCGGCTTCGTCGTCGTCAAGGAGGCCGACCCGCTGAGCATCTTCCAGACCGGCATCGACTGGGACGCCGGGACAGCGACGAACGGCTCGCCGGCGGCCACCGGGTCCACCGACCTCTTCGACCCGGCGCTCGCCGGCCTCGGCGACTTCTCCGACGTCTTCGCGCTCTCGAACCTTTCGACGCTGAGCGGCTCGGAAACGAGCCACCTGCTGATCCTCAGCCAGGAATCGGGCAAGATCGTCAACGTCGACCGCGCCGGCGCCGTCTCCGAGCTCGCTGACCCTCGTCAACGATCCCGGCAACCCGCTCTCGATCCCGGAGCAGACGCACGAGGGCCTGACGATGGACGACGACGGCAACCTCTACATCGTCAGCGAGAACGGCGGTGGCGACGCCGACCACCCACAGCTCTGGGTCTACGAACCCTCGACGGAGCTCAACCAGGCGCCGACGGGCGTGGCCCTCACCGACCAGACGACCTCCCTGGCCGAGAACAGCAGCACCGCGACGCGGGTCAAGATCGCCGACGTCGAGGTCGCCGACGACGGCCTCGGCGAAAACGACGCTGAGCGTGACCGGCGCCGACGCGAGCTCCTTCGAAGTCGACAGCAACGGGCTCTACCTGAAGGCGGGGACGACGCTCAACCGCGCGACGAAGAGCAGCCTACACGGTCAGCGTCGCCGTCGACGACCCGTCGGTCGGCGCCAGCCCGGACGCGACCAGCGCCCCCTTCACGCTGACGATCACCGCCGTCTCCGGCGGCAGCGCCACAGCCGCGGTCGCGGTCACCGAGGTCTCGCCCTGGAGCAGCGGCAACAGTCCCTACGCGGCCGACTGGTGGGAGCTGACCAACACCGGGACGACGACGATCGACCTGACCGGCTGGAAGTTCGACGACGAATCGAACCTGCTTGCGAGCGCGGTGGCGCTGAACGGCGTGTCGAGCCTGACCCCCGGGCAGTCGGCGATCTTCGTCGAAGGCGACGCCTCGAAGGCCGATGCCTTCAAGACCGCCTGGTTCGGCGGCAGCGTTCCGGCCGGCTTCCAGATCGGCACCTACGGCGGCTCCGGCATCGGGCTCAGCACCGGTGGCGACCAGGTCAACGTCTTCGACGGAGGTGGCGCCCACGTGACCGGCGTCGCCTTCGGCGCCTCGACCAGCGGCCAGACCTTCGACAACTCCGCTGCCCTGGGCACCGCGACCGGGCCGGTGCCGACCGATCACGCTCCTCAGCGTCGCCGGCGTCAACGGCGCCTTCACGGTGGCTGCCGAGACGGGCTCGCCCGGCACGGCGACGGTGCCGACCCCGGTGGTCATCTCCGAGGTGGCGCCGTGGGGCAGCAGCGACCTGACCTACGCCGCCGACTGGTGGGAGCTGACCAACAACTCCGGCGCGACGATCGACCTGACCGACTGGAAGATCGACGACGAATCCAACGCCTTTGGGAATGCGGCGGCGCTGACCGGTGTGAGCACCCTCGCGCCAGGGCAGTCGGCGATCTTCCTCGAGGGCGACGCGACGAAGGCCGCTGCGTTCACGACCTTCTGGTTCGGCTCGAGCGTGCCGCCAGGCTTCCAGATCGGCACCTACAGCGGCGCCAGCATCGGGCTCAGCAACGGCGGCGACGCGGTCAACGTCTTCAACGCCGACGGCAATCACCTGACCGGGGTCAAATTCGGCGCCGCGGTCACCAACGTCTCGTTCGACAACGCCGCCGGGCTGGGCAGCTTCACGCCGCCGCTGCCGACGATCTCGACCGCGAGCGTCGCCGGCGTCAATGGCGCCTTCGTCGCCCACGACGAGACCGGCTCGCCGGGGACGATCGTCTCGCCGCCTCCTCCTCCTTCGGTGAGGATCACCGAGGTCTCCCCGACCAGCAGCAGCAACGGCACCTACGCCGGGGACTGGTGGGAGCTGACCAACACCGGGGCGACCCCGGTGGACCTGACCGGCTGGAAGGTCGACGACGAATCGAACGCTCTCGCCAACGCGGTGAGCTTGAGCGGGGCCAGCAGCCTCGCGCCGGGCGAGTCCGCGGTCTTCATCGAGGGTGACGCGACGAAGACAAATGCCTTCAAGACGGCCTGGTTCGGCGCCAGCGTGCCGGCCGGCTTCCAGATCGGCACCTACAGCGGCGCCGGCATCGGATTCGGCAACGGCGGCGATCAGGTCAACGTCTTCGACGCTGCCGGAGCACGGGTCACGGGTGTCAGCTTCGGCACCGCGACCACGGGGATCACGTTCGACAACGCGGCCGGCATCGGCGGCACGACGCAGCCCCCGCCGACGATCTCGACCCTCAGCGTCGCCGGCGTCAACGGCGCCTTCACGGCGGGTGGTGAGACCGGCTCGCCGGGGACGATCACCGCGCCGCCCCCGGTCGGGCCGTTGCTTTCCGCCGACACGCCGACCTTCCCGGCGCAGTCGGTCGGCACGATCGGGCCGGGGCAATGGGTAACGGTGACCAACATCGGCGATGCCGATGTGAGCATCACGCGGGTCGCCATCAAAGAGACGGATGAGCCCTCTGCCGGCGACTTCCTGCTCACTTCCGATCACTGCACCGACGAGACGCTCGTCCCGGCAGAGACCTGCCGCGTGCAGATCCGCTTCGCGCCCGGACGGGAGAACGCCAGCTCGAGCGCAAACCTGGTGATCAGCTCGAACGTGCCGGACAGCCCGACGCTCGTAGCGCTTTCCGCCACGAGCACCGGCTTGCCGGCGGGACCCGCGGGACCGCAGGGTCCGCAAGGCCCGGTCGGACCGCAGGGACCAGCTGGGCCAACCGGGCCGCAAGGACCCGCCGGTCCGGCTGGGCCAGGCGGACCGACAGGGCCAGCGGGACAGCAGGGACCGAGCGGACCAACCGGGCCGCAGGGACCGGCTGGGCCGAAAGGCGCGCAGGGGCCGAACGGCAAAGACGGCGACCGGGGGCCTAAGGGCGACACCGGTCCCCGCGGACCACAGGGCAAGGACGGCAAGGACGGCACGTTCTACTTCTCCGCCAACCAGTCTCTGTCGGCGCGCCCCGGGCAGACGGTCAAGCTGTCGCTTCGCCTGGCCAACAACACCAAGGCATCGGCTCCTCGGTCGACCGCGACCGCCACAGGCCCCGCCGCGCTGCGTCTGGGGGGTCCCGAGTCGATCAGGATCGCCTCGCTGAGAGCCGGTGAGAGCCGCACGGTGCAGCTGCCTCTCGAGGTCGGCCGCAAAGCCGAGCTCGGCCGCTACAAGGTGAAGGTGGAGCTGGAGATCGGTGACCGGACCGCCACTCGCGCGGTCACGGTTCTGGTTACGCGGTAGTGGTCAGCGGCGCTTGAAAGCCAGCAAGGTCTTCGCCTCTATGCGTGCGTAGGGAGCGCCGGGATGTGCCGCATCCCAGTCGAAGTCGTAGCTCTCGCGGGCGTAGTCGGCGAATCCACCTGCCTCCGGGCCTCGCGGATCGGCCTCGATCGCCTCGCCGTGGGCAAGGACGAGAAAGGTCTCCAGGCCACGCGTGATGGCGGCGCTCACCGCCGGGTTCGAGCGGATGTTGCGGAAGCGGAATGAGTGCGGGGAGGAGCCGAACCAGAAGCGACCGCGAAAGAAGAACCCGTCGACGGGCGCCACCCGCGGCTCACCGCGGGGATTGACGGTCGCGAGGTCGAGAACCTGCACCCCGGCCAGCTCCTTGACCAGGCCCTGGGCGTCGAGCCGAGACTCCTCGCCCCAGATCCCCCGAAGGTGCGCCCCGGCGCGCTCGTAGCTCCTGTCAAGGAGACCTTGCAGCTCTTCCAACTCGGCAGCGGTCTCGTACATCGTCGGTCCCTGCCTACTGTAGAGCGGCCGATTCCTTGAGCTGTCGGACCGCTGCCCGGTCGGACACCGCTTCTTCTAGCCTCATGGCGTGAGCTCGAGCGAACCGGCGGTCCTGGCTGTCACGGACCTGCGCAAGGCCTACCGGGGGCAGGAGGCGTTGGCGGGGGTGGACCTGCGGATTGGCCCCGGCGAGGTCGTCGGCCTGCTCGGCCCCAACGGCGCCGGCAAGTCGACCCTGACCAAGATCGCCTGCGGCCTGGTGCGTCCCAGCGGCGGCCGGGCCGAGGTGCTGGGTGAGCGAGCCGGCTCGCCGCCGGCGCGGGCGGCGCTGGGCTACCTGGCGGAGCTGTTCCGTTTCCCCGGCTGGTGCACGGCGAGCGAGCTGCTGCGGCTGCACCAGCGCTTGGCCGGCTCTGCCGCTGGCGCTGGCGAGCGCCGCGAACTGCTCGAGCTCGTCGGCCTCGAGGACGCCGCCGAGAAGCGGGTGGAAGCGATGTCGAAGGGGATGCAGCAGCGCCTCGGCATCGCCCAGGCGCTGGTCGGCTCGCCGCGCTTGTTGCTGCTCGACGAGCCGACCAGCGCGCTCGACCCGGTCGGCCGCCGGATCGTCCGTCAACTGCTGCAGGAGGTACGCGGGCGCGGCGTCTCCGTGCTGCTCAACTCGCACCTGTTGAGCGAGGTGGAGATGGTCTGCGACAGGGTCGCGATCATCGCCCACGGCAGGGTCGTCAAGGCGGGGACGGCGGCGGAGCTGGCGGGAGTCGGGGCGGTCGAGGTGGAGCTGGAGTCGGGCTTGCGCGTATTCGAGGGAGCGACGCGGGCCGACGCGCCGCGGATCGTCACCGAGCTGGTCGCCGCCGGCGAGCGCGTCTACCGGGTCGAGGTCCGCCACAGCTCGCTGGAAGACGTCTACCTCGAGGCGGTCGGGGGTGAGACCGGATGAACGCCTCGATGCTGGGCTCCGTCGCCACCGTGGTCGGGCTCGCGATTCAGGAGGGAGTTCGCCGCCGCGTCTTCCTCGCCGTGTTGGTCCTCACCGTCGGCTTTCTGACGCTCTACGCGCTTGGCGCCCATTTCGCCTTCCGCGACGTCGATCAGTTCGCCGGCGGTATCGACATCCTCGACCCGCGGGCCTTCACCGGCGCCACTCTGCTCGGCCTGGCGATGTTCGCGACACTCTTTCTCGGCGCCGTGCTGGCCGTCTTCCTGACCCTGGGGGTGGTGCGCGGCGATGCCGAAAGCGGTCTGCTGCAGCCGATCGTCGTTCGCCCGATCGGCCGCACGACGCTGCTGCTCGCCCGGTTCGCCGGGGCGGCGCTGCTTTCCGCCGCCTACGTCGTCGCGGTCTATCTCGCCGCGCTGGCGATCACGGCGCTCGCCGGCGACTGGTCGCCCGACCACCTCGTCGGCCCGGCGCTGGCGCTGGCGCTCGGCGTCGCGATCATCGCCGCGCTCTCCCTGCTGGCATCGACGGTGCTCAGCGTCACCGCCCAGGGGATCGTCGTCTTCATGGTCTTCGGCGGCGGGCTGGTCGCCGGCCTCCTCGCCCAGATCGGCAACGCGATCAACTCCGACTCGCTGCACACGATCGGCCGCGTCGCCAGCTGGGCGCTGCCCTTCGAGGGCCTCTACGCCGCCGGCCTGCACGCCCTCATCTCCGAGACCTCCGGGCTGACCGGGGTCGTCCTGCAGCTCGGCCCGTTCGGCGGCTCCGAGGCGGCCGGCCCGCAGCTGATCGCCTGGGCCGTCGTCTACCTCGTCGGAGTTCTGGCCCTCGCCGCGCTGGTCTTCTCGCGCCGCGACCTTTGAATCCAATTCGACTTCGGTCGGCTTAGCCCCCGCCGCGCCGGGTAATGGGCTTGCCGAACGAAAGGAGCTAGCCGATGCCCCCTCGCGGAGTGAAGAAAAGCACCAAACGAGCACGTCAGTACGAGCACGTCAAGAAGAGCGAGAAGGAAGCCGGTCGCTCGGAGAGCCGCGCCGAGGAGATCGCAGCGCGCGCCGTCATCGTTGTGACGCAGTTCACATCGCTCGACGGCGTGATGGAGGCGCCGGGAGGGGAGCCGGGGTTCAAGTACCCAACTGGACCTTCGAGTTCGATCGCGGTGACGATGGCAACCAGTTCAAGCTCGACGAGGCGATGCAGGCTGACGCCCTGCTGATCGGCCGGCGCACCTACGAGAGCTTCGCCGGCGCCTGGCCACAGCGCGAGGGCGAGTTCGCTGACAAGTTCAACTCGATGCCGAAGTTCGTCGTCTCGACGACGCTCGAGGATCCGCAGTGGAACAACACGACCGTCCTCGATGGCGGCGACGCGACGGCCGCGGTGCGCAAGCTCAAGGAGGAGTTCGACGGCGAGCTGCAGGTGCCGGGCAGCCACCAGCTCGTCCAGGAGCTGATCGAGAGCGATCTCGTCGACCAGGTCAATCTGATGGTCTTCCCGGTGATCCTCGGAACGGGCAAGAGGGTCTTCGAGGAGGGGCCCGAGCGACGCAACCTGCGGCTCGCGGAGTCGAAGGTCGTCGGTGATGGGGTCGCCGTGCTGATCTACGAGCGGGCCGCCTGAAGGCGGATGAGGCCAGGCTAGATCTCGCTCAATGGTCGCGGCGTTCGCGCTGAAGCCGCTGCTTCCATGGCAGGACCGGCATGCCCCAGCGAGCGCACCCCAGGCCTTCAGCCTGGGGCAGCAAGCGCCACCCGCGCTTCCCTTCACCACTCGGCATCGCCGCCGCGAGTTGCCAGACCGTTGGGGGATATCCGCCTTCTTTCGCCATCTCACGCAGGATCGGCCAGCTCTTGGCGGTCGCCATCGCCTTCTCGGCTTCGGCCTCAGCCTTGCCGTCGCCGTTCCTACGGGCTTCTCCCCACTGCCGGAACCAGAGACAGGAGACGACGCCGGTCACGGAGGCCCCCACCTGGTAGCGGTTGGTGGTGAGGCCTTCGTCGGGAATCCGTGATGGCTTGAAGCTGTTGGGCACGGGGATCCCCTTCAGCATTTCGCGGACCGCGGCATCGTGGTCGGCAGCTTTGACGACCTTCGCCGGCATCGCGTCGAGCCAGGTCTGCGAATCCACCCGGCTGAGCCAGCCGAGCCGTTCTTCGAAGCCGGCAAGGTCGGACACCCAGGCACGCAATTGGAGCGTGTAACCGCCTTCATGCCAGATCGCGACCATCTGGCGATCGCCCGGCCCACCCCAGTCGATGCGCTTTTTCTCGGTCTTCGTTTGGAAGTAATAAGCCGTTTCAGCCCTGGTGTTGACGAGGGCGGTGGTGTCGAGAACAGGGACTTTGATCGGGTGGCGAACGATCGGGCCCCCGAACCCCAGCTTGCCGGGAACCCAGCTCAGTTCCACTTTGCGCTGCCTGACGGCCTTCGGAGCCATCCCGCTCACCCCGCCGTCGGCCGAGATCCTGGTGCTTTCGCTGGGAATCGCCGGCCCGGTGACGAATTCCATCGAGCCTGTGCCCCAGCTGCTGTGAGGCATATAGGCGCCTTCTCCCGACTCGGAGACGTTCTCGACTCGCCAGCCGGGACCTTCGAGCAGCAGCAGCGGCGTCGACTCGGCGAAGCGGACGAGCTCGGCGCCGTAGGCGCGCGAGGGGTGATCGGAGCCGCCTCCAGCCAGGAAGATGACGGCGGCGAAGATGACGGCGAGCGCTGCCGGGCCGAGGGCGAGCATGAAGCGCCGCGGGCGCCGAGGGCGAGGGCGCGCCGCTTCGAGCTCGACGGGCGCGGAGAAGCCGGCCTCCAGGTCGGCGAGCAGGTCGGCTTCCATCGCCTCGAGCTCGAGCCCATCAAGCCGGCCACGGCCGACGGGATCGGCGGCGGCGAGCGCCTTCTCCATCTCACGCGTCTTCATCTTGCTTCCTCCATGTCGAGTTCCGGGCCGTGGCTCCCCGCCGCTTCGCGTTGCTCCAGCAAGTCCCGCAGTCGGCGCCGGGCGCGGTGCAGGCGGCTGCGGGCCGCAAGTGAGGAGATCCCGAGGACCTTCGCCGCCTCTCCCGGCGAGAGCTCCTCCCAGGAGATCAGCAGGAGCAGCTCGCGATCGTCGTCGCCAAGACCGCCCATCGCCCGTAGGACATCCGCCGCCTCCCCAGCTGGCGCGGGTTGGGTCGCAAGCTCGGTGCGCAGGGACTCGGCAAGGCGTTCGCCCAGCCGGGTGCGGCGCCGCTCGGCCCGATGCAGGTTGGCGATCACGCGGCGGGCGACCGCGTAGAGCCAGAGCCTCCCCCCGTCGTCGACCGGCACCTCGTCGAGGCGCCGCCAGGCGACGAGGAAAGTCTCGGCGACGACGTCGCCGGCGTCCTCAGGATCCTCGACGCGCCGCAGCGCGTAGGCGAGGATCGCTCGCCCCTGCTCGCGGTAGAGCCGGCCGTAGCGGATCTGGGCGAGCTCGCGGTCGAGCGCCCCCTTCTTCTCGATCTGACCGGCGGCCATCTACCTCTATATGTCCGGCTCAGGGCCGGCGTTGCAAGCGAACCTAGTAGCGCGCTTTTCGGGGCTTCGGCCCGAGGGTGAGATCGACGGAGCCGGCTGATCTTTTGCCAGCCGCGGGGTTCGACGACTTGACTACAAGTGGTCGCCGCCCTTTGCCTTTTGGCCGTTTTGGCTTGTGGACCGTGCCGAGCTTGCAGTCGGCTGCCCTCAACGCCGCCTTCGCCCGCGCCAGCTTCTTGCCGACCAGCTGCGGGACGATGCATCCGGGGGGTCGGGGCGGATCGCCATGCGGCGGCCGCGTGTACGAGATCGACGCCGAGCAGGCCGAGGTGTTGGCGGCCGCGTCGGTCGCGGTCGCCGAGAAGGCGGCGGTGACGCCCTCACCGACCTCGACGCGGATTCCGGGCGAGCCGAGCTCGGCGGCGCTTGCGGTGGCGACCGGCGCGCCCGCGCAGCTCGGGCCCGCATAGACGCGCACCGTCGATCCCGTCTCGGCGGCGCCGCGGATCCGTGGAGTGCCGCTCGAGTTCGGCGAGGCAGGGCTGGTGCTCGTCAGCTGCGGCGCCGACGGAGCCACGACATCGCCTTCCTGCTCGAACCAAAAGCCCCCCGGCCCTTCCATGGCTTCTTCGGCGACTGAGCAAACAGCGACTCCTTCTGGCGGATTCACTGGAGTCGCGGTCAGGTCGTTCCACTGGCCGGCGATCGCCCCAGCTCCGCTGAGCCCGTGGGTGAACGGCGCTCCAGAGCGCGGACTACCTCCAGTGCTCCCTGCGGTCAACGTCGAGAAGGTGAGGACAGGCGGGCTTGTGGAAACGGCGCATTCTTTCCCGTTGGCTGTCAGCGTCCCACCGGTTGTCGTTTGCAGGGTGAGCGCGCCGGTCGCCTGGTTGAAGTCCCCCGAGATGACTTCGATCTCGAAGTCGACCGCGACATCGGCGTCGACGGGGTCTTCGATGGACGTGGAGAACTGAGGAACCGCCAGGAAACCCGCCGTGATCGAGCCGCCCGGATCGATTTGGGCCTCAAGCGGCGCCGTTTTGGGCGGCCCAAACAGGGGATCGTCGGTGAGCTGGTCGGCCCCGACGTTGGCGCGCCCTTCGGTGAACGCCATCGAGAGCGGCGCAGCGCTTGCCGTCGAGGCGCAGACGCTCAGCGCCAAGAACGAGACAAGCGCGATCGTCCTCGTCGCTCGCATGATTCTGCGGCCGGTCGCCGCTTTGTCCCCCGACCTGGTTCTCCCTGGCATCATCGAAGTCCTTTCGCCGTCCCTTGCTTGCGTAGGTGCTGCGACCCGCTGGTTCACGCCGTTTCCCCGGCGCGGCCCGCTACACTGTAGCACCGGTTTAGGAGTGCAGAAGACGAAGCCCTCCGGGGGACAGACGAAGAAACGGCGCCGGCTGTCGCCCGAGGCGATCATCGAGGCAGCGATCCGGCTGGCCGACGCCGAGGGCCTCGAGGCGGTCTCGATCAGGCGCGTCGCCGCCGAGCTCGACGGGCGGGCGATGAGCCTCTACGACCATTTCGCCAGCAAGCGCGAGTTGCTCGCCTCGATGACCGACGAGGTAGTGGGGGAGATGCTGGTCTCCCAACCCCTGCCGGAGGCCTGGCGTGAGGCGGTCGCGGTCTCGGCGCGGACGATGTACGCCGCCTATGCCTCTCACCCCTGGGCGATCTTCGCCGCCGCCGAGCGGCTCGGCCCGGGATCCAACGGCATCAAGCTCGCCAAGCAGATGGCGCGGGCGCTCGCGACGCTCCCACTCGAGCACGGCGACGTTTGGCAGGTGCAGGGAATCGTCAACGACTACGTCATCGGCTACTCGTTTCGAGCCGTCGGCACCGTGAGCCCGGAGGACATGGAGGCGGCGATCGCCAGCGACGTAGTCGAGTTCCCCGAGCTTGCCGCCCTGCCCGACAACCTCCGTAGCCGCTCCTCGATCGAGCGCTTCGAACTCGGCCTGCAGACCGTGCTCGACGGCGTCGAACGACGTTTTCTCGATCAGCCTGGCTGAAAAACAGCGATTACGCCCGCCCGGGCCTGTAGAAAGCCCGTGGACAAGCAGGCCTGACCGGGGCCTGCGCCCTACTTCAAGGAGACGAGAATGTCAGTCACGACCAAGGATGAGTTGGCAAAGCAGGTTGCTGAGAGGACTGGCCTCGAGACGGGCCAGGCGAAGCGCGCCGTGGAGGCGACGATCGAGGAGATCACGGCTCAGCTCGCGGCGGGCAACGAGGTCAAATTCACCGGCTTCGGCAAGTTCTCGACCGTTGCCCGGCCGGCTCGAGAAGGCCGCAATCCCCAGACCGGCGAGTCAATGCAGATCGCCGCGAAGACGGCGGCGAAGTTCAGCCCCGGAGCGGAACTGAAGAAGGCCGTCAACGGCTGAGTTGCTCTTTGGGGAGGCGGCGACCTCGCCGCCTCCCTGGAACTGACTACAGCGGCCGTGTGCCGGCGCGAGCGCCTGGTAGGCGCGACACGGCTGAAGCTGAACGACGAATCGACCGACCGAGACTCTAGGTTCGCTGCCGCTATGAGCTATCCGGCCTCCGCCAAGCGCGGTCTCTCCCTGTCCTGCCTCCTCGCAACCGCCGTTCTGCTTCTCGCGGTGGCATCCCATGCGCGAGCTGCCGACTCGATCTACTGGCCCAACTATTCGAGCGGCAAGATTTCGTTTGCCAGCTTGGCCGGCGGTGGAGGGGGCGATCTCGACATCAGTGGCGCGGACGGCACGGAGGCCAACGGCCTCACCATCGACGCGGCGGCAGGGAAGGTCTACTGGATCTCCAGTGGAGGGAAAGTCTTCTACGCCAACCTGAGTGGCGGCGGGGGCGGCGAGCTGAGCACGGCCGGGACAACTCCCGGCTTTGCGCTCAGTCTCGCCATCGACCCCGCCGGCGGCAGGGTCTACTGGGCGAGCAGCGGCGTGATCTCCTACGCCAATCTGAACGGCAGCGGCGGAGGAGATCTCAACACCACCGGCGCGACCGTCGACGGCCCTTCGGGCGTAGCGGTCGATCCGGCAGCCGGCCGCATCTACTGGAGCAACGAAGGCGGAAACACGTCCAACAGGATCTCCTACGCCAATCTCAGTGGAGGCGGCGGAGGAAATGTCAACACCACCGGCGCGGCAGGGACCAAGGCCACCGGCATCGCCCTCGATTCGGCTTCCGGCCGGGTCTACTGGAGCAACGAGTACGACAACACGATCTCCTACGCGAATCTGAACGGCAGCGGCGGAGGAGATCTCAACACCACCGGCGCGACGCTGGAAGCGCCGTTTGGCGTTGCGCTTGATCCACCGGCCGGACGCATCTACTGGGCAAACGAGGTCGGGCCGCAAGCGATCTCCTACGCCAACCTGAACGGCAGCGGCGGCGGTGACCTCGACACCTCCGGGGCGAACGTCGACGTTCCCGCCTTCCCGTCTCTGTTGAAGGCTCCGAGCGCCGCGGGAGCGCCGCAGGTGGCAGGGAGCTCCACGCCAGGCTCGACTCTCTCGTGCACGCCGGGGAGCTGGGCCCCCGACCTGCTCGAGTCTTTCCTCTACAGGGCCCCCCAGAGCACCTCGTTCCAGTGGCTGAACAACGGCCAGCCGATCGCCGGCGCGACGAGCGGCACGCTCACAGCCGGCGGTGTCGGCAGTTACTCCTGCCGGAGCATCGCCGCCAACCATGCCGGCTACTCCTCGCAAACCAGTGCGCCGATTGCGGTCTTTGGCCTCGCCAAGAAGGCAAAGCTCAATCGCAAGAAGGGCACGGCCACCCTGGCCGTCACCGTGCCGGGCCCCGGCACCCTGACCCTCACCGGCAAGAAGAAGCTGGTCAAGCAAACGCGCGCCAGCAATGCCGCCGGCACTCTCAAGCTCCTCGTCAAGGCCAAGGGCAAGGCAAAGAAGGCCCTCACAAAAAAGGGCAAGGCCAAGGTCAAGGCAACCATCGTCTTCTCCCCCCAAACCGGCGCCGCCACAAGCCAAGCAAAGACCCTCGTCCTGAAGAAGAAGCTAAAAGGTTGAGCGGCCCATCGGTTCAGCGCGGCCGTTGCACGGTCGGGCCTCCGGAGGTGGCGGGGGCGCCAGTCCGGGCTCGGTAGGCAGGGCGGGGCAGTACCGTCCGCTCGATGCGGATCGCCACCTGGAACGTGAACTCTCTGAAGCAGCGGCTGCCGCGCTTGCTCCCCTGGCTGGACGAGCGGAATCCGGACGTGGTCTGCCTGCAGGAGACGAAGCTCCCCGACGACGATCTGCTCGATCTGCTCGGCGACGAGCTGACGAACCGCGGCTACGAGGTCGCCGCGCATGGGGAGGCGAGCTGGAACGGCGTCGCGATCTTCTCTCGCGTCGGCATCGAGGACGTCGTCCCGGGCCTCGCCGGCGCCCCCGGCTTCCCGCACCCGGAGGCGCGGGCGCTGTCGGCCACCTGCGGCGGAATCCGCGTGCACTCGGTCTATGTGCCCAACGGGCGCGAGCCGGGCTCCGAGCACTACGCGTACAAGCTCGCCTGGCTGGCCGCGCTGCGCGACGCGGTGGCGGCGGGGCCCGAGGCGGCGGTCGTCTGCGGGGACGTCAACATCGCCCCGACCGACGAGGACGTCTTCGACCCGGAGGCCTACGTCGGGCAGACGCACGTGACGCCGCCCGAGCGCGCGGCGCTGGCGGAGCTCCGGGCGCTGGGACTGCGCGACGTAGTCCGCGACCGCTGGCCGAACGAGCGGGTCTTCACCTACTGGGACTACCGGGCCGGGATGTTTCACCGGGACCTGGGGATGCGGATCGACCTGATCCTCGCCGGCCCGCCCGTCGCCGCCCGGGCCCGCGCGGCCTGGGTCGACCGACTGGCGCGGAAAGGCAAAGGACCAAGCGACCATGCCCCTGTAATCGTCGATCTCGACGAGGCTCCCGACGGCGACATCGGCCCCGTCGTGCCGCCGCCCTCGGCGCCGGTCACGAAGCGGGGCGCGGCCAAGCTGCCGCAGTCGCCTTAGCTCGCCCGCGAGCGAAAGTGGTCGGGCGCTCCTATCTCAGATGCGGCGGGCTGAGACGTAGCGGAGTCGAGCCATACGCGCGGCGCTCACCGCCGCGCCCGCGCCGCCTGGCGGACGAGGTGGTCGCGCTCGGCGACGGTCGTGGCGCGACGGGCGGCCTCGGCGTAGGCCTCCGCGGCGGCGGAGAGGTCGCCGTCCAGCTCGTGCAGGTGACCGCGGACGGCGTGCCAGCGATGGCGCTCGCCGAGCACGTCGCGCAGGCGGTCGCTCTCGCGCAGGCCGGCGGCGGCGCCGTGGACGTGGCCGACCGCGACGGCGCGGCCGAGGACGGCGGCGGGGTCGTCGCGGACCGGGTCGTCGGTGAGCGCGACGAGGTTGTCGTACCAGGAGAGGATCTGCGACCAGTCGGTCTCATCGGCTCTCGCCGCGTCATCGTGCAGGGCGGCGATGGCGGCCTCGAGCTGGTAGCGGCCCGGCGGCCGTGCCTCGGTCTGCAGCGCCAGCGCCGACTGCAGGACGCGCACGCCCTCGGCGATCTCGCATCTGTCCCACAGGCCGCGGTCCTGCCGGTCGAGCGTGACGAGGCGGCCCTCGGCGTTGACCCGCGCGGGCAGGCGCGCGTGGTTGAGCAGCATCAGCGCGAGCAGGCCGCGTGCCTCCGGCTCCTCGGTCGCGAGCGTGAGCTGGCGGGCGAGGCGGATCGCCTCGCGGGCCAGGTCGACCCGGCCCGCGTGACCGGTCGTGTAGACGAGGTAGAGCACCCGCAGCACGACGGCGAGGTCGCCGGGCCGGTCCAGCCGGCGCCCCCGCACCGTCCGCTTGGCGCGGCTGATCCGCTGCGCCATCGTCGCCTCCGGGACGTAGAAGGCGTCGGCGATCTCGCGCGTCGTGAGGCCGCCGACCGCTCGCAGCGTCAACGCCACCTGCGAGGCCGGCGCGAGCGCCGGGTGGCAGCAGCGGAAGAGCAGGAAGAGCGTGTCGTCGCCGACCTCCTCCGACGCGGCCTCGGGCCGCGCCTCCGCCTCCGCCTCCTCTTCGCGGCGGTGACGGGCGACCTCGCTGCGGCGGGCGTCGACCAGCCGCCGGGTCGCCACGGTCGTCAGCCACGCGCGCGGGTCGCGCGGCGGATGCTCGGGCCAGACCCGCAGCGCCTCTAGCAGCGCTTCCTGGAGCGCGTCCTCGGCGGCGTCGAACTGCTCGCCCCGCCGCACCAGCCCCGCCAGCACCCGCGGGACGAGGGCGCGCAGCGCGCCGTCGTCCCACGCCGACATCGGCTCGTCGGCCACGACCTGGTCAGTCCTCGGACGAAGACTTCCCGGACATGACCTCGCGCACGTCGATCCACTCGTACAGCGGCCCGCCGCCGGGGCCGGGCTCGGAGGAGATGTAGGCCGCGATCTCGACCGCGCGCTCGCGCGACTCGACGTCGACCATGTACCAGCCCGCCACGAGGTCGCTGGTCTCGGGCAGCGGGCCGTCGGTGGTGACCGGCGCGGCGTCCGGCCCGCCGTAGCGGACCCAGGTCTGCGCCTGCGTCAGCGCCTGCCCGTCGACGTACTCGCCGTTCTCCTGCAGCAGTGCTTTGACCTGATGCAGGAAGGCCATGTGCGCCTCCACGTCCTCGGGCGCCCACTGGTCCATCGGCGGGAAGGGATGGTGCGGCTCCGGGCCGCCGCTGTAGTGCTTGAGGAGCAGATACTTCGGCATGGTGGTCTCCTGGTCTCGGGGGGCCGCGCTTGTCGCGACCTTCACTTGGTGAGCGGAGCCGGTCACGGCTTCTCGACATCGAATCTGGAGGTTGCCCTATTGCCCTATGTTCAGGCGCCGACCGTAGCTCGATTGGCCGGGCCTGGCGAGCTGAAATCGCCACGAATCGGCAGCGATCCGCGGCAATGCAGCGCGATGGGGGGTGGATTCCGAGAAAAGGCGTTAGCTCACGCTCAGACCTCTCTCGGTGAGTGCTCGATCTTGCTGCCGGTCTGGGTCACGATCCAGTGCTTCACGCTGGCATCGGGCTCCGGCGGCCGTTGGATCTCTCCGCGGATCTGCTCGGCGACAGCCGCGTAGAAAGCATCGATTGACGTCATCGCCGCCACCTATTGCAGGCACGCGCTACTTCCTGTCTACGACCCGGGTTATTGTGGGCACGGATGAGAATGGCGTCCTCAACAGCGAGCAGTCCGTTGCTGTCCCTTTCCCACTACGTTGAGAGGCCGTGATCTACCGCGCATTCTTCAATCGCGTCCTCCTGCGCTGTGATGCCGAGCGTTCGCACTCGCTCGCGCGCTGGACGATGCGCATCCTGGGAGCCATCCCCGGCTTCTGCGCGTTTCTAGACTGGGCCTTGAGGCCCCGCGACGAGGGCCTGCGGGTTAAGGCGATGGGGCTGGAGTTCCGCAGCCCGCTCGGGCTTGCTGCCGGAGTTGACAAGGACGCGACCTGGTTCCGCCCGCTCGGTGCGCTCGGCTTTGGCTTCGTCGAGGTCGGGACGGTAACCGCGCAGGCTCAGGCGGGCAATCAGCGCGACCCCCGCCGCGTCAGCAGGCTGCCGACCGACCGGGCGCTGCTCAACGAGATGGGCTTCCCCAATCCTGGTGCCCACGTCTTCGCCCGGCGCCTGAAGCGTCGTCGGGGCGACATGATCGTGGGAGTGAATGTCGGTAAGACGAAGCTAGTCGCCGGTCAGGACACCGTCGCTGATTACCGCGAGACGGTGAGGACGCTCGCCCCGGTCGCCGACTACCTCGTGATCAATGTCAGCTCGCCGAATACGCCCGGGCTGGTCGGCTGGCAGGACGCCGAGCGGGTCGAGGAGCTGATCGCCGGTGTCCAGGAAGAGCTAGCGGCAAATGCCGTCTCACTGCCGCTGTTGCTCAAGATCGGTCCCGACATCGCGAACGAACGACTACGCGAGGTCGCCGATGTAGCCGTTGCCCGCGGACTCGACGGGATAGTCGCGGTCAACACCTCTGCTGACCTCGGCCTGGCCGCTTCCAGCGGGGCGCAGATAGAGGCTGCCGGCCATCGAGGCGGTATCTCTGGTCGGCCGCTGCGCGAGCGTGCCATCGAGGTGCTGGACGTGCTCAGCGAGCGAGTCGGAGATCGCCTTACGCTCATATCGGTCGGCGGCGTCGAGACGCCGCAGGATGTCTGGCGCCGGATACTCGCTGGCGCCTCGCTGGTCCAGGCCCACACCGCCTTCGTCTACGACGGCCCACTCTGGCCCTCACGCATGAACCGCGGCCTTTCCGAGCTGCTCCGTGAATCTTCCTGGGATAGCTTCCAGGAAGCGATCGGCGCCGGTGTTCCCGGTCCTGACCGCGCCTCAATGGCGGGCGCCACGCGCCCGGTGGCGCCTAGCGTCCCAGCGACGGCCATCATCGAATAGAAACCGCTCCGGTATCTTTCCGGCCGTGCGGCGACTGTCAGTTACTCCTGGTTATTTTGAGGAGTTCGGGCAGGCACTTGCCGACGATGGCGTCGCCTACCTCTCGGACATCGAACCAGGCGAGCAGCTACGCGAGTTGGCGTCTGGCCTCGGGGCCTGCGTCGAGCCGGGAGTGGGAATGCCCGACGGCATGCACGACGGGCACTCATACCTAGTACGCCCCCGCAATGACGGCGTGGGGGAGGTTGATCGCCACGGCAACGTAATCCTCTCTACGACGCGGCTTGAGTTCCCCCTACACACCGATGCCTACAACAGCCCCGAGCCGCCGCGTTACGTTCTGCTGCATCGGGTCGACCGCGCCCCTGACGCGACTGAGAGTTGCGTTAGCGATGCCTGGGCAGTCCTCGACGACCTCGCGCAAGAGACGGTGAGCACGCTTTCGACCGCAGCCTTTCCGAGTGCTCTCGGCCCACGGCCGTTGCTGGAGGCGGTGAATGGCGTGCGCAGGGTCCGTTTTAACGTGCGGGAGGTAGAGAACTGGGCCGTCTCCTCGGAGACCGAGGTTCCCGCGGCAGTCGCAAGCGCGATGCAGGAACTCGCCGACAGCCTTACGGCGAGGCAGTCGACCTTCGTGATCGAGCCAGGAGACTGCCTTGTCCTCGATAACTGGCGGGTCTGCCACGGTCGTTCGCCGATCCCTACGGACAGCGAGCGCGTCCTGGAGCGGATCTGGGTCGAGTGATGGTGGAGAGCCGCGGCTTGCGCCGCCTACGCTCGCTCGGGGAGGAGCGCCGCTGGCTGACGCGGGTCCTAGCCGCGTTCCTCGCCTCGCTGGCGCTTGGTTGGTTCCTACCGAACGGGCTAAACCAGCTCGCTCAGCTGACTGGTCAGAAGGAGGTGCCAACCACCCCTCTCGTCCACTTCTTCAGCTTTGCGATGGCGTTCTTCCTCACCCTGGGCGTTGAGTTGCTGCTGTGGACGCGACGCCAGACTTCCGCCGCGATCCAGAGTGTTGGCGAAGCGGTCGAGAGCGGCCTCGCGGCTGGCGTCTCAGGGGCGATCAGGCAGGCCGTCGTGCAGTCGATTCTGCCGCACCGAGATGGCACCGCTGCTCAGGCCTCGCGCAACGCCCAGCTACTCAGCGCCTACGCAGATGTCCTCTCGACCATCCCGCCCCCCATGCTGGACGGCTACTCGGTCTTGGTCGAAGGCGGTCTCGGGAGGATGGAATCCGACCTACGAGCCGTCGCCGGCGCTGGGCTTGAGGTCGACATCCAGCGCCATGTCGAGATCACCCGACGCCTGACGTCCGACGCTAGGTCCTTCCTTCAGATCAACCGCAAGACCTTCAAAGTGCCCGACGAATGGACGCAGGAATGGCTCGACTTGGTCGAGGAGCTGGGTGCCCGTGCCTCGCTCTCAAAGCAGTACATAGTCCTGATGGGAGAGGCTGACCTGGGTGATCGCCGCCACGAGATCGCCGAGATGGCTGCCTACCTTGAGGAACGTGGCTGGCAGATGAGTGCTTGTTCGCTCGAGAAGGTGAGGGACGGGCTCGGCAGCTCGGTACCGACGCCGGCCAACCTCGACATATACGACGGCAGGTTCGCCAAGCTGCAGTCGCCGCCCCAAGGCCGCTACAGGGGGGGAATCCGCCTTGAGATGACGCTGGTTGAGCTTGAGCGTAGACCGGAGCTGCGACGCTTTGTCAATGCCGTGGTTCAGTATGCGCAGCGCCCGGGATAGTCGCGTTCTTCTGCGACTGGGATTACGAGAGTCGCGGTAGGGCGACTTGACTTCTCCTCGCAAGCGGAGCTACTTCAGGGGTATGAAGATCTCGCTCCCTGTTTCCTCCAAAGTCCGCGCGCGGCGGGGATCCACGCCCGAGTTAGGATGAGCGCCATGGCGCCCGAGACCATTCGCGATGCTTCCACGGCCAGCCAGGCCTTCAAGTCTGCACTTGAGGTGGTCGGCGGTGTGGCGCCGGAGGTGGCCGCCGCGATCCGCAGCGAACTTGAGGACCAGCGGCACGCGTTGAAGCTGATCGCGAGCGAGAACTACAGCTCGCCGGCCGTCCAGCTGGCGATGGGCCAGTGGATGACCGACAAGTACGCCGAGGGCGCCACGGGCAAGCGCTGGTACGCGGGCTGCGAGAACGTCGACACGGTCGAGGGCGCTGCCGCGTCGCTGGCTCAGGAGCTTTTCGGGGCCGACCATGCGTACGTGCAGCCGCACAGCGGCGCCGACGCCAACCTCGTCGCCTTCTCGGCGATCCTCGCCGAGCGCGTCGAGAAGCCGTACCTCGAAGAGCAGGGCGTGCGGGACTCGCGGCTCCTTTCCGAGGAGCAGTGGGAGGAGCTGCGCCAACGTTTCGTCAACCAGCGCATGCTCGCGATGGAGCTGACTTCAGGCGGCCACCTGACGCATGGCATGCGGGCGAACCTGTCCGCCAAACTCTTCGAGATCGTCCCCTACGGGGTGGATCCGGAGTCAGGCCTGATCGACTACGACCGAGTGCGCGAGCTGGCGCTGGAGACCCGCCCGCTGCTGATTCTCGCCGGCCACAGTTCCTACCCGCGCAAGATCGACTTCCGTCGCTTCCGCGAGATCGCGGATGAGGTCGGCGCTGTGTTCATGGTCGACATGGCCCACTTCGCGGGCCTTGTCGCCGGCGGCGTCTTCGAGGGCGAGTTCGACCCCGTTCCGTACGCGCACATCGTGACCTCGACGACGCACAAGACGCTGCGCGGCCCGCGCGGTGGTCTCGTGCTGTGCACGAGCGAGTTCGCGGACGTCGTCGACCGCGGCTGCCCGATGATCCTCGGAGGACCGCTGCCCCACGTCATGGCGGCGAAGGCCGTCGCGTTCCACGAAGCGCTTGCACCGGAGTTCCGCGACTACGCGGCGGCGATCGTCGCAAATGCGCGCGCGCTGGCCGAGGCGCTCGTCGCCGGCGGTGAGGTGCTGCAGACCGGCGGCACCGAAAACCACCTGCTGCTCGTCGATGTGCGCCAGCATGGCCTCAACGGTCGACAGGCGGAGGCGGCCCTGCGCGAGTGCAACATCGTGCTCAATCGCAACGTGCTGCCGTACGACCCGAACGGCCCGTGGTTCACCAGCGGCATCCGGCTCGGGACCCCGGCTCTGACCACCCGCGGCTTTGGCGAAGGGGAGATGGGCCGAATCGCCGAGCTGATCTCCACCGTCCTCAGGGCGGCAGGGCCGATCGAGGACGTCCGCGGAGAGCCGGAGCTCCCGCAGGCGCTAATCGACGAAGTGCGTGCCACCGTCGAGGAGCTGACGGAGGCGTATCCGCTGTACCCCGGCCTCGTCGTCTGACCCTCACGGCGCGCCGCGCTGCAATCAGACCTCGACGAATTCGTGCTCCACGTCGCCCGGGGTGATGAAGATGATCCCCCGCACATCCTCGGAGCCCGCGTTCCACGCGGTGTGGACGGTCCCGCGCGGGACGAAGACCAGACTCCCCGCCGCCACCGACAGCTCCACGTCGCCGAGCTTGAACGACGCCTCGCCCGCCGCGCAGTAGAACGCCTCGTCCGTGGTCGGGTGTTCATGAAGGGCCGGTGCCGGGGTGCCGGCGGGGATCGTCCCGATCAGCGCCGAAAACGCACCGCCCGTGTCCTCTCCCGTCAGGTTGAAGATCCCGTCGATCTCGGACGGGTCTACAACCGTGCATCCGTTGATGTTTTTCATAGACACGCGCCTCCTTCGTCCCGTTGACCGGCCGTCGTCAGCCCACTTCGCTACCACCGCTCGGCGGCCCCTACGAACTTAGCTGGGGGTCAGGAGGCTCAACGGCTCTAGGCCCAGAACCTCAGCAAACAGCTCGACCTTCTGAAGGGACAGGTTGCGCTCGCCGCGCTCAATGTCGCCCAGGTACGTCCGGTGGAGGCCAAGTCGATCCGCGAAGTCTTCTTGGTTGATGCCGCGCTCTCGCCGGTAGGCCCGCAGGTTTTCGCCAACCACGCGCTGTAGATCGCCTCTCTCCATGCCAGCGTGAACACTGGCGATTGCCTACTTATAGGTCTACAGACTCTCAAGTGGCATCAGGCACGAATTTAGGTGCGGAGATTGTCTCCAAAGACTCCGCGCGTACCTCTAGACTGCCGCCATTAAGTCTTAGTGCTCAGGGGAAATGCTCTATCCGAATCTGGTTGAGGAATTCCAATCTTTACGCCGCAGTTCTCCCCGGAAGCCGGGTGCATCGACATGCCAAAACGGAACCGAAGGAAAGCCCACAAAGATGCGATTTCCCGGCTGATATATGCCCTCAACCATCCTTTGCGGCGGCAGATTCTCAATGCCCTCATGCAAGAACCCGCGAGCGCCACGATGCTGGCGGAGATTCTTGGGGTTTCGCTGAGCAACGTCTCGTATCACCTGGCCGAAGTGCTGGGTAAAGAATGCGAGGCGGTTGCCGTCGCTAAGCGCATTCCCCGACGAGGAGCGACGGAAACGGTCTATCGCCTCAAGCCCTCTTCTCTCCTTGGAGCCATTGACTGGCCCGCGATTCCAGAGTCAATGCGCGCGGCGCTTCGGGGGGCTGCCTTGGACAGCTTCCTGAGCGCTGCGATTGCCTCGCTCGAAGCAGACGCCAAGCCGCCGAAAGATAGCCCCCGGAAAGACAACGGCCACTATCTCTACCGCCCTGTCTCGGCAGACGAGGATGGTCAGCGCGAAATCAGCGAGGCGGCTCAAGAGTTCGCAGAAAAGATCGCGGCAGTTGAGGCGCGCTGCTCCGTCATTGACCCAGAGAGACTTCTTTCGCTCATTGTCGGGATCGCTTCATTCGAGGCGGTGCCACTTCCCGAGCCCGACGCCAAATGAGCTTCCGGACGCAACGTCCTCGAACTTGCCCCAGGCAGCGGATGCCCGCCGCCACCCTCGGTATCCAGAGGCAAGGGCCTGATGGGCGAGGGGGGAAGCGCTCGGCGCGACCGGCCGGCGAGCGCTCTGCCGGGCCGCTCAATCCGCCGTGGGGTTGGTCCCGTTGAACCAGACGACGACAGAGATCACCGCCGACGAGGGGGATGCTCTCCGCGAGGTGGTCCGTACCCATATCAGCGGCATTGACGACCTCAGGATGGCGTGCGAGGCCGAGGACTTTGAGCGGGCCGAGCGACTAGGAATTGAGTTTGGTGACGAGCTGCGATTGATGGAGGACCTTCGCTGGAGCGGCGTGCTGCCGGAGACAGCGGCTATCAATCTCACGATGCCCCCAAGCCAGTTGCGGCGGGTGTTTATGCGCCTCCGCTCGGTAGTCGCGACTCTGCGAGCGGACGAAAAACGCGAGGAAGCCGAGGTCAAGGAGGAGGCGCGCATTTTTCAGGAGCGCGTGCAGCGTGTCTCCGAAGCCTGCGATCGGGTGTTGGGCACCGAGGCCAGGAACGGATCTCAGACCGGGGCGGACGCATAGTGGGCGGGCTGATTCCTCGCCTTCGCCAGGTCTGCTCCCGAGAACCCCTCGGAGCCTTGCCCGATGCGGACGGCGGGCGTTCCAGACTGTGGAAAGCACCGCCCAATCTCGATGAGACGATGCACAGCGCGAGGAGCGCGGCGATCGCTCAGGCCGAGGACGACCTCGTAATGAATCACGTTGTCCTGACCGGCCTGATTGCTGCGGACCCGCAGCGCGACAAGAGCCGTCAGGGAGAGCCGGTCACGGTCCTCCTCGTGTCATTCCCTGCGCCCGACGAAGAGTCTGGCGGAACGGCCTGTTGTGAGGTTGAAGTCCCAGACGAGCTCGCTGATCGCCACCGTAAGGATCTGCGCGCGGGAGCCCCGATCTTGATTTCGGGGGCAATGACGGGGGCGAGTGGCATTTGGGCGAAGATGCTTGCCGTTGGCGAGGCACCCTAGCTCGTCGAGGTGGGCCAGACGTTGTTACGGCTAGCAGAACGCGCGCGTTGATTTAGCAGCAGTCGCTAGATAGACGGCCTTCGTGTGGACCTCCTCATCAAGCCGATCATGAAGGCTGCCGTCTAGCTCGCCCACGACCCTCGTTAGCTCAAGGCCGGTCTCGGCAAGCGCCGCTGTCACCTCGCTTTCCGTGAAGTGGCGCTGGATATGAGCACACGCAGAGCCAGCCTCGCCCTCGACCTCGAAATGAGCTTCATTGATCGAGCTGGGTGCGACGTTGGCCGCCGACATTTGGCCGCGCCAGATAAATTGCCGCCCGTTGTGGTCACTCACGAATTCGGTGCAAAAAGACCTCCGAAACGTCGCGAGGGTGTTGAGATCGAATAGGACGAATCCCCCAGGAGCCAAGTTGGCGGCCAGTCCCCGCAGCGTGGATTCAAGCTCCCTCGGCGTCAACAGGTAATTCATTGCGTCGTTAACGGCCCAGGCGAGATTGAATTCGCCTAGCGCGGGGAGTTCGCGCATGTCTGCCGTCAAGAGGGTCGCGGCGGCGCCGACCTTCGACCGGGCTATCGCAAGCATGTTTGGTGAAATGTCACAGGCAGTAACACGCCAGCCGCGCGCGAGCATGGGGGTGAAGCTCAGGCCGGTACCGCAACCAACGTCAAGGAGGCGATCGCCCTCAAGTCCCGCGTCTTCGGCAAGTGCGAGGAGCCGCCCGGTCCACTGCTCGTACATATAGCCGTGGTTGAAATCGTCGTACGCAGCTGCAAAGGCATCGTAGGTTTGCCTAGTCGCCGCGCCTGAAAGCGTAGTCATCTTGTTACCCCCGTTTCTTGTCGGCTTGAGCAGACCGGGCAGTTCGGCTCGCGCACGACCTGCTCGCGTCTGACCTTCATCGTTCGCAAGTCGTACAGGCACGCCGTATTGAGACTCGCCGGCTCCGCGAGGCCGGTTATGAAGTGCAGAACGTCCATCCCGATCTGAGCACCGATAAGCCCGGAGGCCGGGCCCAGCGTGGCGGCGGTGTACGGTTTTCCTTTCCGCTGCTTGATCGCTACATCGAATAGCGGATACTCACGTCGCCATGCGATCCGCTGGCATTCGTGGCAGCCGGTTATTCCGGGGACGTAAAAGGGCCCAACCCGCACCGTGGGGGGAATCTGTGCCATCCCTATGTGAGGAATGCCGGCCTCGAAACATGCGGCGTTGCACCAGCTTTCGATCTCGAAGGCGGGCCAGTCGGCCGTGTCAATGACAGCATCCGCGCCCGCGATGTAATCGGCTAGCTGAACCTGGCTTTCCATGCGTCGCGCGACAGTGGTGACGTGGACCCCCGCATTAAAGGCTCGGAGCCGTTCCGCCATTACCTCAACCTTGCGCGAGCCAATGTCTGCTTCGGTGTATTGGATCTGGCGGTTGAGGTTGCTGAGCTCTACGCGATCGCCGTCGATCAGTAGGAGGTGGCCGATACCGCAGCAAGCCAACTCCCAGGCAACCCGTCCGCCCAAGCCGCCGACGCCGAGCACGACCACACGAGCATCGCGGAGCCGCGCCTGACATTCGGATGGTGTCACCCCACCGCGCTGGCTTAGGTCGCTGAAGTAGCGCAACTGTCGGTCAAAGCGCTCTAGGTCTGCCGCCGGCACACGCTCGTCGTCCTCGGCATCCTCGAGCAAGTCCAGCTCAAGCATCCGGGCGAGCGTGCCGCCGACCTCGCGCCCGCCGAAAAGGGCTTCTAGCTTGTCGGTCGAATACCGGCCATCGAGCGCGTGCAGCAACCGTCGTTCCTGCGCGCTCGGATTGGAGATCCGAATGTCGTCGGCGCTAGAGCGCATCAGGACGAGATCGCCGTCGGGCGCTTCTATCGTTTCAATCGTCCTCTTCAAACGCGGTCGCATCTAGTTCAGACTCCGGGTCTTCTTCGATTTGCAAATGACCCGACGGCGACCCCCGCCGAAATGGGGCATCGGGAGCCGCCCTCGGAGTCCCGGGGTCACCCCCCCTTGTGCGTTCCAGCCTCGGGCATCGTCGTCTTGGTTGCGTCGAGCTGCATCCGTGTTCACCCCCTCTCCCTCTCCCAGGAACAAGGAATAAGCAAGGGTGCTTGATTGCTGGCAAAAGTGGCACCTATTCCGCCCACCGAGCGACCACTTTGCGAGGAAAAATCAATTAGGGTACCCCGCTTCGCTTGACAACTTCTTAAAGATCGGGGCGATTCGGGGCAATGGGAGAGGTTGGCGTCAACGAGGCAGCCACATTCGCAATCAGCCCCAAAATGGCGAGGGCATTGGCGGATCGCTGGCGCGTGCGAATCTTGGAAGAACTAAGCGTTCGGCCCCTCAGCCCGTCGCAGTTTGTCGAGCTCGTCGGCGGCGAACTCGCGCCGATTGGTCGCTGCTTTCGCCAGCTCGCGGACTGGGGCTTTATCGAGATTCTTGAAACGAAACGGGGCGGTCATCGGCGCGGCGGGGTTGAGCACGTCTATCGCCGTATCCAGCGCGCACTCTTCACTACGGAGGTCTGGGAGCGATTGCCTCAGGACTGCCGGGAAGAATCCACCGGCTCTGGCCTGGAGTCCTATATCGCGCGAATCAGCGAGGCCATTGAGGCCGGCACCTTTGACGATGAGCTCGACCGTCACCTTTCCTGGGATGGCTACGCGCTAGATCGGATCGCGTGGACGCAGCTAGTGACCCGCCTGGACGAAATCTTGTTCGGTCTTCCCGACCTAGCGCTGGAAGCCGCAAAACGAATGGCTACCACCGAAGAGGCTCCGATCCCGACTACCGTGGGCCTCTCGGCGTTTCGGTCGCCTACGGAAATGACGGGGCATCTTCCGAGGGTGCGCGAGATTCAGTCCCCTCGACCCGTGGCTACGCCCTTTGTGATTAGCGCCAAGACCGCTAAGGCACTGGCGAATGAGTGGCGGTCCCGCATTCTGATGGAGCTGCGAGTTCGACCGCTTAGCCCGACTCAATTCTTGAGGGAGTTTGGGGGCGACAAAAGTTGGATCAACCGATGCTTTCGACAGCTCGCCGAGTGGGACTACATAGAGGTCATAGAGGTAAAGAGCGGTGGCCAACGTCGCGGCGGTAGGGAGAAGTTTTATCGCCTCAAGCAGCGCGCTTTTTTCGACACTCAGACCTGGAAACTGCTTCCGCGCTTTCTCCGGGATGAATGCACGGCGGCATTCCTCCATTCCTACTTCGCCCGCGTTGAGGAAGCGATTGAGGCCGAAACTTTTGACGCCGAGATTGATCGGCACTTTTCCTGGGACGGGGTTGCGCTCGACCGACTCGCATGGACCGAAGTAATGGATCGGCTCGACGAGATCCTTTTTGCCTGGCTCCCGGAATTGGAGGAAGCGGCCGTTAAGCGGATCGAGAAGACGGGTGAGACGCCGATTCCGACTACGGTCGGGCTTGCCGGCTTCCGATCGCCAAAGTCGTCGGAAATCACAACTCCGACACAGCGCGACGAGCAGAAGGGCGATTGACGGGGGCTCCGAGCCCTTGGCATTTAGTTCCTGCTCGAGCAGCTGGGCCAAACCCGCGAGTAAGCTCCAGCACTGCTTTATTGGCTTTCTCATTTCGGGTCGAAGAGGGCCTTAGGCCGGCTGAACAATGTTCTCCACGTTGTGGGGGGCGATTCTCATCGTGGTCCACTCGACGTTGGAGCCCGCCGAGATTCGTCGTTGCGCGTCGTATGATCGGTATCCGTGTCATCGCTCGGCCCAGCCGATGTCCTGCAGCAGCCGGAAGTCTTCAGCGGAGGGCGGGCTATTCGCGAATCTGGGCCATGGTGGTGTTGGCAGTTTCACTCCAACCTACGCCAAGGCAATCCGCTTCCTGACACGAAACGCCGAAGAAGCCGTCGAAGCCCGCGCCTGCTGGATTCGCGGTGCTCTGTTCCGACCAACTGCTCCCGTTCCATTCCTCGGCAAGGGTTTGATCCGATCCGCCGCTGCCGCTAACCCAGCTTCCGGCCGCCGTGCAGGACGTTTCGGTCGCACAGGAAACGTCTTGGAAGACACTCGCGACACTCCCAGAGGGGTTGGGCGTGCTCTGCAGCGTCCAGGTCGTCACCCCGTTGAAACGATAGGCCAGGGTGAATTCTTCTCCTTTGCTGTTTCTCCAGCCTCCCACCGCCGTACAGCGGTTCGGCGTAGGCGTGCAGGAGACATCGTGGAGGGTGCTTTCAACAGCTCCTACGGGATTCGTCAAGGAGTGGATTTTCCATTCGCCGTTCCAGAACATGACGAGGCTTTTTTCCGAGCCTCCGTTTGGGACGTAGTTGCCAACGGCAGCGCAAAAGTTCGAGAATAGGCAGTCGACGCCGTCAAGCTGGCTCCATTCGGCTCCTTCGGGCATCGGAACCGGGGAGGAAGTCCACGTGGGACTGTTCCATTTCGCCGCAATCGCCGTCATCACTTCATTGATCACGGCAGAACCCACGGCCGTGCAATTCGCGGTCGAGTTGCATCCGACGGCGTTCAATCCGCTTGAGGTCGATTCGGACGGGACCGGCGGCGTGTGGACGTTCCATTTGCCTTCGTTCCAGAGCTCGGCCACGGTTACGGGGCCTTCTCCGGCTTCGTAATAGCCGACTGCCATGCACCGGGTTTCCGAAGGGCAATCGACCCCGAATAGATTGGTGGGGAGGACGCCAAGCTTTTTGGCGGGGCTCTGAGATGACCAGGAGGTGCCGTTCCAGCGCTGGGCAATAGGAATGCCTTCTGGCCCTTCTCCACCTTCTCCACCAATGTTCACGCCAACTGACGTGCAGGCGCTCGTACTCGGCTTACAGCTGATGTCAAAGAGCTTGGTTTCGGTCCCTTTCGGAGGAGTCGGCGTGGTCTGCGCGCTCCAAGCAGCTCCGGCAGCGGGAACCAAGATGGTCAGCAGTGCGAACAGTGAGGCAACAGCCGAAACCACTGCGACGAGGCGAATTTCAACCGACATGACCCACCTTCTTTTATGCGACGAGAATCACCGGATCTGCGTTGCATATCTTTATCACTCAAACTCACATTGAGCAAAAACGTGAGGGTATGTAGTTTCCGTGCCAGCACGCTTCAACGTGCGCTTTCGAGGGACCTGTGGGTCGGCCGTCCACATACCCCGCCAAGTGCTCGCAGCGAACGTCGAGCGGCCGTCCACTAGGTCTGCTGGGGGTGATTCTTCAAACGGTTGTCGGAATCCGACCTTGCGACGTGCAGGGGGTTCTGCTGATGGAGCTAGGCGGATTCGAACCGCCGACCTCCTGGGTGCGATTCACGAAGGCCATTCTCGCGGAAGGCCCGAAAAGTGACTAATTAGCAGCGTATTTGCCCCGACCGCTTTGGCCTCCGCCGTACAAGGATGCGCGGGGATTAGCGGCGATTAGCGGGGAGTCAGCCACTTCTGGCGAGAAGTGGCTGAAATCGGCGCAGGGCGGTTGGAAACGATAGGTGCCACCAATGTCGCTGATAGATATAGCTATGCTTTATCTGTGTCTGACATACAGACTCCGAATGCCGTCGCCTTGAACCAAGTCTCCTACGGCCAGGACGGCTACTTCACTTCGCGGCAGGCGCGCGAAGCCGGCTTCAGCCCACAGCTGCTCGCCCACCATGTTCGCTCTGGGAGATACGAGCACATCCGTCGCGGCCTGTACCGGCTGCGCGGCTACCCAGGTTCCCCCCACGAGGACGTGCGGGCGAAGTGGCTTGCCGCCGGGGCCGAGCGAGCCGTCGTCTCCCACGAGAGCGCGCTGGACCTTCACGAACTCTCGGATGTGATCCCGAACAGCGTCCATCTCCTGGTCGATCGCGACGATCGTGGGATCAGGCGGCTTCAGGGCGTAACCCTGCACACGACGACGAAGCCCCTCGAGCCGTCCGAAGTCGTGTCCCGCGAAGGCATCCGCGTCACCGACCCGGTGCGTTCGATCCTCGACGCCGCCGGCGCAGGAACGGCCCCCGAGCAGATCGAGATGGCCGTGCGCCAAGCGCTGCACAAAGGCCTGACGACCCGTCGCTCGCTTCTTGCTCGAGCCGATCGGCGCGGAGGCCGCGTCGCCGAACTCATCCGCCACTCTGCCGAGAAGGATGGGCAGTCGTGAAATCGACGGCCGGTATCGGCTGCCTTAACAGGGTCGGTGGTGGGCCGCCCCTGCCAAGTCGGCAGCGGCGCGAGCGTCGTTCGCGATCCGGTCGACGACCTTCTCGATCAGCGTGATCGCCGCCCGGCAGAGCTCCTCCCCAACCGCCTCCACCTCGTGGCAGGCGCTCGCGATCAGCTGCTCGCGGATCGCTTCGCTCTTGTCCTTGCCGGGGAGCGCGTCCGCTGGCAGATCCATCAGCGTCTGAAGCACGAAGTCGACCGCGACGACGGTGCCCATCAGCTCCTCGATCAGCTCCTGGGAGATAGCTCGGATTCCTGGCTCGGGCATGGTCACGACCGATCAAGGGCTGGAGGAGGCAATCTCTCCCCTCTGCGCGGAGATCTATCCTCTAGGCTTGCGAATGGGATACATGATCTAGAATTAACGTTAAGCGTGTAGAATGCGTATTGAAAGCAAATGCCGCGCCTTTCGCTGAAACCACTTGACGACCGCCTGTCCGTTGGCAAGACGACGCTGACGAGCAGAGAGCTGCGCGAAGAATTGGGGATCTCTCCGAGCGCGGCATCCAACTTGCTCGCGCGATGGCGACGTGCGGGGTTGGTCGACCAGGTGGCTCGCGGTCGCTACGCGATACGCCAGATAGGTCTCCTGGGCACCCGGGCCTCCTCGGAGGACGTGGCGCTCGCCGTCGCGGCGCTGGTCGATGGGCGAGCTCACAGGATCGCCTACCACTCTGCGCTGGACTTCCACGGTCTTTTGACCCGCCCCGTCCGCACCATCCAGATTGCCTCGCCGCATCGACTTGCGAGTTCCTTCGTCAGCGGGCGGCCCCTGGAGATCGTCTTCGAGCGGCCCGACACAGTCGAGCTCTGCACCGAGCCTGCCGGGTTCGGCGCTCTCGTCTCGAATCTGGAGAGGGCGCTGCTGGACGCTGCCGCGCGCCCGGATCTTGTCGGCGGGTACTTCCCGCTCGCGGAGGCGCTTGCGGCCTCCGATCCGGATCCAACCCGCCTGCGCGATCTTGCCGAGCAGCTGGGCGCCGGCCCGGCCCTGCGAAGAATTGGGTCGCTCACCGATCGCCTGGAACTCTCGGGGCTGGCCGGGAAGCTCGAGCCCTTGGTGCCACCCGGTTGGGACCTCGACCTGGATCCGGGCTTGCATGAGTCGAGCGCTGCGTTTCGGGACAGCAGGTGGCGCATCCGTTGGCCGGTCGACCCCCGGGCGGTCGCGCGGGAGATCGCACAGTGATCCACCAGAATGTGATCAAGCGAAGGGCCGACGAGGACGGCTTGTCGGCCTCCGCCGTGGAGCGCGACTATGTCCTCGCACATTCTCTGTCCGCGATCTCCGAGCGCGACCGAGAGCAGCAGCTCGTCTTCAAGGGTGGAACTGCGCTCAGGCTCTGCCACTTCGAGGACTATCGCTACTCGGCAGATCTGGACTTCAGCCTCACGGGTCAGGTTGATCCCGAGGGTGCGGCTCGTCTGATCGCCGAGGCACTCGTCGAGTGCAGGGAGCGGGTCGGCTTCTCGCTGCTTGAGCTGGACGAAAGGACCCCGCCTCGCATCCAATACGTCGGTCCTCTGGGTGCCAAGCCACGCTTCGTGAAGCTCGACCTCGCGGTCGGCGAGCTCGTCGAGGACACGGCGACTCTGCCGATCAATCCTCGTTACGAAGATCAAGAGGAAGCTCGGTGTCGTGTCTACACGCTCGAGGAGATCGCCGCTGAGAAGCTGCGCTGCGTCATGCAGCGCCTGCAGTGCCGCGATCTCTATGACCTACACGAGCTGCTCGTGGTGAACAACGTCGATGCCGAGGCGCTCTGGCCGCTGTTCGAGCGCAAGGCGCGCCATCGCGACCGCGACCCCGATCGTTTCGGCGAGTCGTTCGCCGATCGCGTACCGCGGTGGGAGGAGCGATGGGACAGGGAGCTGGTCGACTACATCGCATCGCCGCCGGAGTTCGATGGCGTATTGCGCGCGGTCAGGCGCGAGTTGCGCTTCGCTCTCGCGAATTGAGTCGCATCTACGCGATTTGTCGAGGAAGCGAGGGAAATCGAACCGCCGACCTCCTGGGTGCGATCCGCGGCGGCGGCCAGGACTACTTCCCGCAAGAAATAGGCAATTTCCAGGTAATTTCAGCCACATCGGTGAGTCCACCGAGAAGCGAATTTCGCGCCAAATATGCGCGGATATGCGGCGATGTGATCGGAGTCGGGAACTCCTGGCGAGAAGTTCCCGAAATCGCGGAAGCCGGTTCAAGATCGCCGATTCCCGGGTGCGATGTGGGCATTTGGGCATTGAAGGCGTCGAGTGCCCACGTTTGCGGGCCTCGGTAAAGACGGTGGGGGGTGCTGTGACGCCCCTCGCTTGACGATGTTTTGGTCTGCGGAAAACGGCCGCATTTTCCGTCCGCATGTGATCGCCGCATCATCCGAAATCACACCTAGAGTCAGCGCCATGACGACTAAGCGCCGCCATTCTGTGGAGAGCCTTAGCGACCGGGAGCTTCAGACTGAGAGGGGTCGTCTGATTGCGAGCGTCGACCAGCTCCGCCGTCGAGTCGACGTTCATCGCCAGGTTCTCGACGAGCTAGAAGCCCAATTCGCTCGAGAGGAAAGTCTCCTGCGGGAAATCGAGGAGCTTTCGGATGATCGACCGCAGCTTCGTCTTGAGCGCCTCGATAAGCAACTTCACGGTCGCCGCTTGCGCGAGATCTCGGTCGAGATCCTCCGCCAGGAGCGCGGACCGGGCCAGCCGATTCACTATCGCGAGTGGTTCTCGCTTGTTCGCTCCCACGGTTTTGAGGTCGGCGGGAAGGATCCCTTGCAGACCTTCCTTACCGGGGTCGGGCGGGCCGACGGTATCGAGGGCCTCGGTGGTCGCTCGGGTCTCTACCGACTTTCCGCCTCGGCTATATAGAGGCGTACCGGAATCCGTCCGAGCGACGTGATCTGCTGTTCCACAGGTTGTGGTTGAGAACCACGCCACGACATCGGGAAGGTGGGCCCGCTGTCGGTCGAGGAAAGCGGCGGAGGAGGTGCGATGTTCGAGATCGATTTCATGGCAGTGGGCGATGGAGCCAGGAGCGGCGATGCGATCGCAATGCGCTTTACCCGCCCCGATAACGGTCAGCTCGCCCACGTGATCATCGACGCCGGCTTCAAGTCAAGCGGCGATGCTCTGGTCAACCATTTCGCACGCTTCTACGGCGTCGAGCATGTCGACCTGCTCATCCTCACCCATCCCGACGGGGATCACATCGGGGGCATGGGGGTGGTGCTCGAAGAGCTTCAAGTCGGTGTACTCGCCGTGCATGATCTCGCTTCCCACGGCGGTGCCTCGCTGCCGGCAGCGGCCGCGACCAGCGAACTGATCGCCTTAGCCAACCGCGAAGGCACGACGGTAGCGGAGCCCTTCGAGGGGGGCGAAGCGTTTGGCGGGGCTCTCCTGATCGCAGGCCCTTCTGATGCGTTCTACAACGCCCTGGTTGCGGAGGAGGTCGTCGCGGAGAAGGCCCGGGCGCGCCCCGCGGCCCACAAGAGTTCCTTGCGCGAGGCGGCAGAACGGCTCCTCGCCGGCGCCGTCGCCCGCTTCCCTCTTGAGCTTGACTTCGATGACGCTGGCGGTACTGGGCCGCGAAACAACAGCTCGGCGATCGTCGACCTGCGTCTCGGCCAGAGCCGCTTACTCTTCACTGGCGACGCCGGCGCGCCGGGACTCGAGCGAGGCCTCAATTACCTCGATTCCCGCGGCCGCACCGACATCTACCCGAACCTCGTTCAGATCCCCCACCACGGCAGCCGGCACAACGGATCGCGTGCGCTGATCGAGAGGATGGTTGGCCCGCGCGGTGGTGACCCGCGCGGCTACGCCTACATCAGCATCAGCGAAGAGGCCGCCTCCGATTCTCGCTATCCCTCGCCGCGGATCGCTAACGCCTTCGGCCGGCGTGGTTACGTCGTTGCGCCGACGGCCGGGAAAGACATCTTCTACATCGGTGATGGCTCCACTCGCACCGGCGCACCACTAAGCACCCTGCCACCCCTCGACGAGTCGATCGACGATCGCCCATGAACCTCCCGTTCGACTCCTACGAAAGGCGTGCCCACTTGGGCCCCGCAGCGCTGGCGGCGGCTCCCGCGATCGTCCTGTGTCTGAGCCTGCTTCCGTCGCTCGAAAGCGTCGGCACGATCCTCGCATTTCTTTTTTCCGCGGTACTCGTGATCGTCTGCACCGTCGTTCGCGGGCTCGGAAGAAATCTCGAGGCGGCCTCTGGTCTTCGTGGGGTGGCGCACCGACGACCCAGTTGCTCCGTTGGCGGGGGAAAGTCAGCGTCGCTGAACAGACCCGTCGCCACAAGCTGCTCGAAAACATCGTCGGCGAACCGCTGCCGACCCAAGCCGAGGAGGAATCCAACCCGGAGGAATCTGACGCGCATTACGCAGTGGCTACCACCGTCCTGCGGCAACTGACGCGTACGGGACTCGAGTTCAGCTTGGTTGCCCGGCAGAACGCGGACTACGGGATGCGCCGCAATTGCCTGGGGCTGCGACCAGTCGCCGTCGCAGTTGCCGCGGTCGTGCTCGTATTCAGCGTGACGCTTTTCTTCACCGAGGGGGAGGCCTGGCATTTCTGGCTCCCGGCTGTGGTCTCCGCCGTTGCGCTCCCCGTCTGGTGGTTCTTCGTCAACGGGGAGTGGGTGCGCTCGGCCGCGGATCTCTACGCGGTGAGGCTGATGGAAACGATCGAGACGCTCGCCGCAGCGGGCAACGAAGGAACGGCGGGCGACGCCCGCGCACACTAGGCAAGGAGAAAGTGATGGCTGATTTCGAAGTCATATGTGCGGACGTCGGTCAGGGTGATTGCACCCTGATCCGGCTGCCCGACGATGAGTACATGCTGGTCGATGTCTATCGATGCGAAGGAGAGGGCATTGACATCTTCAAGTTGCTCGACGACGTCCTGCCTAACGGCAGCGATGGCAAGAAGCGACTGAAGTACCTCGTCGTTACCCACGCCCACGATGACCACATCACCGGGATCGGTGACCTCTATGACCGCTACGAGGTCGAGTGGCTGTGGGTTCCACAACACGAGGAACGCAAGAAGATCGCGAAGAACTTCGAGGAATACCAACGCGTAGTCGACGAGCACCCGGATGAGCGGGTCAAGCGTCCACAAGGCAGCAGGAGTCTGCAGGGGGAAAAAGATGCCGATCTCGATCTCCACGAAGACATCTCGGTGCGCTGCTTCTCGCCTCCTGGCTGGATCGAGATCGACGAGAGCATGAGTGAAGAGGAAGCGAAGGATCTCGTCCATGAGAACTGCCTCGTGTTGCGGTTGACCTACGAGGGCAATACTTCGGTGATCCTCACCGGTGACTCGGATCTGTCCTGCTGGAAGCGCGTCGTCGACTACTACGAGGGTCGTGAGGACTCCGAAACCGGGACCGAGGTCCTTGCCGCCGAGATCCTCCACGCGAGCCATCACGGATCCCGCACCTTCTTCAAGGAGGGAGACGAGAAATCCGAGGCCTGGACCGAGGCCTTGGAGCTGATCGAACCAGACGCCGTGATCGTCTCGGTCGGCGAGAACAACCGCCACAACCACCCACACGCAGACATGATGGACGCCTATCGCGAGGAGGCTGGCCAGGACAACGTGTTCGAGACCTGCCAGAGCGGCACCGTGGTCGTCGAAGTCGAGTCGGGTAATGACTACCAGCTCGTCCCCGATCCCGGTTCCTATTCCGAGAACTACGGTTGGGACGAGGACGGCGACGGAGGTTCTCAGGCTTCAGGGTCCAAAAGCGGTGGCCCGGGCGGGCGTACGCGCAGACCTCCGGCGACGCCTCCGCCTGACCACGAGACGACTCCGCAACGGCCGCCCCGTCGTGAGCGCTACGCCTGAGCCGCGGCAGCGCTGGTTCGAGGCTCGGCCTGATCGGCTCGCCTGGGAGCTCGCAGAGTTCGATGCCCGCGGGCTTCCAGCGCGCCAGTACGAGACCGAATCCGCACAACTGGGGATTGAGACTGCCCTTCCCTTTCGCGGCGAGGACATTCAGATCAGGGTCGTGTTTCCCTTCGACTACCCCGACGTCGAGCCGCATGTCTTCGGTCCCAGTGAGCTGCTCTTGCGCCACCAAAACCGACGCCATGGCAACTTCTGCCTCCTCGAGGACCCGGCTGCCGACTGGTGGACGGGCATGGCGGCGGCACAACTGATCGACGAGGATCTCCGTTGGCTGTTGGAAGACTCGGAAGCCGGTGAGGACGCGGTTCGGGCCGGCGAAGCCGACATGCCGGAGCCCTTGTCCCAGCATCTTCCTGCGAACGCGGGAGAGGTTGTCCTGGTGCCGGATCCGTTCTGGGAAATCGAACTCGACGTCGAGGAGGGCTGCTTCCTCCTCGACGAGAAGGTCTTCGGCGGCCACGTCCTGACCTCCGCAGACGGATTCGAGGACCCCGACGAGCGCCTAGTCGACCGGGTCACGTCATCGGACGGAAAGCGCCATAAGGGTAGGTGGTGCGCTCTCCCGGACGGCATCCTCTCGCCGTGGCCTCGGAAGGCGGAGGTTCTGGAGGGTGCCCGGTCCCACGCGCCGGAGCTCTTGATCCGGCTGAAGCGCGCGCTTGGACAGGGTCGGAAGCGAGCGGCGGTCAGCGGCTGGGTCGCCGTGACCTTCATCGAGGAAGGCCCGACGCGCGACGAGCACAGGAGAGGTTGGAGCTTCATGGAGATCGAGATGAAGCGCAACGGAGATGTGCGGGTTCTGCGGATGGCGCGCGCCCAGGCGTTGACGAACGCGGAGCGCAAGCGGCGGATTCCCGAGCTGGTTGGTCTAGAGCGGGCCGGTGTGTTGGTCGTCGGGGCTGGTTCGGTCGGCGCGCCCGTCGCGATGGAGCTCGCGAAGGCGGGGGTCGGACGCATACACGTTGCCGATCACGACCGTTATGACGTCAACAATGCTGTCCGCCACCTCCTCGACGTCCGATGGGCAGGGAGCGAGAAGGAGATCGCCGTCACGGTCGACGCCCGGGACATAAATCCTTTCGTCTCCGTCACGCCCCACCACCTAGACGTGGGCAAGAGCGCGAATGACAGTTTGCTCTTGGACGAGATCCTCGGCGACGTAGACATGGTTATCGATGCGACCGGGTCACAGGTCGCCGCGCGCGTCCTTCAGCGCCGTTGCCGTGAATTCGGTAGGACGATGGTCCTCACGGGCCTAACGGCGGGCAGCTTCGGTGGAGAGGTCGCGGTCTTCCGGGCCGACGGCCCCTGCTACTACTGCTTCGTACTCGCGCAGCAGGACGGCTCTATCCCGACGCCGATGGAAGGACCTCGAAGCAACATGACCCCGGTCGGCTGTAGCACCCCGGCTTTCTCCGGAGCCGGGTTCGATGCAACCGCACTCGCGGCGTTGACGGCGCGAGTCACCGTACAGGTCAGTGGGAATTCAACCTATCCGTCATTCGAGAATGACTATGTGATCGTCAACTTCCGAGGCGATCCCCCGTCAACCACCGGTCGGCTTGAGACCCACCCTGGCTGCCCCCTTTGCCGATGAATCGGAAGATCGTGTGGCTTGACGAGCGGGCCCTAGCCCTGATCCAGAGCGAGACCAGAAAGCGGCCGAGGACTGAGACCGGGGGCGCCCTTTTCGGTTTCGGCGAAGGTGACGACCTCGTCGTCGCGGGCGCCTACGGCCCTGGGCCACGAGCCAGACATCGACGTACGACCTTTCAGCCCCATCCGGAGACCACCGGACTCCTGATGGATGCGGTGAGGGAGCACAGCCGCTGTCGCTACCGCTACATCGGGAGTTGGCACAGCCATCCCGGTGGCGTCCCGAGGCCGAGCGGTACTGACATCGCCACCGTGGAAGCTGTTGCGGAAGAGGCCGAGGTAGGTTTGTCACAGCCACTCATGCTGATCCAGGCGTCGCGGCCGATCGGCCGGAAGGCGCAGCCCGGTGCCCTACGAGCTTGGCGTTGGTCCTCGGAGCTCGAATGGATTCTTCCGTGGACGATCGAGCAAATGAGACTTGAGGAGCGCCACTGTCCAGTGCTATCTATTCCCGCAGGGTGGGGGAGAGTTGAGCAGCTGCTGTCTCCTGATCCGACCTAGTTCACTCTCGGTCTATTGCCGCAGCTATGGTCACGGCGACAAGTGATCCTCGGTGGGGGCTGAGTCCCAAGACAATCGATGTCACAACGACCGGTGCGCCATCACGTCCTGCCGCAGTTCTACCTGCGGGCCTGGGCCGACGCCCAAGGTCTTGTCGCCATGCGCGACAGATCCGATCGGCCCGAGGTCAGGACGGGGACCACCGCGCTCGCGGTCGAGAAGGACTTCTATTCCGTCGAGGGTCCCGACGGAGAGAAAGACTCCTCGGTCGAGGAAGGCCTTGCGAAGATCGATGCCGAAGGGGCTTCGATCCACAACGCCCTCACGAGTCTCGAATTCCCCCTTGCGCCCGAGCAGAAGGATGCCTTCGCTACCTGGTTGGGCCTGCAGTGGGTCCGAGGTCGCTCGAGCCGTGCCAGCGGTTCCGAGCTCGCCGACAAGATGCAGAAGATGCTGATCAGATTCGGACTGGAGAACGCCGAGATCGGCGAAACGCAGCACGATGATGCTCGAAAGAAACCCGATTCTGTCGAGCAGGAGCGCGACCGGCTGATTGAAGAAAGCGCTGGACCGGGGGTTCCGATACCAGACTTCAGCCACCTCGACAAATGTCAACGTGACGCCCTCGCGGCCGAACTCGACGAGGGTCGCTTCGTGTTGCCGCGCGCACGTCAACTGCAGATGATGCTGCAGACTGCCCCCGAGGCCGCGGTTCCCTTCCGCGAGGCCGAGTGGCATCTTTTGCGCCTCGAGAATCCGGTCCTATTGACCAGCGACGAGCCGATCCTCCTCGATCGATTGCCGCGGCCCGAGAACCGATTTCTCGGCATTGGACCCACGAGCGCCGACAGCCTCTCCGTGCCGCTTTCACCCTCGCTTTGTCTTGTGATGATGCAGACCCCGCGCTCCGGGCGCGAGACGATTCGCGAACTCGACATCAGCCATGCGGAGGCGTTCAACCAAGCCTCGATCGCAACCTGGTGGTCCCAGCTCTTCCGCTGTCCTGAAGGCCCGCCGTTCCCGGCGACCTTGCCCACGCTGCCCGACGAGCGGATCGTCATCAGTTAGGACCCGGAGCCGGACGGGCTTCAAGGCACTACCCATCCGCAGAGACTGCTCGTCGATCTCAGTCACCAGACTGCGATACGTCTTGTCTGCATCCAATGATCGGAGGAGACATGGACGACGACCATCGCCCGGCACGCCGCGTGCGCATCGAGCAGGGCATCTACCTACAGCCGAACGGGAAGTACGCCGTCTGTTTCATGGCTGGCGGCAAGCCGCGGTTCCGGACCGTCGGCTACGACATCGAGGAGGCGCGGGCGGAGCGGACTCTCTTCATCGAGTCGACTCGCGCGGGTGTGCCTTTGGCGACGCCGGAGCTTCGTTTCGCCCGGGTCGCGGGATGGTGGATCGAGCGCTATGAGCGCCGTGTGGAAGCCGGCGAGCGCCGTGAGCGCTCGCTTGAGAGCAACCGCTATCACCTGGAAAGGCATCTGCTGCCGATGCTCGGTCCACGCCTGATCCGCACCCTCGGCGTCGAGGACGTCGCCGACCTGATGACCCGGCTCCGGGCGGCGGAAAAATCGGAGAAGACGATTGCCGGGGCGCTGGCGACGCTGCAGAGCATCGTGCGCTTTGCGCTCCGCAACCGCTGGATGGCTCAGAACCCGGTCGAGAGACTGGAGTCCTGCGAGCGCCCTCGTCCCATCCCACGCCGACAGCGGGTGCTCGGCCGCGACGAGATCGTCCGTCTCCTCATTGCCTGCGCGCCGCGGTACCGGATGCTGATCTCCACGGCGCTCTATACCGGGCTGCGGATCTCCGAGCTGCTTGGGCTCCTCTGGTCGGACTTCGACCTGGAGAGGGGCGAGCTCCACGTGCGGGCGCAGCTGTCGCGAGCACGACGCGGTATCCCGCCCAGGCGGGCGGCACTGAAGACCGCCTCCGCCTACCGCGATGTTCCCCTCGCCCCGCAGCTCGTCTCAAGGCTTCGCGAACACCGACGCGAGATGCCCCCGGTGGGTGAGGAGGCGTGGGTATTCCACACCGGCGCGGGGACTCCGTTCGGGCACCGCAACGTCGAGACCCGGGCTTTGAACAGCGCCGCCGCGCTGGCCGGGCTCGATGACGAAGACTGGCCTCGCCTGCGTTTTCACGACCTCCGGCACACGTTTGCGAGCCACCTGATCGTCGACCTCCGTCTAGACGTCGCTCGGGTCAGCCGCATCCTCGGGCACGCGCAGGTGAGCACGACGCTCAACGTCTACACCCATCTCTTCGACGAGGTTCGCCACTCCCACGAGGTCCGGAGTCTGCTCGCGCAGAGCGCCTTCGCGGAATTGCTCGAGGTCGACGGAGACGACGACGGCGTCGTGCCTCTTCCCCCGCCGCATCCTTCGGGAGCCCGCCGTCCGTCTGCACGAGAGCGGGCGGCGGCGCGCTGGCGTATCGGGGCCGGAGGCAACGTAGGCGCCGCGCTACAGGGGTTGGTCAAGTCCGGGTCTCAGATAGGCGCTCACCCCTGGGTTGACCAGAACTTGACCCGATTGGGGGAGACACCTCGGCCGATCGATGTGCGGAGAGGAGAAAACCTCCACTGAGCAGGTACTTCGAGATGGAGCTAGGCGGATTCGAACCGCCGACCTCCTGGGTGCGATCCAGGCGCTCTGCCAGCTGAGCTATAGCCCCTCAGGCGGGGGTGGGAGGAACATCCCAGGACCCTCGCATGGGGAAGGATAACCGCATAGGCTTTAGGTTCCCGGGACGTAGCTGATGGGAATTCTCGACGAGGCAATACGCGAGCATTTGGAGCTGAAGCGCCAGCACGGCGCCGACGACTCCGAGCTGAGCAAGCTCGAGGACCAGGCGTTTGGCCAGGCAGAGCGGCCTGGCGACGAGGCTGAGCACGATCCGGCCGCCGAGGCGCCGACCGAATTCATGACCCAGCCGGAGACGGCTGAGGAGCCGGCCGCCCGGCGCGAGCCGACGATCGCCGACCTCCAGGAGCCGCCGCCGATGGCTCCCGCCGCTGAGGAGCCGATTGACGAGGCGCCCGCCGAAGAGGAGCAGCCGGCGATGGAGCACGAGATCGTCGCCGACGCGCCTGAGGCTGAGGAGCCCGCTGAGGAGCCTGAGCCCGCCGCCCACTCCACCGAAGAGCGCCAGGTCATCGCCGAACAGCCGACCGAGCTCTACGACCTCGACGAGGAGCTTTCCGCCGAGGGACCACCCAGCCCCAGCGACGAGGAGATCGTCGAAGAGGAGATCGCCGAGCCTCGCCTCGCCCCGGCCGACCCGCTCGCCGGCCTCGACGAGGCCGAAGGGGGCGAGGTCAGCATCAAGGGCCCGGCACCCGACGACGACGAGTACGACGATGAGGACGACGCCTTCTGGAACGAGCAGCGCCTCTCTGACGAACTCGACCAGGCGCTTGAGGCGCCGCGCGACCCCGAGCCAGAGCCGCTTGGCGAGCCGGAGTTCGCTGCTGAGTCGGAACTCGCCGACGAGCCAGAGCCTGAGCCCGACGAGGAGCCCGAGGCACTTGTCGAAGAGCCCGGCACCGAAGAAGCCGAAGCCGAGGCGCCCGCCCCGCGCGCCGCCGACGAGGACGTGCTGGAGGAGACACCGGACTTCCTCGAGGAGACGCCCGAGGACGACCAGCTCTGGTTCGAGCAGAAGCCGCCCAAGGACTTCGACTTCGACGATTAGCCGTACCGGCTATTCGGTAGGTTGCGTCGATCGCCGCCGACGCAGCAATAGAGACATCCGGGTTGTGCAAGTCGTTCGGCGACGTGCGCGCCCTCGAGGGGATCGACCTGCGCGCCGAGGCCGGCACCGTCTTCGGCCTGCTGGGCCCCAACGGCGCCGGCAAGACGACCGCCGTGCGCATCCTCACCACGCTGCTGCGCCCCGATAGCGGCAGCGCCCGCGTCGCCGGCCTCGACGTCGTGCGCGACGCGACCAAGCTGCGCAGCCAGATCGGCCTCGCCGGCCAGTATGCGGCGGTCGACGAGAACCTCACCGGAGCAGAGAACCTGGAGATGGTCGGCCGCCTCTACCACTTGCCCAAGGGTGAGCCGAAGAGCCGCGCCGCCGAGCTGCTCGAGCGCTTCGGGCTCAGCGAGGCCGCCGACCGCCTCGTCCGCACCTACTCGGGCGGCATGCGCCGCCGCCTCGACCTCGCCGCCGCGCTGGTCGCCCGGCCGCCGGTCCTCTTCCTCGACGAGCCGACCACCGGCCTCGACCCGCGCAGTCGCATCGAGCTTTGGGAGACGATCGAAGGGCGGGTCGCCCAGGGCACCACGGTGCTGCTCACCACCCAGTACCTCGACGAGGCCGACCGGCTCGCCGACCGCATCGCCGTGCTCGACCGCGGCCAGGTGATCGCCGAGGGCAGCTCCGACGAGCTCAAGGACCAGGTCGGCGGCGAACGGCTCGACGTCACCCTCGAGGCGCCCGCCGACGCCGAGGCGGCGATCGCCGCGCTCGACTCGATCGCCGCCGAGCGCCCGAGCATGCGCGATGGCGCCCTCTGCGTGCCGCTGCGCCAGCGCAAGGGCGCGATCGCCGAGGCGGTGCGGCGGCTCGACGAGGCCGGCGTGGGGGTCGACGACGTCGCCCTGCACCGCCCGACCCTCGACGACGTCTTCCTCAACCTCACCGGCCGCGCCGCCGAGAGCGCCGACGGCGCCGAGCCGGCCGAGGAGGCGGCCCGGTGACGCAGCTGCGCTACACCCTCTCCGACACCCTGGTGCTGGCCAAACGCAGCATCATGCGCATCCCCCGCGCCCCCGACCTGCTGCTCTCCTTCACCGTGCAGCCGATCATGTTCGTGCTGCTCTTCGCCTACGTCTTCGGCGGCGCGATCAGCACGCCCGGCTACAGCTACATCGACTTCCTGATCCCCGGGATCATCATCCAGACGATGTCCTTCGGCGGCTTCGTCACCGCCCTGGGCCTCTCCGAGGACCTCAAAAAGGGCCTCGTCGACCGCTTCCGCTCCCTGCCGATGTCACGCGCCGCCGTGCTCGCCGGCCGCACCCTCGCCGACATCGGCACCAACGCGATCTCACTGGCGATGATGATCGTCGTCGGCCTCATCGCCGGCTTCTCCTTCGACGCCCCGGCCGCCCACATCGTCGCCGGCATCCTCCTCGCCCTGCTCTTCGGCTACGCCTTCTCCTGGGTCTTCGCCTTCGTCGGCCTCTCCTCGTCCTCGCCGGAGGCCTCGCAGTCGTTCGGCTTCATCATCATCTTCCCGCTCACCTTCATCTCCTCGGCCTTCGTCCCGGTCGACTCGATGCCGGCCTCCCTGCAGGCTTTCGCCGAAATCAACCCCTTCACGGTCACGGTCGACGCGATGCGCGCCCTCTTCCTCGGCGCCCCCGCCGGCAACTCGATCTGGGGCGCCGTCGCCTGGTCGCTCGGCATCGCCCTCTTCTTCGGCTACCTCTCCGTAGCCCGCTACAAGCGCGCCGTCTCCGTTTAGTTGCGGCCTGCCTACAATTCAAGGGACGGGGCCATAGCTCAGCTGGCAGAGCGTTCGGTTTGCATCCGAAAGGTCGCCGGTTCGATTCCGGCTGGCTCCATCGATCAGGGCTCGAGATAGTTCTCAGCTGGCCACGTGCCCAGGCGTTGTCCGTTTTTTGCTGGTTTGAGACGCAGGAAGAGGCTGGAACGCCCTGCGCCCAGCTCGGCGGCGGGAACGTAGTAGCAGCGCTCCGAGGTGTGGTCGTAGACGGCCAGGAGGTCGATCGTCTCGGCCGTGTAGTGCTTGGTTCGTCGGATCTTGCCGTTGGTCAGCGAGTGCGAGAAGCACTTGACATTGATTACCGACCCATCGGACCGCGCGTACTTGACCTGCACCCGCTCGAGCCGACTGTCTCTGATCAGGATGAGGTCGAAGTCACAGTCCTCTCCGTAGGGAATCGCGATCTTGTGGCCACGCCGGAGGAGATCGGCGGCGACCATCAGCTCAGCCAGGTCTCCTTTTCCCTTGAGATTGAGCGGCGCATTCGGCGCATCCGTCGGCACAAGCCGACCGTAGGGCCAGAGGTGTCACGACTCAAGGCCTATTCGTAACGAGAGTGTTCCGCCGCCACCGCTCAGACGTCGAGCCCGGTGGCCTCGCCGATCGGCAGCCACTGGATGCGCTTCTTGATCTCCTCGGGCGCCGCGGCGAGCTCTTGCTCGATCGCGTCGCGGCCCTCGCGGAAGTGCTTCCAGCCCTCGTAGTGGATCGGCACGATCGTCTGCGGTCGGATCAGCTGGCTGAGCTCGACGGCTCCCCTGGCGGTCAGTGTGTAGTGCAGCGGGCCGGAGATCGGGAAGCGCACGCCGCCCAGGTGCAGCAGCGCGGTGCCGACCTGCAGGCGCTCGGCTACTTGGCGGACGCCGTCGTAGAGGACCGTGTCGCCGGAGATCCAGAGGGCGCCGTGCTCCTGGCCCTCCCAGTTGAGCGAAAAGCCGACCACGTCGCCGACGATCGGCTTGCTCAGCGGCGGGCCGTGACGGCAAGGGGTGGCGGTGACCTCGATCGGCGTCCGTCCCGTCGCCTCGAGCTTGGTGCTCGCCCAGGGCGCGAGCCCGCGCGCGTTGCCGCCGAGGCGCTTGGCGCCGGCGACGGTGGTGAGCACCGAGCCCGCGGCGGGCAGCAGGGCACGGCCGGCGGCGTCGAGGTTGTCGTCGTGGTGGTCGTGGCTGAGCAGCACCGCGTCGATCGGGCCGATGTCCGCGGCGTCGATCGCGGGCCCGGCCAGCTTGCGCGAGCCGGTGCCCCAGCCGAAGCGGTAGTCGCCGCCCGCCGGGTCGAAGGTCGGATCGGTCAGCAGCCGCCAGCCACCGACCTCGATCAGGACCGTGGGACCGCCGATGTGGGTTAGCTCGACATTCACTGTGTAACCGACATACTGACCGAGACCCCAGCTTGCAGTCGCGCGGCGGTCCGTCGGGTGCGCTGCGGAAGGAGCACCAGATGCCCACGATCACCCAGGCGGAGATGCAGCAGGTCGAGGAGGCGAACGCGAGCGGCAGAACAGCGGTCGTGTTCGTCCATGGCCTCTGGCTGCTGCCGAGCAGCTGGGACCGCTGGGCGGCCCTCTTCGAGGAGGCCGGCTACGCGCCGGTGACGCCGGTCTGGCCCGACGACCCCGAGACCGTCGAGCAGGCCCGGGCCAACCCCGACGTCTTCGCCAAGAAGACGCTGGCGCAGATCGCCGACCACACCGTCGAGGTGATTGGCAAGCTGAACGAGAAGCCCGCCGTGATGGGTCACTCGACCGGCGGGCTGCTCGCCCAGATCATCGCCGGCCGCGGTCTCTCCGCGGCGACCGTGGCGATCGACCCCGGGCCCTTCCGCGGTGTGCTGCCGCTGCCGATCTCGGCGCTGAAATCGGCCGGGCCGGTGCTGCGCAACCCGTTCAACCGCGGCCGCGCGATCACCCTCACCCTCGACCAGTTCAAGTACGGCTGGGCCAACGCGCTCGACGACGACGAGGCGAAGCAGCTCTACGAGAGCTTCCACGTGGCGGCGCCCGGCGTGGCGCTGATGCAGATGGCGAACGCCAACCTCAACCCCTGGACCGAGGCCAAGGCGGACACCAAGAACCCCGAACGGGGTCCGCTGCTGATCGTCGACGGGGAGAAGGACAACACGGTGCCCTGGGCGATCGCCAACGCGTCGTTCAAGAAGCAGCAGCGCAACGAGGCCGTCACCGAGATCGTCAAAGTCCCCAACCGCGGCCACTCGCTGACGATCGACAGCGGCTGGCGCGAGGTCGCCGAGACGGCCCTCGCCTTCGTCAAGCGCTTCGTCTAGCCGTTCGGCTCGAGGCCGGGCAGGTCCGTCGTCCCGGACTCGACCGGGAAGGGGGTGGTGGCCCCGGCGACGAGGACGACGCGGCGGCTGAGCAGCTCCCGCGTCGCCGTGACCGCGTCCTCACGGGCGCGCTCCTCGTCGATGTCGTAGCGCGCCCGCAGTGCGCTCGCCGCATCGGCCAGGGTCCCCCCGTCAAGCGCGTCCATCACCACACCGCCGGACTCGTTGAGGCGCAGGTAGCTGCCATCGCCAACGAGCCGAACGAACCTCTGATCGGGGCTCCCCGTCCAGCGCAACGGCGCATGCCGATATCGCCGCGCCCCCGCCAAATCCCTCACCTTGGCTTCAGCCTCCACAAGCTCCTGAGCTGGGTCAACCGGCTTCGTCGGCGTCGCCTCAGGCACCGGCGCATCGCGCCCGCCTCCACCCTGACTGTTGTCCGTCCCTGTGAGGTCCGTCGGCCCCGACTCGCCGGAACCTCCCCTTTTGTTCCGCCGAGTCGGGGCCGACGGACCATCCACCACCGAGACCTCATCATCGAGGTACGCGACGAGCTCGGACTTCGGCAGATCCCCCGGCTTCTTCAGCGCGTCGGCCCAGCGATTGATCCGCTCGTCGTCCCAGCCCTCGCGAATCGCCGCCCAGCAGGCCTCGACCCCGTCCGCCACGGCGTTGCCGAAGGTGAAGGGCCGCAGCGAGTCCGGCCGCACGTCGCCGTTGGGCCGAACCAGGAAGCTGCCGGGCGCCGCCCGGCCCTGCAGGGTGACCCCACCGCCAGTGCCTGGTTGGACCTGGACCTTCATCGCCTTGCCGTGCCTGCGGCGGAAGCTCTCAGCGGCTTCGTCCAGCGCCTTGTGGGAGATGCCCCACTCGCCGCCGCGCGCTGCCGCGCCGGTCATCACGACCGGCGTGGCGCGCACCCAGGGCACGCCGAGCGCCCACATCTGCTCGAAGAAGTCCTCCACGCCGGCGGCGTTGCCGGGCGTCACCACGTGCACGACGCAGACCCCGACGCCGGCGGCGAGCAGGCGGTCGATGCCCTCGATCGCGTGCCGCCAGCTCCCCGGTACCCCGCGTGAGCCGTCGTGCAGGCCGGCTCGCGCCCCATCGAGCGAGACGTGCGCGGTTACCCCGGCAAGCGCTCCCAGCCGCTCCGCCACCGCCTCGTCGACGAACCAGCCGTTGGTGTTGAGCGTGACGCCGACCCCCGCGGCGGCCAGCGTCTCGATCAGCTCAAGGGTAAGGTCGCGGCGCAGCAGCGGCTCGCCGCCGGTGATGACCGCCTCGACGATGCCGAGGTCGAGCGACCGGCGCACCACCTCGCGCCACTCCTCGTCGCTCATCTCCGGCGTGCGCTGCAGCGTGTGGCGCGGCGAGTCGGTGTAACAGAACCCACAGCGCAGGTTGCAGGCGTAGGTGATCTCGAGCTTCGCCCCGATCGGCCGCTCGGGCGCAGCGAGGAGGCTGCGAGGCGGGCGCCGGCCAAGCCGCCAGAGCAGCCTGCCCAGGGTGAAGCTGTCCTCGCGCCTGCGCATCTCAGCTCACCGGGCGGCCGCGTCGGTAGGGCCGCCCGGTGATGCTGTCCGCTTCAGGCCGGCGGCTGTGTGATGCCAGCAGCTGTGCTGATCGGGTAGCCGTCGGCGTCGATCTCCTCGACGCTGGGCGCTTCGTAGGGCTCGGGGCTCATATCGCTCACTGGTCTCCTCCTGGCTCGACTAGTTATCGACGCTTACGATCGGGGAAGTCTTCACCGGGTCTCCACAGGTGTCGACCTCTTCGACACTGGGGGACTCGTAGGGGTTGACGCTGTCGCTCGGCATCTCGCTCCTGTCGTCGGCGGCCCAAGTGGCCGAGTCTAACCTCGCTCGGCGACCCTGTCGAGCATCTCTTCCGCGGATGCTGGAAGCGCGGCGAGATCGTCGGGCAGGCTGGCCTTGAAGGCCGGCACGACCCGCAGCAGGGCGGCGAGGTTCGCGAAGGCGGCCGCGATAGCCGCACGGGTTCCGCAGTGGATGAGGTTGGGAGTGAGCAGAGCGAGAGCGCGAGCCGGCTCCAGCGGCTCGACCTCGAGCGCGTCGCCGCGCTCGCCGAGCAGGATGATCGCCGCGACTGGGCAGGGAGGTGGCTCTCCCGGCCCCGGGTCGGCCAGCAGCTCGACGCGCTGCCGCCCATCGCCATCGCTGCCGCGTGTCCGCACGCCACGGGCGCCCGGATAGGCGGTCGCGCGGTTCTCCTCGACCTCGATCGCGATCCCGTCCTCGCCCAGCAGCCGGCGCCCGTCCTCGCCCAGCGTTCGTGCCAGGGTCGACTTGCCCCGCTGGGTCGGGCCGCAGAAGGCGACCGCCTTCCTGCCGACCTCGACCGCGGCGGCGTGCAGGACGAGATCGCCGCGCATCGCCAGCAGCGTGCAGATCGCCGAGGAGGCGACCCGGTGCTCGAGCAGGTCGTCGTCCGCGTCGTCACGATCGACGCCGACGCCTCCCGTCGCGGGTTCCAGCAGGAAGCTCCCGGTCGGCGGCAGCTCAAGCAGGCAGTTGCCGTTCTCCAGCTCGTAGGAGGCGTACCAGCAGGCCCCCTTCTCGTCGACCAGCGTGCTCACCGGAGCAACGTCCGGGGAGCGATGCTCCGCGACCTCGATCGTCAGCTGGCCCCGCGTCCCGCCCGCGGCGTTGAGGCGGCGCAACGGCAGCTCGCTCTCGACCTCGAATCCATAGAGGCTGCCCATCCGGTCATAGGCTATGCAACGGTGGACGCGAGGCAGATAGAAGCAGCGACGACCCTGCGGCGCACCGACCGTGCCGTGCACGGCGAGCTTCCCGAGGAGACGGTCCTGCTCGATGTCGAGGCCGAGACCGCCGTCCGGCTCAACGCGACGGGCGCCTGGATCTGGGACCAGCTCGAGCAGCCCCGGCGGGTGGACGACCTCGCCAAGGGCCTGGCCGAACGTTTCTCGATCGATCAGACCCGCGCGCTCGACGACGTCGTCGCCTTCGCTCGCGAGATGACGCGGCGCCAGTTGCTCGCGGCGAGCTAGCCCGCGAGGGCGCGCTCGGGCAAGTTCTGGTCCGCGTGGTAGCTGCTGCGCACCAGGGGCCCTGACGCGACCGACTCGAAGCCGAGCTCGTAGGCCGCTTTTTCCAGCGCCGCGAACTCCTCCGGGTGCCAGTAGCGCACCACCGGCAGGTGGTTCTCGGTCGGGCGCAGGTACTGGCCCACGGTCAGCACCTGGACGCGATGCTCGCGCAGGATGCCGAAGGTCTCGACCATCTCCTCGAAGGTCTCGCCGAGGCCGACCATCAGGCCCGACTTGGTGACGACGTCGGCGCCGCCCATCTCCTTGGCCATCCTCAGCACCCGGGCCGAGCGCAGGAATTTGGAGCCGCGCCGTGCCACCGGGTAGAGCCGCGGCACGGTCTCGACGTTGTGGTTGAAGACGTCGGGGCGCTCGTGGATCACCTTGGCCAGCGGCATCTCCTGGCCGCGGAAGTCGGGGGTGAGGATCTCGACCTTGCAGCCCGGCGCCTGCATGCGGATCGAGCGGATCACGCCGACGAAGGCGCTCGCCCCGTAGTCGGGAAGGTCGTCGCGGTCGACCGAGGTGACGACGGCGTGGCGCAGGCCCATCTTCTTCACCTGGTTGGCGACGCGCAACGGCTCCAGTGGGTCGTTCCAGGTCGGCACGCCCGTCTTCACGTTGCAGAAGCCGCAGCGGCGGGTGCAGACGTCGCCGAGGATCATGAAGGTCGCCGTGCCGCGCTCCCAGCACTCGCCGACGTTGGGGCAGTTGGCCTCCTCGCAGACGGTGTGCAGGTTGTCGCTGCCGATCATCGACTTGAGCCGGCGGTAGGTCGGCCCGCCCGGCGCCGGCACCTTCAGCCAGGGGGGCTTGCGGGCGCGGCGGAAGGGGACGGTGTCGCCGGTCTCCGCCGCGGTGCCGCCCGGCTTGGCGCGCGAACGGGTGACGTGGACGCGCTCGGCCGCTGGATCGGAGCCGTTGGCGGTCTCGGTGGTCGTCTCGCTCATGCGACGCCGAGCCTAGCGTTGTCGAGACCCAGGTCGGCTGGATCGGCCGTCGCCGGCGTGCGCTCGAAGACCGCCGCGTAGCGCTCGGCGACCGTGGCGGCGAAGGCGTCGAGGTTCTGCTCCGCGCCCAGCTCGCGGCTCAGCGAGGTGACCTGACAACCGTCGATCCCGCAAGGCACGATCCACTCGAACGGCTGCAAATCGTTGCTGACGTTGACCGCCAGCCCATGCGTCGTCACCCCCCGACTCACATGTACCCCAATCGACCCAATCTTCCGCGCCTCCCCCGTCGATGGGCCGATATCCGGAGCCATGTTCCGGTTTTCGTCCCGTCGGCCGGCAGTTGGGGGGGTCCAGACGCCGGTTAGGCCCTCGATCGTGCCGGCCTCGACGCCGTGCTCGGCGAGGGCGCCGATCGCCACCTGCTCGAGCCGCCGCACGTACTCGTGGACGTCGTCGCCGTAGGGCTGCAGGGCGACGATCGGGTAGGCGACCAGCTGTCCGGATCCGTGGTAGGTGACGCGGCCGCCGCGGTCGGTGTCGCGCACCTCGATCCCCTGCATCGCGTACCACTCGGTCGCCATCGGCAGCTCCTCAGGCGTTGAGCGGCGTCCGCGGCTGTAGACGGGGGGGTGCTCGAGCAGCAGGAGCACGTCGGGAATCGCGCCTTCCTGGCGGGCGTCGCGCAGCCAGCGCTGGGCGACACAGGCCTCGTCATAGGGGACCAGGCCGCAGCGGACAACCAGGAGTTCGTCGCTCATTCCCGAAATCGTTGCATGGCGCCGCTCTATCCTTGGCGCCGAACCCATGGTCCAGTCCAAGGCTCTCCGACCAGACTGGCTTCCGGCCGTCGCGCTCAGCTCTCTGCTCGCCGCCCTGATGCTGGCCTGGAACCCGCAGGTCGGCGACCTCGCCGCCCAGGTCTTTCGCACCGAGTTGTTCCAGCACACCGGTCTGGCGATCTGGAACGGCAGCTGGTACGGCGGCCACTACACGCTCACCTACAGCGTCCTCTTCCCGCCGCTTGCCTCGCTGCTCGGCCCGCAGCTGGTCGGCACAGTCTCGGTCGTCGCCTCCTCTTACTTCTTCGACCGCCTCGTCCGCGACCGCTGGGGCGAGCCGGCCCGCTGGGCGACCCTCTGGTTCGCCGCCGGTGTCGTCACCCTGCTCGCCGACGGCCAGCTCACCTTCGCCCTCGGAGTGGCATTCGGCTTGGCGGCAATGCGGGCCCTACAAACCCGCCGCTCGGCACAAGCTCTCTTGGCCTCAGCGGCCTGCGCCCTCTCCAGCCCGGTGGCAGCAGTGTTTCTGGCCGGGGTTTTGATCGCCGCCTGGAGCTCCACCGTCGATTGGACCGGCCTCGTCCGCGGGTGGCGCGGACTCGGGGGGGCCGAGAACGGAGGCGCAGCCCCCGCCCGCAGGCCCCCCCGAGGTCGTGACAGGCCCTGCGGTCGAGCGATCTCAGCCCTCAACGGGTCTCGCCATCTAGCGCTCTGGATCGCAGCGATCGCCCTCGCCCTGACACTGATCCCCAACGCGCTCTTCCCAAGCGACGGCCAGTTCCCGTTCGCTTTCTCCTCGTTCATTGGGATCCCACTCTGGTGCGGCTCAGCGCTTTACGTGACACGCGGCCTGCGCGACGGGGAGCGCCAGCTGCGCTGGGCGATCGCTGCCTACTTGCTCGCCTCGATCGTCATCTGGCTCGTGCCCAACCCGATGGGCGGCAATGCGGTGCGGCTCGGCGCCCTCTTCGGCGGCCCGGTGCTGGCCGCGGTGGTGCTCGCCCGGCGCCCGCGGGTCGCACCCTGGTTCCTGGCCCTGTTCATGGCCGGCGGCCTCTACTGGCAGGTGACCGCCAGCGTCAGCCAGATCGCCCGCAGCGTCGGCGACCCGTCGACCTCACGCGAGTATTTCCAGGCGCCGGCACAGTGGCTGCAGGAGCACGGCGGCGACGGCGTGCGGGTTGAGGTGCCGCCGACCGCCAACCACTGGGAGTCGGCCTACCTGGCCTCGCAGTTCGAGCTGGCACGGGGTTGGCTGCGCCAGCTCGACACCACCCGTGACGACATCTTCTACGACGACGAGCAGCCGCTGACCAGCGCCGCGTACGGGCGCTGGCTACGCCACAACGCGATCTCCTACGTGGCGCTCCCCGACGCCCCGCTCGACTACTCCTCGGTCGCCGAGCGGCGGCTGATCCTCAGCAGCCCGTCCTATCTCGACCTGCGCTGGAGCTCACCGCAGTGGAGCATCTATGCGGTGCGCGACCCCGAGCCCCTCGTCGAGCCAGTCGCCGCCGCCGCCGCCGAGGTTCTCTGGGTCGGTCGCCAGGGCTTCGGCCTCGAGGTCGACCACCCCGGCGACTTCCTCGTCCGCGTCAACTTCACTCCCTACTGGTCGATCTCCCGCGGCGCCGGCTGCATCATCCGTCATGGCGACTGGACCGTCGCCCGCGCAGCCCACCCCGGCGTCTTCCGCGTAGCCGCCGACTTCTCAGTAGGCGGCGCCTGGAATGCAGTCACTGGCGCCAAGAAGACCTGCTGAGAGGGCGCGCGGCCAGCGCATATCGGCGTCCTCGGTCGCTCACGTGCGGTGCACGCTTCGCTCCCTGCGTCCTCATATGGAGAGCCCCTCGTCAAGCGGGCAGGATCGAACGGGTCCCTGAGGGACCGCGACCACGGTGTCGCGGCGCTCTCGGGGCGACACGAGCAAATTCCAGACGCGTCGACTGCATCGTCAGCCTCATATGCGGGGACTGGCTACCCCATGACCGCCGATTCGTCGCGTGGCCTGCAGTCTTGAAGCGGGCGCGGCCGGCGGGAATCCCCGCCGGTTGCCCCAGGACGCAGCGCAGGCCGCCCTGCGGCGACGTGCTGGCCTTCGTTGATCTCGTGCCGCCCCGACAGCGTCGTCGAGGGCGCGTTGGTTTCCCCGCTCGCTCAGTCCAGCTGCCCCACCTCCCACACAAAGCAGCCGAGCTCGCGTGCCAGGGCGATCCTGACCACGTTGGCGGGCTTGCCCCGCTCCACCCGCAACCGTTGCCAGCGACGATGCAGGCGGACCTGAGCGCGCCAGCCGATCTCACACGCTCGTGGGTCGACGCCGCGCTGGCGACGCTCCAGCGACCCCGCCACCCTGGGCGCGTGGCGGTAGTGGTGGGCGGCCTCGACCAGCAACCGGCGGGCATGCGCGGAGCCCGCCTTGGTGATCGGGCCGCGCCGCCGCTGCCCCCCTGAGGAGTGCTCGGAGGGCACGATGCCGAAGTAGGCCATCAGCGACGCCGGGCGCTCAAAGCGCCGCAGGTCTCCAGCCTCCCCGCAAAGCCCGAGCGCCGTCAGCGTGTCGATGCCCCGCAGGCAGCGCAACCGCGCGATCGTCTCGGCCCAGGGAGACTCGGGCCAGCCCTCCTCGATCGCCCGCTCGGCCACGCCACGACGCTGCTCAAGCGCCCTCACGGCACTCAGGTAGTCGGCGAGCACGGCACTGGAGGCGCCGTCGGAGAACTCGATCCCCGCCAGCCAGCGCCAGTGGGCCTGCGTCCAGGCCGAGCCCGGGCCTCCCCAGCGCAACTCGCGGCGCAGCAGGAACTTGCCCACCCGGTGGCGAGCGCGCATCAAATCGGCGCGGATTGCCCCTCGACAACGGGCGAGGTCGCGAAAGCGCTCCTCCTCGGGGCTCGGCACGCGCACGAAGGACAGTTCGCCGGCGAGGCACAGGCGCGCCAGGCGCTCGGCATCGCGGCGGTCGGTCTTCACCCGATCGCTCGGCGCTTTTGGGATCGACCCCGGCGCGCAGATGCGCACGTCGAGGTCGCGCTCGACGGCGCCACGAGCGAGGCCATAGCCCGTCGGCCCTGCCTCATAGACGGCGAGGACGGGAGCGTGGAGCCCTTCGAGAAAGTCCAGGGCCCGCCGGGGCGGGCCGTTCAAGCGTTTGGAGCGAAGCTCGCCTGTCTCGGGGCAAAGAACGCAGGCGTGGGTTTGGGTGGCGTGGACGTCGAGGCCGACCACGCTTTTAGGCTGAGCCATGTCGGCACCTCCCATGATTGGGGTGTCGGCCGCAGGTCCGCCCTGCGGCCCAGTCCCCGCACTTTCATGCGCGGGGTGCCGACCTACCTACCGCTGGAGTCGGTCAGCTCTCCATACGGTCTTGATCTGCTTGGCCGCGCGCCCTCTCAGAGAGCTAGAGAAAGAGGCTCTTCCAAAAGGGAGCGGATCCTGGCTAGGAATTCGGCGGCGGGGGCGCCGTAGAGGATGCGATGGTCGCAGGCGAGGTTGACTCGCATCAGGTGGGCAGTGGCCAGCTCGCCGTCGCGGACCACGGGGCGCTCGGCGATCGCTCCGACAGCGAGGATCGCTGCCTGCGGCGGGTTGATCACGGCGGCGAAGCTGTCGATCCCGAACATGCCCAGGTTGGAGACCGTGAAGGTCGCCCCCGAAAGCTCCGGCGGCGTGATCTGCCCGTCCCGCACCCGTTGCGCAAGGGCGCGAGAGTCGGAGGCGATCTGCCGCAGGTTCTTCTGATCGGCGTCGAAGACCGTGGGCACCACGAGCGCATCACGAGCGGAGACGGCGACTCCGACGTTGACCCGCGAGTAGAGCTCGAACCGCCCGTCCCGGTAGGCGCCGTTCGCCCGCGGATGCTCCCGCAACGCCAGCGCGCAGGCCTTGACGACCATGTCGTTGAAAGAAGGCACCACGTCGCCCTCGCCGGCTGCAGCCTTTATCTGCTTGCGAGCCTCGACCAGCCGACTCATGTCGATCTCCGCCTCGAGGTAAAAGTGCGGCGCAGTCGCCTTCGACTCCGACATCCGACGAGAAATCGTCGATTGCAGCTTCGAAAGCTCTTCGTAGCTGACCTCGCCCTTGGCTGTCTCGGGACGGACACTCTCGACCGCGGGTCCTGTCACGACCTCGGGGGGGCCTGCGGGCGGGGGCTGCGCCTCCGTTCTCGGCCCCCCCGAGTCCGCGCCACCCGCGGAAGCTGCCGCTTCGACATCGGCCTTGACGATGCGCCCACCGGGCCCCGAGCCCTGAAGCTTTGAGAGATCCAGCTGCTTCTCCTTGGCGATCCTCCGAGCCACCGGTGACGCCTTCGGACGGTCGCTTCCGTTGGCACTCTCGGGCGGCCCGCCCCCGGTCTCATCCGCGGGTGGCGCCGTAGGGGGGACCGCCCCCGAGGAAGCTTTAGCTACCGCAGGGGGCGGTGGGTCCCCTGCGGCGACAGGACCCGCGGTCGAGCGGCTGGTCCCTCCATCCGAATCCCCAATCCGCGCAATCGGCTCGCCGATAGCCACGGTCTCACCCTCCTGAACGAGGATCTCGCTGAGCGTCCCCGCAAGGTCCGATTCGTAAGCCATGTTGGCCTTGTCCGTCTCAATCTCCACAAGCTCATCACCAATGGCGACGTCATCGCCGACCTGTTTCAGCCATTGGAGAATCGTCCCCTCCTCCATCGAGTCCGACAGCCTCGGCATCACCACGTCGGCCATCAGATCGAGCCCTCCAGGGCGGCCAGGGCCGCCTTGACGACGTGCTCCTCGTGTGGGATCGCTGCCTGCTCCAAGCGCCGTGAATATGGCATGTGCACGTCGGCCCCGGTGACCCGCTGCACCGGCGCGTCGAGGTCGTCGAAGGCCTGCTCGGTGATCAGGGTCGCCAGGTTGGCGCCGACGCCGCCGTGCGGCCAGCCCTCCTCGACGATCACCGCGCGGTTGGTCTTGCGCACCGAGGCGAGGATCGTGTCGAGATCGAGCGGTCGCAACGTGCGCGGGTCGATCACCTCGGCCTCGACGCCGTGCTCGTGGGCGAGCACCCGCGCGGCGTCCTCGGCGACGTGGGCCATCTTGAGGATGCCGATGATGGTTACGTCGGAGCCCTCGCGCCGCACTGCCGCCTCGCCGAAGCGGAGGATCTCGTCGTCCTCGGCGACCTCGCCGCGGCGGCCGTAGAGGTTCTCGTGCTCGATGAAGATGACCGGGTTGTCGTCGCGGATCGCCGCCTTCAGCAGCGCCTTGCCGTCGCCCGGGGTCGAGGGGCAGGCGACGAGCAGCCCCGGCACCTGCAGGAAGAGCGCCTCGAAGCTGTGCGAGTGGGTGGGGCCGAGCTGATGCCCACCGCCGCCCGGCATTCGCACCACCATCGGCACCCGCGCCTGGCCGTTGAACATGTAAGGGATCGCCGCGGCGTGGTTGACGATCTGGTCGAGCGCCAGCAACGAGAAGTTGACCGTCATCAGCTCGACGATCGGCCGCAGACCGCCCATCGCCGCGCCGACCCCGGCGCCGACGATCGTGTTCTCGGAGATCGGCGTGTCGCGCACCCGCCGCTCGCCGAACTCCTCGAGCAGCCCCTCGGTCACCTTGAAGGCGCCCTGGAAGACGCCGACGTCCTCGCCCATCACGAAGACGCCCTCGTCGCGCCGCATCTCCTCGGCCATCGCGTCGCGCAGGGCCTCTCGCATCCGTTGCTCCGCCATCAGTCCGCGGCCTCCTCGCGCTCCTCGGCGACCTCCGGCTCGGTGCCCTCCCGGGCGTCGCCGCTCTCGGCTGGATTCGGCCTGCCCTGGGGACGCGGCCCGTCCGGCTGGCCGGCGTAGGCGGCGCCGGCTTCGGCCAGCTCGCGAGCCGCTGCCGGCATGTCCCCCTCGCGCTCGCCGCGGTGCGGCTCGGGGCTGCGCTCGTCTACCGCGTACCAGCCCGCAGCGCTGTCGAGCACGTAGAGGCTCTCGTAGAGCGTGTCGAGCGCCGGCTCCGGCGAGGCGTCGGCGAACTCGACCGCCGCCAGCACCGTCTGCTCGGCCTTCTCGCGTACCTCGCTGACCTCGCGCTCGCCCAGCACGCCCGCCTCGACGCAGCGCTGGGCGAAGCTCTCGATCGGGTCTTTCTCGCGCCACTCCTCGACCTCCTCGCGCTCGCGATAGACCTCGGGATCGGCGGCGGAGTGGCCGCGGTAGCGGTAGGTGAAGGCCTCGAGCATGGTCGGCCGGCGCTCCTCGCGGGCCAGCCGGATCCCCTCGGCGACCGCCTCGCGCACGGCGAGCACATCCATGCCGTCGATTCGCTGGCCGGGGATGCCGTAGCCCTCCGCCTTCTTGGAGAGGTCGGTCTGGGCCGAGTGGCGCTCGACCGAGGTGCCCATCCCGTAGAGGTTGTTCTCGACCAGGAAGAGGATCGGCAGGCTCCACAGCGCCGCCAGGTTCATCGTCTCGCCGAAGTTGCCGGCGTTGGAGGCGCCGTCGCCGAACATGCAGACGGTGACGGCGTCTTCGCTCTTGTACTCGGAGGAGAGGGCGAGGCCGGCCGCTATCGGCAGGTTGCCGCCGACGATTCCGTAGCCGCCCATGAAGCGGTTCTCGCGGTCGAAGATGTGCATCGAGCCGCCGCGGCCGCCGCTGGTCCCGTCGACGCGGCCGAACAGCTCGGCCATCACGTGCTTGGGCTCGGTCCCCCGGGCGATCGCGTGGCCGTGCGTCCGGTAGGTGCCGATCAGGTAGTCCTCGTCGCGCATCACCGAGGCGGTGCCGACGATCGTCGCCTCCTCGCCGATCGCCAGGTGCAGGAATCCCCCGGCCTTGGCCCGCTGGTACTGGCGTCCCGCCTCCTCCTCGAAGCGGCGGATCAGCGCCATCCGCGCGAGCAGCTCGTAACAGGTGGGAGCGTCGGGGAGATCGGCCACTGCCCTGACCTTAGCTAGCGGCGGAGACCGCCTCCTCGAGTTTGTCGTCACCCCAGAAGACCTCGCCGTCGACGACCAGCGAGGGGACGCCGAAGACGCCCAGCTCGGCGGCCGAATCCGTCGCCTCGCGCAGGGCGTTCTTGACGATTTCGGTCTCGACCGCTTTGAGCAGGGCGTTGGGATGCAGCTCGCAGGCAGCGGCGGCGATCAGCACGTTGTCGGGCTCGGAGAGGTCGCGCCCGGCGGCGAAGGCCTGGCGGAAGGCGGCGAGGGCGAAGGAGACGGTGCGGCCGGTCTGCTTGGCGAAGGTGGCGACGCGCATCGCGAAGAGCGTGTTGCCCGGCCATGGATCTGGCCAGGCCAGCGGCGGCAGTCCGTAGGCGGCGGCGCGCCGCTCGATCTCGGCGATCCCCTCGTCCCGTCCGGGGCCCTTCGACCATGAGTCCCGGTCGAAGGCCCGGAACAGGCCACCGAGCAGGACTGGCTGCCACTCAGGCTGCTCCAGCTCCGCCTCGGCGAAGAGCCCGCTGATCCGCTCCGCGGTCAGGTACGCGTAGGGCGAGCCGAGGTCGAAGTAGAAGGTCGCGCGGGGGGAGGGATCGGCCACGCAACGACCTTATGTGGCCATGACCGAGCGGGGGAGTGAGGTATCTCATGGTAATTTCAATGCTCATGAAGAAGCGCATGAAAATCAGCAAGGGCGGCCAGGTCTCGATCCCGGCACCGATCCGCAAGCGCTGGGGGACGACGACCGTGACGCTGGAGGACCGCGGCGAGGAGATCGTCCTCAAGCCCGCTCCCGACGACCCGATCTCCGCCGCGGCGGGGGCCTTCGCGGGCCAAGGTCATGGGCCGGGCCTGGACACGATCCGTCAGGAAGAGCGCGAAGCGGAACGCGAAATCGAAGAGCGCAAGTACGGGAAGTGAACGTTCTTCTCGACGCCAACGCCTTGCTCGCGGTATTGCTCGCCGAGCCGGCCATGGACCGAGTGCTGTCACTTTTGCGCGAAGGCAGGACCGCGATGACTGGCAGCGAACATCGCCGAGGTCTTCGACGTTGGGATCAGGCGGAAGGGTTTCCCTCCCGCGCGGATGGCCGAATTGGTCGAGCCCTTGCTCGAGGGGCCCATCGCTTCAATCCCGGTCGATCTGCCCCTTGCTCGACGGGCGGGGGAGCTTCGAGCGGCGCACTATCACCGCTCCGAACGTCGGATCTCTCTCGCCGATGCCGTTCTCCTCGCTGCCGCTCGGTCCGGCGACCGGATCGCAAGCGCAGACAGGCCCGTGCTTGCGATCGCTGCTGAGCTCGGCATCGAGACGATCGAGCTGCCGCCCAGCTCAGGCTGACACGCCTGCCCGGCCGCTCAGGCGTGAATTGCCCGGCCGTCGACGGCGCGGGCCGCTTCGGGAATCGCCTCGGAGATCGTCGGGTGGGGATGGACGATCTGGGCCAGCTCCTGATAGCCGCCCTCAAGGGCCATCGTCGCGATCAGCTCGGCGATCATGTCGCAGGCGCGGTTGCCGACGATGTGGGCGCCGAGGATCTCGCCGTACTTGGAGTCGACGACGAGCTTGACCATGCCGTCTTTGTCGTCGTAGACGGTGGCGCCGCCGACCCCGCCGAGCTTCTGCTTGCCGACCTTGACGTCGTGCCCGGCCTCCTTGGCGGCCGCCTCGGTGAGGCCGACGCTGGCCACCTGCGGGTGGCAGAAGGTCGCCCCGGCGACGAGATTCTGGTCGACAGGGTGGGTCTTCTCGCCGGCCGCGTGCTCGACCGCGACGACGCCCTCCTCGGAGGCCTTGTGGGCGAGCGCCTTGGCATTGACCAGGTCGCCGATCGCGTAGACCTTCGGGTTCGAAGTGCGGTTGTACTCGTCGACCTTGACCTTGCCGTTCTCGGCCAGCTCGACCCCGGCGTCGGCGAGGCCGAGCCCCTCGACGTCGGCGGAGCGGCCACCGGCGATGCAGAGGTAGTCGACCTCGGTCGAGTTGTCCCCGTAGGTGAGCTTGACGGAGCTCTCGCCGGCCTCGACGTTCTCGACCGGAGCGCCGGTGGAGATCGTCACGTTCTGCTTCTTGAAGGCGCGCTCGACGACCCGGGCCATGTCCTTGTCCTCGGCGGGGAGGATCTGGTCGAGCATCTCGATCAGCAGCACCTCGGTGCCGAAGCGCCCGTAGGCGGAGGCGATCTCACAGCCGGAGGCGCCGGCGCCGACCACGGCGATCTTCTGCGGCTGCTCGGGCAGCGACCAGGCGCCCCAGGTGTCGACGACGCGGCCGCCGAACTCGACGCCGGGGATCGGCAGCGCCGCCGAGCCGGTGGCGAGGACGACCGTGCCGGCCTCATACACCTCGTCGCCGACCTTGACGTTGCCCTCGGCGGTGAGCGAGCCCTCGCCCTCGATCAGGGCGATCTTGTTCTTGTCCCAGAGCATCTTGACGCCGTTGGAGAGCGATTCCGAGACGGCGGCGCGGCGCTTGCCCAGCGCCTCCCAATCGATCGAGACGTCCTTGGCGACGACGCCGAGCTCAGCGCTGTCGCGCGCCTGGTCGTAGATCTCGGCCGTGCGCAGCACGGTCTTGGCCGGGATGCAGGCGTAATTGAGGCAACGCCCGCCCGGCTTGTCGCGCTCGACAACGGCGGTCTTCTTGCCCAGCTGGGCGGCACGGATCGCGGCCACATAGCCGCCCGGGCCCCCGCCGATGACGATCACGTCGTAGGAATCAGCCACTGCACCTCAGCCTATAGAAGCCGTGTTCCGGTGCGCCTTATGTACCCGTGAGGAGCAAAAAGCGCACCGGAACGATCGCTCACTCCCGGGTCGGCATCTGGATCCGCGCCATCGCCTTGACCATGAAGTAGAAGAAGGTGCCGGAGACGGCGAGCAGGGCGAGCGTCGCCAGCACCTGTCCTACTGTCGCCGCCTGCAGGGCGAGTCCGTAGACGGCGCTGAAGATGAGGAAGACGAGGACGAGCTGGAAGCCGAGCACGGCCCAGTAGCGCGCCCGCCACATGCCCCAGGCCATGATTCCCATCAGCAGCGCCGGGGCCAGCACCTGGGCGAGTTTGGGTTTCTCCCCGTTGACCTCGGTGCCGATCAGGTAGCCGACCACGATCGAGACGGCGACGAGGCCGGCGACGATGGCGCCGATCGTCACGACCCGCGGCCGCTCACCCTCGGCCAGGGGCTGCAGCGCCTCGCGCGCTTCCTGGTTGCGCACCTCGGCCTTGGCGTAACCCTGCTCCATCCGCTCACGCGGCGTGGTCGCCGCGCCGCGCTGCTTACGCTTGCGAGGGTGATCAGGCACCCGGCGCCTGCTCTCCGGCCTCAGCGAAGGCGCTGCGCAGCTCTTCGGCGACCGCGGCGGGGTTCTCGGCGTCGCGGAGCGCCCGCACGACACAGATTCGCCGCGCTCCCATCTCGACGACCTGTGCCGCGTTGGACGGGTCGATGCCGCCGATCGCGAAGAAGGGATGGGGCGCGTTGGCGGACGCATGGCGAATCAGCTCCAGGCCAACGCCTGGACGCCCCTGCTTCGTCGGCGTCTCCCAGATCGGTCCCACGCTGATGTAGTCCACGGGCTGCGCGGCCGCCGCGGCGATTTGCTCCTCGGAATGGGTCGAGAGGCCGACGATCGCGTCAGGCCCAACGGCCTCGCGCACCTCTGTGGCCAGCATGTCTTCCTGTCCCACGTGGACCCCGTCGGCGTTGCAGGCGCGGGCCAGGTCGGGGTCGTCGTTGACGATGAAGAGGGCGCTGTAGGTGTCGCAGAGGCGGCGGAAGGTGAGGGCGGAGCGCTCGATGTCACGTTGCGGCAGCTGCTTCTCGCGCAGCTGCACGATGTCGACGCCGCCACTCAGCGCCGCCCGCAGTAGCGGCTCAGGATCCTCTCCATGCGGTCGCGCGTCACAGCAGAGGTAGAGACGTGCGGTGCGCAGCCGCTCACGGCGCAACGGTCCCTTGGCATCGGGCATGGCGAGGCTCACCCCCCGATTATCGCTCTGTAGCATCGGTGGGGTACGGGAGCCCAGAGGCTGAGAGGGTGGCAGCAAGGCCACCGACCGTCTGAACCTGATCCGGGTAATGCCGGCGGAGGCAAGCTTGAGCGACAGAAGTAGCTATGACGTGGTGGTTGTCGGCGGTGGCGCGATCGGCCTCTGCTGTGCTTGGCGCACGGCGCAGCGCGGCGCCAGCGTCGTCGTAGTCGACCGCGATCGCCCGCCTGCCGGCGCCACTCGGGTCGCTGCCGGCATGCTGGCGCCGATCGGCGAGCTCGCCTTCGGCGAGCCGGAGCTGCTGCAGATGACCCTCGCTGCCGCCGAGCGCTATCCCGGTTTCGTCGCCGAGCTCGAGTCGGCGAGCGGGATGAGCAGCGGCTACGCCTGCCACGGCGCCCTGCACATCGCCCTCGACCGCGACGAGGCGGCGGAACTGCGCCGTGTCCACGACCTGCAGCGCTCGCTCGGGCTCGGCGCCGAGTGGCTGCCACCGCGCCGCTGCCGTGAGCTCGAGCCCGGCCTGACCCCGTCCTTCAACGGCGGCGTCCACGCGCCAGAGGAGGCGGTGATCGACCCGCGCCAGATGACGACAGCGTTGCTCGCCGCCTTGAGCGCTGAGGGAGTCGAGGTGCGCGGCGGCACCGAAGTCGTCGAGCCGCTGCTTGCGGGAGACCGCATCGAGGGTGTGCGCACCGACTCTGGCGGGGAGTTGCGAGCCGAGAACGTGGTCCTCGCCAGCGGCGCCTGGTCGGGCGCCGCGGCGGCCTGGCTCCCCGAGCCCGCTCGCCCGCCGGTGCGCCCGGTCAAGGGCCAGATCCTCGAGCTGCGCGCTCTCGACGGCGCTCCTCCCTGCGAGCGGATCATCGCCTCCGAGCGCGTTTACCTGGCGCCGCGCCCCGACGGTCGCCTGATCGTCGGCGCCACAACCGAGGAGCGCGGCTTCGACACCGCCGTCACCGCTGGCGGCGTGCACGAGCTGCTGCGCGAGGCCTACCGGCTGCTCCCCGACGTCGCCGAGATGGAGCTGGTCGAGTCGATGGCGGGTCTGCGCCCCGGCACTCCCGACAACCTGCCGCTGATCGGCCCCGGCGCGCTGGAGGGCCTGGTGCTGGCCTGCGGCCACTACCGCAACGGCATCCTGCTGGCGCCGCTGACCGGCGACGCGATCGCCGAGCTTCTCGACGGCGGCGAGCTGCCCGACGCGATCGCCCCGGCCAACCCGATGCGTTCGTCATTTGTAGGGCTCAGCGCCACAAATGACGAACGCACTCTCGACGGGGATGGGGTGGGCCGGTGAGGATCGAGCTCAACGGGGAGCCGCTCGAGCTACCTGGCGGCGCGACTCTCGCCGACGCTGCCGAGGCGGCTGGCGCCGAGGCTCGCCGCGGCGTCGCCGTCGCGCTCGACGGTGAGGTGATGCCTGGCAGCGAGTGGGCCTCGACGCCGCTTGCGGAGGGCAGCAAGGTCGAGGTGCTGGCGGCGATCCAGGGCGGCGCCGACGGCTGGGAGCTGGGCGGCCGGGCCTGGACCTCGCGGTTGATCGCCGGCACCGGCGGCTTCCGCTCGCTGGAGCAGATGGAGCGAGCGCTGGAGGCCTCCGGCGCAGAGGTTGTCACCGTCGCCCTGCGCCGCATCGATCCGGCCGCCGAGGGCTCGGTGCTCGACGTGCTCGATCGTCTCGGTCTCGTCGCCCTTCCCAATACCGCCGGTTGCTACACCGCTCGGGACGCCGTGCGCACCGCCCAGCTCGCCCGCGAGGCCTTCGAGACCGAGTGGATCAAGCTCGAGGTGATCGGCGACGACCGCACCCTCTATCCCGACGCGGTCGAGCTACTCGATGCCGCCGAGACCCTTGTCGCCGACGGCTTCACCGTCCTCCCCTACACCAACGACGACCCGATCCTCGCTCGCCGCCTCGAGGAGGCCGGTTGCGCCGCGGTGATGCCGCTCGGCTCGCCGATCGGCTCTGGTGCCGGCATCCGCAACCCGTACAACATCGCGATCATCGCCGAGCGCGCCACCGTGCCCGTGGTCCTCGACGCCGGCATCGGCACCGCTTCCGACGCCGCTCTGGCGATGGAGCTGGGCTGCGACGCGGTGATGGCCGCCAGCTCGATCTTCGGCGCCGAGGACCCCGTGGCGATGGCCACGGCGCTGCGTCTCGGCGTCGAGGCCGGCCACGCCGCCCGCAGCGCCGGCCGCATCCCGCGCCGCGTCCACGCCGAGGCTTCCACCCCCGAGCAGGGCCTCCCCGACCTCCCCTGACCTGCGGTCGCCGCATTGCGGCGGAAAGTGCGACCGCAGCCTGGACGGCGCCCCTCTACCATGGAGCGCCTCGCCCCTGTAGCTCAGTTGGTTAGAGCGGCGGCCTTTTAAGCGTTGAGGCTAACCGCAGTTTTGGCTCTGACAGTGGAATTGAGGCACTTGGGCCGGTTTCGGATTCGGCCCGAATCGGATGGTTTCGGAGGGGTTTGGGCAGCGGGACGGTTTCGCTGCCCAATGACCTCCAAGCGGAGGCCGACCCACCCCCCCCCATTCTCGGAGGGAAAAGCGCCCCCCTCCCCGGCACACACAACAGACCCGCGCGCACGCTACACCCCTAAAAATCAGAAGTCTGAACGCGCGTTACGACTTCGGGCGGCTACGAAGTGCGGGCGCACCCCAACCGGCACGGCGTCATACTCGCCACGCCTTGCTGTGCGATCTACTTCAAGCGCTTGGCGACGCTGGGGCGTGGCTCGCCAGCAATCTCCTCGCGCCCATCGTTACCGGCGTCTTTGTCGGCCTTGCGCTGCGGACGGCCGCGATAGCCGGTGAAGTGAGCAGCCACGATCTTCGTGCCGAGGAGATCGACACCGACCTGACTCGCTGGGTCCGTGATCGTGGCCGGGCGCTGACCGGCGAAATCTTCCACGCCATCAATCTCGCGCGCCAAGGCGTCATCGAGGATGTCGCCCAAGCCCCACCGCCACCTGGAATCGGCGGCACTCCTGGCGACCAATCCAACACGGGGGCCTTCAATAACCGCGCTGGCCGGATCATGCGCCAAGCGCTTCACGAGTACCGCGACGAGGCCAGCAGCAAGGTGAGGGAGTATCGAGCAATGGCCCGGAGCGAGGGCTGGCTTCATCGCTGGCTGCGCCGTTTGCGCCACTACGATCCGCCAAGCGCTCTCAAGCTTTCGCCCGGCAATCGGGAAGTGCTGGAATCGTGGCGAGAGCGCACGATTCCAACGCATGGCGAACCGACAGTCACGGTGGGGGACGATCCGACCCAAGCCGAGGACGCGAAGGACATTCGCCCACTTGAGGAAGACGGTCTCACTTGGGAAGCGGCGGCAAAACGGCGTAACACTTCTAGTTAGCTTCGACTAGGTCGGCGTTTTCTACAGCCCCCGGCTAGTTTTACGGGGGAGCGGTAAATGCGGCACCGGGAGGGGCGAGAAAGGGGCGGCGGGAGCCTCGAAACTCGGACCTAGTGACGTGCGAGCTTGGTCACGAACGGACGCAGCGGCGACCAAAGCCATGCGTAACTAGGGGACAGTCCCATCGGAACTGATGCAGGCTCGGAACCTGGCCGCTCGGCTCTGGCGAGCCGTTTTCAGGCGATCCCGCAAGAACGACATGAGGAGCGCTGAGATTTCGGCGGCTGCACCGCCCCGGCCGAGAGGGAGAGAAACGTGCCGGGACGGTGAGCCTAGTCGCCACCCTCCCTGGCAGATGTGACGAGGACGCGCCCCGCCGACCCCACCGGCGTCGGCACGAGCGGTGCCCCCTCGATGCCCTCGAAGAAGTCGCGCAACGGGGCTTCCAGCACCGCCGAGAGCTTGATAACCGTCTCAAGCCGGGGTTCTCGCTTCCCTCGCTCAAGCAGGCTTATCTCCGTCCAGTCCATTTCGGTGAGCCTGGCCACCTCTTCTAGGGACAGGTCGCGCTTCGCCCGGATGCGGCGAAGGTTTGAGGCGAATTTCTCTCGGGGGGACACCTCAGCCAGTCGCCCGCGAGGGCAGAAGCTGGGCGCGTTCAAGGACTAAGAGGTGGTACTCGATCACGGCGACGGCCGGGCGCTCGGGCAACTCCCAGCGCAGGTCTTCGGGGTCAAGCGATTGGTTCCGCTTCTGAGCGAGCGCGAGGATTTTCAGCCGCAGGCCGTGTTTTCGCGCCTGGTCCTGCTGCGCTCTCAGGCGGTCACCTTCGCTGAACACTCGCGCTCACCCCCTCGTCACCTGATCGGTGAAGTCGTAGAGCTGTCTGGGAGCGCCGCGAGTTCCGATTCGCTCACCGGCCGGTTCAAGCGCGCCCCACTTCATCATCTGGCGAAGGTGATGGCCGATTGACCCGGCGCTCTGCTTGCCGCAGAAGATCGTCTGGAGTTCAGACGCCGACAGCGGCTGACCGATCCACCTAAGCGCTTCGGCGATCCCGACCTTCGTGGGATGGACGGTGAGAGGGACGAACGCGCCCCAGTCCAACGCGCCGCCCCTCTTTGTCACCGCCCCTCCTCCCGGACTCGGAACCGAGAGAAACCCTGGAGCAGGGACAGGCCGCCGTTCTCGGTCGGCGCGTCACTGCCTAAGTTGGCTGGGGCGTCGTGCATGGCTGAGTCTTTGCTGCGCCCCGGTGGCCCACTCCTCCACTTCTGCGGCAAGCCACCGGGGCACTCCTCGGGACCAGAGCCCTGTCCCCAAACTCAGCCCTTGATTCGGATGGATCGCGGGATTACGTTGGTCTTGTTCCAGCCCCCCAAGTGCCGAGCGCTGACGACTGCTAGGCCCGACAACCTGGGGGGCTGGAACAAGGGAGACTCATCGCTCCATTTCCTTTGGAGCGGTGGACGGTTCCAGATCGGTACGGACTAGGCAACCAGAACTTCGCTACCACTCATTTTTTCTTCACCCCGTGGTAGCCGCTCTCCAACCTGCCGGATCGGCCGCGCTCGAACCCCAGCAGGCCGACGAAAGTGGTCTCGCCAGCCTTCCCTGATTTCGCGAGGCGGTTGGCGGCGCGGCCATTGATCGCCTGCGCCCCTTCCCACGTCGCCGTCAGGAGCGCCAGCAATTCTTTCCTACCCTCCGCGTCGAGGTTTAGGGCGTCCCACAGCAAGCACAAGTCCTCGTCTTGGTTCAAGTGGTCGGTCCGGTACGAGGACATGGTCTCCGTGAAGATGCCTTGGACGACCGCGCTGTTCAGATCACGCCGCTCTTCCAGCGTCATCTTGCGGTACGTCTCGTCGTAGACAACAGGCAGCACCAGAGCGCGGTAGACCGGCCTCATCCCCCCGCCGACCAGCTTGTGACCGGCGAACTCGATGCACCCAGACCTGTAGAGGTCGAGAACGTGCGGCCGGACGTTCTTAACGTCCTCGCCAATCATCCGCGCGATCTCCCCTGTGCTGAATTCGCCTTCGTTGAGGATCGCCAAGGTTTCGACGCGAATCCAGTGATTGACGGAGTGCGGTAGGGCATCTTCCGGCCGACGTTTGCGCTTCCTGAGAGGCACTCTCCCGACTGCTTGCTCGTTGGTCACCGCTGTTTTCTCCTTCTCTGGTCAGGTTCCTTAGCGCTAGTCGTCAGCGGCCTGAGCATAGAGGCTCGGATTGCCCTCCAAGGGGGGTAAGAAATTTCCACCAGTAGAAATTTCTTACCCTCGCCCTTCCCGTCCTGGCGCAGAGCCGGGGTGACGACACGGGAAGGGAGGTGAGAGGGAATGACGATCAATCCGGTCAATCCGGTCGTCCCGCTGCTGCAAATCGTGAAGCAGCGGTAAGCGATCCGGGCCGGTCCTGGGTCGTCTTGGCTGAGGGCCGGGACCGGCCCACTATTCCCATTCTCCGCTGGTGGGACAGGCTCCCTTGCCCTGCTCGCCGCAGGTGTAGCTCAGTGGCCCTTCTTCGTTGGAGATCGCGAACCAGTTGCCGCCTTCTGAGGGGACGGAGATCGTGTAGGTGCTCGACGTGGATTCGACCTCCAAGTTGTCGGGGACGGTCGGCTCGATGTGCTGGAGGCTCGCCACCGTGGCATCCGCGTACGAGCCGCCATGATCGACTGAGTACGTCTCGATAACGACCTCCGCCGTGAAAAGCTGCTGCTCCGCCAGTTCATCGGCCGCTGCCTGAGCCTCGTCGGCAGCGGCGGCGGCTACCGCGTCGGGTCCATCCGCGAGCGAGTTCAAGAGCTTCTTTCCCTTGGCGATCGCCACCCTCGCCTCTGCCCAGAATTCCGGCACGCTGACTTCCGCGCATTCTTCTTCTTCGGAGAAGATGCATTCGTTCCATTCGCTCGATGCTTCGCTGTAGGCGTCCATTGCTTCGCCCAGCGCCCGCACCACCGGCTGGCATGGGGTGGCGGGGTGCTTCGCTTCGAGCCGGTCATAGGTCGCGTTCACGTCTCCCACTTCCGCCGCGTAGTCCCGCTGGACGACGCCAACGTCAAGGTGGCTTCCAAGGTCTTGCATCGCTGAGAAGACCGGCTGCACGTCGCGGTTGCATTCGGCGTAGGCCGCGCCTCCGTCGCCGCTGGATATCGACTTGGCGGCGAGTACGATCCCGGCGACTACGACGAACCCCGCCACGATCAGAAGGACGGCGCGAGCGCGACCCCCCGATCCACTGGCCGTGGGGTCGTCGGCGCGCGTCTGATCGTCCTCGGGCCTGCCGAGCGGCGGCTGGCTCTCGGCCGGGGGTTGGGGGTCGCTGACGCTCTCAGTCCACTGCTCGCCGTCCCACCAGCGCAGTCCCGATCCATTGGGGTCTGGATACCAACCGGCCGGCGGCTGCCGTGGGGGCGGGGCTGACGATGCCACTCGGGAGGTCTCCTTTCGGTGCGCCTGGGGTCGTGAACTCGGTGCGGGACCGTATCGGCAGGAACACGCTCAGGCTGTAGAGCTATTCCGCCTGGGCTGAAACCGTCAGCGGTCGTGACGCAGCCTGATCGTGTCTTGCAGGGGCTTGGAGAGGCGCTACACGCGGCCCGCTCGAAACGCGGCGTGTCGCAAGAGACGCTGAGCCTTGAAACCGGGGTCCACCGGAACTACATCGGCGGGATTGAGCGCGGCGAGCGAAGCCCCAGTGTCGCCGCCATCGCCAAGCTGGCGGACGCCCTGGAAATCTCGCTGGCCGATCTGTTTCGCAAGGCCGAACGCAGCGCCAGCTAGGCCCAGACACCGCACTTACGCGCACGCGGAGAGGTTGCAGCACCCGCCCTTGCGCCCAAACAGCCATGCGTAACGCCAGGAGAGTCCTAGGAGGACCAGCCCCACCCGAAATCGACCGGAAACCCAGCCCCAGAGCTAATTCCGCAACAACGGAGTGAAGCGGCCGATCTGTCCGGTGAAATCACCAAACTCCAGTTAGAGCTTTCAGGCTCGCACTGTTCAACAGACGTCGTCCTCCGGGGCGGCCTGTGTGTTTCCGTCCGGCGATCTTCCTACCGTCGATCAGGAACAGTGCATCGTCAACCTGAAAGTTCACAATGTCAGCGAAGCACGATTCACGAATAGGTCGCAAATCAAGACGGCGGATCGCTCGGGTTGATTCGGAGTTGATCGCCTCCATCCACACGTCTTGGATGCTTGCCTTGATGGTGAAGGCCAATCAGGGAGAAGACGCCGGGGAGCTAGATGCATTTCGCCGGGCGGAACGTCATGCACGGGAGGCGTCAGGGCATCTGTGTGAGGTGGATCTTCGCTTCCGAGTTTCCAACGCGCGCAGCCGCCGAATGCATTGCCCAGCACCGCAGCACCGTCACCGCCGAGCGCCTGCCGCACGTCGCCGCGCTTCCTCGCGTGGCCGGTCTCGATCTGGGCGCGGCTCGCCCCCGGACGACCCGGATGGTGATGGTGAACCTGTAGCAGTACCCCCGCGTCGGGAAGGTCGGCCCGATGCCTAGGAGCAAGAAGCCAACTTCGACCCTCCGCACCTTTGAGGAAATCGAAGCGCGGCCGATCAAATGGCTGTGGCTCTATCGGATCGCGCTCGGCAAGATCACCGGACTTGCCGGAAGGCCGAAGGTCGGGAAGGGACTTCTATGGTCGTACCTCATCGCCAAGGTGACCAGAGGCGAGCTTGACGGTGACCTTGCGGAACCCCGATACGTCATCGTTGTTACCACCGAGGATGAGCCGGGGGATACGCTCAAGCCCCGACTGATCGCGGCAGGAGCTGACCTCGCGCGAGTGTCAGTCTTCACGATGGGGACTCCGGAGGAATCAGTTCCCTTCCGGGTTCCTCAAGACGCGCAGGAGCTTGGCAAGCGGATCGCTGAGACCAACGCTGCCCTGGTTGTCATTGACCCGCTGATTGAGTTTGTCGATGGCCGCGCGGACAGCCACAAGTCTCAAGATGTACGGCAAGCGCTCGGAACGCTCAACGAGATTGCGCGGTCCTACGGCTGCGCGATCCTCGCCATCATTCACCTCAACAAGTCATCGTCTACGGATGCGTTCCTACGGCATGAGGCGTCAGCCGCCTTCACTCAGGTTATGCGCGCGTCGATGTTGCTCGACCGCAATCCAGATGACCCCGAGAAAGAAAAGGATCACCAGCGGGTACTCGCCAACACTTCATCGAACCTTGGGCCTGAACCAGCGTCGCTGCTGTACGAAATCGAGTCACTAACCGTTCCAGTCGATAACGGTGAAACCACCGATACGGCGCGAATCATCCCCATTGGGGAATCACCGGCCGATGGGGCAGCTTTGCTTGGTGCGGGTGATGAGGATGCGAGGGCCGAACGTGACGAGGCAGTCGAGTTCTTGCGTGTGGAACTCGCCGAGGGAGAGAGGCCCGCGAAGGAGATTCAGGAAGCGGCGAGGGCAGCCGGGATCGGTCCCGGCTCGCTCAAGCGTGCCAAGCGAATACTCCACATTCGATCTGAGAAGGAGGCGTTTCAAGGCCGCTGGGTATGGAGGGTGCCCGAAGGGGACGCTGCGAAGGAGACGCCCTCTGTGCCTCCGGAGTCGTCCCCTTCGTCCCCTTCGTCAAGCCAAGCGGAATTAGTCGGCAGCAAACCCGGCCCTGACTCCGAAGGGGACGGCAGCGAGGGAACGGGTGCATGACCACCCCCTTGCAGCTTGCGCCGGAGAGCATCGAGGCCATCGCGCAGCGGGTAGCGGAGTTGGTTCGCGCCCCCGAGGCTGTTCAGTTCATCGACGCCGCCGAGGTGGCACGCAGGTTCGATGTTAGTCGTGACTATGTGTATGAACACGCAGACGAGTTAGGAGCGGTTCGGCTTGGGAAGGGTTCGCGCCCACGTTTGAAGTTCGACGTAAAGAAGGTAACTGAACGGTTCGGTTCGATCCAGAGTTCGGAGCCTCAACGAGAGAATCGAAGTGCCGTTCGTCGGCCGAGTACGGCGATGCTACTGCCGATCAAAGGTGACACTCCGGGGGCTTAGGCGACGTGATTTTCACCCTTACCTATTCAACGAATAGGCCCTTGAATGGGCCGGGTAATGGTGTAAGGTCCGGCCGACATAAATGGGGCCGCGTGCTGTGAACACCGGCCCCGTGGCGTCCGGCTCAGTGCTACCGAGGCCGGGCGCACGGGACAGGCTACGCGAGTGCCGACCCCTAAGCCAACCCCTGGCGGCGCTTACGCGCCGCTGGGGGTCCGATCTAGCGGAGGTAGGACGATGGCAAGGAAAGCAACGGGCAGCGTGATCGAGCCGAAGGATGGCCGGGGGTGGGCAATCCGCTTCCGGGCCTACGGTAACCGCCGCCTGGTCACGCTCGGCACCACGGAGGAAGGCTGGAACTGGCAGAAAGCGGAAGAACACCTGCGGCACGTCCTGGCGGACGTTGAGCGCGGCATCTGGCAGCCGCACAAACCCGCGCTGGTCGAGGCTCCGGAGGACGTACCGAGCTTCCATGCCTTCGCTTCCGAGTGGTTGGATGCTCGACGCGCCGAGCTTCGACCCCGCACGATCAAGGACTACGAGTGGGCCTTGAGCTACCACTTGCTGCCCTTCTTCAAAGGGCACTTCGTCCCCGAGATAACCGTTGCCGAGGTGGACCGCTACAAGACGGCGAAGGTGCGAGAGGGAAAGCTGGCATCGGCGCAGATCAACAAGACGCTCAAGCGCCTCTCTCAGATTCTTGACGTTGCCGTTGACTATGGACACCTGCCAACCAACCCGGCCGCGTCCAAGGGCGGACGGCGGCGGGTCAAGGAAGACGCGCCGCGCCGAACGTGGGTTGAGCCGGAGCAGTTGACGGAGCTGCTCGATGCAGCCCCGAGAGGTCATCGTGCGATCCTCGCGACCTTGGCAGGGGCGGGCTTGCGGATCGGGGAGCTTTGCGCGCTCAACTGGGAAGACCTCGACCTTGCTACGGGCACTCTCACCGTGCAGGACTCGAAGACGGCAGCGGGGCGGCGGGAGGTCGATATGCCGTCTGGCTTGGTGACCGAGCTATGGACTCTCGCGGCGACCAGCCTGCACACCACCCCTGACGCCCCGGTCTTCGTCGGCAGGCGCGGTACGCGGCAGACTTCGGACAACGTTGGGCGGCGGCTCAAGTCAGCGATCAAGAAGGCGAACCCGAAGCTAGAAGCGGCAGGGATTGCGCCGCTGAGCGAGCGGGTTTCTCCGCATTCGCTCCGGCGCACCTACGCCTCCCTGCGCTACGCCTGCGGCGACGATCCCGTCTACGTAGCCCAGCAGGGTGGATGGGCCGATCCCAACTTCCCGATCAAGGTCTACGCGAAGGCGGTTAGACGGCGCGAGAGGCTGTCTGGCGCGCACCTTGAAGCCTTCGACGCGGCGATTGAATGGGCAGCAATGGGCAGCGAAGCCGACGCGGACCCGGCCCAAGGCTCTACCCTGGTAGGCAGCAAGGCGGGGGAAACAGCCACTAGAGCCGAATCCCCGACTCCTGCCCCTGTAGCTCAGTTGGTTAGAGCGGCGGCCTTTTAAGCCGCGCGGCGCCGGTTCGAATCCGGTCGGGGGCACTCTCGTTTCCGGCAGCGGGTAGGGAGAGCGTATGGCGACTGGAGCGAAGCGCGACGAGGAGCTACTCCGCTCTCCTTTCGATCTCGAGGAGGCGCGCGACGACCAGCGGCTCGAGCGAATCAAAGCCGAGGTCGACCGGGGATTCGACGCGCTCCGCGACGTCGACGACGGCGTCTCGATCTTCGGCTCGGCCCGAATCGAGGAGGGGCACCGCTGGTACGAGCTCTGCCGCGAGACCGCGGCCTGCCTCTCCCGCGACGGGTTCACCGTCATCACCGGCGGCGGCCCTGGTCTGATGGAGGCGGCCAACCGCGGCGCCGCGGAGGCCGGCGGTCTCTCCGTCGGCCTAAACATCGAACTGCCGATGGAGCAGGAGACCAACCGCTTCGTCAACCGCGGCCTCGAGTTCCACTACTTCTTTGCCCGCAAGCTGATGTTCGTGCGCTACGCCCGCGCCTTCGTCATCTTCCCCGGCGGCTTCGGCACGCTCGACGAGCTCTTCGAGGGCCTGACCCTGATGCAGACCCACCGCATCCAGCTGTTCCCGACGATCCTCGTCGACACCAAGCACTGGGAACCGCTGCTCGACTGGATCGACGAAGGCCTTCGCGAGACCGGCCTGATCGCTCCCCCGGACATGGAGTTGTTGGTCACCGCCGACACGGTCGGTGAAATCTGCGGCTACGTGAACAAGGCCACGGAGATGCAGAAGCAGCTCCACGGCAGCGCCAGCTAGCCCCTCGATTCGGGCCTCGGACTAGTGCCGGAAGTGGCGGTGCTTGGTGAAGACCATCGTCACGTTGGCGGCGTCGCAGGCCTCGATCACGTCGGCGTCGCGTTTGGAGCCGCCGGGCTGGATCACGGCCGTGGAGCCGGCTTCGATGGCGAGTTGCGGGCCGTCGGCGAAGGGGAAGAAGGCGTCCGAGGCGACGGCTGAGCCGGCGAGCAGGCCGTCGGCGTTCTCGCCGCGCGCGTCGCGGCACTTGTCGACGGCGAGGCGGGAGGAGTCGACGCGGCTCATCTGGCCGGCGCCGATCCCCAGCGTGGCGCCGTCCTTGGCGATCACGATCGCGTTGGAGCGGACGTGGCGGACGACGGTCCAGGCGAAGCACATGTCTCGCCACTGCTCCTCGCTCGGCTGTGCCTTGGTCACCACCTCCATCAGCTCGCGCGGCTCGGGGTCGCCGTCGCGGTCCTGGATCAGCAGTCCGCCCAGCACCCGCTTGACGTCGCGTTCGCCGGGGTCGCGCTGGCGGCGCTCCTCCTCGCAGAGGATGCGGATCGCCTCCTTCTGCTGCAGGACGGCGAGCGCGCCGTGCTCGTAGTCGGGCGCGATCAGCACCTCAACGAAGTTCTCGTGCAGCTGCTTGGCGAGCGCCTCGCTGACCGGCCGGTTGAAGGCGATCACGCCGCCGAAGGCCGACATCGGGTCGCAGGCGAGGGCCTTGGTATAGGCCTCGAGCGCGTCCTTGCCGATCGCCGCCCCGCAGGGGTTGTTGTGCTTGACGATCGCGCAGGCCGGCTCGTCGAAGTCCTCGACCAGGCGCCGCGCCGCGTCGAGGTCGAGCACGTTGTTGAAGGAGAGGGCGCGGCCGTGCAGCTTGGCGACCCGCGAGAGCACGTGACTGCGCACGCCGGCCTCGGAGTAGAGGGCCGCGCGCTGGTGCGGGTTCTCGCCGTAGGCGAGGTCGAGCACCTTCTCGTAAGCGACCGCGAGATGTTCGGGGAAGTCCTCGTACTCGGCTGAGAACCAGCGGCTGATCGCGGCGTCGTAGCGGGCGGTCTGGGCGAAGGCCTCGTTGGCGAGCCAGTGCCGGGTCGAGGCCGAGACCTCGCCGCCGGCCTCCTCCAGCTCGGCCAGCACCGCGTCATAGGACTCGGGCTTGACGACGACCGCGACGCCGTCGTGGTTCTTGGCCGCGGCGCGGATCATCGTCGGGCCGCCGATGTCGATGTTCTCGACCACCACCTCGGGCTCGACCTCGTGGCCGGCGACCGTCTCCTCGAAGGGGTAGAGGTTGACGCAGACCAGGTCGATCGGCTCGATCCCCTCGCGCTCCAGCGTCGCCGCGTGCTCGGGGTCGTCGCGCCGCGCCAGCAGCGCCGCGTGCAGGCGCGGGTGCAGGGTCTTGACCCGGCCGCCGAGGATCTCCTCCTGGCCGGTGAACTCGGCGACGTCGGTCACCTCGAGCCCGGCCTCGCGCAGCGCCGCAGCGGTGCCACCGGTGGAGAGGATCTCGACGCCGAGCTCGACGAGGCCGCGGGCGAAGTCCGCCACGCCGGTCTTGTCGGAGACCGAGACGAGCGCCCGGCGCACCTTGATCGCGCCGTTGCCTACGGGCTCGGTTCGGGTGTCTGCGGCGGGCTCACTCATCGATCACGACCCGGCGAGGGTCGCTCGCGTCGATCCTAACCCTGCCCGCCGCGATCATGCGGATCGCCTCCGGGTAGAGCTCGTGCTCGATGGCGTGGATCGCCTCCTCGAGCGCCGCTCGGTCGCGGCCGGCGGGCACGGCGACCTCGCGTTGCAGCAGCACCGGGCCGGTGTCGACTCCCTCGTCGACGAAGTGGACGCTGACCCCGGTCGTCTCGACCCCGGCCGCAAGCGCCTGGCCGATCGCGTCGAGGCCGGGGAAGGCGGGGAGGAGAGCCGGGTGGATGTTGATGACACGATCGCGGAAGCGGGCGATGAAGGGCTCGCTGAGCAGCTGCATGTAGCCGGCGAGGACGACGAGGTCGGTGCCCCGCGACTCGATCCACTCGGCCATCGCCGCGTCGCGCGCCTCGCGGTCGGCGAACTCGGCACGCGCGAAGACGCCGGTCTCCACGCCTGCCTCGCGCGCCCGCTCCAGTGCCCGGGCGGCGGGCTTGTCGGAGCCGACTCCGACCACCTCGATCCCCTCGCGGCCGTGCAGCCTGTCGAGGATCGCCTGCAGGTTGGTGCCGCTGCCGGAGGCCAGGACGACGATGCGGAAGCTGCTCACGGCGGCATCTTCGCGCAGCCAACCGGCCACCGCCGCGCCCCCCAAGCGAACTGCATCAAATTTCCGGTCTGGTAGGCCGGAAATTTGATGCAGTTCGGGATAGGGAGGCGGGTCTAGGATCGGCGCATGACCTTTCTCGAGCGCGTTGGCATTGAGACCCCGGTGGTGCAAGCCGGGATGGGCGGTGGCATCAGCCGCCACGAGCTGGCCGCCGCGGTTTCCGAGGCCGGTGGGTTGGGGACGATCGCGGTCAACGGGGAGATGGCGATCGAGCGTGAGCTGGCCCGGGCGCGCGAGCTGACCGACCGGCCGATCGCGGTCAACCTGCTGTTGCCCTTCGCGCGGCGCGGTTGGTTCGAGCTGGCGGCCAAGGCCGATGTAGTCGTCACCTTCTGGGGTCGGCCGAAGCGGCGTGTGCCGGGGACTTGGATCCACCAATGCGGCTCGGTTGCGGAGGCCCAGGCCGCCTACGCGGCGGGCGCCGACGCGGTCATCGTCCAGGGCGTCGAAGCAGGTGGCCACGTGCGCGGCAGCGTTGCCGCCTTGGAGCTGCTTGATCGGGTCAAGGCGGTCCTGCCGCCCGAGTATCCGCTGCTGCTCGCCGGCGGGATCGCCGAGCGCGGTGATGTTCAACGCGCCCTCGAGGCGGGTGCGAGCGCTGCCGTCGCGGGAACACGCTTCCTGCTCTCCGACGAGAGCCGTGCTCACCCCGATTACAGGCGGCGATTGCTGGCCGCCAAGGAGACGATCCTCACCGAGCTCTTCGGCGCCGGCTGGCCGGCACCGCATCGCGTCGTCGCCAACGCGGCCACTGAGCGCTGGCTCGGCGGCGACCGCCGCGAGCCCCTCCTCAATCGCACCCTCAACCGGCTCATCGCCCCAGGCACGCGCTACATGCCGGCTTCGATCCAGACCCGCATCGCGCTCAGGCAGCGTCCCGGCAGCCGCCTGCTCTCGCCGCAGGGCCCCATTGACGACGGCCCTGCCGGTCTCCTTGATGCCGGCCCGCTGTACGCGGGTCAGACGGTGGCGCGCATCGACGACGTCCGGCCCGCAGCCCAGATCGTCAGCGATCTAACGCCATAGCGCTCCGCTAACGGCTGGCTGGAACGACAGCGACATCCTCAAGGGCGAACTTGCCGTTCGCCTCCTCGGGGTCGCCGAGCGGGTAGCGCCCGCTGAAGCAGGCGTCGCAGTGGTCCTCAGGCCGGGTGCCGATCGCCTCGTAGACGCCGTCGAGCGAGAGGTAGGCGAGCGAGTCGGCGTCGAGCTCGTCGGCGATCTCCTGAACGCTGCGCTTGTGGGCGATCATCTCCTCGCGGGTCGACATGTCGACGCCGTAGTAACAGGGGTTGCGGATCGGCGGCGCCGAGATCCGCAGGTGCACCTCGGCCGCGCCGGCGTCGCGCAGCATGCCGACGATCTGGCGCGTCGTGTTGCCGCGCACGATCGAGTCGTCGACGACGACCAGCCGCTTGCCGGCGACGATCTCCGGCAGCGGATTGAACTTGAGCCGCAGGCCGTGCTTGCGCAGCTCCTGGCCGGGCTGGATGAAGGTCCGCGCCACGTAGCGGTTCTTGATCAGGCCGTCGTCGCGGGGCAGCCCAGAGGCACGGGCGAAGCCGGCGGCGGCCGGGTTGCCGGAGTCGGGCACCGAGATCACCAGGTCGGCGTCGACCGGCGCCTGGCGGTAGAGGATCTCGCCCATGCGGCCGCGCACCTGCTGCAGCACTTTGCCCTCGAGGCGGCTGTCGGGGCGGGAGAAGTAGATGTGCTCGAAGACGCACATCGCCGGCCGCTCGGCCTTGACCACCTGGCGGGTCTCGAGGCCGCGCTCGGTCAGCGAGACCATCTCGCCCGGGTGCACTTCGCGCATCAGCTTGGCGCCGATGATGTCGAAGGCGCAGCTCTCCGAGGCGACGACGAAGCGATCGTCGAGCTTGCCGAGCGAGAGCGGCCGCACCCCGTGCGGGTCGCGGAAGGCGACGATCGCCCGCTTGGTCATCACCACGGTCGAGAAGGCGCCCTCGAGACGCGGCATCACATCGCAGACCGCGTCCTCGATCAGCTTGCCCTCGTGAGAGGAGAGCAGCGCCGCGATGATCTCCGAGTCGGAGGTGCCGCGGAAGGCGATCCCCTTCTCCTTCAGCTCAGCCCAGAGCTCGACCGCGTTGGTCAGGTTGCCGTTGTGGGCGAGGGCCAGCTCGCGGCCGTCGTCGCGCCAGACCGGTTGCGCGTTCTCCCAGGAGCCGCCGCCGGTGGTCGAGTAGCGCACGTGGCCGATCGCCATGTCGCCCTCGAGCGCCCGCAGCTTCTCCTCGTCGAAGACCTGGGAGACCAGGCCAGAGTCGCGCAGGGTGGTGATGTGGCCGCCCTCGCAGGTGGCGATCCCGGCTGACTCCTGGCCGCGGTGCTGCAGCGCGTAGAGGCTGAAGTAGGCGAGCCGGGCGACGTCGTGGCCGGGCGCGTATACGCCAAACACCCCGCATTCGTCGCGCGGGCCCTCGCGGTCGGTGATCACCCGCTCGGTCAAGAGAATGGCGCGCTTTCCTCGTGCGTAGAAGGACGTGACGCGCAGGCAGACTGCCTACTCCGGGAGGGTAGCAGCGGCGGGCGGGCGGTAAGCGGAACGAGAAAAGCCGCGAATTGCGGCCATTGAGCCGCCGCTACGGCAGCTTGCGCCCCGGCAGCCTGACCTTCAGCTCGTGGGTGCCGACGTAGGGCACCAGGTTGGTGGCCTTTACGTCGATCCGGGCCTGCAGCGCTCGCCGCGGCGGCAGCTGCCCGAGCCGCCTTTTCACAGACTCGGGGAGCGGCACCCGCAACGTGACCGGTGCGCCGGGCTCGACGGTCTGGGCCGCCGGCGTTTTCAGCCCGACCCTCACCCGCTTGCCCTTTGAGGAGCGCCCGGCGAAGTGATTGGGCTTCGGCCGCACCGACCAGCGCACCTCGCCGATCGCTTCGACCGATGCGGTCGAGTTGTTCCCGGCCTCGATCAGGATCGCCCCCCGTTTAACCTCGACGTCGCCGATCTCCAGCGCGACGAGCGGGCACTCGGTCTGGAACAGGGCGCTCTCGGGGCAACGGTCTTGACTCGAGTCGCCGTAGCCGTCGCCGTCGGCGTCGAACTCGACCACCGCGCTGACCGGAGAGCGGAATTCGCTTTCGGTTTTGAAGGCCTTGGTTTCGCCGAGGGCGATGCCGCCTTCGAACAGCGCCGAACTGGCGCTCCCCTGTCCGCTGCAGACGAACGTCTCATCCGGGCCGTGGAGGCCGACATAATCGCCCGCCTGCACCGGGATGCGGGTCGCGAACGCTTCCGCTTCCGGGTTCCCCCCGAACGTCTCGGGCGCGCTCTCGGCGACCTTGGTGTATTCAGCGCCGCCGTTCACCGCCCGGAACACGCCGAGCTGCTGAACCAGCGGGCTGAGTCCCGATCCGACCCTGACGTTCCAGTGGACGATCACTCCGGGCGTCTCCTTTACGAGCGGCGAGTAGGGGCTGCCCTGGATCGGAGAAGCCAGCAGGGTCCAGCCGGCCCTACTGCTGTCGGCAGTGCAGCCCCAGCCGGCTTCGCTGGATACCGCCGCCGGCGCGCTCGGCGCGCCGAGCAGCAGGGCCGCAAAGGCAATGACAGCGATTCGGAGGCTCACTTCTGGCCCTTGAGCCGGACCGTGATGGTGCGCTCGCTGAGCCGGCCGGCGACATCGGTGGTGCGCGCCGTGATCGTCGCTTTCAGCCACTCGTTCGGAGTCAGCCGGCTGAGCCTTCGCATCACCGCTTTCGGCAGCTTGACGTTGAAGCGGGCGACCTGCCCCGGTGCGACCGTTTGGGTGCCGCCAGAAAGACTGGCAACAAAGGCAGTCGGTTTCAGTTTTTCGGGCTTTGGAGGGCGTGTCTTCTTCGAGGTGCCGGCTCCGCGCGGCACGATTTTCCGGCCGGGGCTGACCTGGCCGAAGACCTGGACCGAGCTCTCCGAGCTGGCGCCGACCAAGACGAGCACCGAGCGCTTCAGCACGATCGGAAAGGCATCGAGAGTGATCGGCGGCGGCAGTGGCGGGCAGGCGATATGGACGTTGGGATTCTGTGGGCAGAGGTCCTGCGTCTCGTCTCCGTAGCCGTCGCCATCGCCGTCGGGCTCGACCATGGCGATGACCGGCACCTGCTCACCGTCCGCCTGTGGGGTGAAGGTCGCGATCGAGCCTGGCGCGATGTCATCGAAGGCAAACCCCATCGTCTCGCCCACCCCAGCCTCGTCGCAGAAGAGCGTGTGACCACCGGGCCCGTAGAGGCCGAAGCGGTCGCCGGCCTGGACCGGGATCCGCGCGTCGAAGCTGTTTCGCCCCTTGAGAATCCCCTCGACAGGACTCTCGGCGACAACCTGAAACTCGTTCAGGCCTCCCGTGGGCCTGACCACCTTGAGCTTCTGGGGGACTGGCGCCAGCGATTCGGAGGTCCAGAACACGTTCCACTTGGTCACCACTCCGGCGGCGGGGACCGCTATCGGCCATGGGCTCTGCGACGACCTCGTCAGCGGTACCAGCGTCGTTCCCACCGAGGCGATCTCGGCCGCGCAGTCGGTCCCGACCTCGGTGGCGGCAGAGGCTGAGGGGACGCCGATCAAGACCAATGTCGCGGCCATCACCGCGCTTGTCGCACCCAATCGTCTGCGCATCTCGTCCAGCCTAGTCGCCGGCGAGCAGCGCGTCGAGCGCCTGCTCGAGGCCGCCGATCGCCGAGTCGAGCGGCTCCTGGCTGCCGGCGGCGCGGGCGCGGATCAGGGCGCCCTCGACGGTCGAGACGACGAGGCCGGCGAAGGTCTCCGCCCGCTTGGCGCTTACCCCTTCGTCGCGCAGCGCGGCGGCGATCGGCTTTTCCCAGCTCTGGAAGGCGGCCGTCGCGGCCGCCGCCAGCTCGCGGTCCTCGGGCCGCGCTAGCGCGGCGGCGGCGACCGGGCAGCCGATTCGCTCGGGATGGTCTTTGACCCGGCGGCGGAAGATCTCGCCGAACATCGTCAGGGTCTGCTTCAGGCCGCGCTCCTCGAGGGAGCGCTCGATCAGGTCGCGGATCGTCGTCCCCTCGAGCTCCGCCGCCTCGCGCGCCAGCTGGGTCTTGCCACCGGGGAAGTGGTGGTAGATCGAGCCCCGCGGCGCCTTGCCGCGCTCGGCGACGTCGCGCAGCTCCATGCCGGCGTAGCCCTTCTCGGCGAGCAACTGCCGGGCGCCGTTGAGCAGCAGCGCGCGGCCGTCGCGGCGCCTGCGCTCGGTCGGTTGCCCATCGGCGATTCGAGATATGCCCATGGACATAGTCTATAGTCCGCTCCGATGTATGACCGTGGACATAGAAGCGCCGTGGCGATCGCCTGCGCGGGGGCCTTCCTCGTCTTCCTCGACGCGACGATCGTCAACATCGCCTTTCCCGACATCTTGGCCTCCTTCGCGGGGTCGGGACGCGCTGAGCTCTCTTGGGTCCTCGACGGCTATTTCGTCGTCTTCGCCGCCCTGCTGGTGCCAGCGGGCGGGCTCGCCGATCGCTTCGGCCACAAGCGCATCTTCCTGCTCGGTATCGTCGGCTTCACCGCCGCCAGCCTGCTCTGCGCGATCGCTCCCTCGCTCGAGCTGCTGATCGCCTTCCGCGTCTTGCAGGGCATCGGCGCGGCGCTGATCGCGCCGACCTCGCTGGCCCTCGTCCTCGATGCCTTCCCGATCGAGCGTCGCGCCGCTGGCGTCGGTCTCTGGGGCGCCGCCGCCGCGGCCGCCGCCGCGGTGGGCCCGACCCTGGGCGGCGCCCTGGTCGAGCTATCGGACTGGCGGCTCGTCTTCCTCGTCAACCTGCCGATCGGCGCGGCGGTTCTCCTGCTCGGCAGCGGCCGTCTGCGCGAGCGCCCCAAGCTCGACACCCACCTGCCCGACCTGCTTGGCGCGCTGCTGCTCGCCCTCGGCCTGGCGCTGGTCACGCTCGCCATCGTCGAGGGCAACGACTGGGGCTGGACAGCGACCTCTACCCTCGGCTGCTTCGCCGCCGCCGCGGCGCTGCTCGGCGGCGTCGTCTGGCGCAGCACGCGCCATCCGCGCCCGATCGTCGAGCCCGCCCTCTTCGCCCACCGCTCCTTCCGGATCGGCAATCTCGGCACCCTGCTCTTCGCCGCCGCCTTCTTCTCGCTGATCCTCGGCAACGTCGTCTTCCTCACCTCGATCTGGGGCTACAGCGTGCTGCAGGCCGGGGCGGCGACCCTGCCAGGCCCGACTCTCTCGACTGTCTTTGCGGGCCCCGCGGGCGGCTCGCCGACCGCTTCGGCCACCGCGCCGTGATCGTCCCCGGCACCCTGCTCTTCGCCGCCGGCGCGATGGTGCTGCGCTCCGCCGGGGCCGAACCGGACTGGCTCGGCCTCTGGCTGCCCGGCGCCTGCCTGACCGGCATCGGCATCGGCCTCGCCTTCCCGACCCTCAGCTCCGCCGCGATCCGCGACGTCCCCGCCGACCGCTTCGCCACCGCCAGCGCCGTCAACTCCGCCTTCCGCCAGGTCGGCGCCGTGCTAGGCACCGCGATCCTCGTCGCCATCGTCGGCGACCCGCTCTCCCTGGCGGAAGCCCTCGACGTCTCCGACAGCGCCTACCTGTTCGCGGTCTTCGCCTCGCTGGTGGCCGGCGCGGCGGTTCTTGCGCTCAGGCCTTCCGCCTCTGTTGCCGCGGCACACCCCGTGCCTGGGAGGCCTGAGCCGGCGACCGCTTCGATCGCCGGCTCAGAAGTTCCGTCTGCCTGAGGCCGGCGTCAGCTTTTGGCTTTTTCTTTGGCTTTGCCTTTTTTCTGCCCCTTGAGCTTCAGGTTCACCTGGCTGGTGCTCACCTGGCCCGCCAGGTCTGTGGTCGTCGCCGTCACCGCCATCGCCAGGGACTTTCCGGGTGGCAGCGCGGCAAGCGCCGCTTTCAGGCCCTGCGAGTAGACGATCGCGAAGGGGACCACCTGGCCGTCGCCGACCGGCTTGGTGCCGGCCGGGATGACCACGGTTTTCGTCCCTTTGCCTTTTTTCCCGCCTTTCGGGACTTTCACCGTGGCGGAGACCGTGACCGACGCCTGCGAGCTCGCCGAGATGAGGACCAGTGCCGAGCCTTTGCTTGCGATGCCGTAGGAGCTCAAGCCGATGATCGGACACTCGACTGTCTGGAGTGCTTTGCTCCGCGGGCATTTGTCCTGGGACTCGTCGCCGGCGCCGTCGCCGTCGGCGTCGGGCTCGATGACCACGGCGAGTGCGACGTGCGCAGTGGCTACCGGCGTGTATTCATTGATCGACCCGACCGTGGCGTTGGCGTTGAAGACACCCATTTCGTCACCAGCGGCGGTCGGTGCGCAGTAGAGGGTGACCGAGGTGGGCCCGCCGAAGACGGCAAAGCGGTCGCCCGCTTGGACCGGGATCTGGGTGTCGAATGTGTTCTGGCCGCCGTTCACACCCGCAAAGGCGCTCTCGGCAACAGTCTGGAATGTTTTGCCCGATCCGCGCAGAACCTTGAGTTGCTCCTGGAATTCGGAGGCGATTTTGGAGTTGACCTTCCACTTGGTTACAACCCCGGCGTTGGGTGCGGTCAGCGGCAAGGGGCTTCCTGGCGCCTGCGCAAGCTGCGTCATCGTGTAGTTGGGGGCTCCGGAAGTGGCCGCGCAGTTGCTGCCCACTTCGACTGCCGCCGATGCGCTCGATACCGCAAACAGCGATATCAGCCCGATCGCGGCCATTGCCAGTCCGTACCGCTTCCTCATCTTCGCTCCCTCTCGGCTGTACAAGCCGGTTTTGGACGATTCGGCCAGCGTAATGACCTGCCGCCCATCCGTCCAGCAAAGCGCTTCCGCTGCGCTTGCAGTACGCCCTCCCGTCAGGGCAGCGGCTCTACTCGGGTCAGGGCGGGCAGATCGCCGAATTCATTGCCGGCGTAGCGCGGCGAGGAGATCGCATTGGCAAAGGCCGCCTGCGCGGCCCTCGAAGACTCGATCGGCCAGTCCCACGCTTCGCCCTGCTCGGTGGGGATGTTCCAGTTGAACCAGACCACCGCCTTTACCTGAGGGAAGTCGATCGGCAACTGAGGGCCCAGCGCCTCGGCGATCCAGCTCCCCTTCGATGCCCCACCTCCAACCTCGGTGGAGCCGGTCTCCCCGATCATCACCGGCTTGCTGGGGGCAAGCGACAGCAGTTCGTTGTAGGTCTGTGAGAAGAGGCTGTGAAAATCGGTCCAGCCGTTCGGGCTGATCTCGTTGAGGCCGTGGTTGTACCCGTCGACGCAGGTCCAGTCGACGTACTCGTCACCTGGGTAGAGCAACTCGAGAGGTGTGCTGCTCGCGAAAGTCGTGTTCGGGCACCAGACCCAAGTGACGTTGGTCGCGCCCTGCGCTTCGACGATGTCGTGGAAGTGTCGCCAGGCTTCCGCGAAGAGGGCCGGGTTCTCGGCCGCTTCCTCTCCCCAGTGGAACCAGCTGCCGTTCATCTCCCAGTCCCAGCGGAAGAAGAACGGCTCGCCGTATTCCTTCGCGGCCCTCGCCCAGTCAGTCAGGTAGCCGTCTTTGGCGCCATCGGCGATCCCTTCCAGGGACCCACCGTTTGAGGCCATGTCCATCAGCGGGATCGCCCCGCGCGCCCTGCCGAGCTCGAGCGGCGTGGCGGCGAATTCCTGGTTCCAGGGGGCCGGCTGGCCGAAGTGGACGATCGACACCGGCTTGCCGGCATTGCGCTCGAACTCGTTCCAGGTCTCTTCATCCCATGGCGCGTCGCCCCAGGCCGCTTCGCCTTCCCGGTCATAGACCTGGCCATCCATCCAGGCGCCCCAGTAGATATCCGGCGCAGGCGGCTCCGCTGCCTGCTGGTCGTTGGCTTCGAGAACGAGCGCAGGTGGGTCGAGCAGGTCGGTATTCGCCCGTGGATAAAGCGTCACTGCGGCATTGGCCCAGCTAGGCGAAGCGAACAGGAGCAACGCCGCCATAAAGGTGAACCGCTTGAACGTCAAGCATCCATTGTCCCTGGTGGAGCGGTCCGCTAAACGGTCAGCGAGCGCCAGGCGCTCTCGGCGCCGTCGAGCCCGACGGTGAAGCTGCGATCGCCGGCGGCGACCTCGATCGTCGTGCCGCCGACCTTGCCGAGGACGATTGCGCCGATCGCCTCCAGCTCTGCTTGGTCGCCGCTGAGCAGGAAGCCGCCCGGCCCCTCGCCGAAGAGGGCGTCCAGCGGAGAGCAGCCGCGCTCGCGCAGCGGTTGGACGTCGACGCTGCAGCCGATGCGGCCGGCGATCGCGGACTCGGCCAGGGCGCAGGCGAGACCGCCGTCGCTGATGTCGTGGGCAGAGGAGAGCTTGCCGGCGCGCACCGCCTCGCGCACCGCGGCGCAGGCCGCGGCGACGGCGGCGATGTCGGGCTGGGGGAGGCCCATCTCCAGCTCGCCGCGCAGCTTGGTCAGCTCCGAGCCGGCGAGCGAGGGGGAGAAGGGGCCGAGCAGGGCGATCGCGTCGCCCTCCCTGGCGAAGGCGTTGCCACAGGCGCGAGCGGGGTCTGGCAGCTCGCCGACCATGCCGACCACCGGGGTCGGGTAGATCGGGCCTTCCGGGCCCTCGTTGTAGAGCGAGACGTTGCCGCCGACGACCGGGACGCCGAGCGCGACGCAGGCGTCGGCAAGGCCACTGACGGCGCGGTCGAGCTGCCAGGCCGTGGTGGGTTTCTCGGGGTTGCCGAAGTTGAGGCAGTTGGTCAGGCCGAGCGGCTCGGCGCCGACGCAGGCGAGGTTCTGGGCGCACTCGAGGACCGCCTCGATCGTGCCCGCGTAGGGGTCGCAGGCGACGCGGCGGCCGCTGCCGTCGATCGAGACGGCGATCGCGTTGCCGGCCTCTGGTATCTGCAGCACCGCTGCCTCGGCCGACTCGGGCCGGCGTACGGTGCGCGAGCCGACCACCGAGTCGTACTGCTCGAAGGCCCAGCGCTTCGAGGCGATGCTGGGCGAGGCGAGCAGAGCGAGCAGCGTCTCCTCGGCCGACGTCTCTTCGGCAAGCGTTGCCCGGTTGCCGTAGATCCAGCCATCCGGCTCGGCCGGGTTGAGGTCGTAGAGGGGACAGCCGTCGACCAGCGCCTCGACCGGCATCTCGCCGACCGCCTCGCCGTCGCGCAGGATCCGCACCCCGCCGCTGTCGGTGATCGTGCCGATCTCCGCGCCGCCGGTCTGCCATTTCTCGCAGACCGCCAGTACCTCGGGCACCTTGGCCGGCTCGACCACCGCCAGCATCCGCTCCTGCGACTCGGAGACCATGATCTCGAAGGGCTCCATGTCGGCCTCGCGCAGCGGCACCTTGGCCACGTCGAGGTCGATGCCGACACCGCCGGCCGAGGCCATCTCACCGGCCGAGGAGGTCAGCCCGGCCGCGCCGAGGTCCTGCAGTGAGACCAGCAGGCCCTTCTCGAGCAGCTCGAGGCAGCACTCGAGCACCTTCGACTCCTCGAAGGGGTCGCCGATCTGCACCGTCGGCCGCTTCGCCTCGTCACCCTCGCCGAGCTCGGCCGAGGCGAGCACGGAGGCGCCGCCGATGCCGTCGCGCCCAGTCGAGGCGCCCATCAGGACGACGGCGTTGCCGACCCCGGCGGCGGCGGCGCGGACCATGTCCGCTTGCTTGGCGATGCCGAGGCACATCGCGTTGACCAGGCAGTTGTGCTCGTAGGGGGCCTCGAAGTAGATCTCGCCGCCAACGTTGGGCACGCCGATCGAGTTGCCGTAGTGGCCGATGCCGCGCACCGCCCCGTCGAGCAGATGGCGTGAGCGCAGCGAGTCGAGCTCGCCGAAGCGCAGCGAGTCGAGGATCGCGATCGGCCGCGCCCCGATCGCGAAGACGTCGCGGAGGATGCCGCCCACCCCCGTCGCCGCGCCCTGGAAGGGTTCGACCGCGCTGGGGTGGTTGTGGGACTCGACCTTGAAGGCGATCGCGTAGCCGTTGCCGATGTCGACGGCGCCGGCGTTCTCGCCCGGCCCCATCACCACCCGCTCGCCCTCGGTGGGCAGCCGTCGCAGCAGCTTGCGCGAGTGCTTGTAGGCGCAGTGCTCGGACCAGAGCAGGCTGAACATCGCCAGCTCGACGTCGTTCGGCTCGCGGCCGAGCTTCTCGACGATCAGCTCGAACTCGGGGTCGGTCAGTCCCAGCTCGCGATGCTTGGCGACCTCGATCGTCACGCCGCCACCCCGGCCGCGGCGACCGCCTCGAAGACCCTCAACCCGTCGGTCGACCCGGTCAGCGGATCGACCGCGTGCTCGGGATGCGGCATCAGGCCAAGCACGTTGCCCGCCTCGTTGCGCACCCCGGCGATGTCGCGCGCCGACCCGTTCGGGTTCTGCCCGGGCGCGTAGCGGTAAGCGACCTGCCCCCGCGCCTCCAGCTCGTCGAGCACCTCATCCGGCGCCCAGTACCGTCCTTCCCCATGCTTGGCCGGAATCGACAACCCCGGCCCATCGGCCGTGAGGTCTAGTTGGCGGCAGGTGAAGCGCATGGTGTCGTTGAGGAGGAGGGCGCCGGGGAGGAGGCCGGCCTCGCAGAGGACTTGGAAGCCGTTGCAGATCCCCAGCACCGGGTCACCGGCGGCGGCGAACTTGGCAACCGCCTCCATCGCCGGTGAGAAGCGGGCGATCGCGCCGGCGCGCAGGTAGTCGCCGTAGGAGAAGCCGCCGGGGACGACGACCGCGTCGATTCCGGCCAGGTCGCGCTCTTCGTGCCAGACGAGCCGCGCCTCGCCGCCGCTCAGCCTGCAGGCGTGCAGGGCGTCCCGCTCGTCACACGACCCGGGGAACTGGAGCACTCCCCAGATCACAGCGTGACGATCTCGTAGTCCTCGATCAGCGGGTTGGCGAGCAGCTTCTCGCAGAGCTCGGCCAGCCGCGCCGGGTCCTCGACGTCCAGCTCGACCATGCGTCCGACGTGGACGTGCTCGATCCCCTCGAAGCCAAGTGCCGGCAGCGCCCGCTCGACCGCCTTGCCCTGGGGGTCGAGGATGCCCTCCTTGGGACGGATCAGGACCCTCGCGCGGGCCACTAGAAGGAGCGCTCCGTGATGCGCTCGTATGCCTCGACGTACTTGGCCCGCGTCTGCTCGATCACGTCGGGCGGCAGCTCCGGGGCTGGCGGGGTGTGGTCCCAGCCTTCCGCGTCGGCCCAGTCGCGCACGAACTGCTTGTCGAAGGAGGGTTGGGTGCTGCCCGGCTGGTAGCGGTCGGCCGGCCAGAAGCGCGAGGAGTCCGGGGTCAGCACCTCGTCGGCGAGGACGATCTCGGCGCCGGCGTGGCGGCCGAACTCGAACTTGGTGTCGGCGAGGATGATGCCGCGCTCCGCCGCGTGCTCGGCGCCGCGCGTATAGACCTCGATCGAGATCCGTCGCAGCTCTTCCATCAGCGCCCGGTCGCCGACGATCTCGGCGGCGCGCTCGAAGTCGACGTTCTCGTCGTGGTCGCCGATCTCGGCCTTGGTCGCGGGAGTAAAGATCGGCTCGGGCAGCTTGTCGGACTCGAGCAGGTTGGGCGGTAGCTCGATCCCGCAGACGGCGCCGCCGTTCTTGTATTCCTTCCAGCCCGACCCCGAGAGGTAGCCGCGGACGACGCACTCGACCGGGTACATCTCAAGCCGCCGGACCCGCATCGCCCGTTCCATCACCTCGTCTGGCACGTCGGCGGAGAGGAAGTGGTTGGGCACGATGTCGCCGGTCAGCTCGAACCAGAATTCCGAGATCCGGTTCAGCACCTTGCCCTTGTCGGCGATCGGCGTCGGCATCACCACGTCGTAGATCGAGATCCGGTCGGAGGCGACCATCAGCAGGTCGTTCTCCCACTCGTAGATCTCCCGGACCTTTCCCGAGGAGTGGAGCTTCAAATCGGCGAGAGGGGACATTTGCGCCGATGCTAGCGAGGAGTGCGGCGTGGCTGAACCGAGCCTTCACACTGGCTAGGCAGCCAGTGTGCGATCCTTCCCGCCGTGAGCCTGCCGCCCGAACCGAAGAACTCGCCCCTGGTACAGACGCTGCGCTGGGGCCTCCGCCCACTGCCCTTCATGCAGGAGTGCCGCGAGAGGTACGGCGACAACTTCAGCGTCAAATTCCTCGGCTTCGAACGGCCGATGGTGCTGATCTCCGACCCGGCGGCGATCAAGGCCCTCTATACGGAGCGCAGCCACGGGCTGCCGCCCGGCCGCGACATCATCCTCAAGCCGGTCCTCGGCGCCCGCTCGTTGCTGCTCCAGGAAGGCGACGACCACCTTGCCCACCGCCGGCTGATGCTGCCCGCCTTCCACGGCGAGCGGATGCGCTCCTACGGGCCGATCATGGAGGAGATCGTCGATGCCGAGATCGACTCCTGGCCGCTGGGCGAGGAGTTCGCGATCCACCCGCGCATGCAGGCGATCACCCTCGAGGTGATCCTGCGCGTCGTCTTCGGCGTTTCCGAGGGGCCGCGGCTGGAGCAGCTGCGCCCGCTGTTCACCACGGTGCTGGAGGAGACCGCTTCGCCCTTCACGCAGCTGATCGGCCTGGCAACCCGGCGTTTCGGCGGCGAGCCCCTGGAGCAAGTTCGAGGGCCGGCTGAAGGAAGTCGACGATCTGCTCTACGCCGAGATCGCCGAACGCCGCGCCGAAGGCGGGCTGGAGGAGCGCGACGACATCCTCTCGGTGCTGATGCAGGCCCGCTTCGAGGACGGCGGCGAGATGACCGACACCGACCTGCGCGACCAGCTGATGACCCTGCTGCTCGCTGGCCACGAGACGACGGCGACCGGGCTGGCCTGGACCTTCGACCTGCTGCTGCGCCACGCCGAGCCGATGGCCCGCCTGCGCGACTCGCTCGAGGCGGGCGAGGACGACTACCTGAAGGCGACGATCAGCGAGTCGCTGCGGCTGCGGCCGGTGGTGCCGCTGGCCGGCCGCCGCCTCAACACGGAGCTCAGCGTCGACGGGCTGACGCTGCCGGCGGGCACCGACGTGACGCCGGCGATCTGGCTCGCCCACACCCGCGCCGACGTCTACCCCGAGCCCTTCGCCTTCAAGCCGGAGCGCTTCCTCGAGGACGCGCCGGACACCTACGCCTGGGTCCCCTTCGGCGGCGGCATCCGCCGCTGCATCGGCGCCGCCTTCGCCGAGTTCGAGATGCGGATCGTCCTGCGCGAGGTGCTGACCCGCTGCGAGCTGCACAAGGCCAGCCCGGCGCCGGAGAAGATCGGCCGGCGCAACATCACGCTCTCGCCCAAGGACGGCACCCCAGTCGTCCTCACCGCCCGCCACCCGGCGCGCGAGCTGGTCGCCGCTTAGCTGGTCGCCGCGCGAGCGGCGGGATGCTCCTTGGCCCAGCGCGCGATCGTGCTGGAGCCGGAGATGACCTCGCCGTCGTCGAGGATCAGGATCGGCACCTCGTTGGTGCCGCTCAGCTTCTTTACCTCGGTGCGGTCATCGCCGCGGCTGCCCCAGGTCCAGAACGCCAGCCGGTAGCCACCGACCGTCTTCAACTCGTACTCGTACCCGGCGGCATCGAGGGCCTTGCCCGCCTTCGCGCACGGATGCGCGAATCCCGGCCCGACCTTCTTCTGTCCACAGGTGTAGAGGACCATCGGCCGAGAAGCCTAACGCCAGGTAGCCAATGGGCGAAGTGCTACATTTGTCGCACTATCGTAGAAGTCGCCACACGAGAGCTGCGGAACAAAACGGCCGACCTGCTGCGCAGGGTGGAGGCCGGCGAGAGCATGGTGATCACCGTGCGGGGCAAGCCGGTTGCGGATTTGGTGCCGCACAACAGCGGATCTCGATGGCTCACGCCTTCGGACATCCTCGCGATTCGTGAGATCACGGATACCGACCCCACCTTCCGCGCCGATCTCGACCGGTTGGCCGGAGAAACGACCGACGACTTGGGCCCGGTCTGGTGACCCCCAAACGCGTCCCGGTCGGGCTCGTTGACACATCCGTGCTGGTCGCTGTTGAGAAGGGTCGTCCTTTGAGAGGGGAGGCGCTTCCTGAGCGCTCGGCCGTCTCGATCGTCACCGTTGCCGAGCTACGCGCCGGAGTGCTGGCGGCGCCCGACATCGAAAGCCGAGATCGACGCATCGCCACTCTCGAAGGCGTCGCGGGTGCCACGATCTTGCCCGTCGAAGCGAAGGCGGCGCGCGCCTGGGCCGCGATGCGGACGTACCTTGCGGCATCCGGACGAGGAGTCAGCGTGAACGACGTCTGGATCGCCGCGACGGCTGCGGCACGTGAGATTCCCGTCGTTACCCAGGACCGTGACTACGACGCCCTCTCTGGCGTCATGGGCCTGACCGTGATCCAGGTCTAGTCGCAAGGCCTCGCCCAAATCGGCCGATTCAGTCTCGGTCTGGAACCAATTTCCCGCTGCCGGACATATACGGGTGCAATGGAGTCGACTTCAGGAGACCCGATGAGATCCAGAGGTAGGGGAATGACGATCGCGTGGAGGTCGCTTGTCGGCGGTGCGGCAGCGACGGTCGCCCTCGCTGCCGGGCTGGCCGCGGCGGCCCCCACCGCACACATCGCTCACTCCTACGCCTACCTGAAGACGCGTGGCGCCTACTTGAACACGACGGTCTACGGCGGCCGAACCTGGTCGGTCTCGCAGACCGAAATCGTCGAGCGCTGGATCGGCAAGGACGGCTCGGGCCGGCAGCGCACGGTCTCGCTTGCGCCGAAATTCGCCAGCCCGAGCGATCGAGAGGTGTGGGAAGAAGCCGGGCGCCCGGTCTTCCTCGCTCACGGATTCAAATCTCACATCGGCGACGAATTCCTGCCGGCCGGATCCTTCAGCGAGCGCGTGTACCAGGGCGCGGCCTTGTCGGAGATGCCCCGCGACCCGAGTGAGCTCGCCGGGTGGCTGCAGGCCAAGGTCAACGATCCGCGCGGTGGCGGCGGAGCTGGCAACGGCTTCCCGGACTCGGTGAGGACCCTCGAGCTGGTCGCCGAACTGATGCAGAACCCGCTCGCCACATCGGCCCAGAGAACAGCCCTCTACGAAGCAGAGACCCTGGTGCCCGGGGTTGAAAACCTCGGAGAGGCGCGTGACGAAATCGGCCGGCGGGGCCTGGCGGTGGGCGCCCAGTCCGACAACTCAGGCATCCCGACCCTCTACTCGCTGATCTTCGACCCCGAGGCCTCCAGGGCCCTGGCAAGCGAGGAGAAGAGGCTGGCGCCGTCCCCCGGCCAAGCGGACCAGAGTCGACCACTGCCGACGAGCAGCACCACCTACCTCGACGCGGGAACGACGTTCTCGCGGCGGTCTAGGCCACGAACCCGCGGAGCCCGGAAGCAGTCGTCTTCAGCGCAGCGCTTCGAGGCGCTCGAAGACCGCGGGGATGTGGGTTAGGTAGGCGTCGTAGTCGAAGACCGCGTCGAGGTCGAGGTCGGGAGCCGCCGCGCCGAGTAGCTCGCGGAAGGGGGTGGCGGTGTCCCAGGCCTGCTGAGCGTTCTCCTGGACGACGCGGTAGGCGTCGTCGCGGGTCAGGCCGGACTCGACCAGGGCGGTCAGGGCGCGCTGGCTGAAGAGGGCGCCGTGGGTCATGTTGAGGTTCTCCTTCATGCGCTCGGTGCGGACGTTCATGCCGGTGGCGACCTTGGTCGCCAGGTCCTGCATGTAGTCGAGGCCGATCGTCGCGTCGGGGAGGACGACGCGCTCGGCGCCGGAGTGGGAGATGTCGCGCTCGTGCCAGAGGGCGACGTTCTCCAGGCCGGTCTGGGCGTAGCCGCGCAAGACGCGGGCCAGGCCGGTGATCCGCTCGGTGCGGATCGGGTTGCGCTTGTGCGGCATCGCCGAGGAGCCCTTTTGCTGGCCGGAGGCGAACGGCTCCTCGACCTCGCGCACCTCCGTGCGCTGCAGGTTGCGGACCTCGGTCGCGAAGCGCTCCAGGCCGGCCCCGGCGATCGCGATCTGGGAGAGCAGGACGGCGTGGCGGTCGCGCGGGATCACCTGCGTGGCGACGTCCTCGCGCTTCAGGCCGAGCCGCTCCATCACCCGCGCCTCGACCGCGGGTGGCACCGAGGCGTAGGTGCCGACGGCGCCGGAGAGCTTGCCGAAGCCGAGCTGCTCGAAGGCGTTGCCGAGCCTGGCGAGGTTGCGGTCGGCCTCGAAGGCGAAGCCGGCGAGGCGCAGACCGAAGGTGGTCGGCTCGGCGTGGACGCCGTGGGTGCGGCCGACGCAGAGCGTGTCGCGATGCTCCAGCGCCCGCTCGATCAGGGCGTCGCGGTAGGCGCGGGCGCTGGCCAGGACGGCCTCGCCCGCCTCACGCAGCTGCAGGGCGAGGGCGGTGTCGAGCACGTCGGAGGAGGTCAGCCCGTAGTGGATCCAGCGGCCGTGCTCGCCGACCGAGGCGGCGACGACGTCGACGAAGGCGGCGACGTCGTGGTCGGTCACCTTCTCGCGCTCGTTGACCGCCTCGACCGTGAAGGCGGCGTTCGCCCGTGCTGCCTCAGCGGCCTCCCGCGGAACGACACCCTCCTCGGCCCAGGCCTCCGTCGCCGCCAGCTCCACCTCCAACCAGAACTCGAACTTCCGCTGGGGAGCCCACACCTCGCCGATCGCAGGCCGCGTGTATCTGGGAATCAACCGAGCACCTCCATCGGGTGGGTGGCGTGTGGGGAGGGGGGCCGAGAACGGAGGCGAAGCCCCCGCCCGCAGGTCCCCCTCCCCACACGACAGGATCCGCCCGCCTGAAGCGTTGGCGTCATGCGTTGATGATCCGCGCGGCCAAGATGCCGGCGTTCTTGGCGCCGTCGATCGCCACGCAGGCGACCGGGATCCCGGGCGGCATCTGCACCGCCGAGAGCAGCGCGTCGAGGCCGCCGAGGCTCTTGCCGAGGATCGGCACGCCGATCACCGGCAGGTCGCTGTGGGCGGCGGCGACACCGGGCAGGGCGGCCGACATGCCGGCCCCGGCGATGATCACCTTGAGGCCCCTCATACGCGCGTTGGTGCAGTACTCGCGCACCATCTCGGGATCGCGGTGGGCGCTCATCACCCGCATCTCGTGGCTGATCCCGGCCTCGTCGAGGGCGGCGCCGGCGGCTTCCATCTTCGGCATGTCGTTCTTCGAGCCCATGATGATCCCGACCAGCGGCTCGTCGACGTCGATCTCCTCGAAGGCCTCTTCGACCTCGGGCGACGGGGTCGGCTCGGTGGGCTGGGGCTCCTCTGAGATCTCGCTCATCTCATCCTCTCTCGGTGGACTGGCTAGCTGACGACGCGGTCGACCGCGCGGGCGGCGATGTCGGATCGCAATTGCATTCCGTCGAACTCGATCCGCTTGGCGGCATCGTATGCGCGATCGCGCGCCTCGGTAGGCGTCGCTCCCAGCGCGGTGACGTTGAGCACGCGGCCGCCGGCGGTGACGATCTCCCCGTCGCGCTCGGCGGTGCCGGCGTGGGTCACCTCGGCCGCCCCGGTGGCAGCCTCGAGACCGCGGATCACGTCGCCCTTCGAAGAGGACTCCGGGTAGCCGGCCGATGCCAGCACCAGCGTCACCGCCCAGTTCTCGCCGAACTCCGCCTCGAGGCCTTCCAGGCCGCCCGGCTCGCGCGCTGCCAGGCAGAGGTCGACGAGGTCGGAGCGCAGGCGCGGCAGCACCGCCTGTGTCTCGGGATCGCCGAAGCGGGTGTTGAACTCGAGCACCTTGGGGCCGTCGGCGCCGATCATCAGGCCGGCGTAGAGGACGCCGTGGAAGGGACGCCCGCGGCGCGCCATCGCGGCGACGATCGGGCGGTGCACGACGTCGACGATCTCCTCGACCTCGGCCGGGCCGAAGCCGGGCACGGGGGAGTAGCTGCCCATGCCGCCGGTGTTGGGCCCCTCGTCGCCGTCGAAGATCCGCTTGTAGTCCTGGGCTGGCGCCAGCGGCACGACGTTCTCGCCGTCGCAGAGCGCCAGCAGCGAGAGCTCCTCACCCTCGAGGAACTCCTCCAGCACCACGGTCGTCTCACCGAAGCGCTGCTCGGTGAAGAAGACGTCGACGGCCTCGCGCGCCTCGGTCTCGCTTGCGCAGATGATCACTCCCTTGCCGGCAGCCAGCCCGTCGGCCTTCAGAACCAGGGGGTAGGAGGCGCTGGCCAGCTCCTTGACCGCCTCCTCGCGGCTATGCAGCAGCACGTGGCCGGCGGTTGGCACTCCCGCCTCGGCCATCAGCTCCTTGGCAAACGCCTTCGATCCCTCCAACTCGGCGGCTGCCGCGCTCGGCCCGAATGCGCGCACTCCGGCGTCCTCCAAAGCGTCGGTCACGCCCGCGACCAAGGCCGCCTCAGGCCCGATCACGACCAGATCGACGCCGCGTTCCTTGGCCACCGCGACGATAGCCTCGACATCGTCGGCGGCCACACCCGGCAGGCACTCGGCATCGGCGGCGATGCCGGCGTTGCCGGGCGCGCAGAGCAGCTGAGGCGCGTGTGCGGAACGGGCCAGGGCACGCAGGATCGCGTGCTCGCGCCCTCCGCCTCCTACTACGAGAACCTTCAAGCTAGAGCGAGTCGGCCAGATCGCCTGAGGGCATCGCCGTCAGCGTCTGGCTGGTCATCGTCCCGCGCGAGCCGAGCTCGACCGAGACCTTGGCCATCGTCTTCTCGTCGGGCGCCTCGACCACCGTGACGAAGTCGTACTGCCCCAGCGTCGCGTACTGCGCCACCACCTTCGCCCCAATCTGCTCGACCTCTTTGTTTACCTCGGCCACCCTGCCAGGGTTGTTCTTCAGCGTCCGCACACCCTCGGCGGTCAGGTTGGTCAGCATCACGTAAGTAGGCATCGCGATCTCCTTTCGGGACGGGTATCCCTACGTTACGCGAGCAGGTCGGTGGTTGTCCATGCCGACCTGAATGCTCCAGCATGTTGTTTGTCCTTCGTTGCATAGTTGACTAGATATTTGACTTAATTTATAGTCAACTATATGTTGGTGGACGAGAGAGCAGGCCGCTCATCTCCTCTTCGGGGTATGGCCCCGCCCGCGGGTTTGTTCCCGAGGGAAAGGAGGTCAAATGGACGGCTCAATGGCTCTCAACCTGCTGTTGATCTGGATGATCGTCCAGAGCATGCGGGAGTAGCCACCAAGCCTCGGCGGCGTTTCGGCGTCGCCGAGGCGACTACCTCAATAGAAAGGGCCCGCCGAAGCGAGCCCTTTCTGGAGATCGCTGGACTAGCCAACGGCTCTCAACCTGTAGGAAGTGTGGCATGAGCGACCGCCAGAAGCAATTGGACACCATGCGCCGCGAACTAATCAAGGCGAGTGAGAGGATCAAGCGCGCCGAGTCGGGCCTGTCAAAAGCTGAACGGGCCCGCGATGTTCTCTTGCGCGATTCTGACGGGGTGCTCAGCCGTCTCGATGCGGCAAAGGCCGCCGGCATCTCGGCTGGGCGGGTGCAGCAGATCGTCAGTGCGCCGTGGAGCCACCGGGTGAAGTTCGTTGGCATCTTGGACGAGCGAGCAAAGGCAGCCCTGAAGGCGGCTGGAGTAAAGCTCCGCACAGGCCGGAGTGGAGCCGGTGGAGCAAAGCCCGGGTCTCCCGCGCCTCCGATCACAAAGCACAGCGTCTATCTGGTCGCTGAGGACGACTCCGAGGCAGTGGCCACGATCAGTAAGGCCCTTGAGGGGCACGGATCGTTCGCCGCTTTTGAGGCGGAACCCGTTTCCCCCTCGCGTCAATAGTGGCTGCTTGACTCAGCCGTCGTAGCCGGCGTGCACGTGATCGCAGTGATCCGCGCGGGCGAAAGCCGGGCCGGGGCCGTCGACGTCGAAGCAGTAGATGAGCTCGGTCGGATGGGCTGGTTCGGGCAGGTAGGCGAGCGTGGTGGCCAGCTTCGCGCAGGGCGCGTCGACGGCCGTGTCGGTGCAGGAGACGCCGTCGATCGAGGCGATGTCCATCGCCCGGCCGAAGCCGTGGTTGGAGAGGTTGCCTTCGACCGTGTACGGGGAGTGGTCGGAGCGCAGGGCGGAGATCGTCATCTGGTGGTCCTGGGTGATCATCCCGATCAGGCCGACGACGCGGGGGTCGATCGCGCCGCTGGTCAGGTCGTGCAACTCGAGCTCGTTGGAGAGCGTCAGGTTGTCCCAGTTGATTGGCGCAACCGAGGCGTTGGGCAGCGCCACCGTCCAGTCGATCGGCGTCGCTGTGCATTTGCCCTCCAGCGTTTCCGCCTCGGCGAGCACCGCCTCGACGTACCAGGAGGCCTGGTTGTGGGTGAAGACGCCGGCGCGCAGGCTGCCCCGCGACCAGATCAGCCGCGCCAGGGTGGCGGCCGAGTCGGCCGGGCTGGCGTGACGGATGCGACCGTCGCCGTCGCCATCGACGGCGTAGGTCAGCCACTCGGTCGGATCGAGGCCGAGCGGCCCGGAGCTGCGCAGCTGCCGGTGGCTCATGCCGACGCCGAAGTTCGACTCGAGCCGGGCGATTGCCGCCAGGGCCCAGACGCCGCGGCGGCCGAGGCCGTAACGCGCGGCGGCCTCCTCGAAGGCATCGAGGTATTCCTCGGGGACCTTCTCGCGCCAGGCGGCCGGTGGCTCGCATTCCAGTTCCTGCAGTTGCGGAGTCAGCGAGAAGGCGCCGCCGGCGGTGACGATGCCGCCGTAACAGGCGGCGTTGGCCAGCACCTCGGCGACGTACCAGTCGGCGTGGTTGTAGGCGAAGATCGCGTTGTAGGTATCGGCCGGCATTCCCGCGGCGCTGAGGTAGGAGGCGGCGGCGAAGATCGCGTCTTCGGGGTGGTAGGGATCGCGGACTCCGTCGCCGTTGGCGTCGACGCCGTAGCTCTTCCAGGTTTCCGGCATGAACTGCATCCAGCCGACCGCGCCGGCCGAGGAGGGCCCCATGTTGGAGCCGAAGGCGCTCTCGATCCCGTTGATCGAGGCGAGGATCGCGGCGCCCTGCGGGCCGAGGCCGTAGGCGGCGGCGGCGCGCTGGTAGATCGGGATCAACACCGGCGGCACGCCGGAGGTGGCGCAGCTCGAGCTCGGGATCGAGGGGATTTCGAAGGCTTCGCTGGGTGTCGGGGGGGCGACCGCGCCGCCGTCGGATTCGGACGATGGCGTCGGCTTGGCGGGGGCGGGCAGCAGGTCCGCTTCGGGTGCGGTGCCGCCGGTCGGCCCGGGCTTGGGCGCCGGAGCCGGCGCGACCAGCGAGTCGCCCTGTTCGAGCGCGGGGGCGCTGGGCGCGGCCACCGTGGGCGCCGGGGTCGTCGCACCGCTCGCCGGCTGGGACGGTGCTTCCGTCGCTGCGCCGTCGGGCGCCGTCGTCGGCGCCTCGGCCACTGCGCTGGGGGCGGCTACCGCCGCGCCGATCGCCGCGGCGAGCAAGGTGTTGCGGATCCTGCCCATCAGCCGAGCACGTCCGTCACTTGCCACTCGTTCGTCTTCTCGTCGCGTTCGACGTCGATGCGCAGCTCGCTGGTGATGCCGACCCGCAACAGCGCGGCGCTGAGCGTGAAGGTGTCGCCGCTGCGCGGTCCCGGCACCACGTTCAGCACTTTCGCCTTGGGGACCTTGGCACTGGCGGGAAGGCGCGGCGGCCGCTGCAGCAGCGCTCGCGCCAGCTGTGGGGTCGCCGTGGCGGCAAAGGCGGTACGGACTTTGGCGTCGGTTTTGCCGGTCTCATAGATGACGAAAGCGCTGGAGAAGCGCCGCGCGACGTCGATCGCGGCAGGGCCTGGATCCTTGACCTTCTCGTCGACAGAGGAGCTGGAGGCCGTCGCCGAGGAGGATGGGGTCGAGCTCGTTGCCGCGTCCGGTTCGGCCGCGATGACCGCATCGGCATCGGCGACCTTGGCATCGGCGGCGTCGCTCGGCTTGGGGGTGAAGTCGGGGACCGCGCCGCGCAGGACCGGCTCGGCCGGCTCGGGAGCCGGCTCGGGCGCCGCGGCTTTCACGGGGACGCTGGCGGGCGCCGTGGCGAGTGCCGGGGTCCCTTCGTCCCCATCCGAGCCCTGCGTCAATCCGAAGGCGACGGCGCCGGCGGCAAGCAGCGCGACGCTGCCAATCGCCACGGCCCGGACCGGCGTGTTCCAGTTGGCGGTGCGCTCGCGGATTGGCCAGATCACCGCCCGCTCGATCGCCCAGGCCGCGCGCTCGAATGGCCACCTGACGACGTCGAAAACGCTGCGCAGTAGGCCGGCGCCGTTCCCGGCGTAGGTTTGAAGTCGTCGAATCATTGCGGAAGGCTCACAAGCTTACGTCGGAATCTCGCTCCGATTCCTGAAATCCGGCGCTTTGGCATGCGAATCCCATCTCGTCTCTACGTCCCATCCCAGCAGCATTCTGCGACATCTTGTTAACCGCTTCGTAAACGGGTCGATGCGGCGCGGGCCCTAGGCAGAGCTCGCGCCGGCCAGCGACGCCTGCCCGAAGGTCAGCTCGCCGTCGCCGGCGTCGACCTCGATCGTGTCGCCTGCGGCGAACTCGCCCTCGAGGATCTTCAGCGCCAGCTTGTCGACCAGCTGCTTCTGGATCACCCGCTTCAGCGGCCGGGCGCCGTACGTCGGGTCATAGCCGAGGTTGCCGAGCAGGCTCTTGGCGTCGTCGCTCAGCTCGACCTCGATGTCGCGCTCGCGCACCCGGCCGACGAGCTGGTCGACCTGCAGCTCGACGATGCGGCCGATGTCGGGCTTGGAGAGGCGGTGGAAGATCACCGTGTCGTCGATCCGGTTGAGGAACTCGGGCTTGAATGTGGCGGCCAGGACCTCTTCGATCTGCTCGCGAATCCGCTCGTCGACTGACTCGCCGACGATGCGGTCGCTGCCGACGTTCGAGGTCATGATCAGCACCGTGTTGGTGAAGCTGACCGTGCGCCCCTGGCCGTCGGTCAGCCGACCGTCGTCCATGATCTGCAGCAGCGTGTTGAAGACGTCGGGGTGGGCCTTCTCGATCTCGTCGAGCAGCACCACCGCGTAGGGGCGCCGTCGCACCGCCTCGGTCAGCTGGCCGCCCTCCTCGTAGCCGACGTAGCCGGGCGGCGCGCCGATCAGTCGCGCGACGGTGTGCTTCTCCATGTACTCGGACATGTCGAGGCGGATGATCGCCTGCTCTGAGTCGAACATCAGCTCAGTCAAGCTCTTGGCCAGCTCGGTCTTGCCGACCCCGGTCGGGCCGAGGAAGAGGAAGCTGCCGATCGGTCGGGCGGGGTCGGAGAGCCCGGCGCGGGAGCGACGCAGCGCGTTGGAGACCGCCTCGATCGCCTCGTCCTGGCCGATCACCCGGTCGTGCAGGCGCTCCTCCATGTGGATCAGCTTCTCGACCTCGCCCTCCATCAGGCGGCTGACTGGAATGCCGGTCCACTTGGCGACGACCTCGGCGACGTCCTCCTCGGTCACCTCGTCGGAGAGCAGCGAGGCGCCGCCGGCGTGCAGCTCGGTGATCCGTGCCTCCTGCTCGGCGACCGCTTTCTCCAGCTCGGGGATGTCGCCGTAGCGGAGCTTGGCGGCTCGCTCCAGATCGGCCTCGCGCTCGGCCCGCTCGGCCTCGCGCCCGGCCTCCTCCAGGCGCACCTTCGCCTCGTTGATCGAGTCGATCGCGCCCTTCTCGTTCTGCCAGCGGGCGTTCATCTCGTTGAAGCTCTCGTTCAGCTCGGCAAGCTCGGCCTCGAGGCTGTCCAAGCGCGCCGCCGAGGCGTCGTCGCTCTCTTTCCTCAGCGCCTCGCGCTCGATCTCGAGCTGCTGGATGCGCCGCTTCACCTCGTCGATCTCGGTCGGCATCGAGTCGTTCTCGATCTTCAGCCGCGAGGCCGCCTCGTCGATCAGGTCGATCGCCTTGTCGGGCAGGAAGCGGTCGGCGATGTAGCGCTCCGACAGCGTCGCCGCGGCGACGATCGCCGCATCGGTGATCCGCACCTTGTGATGCTCCTCGTAGCGCCCCTTCAGCCCACGCAGGATCGCGATCGTGTCGTTGATGTCGGGCTCGCCGACGAGCACCGGCTGGAAGCGCCGCTCCAGCGCCGCGTCCTTCTCGATGTGCTTGCGGTACTCGTCGAGGGTGGTGGCGCCGACCGCGCGCAGCTCGCCGCGGGCCAGCATCGGCTTCAGCAGGTTGGCCGCGTCGACGGCGCCTTCGGCGGCGCCGGCCCCGACGATCGTGTGAAGCTCATCGAGGAAGAGGACGATCTGGCCGGCGGCCTCCTGCACCTCGGTCAGCACCGCTTTCAGGCGCTCCTCGAACTCGCCGCGGTATTTGGAGCCAGCCAGCAGCGAGCCGATGTCGAGCGCGATCACGCGCCGATCGCGCAGGCTCTCCGGCACGTCGCCGGCGACGATCCGCTGCGCCAGGCCCTCGACGATCGCCGTCTTGCCGACGCCGGGGTCGCCGATCAGCACCGGGTTGTTCTTGGTGCGCCGCGAGAGCACCTGGATGACGCGGCGGATCTCCTCGTCACGGCCGATCACCGGGTCGAGCTTGTCCGCCTCCGCCTCGGCGGTCAGGTCGCGGCCGAATTTCTCCAGCGCCTGGACGCTGTCCTCGGGATTGGGCGAGGTGACCTTGTGTGGCCCGCGCACCTCGACGATCGCCTGCTCCAGCGCGGCGCGGCCGGGGAGGATCGCGGCGACAGCGGGGTCGGACTCGACCAACGCCAGCAGCAGGTGCTCGGTCGAGATGTACTCGTCGCCGAGCTTTGCCATCTCCTTCTCGGCCTGGCGCAGCGTTTGCGCCATCGCCGCCGACATGCGCGGCTCCTGACCGCCCTCGCTCAGCGTCGGCAGCGCCTCGATCAACTCGTGAGCCTTGGCGCCGATCGTCGCCGGCTCCTCGCCGAGCTTCTGCAGGATCGGCGTGACCAGGCCGTCCTCCTGGACGAGCAGGGAGATCAGCAGATGCGCCGGGGCGATCTCCGGGTTGTGTCGGGCGGTGGCGAGCTGTTGGGCGGCGGCAACGGCTTCCTGCGACTTGATGGTGAACCTATCCGGCTGCATTGGCGCCCCCTTCGAGTTCTCTGAGCCTGCGTTCCAGCGTCAGCACCCTCTCCACTCCGGCCAGGTTCAGGCCTTCGGCAGTCAGCTGCTGGATGCGCTGCAGGCGCTCCACGTCCCGCTGTGAGTAGAGGCGGGTGTTCTTCGGCGAGCGCTTGGGCTGGATCAGCCCCCGGGCCTCGTACACGCGCAGCGTCTGTGGATGCATGTGGGCCAGCTCGGCGGCGACCGAGATCATGAAGACGCCCTGATCGGAGTCGATCGAGACTTCGACCCGTTCGCGCCGCACGCTCACCGGGCCCCACCTTTGTTCCGGTGCGCTTTATGCACGCATGGGGTCCAAAAGGCGCACCGGAAGCTCATCGGTGGCCCGCTTTCGCCAGCAGGTCGGCGCGGGGGTTGGAGCCGTTGAAGGCGGCGGCCAGTTGCTCGGCTGCCTCTTCCTGCTCCTCGGTCAGGGTCTCGGGCATCTCGATCTCGAGCCGGTAGCGGATGTCGCCATTGCCGCGTCCCTTCGCCTTCGGCGCGCCCTCGCCGCGCAGGCGCTGGATCGAGCCGTGCTTGGTGCCCGCTTTGACCTTGATCTTCTTCGTGCCCTCCAGGGTCGGCACCTCGATCGTCGCTCCTCGTAGCGCCTCGGCGATCGTGATCGGCACCGTCACCTCGAGGTTGCCGCCGTCGCGCCGCTTGAAGACCGGTGAGGCGGCGACCCTGGTGACCACGAAAAGATCGCCGGGAGGTCCGCCGAGCTGGCCGGCCTCGCCCTTGCCGGCGAGGCGGATGCGCGCCCCGTCCTTGACTCCGGCGGGGATGTTGACCTTGTAGCGCTTGGTCTGCTGGGTCAGCCCGTTGCCGCCGCAGGTCGGGCAGGGGTCTTCGATGATCTGGCCGGCGCCGCCGCACTGCGGGCAGGGCTGGCTGATCGAGAAGAAGCCCTGACTCTGCGCGTCGATGCCGCGGCCTTCGCAGCGGGGGCAGGTGACCGGGCTGGTGCCCGGTTTGGCGCCGTTGCCGTGGCAGGTCGGGCAGCGTTCGGCCTTGGGCACGGTGACGTCGACCTGGGCGCCGTTGACCGCCTGGTCGAAGCTGAGGCTGATCTCGGTTTCGAGGTCGCGACCGCGCACCTGCTGCGATTGCGGTCGGCCACCGCCGCCGCGGCTGAAGATGTTCGAGAAGAGGTCGCCGAGGTCGCCGGTGCTGAAGCCGGCCGGCGCGCCGGCGCCTCCGAACGGATTGCCCGCGCCTCCCCCGAAGCCGGCGAAAGCGCCACCGGCGTCGTACTGCTCGCGCTTCTCCGGATCCGAGAGCGTGTCGTAGGCGCCCTGGACCTCCTTGAACTTCTCCTCCGCCTGCGGGTCGTCCGGGTTGCGGTCAGGGTGGTACTTGCGCACCAATTTCCGGTGCGCCTTCTTGATCTCCTCGTCCGAGGCGCCCTTGGCTATGCCAAGTGTCTTGTAGAGATCGTCTGCCACGGCCCTCCTACTCGCTCACCACCACGCGAGCCGGCCGGATCAGCTGCTCACCGAGCCGGTAGCCCTTCTGCAGCACCTCGACGACGGTCCCCGACTCGACCCCCTCGGCGGCAACAGTAGAGAGCGCCTCATGCGCAGTCGGATCGAACTTCTCCCCCGTCGGGTCGACCGCCTCGATCCCATTGCGACTCAACGAATCCCGCAGGCTCCGGAACACCAGCAAGACACCATGTGCCAGCCCATCCTCTGAATCTCCCTCCGGATCCAACCCAGCAGCCTGCAGGGCCCTCTCCAAGTCATCGAGCACAGGCACAACCTCTCGAATCAGCTCAGCCTTACCTCGAGCTGACGCGACCTGGATCTCCGTCGTCATCCGCTTGCGGAAGTTCTCGAAATCAGCCTTGGTCCGCTTGGCGAGATCTAGATACTCATCTCGCTCGCGCTGGGTGTCAGCCAGCAGCGCCTCGAAGTCCTGGTCGACCTGATCCGACGCCTCTTCCGCGGGTGGCGCGGACTCGGGGGGGCCGAGAACGGACGCCTCGCGCCCGCCCGCAGGCCCCCCCGAGGTCGCGCCAGGCCCCGCGGCCGAGCGCTCCGGGCCTTGATCGTCCTGGGCAAACGTCACTTGTCCTCACCGTCGCCCTCGTCGACCACCTCAGCATCGACGACCTCCTCCTCGTCGGCAGAGTCCCCCTCCGCAGAAGCCCCGTCAGCTGAGGCCGCCTGCTCCTCCTGCGCCGCAGCGTAGATCTGCTCGGACACCTTCTGGAAGGCAGCCGTAAGCGCTTCGGTCTTCGAGTCGATCTCCTCGACGCTTTCGGAGGTGAGCACCTCGCGCACATCCTTGATTGCCGCCTCAATCGCCTCTTTGTCGCCGGCCTCGACTTTGTCGCCCAGCTCCTCGAGCTGTTTCTCGGACTGGTAGGCGGCGTTCTCGGCGAGGTTGCGCGCCTCAGCAAGTTCGCGCTGCTTGGCGTCCTCCTCGGCGTGGGACTCGGCGTCGGAGACCATGTTCTGGATTTCCTCGTCGGAGAGGCCGGAGCCGGACTTGATCTCGATTTTTTGCTCTTTGCCGGTGCCGAGGTCTTTCGCGGTCACGTGCAGGATGCCGTTGGCGTCGATGTCGAAGGTGACCTCGATCTGCGGCATGCCGCGCGGCGCCGGCGGGATCCCGGTGAGCTGGAACTTGCCCAGGCTCTTGTTGCCGCTGGCCATCTCGCGCTCGCCCTGCAGGACGTGGATCTCGACCGACGGCTGGTTGTCGTCGGCAGTCGAGAAGGTCTCCGACTTCTTGGTCGGGATCGTCGTGTTGCGCTCGATCAGCTTCGTCATCACGCCGCCTTTGGTCTCGATGCCGAGGGTCAGCGGGGTGACGTCGAGCAGCAGCACGTCCTTGACGTCGCCGGCCAGCACGCCGGCCTGGATCGCGGCGCCGACGGCGACCACCTCATCTGGGTTGACACCCTGGTGCGGCTCCTTGCCGGTCAGCTCCTCAACCCGCTCGCGCACCGATGGCATCCGGGTCATGCCGCCGACCAGGACGACGTGGTCGATCTCGGTGCCGGCATCGCCGAGCGCCTGCTTGACCGGGCCGACGATGCGCTCCAGCAGGTCGCCGGTCAGCTCGTTCAGCTTCGAGCGGCTCAGCTTCATGTCGAGATGCTTGGGCTGGCCCTCGACCGCGGTGATGAAAGGCAGGTTGATCTGCGTCTCCTGCGCCGAGGAGAGCTCGATCTTCGCCTTCTCGGCCGCCTCGTAGAGACGCTGCAGCGAGTTCTTGTCGGCGGCCAGGTCGACGCCCTGGTCCTTCTTGAACTCGGCGACCAGCCACTCGACGATCGCCTTGTCCCAGTTGTCGCCGCCGAGGTGGTTGTCGCCGGCGGTCGACTTGACCTCGAAGACTCCGTCGCCGATTTCCAGCACCGAGACGTCGAAGGTGCCGCCGCCGAGGTCGAAGACGAGGATCGTGTGGTCGGCGGTCTCTTTGTCGAGCCCGTAGGCGAGCGAGGCAGCGGTCGGCTCGTTGATGATCCGCTTGACCTCGAGGCCGGCGATCTTGCCGGCGTCCTTGGTCGCCTGACGCTGGTCGTCGTTGAAGTAGGCGGGGACCGTGATCACGGCGCTGTCGACTGTCTCGCCGAGCTTCGCTTCGGCGTCGGTGCGCAGCTTCTGCAGGATGATCGCGCTGATCTCCGGCGGGCTGTACTGCTTGCCGCGCGCGTCGACGCGGACGTCGCCGTTGGGGCCGGCCTCGACTTTGTAGGGGACGATCGTCTCCTCCTCTTTGACCTCGGCCTCCTTGCGGCCCATGAAGCGCTTGATCGAGAAGATCGTGTTCTCGGGGTTCATCACCGCTTGGCGCTTGGCGACCGTGCCGACGAGGCGATCGCCGGACTCGGCGAAGGCGACTACAGACGGGGTGGTGCGCCCGCCCTCCGCGTTCTCGAGCACAGTCGGCTCGCCGCCCTCCAGCACGGCTACGCAGGAATTGGTCGTGCCGAGGTCGATTCCGATCGTCTTACCCACTATCAAGTACCTCCAAAGTCTAGTTTCTTATGCCTATGAAATCTAAGCGCCAGTATGGCAGATCGTCGAAGCGATGCAAACCTTTGGCGCGTATAGTGGGTTTGCGGGTATTGGAGGCGCCTCGACGAAATCGGCCCGGGCTGACTGGGGTCGCGACGAAGAGGAGACATCTTGAATCACCCGCATCCAGCGATCCGGCGAGCGGTCGTCCTACTGGCCCTCGCTGCCGCACTGGTCTTTTGGCTGGTCCCGGGCGTGGCGGCCGCCAAGTCCGGCAAAGGCACGGCCAAAGGCAAAGGCCCCGACAAGGCCAAGGTCGTCAACACGATGACCCGCAACCTCTACCTCGGCGCTGATCTGACGCCGGCGATCACCGCTTCGGGCCTCGGCGCCTTCACCGCCGCCACTGGCCAGATCCTCCGCGAAGTGACCGCCAACAGCTTCCCGACCCGCGCCAAGGGCCTGGCCCAGGAGATCCTCAAGAAGAAGCCTGACCTGGTCGGCCTGCAGGAGGTGGCGCTCTGGCGCACCGGGCCTCCCAGTCTCGAAGTCTTCCTCAACACCGGCGCCACCCCGACCGCCACCACGGTCCGCTACGACTACCTGGCTGAACTGCTCGCCCAGCTCAACAAGGGCAAAGGCAAAGGCGGCAAAGGCAAGCCGCAGTACCGCGTCGCGATCTCCCAGGACGAGTTCGACTTCGAAGCCCCGGCCGACGAGAACGGCGTTCCCGGCGACGGGCCCAACGGGGCGATTCCCAACGCCGAGATCAACGGGCGGCTGACGATGCGCGACGTGATCCTCGTCCGCAACGGCGCCGGCGTCACCTTCAAGCGCCCGCAGGCCGGGCACTTCGCCAGCCTGCTGACCGTGACGGTCTCAGGCGTCAACCTCGCTGTGACCCGCGGCTGGACCGCGGTCGACGCCAAGGTTCGTGGTAGCCATCAGTTCCGCTTCGTCAACACCCACCTGGAGGCTTTCGACGACGCCAACCAGGTGCCGAGCGTGCGCGCTCTGCAGGCGGCCGAACTGGTCGCGCCAGGCGGCCGGCGACGAGCAGCCTGCCCGTCGTCTTGCTCGGCGACCTCAACTCCGACGACGACACGGTCGAACCGGGCGACCAGCAGGCTTACCGCACCCTGCTCGCCGCCGGGATGCGCGAGCGCAGCACCAACGACCCGCTCGGCTGCTGCCTCAAATCGAGCCTGCTAGCAGTCGGCTCCGGTGGCGCAATCACCGACTTCAACCACCAAGTCGACCACGTGATGACCCGCGATCCAAAGGAAATCAAGCTGAAAACCTCAGTAGTCACCGGCCGCCAACCCCTCAACGGCTTCTGGGACTCCGACCACGCTGGACTTTTCAGTGCGCTGAACTTCGTCCGCTGACAACGGCTGAGATAGAGGCCGCCCCGGTAGGGGCGGAACGTCTTGTACTTTTTCCGCCGCGCGGCCGGCGGACAGCCGCCCACTGTCTTCGGGAAAAGTTAAGTGAAGCCCCTACCGGGGCGGCCTCTAACCCTCTCCAGCAGTACGAGCGACGAATTCAGCGACTTCCCGCGACTGCTCCTCGTTGAGGATGCCCCCCGGCATGCGGCCCAACGTCGTCTTGCTGTCGACACCGTTTTCGATCGCGTTGAGGACGCGGCCTTCGGTCTGTTCGATCGCTTCCGCATCGGTCGGGACGCCGGAAGGCGCGAGGAGCAGGTCGAGGTCGGGTCCGTAGTTGCCGTCGGTGCCCGCCGCGTAGAGCGTGTGGCAGGTGCCGCAGTTGGTCTGGAAGAGGCTCTGGCCTTCGGTCAGGTCGGCCGGCACCTCCTGGGCGCCCCTCGCCGCGTCGCCATCCGAGCGGAAGGCGAGCCAAGGAATCAGGACGGCGAGGAATATGACCACCAGCCCGAAGACGATGAAGGTCTTTTTGCTCATTTGCGCTCGGCACGGTACCAGGGACACATTCGGCGAAGCTCGCACTCGCCGCAGCGCGGTTTCGGGCGGCAGACCTCGCGCCCGTGGCGAATCAGGTTCATATGCAGCTCGTAGGCGTCCTCGGGGTCGACGATCGCGAGCATTTCGTCGTGGGCGCGTCCGAAGGGCGCCTTTTCCGGGAAGAGGCCGAGACGGCCGCCGACCCGGTGGATGTGGACGTCAACCGGGATCTCGGGAATGTCCCAGGTGAAGATCAGCACGCAGGCGGCTGTTTTGCGTCCCACCCCCGGCAGCGCGAGCAGGAACTCGAGCGACTCCTCGCGCGAGGCTGTCTCCATCCAATCGAGGTCGGGAGGCTCGCCGAGCTGTTCGAGGATCGCCTGGATCCGCGGCGCCTTCTGCTTGCCGAGGCCGCCGGGCCGGATCGCCTCCTCGACCTCCTCGACCGGCGCGTCGCGAACTTCCTCCCAGGCGGGGAAGCGCTCGCGCAACGCCGCGAAGGCGCGGTCGCGGTTACGATCGTTGGTGTGCTGGGAGAGCACCGTCTTGATCAGCTCGGCGATCGGGTGGCCGTGCGGTTCGTTGACCGGCTCGCCGTACATCTCGCGCAGGCGGTCGCGGATCGCGCGGACACGGCGTTTGGTCGGTCGTTTCCACGGCATTATCGGCGGGACCCTAAACCGCCATATGGTTCAGCGGATGGCGGCTGCGATCGAAGAGGGAGAACTGTCAGTCGACGGGATCCGCGTCTTCTACCGGCGGACTCCGGGCGAGGGCGTTCCCGTCGTCTACTGCCATGGCAACCCGACCCACGGCGAGGACTGGCTGCCATTCCTGGAGCGGGGTGGGCCGGCGATAGCGATCGACATGCCGGGCTGGGGCCGCTCGGACCGTCCCGACCCGGCCCACTTCGACTACTCGATGTACGGGCTCTCGGCCTTCCTCGAGAAGTGCCTCGACGAGCTCGGCGTCGGTCGCCGCAAGCTGGTTATCCACGACTGGGGCTGTCTGGCGCTAATCGGCGCCCAGCGACGCCCGGACCTGGTCGAGAAGCTCGTCGTGATCAATGCTGTCCCGCTGCTGCCCGGCTTCCGCTGGCACTGGGTTGCGCAGATCTGGCGCCGCCGCGGCCTCGGCGAGTTCGCCAACGCGACCGCCACCAAGTCGTCGATGGGATTGGTCATGCGCCAGGTCTCGGGTGATCGCCGGCCGATGCCACCGCAGTTCATCGAGATGATCTGGCGCCACATGGACCACGGAACCAACGAGGCCACGCTCGCCCTCTACCGCCACGCCGATCCCAGCCGTCTTGCCCTCGCCGGCAAGGACCTCAACCGCATCACCTGCCCCGCCCTGGTCCTCTGGGGCGCCAACGACCCCTTCCTCAGGCCTCGCTTCGGAGAGGCCTACGCCCGAGCCCTTCCAAACTCGACGCTCCAACTAGTCCCAGCCGCCGGCCACTGGCCCTGGATCGACGACGTGCGGGTCGTCGACACGGTCTCGGAATTCGTCGCGTAGCGACTCCGTTAACCAGGGAATTACAATTTCTCGTCCAGTGTTTCGCGTCCTCGCCCGCATCGGAGACAAGCTGCCCCAGGGATGGGGCGACCTCGGCCGCCAGATCGGGCTGCTGGTGATCGTCGACCTCATCTACGAGACGGCGCGCGGAATCGCCGAGGGGCAGCACGGCCCTGCCTTCGCTCACGGCCAGACGATCATCGATTTCGAGCGCGGCACGCACACCTTCTTCGAGCCGGCGGCGCAGGAATTCTTCCTGCAGGCGAACTGGCTTATCGACTTCGCCAACCAGGTCTACATGAACAGCCAGTTCGCGGTCGTGCTCGGCTTCTTCGTCTGGGTCTACTTCTTCCGCAACGACGCCTACTACTTCATCCGCAACATGTTCATGGTCTCGATGGGCCTGGCCGTGGTCGGCTACACGCTCTACCCGACCGCGCCGCCGCGGCTCTTCCCTCAGTACGGCTTCATCGACACGATCAACGACTTCTCCAGCGTCAATCACGACTCCGCGCTGGTCAAGATCTTCATCAACCCCTACGCAGCGGTGCCCAGCATGCACTGCGCCTTCGCGGCGATGATCGGCTTCAGCGGCGCGAGGCTGGCGCGGCACAGAGTCACGCGTGCCTTCTGGATCGCCTGGCCGCTGTTGGTCGCCTGGGTCGTCGTCGTCACCGGCAACCACTACTGGGCCGACGTCGCGCTGGGCTGGACGGTCGCCGCCGTTTCGGCCCTGGTAGCCCAGCGCTTGCTCGCCCGCGCTCGTCCGCACGCCTGGGCCTGGCGCCGCGACTCCGCCCCGCAGGAGGCGGAGGCCTAAGCGAAAGCCGAACTGCATCAAGTTTCCGGTCCAGCAGGCCGGAAACTTGATGCAGTTCGGCTGGTCCTCGAACCGCTTGGCCCGGTAGCCTGACCCCGATGGATTCGTCGGCGCCCCCGAGGGCGCCTGGTAGCCGCCGCAACGGTCGCCAGGCCCGCAACGGCCAGGAGCTGCGCTCCTACGCCCGCGAGCGCCTGATCGAGTCGCGGCTGACCCCGAACGCGATCTCGGTCGCCGGCTTGATCGGCAACCTCGTCGCCGCGGCTCTGGTCACCCAGCACCTCTTCTTCCTCGCCGGCGTCGCCTTCATCGTCGGCTCGGTGATGGACACGCTCGACGGGCGCTACTCGCGCATGTCGGGCAAGGGGACGCTCTTCGGCGCTTTCCTCGACTCGACCCTGGACCGCATCGAGGAGGGAATCGTGCTCGCCGCGGTGGCCGGCTACTTCGCCGCCGAAGGCGAGGATTTCGCCGCCGCGATGTGCGTCGTCGCCGTGCTCGGCTCGCTGATGGTCTCCTACACGCGCGCCCGCGCCGAGGCGCTCGGGGTCGAGTGCAAGGTCGGGTTGGCGACGCGACCGGTGCGGGTAGTCATACTCTCCATCGGCTTGGTCTTCGCCAAGGGTGCCGGGCTCGGCGACTTCGAACTTCTGGCGCCCGCGGTCTATCTGATCGCGGCACTGACCATCGTTACGACGATCCAGCGTGTATGGCACGTCCGAAACCAGCTTTCAAACGAGGCCATCGGCCAGCCTGACCTGTAACCAGTCGCGGACCTGGGTGTGCTTTGCCACCTAGCCCGATCGAGGAAGGACTTCGAATTCAATGAGCGAGAGCAACGGAGCAAATGGCAGCAACGGCGCCGCCCGCACGGACGAGAAGGTCCGCGTCGCGATAGTCGGTACCGGCAACTGCGCCAACTCCTTCATCCAGGGCGTCCAGTACTACAAGGACGCCGATCCCAACGAGGAAGTGCCCGGCCTGATGCACGTCGACCTGGGCGGCTACCACGTCGGTGACGTCGAGTTCGTCGCCGCCTTCGACATCGACTCCGAGAAGGTCGGCAAGGACCTCTCCGAGGCGATCTGGTCGGGGCAGAACGACACGATCAAGTTCGCCGAGGTGCCCAACCTGGGCGTCAAGGTCGAGCGCGGCATGACCCTCGACGGCCTCGGCAAGTACCTCAAAGAGAAGATCGTCAAAGCGCCGGGCGAAACGGCTGACGTCGTCGGCATCCTCAAGGAGACCAAGGCGGACGTGCTGGTCTGTTACCTGCCGGTCGGCTCCGAGGACGCGACCAAGTGGTACGTCGAGCAGGCCCTCAAGGCCGGCGTCGGCTTCGTCAACTGCCTGCCCGTCTTCATCGCCCGCGAGGACTACTGGGACAAGCGCTTCAAAGAGGCCGGCCTGCCGATCATCGGCGACGACATCAAGTCCCAGGTTGGCGCGACGATCGTCCATCGCCAGCTTGCCCGCCTCTTCCATGACCGCGGCGTCCGGGTCGAGCGCACCTCGCAGCTCAACGTCGGCGGCAACATGGACTTCTACAACATGCTCGAGCGCGAGCGGCTCGACTCGAAGAAGATCTCCAAGACCAACGCGGTCACCTCGATCATGGGCCACGAGCTGCCCGCCGAGGACGTCCACGTCGGCCCCTCCGACTACGTCGCCTGGCTTACCGATCGTAAGTGGGCGCACATCCGCCTCGAGGGCAAAGCCTTCGGCGACGTGCCGCTCAACGTCGAGCTCAAGCTCGAGGTCTGGGACTCGCCGAACTCCGCCGGCGTCGTCATCGACGCGGTGCGGCTGATCAAGCTGGCGCTCAACAACGGCATCGCCGGCCAGCTCGACGGCCCCTCCAGCTACCTGATGAAGTCGCCGCACAGCCAGCGCCCCGACGACGAGGCGCGGGAGCAGACCGAGGAGTTCATCGCCGCCAACGCGCGCGGCAAGACGGCGGTTCCGAGCGGGGAAAAGGCCTCCGCCTGAGCTTGGCCTTGTGCCCGTAGAGCCGCTCTCGATCGCCCAGGTCACGCCCCGCCGGCGGGGCGTCGAGGACCCGGTAAACGAGTACGTCGAGCGGGTCTCGGCGGAGTTGGAGCGCCGCGGCCACGAGGTCGTCAACTACGCGACCGGTGACCCGGTCAAGCGGCCGCTGCGCGCCGAGCCGCCCGACATCGTCCACGTCCACGAGCCCTTCGCCCCCAGTGTCGCCTCGGCGGCGCTGCGCCACTCCTTCTCGCTCAACGTCGCCACCTTCCACGCGCCGCAGGAGCGGGTGCTCTCGACCCAGGTGGCGCGCCCCCTGGTCGAGATCTTCTTCGGCCGCCTCGACGCCCGCACTGTCGTCAGTGAGGAGACGGCGCAGCTTCTGGAGCGCTACTTCCCGGCCAGCTACGAGCTGGTTCAGCCGGGGGGGCCGGAACGGGACTGGGCGACGGTCGCCGAGGAGCTGGAGGCGCTCTACCGCCGCCTGCTCGCCCGCCGTCACAGCCTCGGTGGCGACGAGGGGGTGCGCCAGCGCATCGTCGAGCGGCCGCTGATCGAGGTCGACCTGCACATGCACACCGATCACTCGACCGATTGCGCGACGCCGGTCGAGGTGCTCCTGGAGACCGCCCGCGACCGTGGGCTCGGCGCGATCGCGATCACCGATCACAACGAGGTCTCCGGGGCGCTGGAGGCACGCAAGATCGCCGAGCAGATGGACGGCATCAAGGTGATCGTCGCCGAGGAGGTGAAGACCGCCGAGCAGGGCGAGGTAATCGGCCTCTTCCTCGAGGAGAAGATCCCCAAGGGGATGACGATGGCGGAGACGATCGCGGCGATCCGCGCGCAGGGCGGCCTCGTCTACGTGCCGCACCCCTTTGACCGCTTCCACTCGGTGCCCGACTACGAGCACCTGCTCGACATCGTCGAGGAGATCGACGTGCTCGAGGTCTTCAACCCGCGCGTCGCCCTGACCGCCTTCAACGAGGAGGCCGAACGCTTCGCCCGCAAGTACCGGATCGTCCCCGGGGCGGGCTCCGACAGCCATGTCGCTCAGGGCCTGGGCAGCGTGCGGGTGCGGATCCACGACTTCGACGGGCCCGAGGAGTTCCTCGAGGCGATGCGGGACGCCGACATCGTCCGCAAACACAAGAACCTCGTCTACGTGCAGGCGCTGAAGCTGCTGCAGACGACCGGGCGGCCGAAGGCTCCGAAACGCAGCGTTCCGGACGCCAAGCCGGTGCGCGGCGGCCGGCCGCGGAAGCGGCGACCGGCGAGCAAGAGCTGATGCAGGCGGGGCGCGCGAGAGGAGCCGAGGCAGGCTCGTCAAAGAGAGCGCCCAGCCCCATGCCCGCCACCGACGACGAGATCAGGGAGAAGTACCTCGAGCGCGCGATCCGCGAGCTCAACCACCTGACCCACGAGCTGCAGGCCTGCCCGCACTGCCCGCGCGGCAAGCTGATGCCGGTGCTCGGCTCCGGCCACCCCCAGGCCGACGTCTTCATGCTCAAGCACGCGCCCGCTGCCGCGGAGATCGAAGAGGGCGTCGCCTTCTACGGTCGTGCCGGCAACGCGCTGATGAAGAGCTTCAAGCGGCTCGGCATCGATCCCCTGGTCGTCTACGGCACGCTCTGCGTCAAGTGCCCGATAGCTGAGCCCGACCTCGCCGCCGAGCCCTGCCTGCGCCGCGTCGTCGAAGAGATCGCGATCGTGCAGCCGAAGATCGTCGTCGTCATGGGCGAACCGGCCCTGCGCGTCCTCAACAACCTGCAGATCCCCCTCTCCCGCCAGATTGAGCCCCGCCAGGGCGAGATCCAGGCTTTCACGCCGACCGTCGACGCCCTCTACACGCCGGACATCGACGATTCGCTTGATGAAGAAGATGCCAAGCAGCGCTTCTGGCGATCCTTCAAGACCTTGGGGGACTGGTACGAGGATTTGCCGCCGTACTAGCCGGGGAGGGAGGGACCGGGTGCCCCTCCGGCTTGCTGGGATTTTCGCCGGGGGCGTCGTCTCTCTCGCCTAGTGCTCCGGTGCGAAAATCGTGACGCCGCTGCGCCAGAGGGACACCCGGTCCCTCCCTTGCGGGTTAGGGGGCGGCGGACTCGGCTACGGCGGTCATGGGATCGACCTTCGCGGAAGCAAGTCCTCTGACCACGACCGTATCCAGGGCTGTGTAGGCGGCGAGCTTCTGCTGGGCATCTGAGGCATCGGCGGCGGCTACGCCGACTGTGCCCTCGGGTTCGGCTAGGCGGTCGAAGTGGTTGCGGTAGCCGGCGTGGAGGTCGCGGTAGAAGGACTCCTCCTTGGCGAGGCGCTCGGCGGCGTCGGGGCCGACTGCCGTGCGGACGTAGCCGAAGACGGGTGGGGTCTCGCGGCCCGCCTCCTGGGCGCCGGCCTCGACCTTGGCGCGGGCGCCGGCGGCGAACTCGGGGGTCATCCAGTTGAAGAAGGCGCCGTCGTAAGAGGCGCCGGCGAGGGCGCACATCTTCGGGCCCATCGCGGCGAGGACGAGGCGGACGCCGGGCAGCGCCTCGCGTAGCTCGGGCAGCGCCTCGCGCATCCGCGTCAGCGGCTTCTTGGAGAAGCCGGCGCCGACGCCGAGCCAGAGGCGAGCCGGGTCGAGGCCAAGGCGCTCGACGTCGGCGGCGATCGTCTCCGGCGGCGTGCGGTCGAGCGCTATCACGGCGACGCCGAGGTCGAGCGCGGGCGCCGCGGCGCCGAACTCGGCCAGAGTCTCCAGGCCCTTGGCCCCAGGATGATCGTTCGACCACATCAAGCCGTAGCCAAGATCCGCGCAGCGCTTCGCCAGCGGTCTCGCCACGTCGGCATCGAGTCCGGCGGCCACGCCGAAGCCTCTGTTCTGCCCGTCACTCACGGCGAGGAAGCCTATTGCCTGGCTTTCGTGCGGAAGCTGTGACGCTTTTCAAATCCCAGCTCAACCACAGACAACAAGTTTCAGGCTAGCCTGCAATCATCATGGAGGCAATGGCTCAGGAATGGACAGACGGGCGGCTCGATGAACTGAGCAAGAAGGTCGATCGCGGTTTCGATCAAGTCGACCAGCGGTTCGATCGGGTAGAAGCCGAGATCCGCGGCGTGCGGATCGAGATGAGGGACGAATTCAAAGCGGCGCGCGGAGAGGTCGGCGGCGTGCGAACCGAGATGAAGGACGAATTCAAAGCGGCGCGCGGAGAGGTCGGCGGCGTGCGAACCGAGATGAAGGATGAATTCAAAGCGGTACGGGGAGAGCTCTCCGGGGTGCGAGAAGAAATCGCCGGTGTGCGTATGGAGATCAACGGCGTTCAGCGCGCATTGGTCTTCGGATTCATCGCGATGTCCGGCGCCATTGTGACGGGCTTTGCTGCTATCGCCACTCAGGTCTGAGCGCTATTTCTCCAGCAGTGCCACGCACTCGATGTGCGGGGTCTGGGGGAACATGTCGACCGGCTTGACGCGGCGCAGGGTGTAGCCGGCCTCGACCATCTGGGCGGCGTTGGGGGCCAGGGTGGTCGGGTTGCAGGAGACGTAGACGATCTTCTTCGCCTCGCACTCGAGCACGCGGCGGACGATCTTCTGCGAGAGGCCGGCGCGCGGGGGGTCGATGACCACCACATCCGGTTTACCGGCCTTCTCGATCAGCGGGCGCACCCCGGTGCGGGCGCTGCCGGCGATGAAGTGGGCGTTCTCGATCTTGTTCTGCTCGGCGTTGCGCTCGGCGTCGGTGATCGCCTCGGGGACGATCTCCAGGCCCCAGACCTCTCCGGCGCGCTTGGCCATCGTCAGGCCGATCGTGCCGATCCCGCAGTAGAGGTCGAAGACCCGCTCGCTGCCGCTGAGGCCGGCGTACTCGGCGGCGATCGCGTAGAGGCGCTCGGCCATCTCGGTGTTGGTCTGGAAGAAGGCGCCGTGTGACATCTCCAGGCGCAGGCCGCTGAGCTCCTCGCGCAGGCGCTCCTCGCCGAGCACCCCGGTCGGCCCGTCGGTGCCGCCCGAGTCGCCCTCGATCACGGTGTGGAGGTCGACCGGCGGTTTCGGGAAGCGGGCCGCCGAGGTGACCAGCCGCGTCTGGATCTGCCCGGTGCGCCAGCCCTCGCGCACCGCCAGGTTGCGCAGGACTCCTTGCCGCTCGCGGCCGTCATAGGCGGGGATCGACTCGAGCTGCGCCCAGTCGCGCACGGCGTTGCGGGCCGCGTTGCCCCGCTCGGAGGCGAGCTGGCAGTCGTCGACGTCGACGATCAGGTCCCAGCGGCCGCGGGCGTGGAAGCCGAGGATCGGCTCGCCGTCGCGCTCGCCGAAGGAGTACTCGAGCTTGTTGCGGTAGCGCCACTGTTCGAGCGCCGGCTCGATCTCCTCGAGCTCGAAGCCGTCGAGGTCGCCGATGCGGCGCAGCGCCTCGTCGACCTGCTCGCGCTTCTGGCTCAGCTGCTGCTCGTAGGGGAGGCCCTGCCAGGGAGCGCCCGGGCAGGGCTCGCCGTCGTGGACGCAGCGGTCGGCGATGCGCTCGGCGCCGGGGCGCAGCAGCTCGACCGTGCGCGCCTCGGCGAAGCGCTTCTTCGCTTTCGTGATCTCGACCCGCACCCGGTCGCCGGGCAGCGCTCCGGAGACGAAGACGACGAGCCCGTCGCACCGCGCCAGGCCCCGCCCGCCGAAGGCGAGCGAGTCGATCTCGACCTCGAGCTGCTCGCCTCGGTGCCGGCGTGCCGCCGGCTTCTCACCGGTGGCCCCCTCCACCGTTAACCGAGCTTCTTGCGGGCGCGACGTGCGGCCTGGGTGGCCTGTTTGCGGACCGGCTCGGCGCGGCCGCCGACCTCTTTGCGCGCCTGCTGGACCAGTCGTTCGAGCTCTTTGAGCAGCGAGTCGGTCTGTCGTCGGCCCTTCTTGACCAGGTCGGAGAGCATCTTCTCGGCGTCGCCGCGGGTCATCCGGCCGCGCTTGACCGCGTCGTCGACGACCTCCTGCAGGCGCTCGCGGCTGAGCGTGACGCTGCGCTCGAGGCTGTCGCGGAACTGCTCGACGCTCTTGTCGAGCCCGGTCGTCGCGCCCGCGTCGCTCGCGCGGTTTTTTCGAAGTTTTGGCTTTTGCTTTTTTCGCAGCCGGTTTTTGCGCGGCTTTGGTTTTTTTGGCGCTAGCGCCCGGCTTTCGCTTTTTTCGCTTTTTTGCCGGTGGTCTCTTTTTTCGTGGCCATGCTCGTCGCCTCCTGGTCGTCGCGCGGTGTGGACTGACTATCTCATTCGGCGGGTTTACCCGTTCGCTGGAGTCGCGTGAAGCTTGCCTGCACTGGCGCGTGATCGGAGAGGCGCAGCGCCAGGCCGTCGCAGGGTAGCTCGCGGCGCTCGGGCGGCCACGGGGTCGGCGCCTCGACCACATCCAGGTCGCGAGACAGCAGGTGGTCGATCGCGCGCGGCGCGGTCGTTCCCGGTGAGGCCGAAGCGCTCGTGCAGCTCCGCGAAGACGCCGGGGTCCTCGGCTGGGCGCAGGTTGAGGTCGCCGCCGAAGAGCAGCGGCGCGTCGCCGGCCCACTCGGTCGCGCGCCTCGCGCCGCGCGCAGCACGTCCTCGGCCGCCAGTGCGGGCTGGTCGTTGGTCGCGTGCAGGTTGGCGACGCAGAGCTGCCTGCGCAGCGCGGTGCGAGTGAACGCCATCGCGCGCCGCTCCGGCTTGCCCTCGTGGATCGCCAGCTCACGCCGCTCGACGATCACCCCAGCGGCCCGCCGCGCGCACCAGGGTCAGGTTCGAGCCGCCCTCGCCGGAGGCGATCAGGTCGGGGTTGAGGCGGGCGGCGAGGGTGCGCAGGGGGCGAACGAGTTGCGCGAGGTGAGCACGCGGTGCGACTCGGCGCCGCAGGCGCGCGGCGAGCGGCGCCGCGAAGCGCGGCGGGCACTCCTGCAGCAGCGCGACATCCCACTCGGCGCCGGCCAGCATCGCCGCGAACTCGGCGCTGAGGTCGCGGTTGACCTGCACGTGGGTCGTCGTTTCGCTCCTCGATCCGCAGCAGCCGCGAGCGCCAGGTGAAGAGCGCCGGGTCGGGCGGGAAGTCGCGGCCGTGGAAGAGGTTCCAGCTGACGGCGGTGAATTCCACCGCCGTAGTATCCGCTGCTTGAAGAAGCGTGACTTCCTCACAGGCGAAGAGCTGGGCGCCTTCGAGCTCGGCAAGCTGCTCGACCGCGCCGCGGCGCTGAAAGCCGGCCGCCGCGAGCGGCTCGGCGCCGAGGCGCTGGCCGGGCGCAGCATCGCCCTCGTCTTCGAGAAGCCCTCGACGCGGACGCGGATCTCCTTCGAGGTCGGCGTCGCCGAGCTGGGCGCGACCCCGATCGTGCTGCGCGGCGACGAGCTGCAGCTCTCGCGCGGCGAGTCGGTCGGCGACACGGCGCGGGTCCTCTCGCGCTACGTCGACGCGATCGTGATCCGCTCCGGCTCGCACGAGGCGGTCGCCGAGCTGGCCGCCACCGCCGAGGTGCCGGTCGTCAACGCGCTCACGCCGCTCCACCACCCCTGCCAGGCGCTGGCCGACCTGCTCACCCTGCGCGAGCGCCGCGGCGACCTCGCCGGCCTGCGTCTCGCCTACGTCGGCGACGGCAACAACGTCGCCCGCTCGCTGGCGATCGCCGGTGAGCTGGCCGGACGTCGAAGTGGTCGTCGCGGCGCCACCCGGCTACCAGCTGGAGGAGGGCCACGAGGCGAAGCTGACCGGCGATCCGCGCGACGCCGCCGCCGGCGCCGACGCGATCTACACCGACGTCTGGGTCAGCATGGGCGACGAGGCCGAGGCCGAGCGCCGCCGCGCCGACCTGGCGCCCTTCCGGGTCGACGCCGACCTGCTCGCCGCGGCCAAGGACGACGCGGTCGTCCTGCACTGCCTGCCCGCCCACCCCGGCGAGGAGATCACCGCCGAGGTGCTCTACGGCGAGCGCTCCGCCGTCTGGGATCAGGCCGAGAACCGCCTGCACACGCAGAAGGCGCTGCTCGAGATGCTGCTCGGCGAGCTGAGCGTGTACCCCGAGCTCCACATCGGCCCGCTCACGCTGCAGACCTTCGGCCTGATGTTCGCGCTCGCCTTCCTCGCCGCGGGGGCGCTGATCTGGAAGCGCCTGGGGGAGATCGGCAAGCCGGTCGACTGGGCCTATGAGATGGGCTTCTCGGCGCTGATCGGCGGCATCGTCGGCTCGCGCGTCTACTTCGTCATCCAGAACTACGACAGCGTCAAGGACGACCTGCTCGGCAACCTCTTCTCCGGCTCGGGCCTGGTCTGGTACGGCGGCGCGATCGGCGGCGCCCTCGCCGTCCTGCTCTGGGCCTGGTACCGCGACTTCCTCGGTCTCGCCCTGCTTCGACCTCGCCGCGCCGGCGCTGGCGCTCGGCTACGCGATCGGCCGCTGTCGGCTGTCAGCTCTCCGGCGACGGCGACTACGGCAAGGCCTGGGACGGGCCCTGGGCGATGTCCTACCCCGACGGCACCGTGCCCACCGACCAGCACGGTCCACCCGACGCCGGTCTACGAGACCCTGGCGATGGGCCTCGGCGCCTGGATCCTCTGGCAGCTCCGCGATCGCTTCCGGGCCGGCGTGCTCTTCGCGATCTACCTGCGTCTACGCCGGCGCCGAGCGTTTCCTGGTCGAGTTCCTGCGCCGCAACGACGCCGTGGCGCTGGGGCTGACCACCGCGCAGTGGGAGAGCCTGGCGATGATGCTCGCCGGGGCGATCTGGATCGCCGCGGTGCGGCGCCGACACGGTAGCCTGTCGCGCGTGGCTCCCACCGATCCGATCAGGCCCGTAGCGGGGTTGTAGCCGTGGAAGCCCAGACGGAAGGAGCGTCGCTGATGGCGAGCGCCGGTGAGATGGTGAAGCAAGCAACGGAGTCGATTGCCGCGGCCGGCTGTGAGACGCCGGAGGCGGACGCGAAGGTGCTGGTGGCGAAGGCGCTGGCGATCGAGCGTCGACGACCTGGAGCTGGACGGCGCCACCGCGATCTCCGCCGAGGTGCGCGAGGAAATCGAACGGCTCGTCGCGCGGCGCAGCGAGCGCGAGCCGCTCGAGTACATCCTCGGCAGCTGCCGCTTCCGCGAGATCGAGATCGCCGTCGACGAGCGGGTGCTGATCCCGCGCCGCGAGACCGAGCTGCTGGTCGCCGTCGGCGTCGAGCTGCCGAAGGGCGCCCGCGTGCACGAGGTCGGCACCGGCTCGGGCGCGATCGCCCTGGCCCTGCTCAGCGAGCGGCCGGACCTGCGGGTGACCGCCTCGGACCTCTCCGAGGAGGCGGCCGAGGCGGCGCGTGAGAACGCCGCCCGCCTCGGCATCCCGCTCGAGGTGACCGTGGCCCGAGGGCATCCCCGACCACGTCGACCAGGTCGACCTGCTGATCGCCAACCTGCCCTACATCACCGAGACCTCGATCGACGAGCGCTCGCCGGAGATCCGCCGCGAGCCGGAGATCGCCGTGCTGGGCGACAGCGGCGACGACGGCCTCGGCGTGATCCGCGGCCTGATCGACGAAACGCCGAGCGGCTGGCGGATGGCGCTCGAGCACGACACCCACCACGGCCCGGCGATGCGCGAGCTGCTGCGCGAGGCCGAGACGCGGACGGACTACCGCGGCGACGAGCGGGTGACGGTCGGCCTGGCCCCATGAGCGGCGTGCCCTTCGAGGGCTGAGCCCTCGGAGGGCTCGACCGAGAGCGTGCGGCGGGCGAAGCTCGAGCGGCTGCGCGCCGAAGGCATCGAGCCCTATCCCGCGGCGGGTTCCCGGACCGCGACAAGATCTCGGCGATCCTCGAGGCGCACGATCCCGAGCAGCTGGGCGAGGGCGAGCACTCGCAGTTCTCCTACCGGATCGCCGGGCGCCTGGTCGGCCAGCGCGGCCACGGCAAGACCGTCTTCTTCGACGTCCGCGACCTGACCGGCTCGATCCAGGCCTACGCCCGGCGCGACGCGCTCGGCGAGGAGGCCTTCGGGCGGATCGACGACCTCGACATCGGCGACGCGGTCGGCGTCGAGGGCGACCTCTACGTGACCAAGCGCGGCCAGCTGGCGCTCGGCGGTGCGCGAGTGCACGCTGCTGGCCAAGGCGCTGCGCGACCCGCCCGACCTCTTCCACGGCATCTCCGACCCCGAGGTCCGCTACCGCCAGCGCGAGCTCGACCTGATGGCCAACGAGCGCTCGCGCGAGATCTTCGCGATGCGGGCGAAGCTGGTCGCGGCGATCCGCAACTACCTGAACGAGCGCGACTTCGTCGAGCTGGAAACGCCGATCCTGCAGCCGATGACCGGCGGCGCCGCGGCCCGGCCGTTCGCCACCCACCACAACGCGCTCAACCGCGACCTCTTCCTGCGCACCGCGACCGAGCTCTACCTGAAGCGCGGCGATCGTCGGCGGCTTCGAGAACGTCTACGAGCTCGGCAAGTTCTTCCGCAACGAGGGCATCTCGCCGCAGCACAACCCCGAGTTCACGATGCTCGAGTGGTTCCTCAGCTGCGCCGACTACGAGGGCGTGATGGCCTTCGCCGAGCAGACTGATCTCGACCGTGGTCGAGCAGGTGCTGGGCACGACGAAGGTCGAGCGCGACGGTCGAGACGATCGACTTCAAGGCGCCCTGGAAGCGGGTCACCCTGCGCGACGCGATCCTCGAGGAGACCGGCGTCGACATCGTCACCTCGAGCCGCGACGAGCTGGCCGAGCTGCTCGACGGCGACGTCGACCCGAAAGCGGACTGGGCCGGCGCTGGTCGACTCGATCCAGGGCAAGTTGGTCGAGCCGAAGCTGATCCAGCCCACCTTCCTCGATCGACCTGCCGCTCGACCTCTGGCCGCTGGTCAAGCCCCAGCCCGACCATCCCGAGCTGCTCGGCGAGGCCTTCGACGGGATCGTCGACGGGATGGAGATCATCGGCGGCGGCACCGACGTCAACGACCCCGAGATGCAGCACCGCCACTTCGTCCGCCAGCGCGAGCGCCAGGAAGCCGGCAGCGAGGAGTCGCCCGCATCCAGCACGACGAGGAATTCGTGCGGGCGCTCGAATACGGGATGCTGACCGCGAGCGGCTCGGGCATCGGCATCGACCGCCTGATGATGATCCTCGCCGGCGTCGACAACCTCCGCGACGTCATCCTCTTCCCCTCGATGCGCGAGCTCGCGACCGAGTAGCGAAACCGCGTCAACCCGCGAAATAGGCGGGTTGAGACGGTCTCGGCGTTCAGAAGGCTGAGCGGAGCAGGCCACCGTCGATCGGGATGACGGTGCCGGTGATGTAAGCGGCGCGGTCGGAGCAGAGGAAGGCGACGAGGTCGCCGTACTCCTCGGGGCGGCCGAGGCGTGCCGCGGGGACTTCCTGCTTGGCGGCCTCTTCGGCGCCGTCGAGCGAGCCACTGGCGTCGGCCAGACGTTCGGTGCCGAAGCGGCCGGTGGCGACGGTGTTGACGGTGATCCCGTCGGCGGCGACCTCGCGCGAGAGCGTCTTGAGGAAGCCGACCGCGGCCATGCGGTGCGAGTTGGAGAGGTTGAGGCCGGGGATCGGCTCGCGGGTCGAGCTGGAGCCGACGTTGACGATCCGGCCCCAGCCGCGCTCGCGCATTCCCGGCAGGACGGCGCCGGCCAGCACGCGCGGGGCCAGGACGAGCGAGCGGTAGGCGGTCTCCCAATCGTCGAGCTCGTGGTCGAGGGCGCCGCCGAAGGGCGGCCCGCCGGTGTTGGCGACGAGGATCTCGACCGGGCCGAGCGCCTCGTCGACCTCGCCGGGCAGGGCGGCGAGGCGGTCGAGGTCGGAGGCGTCGGCGACGAACGGCGTCGCCGCCTCGCCGATCTCCGCTGCCGCCTCGTCGAGCTTCTCCTCGGAGCGGCTGGCGATCGCGACCCTCGCGCCTTCGCGCGCCAGCGCCGCCGCGATCGCGCGGCCGATGCCGCGGCTGGCGCCCATCACCAGGGCGACGCGTCCCTCCAGCCCTAGGTCCACGCCGTCCCCCGGATGCTCATCGCTCGATTCTCGCGCATTGCTGTCTAGGTGGCCTCGGGGCGGGTGACCGCCCGCCAGCAGGCATCCGAGATCGCCTCGAGTTCGGCGTCGCTCAACTCCGTGCCGCTGGCGGCGAGCCGCACGGCCGGCGCCAGACCGAGCTCGTAGAGCACGTCAAGCGGCAGTGGCAGGAGCCGGTCGGCCAGGGCGGGGGCGGTCGCCTGTTCGAGGATCGGGTCGCCCTCGCGAGCGAGCGCCTCATAGGCGCGTGCCCGGTAGGGAGAGCTGTCGACCTGGAGCAGGAAGCGCGCATGGTCGGGTTTGCCCGCCAGGTGCCGGTAGCTCGCCAGCCACATGCCGCGGAAGCGCTCGGCCGCGTCGGCCTCGGGATCGATCTGGGCGGTGACGGCGTCGCTCAGCTCCGCCTTCGTCTCCAGGTAGGCGGCGAGGACGAGGTCGTCCTTGGAGCCGTAATGGGTGTAGGCGGTGCCGGTGGCGACCCCCGCCTCAGCGGCGATCGCGTTCATCGAAGCGCCGTGGAACCCCCGCCGGGCGACCAGTGTGCGCAGCGCCTGCCGCACCGCGGCAGCTCGGTCCAGGTCACCAGCGCCCACGTCGTCAGCTGGCGGCGGCCGTGCTGGCGCCGGCGACCTCGATCTTCAGGCCGGTCTCGCGCTCGGAGACCTCCCAGAGGCGATCGATCGCCCGGTCCATGCCGAGCCGGCGCAGGATCGGCTTGCGCACCGGGCGGGCCGCTGTTGACGAAGAGCGGGCCGTAGAACTCGCCACTGCTGGCGCCGGGGTCGGTTGCCGCTCGCAGCTGCGAGAGTGCGCCCTGCGCCGGGTGACATGCCGACCGTGCGGGTCAGCCGCAGGAAGAACCGCTGCGAGAGGCCGCCGCCGGTCTCCTCCACGCTGACCGCCTGCAGCTCCGTGTTGGAGAGGCCGGGATGGGCGACGAGGCTCGCCGCCGGCAGCCCCGCCGCGGCGAGTTGCCGATGCAGTCCGAGGCCGAAGTGGAAGTTGGCGAGCTTGGCCTGGCCGTAGGCGCGCCAGGGCCCGTAACGCCCGTCGAGGTGGGGATTCTTGGGGTCGACGGCCCTGCCCATGTGGTGCGCCGTGCTGGTCACGGTGACGATCCGCGCCGCGTCGGCTCTCAGCAGCGCCGGCATCAGCTGCGCCGTGAGCGCGAAATGGCCGAGGTGGTCGACGCCGAACTGCATCTCGAAGCCGTCGACGGTCTTGCGCTCGGGGATGCCCATCACGCCGGCGTTGTTGACGAGGATGTCGATCGTCTCGTGCGCGGCGAGGATCTCCGCCGGCGGCCTTGCGCACCGACTCCAGCGAGCCGAGGTCGAGCTCGACGACCTTCAGCGAGGCGCCCGGAACGCCCGTCGCGGATATCCGCTCACTGCCTCCGCGGCTCGCTCCTGGTTGCGGGCCGCGATCACGACGTCGGCGCCCGCAGCCGCCAGGGCGCGAGCGGTCTCCAGCCCGAGGCCCCCGTTGGCGCCGGTGACGACGGCTGTGCGGCCCGTCTGGTCGGGAATGTCCGTCGCTGCTCCAACTCACAAGATCTCGCCTCCAGTTGAGTGAACGTTCATTCGGTCGCTCAGGCTAGCAACACGAGGGTCACGCGCGCAGAGGTAGGCGAAGAGGACGACTGCGACGAGAGCGCCGAGCCAGTGCAGCCCGATCAGCACGGCGAGCCCGCTGACGACGCCGGCCAGCACCGCCCACAGCAGCGTCGGCGCCGGCTCCAGGCCGACCACCCGGGCGGTGATCCAGGCGCAGCCGAGCCAGGTGGCCGGGCCGACGAACCAGCCCCAGCTCTCGAAGAAGCCATGCGAGAAGACCGCGCCGAAGCAGCAGCGAGAGCACCGCCACGGCGACGAGCTGCACCACCGCCACCCGCCAGAAGACCTCGAATCTCACGCCGGCAGTCTCCCATTCCGGCAGCCGCGCCCCCATCTCCCTCCGCGTGTTCCATAATCAGACAAGGCCTGGGCGGTTAGCTCAGTTGGGAGAGCGCCTGCCTTACAAGCAGGAGGTCACTGGTTCGAGCCCAGTACCGCCCACTTGTCGTCGCCGATCGATCAAGCGCTGGAGCTCTTCGAGCCGGATCGGCGGCCGCGGACGGTCGATGCCCGTCACGGCTACCTGGATCTGCTCGGCGAAGAGGACCCGACCGGCGACGGCTTTGGCCAGCGGTTGATGGTCAGCCGGGTGCTGCCGCAGGTCTACCAGCGCTTCTGGCGGCCGGTCGGCGGTCGCCTGCTGATGGGCTTGACCGGGCCGCGGGAGGAGCATCGGCTGGCGCTCGAGATGCTCTCGATCTCGCCCGGCGACCGGGTGCTCGACGTCGCCTGCGGTCCCGGCAACTTCACCCGCGACTTCGCGGCCGCTGCCGGCGATGGCCTGGTCGTCGGCCTCGATGCTTCCGAGTCGATGCTGAGCGGTCGCGGTCAGGGACACCGAGAGCGACAACGTCGCCTACATCCGTGGCGACGCCTGCGATCTGCCCTTTCGCGACGGCAGTTTCGACGCGGTCTGCTGCTTTGCCGCCCTCTACCTGATCGAGGAGCCGCTGCGGGCGATCGGCGAGATCGTCCGGGTGCTGGCGCCCGGCGGACGGGTGGCGCTGCTCTCCAGCTGTCACCGGGGGTTGCTGCCGGCGACAGCGACAATCGCGTTGTGCGGGGTTTGAGCGGTGTGAGGATCTTCGATCGCTTCGAGCTGACCGGGCGCTGACCGGCAGGCGGCTTGGTCGATGTCGACCAGCGCGTCACCGGTTTCGCCCAGTTCGTCTCGGCCAAGCGAGATTTGGCTCGCTAGCCAAAGGTCAGGGCCATCGCTATCCTGGGGTGGCAGTTCAGGGTCCGGGACGAGATCGGATCCGTACCGGAACAAGGGACGGGAGGCAGGATGAAGAAGAAGGTCGTAATTGGGGCGCTTCTGGCGCTTCTTGTCGTGGTCGGCACAGCCAGTGCTTTCAAAACGCACGTGCGGGTTGGGGACTCTGGTGCTCGATGCCGAAGGCGGCTTCGCGCCGAAAGCGCTGCCGAAGTTCGTCAACGCGCCGATCACCACCCACGGCGGAGGCAAACTCTCCACGATCTCCGGCGAACTTCCTCCGATCCTCGACAAGTTCGTCCTCGAATTCGACAAGCACGGCGCCCTCGACACCACCGGTCTCGCGGTCTGCACCAAGGGCAAACTCGTCGCCACCGACGTGCCGGCCGCCCGCCGCGCCTGCAAGGACGCGATCGTCGGCGAAGGCTTCGGCAGCGCTGTCGTCAAGTTCCCCGAACAGGCGCCGATCAAGGTCGGCTCGCCGATCACGCTCTTCAACGGCCCGAAGAAGGGCGGCGACGACACGATCATCGCCCACGCCCACCTCGACTACCCCGGCCCGGCGACCTTCATCGTCCCGATCGTGATCGAAAAAATCAACAAGGGCCCCTACGGCTATCGAGTCGTCGTGAAAATCCCGAAGATCGCCGGCGGCTATGGCCACCCGATCGCGGGCTCGGCCAGAAGTCGGCAGCAAATGGACCTTCAAGGGCAAGAAGCACAGCTACATCAACGCCCGCTGCGAAACCGGTCACTTCGTGGTCCGCGGTGAATTCAGCTTCAAAGGCGGTGTGGAAGACACGCCGGCCCAGCGGCAGAGGCAGCCAGTCTGTGCTGAACGCGACCTTCTTCCTGCCCTGCGACGTACGTAAGTAGGGGTCGTCAGCCGATGAAGAGAGTCTTTGGACAGAGGAAGCTGCTGTCGGTGTCGCTGCTGGCGCTGGCCCTGTTTGCGCTGGTGGGCACGGCGAGCGCGGTCAAAAAGGTCGAACGCGTGGAACTTCGCGCCGGCGACCTTCTCATCGTCGGGAACGGCGGTTTCCGGCCGGAAACGCTGCCGAAGCACCACGACGCGCCGATCGAAATCTACGGAGGCGGCAAGCTCTCGACGGTGTCAGGCGAACTGCCGCCGATCCTCAACGAGATCACCTTCGAATTCGATCGCCACGGCTCCGTCGACACGACCGGCCTGGCCGTCTGCACCAGGGGCAAGCTCGTCGCCACCGACGTGCCAGCAGCGCGGCGCGCCTGCGGGGACGCGATCGTCGGCAGGGGCTCTGGGTCCGTGATCGTCAAGCTCCCCGAACAGGCTCCGATCCCGGCGAGCACGGGGATCACGCTCTTCAACGGCCCGAAGAAGGGCGGCAACGACACGATCTTCGTCCACGCGCACCTCGACGTGCCGGCGCCGTCCACGGTCCTCTTCCAGGTCGTGATCGAAAAGATCAGCAACGGCATCTACGGCTACCGGGCCGAAGCGAACATCCCGAAAATCGTCAACGGCTATGGCCACCCGATCTCCGGTCATATAACGATCGCCCGCAAATGGACCTTCAAGGGCAAGAAGCACAGCTACGTCAACGCCCGCTGCGAAACGGGACGCCTGCAGGCAAAGGGCACGTTCGGCTTCGACGACGGCACGCGCCTCACGGGGAACTTCTTCCGGCCCTGCAAGGTCCTGAAGTAGGGAGCGCCTCACGGGATCGACAGTGAAGAGACGTCGCCTCAAGAGGAAGCTGCTGGCGTTGCCCATGGCGCTGTTCGCGGCGCTCGCGCTGGCCGGCACCGCGGCCGCGGTGCGTGACGTCAACCGGGTCGAACTTCGCGTCGGCGACCTCATCATCATCGGTCGCGGAGGCTTCCATCCCGAAGCGCTGCCGAAGCACCACGACGCTCCGATCTCGATCTACGGCGGCGGCAAGATCTCGACGGTCTCCGGCGAACTGCCGCCGATCCTCGAAACGCTGACGCTCGAATTCGACCGCCACGGCTCGGTCGACACGACCGGCCTGCCGGTCTGCACGGCCGGGAAGCTCCAGGCCACCAACGTGCCCGCGGCCCGCAAGGCCTGTCCCGGGGCGATCGTCGGCAAGGGCTTTGGCACGGCGATCGTCAAGTTCCCGGAACAGGGTCCGATCCCGGCCTCGTCGCCGATCACGCTCTTCAACGGGCCGAAGGTGCACGGCGACGACACCGTCCTCGCCCACGCCTACACGACGATCCCGATCGCGACTACGTTCATCGTTCCGGTCGTGATCGAAAAGATCAACAACGGCGTCTACGGCTACCGCACCGAAGCCAAGATCCCGAAGATCGCCGGCGGCTACGGCCACCCGATCTCCGGCCGGATCACCGTCGATCGCAAATGGACCTTCAAGGGCAAGAAGCACAGCTACGTCAACGCCCGCTGCGAAACCGGCCACCTCCAGGCTCGCGGCGAGTTCACCTTCAAAGACGGCACCTTCCTCTCGGGCACCTTCTTCCGGCCCTGCAAAGTCAAGGAATAGCCGGGGCGGGAAGCGAAGCCCGGCCGATCGCCGCGCGCGTTCGTCGTCGGCGTCGTCAGGCGCTGACGCGGAGCTGCGGCGTCCTGGTGCCGCCGCGGGCGCTCTCTCTTTGGTGACGAGTCGAAGAAGACGTCGTTGCGGCCGCGTCGCATCTGGCGCGGGAAGAAGTGGCGGGCGCGGCGGTGCGCGGCGGTCATCGCGCGGAAGCTCAGTCTCGTGGGCGCGGCTCCAGCGGATGCCGAAGATTTCCCGCACCCGCGGCGGCAGGGTGCCCTTGATGATGTGGTTCTGGGCGACGAGGTTGCCGCGTGCCGGGCCCGGCACCGGTTGCTCGAAGGCGACCAGCGGCGCCATCTCCAGGCCGTGCTCGGTCGCCTGCAGATCCGGCGAGGACATCCGTTCCTCCCACCAGGCGCTGAACTCGCGGTAGCTGCCAGGCACCTCGCTGCGCGGCAGGCCGAAGAGCTCGCCGAAGCGCACGTAGTCCTGCCAGAGGTCCTCGCGCTCGGCGTCGCTGAGCGGTCGCACCATCGTCTCGTACATCGCCCGGCCCGAGTCGGCGATCACCGCCAGCGTCCACAGCATCAGCTCCGGGTCGAAGGCGGAGTAGGAGGTGCCGGCCGGGTGTGACGCCCGCCGCCTCGGGCAGCGTGCCCTTGACCCGCTCGTGCAGCGGTGCACGACGGCCAGCGCCTTGTCGGCTTCCTCGCGGGTGCCGAGCAGGATCGTCTCCTGGATCTTGGCGGTGCGGGCGAGGCGCTGGAAGGGCCGGTCGCCGGCGGCGGTGCTCAGCATCGTGCCGGTGTAAGTGAGCGGCTCCAGTGCGCCGATCAGCAGCGCCCGCTGGCCGTAGAGCAGGCCGACGGCGCGCTCGCCGTGCACCCGCCGCGCCACCGAGCGGCCGGGCGGGAAGTAGTAGTCGGAATCGTCGTTGCGGTACGCCACTGGTGCCGAGAATGCTACCTGGGCTCGGCGGACTCCGTGGCAAGCGTCGGTAACGGCGCGCTCGAGCAGGGCCGGCGCTTGAGCCCGCTCGTGCAGCTCGTGCGCGGCGAAGATCTCGTCGAGGTCCTCGCGGGTGAGCGTCTCGCGCTCGAGCGCGTTGGCCGCCAGATCGTCGAGGCATTCGCGGTTGGTGGCGAGCAGGGTGCGGGCGCGGCGGTAGGCCTCGCGGGCCAGCTTCATCGCCGCCAGGTCGACGTCGCGGCGGGTGCGGTCCGAGAGCGCGTAGTCGCCGGTCGGCAGGGCGATCGGCGGCGCCCCGTCGGCGTCGATTGCAACTCCCATGCCGAACTCGCCGACCATCTGCTTGCAGACGGCGTGCACCCGGGCGAGGTCGTCGACTGGCGCCGGAGTAGGAGCTGCCCAGCACCTCCTCCTCGGCGGCGCGGCCGCCCAGCAGGGTGACGATCTCGTCGAGCAGCTCGTCGCGGGACTTCAGGTAGGTGTCCTCCTGCGGCGAGTGGCCGACGAAGCCGAGCGCCGGCCCGCGCGGGACGATGCTGAGGATCTCCGGCGGGTCGAGGCCGAGCAGGCGCCGGCAGAGCGCGTGGCCCGCCTCGTGGTAGGCGACGATGCGGCGCTCCTTCTGGTTCAGCCGTCGTGCCTGCTGCGAGCCGACCGACTGGCGCAGCAGCGCCTCGTCGAGGTCCTCGCGGGCCGTCGCCTTGCGCCCGGCGCGGCCGGCGATGATCGCCGCCTCGTTGAGCGCGTTGGCGAGCTGCGCGCCGGTCATCCCCGTCGTCTTGCGGGCGACGTCGGTCAGGTCGAGGTCGTCGGCCGAGCGGCTTGCCCTTGGCGTGGGCGCGCAGGATCGCCTCGCGACCGTCGCGATCGGGCGGCGAGACCAGCACCTGGCGGTCGAAGCGGCCCGGTCGCAGCAGCGCGTGGTCGAGCTTGTCGACGTGGTTGGAGGCGGCGATGACGATCACCGTGCCGGGGTCGCGCTCGAATCCGTCGAGCTCGACCAGCAGCTGGTTGAGCGCCTGCTCGCGCTCACTGGAGCCGCCGTCGCCGCCTCCTCCACTGCGCGCACCCCCCACCGCGTCGAGCTCGTCGATGAAGATCACCGCTCGCCCCGACTTGCGCGCTTCCTTGAACAGCCGCCTGATTCGTGCGGCACCCCTCCCGACGAACATCTCGACGAAGCTCGATCCCGAGGCGGCGAAGAAGTCAACGCCGGCCTGCGCGGCCACGGCCCGCGCCAGCATCGTCTTGCCGGTCCCGGGGGGGCCGAAGAGCAGCACACCGCGGGGCGGCTGCGCCCCGAGCGCCGCGAAGCGATCCGGGTCGCGCAGCCACTCGGCGACGTCCATCAGCTCGTCCTTGGCCGCGTCGACGCCCTGCACCTCGTCCCAGAGCACCGGCTCGGTCTTGCTCGCCTTCACCGTCTCCGGTTTGGTCGAGCCGACCGTGCTGCGCATCAGCCTGAGGAAGACGAGCAGCAGGCAGGCCATGAAGAAGACCCCGAAGACGGGGTACCAGTCGAAGAAGAATTCCTGGATCTTTTCGGCGGTTGTCAGCGCTAGGGGTAGGTGCATTGTCAGGACTAACGAGTCAGTGTGGGCCGAAAGCGCGCAGCGTCCCAATCGCACATGTGTCCAGGGGCCGGCGGGGCTAGAGGTCGCGGGGAGCGACGACGCCGCTCTGCAGCGCTCGCTCAACCAGGGCGACGCGCTTGCGGTTCTGCGGCAGGTCCTCGACGCCGAGCTTCTCGAAGAGGGCGCGCATGTGGGTCTTGACCGCGTCGACGCTGAGGTGGAGCTCGGCGGCGATCGCCTGGTTGGTCGGCGGCGTGGCGAACGACGAGCCGTCCTTGAAAGGGCGGCAGAGGGCGACGAGCACGCGCCGCTGGCCGGGGGAGACGGTCGCCGCGGCCGGTACCTCGGTGGCGACGACGGTCGCTTCCGGGGCGCTGCCGCCGCCTTCGCCGGGGCGCCGGAAGAGCACCCGGGTGCGGCCGAAGCGCAGCGTGTCGCCGTCGCGCAGCAGGCGCCGGCCGTGGACGCGCTGCTCGCCGACGAAGGAGCCGTTGCGGGAGAGGCCGTCGTCGAGCAGCGTGCACTCGCCGCCGACGACCTCGATCTGGGCGTGCAGGGCGGAGACCTCCTCGTCCCAGTCGAGCTGCAGGCCGGCGGCCTCGCCGCGTCCCACCCAGAGCTCGGCCGTGCCGTCCTCGATGACGACGATGTGCTGCTCGCCGGCGCCGTCGCGGTAGACGAGGAAGGGCCGCCCGCCGCGCTCGGCCTCGATCTGGGCCTTCAGCTCCGGCGCGCTGGTCTGGCGTTGGTCGGCGCTCACGCGCTGATCCTAAGACCACCCCAAGCCCTTCCGGTGCGAGGGACCAGGGGCGCTGACACCGATGGCTGCTGGAGGCGGTAATCCGCTAGCCGCTGACGCGCATCCGACTTTCACCCCACTCCAGTGTGGTCAAAGTCGGATGCGTCAGCCCCGCTCGACCTGCGATCCGCCGACGATGGCCTCGGTGCCGTCGTCGGCGAAGACGATCCAGGCCTTGTTGCCGCCGTCGTAGTCGGGCGCCCAGAGCTTCAGCGTCGCCGCGCGGCCCCAGACGGTCACCTGCTCCTCGCCGGTCTCCTCCTCGCCGCGCCAGATCTGCACGAAGGGGTTGGTGTCCAGCTCCTCGCCGATCGTCGTCGACTCGCGGTGGCCGGGATGGACGACGGTCTGCGGCGGCAGCTCCATCAGCCGCATCACCGAGGCCTGCAGGTCATCGAAGCCGCTGGCGCCCGGCGCCATCGTGCCCCCGACCGTGCCCTTGAAGAGGACGTCGGCGGTGAAGACGTCGCTGCCGTTGACGAGGAAGGCGAGATGGCCGGCCGCGTGCCCCGGGGTCGATATCGCCTCGAACTCGAGCCCGCCGGTGCTGAGCTTCTCGCCGTCGGCGATCGTCTCCGCGACCTCCTCCTCGATCTCCGCCGCGGTCTCGGCGTGGGCGACCATCGGCACGCCGCCGAGCCGCTGCTGCGCCGCCGCCAGGCCGGCGATGTGGTCGAGATGAGGGTGGGTGATGAGGATGTGGGTGATCTCGATCCCGTCGCGCTCGGCGCGCTCGATCAGCGGCCCGAGGTCGTCGTTGCCGTCGATCAGCACTCCCTTGCCGCTGGCCTCGTCGGCGACCAGGTAGGCGTTCGACAGCCACTGCGGATTCTCGGTTCTCTCGACGATCACTCGCCGCTCCTTTCGGTTGCTCGCCTCCCGAACTCTCCCAGAACTCAGAGCTCGTCCGAAACGGCGGCCGCGACCGCGCTGCCCTGGAGCAGCGTTTCGGCGATCAGCTCCGGGTCGTCCCACATCGGCGTGTGGCCGACACCGGGCAGGACGAGGTAGCGAGCGCCGGCGGGACGGCGCTCGGGGCGGGGAGGCGCGAGCAGCCGATCGAGCTCGCCCCAGGCGAGGGTAACCGGGAGGTCGGGGTAGTCGGTGGGGTCGAAGACGTGGGTGCGCATGGCGCGGTTGGCGCCGTCGTAGCCGCTCGAGTCGATCCAGCCGAGGACCAGCTCGCGGCCCTCCTTGGCGGGGATCCGGTCGGGCCGTGCCGCGAACGTCGCCAGCATCGATTCGCGGGCACGCCTGGTGCGCAACGCGAGTGAGACGAATGGCCGCAGGCGCTTGGCCCAGAGGCGGGGATTGACGCGCCGGTCGCCGAGCGGCTTGCGCCAGAGCCCGGCGGGGGAGATCGCCGTGACCGAGGCGGCCCACCCGGCGCGGCCCATCTCCAGGGCGACCCAGCCGCCGAGCGAGTTGCCGGCGACGTGGGGGCGCTCGAAGCCGAGCCCGGCGCAGGCCTCGCGCACCGCCGCGGCGAGATTGGCCGGCGTTCGGCTCGCCGCCGGCGGGAAGCGATGGGGCGGAGCCGAACCCCGGCAGGTCGAGGGCGAGCACGTCGCGCTCACTGGAGAGCCTCTCGATCACCGGGCTCCAGACTGCGGTCGAGCCACCGAGCCCGTGAAGCAGCAGGAGCGGCTCGCCGCTCCCCTTCCTCACCGCCACTCTGGCTTTGCGAACAGGGCTTGCACGTCGCCGATCCTACGCTCGCGGAAGCCCGCCTCGGAAGTGCTGAGATAGAAAGCCCAGAGACGGCGGAAGCGCTCGTCGTATCCGTGCGAGCGGAGTCGCTCCCAGGTGGCGGAGAAGCGCTCGCGCCAGGCGGCGAGGGTCGGCGGGTAGTGGGCGGTGATGTCCTCGACCCAGACCTGGCGCATGTCGGTGACGCGGGCGACACAGTCGGCGATCAGGCGCTTCGAGGGCAGGCAGCCGCCGGGGAAGACGTGAGTGTTGGCGAAGCTGCGGGCGCCCTTCTCGATCTCGTAGATGTCGTCGTCGATCGTGATCGCCTGCAGCAGCATCAGGCCGCCCGGGTCGAGCAGCTCGCTGCAGTGGTGGAAGAAGTCGTCGAAGTATTGCCAGCCGACCGCCTCGATCATCTCCACCGAGACGAGGCGGTCGTAGTGGCCACGCAGGTCGCGGTAGTCCTCGGCCAGCACCGTGACCCGGCGCTCGAGGCCGGCGTCGCGGACGCGCTGCCGGGCCAGCTCGTGTTGTTTGGCGGAGATCGTCGTCGTGGTCACCCGGCAGCCGTACTCGCGGGCGACGTGGATCGAGAGGCCGCCCCAGCCACTGCCGATCTCCAGCAGGTGGTTGCGCGGCCCGAGGCGGAGCTGCTCGCAGATCCGCTCCAACTTGGCCAGCTGCGCCTCCTCGAGGCTGGCGTCTTCGCTGGGGAAGTAGGCGCAGGAATACATCATCCGCTCGTCGAGGAAGGCGGCGAAGAGGTCGTTGCCGAGGTCGTAGTGGGCGGCGATGTGCTGGCGGGCGGCCGGTCGCGTGTTCCTCGGCACCAGGTGGCCGGCGCGGTGCAGCAGGCCGCGCGGCCGGGCGACGGCGCCGCGCAGGCCGTCGAGCTGGCGCAGCTCGCGGGCGGCGATGCGGAACAGGGCGACCAGGTCGTCGGTCTCCCAGAGCCCGTCGACGTAGGTCTCGCCGAGGCCGACGCTGCCGCGCAGCGGCCCGCGCCAGGCGGCCGGGTCGTTGATCGTCACCGTCGCGCGCAGCTCGGCGTCGGCGGGGCCGAAGCTACGGCGCCAGCCGTCCTCGAGCACCTCGATGCGCCCGGCGCGGACGCGGGCGAGGGCCTGGCAGACGGCGGTGCGGGCGAGCCGGTTCTCTAGGGCGATAGGACCCCCCCTCGGGCGCCTCCCCTCGGGATGGGGGAAGTAGTGCGCTCCCTTCAGCTTCAGACGCAGAGCCTGGGCGTAGATCTTGGCGACGACCTGCAGCGACATCACCGGGTGGCGGGCCAGCATCCGGTTCAGGGTCGCGCCGCTGAGCTCGTGGCGGCGCAGCGAGAGCGTCGCGTCGAAGTCCCGTCCGTCGCCCTCGGGGCGCGACTCGATGTGGACGCTGAGGCTCTCGCCGGGCTCGCTGGCGCGCAGCGCGTAGGTCCGCTCCATCCCCATCAGGGGGGAGACGTGGAGCCGCTTGTCCAGCTCTTCGCTCAGCACGGCTCCCTGGCGCTCGCCGCGCGCCATCACATAAGGATGACCCTCTCCCCAAGGGATGTTGTTCACATCCGCCACAACTGCCTCTACCCGTTCTCCGGCGGGGTCGAAGCAGTAGTAGTAGAAAGTAGACCGGGTTGAAGGCGTGGCCGAAGTAGCGCAGGTTGGCGAGCAGCCGCACCGGGCCCGCCCAGCCGCACCCACTCGCGCCAGGGCGCCGCGATCGCCTCGACGTAGCTGATCGAGCCGCCGCTGACCGTCCGCCAACTCGGCCGGTCGCGGAGGCTGAACATCCCGTGGTTTCGAAGAACTCGGACGATCAGCCGCCCGACGAAGTGCCGGGAGAAGCCCTGCTGCTCCAGCGAGGGCGCGGTGCCGATCATCGCCGGCGCCTCGCGGTTGAAGCGCCGCCAGTCGCGCAGCATGCCGAGGAAGGAGGGGCTGAGCAGGTTGGCGGGGCGGGCGAAGAGGCCGAGCGGTGTCCCGGCGTACTCGAAGTCGCCGCGCCCGTCGGAGACCGAGAAGCCCATGTGCAAGGGCTGGCTGGCGACGCCGAGCTCCGCCAGCAGCCGTTCGAAGCTGGGTAGTTACGGTCATTGAAGACGATGAAGCCGGTGTCGATCCAGTGCGTCTCCCCGCCACTATCGACCCGCACTGTGTGCGAGTGGCCGCTCGGCCGCCTCGTAGACGACCAGCTCGTGCTCACGGTGCAGCTGGCGGGCGGCGACGAGGCCCGAGACCCCGGTTTCCGACGATCGCGATCTTCATCCCTAGGCCTACGGGCGAAACCGCCGAGCGGATGTATTCAGCTGCGGCGATGGGCCTGCCTCACGACAAGGTGGCAGCGCTCATTCCACTAAAAAAAGTTTCCATGTCAGTGGAACTAATTCCACCATTAAACCTAGAATATTAAGTACCAAACTAAGCCACCAACCTTTCCCAAGTGATAGCTTGCCCCGCCACGACCTAAGCAAGTGGAGGGGGAGATCCAATGGGTGTAGGCAGGGGGAGCCGTGTTGTGAAACGCACGCATTGGATCGCGGTGTTCGGACTCTTGCTATGCACACTGTCGGCCGCACCGGTCCTGGCTGAGTCAGAACCTGCTTCAGAGCCAACGGCTCCTGCTTCGCCCTCGTCAGACAAACTCGCGGAAGCTCTCGCAAAAGCCGAACAAGAACAAAGAGAAGAAGAACAGGCGCGAGAGGAAGAGCTTGCGAGTCCCCAGGCCGAACAAGAACGCGATGCTTCTCGTGAAGCATTTTCTGGACTTTCGCGGCCAGAGGCCCAGCAGCTCCTCGTCTCGACCTTCACCGAACAGCTGAACGAACTAGATGCCGATCCGGCTCGCATCCTCAGCGATCTCGACATCAACGAAACACTCGGCACGAACGCGGTTCGGATCTCGAACGACGACGGTGAAAATGAAGTGATTGAATCGCCAATCCCGGTCGAAAGCAAGTTGCCCGGCGAGGACAAGGAGCCAGTAGACCTCGCGCTGGTACAGGTTCGATGGCGGGTTTGCGCCTGAAAACGCCCTCACGGAAACCCAGCTCCCCGACACGCTAGGGGATTCGATCGAAATCGGATCTCAACTCGGGGTCGCCAGCCTGCCGGGAACCCCCAACACTGCCGCCGCCCGATTTCAAGACAAGAACCTCTTCTTCGCCAATTCCGATACGGCTACGGACACGCTGGTAGCGCCAATAAGCCATGGCGTGGAGATTTTCGAGCAGCTGCGGTCGCCAGAGAGCCCCGAGCAGTTTCGGTTTCCGGTGTCGGTTCCCGATGGTGCATTCCTTCGCAGCGATGGACAAGGGGGTGCGGAAGCCATCGATTCATCGGAGAACGTCATCGGCAGAATTCCTGCTCCATGGGCAGTTGACGCTCAAGGTGTCGATGTTCCGGCTTCGCTGGAGGTTGAGGGTAGCTCCATCCTGGTGAGAATTCCGCATCGCATCAGCGAGATCGCCTATCCGATACTGCTCGACCCAATCTTCGAAGACGGCCAGGGCTGGTACCTCGGTTGGAATCCGCAAACGCTGGCTCAGTGGACCTGGGAGGAAGCCTCCGGAGCGGGCTATCAAGGGAAAAAGACCTGTTTCCTGTCGACTAGCTGCTGGGGTCCTGGCCTCTACACCCGATCTGCAGGTAACAATCAGTACTACTATCCCGGTAGCTGGGGTCAGTATGCGTACTACCCTCCAAATGTGACCTCCTACGTGCGTGAGGCTGGCTTTTGGCCGATCAACGGCACCGTGAATAACTGCCCCGGCAATCAGCCACATGGCTACGTCGGAATGTGGAACGACTACGTCGGCTATGGCCCCGGTGGCGGCAGCCTCGGTGTCTATCAGCCGGTAAGCGTTGCAACGGCCGGTTACAACACTGGCGCGGTGGGTACAAATGGCACCCGACGCGTTGTGGTCGGGATCAGGAATACAGGGAGCGGGATAAGTCTCGCCTGCGGGCATGAATTCTTCGTTGGGCAGACGACCCTATGGCTCGATGACCCCGAGAAACCAACGATCTCGTCGGTCTCGGGAACACCGGGAAGTCAGTGGGTAACCGATACGACGCCGGTCAACATTACGGTCAAAGCGAATGACCCTGGTCTTGGCGTTCGCTTCATTACGATCAGTCCGGAAGGCACTGCAATCATCCAGGATCAGGTTGGCTGCTCGGGAGTCAAAACGAGTCCGTGCCCAATGGAAAGAGTGCGCCAGTTCAACCTTAATGGGCTGTTCTTCGATCAAGGAGAAAAGCAGGCGACGATCATCGCCGAAGATCCCGTGGGCAACAGTTACCACGTCTCCAGCCCCTACAACTTCACGACCAGGGTGGATCGCACTCCACCCGAAGTCGCTCTCAATGGGCAACTTGCCGAAGAGACCGGTGAGAAAGTCACCTTCGGGGAAGGAGAAAACCCGCAAGCAAACGGCGATGACGAACTAAGCCTGCCCGTCTACAACCTTGAAATCAAAGCCAAGGATGGCAACAAAGTCAGCGCCGCCCAGAAACGCTCGGGCGTAAAAGACATCAAGGTCTTCCTTGACGGCACGCCCAAGGAAGTTCCCTGGCAGCCGCTCTCGTCTTGTCCGGAAACCAGCTGCGAAAGAACGGTCAACTATTCACTCAGGCTTGATGGACTTTCTGCGGGACCCCATACTCTGGAAGTCGTTGCGGTCGATTTCGTCGGCAAGGAGCTCAAACGCGAGATCGAGTTCGAATACATCCCCGCCACCGGGATGAAGGACGAGTACGTGATGCAGTACTTCCCGCTGCCCGACGGGCAGGGCAACGAAGCAGAAGAAGAGCATCCAAGTCGCCCCGAACTCGCCGTCAACGTAATGAACGGCAACCTCGTCTACCGCGAGAAGGACGTCGACGTTCCGGGCTATGCTGCCGACCTAGAAGTCGAACGCTTCTACAACTCCCAGCTGCCCAACTCCGAGAACACCGAGTGGGGTGATGGTTGGACACTGGCCCAGACTCCGGAGCTGACATTCGGCGGCATAGGTTGCGAATGCTCTGAGCTCTATTCTCCGCCGGGCGGCGAAGGCCCAGAGGGCAACGAAGGAGGCCCCGTGCCTACGGCGGCTGGCCTGGTTGAAGGCAGCGGCGCCATGGAAGACGGGATTCAGTTCCCGACCGAAGTGGGGAAAAGCAGCTTCGATCCTGAGCTTCAGGCGACCGTCACAATGGAGGCGGGCGGCTACAAGCTCGCCGACGAATCCGGGGAGACAGACACCGCGATCGTCTTCAACGCCAGTGGTCGCACCGATGAGCTGCGCACCGGAAGCTACGCCAAGATCGATTACAGCTATGCAGCGGGCAAGCTGGATGAGATCGCGATCAAGGATCCAGGCAGTGTCGGCGATCTCTCGCCGGCCGAAGAAGAAGCGCTCGAATACGTGCCGCCGGCGCCGAGCTACCAGAGCTCCTTCGGCGCCTCGGGGACCGGAGACGGCCAGCTAAAAGCTCCCGCGGACGTGGCGGTCGCCGCCAACGGCAACATCTGGGTCGTCGACAAGACCAACAACCGCATCCAGCAATTCACCTCGGCCGGCGCCTACGTCTCCAAATTCGGCACGGCAGGCTCGGGCAACGGCCAGTTCAACCGGCCCACCTCGATCGCGATCGACCCGTCGGGCAACCTCTGGGTCGCCGACGCCACCAACAACCGCATCCAGAAGTTCAACGAAAAAGGCGAATTCTTGAAAGCTGTCGGCTCCTATGGCACCGGCAACGGCCAGTTCGCAGCACCGGAAGGCATCGCCACCGACGCCAAAGGAAACGTCTACGTCGCCGACACGATGAATAAGCGCATTCAAAAGCTCAACTCGGCGGGGGAATTCCTCGCCAAATTCGGCTCCTCCGGATCCGGCGACGGGCAGTTCGGTGAGGCCAACAGCATCGACATCGGCCCCGGAGGCAAGGTTTGGGTCGTCGATTGGGTCCTCAACTGCGTCACGCAGTTCAACGAAGCCGGGGCGTTCGTGCAGAAATTCGGCTCCTATGGCACCGGCAACGGCCAGCTCAATCACCCCGACGCGATCGAGGTCGACTCCAGGGGCAACGTCTGGGTCGGCGACCAGTCAAACAACCGTGTTCAGCAGTTCAACCAGGCCGGTAAATACCTCGCCAAATTCGGCACTGCGGGCTCGGGCAGCGGGCAGTTCAGCTTCACCTACCCGATGGGGATCGCCGTCGACAACAAAGGCGGGCTCTGGGTAACCGACGTGAGCAACAATCGGATTCAGAAGTGGTCGGTTCCCAATTACCGCCCTAGCTGGTCAAGCGCTTTCGGCACCCTGGGGACGGGGGACGGGCAGCTGAAAGCGCCTGGTGACGTGGCTATCGACGACCAGGGTTACCTCTGGGTCGTCGATCGGGCCAACAACCGTATCCAGAAGTTCGATCAGACCGGCAAATACGTCTCCAAATTCGGCGCGACCGGCTCGGCCAACGGCCAGTTCAACCGGCCCACCTCGATCGCGATCGATGGCTCCAACAACCTCTGGGTGGCCGACTCAAACAACAACCGCATCCAAAAGTTCAACGAGAACGGCGAATTCCTCAAAGCGATCGGCTCTTCCGGAACCGGCAACGCGCAGTTCCTATGGCCCGAAGGCATCGCCACTGATCTCAAAGGCAACATCTACGTCGCTGACACCTATAACGCTCGTATCCAAGTCTTCAACGAAGCAGGAGAATTCCTCTCCAAATTCGGATCGGCGGGCTCCGGTCCCGGCCAGTTCAGCCAGGCGAGCGCGATCGACGTCGGTCCTCACGGCAAGATCTGGGTCGCCGATTGGGGCGCCAACCGGATCGAGCAGTTCAACGAGAAAGGCGAATTCTCCCAACAGTTCGGATCGGCGGGCACCGGCGACGGCCAGTTCGGCCACCCCAGCGCGATCGAAGCTGACAACAAGGGCAACGTCTGGGTCGGCGACCTGACAAACGGCCGGGTCGAGCTCTTCAACGAAGCCGGCGAATACGTCACTCAGTTCGGCGTCAAAGGCTCTGGAGAAGGCCAGTTCAGCCTCAACTCCCCGATGGGGATCGCGGCCGGCTCGAGCGGCGCCTTGTGGGTCACCGACGTGAGCAACAACCGGATTCAGAAGTGGCAGGTTCCGAGCATCGACCCGCCAAAAGTCCCCGAAGAAAACGACCCCTCGGTCGACGTCGGGCTCAGCTCAGGCTTCGTCAGCAGCGTCGAAGGGGACGAGGCCGGCGTCAACACCTACGCGCACTCGGGCGAACTGCTTACCGCCAACAAAGGCCCCGACGGCGAAACCAAATACGAATACGACACCGCCGGGCGCCTGAAAAAAGTCACGCTGCCCAATGGCACCTACGGCTTGATCACCTACAACGCGACTTATGGTCGGGTTGAATCGGTCACGGTTGCACCCGGCGGGACTAATGCCACCACAACATACTTCACATACACTGATTCGCCGTCACGCCGCACGGAAGTCACGCCGCCAAATGCAGCTACCATAACCTACGATATTGGTGAACACGGCGACGTTTTCAAATGGTCCAACAGCCTCAAAGCACCCGAATTCCATGATCTCGCGGGCTTGCTCTACGCAGAACGAGAAACAGCCACCTCTATTCCCAGCGGGGACAAGGGCCTTATCGTAGAAGGCTACTCTGCTGATGGAATTTCCACTATAGAAATAATCGCCAACGGCCACACACTCGTGCATGAAAAGACCTGTCAGCAAGATTTTGAAAAACCAGGAATTGAGTGTGTGACCGAAATCACCGAGTGGGTGACGAACACAAATGAGTTCCCTCCTGGAATTCTCACACTTGAAATAGTTCTGACTGATCGCCTGGGGAAATCAGCTAGCAAACGCTTTTGGGTAAATATCCCAGTACCTCCTCCCCCTCCGGCCCCCGGCTCTCCGGTAGCACCGACCTTTGGAGAGATTCAGAATTTTCGCGACGAAATGGGGCTTGACATTGTGGATCCGGTGGCCAATGAACTTGAGCGTAACGACCGGATCTTTGATCTCATCAACGCTTGGTGGGACGGTGATTCCGTGGCGCGTGCCACGAGGGATCGCTGGGGAGTTCCTCTTCGAACCCGAGATGTCGAGGAGCTGGAATTTCGGCGAGGCTATGTCGATCAAGCATCCACGATCATCCCGCAATGGGCTGAAGCACACGCTCCATCAACGTATGCTGGCTACTATCTGGATCATCGTGAGGGGGGCGTCATTCACATTGGTTTTACCCAGAACCAGGCCGCGACTGTTGAGGCCCTAAAGGAAGGGGCGGGCCTATCCGCCCCGCCAGCGCGGGTTACAAGCTTTCCGACGGTCCCTCTCCATTCATACTCCGCCTTGACTTCGAGTCAAGCCACCATCGCAAGCCACGCCAATTCACTTCCGTCGTTTACCCGGGCGTCCGTCGATCTAAAGGCGAATGTACTCAAAGTAGGTACAACGTCGTCTGTTGCGCAAATGACGGCATCGCTCGAATCGTTGCTGGGGCCAGGAGCACCCATAGCCGTCTTTTTTGACACAGAGCCACCCGTCGGTAACCGACGCACTGATCGTGACCGTGTGTTTGGTCGCGTTAGGGCAGGCGATCGAATTTATGGTGTAGACCATTCCTGCACGGCTAATGTCGGCGCCTGGCTAGATCAGGTCACAGCTCAAGGCAGTCGAGTGTTCAAGCACTTTCTCCTGACGGCGGGGCATTGTGGCGAAATGAACGAAGAATGGACTAGGGAGGCCAAAAATCCGAACTCCGGGTACTACGAATACCAGACACTTGGAAAGGTCAGGCGAACGGGCGTCAACGCCAAACCGCTAGGGGTAGACGCTATGGCGATCCTTCTCCAAGGTGGAGCCGATAGTTTGGCTCCTTGAGGAATCTACTTGGAATCGGAGAGCACGCTCCCAATCGCCGGAACCGTCACTCCGACGACGGGTATGCGGGTCTGTGCCTCGGGGGTAACGACCGACCGCGTTCTGTGTGGAGAAGTCCTTGGACCACCGGAGATCTTCACCTACGGTAACTATCCAATTACACCTGCTCAGATACCAGTCTCAATTCCCGAGCTCCCCGGCGATAGTGGAGCACCCGTATGGCAGGAAGGGACCGGGAACATCGTTGGACTGTGGAATGCAAATAGGTATCCATCTTACGTGACACCACTACTTGAATATCCCAATGCCACAATTCCAGGGTATGAGCTCCTAGGAAATCCGGCTCCCGGCGCGTTTCCTACACTTGGGTTCGGTTCCGGCAATCTCAGTATCTCTCGATGATATAGTGTCGCAATTACCAGCGGGATTCCGGCGAACGAAGCGACTTGAAAAGTCGTAGAAGCGGAAGGAGGAGTGACGAGTGCTCAGGACGTTCGCACGGGCCGCGGTTTTCGTGGCGGGTTGTTTGTTTGCAGGAGCGCCACAGGCATCTGCTGTTTTGCACGATGTACCATTTTGCGAAAGCCCCAAGGTGGCGAGAAACTTTTTGCGACCCTTGGAAAGGCTTCCGAATAGAGGTGATTTGCGCGAGTCGGGTAAGTTGGACTTTGGCCCGAAGGTGCTTCGTATTCTGCCGCCACGTAGCCAGTTGGTGATAATGGGCCATACCCGATTCGGACTCACCGGCTCTTTGGCAACGACGGTCGGCGGGACGCCGCTTTCGCTGGGATGGTGGGTGGATAGCAGATTGGACCAAATCAATAGAAGCGGTAAAGTACTAGTCGGTGTTAAGGGGAAGCATCAATTCGTCGCAAGCATCCAAGGATTTGCGCGAAGAGACTTTGGATTCGGTGGGTCTGTAAAGCCAGACGTTTATCGTGTGGCAGTCGCTATCCGGGATAAGCGACATTCCCTAGTAGGTAGGATTTACGAATTTTTCAGAGTGGTAAAACCTCAATCAGGTCTTAAATTGGCTCTTAGCTCCGATACCTTTCGTGCGGGAGAAGTTGGCTACTTGAGGCTAAAGAATGTTGGTACGGTCACCGCGTACTATTCATATAGATATCGTATATGGGCTGATGGTCTTGAGGGCAAATGGGAAGTGCCAGTAGATATTGGGTACATATCCAATGACCAACCGTTTGTGAGCCCGGGCCTGACGGGACGATGCTTCCAGTTTAGGGTGCCTCAGTTGGTGGAACCCGGTCGGTATGTGGTTGGGATAGAGGCGACCACTGGTTTGCTAGCGAACCCGAGAATATTGCTTGGATCGTTCAGTGTCGTCGAATAGATAGAATCGCCAGATTGATCATCGGCTCAGGTGACACGCCGGTAGGATCGACGGCGAGAGCTGAGCTGTGCAGTGTCGCTCGCAGTTCATATCTAAGCGAAGCTATTGAATCCACAGTTGGCCATCTATACGTGAGCCGAGTGAAGGCTGTAGGGACTGGCGGAACAGTGCGCACTTAAGCGTCTGGGGGTGATGTGTTCTACAGCCCAAACTCAGTAGTCGCCGAAGTGGGTGGCGCAAGAATTTGCGGCGGTGCTTCTGGTACCGGTTCGATGATCGGTGCCGCCGTTTCTGTCGGCGCCGGTTCGGGTGCGTCCAGCTCGTGAGCCGTCGCGCTTGCCTTTGGCTCGCGTTCTTCCTCGAGCCGTCCTACCCTCTTGCGGTGGATATGTGGCGTTGAGATAGGACCCGGCTCGCGTCGACGCATTCGGGCCGGTGGCTTCGCCGCGATTGGTGGCGCTGGATCCGCTGCCTCGCGGATCGAGGCACGGCCTGAGCTTGACCCGCTGCTCAAGGCTGCGACGACAGCCACGATAACGGCGAGCGCCAAAGCGCCGATAGCGAGCACGCGCGGAATGGGCGTCGGAAGCTTTAGCCGTGATATTCGCTGTTCTCGTGGCTCTGGATGCGCCTCCTCACCCTCCGCTTTCCGGCCAAGGGCGACGGTATCGGCACCCCACGAATGATGAGTGCTCATCGCTTCGACCTTTCGCAAGATCTCTCAGCTCAGGCTCGTCAAACCAGGGGCGAAGGGTGAGCCAGGCCGCCGGCCGAGCTGGCACCAATGGATCAAACAACGGCCGGAGAAGGCAGCCCTCCTGTCATTCCGCGGGCTAGAGAACGATCAATGGGCAGCGTGCGAGGTGGAGATTTCATTGGCTGATGAGAGCCGAATTAGCTTCGTCGTTAGGTGTGTCCGAGGCGAAGGCCCCATCACCATTGTTGTTGCCCGCATTGGGATCAGGAGAGCCGGCTAGGTTCCCGAAGAGCTATTCACGTGCCTTTGTGGCTTCTGGAGAGGCACTCGCGGTTGATGCCGGCGAGAACGGTCCTGACTTGCTACGCGAGTCAGGATGGAGCTGCTGTGTTTCGAGTTGGCTTACGGTTGCTGATGGCTGGCGATGTCGATCCAAGCTTCTCCTTGCGAGGAGAGTCCCGGCGGACGCATCTGACGAATGGGCCGAACGCACAATTGTTGTGCCGTCGCCAGTGATCTTCGCGCCATTGGTTCGCGGCACTCCAAAAGGTTGTGGCTCATCCTCGTAGTCGGCGTTGCGGGCGAATATCGGTACGGAGGCCGGCTACTGAGCCGAGCTCGGTTGCCGGTGAAGTGTGGGTTCGGGCAGGTCCTCAGGCGTCAGCCGTAGGGCTTGTAGATCAGCCGCTTTCCGAGCAGCTCGCTGACGGTGGCGAAGCGGTAGCCGCGGGCGCGCAGCGTGTCGATGATCGCGGGCAGCGCCGCCAGGGTGCCGCTGCGGTCGCCACCGCCGTCGTGCATGAGGATGATCGAGCCGGGCTGGGTGGCGCCGACGATGCGGCTGTAGACGGCGCCGCTGCCAGGGTTCATCCAGTCGCCAGGGTCGACGTCCCAGGTGATCGTCCGCAGCCCGTCCTCGCCGGCGGCGCTCAGCACGCTCGGGTTGACGGCGCCGCCCGGCGGGCGGAAGAGGCAGGGCTCGAAGTGAGTCGCCGACTGGATCGCGGCGCTGGTCGGGGCGATGTCGGCGTAACCGGGCAGTTCGGTGTGGTGGGTCGTGTGGTTGCCGATCTCGCTGCCTTCGCTGAGGATGCGACGCAGCGTCGACTCGCGGCCCGGGATCTCCTGACCGACCTCGAAGAAGGTGCCGTCGACGTGCTTGTCGCGCAGCACGTCGAGGAAGCCGGGCGTGTAGTCGCTCGGCCCGTCGTCGAAGGTGAGGGCGACGACCTTGCGGTCGCGTGGCCCGTTGGTGTCGAGGCCGGTGCTTCCGCCCGTGCAACCGACGGCGCGCACCGGTCGCAGCCGGAAGACGCGGGCACCCTTGCCCGGCAGGCTCGCCTCGCAGCTCTTCCCGGCCTTTTTGCCGCAGCCGCCGAGGTCGGCGATGACCCGCCATCGATAGCGGTGCGGAGCCAGCCCGGCGTCGCCTGGGAGCAGGGTCAGGACCAGCTTGTCCGCGTCGGGGCGCTCGAGCGTGGCCGCGAGCGTGTCCTCGCCCGTCGCCTTGCCGGCGCCGCCGAGCAGCTCCAGGCCGACCAGCCGGTGTGCCTTGCCGGCGCCGCCGAGGCAGAGCCGCCTGGTGCCACTGCGCCCGATCCGCCGCAGCTCCAGGCAGACGTAGTGAGAGCCCTGCGCCCGGGGCAGCCGGTCGAGCTTGGCCAGGGCGATCGGCTTCGATGTCCGCAGGCTGAAGATCAGGCTGCGGCCGGCCTGGGAGAGCTCGGCGCGAAGCGGCCGCGGTGGAGCGGCCGAGGCCGAGAGCGGCGCCAGCGAAGCAGGGGCTAGCGCGGCCATGGCGACGGCGGCGATGCACAGGATCTTGCGAGAGGAGGAGATCGGGTGGGTCCGGCTGAGCGGCTCGAGGAAGGTGTCCATACTAGGGCCGCGTGCCAGTCGAACGAGGCTCAAGCGATCCAGACACGCGTGTCTATCTCCGGTACGGCAGTGGTATGGCGATTTTCCCCACCACAGCCTGATGCCCGCTACCGTGTTCGAAGTTGACGTGAAGACCAGAAGCACTCTGGCGCCAGGGCTCCGCCTCGTGCTCTTCTCAATTCTTTCCGCAATGGCGCTCATCGCGTACATGCCAGCCCCTGCCTGCGCTGCCCCGGAGGAAACCGGCGGAGCCGGCGACCCTTCGCTTGAAGCGCCCGGTGGGGCGACTCCCTTCGACCGCCAGGGCATGTGGATCTGGTACGTCGACCGCTCCGAGGGCGGCAGCGTCGGGCGGATCGTCGCCCGCGCCAACAAGGCCGGGATCGGCACCCTCTACATCAAGTCGGGCGACGCCGGCAGTTACTGGAGCCAGTTCAGCCGTGGCCTGGTCGATGCTCTGCACCGCGGCGGGCTCGACGTCTGCGCCTGGCAGTTCGTCTACGGCGACAGCCCCGTGGCCGAGGCCAAGATCGGCGCGGCGGCGGCGCGTCGCGGCGCCGACTGCCTGGTCATCGACGCCGAGGCGCACTACGAGGGCCGCTACGCCTCGGCCGACCGCTACGTGCGCGCCCTGCGCGCCCGAATCGGCGCCGGCTTCCCGCTCTCGCTGGCTGGCTTCCCTTATGTCGACTACCACCCGTCCTTCCCCTACTCGGTCTTCTTCGGGCCGGAAGGCGCCACCTTCAACCAGCCGCAGATGTACTGGAAGGCGATCGAAACCTCGGTGCGCTCCGTCTACGAGCACACCTACCTCTTCAACCGGCTCTGGGGCCACCCGATCTACCCGATCGGGCAGACCTACGCCAACCCCAGCAACGCCGAGGTGCTGCGCTTCCGCCGCTTCGCCGCCAGCTACGGCGGCCTGGCGCCGAGCTGGTGGAGCTGGCAGGAGACCCGTACGGCCACGTGGGGCGCGCTGGGCGCGACCACGGACGGCCCGCTGGAGGGCTACCGCCCGATCGTCAGCCACCCGCTGTTGAAGCGCGGCAGCCGCGGCGATCTCGTCGTCTGGGCCCAGGAGCACCTCGTCGGCGCCGGTCAGACGCAGCTGCCGGTCACCGGCCTCTTCGGCAAACAGACCTACTCGGCGGTGCGCTCCTTCCAAGTCTCCCGCGGCCTGCCGGCCGACGGCGCGATCGGCACGACGACCTGGTCGGCGCTGCTCGACGTCCAGCCTGTGCCACCGCGCTGGGCGGCCACCCCGGCGCGAGCACGTCGCGGCGCCACCGCGAGCCGCGTCGTCCCGGCCAGCCGTCCCCTCTCTGCCTCCCTGCCCGCCAAGGCTTACGAGATCAGGCCAGGTCCCGCTCCGTGAGGCGGCGCCCGGCGGGGGCGCTTGCGGGCATAGCCATGTTCTTCCTCCTGGCAGCTCCGGGAGGAGCTGCCGGTGCACCTCCCAGCCCGGTGAGATCGCTCGAGGTGCCTCGGCCGGAGGTGCCGATGCGAGACGTCGTGCTGGGCGAGCCCGGTGCTGCGGCGGCACGAATCTCGGCGTCCGCGTCGTCGCAGCGCTACTCGATCAACGACGGCAGCGAAGACACGATCGCGGTCAGCGTCACCGAGGCCTGCGCGGCAAGCTGCGACACCGTCGACCCGCAGGGGATCGCCAACTTCGTCGGCACGCTGATCCACGGCGACGAGGTCAGCCTGCTCAGCGTCCAGCTCGACACCGAATTCCAGCTCGGCTTCGACTGCGGCTTCGGCGCCGAGGCCTGCTACTTCGTCGGCGACAACAAGATCGTCATCGGCGGCTACAAGGAACCCGACGGCGACGGGGCGACCCTGGAGTTCGTGCTCGCCCACGAGTACGGGCACCACGTCGCGGCCAATCGGCTGATGCCGGCGCCTTTCGGCTCCGCCGTCGACTGGGGCCCCCTGCACTGGGCCAGCCTCGAGGACGTCTGTCAGGGCCGCCGCCACGGCCGCCTGCACCCCGGCGACGAGGGCGAGAACTACTTCGAAAACCCGGGCGAGGCCTTTGCCGAGGCCTTCGCCCACTACCGCTTCCCCGACCTCTCGGTCCGCTGGCGCTACCTCTCGGCGCTGAAGCCCGACGAGGCCGCCCTGCGGGCGATCGAGGAAGACACGCTTACGCCCTGGCAGGGGCGGACCAGCTTCGTGCTGGCCGGGCGAGTGCCGGCCAGGGGGGAGGGCGCAGCCGTCGAGTCCCTGCGTACGCCGCTCGACGGAATGGTCAGCCTGCGCCCAAGCAGCCTGCGCAGGCACGGCTACGAGTTGGCCCTTCGTAGCCGTGCCGGCAGGCTCCTTCGCCCCGCCCGCCACGGCCTCGGCCCCCAGAATCAGCTCGACTACGCCATCTGCGGCCAGTCCCGCCTGCGCCTCCAGATCACCTCGACCCGCGCCCACGGCGGACCCTTCCGCCTCCAAATCCAGCGACCCTGAGATAATGCCCGCCCGGGCGCAAGTCGCCCATCCCTTGGGGGCGTAGCTCAGTTGGTTAGAGCGCCGGCCTGTCACGCCGGAGGTCGCGGGTTCGAGTCCCGTCGCTCCCGCTTCGCGATGCCAAATTGTGGCGCGGAATCGCGACTAGGTCTAGAAAGTAGTCCTGTAAAGATGTTGCAGGAACAGATTTTACGCAGCTCCTCCTCCGTGTCGACGACCTACCGATCGACCCGCCGGGCCGAGAGCACGTCCGGCAGATGCTCGAGGGAATTGCCAGCCAGGTCGATCGCGACCGCGGCTAACCCAGCGCCGAGTTGCGGGTGGGGCTTGCGACCCGAGAGGATGGGCAGATGGCGGATTTGGATTCGAAGTTGCGCCCTGTTGTGGAGGGCTTGCTCGAACCCGGGGAGGAGCTGCGCGGGGCTTGCGTCGCCAGTCAGGTCGGGCTGCTCAAGGGCCGCCAGGTCGCGCTCGGAGTCACCGATCGGCGTCTGATCGTCCAGGGGATGAACCGTAAGTTCGAGGTAGCGGGAGAGCCGATCTCGTTGTCGCCGAAGCGGATCGCCAACGCGTCTGTCGAGGGCGCCGGCGGTGGCTGGATGAACGTCAACGCGGCGATCATGGATGGAGCCGCGGTCACCCTGAAGCTGAAGACCATGGACGGGGAGAAGCTGAAGCTGATGTTGATGCGGGGCACTGGGCCGCTCGGCGGCCTCGGCGGCGGCGAGACTCAGCGCGAAGGGGTCGAGGCGCTCGGTGCCTGGTTCGCCGAGAACGGCCCGTCTTAGGGAACGGGCGCCGTCAGTCTCGGGTTCTTCCTGCCGAGCAGTTGCCGCGTGCGCTTCCTGACGAACTTCGCGACCTTCGAGCCGCCCTCGATCACGCCCTGGTCGAGGGCTTCGTTCACAGCGGCGATCGTGTTGCGCGCGGACTCCTCCGCTTGGTCCGCCGGGTGTCGCCAGATCCGCGCCTCGCGGACTATGTCCTCGAGGGTCACGTCGGGCAGTGAGACCTGGGCGCCGATCGACATGGCCGCCTCCCTGCGCAGCTTCGGCCAGAGCACGGTTGGCACCGTGTCGTAGAGGGGCGCGAGCTCGATTTCTCCGGGGGCCGGGTGAAGGAAAGCCAGGTTCTTGCCGTGCGCGTCGGCGTTGCCGATCAGCACCGTGAAGGTCACCGATGCGACGAGGCGGTTGAGCTGGGCCTCCACGTCACTCGCGTAGCTGTCGAGGAGGGCGGCTGCCTGCTTCAGCGCCGGCCCGCCGGCCCCCTCGTACTTCGCTCGCCCATCCCGCTCGCTCGGATCGATGCCGAGCGCTTGGCAGAGATCCTCCTGGTGGATCCGCCGAACCCCGTCGCGGCCGGCCGCGCGGTCGAATCGCGAGACGATCAGGCAGCGCGACTCCCCGACCGTCCTGAGCTGGATCTCGATGCCGGTCAGGCCAACCGCGTGAGCGAGCCGGAGGCATTCCGCCTCGGCGTCGATCAGGCCTGGGCGGCGGAGATCGTCGAGCTTGAGGATGTGGGTTGACGGTCGGCCGTGAATTGGACGACCCCAGCCCCGCTTGCCCAGGTCAACCAACAGCAGCTTGTCTTGGAGCCCGGCAAGCGAGAGCTCGCTGTCGTCATGGGACCCGAGCGGATGATCGCCGAGGTCTTCGGCCGCATCCCGCAGAGACTCGTCGCTGTACCTCTCGACCCCGAACTCCCGCTCTGTCGGCTCTGCCTCGCTGATGATCAGGGCGCCGGCGACGTCACGTCCGTAGCGTTCGAGCAGTCCATAGGTGTCGCTGGTCGCCAGCCCCGCCTGGTGGGCGAGGGTCTGCAGGGCGTTGCCCTCGGGCAGCAGCCCCCTGCAGAAGGACACGGCCGGCTGTTGGCGCGGTCCGAGGGGCAGGCTGCAAGAGATGACAGGGCTGTTCTGCGGCCAGCTGCCCAGCGCCTCCTCGCTGTAGCGAGCGCCGATTGAGCCGTCCTTACCCGGAGTCAGCTCGGCGATCCGAACGCCGTCCAGCCAGACTCCCAGGCGGTCAGCTCGCGCCATCGTCTCCGGGTAGGGAGACGGTGATCGTGGCGCCCATTCTGCGCAGGGCGCGCAACGAGCGCTCCAGAACCAGCGGAGAAGCACCTGCCTCGAGCCTGGCCAGGTAGCCGCGGTCGATGCCGATCTGCTCGGCGAGGTCGGCCTGCGTCATGCCTCGTTCAGCGCGGACGCCGGCGATCGCCCTGCCGACATCGGCTGGATTGTGGATCGACCAGTTGCGCTGCGATCGCTCCGCCCGGTCAGCGCTCTCGTTTGTTTGCATATCAGCACATTAGCACTAATGATGCGTTTTGTCTGGATATTCATACACCTACAGACAAAGACTCTATGTTGCAATATCAATACAAAACGCCTACCTCAGTCCTGGGACGAGCGCGGCGCGTAGCGATGGTGGAGCATCAGGGTGTTGCCGTCGGGGTCCTTGAAATGGGCCATGTGGCAGACGCCGGTGTCCATCGTGTCGGCGGCGAAGGCGATGCCGCGGGATTCGAGCACGGCGCGGGCGGCCTCTACGTCCTCGACGTGGAGGGCGATCGGGTGGCCGTGGGGGCTGAACTCGATGCCGAAGGCCTCTGATTCGAGCACGGCGATGGTCACGGTGCCGGTCTCGAACTCGGCGCCGGGCATCTTGCCGTAGCGGGCCGAGTTGGGCAGGCCGAGAGTGGTGCCGTAGAACTCGACGGCCCGGTCGAAGTCCTGGGTCGGCAGGGTGACGAAGTCGACGCCGGTGACGAGTGGGGTTGAACTCATTCGGGCTCCTTATTCAGAAATCGTGCTAATTCAGGGCGTTATTAGCACGATTATGGGGTCGATTAGCACGATTCGGGCATAGGATCGACCCCGTGGAGCTGGGTGGAGACACGAAGGCGGTGCTGCTGGCCTCGGCGCTGATGTTCCTCTGGGCGCTGCTGCTTGGCGTCTGGAAGTACCGGCAGATCGCCGAGTCCGAGGAGAGCCAGGCGCACCCCTACGTCGACATCGCCCATCGGGCGGCGCTGCTCTACAGCTTCGCCCTGCTGCTGGTCGCGACCTTCGTCGAGCTGAGCGGCTGGAGCACGCTGGTCAACCTGCTCGCCGCCGGCGCGATGACCTTCTACTTCTACGCCGCCGTGGCCGGCTACGCGATCCACGGCTGGAAGCGCGACACCGACAACCAGTTCCACAACCCGGTCAGCGGCACGCACGCCTTCATGATCGCCCTGATCGTCGCCGAGATCGGCGGCTGGCTGGTGCTGATCGCCGGTTTCGTCGACGCGCAGCTCTAGGGGACGACCGGCGGCATCAGCTCGGAGCCGCGGTGGAAGCGCAGCGAGCCGACGCCGTCGCAGCTCTCGAAGGTGTCGTCGGGCCCGCCGGCGAAGTCCTCTTCGGGAATGATCGCGGAGAAGTTGGCGACGTCGCGGGCGCCGAACTTCAGTTCGGCGCTGACCTGCCCGTAGCGGCCCTCGCTGCGCTCCATCCAGCGCATGAAGAGTTTGCCGTTATTCGGGATCGTGCGGCCGTCGGGCGCCTCGGTCGAGCTGAAGAAGCGCTGTTCGCTGGTCGGTTCGTCCGATGCCTGGCAGGTGATCTGGAACTGGAAGGCGAGGTTGCGCACCTTGCGGTTGCGCACGGTGAAGTAGACGTAGTAGCCGCCCGGCGCGGTGGCGCCGTAGGTCCCGTTCGGGATCACGGCCACGCTGCGACGCGCGCTCGCGTCTTGCTCCGGGGCGAAGTAGAGGGCCGTGGCAAGCAGCAGCGCGAAGAGGATGGCTGCCCTGGTCAGGGCCGGCAAGCGCAGACTCATGCTCCCCTCATCGGCAACCGCCTCGTGGTCTTTAGCCCTGCGCCGGGCGTGGCGCGAGCACGGCCTTGATGACCTGCTTCGCGGTCGAGGCGACGTTCGAGAGGTCTTCGTCGTTGGGGCTCGCGCGGGCGACCAGCTCCGAGATCCCGCCGGTCAGCATCACCGCCGTGTCGAGGTCCACCGGCTCGATCCCCGCCCGCCGCAGCTCGGGCCGCGCGGCGAGCGTCACGATCAGCTTCGCGAAGCGCTCGACTCCCTCCTGCTGGAGGGCCGCGCCGCGGGCGCCCAGGGTCGAAAGCTCGCGAGAGATCGTCGCGGTCAGGGCCGGGTCGCGGGAAAGAGCGCCGAGGTAGGCATCGATCGCCTGGTCGACCTGCGTCTCCCACGGCGCGGTCGGGTCGATCGCGGCTTCGAGCTCGGCCACGATGCCTTCGCTGGCCGCGCGAATCAGCTCGATGAAGCACGACTCCTTGTCGGGGAAGCACTCGTAGAAGGTGCGCCGAGACGTGTGGGCGTGCTTGACGATGTCGCCGATCTGGGTCTGTTGCAGGCCCTTCTCGCGGATCGACTCGGCCAGCGCCGCCAGGAGGCGCTCACGGTGCGACAGCTTGGCTTCGGACAGCTCCATCTCGAGCAACCGTAGCGGCCCAGACTGATCGGGGCAGCGCCGGTACCGTCGAGTACCAGACCTGCTAACGTGGCGCCGGTACTTGGAAGTACCTCTTCCCGAGCCACAGGAGACCGCATTGGCACGAGCCTCGATCAAGCCTCTCGCCGGACAGACCGTCGTCATCACCGGCGCCGCGTCTGGGATGGGCCGCGCCCTCGCCACGCGCCTCTCCGCGAAGGGCAGCCCGGTGGCCATCGTCGACGCCAACGAGGAGGGCTTGCAGGAGACCGCCGCGACGCTCTCCGGCGAGGCGCTGGTCCGCACCCTCGACGTCCGCGACCGCCAGGGCCAGTTTGCCTTCGCCTCCGAGGTGGCCGAGTGGGCCCCCGCGCCGATCGGGGCCGTCTTCAACAACGCCGGCGTGGCGCTCTCCTCGACCGTGGCCGAGGCCTCGATCGAGGACGACGAATGGCTGCAGGCGATCAACTTCGAGGGGGTCGTGCACGGCGTCCGCGCCTACCTGCCGATTCTGCTCGAGCAGCGCTCAGGGGCGATCGTCAACACCTCGAGCGTCTTCGGCCTCGCCGGGATCCCCCATCAGAGCGCCTACTGCGCTGCCAAGTTCGCCGTGCGTGGCTTCACCGAATCACTGCGCCACGAGCTCGCCGGCAGCGGCGTCAGAGCGGTGACCATCCACCCGGGTGGGGTGAAAACGAACATCGCCCGCAGCGGCCGCATGCACTCCGACCCGCTCGGGCTCGACCGCTCCCACGAGGAGATGGCCGACCAGTTCGAGGCGATCGCCCGTACCAGCCCCGAGCGCGCCGCCGCGATCATCCACAAGGGAGTCGACGCCGGCAAGGCGAGGATCCTCGTCGGCCCCGACGCCTACTTCTTCGACTACCTCACCCGCATCACCCCGACCCACTACTGGCGCGTACTCGGCGGCCTCCAGGGCCTGGCCCGACGAGCAGCCAAGCGACGGGGCTGAGCTCACGATGAGCGCCCCCGCTTACAACCTGCCGCCGAAGCCGCCGTTCCCGGGGCCGCTTGCCACCGGCATCTTCCTCTCCGGCGGGTTGCGCCGCTCCTCGCGGCTGCGCGGCCGGTTCGGCGACGCGTTTCTGCTCCGCCTTCCGTCGATCGGGCAGACCGTCTTCGTCTCGGACCCGGAACTGGTCAAGCAGGTCTTCACGGCGCCGCCCGACGTGCTCTACGGCGGCGAAAACCCCCTCTCGCGGACGCTCGGGCCGTACTCCTCGTTCTCCCTCGACGAGGATGAGCACCTGCGCCAGCGCCGGCTGCTGCTGCCGCCCTTCCACGGTGAGCGGATGGCCGGCTACGCCGAGATCTTCGAGGAGGAGGCGCTGCAGGAGATCGCCACCTGGCCCGAGGGCAAGGACTTCCCCACCCTGCAGCCGATGATGCGGATCACGCTCAACGCGATCCTGCGCACCGTCTTCGGCATCGCCGAGGGGCCCGAGTTCGACTCCTTCCGCAAATGGATGCCGGGCTGGGTCAAGCTCGGCTCGATGCTGACCTCGCTGCCCTGGGCGCAACGCGACCTGGGCCCGTGGAGCCCCTGGGCCCGTTTCCTCAAGACCCGCGCGCTCTACGACTCGCTCGTCAGGCAGCTGATCGAGCAGGGCCGCGCCGACCCGAACTTGAGCGAGCGCGGCGACGTGCTGGCGTTGCTGCTGCAGGCCCGCTACGAGGACGGGACGGCGATGACCCGTGAGGAGCTCTCCGACCAGCTGCTCTCGCTGCTGGTCGCCGGGCACGAGACGACCGCCGGTTCGCTTGCCTGGACGATCGAGCGCCTGCGCCGCCACCCCGCCGTCCTCGCCCGCCTGGTCGAGGAGGTCCGGGAAGGGGGGAGCGAGCTGCGCGAGGCGACGATCCGCGAGGTGCAGCGCACCCGCCCGGTGATCGCCGGAACGGGGCGCACGGTGAAGAAGCCGTTCGAGCTTGGCGAGTGGCGCTTGCCCCCGGGCCTGACCGTCTTCGTCGACGGCGCGTCGATGCACTACGACCCGCGGCTCTTCGATCGTCCCAAGCGCTTCGACCCCGATCGCTTCGTCGGCCGCAAGCCGGAGACCTACGAGTGGGTGCCCTTCGGCGGCGGCCGCCGCCGTTGCGTCGGCGCCGCCTTCGCCCATCTCGAGATGGACGTCGTCCTGCGCACGGTGCTCGCCCAGGTGGAGCTGTTGCCGACCAGCAGGCGTGGCGAGAGCTGGCGCTTCCGTGGCGTCGCCTTCGCGCCCTCGCGCGGCGGTCTGGCGACGATCAGGAAGCGCGCCGTCCCCCTCGCTTACGCCGAGGAGCGCGGTTCGGCTTCTGCAGTCCCCGCCGCTGCGTAGGCGCGGCGCGGCCCGACAGTATCCTCGGCGCGGATGAGGCGAGCGCTGATCGCAGCCCTGGCGCTGGCCCTGCTCGTGGCCGGGACGGCGCCGGCATCTGCTGCGACCGTCACCTGGACGGTCAAAGGCGGCGGCTACGGCCACGGAGTGGGGATGAGCGCCTACGGGGCCTACGGCTACGGCCTGCACGGGGCCGGCTACCGGCAGATCCTCGGCCACTACTTCCAGCGGGATCGGGATCACCCAGATGCGCAGCGCGCCGCTGGTCCGGGTGCTGCTGACGACCAGCTCGGGCGACGTCACCTTCACCCGCGCGACCGCGGCCTGCGGGCAGGAGCTCGACCCCGCCCGCACCTACACCGCCCACCGCCGCGGCGCCTCGGTGCGGCTGCTCTCCAGCTCGGGGAAGCTGATCGGCCCGCTGCGGCGAGCGGCTCCACGCCGACAGCCGCGCGATGATCCGAATCGACGGCGTCGGCGTCTACCGCGGCGCCCTCGAGCTGATCCCCAGCGGCGCGGCGATGAACGTCGTCAACGTCCTCAACGTCAACAACTACGCACGCGGCTCGCTGCCGTCCGAGGTGCCGCCCGAATGGCCGATGGCGACGCTGCGGGCCTTCGCCGTCGCCTCGCGCTCGATCGCCCTCTCGACCGACGTCGGCGGCGACGGCTTCGACCTCTATCCCGACACTCGCACCCAGGTCTACGAGCGGCGTCGCGGTCGAGAGCGAGCGGACCGACGCGGCGGTCGCGCGCGACCCGCAACCAGGTGGCGACCTACGCCGGCGCGATCGCCCAGACCACCTACTTCTCCTCCTCGGGCGGCCGCACCGAGTCCGGCTTCCTCGGCGCCCCCGACGTGCCCTACCTGCAGAGCGTCGACGACCCCTACGACTACTACGCGCCCCAGCACCGCTGGACCTTCCGCTTCACCCAGGCCGAGATGGAATCCCGTCTCGGCGCCTACGTGCCCGGCCGACTGCGCGACATCAGGGTGACCCAGCGCGGCGACTCGCCCCGCATCGACTACGCGAAGCTGATCGGCACCGGCGGCTCGGCGACGATCCGCGGCGACACCCTCGCGGCGGCCCTCGGCCTCTACGACCGCTGGGCGTTCTTCACGAAGGTGAAATGAGGAGACTAGTGCTGCATTCGCCGTCTATATAACGGTGAATGCAGCAACGCTAGGCCGAGATGACGCAGTCGTCGCGGTCGGCCATCGCCAGTGGCTCGTCGTTGGGGAACGCTTCGAGCAGCGCGTCGGCGATCAGCCTCGCCGCGTTCCGCGTAGCCGCGGCGACGTGAAGTGGATCCCGTCGGGGATGAACCAGTCGTCCTTGACGTCGGAGGCCCAGTCGTAGACGCGCATGTACGGGTAGCGGTCGCAGGCCGTCGCGCAGCGCCTTGTCCCAGTCCTCCATGTTCGTCTCCGCGTAGGGCCCGCTGGTCTCCAGTGACTTGACGTTGACCCACATCACCGGTTCGTCGCCGATCGTCGCCATCATGCTGTCGATCCGGTCGTCGTAGGTGAAGGCCGACCCGGCGGCGACGTTGGCCGCCTCGTTGGTGCCCATCGCGATCACCCAGCAGCCTTTGAAGCCTTCGTTCTTCCAGGCTTCGGCCGCTTCCTGGGCGTTGGGCTCGCCCTTCGAAGTTCTCGTAGATCGAGCGGGCGCCGGAGACGTCGAGGTGCTGCGGTGGTGGCGCCGACCCGCGCGTACTGGGCGCTGATCAGCTGGCTGGGATCGGGCAAATATTCTTCGGAGACGAGCCCCTCCGAGGTCGAGTCGCCGATGTGGACGACCGCCTTCGCAGGAGGTCGCCAGCGGGCTGCGCTGCACGTCCTTCGCGGTGACCGTCTTGGCGACCGTCGCCGAGCCGATCGCGTTGGTCTCGTTGGAGACGCCGACGCCCGGCGAGGCCGGCGAGCGCGAAGGCGATGACGACCGCGCAGACCGTGACCAGCGCCCAGCCCTCGCGCGGCACCCGCTCGCGGCGGAAGCGCCCCGCTCTCGCACCTGCGCCAGGAGCCGGCCCAGGGCGCCGTGGCGGATCGGGTTCTCGACGTAGCGCCAGGAGAGCTCGGCGACCGCCATGATCGCGGCGACCTGGAAGAGCGGCGCGCAGGAGGTCGGGGCCAGTGGGCGCCCTGCGGCGTGGTGAGGACGATGATCGGCAGGGTCCAGAGGTAGATGCCGTAGGAGCGCTGGCCGATCCAGCGCATCGGCCGGCAGCCGACGATCGGGCCGAGCCGCGAGGCCGGGTGGGTCAGCGCCGCGACGGCGAGCACGGTGGCGATCGAGAGCAGCGCGAAGCCGCCGCGGTAGAGGAAGGGCGAGAACTCGCTCGACTGCCAGAACATCAGCCCGATCACGACCAGGCCGACGACTCCCATGCCGTCGATCAGGTTGCGCGCCTGGGGCTTGACGTTGCGGCGCAGGCGGCGGCTCGGCCAGACCATCGCCAGCGCTGCGCCGGCGAGCAGCTCGAGGGCGCGGGTGTCGGTCCCGTAGTAGACCCGCGAGGGATCGAGCGAGGGGCGGTAGAGGATCGCCATCAGGATCAGCCGAGCAGAGCGCGGCGAGGACGGTGACGCCGGCGAGCCGCAGGCGCGCCCCGGTGGTCGACTTCGACCTCGGGGACGAAGTGCAGCCCGAGCATCAGCAGGAAGGGCCAGAAGATGTAGAACTGCTCCTCGACCGAGAGCGACCAGAGGTGGTTGAGCGGCGAGGGCGGCGCGAAGCGGGCGAAGTAGGAGACGTCGTGGAAGACCAGCCACCAGTTGTTGAAGTAGCCGGCGGCGCTGAGCACGGCGATGCGGAAGTCGCTCGGCTGGTGGGGCCCGATCACGCGTCACCCAGGCCATCACCACGATCAGCATCAGGAAGAGGGCCGGGCAGCAGGCGGCGGGCGCGCGCCAGCCAGAAGGACTTCAGCTTGATCCCGCCCTTGCTGACCTGGTTGAGCAGGATGTCGGTGATCAGGTAGCCGCTGAGGGTGAAGAAGACGCCGACGCCGAGCAGGCCGCCTTCGGCCCAGCCGAAGCCGAGGTGGTAGAAGATCACGCCGAGCACGGCGATCGCGCGCAGGCCGTCGAGGCCCGGCATGTAGCGCTGGCCGCGCTTGACCGGTTCAGGCATCGGGGCCCATGCTCGAGAGCATCGCCAGCGCCGTGGCGAGGGCCGGCTGCTGCTGGGCCATCTGGGTGGCGACCCCACGGGCAAGCTCGGTCGCGATCGCACGGGTCACCGTCGCCTGCCGTCGCGCCATCTTCCTGACCGGGGCGAGTTCCGGTCCGGACTCGATCGCCGGCGCGCGCGAGGCGCTCGAGGCGGAGGCGGTGGCGACGCCGAGGCAGCCCTTGATCCCCTGCGCGATCAGACGGGCGCGCAGGTCGGCGCCCGCTGCGATCGGGTGCAGGTCGTCGGCCTGCATCAGCTCGGGGTGGGCGGCGACGGCGCCGGCCCAGTCGGGCGTCTGCGTGCCCGGCCGCGAGGCGGCGAATTCCTCGACGACCCTGTTCTTGCCGGTGTTGTCGATGCCGTTGACGGTAAAGCCGTGGATGGTCGGTACGACCATGCAGCGGTCGCCGACCGTCGCCGCGACCTTGCCGAGGTTTTCGGCGAGGATCTGCGGATAGGCGGGGTTGTCGTTGGTGCCGGCGTCGAAGACGATCACCGACTGCGAGGGGTCGTAGCTTTCCTGGAAGAGGTCGTAGATCTGGTAGCTGTTGTAGCCGCCGACGGCGTTGACCGTCAGCGGCACGCCGGGCAGGTACCGCTTCAGGTAGGGGGAGGTCAGCTCCTCGAGGCTGTCGCCGACCACCAGGACGCCGCCGCCCCCGCTGGCCCTCGCCGAAGGTGCGGTCAGGGCGAGAGCAAGCAGCGCCGCCACGATCGCGAGCTTGCACGCTCTCGGCATCGAGCGAATTTCTACACTAGTCAGATGCGGCCCAGCTCAGCGGCGACCGTCGGCGTATTGCTGAGCCTGGCGCTGATCCTGCCTGCCTGTGGGGACGAGCGAGCCGCGTCCGCCGACCGGACGGTGGGCCCGCCGGGCACGGCGCAGGCGAAGGCGCCGGCCCCGAACAGTCCTTGTCGCGGCCAGCTGCACGACTTCATCGGCTCGATGAACGCGCTGCGCGACAGGCTCGCCGTCGGCCTCAACTACGAGGACTATCTGCACGAAGTGCGCGCCCTGAAGGATGTCTACGGCCGCATCCCGGTCGACCGCCTGGCGATCGGCTGCCTGGCTGCCGCCGGCAGCCCCGGCGAGCGGGCGCTGAATCGCTACCTCGATGCCGCCAACACCTGGGGGGACTGCCTGGCGACCACGTCGTGTCAGACCGAATCGCTCGCAGCGAGGCTGCGGCACAAGTGGGCGCTCGCCTCCGACCTGCTCTCCGCCGCCCAGCAGGGTCTGCGCAACAGCTAGTCGCGAGCGCTGCGGGCGATGTAGATCGCCTTGGTGTGGATCGAGTCGTCGAGCGGCTGTCGGGGGATGCCGTCGAGGCCGTGGCCGTAGACGTCGAGGCATTCCAGGCCGGCCCCCTCGATCGCCGCCAGCACCTCGACTTCGCGGAAGTGGCGCTGGCGGTGGGTGAGGGCCGGCGCCTCGCCGCTGTCCTCGTCGGAGACGACTTCCATGCGCGATTCGCAGATCGATCCCGGCGCCACGTCCTTCTCGCCCAGTCCCCGCCAGACCAGCCGCCCGCCATCGCGCTCGACCACCACGGTTTCTGCGAAGAACGTGCGGTAAGCCTGCAGCTCGTTGACGTCGAAGAGCAGCAGTCCGGTTGGCGCCAGGTTGGCGCGCATCCCGCTCAGCGCCTGCTGCAGTTCGGCGGGGCTGAGCAGGTAGTTGATCGCGTCGTCGAGCGCCCAGATCAGGTCGAACTCGCCGAAGCGGGGCAGCGCGAGCATGTCGGCGACCTGCAGCTCGACGGCGTCGCCCGCCTTCTCGCGGGCAAGCTCGAGCATCTTCGACGAGATGTCGCAGGCGGTCACCTGCCAGCCACGCGGCAGCATCGGCAGGAAGCTCTTGCCGGTCCCGCAGGCGACGTCGAGCAGCCGCTTGCCCTGCAGGCCATCGGCGCCGAGGATCTTGAGCAGATCGGTGAGCCAGCCCTCGTAGTCATGGTGGGCGGTGAAGTCGTCGTAGACAGGCGCCATCGCCTCGTAGGTGCGCTCGGCCCACTCGCCACCGGTTCCCGTCGCCGTCGTGATCCCCATGGAATTGGAGACCAAGGCTTAGATAAGAAAGTTTCAGCATTAAAAATTACCCGTTCAAGTTTGGAAGTAGTAACGGTCGAGCAATCAGCGTTTCGATCACTGAAAAATCGGATCCAGACGAGGGTTGGGAATGGGAGGAGGCGCACCGCTTCTGCATGCGGATCGCCTATCGCTACGCCAACAACCCGAGCGAGGTCGAGGACATCGCCCAGGACGCCCTGCTGCGAGCCTGGCGCCGGCGCTCGACCTTGCGCGAAGCTGAGCGCCGCAACGACTGGCTGGCGACGATCGTCCGCAACGAGGCCTTCCGGCTCCACGCCCGGGTGCGCCCCGACCCGGTCGACACGCTCGAGGGCCACGAGGGCGCCGAGGACGAGCAGATCGTCTCCACGGTCGAGCGCGCCGACCTGCACGCCGCGATCATGAGCCTCGACGAGCGCGAGCGTGAGCTGATCCAGCTGCGTTACACCGAGGACCTCACCCAGCAGGCGATCGCGCGCCGGCTCGGCCTTCCCGACGGCACCGTCAAGGTGCGGCTGCACCGGCTGCGCCACAAACTGCGCCGGGCGATGACCGAGGGCAAGCAGTTGCCGTTCAAAGCCTCAGCGAGCGGCGGCAACGCGGCGCATCTCATCGGCCGCCGCCCGCGGCCCGATGTAGGGGACGAGCATCGCGAAGAGCAGGTCGGGTAGCAGCGCCGGCAGCTGCGCCGCCCTGCCCGCCAGCAACTCGTCGAAGATCAGCCCCGACACCGCTCCGGCCGACATCAGCGAGATGTTCTCCGGCAGCTCGCGCCCGTTGGCTAGCTCGCGGCCGCCCTCGAGGTACTCGGTGAAGCGGGCGACCGCGTTCCAGTGACGCTGGCGCGCGTCGGCGCCGGCGGCGGCGACCTCGACCACCGCGGTGCGGGCCAGCTTCGGGTCGACCGCGAAGAGCTCGACGATCGTCGCCAGCCCTTTCTCCATGCGCTCCAGCCAGGGCTGCTCTCCGTCGCAGTTGGCCACCACCTCGGCGAAGACCTGCTCGACCAGCATGTCGTAGGCGGCGAGGAAGCACTCGTGCTTGTCCTCGAAGTGCTTGTAGAAGGTGGTGCGGGAGGTGCCCGCCTCCTCGATCACGTCGGCGACCGAGGTCTCCTTGTATCCCTTGCTGCCGACGACACGGATCATTGCCGCCAGGATGAGGTCACGCCGCGATTCAGTCGCCGCCATCGGCCAGTCCCAGGTTGGTGGAAAACTTCGGAGTACCTTCATCATAGCGGCATGGTGTACGTAAGCGTTTACCTACTCGTTTTCGCCCACCTCCCTGGCTGCCGCTACTGGGCCGATATAGGCAACCAGCGTGGCAAAAAGCACGTCTGAAAGCAAATCGGACAACTGCTCAACGCGGCCCGCCGCGAGCTCGTCTGAGATCAGCCCGGCGACGGCGCCGATCGCCATCCTCGAGGTGTTCGCAGGCAGGTTGCGCCCCCCCGGCGCGAAGTCGCGGCCCTCGTCGAAGAGCGGCGTCAGGCGCTGCAGCGCCCCCCGGTAGCGGCGCTGGGCGGCGGGCCCGGCCGAGCCGACGTCGACCAGGGCCAGGCGGGCGACGTCGGGCTCCTCGGCGAGCGCCTCGAGCAGGGCCGCCAGCCCGGCGCGAGCGCGCCGCGGCCAGCCCTCTTCGGCGTCGTAGGCCTTGGTGATCCGCCGCACCAGAGTGTCGACGACGCTGTCGTAGGCGGCCAGGAAGCAGGCCTCCTTGTCGTCGAACATGGCGTAGAAGGTGGTCCGGGAGATGCCGGCCTCGCGGGTCAGGTCGGCGACGGTCGTCGCCGCGTAGCCCTTGGTCGAGACGACGCGGACCGCGGCCTCGAGCAGGCGCTCGCGCTGGGAGCGGGCGATCACCTCTGGCGGCAGCCGGTGCCGGCCGCGCGGCGGGCGCCAGCGCTCGCGTTTCGACCCCTCCGCCTGTGGCACCGTTCAGTTACCCGCTGAGGGGACGAGCTTCTCGGCCTCGCGCGACTGTCGCAGCGCCTCCTCCTGGCCGAGGTAGGGGACCATGGTGATGTAGACGACGTCGGGAAGCAGCTCCGGCAGCCGCGCCGTGTTGCCGGCGAGGATCTGGCCGACGATCAGCGACTCGGCGGCGGAGAGGGCGGCGCGGCCGGCGCTGGAGGGGATCGCCGTTTCCTCGACCGGGTCGTCACGGCCGCGTTCGAGCAGCGATTGCAGGACGCGCTTGCCGGACGCGTAGAGCTCGAAGGCCCGCTCACCGGAGGAGGGCGCCTCGACCAGGGCCATGCGGGCGAACTCGGGCCGACTCGCCAGCAGGTCGAGGAAGGCGGCCGCGGCGTCGCGGACCATCGTCGCCCAGGGCTTGTCGGGCGAGTAGACGGCGACGATGCGGCCCATCGCGTCGGCGAGCGAGAGCTCCATCGCGGCGTGGAAGCAGTCCTCCTTGTCCTTGAAGAGCTCGTAGAAGGTGGCGCGTGAGACGCCGGCGGGCTCGCAGACGTCGGCGATCGTGGTCGCGCCGTAGCCCTTCTTGGCGCAGGCCTTCGCCATCGAGACGAGGATCCGTTCGCGTTGGGAGTGGGCGATCAGCGGCTCGGCGAGGTCCTCGCGGCCGGCCGGCAGCCGCTCCTGCTCGATCACACCGCCGAGATCCGTGGGCGGGGCGGGCGAGGCGTTGCCGTGAGGCGAAGAGGGGGAAGGCACAGCGGGCTCCTAAAGCAGACAACCTTGTTTAGGTAAACGCGATTGTACACCCTGAGGGCGCTCTGTGGACGAAGCGGTACCGAAATTAACAATCCGACGATTGGCTGGGAACGCCAGCGGGATCGGGCCTAGGAGGGTCTAGCGACTGTACAAGCGGGCGATTGAGGCGGCCAGAACTTCGGACCCCTGTACAACCACGCGGGCCGCCAGCGCCGCGACCATTCGACGATGGAGACTGCGACTCGCCAAATCGTGGCCTTCGGGGGCGGTGGCTTCTCGATGGAGTCGGGCAACCCGTTGCTCGACGACTACGTGCTGGGTCTCTGCCCGCGCGAGCGGCCGCGGGTCTGCTTCCTGCCCTCGGCGAGCGGCGACGCCGACCACTACATAGTCCGCTTCTACCGAGCCTTCCCGGCCGATCGCTGCGAGGCCAGTCACATCTCGCTCTTCCGCCGCGAGCAGGGGCCGGCGGACCTGCGCGCCCACCTGCTCGAGCAGGACCTGATCTACGTCGGCGGCGGCAGCGTGATCAGCATGCTCGGCGTCTGGCGAGCGCACGGCATCGACGCGATCCTGCGCGAAGCTTGGGAAGCGGGCGTCGTCCTCTGTGGCCTCTCGGCCGGCTCGCTTTGCTGGTTCGCCGAGGCGGTCAGCGGCTTCCACGGCGAGTCGCGGCGGGTCGAAGGCCTGGGGCTGCTTGCCATTCAGCAACTGCGTTCACTACGACCCCGGCTCCGAGCACGGAGTCGCGTACCACGGCCTGCTGCGGGCGGGGATGCGCTCCGGCTACGCGGCGCGCGACGGCGCGGCGCTGCACTTCGTCGACTCCGAGCTGCACCGCGTCGTCGCCTCGCGCCCGGCGGCCCGCGGCTACCGCCTCGACGCGGTCGAGGGCAAGGTCGTGGAGATGCAGCTGGCGACGACCTATCTCGCCGATCCGCCCTTGCCGGTCACCGCTCTCCCGGGCTCGACCGCGACGGCGGTCGCTGCCTGATGGTCTCCCGCATCCTCACCCTCGGCGGCCACGACTTCACCTCGCGACCGCCAGACCGCGCGGTCAGCGAGCTGATGCTGCGCCTCGCCACCGAGCGGGCCGGAGGGCGGCCGAAGATCTGCATCCTGCCGACCGCCAGCGGCGACCCCTCCGATCAGATCGGCCGCTTCTACGCCGCCTTCGGCGAGCGGCCCTGCGAGCCATCCGACCTCTCGCTCTTCCGCCTCGGCCGCCGGCCGATGGCGCTTCGCGATCACCTGCTCGAGCAGGACCTGATCTACGTCGGCGGCGGCAGCCTGCTCAACCTGCTCGCGGTCTGGGACGCGCACGAGCTCGGCGCCATCCTCAGCCTCGCCTGGCGCCAGGGCATCGTCCTCGCCGGCCAGAGCGCCGGCGCGATGTGCTGGTTCGAAGCCGGCATCACCAAGTCCTCGGGCAAGCCTGAGGCGGGGGCCGGCCTCGGGCTGCTCGCCGGCTCGCTCTGCGTCCACTACAACAACGAGCCGGAGCGCCGCGCCGCTTACCTCGAAGCCGTCGGCGACGGCATGCCCGACGGTTACGGCCTCGACGACTACGCCGGGCTGCTCTGGGAAGGCATCGGCCCGCCCACCGCAGTCACCGCCCGCCGCGGCGCCCGCGCCTACCGGGTGACCAGCAGCGAGACCGGCGTCGTCGAGTCGCCCCTTCCAGCGAGATTCCTCCCGGCACCTGCTCCCGCCGCATTGCGTGAGGACATCGCCGAGTTCAGGCGGATCAAATCAATGCGCAAGCGCGCCGGCTGGCTGGGCTAGGTAAGAGGGGGTGACCCCTCGAACTGGCGGATACTCAAAGTGCCGCGCTAATTAGCGCGGCACTTGTCAGGGCGAGGGGTCACCCCCTCTTACCCCGCTGAACCACCCGCCATCGGAGGGGCCGTCGGATCTGACCCCTCCTCGCCGAGACTCTCCCGCGCGATGTAGTCCTCGGCCAGCAGCAGGTTCTCCTTCGAGCGCTCGACCACGTTGAGCAGGTCGCCCATCAGCGCGACCTCCTCGACCTGCTCCTTGACGAACCACTGCAGGAACTGCTCGGCGCGGTAGTCCTTGACCTCGCGCGCCAGCTCGAAGAGGGCGAAGATCTCGCCGCTGACCCGCTTCTCCTGCTCGAGCGCCATCTTCACCGGGGCGCTGCCGTCGGCGTAGGTCGTCTCCTGCGACTTGATGTCGGGGATGTGGATGTCCTCGCCGACGTCGAGCAGGTACTGGATCATCATCATCGCGTGCTCGCGCTCCTCGAGCGCCTGGCGGTAGAAGAAGTGAGCGAGGCGGGGAAGCGTCTCGGCGTCGTAGTAGACCGCGGCGCCCACGTACTGTTGTGAGGCGGCGAACTCGTTGGCGATCTGCTCGTTAAGCGCGTCGGCGAAGCTTTTCTCGGCCATCCATCTCTCCTTACTCGACGGGGATCTAGGCGCAACGTAGCTGAATCGACGAATTCGGCTAGCCGAAGGTGAGGAGGCCGGGCGCCCCTCCCCGGGAGGCTCCGTGACCACGCCCCGGAGTAGAGCACCGATTCAGCTGCGCGACGGTCTCCAGGGGAGGGGCGCCCGGCCTCCTCACCCGTCCTCCCACCGAAACCCCGTCCCACTTAGCTTGGGCTCCAGCGGTGAGGTCGGCAGACCGGGAGGCGGGTCCGCTTCGTTGTAGCCGCGTGGGGCCGTGTCATTGGGTGTATTTGGATGGAAGAGCGAGGCGAGGACCTGGATCTGGCCGCGGCCGACGCCGAGCTCCCACTGGCCGCCGCCGTAGGCGCCGATGCCGCGCTCGGCGCAGTAGTCGTAGGTGGCGCAGAGCTCACGCAGGCTGCCGACCCGCGAGGGCTTGATGTTGACCATCTTCGGCGGCCAGGGCAGCGCCTCGATGTCGGCGATCGAGTGGATCGGCGCGTCCCAGGTGAGGCGGTCGCGGATCGGCTCGAGGATCGGCCGCGTCTCGTCGTTGACGTCGGGGTCCTCGAAGTAGGCCTCGGGGAAGGCCTCGATCAGCTTTGCGTAGAGCTCCGGGTCGGTCTCGACGTCGACGACGGTGCCCTTGTAGAAGCCCTTGAGGTCGAGCGACTCGACGGCGCCGGTCTCGACCAGCGCGGCGATCAGCTCGTCGTCCCAGTCGTTGGTCGGGTCGAGCTTGAAGCGCAGCTCGGGGTAGGGATCGAGCTTGCGGCGCAGCGTCTCGATCGAGGAGGGCTCCTCGCCGCCGGGCGAGAGCCGCATCGAGCAGACGAACTCGACCGGGCGCGGCTCGCGGCCGAGCACCTCGGCGAGGCCCTTGCCGGCCTGGCGCAGCGCCAGGTCGAGCGCCGCCGACTCGAAGGCCCAGCGGCGGTAGAGGCGTGAGACGTCGCGCTGCGGCTCGGCCGGGAAGGTGTCGAGGTCGCCGATCAGCTCGCAGAACTCGCCGAGGGTGGCGAAGCCGGTCAGGTCGAGCGTTGGGCCGGCGTCCTGGAAGGCGACGTGGTCGACTGGGTCGTAGGTGACGTCCTCGCCTAGGCCGTCCTCGCCGGCGCCCCAGAGGTGGACGACTGTCGACAGTCGTTCGAACTGGGGGATGACCAGCTCGAGGGGTTGTAGCTCGTAGCCCTCGATCTCTAGGGGCAGGTTGGCGAGGGCGTCGAAGGTCGGCACTGGAGGCGGAGTGTAGGGGAGGTAAAGGAGCCCCTCCCCTGGAGACCGTCGCGCAGCTGGGGCGTGGCTCTGCTTCGGGGCGTGGTCACTGAGCCTCCCGGGGAGGGGCTCCTTTACCTCCCTGCGACACTGCTCCTCGTGAGGCATGACGCGTACGGGTACTGGCTCGAGGAGGCGCCGGGGGTCGAGCTTTGTGCTGAGCTTGTGGGGGAGCGGAGTGCTGATGTTGTTGTGGTTGGGGGTGGCTATACGGGGATGTGGGCTGCTTGGCACATCAAGGTGTTGGAGCCGGAGGCTCGGGTTGTTTTGCTGGAGGCGGGGCGGTGTGGGTTTGGGCCCAGTGGGCGGAATGGGGGGTTCTGCAACGTGATGTGGTTTTCGCTGCCGAATATGCGGCAGCGCTGGGGGGATGCGGAGGCTTTGGCGGTGGCGCGGGCGGCTGAGGCGGCTACTGCTGGGATTGGAGAGTTCTGTGAGGCCGAGGGGGTCGATGCTTGGTTTAGGCCGGCGGGGTATTTGCAGGTCTCGACCGCGGAGGCTCACGATGAGGTTTGGGCGGCTGCGTTGGCTGCCTGCCAGGAGCTTGGTGTTGCGGATGCGGTCCAGCCGCTCTCGGCGGCGCAGGTTGCCGAGCGTTGCTTCTCGCCGGCCTTTCGTGAGGGGGCGTTCTACCCCGACGCGGCGACCGTGCAGCCGGCGCGGTTGGCGAACGGGCTGCGCGAGCGGCTGCGGGACCGTGGGGTTGAGGTCTGCGAGGGCTCGGCGGTGACCCGGCTCGTTGGCTCCCACGACGGCGTCGAGGCGCACACCGCTGGAGGCGTCGTCCGCGCCCGCTCTGCTGTGCTCGCCGTCGGCGCCGCGGCTAAGTCCCCTCGCGGACCGTTGCGTAAGAGCCTCACCGTCGCCTCTTCCCACATCGTCCTCACCGAGCCGGTCCCCGAGTTGCTCGAGGAGGTCGGCTGGACCGGCGGCGAGTGCATCACCGACAGCCGCGCCCTGATCGACTACTTCCGCACCACCCCCGACGGCCGCATCGCCTTCGGCTGGGGCGGCGGCCGGATCGCGATGGGCGCCCGCCTGCACGGCCGCACCGAGCTGGACGCCGAAGTGATCTCGCAGGCAGCCGCCCATCTTTGGGACTACTTCCCCGGCCTCAGAGCACCGCAGCCTCACCCACGCCTGGGGCGGCCCCATCGACGCCTCGCCAACTCACCTCCCCTTGGTGCTCCCCCTGCGCGGCGGCCGCGCCTTCGCCGCCGCCGGCTACACCGGCAACGGCGTAGGCCCCTCCCACATGGTCGGCCGCACCCTCGCCTCGCTGGCCCTCGATCGCCGCGATGAGCCGTCCCGCCTCGCCTTCGTCGATCCATTCCCGCCCCGCGTACCACCCGAGCCCTTCCACTGGTTGGGCGGGGAAGCCATCCGCGCCGGCATCGAGCGCAAGGAAAACGCTGAGATGGCCGGCAAGGCTCCAGGTCCCATCAGCTCACTCCTCTCCCGGGTACCAGAGTTGATCGGCTTCCACATCGGCCGGTAGAAGCCCAACTGGCAGGCTGCGGTATCGCCTGTTACGATCTGGAATTCTTTTTTAATTAGGAAATTTTGCACTAGGCAATGAGCAATGAGGTATATGCCGCATCCCAGTCCACGATTACTCGTCTGGTTGCTTGGCCTCACGGTGTTCTTCACCGCGTTCAACGCCACTCTCGCCGCCGGCACCTGCGGAGAAGAACCCGCCTCGACGACCCTGACGACCTCGCTCTCGGGCGAAGCGAAATCAGGCGAAGAAATCACTGTCAACGAGGGCGCCAAAGTCAAAGACCAGGCGTCCCTCAGTGGCAAAAACGCTGCCACCGCCACCGGCACGATCAAGTACTTCGTCTACTCCGACAGCAAATGCGAAAGCCTAGTCACCAAAGCCGGCGAAACGGGCTTCAGCGAAGGCAAAGTCCCCGCCTCTGAAGAAAAAACGCTGGAAGCCGGAGCGGTCTACTACTGGCGGGCCGAGTACACCGGCGACGCGAAAAACGCCGCCTCCAAAAGCACCTGCGGCAAAGAGGTGCTGACGGTCAAGGCAATGGTCTCGATTTCGACTGTCCTGGCCGGGCTGGACGCTGAAGGCGAAACGGTCGAAGGTGGAGAAATCAGCGTTCCCGCCGGCACCGCCGTCATCGACACGGCGACGCTGAGCGGCACCAACGCCTCGAAAGCAACCGGCACTCTTCAGTACCTCGTCTACTCCGACGAAGAATGCGAAGAACTCGTCGCCGAAGCGGGAGAAGTCGAAGTCAAAGGCACGGCCGTCCCCCCATCCGAAGAACAGCCCCTGGAAGAAGGCACCTTCTACTGGCAGGCCGTCTATTCCGGCGACTCGCTGCACAAAGAATCGATCAGCACCTGCGGGGACGAGATCGCCCGCGCCATCGCCCCGACCTCCCTTGCCACGGAACTCGCGGGCGAAGGCGAAGAAGGGGCGGAAATCGAAGTCACGGAAGGCACCGCCGTCAGCGACAGCGCCGAGCTGACGGGCAAAAACGCCTCCAAAGCGACCGGCAACGTCGAATACTCCGTCTACTCGGACGTCAGCTGCGAAGAACTGGTCACCAAAGCCGGCAAAGTGACGGTCGGCGGCGAAAGCGTTCCCGCCTCCACGCCCCAGACCCTCGAACCGGGGATCTACTTCTGGATGGCGGAGTACTCGGGCGACAGTGCCAACTACGAGTCGAGGGGGCCCTGTGGCTCGGAGATCCTCGTCGTGACGCCACGTATCACCACCGAACTGACGGGGGAGAACGCTCCGGCGAGGAAATCGAGGTCACCGAAGGGACCCTCGTCAGCGACAGCGCGACGCTGCATGGCAGCAAAGCCGCCGAAGCGACGGGGACGGTGGAATATTTCGTCTACTCCGACGAAGAATGCGAAGAACTCGTCGCCGAAGCGGGAGAAGTCGAAGTCGAAGGGGCCACGGCCCCGCCATCCGAAGAACTGGAACTCGAACAGGGCACCTACTACTGGGTGGCCGAATACTCGGGCGACGAAGAAAATCCGCCGGCGACGAGCGCCTGCGGCTCGGAGCTTCTCGTCGTCGTCACCCCGACCTCACTGACCACCACGCTTTCGGGCGCTGAAGAAGAAGGGGCGGAAATCGAAGTCACGGAAGGCACCGCCGTCAGCGACAGCGCCGAACTGAGTGGGCCCAACGCCGCCACGGCGGAGGGAGCCATCAGCTACGTCGTCTACGAAGACAGCGAATGCACCGAAGTGGCAGCGCTAGCCGGCGGGGGCGATGTCGACGAAGGCGAAGTTCCCGACTCGGACGAAGTCGACCTCCCCGCCGGCACCTACTACTGGCAGGCAAGTTACACCGGGGATGGCGTCAACCAGGCTTCGACGGGCGCCTGTGGCGCGGAGACCGCTGTGGTGACGGCGGAGATAACGACCATGCTCTCCAGTGGGGAAGAGTCGGGCACCGATCTCGAAGTCGACATAGGGGCGGGAGTCACCGACACCGCCACGCTGCATGGCCCCGGTGCCGAAGAAGCGACGGGCTATGTCAAATACTTCGTCTACGACGACAACCAGTGCGAAGAACTGGTGACCGGTGCTGGCAAAGTGACTGTGGAAGGCGCCAGCGTACCCCCCTCCTCCGAAGTGAAACTGGAAAATCCAGGCGTCTACTACTGGCAGGCCGCCTATTTCGACAGCGAAGAAAATCTGCTGGCGACGAGTACCTGCGGGGTCGAGATGCTCATCGTCGCCGACCAGCTCAAAGCCGTCTACGCTGCGCTCGGCGACTCGTTCTCCTCCGGCGAGGGAAGCGTGGCAGACGGGGGCAGTTTCTATCTGCGCACACACGGTGGAAAGGGGTGCCACCGCAGTCCCCTGGTCCTGGCCGGCGTTGGTTGCCAATCAGAAGTTCGGCGCCGGCGTGGTCAACGAAGCCACGGTCTCCCTCCAGGCACCCACGCACTTCATCTTCCGCGCCTGCACCGGTGCGGTAGCGGAAAACCTCTGGAGCGGCAAAGCGGGCGCGGATCAAGCCGGACAGGCCGACGAGTGGATCTCCGACCCGCCGGGCAGTTGGATCAAGCCGACGCCCGCGCAGAACCTCTGGCTCTTAACCCCCGGTGGGCTGCCCAACGGGAAAGCCAACGGGAATATCAACACAGTCACGCTCACGATCGGGGGCAACGACGTGGGCTTTGCTGGCATCATCAAGGCGTGCATCCAGAAGCCCTTCGCAGACCCCAACCCGGCTAAATGCCAGAAAACGATCGCGGATCGCGAAGCGGAATTCGATGCCGTCAAGGAAAGAATCGTCACCGTTCTCAAAGACGTGGCGAAAAAGGCGCCAAACGCGCGCATCGCCGTTCCTCTTTATCCGGCGATGATTCACCCCAACGGCGAGAAGATACGTGTGTTGTCCCTACTCGGGGAGGCCGTCTATATCAACGACGTCGTCGTCGGAGTCGACGATCTGACTGCAGCGGGGACGATGGTGAGGTTCATCTCTCGCCTGGACGACATGGTCGGAAGCGCGGTAAGAAAAGCGGCGGCGGGAAAAGTCGACGTGCGAGTCATTGCGTCGACCTACATCGCGTTGACGGGGCACCGTTTCGGCAACACCGGTGCACCCTGGATCAACGGCATCATCCCCCTCGAAATCCGAGAAAGCTTCCACCCGAACCGCTGCGGTCAACAGGCTCTGGCCTTTCACGTCTATAGGAGGTTGGAACACGAAAGCGCTCCCCCGGCCCGTTGCCCCTGACCCAGCCACTGGCGCCCCTCTGAGTGCTCGCTGGCAGCGATTACCACCTGCTCGTGATCACCTTCTCTCGTGTGTAGAAGCGACGGCGTCGGTGCCGTTTGCGTGCAGGTCTCCGTCTATGGAGTCCTTCCAGCCTGAGAAGGGGAACCAGGCGACCGGGGCCGGGACACCCACGTTGACGCCGAGCATGCCGGCTTCGGCGCCGTAGCGGTACTGGCGGGCGGCGGCGCCGGAGCGGGTGAAGATCGCGCCGGCGTTGCCGTAACGGGAGCCGTTGAGGAACTCGATCGCGGCGTCGAGGTCGTCGACCTCGACCAGGGTCAGCAGCGGGCCGAAGAGCTCGTCGCGGGCAAGCTCGGACTCAGGCTCGGCGACGGCGATCGTCGGGCCGAGCAGCGTGCCGGCCGCCCCGGCGTCGCCGCGGCCGTCGAGCAACAGCTCGGCGCCGTTCTCGCCAGCGCGGCCGATCGCCTCAGCGACCTTCTCGCGCGCCGTCGCGGAGACCATCGGGCAGACGTCGGTGCCGGGATCGTCGCCTGGGCCGACGCCCGAGGCCGGACGGCGGCTGCGACCAGCGCCTCGTGCACCTCGGCCCGCCGCGCCTCGTCGCCGACGACGACGGCGACCGAGCCGGCCAGGCAGCGCTGCCCGGCGGCGCCGAAGGCCGAGCCCATGATCGCCGGCATCGCCTGCTCGAGGTCGGCGTCGGGCATCACCACCAGCGAGTTCTTCGCCCCGCCCAGCGCCTGCACCCGCTTGCCGGTCCGCACCGCGCCTTCGGCGACGATGCGCGCCGTCTCGGCGCGGCCGACGAAGGAGACTGCGTCGATGCCGGGGTCCTCGAGGATCGCCGTGACCGCGTCGCGGCCGCCGTGGACGAGGTTGACGACGCCGGGCGGGATCTCCTCGATCGAGTCGACTACCTCCACGATCAGCGTCGCCGGCCGCGGGTCCTGCTCGGAGGGCTTGAGCAGGAAGGTGTTGCCGCAGGCGATCGCGTAGGGCAGGAACCAGAGCGGGATCATCGCCGGGAAGTTGAAGGGGGTGATCGCCGCGACGACGCCGACCGGCTGGCGCACCATCTCGACGTCGACTCCGGCGGCGACGCCCTCGAGTGTCTCGCCCTTGAGCAGGTGCGGGATCGCCGCCGCCGACTCGACCGACTCGATCCCGCGGCCGACCTCGCCGTCGGCGTCGGCCAGCGTCTTGCCCATGTCGGCGCTGACCAGCGCGACCAGCTCCTCGCGTCGCGCTTCGCAGCCCCTCGCGCAGCGCCAGCAGCGCCCGCGCCCGCCGCTGCGGCGGCACCTCGCGCCAGCCCGGCTGCGCCGCCCGCGCCGCGGCGACCGCGTCGCCAACCTGCGCCGCACCCGAGAGCGGCACGAGCACCGTCGTCTCGCCGCTGACCGGGTCGACGTCGTCGAGCGTGGCTCGACCCCATCCGCCGGCCGCCACATCCCACCCACGTAGTTGGCGAGCCGGACCACGGCCTCCGTCGCGTCGCCATCAGATCCTCCCACCGGCCAGGGCGGGAAGCCCGGCTTCAGGCTCAGGTCGGACCGCCGCCATGCGTTCGGCGCGGCGCTGCTGGATCAGGACGAGGGCGGCGGCGATGGCGGTCACGATGAAGAGCATTGTCGCGAGCACGTTGACCTGGACCGGGATGCCGCGCAGGCTGACCCCGTAGACGTAGAGCGGGAAGGTCACCGTCGTCCCCGAGTTGAAGTTGGAGATGACGAAGTCGTCGATCGAGAGGGCGAAGGCGAGCAGCGCCGCGGCGACGATGCCCGGCGCCAGCAGCGGCAGGGTGACGGTGCGGAAGGTCGCCAGCGGGCGTCGCGCCGAGGTCCGCCGCCGCCTCCTCGAGGTTGCGGTCGAAGCCGATCAGCCGCGAGCGCACGACGACGACGACGAAGCTGATCGAGAACATCACGTGGGCGATCAGCAGCGTCGTGAAGCCGAGCGCGAACGTGTAGTAGATGAACATCGAGAGCAGCGAGGCGCCGATCACGACCTCGGGCGTCGCCATCGGGATCACGATCAGCAGGTTGGCCAGGCGCCGACCGCGGAAGCGTGTGGCGGACCAGGGCGATCGCCATCAGCGTGCCGATCGCGGTCGCGATCACGGTCGAGAGCGCCGCCAGGCGCAGGCTGGTGAAGAGCGCTTCGTTCAGCTCCGGCAGCGAGAAGGCGCTGCTCCAGTACTCGGTGGTGAAGCCGTTGTCGAGCCCGAAGGTGAGTTTGCCCTTGCGGCGTGGCGCCGAAGGAGAAGACGGCGATGACCGCGATCGGGATCAGCATGTAGGCGACGGCGAGGCCGGCGTAGATCGGCAGCGCGTTGCGGCGCAGCCAGCCCCAGGTATGCGCCGCGACGGCCATCCAGGTCGCCTCCTCCTCGTCGCCGCCCATGAAGGCGCCGGTGCCGGCGAAGCGGATGTAGAGGCTGACGATGACCAGGATCAGCGCCATCATCAGGAAGGAGAGCGCCGCCGCCTCCGGGTAGTCGCGCTGGTTCAGGTAGAGCGACTGGATCACGTTGCCGACCATCGCCTGCTGGGTGCCGCCGAGCAGCTGGGCGTTGATGTAGTCGCCGAAGGCGGGGATGAAGGTGAGCAGGACGCCGGCGACGATGCCGGGCATGGTCAGCGGCAGCGTCACCTTGAGGAAGGCCTGCCGCGAGGAGGAGTAGAGGTCCTTGGCGGCCTCGACCAGGCGCAGGTCGAGCCGCTCCAGGTTGGCGTAGAGCGGCAGGATCATGAAGGGCAGGAAGTTGTAGGTGAGGCCGGCGATCACCGCCCCCGAGGTGGCCAGCACGCGGCCGTCCGGCGGGACCAGCGAGAGCGTCTGCAGCACGCTGACCACCGGGCTGGAGTCGCTGAGGATCGTCTTCCAGGCGATCGTGCGGATCAGGTAGGTGGTGAAGAAGGGGGCGATCACGGCGAACAGCAGCAGCGAGCGGTAGCGGCCGGCGCGGAAGGCGATCGCGTAGGCGAGCGGGTAGCCGATCAGCAGGGCGAGCATCGTCGCCGTGCCGGCGTAGAAGAAGGAGCGGACGATCTGCTCGGTGTGGCCGGAGAGCGAGTCGGGGAAGTTCGACCAGGCCCAGTCGAAGGTGTAGCCGGTGGTCAGCGAGCCGGAGCGCAGCGCCAGTTCGCCCATGAAGTACATCGGCACGACGAAGAAGAGGACGAGCCAGAGCAGGCCCGGTCCCAAGAGCCAGTAGGGGACCAGGCGCTGCCGCAGGCTCATCGTCTACCTCACCCGGTGATCACTTCTTGCCAGGCCTCGTTGACCGGTTCGATGTCCGGCGGCGAGTCCTGGTCGGTGCACTTGCGCGGTGAACTCTTCGGCTGCGGGAAGACCAGCGGGTCTTTCGCCAGCTCGGGCTTGACCAGGTCCTGCACCCCTTCGACCGGCGAGATGTAGGTGATGTATTCGGTCAGGGCGGCGCGTTGACCTCGGGCTGGTAGATGAAGTCCATCCAGCCGAACGCGGCCGCCGACGTTCGGCGCCCCGACCGGGATCACCATGTTGTCCGACCACAGCGAGCAGCCCTCGGTCGGCATCCGCCATTCGGCGTTCGGGTTTTCGACGATCGAGGCGTCGCCCGACCAGCCGATCGCGGCGACGATGTTGCCGGCGGTCAGGTCCTCGGTGTAGTCGTTGCCGGTGAAGCGGCGGATCTGCCCCGAGTCGGCGGCGCGCCTTGATCCGGTCGATCGCGTTCAGCCAGTCGTCGTTGGTCGCCTCGACCGGGTCGATCCCTTCGGCCAGCATCACCAGCGGCACGGTTTCGCGCAGTTCGTCGAGCATCGTCACCTTGCCCTTGTATTTGGGGTCGAAGAGGTCGTTGACCGAGCGGATCTCAGGCGCCTTGGCGGTGTCGACCCAGAGCCCGCTCATGCCGCTCATGCCACGGCACCGAGAACTTGCGCCCCGGGTCGAAGGCCGGGCTCTCGCAGCTGCGGCCGCATGTTTTCGAACACGGTCGGCAGGTCGGCGTGGTCGATCTCCTGCAGGTAGCCGAGGTCGTACATCTGCTTCGCCATCCAGTCGGTGACGACGAAGATGCTGCGCCCGCCCGATTCGCCCTGTTCGAGCTGTGGCTGCATCTTGCCGAAGAAGGCTTCGTTTTCGTTGACGTCTTCGATGTAGTCGACGCTGACCCCGGTCTCGTCTTCGAACTTGGCGACGGTGTTGTTCGGGCCCGGGTCGATGTAGCCCGGCCAGTTGGAGATCGTCAGCTGGCCGCTGACCGGCCCGCCTTTCGCCGTCGTCACTTCGCCGTTGTTGCCGCCGCCGACGGTGTCGCCGCCGCAGGCGGCGAGGCCGAGCGCCAGCGCCACCATGGCCACCGCGACGGCGAGCAGCGCAGTGCTCCTTCGCCTTCCTCGACCTCTCATCTCAGTCACCCTCTCTCGCTGTTTCGAGATCCGCGCCGCGCGGCTCACTCGCTTTGCGGTGCCTTCAAGTTCGTCTCGGCGGGCGACTCGCGCACCACGTGCATGTGCTCGGGCTCCCAGCTCAGCGCTACCCGGGCGCCGCCGCCGGGAAGCTCGCTGCCGCTCCGCCTCGCTGGCGTTGGGCACGAGCACGGTCATCCGCACCCCTTCGCCGAGGTCGACGACGATCTGCGTCGCCGTGCCCAGGTAGAGCGAGCTCTCGACGATGCCCTCGACCCGCGGCAGCCCGTTGGACCGCGCCGCCGCCTCGCCCGCGATCGCGTCGATCTGCAGCTTCTCCGGCCGCACCACCGCGTGGCAGCGCTCGCCGGACGGCGAGCCCGTCGGTCGGCGCCCGCACCGTCGGCCCCTGGTCGAGCCGCACCTCGCCGGCGCCCGCCACCGTCGCCGGCATCAGGTTGGAGACGCCGATGAAGCCGGCGACGAAGGTCGTCGCCGGGCGCTCGTAGACGTCCTCGGGGCCGCCGACCTGCTCGACCCGGCCGCGGTTCATCACCGCGATCCGGTCGCTCATCGTCAGCGCCTCCTCCTGGTCGTGGGTGACGTAGACGAAGGTGATCCCGACCTCGCGCTGGATCCGCTTCAGCTCCACCTGCAGTCCCTTGCGCAGCTTCAGGTCGAGGGCGCCGAGCGGCTCGTCGAGCAGCAGCACCTTGGGCAGGTTGACCAGCGCCCGCGCCAGCGCCACCCGCTGCTGCATGCCGCCGGAGAGCTGCGCCGGGCGGCGCTTCGCCTCGGCGGCGAGGCCGACCCGCTCCAGCTCGGCGGCGACCCGCTCGGCGATCTCCGCCTTCGCCACCCGCTTGCGCTTCAGCCCGAAGGCGACGTTGTCCTCGACGCTGAGGTGGGGGAAGAGGGCGTAGCTCTGGAAGACCGTGTTGGTCGGGCGGCGGTGGGGCGGCAGCCCGGCGACGTCGGCGCCCTCGATGCGGATCTCACCCTCGCTCGGCTGCTCGAAGCCGGCGATCATCCGCAGCGTCGTCGTCTTGCCGCAGCCGCTCGGCCCGAGCAGGGTGAAGAACTCGCCGCTGGCCAAGCTCGAGGCTGAGATCGTCGACGGCGACGCAGGTCGTCGAAGCGCTTGGTGACGCCTTGCAGCTCGACGCTTGCGGTACCGACTTCCATCTCAGCTCCTTCGACATTTAGACGACGGCGGAGCCTCCCACTAGAAGTTAGCGCTACCCGTTTGCCGGCACGACCAATACCGGGCGCTGCGAGAGGTGGAGGAGCTTGTACGGGGTCGAGCCGATGATCGCCCCCTTCAACGGCGCTTCGCCGTAGCTGCCGACGACGATCATCCGGGCGTCGCGTTGCTCGGCGACCTCGATCAGCGCCTCGGCTGCCCTCCTTGCTACCAGCGCGATCTCGATCTCGACGCCGCTGCGCCGCCGCTTGCTCCCGCGCCTTGCCGATCGACCTTCTCCCCAAACTCCTCGATCGCCTCCTCGTGTTCGGCGATCTCGCCGCCCCAGATCCCGGCGGGGCGTAGCCGAAGACGACGACGATCTTGTCGCCGAGCCCCCGGCCAGCTCGAGCGCCGCGTCGAGCGCGGCATCTCCGCAGGCAGAGCCGTCGTAGCCGACGACTATCTCACTCATCGGCCTGCCTCCCCGGTCGGTCCGGGCGGCGGCGCTTCGCCCTCGAGGAAGCCTGCCGGCACGACTTCCGGTCGCTGCGGAAGAACGACGGCATCTTGCGCCACTGCACGAACATCAGGATCACCCCCAGGACCAGGAAGAAGATCGCGATCACCAGCGGCGGCGCCGATCCCGAACCAGGAGTTGCCGGATTCGGAGTTGGCCGGGTCGGCGAGTTCGATCGCGTTCTTGAAGAGCAGGTAGAAGAGGATCAGCGCCGCCGAGCGAACGGGCCGACGCCGATGAAGAAGAAGTTCTTGACGCTGCGCAGCAGCTCGCGCCGGTAGTAGATCGCGCAGGCGAAGCCGGTGAGGCCGATGTAGAAGGCGATCATCAGCGCCCAGCGCGGCGAGCGAGTCGAAGAGGATGTCTTCGCTGACCAGCGTCGAGGCCCACGTACCAGACGATCGAGAGCGACGCCCATCCAGAGCGTCGAGACGTGCGGGGTGAGGTAGCGCGGATGGACCTCTGCCGAGGCTCTCCGGCATCGCCTTGGCCCGGGCCATCGAGAGAGTGGTGCGGGCGGCCGGCAGGATCGTCGTCTGGGTCGAGGCCGCGCGCTGAGGTGAGCACGGCGATGATCAGGATCTTGTCCGAGCGGCGAGCCGAAGACCTCCGTCGCCGAGCGCGCTGAGCACGTCTTCGTGGTTGTCGACCAGCCGTCGATCCCGGCGTAGCGCCTGAGCCGCGTCGGCGACGACGACGTAGATCCCGAGCAGGATCAGGGTGCTGATCACGGTCGCCCTGCCCGGGCGCCTCGTCGGAGTCTTCGGTCTCCTCGTTGACGGTCGACGGTCGTGTCCCAGCCCCAGTAGATGAAGACCGCCGAGCAGCATCGCCCGCGGTCAGGCCTCGCTGCGGACTGAGCGCGAACGGGTTGAACCAGGAGAGGCTGGGATCGATCGCGCCGGCCGGCGCCGTCGCCGGCGTAGACCTTGACGAGCGCGACGATCGCGAAGAGCGGCCAGCGTGACGATCTCGGCGGCCAGCAGGCCGACCTGCGGTGCGCGCCGAGAGCTCGATGCCGATCACGCAGATCGCGGTCATCAGCGCGATCCAGAGCACGCCGACGGCGGTCACGGCGACGGTCGAGGTCGGCCGCCGAGTCCCAGCCGAAGAGGAGGAAGGTGTAGAGGCCGGCGATCTGGGCGAGGTTGGCCATCACGACGATGTCGGTGACGCACGATCGCCCAGCCGGTGATCCAGCCGAGCTGCGGCCCCATCGCCCGCGTCACCCAGGAGAAGCTGGTGCCGCAGTCCGGGTCGGCCTTGTTCATGTAGTAGTAGCCGGCGGCGACCAGGAACATCGGCACGAAGCTGACCGAGCAGAATCGCCGGGGACTGGAGGCCGACGGCGGCGGCGATCGAAGCCGAGCGTTGCGGCGAGGCTGTAGCCGGGAGCGGTCGAGGCGACGCCGATCACGACGCTGGAGACGAACCCGATCGCGTTCTTCTTCAGTCCCTTGTCGCCGCTGCTGGGAACCGGGGACGCCGGGGCGCCGGCCGAGCCGGCGGTGGGAACCGCTGCGTTCTCCATGCGTCTCCTTCCGTTTCCCGCTGCGTCTGTCCGCAGCGACCGTTTGAAGGTAGGCCTGCCAGCCGTTCTGCACAAGTGGCAAATGTCCCAATAGCAAGGGAACCTCTTGTACCTTTCGTACAAGACATCTGCTGGAACTTGCCCTAGCGAACATTGCAAGTGCGCTATACCAGTTCTAGCTTTGTCCATATCGTCGTAGCCTGAGAGGAGAAATGAGATGGCCGTAGTGTCGCGACCGGACTCGGAAGTCGAGCACCGGTCTGCAGGAGCTGGCCCAGCGCCATCTCTGGATGCACTTCTCGCGGATGGGCTCCTACGGCCCCGATCACGAGATCCCGATCATCACCCGCGCCGACGGCTGCTACGTCTACGACGACCACGGCAAGCGCTACCTCGACGGCCTCTCCGGCCTCTTCTGCGTCAACGCCGGCCACGGCCGCACCGAGATCGGCGAAGCGGCGGCGCGCCAGGTCGAAGAGCTCGACTTCTACACGCTGTGGAGCTACGCCCATCCGCGCGCGATCGAGCTTGCCGCCCGACTCGCCTCGCTGGCGCCCGGCGACCTCAACCGCGTCTTCTTCACCTCCGGCGGCTCCGAGTCGGTCGAGTCGGCGCTGAAGCTGGCCCGCAACTACCACCGCGCGCTCGGCAAAGGCCAGAAGCACAAGGTGATCGCCCGCGAGATCGCCTACCACGGCACCTCGCTCGGCGCCCTCTCCGCGACCGGGATCACCGAGCTGCGCTCGCAGTTCGAGCCGCTCGTCCCCGGCGGCTGCCACGTCCCCAACACCAACATCTACCGCTGGCCGGAGGATCGCCACCCGCTCTGGGCGGCGACCGCGATCGAGGAGCGGATCCAGTTCGAGGGGCCGGAGACCGTCGCCGCGGTGATCCTCGAGCCGGTCCAGAACGCCGGTGGCTGCATCGTCCCGCCGGACGGCTACTTCGAGCGGGTGCGCGAGATCTGCGACCGCTACGACGTGCTGATGATCTCCGACGAGGTGATCTGCGCCTGGGGCCGCCTCGGCCACTACTTCGGCTGCGAACGCTTCGGCTACGTCCCCGACATCATCACCGTCGCCAAGGCGCTGACCTCGGCCTACGCGCCGATGGGCGCGCTGATCGCCTCCGATGCCGTCGCCGCGCCGTTCATGGAGGGCGACGCCTCCTTCGCGCACGGCTTCACCTTCGCCGGCCACCCGCTGGCCTCGGCGATGGCGATGGCCAACCTCGACATCTTCGAGCGCGAGGACCTCTGCGGCCACGTGCTCGCCAAGGAAGGCGAGTTCCGCGCGATGCTGGAGACGCTCTACGACATCCCGATCGTCGGCGACGTGCGCGGCGCCGGCTACTTCCAGGCGATCGAGCTGGTCAAGGACCGCGAGACCAAGGAGAGCTTCGACGACGAGGAGTCCGAGGAGCTGCTGCGCGGCTTCCTCTCCGCTGAGCTCTACAAGCGTGGCCTGATCTGCCGCGCCGACGATCGCGGCGACCCGGTGGTCCAGCTGGCGCCGCCGCTGATCGCCGACACGGAGCAGTTCGAAGAGATCCACGACGTCCTCCACGGCGTGCTCAGCGAGGCCTGGGAGCGGGTCCGGCCATAGGCGCGCGCATGCTCACCGTCCAAAGCCTGCTCGACGAACTCGATCTCGAGCTCGCGGCCGGCGCGCAGTCGGCGGAGGCGCCGGTGCGCTGGGTGCACATCTCCGAGCTGGAGGACCCGACCCCGTGGCTCTCCGGCGGCGAGCTGATGCTGACCACGGGGATCCCGCTCGACACCGCCACCAAGCAGCGCGCCTTCGTCCGCCTGCTTGTCGACTGCAACCTCGCCGGCCTCGGCTTCGGCACCGGCTTCAGTCACGACAAACTGCCGAAAGCGCTGGTCGAGGAGGCCAAGAAACGCGACTTCCCGCTCTTCGAGGTGCCCTACTCGACGCCGTTCATCGCGATCACCGAGAAAGCCTTCGCCCGTCTCGTCAACGAGCAGTACGAGGTCCTGCAGCGCGGCATCGCCGTGCAGCGCCGGCTCGAGCGGCTCGTCCTCGAAGAGCGCGGCCTGGAGGAGATCGTCGCGACGATCTCCTCGGCGGTCGGCGGCACCGTGGCGATCCTCGGCGGCCGCGGCGAGCGCCTCGCCGGTCGCGGCTTCCGTCGAGAGCTCTCCGCCGAGGTGGTGAAAGCGATTCGCGAGGAAGCGCTCGCCCACACCGCCGACGGCCACCCCTTCGTCCCCGCCCATCCCGCCGTCGCCGGTCGCGCCCTCGCTCACCCGGTGATCTCGCCGGGCGGCGGTCCCCCGCAGGCCTGGGTGGTGATCGTCCGCGACTCCGGTGGCCTCGGCGACTTCGAGCGCCTGATCCTGCAGCAGGCGGTCGCCGTCGTCGCGCTCGAGCTGATGCGGCGCCGGGTCGCCCGTGAGACCGAGCGCCGCCTTGCCGGTGACGTGCTGGCCGGGGCGCTGGGCGGGCGCCTCGAGCCCTCGGAGCTGCGCCGCCGCCTCGAGCCTTTCGGGATCGGCGAGGAAGCCGCCGTGCTCGTCTTTGCTCTCGACGACCCCGCCGCCGCCGAGCCGGTCCTGGAGCGAGCCCTGGCCGCCGATGCCTGCCCGGCCGTGGTCGCGCCGCACGCCAGCGGTCGCCGCGAGCTGCTCTGCGCGGTCGTCGACGCCGCCGACCGCGACCCGGTCGACCTCGCCGCCGAGGCCCGCAAGGCGCTCACCGTCGACCGCGGCGCCGTCCGTGCTGCCGCCAGCCGCCCGGCCCCGCCCGAGCAGCTGCGCCACTCCTTCCACGAGGCCCGCTGCGCCCTCGAGGCGACGGCGATTCGGCAACGGCAACGCTCCCGAGGTGGCCTCCTGGCGCGACCTCGGCGCCTTCACCCTGCTGCTCTCGATCCAGGACGACGACGCGCTGAAGCTCTACTGCGACAGCGTGCTCGGCCCGATCGAGGAGGGCGACGAGGACTACGGCGGCGAGCTGTTGCGCTCGCTGGAGGCCTTCATCGAGCAGAACGGGCAGTGGGAGAAGGCCGCCCGTGAGGTCTATTGCCACCGCCACACGCTGCGCTACCGGATGCGCAAGGTCGAGGAGCTGACCGGCCGCGACCTCTCGCGGGCCCACGATCGGATCGAGTTCTGGCTGGCCCTGCGGGCAAGGGAGCTCGTGCCGTGAGGGTCGGAGTTCCCACCGAGATCAAGCCGGCCGAGTACCGGGTTGCGATCACGCCCGCCGGGGTGCGCGAGATGGTCGAGCACGGCCACGAGGTGCTGATCGAGGCCGGCGCGGGCGAGGGCAGCGCGATCATGGACGCCGAGTTCGAGGCCCAGGGCGCCAGGCTCGTGCCCGATGCCGCCGCCGTCTTCGGCGGGGCGGAGATGGTGCTGAAGGTGAAGGAGCCCCAGCCCGTCGAGGTCGAGATGCTGCGCCCCGGCCAGCTCCTCTTCACCTATCTGCACCTCGCCCCGGATCCCGAGCTGACCCGCGGCCTCTGCGGCTCCGGCGCCACCTGCATCGCCTACGAGACCGTCGAGGACGCCCACGGTCGCCTGCCACTGCTGGCGCCGATGAGCGAGATCGCCGGCAAGATCGCCACTCAGGCGGGCGCCTTCATGCTCGAGAAGCCGCTCGGCGGTCGCGGCATCCTGCTCGGCGGCGTGCCGGGAGTCGCTGCCGCCAACGTGATGGTGATCGGCGGCGGCGTGGTCGGCATGAACGCTGCCTTCATCGCGATCGGCATGGAGGCCGACGTCTTCGTCTTCGACAAATCGATCGACCGGCTGCGTGACCTCGAGACCGCTTTCGCCGGGCGCTGCTCGACCGTCTACTCGACCACGCTGGCGGTCGAGGAGATGCTGCCTCGGGCGGACCTGGTGATCGGCGCCGTGCTCGTCCACGGCGCCCGGGCGCCCTTCGTCGTGCGCCGCGAGCAGCTGGCCCTGATGAAGCCCGGTGCGGTGCTGGTTGACGTTGCGATCGACCAGGGCGGTTGCTTTGAGACCTCGCGCCCGACGACCCACCAGGACCCGACCTTCGAGGTCGACGGGATCATCCACTACTGCGTCGCCAACATGCCCGGCGCGGTGCCGATCACCTCGACCCACGCGCTCACCAACGCGACCCTTCCCTACGCGATCGCGCTCGCCGACGAGGGCGTTGCCGGTGCGATCCGGCGCGACCCGGGCCTGCGACCGGGGGTCAACGTCGCCGCCGGCGCCGTCACCCACCCGGCGGTAGCCGAAGGCGTCGGGATGAGCTGCGTCCCCGTCGAGCAGGCACTTGAACTTGAACCAGCGGCCGACGGGCCGAATTCCGGAAGCAGAGTCCGGAATTCGGCCCGTCGGCCTCAACATTTGGAGGCGAATGACTGATGGCGACCGCGGCGAAGGCAAAGCTGAAGAACTTCATCGGCGGCGAGGCGGTCGATCCCGCCGAGGGCGGAACTGAGGACGTCCTCAATCCCGCCACCGGCGAGGCGATCGCCGAGGCGCCGCTCTCGACCAAGCCCGACGTCGATGCCGCCGTCGCGGCGGCCAAGCAGGCCTTCCCGGCCTGGGCGGCGACGCCGCCCAACGAACGCGCCCGAGCGCTGCTGCGCATGGCCGACCTGATCGAGGAGCGCGGTGACGAGATCGCCGATCTCGAGTCGGCCGACGCCGGCAAGCCGCGCAGCGCCGTGGTCGAGGACGAAATCCCGGTGATGGCCGACCAGCTGCGCTTCTTCGCCGGCGCCGCTCGCACGATGGAGGGCCGCGCCGCCGGCGAGTACATGGAGGGCCACACGTCCTTCATCCGCCGCGAGCCGATCGGGGTGGTCGGCCAGATCACGCCCTGGAACTACCCGTTGATGATGGCGATCTGGAAGATCGGCCCGGCCCTCGCCTCCGGCAACACCGTCGTGCTGAAGCCGGCCGAGACGACCCCGCTGAGCACGCTGCTCTTCGCCGAGTGGTGCGGCGAGATCCTTCCGGCAGGTGTCTTCAACGCGATCGGCGGCCACGGCGATCCGACCGGCGCCGAGCTGGTCACCCATCCCGACGTCGGGATGGTCTGCCTGACCGGCTCGCCGCCGACCGGCAAGTGGATCGCCAAGGCGGCTGCCGACACCCTCAAGCGAGTCCACCTCGAGCTCGGCGGCAAGGCGCCGGTGGTGATCTTCGACGACGCCGACATGGAGGCGGCGATGGAGACGATCGCCGGCACCGGCTACTACAACGCCGGCCAGGACTGCACGGCGGCAACCCGAGTGCTTGCCTCGAAGGGCGTCTACGACGACGTCGTCAACGGCCTCGCCGGCGAAGCGAAGGGACTGGTCCTCGGCGACACGATGTCCGACGACACGACCCTGGGGCCGCTCAACTCCGCCCGCCAGCGCGAGCGCGTCGAGGGCTTCCTCGAGCGCAAGCCGGGCAACGCCGAGATCGTCACCGGCGGCAGCCAGCCCGACCTGCCGGGCTTCTTCCTCGAGCCCGCCGTCGTCGCCGGCCTCGAGCAGGGCGACGAGATGATCCAGGACGAGATCTTCGGCCCGGTGATCACCGTGCAGCCCTTCAGCGACGAGGCGAAGGCGATCGAGTGGGCCAACGGGACCCGCTACGGGCTCGCCTCCTCGGTCTGGACCCGCGATGTCGGCCGCGCGATGCGCGTCGCCAACGCGCTCGAGTTCGGCTGCGTCTGGATCAACGACCACATCCCGCTCGTCTCCGAGATGCCCCACGGCGGCTTCAAGCAGTCCGGCTACGGCAAGGACCTCTCCGTCTACGCCCTCGAGGACTACACCGAGATCAAGCACGTGATGATCAACTTGGAATAGGGACCGGGATCCCGATTACCATCATCGCTTGATGAGACGACCCGCCAGGGGGGTCGCAGCCGGCTTCGCGCTACTCGCGGTGTTCGCGGTCAGCGTCGCTGCCGATTCGTCCCCATCCGAAGAAGAAGATCCGCGCTGTCATGGGCGGCGGGCGATGATCGTCGGCACCGACGGAGACGACCTGCTGCAAGGGACTCCGGAGCGCGACGTGATCTGGGGCGGTGACGGCAACGACACGATCACCGGCAGCCTCGGCAACGACCTGCTTTGCGGCGGCCCCGGCGCCGACCTGGTCCACGGCGGCCGCGGCAACGACATCGCCGACGGTGGCGCCGGAGCGGACGACCGGGTGATCGGCGACCTCGGCGACGACAAGCTGACCGGCGGCCCCGGCGGCGCCGACGAAGTCGCTGGCAGCCTCGGCATCGACACCCTCAACGGCGGGCCGGGCGACTTCGACTTCGTTCACGGCGACTATGGCTACGACCGCATGGACGGCGGTCCTGGCAAGAGTGACATCGCCTCATTCGCCACCGACGTCGGCGCCGGGCGCAGCGGTGGCGTCAAGGTCTCGCTCGCCAGGCACCGCGCCCAGGGTGACGGCCACGACCGGCTCTTCCGCTTCGAGAACCTCGAAGGCTCGGCCTTCGACGACATCCTCGTCGGCAACGGCCAGGCCAACATCATCGACGGCGGTGCTGGCGACGATGTGATCCGCGGCAACGGCGGCAAGGACAACCTGGTGGGTGGCGTGGGGACCGACCGCTGCAACGGCGCCAAAGGGCAAACCGTGTCCTGCGGACGAGAGGCGAAGTTGAACGCGTCTGCCTATGTCGACGTCGATCCGATGTCAGGTGGTGGCGGCGGACTGCAGCTGATTGGCGGCGACGGTCGCGACCAGTTCGTGGTTGCCTTCAACGAAGACTTCTCGACCTTTGGGATCACCGCCACAAAGGCAATCGCGCTCGGTCCGGGCTGCGCGCGAGTCAGCCCAAAACAGGCGAGCTGTCCGACCGAAGGCCCGGCTCGCTGGGTGATGGCCGACCTCGGCCCCGGCCCTGACAGCCTTACCGTCGAAGGCTCCCTTGCCGGCGCCCAGAACGTCCGCATCGCGGGCGGCCTCGGTAACGACACGATTCGCGGCGGCGACGAGGACGACCTGATCGAGGGCGGCTTCGGCGCCGACAAGCTCTACGGAGGCGCCGGCGCCGACGGGCTGATCGGCAGCCGGCCCGGGCCGACCTTCCTCTACGGCGAAGAGAATGGCGACCTGCTGGCCGCGGGCAGCGGCTGCGCCGGCGGCGAGATCGTCGGCGGCGAGGGTCGCGACGACGCCTCCTTCGCGGAGACCCCGGCCCATCCCGGCACCCTGATCGTCTCCTTCCCCGCCAACAAAGCCTGGATCGACGCCGTCCCCGGTTGTGACCCGGTGCGACTTGACGATTCCAACGAGGACATGGAGGGCTCCTTCGACTGGGACATCCTGATCGGCGACAGTCGCGACAACAACATGCTCGGCCAGCCCGGCGCCGACCGCTTCTACGGCGGTGGCGGCGACGACGTGATCGACGCCCGCGACGGCGTGCGCGACTTCTCTGTCCAGTGTGGCGGCAAACGTCAGCCGCTGGGCAGGAAAGGCAAACCGCAGCCGATCCGCGGCACAGCCACTGGCCGTGCCTTGATCGATCCCTTCGATCCCTCCACCGACCTCTGCGAGATCACCAAACACGGCAAGCCGGTCGACGGTCTCGGCGTCGCCGACGAGCCCTGACGAAGAGGCCGGCTAGCGGCCGCGGCCGTCGCCGTTGGCCACGGTGCAGGCTTCCTCGGCGCCGGTGAACGGCGCAAGCGTGAGGTAGGTGGCGAGCGGGGCGATCTCCTGCATGGTCTCGGCGCCGCCGCGCTTCACCTGGTCGTAGATCATCGAGTAGATCGCGCCGCCGATCGCCTCGGCGGCGATCGGGCTGGCATCCGGTTTGAGTTCGTAGCCGGGGACGAGCAGCGCCTCCATGCCGGTCATCACCTGATCGCGTTGCTCTAGCGCCCGCTTGCCGGCGGCGTAGACGTCGACCGCCCCCAGCGTCGTGTACTCAGGCTCGGCGGCACAGAAAGCGAACATCGAGCCAAAGGCTCCCCGCACCGCGTGGGGCCAGTCCGGCGCCCGCCGGAAGGCCGGCAGCGTCGTCGCCAGCATCTGCGCGGAGCCGCTGTCGGCCGCCGCCAGCATCGCCTCCTCCTTGTCGGCGAAGTTGGCGTAGAAGGTGGAGAGGGAGATCGAGGCACGCCCGGCGATGTCGCCGACGGTCATCGCCGGATAGCCCTTCTCGGCGACGACTGAGGCGAGCGCGCGCAGGATCCGCTCGGCTTGGTCGTAGCCCTCCAGGCGCCCCGCCCGCTCCGGCGGCCGGTTGCGCGGCCGGCGCAGCGGTTGCGGCGGCGGCAGGTAGGACAACCCCCAGGCCCACATCTGCGGGATCAGCTCGAGCAACTCGGCCTCTTCGTTGCGGTAGAGGCGCGTGTGGATCACCTTGCGCAGCCCGCCGATCATCGCCCGCACGATCTCGGGCGGCATCTCCTCGCGGCCCGGCATCTCCTCGAGCGTCGCGGCGACAAAGCCCTGGAAGGTGTCGATCGCGCGATCGATCTCCTCGACGGCCTCCGGCCCGGCGGCGAAGATCTCGACGAAGCACATCCGTGAGGCGGCTGACTGATCGACGATCAGGCGGATCAGGGCGTCGAAGGCCTGTCGCGCCATCTCCTCACCCGGCGGCTGACCGTTGGCCTCGGCGATCGCGCCGATCGTCGGCCCGAGGAACGCGTCGACCGCCGCCAGCAGGCAATCCTGCTTGTCGTCGAAGTGCTCGTAGAAGGCGCTGCGCGAGACCCCCGAGAGCTCGAGCAGATCCTCGACGCGGGTACCCTCGTAGCCCCTTTCGGCGACGATGGCGACGAGCGCCGCGAAGAGCCGTTCGCGCTGGTTGCGCGTCACCTCCTCGGCCGGAAGCCGACGCCCGGGCCGCAGCTTGCGATCGCGCAGCGTGTCGGCGTTCCCCCACGGCGTCCTGATCATCGTGACCGGACCATAGCCGGCCATATCGTCACCTCCGTGGTCGGTTGAAGCTGGATGGTAGGGATGATGGTATGTCCGATTCTTTTGTAACGCAATGTTTATAGGCTTGCTTCATTGCATGATTCGGCGTTATATAGGCATGTATTGGGGTTTTTGGCATAAGCCTTAACACGGGACTTCCGCCAGAGACTTGCTTTTCCAGTAGGGCTATGTTTTTATGTGTGCGGCCGATCGATGCCGAAGTGACCGCCGGATTCCCTGCCGGCGATCCCCATCGCCGCCGGTCCCCCTTCTGGCGGCAAGCAACAAACATTGACCCGGGCCCGGCACCTCCCTAGCCGGCCCGGGTCGTTTGTATTGCCGGGCGGGTATTAGGCTTGGAGCATGTCTCGGAGCCCAAGCGAGGACGAGGCCGCGGCGATCGCCGCGGCGATCGAGCGCTTCCGCGCCGAGACGGCGCCGGCGTCTGGCGGCGACGAAGAGGCGATCAGCCCATGGCAGCGCGCCGCGCTGCTGGAAGGGGTCAGCGCGAAGGGCACTGTCGAGAACTCAGAAGGAGGAGAAAGATGGCTGTCGTGAAGATCATCGAGCTGGTCGGCAGCTCGAAAACGTCAACCGACGACGCCGCGAGGCAGGCACTGGGCCAGGCCCAGGGCACGCTGCGCAACATTCGCGCCGTCGACATCGTCTCGACCGGCATCCGAGGGGAGAACCTGGACGAGTACCGCGCGCATGTGCGGGTGGCTTTCCTGATTGAGGGGACGGATATCGATTAAGGGGTTGGTTGAAGAGGCACGACATGCCCTCTCCAAAACGAGCGGCTTGCGCCGCTCTTGAGTGTTTTGGAGAGGGCATGTCGTGCCTCTCGCAATCCGTTGGCTAGATTCCCATCCATGAGCCCAGAGCCACGAGAGATTTCGCGCGACGAGCTGAAGAAGCTGATTGATGATGGGGCGCAGTTGGTGGACGTGCGTGCCGAGCACGAGTGGGAGGTGGGGCGGATCGAGGGCGCCAAGCACTTGCCGCTGGCCGAGCTGGCCGAGCGGGCGGGGGAGATCGACAAGGAGCGTCCCGTCGTCCTCTACTGCCGTGGCGGTAACCGCTCGACGATGGCGGCCGAGGCATTGGCCGCGGAGGGCTACGACGCGGCGAAGCTCAGCGAGGGCATCGTCGGCTGGGCGGAGGAGGGCCTGCCGCTCGAGCCGGAGGGCGGCGCGGTGGCCGAGTCCGGTGAGGCCGCGGCGATACTCCACGCCCGCAAGAGACTGCCTCCAGAGCTGACTCAGAGCTAAATACCCTAATCCCTGTCAGGTTTTGCTATTTTCCAAGTCGTGGAGGTTGTCGTCGACCAGGAAAAGGAGCAGCGCGGCAAGGGTCGCACCGGCACTCTGGAGAATCCGGAGAGCTACGCCAACGTCCCTGGCCACATAATCCCGATCCTCGAGCGCGAGTTCGACGACTTCGACTCAGAAGCTGAGGAGTTCCTCGCCGGCAAGATCCCCGAGGACGAGTTCATCGGCTTCCGCCTCAAGCAGGGCGTCTACGGCCAGCGCCAGCCCGACGTGCAGATGGTCCGGGTCAAGCTGCCCTTCGGCGGGGTCACGCCGCCGCAGATGGAGGCCTTCGCCGACGTGGTCGAGAAGTGGGCCCCGCTCAACAAGGGCCACATCACGACCCGCCAGAACATCCAGATCCACCACGTGCCGCTGCGCGACATGGAGTCGCTGATTCGCGAAATCTCCGCGGTCGGCCTCTCCTCGCGCGAGGGTTGCGGCAACACGGTGCGCAACGTCACCGGCGATCCCTGGGCCGGCGTCGCGCCCGACGAGATCTTCGACCCGACGCCTTACGCCGGCGCCTACGCCCGCTATTTCGTCCGTCACCCGACGACGCAGCTGATGCCGCGCAAGATCAAGACTTCCTTCAGCGGCTCCGACGAGGACCGCGCGATCGCCGGCATCCACGACGTCGCCTTCATCTCGCGCGAACGCGACGGGGTCAAGGGCTTCGAGATCCGCGTCGGCGGCGGCACCTCGATCATGCCCCGCATCGCGCCGACGCTCTTCGACTTCGTCGAGGCCGACAACGGCGACTACCTCAAGGTCACCGAGGCGGCACTGCGCATCTTCGATCGCCAGGAGTGGCTGCGCGCCAACCGCGCCCGCGCCCGGATCAAGGTGCTGGTCGACAAGATCGGCATCGAGGCCTTCCGCGAGCAGGTCGACGCCGAGCTCGAAGGCGACTGGGCCGACGAACGCGACTTCGACGTCGAGCGCCTGCGCTTCGACGACGACGAGGAGGCCAACGCCCCCGCCGCGCCCCCGCAGCCCGCTTCGCCCAACGGCGACCGCTCCGAGTTCGACCGCTTCTGCGAAGCCAACGTCCAGGCGCAGCGCCAGGAGGGCTTCTCGGCGGTCGAGATAAAGATCTACCGCGGCGACCTCACGCCGGAGCAGTTCCGCGGCCTGGCGGCGATCATGCGCGACTTCACCGGCGGCTACGCGCGCAGCACCGTCCAGCAGAACCTGGTTCTGCGCTGGGTCCGCGACGAGGCGCTCTACGACGTCTGGCAGCGGCTGGGAGAGCTCGGCCTCGACGAGGCCGGCGCCCGCGAGATCACCGACGTGGTCAGCTGCCCCGGCACCGACAGCTGCAAGATGGGCATCACCAGCTCGATGGGCCTCAACGAGGCGATCAAGACGCGGCTCGAGGAGATGGAGATCTCCGACAAGCTGAGCCGCCAGATCCACGTGAAGATGAGTGGCTGCCCGAACGGCTGCAGCCAGCACCACATCGCCAACATCGGCTTCTACGGCGCCTCGCTGAAAGTCGGCGGCCGCCAGATTCCCGCCTACATCCCGCACATCGGCGGCAACTACGAGGGCGGTGAGGTGATCTTCGGCACGCGGCTGAAGTCGCGCCTGCCCGCCAAGCGCGTCCCCGAGGCGGTCGAGCGCTGGGTGCGGCTCTACGAGGCCGAGCGCTCCAGCGACAGCGAGGAGTTCAACGCCACCGCCGAGCGGATCGGCGCCGCCCGCTTCGAAGCAGAGGTCAAGGACTTGACCCTGCCGGCCGAGTTCAGCCTCGAGACGATGCAGCAGTTCATCGACTGGAATCGCTCCAGCCCCTACAAGGTCGAGAGGGGCGAGGGAGAGTGCGCGATATGAACCCGGTCGTCGACGCACCAGAGATCGACGCCGAGGCGGTCGCCGCCGATCTCGAGGGCCGCTCTGCCGAGCAGGCCGTCGAGTGGATGTTCGAGACCTTTGGCGAGAACCACTACATCGCTTGCTCGTTCCAGAAAACGAGCTCGGTGACCGCCCACCTGGCGAGTCGGATCAACTCCGAGGCGCGCTTCTTCTACCTCGATACCGACGTGCTCTTCCCGGAGACCTACGAGACGCGCGACCGTCTCGGCGAGGCGCTGGGGATCGAGTTCGACCGCTTCCACAACCTGACGCTCGAGGAGCAGGCCGCCCAGCATGGCGACGAGCTCTGGAAGCGTGATCCCGACTCCTGCTGCGGTCTGCGCAAGGTCGAGCCGATGCGCCGGGCACTCTCTTCCGTAGACTGCTGGCTCGCCGGTGTCCGCCGCGAAGATTCCGCCAGTCGCGCCAAAACCCCCAAGCTTGGCTGGGACAAGCGCTTCGAGCTATGGAAGTTGAACCCGCTTGCGGACTGGACCGAGCGCGACGTTTGGAACTACATCCGTGAGCACGACCTCCCGTACAACCCGCTCCACGATCACGGCTACCCGTCGATCGGCTGCACCCATTGCACCAAGCCGGTTGCCCCGGGCGCTTCGCCGCGCGACGGCCGCTGGGCGGGTCTGCAAAAGACTGAGTGCGGGATCAACTAGCGGCGCGCAGCGCCTGAATACGTCCTTCCCCAACCGATTGGTGAGATTGCCTGATGAGCGAGACGATGACTGAGCTGTCCCTGACCCTTGACGAGCGCCACACCGCCGACTTCGAGATGATCGGCAACGGCGGCTTCGCGCCGCTGACCGGCTTCCAGGGCTCCGCCGACTGGGAGCGCGTCTGCGCCGAGATGCGCACGACCGCCGGCGACTACTGGCCGATCCCGATCACCCTGGCGACCGACTTGGAGTGCGCGGTCGGCGACGTCGTCGCGCTCTCCAGCGACGAAGGCAAGCCGCTGGGGCGGATCAAGGTCGAGGAGATCTGGGAGCGCGACGCCAAGAGCGAGGCCGAGCGGGTCTACGGCACGACCGATGGTGAGCATCCCGGTGTCGCGGCGATCTACGCGGAGGGCAGCCGCTGTATCGCCGGCCCGATCGAGGTCGACGCGCTGCCGGACCACGAGGAGGCCTTCATGCGCCGCTACAAGACGGCGGCGGAGCACAAGGCCGACTTCGAGGCGCGCGGCTGGAAGAAGATCGTCGCCTTCCAGACCCGCAACCCGATCCACCGCGCCCACGAGTACCTGACCAAGGCGGCGCTGGAGACCTGTGACGGGCTCTTCATCCACCCGCTGATCGGCAAGACCAAGGCCGGCGACATCCCCGCCGACGTGCGGATGCGCTGCTACGAGGTGCTGATGGAGAACTACTACCCGAACGACCGGGTGGTGCTGGGCGTGAAGCCGGCGAAGATGCACTACGCCGGCCCCCGCGAGGCGGTCCTGCACGCGATCGTCCGCCGCAACTACGGCGCCACGCACTTCATCGTCGGCCGCGACCACGCCGGCGCCGGCGACTATTACGGCACCTACGACGCGCAGAAGATCTTCGAGACGATCGACATCGACGAGCTCGGCATCGAGCCGCTGATGTTCGAGCACACCTTCTGGTGCAACGAGTGCGAGGGGCTGGCTTCCAACAAGACCTGCCCGCATGACCAAGACGCGCGCCTCTTCCTTTCCGGAACGAAGGTCCGCGAGATGCTCGGCAACGGCGAAAGGCCGCCGCACGAGTTCTCGCGCGACGAGGTCGCTGACATCCTGATCGACGCTTACAAGGAGGACTGAACGAGCATGGCTGGCGAGAAGGGCTTCACCCTCTGGTTCACCGGACTCTCCGGTGCCGGCAAGACGACCATTTCAGGGCTGCTCGAGACGGAGCTGCGCGCGCGTGGCTCGAAGCTCGAGATCCTCGACGGCGACATCGTTCGCGAAAACCTCTCCAAAGGGCTCGGCTTCTCGAAGGAGGATCGTGACATCAACATTCGTCGCATCGCCTTCGTCGCCGACCTGCTCAGCCGCAATGGCGTGCCGGTGATCACCGCGGCGATCTCGCCTTACGCCGAGATCCGCGACGAGGCGCACGAGCTGATGGGCGACCGCTTCATCGAGGTCTACGTCAAGGCCTCGGTCGACACCTGCGCCGAGCGTGACGTCAAGGGGCTCTACGCGAAGGCGTTCGCGGGCGAGATCAAGGAATTCACCGGCGTCTCGGACCCGTACGAGATTCCCGAGAACCCGGCCTGGGTTTGCGACACCGAGAACGAGTCGCCCGAGGAGTCAGCCCAGAAGCTGCTCGAGTACCTCGAGTCGCGGGACCTGATCCCGGCAGCTGCGGTAGCTGCTTAGCGGCCGACGAGGCCAATCAGGGGCCGGTCAGCAGCTGATCGGCCGGCGCGTAGTCGTCGCGCAGGACCTCTCCGTCCTGCGCGAACGACTGAACCTCTGCGGCGCTCAGGGTCGTCGTGGTGCTGTTTTTGGTGCTGACCGCGCCGGGGATCGGCGCGTCGGAAGCGAACATGACCGCATTGGCCCCGGTCGGGTGTTCCAGCCAGCCAAAGGTCGTCATGCGGAGATGCTGGAAGGTGTCCAGGAGCGTCGCGGCCTCGGCCTTCTGTAGATCCAGGGGTGGAAGATCGATCACGTTGAGCGCATATAGGCCCCCGGGCTTGAGCACGCGTTTGACTTCGGCGGCCCACTCCGCGGTGGCGAGGTGCCAAGGGACCACGATGTCCCCAAACGCATCGCCGACGACGACATCGGCGCTGTCGCTGGGGACGTCCAGCATGTTGATTCGGGCATCGCCGATGTCGATCCGCAGATTCGGCGACGGGCGCAGGCCGAGGTTCTCTTCGTCGAATTCGGTGAGTTCCCCATCGACCTCCAGCACCAGCGCCTGGGAGCCCGGACGTGTCGCATCGAGCCAGCGCGGAAGCGTGAATCCACCGCCCCCGATGAAAACCACGTCCAACGGCTTCTTCGGCGGGTTGAAGGCATCGATTCCGCGAGCGATCCACCGCACGTAGTCGAAGCCCAGGTGCGTCGGATCGTTGAGGTCGACGTAGGAATGACGACGGTCGTCGAGCAGGAGTTCACGGCCGCCGGGGTTCGTGGGGTCGGACACGAGGCTCACGCAGTGGTACTTGGTCTCGGTCAGGCAGGGTGAGTCGACGCTGCTCGACCATGCGCCGAGCGCGACGATCGCGAGGAGCAGGCCCGCCACGCCCAGCAGCGACATCATTTTTTTCCAGGCGCCGAGCGCGATGCCGGTGAGGACGAGGCTCGTGCCGATCACGATCACCGCAGTGCCGACCGAGAGCAAGGGAACAAGCACGAAGCCGGTGCCGAAAGTCCCGGCAAGCGCGCCAGCGGTTCCCCAGGCAGAGAGTCGTCCCACCACGGTCCCACTCACCTGCAGGTTGTGCAGCTGGAGGTGGGCGATGGCCGGGGACACGGCGCTGAGCGCTGCGGCGGCGGGCACGAGCGCGATGACCGTGATCCCGAGAGCCGCCAGCTCCCCTTCGCCGCGTGCCCCCGGCCCCAGCCAGCGCACCACCGGTACGGTCAGCATCGTGAGAATGCCTCCGGCTATCAGCAGGCCGACCACGAGGCGGCGCGTGTCGGTGCGATCTGCCAGGTAGCCGCCGATGGCAGCGCCGGCTGAAATGCCGGCAAGGGCGGCCCCGATGATCGCGGTCGTCGTCTCCAGCGTTAGGCCGACGTAAGGTGCGAGCAGCCGAACCGCGAGGATCTCGAGCATGAGCACCGCGCCCGCGGCGATGAACACCAGGGCTGCTGCCGCGGGCCAGGGCAGGGCGCGCGGTAGCTGGGGTCCCCCATTTGAGCTGGGGACCTTGTCCCGCTTTCTACCTCCCCCCTGTTTTCGTGCCGCCTTCGCGGGCATGGGGGAGAAGAATACTCAAAAATTCTCAAATAAATCTAGATAAGTTTATGAACGGCGAGGGACCTGCGGCTCGCCGAGGCCGTAGGTCTCGTAGTCGCCGAACTTCGAGAAGGTCTTGTGGGTTGGGCCGTGGTAGTCGGACGAGGCGGTTGGGACCAGGTCCAGCTCCTCGCAGAGCTCCAGTAGATGCTTGGTCTGCTCTTCGTTGTGGGTCGGGTAGAAGGTCTCGACCCCGTCGGCGTTGAGGGAGCGGATCAGGTCCTCCACCTCGGTGGGGCTGTCGATGTCCCAGTAGGGATGGGCGATGACGGCGAGGCCGCCGGCCTCGTGGATCAGCTCGATGGCCTGTTCGGCCGTGGGCCACTTACGCGGCACGAAGGCCTTGCCACCGGGGACCAGGTACTCCTCGAAGAAGGGGCCGAGGTCGCCGGTCGCGCCGGCGGCCCTGGCGATGTGGGGGCGGCCGATCGAGAGCGCGTCTCCGGCCTCCTTGATTGCGTCCTCGAGGGTCAGATGGAACCCCCAGTTGCGCAGTCGCTGGATGATTTCTCCCGCCCGGTTGACCCGCTCCTGCTGGGCCCGTTCGCAGGTCGGCCCGATCTTCTCGAGGTCGACCCAGTAGCCGCAGACGTGCAGGTCTTCGGCGTACTCGTGCACGCAGGACATCTCGATCGCCGGGACCAGCTCGACGCCCAGCGCTTTCGCTGCCTCGGTCGCCTCGGTCACTCCTGAAACCGCGTCATGGTCGGTCAGGGCCAGAGTCGTTACGCCGGCCTCCCAGGCATTCGCGACGACTTCGGCTGGCGCCAGCTGCCCGTCGGAGACGGTCGAGTGCGATTGGAGCTCGATCAACATCGAGGCGGCAGCCTATTCCGCGGGCCGCATAAATAGACTGCCGCCCCCGTGTTCCAGAAGGTCCTCATAGCCAACCGCGGCGAGATCGCGATTCGGGTCGCGCGGACCCTGAAGGAGATGGGCATCGGCTCGGTCGCCGTCTACTCGGAGATCGACCGCGACACGCCGCACGTGCGCGAGGCCGACGAGGCTTTCCTGATCGGCCCCGCGGTGCCGGCCGAGAGCTACCTCAACATCGAGAAGATCATCGCGACCGCCAAGGAGGCAGGCGCAGAGGCGATCCATCCCGGTTACGGCTTCCTCGCCGAGAACGCCGACTTCGCCCGCGCCTGCGCCGAGGCCGACATCGTCTTCATCGGCCCGCCGGCCGAGGCGATCGACGCGATGGGCTCGAAGACCCGGGCGCGCGAGATCATGGCCGAGGCCGGCGTGCCGATCGTGCCCGGCGCTACCGAGACTGCGATGGACATCGAGGCTGCCCGCAAGCAGGCCGAGGAAGCCGGCTACCCGGTGGCCTGCAAGGCCGCTGGAGGAGGCGGCGGCAAGGGCTTCCGGGTCGCGATGACCCCCGACGACCTCGAGGAGGCCTTCGAGGGCTCGGCTCGCGAAGGCGAGAAGTTCTTCTCCGACGACCGCGTCTACGTCGAGCGCTACCTGGAGGACCCGCGCCACGTCGAGGTCCAGGTGCTGGCCGACGGGCACGGCAACGTGATCCACCTCGGCGAGCGCGACTGCTCGGTGCAGCGCCGTCACCAGAAGGTGATCGAGGAGGCCCCCGGCCCGCACGTCGACGCCGAGATGCGCGAGCGGATCGGCAAGATCGCCACCGACGCAGCTGCTGCAGTCGGCTACCGCGGCGCCGGCACGGTCGAGGGCATGCAGGTCGGCGACGAGTACTTCTTCCTCGAGATGAACACGCGGGTGCAGGTCGAGCACTGCGTGACCGAGATGGTCACCGGCATCGACATCGTCCGCGAGCAGATCCTCGTCGCCGCCGGCGAGCCGCTCTCGGTGGCCCAGGAGGACGTCGAGCTGCGCGGCTGGGCGATCGAGTGCCGGATCAACGCCGAGGCGGCGCACAAGAAGTTCGCCCCGGCGCCGGGGTCGATCACGACCTACCGCGAGCCGGCTGGGCCGGGCGTCCGCGTCGATTCTGGGGTCGAAGCCGGCTCCGAGGTGACGCCGATGTACGACCCGATGATCGGCAAGCTGATCGTCTGGGACGTCGATCGCGAGCACGCCACGCGCCGCATGCTGCGGGCGCTGGGCGAGTACGAGATCGGCGGTCTGACCACGCTGATCCCCTTCCACAAGGCGCTGCTCGCCAGCGAGCAATGGATCGGCGGCGAGACCTGCCGTGACCTGATGGAGGATCGCGACTGGCTGAAGACGACGGCGCCCGATGCGGCGCCCGATCCGGCCGATGGCGAGGAGAAGGCTGAGCTCGTCGCCCGCGACTACAAGGTCGAGGTCTCCGGCAAGCTCTTCGACGTAAAGGTGATCGGCGAGGCGATCGCCGGGGGAGCGGTTGCCGCCGCGGGGGGCAAGCGCCCGCCCAAGCGCGAGCGCAAGGCCGGCTCTGGCGGCGGTGCTTCCAGCAAGCACCTGTCGTCGCCCCTGCAGGGCACGGTTTTCAAAGTTGCCGTCGAGCAGGGCGCCGAAGTAGCCGAGGGCGACCTGGTCTGCGTGATCGAGGCGATGAAGATGGAGAACGAGATCGTCGCCCACCGAGCCGGCAAAGTCACCTCGCTCAACGTCACCGTGGGCGCAGCCGTCTCCAGCGGCGACACTCTCGCAACCATCGAGTAGGAGTCCCCGACTCCTACTCCTTCTGCTGCTTCTGTTTCTCCCGCCGTTCCTTCTTCGTCTGCCGGATCAGCTGCTGGCGTTCCTTGCGGGTCAGCGGGATTTCCGCCGATTCTTCACGGCAGCCGCGGCCGACGCAGGTCTCGAGCCGTTCGGTCAGTTCGCGGTGCAGGAAGTTGCGGATCGGGAAGTAGTTCGGGATGCGGACCAAGTTGTTGAGCTCGTTGGGGTCTTTTTCGATGTCGTAGAGCTCCTTCTCGCCGTCCGGCCAGGCGATGTACTTGTAGGGGCCGAGCCGGATTCCCTCGTAGTCCTTGGGTGGCGCCAGGATCGACGCCGTGGCTTCTCCGCTGGCGCCGGCGCGGCGCGGCCGCGCCGAGGCACGGGTCTGGTCGCCCGGTTCGGCGATCGCGCCGTTCTCCGCCACGTCAGAGGTCTCGACGAAGGACTCGTAGAGCAGCGGGCGCAGAGTGCGCAGTTCCGGGTCGTGCAGGAAAGGCGTCATCGAACGGCCGTCAATGCTCTTGTCCGGCGTGACGCCGGCCAGCTCGAGCAGGGTCGGGGCGACGTCGATGTTGGAGACCAGCTCGCCCGATTCAGTGCCGGCGCGGATGTGCGGCCCGCGAATCAGGAAGGGCAGGTGGGTGGCCGGCTCGTAGGCGAGGAACTTGCCGCCGATCAGGCGGTGCTCGCCGAAGAAGAAGCCGTTGTCGGAGGTGAAGATGACGTAGGTGTTGCGCAGCCGCTGCAGGCCGCCGAGGGTGTCGATGATCAGTTTGACCCCGTCGTCGACCGAGCGCAGCGCCTCGAGCTGCTTGTTCCAGTAGATGCGGTAGGTGTGGATGTCGCTGAGCGAGAGGTAGGGGGCTTCCTTGATGAAGCTGGGCTTGTCGGAGACATTGCCCTCGGCGAAGCCTTCGTCGCGGCCGTGTGGCAGCGGCGCCCCCTTGAACCAGTCGTAGTGGCGCGGCGCCGGCTCGGGGCCAGCGGGCTTGCGGAAGTCGCCGTGCGGGGCGGTGTAGTCGAGCTGCAGGTAGAAGGGCTGTTCCGGCGAGGTGCCGCGCAGCTCCTGTGCCGCGATGTTGGTCAGCATGTCGGTCTCGTAGAAGCACGGCAACCCGTTGAGCGGCGCAAAGGGGCAGCCGAGGTCGTCGCGGACGCCGTACTCGCGCGGTTCCCAGGTGCCGGAGTCGCCGTAGGGGCCTTCGATCACGCCGTTGTTGTTGAGCGTGTAGCCGTAGTAGTAGTGATCGGTGTCGGCCTTCAGCACCGTGTGCCAGGCGTTCCAACCGGGTGGCACCGTGGCGCCGTTGTCGTACGGTTCGTCGCCGTAGCCGTTGAGGAACTTGCCGACGTGGATCGTGCGGTAGCCGGCCCCCTGCAGCCAGGTGGCGAGGTTGTGGGACATAGCGGCGCGGAAGGAGAAGCCGAAGTAGCCGCCGTTGGGCTGGATGTTGCCCTTGACGCCGTGGCTGTGCGCGTAGCGGCCGGTCAGCAGACTGACCCGCGAGGGGCAGCAGAGCGGGTAGGGGACGTAGTAGCGGCTGAAGGTCATGCCGCGCTTGGCGATCAGGTTGAGCGTGTTCGGCATCGCCTGCAGGCGCGGCTGCCCAAAGGCGGCGTAGAGGCCCTCGAGCGTCTGGTCGTCGGTCTGGATGACGACGAAGCTGGGCGGTTGCGCGGTGGCGGCGGTTGCGGTGGAGCGCTGGGCGACGACTGTGACCAGGCAGAGCAGCGCCAGCAGGCCTGCCGCTAGGGCCAGGCGGGTGCTGCGAGAAGCCCTGCTTTGCTCCAGTTGATCCATCGTTAGCTGCCGGTAGCCCGGCATACCGGTCGTAACAACTACGACCGCCGAAGTTGCGAAACGCTAGAGATCGCTCAGGACGCGCCGAGCTTTTTGGCGGCGTCGCGGAAGGTCTTCACGGTGGCGCTGGGGGCTTTGCGGCCTTCGAGTTTCTCGCCGTGGCGGTTGACCCAGATCACCGGCACGTTCATTTTCAGCAGCGGCGCGACGTCGTTGGTGTAGTTGCAGCCGATGTGCAGCCAGCCTTTCTTGCCGCCGATCCGCCGGGCCGCCTCTTTGAAGTGGACGGGGTCCGGCTTGTAGCTGCGCACCTGCTGCGCGGTGACGACGAGGTCGAGTTCGGTGCGCAGGTGGCGGCGCGAGATGCCGAGCAGTTTGTCGTCGACGTTGGAGACGATGCCGATCTCGTAGCGTTTTCCGAGCCGGTCCATCGCCGCGTTGGCCTCGCGGAAAGGCAGCCAGTAGGCGACGCTGTTGGGCAGGAACTGCGCCCGCGAGGGCTCGATCTCCCAGCCCAGCTCACCGGCGACCTTGACGATCGTGCGGCGCAGCACCTCGGCGTAGAGCTCGTAGGAGCCGGCCATGACTTCGGCCTGGACCTCCATGAAGCGGGCCAGGAAGGGCTCCTCTTCGAAGCTGAAGCCGTCTTTCTCTGCCTCTTTCTTGCAGGCGTCGATGATGCCCTTCTCCCAGTCGATCAGGGTGCCGTAACAGTCGGTGGTCACCCATTTGACGGTTTTGAGACTTGGCAGAGGCATCAGCGGCGGCGCATTATGCCAATCGCCCGGAAGGCGGGCGGCGCGGCACTAGAAGTCGGTCCGGTTGAAAGGTCGGATAGGCTGCCGCCCGCGCCGCAGGGGCGCGCCTCTACCTATGGACCTCCTCGAGTATCAGGGCAAGCAGCTTTTCGCCAAGCACGGTGTCGCCGTGCCGAGCGGCGAGGTCGCCGCGACGGTCGACGATGCTGCCGCTGCGGCGGAGCGGATCGGCTACCCCTGCGCGATCAAGGCGCAGGTGCTGATCGGCGGACGCGGCAAGGCCGGCGGGATCAAGATCGCCAAGGACGCTGAGGAGGCGCGCGCCTACGCCGACGCGATCCTCGGCATGGACATCGTCGGCCCGCACGGCGAGGGGCCCTTCCGGGTCGACCAGGTCTGGATCGAGGGCGGCTCCGACATCGCTTCGGAGTACTACGCCTCGGTGATCCTCGACCGCGGTGAGAAGAAGCTGCTGGCGATGGTCTCCGCCAAGGGCGGCATGGACATCGAGGCCGTCGCCGCCGAGGACCCCGATGCGCTGGTCAAGGTTCACATCGACCCGACTCGGCCCTTCGACGCCGTTGCGGCGCGGCCGATCATCGACGCCGCCGGCCTCGACGAGGACGTGCGCGACCAGGCCGCCGAGGTGCTGGTCAAGCTCGCCGAGGTGGCGAGCGCCGAGGACGCCAACCTGATCGAGGTCAACCCGCTGATCGTCACCAACGACCGCGAGGTCGTCGCGCTCGACGCCAAGGTGACGATCGACGGCAACGCGCTCTTCCGTCACCAGGACCTGGCCGAGATCGCCGACACCGCCGAGGACCCGCAGGAGGCGATGGCGAAGGAGAAGGGCCTCACCTACGTCAAGCTCGACGGCAACGTCGGCATCCTCGCCAACGGCGCCGGCCTCTGCATGTCAACGCTGGACGTCGTCGCCCAGGCAGGCGGCAAGCCGGCCAACTTCCTCGACGCCGGCGGTGGCTCCAAGGCCGAGGCGATCGTCGACGCGCTGACCGTGATCACCTCCGACGAGAAGGTCACGGCGATCCTCTTCAACATCTTCGGCGGCATCACCCGTTGCGACGAGATCGCCAAGGGCATCGTCACGGCCTCGCAGCAGCTCGACCTGAAGCTGCCCCTCGTGGTCCGTCTCGACGGCACCAACTCCGAAGAGGGCTTGAAGATCCTCGCCGAGGCCAACCTGGCCAATCTCAGCCAAGAGACGACGATGCTCGGCGCGGCCAAGCGGGTCGTCGAGCTGGCGGGTGGCGCATGAGCATCATCGTCGGCAACGAGACCAAGCTGGTCGTCTCCGGCCTGACCGGCCGCGAGGGCTCTTTCCATGGCCTGCGCAACCGCGCCTACGGGACCGACCTGGTCGCCGGCGTCACTCCCGGCAAGGGCGGCCAGGACGTCGAGGGCGTGCCGATCTTCGACTCGATCAAGGAGTCGGTCGAGCAGGCCGGCGCCAACACCTCGATGATCTTCGTGCCGGCGCGTTTCGCTGCCCCGGCCATCGACGAGGCGATCGAGTCCGGCGTCCACACGGTGATCGCGATCACCGAGGGGATCCCGGTGCTGGACATGCTGAAGACCTACTGGAAGGCGAAGGAGGCCGGTGTCCGGCTGATGGGGCCGAACTGCCCCGGTGTGCTCTCGCCCGGCAAGGCCAACGTCGGGATCATTCCCGCCCAGTTCTTCGATCCCGGCAAGATCGGCGTCGTCTCCAAGTCGGGCACGCTGACCTACCAGATCGGCAACGAGCTGAAGCAGGCGGGCGAGGGCAACTCCTCGATCGTCGGCATCGGCGGCGACCCGATCATCGGCTCTGACTTCATCGACATCCTGACCTTGTACGAGGCCGACCCTGAGACCGAGCTGATCGTCATGGTCGGCGAGATCGGCGGCGACGCCGAGGAGCGCGCCGCGGAGTTCATCGCGGCGGAGATCTCCAAGCCCGTCGTCGCCTACATCGCCGGCTTCACCGCCCCGCCCGGCAAGCAGATGGGCCACGCCGGCGCGATCATCTCCGGCTCTTCGGGCACCGCCCAGGCCAAGAAGGACGCGCTCGAAGCAAAGGGCGTGCGGGTCGGCGAAAGCCCTACTGAGACGGCGAGGATCGCTGTCGACGTGCTGCGCGGTTCTTAGCTCTCGGAAGCGATCCGGGTAGGGGTTTCGCTTAACTTTTTCCGCTGAGGCGGGGATTGGCTGGCGCCCGGAGCGGCGAGCTGAGAAGGGACGGGATCACAGCCAGGAGTGCGCGAAGCTCGCTGGCGAGGGCGGAAGCTTCGTTGTTAATGCGGCGATCAGTTATGCGGAGGGTTCGGTAGCCGGCAACTTGGAGGGCGGTGTCGCGGGCTCGGTCGCGCTCGAAGGCGGCGCGGTGGCGGTGGAATTCCCAGCTGTCGAGCTCGGCCGCGAGGCGCTGTTTGGGCCAGAGGGCGTCGACCTCGAAACCGAGGACCGTCGTGTTGAAGGAGGGCATAGGCAGGCGGTGCTCGCGGCAGAACGCCGCGAAGACGTCCTCGAGTGGGGAGCGGGTGACGATCGGAGCGCGGGCCGCGGCGAGCAGCCGGCGGATCGGCTTCAAAGCCCTGCGTCCGTAGCCCCGCTCGCAGACCTGCTCGACTTCGCGTAGCTGCAGCAGTTTGAGGCGGTCCGCTTCCTCCCAGGCCGATTCGAGCTGCTTGAACGTGACGAATTCGGCTAGGTCGAAGAGCGTCCGGGCCACCGTGGTCACCGGGAGCCCTGCCCGAGCAGCGCGATCCTCCGGATGGAGCTTCCCGCGATGGATGAAGATGCCGGCGCGTCTGTCGATTCCCTGTCGTCCGATGCCGGCAGTGACGTCGATAGCCCCGGAGCGCTGCCTGGCAAGCCCCCAGAGCGCCGCCGCACTTCGATGACTCAACAGGGCGCCCTCTCCATAGGCGAGTACGGCTGCCCAGCGACGCCCGGTATCGACGATCCGCGGGTGTCCAACCGCGAAGACCTCTCGATGTACTCGGTGCAGCCACCCGCTCCTGAGCCATTCCTCGATCGTCCGCTCGGGCATGCCGAAGGCGCGTAGTTGGCCTCGTCCCACAAGGCCGTGTTGCTGCTCGGCCAACCTCGCTATCTCCCAACCCAACCGGGCGTGTCTGAGTTTTCCCACGATATGTCGTGGCTAAGCTCAGACACGCCCTGGTTCTTCCCCCTTGGAGGGACGGATCGGCGGCGAGTGGGCGTTGCTAGGGTCGGGGCGTATGGCTAACGACACGATTTCATTTGCTCGCGGGGCGCCCAGCGCCGACATCCTGCCCAAGGACGCGGTGCGGGATGCGGCGGCGGTTGCGCTGGCCGAGGACTGGGAAAAGGCGCTCTCCTACGGGACCGGGATCGGGCATCCTGGGCTTTGCGAGTGGATCGCCGAGCGGCACGGAGGGCTGGATGCCGGACAGGTGATGGTCGCCAACGGGTCACTGGAGGCCGGGGCGATGTTGTTCGAGCATCTGCTCGAGGCCGGTGACCGGGTCGTGGTCGAGCAGCCGACCTACGACCGCACGCTCTTGATGCTGCAACGGCTCGGGGTCGAGCTGGTGCCGGTGGCGCTGGAGGCCGATGGGCTGGACATCGCGGCGTTTGAAGCAGCGCTCGCCGAGGGCCCGATCAAGCTCGCCCACGTCATCCCCAACTTCCATAACCCCGCCGGTTGCACGCTCTCGGCCGCGAAGCGGGTGCGGCTGGTCGAGCTCGCCGCCGAGCACGGCTTCTGGATCTTCGAGGACGACCCCTATCGCGAGCTGCCCTTCGAGGGCGAGGCGCTGGAGACGATGCTCGAGATCGACAAGGCCGATCGGGTCATCCACGCCTCCTCCTTTTCCAAGACGGTCAGCCCCGGGGTGCGGGTTGGCTACCTGGCCGGGCCGGCCGGGGAGATCGCCCAGCTGGCCAAGCGGGCCAACGAGACCTACATCTCACCCAACATGCTGGCCGAGTCCATCGTCCTCGAGCTCTGCCGCTCCGGCGGGCTCGACAAGAACATCGAGTTCGTCAAAGGCGCGCTGCAGGCACGCTGCGACGCCCTGGTCGAGGCGCTGCGGGAGCAGATCCCCGAGGCCGAGTTCGTCGTTCCGGAGGGCGGTTACTTCCTCTGGCTCGATCTCGCTGAGGGCACCGACACGACGGCGTTGCTGGCCGAGGCCAAGGGCGAGGGTGTCGCCTTCGTCGCCGGGCCCGACTTCATGATCGACGGCGGCACCAACAGCCTGCGCCTCTCCTTCGCCAGCGTGCCGCCGGAGCGGATCGGCGAGGGCATCGCCCGCATCGTCCGCGCCCTGGAGCGGGTTCGCGCCGGCTCCCCCGCCTAGTCACCCGCCGCCGCTGATCCACCTCGGTCGCCTCCCCGTAGAGGGGTTAACGACCCGCGACCGAGGAGGAAGCATGGCTGTTGCGAATAAGGAGAGCGCTCTTTCACGGGTCACCAGTGACCCGGTCTCGCGCCGCAAGCTGCTTGCGGTGACCGGTGGCTCCGCCGCGTTGGGCGTCTTCCTCGCCGCCTGTGGCGACGATGGCGACACGACGACGATGGCGACGAGTAGCGCCGCTGCCAAGACCGGCACCGAGAAATTCGGCAGGGGCGACGTTGGCATCCTCAACTACGCGCTGACGCTCGAGTACCTCGAGGACGCCTTCTACGCCGATGTGGTCAAGAGCGGCCTCTTCAAGGGCTCCGACCTGGCGACGATTCGCAAGTTCGGCAGCGAGGAGGCCGAACACGTCACCGCGCTCACCGCCTTCGTCAAGAAACTGGGTGGCAAACCGGCGCCGAAGCCGAAGACCGAATTCCCGCTCAAGAACGCCAAGTCGGTGCTCGAACTGGCCGGCACGGTGGAGAACCTCGGCGCCGCCGCCTACCTCGGCCAGGCGGCGAACATCAAGAGCCCGGAAGTGCTTGCGGCTGCCCTCTCGATCCACAGCGTCGAGGGCCGCCACGCGGCGGCACTCAACACGCTGCTCGGCGAGTCGATCACGCCCGACGGCGCCTTCGCCGTCCCGGCTGGCGCCGACGAAGTCCTCAAGTCCGTCGAACCCTTCATCGTCGGCTGAGCCGGCGCCCAGAGCGAAAGGAGAATGAGATGAGCGACCAGATCCTGACTTCGCGAGACCGTCTCAGCCCGCGCGATACACGGGTTGAGACGGTCTCGGTACCAGAGCTCGCCGATGTTCAGGTCGAGACGGATAGCGAAGACCTCTCCCGCGGCGAGGTGATCCTCAAGGGAGCGCTGGCCGTCGGCGCCGTCTATGGCGCCGCGATGGTCGGGCCGTTCGTCGGCAGGGCGCTGGCGATGTCCGGCGGCGGTGATGTCGGCATCCTCAACTTCGCCCTCACGCTCGAGTACCTCGAGTCGAGCTTCTACCGCGAAGCGAAGACCCGGGCCAAGGCGAAGGGCGACCTGAAGAGCCTGATCGACCTGGTTGGCCGCGACGAGGACGAACACGTCGGCGCGCTGACCGAAACGATCAAGAAGCTCGGCGGCAAGCCAGTGTCGGAGCCGAAATTCGACTTCCCATACAACGACACGGCTGGCTTCCTCAAGCTCGCCCAGACCTTCGAGGACACCGGAGTCAGCGCCTACAACGGCGCTGCGCCCCAGATCAAGTCCAAGGAAGTGCTGGAAGCGGCCGGCTCGATCGTCCAGGTCGAGGCCCGTCACGCGGCGGCGATGCGGCTGCAGAACGGCGCCGAACCGTCGCCCGTCGCCTTCGACCCGGCGCTGGACAAGGCTAAGGTCCTCAAGGCGGTCGAACCGTTCATCGCCTAGCGGGCCAGGTGAGGCGCTGAGCCAGATGAAGGTCAAGACGAGCAAAGCCGAGCGCCTCGCCGACGAGGAGCTGATGCCGCTGATCGGCGAGAAGGACCCTGGCGCCTTCGAGGTCTTCTACGACCGCCACGGCGGCGTCGCCTACTCGCTTGCCTACCGGATCGTCGGCGAGCGGGGGGCGGCGGAAGACGTCACCCAGGAGGCCTTCATATCGATCTGGCGCAGCGGCGCCCGCTACGACTCGGCGCGTGGCAGTGTGCGCACCTGGATGCTCGGCATCGTCCGCAACCGCGCGATCGACGCTCTGCGCAGCAGGGCGGGACGGGCGCCGAAGCTCGACTTCGACGACGACTCGATCCTCGACCAGCGTCCGGCCGAGGAGCTGGTCGAGGCCGAGGCGCTGCGCCGTGAGACGGCGGGCGAGTTGCGCGGCGCGCTGGGCGAGCTGCCGGGTGAGCAGTCGAAGGTGCTCGAGCTCGCCTACTTCGGCGGCTTCAGCCAGTCGGAGATCGCGACGATGCTTGAGGTGCCGCTGGGCACGGTGAAGGGGCGGATGCGGCTCGGCCTGGAGAAGATTCGCGGACAGCTTGCGGAGGGACTGGCATGAACGAGACAGAGCACGATCGCTGGCGCGACGACTTGGCGGCCTACGTGTTGGGCGCCCTGGAGCCCGGCGAGTCGGCCGAGCTGGAGCGCCACATCGCCGGCTGCGAGGAATGCAAGGTCGAGCTCGACTGGCTGCGGCCGGCGGCGCAGTTGCTGCCGGAGTCGGCCGAGCGGCTCGAGCCGCCGGCCGAGCTGCGCGCCCGCCTGTTCGAGCAGGTGCGTTCGGAGGCGGCGCGTCCCGAGCTCTCTGGGAGTTCGCGCCGGACCCGCTGGCTGACCCTGCGCCCGCTGGCCGGCCTGGCCGCGGCCGTCCTCCTAGTGGCCGCGATCGGCGGCTACGCGATCAGCGGCGGCTCCGATGGCGGTAGCGAGACCACTGTGGCCGCGGGTCACGCCCCCGGTGTCACCGCGAAGATCGTCAGCGAAGACGACTCCGGCACGTTGCGCCTCGCCAACGTCGACGAGCTCCCTGCCGACAAGGTCCTGCAGGCCTGGGTGCAGCGCGGCGAGCGGGTCGAATCGGCGAAGACTCTCTTCCTGCCCAACCGCGACGGCACCGCCACCGCGGTGATCGACGACATGCAGGGCGTCAGCGCGGTGATGGTGACGATGGAGCCGCGCGGCGGCAGCGATCAGCCGACGGCGAAGCCGATGGTGACTCTCTCTATGCCGAGCTGAGCTTTAGCGGCCGTATCGGTCGCTGCTGGAGAGAACCAACTGCTCCGGGATCGTCGCCCGCGGCGGCGGCGCGGGGTCGGCGCGCACCGAGACGGTCTCGGCGACGCTGCGGGTGACCCGGTGGCTGCCCTCCTCGGAGATGAAGGTGACGCCCTCCTCGCCGGAGCTCTCGACCGTGCCCTCCAGCCCCGGATGCAGGCCGGCGTCCTTGAGGTAGTGGAGCAGCTCCTCGGCCTCGTTCTCGAAGCGCAGCACGTGAACCTTGGCGCCGGGCTCGACGTCGGAGAGCAGCGAGCCCTGCTCACGGGCGCCCTCGACGATCGGGTGGCCGTGCGGGCAGGTCGTCGCGTCGCCGATCGCCGCCCGCATGCGCTCCTCCAGCACTGGCGACATCGCGTGCTCGATCCGCTCCGCCTCCTCGTGGACCTCGTCCCAGGGGATGCCGAGGACGTCGGTGAGGAAACGCTCGATCATGCGGTGGCGGCGGACGATGTGGCTGGCGTGGTCACGCCCGGACTCGGTGAAGGTGAGCGACTTGTCGGGCTTGCGCTCGACGTAGCCGTCGCCGACGAGGCGGCCGATCATCTCGTGCACGGTGGGTGGCGAGAGTTGCATCGCGCGGGCGATGTTGGCCCCGGTCATCGGCAGCCCGGCCTCCTCCAGCCAGAACATGATCTCCAGGTACTCCTGCTCGGCGACGGTGGCCGTCTCCTGCGACAAGGGGCGCTCCTTCCAGGGGGTCGAAAATGGCTGCAGGCCGATATTAGTGGCTGCTCAGCGGCGCTCGACCAGGGTCGAGACGACTGCCTCGTAGAAGCCGTCGCCCATCGCGCCCTCGGTGACCGTCGCGTTGTCCCAGACAGCGAGGGCGGCACGCAGGCCGGGGTCGCGCTCGGGCCCGTTGGCGACGACGAAGAAGCGACCCACGGCGGCGGCTACCTCGAGGTCCTCGACCGAGTCGCCGACGGCGATGCAGTTGGCCGGGTCGTAGCCGCGGACACGAGCGTGGGCCGCTACCGCGGCGGCCTTGCTGACCAGCTTGGGGACGAGGTGGTAGGCGTGCGTGGGGCCATCGACGGCCGGCATCTCGCGGCCGATCGCGCCGTTGTCGAGCAGGCGCAGGTCGCCGTGCCCCTCGGCCTCGAGCAGCCGGTTGGCCTCCTCGACGTCTACCTTGCCGCGGAAGAGGTGGGAGAGGATGCGCCCGTGGTGCCACGGGGCGTGGTACTCCAGCCGCCCCTCGAAGCGCTGGAAGAGCAGCTTCGGGATGCCGCGCTGCTCGATCTTCTCGTAGACGGTGCCGTCCTCGTCGGGGACCATCTCGCCGGTCATCAGCGTCGTCTCGCCCTCGATCGCGAAGGCGCAGCCGGCCTCGTAGATGTAGGAGGACTGGCCCATCAGGCGAGCGCACTCGTGCACCTGCGGCTCGCGTCGACCGGACATGATCACGACCTCGACCCCGGCCCGCTGGCAGGCCTCGAGGCCGCGCGCCTGGGCCAGCGAGAAGGCCCCGCCGGCGTCGCGGAAGAGCGAGGAGCCCTTGCCGAGCAGGGTGCCGTCGAGGTCGGTGTAGACGCATCGCAGTAACAACGGAGGCGCTACGGTAGCTCCTGTGGGCCGGAGAAGATGGCGGGGACTCGGTTCGGCGCTGGCATCTTTCGCGATCGCCATGGCCATCGCTCCGGGGACAGTTCCGGCTGCCGACACGATGGTTGTCCAGCCCAACGGCGGAATCGTGGTCGCCGGATTGGCTGCGCCGGATTTCGGCGCCGTTGCGCGTTTCGACCCCGAGGGTCACCTGGACCTGGGTTTTGGCGATGGCGGGATTGCGATAGACCGGCGCTTCCGACCCTTCAGGGCGGTCGCGCTTCGGCCCGACGGCAGAATCGTCGCCGGTGCCTGGGAAGGCTCCAAGAGCTCGGGTCTCAGCCCGCTTCTGCTGAGCCTCCTGCCGGACGGTCGCCCGGACTTGCCCTTCGGAACGCGGGGCGCCGCCGGCCCTGAGCGAATCGACGACGGGTTGCTGCCTGCTTCGATCCTCCCCTCCGTCGACGGGCGCCTGATCGTTGCCGGTACCGCGAAGTGGATTGAGAGCACCTGGCAGTCGCATGCGGATGTCATTTCTCTCGACCAGACGGGAAGCTTTGCGGCTCTGCTCGGCACGATTCCGGGAGACCTGAAACCGCACCAGACCTGGAATGACCTCGCCGGCCTGCTGACTAGGCCCGACGGGAGCCTGGTGATGGCGGGTGATACTCACTGGCCTGCCGACAACAGGACGCTCCTTGCGCGCTTCGCGCCGGAGTCGAGCTCCTTCGACCCCTCCTTTGGCGGTGGCGTGGGCCTGGTCAGGCAGGAGCTCGCCACCTTCGCCGCAACTCGTGGAGAGCGGGCAAACGCGATAGCCGAAGATGCTGGCCGCCTCGTCGTGGCGGGTAGCGCTGGGGCGCGGCCGATGGTTGCCCGTTTCGACGGCGACGGCGTTCTCGACGCGAGCTTTGGCGAAGGCGGGTCGAGTGGGTGGCACATGCCCGGACCGCGCTACGGGGAGGCAACCGCGCTTGCGATCGCGCCTGACGGCGCGATCGTCGTCACCTTGACGCTCGCCGACGAACTCGAAGGTGCGACCGACAACCTCTGCCGCGACTGCCGCGAAGCCGCGATCGCCAGGTTCCTGCCCGACGGCAGCTTCGACTCGTCCTTCGGCGGCGGCCTCGGCCTGGTTCGCTTTGGAGCCGGATCGGGACCGCGACGCTTTGCCAGGGGAGAAGACGTCGCGATCCTGCCCAGCGGCGAGATCGTCGCCTCAGCGATGTCGCTGGCTGGTCGCAGGCGCTTGGTCGTTGCCAGGTTCGGCTCCGACGGGCGACCTGACTTCCGCTTCGGCCGCGACGGCGTGGCAACGGCTCTGCCGTGCCCAGGAAGCGAAGCCCAGCGGCGGCAGGCGCGCTGCCTTCCCTCGGCGCGGGTGAGCTTTCAGGCGCATGCGTCTGACCGTTCCGCTCCGGCGCTGCGCTTGCGAGTGCGCACCAACCTGCCCTGGGGTGAGGTCAGCGGGGCTGAGATTTATTTGCCGCCTCAGTTGGAGTCGCGCATGCGGGGAGCGCTGGCCTACACGATCATTGCCGACGGCGAAACCGAACGAGCCCACATGATCGAAGGCCAGGCTTTCAGACATGGGATCGACGCCGAAGTGTTTGGCGGGGCCAAGGACGTCACCATCCTCGTTCCACCCGACTGCCTGCGATGGGTCGAAGGGGCGATGCCGGGGCGTAAGCTCGTCTTTCGAGTGAGAGTGCACTTCGAAAAGGCCGGCAAGCAGACGCTCGCGATCAGGCGATCGCCCTGAGCGGCTCGGAGTGACGCCCCCGCCCCCGAGCTGGAGGCTCGCTGACCGAGCCCTCGACCTGTCCCAGCCGATCGCCGCCGGGATCGTCAACGTGACCGTCGACTCGATGTTCGAGGGGGCGCGAAGCGGCACCCCGGAGCAGGCGATCGCCGACGGGTTGGCATTGGTCGAGGCCGGGTTCGACATGCTCGATGTTGGCGCCGTGGCGGCGCGCAGTGGGCCGCCGGTTCCACCCGGGGTCGAGGCGGCGTCGCTGGTGCCGGCAATCGCGGGACTGGCCGCGGCGGGGGCGCCGATCTCCGCCGACACTTTCTCGGTCGAGGTCGCGCGGGCTGCGCTGGAGGCCGGCGCGGTCGCCGTCAACGACATCTCCGGCGGCAGCGAGGAGATGTTTGAGCTGGTCGCCGAGACGGGCTGCGGCTACGTGCTGATGCACATCGAGGGGCCGCCGCGGGTCGACCGCCCATCGCGCGAGTACGGCGACGTCGTCGAGCACCTCAAGTCGTGGTTCGGGGGGAGAGTCGAGCTTGCCCGCAGCCTTGGGGTCTCTGAGGAGCAGATCGCCATCGACCCCGGACTCGACTTCGACCTGACCACCGCGCAGGACCTGGAGATCGTGCGGCGCCTGCCCGAGCTGCGAACGCTCGGGCTACCGCTCTACGTCTCGCTCTCGCGCAAGGACTTCATCGGCGCGGTGTTGGCCGGGTCCTGGGAGGAGCGGCTGCCGCCGGGCGAGCGCGAGTGGGGGACGGTTGCGGCTCTCGCCCTGGCCGTGCGCGGTGGCGCCGACGTGCTGCGCATCCACGACCGCAGCGCCCTGCAGGCAACCCGTGTCGCGGGCGCGATCCGCAGCCCCGGCGCCGACGGGACGAAATCGTGACCATACGTCACGGTTTCGGCCCATCGGCGGGGAGTGCGTGATGGCGAAGAGCCTTTTGGAGACGCCTTGGGCGGTGGCGCTCGATCCGGCGCGGCGCGACGGGCGGATCGTCGCCGAGAGCAGTGAGGCGGAGCGCAAGGCGAAGCGGGTGGCGTTGCCCGGCTCGCTTGACCCCGGTTTCGCCGAGGCGCTGAAGCGGGCGGGCGTCGAGCGGCTCTACTCCCACCAGCGCCAGGCGCTGGAGGCGGCGGGCGCCTCGAACCTGGTGATCACCAGCGGCACCGCCTCGGGCAAGAGCCTCGCCTTCAACTTGCCGGTGCTGGACGGGATCGCCAAGGACGCAAAGCGCCGCGCCTTCTACCTCTACCCGACCAAGGCGCTGGCGCAGGACCAGGCGCGCAAGCTGGCGGCGCTGCGCCCGCCGGGACTGCGCGAGGCGATCTACGACGGCGACACGCCGCGTGAAGAGCGGCCGGCGATCCGCCGCCGCAGCAACCTCGTCCTCACCAACCCGGACATGCTGCACGTCGGCATCCTGCCCCACCACAAGAGCTGGGGCGACTTCCTCGCCAACCTCGGCTGGGTCGTCGTCGACGAGGCCCACACCTACCGCGGCGTCTTCGGCTCCCACGTCGCCAACGTGCTGCGGCGCCTGCGCCGGGTGGCGCGCGCCTACGGCGGCGAGCCGCGCTTCCTGCTCGCCTCGGCGACGATCGCCAACCCGGTTGGCCTCGCCGAGGAGCTGGTCGGCACGCCCTTCGAGCTGATCGACGACGACGGCGCGCCCAGCGCCGGCCGTGAGATCGCGATGTGGAACCCGCCGCTGATCGACAAGGCGACGGGGACGCGGCGCTCGGCGCTGGGTGAGGCGGCTGACCTGCTCGCCGAGCTGGTCAGCCACGGCGTGCGGACGATCTGCTTCCTGAAGAGCCGGCGCGGGATCGAGCTGATCCAGCGCTTCGCGCGTGAATCGCTTGAGGCGCGTGGCAAGCCGGAGCTGGCGGCGCGGATCGCTCCCTACCGCGGCGGCTACACCTCCCAGCAGCGTCGCGAGATCGAGCAGCGGCTGACCTCAGGCGAGCTGCTCGCCGTCGTCGCCACCGACGCGCTCGAGCTCGGCATCGACATCGGCGAGCTCGACGCGGCGATCTGCGTCACCTTCCCCGGCACGGTCGCCAGCCTGCGCCAGATGTGGGGCCGGGCGGGACGCCGGCGGCGCGGCCTCGCCGTCTACGTCGCCGGCCAGGACGCGCTCGACCAGTTCTTCTGTCGCCACCCCGAGGAGTTCATCGACCGGCCGGTCGAGGCGGCGATCCTCGATCCAGACAACGAGCAGATCGCCTCGCGGCACATGATCGCGGCGGCCTACGAGCTGCCGCTGAGCGAGCAGGACGGCGAGGTCTATGGCAAGGGCTGGCGCGAGCGCGCCAACCGGCTGACCGCGGCGGGCGAGCTGCGCCAGGCGGGGGGGCGGGTGATGCCGCGCAGCAGCGAGTTCGTCGCCGCCAAGGTGCCGCTGCGCTCGGCCTCGCTCGACTCGATCGCGGTGATCGAGCGCGACTCCGGCGAGATGCTCGGCCTGGTCGAGTCCGAGCGCGCCTTCACGACGATCCACCCGGGCGCGATCTACCTGCACCTCGGCCGCTCCTACGAGGTCGAGCAGCTCGACATCGCCGGCCGGCGCGCGGTCGTCTCCAGCTTCGACGGCGACTGGTACACGCGGCCCAAGAAGGAGACCGAGATCTACATCGAGCGGGTCCGCGAGCAGCGCACGACCAGCGGGGTGGAGCTGAACTTCGGCGAGGTCTCGGTGACCGAGCAGGTGATCGCCTACCAGCGCGTCTCGATCACCGACCAGGAGCCCTTCGACATCGTCGCCCTGGAGCTGCCCGAGCAGCACTTCGCCACCCAGGCGCTCTGGTACGTGCTGCCCGAACGGCTCAGCGGGGCGCTGCCGCCCGACGTCTTGCTCGGCGCCCTGCACGCCACCGAGCACGGCCAGATCGCGGTGCTGCCGCTGATCGCGATGTGCGACCGCTGGGACATCGGCGGCCTCTCGACCAACGTCCACTTCCAGACCGGTCGTTCGACGATCTTCATCTACGACGGCCACCCCGGCGGGGTCGGGATCACCCTGCGCGGCTACGAGCAGTTCGAGCGCCTGCTCGGCGACGCCGAGCGGCTGATCGCCGAGTGCCCCTGCGAGTCCGGCTGTCCCTCCTGCGTGCAGAGCCCCAAGTGCGGCAACCTCAACGAGCCGTTGCACAAGGCGGGGGCGCTGGAGCTGATGGGTCAGATGAAAGGGGCGCAGTGAAGGGAGCGGGTGGGGCTCGCCGTCACGAACAGCGGGGAGGTTCCGTCGAGCCCCACCCGCTCCCTTCCGGGCGCGCGCGTCAGGTGGCCGTCATCGGCCCCTCTGGCGCTGAGCTGGGCCGCCGAGGCGGGGCTGCTGGGCGAGGAGGTTGGGCGGTTGCTGGCGGAGGCCGGCGCCACGCTGGTCTGCGATGGCATGGAGGACGCTCTCGGAGATCGGCTTCGCTCGCGCGATCGGCCGCACCGTGATCGCTCTGCGCAGCTGGGAGCTGAAGGGGCGTGAGCGGATGAAGGAAGCCCCCGGCATCGTCCCTGCCGAGTCCGCCCGCGAGGCCGTCGAGCTGGCGCTCGAGTCGCTCTAGGGCCAGAGCTCGCGCAGGGCGAGGATCGCGAAGGCGTGGGACCAGGCGAGCGGGGTGGTCGAGGTGGGGGTTCCGGTGTGGACGTCGACCCGCTCGGGCAGCATGCCGGTTGGAGTTGAGGCGAGGCGCAACGCCGCCATCAGGCGCAGGGCGGCGCGACGCTCGCCGAGCGCGGCGAGGCCCCACGCAGTCCAGGCGGTGGGGGCTGTCCAGGGATCGTCCCCGCCGGCCCAGCTCTCGGAGGGGACGATCCCGTACCGGGTGCTGTGGGCAGCAAGCCGCAACAGCGTGCGTCGCGCAGCGGGGAAGAGTGGGGGGTGCGGGAAGGGGCGTACGGCCCAGGCAGCTACCGAGTCGAGCCCCGAATCGGGCTCCCCGGCCTCGCGGACCAGGCCACGGCGTGTGGCGAAGGGCGATAGGTCAGCGCCTGCCGCGATCGCGTTGCCGAGGTAGGCGCCGCCGTCGCCCTCCTGGTAGTCGGCGCGGTCATCCCAGGGAAGCGATGCCGGCCGGGTGCTCGACCCTGCGGCTCGTGCCGCCGCAACGACCCAGCCGGTGGCGTCGCCCTGCGCGTCGCGGCCCGCGACCGGCGAGCCGTCAGGGTGGAAGCGGGCGGCGGCGCCGAGGTTGAGGCCGAGCAGAAAGTGAGCGATGCGCCTCGCCTCGCCGCGGTAGCCCGCCGAGGCGAAGGCCAGAGCGACGGCGCCCGCGTCGCGCGGCCAGACGTAGGCCCAGCCCTCTCGCGCCCCGGCCCGCACCGCGCCCGTCTGCCGGTCGGTGAGCGCCCGCAGCACAGGCAGCGATTGCCCGTACATGCGCCGCGCCCAGGCCGGCGCCCGGGAGCCCAGCGGCCGCGCCGCCGCCAGCCAGCGCGGCCGCGCGTCGACCAGGCCAGGATCGCCCAGCGAGCGGACCGTCACGACCCGCTCCGTGCCATGGATGCTGACCGTCCGCAGCACGTTGGTCGCGGGCAGGTAGCGATACCGAACCGAGTCGTCCCGCGAGCCCCCCGAGACGAGTGCCGCCCCGACCGCAAGCAGGGCCACCAATCCGGCCGCTGCGCGCATCCAGGCCACGCCTCAATGCAATCAGCCCGATCGCCTCCCGGTCGCTAGCCTTCCCCTGCGCGGCCCGCCCGCGCAATCCCGGCGAGGTAGCTCAGTTGGTAGAGCACACGACTGAAAATCGTGGTGTCGTGGGTTCGATTCCCACCCTCGCCATTCGTTAGATGCCTCGATTAGAGGATCGATGAATCCCAGTTCATCCGTGAGCGGGGTTCCACGTCGGGAAGCTGGCGTACCATGGATCGAAGTGCCATTGCGACCGGCCACCATATGGACTGTCGGGCATTCGAACCATGACCTCGATCGGCTCGTCACGCTCGTTCAAAGCCAGAGCATCGAGTTCCTCATCGACGTTCGTTCGTATCCCTATTCGCGGTTTGCGCCTCACTTCAACCGAGAGAGCCTTCAACCGGCGATCGAAGAGCGAGGGGTTGGCTATGCCTTCCTTGGCTTGGCGCTGGGGGGCCGTCCTCAGCGGGACGAGCAATACGATGCCGCCGGGCATGCGCTGTATGGCGATATGGCAGCGGAGCCGGCGTTCCAAGAGGCCATCGAGGGCCTGCTGAAGGGCAGCCGGGATCATCGCCTCGCACTGCTCTGCAGCTGTGGACGGCCGGAGGAGTGCCATCGTCGGCTCTTGGTCGGCAAGGTGCTGTGCGATCACGGCGCCGAGCTGCGCCACATCCTCCCCGATGGCCGCGTTGAGGTCGAGCACTCAGTTCCTTTGCCTGGGGTGAGCGACCAACCAGCGCTTTTCGGGCATGATCTTGCCCCGTGGAGATCTACACGATCGGTTTCACGCAGACAACGGCTGAGCGCTTCTTCGGCCGGCTAGCGGACGCCCAAGTCCAGCGGCTGCTGGACGTTCGCCTCAACAACACCTCGCAACTGGCGGGCTTTGCCAAGGCGGCCGACCTCCCTTATTTCCTGCGCGAGCTGGTAGGCGCCGTCTACGAGCACCAGCCCTTGCTGGCGCCTACGAAAGAGCTGCTGGACGCCTTCAAGAAGCGCAAGGGCGATTGGAGTGACTACGAGCGCGACTTCCTGGCTTTGATGGCGCGTCGCCGGATCGACGAGGTGCTCGACCCCCGGGACTTCTCGCAGCGCACGGCTTTGCTCTGCAGCGAGGCGACGCCCGAGCACTGCCACCGGCGCCTCGTCATCGAGTTCCTCGCATCGCGGTGGGGGGATGTGCAGGCGGTTCACCTGTAGCCATGCAAATAGTCCTCAATCACGTCACGCGGATGCATGTGCCCCGGATCTGTGTTGCGGGGATCGAGCCCAAAACGCTGGCGCCGATTCGGCCAACCACGCCAAAGACCGACCTGATCACGCGGGATCTACTCCGTGTCAATGGTGGGCCGTTTGGGCCGGGTGCGCTCGTCGAGCTCGGCGACGTTGTCCCCGAAGGCAAGCCCCCCGAGGTCGAGGACCATCGATTCGAGACGAAACAGGCGCGACACGTCGAAGACCTCAGCGATGAGAGATACCTGGCGATCCTTGACGGCGTCGCGCAGGACAGCCTCGATTTCGCCTTTGAGCCCGATCTTCGCGAGATACGCCCGGGGAAGTTCGCAGTCCCGGCTGGGCATGGAGAAAACTCGCTTGCCGTGGTTCCCGCTGAAGCCGCCGAGTTGCGCATCGACTGGGAGAAGCTGTACCTCTATCTCCAGATCGGCGGCGCCCAGGCGAAGCTACGAGTAACCGATGCGCGCTTCTACGAGTTCGACGATTTTGCCCTCAATGCCGGCCTGGTGGCGGGCGTCAACCGGCGCCTGAAGAGCGGAGTGGCGGCCTACGCGATGCTTGGGCTGGCACGGGCGCTGTATGACAAACGCGCTGACGAGTACCTTCACTGGGTGCAGTGCAATGGCCTATGTCTCGCCGATCGAGCCGTCGCCGATCTGCCGTGATCTGGGAATGGGAGAAGTGACGTCGTGACAGGCGCACAACCCAAAGGCGCTGTCCGCCGCGACGCTGTGCGAGGCGTTCCAGCTCACCGCGGAGGAGTGGGCGGACACGCCGGCGCTGCGGCTGAAGGACAGCGACGAGGAGACGAGCTTCGCCGAGTACGCGGCGACGGTGCGCAGGCGTGCCGCTGGCCTGGCCGCGCTGGGCGTCGGTCGCGGCGACACGGTCGGCTTCATGCTCACCAACCGTCCGGGGTTCTTCTTGACCGACGCCGCCGCGATGCACCTCGGCGCCACCTGCTTCTCCGTCTACAACACCTCCTCGCCCGAGCAGATTGAGTACGTCGTCGCCGACGCCGCCAACCGGGTGATCGTCACCGAGCCGCAGTTCCTCGACCGGGTGCTGGCGGCGCGCGAGCGGGTCGACACCCTCGAGCACGTGGTCGTGATCGGCGGCGAGGCCCCGGAGGGGACGATCTCGATCGAGGAGCTGGAGGAGATGGGCGACCCGGCCTTCGACTTCGAGGCGGCCTGGCGCGCCGTCGGGCCCGACGACGTGCTCTGCCTGATCTACACCTCGGGCACGACCGGGCCGCCCAAGGGCGTGCAGCTGACCCATGACAACCTGATGAGCAGCTGGCGGGCCAGCAACACCTTCTTCTCGCCGACGCCGCCGGTTCGCTCGATCTCCTACCTGCCGAGCGCCCACGTAGCCGATCGCTACAGCTGCCTGTACGGGCAGATGATCTACGGCGGCTGCGTCTATTGCTGTCCGGACCTGAAACAGATGATCGGCTACACGATCGAGACCAAGCCGACCGTCTGGACTGGCGTCCCGCGCGTCTTCGAAAAACTCAAGGTGGCGCTGGAAGCCGGCATGGCCGCCGAGCAGGACGCCGAGAAACGACAGGCCGCCGAGCGGGCAATGGAGATCGGTCGGCGACGGGTTGCCGCCTACATGGAGGGCGGAGTCTCGGCAGAGCTGCAGGCGGAATGGGAGCGGGCCGACGAGCTCGTCTTCGCCAAGATCCGCACCATGCTCGGCCTCGACGAGGTCGAGTGCTTCCTCGTCAGCGCCGCCCCCACGCCACCCGAGGTGATCGAGTTCTTCCTCGCGATCGGGATCGAGATCTGCGAGATCTGCGAGCTCTGGGGGATGTCGGAGACCTGCGCGACGGCGACCCTGAACCCGCCCGGCAAGGTTCGGATCGGCACGGTCGGACCGCCGTTGCCCGGCGTCGAGGTGAAGCTGGCCGACGACGGCGAGGTGATGGTGCGCGGGCCGATCGTGATGAAGGGCTACCGCAACATGCCCGAGAAGACCGCCGAAGCCCTCACCGAGGACGGCTGGCTCTTGACCGGCGACATCGGCGAGTTCGACGAGGCCGGCTACCTGAAGATCGTCGACCGCAAGAAGGAGCTGATCATCAACGCGGCCGGCAAGAACATGTCGCCGGCCAACATCGAGGCGAAGCTGAAGGCCGCCTCGCCGTTGATCGCCCAGGCGGTCGCGATCGGCGACCGGCGTCCCTACAACGTCGCCCTGCTCACCCTCGACCTCGAAACGCTCGCCGCCCGTGGCGCCGTGCCGCAGGACCCAGAGATAGCGGCCGAGATCGAGGCGCTGTACGCGTAGGTCGGTTCTCGGCGGGCGGGAACTGGTTTTGCCGCTGCGGTCATCTTGTAGCGATGACGCCTTCGGCCGACGCGCTTTTGTGGGAACGAGTTCGTGCGGGGGACGCCGAGGCGTTCGGCGACCTCTACGAGCGTCACGCGCGCTCGGTGCAGTCCTACTGCCTGTGGAGGACCGCCGACCTGCAGCTCGCCGAAGACGCCACCGCCACGGCCTTCCTGGAGACGTGGCGCAAGCGTGAGCGCCTCGAGCTGACCACCGAGAGCGCCGCGCCGCTGCTGCTCGGGGTCGCCAACAACGTGCTGCGCCAGCACTGGCGCGGCCGGCGCCGCTACGTCGCCGCGCTCGAGCGGGTCCGCAACGCGGCGCCGGTGGCGCTGCTCGGCCACGAGGACGAGGCGATCGCCCGCCTCGACGCGATCCGCCAGCTGCGCGAGGCGGGGGGCGCCGTGCGGGGCCTGCCGCGCCGCGAGCGCGAGGTGCTGGCGATGATCGCCTGGGGCGAGCTGAGCTACGAGGAGACGGCGGCGGCGCTCGGCATCCCGATCGGCACCGTGCGCTCGCGGCTCGCCCGGGCACGTGAGCGGCTCGGCGACGCGTTCCCCAATTCGCTTTCAGCGTCAATTCCACTCGAGGAGCCCCTGCGATGAAGTCGAAGCCCGATATCTCGGTCCTCCTGCCCGATGACGCCGCTCTTCGCGCCCGGCGCGAGACGCTCACGGCCGAGTTGCGGCCCGGTGGCCCGCGCCGCCGGCGCCCGGTCGGGACGCGGCGGCTGCTGATCGCCGTCGCGGCGTTGCTCGTGCTCAGCGGTGGCGCGGCGGTTGCGGCGGGCGTCTTCTCGGCCGACGACATCGCGGTTGGCGCGGGGGTCGGCTGCTACGAGCGCCCCTCGCTCAAAGCCAGCGCCGCGATCTACATCTCGGCCGCCGACCCCGTCGCCAAGTGCGAAAAGACCTGGCGGGAAGGCGCGATGACCGGTGGCCGGTCCACCGAGGTCCCGCAGCTGGTCGCCTGCACCGCCGAGAATCGCCCGGTGATGGTCTTTCCGGGCGACGGCGACGAGGTCTGCGAGCGGCTCGGGCTCGTCCCGCTGCCGGACGACTACGCGCCGGCGGGCAAGGCCCACGCCAACGCCCACGCGGCGCTCTTCGAGCTGAGATCGCGGGGCACCCCAGCGCCGAACTCCGCCTGTCCCGCTCCGCAGGCCCAAGCCGCCTTCGCGCGTGATCAGCTCGCCAGCACCTATCCCGACGTGCCGGTCACCATCGAGGGCAGCGAGCCCTGCGCGGGGGGCTATGCGTTCGCCGGCGAGCAGTCCGATCGCATTGGCGTGATCACCGTCTCCCGGACGCGTGGGCGCGCCATCTACGACGCGCGCATGTGGCGGCGCTCAATCGGGGAAGTGCAAGCTGTGCTCGACCCGATCTTCGGTAGCCCACCCCGCTATCGCCGCGTCCGCGAGACGTGCCTGGACCCAGCCGAGTTCGCCGCCGAAGCCCGCCATGCCCTCGCCAGGGCAGGTCGCGACGACGTCGAGGTTCGCGTCGAGGACGGCGACGGCGAGTGCGTGTCGCTCGTCGCCAAGTACACGATGTGCTGCAAGACCACCGGGAGCGGCGCCGAGACGAGGTACCTGGCGACGGTCGGGACGATCAACCGCACGAGATGGCGGGCGGACAGGCGAGAAGCCAAAAAATGGAAGAAGCTCAGGGAAGCGGCGGCGGCGGAAGAAGCCCGAGGTCAGGCGGGCTCGCCGCCGAAGTGACGCTGGCCTTGTCGGGGTAGACGCTATGGTCGGCGGCGATGCGGACCGCGGTGATAACCGGCGCTTCCAGCGGCATCGGCGCCGCGACGGCGAGGGCTCTTGCGGGCGAGGGCTACCGGACGGTGCTCGGCGCCCGCCGCCTCGACCGGCTCGAGGCGCTGGCGGCGGAGATCGGCGGCGAGGCGATCGCGCTCGACGTCGCCGACCCGGGCTCGGTGGCGGCGTTCGCGGCCCGGATCGAGAGCTGCGCCGTGCTGGTCAACAATGCCGGCGGCGCCCTCGGCCTCGAGTCGGTCGGCGAGGCCGACGAAGCGAAGTGGAGCCAGATGTATGAGGCGAACGTGCTGGGGACGATGCGGATGAGCCGTGCCCTGCTGCCGCGCCTGGTCGACTCCGGCGACGGCCAGATCGTCGGCGTGACCAGCATCGCCGCCTTCGAGGCCTATCGCGGCGGCGCCGGCTACATGGCCGCCAAGCACGCCCAGCGGGCAATGCTGAGGGCACTGCGGCTGGAGCTTTTGGGCCGGCCGGTGCGGGTCACCGAGATCGCCCCCGGCATGGTCGAGACCGAGTTTTCGCTGGTCCGCTTCGAGGGCGACGAGGAGGCGGCGCGGCGCGTCTACGCGGGAATGCAGCCGCTCACCGCCGAGGACGTCGCCGAGTGCATCCGTTGGGCCGTGACTCAGCCATCCCACGTCAACGTCGACGAGATCGTCGTCCGCCCCCGCGACCAGGCCAGTGCCACCGAGATCCACCGCCAGTAGCCCATCCGCCCAGCCGAACTGCATCAAATTCTCGGTCCAGCGGGCCGGAAATTTGATGCAGTTCGCTATGCAGGCGATGGTGGCGCGAGGAAGCCCTTTGGCTCCTCGATGACGGTGTTGACCAGCTCGCCGACTCGCTCGATCTCCACCCGCACGGTCTCGCCGACGTGCAGCACGTTCTCGCGGATCGGCTTGCGGCCGATGCCGACGCCGGCCGGGGTGCCGGTGGCGATCACGTCTCCGGGCTCCAGGGTGAAGGCTTCGGAGAGGTGGGAGACCTGCTGGAGGCAGTCGAAGACCATCTCGGCGGTGCTGGCGTCCTGGCGCAGCTCCTCGTCGACGAAGCAGCGGATCCGCAGGCCCTGGGGGTCGCCGACCTCGTCGGGCGTGACCAGCCAGGGGCCGAGCGGGCCGTGCGTGTCGAAGGACTTGCCGATCGTCATCGTCTGCGCCCGGCCCTGCCAGTCGCGGACGCTGAGGTCGTTGGCGCAGGTGTAGCCGGCGATCGCCTCGTGGGCGCGCTCGACCGGGACGTGGCGGCAGCGCTTGCCGATCACCAGTGCCAGCTCGGCCTCGTAGTCGAGCAGGGTCGAGACCTTCGGCATGTGGACCTCGGCGCCGGGGCCGGTCACACAGGTCACCTGCTTGTTGAAGAAGACCGGCACTTCCGGCGCCTCCATGCCCATCTCGGCGATGTGGTCGGCGTAGTTGAGCGCGATCCCCAGGTACTTGCGCGGCGCGGCCGGGGCGAGCAGGCGAACCTCGTCGAGGGCGAGGCGCGGCGCCCCGGCGGCCAGCCTCTCCAGCTCTCCCTGGCCCACGGCGCCGAGCGCGGCGGCCGGTTCGGCGGGAACGTCGGCGGCGGAGAGGTCGACGACCTCGTCCCCCTCCGCGATCCCGAGCTTTGGCTTGTCGTCCGAGTCGGTGAAGCGGCAGAGTCTCATTGCGGCAGTATCTAATCCCTTGCAATGAGGCCGCAGCGATTCGACCTTGGCCGCCTCGCGGCCATCTACGTGGGAGGGGTGCTCGGCGCGCTCGCCCGCGTCGGCCTGGCGCAGGCGACGCCGCATGGGCCGGGCGGCTGGCCCTGGGGGACCTTCGCGGTCAACATGGTCGGCGCCCTGCTGCTCGGCTACTTCTTCGCGCGCCTCGGCGACCATCCCGAGGACAGCCTCGCCCATCCCTTTCTGACCACCGGGATCTGCGGCACCCTGACCACCTTCTCGACCCTGCAGCTCGAGCTCTTCGAAATGGTCGACGGCGGCCACACGGCGCTCGCCGCCTCCTACATCCTCGCAACCCTGGCCGGGGGCTACCTCTGCGTACGCGCCGGGATCGCCCTGGAGCGACGGCCGGAGGCCGCCAGGTGAGCGCCGCCGGCTGGCTCGCCGTCGGCCTGCTCGGCGGCGCCGCCGCCGCGGCCCGCTTCCTGATCGACGCCGCCTTCGCCGCTCGCTCCGATCACCCGTTCCCGCTCGGCATCCTGGCGGTCAACCTGGCTGGCACCCTGGCGCTCGGCCTCGTCGCTGGCGCTGCCCTGGAAGGCGAGGCGCTGATCATCGTCGCCGGCGGCGGGATCGGCTCGTTCACCACCTTCTCCACCTGGATGCTCGACTCGCACCGCCTCGCCGAGGCCGGCCACGCCCACCTCGTCTGGCTCAACCTCGGCCTCTCGCTGCTCGTCGGCTTCGCCGCGGTCGTCGCCGGTCACTGGCTCGGCTCGGCGCTCTGAGGAAACAGCTCCCCGAACGCTTCTGCCGAGCGGAAGGGGATCGAGATGAAGTCCTCGACCGGGGGCGCCGCTTCCTCTCGAGCGAATCCCGTCACCCCGAAGCAGCGGATCGTCAACTCGCGATCGAGGGCGGTCTCCTCCTCCTCGCCCTTGTCGGGCTGGCGAGCGCCGACGTCGACGCGCAGGAGGTTCTTGAAGAAGGGCGGCTCATCGGAGTCGCCCAGCTCGGCGAGAAGCTTGGCGACCGCTTGGGAAAGGCCGCCCGCCTTTTCGGCGCCCTGGCCCCGGCTGCGTTTGGCCCAGCGGTACGGGTAGAGCAGGTTGAACAAAGGCATGTCGCGCTCCGACAACGGCGTGTCGCGCCCCAGCTTCGGCTCACGGTGTCGCGGTCCGGCGGGAACTTCGTCACCGGCTTGTTCGTTGAGGATGCTCCTGATCTGGGTCTGCGCGGCGTCGGCGTCGAGCTGTGCCCAGCGCAGCGCTTTGACGTTGAGGTAGGCAACCGCGAGCAGCGTCGCGCTTGCCGCGATGAAGATCAGCGTCGAGGTGCTGGACTGTGGCGAAAGCAGAAACGGGGCCAGTACCGCCGCGGCAAGGCCAATCGCGAGGATGAAGCGCTTCATCGCCTCCAAGACCAGCATGACCATCGCGCCCAAAGCCAGAATGATCGCCAGCACCGCCACCGCGCCGATCCCGGCGGTCGCGACCCAGCCATCGCCGATCATGTGGAGGAGGATCGCGGCGCTCGTGATCCAGGCGACGACACTGAGGAAGCCCGCGATGCCCTTGATCCGAGCGAGGTGCAGCTTGGCCCCTTTGAGCCGGCTCGGCTCCCGGGTCTTGGCCAGTGACGCCACGAAGAGAGGCCAGCCGCCGCACCAGGCGAGTGCCGCCGCCAGCCATGGCACTCCGTTGGGGTCGGTGTTGTGTGCCAGGGCATAGGTGAGCAGCGCTGGTCCGGCTACGGTCAGCAGGCTGTCGAGGAGGCTGCAAGCGACGCGACCAAATCCGGCGTCATCCCCATCCACCCGCGCGTGGCCGCGCAACACGCCGAGTGCCAGCATGCCGATCGCCATGAAGGCGAAGACGAAGAGAAGGGTTGTGAACCACGCCGGCGTGCCGAGCAGCTCGCCGGCGGGGTGGAGGATCGGGATCGCTGCGGCAAAGGCCGAGACCACGGCCAGTTGCGGCAGCGAAGCGGGGGTCGAGCCGCGCAGGTCATGGGTCCAGATGATCGCGCCGATGACCAGTGCCGGGATCGCCAGGGCGACAGCGACCATGCCCCAGAACTGGGCGTTCGAGAGCAGCAGCCCGTGGTCGATGCAGTCGGCTGCGAAGGCGATCGAGGCGAAGGCGAGTAGCACGACGAAGGCACCCGAGGCGAACCGGTAGCGCACCCGAGCGGGCCGCCAGGGCGCGGGCGGGTCGGCGCCGAAGTCATTCCCGAACAGACTCTTCAGGCCCAGCTGTTTGGCGAAGATCGCCAGCAATGCCGCGATCGCCAGAGGCACGTAGGCCGTCCCCACCGCCAGGGCGCCCGCCTCGTCGAGCGGTTCCGCGAAGAGCAGGATCGCTGCCGCTGCGATGAATGCCGCCGCCATCGTCTGCACCAGGTTGAGCATCCGCGGGCCAGCTCGCCGGGCCGCGTAGGCGAGCGAGTCGCCGCGCTGCGGGTAGCAGTGGAAGGTGCTTGCCACGTCGTCTTCCTCCGGGTCCGCTTCGGCGTCGTCGGCGGGCACATCCTCGTCTCGGGGCATCTTCAGGCCGTCCGGCCAGCGATGCTCTGTCTTCGGCGTCTCCGCCAGCGGGCCGATCCGGTGGGTGGGGCTGAGGTAGGCGCCGCCGCCCCCGGAGACCAGGTAGTAGATCGTTCGCCCCTGCTCCTGCAGCCTGATCGGGTAGCGCTGGTAGTTGTGGACGTCACCGCCGATCGCGGCGACGTAGCCGAACTTCTCGTGGCGGACGACGTCGTCGACGGTCTGGAACTTATGCGGCTCGGGCCCGCTGGCCTCTCGCTTGTTCGTCTTCCAGGAGATCTCCCCGGGGTGGTACGCGCCATCGACGTAGATCGGCTTGCCGGTGAGGAGGATCTTCTGCTTGCGCAATGCCGAGACACGCAGTAGCCAGCGCCCCTGCTCGTCGTCGATCGCCCCGCTGACGCCGGTGTCGATGCAGACCAGCATCAGGTCGCCGAGGTCGAGGGCGAAGTACGGCGCTGGCTGCACTGCTTTGGTCGCGTCGCGCTCCCAGCCGCGGCTGTCCCGCCAGCGATTCAACCGCTCCCGTTCGGGGGCCGTGCCGCGGCGCCAGAGCAGGCTGGCGAGACGGGTGGCTGGGCGCACCTCGGTGGCCCGGAAGTGCTCCGGCGGGAGCGGCTCGGCCCCGCAGAAGTGGTACATGAAGCCATCGAGGCCGTCGTACCAGTCATGGTTGCCAGGGAGGGCGTAGATCGGCTTTTTGAAGTCGCGATACGGGATGTAGAAGCCGTTGACGTACTCGTTGATGTCGCCGGCGGGGTAGATCACGTCGCTGACGATCTGGAGGAATTCCGGGCGGTGGCTGCGACCGTAGGGATCGCTTGCGAGGGCGGCAGCGGTGAGATATGGAGCAACCGCATACTGGGAGGCGTCCTGCTCGCCGGTGTCGCCGACAAGCAGGAAGGCGCGCTCGACACCCCCTGGCTGCTCGGCGGGATTCGGTGGCGGCCCGCCGATCACCAGGTCGTCGCCCATCGCCGCCGTGCGACCCCGCTGGCTCGCCACCCACCGGGCTCGCCGTTCGTTGACGATCTCGGGCCGCAGCCTGGCCAGAACGTCGTTGACCGACTCGAAGAGCGCTCGCACGGTGAGCCAGGAAAAGCTGTCCCACTTGGGGTTCTCGCGTTCCTTCAGCCAGGCCCTCCAGGGCGGCCGCGGCTTTTCGCCGACCGGACGGGGGTATGCGTCTTTGCTCCAGCCCGCCGCCTCGGCAGACTCCCGTGAGCTCTTTGTCCCTGCCACGGGGCGAGCCTAAGTGTCACCTACTACTTACCGCAATACCATTATTTGAATTTCCTTTGAGTGCACCTGTGTCGAGACAGCGTCCGCACCCGTGTCTACCTTGGATCGCGGATGGAGCAGCAGGCTCTCACCGACACACTCATCGCGGCCCGGGCGCCGCTCGGCGAGCTGGAGGACGGACAGCGGGTCGGCGGCGTGTATGCGGTTCGCGAGCGTGAGCTGCGGCGCAAGCGCAACGGCGAGCCCTGGCTGCGGCTCACCCTCGGCGACGCCAGCGGCGGCTGCGAGGCGGTCTGCTGGGAGGACGCCGAGGCGCTCTACGCGATCGCGGCTCCGGGCCTGCCGATATACGTCTCAGGACACTTCGAGGTCAGCGAGCGCTGGGGCGCGAAGATCAAGCTGACGTCGCTGCGCGAGGCCTCGCCCGAGGAGTACGCGCCCGAGGATCTTGCCGCCGAGTCGGAGGTCTCCTTCGAGCGCCTCGAGAGCGACCTGCGCGAGCTGCTGGCGACCGTGCAGAACCAGCAGCTCCGCTACCTGCTCGAGCGCTTCTTCGGCGAGGAGTCGGAGATCTGGGTGCGCTTCCGCGACGCGCCGGCGGCGAAGGTCTACCACCAGGCCTACCGCCACGGCTTGCTCGAGCACACGGTCTCCGTCGCCCAGGCGGTCAGCGCCGCGGCAGCTTTCTTCCCGGGCATCGACCGCGACGTCGCCGTCACCGGCGCTCTCCTGCACGACATCGGCAAGACCGAGGCCTACAACGACGATCCGCTGGCGATCGACCTCACCGACGCCGGTCGCCTGCAGGGCGAGATCCCGCTCGGCTATTACAAGGTGCGCCGCCAGATCGAGGAGATCCCCGGCTTCGACCCCGCCCTCGCCCAGTCCGTCCTGCACATCATCCTCGCCCATCACGGCTCGCTCGAACACGGCTCACCGGTCGTCCCCGCCACCCGCGAGGCCGTCCTCGTCCACATGATCGACAACCTCGGCGGCCGCCTCGGCAGCTTCGACCGCCTCGAGCGTCAGCTTCCCGCCGGCGAGTCCTGGTCGGGCTTCGACCGAGCGCTCTCCGGCTCGGCCTACTTCGGCCAGCGCGCAGCCTGAGCTCATGCTGAAGCGCCACTGGCCGTTCCTGGTTCTCGGCTGCGCGATTGTCGTCTCGACGCTGCTGCTGCTCTACCTAGGCCGGGGACTGACGCCCCTCGTCGACCAGTGGGGCTACCTCTACGCCTATCGCTCCTGGTCGCTGGAAACGCTGCTCACCCCCCACAACGGCCACCTGATGGCCCTCTCGATCGTCCTCTACAAGGCGATGTTCTCGATCTTCGGGGTCGAATCGCAGCTGCCCTACCAGCTCGTCAACTACGCGCTTTCCGCGACGGTGGCGACGCTTCTCTTCGCCCTGATGCGGAATCGCGTCGGCGACCTCCTCGCCCTCGCGGCGGCGATCCTGATGCTCTTCTACGGCGCCGGCGCCGACGTGATCCTGCCCACCTTCGCGTTCCCCAACCTGATCGGCCTCGCCCTCGGCCTGGCCGCGCTCCTCGCCCTGCGCCGCGGGGACCTGAAGGGCGACGTCGCCACCTGTGTCCTGCTCACCGTCTCGGTTGCCTCGTACAGCATCGGCATCGTCTTCGTCGTCGGGGCGATCGCCGCGATCGCCCTGCGCCCTCCCGGCCAGCGTCTGCGCCGCGTCTGGGTCTTCCTGGCGCCGCTTGCCGTCTACGTCGCCTGGGCGCTGTGGGCGCGCAAGTTCGACCAGACGCACATATACGTGCACAACCTCAAGATCATCGGCTCGGCCCTGGTCGACCAGGCCAGCGCGATCATGGCCGGCCTCAGCGGGCTCTTCACCACACCCAACGGTCCTCGGCCAACCGAAAACCTGATCCCGATCCGGACTACCTGGGGCCCTGTCTTGGTTGCCGGCCTCGCGGTCCTGGTCTACCAGCGGATGCGTCGGGCGCCGAAGCCGGGCCCCGGCGCGGTGGTGGCGATCGTCGTGCTCGTCGCCTACCTCCTCCTCGTCGGCATCGCGCTCAACCAGTTCCGCAACACGTTCGACACCCGCTTCGTCTACGTCGGCTCGGTGCTCATCTTGCTCGCCGTCGCCGAGCTGCTTGCTCCTTGCCGTCCCAGCCGGGCGGTGCTGGCCGTCGTCGGGGTCGCGTTCGTCTTCTCGATGTGCGCCAACGTCGCCGAACTGGGGGACGTCGCCCAGGGTGTACGAGCGCAGTCCTCTGCGGCTCGGGCCAAGCTGACCGCCGTCGAGCTCGCCGGGCCAGCCGCCGATAAGTCGGTGACGGTGGAGGACCCTCCCGGGGCGATGAATTTCCCGGTCAGCCAGTTCCACGAACTGGACGCCGACTTCGGCCTGCCCACCTACTCGCTCGAGGAACTGGAAGCTTCTGCGCCCGGGGCGCGGCAGATCGCCGACGAAGAGCTGGTCCGAGTCATGCGCATCGCGCCGGAACCCGTGCAGGGCGTCGTGCCACCGCCGGGGACACCGCCGCTGTCGGTGGCCGTGCAGGCCGGCGCTCCCGCGCCGCGATGGCGCGGGAGCTGCTTCTCGCTGATCCCTGGCGCCTCGCAGACGACAGCGCTAATCCGCTTCCAGCGCGGCGGCGTCGCATACAGGTCGGCTGCGCCCGTCGAAGCGTCGATAGGGCGCTTCGCGGACCTGCCCGCGGCCTCGCTGCCGGCGCAGTCCGGCGCCAGCCGGATCGTCGTGCCGGCTTCCATCTCGGGTGCGCCGTGGACGGTCGGGATGGCGGTCAGCGCTCCGACGCTCGTTTGTCCGGTAGCCCCCTGACCTAGACTGCCGCGGTCTATGGTGCCCGCCATTCGAATCTGGGGACGGTCCCTCTGAACCCGCAAGTCAACCCGCTCCAGACGATCGAGTCGCTCGTCAGCCGCTTTTCGGTGTGGGCACGCCGGATCGGCGAGCAGCGAGTCGCCTACGCGGTCCTGGCACTTGCCTACGCGCTGGTCGCGGTGCTGATCCTCAGCTGGGGCAAGGATCAGAGCTTCGTCAACGACGAGTGGAATTACCTGGTCATCTTCCGCGGCTGGTCCTTCGAAACGCTGATCCACCCCCAAAACGGCCACCTCGTCGCGCTGCCGTTGATCCTCTACAAGTGGTTGGCCGGCACCTTCGGCACCGACTCCCACCTTCCGTACCAGGTGGCGACGATCGTCCTGCACCTGGTCGTGTCGACGATCTTCTTCGCTCTAGTACGCCCCCGGCTGCCGCTGGTCGTGGCGGTCGCCCTGACGCTGATGGTCGTCTTCTTCGGTGTCGGCTGGGACACGCTGATGGGCGCCTACGAGCTTCCCAACCTCTCCGGAATGGCCGCTGGCCTGGGCATGCTGCTGGCGCTGCGTAGATGCACCCGTGGCGGCGACATCGCCGCCTGCATCCTGCTTGCCTGCTCGCTTGCGTCCTTCAGCGTCGGCATCGCCTTCGCGCTTGGGGCGCTGGTCTCGATTCTGCTCGGCGGCCGGGCGGAATGGAGGCGCGCCTGGGTCGTCCTGATTCCCGGCATCGCCTACGCGGTGTGGTTCGTCTGGGCCCGCAAGTTCGGCCAGTCCGAGGTGACCACGGAGTCGATCAGCAGCCTGCTCAGCGGCAGCGCGGACCAGCTTGCCGCGATCTGCGCTGGGATCACGGGGCTATTCCGCGTTCCCGGCACCGTCGGCCTGCCGGAAGTGCTCGAATTCCGTTCGGAATGGGGCTACCCGCTGGCGCTGGTCTTCGCCGGCCTGGTCGCGATCCACGTGCGCCGCGCACCACGGTCGATCTACTTCTGGACGATCTTCACCACCCTGATCTTCTATTTCGTCCTGGTCGCCGTCGGCCTCAGCCCGGCGCGCTCGCCGGAGGCCAGCCGCTACATCTACATGGGAGGGATCATCACCCTGCTTCTCGTCGCCGAGCTGGCCGGCGACGTCAAGTGGTCTACCCCCGTTGCGCTGGTCGCCGTTGCCATCTTTGCGCTTGCTCTGATGGCGAACGCCGCGAATCTGCGTGCCGGTGGCCACCTTTTCGAAGCTGAGGGCCAAACCAACCGCGCCACCCTGGCGGCGCTGGACTTGGATCGCAACCTCGTCGACAGGAATCTGCTCGCCGAGGACGGGGAGAGCACCGTCTACTCCCACCCCGACATGCTCTTTCCGATCTGGGCCTATTTCGACATGGCCGACGACACCGGCACTCCGGCCTATGGCCTCGAGGAACTGATGGCGACCGCCCCGCAGGCGCGCATGGCCGCCGACGACGTCCTAGTGCGAACCCTTGGGATTGCGGCCGAGCCGGTCCGCGTGGTCAGGGTCGACCGCGGGGCTGCGCCTCCCGAGCTCTTCGGCGAAGCCGAAGGCCACGCCCGCACGCTTGGCGCCTGCGTGGCGTTGGTCCCCGAACTGGGTCGCACCGCGACCTTCACGCTCGGCATACCGCCGGGTGGCTTCGGCTACAAGACCGCTCCCAGCGCGACGGTCGCGATCAAGCTGGGGCGCTTCGCCGACGAGACGGTGATCGAGCTGCCGCCGGTCAGGGGCTCTGCCGAAGTCGCGATTCCCCGCGACGCCGCCACCGCGACGATTCCCTGGCGCGCTGAAGTGCGCACCGACGCCAGAACGCTGGCCTGCGCCCGCTGATCTAAGAACTCAGAACCTACGAGTGCAGCGCTGAATCCGCTGCACGTCGCCATTGGCGCGTTCGACGCATTTGACCAGCCGCTGCCGTTTGGCCCCCGGCTTGGTTGCCTCGAAGGAGTGGTGGACCTCGCGTTTGATCTGCCGGCTCACGTCGTCGAGCGACTTGCCGAGCTGGTCGAGGCCGGTCGAGTGGATCACCTCGGTGGTCGTGTCGAGGACCGGCTTGAGGATGAAGAGGTAGCAGGCAAAAAGCACTCCGGCCGCGACCGCAAGCCGGATAATGCCCGAAGTCAAGTTGCCGAAGAGGTTGCGCAGAAGGTCCATGGAGCCGGTCGCACACTATCCTGCGAGCCGTGGCGAAGGACACCGAGAAGCTGATCCGCCAGCTCTCGCTGATCTCGTTCCTGATGGCACAGGGAAGGCCGGTTTCGGCCCTCGAGATCAAGCGCGAAGTGGAGGGCTATAGCGACATGAACGACGACGCCTTCGCGCGTCGCTTCTACGCGGACCGGGCCGAGCTGGAAAGCCTCGGCATCGAGCTCGGTGTCGAGAAGCCCGGCGAGGGCTTCTTCGAGGCCGAGCTCTACTCGCTGCCGCCGGAGAACTTCTACCTCGACCCGATCAAATTCTCCGATGACGAGCTGGGCGCTCTGAGCACGGCGCTCTCGCTGCTCTCCGAAGGTGAATTCGCCTATGCCGAGCCGCTGCGGCTGGCCCTGCAGCAGGTCGCCTGGGGGCACCCGAACCCGCTCAAGGAGGGCGAGCGCGCCCCGGTCGAGATGGCGATGACGGCCTCCGCCGGCGGACGCGACCTCTCGCAGCGCCTCTCCAAGATCGAGACGGCGATCTCACGCCGCAAGACGATCGAGTTCACCTACTACACGATGGAGCGCGACGAGACCGCCAAGCGCAAGGTCGACCCCTACCACCTGGTCTTCCGCGGCGGGCAGTTCTATTTGATCGGCTACGCGCACGAGCGCGAGGCGGTGCGCGTCTTCCGCCTCTCGCGCATCCAGGGCAAGGTCGGCTACGCATCCAAGGCCGAGCACGACTTCTCGCCGCCCGAGAACTTCGATCGCCGCGACTATGGCCAGCGCGCCGACTGGCAGCTGGGCGAGACCAGGGGCACGGCGAAGATCTTCGTCCGCGACCGCATCGCTTGGCTGATCGAGCGTGACTTCGGCGCCTTCGGCGAGCTGCGGCCGGCGAAGAAGTCCGATGGGGCGCCCGCCAAGGGCTCGGTCTTCGAGACCGACTACGCCTCGCCCCGCGAGCTGATCGCCTGGGTGCTGCGCTGGCGCCAGAACGCCGAGGTGCTTGCGCCCGACGAGTTGCGCGAGGAAGCCGAGAGCCGCCTCGGCCTGCTCCACGATCGCCACAACAACGGCTTCGAGGCGGCCGAGATCGTCGACCGGCCGCTGCGCGAGGCGCCGCGGCGGACACGCTCCAACGGTCGCGGCGAGGCGGCGATCCGTCCCGAGCGCTTCGCCCGCCTCGTCACCCTCGCCGGCCTGCTGATCGAGTCGGCCAAAGGCGAGGAGCGGCTCGGCGTCGCCGACCTGCGCCAGCGGCTCGAACTCACCGACGAGGAGCTGCAGGAGGACATCGATTTGCTCAACGTCGTCAACTTCGGCGGCGGCACCTATGTCCTCTACGCGGAAATCCTCGGCGACGAGATCGAGGTCGACTCGCAGCCCTATGGCGACAACTTCGCCCGCCCCGCCCGGCTGCTGCCGCTCGAGGCCAAGGCCCTGGTGGCGGCGATCGACCTCTTCGGCGACCACCTTCCGCAGGGTGGGCTGCAGAGCGCCCGCACCAAGATCGTCAAGGCACTCGGCCACGATCCCTCCGAGGAGGGGCTGGAGATCGCCTCCGGAAGCGGTGGCGACGCCGAGGTGGCGCGCAAAGTCAACGAGGCGATCGGCGCCAGCCGCATCCTCGACCTCCAGTACTACAAGGAGAACGAGGACCAGTTCACCAAGCGCTCGGTCGAGCCCTACCGGCTGGAGAACGGCAAAGAGGGCTGGTATGTCGAGTGCTACGACCTGACCAAAGACGGCGTTCGTCACTTCAAGCTCGACCGGGTCAAGGAGGCGACGCTCTCCAAGCAGACTTTCGAGCCCCGCCCGGAGGTCGAGGAGCTGGCCGGGGTCGAGGGCTGGATGACCCACGGCGAGGTGCCGACCGCCCACGTCGCCCGCGTCTGGGTCTCGCCGGAGCGGGCCCGCTGGCTGCGCGAGGAGCGCACCGTGGTCGAGGAGCTGGCCGACGGCGCCGTCGTCGTCGAGTTGCCCTACGCCGGTACCTCCTGGCTGGTCCGCGAGATCCTGCGGGGCGCCGGCGACCTCGTCGTGCTCGAGCCCGAGGACGCTCGCGAGGCGATCGCCAAAGAGGTCGCGGCTAGCGCTGCGTGACGTGGAGCCCATTCGGGCAGGGCTTCCACTTAACTTTTTCGGTGATTCGTGGCTGAGCTGACGCCCAATGGCCTTGACGAAAAAGTACAAGACGTTTCAGCCCTGCCCGAATGGGCTCTGACGTGACTCAGGCGCCGGGGCACGCCGAGGTTTTGAGGGTCGTTGCGCCTAATCCGGGGCCGATGACGCTTGAAGGGACGAACACCTATCTGTATGGGTCCGATCCCTGTTTGGTGATCGATCCGGGGCCGGATGTTGCGAGCCATTTGGATGCGGTTCGCGCTGCAGGGGAGGAGCGGGGTGGGATTGAGGCCGTCCTGCTCACCCATGGTCACGGCGATCACGCCGATGGGGCGGAGCGACTCGGGGTCGAGGTCGTCCTGCCGGCCGATGGGGAGGAGCACGGTGGCCTGCGGGCGATCGCCACACCCGGTCATGCCCCGGATCACGTCTGCCTGATGACCGCTGACCGGGTCTGCTTCAGCGGCGACCTCGTCCTCGGCACCGGCTCCACCTTCGTGCCGCCCGACGGCGGTTCGCTGATCGCCTACATGGACTCGTTGCGGCGCATGCGGGCCGAGCCGATCGAGCTGATCTGCCCCGGCCACGGCCCCTGGATCGAGGACCCGGCGGCGAAGCTGGCCGAGTACGTCGAGCACCGCGAGATGCGCGAGCGCCGCCTGCTCGCCGCCCTGCAGCGGGGCGAGCGCTCCCGCGAGGCTCTGCTCGACGAGGCCTGGAGTGACGTACCGACCGAGTTGCGACCTGCCGCGGCGATGGTGATGCAGGCCCACCTGGAGAAGCTCGAGGCGGAAGGCAAGCTTCCTGGCCGGCTGGCCAACTGATACATACCTAGGGTGAGTTCGCGCAAGGGAAGCGGTGTTGTGAAGACGGGACTGGTTGCTGGCGCCGCAGGTACCGGCCTTGCTGCCGCGGCTACGGCCGCAGCCTGGCACTGGCTGGCACGGCGGCCGTTGCCCAAGCAGAAGGGGACGATCGCGCTCGACGGGCTCGAGGGCCCGGTGCGGGTGCGGCGCGATCGCTGGGGCGTTCCGCACGTCGAGGCCGGCAGCGCCGCGGACATCTGGTTTGCCGAGGGCTTCTGTCATGGCCAGGATCGGCTCTGGCAGCTCGACTTCTACCGTCGCGTCGTCTCCGGCCGCGTCGCCGAGATGGCCGGCGAGGAGGGGCTGCCGATCGATCGCCTGATGCGGACGCTGAGCATCCGGCGCACCGCCGAGCGCGAGGCGGCCACGCTCGACCCAGAGCTGCTGGCCCTTCTAGAGCGCTTTTGCGAGGGGGTCAACGCGGCGGCCGCAAACGCCAGGGCGCTGCCGTTCGAGATGCAGCTGCTGCGCCTCGCCTGGAAGCCCTGGCGCCCGGTCGACATCCTCAGCCTCGGCAAGCTGCTCGCCTTTGGCCTCTCGACCAACTGGGAGCGGGAGCTGCTGCGCGCCGACATGACGCGGGCGCTCGGCCCCGAGCTGGCCGCCAAGCTCGACCCGGCCTATCCGGCCGACAACCCGATCGTCACCCAGGAAGCCTGGTCGGGCGACGGCCTCGCGATCGTCGAGCAGATCGACGCGGTGCGCCGCTCGATCGGGCTCGCCGCCGAGGCCAGCGGCTCCAACAACTGGGCGGTCTCGGGCAAGCTCAGCGCCAGCGGCAAGCCGCTGATCGCCGGTGATCCACACCTTCCCCCGAGCATGCCGGGCATCTGGTACCAGGTCGGCCTCAGGCTCGGCGATCGCTTCGTCCGCGGCGCCTCGCTGCCGGGCATGCCGGGCATCTACATGGGCCAGAACAACGACGTCTGCTGGACCTTCACCAACGTCATGGCCGACGTCCAGGACCTTTTCGTCGAGCGGGTCGAGGGGGTCAACTACCTGTTCGAGGACGAGTGGCGCCCGCTCGAAGTAGTCCGCGAGGAGATCCCGGTCAAGGGCCGCGACGCGCCCGAGGTGCTCGACGTGCGAGTCACCCACCACGGCCCGCTGGTCAACGAGGCGCTCGGCGCCGACGAGGGCGAGCCGCTCGCCCTGCGCTGGCAGACGCTTGACCAGCCGACCGCGTTCCCGGGCATGTTCGACCTGCATGGCATCACCTCCGGCCCAGAGCTGGTCGCCAAGCTCGAGGGCCACAGCTCGCCCGCCTCGAACCTGATCTGGGCCGACCGGCACGGCTCGATCGGCTACAAGCTGATCGGCCGCCTGCCGCTGCGCAAGGGCGGTTGTCCCGACCTGCCCAAGCCGGGCTGGACGGGCGAGTTCGAGTGGGAGGGGACGATTCCCTACGAGGAAATGCCGGAGACGGTCGACCCCGAGAGCGGCTTCCTGGTCACCGCCAACAACCGCATCGTCGGCGACGAGTACCCCCACCACATCACCAGCGAGTGGCTGGACGGTTTCCGCGCCGAGCGGATCGAGCAGCTGCTGCGGGCCAGCGACGAGCACGACATCGACGGCTTCGAGGCGATGCAGTCCGACAACCTCTCGCTGCCCGGCATCGAGGCGGCGCGGCGGTTGGGACGCCTGACGCCACAGGGACAGCGCGAGAGCAGCGCGCTCGAGCGGCTGCGCAGCTGGGACGGCCGGCTCGACCCCGACTCGATCGCAGGCACGATCTACCAGGCCTTCCTGCTGCGCCTGGCCCGCGAGGTCGCCCGCGCCGCGATCGGCGACCGCGACCTCGCCGAGCGCTGGCTCGACCGCGCCGACAACGGCTTCACGCCCCACGTCACCTCACCCTGGCGCTGGCACTCGCACCTGATGAAGCTCTGGGAGGAAGGCGACGAGGAGCTGATCGGCCGCCCTTGGGACGACCTCGTGCTGGAAGCGCTGAGTGGCGCCCTCGACGACCTCTCGGACCGTTTCGGCCCCGACCCCGAGGCCTGGCGCTGGGGGCACGTGCACGAGATGGAGTTCCCGCACCCGCTGGGCGAAGCCAACCCGCTGCTGCGACGGCTGCTCAACCGCAGCGTCAGGGCCGGCGGCGCCCAGGAGACGGTCAGCCAGATCGCCTACGACCCCAACAACCCCTACAAGGCGGTCTGGGCGCCGAGCTGGCGCATGGTGGCCGAACCGAGCGCGCCGGAGCGCTCGCGCTGGCAGATGTTCACCGGCCAGTCCGGCCACCCGGCGAGCCCCCACTACGACGACCTGCAAGCTGACTGGCTGGAGGGCCGTACCCAGCCGATGGCCGGCGAGGGCCCCTGGCGCGAGCTCGACCTCGTGCCGGCCTGATCCCAGCTCCGCCCGCCGAACTGCATCAACTTTTACGCCTGCCAGGCGTAAAAGTTGATGCAGTTCGGGTTGGCTGAGGGCCGAATCGATTGGCGAATGCAATTGTTCGACGGGTATGCGCCTGTTGCGCTCAGCCATGGCAGGAGCCCTCGTCCTGCTCGCATTCGTCGTTTCCGCCGCCGGCGCGAAGACGATCCAGTTCGACGGCGATGCCGTTCGGGTCCCCTCTGGCTGGCCGGTCTACCGGCTGGCCGAGCATCCGCAGATGTGCGTGCGGCTCGACCGCCGCGCGGTCTACCTGGGGACTCCCGGCGCCAGCCAGCGCTGCCCCTCGGATGCGATCGGGCGCCAGCGGGCGATCGTGGTCGATCCACGCGCGCAGGCTCGGGCCAGGGCGCAGGTCAGCGCAGTTGCGCTCCCAGCCCCCGTCGCGGGCGGGTCCGACGACTACACCGGCCTCGGCTTCGATGCCTGCGCGGCGCCCTCGTCGCGGACGATGTCGGCCTGGGCCTCCTCGCCCTACCGGGCGATTGGCGTCTACATCGGCGGCGCCAACCGCGCCTGCTCACAGCCCAACCTGACCTCCACCTGGGTCGGCGAACAGGTTGCCGGCGACTGGCACCTGATCCCCACCTACGTCGGCCTGCAGGCGCCGACCAGCGCCTGCACGAGCTGCGCGATGCTGAGCTCGAGCAAGGCCACCACGCAGGGCATCGAAGCGGCTGACGACGCGGTCGCCGACGCGCAGAGCATCGGCATGGGCGCCGGCAGCCCGATCTACTTCGACATGGAGGCCTACACGCGGACCTCGAGCGCGACCGCGGCCACGCTCTCTTTCCTCTCTTCCTGGACGACACAACTCCACGCCCTCGGCTACGTCTCCGGCGTCTACAGCTCCAGCGCCTCGGGGATCGCCGACCTCGCCCGCGCGATCGGCGGGCCCTACGCGCTTCCCGACCACGTTTGGACCGCCAACTGGAACGGGGCCCAGAACACGCTTGACCCCTATCTCCCGCTCAGCGCCTGGTCCTCGCATCAGCGCATCCACCAGTACCGCGGCGGCCACAACGAGACCTACGGACTGATGACGATCAACCTCGACAACAACTACGTCGAAGGCGCCACGCTCGGCGCCAGCACGGTGCCGCCGGAGCTGCCGCCGCTGACCGTCAAGCACCTTGGCTCGAGTGGCGGGACCGTGCGGGTCTGGGTCCGCTGCGGCTGGCCGGAAGGCGAAAGCTGCCCCGGTCAGATCGTCCTGCGCACCCACGCGCGGCTGCCGTTGCGCGCCCGGCCCGGTGTGCCGACCAGGGTCGTGCGGATCGGCGTCAGCCACCGAACCTTCAGGCTCGCCGGCGGCAAGTCCCACACCTTCCGCGTCGCGCTCAACTCTCGCGGCCTGCCGTTGCTGCTCCGGCGCGGCTTTCTCAAGACCCAGCTGCTGGTCGCGATCCCCGGCTCCCGCGCCACCCGCGCGGTACAGCTCAGGCGCTAGACCCTCTCAGGCGCGCCTATCCACTCCTCGCCGGAGCCGCCCATCATCTGGGTGACCAGGTCGACCGTCTCGGTCTGCGCCTTGACGGGAGAGCCGGCGTCGAAAGGGGGCTGCGGGTCGTACTCGATACCGAGCTGGATCGCTTCGGCGACCTGCGGGGCGACCTCCTTGCCGACCAGGTGAAGCGCCATGTCGATCCCGGCCGAGACGCCGGCGGCGGTGATCGTCTTGCCGTCCTCGACGAAGCGGCCGCCGACCGGGTCGGCGCCGAACGCGCGCAGCTGATCGAGGAGGAGCCAGTGGCTGGTCGCCCGCTTGCCCTTCAGTAGGCCGGCCGCGCCGAGCACCAGCGAGCCGGTGCAGACTGAGGTCGTCCATTTGCTTCCCGCGTCGATCTGGCGCAGCCAGGAGAGCACCGCCTCGTCGTGGAGCAGCGGACGGTTGCCGTCGCCGCCGGGGACGAGGACGATGTCGGCCTCGCTCACTTCGTCAATCGAGAAGTCGGCGTTGAGCCCGAGCGCGCCGCTGTCGGTGCGCACCTGGCCTTTCTCGGGGGCGACGAATTTCACCTCCCAGCCGGGGACTGAGCGCAGCACCTCGTAGGGGCCGATCGCGTCGAGGGCGGTGAGCTTGTCGAAGATGAGGATGGCTATTTGCATGGGGAGAGCATGGCGGCCCGCGGCTGTCGATTCCAGTGGCAGGATTGCCAATCTTCGATAGGTTCCTGCCATGCACCGTGTGGTCGCCCTCTGTCTCAACGGGTTGGTCGCCTTCGACCTGGCCGTGCCGGCGCAGGCATTCGGCCTCGCTGTGAGCTCGGACGGTGAGCCTCTCTATGAGTTCTCGACCTGCTCGCCGCAGGGAAAGGAGCTGCGTACGACGACCGGGTTCTCGGTCACGCCGCAGAGTGGGCTGGCGGCTCTGGAGACCGCTGACACGGTGGTCGTGCCGGCCTACCGCGACGTCTTCGCGCCGCCTGCCCCGGAGGCGATCGCGGCCCTGCGGGCCGCGGCGGAGCGCAGCGCTCGCGTGCTCTCGGTCTGCACCGGCGCCTTCGCGCTGGCCCATGCCGGCCTGCTCGACGGCCGCCGCGCGACGACGCACTGGGCCTTCGCGCCGGGCCTCGCCGAGCACTTCCCGGCGGTCGAGGTGGACCCCACGGCGCTCTACGTCGACGAAGGGGAGGTGATGACCTCGGCCGGGCTCAGCGCCGGCATCGACCTCTGCCTGCACGTGATTCGCGAAGACTGCGGCGCCGCGGTCGGCGAGCGGGCCGCTCGCCACATGGTCGCCGCGCCCCATCGCGACGGCGGCCAGGCGCAGTTCATCGAACGTCCTGACGTCATCTCGCATGGCGGGGTGCTGGGCTCGTTGGAGGCGACGCGGAGCTGGGTCCGCGAGCGTCTCGAGGAGCCCCTCGACGTCGCCGCGATGGCGGCTCACGCCGGTGTCAGTCCCCGTACCTTCGCTCGCCGCTTCCGTGAGGAGACCGGAACGACCCCGCTGCAGTGGCTGCTACACCAGCGCGTCCAGGAGGCCCGCCGCCTGCTCGAGGAGACCGAGCTGCCGATCGACGCCGTCGCCTGGCAGGCCGGCTTCGGCACCGCCGCCTCGCTGCGCGACCACTTCCGCCGCACCACCGCGACCACTCCGACTGCTTACCGTCGCTCGTTCAAGCCTGTCGCCGCGTAGCCGGGGGATAGGCTGTTCAATCCCAGGTGGCGAGGGGGAGGTTGGCCAGGATCGTCCGGTCGGCGGTGACCAGCGGAACGTCGGCGACGATCGCCTGGGCCGCGATCATTCGGTCGAATGGGTCGCGGGTCCAGGTGAGGCCCAGCGCGGTTTGGGCAAGCTCCGCAAGGGAGGCGTCAGCGATCTCCAGCCCGATGCTCTGGCGCAGGGCAGCCAACATCATCGGCGCGGAGTCCCGCGCCCTGCCGATTTCGTGCATATAGGCAAGTTCGAGCGAAACCAGTGGCGACACCCTTGACTGGCTCTCGCCAATCAGGGTTCGCACGGACTCCGGGAGTCGCTCCGATAGGCCCGCGTACAGCCAGAGAGCTACGTGGGTGTCAATTTGGATCAGGATTCCACTCCGAGGACCAGTCGATGTGGATCAGCTCGTCGGGATCTCCGACTATTGCGCCCTCGCGACGCGGCAGGCGATCCCAGATCGACTGCTCCGCCTTCGGCGCGATCACCAGGGTCTTGCCCTTGCGCTCGACCTCCAGCGGCTGGCCGGTCTCGAGAACCTCGTCCAGCATCCGGTAGATGTCGGCGCGGAGCTTGGAGGCGCTGGTTGCCAATGCGGTCCCTTCAAGATTCGTACGTACGTAGTTGGGAAAAGACATACGTACGCTACCACGCGAGGCAGGGGACCGCGGGACTTGTGCCTGTATCGCCATGTGGGGCGACGCTACAGAGCGATTTCTGACGCGTGGCGCGTGTAAATGCGCAGAACTTCAACGCGTCAGGAGCGCAGATCAGGCAGGCTCCCGATGGTGAGCCGCCGCGACCAGATCACGCTGAGCGATGCAGAGATGCTGGAGCTGCTCGAGGGAGAGCGGGTCGCGGTCGTCTCCAGCCTCGGTCCACGCGGCTGGCCGCACTCGATGCCGATGTGGTTCGTGCCGCGCGACGGTGAGGTCTGGATCTGGACCTACGGGAAGTCGCAGAAGGTGCGCAACCTGGAACGCGACCCGCGGGCGACAGTGCTGATCGAGACCGGCCATGAGTACGGCGAGCTGCGTGGCGCGATGATCGAGGCCGAGGCGGAGATCCACCGCGACGGCGAGACCGTGCTCGGCTTCGCCGAAGAGCTGACCCTGCGCTACGCCGAGGGAATCTCCTCGGTCGAGGGCGACGCCAAGGCGGCCCTCGAAGCGCAGGCGCCAAAGCGTGTCGCGATCCACTTCAAGCCGGTTCGCGTCGCCACCTGGGATCACCGCAAGCTGGGCGGAACCTACTGAGCCGTTAACGTCCCGGCGCTACCGACGTCGGCCGGGCGTGTTAGGAAGTGACCTGCACTCGCTCCGCCGCCCGCACCGCACTGACTTTGAGACCCGTTAAGACCACGATCCTGCTGCTTGGCGCTCGCCATTGTGCTGCTGGCCCCGGCCGCAGCTCAGGCACTGCCGCCGTCGTTCTTCGGCATCGCGCCGCAGACGGTCGCTCAACGACACCGACACCGCCTACATGAAGGCCGCTCGGATCGGCAGCGTCCGCTGGCCGGTCAACTGGGCCACCGTGCAGCCGACGGCGAAGGGTGGCTTCGACTGGAGCAGCGTCGACCCGGCGGTTGAGGCCGCGGCGCGGCGCGGGCTGCCGGTCCTGCCCTTCCTCTACGGCGCTCCCCGCTGGATCGCCGGCAAGCCGACGACGATGCCGATCGACAACGGCCGCGCGCGGAGGGCGTGGACCGCCTTCGTCAAGGCAGCGGTGGAGCGCTACGGGCCGGGCGGCGAGTTCTGGGCCGAGCACGCCTCGGGCGGCGTGGCCGCCGTCAACTACGTCCCGGTGATCGCCAGGCCGATGCCGGTGCGCACCTGGCAGGTCTGGAACGAGGCCAACTTCTTCTACTTCGCCTTCCCGGTCTCGCCCTCGCGCTACGCGCGGCTGCTGAAGCCGACCTACGGCACGATCAAGTCTGTCGACCCAGGCGCCAAAGTCCTCCTCTCCGGCCTCTTCGGCGATCCCGACGAGGGTGGCAAGCGCGGCATGGACGCGGCCGACTTCCTCGCTGCCCTCTATCGCGTGCCGGGTATCACCCGCTACTTCGATGCCGTCGCCCTGCACCCCTACGCCTTCCACGTCGACGACCTGGAAGAACTGACCGAGGAACTGCGCGACGTGGTCGAGGAAAACCGCGACTCGGGGACATCCCTCTACATCACCGAGATGGGCTGGGGCTCGCAGAACGACCCCAACGTGGTCGCCTTCGAGCAGGGAATCCAGGGCCAGGCGCGCGAACTGCGCAAGTCCTACGGCTACCTGATCGCCAACCGGCACCGCCTCAACCTCAAGGGCACCTACTGGTTCTCCTGGAAGGACAACCCGGAATACACCGCCTGCAGCTTCTGCGACTCGGTCGGCCTCTTCCGTGCCGGCTCGCGGTTCCACCCGAAGCCGGCCTGGCGGGCCTTCGTCGCCCTCACCGGCGGCCGGGCGCGGCCGTAGCCCCGGCATCTAGCCGGGCAGGTTCCGTGGCAGGCACGGGTGCCAATAGCATCGCGCGCTCAATGTCTCCCACTCCGACCCGAGAACCGGCATGGCTCGTACTGCCGACCTACAACGAGGCCGGCAACATCGAGGCATTCGTCAAGGCTGTGCGGGCAGTCCTTCCCGCTTCCGCGCAGATTCTGATCGTCGACGACAGCTCGCCTGACGGGACGGGGGAGATCGCCGACAGGTTGGCCGCCGAGGTGGCCGACGTCAGGGTTCTGCACCGGCCGGACAAGGAAGGGCTCGGGCCCGCGTACATCGCCGGCTTCCGCCTTGCGCTTGCCGAGGGCGCTCAGCTGATCCTCGAGATGGACTCCGATTTCTCACATGATCCCTCCTACCTTCCGGCCCTGATCGGGGCCGTCGAGCACGCCGATCTGGCGGTCGGCTCGCGCTACGTCCAGGGTGGTGGGGTGGCGGATTGGGGTGCGCTGAGGCGGGTGATAAGCCGCGGCGGCAGCACCTACGCGCGGCTGGTCCTCGGCTTGAAGGTCAAGGACCTCACTGCCGGCTTCAAGTGCTTTCGCCGCGAGGTGCTCGAGGCGATCGACCTCGACTCGATCGAGTCGAGGGGCTACGCCTTCCAGGTCGAGATGACCTACCGCGCGGTCCAGCAGGGGTTCGAGGTGGTCGAGGTCCCGATCGTCTTCCGCGACCGCCGCGAGGGCAGCTCGAAGATCGATCGCTCGGTCATCACGGAGGCGCTGTGGCGGGTGCCGCTGCTGCGTCTGCGTAGCGGTCGATCTGGCCAGGCCGAGGGCGTCTGAGAAGCAGGAACATCGCCGCGCAGGCATCGGCCGCGGCGACGACGAGCGCCAGGTTGCGTAGGCCGATGTTGAAGGCGGAGCCGTAGACAGGCGCCGTCCCCCAGGCGCCTTCAGGGCCGTAAGCGGCGGTGGTGAGGATTGCGGCGGCGATCACGATCCACGCTGGCCGGCTGACACGGCTGCGACTCTCGGTGAGGACGACCGCGGCAAGGCCGAAGAGCCAGACCATGTATTGAGGGCTGAGCACCCGGCTGGCTATCACCAGGAGGAGGACGAGCGTAAAGATGAAGTCGCGGCTGACGACGGCGTCGCCGAGATCCTCTCGGCCACCGCGGATTGCCCGGGCACGCGCCGCCCACCATGCCGCAGCCGCGATCAGCACTGCCAGCGTCGCCCACTTGAGCAGGTCGGCAGTGACGTCCGCCGGGTGGCTGCCGATCTCGGCGGCGCCGAAGCGCGAGACGGCTTTGGGTGGGTCGCCGGTGACGGCCTGACGAAGGTGCCAGGGAGTGCTGGCGACCGATTCGATCTGCAGCCCCCTGTTGCCCTGTTCGTTCAGGAATCCGAGCTTGTCGCCGTCGAAGAAGGCCGAGGAGAGCGCGAAGACGAGCGCGACCGCGACCGCTGCGCCCAGGCAGGCACGCAGCAGGCGCCGCCATTCCCACTCACCGAAGAGCAGGACGATCGGCCAGGCTTTGACCATCGCGCCGAGGCCGGCGAGGGCGCCGAACCAGGTGGGGCGCTTGTGGATCACGACGAGCGCCCCGATCGCGGCCGCGGTGGCTGCCGGGTCGAACCTCAGCACCGGCACCGCCCGCAGCATCGGCATGGCCAGCAGCCAGACCCAGACGCCGGCGTCTCTGCCTTCCCGTCGGGCGAGCCCGACGATCAGCGCGAAGGCGGCCAGGTCGAAGGCGAGCATCGTCGTCACGAAGGCGCCGCCGAAGCTCATCACGCCGAGCAATAGCCGCGGCGCGACCAGCAGGAACGCCGCCCCCGGGGGGTACTGCCAGAGTTCGCCGGTCGGCAGCGCGTGGTCGTCCGCCAGCCCGTCCGACCAGCTTTCGTAGAGGATGACGTCTTCCAGCGAGTGGCCGCCGGCGTGGTTCCAGAAGCCGGCTTGACTGACGATCACCAAGCGGGTCAGCAGCCAGACGCCAGCCCAGACCCAGAGCTTGTGCCTGCTGTAGAAGGAGCTCATTACTTGCGGCGGTAGTCGCCGCGGCTGAGGTGGTGCTCGAGGAAGACGTAGAGGACGATGAAGAGGTAGCGGCTGCCCATCTCGTTGAGCGAGAGCTTGGAGACGCCCGCCTTGCGGTTGGTCCAGGAGATCGGCACGATCCCGTAGCTGTAGCCGCGAACCACCGCCTTCAGCGGCAGCTCGACGGTGAGGTTGAAGTGGTTGGAGAGGAACGGCTGGACGTTCTCGATCACCTCGCGGCGGTAGGCCTTGAAGGCGTTGGTGGTGTCGTTGTAGCCGTGGCGGAAGAGCAGCGCGGATGCCCCAGTTGACGATCCGGTTCATGATCAGCTTCGAGCGCGGGTAGTCGATCACCTGGCGCGCCGTGGACGAAGCGCGAGCCGAAGGCGCACTCGTAGCCTTCCTCGAGCAGGCGCTGATAGGCGACGAGGTCCTCGGGGCTGTCGGAGCCGTCGGCCATCACGATCGCCACCGCGTCGCCCTCGAAGGCCTCGAGGCCGGCGCGAACGGCGAAGCCGAAGCCGTTGCGGTAGGGGGAGGGGAGGCAGCGAACCTGGCGGATGCTCGTTCGGCCAGCGCTTCGACGACAGCCGCGGTGCCGTCGCTGCTGGAGTCGTCGACGACGATCACCTCGTGCTCGATGCCCTCGCGCGGAGAGGGTCGAGACGAGCCCCTCGACGGTCTCGGCTGACCGTCTCCTCCTCGTTGTGGGCGGGGATGACGACCGAGAGCTTCATGCCGGCGCTGAAGTCCAGCGCTCGGCGTTGGCCTCGTAGATCTCGCGCAGGATCGTCTCCAGGCTCGCGCTGCGGCTTCCAGCCGCCGTACTGCGAGCCGAACTCGTCGAGGTCGCTGATCCACCAGCGATGGTCGCCGATCGCGGGCCTCGTCGCTCATCTCCCAGCGCAGCTCACGCCCGGCGATCCGCTCGCAGAGCTCGATCGCCTCGAGCATCGAGCAGGCGTTCTCGCGGCCGCCGCCGATGTTGTAGACGGCCGCGGCCTGCGGCTTCTCGTGGAAGAGCAGGAAGGCGTCGACCAAGTCGGCGCTGTGGACGTTGTCGCGCACCTGCTTGCCCTCGTAGCCGAAGACGGTGTAGGGGTCGCCGGTCACCGTGCACTTCATCAGGTAGGCGAGGAAGCCGTGCAGCTGCGCGCCGGCGTGATTGGGCCCGGTCAGGCAGCCGGCGCGGAAGCAGACGGTGGGCATGTCGAAGTAGCGGCCGTACTCCTGGACCAGCAGGTCGGCTGCCGCCTTGGAGGCGCCGAAGAGCGAGTGCAGGGTCGAGTCGATCGACATCGTCGTGTCGATGCCGCCGAACCAGGCGTGGTCGGCGGGCAGCTCGAGGCGCGTCTCGAGGTCTTCGAGCGGCAGCCGGTTGGGCGTGTCGCCGTAGACCTTGTTGGTCGAGGTGAAGACGAAGGTTGCATCCGGGCAGTGCTTGCGGGTCGCCTCGAGCAGGTTGAGGGTGCCGTTGGCGTTGATCCCGAAGTCGGCCTGGGGGTCGCTCGCCGCCCAGTCGTGGGAGGGCTGCGCGGCGGTGTGGACGACCAGCTCGATCTCCTTGGCGGCCGCGGCGAAGACCCGCTCGATCCCCTCGGCGTCGCGGATGTCGAGGTCGACGGTGCGGAAGGCGGAGAGCTCGCGGTTGAGGCGCTCGGTGACGTGCGCGGTCGATGCCTCGGGGCCGAAGAGGACGGCACGGGTGTCGTTCTCGATCCCGACCACGTCGTAGCCGGCCTCGACCAGCCTGGAGGCAGACTCGGAGCCGATCAGGCCCCCGGATCCTGTGACTATCGCCTTCGCCATCGCTTCCGTTGCCCCCTTTGCCTAGCGCGCAAATCCAAGCGCGGTGCGCAGCTCGTCCTCATGGTCGGCCGACCAGTCAAGCAGGTCGGCAAGCACCTCGCGCGGCCCACGGCGGGGGCGCCAAGAGGTTAGGGAGTGCAGCCGCGCGCAGTCGCTGAGGTAGACCGGGACGTCGCCGGGGCGGTTCTCGGGCTCGACTCCGATCGGCACCTCGTTGCCGGTCAGCTCGCGGCAGAGCTCGGTCGTCTCCAGCAGCGAGAGGCTGCCCTCGCGGCCGCCGCCGACGTTGGCGACGATGCCGCTCCAGCGCTCCGGGTCGCCGAGCTGCTCGTCGACCAGGTCGACCAGGTCGTCGACGTGGAGCAGGTCGCGCACCTGCTTGCCGGAGCCGCCGTAGCCGATGTAGGAGAGCGGCCGGCCGAAGCGGTGGCTGAGCAGCCACCAGGAGAAGACGCCCTGGTCGACCTTGCCCATCTGCCAGGGCCCGGCGATCACCCCGCAGCGGTTGGTGACGGCGCGCAGGCCGAAGGCATCGGCGTACTCCTCGATCAGGTGCTCGGCGGAGAGCTTGGTGGCGCCGTAGAGGGTGCGCGCGCCCGCCATCGGGAAGTCCTCGGAGATCCCCGCCGGCCCGGCGCCGGCGACAGGCTGCTCGGCGGCGAGCTCGAAGCGCGTCTCGGCCTCCTCGAGCGCCAGCTCGAGCTGCGGCGCCACCGGGTAGACGCGGCTGGTCGAGAGGAAGACGACGAAGGCCCGCTCCTCGCGCGCTCGCTCGCAGGCAGTTGAAGGCGCCGAGCAGGTTGGTCTGCACCGAGTAGGAGGTGTCGGCGAAGCCGGCGAGGACGGAGGGCTCGGCTGAGCACTCGATCATCGCGTCGAAGCCGCCGGCTGCGGCCAGGTCGGCGGGCTCGCGCACGTCGCCGTGGACGAACTCGACCCCCGCCTCGCGCAGCCGCGGCAGGTTGAGCTCGGAGCCGCGTCGCATCAGGTTGTCGAGGGCGACGACGTCCCAGTCGGAGTGGCGGCCGCTGAGGCCGACGGCGAGGTTGGCGCCGACGAATCCCGCGCCGCCGGTGATCAGGACCCTCACGAGGGAATGCGCTGGTTGGGCACGGCAGCAAGATATGGGATCGCCTGGCGGCATCGCCGGCCGTCGCAGCCGATATCTTGCGCGGCCGGTGACCGAGGTAGGCGCTACGCCGCCGGATCGCCTTCCTTTCCGTACGGCACGCGACTGGACGGCGTCCCACAGAACCGCGACGGCGGCGATCGTCTACGGGCTGGTCGCGGCGGGAGCGGGGTGCGCCGCCTTCTTCGCGCTTTTCGGCGGGTTCGCCTTCTACGACGACGAGGGCACGCTGCTGATCGCGCTCAAGGCGTTCGCCGGCGGCCAGGCGCTCTATCGCGACATCTATGCCGCCTACGGCCCCTTCTTCTTCGACGTCTTCGGCGGCTTCTTCGCCCTGACCGGCATCGCGGTGACCAACGACGCGAGCCGCCTGGTGGTTGGCTTCACTTGGATCGCGACCAGCGTGCTGTTCGGGCTCAGCGCCCAGCGACTTACCGGACGCCTGGCGCTCGGCATCGCCGGCATGATCGTCGCCTTCTCTGTGCTCGGCGTGTTCGCGGCCGAGCCGATGCACCCGCAGGTGATGATCGCGCCCCTACTCGCCGGCATCACTCTGTTGACGGTGGCTGGGCCGACGAGGAGGGTCGCCTGGGCGGGAGCGGCGACGGGGGCCCTGCTCGCCGGCCTCGTGCTGACCAAGGTGAACGTCGGCGGCTACGCGGTCGTCGCCGCCGTTGCCGCGGCCGTGCTGACCTGGGAGCCGTTGAGCCGGCTGCGTTGGCTGCGCTGGCTCACCGTCGTCGCGTTGCTTGCCCTCCCCGTCGTCCTCATGTACCCCGACCTGCGCGAAGACTGGGTGCGGCAGCTGGCGGCGCTGGAGGTCCTCACGCTGGCCGCGGTGGCGATCGCCGCCAGCGCCATCCGCCCGGCGGCGGGGGAGTCCTCGGCGACGCTAGGGCGCTGGCTCCTCGCCGCCCTCGCCGGCGGCGCCGCGGCGCTGGTCGCGATCCTCGCCATCCTGGTCTTGACCGGGCCGACCGTCTCGGAGGCCTACGACGGGATCGTCACCCAGGGGCTGAAACTGCGCAGCGTCTTCATGATCCCGCTCACCGCTCCGGCGGCGGCGGTCGACTGGGGCATCGCCACGGTTGCCGCTGCCGGCCTCGCCGTCTGGCTGCGCCGGGCCGACGCCAGGGCCCCGTCGGTTTGGCCAGGCCTCCTCCGCGTCGTCGCCGGCGCCGCGACCTGGTTCACGGTGGCCGGCGTCGCGCCGCTCTCGGTCGGGCCGACCGGCAACTACATCGCCCTGCCGATGGTGCTGGCCTGGGTTGCGGTCCTCGCCCCAGCCGGCAGCGTCGAGACTCCCTACCGCCGCTTTGCGCGCGCCTTCCTGCCCCTGCTGGCCGTCTGCCAGACGCTGCAGGCCTACCCGGTCGCCGGCAGTCAGGTCCGCATCGCCGCGGTCGCCTTCGTAGCCGTCGGCGCGATCTGTCTCGCCGACGGCATCGGTCAGCTGCGCGCCTGGAGCGCCGCGAACGGCTGGGAGGCCTCGCGCTTGCAGGCAATCGGCACTGCCGCATCGCTGGCGGTCGCCGCCATCCTCGGCTACCACGCGATTCTCTCTCCGGCCGCGACGGGCCTCATCGCCTACGGCGATAACTCGAAACTGCCGCTGCCCGGCGCCGAAATGCTGCACATCGCCCAGCCCCAGAACGAAGAATACGTTCGGCTCGTCGACCTCATCGACGAGAACCGCTGCACCGCCCTGATCGGCTTCCCCAACATCGACAGCCTCTACCTCTGGTCGGGGATCGAACCGCCGAAGCCGAACCCGCCGGGCGCCTGGCCGATCGTCCTGCCCGTCGACCAGCAGCAGCGCGTCGTCGACCAGATGCGCGCCTCGCCCCGGCCCTGCGCGATCCGCAACGACGGCCTCGCCGACGGCGCCTGGCTGCACGGCACCCCGCCGGACGAAAGCGATCCGCTGGTCGGCTACATCTTCAACGACTTCAGGACGGTCGACGAAGTCGGCGAGTTCCAGTTCCAGGTCGCCAAGTAGGCCGACGCGCGGCCGGTTACGAGGGGCTCAGCTGGGCGAGCCGGCGAGGCTTTGCTCGACCTGGGGGAGAACCCAGGCGAAGGTCTTCTCGAGTCCCTCGCGCAGGGAGATCGAGGGCTCCCAGTCATACGTCTGCTGGATCAGCGTGTTGTCGGAGTTGCGCCCCCGCACGCCCTGGGGGGCGTCGAGCTTGTAGCTGCGCTTCAGCTTGGTGCCCGCTATCTCCTCGACGATGTCGACCAGGCCGTTGATCGTGACCAGCTCGGAGCTGCCCAGGTTGATCGGCTCGATCCGCGGCCCCTCGGCGATCGTCAGCGTGCCCTTCACGCAATCGTCGATGTACATGAAGCTGCGCGTCTGTTTGCCGTCGCCCCAGATCTCGATCTCGCCTGAGCCGTTGAGCGCCGCTTCGGCGACCTTGCGGCAGATCGCCGCCGGCGCCTTCTCGCGGCCGCCGGTCCAGGTTCCCTCCGGGCCGTAGACGTTGTGGTAGCGGGCGACACGGGTCTCCATGCCGAAGTCCTCCATGAAGTGACGGCACATGCGCTCGCTGAAGAGCTTCTCCCAGCCGTAGCCGTCCTCGGGCATCGCCGGGTAGGCATCGGCCTCGCTCAGCGCCGGTACCTCGGGCGTCTCCTGCTTCTCGGCCGCGTAGACGCAAGCCGAAGAGGAGTAGAAGAAGCGCTCCACGCCGGCGTCGCGAGCGGCGATCAGGACGTGGGTCGAGGGCAGCACCGAGAGCATGCAGAGCGCCTTGTTGCCCTCGATGAAGCCCATGCCGCCCATGTCGGCGGCGAGATTGAACACCTCGCCGACCCCGTCGACCGCCTCCTCGGCCGCCTCCAGCAGGGAGACGTCGAGGACCCGGTTGTCGGCCTGCTCGAAGACCTGGTGCCACTCGCCCAGCGGCTTGCAGTCGACCGCGCGCACCGCGCGCCCCTGGCGCAACAGCTCGGCGACGAGGTGGCCGCCGATGAAGCCGCCGCCGCCTGTTACAAGGACCGGTTTTCCTGGCTGAGACTCGGACATGGCCGGATCTTAGGATGTCTTGTCGGGACAGGGTCCTGCCGTCTCGAGCCACTGGCGAACTTACGCGGACGACGGAGGTGCCGCGGAGCGGACGTATATGTCACCCCAATCTGCTGTCGGCGGCAATTCCTCGATGAGCTCGAATACCCGGTGCGGCGGGCCCCAGTTCGCGGCAAGTCGCATCGACTCGCCGACTGAAAGCGATGCCTCCACCGGTCCTAGATCGCCCAGCAGCCCAACGCATGCCTCAGCGTCGTACTGAAACTCCCGGGTGAACTCGAGCGACACGCAGGGAAGCGGCGAGGAGAGCCCTTCCAGCGCTTGGCGCTCGTAGCCCTCGACGTCGATCTTGCAGAACGTCGGGACACCATGCTCGTCGACAAGGCGATCGAGGGTGGTAACGGGAACGACTTCACTCTCCGCCCACTCGCGATCCGCAAACCTTCCGTCTGTCTGCCAGTGGCTCGACATGGTCGAGATCGTGGAGTCCTCCAGGCAGATCGCGATCTCGGCGCTTCCGGGCTGGCTGCCAACTGCAGCCGTGACCAGGGTGACGTCGGGGTCTGCCGCGAACCTGTCAAGCAACTCTTTGGCGCAGGCGGCTTGTGGCTCGACGGCAACCGTGCGTGCGCCGATCGCGCGGAAGATCGCGGTGCGGTCGCCGATGTTTGCGCCGATGTCGAAGCACAGCTCTCCGTGGGAGACGAAGCTGCCGTAGAAGTTGGCGGCTTTCCTGTGCCGCATCGTGTCGAGGCGGGGCCGGGCCCATTCGCTTCGCTCCAGCGCGGCCCTCAATCGGGACCGCAGCCCGGCGGGGCGCTGCGAGCCCCACCGTGCGGGGGGGGGGGGGTACCAGCCCGCACCGGGGCAGCGTCTGACTGTTCTCGAAGGGGCTTGCGGATATTGGTGCGCGACTGTACCTATTTTGATACGTGTATGAACAGCGCATCGACCTGGAGCAGGCGATCTGTCTTGGTGTCGCTGAAAGCCGGCTCCAGGTCCGCGACGAGGAAGCCCAGATCCTTCATCGCCTCGATCAGGTCCGTGAACAGGGCTTGGCCCTCGTAGAGCTCCACCAGCCCGAGCTCCATCTCGACTATCTGGCAGCGCGCCAGGGTCGAGTGGCCACCGGCGAGCGCCTCCGCCTCGTGGCCCTGGACGTCCACCTTGAGGAAGAGCCGGCTGTCGGCGGCGGCCTCGACCGCAGTGTCGAGCGTCGTTATCTCGACCTCTTCCGTGTCGACGTAGGCCGAGCTCGGGTCGCCATGCTCATGGGCCTCCGTCATCGGCCGCAGCGAGCTGCTGAAGCCTTCGTTGCCGGAGATGTGCAGGCTCATCGTGCCTGGCTCCGATCCGACCGCCTGTTGCCGGCATTGCCAGAGCGGATCGCCGACCGCGGCCGCGGAGAGCCGCTGGAACATCGACTGCTGTGGCTCGAAGGAGAGGATCGCGCCGCGGTAGCCCTCGTGGCGCAGGGAGCCGGCGTACTCGCCGGCGTGGGCGCCGACGTCGATCACCTGGTCGATGCCCGCGGCCTCGATTCGGCTCATTCGTCGTTCCAGATAGGTGCCGCCGGGTTGGTAGCGCCGAAGGTCGTAGCCCGTTCGGCGGAGGAGCTTCTTCACCCGTTTGCGATTCATCGCGACGTTGATATCAGGAGCTGTGCCGGCGCCGCCTGAGGGCGAGCGCCTCGCGGACGGTCAGGTCGGTTAGCCCAGAGCTGGGGATCTGTCGGGGGGCTGTTCCCTTGCCGGCACGCAGGCCGGAGATCCGCCCGTGCAGGCCGCTCAGGGTTCGCTCGCGAAGCAGCTGCCCGGCGCAGATCGCCCCCTCGCAGACCAGGGCCCGAAGCGCCAGCCCGGGATGACGCGTGACTCGGTAGCGCCGCAGCAGGTAGCCACGGCTCCAGCCGGTACGCGCGTACTTGGCGCTGCTGCGAGCGCCCAGCGTCTGGGAGTACTCGTGGACCGCGCGGGCCGTTGGGGCCAGCTTGCAGTCGGCCCCGATAGCGCGCAGGCGCAGGGCCAGGTCGAGGTCCTCGTAGTAGAGGAAGATGCGCTCGTCGAACCCGCCCACGCGCCGGAACGGCTCGGCCCGGATCAGCGCCGCGCCTCCTGTTGGCCCGAGCGGATCGGCGGCGCCGAGGGCGACCTCGGCGGGTTCGCCGTTGAGATAGTCGAAGCCCATCAGCGTCCGGTCGGCGATCACCCCGGCGGAGTCGATCCTGCCCGAGCCGTCGGGACGAAGCAGCACGGCGGCGACCATCTGCGCGCCCGCTTCGGCCGGGCGCAGCAGGGTCTCGACGAAGTCCGGCTCACAGACGACGTCGTTGTTGAGGAGGATTATCGGATCGCCCGGCTGGCGCTCGATGGCCAGGTTGAGGGCGCTGCCGAAGCCGATGTTCTCCTCGAGGGCGATCGTGGTGACCTGCGGGAAGCGCTCGGCGAGCATCGCGACGGATTCGTCGCTCGAGCCGTTGTCGACGACGACCACGTGTGGGACCACGGTCTGAGCGAGGAGGCTGGCGATGGTGCGGGCGAGCCGCTCGGCGCCGTTCAGGTTGGGGATGTAGACGGTCGGTCGCATCATCGGTGGCCCTAGGCGAGGCCCACGCCGGTGCGTGCTGCCGTCGCGAACGCCTCGGCGCTGTGCGCTTCCAGGTAGCGCGCCATCCCGCCCGCGAAGCGATCCGGGTCTGCTGCGTCCCCGGTCAGCCCGAGGATCGCGGCACGCAGCGCATCGGGATCGGCGGGGTCCACGGTCAGTCCGAGGCCGTAGGCGCGCACGAGGTGCCCGAGCAGTCCCTCCGCGGTGCTGATCACCGGAGTCCCCGCGGCAGCGGCCTCGGCCAGGACGCCCGAGGAGCCGTAGTGGTCCAGGTAGGGGAGCAGCACGCAGCGCGCGGCGGCGAGCTCGGTGGCCGCCTCGGCATCGTCGATGCGCCGCAGGTGGGTGTCCACATGGATGCCACCGGCGCGCATCGTCTCGAGCTCGCGATCGAGCTGCTCGCTGTACTCGGGGGCGACGCTGCCGGCCACGGTCAGCTGCAATCCCTCGGCGCCGTCGGCGAGCGCCTCGGCAACCAGGCCTAGGCCCTTGCGCGGCTCCAGGTAGCCGAAGAGCAGGCACCCGGAACGCTCCCGTGGGGCCGCCGGGGGAAGCTGCGGGGGAGCGTCGGGGAGCCATACGGCGGGGCAACCCGGCCGTCGCGACCAGCGCTCCGCGGCGCCCGCGTCCATCGTCAAGACCGCGAAGGCGTCGTCGCGCCGGCGCCAGCGGGCGACGAGACGATCCTGGAACACGGCGCTGAGCCGGTCTTTCGGCGCCAGCGACGTTCCGTACGCACGCCGGTAGTGGGCACGCGGCTTCATCACCAGGATCGAGTGTGGGCAGGGCAGGGGCTGCCAGCGCGCCAGCCACCTCAGCACGGGGTCCGAGTAGGTGAGGACGAGATGGTCGGCCTGTGTCTCGCGGCAGGCTTGCTCGACCATCGTCAGCTCCTCCCTGGCCACCTCGCCCTTCGGCACCTCCTCGCCGTCGCGCAGATAGCGGCCGGCCGGGCCGGCCGCGGCCTTGGCTCCCCGAGGGGATAGCGCTCGTCGCCCTGCTCTCCGGCCAGCTCGAGCTCGCGATCGGGCGCGGCGAGGATCACTTCGGCGTCGGGGGCGAGCGACTCCGCGAAGCGGAGCATCAGGCCGGGGTTGTGGCCGCCCCCATTCCAGTCGAAGATGCAGATTCTCATCGCACGGTGCGCTCTCGGACGCCGGGGCAGACTACGCGGAACGGCGGCGCAGCACCGGGCGCGCCAGCTCGACCAGGCGCGCCAGCTCGGCCCGGGAAAAAGCCACCTCGAGCGCCAGCCAGACGACGGAGACGACGCCGAGCGAGGCGAACAGGCCACCGAGGTTCTCGGGGAAGTCGAGCCACTGGGCGACAGCCGCCGCCGCGGCGGCGACCAGGCTCGCCTTGGCGACGGGAATGAGCGCGCGACGCAGCTGAGGGTGAGTGCCCAGCGCCAGAGCCACCGTGGCGGCGAGGGTCGAGATGGTGAGCGCCAGGCCGATGCCCGCCTCGCCGAGCGAAGCGGTCAGCGTCGCCGCCAGCAGGAAGGCGACGGCCGTTTCGACGATCGAGGCGATCAGCGGGACGTTGGCCCTGCCCTCGGCCAGGCTGAAGCTGAACATCGTCGCGTTGGCGCTCGCCGTCAGCATCATCGCCAGCGATCCGATCAGCACGATGTCGGTGGTCGGCAGCCATTCGTCGCCGAGCACGACGGCGATGAAGGGCTGGATCGCGCCGGCGACGAGGGCAAGCGGCAAGCCCGCCGCGAGCGCGGTGTAGGCGGCGACTTTGGCCGCTCGCCCCGGACGCAGTCCCGCATCGCGTGAGAGCGCCGGGAAGGAGACGCGGAAGACGGCCGAGGTGAGCGCGATCGGGAAGGAGAAGAGTCGCTTCGCCATGCCGTAGAAGCCGGCGGCGGCCGTGCCCCCGACGGCGGCGACGATGACGACGAAGCCGAGCTCTCGGGTCAGGTTCACACCCTGCAGGACACTCACCTTCAGGCCAAACCTGGCGAGGGGCCGGATTGGGTCGAGATCGATGCTGGGGCGGCGGTAGAAGGGCTGGATCGCCCAGGCGGTGATGGCTCCGGCGAGCCCGCCGGCGGGGACCGCGCCGGCGAGGCTGAAGGCGCCGAGGCCGGCGAACGCTCCGGCCAGGGCAAAGCCGTTGAAGACAAGGGTGTCGGCGGTCTCGACGATCGCCACGCGACCGAAGCGGAGCTCGCGCTCCATCAGCGTCATCGGCATCGCCCGCATCCCATAGAGGGGTATCGCGGCACAGGACACGGCGATGACTTCGAGGGTGAGGCTGTCGGCTCCGATCGCCGGGGCGATGACGAAGGCGGCCAGCAGCAGCAGGCCCGCGAGCGCCACCGAGGTGAGCAGCAGCACCCCGGCGACGGCTGACTGGAGCCGCTCCGACGGTGCCTCCTCCATCTGGACCAGCGCCGCCGGCAGGCCGAGCTCGGCGGCGCGCTGGCCGACCAGCTGGACGGCGAGGGCGATCGCGAAGAGGCCGTAGTCGGCCGGCGTGAGGAGCCGGGCGAGGAGGACCGTGACGCCGGCAGTGAGGAGCTGGAGCCCCAGCGTGCGGCCGACTAGGACGCCCACCCCGCGCGCCGCGGTGACTCCCAGCGGCCCCGGCTGTGCGGGTTGGGCCGCCTCGAACTGCTCTGGGTCTCCGCCCGGAGTCTCTATAGGTAGCCCGCTGGCGGTTGGATGTCGAAGATCTTCAGTTGCGGCCCGTCCGGCGCGTCGCGGACGACCTCGAAGATCGAGGGGGCCCCGATCCAGGATCCCTGCAGGAACAGGCGGCTCGGCGGCAGGTCACCCGGCTCGTCGATGTCGCGCTGGTAGGCGAAGCCCACGTAGTTTTCCTCGCCGGCGAGCACCTTCAGGCTCGCGTGCTCCTGACTGGGGTCTCGCTCGACCAGGAAGAGGTCGGGCCGGGGCGTGGCGGGTTTCTCGCCCGGAACGGTCACTTTGCCGGCGAGTTCGCCGATGCCGAGCGACCAGCGGTCCGGCTTCGCTCCGCGGAAGGGGAGCATCGTGCCGTAGACCTGGCCCCGGAAGCCCGTCTCGCCGGAGAGGATGCTCAGCCGGGCACGCGTGGTGGCCAGACCTCGATCGACCATGAAGAGGTCGGCCCGCGGCGCGTCGTAGGAGCCGATTTCGTAGCTGCGGGTGACGCCAGGGCTGGGCGCGTTGAGGGTCCTCGAGTACCGCCGCACCACCGCGCCGTTGTCGCTGCGGCGCACGGTCACGAAGAGCTTCCTGGGCGCCTGCTGGATTTCGAAGATCGCCGGGATCGCCATCGGCAGCCAGGAGCCGACGTCGTAGAAGGTCTTGCCAGGAAGGCCGGAGGCGCGGAAGCTGGTGCGGGTGGTCTTCTGCGTGACCGGATCGAACGTGCTCAGCGTGACGACGCGGCCGGAGCGGTTCGTCCAGCGGATCTGCGTGTTGTCGGAGCCCCGCCCGCTATCGGTGAAGATCGTGTCTGCCCGGGCGATCGACCCCGGCAGCGCCATCGTGCGAACCAGCGGGAACGGTTCGGGCAGCGTGCGCTGGACGATCAGCCCGGCGACGAGGAGAGCGGCGATCGCCGCTACTCCGGAGAGGACTATCGCCTTGACGGGCGGCTTCTGCTTCTTGGCGGGCGCGGCCTCGTTCTCAGCATCGACCTGCTCGACAGGGGGTGGTGGCGAGACCGATCCGCGAGCGCTCATCCGCCGGATCTTGCCCCATGCAACACCGACGACGCCGGGCGGCGACTGCGGATCCTCGGCGAAGGCTCCAAAGACGAGCAGCAGCGGCGCCACCAGGAGCCAGTCGATGTGCTGGGTCCAGAAGTTCGTGTAGAGGCCGAAGACGGCGACGAAGAGCAGGTAGGCGGAGACCAGAGACCAGCGGAACGAGAGGGTCCTTTTCGCGGCGGCGAAAGCGCCGGCCGAGAGCACGCCGGTTGCCGCCACGCCGGGTATGAGCACGGCAAAGCCGCCGTCCGCCCAGAAGGACCCCGCGACCGTGCTCGTCACCCAGGGGGGCGTGCGCGCGTCGGAGACCTCGCTGACGCTCTTGGAGATCGAGACGAATCGATCGAGCGCCACGGCGTCGTAGGCGCCGTGGCCGAACGGCGCGACGGTGGGGAAGTGTTCGACTATTCCCGCCAGGGCGACGAAGTTGGTCGTCAGCGCCAGGTAGAGCGGGATCAGCGGCTTGACGATGAAGGGCAGCGGCGGCAGGATCTCGCTGAAGAGTTCCGCCTCGAAGGGGGTCGTCGGATGCTGGTAGACGCGCAGGTAGAAGCCGAAGCAGATGGCGAAGAAGGCGAGCAGGCCTCCGGTGGTCAGCAGGTACGGGCTGGGCCGTCCCCAGTAGAGCCAGCGGGCGATGATCGCGACGATCACCGGCAGGACCACGTTGCCGCGACCGGCCTGGAGGCTGAAGGCGCCGAGGGCGATCACCGCGGTGACCAGCTCGAAGCGGGACTCGCGGGCGAACGGGTTGCGCGGCTTGACCAGGGCGACGATCACCGCGACGGTGAGCAGGTCGACCAGCAGGATGGTCGGGCCGCCCTGTGAGAAGCGGGCGCTGTCGATGCTGCCGCTGAGCAGGGGGATGGTGCCGGCCTTGACGATCTGGTGAGCCAGCTCGAGCAGGCCGATCGCGACCAGCGCGACCAGGACGCGGCGGAAGGTCCGCTCGGAGATCCGCATCCCCGATCGAGCGGCGGAAGCCGACGTCGTTGCCAGGGCGATGCCCTCGCCGATCAGGCCGCCGGCGATGAACGCCAGGGGAACGGCGACGACGACGGCGACCATCACCGTGGACCAGGCGCCCTGGACCTCGAGAAGGTGGACCTGGGCCAGCAACGCCGTCAGAACCCAGATCAGCGGGAAGAGCAGCAGCGGCGAGAGCAGCGAGGTGTTGAGGCGCAGAGCGGCTCTCATCGAGCCTCCGCCCCCAGGCGGTAGCCGCGGGCGTAGCCACCCCGGGTCATCGCCAGCCAGACGCGCTCGCGCAGGCCCTTTGGCAGCGGTAGGCGGGCGAGCGCGCCGAGCAGCGGCGCCGTGCCACGTACGAGCGACCAGGCGAGCCCCTGCGGAGCCTGCACGCCCGGATGAGGACGCTCTGGCCGCAGGCGGTTGTAGAGAGCGGCCGAGCGGCCGACGGCGACCGAGCGGCGCAGTGACTGCGCCGGGGTCGTGGGGTGGTCGTGGAGGACGAGCAGCTCGGGGTGGTAGTCGAGCTCCAGGCCGGCGTCGGCGAGGCGTACGCCGAGCTCGGTGTCCTCCACCGCGGCGGTGGGGAAGCGCTCGTCGAAGCCGCCGACGCGCTCGAAGAACGAGCGCTTGACCGAGGCGTGCGAGCTGTAGAAGTAGCTGGCGGCATCGACCGGGCCGGGGTCGAGGTCGCAGTAGTGGAACTGGGGCCCGCCGTTCTCCAGCCAGCGCATGAAGGGCGTCACCGGGCCGCGCGGGCTCCAGGTGATCCGGCCGAGCACCCCGTAGGCCTCCTCTGGCCGCGCCGCGTGCAGGTCGAGATGGGCGCGCAGCAGGCCGGCGTCCTCGGGCTCGGTGTCGTCGCCGAGAAAGAGGAGCAGCTCGCCGCCGGCCGCCTCGACGGCGGCGTTGCGAGCCGTCGCCGGCCCTCCCTCGGGCCGCTCGAGCAGCTGGATCGGGATCGCGGCGCTCGCGGCGCGGTCCTTCACCTGCGCCACGGTTCCGTCGCTGGAGCCGTTGTCGACGACGATCGCCTCGATCTGCGCGCCGCCGGCCTGCTGCGCTTCCAGCGCAGCCAGCGTCCTCGCCAGCGCTGGAGCACGATCCTTGGTTGGTATGACGACCGAAAGGGAGTTCATCTGGCGCCGCCCGCTCTAAGGCGTCGAGAGAGCCTAAGTAGCGGCGCGGCGATTGGAGCGACGCGGCGGTGGTGGAGCCGAATGTAGCGCTCGACCGAGCGCAGGCGGATCGCCTGTTGGCGCTGCGGGTCGATCTGGGCGAAGGCCTCGGCGCCGATGTGGCCGACCCGGGCCGAGCCGGTGACGAGGTTGCGGTGGCCGGAGTCGTGAAGTCGCTTGGCCAGGTCGACGTCCTCGTACCAGAGGAAGAAGCCCTCGTCGAAGCCGCCGACCTGCCGCCAGAGCTCGCGCCGCACGACGAAGCAGGCCCCGGACGGCTGGCCGACCTCGACCGTCTCGGCCGCCGCCGGGCTCGGCTGGGGCCGCCCGCCAAAGGAGCCGGCGAAGATCCGCACCAGCATCGTCGCCGCTCCCGGCAGGGCCGCGTGGTAGCGGTCGGTGTCGCTGCCGAACACCGGGCCGACCATGCCCGCCTTCGGCTCCTGGTTTGCCAACGCGGCGAGCGCCGCCAGCGCACCGGGCTCGGGCAGGACGTCGGCGTTGCTGACGCAGACCAGCTCGCCGCTGCCGTCGCGAAGGGCGCGGTTGGCGGCCCTGCCGTAGCCGAGGTTCTCCTCGCTGAGGTCGAGACGCACGCCGGTCGGGCAGCCTTCGCGCAGCAGGTCCCGCTGCTCGGGTCGCGAGTCGTTGTCGACGATCGTCACCCTCGTTTCGACGCCCTCGGAGGCCGAGGTAGGCGTCCGCCGCCGCCAGCGCCGCCGCGGCGGTATTCCAGTTGACGATTGCGACATCGATTGCGATCGGTGGGGCGCCCCGGCTCATAGTCGGCGCGACGATAGCCTTCCCGCCACGTGCAAGACCTCAAAGGCCTGATCCTCTCCGGCGGGGCCGGGACGCGGCTGCGCCCGATCACCCACACCTCGGCGAAGCAACTGGTGCCCGTCGCCAACAAGCCCGTGCTCTTCTACGGGATCGAGGCGCTGGTCGATGCCGGCGTCACCGAGATCGGCATCATCATCGCCCCGGAGACCGGCGAGGAGATCCGCGAGGCGGCCGGCGACGGCTCGGCCTTCGGCGCCGAGATCACCTACATCGTCCAGGACAAGCCCGCCGGGCTCGCCCACGCGGTGCTCACCGCGGAGGAGTTCATCGGCGGCTCGCCCTTCGTCATGTACCTCGGCGACAACCTGCTCGCCGACGGCCTGCGCGGCCTCGTCGCCACCTTCCGCGCCGAGGAACCCGACGCGCTGATCCTGCTCACGCCGGTCGACGACCCGCAGTCCTACGGAGTCGCCGAGCTCGACGGCGAGCGGATCGTGCGCCTGATCGAGAAGCCCAAAGACCCGCCGTCGAACCTCGCCCTGGTCGGCGTCTACCTCTTCGCGCCGCCGATCTTCGACGCCGCCCGCGCCCTCGAGCCCTCCTGGCGCGGCGAGCTGGAGATCACCGAGGCGATCCAGAGCCTGATCGAGGAGGGCAAGGCCGTGCGCTCGGAGGTCGTCAGCGGCTGGTGGAAGGACACCGGCCAGCTCGCCGACATGCTCGAGGCCAACCGGCTCGTGCTCGAGGAGATCGAGACCCGGATCGAGGGCGAGGTCGACGAGGGCTCGAAGGTCGAGGGTCGCGTCGTGGTCGAGCCGGGCGCGGTCGTGAAGGGCTCGGTCGTGCGCGGCCCGGCCGTGATCGGCGCCGGCGCCCGCATCGAGGACGCCTACGTCGGCCCCTACACCTCGATCGGCGACGACGTCTGCGTGCGCCGCTCCGAAGTCGAGCACTCGATCATCCTCGCCGGCTCCGTCGTCGAGGACCTCGGCACCCGCATGGAGGCGAGCCTGCTCGGCCGCGAAGTCAAGCTGACCCGCAGCGACGGCATGCCGAAGACGCTGCGGATGCTGGTCGGCGACAAGTCCGAGATCAAGATCATCTGATGAAGTCTTCGTGGAGAGCCACCATCGTCCAGTGGGGGCCCGTGCAAGAGTTCGAAGTCCAGATCGTTGCTGACTAGATGAAGGTCCTCGTCACAGGAGCCGGCGGGATGCTCGGCCGCGACGTCATGCTCGCCGCCGGCAACGCCGGCCACGACGTGGTCGGCTTCGGCCACACCGAGCTCGACATCGCCGACGAGGCGACCGTCAGCGGCGAAGTTCGAGCTGGAGCGGCCCGACGTGGTGATCAACTGCGCCGCCTGGACCGACGTCGACGGCGCCGAGGAGTCCGAGCAGGCGGCGATGGCGATCAACGGCGCAGGGCGCCGGCAACGTCGCCGCGGCGGCCGCCGCGTCGGCGCCTGCGTCGTCTACGTCTCCAGCGACTACGTCTTCGACGGCGCCAAGGGCGCCGCCCTACGTCGAAACCGACCAGACGGCGCCGCTCTCCGCCTACGGCCGCACCAAGCTGGCCGGCGAGGAGGCGACCGCGGCCGCCAACAAGCGCCACTTCGTCGTCCGCTCCTCCTGGCTCTTCGGCATCGGCGGCTCCAACTTCGTCGAGACGATGCTGCGCCTCGCCTCGACCCAGAACGAGGTCCTCGTCGTGCGCGACCAGGTCGGCTCGCCGACCTACACCTGGCACCTCGCCTACGGCATCGTCCGCCTGATCGAGGGGATCGAGTTCGGCATCCACCACATGGCCGCCGGCGGGCGCCTGCTCCTGGTACGACTTCGCCCGCGAGATCTTCGAGCAGGCCAAGGTCGAGTGCCGGGTGCTCTCGGCGACCACCGAGATGCTCGGCCGCCCGGCGCCCCGCCCCGCCTACTCGGCCCTGACCAGCCAGCGCGAGCACGCGATCGAGCTGCCGCTCCTGGCAGGACGGCCTCGCCGCCTACCTGTCCCAGCGCTCCGCCGAGAAGGAGGCAGCGCATGAAGCTCCTCGTCACCGGCGCCGCCGGCTTCATCGGCTCCACCTACGTGCGCCTGGTCGGCGAGCGAGCACGAGGTGCGGGTGCTCGACAAGCTCACCTACGCCGGCCGGCGCGAGAACCTGCCCGAGGGGACCGAGCTGGTCGTCGGCGCGATCGAGGACCCGGAGGTCGTGCGCGAGGCGATGGAGGGCTGCGACGCGGTCGTCAACTTCGCCGCCGAGTCCCACGTCGACCGCTCGATCGACGACCAGGACGCCTTCGCCCGCACCCACGTGATCGGCACCGGCACGCTGCTCGACGCCGCCCGCGAGCTCGGCGTCGAGCCGCTACCTGCAGGTCTCCACCGACGAGGTCTACGGCTCGATCGAGTCGGGCTCCTTCACCGAGACCTCGCCGCTCGACCCCTCCTCGCCCTACTCGGCGACCAAGGCGGCCGGCGACCTGCTCGTCTCCGCCCACTTCCACACCTACGGCATCGAGGCCTCGATCGTGCGCGGCTCCAACAACTACGGCCCGCGCCAGTACCCCGAGAAGCTGATCCCGCTGATGGTGCTCAACGCCCTGCACGGCGACTCGCTGCCGGTCTACGGCGACGGCCGGCAGGTCCGCAACTGGCTCTACGTCGAGGACTTCTGCCGCGGCATCCACACGGTGCTGGAGCAAGGGCCGGCCCGGCGAGGCCTACAACGTCGGCGGCCCCGACGAGTGCGAGAACATCGAGGTGGTCAAGCGGGTGATCGAGCTGACCGGCGGCGACGAGTCGCTGATCGAGTACGTCAACGACCGCCCCGGCCACGACCGTCGCTACTCGCTCTCCTCGCGACAAGCTGCGCGAGCAGCTCGGCTGGGAGGCCCAGGTCCACTTCGCCGAGGGGCTGGAGCGACCGTGCCGTGGTACCGCGACAACGAGGAGTGGTGGGGCCCGATCCGCTCCGGCGAGTACCGCGAGTACTACGAAAAGCAGTACGGCAGGGCGCTCGGCTGATGCTGCGAGCGCCTGCCAGACCAAGCTCGACGGCGTCGTCCTGCTCGAGCCGACGGTCCACGGCGACGAGCGCGGCTTCATGGTCGAGACCTACCGCCGCGACCTCTGGGCCGAGCACGGGGTCGACGTCGAGTTCGTCCAGCACAACCACTCGCGCTCCTCCAGGGGCACCCTGCGCGGCCTGCACTTCCAGACCGAGCCCGGCCAGGCGAAGCTGGTCCGCTGCCCGCGCGGCAAGATCTTCGACGTCGCCGTCGACCTGCGCCGCGACTCGCCCACCTACGGCCAGTGGGAGGGCCACGAGCTCGACGACGAGGCCCACCGCCAGCTCTTCGTCCCGGTCGGCTTCGGCCACGGCTTCGCCGTGCTCAGCGAGGTGGCCGACGTCACCTACCTCTGCTCCAGCACCTACGACCCCGCCACCGAGTCCGGCATCGCCTGGGACGACCCCGGCGTCGGGGTCGAGTGGCCGGTCGAGGACCCGCTGCTCAGCGAGCGCGACAAGGCCGCGCCGACCCTCGCCGAAGTCGGCGAGACGCTGCCCTTCTGAACTGCGCGCCTTCCGGCACGCTTCCGCCCGCTGGTCGTTTCGATTCGGCGCACCACGATTGCGTTCGTGCCCTGCAGCGATTCCCGCCATGACCCTACGCAACCGCCATAGACATGTCCGCCACATGGCCTAATGTGGTCCACATGTCCAAGATGATCCAGATCCGCAATGTGCCCGACGACGTCCACCGGACGCTCAAGGTGCGCGCCGCCGCAGAGGGGATCTCCCTCTCCGACTACATCAAGCGCGACCTCGAAGAGCTCGCCAAGCAGGCTGACGATCGAGGATGTCTTCGCTCGCGCTCGGGCGCGCGGCCCCTCCGGGATCACCGCCGAGGAGATCGTCGAGGGCATTCGAGCATCCCGCGGCGAGTAGCGGACCGTGCCCGTCATCGACGCATCGGTCGTCGTCAGCGTGCTGGCCGACGCCGAGCACGCTCGCCTGGGCCGAGGCCCAACTCTCGACCGGTGGCGCCGACCGATCCCTTTGGGTTCCTCACCTGATCGATGCGGAGGTCGGTCAGGCGCTGCGCCGCGAAGTTGCGTTTGGTCGGTTGGGTGAGGACAGGGCAGACGCGGCGCTGCTGGATCTCATGCGAATGCCGCTTCGCCGCATCGACCACATCGGCCTGATCGATCGGGCCTGGGAGCTGCGTCACAACTTCAGCTTCTACGACGGTCTCTACGTCGCCCTCGCCGAGGGCTTGGATGTGCCCCTGGTCACGCTTGACCGCCGCCTCGCCAGGGCTGTCGGCGATGCCACCAAAGTGGCCGTGCTCACTGCGAGTTAGCGGCCGCGCGCCGCGGTGATGCCGAGGCTGACGGCGAGCTTGGCGCCGATGCCGGCGTAGACCGCCGCGTTGACGAGCGGGTTGTGCTCGGCGGCGTCGAAGCGGCGGTAGAAGCGGCCCATGCCGCGGTGGAAGGCGATCTCCTGTTTGGGCGCGCGCGCCGCTTGCCGCTGGAGCCGCCCTTGACGTGCAGGGCGACGCCCGCGGGCTCGTAGAAGACCTTCCAGCCCGCCTGCCAGAAGCGCCGGCACCAGTCGAGGTCCTCCATGTAGAGCCAGTAGCCCTCGTCGAGCAGGCCGACCTCGCGCACCGCCTCGGCGCGGCAGAGCATGAAGGCGCCGTTGACCGCGTCGACCTCGCCGGGCTCGTCGTCGCCGAGGTGGGTCGCCCGGTACTGGCTCAGCGAGCCCGAGGCGTCCTCGCCGCGGCCGATCCCGGTGAAGTGGGCGAGGGCGCTGAGCGGGGTGGGGAAGGAGCGCTTGCAGGCGTGGTCCAGCTCACCGGACTCGGTCACCAGCTTGCAGCCGACCATGCCGATCCGCTCCTCGGAGCGCAGCCGCGCCAGGGCGGCGTCGAGCGTGCCCGCGTAGACCTCGGTGTCGGGGTTGAGCAGCAGCACCGCGTCCGCCTCGTCCTCGCGCAGGACGACGTTGTTGGCGGCGGAGAAGCCGATGTTCTCGCGGCGGATCAGCCGCACCGCCGGGAACTCGCGCTCGACCATGTCCGGGGTCGAGTCGGTGCTGCCGCTGTCGACCACGGTCACCCGCATCGTCCCCGCTCGCGGGATGCTCCGCGAGCGAGCGCAGGCAGCGCCGCAGCAGCTCTTCGGCGCCGTGGCTGACGATGACGACCTCGAGGTTCACCGGGCGTGACTCTAGTTCTCCGAAGGCCAAACCCGTGCTGTTTACTGCGACGATGCAACTCGCCTCGCGGCAGCTGTGGATGCGAGCGTGGCGTGCCGCCGTGATCGCGCTCGCCACGCTAGTCGTCCTGTTTGCCATCGACGCGATCGCCGATCCACCCGAGGTCGCCGAAATTCTCGAGCCGGCGATCGGGTCCGCCGCCCTCAACCCCGAAGACGTCCACATGGTCGCCGAGTTCGCCGACGCGGACGGTGACGGACACCTCTGCTCCGACTGGGAGATCTGGACCCAGGACCCACCGCAGCCCGTCTGGCAGGCGCACTGCGTCAAAGCGCAGGAGAAGGTGCACATCCACCTGGGCGACGGTGAGTTCGTCAATGCCTATGCCGGCCGGCTCGCCCTCGAGCACGGGACCGCTTACGAGCTGCGGGTCCGGTTTCGCGACGACAGTGGCGACGAAGAGGAGGAATGGAGCGAGTGGCAGGCTCGCCAGTTCAGCACCGCTTCTGCGGCCCCGCAGGGCAACGACTCGCCCGTGCCATGGGTGCCGCGACCCGGCTTCGCGATCGAAATCGCTGCGACTGGATTTCAGCTTCCGGTCAACATCGCGATGGTCCCCGAGCCTGGCCCTCACCCCAGTGACCCGCTGTACTACGTCGCTGAGCTCTATGGCGCGATCAAGGTGGTCAGTCGCGACGGCACGGTCAGGGACTACGCGACGGGCTTGCTCAACTTCAGCCCGACCGGGGCCTTTCCCGGCTCAGGTGAGCAGGGACTGGCTGGGCTCGCCGTCGACCCCGCGTCGGGCGATCTCTTCGCGAGCCTGGTCTACGAGGACGAGTCCTCCCCGCTCGACCCCAAGCCCCACTACCCGAAGGTGATCAGGCTGCATAGCGACGAGCGGGGCCTCTCCGCGACCGCGGAGACCACGGTGCTCGACATGGTGGGCGAGACGCAGGGGCCCTCGCATCAGGTTTCGCATGTGGCGATCTCTCCCAGCGGAGAGCTCTTCGTCCACAACGGCGACGGCTTCGACGCGTTCGCGACGGCCCGGGACCTCGAATCCTTTCGCGGCAAGATCCTGCGCATGAGTCTCGGCGGCGAGCCGCTGCCCGATAACCCGTACTACGACGCCGGCAATGGCATCACCGCGCGCGACTACGTCTGGGCCTCCGGCTTCCGCAACCCGTTCGGTGCCGCTTGGCGCCTTTCCGACGGTTCCTACTACGAGGTCGAGAACGGCCCGGCGACCGACCGCCTCGTGCGCGTGTCGCCCGGAGGTGACTACCTCTGGGACGGCAACGACGCGACGATGAGCTTCGGGGCCTCCTACAACTGGCACCCGTCTGTCGCCCCGGTCAACATCGAGTTCGTCGAGCCAGGCCGGTTCGGTGGCAGCGGCTTCCCCGCACAGAGCATGGGCCACGCGTTCGTCTCCGAGTCCGGTCCGACCTGGGCGAGCGGCCCGCAGCTGAGCGGCAAGCGAATCGTCGAGTTCGACTTGGCCGCGGACGGCACGAACCTGGCGGGGCCGACCACGCTGGCTGAGTACAGCGGCGCCGGCAAGGCGACCGCGGTTGGCCTTGCCGCCGGTGAAGACGGGCTCTACTTCACCGATCTCTACAAGGATCAGGGGTACTCGAGCCCGATCGATCCCGGCGCCAACGTCCTCCGCATCTCCTACTGCGGCGAGAACTGCCCCAAGCCATCGGTCGCCGTGCACCAGCCGGAGCCCAGCCGGCAGGCTGCAGTCCGGCCCGACCCTGGGCCCAGGGTCAAGCGCTTCCGCCTGCTGAGGGGAAGATTCGCTGTCAGTCCCCGGAGGCGGTCCACAGCCCGCCCTGTCGCGCCGATTGGCACCACCTTCCTCTACTCGCTCTCCATGCCGGCTACGGTCAGGATCGAGATCCGTTCGCGAACGAGCCCGGCCCACTTCGTGCTTGCCGCCCCCGGTCGTGCGGGGGGCAATCGCCGCGCCTTTGACGGTCACATCGGGCGCCGAACGTTGGCGCCGGGGCCCTACGTGGTGACGATCGTCGTCCTCGGCGCCAGCGGCGAGGGGCCGGAGCGTGCCTCGACCCGCTTCCAGGTCGTCCGGGGCTAGGCCTCCTGCTCTAGTAGGCGCCGTCGCCGCGGACGATCGCCCGCGGCGTGCGCAGGAGGATCGCCAGGTCGCCGGCGACCGAGAGGTTGTCGAGGTAGTCGCGCTCCATCGCCAGTCGCTCCTCGAAGGTGAGGTCGCCGCGGCCGTAGACCTGCATCGGGCCGGTCAGGCCGGGCTTGATCGCGAGCCGCGCCCGCTGGCGCTCGTCGTAGAGGGCGACCACCGCCTCCTCCTCGGGGCGCGGGCCGACCAGCGACATGTCGCCCGTCAGCACGTTGATCAGCTGCGGCAGCTCGTCGAGGCTGGTCCGCCGCAGGAACCTCCCGGCACGGGTGATGCGCGGGTCGTCGGGGATCTTGAAGGCCGGCTCGTCGAGCTTCTCCAGGTCGACCAGCTCGGCCAGCCGCTCCTCGGCGTCGGCCACCATCGTGCGGAACTTCAGCATCGTGAACGGCACGCCGTCCTTGCCGGCGCGTTTCTGGCGGAAGAAGACCGGCGTGCCGGAGTCGATCAGGATCAGCAGCGCGATCGCCGCCAGCAGCGGCGAGAGCAGGGCCAGCATCAGGCCCGAGACGGCGATGTCGAGCCCCCGCTTCAGCGCCAGGGTCGAGCGCGGCGGGTCGGAGAAGCGGAAGTCGAGCACGGGCAGCTCGGCGAGGCGGTTGAGCTCGATGCCCGGGCCGAGCAGACCGTAGTGCTGGGGCAGCAAGGTCAGGCCCAGCCCCGCCGCCTTGCACTCCTCGATCAGGTGCTCGGCGTCGGCCTCGCTCATCTCCTGCTCGGTCGACGACCACCCGCTCGACGTCGTGCTCGCGTGCGACCCGTGAGATCTCCTCGATCGAGCCGAGGCGGGGCAGCGCGGCCGCGGCGATCCTTGTCGCGCGGCGGCGAGAGATAGCCGACCAGGCGCAGGCGCGCCTCGGGATGGGTGGCGATCCGCCGCGCGACCACGTCGGCCATCGCCGCCGGGCCGATCACGATTCCCGTCGCGACGCCGGTCAGGCGGTGCCAGGCGAAGCGCAGCACCGCACGCGCCACGAAGCAGGCGAGCAGGGCGCCGATCCCGACCATGATCGCGCTCTTCGGCGAGAGCGGCCCGACCGGGCTCAGCGCCAGCAGCCCGTCGAGGACGATCGTGCCCAGGGCGCTGGCCGAGATCAGCGAGGGCAGCTCGTCGAGGGTGCTGTGGCGGATGCGGCGGTGGTCGTTGTCGTAGAGGCCGTGCAGCTTCAGCACGAGGATCCAGGCCGGGGTGAAGAGCACCGCCCAGAAGAGCGTCGCCGACGTCGGTGGTCGATCGTCACCGCGGTGGCGACGCAGAGCGCCGCGACGATCGCCACCCAGTCGCCGGCGGCGAGCAGGCGGCGCAGCAGCGCGCCGCGCCGGCGCGAGCCGCTGGGGCCCGGTCAAGCCCAAGCGAGCTGCCATCTCGGTCGGCTCCTGCGGGGCGTCCGTGCTGGGCGTTGGAGGCGATGGCCGTCGCCGCCTTGCCGGTGCTTCCCTGCGATCTCGGGTCGTCTTCGCGTCCATCAGCAGTTCCACCCGGCACCTTGCAGGCAGGCTGCCTCAGGGTTGAGCTCGCGCGCTCGCTCGAGATCCGCTTGCGCCGCCGCCTCGTCGCCGGCCTGCGTGCTCGACCCGCGAGCGCAGGTAGAACCACTGCCAGTTGCGGTCCTCGCGGTCGATCGCGTTGCCGAAGTGCTCGATCGCGGCCGGGAAGTCGCCCTGCGCGCTCGGCCAGCAGGCCGAGCTGCACGTAGGGCGAGGCTGCCCAGGGCTCGATCGAGCGGGCGTTGCCGGCGTGGTCGAAGGCGGCGCCGAAGTCGTCGCGACCCGCGGCGGCCTGGCTGGAGTCGATCTCGCGCTCGACCAGCAGCGGGCCGATCAGCGCGATCGCCGAGATCCAGGCCAAGACCACGGCCGTCGACGGTCAAGCCGAAGCGCCGTCCGTCGGCCTTCGAGCCCTCTCCGTCGCGACGTGGATCGGCGGCGATCTGGCTGCAGCGGGCGGCGACGACGACGCCGGCGGCGAGGAAGAAGACCGCGCCGAGCACGGCGATTTCCCAGAACCAGTCGAAGGCGGCGCTGATCGCAAAGGCGAGCATCACGGCGAGCAGGGCCGCGTAGCGCTCGCGCTGCGGCGGTGGCGCGTTGCGCCAGGCGGCGAAGGCGCACCAGAGCAGCCAGCCGACCAGGCCGAGCACGAGCAGGCCCGCCGACGGCGCCCAGCTCGGCGAAGGACTCGAGGTAGAGCGAGTGGGCATCGTGAACGGGTATGTCCGCTCGTCGCGCAGCTGATTCCAGGAGAACTGGTAGGTGCCGGCGCCGTGGCCGAGCAGCGGCTTTTCCTCGAAGGCTTCGATCGGCGACCTTGTAGAAGTCGTGGCGGCCGGCGCCGGAGAGGTCGGAGAAGTGTTCCTGCGGGTTGCTCGGGGAACTGGATGTCCGGGCTCGGTGAACTGGTCCCAGGCGCGCCCGCCGACCGCGATCACGGCGGCGATCGCCAGCAGGGCCACGGTCAGGCCGATCCCTTTCAGCACCCGTGGATTGCGCGAGATCGCCACCGCACGGCCGGTCAGCCTGCCCTCGCGGCGCTCCTCCCAGCGCAGTGCCGCGAAGAGCAGCAGCGAGAGGGCGACTGCCGGCGAGCAGGACCAGCAGCACCGTGACGCCCTCGGTCGATTGCCGTCTGGGTGCCGAGGTTGTCGGCGAGGCTGTCGCGCGCTCTGTACGGCGAGCACCGCCGGCAGCGCCCCGAGGGCGCCGATCGCCAGCGTCGCCAGCAGCCAGAGCCGGTCCCGCGGAGAGCGCGATCAGGCAGACGCAGGCAACGAGCAGGGCAAGCAGACCGCCCCGCGAGTAGGTGAAGTAGAGGGCGAGCAGGGTGATCGGGATCGCCGCGGCCGAGAGCCAGCGCAGGACCGCCCAGGCGGCCTGCCGGCTGGTCCAGAGCAACAGTGGCGATGGCGATGCCGAAGAGGGCCCCATTCGCGTTCCAGTAGCCGAGCGGATAGTTGAGGCGCGGGCCGCTGCCGAGGGCGCTTCCGACCGTCAAGTACATGGGGCAGCAGGCGGCTGGCGAGGCCGAGCATCGCGACCAGAGCGAGCGGCAATTGCCAGCCCTTCAGCGAAACGTTGGCGCCTTTCGTCGGTTTGGGCGATGAGGAACGCGGCAAGGAAGAAACCGAGGTAGACCGCAACGCGGTCTGCCTCGATCACGCTGAGCTCAACCGAACCCGACCAGAGGGATGAGATTGCACACAGAAGCGACAGACAGACGATCAGTCCGCCTGCCCAGTACAGGGGTCGCTCTGGCTTCACGGCCGAGCCCGCGCCAAAGACGAGCAGGGCAACCACGACCAGCCACACGGCAAGTCCCGCTATGTGACGATCGCTCACATCGAAGCCGCCGCCAGCCAGGGCCAGGCCGACCGATCAGGGCGATCGGCGCAAGCAACGCCGCCGTTTGGTCTAACCTTGCGCGCCATGAAGCTCGGGAAGCGCCATCTCGGGGTCCCAGGTCTGGGCCGCTACGCCTCTCTGTTGGTGTCAGCGATTGCTCTTGCATTGGCTTTCTCGGTGGCGCCTGCTCAGGCGGAAGAATGTACGAGTTCCAGCTGCGTGCAGTACAACCCTTCCATCCCTAGGGCCGAAGGGGGGAAGACCCCGCCGCACCATCAGCAAACCCCGGCGAAGGCCTCGAAGACCGGCAACGGTGGGGGAACGACGCAGACCCATCCCGATACGGAAGGCTCAAAGGGGCCTGAAGAATCTGAGGAAGGCGAATCATCTCCGGACGAAGGTGCTGTGGTCGGGGGTAGCGACGACGGCAAGCCGCAGGGTAAAGCAGGCGGCAGCGCCAACCCTGGGGCCGAGAAGGCGGACGCACACAGCCGACCAGGGCGCGACTGGGACCCAAGCCTCGCATTCCAGCGACGGTGGCGGCTCTTCGCCGCTCGTGCCGATCCTGATCGCGATCGCGATCCTCGCGGCCATCTCGGTCGCCGTGGTGATGGTCAGGCAGCGTCGCCAGCGTCGCGGTCCGATCTACGCCGGCGTCCAGAGGCGAGCTAGCCCGTGTTGCAAGCTCGGAAGCGCCCGATAGGGAAGATGCGCCTACGTCTAGCTGCGCTGGCAGCGGCTGCCTCGCGGCCTGCTGGCTACGGCCCCAAGCGCCGCCGCGGTGCCAGCCGACTTCTGGGGCGTCTCGCCGCAGGCGACTCCGTCGCTCGAACAGTTCCAGCGGCTGCGCACGGGCGGGGTCGACAGCGTGCGGATCCCGATCTCCTGGGCCTCGGTGGAAGCGGTCAAGGGCGTGCCCGACTTCTCTCACGTCGATGGCCTCGTCGCCGGCGCGGCGGGGGCTGGGATCGACATCCTGCCCTTCGTCTACGACGCGCCTTCGTGGGCGGTCAGTCGAGTGGCGGTGCCGGGCTCGGGTGGCGTCGTGCGGGCGCCGAAGACCCTGCCGGTGAAGAGCGGCGCCCAGCGCAGCGCCTGGGCGAGCTTCCTCGGCCTCGTCGTCGCTCGCTACGGCCCGGGTGGCGCATTCTGGACGGCAAACCCCGCGATTCCGCCGCGCCCGATCCGCACCTGGCAGATCTGGAACGAGCAGAACTTCAAGTACTTCGTGGTCAGGCCCAACCCGGCCGACTACGGCAAGCTCCTCAACGTCTCCTACGCCGCGGTCAAAGGCGTCGATCCGGGGGCCAAGCTGATTCTCGGCGGCATGTTCTCTCAGCCGCGCGAGGCCCAGTTCAAAGCGAAACCGCCGCAGGCCTACTTCGCCAGCGACTTCCTCGATCGCCTCTACAGCTCGACTCCCGGCGTCAAGCGCAAGTTCGTCGGCGTGGCGCTGCACCCCTACACGGTCAAATACCAGGAATTGACCCCCGACATCGAAGCCTTCCGCCAGATCCTGGTCGAGAACCACGATGCCGGCAAGAAGCTCTGGATCACCGAGATCGGTTGGAGCTCACTGCCTCGCGCCGGCAACGACGCCTTCTCGCAGGGCCCCAACGGCCAGGTCAAACAGCTCGAAGGCGCCTTCAGGACCTTCAAGGCGAAGCAGGCCAAATGGAAGCTGAAGCGGATCTACTGGTTCTCGGTCGACGACGCGCCCGGCAGCTGCAACTTCTGTGGCGGTACCGGCCTCTTCGGCGAAGGCTTCCTGCCCAAGAAGTCCTGGTTCGCCTACGTCAAGTTCGCTGGCGGCAAGCCGGGCTGATCGCCGCGTAAGATCGGTGGGTTGCCCACCGATGCGAAAACCACCGCGGGATCTGACCCGCTGGCGCCGTTCAGCGCCCCGGTAAGGCGCTGGTTCGAGGCGTCCTTCGAGGGACCGACGCCCGCCCAGGCAGGGGGCTGGGAGGCGATCTCGAGCGGAGCCAACGCGCTGATCTGCGCCCCGACCGGCTCCGGCAAGACGCTTGCCAGCTTTCTCTGGGGCATCGACAAGCTCTCGCGGGAGACCGATCGCGGCAACGGCGTACGCCTCGTCTACGTCTCGCCCCTGAAGGCGCTCTCCTACGACATCGAGCGCAACCTGCGGGCGCCGCTGCGCGGGATCGGCGCCGACATCTCGGTTGGCCTGCGCACCGGCGACACGCCGCAGAAAGAGCGGCGGGCGATGCAGAAAACCCCGCCCGACATCCTCATCACCACGCCTGAGTCGCTCTACCTGATGCTCTCCTCGGGGGTGCGCGAGATCCTCACCACGGTCGAGGCGGTGATCGTCGACGAGATCCACGCGGTGGCCCAAAGTCAAGCGCGGGTCCCATCTGGCGCTGAGCTTGGAGAGGCTTGAGTGGATGGTGAGGGAGTCGGGGGAGGGCTCGTCAGAGCAACAGCGGGGAGGCTCTGAAGAGCCCTCCCCCGACTCCCTCCAACGGATCGGGCTTTCCGCAACGCAGCGCCCGCTTGAGCGGATAGCTCGGTTCCTCGTCGGGCCGAAGCGAGAGTGCAAGATCGTTGATGCTGGCGTAGCCAAGGAGCTCGACCTAGAGATCGTCGTCCCGGTCGAGGACATGGCGGATCCCGGAGCAGCTTCCTACCCAAGCTCCGACGGCAACCCTCCCGAGGGCGAGCCGCTCGTGCATGTGAGGTCGATCTGGCCCGCGATCTACCCCGAGCTCCTGAAGCTCGTCCTAGAACACACGTCCACAATCATCTTCGTCAACAACCGCAGGGCTTCTGAGCGACTCGCGAAGCGCCTGAACGAGCTCCACGCCGACGAACCAGAACAGGAGCTCCCCGCAACCGAGCACGCCGGGACGGATGGGTCAGGTCCGGCGGGAACTCCTCGCGACAGCGAGCCCGACGGACCTGACCCATCCGTCCCGGCTGAGATCGCCCGGGCCCATCACGGTTCGCTCTCCCACGAGGAGCGCACGGTCGTAGAGGAGATGCTCAAGTCGGGCCAGTTGCCCTGCCTGGTCGCGACGTCGTCGCTGGAGCTTGGCATCGACATGGGCGCCGTCGACCTGGTCATCCAGGTCGAGTCGCCGAAGTCGGTCAGCCGCGGCCTGCAGCGCGTCGGCCGCGCCGGGCATTCAGTGGGCGACGTCTCGCGCGGCCGCATCTTCCCCAAGTTCCGCGCCGACCTGCTCGAGTGCGCGGTGGTCGCCAAGCGGATGCGCGAAGGGGCGATCGAGGAGACGGTGATCCCGCAGAACCCGCTCGACGTGCTCGCCCAGCAGCTCGTCGCGATGGCGGCGCTCGACGAGTGGAATGTCGACGAGGTCGAGCGCCCTGGTCACCGCCTCGGAGCCCTTCCACGAGCTCTCCCGCGAGCAGCTGGAGAACGTCCTCGACATGCTCGACGGGCGCTATCCCTCGGACCGCTTCGCCGAGCTGCGCCCGCGCATCGTCTGGGACCGCGCCGCCGGCACGATGCACGGCCGCAAAGGCGCCCGCTCGCTGGTCGTCACCAACGCCGGCACGATCCCCGATCGCGGCCTCTACGGCGTCCACCTCCCCGACGGCCGCCGCGTCGGCGAGCTCGACGAGGAGATGGTCTACGAGGCCCGGCCCGGCCAGACCTTCCTGCTCGGCGCCACCACCTGGCGGATCGAGGAGATCACCCGCGACCGCGTCATCGTCACCCCGGCGCCTGGTGTGCCCGGGCGCCGTCCCCTTCTGGAAGGGCGACGGGATCGGCCGCCCGGCCGAGCTGGGCAAGGCGATCGGCGCCTTCGCCCGCGAGGCGGTCTCGCGCGAGCCCAAGGAACTGGCTGCCGAGTACGACCTCGACCGCCGCGCCGCCGAGAACCTCGTCGCCTATCTGCGCGAGCAGCAGACGGCGACTCGCGTCGTCCCCTCCGACGAGACGATCGTGGTCGAGCGCTTCCGCGACGAGATCGGCGACTGGCGGCTCTGCATCCTCTCTCCCTATGGCGGTCGCGTCCACGCCGCCTGGGGCCTCGCCCTCGCCGCCAAGATCCGCGCCGAGCGCGACCTCGAGGCCGACGCGATCTGGTCCGACGACGGCATCGTCATCCACCTTCCCGACGCCGACGAGCCGCCGCCCGCCGACCTCGTCCTGATCGAGCCCGACGAGCTCGAGGACCTCGTCGTCGGCGAGCTCTCCGGCTCGGCCCTCTTCGGCTCCCACTTCCGCGAGAACGCCGCCCGTTCGCTACTCATCCCGCGCGCCTATCCCGGCAAGCGCACGCCGCTCTGGCAGCAGCGGCTGAAGGCGCAGAGCCTGCTCGAGGTCGCCCGTGACTTCCCCCGCTTCCCGGTCGTGCTCGAGACCTACCGCGAGGTGCTGCGCGACGTGCTCGACCTGCCCTCGCTGGCCGAGCTGCTGACGCAAGCTGCAAGCGCGCCAGCTCGACCTGGTCGAGGTCGAGACTGCCACCGCTTCGCCCTTCGCCTCCTCGCTGCTCTTCGACTACGTGGCGACCTACATGTACGAGGGCGACACGCCGAACGCCGAGCGGCGCGCGGCGGCGCTGGCCCTGGACCGTGACCTGCTGCGCGAGCTGCTCGGCCAGGAGGAGCTGCGCGAGCTGATCGACCCCGAAGCGCTGGAGGAGGTCGAGGCGCAGCTTCAGCACCGCACCGAGGCGGGCCGCGCCGGCGACCGCGACGCCCTGCAGCAGGTGCTGCGCAACCTCGGCGACCTGACTGCCGAGGAGTGCGCCGAACGGGTGACGGAGGGTTACTCGGCGGCCTCGATGCTGGACAAGCTCATCGCCGAGCGCCGCGTCGCGCTGGTGCGGATCAACGGCGAGGAGCGCTACATCGCCGGCGAGCACGCCGGCATCTTCCGCGACGCGCTTGGGGTACCGCCGCCGGCCGGCCTGCCGGAGAGCTTCCTCGCCGAGCAGCCCGATCCACTCGTCGCCGTGGTGCGACGCTACGCCCGCACCCACGGTCCCTTCCCGACCGTGCAGCTTGCCGCCCGCTACGGGGTCGATCCGACCCCGGCGCTGCGTGAGCTCGAGCGTGCCGGCACGCTGGTCCGCGGCGAGTTGCTGCCCGGTGGGGTCGAACGCGAGTGGTGCGACGCCGACGTGCTGCGCCGGGTGCGCCGCGCCAGCCTCGCCCATCTGCGCCGCGAGGTCGAGCCCGCCGGCCGTGATCGCTTCGCCCGTTTCCTCTCGAGCTGGCAGAACGTCGACGCCCACCGCGCCGCTGGCGCCGGCCCCGACCGCCTGCGCGAGGCGCTCGTGCCGATGCAGGGAGTGGCGTTGACGCCGAAGGTCTGGGAGGGCGACGTGCTGCCGCGGCGCCTCGGCGCCTACTCGCCGACCTGGCTCGACGAACTCTGCACCAGCGGCGAGGTGGTCTGGATCGGCGCCGGCGCGCGCGGTCGCAGCGACGGCCGCGTCGCCCTCTACTTCCGTGACGACGTCCGTCTCGCCGGCCCGCCGCCGGCCAACGCCAAGCTGGAGCGTCCCGAGGGCGAGGTCCACGACGCGATCCGCGAGCGACTCGCCGCCGGCCCCGACTTCTGGCTCGACCTACTGGCCGACCTCAACCACCCCGTCGAGGAGCTGCACACGGCGCTCTGGGACCTCGCCTGGGCGGGCGAGGTGACCAACGACGCTTTCTCGCCGCTGCGCCAGCCGCGCCTGCGCGCGGCGCCCCCGTCTGACCAGCGGGGCCGTCGCTTTGCTCGTCGTCGCGCCGCGGGGCCGCCGTGCAGGGCCGCTGGTCGTTGACCGCGCCGCTCTTCGAGAACGCGCCTGCGGCCGGCCCGCGCCTGCGCGCCCAGGCCGAGCTGATGCTGGAGCGCTACGGCATCGTCACCCGCGAGTCGGTTCTCGCCGAGGGCATCCCCGGCGGCTTCGCCAGCCTCTACGCCGAGCTCGGCAACCTCGAGCTGCTCGGCACGGCGCGTCGCGGCTACTTCGTCGAGGGCCTTGGCGGCGCCCAGTTCGCCCTGCCGGGGGCGGTCGAGCGCCTGCGCTCCCTGCCACTCGATGACGGCTCCTTTCTGCTCCTCGCCGCCACTGACCCGGCCAACCCCTACGGAGCCTCGCTGCCCTGGCCAAAACCGGCCACCGGCCGCCGACCCGCTCGCACCCCTGGCGCCCACGTGCTGATGCGCGACGGCGCCCCGATCCTCTACGTCGAGCGCGGCGGCCGCGGCATCGTCCGCCTGGTCGAGCTCAGCGATGAGGAGCTGGCTAGGACGATGAGCGCCCTGGCCGACGCAGTTGGCGCCGGTCGCCTGCCCAAGCTTGCCGTCGAGAAACTGGATGGCGAGCCGGTGATCGGCTCCGGCCACGAGGAGACGCTGATCGGCGCCGGCTTCAGCCGCGGCCCCCGCAAACTCACCCTTGCCGCCCGCTGACGTCAGGACTGCCTTGCGGCAGTCCGCCCGGTCTCAGGCCGGATCGCGCCACATCTCGCGGATCGGCGGTCCCCCGGCCGGCATGTCGAAGCTGCCGGTCAAGACGAAGCCATTGCGCTCGTAGAGCACTCGGTTGCGCTCGGTGCTCGACTCCAGGTAGGCAGGCGTCCCCTCACGGTCGCAGCGCTCGAGCACCGGCGCCAGCAGGGCGCCTCCGATGCCGCGCCCCTGGCGGCGCGGTTCCACCCCCAGGTAGTGCAGGTACCAGTGCCCGGGCTTTCGTGGGTGATGCCGTTCGAGCCGCAGCTGGGCCCGCAGCGCGAGAGGAAGGCGGCGCCCGAATGCTTCCGTCATGCGGCGCGCTGGGCGCAGCTCTCGCGGCAGCGGTACCCGCCAGCATCCGGGCTTGGCCCAGATTGCCGCGCCGCCGCCGTCCTCTGTGATCCAGATCTGGCGGTACTGAGGGACCAGGTTCGCGATCTCCGCATTGAAGAAGACGAGGAGCCGCTCGGCCCGCGTCGCGGAATCGGGGAGCAGGTGCGCCCAGGCCGGGTCGTCTGCAAAGGCCAGCGCAAGGGCCTCCGCGGCCGCCTCCCGATCGGCATCCGTTGCCGGCCTGACCTGCGGACTCGGTCCCGCCATCGACCCACCCTATTGCCCGCTCGGCGATAATCCCGCTGTGGATGTCGAGGAGAGCCTGGGGGCGGTCGTGTTGCTGCGCAGCGTGCCGCTCTTCGCCGATCTCGAGGAGGGTGAGCTGGAGCGCTTCTCGCGGGTCGCTGTGGCCCGCTCTTTTCCCGCCGGCACCCGCGTTTTCCACGAGGGCGATCACTCCGATGCCTGCTACATCGTCCGCGACGGCAGCTTCCGGGTCACCCGCGAGCACTCCGATGGGCGCGCGATCACGCTGGCCACGCTTGGCCACGGCGACATCTTCGGCGAGCTGGCGATGCTCGACGGCGAGGTTCGCTCGGCCAGCGTCGAGGCGCTCGACGACGGTGAGCTGCTCGCCCTGCCGGCTGGTGAGGTGCGGGCGCTGCTCGCCCGCCATCCCGAAATCACCGTGAAGCTGATCGCCGCTTTGGTCCGGCGGCTGCGCACCGCCAACGAGCGGATCTCGCGCCAGTCCTTCCAGACCGTCCCCAGCCGCGTCGCCGGCGTCCTCTCGCAGCTCGTCGCCGACGAGGCGCCGCGCGGCGGTGAAGGCAGCGAGGTGACGATCCGCATGAACCAGGCCGACCTGGCCCAGCTCGCCGGCACCTCGCGCGAGAGCGTCAGCCGCTTCCTAGCCGACCTCGAGCGAGCCGGTGTGGTCCGCCCCGGGCGAGGGCGCGTGACCGTGCTCGCGCCGGAGAAACTGCGCAACTACATCTTCTGAGTCGCGGCGCTTCGCGGTTCAGCAGTTGACGGGCTTGGGGTCCGCGCCGTCCTTGATGAAGTCGTCGTCGCCGCCACCGCACTGGATCGACTTGTCCCGCTTGCCGTCGATCGCGTCGATGAAGTCGTCGCCGCCCATGCCGATGAAGGTGTCGGCGCCGAGGTGCCCCATGAAGCTGTTCTCGCCACCGTCGCCGATCAGCACGTCGGGCCCATCCGATCCCTCGAGGCTCTCGTTGTCGCCGCCGACCTGATCCGGCGTGCCGCAGCCGCTGGGGCCGCCGGCGCCGCCGAGCTTGACGGTCAGGCTCGCGTTGGAGCGCCCGTAGGAGACCGTGTCGTCTCCGGGCCCGCCGCCGTAGCTGTGTCCCTGGCAAACCGGCACCGAGGAGACGAGTAGGTCGTTGCCGGGCCCGCCGAAGAGCTGATCGGCGCCGGGATCGGCGTAGAGCACGTCGCTGCCGGCGTTGCCGACCAGGGTGTCGTTGCCGTTGTCGGGGCTGTTGTAGTTCTCGCCCGCCTCGAGCACGTCGTCGCCCGGCCCGCCGCTGAGCGCGTCGGAGCCGGCGTTGCCGTTGGCGCGGACCTTGACGTTGGCGGGAACGCTGTCGGCGACGTTGATGTTGTCGTCGCCGAGGCCACCGGTGATCACGACCAGGCCGGTCGCGACCGAGGTCGGACAGCTGACCGTCGTGCCGCCGTCAGCCAGGGCGCAGCCGTCGCCGGGGTAGGCGCCGCTGCTGTCGGAGACCAGCCAGCCGCCGCCGGTGAAGGCGACCTGGATGCTGTTGGAGTTGCCGTCCCCCTGCACGACCAGGCTGCTGCCGTCGAGCCCCTGGTTGAGGATGACGAAGGTGCCGCTGCCGGGCGGATTTTCTTCGGCGCCACAGGAGTGCTCGGCGGCAAAGCCGCTGCAGTCGTCGCTGCCGGCCCCGCCGAACGCTTCGTCGGGCCCTCCGGCGCCGCTGAGGGCGTCGTCGCCGACCCCGCCGTCGAGCCGGTTGAACTCGCCGCTGCCGACGATGTCGTCGCCCTGCGGCGATCCGACGACGTCCTCGAAGCCCTGCAGGCCGTCGTGGCCGTCGCCTTTGGAGCGCCCGGCCCCGAGGTCCACGACCACCCCGCTGCGCGTCGCGCTTGCGTAGGAGACGATGTCGTCAGCTCCGCCGCCACCGTCGAGGGTGTCTTCGCCGCTGTCGCCGCGGACGACGTCGCCGTCGCCTTCGCCCCCATCCGCGTGGTCGCTGCCGGCTCCGCCGAAGACGAAGTCGTTGTCGCCGCCGCCGTCGAGCTTGGTGTCGTCACCTGGCCCGCCTTCGATCTGGTCGCTGCCGGCCCCGCCCTCGATGCTGTCGTTGCCCTTGTCGCCATGGAGAAAGTCGTTGCCGCCGGCGCCATCCACCTCGTCGCTGCCCTTGTCGCCGTTGGCGTAGTCGTCACCGGCGCCGCCGACCAGGATGTCGGGGCCCTTGGCGCCGAGCAGCACGTCGTTGTCGGCGCCGCCAATCAAGCTGTCCTTGCCCTCGGCGCCCTTGAGATCGTCGTCGCCCCCGCCGCCCTCGATGTGGTCGGAGCCGCTGTCGCCGGCCAGCCGGTCGTCGCCGGCGCCGCCGTAGAGAGCGTCGAAGCCCCGGCCGCCGTGGATCGAGTCGTCGCCGGGGCCGCCACAGATCCTGTCGTTGCCGTTCGGCCCGCCGCTGATCCGGTCGTCGCCGCCTCCGCCGTAGATCACGTCACTGGCTTTCTTGCCGACGATCACGTCGTCGCCGGCCGTGCCGACGATCGTCGCGTGCTTGCCGTTGCAACTCGCTGCCGAGGCGTTGCCCGCGAAGACGAGCATGAGCAGAACCCCGGCGAAGAGCACGCCGGCGACTTTTGGCATGGGGATGGCAGAGATTTGCCGCACAACCACCCATCGGCCAATCCCCGGGCTCCTTGACCTTTGGTCGAATAGCCGTCCAGACCGCGCCGCGCCACGGTCAGATACGCTCGCAGCCGCTATGAGAGGCGGCATCTACGTTCTCAACTTCTATTCGCCAATTTTCGTCGACCAGCTGAAGCGGGGACGCAAGTCGGCGACGATTCGGCTCGGCGACAAGAGCAGCAAGTACGAGCGCGGTCAGGTCGTCTGGATCACTGTCGGCTTTCGCCACAGCCCGCGCGAGAAGATCTTCACCGCGGTGATCGACGACGTCGAGGTAAAGCGGATCTCCGACCTTTCGCCGCGTGACATCGAGCACGACAATCCGGAGTTCCGTCGCCTCGAGGACGAGGTCAAATTCCTCGAACAGATCTACGGCCGCCCGGTTGCGCCAGACGAAACCGTCACCGTGATCCGCTTCTCGCAGATCGTCGAGCCTCCTGGCGCGCACTTCGGCAACGGGGAGACCCCGCACCACAACTGATCGCCTAACCCTCCTCCTCCGTACCACCTCCCGTGGCTCACTACTCCTTCCTGACAACCTGGCTGCTGGAGTCGCCGCGGGAGCCGGTCTGGGAGGCGATCCACGATCAGAAGCGCTGGCCGCAGTGGTGGCGTGGCGTCGAGGTGGCCGAAGAGCTGAAGCCCGGCGACGACGGTCGTGTCGGGGCGGTTGCCCGGATGGTCTGGAAGAGCCTGCTGCCCTACCGGGTCGAGTTCGAGATAACGACGACGCGGATCGAGCGCCCGCATGTGCTCGAGGCCGATGTGGTGGGCGAGCTGTCCGGGGTCGGCCGCTGGCGCCTCTACGAGCAGGAAGGGGTGACCGCGGTGCTCTACGACTGGAACGTGGTGACGACCAAGCCCTGGATGAACGCGGTTGCTCCGGCTGCCCGCCCGATTTTCGAATGGAACCACAACTGGGTCATGAAGCGAGGCGGCGAGGGAATCGCCAGCCTGCTGGGCTGCCCCCTTCTCGCCAGCAGCTGAGTCGCTATCTTTCAGTCGCTGGCACTCTCACCTATAGAGTGCCAAATCCAGTTCGAACTTCTGACCCACCCCTGACCCATAGATGGAGGTATACGGATGAAGCTGAAGCCCCTCGGGGACCGGCTGATCGTCAAGCCGATCGATGAGGAGGAGACGACCGCTAGCGGAATCGTCCTTCCCGATACGGCCAAGGAGAAGCCCCAGAAGGGCAAGGTCGTCGCCGTCGGCGATGGCGCGATCAACGAGGACGGCACTCGCCGCCCGCTCGACGTGAGCGAGGGCGACGAGGTCCTTTACTCGAAATACGGCGGCACCGAGGTCACCGTCGAGGACGAGGACCTGCTCGTGTTGCGCGAGTCGGACGTCCTCGCCAAGCTCGGCTGACCGCCTGCCCACCAGGACTTAGAAGAACCAAGGAGGACTGAAATCAGATGGCTCATAAGGAGCTGAAGTTCAGCGAGGAAGCAAGGGGGGCCCTGCAGGCCGGCGTCGACGCAGTTGCCGACGCGGTCAAGGTCACCCTCGGCCCGAAGGGCCGTTACGTCGTGCTCGACAAGAAGTTCGGCGCGCCGACGATCACCAACGACGGCGTCACCATCGCCCGTGAGATCGAGGTCGAGGACGTCTTCGAGAACCAGGGCGCCCAGCTCGTTCGCGAGGTCGCTACGGCGACCAACGACGTTGCTGGCGATGGCACCACGACGGCGACCCTGCTGGCCCAGATCATCGTTCGCCAGGGGCTCAAGAACGTCGCCGCCGGCGCCAACCCGCTGGCCCTGCGCCGCGGCATCGAGGCGGCCGTCGAAGACGTCGTCGAGACCCTGCGCGAGAAGCAGTCCAAGGAGGTAGCGGGCAAGGAGCAGATCGCCCGCGTCGCCGCCATCTCCGCCGGTGACGACGAGATCGGCAACGTGATCGCCGACGCGATCGAGAAGGTCGGCAAGGACGGGGTGGTCAACGTCGAGGAAGGCCAGACCTTCGGCATGGAGCTGGAGTTCACCGAGGGGATGCAGTTCGACAAGGGCTACATCTCGCCGTACATGGTCACCGACCAGGACCGCATGGAGGCTGTGCTGGAGGACCCCTACATCCTCATCGCCAACCAGAAAATCGGCTCCGTGCGGGACATCCTGCCGGTGCTCGAGCAGGTCATGCAGGGTGGCAAGCCGCTGATGATCATTGCCGAGGACGTCGAGGGCGAGTGCCTAGCGACGCTCGTCGTCAACAAGCTCCGCGGCACCTTCACCGGCGTCGCCGTCAAGGCGCCCGGCTTCGGCGATCGCCGCAAGCGGATGCTGGAGGACATTGCGATCCTCACCGGCGGTGAGGTGATCACCGAGGAGATGGGCCTCAAACTCGAGAACACCCAGCTCACCCAGCTCGGTAAAGCCCGCCGCGTCGTCATCTCCAAGGACACGACGACGATCATCGATGGCGCCGGCGATGCCGACGGCATCAAGGGCCGGATCAAGCAGATCAAAAACGAGGTCGAGAACACCGACTCCGATTTCGATCGCGAGAAGCTCCAGGAGCGGCTCGCCAAGCTGGCCGGCGGCGTTGCCGTGGTCAAGGTCGGCGCTGCCACCGAGACCGAGATGAAGGAGAAGAAGCACCGCGTCGAGGACGCGCTGCAGGCGACCCGCGCTGCGCTCGAGGAGGGCGTCGTGCCGGGTGGCGGTGTGGCCCTGCTCAACGCTCAGGGCAATCTCGACCCGGACAAGCTCAGCGACCCCGATGAGGCGACCGGAGCACGGATCGTCCACCGGGCGCTCGAGGAGCCGGTCCGCCAGATCGCCGAGAACTCCGGCGAGGAGGGCTCGGTCGTGGTCAACAAGGTCCGCGAGCTGAAGGCCGGCGAAGGCCTCAACGCGGCTACCGGCGAGTACGGCGACCTGATCGCAGCCGGCGTGATCGACCCGACCAAGGTGACCCGTTCGGCGCTCGAGAACGCGGCGTCGATCGCCAAGAACATCCTCGTCACCGAGGCGATCATCGCCGAGCCGCCTGAGGAAGGCGGCGCCGGTGGCGGAATGCCCGGTGGCATGCCAGACATGGGCGGGATGATGTAACCACGCCTGCCCAGGCGTATCCTCGCCTCAACAGGCGAGTGACTTCTCGAGAGGCCCGGCAACCGCCGGGCCTCTCGCGTTTCGCGCGCAATACGACCCGATGGTGTGACCACGCACGCACCACCCGCGCGCCCACCCCCGCCACCCTCCGGCCATGTCACCCACCCCCTCCGCCGACGGGCCTCAAAGCGAAGATATAGATCGCTTTGAGTCCCGTCGGCGGAAAGTGGACTGTGAAATCGCCTCGGTTGCTGATGGCCAGTACGGGCTTGTGACGCTTGAGCAGCTATGCGTGTTGGGCATTTCGAAGGATGCTGCCGGCCAGCGCGCCAGAGCGGGTCGCTTGCACCGGGTGCATGAGGGGGTCTACGCGGTGGGGCACTCGTTGCTTACGCAGGAGGGACGCTGGATGGCGGCCGTTTTGGCTTCTGGCCCCGGCGCGGTCTTGTCGCATCGCTCGGCAGCTGCTTTGTGGGGGATACGGGCCGGCGATCATGGCGCGGTTGATGTGACAGCGCCGAATCGTCGAGGCCGACATCCGCTCGGCATAGACGCGCACCGACACTCGCTGTCGGCGAGAGATTGGACGACCGTCCGCCGGATCCCGTGCACTACTGTGGAGCGGACGCTCCTCGATCTGGCTGCGGTCATCCCGGTGTGGCAGCTGAGGAAGGCGCTTGCCGAGGCTGAGGTCTTGCGGATCGTCGATCTGTCCGCTCTCCGGGCTCTGCTCCGCCGTAGCCGTGGTCGCCGTGGGGTTGCGCGGCTTCGCTTCATCCTCGACGAACTCCATCCAGCAACGAAGAGGACTCGCAGTGAATTGGAGCGCATCTTCCTTCGCATGTGCCGCCAAGGAGAGCTTCCGGTGCCCGAGGTCAATGTTTCCCTCAGCGTCAGCGGTCGGCGGGTCATGCCTGATTTCCTTTGGCGCGACGCTGGCCTGATCGTCGAGGCCGATAGCCGCCGCTTTCACGACACCGATTCTGCCTTCCAGAGCGATCGCCAGCGAGAGCAACTCCTGCAACTGGCCGGCTGGCGCGTTTCTCGCTGCACCTGGGAGCAGGTCGAAAGGGAGCCCCAGCGCCTCGCCAAGATCATCAAAGCCCTCCTAACTCAGCCAAACCCCCGCCGACGGGACTCAAAGCGATCTATATCTTCGCTTTGAGTCCCGTCGGTCGGCCTATTTGGCGCTTGAGGTTTTGGGTGGCGGCGGAGGGAGCGGGGGTAGGAGGCCGGCGTTGTAGTCGGCGTACTCGAGGAAGCTGGGGCGGCGGATCTTGAGGCGCAGGGTGTTGACCGTGCGGGGATAGAGGCGAGGCTCGTAGGGGTTTTCGCCGGGGCCGAAGCCGGTGTAGTAGACGAGCATGCGGATCCGCGGGCGCTTCACGGTCCAGGAGATCAGCTGTTTGACGAAGCGGGGTTCGTCTTCGCCGTAGACGGCCCACTCGGCGATCGCGAAGGGCTTGCCTTTCCACAGCTTGCCGGCGTAGAAGCGGTTGAGGTCTTTCCAGACCGGATACTGCGAGTAGAAGTCGGTGCCGACCCAGTCGATCCAGCGCGAGCCGGGCCAGTAGTTGCCGGGGAAGTTGCCTTTGACGCGCGGCGAGCCGCCCGGCAACGGACTCCAGATGATGCTCACCGGCGCCGCCGGCAGGCTCGTCGGAGGCGGCCCTTTGCTGCGGGTGATCGGTGGCAGGCCGATTTCGGCCAGGGTCGCGTTGACCTGTTCCAGCGTGCCGGCGCCGCGCACGATCGTCGCGATGCGGCGGAAGGCCTGCTTGTACCAGCCGGTCGTGTGTTCGCCGCCTTTCTGGGTGCCGTCGCAGTTGACCGCCGACCAGGCGTTGAGGCAGCGGTTGGGCTCGCCCAGGGGCCTGATGTAGGCGGGTAGGCCGCGTTTGGAGAAGAAGTCGTTGAGCTGAAGGAGGTATTCGTCGCCTGCCCCCAGGGCGATTTGCTGCGGGGTAATCATCTCGGTCAGAGTCTGGTCGTCGATCGTCGAGATCGCCAGGATCGGCCGCGTAGAGGTTTCCCGCCAGCGTTCGTAGGCCTGGTTGAGGCTGTTGCCCCAGGGGTGGAAGGTCTCCAGCAGCGCCGGGTGCTTGCTGAGCAGTTCGGTGAATTCGTTGAACTCCGTCGTCGTCCCCCGGTCGCTGACACCCAAGAGGACGTCGGGCTTCGGCGGGGCCAGGGTCAGCGCCGCTGCCTGCCCCCCGTAGGCGAGCGCGACCACGACGAGCGCGAGTGTCGCTGCGCGTCTAGGAATCCTCCAGAACATCCGCCATCCTCCTCGGCTCGACTCCGAGCGCTTCGGCGTCTGCCGTGCCACGCTCGCTGATCATCGGAACCTCCATCAGCTCCGCCTCCTCCCAGGTTGCAAACACGGCCTCGCCGAAAAGGGAGCGGATCGCAAGCAGGCCGGAGCGGACCAGCGGCAGCGGCATGTGGACGAGGGGACGGGGCCGGCCGGCGATGCGGCTGACCAGATCGGACATCTCGTCGTAGCTGAGCGTCTCCGGCCCGGCCAGCTCGTAGCGCTCACGCGGCTCCTGCCGCAGGGCGGCGACGACGCAGCGGGCGGCGTCCTGGGCCCAGATCGGCTCGAAGCGCGCCTGGCCGTCTCCGGAGACCGGCAGCACCGGCAGGAAGGAGAAGCGGCGCAGCAGGGTTATCCAGGGATCGGTGCGGTCGTAGACGATCGAAGGCGCGAAGATCGTCGTCTGCAGGCGGGAGGAGGCGATCGCCTGCTCAGCCAGCCACTTGGCGCGGAAGAAGCGGGTGCGCTGGGCAGCGGAGGCGTTGAGGGCGCTGAAGAAGACGAAGCGCTTGACGCCGCTGCGCTCGGCGGCGCGCAGCAGGCGCACGGTCGCCAGGCCGTTCAGCTCCTCGATCCGATGCGGTGGCTGGTCGCGGATCGTCGCCGCCAGGTGGACCACGGTGTCGACCCCGCGCAGCGCCTGGCGCACCAGGTAGGGGTCCGACATCTCGCCGAGGTCGCCGAGGGCGATCTGCACGTCGACCCGCCGTGGCCCCAACCGGCGCGGCTCGCGGACCAGGCAGCGCACGTCCTCGCCGCTCTCGAGCAGCAGCGGCAGCAGCCGCGATCCAACATTTCCGGTCGCCCCGGTCAGCAGCAGCATCGGCGCCCGATGCTAGTGGCGATGCTGCTTGGGCTTCGGCTTGGGGCCGAGGGTGAGATCGACTTTGCCGCTGGCCGGCTTGGCGCCGACGGCAGGCGTCGAGGACTTGACCACCAGTGGCGGCGGCTTGTGGCCCTTCTTCGCTTTCGGCTTCGTCACCTTGCCGAGCGTGCACCCAGCCGCCCGCAGGGCTGACGTTGCCTGACCCAGTGTCTTGCCGGCCAGCTTTGGAATCGTGCATCCCAGCGTTGGCGGACGAAGGCGGGCGGCCGGGCTCGCTGCTCTGATCGCTGCTTCGGTGTCAGCCACCGTCCCCGGTGGGAGTTCGCCGCCGCCAGTTTCGCCGCCGCCGATGACTACTTCGCCTTTGATGAGCGACTCCATCGCTCCGGCGATGTTGAGGCGGCCGCCGGTGGTCGTCTTGCCGCTCAGGGCTGGGATGGGATCGACGCCCGCCAGCAGCGCTTTGCGCACCGCGGTGACGCTTGCCGACGGTCGCAGTGAGAAGAGCAGCCCGGCGGCGCCGGTCACATGGGGGGCCGCCATCGAGGTGCCCTGGAGGAACTCGTATCCCGGCGGCGTCGAGAGCGGTGCGTTGCAGGTCAGCTTGACGTCGTCGAGCCAGATGCCGTTCGCTGCGGTCGGCGAGGATCCCGCCGTGAAGCCGAAGCGCACGCCTGCCACGTGACTGCCCAGGCCGCTGATCGGCGCCGTGTTAAAGGGGACCAAAGCCGAGCCACTCGTCGTCGACGCCGTGTTGAGGAAGACTCGGCTGCCGTCGCTGAGGACTTCGTAGAAGAAGCTGCCGCCCGACCCGGCAGACCGGTAACGCATCGCGCTGAGGGAGCAGGCGCCCGTTCCGGCGGGGAGGGGGCCATCGGTCGTTGCGGTGACGATGTGGGTCGAGTTGGCGGTTGGCGCCGAGCCAGGCGAGTCGCTCATGCCGAACGAGGTCAGCGGCCCGTCGCCGGCGCCTGCCCGGCCGAAGCTCTCGGTCCCCGAGTTGGACCAGGTGGTCGCGAAATCATCGGTCTCGAAATCGTCGCCAAACTTGTCCTCGCTGACCGGGTAAGTGCTGAGGGTCTCGGTTCCCGGCGCCCCGAGGTCGACCGACGTGGCGCCCCAGTCCGAGAAGCCGGCGAGGTGATCGGCCTGATCGGTCGCCGCGACGCAGATGACGTTGTCGATCGCATCGGGTATCCCAGAGGTGCTCGGGTCGTAGTTGCAGGGGTAATGCGGCTTGATGTCGTTGTCGGCGTTTGCCGCGAGCGGCCCGTCGTTGCCCGCCGAGATTACGAACAGCGTTTGAGGGTTGTGCGCCAGGGCGTCGCGGACGGTGTTGTCGACGGTCGTACCGCCGAGCGACATGTTCGCCGCCCTGGCTCCGTGCGAGCCCGCGTAGTTGATCGCCATGATCTGCCTGTCGGCGGGACAGAACGTCCCAGATTCGTCCGGTGACGGGGTCGGATCGGTGAAATAACTGCAGACGCGCAGCGGCATGATGCGGACGTCCTGGGCGACGCCGGTGATGCCGACGCCATCGTTGCCAGCGGCCCCCATCGTTCCGGCGGTATGGACCCCGTGTCCGCCTTCGATCAGGTTGTCGTCGGTCGGATCTCCGTCGACCGCCAGGCTGTTCAACGAGTGACCGACGAAATCGGCGCCGTGCGAGTCGTCGACGATGCCGTTGTTGTCGTCGTCGCCACCGCCCGGCGGGTCGTCGGGGTTGTCCCAGGCGACCGGGCCAAGGTCGGGCGAGTCGAAGCGATAGCCGGAGTCGATATCCGCGATCACGATCGACGGCGAGCCGACCGTGCTGTCCCAGGCCGCGGGGGCGTCGATGTCGGCGCCGGCGAGCGCACCGGAGAAGCCGTCGATCCCGGCGCCGCCGAGGTTGCGCAGACCCCAGAGTTCGCCGAACAGCGGGTCGTTGGGGATCGAGTTCGGCGCGCTGTAGCTGTTACGCGAGGCGACCCGCACAGCCGGATCGTCACGCAGGGCCTCGAGCGCATCGCCCATGCTCTGGTCGTCCTCGAGGCGAACCAGCTGGAACTCGGCGGCGCCGAGCATCGTCACCGAGTCGACCTCGGCGCTCTCGCGGGTATCGACCCGATCGGCGTGGCCGGCGCCGGATTCCCACTCGACGATCACCTGGTCGGGCGAGAAAACAGTCGCCGGAGTGACTGGCGCCGCCCCGAGGGGGCCCTGCTCCTCTGCGGCCGCGTGTGCCGTCGAGGCGATCAGCAGCATCGCGAGCAGGGCACAGAGGATTGGGACTGCGGGACGGGGCACGGGCGGAACGATATTCAGATCGGCAAAACGGCATGGATGAGATCTGGCGGGATCGCGCCCGAGCACGCCCCCGTCCGACATATCTCTAAAATGTGCGCTCGCGCTTTGGCGGGGGCCTAGAGCCTCCGGCCGCATCGAAAAGACGACCCAGGAGATAAGCCTCGTATGACCTACGTCATCGCCGAGCCTTGTATCGGCACCAAGGACAACTCGTGTGTCGAGGTCTGTCCCGTCGACTGCATCCACCCGACGCCCGACGAGCCCGATTACGACTCGGTCGAGATGCTCTACATCGACCCGGACGAGTGCATCGACTGCGACGCCTGCGTAGAGGCCTGCCCGGTCGACGCCTGCTTCGCCGAGGACCAGCTTCCCGCCGAGTGGGCCAAGTACGCCGAGATCAACGCGAACTACTACAAGAGCAAGTCGGCCGCCTGACCCTCGGGCTTTCCTCTCGTCGTAGCCTTCGTTAGATCCCGTCCCGTGGGTCTAACGACATCCCTGGTCGCTTTACTTGAGGTGGACGGTCGGCGGCCCCAGGGTGCGGCTTGACCGCGTGAAACCACGCATGGTGTTGCATACTGCCCGCTCATGGCTAGCGTCTTTGAGCCGAACTGGGATGAGGAGCAGGATCGGCCGCCGTTTTCGTGGCGGCGAGCACGGCTTGGCCGACAAGCGGGCTCAGATCGACTTGGCGCATCGGTGTTCGAGCTTCCGCCCGGCTCCTCAAGCTTCCCCCTCCACATCCACCATGCCAACGAGGAGCTCCTGGTGGTCATCTCCGGCCAGCCCACGCTCCGCACGCTGAACGGGGAGCGACAGCTTGAAGAAGGCGAGGTAGTCGCCTTCCCGTCGGGCCGCAGCGGCGCCCACCGGATCGACAACCGCGGTGAGCAGCCGGTACGCGTGCTGATCGTCAGCACGATGATCGCACCGGAGGTCAACGAGTTCCCCGACTCGGGCAAGGTTTGGGCGCGGACCTTCCCACCGGGTGCTCCGCGACCCGAGGAGGCGGTGGACATCCTCGTGCGCCCGGGGGACGAGCGTGCCGACTATTTCGATGGTGAGGCATAGGGGCGAGCGTCCACCGAGATGGGGCCGAACAATTGATGCAAGAGCACGTCGGCCGCCTGAGGTAACGCGGTCCGCTGTGGGCGAAGTCCCCGGCTTTGAGCGTCGCCCGCACGACCACGCTTCCTTTACGCGATCATTGCCCCGATGTCGGCTGAAGACCGGGGCGTCGAGTTCACGATGCGCGAGTGGGAGCAAGCTTGGGCGCATACCAGGCATCTGGAGTCGATGCGGGGGCAGTATCTCGGCTTCTTCTTCACCGCCGTCCTGGGCGTCACCGCGATCGCTGGGCCGAGCCTTGCCGACGACTCCCTTGGCACCTCCGGCTCTCTGCTGACGGTTGCGGTGCTGGCCGTGGCTCTCCAGCTGCTCTCCGGCTTTCTCTACCTGGCGATCATCCGCTTGAACGAGGTGCTCGGCTACTACCTGAAGATCATCCTGGCCATTAAAGCTTGGATGCTGAGCAGCGGCTCCGCCGTCGATCTGAGTCCATACGCGGAACCCCCCAAGCCTCCACGCCCCTGGGCTGGCACGAGTGGGGTCTCCCAGCGCGTGCTTCAGGTTGGTCTCGTTGGTTTTCCGATTGCGCTGATCGGGACGGTCGTGAGGTCGGCCGACGTGACGGGACTCTCGGCGACGACCGTCACCTGTGCCGTGGCGCTTGCCGTGGCAGTTTCAACTGGTGTCGTGGTGGCACTCGGCAGCGCGGCTCAGACAGGGGATCCGACCGATTCGGTCGAGAGCACCGGGCTGGGAACTGGGGACTAGACATAGCTCCCCTGGCGTGGACGCGGACGGCGTGAGCCAAACGCGAAGATCGTCGCCTGCACCGCGAGGGCTGCTGCCAGCGCGGTCGAGAATGCCGCTGGCCCGCCGAGCGAGTCAAGGCCTGAGGCGAGCACGAAGCAAAAGGCCGCGAAGCCATAGAAGCCGACGAGGAAGTTGCGCAGCAGCACCCTGACTTGGTCGGGGCCAGCGCTGGCGTGGGTGAACACCGCCAGCACGCTGGTGATGATCGGGAACGGCGCCAGGAGTCCGCTGAGGCTCGGCCCGAGGGCACCCGAGGCGGCGGTGAGCGTGACCACCAGCACCAGGGCCGCGAGCGCTCGCCCAGGTAGATCCCACCAGGGCGGCGCCGCGACGATCGCTGGCGTTGCCGCGGGCGCTGGGAGCAAGGTCAGGCCCGCGGCGAAGCCGACCGCGACGAGGATCAACGCGACCCCGAGTGGCAGGTCGAGCAGCTGCAGGAACGCGACGCCCAGAAGGAACGCCGCCCAGCCGGCGAGCAGGCTCGGCAGGGGCCCGATCCGCTCCGAGGCCCTCCCGTAGACGACGACGAACAGCGTCAGCGCCGCCAGGCCAAGCAGCGTGCCGGCAGCCGCCTCGGCTCCGAATGAGGGACCGTGGACGAGCGTGAGCACGAGGAGGATCGGGCCTGCGACGACGGGCAGCCCACCGAGCACGCCGGCAACGGCAACCCCCCACCTGCGTCCCGCCATCGACACGGCGACTACGCAGAGGGGAGCCAGTAGCAGCTTGGCCAGTAGGGCCGCCACCGCTCAGGCCCCGTCCACGGTCACGTCAAGTCGGCAACATTGCATCTACACGCGGATCAGCTCGAAGGTCGCGCGGCAGACCGAGTCCCCCGAGCCGTATTCAGCGGCCTCGATGACGGGGTTTTCGCTGACTTCGGCGTAGACGGCGACCTCGACGTACTCGTTGGCTTCCAGGCGGATCTGCTTGGAGACGGCGAAGTTGTGCTCGGTGCCCTCGTAGGCGGTTTCGCCGAGGACCCTTTTTGCGACTTCGCCACCGGGCCCGCCGATCCAGAAGAACTTTTCGCCGGACAGCGATTTGGTCAGGGTCACGAAGGCGTCGATCAGATACAGGCCGGTTTCGGGAGCGGTGAACCGCGTCGGTTTTTCAGATGTCCAGCAGGGGCCGTTGTTGTAGCAACGCTTGCCGGCAGCGCTGTCGCTATCCCATTTGACCGCGTAGACGGAGTTTTTGGTGAACGTCTGCGTTTTGGTGAGGACGACAGAGCAACCGGTGGTGGGCATAGGGCGCGGGCTCCTTCAAGAGTTGAGTTGGAAGCCAAGCGTCGCAGCGGCGCCCGACGCCAGATCGCCGCTGAGGGCTACTGAACGACTGGCAGTGGAATGCCACCGACCGGTGGCGCTTCGGCCGCGTTCGGAACGGCCTGCAGGACCGGCAGCTCCTGCGGAGTCGAGGCGACGATGCCGCGGGCGGCCTGGCGGATCGCCTGCGAGGCGGGCGCGTCGGGTTCCGCCGTGACCAAGGGCGTGCCGGCGTCGGCGTGCTCGCGCAGCGCCTCGGAGAGCGGCACCTTGCCGAGCAGCGGAATGTCCATCTCGTCGGCCAGCAGCTGGCCGCCGCCCTCGCCGAAGATCGTGAAACGCTCGCCGTCGGGGGTCGTGAAGCCGGACATGTTCTCGATCGCGCCGAGCAGCTCGAGGTCGAACTTGAGCGCCATGTCGGCGCCGCGTTTCGCCACCGTCTGCGCCGCGGGCTGCGGCGTGGTGACGATCAGGAACTTGGCCTGGGGAAGGAGCTGGGCGAGCGTCATCGAGACGTCGCCGGTCCCCGGCGGCAGGTCGAGCAGCAGGTACTCGAGCTCACCCCAGGCGACGTCCTCGAGGAACTGCTGGATCGCCTTGTGCAGCATCGGCCCGCGCCAGACGACGGCGGAGTTCTCCTCGACGAAGAAGCCGATCGACATCACCTTGACGCCGCCCGCGGATTCCAGCGGCAGGATCTTGCGCTCCCCGTTGACCTCGGGTTTGCGGTTGACGCCGAGCATGCGCGGGATCGAGTAGCCGTAGACGTCGCAGTCGAGTGCCCCGGACTGGTGGCCTTCGGCGGTCAGCGCCGCGGCCAGGTTGGCGGTCATCGTCGACTTGCCGACGCCGCCCTTCCCGGAGGCGACGCAGATCACGTTTTTCACCTGGGCGAGAGCGCCGGCCGGCAGCTTGCCGCGGCCGAGCGTCTGCTGCAGGGCGCCTTTCTCCTCGTCGGAGAGGACGTCGAAGCCGACCGCGACCTCGGTGACGCCGTCCAGCTCGGAGACCTGGGACGCCACCGCCTGTTCGAAGTGGGAGCGGATCGGACAGCCCGCCGTGGTCAGCGAGACGACGACCTCGATCCGGCCACTGTCCTTGATCTCGATCGAGCGGACCATGCCCAGCTCGACGATCGAGCGGCGCAGCTCCGGGTCGATTACGGCGCGAAGCTTCTCGGTTATCTGATCCTGCGTTGGAAGTGGCATCGGAGCCATTCTCGCAAAGGCACGCGGCCAGGTGCCTCGCCCAGCCAATTCGACGGCCAGGGGGGAGAGATCTCACGGCTCGGGCCTTAGCCCTCCATTGCCGTCGAGCGAAGGAGGGGTCATGTCGGGAGCACGCGGTGGTCTGGGCCGTATCGTCGCGATGGGGGTGGGGCTGGCCCTGGCGCTGCTGTTGCTGGTCGCGAAGGAGGCAAGCGCGGGGGCCTACACCGTGGTTCAGTGCGGCTGGGGCGTCGACGCCGATGCGGACTGGGCCGACAGCACCGGCGGGGCGAAGTTCCGCCCCGATGCCTACTGCGCGACGCCCGCCGACGCCCATATGAAGACGTTCACCCGCGACGCCTCGACTCTCTCGGGCAGCCGCTATGCCCGCTGGCGCTGGTGGGCGCCGGAAGGCACCGGCATCACGCGGGTGGCCGGCACCTGGTGGCACGCCCTGCACGACGGCCTCGAGCACCGGATCGGCGTCGACAACTGGAGCGGCGACTTCGACGTCTTCGCCGCCGCCAGCACCACCGACGTGACGCCGCGTGTCTTCGCCGCCAACTTCTGGCCGCCGATGCCAGGCCTCGAGGACCGACTGCTCTGTGCCCGCGCCGAGAGCAAGTGGTGCAGCCTCGAGCCGGGTTCCTGGTCGGCGATTCAGGCCCTGATCATCACGATCGAAGACAACTTCTCGCCCGAGTCGTCGATCAGCGGCGAGCTGCTCGCCGGCGGCTGGCTGCGCGGCGAACGCAAGCTCAACTACGTCGCCCGCGATGGCGGCGCCGGCCTGGCCCACACGGAAGCGACGCTCGACGGCGCCACCCTCTATCGCCACGACCATCCCTGTTCGACCGCGCAGGTGAGTGGCGGCTGGAGCGCGACCAAGATGCGCCCCTGTCCGGTCGACCGGGTCGGCTACTACCCGATCCTCACCACCGCGATCAGCGACGGGCCACACAGCCTCGGCCACTGCGCCACCGACTACGCCGGCATGACCGCTTGCCTGCCGGTTCGCACCATCCTGGTCGACAACAACCCGCCCGCCGGCCCACTCGGACTCACCTTGTCTGGCGGCGAGGCCTGGCGGCGTACGAACGACTTCGATCCCACCTGGGTCAACCCCGGCCAAGGCCCGGCAAGCCCGATCGGCGGCGCCTCCTGGCGTATCGAGGGCCCGGGCGGCTTCAGCACGCCTGTCAGGTTCACCGCCGGGCACGAGCTGAGCAGCCTCGAGGACCTCTTCGTTCCCCGCGCCGGGGCCTACTCGCTAAGCCTCTGGCTTCGCGATGAGGCCGGCAACGAGAAACCCTCTTCGGCGGTCTCGGTGCCGCTGCGCTTTGACGACGTGCCGCCGAGCGCCAGCTTCGACGCACCTCCAATCGGCGATGCGGTGCCGGAGCAGATTCGTGCCCAGATCACCGACGCCGATTCGGGACCGGCCAGCGGGGAGATCCACTACCGTCGGCTCGACGGCAAGCAGTGGACCGAGTTGCCGGCCAAATTCCAGCCTGCCGATGCCGCCGATACGGCGTCCCTCACAGCTCGCGTTCCCGGCGACCTCGGCCCTGGCACCTACGTGTTCCGTGCCGATGTGCTCGACGGCGCCGGGAACGCGGCCTCGACCACTCGCCGCGCCGACGGCGTCGAGATGACCGTCCGCAAGGTGGCGTCCGGCGTCGTGACCGCCGTCAGACGGGCCGAGGCGGCGAGTGAGAAGACGCGGATCTTCGCCCGACTCGACTGGCGCGGTCGCACCGGCACTGAGCTGACCGTGCCCTATCGCGCCGCGGCCGTGCTCGGCGGCCGCTTTGTCAACGCCGATGGCGCCGGCCTTGCCGGCCGTACTCTGAGGGTCGTCTCGCGCCCCTCACGCGGCGCGCTGAGGAGAGCTCGCGTCGATGCCGTCGGCACCGGGCCCCACGGGGGGTTTCGCCTCCGCCTCCCGGCCGGCACCTCGCGCCGGATCACGATTGCCTTCGCGGGCGAGGGACGACTCGACGCGGCGAGCCGCCGGCCACTGACGCTGCGGGTCCGCGGCGGCATCGATCTCCGGGTGACCCCAGATGCCCTGCAGACAGGCGAGGCGGTGCGCTTCAGCGGCCGGGTGCGCGCCCTCGGCGCACCGCTGCCCCGTCGCGGCAAGCTGGTTGCGATCCAGTACTACGAGTCGGCGGCAAAGCGCTGGCGCCCCGTCCTCGTCACCCGCACCAATCACGGTGGCCGCTTCCAGGCGAGCTATCGCTTCCGCTACGTCAGCGGCTCCGCCAGCATTCGCCTCCGCGCCAGCTCCCTCTCCGAGGAGCGCTGGCCATACGCGCCAGGGGTATCTCGCCCGGTCACCGTCCATGTCAGCGGTTGAGTAGGGTGATGCCGATGTCGCAGGCGACTCTCCACACCAGCGCCGGCCCGATCGTGCTCGAGCTGCACGACGGGGACGCGCCGAAGACGGTCGAGAACTTCCGCAAGCTCGCCGCCGACGGCTTCTACGACGAACTGGTCTTCCACCGCGTCATCCCCGACTTCATGATCCAGGGTGGCTGCCCGGAAGGCACCGGTACCGGCGGCCCCGGCTACATCTTCGAGGACGAGTTCAACGAGAACAAGATCGTGCGCGGCGCTCTCGCGATGGCCAACGCCGGGCCCAACACCAACGGCTCGCAGTTCTTCATCGTCACCACCGAGGCTGCTCCGTGGCTCGACGGCAAGCACACCGTCTTCGGCCGGGTTGTCGACGGCATGGACGCCGTCGTCGCGATTGAGGGGACTGCGACCGATGCCTCAGATCGTCCGCTCGAGCCGCAGACGATCGAGCGCGTCGAGCTGGTCGACTAAGCGGCTTCGCTTTTACCGCGCCGCTCATTGCGGCGGCGCAGCGCCTCACCGGGCCGCCAGAGGCTGACCAGCCCGGCGACCAGGGTGACCAGGAAGATCTGGCCGGCCATCATCTCCAGGCCGGCGATCATCTCTCCGGGCTGACCGCCGGGAACGAGATTCCCGTAGCCGGTCGTGGTCAGCGTCGTGTAGCTGAAGAAGAGGAAGTCGGAGCTCGCCGGGTGGGAGACGCCTTCGAAGAAGGGGCCGCCCTGGATCCGATCGATCGCCCCGTAGACAAAGGTGAAGAGGATGCCGAGCACCGTGTAGACGCTCAGCGCTCCAAGGATGGTTCGGGAGCCGACTTCCGGTGCGGTGACGACGCGGCGCAGGACGGCCGCCATCCCCAAGGCGAGGAGCGAGACCTGAATCAGCGCGGCGAAGTTGAGCCAGTTGTGATCGTCGCCGGCGGCCCCGATCGCCGCCAGGACGATTGTCAGAGCGGAGAGGGCGATCGCGATCTGCACGGTGCGGGGGCGAGCGTGGGAGCTGGTCAGGGCGACGACAGAGGTCGCGCTCGTCGCGATCGTCAGCACGACGGCCGTCCAGCCGTCGTTGTCGATCAGCGAGGCCAGCACATAGGTGACCAGCACCAGCAGCAGCACCAAGCCGAAGGCGTCGCGGACCTGCTGCGCCCGCTGTAGCCAGCGCTCACGGGTGCGCGCCCGGCGCGATGCCGTCTCCATCTCCGCACGTTCGGCCATGACAGCCGGTTTCCTGCCGCAGCTTGATCGCTCGTGCGCCGCTGGGCGGCCTTGGCTCTTGGCCTCTCAGCTTGCTTTGCGAGGCGCGACCACCTCGAGTTTCAGTAGCCACGGCTCTGAGCTATGCCCCTGGTCGTTGCGCACTACTAGCTGCGCGTCGTCCTTGGCGGCGAAGCCAAGTTTGGCCAGATCGGCGCTGATCGGCGCTTGGGCCGTGACCTCGCCGGGACGCCACTTGCCCTCCTCGACGGCAAGGGGTTGACCGTCGAGGAACACCGCGGCAAGAAGTGGCGGGCCGGATTGGGTGATGAAACCGTGTCCCTTGACGAGCAGGGACGTCGTGTTGGGGCCAAGCGAGAGAACTCTGGGGGCCTCGGAGATCCGCACGTCGGCAGCGAGGCGGAGATCCAACTGGTTGGAGGCCTGTCCCTCGCCCCCCATCAATCTGACCTTCACCGTGCCCGCCGCCAGCTCCGGAACCTCGACCTCGATTACGTCCTGACTGGAATCGCCCCCGGCACGAGCGTCGGTAACGGTGCCAGGCAAGTCGTCGAAGAAAACCGTTACGTCGCCGCCGCCCACAAGCAGCTTCGTGCCCCAGACGGTGACCTTTTTCCCGGGGCTGGCGAGCGGCGGCACCACACTCGTCAGGACCGGGCCGACCACTTTGAAGTCCATATACGGGGCGCTCTTGTGCCCCCGGGTGCCGCGTGAGTTGACGACGACCTGCACTCCGTCTTTGACGGCCGCCCCGGCCGGAACCTGGACCACGTAGGCCTCGCTGAGATCGCTCGCCTGGGTGCCGGACGGTTTGACCGAAGCCGATCGCAGGCCGTCGAAGAAGACGTCGATCGAAGCACGCTCCGCCTCCTCCTCGGCGACCCTTTTGCGCTCCTCTTCGCTAAGACGCTTCCACCGACTTCGCCTCCTTCGCGGGCGTCAGGTTGACGCCCCACATCCGCACGATCTCGCCCGGTGCCGCTGCCGGCGGGGAGATGCTGGTGATGACCGGATCGGCGCGTAGCGCTGCCCGGCGGGCCAGGTACGCGGCGGCCGTCGCTGCGGTCAGCGTCGCCAGCACACCCGGGAACACCGGCAGCCCGGCCGAGGCATCGGCGATGAAGACCACCAAGAAGACGAGGATACTGAGGACGTTGAAGGTGAGGTACTGCACGTCGATGAGGTCGAGTTTTCCCCAGTCGTCGCTGTAGAGCTGTGAAAACGAGGCCCCTTCCGGCGGGGCGGTTTTGACTTCGGAACCGCTTTGGGAGCGAACGAGGGTCAGGGCTTGGGCCCCGATCGCTGCTCCCACCGGCCCGCCGAGCAGCAGCAGGTACTGCCACGAGACGGCCTGGTCCTTGAATGCGTTCCAGCCGCCGGTGGCACCGAAGAGATCGCTGAGCGCAATCGTGGAGATCGCCCAAACTAGTGACACCGTCCACACCGAAGCAAGGGTCTTCGAGGTCGCCCACCGCCCGTCCTCACCGAGCAGCAAGAACTGGGGAACAGGGTGCTCGAGGAAGGATGCCGGGTACCAGCCGGGAGCCGTGTGCTTGGTGCTCTCCTGCCGTTGCGCTATCAGCGCTCGATCGATCAGAAAGAGCGCGGTGGCGAGGAGAGCGGCTGAAAGCAGTGCGGCCAGCCACTCCAGGAGACGCTGATGCTTGTTGTCGGTGTCCGTACCACTCGAGTCATCCGCTGGCGTCGTCGTACCGGTCGCCGTACCGCCTGTAGTCGTACTGTCCGTCGTCGCATCCGTCGCATCCGTCGCATCCGTCGCGGCGGTCGACACGTCGACCGCGGTGTCAGGCGAAGTGGTACTAACCGTCGTTGTGACAGTGGGTTCGGACTCGGCGGTGACCGTTTCGACGATTCCTGCTTGTGTAGTCGCCGTGTCCGTGGACGGGACTGGTACCGACTCGGATGCCGTGGAGGTACTGGTAGCCACGCCGGGATCCTCCCGCGCCGCAATGACGATCAGTCCGGCCAGCAGGTGCAACATGCGCGCCGGGTCGACCCCACCAATGTCGGCGGTCATTTGGTTGGGCACGATCCCTGGCGCCGAGACGGTCACCTGTCTTCCGGGGTCGCTCTGACCAAATGCTATTACCGGGATGAGAAAGCCGGCGGTGACAGCGACGATGCACACGACTGCCGGGACGAAGCGCCTCATGAATTTGAGCCTATACGACTATTCAATAAACCCTGAAAAGCCGTCGGGTCTCATTGCTTTTGGCATCGAAAAGGTGCTAGCCGAGTTTCGCGACCGAGTCGAGTCGTCCCAGCTCCCGCCGCAGTGCGGATAGGAAGGCGGAGCCAGGTCTAACGGCGGCAATCATCTGCACCGAGTCACGGTAGTGCTCGGCCATGCTCGCGATGCTGGTGCCGATTCGCGTTTCGGCTGCCTCCCGGCCCTCCGCAGGGTGTCCACCCCTCGCATAGGCGGTCCTGCCAGCCGACCGATCACCGTTGCTACCGGCCACCACCTGAGTATTGCAACTGGCCGATCCCCGTCCGACTCGAATTCTGGTTCTCAGCGGAGGGGGAGGGATTCGAACCCTCGAGACGCCGTTAGACGCCTGCCGGTTTTCAAGACCGGTGCATTCAACCGCTCTGCCACCCCTCCGGGGAGTAGGCGATATGTCGATGCTAGACGCCGCGGCAGAGGACTGCGAGCGCTCTAGATGATTGTATTGTCTGCAATGCGTCGATTGCTTGTTCTCGCCTCCGCGATGGTCTTTTTCGACGTCGTCTTCTTCTCGGCCATCGCGCCGTTGCTGCCCGACTACGTCTCCGAGTTGGGGTTGAGCAAGGCGCAGGCGGGCGTGCTCTCGGCCTCCTACGCGGCGGGAACTCTGGTCATGTCGCTTCCCGCCGGCCTGCTTGCGGCGCGCTTCGGCCCACGCCGGACGGTGATCGGCGGCCTGTTGCTTCTCGGTGTCGCCAGCGTGGTCTTTGGTTTCGTCGACGAGTTCTACCTGCTCGACGCGGCCCGCTTCACGCAGGGCGCCGCCGGAGCGCTGATCTGGTCCGGGGCGCTGACCTGGCTGATAATCGCCTCGCCGACGGAGCGCCGAGGGGCCGTGATTGGCACGGCGCTTGGAACCGCGGTTGCCGGCGCCTTGCTCGGCCCGGCGCTGGGCGCGCTGGCGGCGACGGTCGGAACCGAGCCTGTCTTCAGCGCGGTGCTCTTGGTAGCAGGCGCGCTTGCCTTCCTGGCCTCCCGCCTGCCCGAGGCCGAGTCACCCGAAGTCCAGGACATGCGCGAAGTCGCCGAGACGATCTTCAGCCGCCCGATCCTCACCGCGACGGCGTTCGTCGCGATTCCCTCGGTGATGTTCGGCGCGATCGAGGTGCTGGCTCCGCTGCAGATCGCCGACCTGGGCGGAGGACACGCTCTGATCGCGGCCGGCTTCATCGCCGGTGCGGCCCTCGAGGCGGTGCTCGCCCCAATGGCCGGTCGCTACTCGGATCGGGCCGGGCGTCGCCTGCCTTTCATGGTCGGCCTCAGCATCTGCGCCGTCGCCATGGCGGCGGTGGCGATCGGGTCGACGATGGGCGTGGTGATGGCCGGGCTGATGCTCACCTCGCTCGGCGGCGGCATCTGCTTCACGCCGGCGCTGACGATGCTCTCCGAGACGGCCGAGGCGAGCCGCCTGCACCAGGGGTTCGCCGCCGGTCTATCCAACTTTGCCTGGGCGGCGGGCCAGGTTGTCGGTGGGCTCGCCGGCGGCGGCGCTGCCAGCCTCGCCGGCAATGCGGTGCCAAGCATCGCGATCATCGTCCTGCTGCTGGGCACCGTCGCCTACTCGTTCCACGCCCTCGCGCCGCCCTCCGTTCGAACGGTCGAGGGCTGAGGAACTAGGCTCTGCGCGGCATGAATTCTGGGAGCGGCGAGCAGAGGGGAACCGCGCGTACCTGGCGCAACTGGGCCGGGGACCAAGCCTGCACCCCGTTCGAGAGCTTGCGACCGCGCGACCGCGAGGAGCTGGCCGAGGCGATCGGGGCCGCCGCGGCGGCGGGGCGCAAGGTCAGCGTCGCCGGCACCGGCCACTCCTTCACCGAGACGGCGCTGACCGACGGCACGATGATCGACGCCGGAGCGCTCAGCGGCGTGATCGACGCCGATCGCTCCTCCGGCCTGGTCAAGGTCGGGGGAGGCACGATGCTCGCCGACCTCAACGAGGAGCTGCACGGGCTCGGCCTGGCGATGGAGAACCTCGGCGACATCGACCGCCAGACGATCGCCGGCGCGATCTCGACCGGGACGCACGGCACCGGGGCAAAGCTGCGCAACATCTCCTCACAGGTCGAGGGCATGGAGCTGGTCCTCGGCGACGGCTCGGTGCGGGAGCTGAGCGCGGCCGGCGATCCGGACCTGCTGCGGGCGGCACGGGTGTCGATCGGCGCCCTCGGCGCGATCAGCGCGGTGACGCTGCGCTGCCTCCCCGCCTTCACGCTGCACAGGGTCGACTTCCGCCGTTCACGCGAGGAGGTCTTCGAGAGCTTCCAGCAACGCGCCGACGCCCACGAGCATTTCGAGCTCTTCACCTTCCCCTATGCCGACTCGGCTCTGGTGCTGGAGCGCAACCGCACTGACGAGCCGCCCCGCCCGCGTGGCCGAGCCGCCGCCTTCCTCAACGACGTCGTCTTGGAGAACTGGGCGCTGGAGGCGATCTCCGCGGCCGGCAAGTACTTCCCCCGCGGGATCCCGTCGTTCTCGCGGCTCGCGGCTTGGCTGGCTTCCGGCAGCGCCGCCACCGATCGCAGCGACCGGATCTTTGCCAACGAGCGCCGCGTCCGCTTCACTGAGATGGAGTACGGGGTGCCGCGCGAGCACGGCCCCGAGGCGGCGCGCCGGGTGATCGAGTGGGTGCGCTCCAACCGCTACCCGGTCTTCTTCCCGATCGAGATGCGGGTAACCGCGGCCGACGACGCCCTGATCAGCCCCTCGCACGAGCGCGACACCACCTACATCGCCGTCCACCAGTACCGCGGCATGGAGTGGCGGCCCTACTTCGAGGCGGTCGAGACGATCATGAACGAGTACGGCGGCCGTCCCCATTGGGGCAAGCGTCACTTCCAGACGGCCGCGACGCTGCCTGAGCGCTATCCCCGCTGGGCCGACTTCCTGGCCGCGCGCGACGAGCTGGACCCGAACCGCGTCTTCGCCAACGAGTACGCCGAGCGCGTTCTCGGCCCCTGACCTACAAGAACGTCTTGCCCTCGCCTCGATAGGTGGGGACCACATCGACGATCTCGTCGCCTTCGAGCAAGTGAAGGGTCGCGAAGCGCTCGCAGAGCTCGCCGGCCTTGGTGTGGCGCATGTAGACGCGGTCGCCGACCCGCAGGTCGTGCGCGGGGGCGCCGATGAGGGGGGTCTGCACCTCGCCCGCGCCCTCTTCGGGGTCGAGCTTCAGCCCCGCGGGGAGCCAGGGCGAGGGTAGCCGCACAGCGTCACCGCTACCCGAGGCCAGGTAGCCGCCGCCGAGTGCGGTCGCCACGCCCGCGGTTGGCTTGCGCACGATCGGCAGGGCGAAGCCGGCGGCGGGGTTGAGCGAGAAGCGGCTGTACTGATCGAAGAGCGTCGGGGCGTAGAAGCCGGAGCCGGCGGCGACCTCCGTCACCGAGTCCTCGGCGCCGGTCAGCTCGAGGCTGCCGGTACCGCCGCCGTTGACGATCGGCAGCTCGGTGAGCTCGCGGATCGCGGCGACCACGGCTGCTCGCCGCTCCGCCAGCTCGGCCGCCGAGCGTTTCTGCATGAAGCGGATCGCGGCGCCGCGCAGGCGCCGCCCCGGTGGCTGGTCGCCGACGCCGGCGATCTGGCCCTCGTAGGACATCAGCGCCGCCAGCTCGACCTGCGGTCGTCGCTCGATCTCACGGGCGAGAGTGACCGCCTGCTCGACCGTGTGCACCGGGGAGCGCTTCGGCCCCACTTTGACCCGCCCGCCCAGCGTCCACCAGCCGGCGTCGAGGTCGATGCAGACCCGCACTGGCGCGGCGTCGGCACCCAGCACTCCCTCGATCGCCTCGAGGTGCTCGACGCAATCGACCATCACGATCGGCGCCTCGGCTGGGTTGGCGACCGAGCGCAGCGCCAGCTCGCCGAGCGCCTCGGTGTCCGCGGTCGGGTAGGCGAGCAGCAGGTTCTCGAAGCCAGTCTCGGCGAGCCAAAGCGTCTCCGGCAGCGTGAAGGTCATCAGCCCCGCGTAGCGCTCGTCGCGTCGCAGGATCCGCTCCAGCAAGGCCCGGCAGCGCACCGACTTGCTCGCCACCCGGATCGGCTTCTCCGCCGCTCGCGCCAGCATCGCGTCCGAGTTGGACCACATCGCGTCGAGGTCGACGAAGGCGAACGGCGCCTCGACCTCCTCGAAGATCTGCTCGAGCTGCGCGTGCGAGCGGGCGGACACGATGATGAGACTAACCGCGTCTGCCCCCGTGACTTCCTACAATCGACCCGAATGCCCGGAGAGGTGGCCGAGTGGCTGAAGGCACTCGCCTGCTAAGCGAGTAGGGGGCGCAAGCTCTCTCGAGGGTTCGAATCCCTCCCTCTCCGTTTTGGCCGAATCCCCGAAAGGCCGACTTGGTGGCCGATCAGGGGGACGGGTGATTCGGAAGGTTGCCGTCCCGGGGGCGATCGTAAATGCAGAACGGCTCAAGCTCGTCGTGGTTCCAGAAGTTCGCAAGCGGCGACTCTCCCAGGAAGACGAAAATGTCGTAGAGATTGTCTGCTTCGCGCATCGGAGCCTCGACCCTGCCCCTGGCGGGCTCCCCGTGCTCGACCTCTTGGTCGACGAACGCCAAGTATCTGTCCTCGGCAGTCCGCCTCACGAGAACCAGATTGGAACTGGGGGCCGAAGTATGTTGACCTACTTTCCGGTCCTCTCCAATCGCGAGCGGGGAGATTCGGGCGTCAGCCCGGGCCGGCGGGGATTTCGGCTCGAGCCAGTCACGACCGGGATTGTGCTGCCGCCAGAACTCTCCCTCGTACATGCTCAATGCGATGTCCGAAACACGGACCGCTCGCTTCAGCTCAAGCGCCGCGAGGAGCAATCTGACGTAGGACGGGCGATCCTCGGGTTCAAAGACTGCCTTGACGAGGAGGTCGGCGGCGCCAAGTACGGCCCACCCGCCGATTGGCAGGACTGCTTCGGCCAGGGCATCGACGTATGCCTCTTGTTCCCCCTGGGACAGGCTGAGGAAATGCTGCTCTTGAGCGTCCGTTAGCTCGGTCTTAAAGCCCTCGCTTCGTACGCGACCTCGTCCTTCCATCAGAGCCGCGATATCCGGCGGCAATGGCCCCTCGTCCCTGGGCTGGCGACTGAAAAGTCCCATATGATCGAGGCCTTATATCAAGATCTGGGATTTTCGCGGCAGTCGAGCGGCAGCGCCCGAAGAGCCGCTAGTCATTAAAGCGTCGAGCGTGAAGTACCTTGATCCGCTCCCAGGTGCGGTCAAGTTCGAGCTTTGTCCCTCCCTCTCCGTCTCTGCGGCGCGGTAGTGTGCCGCGCCGTGCTCTCGATCCTGAACAGTGCCCGGCTCTGGGCCGTCGTCTCGTCGCTGCTTGTCGCCTTTGCCCTCTCGGCCTGTGGCGGTGGCGACTCCAGCGAGTCGGGCGGCGAGGAAGGGATCACGGCCAAGGAAGCCGTCGCGGCCTTCGAAGAAGCCGCCGGCGGCCACAAGTTCGAAAAGGCGATCTCACTGACCGACGGCGCCGTGGCCTATGGGCCGAAGAGCAGCCCCGACCCGGAGGACGTCGAACAGCTCAACGAGGCGCTGGGCGAATCGTCGGTGCTCTGGCAGGTGCTGGTCTTCGATGGGGGGGACCCCCCACTCGACAAGGAAGCCGTGGAAGCGGCGGCGTTCGCCTCGGACAAGCTGAAGGACGAAGGCGAAGGCGTCTACCTGGGCGACAACGACATCGCCTACATGGCCAACGGGAACGTCGTCGTGACCGGCCCCGTGCTCGACGGGAACGTCGACGACGTGACCCTCGAGGGCTGGCAGGCAGTCCTCGACGAACTCTGAGCAGTTCCTCGCTGCCCCGACGCGGTGGGCGCTAGGCGCGCCGCGAGCGCAGGACGACGCGGCCGCCGCGGGAGGGGATCATCGTCACGTTGCGGTGCAGGGCGTGCTCGGGCTCGGGCTCGGGGGCCTCGAGGTCGAGGCGGCGGGCCATCGCCTCGAGGACGACGCGCTGCTCGGCCATCGCCAGGGCGGCGCCGAGGCAGCGGCGGATGCCGCCGCCGAAGGGGATCCACTCGTAGGTGCCGGGCTTGCGGCCCAGCCAGCGCTCGGGGCGGAACTCGAAGGGCTCGGGGTAGAGGTCCTCGCGGTGGTGGACGAGCAGGATGCTCATCGCCACCGGAGTGTCGGCGGAGACCGCGTAGTGGCCGAGCTGCCAGGGGACCATGACGCGGCGGCCGATCATCGGCACGACCGGGCGCGAGCGCATGCTCTCGATGATCGTCGCCTCGACCTGCTCGGCGGCGCCGTCGTCGTTGCGGACCGCTTCGCGGAGCGCCTCGTGGGCATCGGGGTTGCGGACCAGCCGCTCCCAGGTCCAGGAGAGCGAGTTGGCGGTCGTCTCGTGGCCGGCGAGGACGAGGGTGAGCAGCTCGTCGCGAACTTCTTTGTCGTTCATCGTCTCGCCCTCCTCGGTCTTTGCCTGGAGGAGGAGCGAGAGGATGTCGCGGCGCTCTTCGAGGTGCGAGTCGCGCCGCCGCGCCTCGATCACAGCGTAGGTCGGCCGGTCGAGCAGCTCGACGCCGAGCTTGGTGACGCCGACCGCCTCGTCGCGGGTCAGGTTCATCAGTTCGCCGACCTGGGCCAGCGGCGAGGTCGAGGCCGCCACCAGGCGCTTGATCGTGTAGCGCATGCGGTGCTCGGGGGTGCCCCGCTCGGGCCGTCCCTCGATGCCGAAGATCCCGGCCATGATTACGTCGAGGGTGATCGCCTGCATGCGCGGCGCCAGGGCGAAGGGGCGATCGAGCGGCCAACGGTCGAGCTCGCGTTCGGTCGCCGCCGTGATCATCTCCGTGTAGCGCTCGATCGCCTCGCCGTGGAAGGGCGGCAGCAGCAGTTTGCGCTGGCGCATGTGGCGCGGGCCGACCGCGGTGAGGACTGAGCGGCTGCCGAGGATTGGGCGCAGCGGCGACTCGCCGGTTAGCGAGGGCGCCTGCTCGGGCTTGGCGGTGAAGAGCGAGCGCACGTGGTCGGGGTGGCTGGTCACCACCGGGCCGCCGGGCAGCATCGTCCGCATGCGGAAGACCTCGCCGAGGCGGCGGCGGGCGCCGAAGACGTACTCGATCTGGCGCTGGTTGAAGCGCAGCATCTGCGCCGTGCGTGCCAGCGGCACGATCGGCGGCTTGGGGAGCGCGGCGGCCTCATCGGGCTCGATTGGGCCGGCGGGAGAGGGAGGGGCTTCGCCAACCAGGCCCGGCGCGAGGGGCTCCTCGGCGCTCACAGGGGGCTCTGCAACGGTACTCACGGAGTCATTGTTACACAGATCGATGTCAACGTTTGTGCCTTTCGGGTCGAACGGGCACACGCTCTACAGTCATACGCATGCAGCGTGGCAGACGCACCAAGATCATCGCAACGGTTGGGCCGGCCAGCTGGGACGGCGCCGTGCTGACCCAGCTGATCGAGGCCGGCGCCGACGTCCTGCGCCTCAACTTCTCCCACGCTGACCGCGACCGCCACGCGCGCACGGTCGAGGCGATCCGCGCCGCGGCTGAGCGGGCGGGGAGGGAGGTCGCGGTGCTCGGTGACCTGCCGGGGCCGAAGCTGCGCATCGGCGAGCTGCGCGACGACGTCGCCGAGCTGGAGACGGGCATGCACGTGAAGCTGACGCCGCAGGCGATCGAGGGCGACAAGGAGACGATCCCGGTCGCCTGGCCCGGCGTCACCTCGCTGCACGAGGACGAACCGGTCTACCTCGCCGACGGCTCGATCCGCCTGCGCGTGCGCGGCGCCGAAAACGGCGACGTCGACTGCGAGGTCGAGGTCGGCGGCACCCTCTCCTCTCACAAGGGGATGAACGTGCCCGGCGTCGAAACCCCGGCGGCGACCGCGGGCGACCTTGGCTGGGTCGAGTTCGCCGTCGAGCAGGGCATCGACCTGCTGGCCGTCTCCTTCGTCTCGACCGCCGCCGACCTGGCGCCGGTCAGCGAGCGGCTGCGCGCGCTCGACTCCGACATCCCCCTGGTCGCCAAGATCGAGAAGCCACAGGCAGCGGAGAACGTTGAGGAGATCGTCGCCACCGCGACCGGCGGGATCATGGTCGCCCGCGGCGACCTCGGCATCGAGCTGCCGCTGGCCCAGGTGCCGGTCGTGCAGAAGCGCCTGATCCGCGCCGCCGGCAAGCGCTCCAAGCCGGCGATAACGGCGACTCAGATGCTGGCCTCGATGGTCACCGAACGGCGGCCCACCCGGGCCGAGGTGACCGACGTCGCCAACGCGATCTTCGACGGCACCGACGCGGTGATGCTCTCCGAGGAGACGGCCGTCGGCCAGCACCCGGTCGAGGCGGTGCGGGTGATGGATCAGATCGCTCGCGCCACCGAGCCCGACCTGCCCTACGGCGAGTGGCTCTTCAGCCGCACCGACCAGGCCACCCAGGACGTCGCCGACTCGGTCGCCCAGGGAGCAGTCGGGGCTGTCTACCGGCTCGGGCTGGCGGCGCTGGTCGTGCCGACGACGAGCGGCCGTACCGCCCGCCTGGTCTCTGCCCACCGTCCCAAGGTGCCGGTGCTGGCGGTCTCGCCGCGGATCGAGACGGTGCGCCGCCTCAACCTGCTCTTCGGCGTCACCGCGGTGCGCAACGAGCCCGAGGACGACGTGCGCAGCCTGCTTCAGGATTGCGCCAAGCTGGCCGCCGAGCACGGCATCGCCGCTTCCGGCGAGCTGATCGCGATCACGGCCGGGCTCCCCGACCAGGAACTGGGCACCAACCTCTTCGAGGTCCACCGCGTGCCCTGAGGCCAGTAGGGTCCCCGCCAATGTCCGAGGTGCTTCGACTCGAGCGGGACGCGGGGCTGATGGTCGCGACGATCGACAGCCCGCCGCTGAACCTCTTCAATCGTGAGATGTTCAAAGGGCTCGTGGCGATGGTCGAGTCCGCCGAGGCCGAGCCGCCCCGGGCGCTGCTGATCCGCGCCGAGGGACGCGCCGTCTCCGGCGGCGTCGACGTCGCCGAGTTCGACGGGCTGACGCCGGAGCGGGCGACCGAGCTCTGGGACGAGTCGATCGACCTGGTCGAACGGCTCGAGCAGCTGCCCCTGCCGGTCATCTTCGCCGCCCACGCGCTCGCCTTGACATGGACCTTCGAGTTGGCGCTCGGCTGCGACCTGATCCTCGCCGCCCGCTCGGCCAAGTTCGGCCTGGTCGAGAAGGTCGTTGGGCTGACGCCCTCGATGGGAGGCACGCAACGCCTCGCCGAGCGCGCCGGCGGCGGTCGTGCCGCTGAGCTGGTGATGACCGGCGAGCTCTTCGGCGCCGAGCAGCTGGCGAGCTGGGGCGTCGTCAACCGGGTCTTCGAGGACGAGGGCTTCGACGCGCAGGCCCGCGCCTTCGCCGCCGAGCTGGCGACCGGGCCGACCAAGGCGCACGCGATGACCAAGCTCGTCCTGCGTCGCTACCGCGAAGGCGGCATCGCCGCCGCCGACGAGGCGATCCGCAAGGAGTCCGTCGAGCTCTTCGCGACCGAAGACCTGCAGCGCGCCGTCAAAACCTTCCTCGAGAAGGGCGCCCCCGGCCACGCCACCTTCGAGGGCCGCTGAGTTTGTTCCGGTGCGCCTTATGCACCTCGTGCGTGCATAAAGCGCACCGCAACGGGATAGGGTGCGCCGATGACTGATTTCGACGCGATCGCGCAGGGCATGACCCACGCCGTCCCCTTCGCCGGGCACCTGGGGCTGGAGATCACCCACGTCGCCGAGGGCGAGGCCGTGGTGATCCTGCCCGAGCGCCAGGAGCTGACCAATCACGTCGGCTCCCAGCACGCCGGCGCCCTCTTCACGGTCGCCGAGACGGCCTCCGGGGCCGCCTTCGTCGGCGCCTTCGCCCTGCGCATGGGCGAAGTGACGCCGCTCGCCCGCAGCGCCGAGATCTCCTACGAGAAGATCGCCAGGGGCCCGATCGAGGCAAGCGCCAAGCTCGGCGTCGCCCCGGCCGACGCCCTCGCCACCCTCGACGCCGACGGCAAGGTCGTCTTCCCCTGCGAAGTCGAGCTCACCGACGCCTCCGGCCAGCGCGTGGCGACGGCCACGATCCAGTGGCACGTGCGGCTGAACAAGCCCGCCGACCCCGAAGCTGCCTAGTCAACGCGCCAAGTCCCTAGAATCGCCCCTCCGGGCTCTCCCCCGGAATCCCGCGCCAGTAGCTCAGTTGGATAGAGCGTCGGTCTACGAAACCGAAGGTCACAGGTTCGAATCCTGTCTGGCGCGTTCGCTGAATCCTGCTCGGGGAGCGGGATTCGGTCGGCTCAGCCGGAGAGCGCTGCCTCCATCTCGGCCAGCTGGGCTTCGATCCCGGCCGAGATCCCGTCGCAGATCTGGTGCACGCCGGGGTCGGCGATCCGGTAGATCGAGCTGGTTCCGCGCTTGCGGCGCGAGACGAAGCCCTCCGCGTGGAGGGCACCGAGGTGCTTGGAGACGTTCTGCTGCGAGCCCCCGACCAGCTCGGCGAGCTCCCCGACCGAGGCCTCGTCCTGGCGGCGCAGGACGTCGAGGATCCGCAGCCGGGTCGGATCGGAGAGGGCGCGAAAACGGCGCGCGATCAGCTCCGCTGCCTCTGGGGTCAACCGACTCTGCTGCATCGTGTTATTGTAGCTTGTACAACTAATAAGTTGTTCAACTGTGAATTTGTGAAACGGTGGAGGAGAGGAAATGGACACGGCACGGAAGCTGGGACCGATCGGGCGGCTGGGGCGCTACGCCGCGACCCACAGACGGGGAGTCTTCTTCGCCTGGGCGCTGATCGCGGTGGGCCTCGGGCTGCTGGCGCCCCGGGTCGAGACGGCGCTCTCCGGCGCCGGCTGGGAGGCCAGCGGCTCGGAGTCCGTCCGGGTCCGGGACCAGCTCCAGCGCGAGTTCGGCGGCGCCGGCTCCTACGCGCTCCAGGTTGCGGTCCACTCCTCCGGGGCCGGAGCGAGTGCGCCGCGGCTCCAGCGCACCGTGGCCGGGGTCGAACGGGTGCTGGCCGCCGACCCCGCGGTCGGCGCCGTCATCCCGCCGCGCCCCGGCGCATCGATCTCCGCCGATGGCCTGACCGCGATCGTGGTCGGCACCGCCGCCCGCGGGCCGAACGAGATGGTCGCCGCCGCCGATCGCCTCAGGCCCGAGATCGCCGCCGCGGCGGGACCGGGAACCGAGGCGAACCTGACCGGCGCCGCTGCCATGTGGGCGGACTTCAACGAAGCCAACCGCGAGGCGATGCTGAAGTCGGAGCTGATCTCCTGGCCGGTGACGCTGGCGATTCTCGTCCTCGCCTTCGGCTCGCTGGTCGCCGCGGGCCTGCCGCTGATGCTGACGATCACCGGCCTCGTCGCCTCCGCCGGCGTCCTCTACCTCGGCAGCCTGATCTCGCCGATCTCGATCTGGGCGATGAACTTCGCGCTGATGTTCGCGCTGGCGCTCGGGATCGACTACGCGCTGTTCGTCGTCATGCGCTTCCGCGCTGCGCTCGCGGGCGGGCGCACCGCGGTCGAGGCGGTTGCCGAGACGATGGACAGCGCCGGCAAGGCGGTCCTCTTCTCCGCCCTCACCGTGCTCGTCTCGATCTCGGCGGTGCTGCTCGTCCCCAGCCCCGCCTTCCGCTCGGTCTCGCTGGGGATCATGGTCTCGGTCCTGTTCGTGCTGGCGGCGACGCTGACGCTGCTGCCGGCGGTGCTGGCCAAGCTCGGGCCCAGGGTCGACAGGCTGTCCCTGCCCTGGGCCGGCAGCGGCGATCGCGGCTCGCCGCGGCTCGCTCGCTGGGGGGAGCTGCTGTGGCGGCGCCCGTTCCTGTTCGGCGGCCTCGCCCTGGTCCTCCTCGTCGGCCTCGCCCTCCCGGCCCTCAGCCTGAAGACGGGGATGCCGTCGATCGTGGTCGTCCCCAAGGACGACTCCTCGCGAGTCGGCTACCGGCAGCTCAGCGCCGCCTTCGGCGCGGGCGCGCCGGCGACGCTGCAGGTCACCGCGCCGCGCTCCGCCCGCACGGCGGTGGTGGAGGGGCTGGAAGACGACCCCGGCATCGCTTCCGTCGCTGCCCCCGTTGCCGGCGCAGGCGATGCGGTCCTGATCGGCGCGGTGCCGACCAGCGCCGCCGCGACCACCGAGTTCGGCGACACGGTCGAGCGGCTGCGAGGCGCGCTGCCCCCGGCCGCGCTGGTTGGCGGCGCGGCCGCCGAGAACCACGACCTCGAGTCGGCGCTGGCGGCGAAGGCGCCGCTGGCGATCGGGCTCGTCGTCGGGCTCGGGTTCCTGCTGCTGCTGATCGCCTTCCAGGCGCCGCTGGTGGCGGCGATCGCGGTTCTCGCCAACCTGCTCTCGACCGCCGCCGCCTTCGGGGTCGCCAAGCTGATCTTCCAGGACGGTCACCTGAGCGGCCTGCTCGGCTTCGAATCGCAGGGCTTTCTCGACGCCTGGGGGCCGATCTTCTTCTTCGCGATGATCTTCGCGATCGCGATGGACTACACCGTCTTCCTGCTCTCCTCGGCGCGGGAACAGTGGGAGCGGACGGGAGACGCGAAGGAGGCGATGGTCGGCGGGCTGGCCCGCTCGGGGCGCGTCGTCCTCGCCGCCGGCGCGGTGATGGTCGCGGTCTTCTTCACCTTCGCCCTCTCGGGACCGCTGCCACCGAAGGAGATGGGGGTGATCCTCGGCGTCGCCGTCCTCCTCGACACCTTCCCGGTCCGCCTGCTGTTGCTGCCGGTGTTCCTGCGGCTCGCCGGTCAGGCGGCCTGGTCGATGCCCTCCTGGCTCAACCGCACCCTGCCCGACGTCCGCTTCGGGCACGGCGACCTATGATCGCTCGACTCAACTAGGCGAAGGGATAAGGCGATGGAGCAGTTGCGGGGTCGGACGGCATTGGTCACTGGGGCGTCGGGTGGGATCGGGCGGGAGATTTGCCGGCGGCTTGCCAGGGAGGGGATGAACGTCGTCGTCAGTGGTCGGCGCGAGGATGCTCTGGCTGAGGCGGTCGCGGAGGTGCGGGAGATGGGGGTCAAGGCTGAGGCGGTGCCTGCCGACCTCGCTGACATGGGCCAGATCGATCCGTTGGTTGAGCGCAGCGAGGCTGCCCTTGGGGAGATCGACTTGCTGGTCAACAACGCGGGTGTGGAGATCGTGGGGGCCTTTCCCTCTCTTGGCCGCGAGGAGCTGAGCTCGATGGTCGATGTCAACCTCACCGTGCCGATGCTGCTGACGCACCGGGTTTTGCCGGGGATGCTCGAGCGCGGGCGGGGGCACGTCATCTTCATCTCCTCGCTGGCGGGGAAGATCGGCACCGCTTACAACGAGCCCTATGCGGCCACGAAGGCAGGTCTGATCGGGCTCAATCAGTCGCTGCGGGCCGAGTTCAACGACTCGCCGGTCGGCTTCTCGGTGATCTGTCCCGGTTTCGTCGCCGGCGACGGCATGTACCAGCGGATGGTGGATCAAGGGGTCAGCTCCAACCGCATGCTTGGCGAGACGACCAGGGAGAAGGTCGCCGGCAAGATGGTCGAGGCGATCCTTCGCGACAAGCCCGAGGTCGTCGAGAGCGGCTCTCCGGTGCGGCCGCTGCTCGCGCTCGGCCAGCTCTCACCACGGCTCGCCGAACGCCTCGTGGACCGCTTCGGCGCCAACGCGATCTTCCGGCGCCTGACCGAGACGCGCGGTCCCATCAGCTGAGTCGGGCGAGGCCTTCTCCGCGGTCCGGCATGTCCCGACTGTGGCGTCTGCTTCAATCGGATCACCAGAGAAAGGAGGTGGTCCTACTTTGAGTCACATGCTTCAGGGGACACTGGAGGTGCAGGGCCGCTAGGCGCCGCACTGTTTCGGCCGCCCGGCGGAATCCAACCCGGGCACCGGCGAGCAAAGGAAGGCCGGGCGTTGTCCCACCCCGGTCGCGGTTTCCGCGTTCGTTACAAGCACCTGGCAAAGGGCCGCCTTCGGGTGGCCCTTTGCTTTCTTGCTGCCATTCGGGGTAGGCTCTGCCAATGGCGGTCAAACTTCATCGCTGCTCTCTGGAGTGGGTCAAGATCGATGCGCACCCGTGCTGGAAAGTGCAGAAGGCGCTCGACGAGCAGGGAATCGAGTACGAGATCGTCAAGGGGCCTCTGCGCCCAGGTAAGCGCAACGACCTGGAGCAGCTGTCCGGTCAGCGCAAATATCCGGCGATCGAGCTCGAGGACGGCAGCGTCTATCGCGAGGAATCAGCCGACATGGCCAAGCGGATCAGCGCTGGCAAGCTCTTCGATGGACCAGCGCAGTCCTCTCCCGCTTCGTAGTGGGCAAGCTCAAGTTCCAGATCTCGGTCTCGCTCGACGGCTTCGTCGCCGGGCCCAACCCGAGCGAGGAGGACCCGCTCGGCAAAGGCGGCGAGCAGCTGCACGAGTGGGTACTCGCGCTGGCCGCTTGGCGCAGGCCCCACGGCCGGGAGGGCGGCGAGGTCAACGCCAGTACCCCGATCTTCGAAAAGGCGACGGCCAATCTCGGCGCGACGATCATGGGCCGAGGCATGTTCGGCGGCGGGCCCGGCCCCTGGGGTGCGGACCCTTGGCAGGGCTGGTGGGGCGACGAACCGCCCTTTCATCACCCCGTCTTCGTGCTGACGCACCATGAGCGCGAGCCGCTCGAGCTGGAAGGCACCCGCTTCACCTTCGTCACCGACGGCATCGAGTCGGCGCTGGCGCAGGCCAAGGAGGCTGCGGGCGACGGGGACGTCGCGATCGGCGGTGGCGCCGAGGCGATCCAGCAGTACCTGGCCGCCGGCCTGGTCGACGAGATGCTGCTCAACGTCGTCCCAATCCTGCTCGGCGACGGCGCTCGCCTTTTCGAGGGCCTCGGTCCCGACCTCGACTTCGAACAGGTCGAGGTGATCGACGCGCCCGGCGTTGCGCACCTCATGTACCGCCGCGCCTAGGCGCGGCTAGACCTCGAGCCAGGCGCCCTTCGGGCCGAGGTTGCGGATCGGCGTCTCGCCGATCGTGCTCTCACAGCCCCAGGACTCGTGGATGTGGCCGCAGACGGCCAGACGGGGCGCCTTCTCCTCGATCGTCCGCAGCAGGGCGGGGCTGCCGAAGTGGTCGCCGCCGCCGTTGGAGTCGCAATGGCCCCGCGGGGGTGAGTGGAGGACGAGCACCGCGTTCTCCGGGCAGAGGGAGAGCATCGTCATCGCGTCGTCGTCGTCGAGGTCGAAGCTCCATTCCCACGGGGTGACCGGGACGCCGGCGCCGAGGCCGAAGAACTCGACGCCGTCGATCGTCATGCCGCCGCCGTGCAGAACGGTGGCCGAGCGCCAGACGGCGCTGGCCGCGCGCAGCGCCTCGTCAGTCTCGTTGTTGCCGGGCACCAGCACCGTCGGCGCGGTGATCTCGGCCAGCGCCTCGATCGTCTCCTCAAGCCCCTCGTGCACCGAGGCGAAGTCGCCGGCGCCGATCACGACGTCCGCGTCGGCTGACATCTCGACCAGCTTGGCTGCCTGGCCCAGGTCCCGGTGCAGGTCGCTGAAGGCGAGCAGTTTCACGCGCTGAAAGTTATCTGGCGCTCGGCGGCTCCGCTCGGCTGTAACATCCGCTGAAGACAAAACATTTCGATCTCGGCACATTTGACGCGCCACATGCGCGTTTTACCAGCGTACGGTTGGGGGCATGGAGGCAATGAGAGAGAGCTGGACCGACGACCGCCTGGACCATCTGAGCAACCGGATAGACGAACGCTTTGACCGGGTCGACGAGCGCTTCCGCGATGTCGACCGACGCTTCGAGCAGGTCGACCGACGCTTCGAGCAGGTTGACCGCCGGTTCGACGAAGTCGATCGGCGCTTCGACGATGTCGACCGGCGTTTCGAAGGGATCGACCACCGCTTTGACCGCGTCGAGAATGGTCTTCGTGAGCAGCGAGTCGAGATCAACGCGTTGCGCACGACCTTCGAGGCGCGCTTCGACACCACTCAGTACATGATCGTCAGAGTGGGAGCAGGGATGTTCGTCACCATGCTCATTGGCTTTCTGAGCTTGCTACTTGCTCAGGCCTCGAGCACTGGCCTGTTCAGTTGGCGGTTTCGGGCGCCTCGGACGTCTCCGGCACCGTCTCGACCTTGCCGGATGGCATCGTCGCCAGGGCGACGACGAAGGCGACCGCCATCACGCCCGCCATCGCATAGAAGACCGTTTGAGTCGCCAGGGCGAAGTCGTGGGGGATGCTGTCGACGACCTTGCCGATCGCGCCGCTGACCTGCTGGGGCGCTTCGGCGCCGCTGCCCTGGCTGATCGAATCGGCGATTTCGTCGCCGACCGACTTCGGCACGCCGTGCGAGGAGGCCGTTGCCTCCAGGTTGGCCTTGTTTTCGAGGATCAGGATCGTGCCCAGCACGGCCATGCCAACGCTCGAGCCGAAGTTGCGCACCGTCTGCGTGATGCCGGTTGCCTCGCCGTAGCGGTCGGCGGGCACGCGGTTGAGCGCGTCGGTGTTGGCCGGGGCGAGGATCAGCCCGCAGCCGGCTCCGGCGACGACGATGTAGTACCACTGCGAGCTGACCGAGAGGTCGGGCATCGAACCGGCCCAGAGGTAGAAGCCGACCGCAGCGACGGCAGAGCCCAGCACGATCGCGGGTCGCGCCCCGACGCGGTCGAGGATCCTGCCGCCGTACTGCGAGGCGATCACGTAGCCGGCGAAGAAGATCATCAGGTATTGCCCGGTTTCCGAGGCGCTTTCGCCGAGCGAGATCTGCGCGTACATGCTGGCGAAGAAGAACATCGGGATGAAGGGGATCATCAGCAGGAAGAGGATCGCGTTGTCGACCGCGAAGGCGCGGTCGCGGAAGGTGCGCAGCTGGATCAGCGGGCTCTCGATGCGCAGCTCGTAGAGGACGAAGCCGACCAGCAGGGCGATGCCGGCGGCGATGCAGAGCCAGGTCGTGGCGCTGCCCCAGCCCCAGACGCTCGACTGCTGCAGGCCGAGCACGGCAAGGCCCATGCCGCCGGAGACCAGCAGTGCCCCGCGGTAGTCGACGGGCGCCGGGTATTTCGCGTTGTCGGGCTTGGAGATCGCGGTGAGGACGAGGGCGATGATCGCGACGGGAATGTTGACCCAGAAGATCGCCCGCCAGGACACTTCGACCAGGTAACCGCCGGCGAGCGGGCCGATCGCGGTCAGGCCGCCGGCGATGCCGAAGAAGATCGCCATCGCGCGGCCGCGCTCGCTCACCGGGAAGGCGCCGAGGACGATCGCCAGGGCGGCCGGGAACATGATCGCCGCGCCGGCGCCCTGGATGACGCGGAAGGTGACGATCCAGGCCTCGTCGAGACTGCCGGTCGGGGTGGCGCCGCAGAGAGCTGAGGCGGTGGCGAAGACGACCACGCCGAGCACGACCATCTTGCGATGGCCGACGATGTCGGCGAGGCGGCCGCCGAGGGCGAAGAGGGCCGAGAGCGAGAGCAGGTAGCCGTTGACGATCCACTGCACCCCGGTGCTGGAGAGCGAGAGGTCGTCCTGCAGGCTGGGCACGGCGATCGCGACGATCGTCATATCGATGAAGGTCATCGAGACGGCGAAGATCATCGCCGCGAGGATCAGTGTCTTGTTAGTGCTGCCGGCGTCGTTCATGCTTGCCCCGTTTGCCGCAAGGGTGCCGAATCCTTCCGGCTGGAGAGCGCCGATTGCCACCGATATGGACGGCTTTTCGACTAGTTGGCGGGGCAGTTCGATAGTCTCGCCCGCCTCATGCCTGACGTTTTCTGGATCGGCCTCGTCTTTGCCGCCGTGATCTTCCTGATCGGCGTCTTCGCTGGCGCACGCTCGCGCACGACGGGCATCCGCACCGGCGCCGCGATCGGCGCCTTCATGGCCGTGATGTTGGCTTTCCCGCTGCTCGCGCTCGGCATCGCCGGCAGCTAGTCGGCGGCTCCACGCGTAGTTCCCGCCTCTGGCGGGTAACTGGCGGCGTAACCGCTAGCGAACACAAAGGAAGGTCTATGGCCGAGTTGACGATCCCGAGTCTTACCCTGCACGATGGCATCGAGGTACCCCAGCTGGGCTTCGGTGTCTTCCAGGTGCCACCCGAGGAAACCCAGAGCGTGGTCGAGCTGGCGCTCGAAGCCGGTTACCGGCACTTCGATACCGCCGCCGCCTATCGCAACGAGAAGGGGGTCGGCGCCGCGCTGGCAGCTTCGGGCCTCTCGCGGGAGGAGTTCTTCGTCACGACCAAGCTCTGGAACTCGCAGCAGGGTCACGATGCGGCTCTGAAGGCCTTCGAGGCAAGCCTTGCTCGGCTCGGGCTCGATCACGTCGACCTTTACCTGATCCACTGGCCGGTTCCCAGCGAGGACCGCTTCGTCGAGACCTGGCGTGCCTTCGAACGGATCTACGAGGAGGAGAGCGCCCGCACGATCGGCGTCTCCAACTTCCGCATCGAGGATCTCGAACGGCTCGACGCCGAGACCGACACCCGCCCAACCGTCAACCAGGTCGAGTTGCACCCTCGTTTCCAGCAGGCCGAGCTGCGCAGCTGGCAGGCGAAGAACGGCATCGCCACCGAGGCCTGGAGCCCGCTTGCCCAGGGCGCTCTGCTCGATGACGAGACGATCGCTGCGGTCGCTGAGCGATATGGCAAAACGCCTGCCCAGGCGATCCTGCGCTGGCACTTCCAGCTCGGCAACGTGGTGATCCCCAAGTCGGTGACGCCGGAGCGGATTCGCGAGAACCTCGAGCTCTTCGATTTCGAGCTGAGCGACGAGGAGATGGCGCTTTTCGAAAGACTCGACCGTGGTGAGCGCATCGGCCCAGACCCGGAGACGTTCGTCTCGCCGTAGCCGCCTCGCCAATGCGGTCGCCGCGACCGCCTTCCTGATCGGCGGGACATTGTTCGCGGTTGGCGCGGCGCTGGCCCAGGCTGGGGTCGCGGAGTCCGTCTGCGCGACGATCTACCTGGTCGGCGGCGTCTTCTTCAGCACCGGCGGCTACACCTCGGTGCTGCAGATAGCCAACGAGCCGAGTGGCGACTCGCCGGACGGGCAGGACGAGGCCGCTTGGCGCTGGTGGTCGCATGAACCGCGGCGGTTGCAGTGGCTGAGCGCCGTCGCCCTCTTCGTCGGCACCCTGGTCTTCGCGATCAACCTGGTCGACTCGTTCATCGAGGGCCTCGGCGCGACCGCCGAGGACCGTCTCGTCTGGTCCCCGGACATGATCGGTTGCGCGCTCTTCCTCGTCTCCGGCCACCTGGCGCTGGTCGCGATCGGCGGCGGCCGGCGCTTCTGGCGCAGTCGCGACCTTGGCTGGTGGATCGTCGGCGTCAACCAGATTGGCTCGGTCCTCTTCATGGTCTCCGCCGTCGCCTCCTTCGTCCGCCCTGAAAGTGGCGACGCGCTGGCGGTCGGCGTTGCCAACTGGGGCACCCTGACCGGTGCCCTCTGCTTTGCAATCGCCGGGCTGATGCAGGAGTTCGAGCACCCGCTCGGGCCGCGCCGCCGCCGCGACTGACCCGGCGCAACGCCTTGTTCGTCTATTGCACGAACAAGGCGCTACGCCGGATTGGCGCCGGCGGTTTCCGGACGACGGAGGCGGTGGCGGCCCTCGCCGTAGAGGCGCGTCTCGTAGGCGATCATCGCCCAGATCAGCACGTTGGCGGCCGCGAGCGCGACCAGGGCGGGTACCTCGGTTGCGACCGGGACCAGGATCAGCAGCACGATCGCGAGCAGCAGGCGCTGGCGGTTGACCGTGTGGACGTGCCGGTAGCGGAAAGCGACATGGCCGAGCAGGTAGAGCGCCAGCCCGCCCAGTAGGGCAAAGGCCGGCACCGTGTGCAGGTGGTCGCCGGTGTGGCCGATCGTGGTCTTGAGGCCGAGGGCGACGAGCACGATCCCGGCCACCATCAGCAGGTGCAGGTAGGAGTAGGAGTCGCGCGCCATCTCGTTCTGGGCCTTGCCGGGCTCCGCCTCGGCGAGGCGACGGCCGGCGACGATGGCGACGACGTCGAAGTAGACCCACCACATCGCTGCGGTCAGGGCGACGCCGAGCACGGCGGCGGTTCCGATCGAGAGATCGAGGGCGTGGGAGGCGCCGACTCCGATCGCGACGATCGACTCACCGAGGGCGATGATGATGATCAGCCCGTGTCGCTCGGCGAAGTGGCCGGGAACCAATTTCCAGCCCTCTGAGCCGAAGAAGTAGGGCCCGCCCATGTCGAGGAAGAGGGCGAGCGCCCACAGAGCGCCTTGGGCGAGCCCGTCGAAGAGGGAGGCGGTGGCCAGCAGCGCGACGGCGACCGCAGTGCTGGCAGCGAGCGCGAGCACCGAGTGGCGCAGCGCATCGTCGTCGGGGCTGGCCAGCATGAAGAGGGCGATGTGGGCGGTGCGGACCACCCCGTAGATCAGCGCGAAGGCGAGCGCCAGGCTGCCGAAGGCTTCGGGCACGCAGAGCGAGACGAGCAGCAGCGCCGCCATCGCGCCGAACATGACCAGCCGCACCGCCCCCTCCTCGGGGTCGATGACGCTGGTCAGCCAGGAGTAGCCGGTCCACGACCACCAGAGCATGCCGAGCACCAGCAGGCCCTGGGCCAGTCCCGACCAGGTCGGGTGGTGGGCCATCAGCGCCGTGCACTGGGTAATCGCCAGCACGAAGACGAGGTCGAAGAAGAGCTCCAGCGGCGTTACCCGCTCGCCTTCGCGCAGCGCGGCGCCAAAGCGTGAGCTGCGTTCCTCGGAGGCGGCCATCGCCGCATTTTCGCGGCTTCCTCGTTCCGGTGCGCTTTATGCGCGCTGAGGGTGCATAAGGCGCACCGGAACGGCTAGCGCGTGTCTTCGGCGTGGTAGCGCTTGAGGAGGGCCTGCTCCTCGTCGCGCTTGGGGAAGCCGAAGAAGACGAGGGCGGCGCCGAGCACGATCGCCACGATGCCGGCCGTGTAGGCCAATTCGTCGCCCTGCAGGAAGGAGGTCTTGGCGGCGGCGATGATCTGGTGGCTGTACTGGGGGTACTGTTCGGCGGCATCGGCGGCGCTGGAGAAGGACTTGGTCAGCTCACCCTGGACGTTGTCGGTGACCTTGCTGCTTTCCGGTGAGGCGGCGATCGCCGCGGAGGCCGCCGCGGCGTAGCCGGCAGTGAGCAGAGCACCGAAGATCGATTGCATGATCGCGCCGCCGAGGTCGCGCTGCAGGTCGGCGGTCCCCGAGGCCATCCCGGCACGCCGCACCGGCACCGAGCCGGTCAGCGAGTGCGAGGCGGGGGTGCCGGCGAAGCCGACGCCGACGCCGATGAAGGCGTAGCCGAGGCCCACCTTCCAGTATTCGATGTTGTCCTTCCAGAGCAGCAGCATGGTGAGGAAGCCGAGCACGCAGAAGACGTAGCCGACGAGCAGGGTGAAGCGGGCGCCGCGCGCCTCGACCAGTTTCGCCGAGCGTGGCGCGACGATCACCATCAGCAGCGCCGCCGGCAGGATCGCCAGCCCCGAGTCGAGGGTCGAGTAGTCGAGCACGTTCTGGAGGAACTGCTGGCCGATGAACATCGCCCCCATCAGCGAGCCGAAGACGATGATCCCGGCGCAGGCCGCGACCCAGAAGATGCGGCGCTTCGCGACGTCGAGGTCGTAGAGCGGCGAGCGCGCGCGGCGCTGGCGGATCACGAAGGCGACGGTCGCCGCGATCGCGATCAGGCCGAGCCCGATCGCCAGCGTCCCCTTGCCCGGCACGGGCGCGAGGTTGATTCCCAGCACCAGCGCCGCGATCAGCAGGATCGAGAGGATGCCGCCGAAGTTGTCGACCGGCTCGGTCGCCTCGTTGACGTGGGCGGGGACGTAGCGCCAGGCCATGAAGAGGGCGAGTGCCGCCAGCGGCAGGGTGACCAAGAAGACAGAGCCCCAGTCGAACTGCTCGAGCAGCGCCCCGGAGAGCAGTGGCCCCAGCGAGGCGATGGCGCCGCCGATCGCCGACCACAGCGCGATCGAGCGGGTCCGCGCGGCGCCCGACCACAGCGCGGTGATCAGGGCCAGGGTGGTGGGGAAGGCCATGCCCGCCGCGACGCCGCCGAGCAGCCGGGCGACGAAGAGGACGATGTCGGAGGGAGCGAAGCCGGCGAGCAGGGAGGCCGGGATCGAGAGGCCCATGCCGAGCAGCAGCATCATCTTGCGCCCATAGCGGTCGCCGAGCGCGCCCAGGTAGAGGACCGAGGTCGCCAGCCCCAACGAGTAGCCCACCGCGATCAGGTTGAGCGTCGTCTGGCCGGATCCGAAGGCCTTGCCGATGTCCGGCAGGGCGACGTTGGCGACCGCCAGGTTGAGGTTGGCGACGGCCGCGACCAGGATCAGCGCGGCGAGAACAAGGCCTGCGCGTTTGGGGCTGCTCGACTCCATCTGCTCGCCGCAACCTATCCGAGCTTGGAGTCCAGTCGGAAACTCCGACTGGACTCGTGAGGGCGGACACGCGCGGGATCGCCCGCTCCTGCGAGGATTGGCGCCGATGGCGGACGACCGCAAGCGGCCCGAGGCGCCGCGCACCGAGAAAGTCCTGCCCGGCATCTGGCGGTTGCGATTGCCGCTGCCCTGGCCAGGCGTGCCTCATGGCAACGTCTGGGCGGTTGCCGCCGACGGAGGCATCGTCCTCTTCGACACCGGCATCGGCGGCAAGGGCCGGATGCGCCAGTTCGACCTCGCCCTCGCCCAGGCGGGCTTCGGCCTCGAGGACGTGCGGCTGCTCGTCTGCACCCACTCCCACACCGACCACTACGGGCTGGCGGCGCCAATCGTCGAGGGCGCCGAATGCGAGCTCTGGATGCATCCCGCCTGGGAACACGTGCGGCTGCTCGCCGACGATCCGGCCGCCGCGCTCGAGCACCGGCTCGAGGTTGCCCGCCAGAGCGGCGTGCCCGCCGCGGCGCTGGAGCGCTACCGCGAGTCGCGCAGCGAGGACGAAGAGACCGGCATCGACGCGATCGTCGAGCCCGACCGCGACCTGCTGCCGGGCGTCGAGGTGGAGACCGACCTCGGCACCTGGCAGGTCTACGAGACGCCTGGTCACGCCCCCTCGCATGTCGTCCTGCACCAGCCTGAGCGCAAACTGCTGATCTCTGGCGATCACCTGCTCGGCCGCACCGTGCTCTTCTTCGACCACGGCCACAGCCCCGACCCCGTCGGCGAGTTCCTCGGCGGCCTCGACGAGGTCGAGCCGCTCGACGTCAACCTTTGCCTGCCCGGCCACGGTCGTCCCTTCCGCGACCCGGAGGCGAAGATCGCCGAGGCGCGGCGCCAGGTCTATGAGCTGTTGGACAAGGTGCGGGAGGCGCTTGCCGAGGGCGATAAGCCGGCCTTCGAGGTGGTCGGCGAGATCGTTGGCGCCGACAACCTCAACACGCCGGTCAGCGCCTGGGTCTTGCAGATTGTCCTCTCCTGCCTCGACCACCTGGTGATCCTCGGTGAGGTGGAGAAGGTGGAGGGGACCGATCCGCAGCGCTGGAAGCTCCAGTAGCCTCTCGCCGATGGCTAGCTTCACTTTCACCCGCGAGGTCAATGCGCCAGCCGAGACCGTCTTCGAGGTGCTTACCGACCACCGGCGGTATTCGGAGCTCACTCCGCTGAGGAAGTCCGAGCTGGAGCGGGAGGGGGAGCCCGCGCCCAATGGCGTTGGCGCGATCCGCAAGTTGACCGCGGTTGGGCCGCCCTGCGGGAGGAAGTGATCGCTTACGAGGAGCCCAGTCGGTTCTCCTACACGCTGCTCTCGGGTCTGCCGGTTCGCGATCACGTCGGGACCGTCGAGCTGACCGCCAACGGCGGCGGCACCAAGATGGTCTACGCGGTACGCACGCAGCCGACCGTGCCGGTTGTCGGCGGCGCCGTCGTCGCCGTGGTCAAGCAAGCCGTCAAGGGCCTTGTCGACGGAGTCGTCAAGGAGTCCGAGCGGCGCGCTGCTGCCGGAGGCTGAGCGGTCCGACCTTTAGGGGAGCCTTTGGGCGATTCCCTACCATGACCGGCTCGCCGCATGAGCTCTGAGAAGCGCCCTGACTCAAACCGCAAGGAAGCACTGCCCGCTCGCCTGCGGAGCGATGCCGCGCGGATCTGGCGCGAGCACCGCCGCCTTGTGGTCGCCGGCGCCATTGCCGGTGCGGTGCTCGTCGTAGCCGGCGGCGCCCTCGCTTACGAGCTGCTCAAGCGCCCCGCCGACGTCCACAATTCCGACGCCGCCTTCGTGCCGCAGAAGCCGCCGAGGACAAAGGCGAAGGGAACGGTCAACTGGCCGATCTTCGGCCTCAACCCGGCCCGCACTCGCTACCTGCCGGTCAAGGGCGTCAAGCCGCCCTTCCGCAAGCTCTGGCGCTTCACCGAGCGACCCCTGCTCGAGTTCCCGCCGATCTACGTCGGCGGCAAGCTCTACTTCGTCAACAACAACGGCACCGCCTACGCGCTCGATGCCGACACCGGCAAGCTGCTCTGGGAACGCAGCATCGGTCGTCTCAACGCCTCTTCGCCTGCCTATTACAAACACCGCCTCTACATCGTCAACCTCGTTCCCGGCCACATCGTCAAGCTCGACGCCAAGACCGGCAAGACGATCTGGAAGCGATCGCTGCCGGGGCGGGCCGAGTCCTCGCCGGTGGTGATCGATCGCACCGTCTACTTCGGCTGCGAGGACGGCGGGCTCTATGCGCTCAGCACGATCAGCGGCAACGTGCGCTGGGCGACGAGCCTCAACGGCCCGGTCAAGTCCGCCCCCGCCTACTACGGCGGCACCCTCTACGTTGGCGACTACGGCGGCTCGATGAACGCGGTCGACGCCAAGACCGGCAAGATCAAGTGGCAGACCTCTTCGCTCGGCCAGGGCTTCGGCACCTCGGGCCAGTTCTACTCGACCCCGGCGGTCGCCTTCGGCCGCGTCTACGCAGGCAACAACGACGGCCGCGTCTACAGCTTCGCCCGCAAGGACGGCACGCTGGCCTGGAGCTACTCGACCGGTGGCTACGCCTACTCCGGCCCGACCGTCTCGACCACGCGCCACAGCCCACCCACCGTCTACATCGGCTCCTTCGACGGCAACGTCTACGCGCTCGACGCCAAGGACGGCAGCCTGCGCTGGAGCCGCTCGGCCGGCGGCCAGGTGGTCGGCTCGCTCTCGGCGATCGGCGACATCGTCTACGTCGCCGAGTTCACCCACAACTCGACCAGCGGCTTCATGATGAGGAGCGGCCGTCGCGTCTTCCGCTACCGCCGCGGCACCTACTCGCCGGTGATCTCCGACGGTCGCCGCCTCTACCTGACCGGCTACTCGAGCATCACCGCGCTCGAGCCCTACGAGTACAGGGCCGAGGTCGCGCGCCGTGTCGAAGCGCCCAAGGGCAAGACGAAGCCTAGGCCTTCGGCGCCAGGCCGCCGGGCGGGGGCGGCGGCGCTTGCGGCGGGTTCGGGGCGAAATGCGGGAACACCGGGTGGTGGAGGAAGTCGCTCAGCACGGCCAGGCTCGACGGGTAGTTCTGGATCCGGTAAGAGCTCGTCGAACCGAAGTCCTGGTAGTAGATGAGCATCTTGCAGCGCGGGTGGCGACGCACCCAGATCGTCAGCTTGGTCATGTAGGCAGGGTCGTCGCCGCTGGAGACGCCGAACTCGGGCAGCGCGAAGGGCTTGTTCGGGTAGCGGTTGTAGAGGCCGTTGAGCGATTTCCAGTCCTGGTTGTCGGAGTAGAAGTCGGTGCCGACCCAGTCGACGTAGTTGTCGCCGGGGTAGAAGTAACGCGGCCGGTTCTGCGGGACGGTCGGCGAGCCGGCCGGCAGCGTGCTCCAGATCACCGCGATTGGCGCCCGCGGCAGCCCGTTCACCTCGCTCATCAGCGGCTTCAGCCCGGCCTCGGCAAGGCGGTTGTCGATCGCGGCGCGCTTGCCGCCGCCGTGCAGGATCACGTACATGCGCCGGAAGGCGAGCTTGTACCAGCGCGTCTTGTGGGCGGCGTCGCGCGGCTTGCCCTCGCAGTCGTAGGAGGCGTAAACGTTGAGGCAGCGGTTCGGCTCGCCGAGCGGCCGCAGGTAAGCGGGCATGTCCTTCTCCCAGAAGAGGCGGTTGAGCCGGATCAGGTAGTCGTCTCCGTAGCCCTGGGCGATCGCCCGCGGGCTGATCAGCTCGTGGCCGTCGCCGCTGTCGGCGGTGGTGAAGTGCAGCACCGGTCGTGCCCTCGCCTCCTGCCAGCGTTCGATCGTCTCCGGGAAGTCCGAGCCCCAGGTGCGGAAGCTCTCGATCAGCGCCGGGTGCTTGTCGAGGTCCTGGCTGAACTGGCCGAAGTCGGCCGGGTCGCCGGTGTCGCTGATGCCGAAGAAGATCTTCTTGCCCTTGGGCAGCAGGGCGCCCGCCTCGGCGCTGGCGGCGGGCGCCAGGCAGGCCAAAGCGAGGAGGACGACTATTGCGATTCGCGTACGCATCCGGGCAGATTCGATCGAGGTTGGGCGATCACCTTCCGCCAACCCCGGCCGCGGCGAATGGTTGCCCTGGCTACTGGGCGACGAGTTGCAGCACTTCGTCGGCGTACTTGGCGACGAAGCTCGGGCCGATGCCACGGATCGCGGCGAGGCTCTGCTCGTCGCTCGGGCGGCCGGCGGCGATCGCCGCCAGGGTGGAGTTGTGGGCGACCGTATAGGCGGGCTTGCCGGCCGCCGCGCGCAGTCGCCACGCCTTCAGCTCCCCAAACAGCGGCGCGTCGGCCTCGCTCAGCTCGGCGGGCGGGGCTGCCGCGGCCTTCTTGCTGCGCGCCGGCCGCACCGCGATCGTCTCCGGGTCGGGCAGCCAGCTCTCCGGGTCGCAGACGTCGCAGCAGCGTCCCAGCGGGCGGCCCGCCTCGCGATCGCCGAAGTGGTCGAGGACGCTGCGCCGCCGGCAGCGGTCTGAGTAGATGAACGATTTGATCGTCCGGTAGTCGCGCCAGCCGCGCTCGCGGGCGATCGTCAGCTCCGGGTCGCGCTGCTCGATGAAGCGCACCAGACGGCCGAGGTCGGCCTTCATCGCCAGCAGCACCGCTTTGGCGGGCTGGCCGTCGCGCCCGCCGCGGCCGGCCTCCTGGTAGTAGGCCTCGAGGCTGGTCGGGATCGCCATGTGCCAGACCGAGCGCACGTCGGCCTTGTCGACGCCCATCCCGAAGGCGTTGGTGGCGACGATCACCTCGACCTCGCCGGTCATGAAGCGCTGCTGCGTGGTCGTGCGGTCCTCGGACTCCATGCCGGCGTGGTAGGCGAGCGCCCGCAGGCCGGCCTCGCGCAGGGTCTGCGCAACCTCGTCGGTGTCGCGGCGGGTGCCGCAATAGACGATCGCCGGGCGATTGGCCGGGTCGGCGAGGCCCGCTTCGAGCAGCGCCGTCCGCCGCGCCTTCGAGCCCTTGCCTTCCAGCCGCACGACGTCGAAGGAGAGGTTGGGACGGTCGAAGCCGGAGCGCACCTGCAGAGGCTCGCGCAGGCCGAAGCGAGCGACGATCTCCGCCGCCACCGCCTTGGTCGCCGTCGCCGTGCAGGCCATCACGGTCGGCCGTCCGAGCCGCTCGGCGATCTCGGGCAGGCGCAGGTAGTCGGGGCGGAAGTCGTGCCCCCACTCCGAGACGCAGTGCGCCTCGTCGACCGCCATCAGGTCGATGTGGCGCTGCGCCAGCGCCTCGAGGAAGAAGTTCGAGGCGAAGCGCTCCGGTGAGCAGTAGACGATCCGCGCCGCGCCGCTTCTCACTTCGTCAAGGGCCGCGCGCGCCGCCTCCGGGCTCATCCCCGAGGAGATCATTGCCACCGGGTGCCCCGCCGCGGTCAGTCGCCGCCACTGGTCGTTCATCAGCGCGATCAGCGGGCTGACCACGATCGTCAGGTCCTCGGTCGCCAGTCCCGGCAGCTGGTAGCAGAGGCTCTTGCCACCGCCGGTCGGCATCACGATCAGCGAGTCGCGTCCTTCGAGCGCCGCGTCAACCGCCTCGCGCTGGCCGGGCCGGAACTCGGCGAAGCCCAGCTGTCCCAGCAGCTCGTCGGCTCGTGTCCCCGCGGTGAGCATGGGAAGCGAGGCTACGTGCCGGGGAGGATGCCGTGGCTCGTCAGTGGCGACTTTGCGGAAAAGCCCCTGCAGGGTTTCGATTTTCGCTCCGCGGGCAGTTGAGGAGTTCCTTCGATGTAAGGAGGTTGGCAGGAACAACTAGGAGAGAGAGATGGCTGAGAAAACGAAAACCAAACCGAAAGCGCGTTCGCGCGGTTCCACCGCGAAAACGAGCAAACGGACCACGGGCAAAACCAAAACGCGCAAAACGGCGGCGAACGCGTCTCGCGCGAACGGTCGTGCCAAATCCAAATCGTCGTCCAACGGCGCCGGGCGAATCGACACCGCGGTCCATGCGGTCGAGGAGACCGCAAGGGACGCCGGCCACTCGATCGGCAGCGCCGCCAGCAAGGCGAAGGTGCCACTGCTGGCCGGCGGAGCAGCGCTTGCCGGAGCGGCCGGAGGGATCGCCCTGGGCGCTCGGCAGTCACGCCGGCACGGTGGCGGGCCGATCATGCGACCGCGTCGCCCCCAGGTGAAGGTGAAGTCGCAGGACCTCGCCAAGGCAGCGAAGGAGGTCGGCAGCTTCGGGGCGCAGGTGGGCCGACTTGCTTCAGAGCTGCAGCAGGCGCGCGAGACGGCCAACAGCGGCAAGCATCGCTCACCGGTCGAGGTCGTCCTGGACGGCCTGACTGCGAGGCGTTCGGACGACTAGGCCGGATGGATGAGGAGGTGTCCCAGCGGGAGGGGACGCCGCCTCAGGGCAGCCAAGGCTCCTGCCACTTGCAGAGGCCGCGGGTCAGTTTCTCTGCCTCCTGCGGTCCCCAGGTTCCCGGCTCATACGGGTGTACCGGGCCGGGTTCGTCGAGCAGCGGCTGGACGATCCGCCAGGTCTCTTCGACCGCGTCCTGGCGAGTGAAGAGCTGGTGGTGGCCGGTGATCGCGTCGCCGAGCAGTCGCTCGTAGGGCTCCGGCTCCTCGCCGGGCGTCTTCTCGAAGAGCACCTCGAGGTCGGCCGGCTCGAAGGCCTCTTCGCCGGCCTGCTTGGCGAAGAGGCGCAGGCGCGTGCCCGGGGTTGGCTCGATCCGCACCGTCATCCGGTTGGCTTCCGGTTGCTTGCCGGGGCCGACGCCGAGCGGCGGCGGCTTCTTGAAGACGACGCTGACCTCGCTGGACTTCGACGGCAGGCACTTGCCGGCGCGGATGAAGAAGGGAACACCGCTCCAGCGCCAGTTGTCGATCGCCAGCTCGACCGCGGCGAAGGTCTCGGTGGTCGAGTTGGGCGCCACGTCCTTGACGTCGAGGAAGCCGTCGTACTGGCCGCGTACGTAGCGCTTCGGGTCGGCCGTTCGCGTCGCCTTGAAGAGTTCCAGCTTCTTGTCGCGGATCGAGTCGTGGTGGTTGCCGGTCGGCGGCCCCATCGCGACCAGGGCCAGCACCTGCAGGGCGTGGTTCTGGATCACGTCGCGCATTGCCCCCACCGCGTCGTAGAAGCGCCCGCGATCGTCGACGCCGAAGTTCTCGGCGATCGTCATCTGCACGTGTGAGACGTGCTCGCGGTTCCAGACCGGCTCCAGCACCGAGTTGGCGAAGCGCAGGTAGGTGATGTCCATCACCGGCTCCTTGCCGAGGTAATGGTCGATGCGCAGGATCTGCCTCTCGTCGAGGACTTCGCAGAGGTCGGCGTTGAGCGCCCGCGCCGATTCGAGGTCATGGCCGAAGGGCTTCTCGATGACGACGTGGGCGTTCTCGGTCAGGCCGGCGCCGTCGAGCCCATGGACCACGGTGGCGAACAGCGAGGGCGGGATCTCGAGGTAGAAGACCGGCTGCTTCGCGTCGCCGATCGCCTTGCCGACCCGCGTGAACGTGGCCGCGTCGGCGTAGTCGCCCTGCACGTAGGAGAGCCGGGCGGCGAGCCGGTCGAAGACCTCCCCGTCGGGGTTCTTGACCGTGGCGGCGATCGCGTCGTGGGCGTGCTTGCGCAGCTGCTCGACGTCCCAGTCGTCGATCGCGACGCCGACGATCGGGCAGTCGAGCTTGCCCCGCGCCTCGAGCCGGTAGAGCGCCCGGAAGGTCATCTTCTTCGCCAGGTCGCCGGTGATCCCGAAGATCGTCAGCACATCGGCGCTGCGGTGGGCGTTGGATTTGGCCATGCGCCCGCAGGCTACCCGTTGGCCATGCGGCCAATCGTCGCCTGGCTCGCGTAGGGTTACGACCATGGAGCTGGGAATGGTTGGACTCGGCCGCATGGGCGCCAACATGGCCCGGCGTCTGATGCGCGACGGGCACCGCGTCGTCGCCTACGACGTCAATGCCGACGCGGTCGCTGCGCTGGCCAGCGAGGGCGCCGAGGGCGCCTCGTCGTTGCAGGACCTCGCGTCGAAGCTGAGCGCCCCTCGCTCGGTCTGGGTGATGGTGCCGGCCGGCGAGATCACCGAGAAGACCGTCGAGGACGTCGCTGCCGTGCTCGATTCCGGCGATGCGATCGTCGACGGCGGCAACTCCTACTACCGCGACGACATCCGCCGGGCGGCGAAGGTGGGGGAGCAGGGGATCGATTACGTCGACTGCGGAACCAGCGGCGGCGTCTTCGGCCTCGACCGCGGCTACTGCCTGATGATCGGCGGCCCTGACGGAGCCGTGCAGCGGCTCGATCCAATTTTCGCCACGCTGGCGCCGGGAGTCGAGTCGGCGGAGCGCACGCCGGGGCGTTCGGGTGAGGTCTCGCCCTCGGAGAACGGCTACCTGCACTGCGGGCCCAACGGCGCCGGGCACTTCGTGAAGATGGTCCACAACGGGATCGAGTACGGCGTCATGGCTGCCTACGCCGAGGGCCTCAACATCCTCAAGAACGCCAACGCCGGCAAGGTCCAGCGCGAGACCGACGCCGAGACGGCGCCGCTCGAGCAGCCCGAGTACTACCAGTACGACCTCGACCTGCCCGAGGTCACCGAGGTCTGGCGACGCGGCAGCGTGATCGGCTCCTGGCTACTCGACCTGACCGCGGCATCGATGCAGGAATCGGCCGACCTCTCCGAGTTCGCCGGTCGCGTCTCGGACTCCGGCGAGGGCCGCTGGACCTCGATCGCCGCTATCGACGAGGGCGTGCCGGCCCCGGTCCTCACTACGGCGCTCTACGAGCGTTTCGCCTCGCGCGGCCTCGACGACTTCGCCGACAAGGTGCTCTCGGCGATGCGCAAGCAGTTCGGCGGCCACGACGAGAAGTCTTCCTAGGCGCGAACACCTGATGGCAATCGATCTCGAGGTCGTCGCCGACGAAAAGGCGGCGGCGCGCCGTGCCGCCGAGCTGATCGCCGTCGCGGGCAGCGCCGCCGTCGCCGAGCGCAACATGTTCTCGGTGGCGATGAGCGGCGGGCGCTCGCCCTGGGGCATGCTGGCGATCCTCGGCGAACTGGAGGAGATGCCGTGGGACAAAACTGAGCTCTTCCAGGTCGACGAGCGCATCGCCTCGCCCGGCAGCGAGGAGCGCAACCTCACCCACATGGTCCTCGGCCTCTCGATGGACCACCAGCCGGCGCTGCGACCGATGCCGGTCACGCAGCGTGGCCTCGAGGACGCCGCCCGCGACTACGAAAGCTCCTTGCCCGACCCGCTTGACGTCGTCCATCTCGGCCTCGGCCCCGACGGCCACACCGCCTCGCTCGTTCCCGACGACCCGGTGCTCGAGGTGAGCGACCGCCGCGTCGCCCTCACCGAGACCGCCTACCAGGGCCACTACCGGATGACCCTCACCTACCCAGCTCTGGCCGAGGCTCGCCAGATCGTCTGGCTCGTCACCGGCCCGAAAAAGCGCGAGCCCCTCGCCAAGCTCCTCGCCGGCGACACCTCGATCCCCGCCGGCCGCGTCGAGAACGTCAACATGACGATCGTCGCCGACGAGGCTGCCGCTCCGGGCTGATTCGCTTGAGTTTGTTAGCGAATTCGCTAACATCATTCTGTGACTTCAACTCGGTGGGGATCGATGGCCGCATCGCCAAGCGCAGCACTGGTTTGCGAGACGCTGGCACGCAGCGGATTGAGCCAAGCTGAACTTGCCCGCAGGGCGGGCCTTTCCCGTTCGGTTGTCAATGCCTATGCGCGGGGGAGTCGTGAGCCGGGTGCGGACACTCTCGCTCGTCTGGTCGGGGCGGGGGGATTTGAGATCGGCCTCTCTCCCCGTGAGCCCGGCATCGATCGAGAGCGAGCGGGGCGAATTCTGGTGCAAGTTCTCGAGCTCGCCGAGGCGCTTCCGTTTCGCCCACGTCCAGAGCTCGCCTATCCGCCACTGGCGGATCGACTGGCGGAGGGAGGTGCGGCGAAGTGAGCGAGCTCGTCGACAAACTCTTCGCCATTCACGACTCGCTCACTGAAGCTGGCGTGGCGCACGCTTTCGGCGGTGCCATCGCGCTTGCCTACTGCGTGGAGGAGCCGCGCGGGACGCGCGATCTCGACGTCAACATCTTCGTCGACTCCTCCAAGGCCGAGAAAATTCTGGCCTCTCTCCCTAAAGGGGTGAGGGTGAGGAAAAAAGACGTCGCCAAAGTCAAGCGAGACGGACAGGCCAGGCTGGATTGGGACGGCACGCCGATCGACGTCTTCCTGAACAACATCCCGCTGCACGACGCCGTCGCCGCGGCGGTCGTTTGGGTCCCGCTCGAGGGTCGCGAAGTCCCGGTTCTCGACTGTGCGTCGCTGGCCATCTTCAAGGCGTTTTTCGATCGCACCAAGGACTGGGCCGATCTCGAGGCGATTGCGCAGACAACGCCGGAGGACATCGAGACGGCGGCCACCACGATCGCCAACTTGGTCGGCGAGGACGATCCGGCCGTTCAGCGGCTCAAAGAGCTCGCCTTGCCTGTCGGGCGAGCTCGCAGGTAGGAAGAGGGCCTATGCCGGGCCGATCGCGACCGCGTGGTTGGCGACGATCATGCCGTTGGGGTCGTAGCGGCGCTTGACTTCGGCGAGTCGCGAGCAGACCTCGGCGGGCAGGATCGCGTCGACGTCGCAGGGGCGTTCGGTGAGGTTGAAGTAGCCGCCGTCGGCAGTCCAGGGGGCCATCGTCTCCTCCAGGTGGCCGAGGTGGCCGCGGATCGCCTCGCCCAGCTCCGGCGTCATCGGCATCCCGACGCTGTACATGACGAAGCCGGCGTCGAGGTGGGAGAGCGCGCCGCCATTCTCGGCCGGCCGGCCGACGGCGCCGCCCAGATGGCGCAACTCGCTGAGCAGCAGTGGCGAGCCGGAGTCGGGCCCGGCGGCCGACGCGAAGGCGTCGATCGCCTCGTCGGGCAGGGCGGTGATCGGCACCCCGCCGCCGAGTCCCGGCACCGGGTTCTCCGGATCCATGTGGATATGGCTGAGTCCGGCGGCGGGCATCTGCTCGAAGGTGTCCATGATCGTCTCGCCGATTTTGCGCAGCGGCGCGATCGTCGCTTCGCCGCTGGCCTGGTCGCCGATGCAGGCGGCGCCGATCGTCAGCAGTGGCACGCCGCGGATCGGCTCGGGCACGTCGGGGATCGGCGGTGGGGTGACAAAGCGGACGATCGAAGTGACCTCGTCGGGCAGGCTGGCCGCCCAGTCGCGGTAGGTGCGCACCGCCTCGGCGCCGACCGCCGCCGGGAAGACCAGGGCGCCGGCATAGAGATCGGCGATCGGCAGCAGCTCGAGCTGCAGGGCAGTGACGATCGCGTAGCCACCGCCACCGCCGCGCAGTGCCCAGAACAGGTCGGGGTCGTTCTCGCCATCCACAGTGCGTGCCTCGCCGTCGGCGGTGACCAGCTCGATCGCGCGCACGTGATTGCAGGCGAAGCCGTGGGCGCGCACCAGCCAGCTCATGCCGCCGCCGAGTGTGTAGCCAACCGTGCCGACGTCGGGCGAGGAGCCAGGCAGGGCGCTGAGCCGGTGCTCGCTGGCGGCGATGCCGAGCTCGGCCGAGAGCACGCCGGCCTCGATCCGGGCGGTGCGCGCGCTCGGGTCGACCTCGATCCCACGCATCCGCTCGGTCTTGATCAGGATCGTCCCCTCCAGCGGCCCGAGCGGCGCGGCGCCGTGCCCGGTTCCCTGGCCGGCGACGCGCAGGTCGTGCTGGGCCGCGAAGCGGACGGTCGCCGCGATGTCCTCGGCGCTCTCGACCAACGCCACCGCCTCGGGGTTCTGGTCGGCGATCAGGTTCCAGGCGGCCCGCGCCTCGTCCCAGTCGGGGTCGGACGGGGTGGCGATGCGGCCGGCGATCGACAGCTCGGCGAAGTCACTCATGTGGGGTCTCCTTGTTCGAAGTCAGGACAGCGTCAAGCGTTCGACGGTGCCTTCTACCCCCACCAGCACCGCGCTCACCATATCCGGCGGGAAGAGGCCGTGGGCGGCTACGCCGGGGTCGGCCTCGAGGCGAGCGGCGAGCGCCGCCGGGTCGCCGATCTCGCCGCTGTAGTCGGCGATCGCGCCGGCGTCCGGGCTGCGTGGCACGTCGCGCAGCGCGACCTCGGCGCCGAGGCGGTCCAGGGTCGAGCGCAGTCCGAAGGCAAAGAGCTCGAGGGGGACGGGGGCGCTCAGCGACTCGACCCGCTTGCTCGAGTCGGCGATGACGATGAAGCGCTCGGCCGCCGCGGCGACGATCTTCTCGCGCAGGTGGGCGCCGCCGCCGCCCTTGATCAGCCAGCCGTCCGGCGTCACCTGGTCGGTGCCGTCGATGGCGATGTCGAGCCGCTGCAGCTCGCTGAACTCCTCGACCGGGACGCCCAGATCACGCGCCTGTTGCTCGGTCGCCACCGAGGTCGCCACGCAGCGGATGCCGCTCAGTCCGCGCGCCGCCAGCGCCGGCAGCAGGTAGGCGACGGTCGAGCCGGTGCCGAGCCCGACGGTCATCCCGTCCTCGACGAGCTCCGCCGCGGCCTCGGCCGCGATCCGCTTCTCGTCGTCCGCCACGCTCACCGGCGCCACTCTATCCCGCCCCCACAGACGAACTGCATCAAATTCCCGGTCCAGCAGGCCGGGAATTTGATGCAGTTCGGAGGAGGGAGGAGGGAGTCGTGTCTATGCTCGCGGCGATGGACGCGCGGATCTGGCTGACGGGTGAAGGCGGCGAGCCGCGGTCGGTGGCGCTCGGGGCGGAGCGCACGGTGATCGGCCGCGACCCCGAAGCCGACGTCTGCATCGACGACGAGGCGGTCTCCTGGAACCACCTCGAGATCGAGAATCGTGGCGGCACACTGATGGCGACCGACCTCGACAGCCGCAACGGCACGGCGCTCAACGGCGAGCCGCTCGACCGGCCGCGGCGCCTGCGCGATGGCGACACGCTGGTCGTCGGCGGGTACAGGCTCGAAGTCTCCGACCCGGTCCCCGGCAGGGCGGGCGGGACGGTGCCCGCGGCGGCGCCGTCGGTCGCTCTCAACGAAGAGGAGCGGGCGACCGCCGCCGCGCTGGTCGCTCCCTATCGCAGCGAGGGCGCCTTCGCCGGCCGTCCCGCCACCCGCGCCGAGATCGCCGAGGAACTGCACGTCAGCGAGCGCACCGCCCAGCGCCGCCTCGATGCTCTCGCCGCCAAGCTCGACGTCCCCGGCGATTCCGGCCGTGACCGCCCGCGCCTGATCGCCGCCCGCGTCATCGAGCTCGGCCTGGACCGCTAGCTCCGACCGTCAGTTCTGCACTCGCCGTCATATAGACGGTGAATGCAGCAGTCGTCTGGCCCGGACCGGGCCAGACGTGGCTCGCCGGGTGACGCCGGTGTCGTTGGCAGGAACGCCCCTGCGGCGGAGCATCGGTCGCGTAAGCAAACCGACCCAAAAGGGGAGTCCGATGTTCAACTCAAAGTTCATAGCCGCATTCCTGATTGCCCTCGCGATGGCTGTTCCCGCGACGGCCTCGGCCGCCGCCGGGAAAACCGGTGCGATCGTTTTCTCGAAAGTCACCGTCGACAAAGGCGGCGACGAAGTCGAAGGCAAAAAAACCGAGCCGAAAGCGCCGGAAGGCGGTCTCTTCGCGGTCCGCGACAACCATCTCAACCAGCTCACCGAAGACCCGACCGACAGCGAACCGGCCTTCTCAGCCGATGGCACGACGATCGCCTTCGTGCGGGCGGGTGACATCTACGCGATGCGAGCCGACGGCTCGGGGCAGCGCCGGCTGACCAGCGGCGCCGAGCTCGACTCCCGCCCGGTCGTCTCGCCCAACGGCAGGCTCGTCGTCTTCGAGCGTCGTGCCATCGCCGACGGGCCACGCGACCTCTACACGGTCAAGTCCGGTGGCGCCGGCCTGCACCGCCTCGCTGCTTCCGCCGGCGATGAGCACGAAGCGTCCTTCTCACCCGACGGGCGCAGCGTCGCCTTCGTCCGCAGCGTTGCCGTAACCGGCGGCGGCACGGCCGATGACATCTACTCGGTGCGGCCATCGGGCGCCAAGCTGGTTCGGCTCACCCGTACCGGCCGCGACGATTTCGCCCCCCGTCACCTCGGTGCGACGATCGTCTTCAGCCGCGGTGAGAGCAGCGAAGGGCCGAGCGCCTTCGCCGACATCTTCACGATGCGCAGCGACGGCAGCAAAGCCCGCAAATTGATCGTCGGCGTCGGCTCCGCCTACGTCGAGGACGCGACCGCCAAAGGCCGCACGCTGCTCTTCCGGCGCGATCAGGGCCTCTGGGTGAAGCAGCTTGGCGGCAAGGGCCGCAAGCTCGCCGAGCTGCCCGACCAGGCCAAGACCAACGCGGTCTTCTCCTCCGACGGGCGCCAGGTCGCGGCATTCACCGCCAGCGACGAAGAAGAGGCGCTCTCGGTGATCGACGTCGCCACGGGCCACCGTTCCTACGTCGCGGCAGGCAGCCACACCATCGGTGGCGTGTCCGTGACGATCGGCCCCGTGATGGCCTGGCAGCCGGTGCGGCGTTAGGACTCCCCCGGCTCCAGCGCGAAAGGCCCCCTTGAGGTTGGAGGGGGCCTTTCGTCGTTGCCCGCCGGTATAACCGCGGCGTGGGAGAACCAGCTATCGGCTCCACGCTCGCCGGCTACCGAATCGATTCGCTGATTGCCCGCGGTGGTATGGGGGTCGTCTACCGGGCGACGCAGCTGACCCTCGAACGTACGGTCGCGCTCAAGGTGATCTCCCGCGAGCTAGCCGGCAAAGAGGGCTTCCGCGAGCGCTTCCTGCGCGAGTCACGCCTCGCCGCCAGCCTCGACCACCCGAGCGTCGTGCCGGTCTACGACGCCCGCGAGGAGGACGGCGAGCTGATCGTCGCGATGCGCCTCGTCGAGGGCGGCGACCTGCGCAGGCTGATCGATCGCGAGGGGCGGCTGGCGCCGGAGCGGGCGATCGCGCTGCTCGGCCAGATTGCCGAAGCGCTCGACGCCGCTCACGCCGCCGGCATCGTCCACCGCGACGTCAAGCCGCACAACATCCTGGTCGAAGGCGAGCGCGCCTACCTCTCGGACTTCGGCTTGGCCAAGGCCTTCGAGGAGACGGGCGGAAGCGCTGGCGCCTCGATCGTCGGCACGGTCGAGTACATGGCGCCCGAGCAGTGGCGAGGAGAGAGGGTCGACCCAGCCGCCGACGTCTACTCGCTCGGCTGCGTGCTCTATGAGGCGCTGACCGGGATCGTCCCCTACGCCCGCAAGGACGCCGATACCGAGCCGGAGATGCCAGAGGGGATCGATGCCGTGATCGAGCGAGCGGTCGCAAAGGACCCGGTCGATCGCTACCGCACAGCCGGCGAGCTGATCGCTGCTGCCGCCGAGCGCGAGGGCGCTGCCCCGGCCGCCACCAAGGTGCTCTCCGCGGGCCGTGAGGTGCCGACGCTGCCCATCGGCTCGTCGCCCTCTCGCCGCCCCCGGCTGACGCGCCGCGCGAAGCAGTGGCTGGGCGCGGCTGTCGCGGTCACAGCCGGGGCGATCGCACTGGCGTTCACTCTGCTCGGCGGCGACGGAGTCTCCGTCTCCGCGCCGATCGCGGTCGCCGATCCGCCGCTCCGCCTCGCGGTTGGCCCGCGGACCGTCTGGGTGACCAGCTCCACCGACGGCACCCTCTCCGGAATCGACGCCGACACGCGCCAGGTCGTCTCGAAGCTGCGAGTCGGACGGGGTGTCTCCGGGTGTGACGATCGGCGCCGGCTACGTCTGGGTCTCGAATCCACGCACCGGCGCCGTCCTGCGAATCGATCCGGACAAGCCTGCGACTACGCGGATCGCAGTAGGCGGCAGCCCCGGCGCGATCGTCTCCGGTGGCGGCCGGATCTGGGTCGCCGACGAGGCCGACGCCGGCGTCACCGCGATCGACGCGCAGTCAGCGCGGATCGTCGAGCGCGGCCTCGGCACCCACGCCGCGCCGCTGCGACTAGCCGTCGGCGCCGGCGGCCTCTGGGAGAGCAGCGCCTCGACCAGCGCGGTCCGTCGCGTCGACCTCGGCAGCACCGAGGTGGGCGACCCGATCCTGGTCGGCCGCGGCCCCGCCGGGGTCACCGTCGCCGGCGGCCTCGTCTGGGTCGCCAACAGCCGCTCGAGCACGGTGACGCGGGTCGATCCCTCCTTGCACACGATCCTCGGCGACCCAATCGCGGTCGGTGGCGTCCCGGGTGGCATCGACGCCGGCCCCGAAACGGTCTGGGTCGGCAATGCGGCAGACGGCACGGTCAGCCGCATCGACATCGAGGGCGGCGAGCTCACTGGCAACCCGATCGCGGTCGGCCCCAACCCTGGCGCAGTCGCCGTCGGCTCAGACGCCGTCTGGGTAGCCAACAATGGCGACGGCTCGGTGACTCGCATCGAACCGTAGGGGCCGGTCCCGGTAGGGGTGAAACGTCTTGTACTTTTTCGCCGTGCGCTAAGAGGCGTCAGCCCGGCCCCTCCTCACCGAAAAAGTTAAGTGCAACCCCTACCGGGACCGGCCCCTCAAATAGGATCGAATAAGTGAGTCGCGACATCGACCAGCTCTGCATCAACACGATTCGCACCCTCTCGATCGACGCGATCCAGAAGGCCAACTCGGGCCACCCGGGGACGCCGATGGCGCTGGCGCCGGTCGCCTACACGCTCTGGCAGCGCTTCCTGCGATTCGACCCGGCTGATCCGATCTGGCCCGGCCGCGACCGTTTCGTGCTCTCGGCCGGCCACGCCTCGATGCTGCTCTACTCGCTGCTTCACTTGGCGGGCGTCAAGGCGGTCGATCCCGACTACGAGGTGGTCGGCGACCCGGCCGTCTCGCTCGCTGACATCGAAAGCTTCCGCCAGCTCGACTCGCGCGCTCCCGGCCACCCCGAGTATCGCTGGACCTCGGGAGTCGAGACGACCACCGGCCCGCTCGGCCAGGGCGTCGCCACCTCGGTCGGTATGGCGATCGCCTCGAAGTGGCAGGGCGCCCGCTACGGCGCCGAGCTCTTCGACTTCGACGTCTACGCGATCGCCGGCGACGGCTGCCTGATGGAGGGGGTCTCCAACGAAGCCGCCTCGCTCGCCGGCCACCTCGAGCTCGACAACCTCTGCTGGGTCTACGACAACAACCACATCACGATCGACGGCAAGACCGACCTTGCCTATGGCGATGACGTCGCCGCCCGCTTCATGGGCTACGGCTGGAACGTCACCCGGGTCGGCGACGCCAACGACACCGAGCTGATCGCCACCGCCTTCGAGGAGTTCAAGGGTGAGGAAGAGCGGCCGACGCTGCTCATCGTCGACAGCCACATCGGCTACGGCTCACCGCACAAGGTCGACACCTCGGCAGCCCACGGCGAACCGCTGGGTGAGGAGGAGGTGCGCGAGACCAAGCGCGCCTACGGCTGGCCCGAGGACGCCCAGTTCCTCGTCCCCGACGGCGTCCACGAGCACTTCGCCGACGGAGTCGGCAAGCGCGGCGCCGAGCTGAACGCAGCCTGGCAGGGCAGGCTCACCGACTACGCCAAGGACAACACCGATCTCGCTGCCGAGATCGACGCCCAGCAGAAGCGCCAGCTGCCGGCCGGCTGGGACGCGGCGATCCCCAGCTTCGACGCCGACGAGAAGGGCATCGCCACCCGCAAGGCCTCCCAGCAGGTCGAGAACGCGATCGGCGAGCGCCTGCCCTGGCTGATTGCCGGCTCTGCCGACCTCACCGACTCGACCTCGGTCCGTCTCAAGTTCGACGGCGCGGCGGACTTCGAGCCCGGCGCCTACGACGGCCGCCAGCTCCACTTCGGCATCCGCGAGCACGAGTCGGCGGCGATCTCCAACGGCCTCTCGCTCTCGAAGCTGCGCCCGCTCTGGTCGACCTACCTGACCTTCTCCGACTACGCCCGCCCGGCGATCCGCCTCTCGGCGCTGATGGAGCTGCCGGTGATCCACGTCTTCACCCACGACTCGATCGGCCTCGGCGAGGACGGCCCGACCCACCAGCCGGTCGAGCAGCTCGCCTCGCTGCGGGCGATCCCGGGACTCGACGTGATCCGCCCCGCCGACGCCAACGAGGTCGCCGAGGCCTGGCGGGTGGCGATCGACCGCAGCCACCAGCCGGTCGCACTCGTCCTCACCCGCCAGAACGTGCCGGTCTTCGACCGCGATAAATACGGCTCGGCGGAGGGACTACGCCGTGGCGCCTACGTTCTGGCCGACGCCGACGGGGGCGATCCCGAGGTCATCCTGATCGCCACCGGGAGCGAGGTCGCCCTGGCGCTTGCGGCATATGAGGAGCTAAAGGGTGAGAGCGTTCGCGCGCGTGTTGTCAGCATGCCCTGCTGCGAGCTCTTCGACCGCCAGGACGACGCCTACCGCGACCAGGTGCTGCCGCCGAGCGTCACCGCCCGCGTCTCGGTCGAGGAGGCCTCGACCATGGGCTGGGATCGCTACGTTGGGTCTGACGGCGTCAAGGTCGGGATGCACACCTTTGGCACCTCGGCGCCGCTGAAAGACGTTCAAACCAAGTTCGGCTTCACCCCCGACCGGGTGGCCGAAGCCGCAAAGGAGCTGCTCTCATGAAGCCGACCGCGAAGTTGCACGAGGCGGGCCAGAGCCTCTGGCTCGACAACATCACCCGCACGATGCTGGCCGACGGCACGCTGGAGGGCTACATCCGGGACCTCTCTGTCACCGGTCTGACCTCCAACCCGACGATCTTCGACAAGGCGATCTCGGGCGGCGATGCCTACGACGAGCAGATCGCCGAGCTGAGCGACAGCGCCATAACCGAGGAGGGAATTGGCGCGACTCCTCCAGAGCGGATCTTCTTCGAGCTGGCGCTCGCCGACTTGCGCGACGCCACCGATCTCTTCAAGGGCGTCCACGAGCGCACCGCCGGCGTCGACGGCTACTGCTCGCTCGAGGTCTCGCCGCTGATCGCCGACGATGCCGAGGCGACGATCGAGGAGGCAGTCGCCCTGCACGCCAAAGCGCAGCGCGACAACCTCTTCATCAAGATCCCCGGCACCGAGGCCGGCCTGACGGCGATCGAGGAGTCGATCTTCGCCGGCATCCCGATCAACGTCACGCTGCTCTTCGATGCCGAGCAGTACCTCGCCGCGGCTGACGCTTACATGAAGGGAATCGAACGGCGGATAGAGGCCGGGCGCAGCGCCGACGTCGCCTCGGTGGCCTCGATCTTCATGAGCCGCTGGGACGTCGCCGTCAGCGGCGAGGTTCCGGACGAGCTGCACAACCGGCTCGGCCTGGCGATCGGCTTCCAGGCCTACCGCGCCTACCGCGAGCTGCTCGACTCGCCTCGCATGCAACGGCTGATGAACGAGGGGGCGCGACCGCAGCGCCTGCTCTGGGCGAGCACCGGCACCAAGGACCCCAACGCCTCCGACACCCTCTACATCGGGGGGTTCGCCTCGCCCTTCACGGTCAACACGATGCCCGAGCCGACCCTGCACGCCTTCGCCGATCACGGCGAGGTCGGTGCGCTGGTCCCCCCGGATGGCGGCGACTGCGACCGGGTGCTGGCCGAATTCGGCGATGCCGGCATCGACGTCGACGCGCTCGCCAAGCGGTTGCAGGAGGAGGGCAAGGATGCCTTCGCGAAGTCGTGGGATGAGATGTTGAAGACGATCGAGTCGCAGGCCGGGGCGCGGGCGTGAGCTTCCGGTGCGCCTTTTGCACCCCAGAGGTACATAAAGCGCACCGGAAGGAGGGGTGATGAGCGACGGACCGAGTCTCAAGCAGCAGCCTGCCTGGCACGCCCTGCAGGACCACTACGCGGGGCTCCGCGACCAGCACCTGCGCGACCTCTTCGCCGAGGACCCGCAGCGCGGCGAGCGCCTCGTCGCCGACGGCGCCGGCCTGCACCTCGACTTCTCCAAGAACCGCATCACCGACGAGACGGTGATGCTGCTCGGCCAGCTGGCCAAGGAGCGCGGCGTCGAGGAGCGCCGCGAAGCGATGTTCGCCGGCCAGCACATCAACGTCTCCGAGGACCGCGCCGTCCTCCACGTGGCGCTGCGCATGCCGCGTCAGCGCTCGCTGATCGTCGACGGCGTCGACGTCGTCAAGGAGGTGCACGAGACGCTCGATCGCATGGGCGCCTTCTCCGAGCGGGTCCGCTCGGGCGAGTGGACCGGCCACACCGGCAAGCCGATCCGCAACGTCGTCAACGTCGGCATCGGCGGCTCCGACCTCGGCCCGGTGATGGCCTACGAGGCACTGCGCCACTTCAGCCGCCGCGAAATGACCTTCCGTTTCGTCTCCAACGTCGACGGCACCGACTTCGCCGAGTCGACCCGCGACCTCGATCCCTCCGAGACGCTCTTCGTGATCTCCTCGAAGACCTTCACGACGTTGGAGACGATGACCAACGCGCGCACCGCCCGCGAGTGGTCGCTGGCCGGCCTCGGCGGCGACGAGGCCGCGGTCGCCAAGCATTTCGTCGCCGTCTCGACCAATGCCGAGGAGGTCGCCAAGTTCGGCATCGACACTGAGAACATGTTCGGCTTCTGGGAGTGGGTGGGAGGCCGCTACTCGATGGACGCGGCGATCGGCCTCTCGACGATGCTGGCGATCGGCCCCGCGCGCTTCGCCGAGATGCTGGCCGGCTTCCACGCCATGGACGAGCACTTCCGCGAGGCGCCGTTGGCCGAGAACCTGCCGGCGCTGATGGGGCTGCTCAGCGTCTGGTACGGCGACTTCTTCGGCGCCCAGACCTGCGGCGTCTTCCCCTACGACCAGTACCTGCATCGCTTTCCGGCCTACCTGCAGCAGCTGACCATGGAGTCCAACGGCAAGCACGTCACCGTCGACGGCGCCCACGTCGACTACGACACCGGGGCGATCTTCTGGGGCGAGCCGGGCACCAACGGCCAGCACTCCTTCTACCAGCTGATCCACCAGGGCACGCGGCTGATTCCCTGCGACTTCATCGGCTTCTTCCACTCCAACAACCCGCTCGGCCGCCACCACGACCTGCTGATGTCGAACGTCTTCGCCCAGAGCGAGGCGCTCGCCTTCGGCAAGACGCCCGAGCAGGTGCGCGCCGAGGGCACGGCGGAGAACGTCGTCCCGCACCGGGTCATGGAGGGCAACCGCCCCTCCAACACGATCCTCGCCGAGCGCCTCGACCCCCACACCTTGGGCACGCTCGTCGCCCTCTACGAGCACAGCACCTTCACCCAGGGAGCCGTGTGGGGGATCGACTCCTTCGACCAGTGGGGAGTCGAGCTGGGCAAGGCCCTGGCGGTGGCGATCATCCCCGAGCTTGAGGCCAGCGAGGAGCCGAAGCTCGGCCACGACAGCTCGACCAACGCCTTGATCCGCCGCTACCGCCAGGCCAGGCGCGCGGAGTAAGCCGTGCCGCTGCTCGACGCCCTCCCGCTCGCGGCGTCGGCATCCAATCTGCTCGCCGCGCGCGAGCTGATGGCGTTCACGCTCGCCTTCCACATCGTCCTCTCCTGCATCGGCGTCGCCCTGCCGGCGATCATCCTCACCGCCAACTGGCTCGGCCTCAAGCGCGGCGACGAGGACGCGATGCTGCTGGCGCGGCGCTGGTCGAAGGCGATGGCGGTGACTTTCGCGGTTGGCGCTGTCACCGGCACCGTGCTCAGCTTCGAGTTCGGCCTGCTCTGGCCGCGCTTCATGGAGCGCTTCGGCGACGCCTTCGGGATCGCCTTCGCGATCGAGGGCATCTTCTTCTTCGTCGAGGCGATCTTCCTGGCCATATACATCTACGGCTGGAAACGGCTCAGCGGCTGGGCCCACTTCTGGTCCGGCGTGCCGATGGTCGTAACCGGGATTGGCGGCGCCTTCTCGGTCGTCACCGCCAACGCTTGGATGAACCAGCCCCAGGGCTTCGCCCTCGACGCCGCCGGCGAGGTGGTCGAAACCGAGCCCTTCAAGATCCTCTTCAACGCCGCCTGGAGCTACGAGGTGCCGCACATGATCCTCGCTGCCTACATGGTCGCCGGCTTCCTCGTCGCCTCGATCTACGCGATCGGGATGCTGAAAGGGCGGCGCGACCGCCTGCACCGGCTCGGGCTGCTGATCCCGCTGACGATCGCCTGCATCGCGACGCCGATCCAGCTCTTCGTCGGCGACACCGCCGCCCGCGAAGTTGCCGACCACCAGCCGGCCAAGTTCGCCGGCATGGAGTGCATCCAGAAGACCGGCACCCACCAGACTGAGTACGTCGGCGGGATCTGCACCTCCGACGGGGTGAAGGGGGCGATCCCGATCCCCGACCTCGACTCCTTCCTGGTCGGCTTCAGCGCCGACACCAAGGTGATCGGCTTGCAGGACATCCCGGCCGACGAGCGCCCGCCGGCCAACACGCTGCTCCACCTCGCCTTCGACGCGATGGTCGGCATCGGCACCGCCCTGCTCGGCCTCGGCGCCTGGCTGGCCTTCGTCTGGTGGCGACGCCGCGAGATCCCCCAGACACCGTGGTTCCTGCGCGCAGTCGCCGTCTCCGGCGCCGGCGCTGTCCTCGCTCTCTGGTGCGGTTGGATCGTCACCGAGGTCGGCCGCCAGCCCTGGATCGTGCAGGGCTACATGCGCACCTCCGAAGCGGTTACCGAGGCGAAGGGGATCTGGTTCGCCTTCGCCGGGATCCTGCTGCTTTACGCGGCGCTGGGCACGATCGCGATCCTCGTCCTGCGCGGGATGTCGCGCCGCTGGCGCGAGCAGGGCGGCAGCGCAGACGAAGCCGGCACCCCCTACGCGCCCCCCGAAGAGCTCGTCCGATGATGCCGACGGGCCGAAATCCTGACCCTGGTTCCGCATTTCGTCCCGTCGGCGGGGGTTTGGGGCGATGACCAAGGCCGACGTGGCGGCGGTGATCCTTTGGGTTGGGGCGACTCTCTATGCGGTCTTCGGGGGCGCTGACTTCGGCGGCGGCTTCTGGGACCTGATCGCCGGCGACGCTGAGAAGGGCGAGCGGCCGCGGGCGCAGATCCAGCGCTCGCTGGCCCCGGTCTGGGAGGCCAACCACGTCTGGTTGATCTTCATCCTCGTCGTCCTCTGGACCGCCTTCCCAGAGGCCTTTGGGGCAGTGATGACGACGCTCTACGTGCCGATCGCCCTGGCTGCGGTCGGGATCGTCCTGCGCGGCGCCGGTTTCGCTTTCCGCAAGTCGATCCGCTCACTGCAGTACCAGCGCGCGATGGGGGCGGCCTTTGCTCTCTCCTCGCTGCTGACCCCGTTCTTCATGGGCGCGGTGGTGGGAGCAATCGTCGACGGCAACGTTCCCGCCGCGGGCAACGGCGATGCCTTCTCCAGCTGGCTCCAGCCCCTGCCGCTGTTCACGGGAGCGCTCTTCGTCGCCAGCGGCGCCTACCTCGCGGCGGTCTTCCTGGTCGCCGACGCGCGCCGGTCGGGGGCGGCCGACCTCGAGAGCTACTTCGCCCGCCGTGCCCTCGCCGCGGCGCTAGTGGCGGGAGTCTTCGCCGTCGCCGGCCTCTTCGTCCTTCACGCCGATACCCGCTACGTCTACGACCGCCTCACCGACGAGGCGCTGCCCATAGTCGTCGTCTCCGCCCTCTGCGGTCTCGCTGCGCTGATCATGCTCCTCCGTGGCGCCCGCCGCGGCCTGCGTCCTCTGGCCGTGGGAGCGGTCGTCGCGGTTATCTGGGGTTGGGGCGTCGCCCAGTTCCCCTACTTGCTGCCGACCTCGCTGAAGATCTCCCAGGCGGCTGCGCCCGGCCCCACCCTCGACGCCGTGATGGTCGTCTTCGCGATCGCCGCGATCGTCGTCCTGCCCTCCCTCGGCCTGCTCTACTGGCTCTCGCAGAAGGAGCTGCTCAGTGAGTGATCCGAGCGCGATCCGCGCCGTCCTCTTCGACATCGACGGCACGATCCTGGTCACCGGTGGGGCCGGCGGCATCGCCTGGCAGCGTGCCTTCGAGGAGCTCTACGGCGTCGAAGCCAACATCGCCGAGCACACCGACGCGGGCATGACCGACCCTGAGATAGCCGCGATCGTCTTCCGCGAGGTGATCGGTCGCGAGGGCAGCCCGCAAGAGCGAGCCAAGGCGATCGGCTGCTACCTCAAGCACCTGCCCGATGCCGTCGCCAGCTCTGCGGGCTACCGCGTGATGCCGGGCATCGAGGAGCTCCTCGATCGCCTCATCGACGCCGGCCTCCTGCTCGGCCTCGTCACCGGCAACATCGAGGCGGCCGCTCACATCAAGCTTGCCCGCGCCAACCTCAACCGCTTCTTCGGCTTCGGCGGTTACGGCTCCGATTCCGCCGACCGCACCGAGGTGACGAAGGCGGCGATCGTCCGCGGGGCTCTGGTCTCGGGTGGCGCTCTCGCCGACGGCGCCTGCATCGCCATCGGCGACACCCCCCGCGACGTCAAGGCCGGTCACGGCGCGGGCATCCGGGTCGTCGCCGTCGCCACCGGCAGCTACAGCGTCGAGGTCCTGGGCGAGTCCGGCGCCGACTGGGCCCTCGAGACCGTCGAGGACGGCTTTCCGGTCTGATCGGTAGGGCGGTAGTCGCTTGGTTGCCCGGGTGGTTATTCACATCTTTGGCAATAACTCTTGTTGGCTGTGCCCTGGCTTCGTAGCCTGAGCGACCGCTCTCGGGTTGGCTGCAAATCGATTTCCCGGGACCATGCGCAGGGGGAAAGCGTGGCTCTATACGTACGCAGGGCACTCGGAGTACTGCTGGCATCGTTTGGGTTCTTCGCCGTCGCAGGCCCGGTCTCGACTGCCCGCAGCGCCGAGTTCGGGATCGTCCCGGGCAGCTTTGCCGTCAGGATGCTCGATGCGGAGGGCAACCCGGAGAGCCGCGCCGGCTCCCATCCTGACCGCCTCCAGGTCGACTTCGCCCTCGAAGTGGAAGGCACCGGGACCACCGCGCGGGATCTCGTCTTCGAGCTCCCGCCGGGCTTGGGTGGCAGTCCCGGCGCGGTGCCGGAATGTCCCCGCGCGTTGTTCGAAACGAGCGAGGGCTGCGCGCCCGAAAGCCAGGTCGGCTTCTTCAAACTCGTTTTCGAAGGTGGTCAGGAAGCCGAAGCGCCCGTCTTCCAGTTGGAGCCCGCGCCTGGCGAAGCGCTGGCTTTCGGCTCGAAATCGGGCTTCGAAGTCCCGTTCGCCACTGAACTGCGCCCCAGCGATTTTGGAATCACCCTGAAGATCAGCGATCTCCCCGAGCAACCGCTGACAGAGGGCCATGTCGAGCTCTGGGGGGTGCCGGCCGATCACCAAGAAGGGACCGGGATCCCCCGTCGGCCCTTGCTGACGGCGCCGACCCGCTGCGGGGCGATGGACTTCACCTTTCGGACCCGTTCGTGGCAAGAAGGCGCGCTGTGGCAAAGCGCCACCGCCGACACGGGAGCCCCGCTCGAGGGCTGTGAGGATCTCGGCTTCGCACCTCGCCTCGAGCTGCAGCTCAGCAATCCGGTTGCGGATTCCCCCACCGGCGTGCGGATCGACCTCAGCGCACCCGGAGACGACGACGCGGAAGAACGTGCCGAAGCGCAGATCAAGGACGTGACCATCGGGCTTCCCGCCGGGATCACGGTTGCCGGCGGAGGCGTCCACGGGCTGACCGCCTGCAGCGACGACCAATTCGGCTTGAGCAGCACTGCCCCTGCGAATTGCCCGCCGTCATCGCAGGTCGGCATGGTGGAGCTAGGCAGCCCGCTGCTGACGGGACAGTCAGCCGGCATGGTCTACATCGGCGAGGGTCACCCGGGCGAACGTTTGCGGCTGTTCGTCGCGGCGCCCGCGCAGGGGGCCGACATCAAGTTCGCCGGTGGCATGCGCGTGGATCCGGCGACGGGCCGGCTCACCGCGACGCTGGCCGATCTACCGCAGGTAGCGATTGGCCATCTCAGCCTGAGCTTCAACGACGGGCCAGGGGCGCTGCTCGCTTCACCCTTGGCGTGCGGCCCCGCGAGCGCCGTCGGCGGCTTCGTTCCCTACGGCGGTGGGGCGCCGGTCGAATCGCCGTCGACAGTGGCTATCGCGGCGAGGCTCTCCGGGTCGCTGTGCCCTGGCCTGCCGCCCTTTGCGCCAACCATGGCCTCGTACAGCTCCCCGCCCGTGGCTGGCCGCCCAAGCATCTTCTCGGCCAGCCTGCTTCGCCAGGACGGTGAAGCGCTGCCGCGGCGCTTCGCCTTGCAGCTCCCGGCAGGCCTGAGCGCGGCCCTCGGAAACGTCCAAGCCTGTTCGGATGCCGATGTAGCGACCGCCACCTGCCCGGCCGAGAGCAGGGTCGGCGGGGTCGTGGCAAAGGTCGGCCCAGGTCCGAACCCGATTGCGCTGCGCGGTGACGCCTACGTCACCGGCCCATATCGCCGCGCCCCGTTCGGCATGCTGATGCAGCTCCGCGCCGCGATCGGCCCCTTCGACTTCGGCACGATGTCCTTCCGTGGGGCGGCGACTGTGGACGGCCGCACGGGGCGGGTCAACGTCTCGACCGACCCGCTGCCGGAGTCGATCGAAGGCATACCGGTTCGCTTCCAGGCCATCGAGCTGAGCATCGACCGGCCGGGATTCCTGCGCAACCCGACCTCGTGCCGCGCCGGCAGCGTCGATGCCACGATCGAAGCGAGCAGCGGCGCCTCGGCGGGGGCGGCTAGCCCGTTCACGATGCGCGGCTGCAGCCACCTCGGGTTCCGGCCGCATTTCCGGATTGCCTTCGAGGGTCGCAGGAGCCTGCGCCGGCGTGGCAATCCGACCCTCGCGATCTCCGCCAGCCTTCGCCGCGGCGACAGGACCCTTAGAGGGATGAAGATGTCCCTGCCCCGGGCGCTGAAGTTCGACATCGCCGGACTGAAGGAGATCTGCTCGCGCCAGGATGCGCAGCTCGGCGCTTGTCCGCTCGGCGCCCGGGTCGGCACCGCCTCGGCGCGCACCTCGCTGTTGAGCCGGCCGCTGGAGGGAGGGGTCTACGTCGTCCAGCCCAAGGACGCCGGGCTGCCGGACCTCTGGGTTGGCCTCGCCGCCATGGGCGTGCGCCTGGACGTGAGCGGCCGGACATTTGAGCGGCGAGGCCACCTGGTCACCGAGTTGGCCGGACTCCCGGACGTACCGCTATCGACCTTCGCGATGCAGATCGGCGGTGGGAGGGACGGGATCTTCTCCCTGGCGGCAAGCCCCTGCAGGAATGGACGACCGCGGCAGTTCACGTCATCCCTTCTCGTCGAAGGACAGGACGGCGTCCGGCGCAGGGCGCGGCTGCCGATCGAGATGAAGCCGATCTGCGATGAGGCGCGGCCCTAGCCGTGCCGGGAGTCCGTTGAGCTCCCGGCTGCTCGAGGGGATCGCCGGTTTCGTGACCAGGCGGTCGCGCCTCGTCATCGGCATCTGGATCGTCGCCGTCGCCCTGCTCGCCTTCGAGGGGCGCGACCTGGACCGCAAGCTCACCATCCACCCGCTCTACATCGACGGCACGGGCAGCAAGCGGGCGCATGAAATCGCCGTGCGCGAGTTCGGCAGCGACTACGCCATGGTGGTGATGCTGCGCGGCCCGGGGGCGCAGGTCGAACAGCAGGGGCGCGAGCTCGCCGCCCGGCTCGAGTCGGTTCCGCGCATGCTCGTGCTCTCGCCGTGGGCCGGTGGCGCCACGGTCGATGGCCTCAACCCGAGGCCCGGTGTGGCCGCCCTCGTCGTGCGCGTCGAAGGCAACGACAAAGCGGGGGTGGCCGAGCTGTTGCCACCGGTTCGCCGCCAGATCGACGCCAGCGTGACGGGCCAGGTCCACGCCAGCGTCGCCGGCTTCCCGGCCGTGATCGAGTCGCTGCGCAGCGCCGGCGAAGAAGCGACCAAAGTCGGCGAGCTGATCGCGGTGCCGGTCCTGCTGCTCGTCCTGCTGCTCGTCTTCCGCTCGGTCTTCGCCGCCCTTCTGCCGGTGATCGTCGGCGGCGCCGTGGTCGCCGCGACGCGCGGGGTGCTGAGCCTTCTCCTCAACTTGACCGAAATCGACCTCTTCGCGATCGGCGTCGTGGGCATGATGGGACTCGCCCTCGGCATCGATTACTCGCTGCTCGTGGTCTCGCGGTTCAGGGAAGAGCTCGAGGACGACGACGTCGCCGCAGCGGTGCGGAGGACGGTGAGGGTTACCGCCCGCTCGGTCATACCGGCGGGCAGCGGGCTGCTGCTGGCGATGCTCGCCGCGGCGCTCCTGCTCGACTCGATCGCGCGCTCCGTCGCGATCGCCGTGATGGCCGCGACGGTGCTGAGCATGGCTTCGGCGATCTGCGTCGTGCCAGCGATACTGACGCAGTTCGGAAGCCAGCTGGATCGCTGGTCGCTGCCCAGGCGACAGGCGTCTCAGGTGGCCCCGTTGCGCTGGTCGCGTCGCGTCGCCTCGCGCCCGCGCGCCGTCGTCGCGATCGTGGTCGGCCTGCTCTTCCTCTCCGGCTGGGCTTTCACCCTGGACTCGGGTGTGGCCAGCGTCGACCTTCTCCCCCCGGACGATCCGGGCCGTCTCCAGCAGGAAGAAGTCCAGGACGCCCTCGGCGCCGGCTGGATCGCGCCGATGGAAGTCATCGTCAACGGTCGCGGCCGGCCTGTCACCTCGCTCGCGCGGCTACACGCGATGACCGAGTTCCAGCGCCACGTCGAAGACGATCCCGGGGTCGAGACGATGGCAGGGCTCGCGATGGTCGACAGGGGCGCGAGGAAGATGGCCGGCATCGAAGGCGAGCTCGCCGAGCAGGAACAGGGACTGGAACGGCTCGGCTCCGGCATCGCGAGGATTCGCAACGGCGCGGCTCTCAATACCAGCGGCCTCCGCAAGGCCGCAGAGGGCTCGCGCGGCCTCGATTCCGGGCTTGGAGCCGCGAATGCCGGCGCCGGCGTCATCTCGGATGCCCTGCAGCAGACGAGCACCGGCTCGAGTCGCTTGAGCGAAGGACTGGGACGCGCCGACGAAGGTAGCTCCGAACTGGCCGAGGGTGCGACGAAGGCCAGCAGCGGTGCGGGCAAGCTTGCCGATGCGCTGGGCAAGGCGCAGGAAAAGACCGGCGAAACGGTGGCGAGCGCGCGCCTTCTCAAGAACGCGATGCGCTCGGGAGAAGAACGGCTCGGCGAGCTGTACGACCCTCTCCGGGCCAGCGAAGAAGGCCTGGTCGCGGCTTGGCAGGCGTTGCAGAGAATGTCGGCGGGGCGCAGCGATCCCGAATATGCGGCGGCGGTACGCGCTGTCGAAGCGGCGACCCTGCAGCTCACGGGCGCCAATCCGGGCACCGGGGAACAGGCCGACCCCGCCTACGCAGGCGTCGAATCGGGGGTCAGGCGGGCGGAAGGCCAGTTCGGCGTCGGCACATACCTGGCCGAGAAGATGGACAAGAGCGGCCGCGAGGCGAGTGAGGGCGTCGGCAAGCTCGCCGACGCGTCGGCAAAGCTCGACAATGGCCTGCAACGGCTCGCCACCGGCAGCCGTCGGCTCTCGCGGGGAATCGGGACGCTTGCCGATGGCAGCGAACAACTCTCTCCGGCGTTGCAGCAGCTGAGCGACGGCAGCGAACGCCTCGTCGGTGGCCTTGGCTTGCTCGAGGACGGCGCCGGCCGCCTCGCCGATGGCCTTGGCGCCGGCGCCGAGAAGTCGGAGTTGCTCACCGGGGCGCTCGATCGGGTCAAGGACGGGTTGCAGGGACAGGGTGCGGGGGAGTCCGGCCTGGCCCAGCTGCGGCAGCAGTCTCCGGACCTGTTCCGCTCTGCCTACTTCGTCCTTGCCGGCCTCGATGGCAGCCGGTCGGGACAGCGCAAGCGTCTCGGCACCCTGATCAATCTCGACCGCGGCGGCATGAACGTCCGCATGCTGGTCATCCCGCGTGACGATCCGGCCAGCGCTGCCGCCCACGAGACCAGCGGGCGCATCGGCGAAGACGCCGAAGACCTCGCTCGCGAGACAGGCACCGAGGTCGTGGTTGGCGGAGTCGTGCCCGGCGAGGTCGACGTCAACGACGCGATCCGCGAGAAGGCGCCCCTGATCCGCCTCGTGCTCTCCCTGGTCAGCTTCCTGATCCTCGTCCCGGTGCTGCGCTCGCTGACGATCCCGCTGCTCGCCGCCTTGATCAACCTGGTCACGGTCAGCGCCAGCCTCGGGCTGCTGGCGCTGCTGTTCGACGACTCGCTACTCGGCGGCCCCGGCTATGTCGACACCACGGTGATCACGGCGACGATGATCGTGATGTTCGGTCTCGCGATCGACTACGAGGTCTTCGTCTTCGCCCGCATCCGCGAGGAGTACGTGCGAACCGGCTCGACCAGCCTCGCGATCCGCAACGGGCTCGATCGCACCGCCCATGTCGTCACCGGCGCGGCGCTGATCATGATCTCGGTCTTCCTCGCCTTCTCGGTCTCGGCCTTCATGTCGGTCCGAAACTTCGGCGTGGCTCAGGCCGTTGCCGTCTTCATCGACGCCTTCATCGTCCGCCTCATCGTCGTGCCGGCGATGATGGGCTGGCTGGGGAAGTGGTGCTGGTGGATGCCGAAGTGGCTGGACCGGTTGTTGCCGGGGGGCTCGCCGGTCGCTGACAGCGGCAGGCAAGAAGAGGCGGTCTGACCTACCTACTGGGAAAGTGTGGCGCGGCGGTCGCCGAACGCCATGCGGATGCTCTCGCGGATCGCGGGAGTGAGGCTGAACCTCGCCGCTGGTCGCCCGGAGGTCTCGCCGTCGCTGACGCCCGGCCGAGCCTCGATTACCCCAAAGGCCTCTAGCGCGTCGAGATGGCGACGAAGGGTCTGGTAGCTGGCGGGGCTATGGGACGCCAGCTCCGAAGCGGTGGCGTCGTCGACCTGGCTGAGAGCGCGAAGGATCTGCAGGCGCACCGGTTCGGCGATGACGTCCAACCAGTGCGCTTGCTGTCGCCTCCTCGATGGCGCTGTCGCTGCCGCGCTCACCCTGCTCGAACCCTCCCGCTCGTGATCGCCCTTTAAAAAACTAGCCCGTTTACAGCCGACCCGGAAGTAGCTTCAGTTAAGGGCCATCACTACGTGTCACTACGGGCTCTGCTCAGGCGAGCGTGCAGCGAGCTTGGTAGATCGAGAGGAAGCCGGTCTCGAAGCCGTTGCGGGCCATGCGCAGGTAGAGGCGCCAGACACGGACCCGTTCGGGGCCGGCGAGGCGGACGGCGTCGTCGAGGTTTTCGTCCAGTCGCCGCGCCCAGTGGCGCAGGGTCTCGGCGTAGTCGTCGCCGAAGTCCTCGACGTGGTGAGTCACGAAGCCGGCGCGCTCGAGGGCTAGCAGCACCCGCGAGAGGTGCAGCGGTTCGGCGTCGGGGAAGACATAGCGCTCTGAGAAGGGGCCGGCCTCGGGATCGCCGTGGCGGAGGCGGGCGATGCCATGGTTGAGCAGGCGACCTCCGGGCTCGAGCAAGCCGGCCAGGGTGCGCGCGTAGACGTCGATCTGACTCGCGCCGACGTGCTCGACCATGCCGATGCTGGCGATCGCGTCGAAGCGCTCGCCGACGAGGTCGCGGTAGTCCATCACGCGGATCTCGACCCGGTCGCCGACGCCCGCCGCCTCGGCCCTTTGCCGGGCACGCTCGGCCTGGGGTGGCGAGAGCGTGATGCCGAGGACGCTGGCGCCGTGCCGCGTCGCCGCCCAGAGCGGGAAGCTGCCCCAGCCGCAGCCCACGTCAAGTACCCGGTCCCCCTCTTTCAGGGCCAGCTTGCGGGCGACCGTCTCCAGCTTCTCCTCCTGCGCAGCCTCGAGGGTCTCGGCGCCGCGCGAGAAGATCGCGCAGCTGTAGGTCATCGAGTCGTCGAGGAAGAGCGAGAAGAACTCGTTGGAGACGTCGTAGTGGTGGCGCACCGCCTCGGCGTCGCGCTCCTTGCTGTGGCGGCGATTGCTGGGACGCAGCTCGGCCGCCGGCCGGCGTGGCGGCCGGGACAGGCCGGCGGCGCGGACCGCGCCGAGCAGCAGGGCCCGCTTGTCGCCTGTCGACAGCGTCGGCGGCTGCCATCCGTCGAGCAGCGCGATCACCGCGTCGATGTCGTCGACCTCGATCTCGCCGCTGACGTAGGCGCGGCCGAGGCCGAGCTGACCGGGGGCGCGCAGCGCGTGGGCAGCGGCGCGCGGCGAGCGCACGTAGAAGGTCGGTCCATCGCCGTCGCTGGGCGACAGCCGCGTGCCATCCCAGAACTCGACCGCGAACGGTCGCTTGGGGATGCGACCCTCGATCTCTTGCCGGAGCTTCGCGGTGCTGGCGAAGGGCATTCCAAAACCCTACAGGCGCGTCGTACGGGCTTCCGGTCGGTTGCGCCGTATGATCGTTGGGCGTGGCAGGTCCTCTCCCATCAGACATCCAGCCGGTCGCCAACGAGACGCGTGATCGCATCATCACCGGTCTGGTGACCCTGGTCCCCTTCGTCGCGATCGCCCTTGCCGGCTGGCAGGTCTGGGGCGAGGCGCTGCACTGGAGCGACGTCTTCCTCTTCCTCGGCATGTACTTCCTGACCGGGATCGGGATCACGGTTGGCTTCCACCGCCACCTCACCCACCGCAGCTTCAAAACGACGACGTGGCTGCACGGCCTGCTGGGGATCCTCGGCTCGGCGGCGATCGAGGGACCGGTGATCTCCTGGGTCGCCGACCATCGCAAGCACCACGCCTTCTCCGACGAAGAGGGGGACCCGCACAGCCCCCACGTCGATCACGGCCACGGCTGGAGCGGCGCCATGCGCGGCCTCTTCCATGCCCACATGGGCTGGCTCTTCATCCACACCCAGCGTGGCAACAAGGAACGTTTCGCGCCCGACCTGATCAAAGACCCGGTGATCAGCTGGGTCGATCGCACCTTCCTCTACTGGGCGATCGGCGGCCTGCTCCTTCCCTTCGCGCTCGGCTGGGTGATCGGCGGCACCCTCTTTGCGGCCTTCACGGGCCTGCTCTGGGGCGGCCTGGTTCGTGTATTCGTCCTCCACCACTTCACCTACAGCATCAACTCGCTCTGCCACGTCTTCGGCAAGCGCGACTACGAGACCACCGACGAGTCGCGCAACCTCGCCCTGATCGCGATCCCGACCTTCGGCGAGGCCTGGCACAACAACCACCATGCTTTCCCGACGTCCGCCACGCACGGCCTCGGTCGCTGGCAGCTCGACATCTCGGCGATCGTCATCGACAGCCTCGAGCGCGTCGGCCTCGCCTGGGACGTCGTTCGGGTAGCGCCCGAGCGAATGGCAGCCAAGACCGCTTCTTAGGGCGATTCGGCTGATTCAAACCAGTCGACCCAGCCACCGCATGCTTGTCTCAGCGGAACGATCCGGTGCGGTTCGTCTCTGACCGCGACGAGCGCACCCAGGTTCGCCTTGCCCGAGTATCCGGTCAGGCGCTGCAGGGTGCTCGGCTCTGCGGCTGAGATCGTGAAGTCGATCGGACGCCCGGCGCTGCGGATCACCCCAGCGGGCCAAAATTGGCCGTCGCTGGCAAGGCTGATCGTGGTCGGCCGGGCGCCGTCGAGCGCTGCCTTCAGCGGCTGCTCGAAGCCGGGCGCCGAGAGGGTCAGGCCGAAAGGGGAGAAGTACTGCAGCGAGAGGCGCCAGCGCCCGGCCGGCAGGCGCAGTGTCTGCGAGGCACGCCCGCCGGTCTCGAGGATCGGCGCGGGGCTCCAGCGGCTCTTCTTGCCGATCGCGACGGCCGGGAAGAGCGCGGCGCGGCCCGGGCCGGCGGTGAGGATGCGCAGCTCCGGAGCGGCGCAATCGGCGTGCGCCGCGGGGTCGGTTCCCTCGAGCAGCACGTGGCGGTTCTCCGGCGGCGGCGCCGTCCGCTTCCAGAGGATGTAGGAGGGGGTCGCGGCAACCCGTTTGAAGCCAGCTGGCGCTTCGCTGTTCCAGGCGGCGTGCCCGGTGACCACGTAGGGGAAGCGGTTGAGGGTCCCTCGTGAGAAGGAGTCGAAGTCGATCGGGCTGTAGGCGTCGCCGGTGTCGAACGGCTTCTCCGGGTTGGGCGAGACGTCGGCGTCGGGGAACTCGACCAGCGGCACATGCGTGTCGGCGCCCATCAGCTCGTGGGCCGCGTAGCGGTCCTGTCCCGCGTAGAGGACCGGTTCGCCACGCAGGATCGGCATCAAGGCGCGCAGCTCAGCCCCGTGGCCGGGTGGCCCCATAGGCGCGTCCCGCAGCACGAGCAAGCTCGAGTAGGTAGCCCCCGCCACGAACACCACCGCAAGAACCGCCCAGCCAACTTTGGCGATTGCGTTCGCTCTTTGTTGCGCCTGGGGCAACAAAGAGCGAACGCTGTTGCTGCCGAGCCCGAAGAGCAGCGGACGGATCGCGACCAGCATCGCCAGCGGGGCAGCGATCATCAGCGCCTTGGCCTGGGAGTACTCGCCGCTGCTGGCAAGCGAGGCGAGGTAGAGGATCGTGCAGGCGCCGAGGGCGATCGGAACGGCGAAGTCGCGCCGCCGCAGCCACCAGACGGCGCCGAGAATCACGGCCAGCGCTGCGATCGCGGTCGCCAGGCCGGTCAGCTGGGCGCCGCCGGCGGAGTTGAGGCGATAGTTGGAGGCCGGCCAGACGCCGAGCGCCTCGACTGGCGAGACAGGCCCGTAGGTGTTCGTCCCCGCCACCCGGTTGAAGCCGTGGACGAAGGCGTAGGGGCCGACGACGGTCAGCACGGCGAGCATCGCGACCACGACGACCGTCAGCGCCACTGCCGGTTGTCGCAGCGTCCGCGCCAGCGCCCGTGGTCGCAGCGTCCGTCGCACCTCCGGCGCCGTCACGCCCCAGAGCACGACGATCGCGACCGGCCAGGCCAGCCCGGCGAAGCTGTAGGAGAAGAAGATCCCGCCCACCAGAGCCAGCGGGATGAGCGCTGCCAGCGCCCCGGCCAGCCCGCTCCCGCCCCACCCAGGAGCGCCTTCTCGGCGCCTCCGGTCGAGGTCGTGCAGGTACACGGCGAAGGCGAGGACGAAGAGCGCCTCGGCCATCTCCTTGAAGGCGCCCTGGGCAAAGTAGGAGGCGCCGAGGTATGAGATCGCCACCAGGCCAGCGCCCAACGCCCGGCGCACCGGCCCGAGGTCGCCGAGCGCGGCGAGGGCCGTCAGCGCGGTGAGGATCGCGATCGCGAAGACCTCGCCGACGAAAGCCTGGCCGAGGCCGATCCCCGGCAGGATCGCGACGGTGTCGGCGAGCGCGTGCGGTCCCAGCGGGTAGCCGGCTTCAGGCGCCGGTCCGAGCCCGCTGCGCAGCCACTCGGCCCAGGCCAGGTGAAGGCCGAGGTCGTTGTTGAAGCCAACCCCGAGCAGCCCCCAGCGCCCGCTGACCAGGAAGGGGATCGAGAGGACGAGGGCGACGAGGACGGCGATCGCCACCCCCTCGCGCAGCGATCCACCGGTCCGCTGCGGCCCTCGCCAGAGCAGGAATCCCGCCATCGCGATGAGCGCGAGGACGCCCAGCGCTGCGGCGGTCGCGTGCCCGGGCGCCCGGGCCAGGAACCCGGCGACGCTGAGCAGGGCGCCGAAGCCGACCGCTGGCGCCAGCCAGGCGCGGGAATCGCCACCGCCCGCGAGGGCAAGGACGGCGCGTCCCACCAGCAGCGAGGCGGCGCAGATCAGCGCCGCCGAGGCGTAGGTCCCGATCATCAGGGGCGGAAACTATGGCAGTGGCGGTTCCGAGCGCCGCCTCGGCTCAATACTTCTCGGCGGCGCGTTCCAGCATCCCGCGAAGGTTCTCACCGCGCACCGGCTCCGCGTGGCCGGTGCAGAGGACCGCCGGTTCGAGCGCGGCCAGCTTGCGTACCGACTCCTTCGCCTTGGCATGGTCCCATCCCCAGGCAGGATGGGGGACGCTGGCCTCCCCCTCGGGAAGGTGCTGCCCCAGGCGAGTCGAGTCGATCAGGTAGACGACGTCGCTGACGATCGCCAGCCGGTCGCTCTCGCGCCAGAGCCCGATCTGCCCTGGCGCGTGGCCGGGGAAGTGGATGACGCGAAAGCCGGCCAGCTCATCTCCCTCGGAAATCGTGCCGTCGATCCCCACCGCGCCGCCGTCCCAGCGCCGCAGCAGCAGCGGATAGATCCAGCGCGCCGGCGCCGGCAGCTGCGTGAGGTCCAGGTAAGACCACTGGGCGCCCTCGGCTTCGGCGTGGACGACCTCGTCCGGGTGGCAGTGGACGGGGACATCCAGCGAGGGCGCCGTGCCGCGGTGGTCGGCGTGGGCGTGGCCGAGCACGATCTGCTTCAGCCCGCCGAGCTCCTGCGCTGCCGCGCGGGCTGATTTCACCATCGCCTTGGTGCCGGCGTCGAACTGCACGGCCCCTCCCTCGTCCTCGAGGAAGTAGATGTTCATCGACTTGCGGGCATCGCCCCGCAGCAGCCAGACCCCATCGGTGACCTTCTCCATGATGAGATCAGCCTAATGCCAAGCATCTGGAAAGCCGGCATGGTGATCCTGGTCGTCTGCCTGTTGGCATCGATGGCGATCGCGATCGTCCGCCTTGCCACGACGCCGACCGAGATCCTCGGCGACGGCTTCCGTGGCTTGCCGGTTCATGCCCAGCCGCGGCGTTAGTATCCGCGGCGTTCGGCGACCGAAGCAAGGAGGGCGGCGTGTTCACTCGCATCGTGGTTGGGACCGACGGCTCGGAGACAGCGGCTGAGGCGGTCCGCCAGGCTGTCGACCTCGCCAAGCTCGCCAGCGCGCAGCTCAGCATCGTCAGCGCCTACGAGCCGCTCTCCAAGCGCCAGGTCCAGGCCGAGAAGCAGGACGCCCCCGCTGACGTCCAGTACGAGATCGGCCCCCGCGAGGACGTCAACCTCGTCCTCGACGCCGCCGCAGCCTTGGCGCGCAAGGAGGGGATCGAGGTGCAGACCCACCCGGTCGAGGCCGAACCGGCCGAGGCCATCCTCAGCGTCGCCGAAGAGACCGATGCCGACCTGATCGTGGTCGGCAACAAGGGCATGACCGGGGCGCGCCGCTTCCTGCTCGGCAGCGTTCCCAACAACGTCTCCCATCACGCGCCATGCAGCGTGATCATCGTCCGCACGACCTGACGGCCGCTGACCGGCGCATACCGGCGTCCTCGGTCGCTCACGTGCGGTGCACGCTTCGCTCCCTGCGTCCTCATATGGAGAGCCCCTCGTCAAGCGGGCAGGATCGAACGGGTCCCTGAGGGACCGCGACCACGGTGTCGCGGCGCTCTCGGGGCGACACGAGCAAATTCCAGACGCGTCGACTGCATCGTCAGCCTCATATGCGGGGACTGGCTACCCCATGACCGCCGATTCGTCGCGTGGCCTGCAGTCTTGAAGCGGGCGCGGCCGGCGGGAATCCCCGCCGGTTGCCCCAGGACGCAGCGCAGACGCCGCCCTGCGGCGACGTGCTGGCCTTCGTTGATCTCGTGCCGCCCCGACAGCGTCGTCGAGGGCGCGTTGGTTTCCCCGCTCGCTCAGTCCAGCTGCCCCACCTCCCACACAAAGCAGCCGAGCTCGCGTGCCAGGGCGATCCTGACCACGTTGGCGGGCTTGCCCCGCTCCACCCGCAACCGTTGCCAGCGACGATGCAGGCGGACCTGAGCGCGCCAGCCGATCTCACACGCTCGTGGGTCGACGCCGCGCTGGCGACGCTCCAGCGACCCCGCCACCCTGGGCGCGTGGCGGTAGTGGTGGGCGGCCTCGACCAGCAACCGGCGGGCATGCGCGGAGCCCGCCTTGGTGATCGGGCCGCGCCGCCGCTGCCCCCCTGAGGAGTGCTCGGAGGGCACGATGCCGAAGTAGGCCATCAGCGACGCCGGGCGCTCAAAGCGCCGCAGGTCTCCAGCCTCCCCGCAAAGCCCGAGCGCCGTCAGCGTGTCGATGCCCCGCAGGCAGCGCAACCGCGCGATCGTCTCGGCCCAGGGAGACTCGGGCCAGCCCTCCTCGATCGCCCGCTCGGCCACGCCACGACGCTGCTCAAGCGCCCTCACGGCACTCAGGTAGTCGGCGAGCACGGCACTGGAGGCGCCGTCGGAGAACTCGATCCCCGCCAGCCAGCGCCAGTGGGCCTGCGTCCAGGCCGAGCCCGGGCCTCCCCAGCGCAACTCGCGGCGCAGCAGGAACTTGCCCACCCGGTGGCGAGCGCGCATCAAATCGGCGCGGATTGCCTCTCGACAACGGGCGAGGTCGCGAAAGCGCTCCTCCTCGGGGCTCGGCACGCGCACGAAGGACAGTTCGCCGGCGAGGCACAGGCGCGCCAGGCGCTCGGCATCGCGGCGGTCGGTCTTCACCCGATCGCTCGGCGCTTTTGGGATCGACCCCGGCGCGCAGATGCGCACGTCGAGGTCGCGCTCGACGGCGCCACGAGCGAGGCCATAGCCCGTCGGCCCTGCCTCATAGACGGCGAGGACGGGAGCGTGGAGCCCTTCGAGAAAGTCCAGGGCCCGCCGGGGCGGGCCGTTCAAGCGTTTGGAGCGAAGCTCGCCTGTCTCGGGGCAAAGAACGCAGGCGTGGGTTTGGGTGGCGTGGACGTCGAGGCCGACCACGCTTTTAGGCTGAGCCATGTCGGCACCTCCCATGATTGGGGTGTCGGCCGCAGGTCCGCCCTGCGGCCCAGTCCCCGCACTTTCATGCGCGGGGTGCCGACCTACCTACCGCTGGAGTCGGTCAGCTCTCCATACGGTCTTGCCTGACAATCTCCGGGACCGCCGATGAGTCTTCGTCCGCTAGTCGAGATAGCCACTGAGAACGAGCGCGTGCACGCGCTCAGCGGCCGCGTGCGCGATGCGGCTGCCGGCGGCGAGAAGGTCGATGTGCCGGCCTCGGCGATGCTGCGGCCGCTGCTGCTGGCGGCGCTGCTCGAGGACGACCGCGGTCTCGCCGGCCGCCCGGCCCTGCTGGTCAGCGCCGACGACCGCTCCGCCCGCGACCTCGCCGCCGACCTGCGCGCCTACCTGGCGCCGCGCCGTGTCCGCCTCTATCCCTCGCGCGGGACCGGCTTTGCCTCCCACGTGACGCCGCCCCCGCACCTGATCGGCCTGCGCATCGACGCCCTCGACGCGATCGGGCGCGAGCCCGACGCGGTGGTCGTCGCCAGCGCCACGGCGCTCGCCGAGGCGGTTCCGGACGCCGCCCTGCGACCGGCCGGCTTCGCCATCTCCCAGGGTGAGGAGGTCGATCTGGAGGAAGTCGTCCGGAATCTCTCCGCGGCCGGCTACGAGCGGGTCGAGCAGGTTGAGGAGCGCGGCCAGTTCGCCGTCCGTGGCGGCATCCTCGACGCCTATGGCGCCACCGAGGAGCGCGCCGTGCGGATCGAGCTCTTCGGCGACGAGGTCGAGTCGATGCGCTGGTTCTCGACCTTCACCCAGCGCTCGCTGGGCGAGGCCGAGCGGGTCGAGCTGGCGCCCGTTGCGGAGCTCGACGCCGAGCACCGCGAACTGGCCGAGCTGGCGGCGTTGGAGGCCGCCGAGGAGGGCAAGGAGCCACCGAGCCTGGCCGAGGTGCTGCCCCTCGACCGCTTCGGGGCGCCCCTCGACCTCGTCCCCGACTCCGCCGCCGTGATCCTCGCCGCCGCCGAGGAGATCGAGCCGGCCCTGCGCGACCACTGGGAGGACGCGACTACGGCGATGCACGCCGAGGACGCCCGCCACCTCTACGTCGACGTCGCCACGCCGCTGGCCGAGCGCGCCGCGCTCTCCTTCGTCGGCGCCGGCGACGACGACGAGGAGGCCTTCCGCGCCGCCCGCGCCGAGTCGCCGGCCCGCAGCGTCAAAGAGGCCGAGGCGGAGCTGGAGAAGCAGGTGCGCTCCGGCTACCGCACAGTTGTCGCCTTCGACGACCGCGGCGAGGCCGAGCGGGCGCGCTACGGGCTCGACCGCATCGACGCGGCGCTGCTCGAAGGCGGCCGTCTCTCGCCCAAGCCCGCGCTCAGCTTCGCCGAGGCGCGCCTGCGCGAGGGCTTCATCAGCCCCGAGCTGCGCCTCGCTGTCTATCCCTTCCGCCGCCTTGTCCACCGCCGCCGTGCCGCCGAAGCCCGTGTCCCCGGCGCCGCCCGCGGCCGCCTCGCCTTCAGCGACCTGCGGGTCGGCGACTACGTCGTCCACGAGGACCACGGCGTCGCCCGCTTCGCCGGCTTCGAGACGCGCGAGGTCGGCGGCGTCACCCGCGACTACCTCTACCTCGAATACAAGGGCGAGGACCGCGTCTTCGTCCCCACCGACCAGCTCGCCAAGCTGAGCCGCTACGTCGGCGCCGGTGGCGACCCGTCGCTCTCGGCGCTGGGCGGCAAACGCTGGCAGAACATGAAGGCGCGGGCGCGCAAGGCGGCTGGCGCCCTGGCCGGTGAGCTGCTCAACCTCTACGCGGAGAGGCGCACCCGCAAAGGCCATCCCTTCGGCGCCGACGGCGAGTGGCAGATGACGATGGAGGCGGCCTTTCCATATCGCGAGACGGCCGACCAGATCGAAGCGATCGAGTCGGTCAAGGGCGACATGGAGGCCGATCAGCCGATGGACCGCCTGGTCTGCGGCGACGTCGGCTTCGGCAAGACCGAGGTGGCGCTGCGCGCCGCCGTCAAGGCCGCCGCCGACGGCAAGCAGGTGATGATCCTGGTGCCGACGACGATCCTCGCTCAGCAGCACTTCGGCACCTTTCGCGAGCGGCTCGCCGACCTGCCCTTCGTCGTCGAGGGCATCTCGCGCCTGCGCAAGGCGGCCGAGGTCAAGACCGTGCTGGCCGATTTCGAAGCCGGCAAGGTCGACATCCTGATCGGCACCCACCGCTTGCTCTCGCGCGACGTCCGCGCCAAGGACCTCGGCCTCGTCATCGTCGACGAGGAGCAGCGCTTCGGCGTCAAGCAGAAGGAACTGCTGCGCCAGCTGAAGCTCAAGGTCGACGTGCTGGCGCTCTCGGCGACGCCGATCCCGCGCACCCTGCAGATGAGCCTGGCCGGCCTGCGCGACATCTCGACGATCGAGACGCCGCCCGAGGGGCGCCGCCCGGTTCGCACCTACGTAGGCCCCTATGACGAGGACCTCGTCCGCCACTCGATCGAGCGCGAGCTCGAGCGCGGCGGCCAGGCCTTCTTCCTGCACAACCGGATCGACTCGTTGCCCGAGGTGGTCGAGCGGCTGCGCGGCCTGGTCCCGAAAGCGCGCTTCTCCGAAGCGCACGGGCAGATGGACGAGACCCAGCTGGAGGAGACGATGCTCGGCTTCCTGCGCGGCGACGCCGACTGCCTGGTGACGACCACGATCATCGAGTCCGGCCTCGACATCCCCAGCGCCAACACGCTGATCGTCGAGCGCGCCGACCAGCTCGGCCTGGCCCAGGCGTACCAGATCCGCGGCCGCGTCGGGCGCTCTCGCGAGCGCGCCTTCGCCTACCTGCTCTACCCCTCGGCGGAGGCGCTGACCGAGGACGCGGCGGCGCGCCTCTCGACTCTCGCCGACCACACCGAGCTCGGTTCCGGCTTCAAGATCGCGATGCGCGACCTCGACATCCGCGGCGCCGGCGACCTGCTCGGCGACGAGCAGTCGGGCCACGTCGCCGCGGTCGGCTTCGAGCTCTACTGCCAGATGATCGACGAGGCCGTCGGGGCGGCGAGGGAGGCCGATACGGGGGAGGAGGAGGCTGCGGAACCGGTCCGTCTCGACGTCCCGGTCGATGCTTACCTCTCCGCCGCCTTCATTCCCTTCGAGGCGGCCAAGATCGACGTGCACCGGCGCATCGCCGCCGCCCGCGAGCCGGGCGAGCTGCGGGCGATTCGCGACGAGCTGAACGATCGCTTCGGCCCGCCCCCGCCGGAGGCCGAGAACCTGCTGGCGTTGCAGCGGGCGCGGATCGAGCTGGGCCTGGCGGGTGCGCGCAGCGTCGAGTTTCGCGGCGGCCGCCTCAGCGTCACCGGAGTCGAGCTCGACTCCGAGGCGGCCTCCCTGCTCAGCGAGAAGGTCGAGGGCGCGCTCTACGAGTGGCGCGAGAAAACCGCCGCCCTGCGCGTGCCCGACGAGCCCGAGGCTCGTCTCACCGCCGTACTTGCGATGGCGGCGGGGATCAGAGACGCAAAGCAAGCCCAGGCTGCCGCCGAGGCAAGCGTCGCCAACTGAGCGCCGACTCGCCCGCTCGCGCGGCATTTGATTTATGCTGCCCGATCGGTGGCTTCGAATCAGCGGCAAGGGAGGAGTTCGGCCGGACTGCAGCGACTTGCGCTGCTCGCTTTCGGCGCCCTCTTCGTCGTCCTCTTCCTCATCTTCGCGATCGGCCAGGGGATTGGCGACCCCAGCGTGCCCTCTGATGCCGTGGCGGTCGTCGAAGACGCGCCTGACGGTCTCGACACGATCACCGACAAGGAATTCGCCCACGCCCTGGAGCAGGCGGCGGCCTCGGCGCAGATCAAACCTGTTCCCAAGCCCGGTGACGAAAAATACGACGAACTGAAGGAAGCAGCCCTCGGCGAAATCCTCGACGCCACCTGGATTCAGGGTCAGGCGGAGGAAATGGGCATCGAGGTGACGCCTGAGGAAGTCGACAAAGAACTGGAAAAACTGAAAAGCCAGTCCTTCAAAACGCCCAAGCAATACGAGGAATTCCTCAAAGAAGCGCACTTCACGCAGGCTGACGTCGACAAGCGCGTGAAGATCCAGATCCTCAGCACGAAAATCCAGGAACAGGTCACCAACGAAGCGCCGACGGCGAGCAGCCGCGAAATCGAGGAATACTACGAAGCGGCCAAGTCCAGCCAGTACACGACCGCGGAAACGCGTGACATTCGCCTAGTCAAGAACAAAGACAAGGCAAAGGTCGAAGCGGCCAAGGTCGCGCTCGAAAAGGACGACTCGGAAAAAAGCTGGGAAAAGGTGGCCAAGCAGTACTCGACCGACACGACCAAGGGCAACGGCGGTCTACAGGCGGGGGTGAGCGAGGGGACGACGCTGCCCGACGCTCTGGACACCGTGGCGTTCGAAGCGCCGCAGGGCGAGTTGCAGGGCCCGATCGAGGAATCCGGGACCTACACGGTCTTCGAGGTGATGAAGATCACGCCCGAAAAAGTCCAGTCGCTCGACGAAGTCAAATCCCAGATCAGCACGCAGCTTGAAGAACAGCTTCAGCAGCAGACCTTCGCTCGCTTCGTCCGTAACTACGGCAGCACTTGGCAGTCGCGCACCTTCTGCGCTTCCGACTTCGCCAAGACGGTCAAACGCTGCGCCAACTTCAAGGGCGAAGGCCGCCCGGCGGAAGCCAACCCCGCCTGCTTCGAAGCAGATCCGAAAACGCCGGCTGAAGCCTGTCCGGCGCCAGTGACCCAAACCAAACCGGCGCAGCCCGGCACGGTCAGCCTGCTCAGCCCGGAAGGCCAGCAACTGGCTCAACGTCCCCGGCCCGCTGGCGAAGAAGTAGCTGCGGAAGCGCCGGCGGAACTCCCCGGCGTGCCCCCCACCGGGGCTCCCGGCGAATAGGCCGAAGCTCCGGCTTCGTCAATAGACTGCGGCGCCCATGAGCGGCATCGCCTCGATTCACGCGCGCCAGATCCTCGACTCGCGAGGCAACCCGACGGTCGAGGTCGAGGTGGCTCTCGAGTCGGGCGCGCGGGGCCTGGCGGCGGTCCCCTCCGGCGCCTCGACCGGTGAGTTCGAGGCGGTCGAGCTGCGCGACGGTGGCGATGCCTGGGCCGGCAAGGGCGTTTCGCGCGCCGTCGCCAACGTCAACGAGGAGATCGCCGCCGCGCTGCAGGGCGCCGACGCCGAGGACCAGGCTGCGCTCGACGCCAAGATGATCGAGCTCGACGGCACCGCCAACAAGGGCAGGCTCGGCGCCAACGCGATCCTCGGCGTCTCGCTGGCCGCGGCCAAGGCCGCGGCGATGGTCAACGGCGAACCCCTCTTCCGCTACCTGGCGAGGCTCTACGGGGGCGATCAGCCGAACCTGCTGCCGGTGCCGATGATGAACGTCCTCAACGGCGGCGCCCACGCCGACAACTCGGTCGACTTCCAGGAGTTCATGGTGGTCCCGGCCGGCGCGAGCAGCTTCTCGGAGTGTCTGCGAGTGGGCACGGAGGTCTTCCACGCGCTGAAGAAGAGCCTTGCCGCAGCCGGTCACTCGACTGCGGTCGGCGACGAGGGCGGCTTCGCTCCCAACCTCGAGTCCAACGAGGCGGCCCTGCAGGCGGTCCTGGCGGGCGTCGAGGCTGCCGGCTATCGACCCGGCGAGGATGTCTTCATCGCCCTCGACCCGGCGACCAGCGAGGTCTTCGAGGGCGGCGCCTACGTGCTCGAGCACGAGGGTCGCTCGCTCTCGCCGGAGCAGATGGCCGGCTACTGGGAGGACGCCTGCGCCCGCTACCCGATCCTCTCGATCGAGGACGGCATGGACGAGGAGGACTGGGACGGCTGGAAGCTGCTTACCGAGAAGCTCGGCGAGCGGGTTCAGCTGGTCGGCGACGATCTCTTCGTCACCAATCCGGAGCGCCTGCGCCGTGGGATAGAGACCGGCGTCGGCAACTCGATCCTGGTCAAGGTCAACCAGATCGGCACCCTGACCGAGACACTGGAGGCAATCCGGATGGCCGCGGACGCCGGCTACACCGCCGTGATCTCGCACCGCTCGGGTGAGACCGAGGACACGACGATCGCCGACCTGGCCGTCGCCACTGGCGCCGGTCAGATCAAGACCGGCGCCCCGTCGCGCTCGGATCGCGTCGCCAAGTACAACCGCCTGCTCCGAATCGAGGAGGAATTGGGCGATTCGGCACGCTTTCCCGGTTTGCAGGCGTTCGTCCAGCGGTCCAATTAGGGTCAGTCCGAAGGGCTCGCATGTACGGATGGCGTGCGCTGGACCAAGCGGGGCAAGGACGCAGGGAGACCAAATAGCAGCGCTATTTGGTCGACTGAGGACGCCGCCACGCGCCGCGTCCGCCGCCGCCAGGCGTGCATGCGAGCATTCGGGCGGACCCTTAGTGAAGGAATGCGGGGCCCGGCCGCGTAGGAGCTGGCATGGCAGCACGTGCCCAGGCGAGGAAACGATCCTCCGCCACTGCCAAACGCCGCCCACCGGCGCGGCGCAAACCCGCTGCACGTCGCAAACCGGCGGCGCGGCGCGGCGCCAGCCGCATCCATTGGGATCGCGTCGGTCGCGTCGCCCTGACGCTGGTGCTGTTCTTCGTCCTCTACTCGTACATGAACCCGTTGATCGACTTCGTCAAGACCTACACGGCGACGACAGCGGCAAAAGCGAAGCTGCACGAGGTGCAGCGGGAAAACACCCGCCTGCACTGGCGTGTCCAGCACGCCGACGACCCAATCGTCCTCAACGCCAAGGCCAGGGCCCAGGGCATGACCCTGCCCGAAGAGACGCCGATCGTCGTGCGCGGGCTCTAGGGCCTCTCTCCGGGGCACCCGGTGGTTAGCGCCGGCACCTACATCCTCGGCACTCTGGACCTGGCGGCCGTGGGCCTCTCTCTGGGCTTCGCGACCTATCGCCTGCGGCTGCACCTGCTGCCGGCCTGGCAGGGCGCCCCAGCACGCCTCGTAGAGGCTGTGACGGCCATTGCCCTGCTGATCTGGCTGGGGGAGTTGCTCGGGTCGCTACAGCTCTTCTATTCGTGGGCTCTCGTGGCGGCATCAGCGCTCCTTGCCGGGCTCGTGGCGGTTTGGCAGGTTCGGTCAAGGGTCGAACCGCAATCACCGGCGGGTCCTGTCGCCGCAGGGGACCCACCGCCCCTTCCGGTAGCTAAAGCTTCCTCAGGGGCGGTTCCCCCTACGACGCCACCCGCCGGTCCGAGCGCGCTTATTTGGCTAGTGACCGTGGGCGTCATCGCTCTCGTCTTTGCCCATTGGGGACTCACCACCAAGGACGCCTTGGACAGAGGGATCTTCAACTTTGACTCCCTCTGGTACCACATGCCCTTTGCGGCGGACATGGTCCAGAGCCACTCCGTTACCGGGCTTCATTACACGGAGACGGTCTTTACGAATTGGTTTTACCCGCAGAACTCCGAGCTGCTGCACGCCACGGGGATCTTGCTCACGGAGAGGGACACGCTCTCGCTGTTCATCAACTTCGGCTTCCTCGGGATCGCCTTCCTGGCTGCTTGGTGCATTGGACGGCCTTACGGGCGAGGCCACCTCACGGTCGTGGCAGCAGCTGTCGTTCTCGAGTGCCACACGCTGGTGGTGCGTGAGCCAGGCGCTGCGAAGAACGACCTCGTAGCTGCTGCACTTCTTCTGGCGGCCGTGGCAATCCTCACCACCGCTTGGAGCCGTCGTGGTGCTGGGTCCCCTGCGACGACAGGACCCGCCGGCCCAACCACGTCAGCCTGGGCGCTGGCTGCTGCCGGACTGGCAACGGGCCTAGCCGTCGGCACCAAGTCGACCGCCGTGGCGATGGCGGCCGCCCTGACCGTGGCCGTGATCGCGCTTGCGCCGGCGGGGAGGAGGTGGGCCGCGGCGGGATGGTGGTTCATCCCGGCGCTGCTCGGTGGTGGCTACTGGTACCTGCGCAACCTGATTGTCGCCGGCAACCCGCTGCCGCAGGCGACCAGCTTGGGGCCGATCTCGCTGCCGCACCCGGAGCGGCTGCAGGAGGGGCGCCCCGACTTCAGCATCGTCCACTACCTGACCGACACCGGCGTCTGGCGCGACTATTTCGAGCCCGGGCTGCACCAGGCCTTCGGTGCGCTCTGGCCGCTCGTCATCGTCGGGGCGGTCGTGGGTGGACTGCTGGCGTTGTTCCGCGCCAGGGACGGCGTGCTGCGTTGGATGGGCGCAGTGGCCCTGTTCGGCCTGCTGGCCTACCTCTTCACGCCGCTCAGCGCCGCCGGCGCCGAGGGCGCCCCGGTCGGCTTCGGCATCAACATCCGCTACGCGATCCCAGCCCTCCTCCTCGGCCTCACCCTCCTCGCCGCCCAGCCCTGGATCGACGGGCCTAAAAGTGGACTCAGGGGCGACATTTCGTCCCGTCGGCGGGGTTTTTGGGAGTGGGGGATGCTTGTCGGGCTGCTTTTGGTGTTGGTGGTCACGGACCGCTCCGACGCGGTCCTGCGCGATCCGGCGCGCGTCTTCGCCATCGGCCTGGCCCTGCTGCTGGTCGCCGTGCCCGCCGGTCTGCTGCTCGCCCGGGCACGGGGCGTGAGCAGGGGAGCGGTCGCCGGCGGCTTCGCCGCCCTCGCCCTGCTCGTCTTCGCGATCGGCTACCCCCTGCAGCGCGACTACCTGCGCGATCGCTTCGCCGCCGGCTCGAAGATCCCCGGCCTGCAGCTCGACTCCGCCTACCAGTGGGCGCGTGACCTGGAGGACAAGCGCATCGGCCTAGCCGGCACGACAGCCGGCTTCCTCGGCTACGGCTTCTTCGGCACCGACCTCTCCAACCACGTCGTCTACCTGGGCGAAAAGGGCAACCACGGCGCCTTCAACGCAATCCCCACCTGCCCCGCCTTCCGCACCGCCGTCAACAACGCCGACCTCGACTACCTGGTCACGTCCCCCTTCCTCAACTTCCTCCACACCGACGCCCCCGTTCCGTCCCCCGAGGCCGCCTGGCTCCGCGACGACAAAGCTTCCACCCAAATCAAGCGCGACGGTCCCGTCATCATCTGGCGAATCCAACGGCAAGCTGGATCCTTCGGCGTGCGGCTCCACCAACGCTCCGCTCCGCCGTATTCCCAATACGCCTTAGAGCCGGATCCCAGCAGGTCGAAGCGTCTTGTACTTTTTTGCTGACCCGGCTCTCGGACGGCTCTAGCCGCCTAACAAAAAAGTTAAGCGGAGACCTGCTGGGATCCGGCTCTCTAGCTACTCGTCTGAGTCGTCGGACTCAGGCTCAGGAGAGCCAACCCGCCGAATCACGATCTGATCGGCGTCAATCCGAACCGTGACCTCCCGCTTGCCAGCCCAGTGCTCGGCATAGACGGGATTGTCCTTGACCGACGGATCAAGCCAGAGGCCGTAGCCATCGGTCTCGCCGTGATCGAAGCTTGCCTCGAGATCTTTACGACGCCCACGTCCTCCGCGGCGGCCGCGGCGACGCCTGCGTTTGGGCCGGTCCCCGCCGGACTCTCCGGAGCGCTCTTTCCGCTCGCCGTCCTCGTCCTCGCCCTCATCCTCATCCTCATCAGCCTCGGACTCAGGCTCCTCGTCGGGTTCCTCGGCCGTCGCCGCCTCGATCTCGGCCTCGATCTCATCGCGGAGATCGACTTCGCCGGATGCGGAGTCCTCCTCGTCGGCCGTGAAGCCGTGCTGTTTGCGGAACTCGCGCAGCTCAGAGGTGCTGACTTCGAGTTGGTGGGCGATCCAGGCGTCCGTGCGGCCCTGGCGGACCCAGGCGCGGATCTGGTTTAGCTGTGGCTTCAGTGAGCGTCGTGGCATCGGCGCGCGAGTCTATTCAAGAGAGGTGGTCGTTCGCAGGGCCGCTAGGCCATCAGGAAGGCGAGCGCCTCGAACATCGAGACGACGACGACGATCACGGTCACGGTCAGGCAGACGGCGAGGACGCTGAAGCGGACCTTGCTCTCCTGCTCGACGCGGGTTATCCGCCGCGCCCGCGAGCGGTTGACCGCACGGCGGCGGAGCTGCTCGCGCCGACGGCGCTCGAGGGATGTCTCCTGCTCGAAGGCCGTCTCGAACTGGGAGATGCTTTGACGCATTCGCATAGATCAGGTGGCCCTACGGGCCGCGGGGACCGTAGCAAAGGCGCACAAGCGCTTGCAGGGGGAGGCAAATTATGCGATCGATCACGACAGCTCAGGGGGAGCAGGCGCCCCAGAGGCCGCGTCCGGCCCGTGCCGCTTGCATCTCCAGCCTGCGCAAGCGCGGCGCGAAGCGGTCGTTCGGCGGGATCGTCAGCGTGCGAGCGAGGCCACGGCGGACCAGTGCCGCATTGACGAATCGGTCGTCCCAGGTAGACGTAGGCGAGCAGCCTGCCGTAGACGTCGCGCCGCTCGACCCCGAAGACCAGGCGCACCCGCCGCCGCTCGACCAGGCGATGGTTGAAGGCCGAGGCCTGCGGGCCGAAGCACTGCACCGGCGTGTCGGGCTTGACCGTCTCCGGCGTGTCGACGCCGATGTAGCGGACGTCCTCGATTCGCCCGTCGATCCGCGCCTCGATCGTGTCGCCGTCGACGACGCGGGTGACGAGGGCGATGGCCTGCGCCGGTCCCTCGTTCTCGCCGCCCTCCCAGGGCCGCACGATCAGCAGAGCGACGATCAGCAGCAGCACCATGCTTCCCAGCTGACCGCGTTGCCAGGGACCTCGCATTCCTACCTAAGCCGTTGGCAGGAAATTGTCTCCCCACGGCCCTACGGGATGCGGCGCACGCTGCTGAGCAACGTCTCCTTGATCGGAGGCGATGATCTCGAGGGCGTCGTTCCACTCGCGCTGCCAGACGTTGCGGCCGAAGATCACGCCTGAGCCGCCCGCCTGCATGATCTCGCGGGTGTGGCCCAGCACGGTCTCGTCGTCGACCTTGGAGCCGCCCGAGAGCACGACCAGCGAGCGGCCGGCGGACTCGACGCACTGGCGGATCGCCTCGGCGCCGTCGACCTGCATCTCGTTGTAGGGGGCCGGAGCGTCCTTGTCCTTGTCCGGGTCGATCTTCGGCATGTTGAGCTTGACCACGTCGGCGCCCATCTCCATCGCCATCCGCGCCGCGTAGTCGATCGCGTAGAAGGAGTTGGCGCTGCCCTTGGCGTCGACCGCTTCGCCGCGCGGGTAGGACCAGACGATCAGCGGCATGCCGAAGCGGTCGCAGTCCTGGCGCACCTGGCGCAGCTGGGCGAGATCCTCGTCCTGGCGCGGCGAGCCGACGTAGAGCGTGTAGCCGACCGCGTCGGCACCGAGCCGCACCGCGTCCTCGACGCTGGCGTTGCAGGTCGAGAAGGCCTTGGCCGAGGAGGGGATGTCGGTCTTGCCGTTGACCTTGAGGATCAGCGGCACCTGGCCGGCGTAGTCGGGGTAGTACTTGGTCGCCATGCCGATCTGGCAGGCGAGCGCCGAGTAGCCCGCCTCGGCGGCGAGGCGGAACTGGTAGTCGGGGTCCTTCGACGCCGGGTTGGGGAAGAAGTCACGCGGGCCGTGCTCGATGCCCTGGTCGATCGGCAGCAGCATCAGGGTGCCGTTGCCGGGACCGAACTCGAAGAGCAGGCGCCGCAGGCGGGCTCGTTTGCCGGGGGCCAGGGTTGCCAGCAGTGATTTCTGCTCGGTCAGGCTCTTCAACTCCACGCTGTTTTCCTCCTAGGATCCTCGAAGACGGGTGTCTGGGCAGTATGTCATCGGCACTCCTCCGCGAGTGCTTAGCGATGGGCGGTTATCCTCGGATGACCATGAGCGAGACTGAGCTCAGCGTCATCTGCAAGAACTGCGGCTCGGAGGTCAGTCCTTACGTAACCGAGTGTCCGTATTGCGGCCACCGCCTGCGCAAGCGGGCGCCGAAGCTGGAACGGCGCGGCGACGGACTCGAGGCAAAGCCGCGCCGTGGTCCCCGGCCAAGCTTGCGGCGCTTCCGAAAGCGCAGCGCTGATGGATCGGCGTTCCGTCCCTACGCGACGTTGGCGGCGATCCTCGGCCCCGCCGTACTGCTGCTCTTGCAGAAGGCGACCGGCGATTCGCTGAGTACCTTCGGTGGGCTGATCATCCCCTTCGAGGACCAGTGGTGGCGCTTCCTCACTGCGCCCTTCGCCTATGTCGACGTCGGTTACCTCTTCGTCGTCGCGATCGCCCTGGCGATCTTCGCGACCGGGCTGGAGCGCCGCCTCGGCACGGCGCCCACCGCCCTGCTGCTGATCGCCTGCGGCTCGCTGGGGATGCTGGCGGCGGTCGGTATCGCCAACGGCCAGGGCGACATCGAGGTGATTGCCGGCGGCAACGGGATCGCCCTCGGCGCCCTGGCCGCCTGGTTTTCGATCCGGCGTGCCGAGGCCAACGGGGCGATCGATGATGACTACGACGTGATCGGGGTGGTGGTAGCGGCAGCGGTCCTGCTCGCCCTGCCGATCTTCGAGTCCAGCGCCGACGTCTTTGCCGGTCTGGTCGGTGGTGCTGTCGGCGCCCTGGCGGGCCTGGCCGCTTCGGTGCTGCGTCCGTCGCACTAGGCTCCTCCTTCGTGCCCTCAGACGAGCAACTGGACGCGGCGATCGAGCGGTTGATCGACGCCGAGCGCTTCGCCGAGGCGGAGCGCATCGTCGCCCGTGCTGCCCCGCAGCTGCAGAAGGTGCTTGCCGCAGCCCTGGCCGAGGGCGGCTGGTTCGGCGAGTCCCACGATGCCGAGACGCTGAAGGCGGCGACCGCGCCGGATCCCGACGAGCGGGTTGCCGCCGTGCGCTCGTTGCTCGCCGAGGAGGCGAGGATGGGAATGATGGTTGGAGTCGCCGTCGGCTGGGCACTCCACGAGGAGATGACCGAAAGCAACGACGAAGGAGAGCGCTGAGCGATGGAGATCCGATTTCACGGCCACTCGTGCTTCGAGCTGAGCGAGGGCGGGACCACGGTCCTGGTCGACCCCTTCCTCAGGCCCAACAACCCGGCGGCGGTAGCGAGCGCCGAGGAGGTCGAGCCGACCCATATCGCGATCAGCCACGGTCACGTCGATCACATGGCCGACGCGGTCGGCGTCGCGACTCGCACCGGCGCCGAGTGCGTGGCGATCGTCGAGATCGCCAACTGGCTCGAAGAGCAGGGCGTCGAGAAGGTCCACGACCCCAACCTCGGCGGCACCGTGAGCTTCGACTGGGGCTGGGTGAAGCTGGTGCCGGCCTGGCACACCAGCACGATCGCCGGGTCCAGCGAGGCTCCCTTCAGCCCAACGCCGGGGACCGTCACCGGCACGCCTGCCGGGCTGCTGATCAACCTCGGCGGGCTGACCGTCTACCACGCCGGCGACACCTGTCTCTTCGGCGACATGAAGCTGATCGCCGAACGCAACCCGGTCGATGTCGCGATGCTGCCGATCGGCGGCCATTACACGATGGATCGCCACGACGCGGCCGTCGCGGCCGAGTTCGTCGGCGCCGGCACGGTGATCCCGATGCACTTCGACACCTTCCCGCCGATCGAGACCGACGCCGCGGCCTTCAAGGCCGACGTCGAGGCGAAGACTTCCTCGTCGGTAGTCGTGCTCTCCGCCGGAGAGACTCACCTGACTGGCTGACCAGCCAGTTCGCTGCTAGGCTCGCCGCAACCGCGCAGCCGAGCCGAGGAGAGCAGCGATATGGGAACCAGAGAGGCGTCCGGGACCGAGTCGCGGACGGAACGGGCGGACTATCAGGCGACCGCCGATCCGGCGCTGATGGAGGCTGCCGATCGCACCGCCGAGGTCAAGCTGCTCACCTACGAGGAGCTCTACCTGCTCTGGGAGCGCCAGCAGTGGCAGACCCAGGAGCTCGACTTCAGCCGCGACCGCGAAGACTGGAACGAGCGCTTCGACGAGCAAGAGCGCTTCCAGCGGATGTACGGGCTCTCCTCGTTCTTCATCGGCGAGCAGAAGGTAGCCGAGGAGCTGGGGCCGATCATGCGCGCGGCTCCGACCGAGGATCAGCGGATCTTCCTCTGCACCCAGATTGCCGACGAGGCGCGCCACGTGCGCTTCTTCGAGCGCTTCTACCGCGAGGTCGGCGTCCTGGACTCTGACGACCTTTCGCAGATGCTGGTCCAGACTTCCGAGCATCTCAACGAGAACTTCAGTCGCCTCTTCGACGACATGCTCAAGCGGCGCACCGATCGCCTCTCGGCCGAACCCGAGGACACCGAGGCCCTGGTCGAGGCGGTGACGCTCTACCACATGGTGATCGAGGGAATGCTGGCCCTCACCGGCCAGCACTTCATCATGAATTACAACGAACAGGAGGGCACTTTGCCGGCCTTCGTCGAGGGCTTCCAGAACGTCGCTCGCGACGAGCACCGACACGTTGCCTTCGGCTCGGTTTTCCTGCGTGAGAAGGCGCGCGAGGACGACCGTTACAAGCAGGCGATCCAGCGCACCCTCGAGGAGGCGCTGCCGGTCGCCGATGGCGTCCTGTCGCCGCCCTGGGCATCCGGGGACGACGACGAGGAGCTGTTCGGCTACTCGCTGGCGGACACGCGCAAATTCGCCGCCACCTGCCTGATGCGTCGCCTCAAGGTGATCGGCCTCCAGTAGAGGCCGATCAGACGTCGCTAGGGAGTGGGCGCCGAGCCCTCGGTGCCGGCAGCCGCTTCTTCGCCGCTACCCGAGGAAGAGGTGGGCGGAGGCGTTTCGGCTGGCGGCGGGCTGCTTTCCGCGGGCGGCGGAGGCGTGTTTTCCGCGGGTGGGGCCGGGGCGGGCTCGGGGCTCGATCCGCCGACCGTGACGACCACGGTGCCGCCGGCTGCCGGGGCGCCAGCGCCGCTGCCGGTCGAAGCCGCGCCGTCGATGCCGGTCGAAGTGTGGATGGTCGTTTCGGCGCCTTCGCCGCCGGTGCTCGACTGATCCGCCGCTTCGCTGCCGCCGGTCACGGTGATCGGCGGCGTCTGCTCGGCCTCGACCGGGGCTGGCTCGGTTGCCGGGGCTTGGGCTTCGATCGGCTGGGTCGCCTCCGCGGGTGGGGCGGGCGCGACGACGGCGTGATGCGCCGGCGCTACCGCTGTCATCGGCTCATGGGAGCGGGTGATGGGTGGAGGGCCGCTGTTCACCGGCGTCGGTTCGACCTGCTGCTTGACCTCGACCGCGCCGGCGGTGAGCACCGCGGCGGTGACGACTCCGGCGACGGCCTTGCTGCCGATCGCTCCGCCGACGGCGCCGATGCCGCCGGCTGCGCCACTGGAGCTGAGCGCGGCGCCGACGCTGCCGACAGCGCCGGCGCCGGTGGCGCCGGCGCCTGTTGCCGTCGCGGTCGCGGCGCCACCGGTTCCTGCACCTCCCAGGCCAAGCTTGGAAAGGATGAAGCCCTTCAGGGCCAGCAGCGGTCCCACTGGGACCAGCGCGGCCAGCACCTTGTCGTTCGAACGAAGCTGAGAGCGGAAGTCACTGCACTCCTCGCAGTCGCGGACGTGACGGCGAACCGGGCCGGAGAGCTTGCGCAGCCCCTCGGCCGCCTCGGCGAGGTCGATCCGCACCTCGCCGCAGGTCAGTTGGCGGGCCTGGCTCGCCTCGGCGAGCGAGATCCGCGCCCGCACCAGCAGCGACTTGACCGAAGGCACGCTGGTCTCCATCGCCTGGGCGATCTCCTCGTAGGACATCGCGTCCATCTCGCGCAACAGCAGGGCCGAGCGCTGCGTCTCGGGCAGCTTGCCGACGTCGGTGAGCAGCTGGCGGAACTCCTCGCGGTTGTGGACCTTCTCTGCGGTCGAGGAAGCCTCGACGGCCGGCACCAGGTCCATCGATTCCTGGGAGTCGGCAGTCGGCTTGCGCAGATGGTTGAGGCAACGATTGCGGGCGATCCGGTAGAGCCACGGGCGCAGGTTGATCTCGCGCTCGTCGGCGAGCATCGCCCGGTAGGCGTTGACGAAGACCTCCTGCAGCACGTCCTCGGCGTCCTCGGTGGAGCCGAGCATCTGGCGGCAGAAGCCGAGCAGGCGCCCCTGGTAGCGGTCGACGATCGTCTCGAAGGCGCCGGGGTTGCCGGCACGGGCCATCGCGATCAGATGACCGTCGCCCTGCAGCTTGAGTAGCGGGGAACGCCGGGCGAGTAGTCCGCGGCGACTGGCGTATGTAAGAGCTGAAGCCTCCAAGCGAATCCTCCATAGAGAGCCAGGGAAGGCGTGTCTTTCTACGCTCACAGACACCGTAGCAGCGGCTAAGTTGCGGTACCACCGCAGTTTTTAGTGCGGCTTTAGAAAACCAAATCCGGGGATGAGTGCCCGGGGCGGGACTCGAACCCGCAAGCCCCCCAGTGGGGCAACGCCTTTTAAGGGCGCCGCTTTTGCCAATTTCGCCACCCGGGCAGGGCGATGGTAGCCGTGAACTCGTTATAGGCTCGGATTATGGAGGCTCATGGGGGGCGGATTGTCGCAAGAGCGCTGAAGTCACGAGGGGTCAGCCATCTCTTCACGCTGTCTGGGGGACACCTGTTCTCCATATATGACGGCTGTCTGGCCGAGGGGATCGAGATCGTCGACGTCCGCCACGAGCAGACGGCGGCTTTCGCGGCTGAGGGCTTCGCGAAGGCGACGCGGGAAATCGGCGTCGCGGCGCTGACGGCGGGGCCGGGCGTTACCAACGGGCTGAGCGCGATCGCCGGAGCGCAGGCGAACGGCTCGCCGGTTTGCGTGCTGGGCGGCAGGGCGCCGGAGCTGCGCTGGGGCTCGGGATCGCTGCAGGAGATCGATCACCTGCCCTTCGTCTCGCCGCTGGTCAAGTCGGCGGAGACGGTGAAGGAGCCGGGAGAGATTGCGGCCCGCACGGCGGCGGCGCTCGACAATGCGCTCGCCCCGCCCTACGGGCCGACCTTCATCGACTACCCACTCGACGTCGTTTTCACCGAGGCCGAGCTCGAGGTCCCGATCCCCGGCCGGCCGCGAGGTGCGACCCGCTGAGGGAGTCGAGGAGGCCGCGGCGCTGCTCGCCGCGGCCGAGCGCCCGGCGATCATGGCCGGCAGCGGGCTCTACTGGGGCCGCGGCGAGGACGAGTTGCGGGCGCTGGCGGAGGCGCTTGGGATCCCTGTCTTCCTCAACGGCCTCGGCCGCGGCTGCCTGCCTGCCGACCACGAGCTTGGCCTTCAGCCGCGCTCGCGGCGCCGGCCTGGGAGGCGCCGACGTCGCCCTGGTGATAGGCGTGCCGCTCGACTTCCGCCTCGGCTTTGGCGCCAGCGTCGCCGAGGACGCGAAGCTGATCCGCCTCGACGCGGCGCCGAACGAGCTCAGCGCCAACCGGACTCCGCAGGTCGACCTGGTCGGCGACGTCGCCGCCAGCCTTGCCGCGATCCGCGAGTCGGTGGGCGAGGGTGGCGGTCACACCGCGGCCTGGCTGGCAGCAGCTGCGCGGGGTCGAGGAGGAGAAGCGCGCCGCCGAGCAGGAGGAGCTGAACGACTCACGCTCGCCGCTGCATCCGGTTCGCATCTACAAAGAGCTGGGCGAAGTGCTGGAGCGCGACGCGATCGTCGATCGGCGACGGTGGCGACTTCGTCTCCTACGCGGGGCGCTTCGTCGAGACCTACCAGCCCGGCTGCTGGATGGATCCGGGGCCGTTCGGCTGCCTTGGCGCCGGGCCGGGCCAGGCGATCGGCGCCAAGCTGGCCCATCCCGAGCGCCAGGTCTGCCTGCTGCTCGGGGACGGAGCCTTCGGCTTCGCCGGAATGGAGTTCGACACCATGGCTCGCCACGGCCTGCCGGTGGTGGGCGTGATGGGCAACAACGGCATCTGGGCGCTCGAGCACCACCCGATGAAGTTCCTCTACGGCTACTCGGTGGCGGCCGAGCTGCGGCCGGAGACGCGCTACGACGCAGATGGTCGAAGCGCTCGGCTGCGACGGGGTGCTCGTGCGCGAGCCGGGCGAGCTGCGGCCGGCGCTGGAGCGGGCCTTCGAGTCCGGCCGGCCGACCCTGGTCAACGTCCTCACCGATCCCGAGGTCGTCTACCCGCGCAAGTCGAACTTGGCTTAAAAGAGGGTCTAGCGGGTCTGGCACCAGAAAAGAATCGGCCGCCATCGCTGGCGGCCGATTCAAGGTTGGTCCCTCAGGACGGGCAGGGGTACGTCTTCAGGGACCAGTTCTTATTTGGTGGACTCAGACGGCGGGAGGCGCCATGATGCGGCAATCGTCCGAGCCCTGTACCGGGTCTGGCGGTGGTTGTGCCCCACCTCTTTCCCGATGGATCGATTATGTGGCTGGCTATCCGATTCGTCCAGTTGCCACTTACGTGGCTACTGGTAATCAGGTAGGGGGGTGCTACTAAGTTTTATGGGTTAGAGCCCCAGCTTCGCCCATCTGTAGCGCCTGATGAACGCTAACTGTCCAACTGGGTACAGGTGATTACCCCTGATTGAGAATACGGGGTTATCCGCATTCCAAAGCCGATACCGACCCGAGCGCGACTCCGTAGAGGATGTCGTGCTCGGATACCGAGATGCTCTCCAAGCCGAAGGCGCGCATCGTCTCGACCAGGATCACGGCTCCGGCGACGATCGTAGGCGCGCGGTCCGGGTGCAAACCCGGGGTTTTCACCCGATTGGACAGTGGGGCAGGAGGCCAGTTGCGAGAGCAGCCGCTGTATCGAGGTGAGGGTGAGCGTATGCCCGTGTACTTGCTTGGGGTCATAGGGCTCGCAGGCCGATCTCGATCGAGGCCAGCGAGGTCGGCGTGCCGGCGACGGCGATCCCGGCGCTGGCCTTGGCGCCGCCATCTCCGTCGATCGCCCTCTCGATCAGGCCGCGCACGTCGGAGGCGAGCGCCTCGAGCTCGATCGCTTTGGGCGGGTCGCTGGCGACGTGGCGCTCGGTATGGCGGACGACGCCCGCCTGCAGCGAGGTGTGGAAGGAGATCTCGCGGCCGACGCCGACGATCAGCTCGGTCGAGCCGCCGCCGATGTCGATGATCACGGTCGGCTCGCTGGGCGGGTGCTCGCTGGTCGCGCCCATATAGGTGAGGCGGGCCTCTTCCTCGCCGTCGAGGACGCGGGCCGAGAGGGCAAAGCGCTCGCGCAGCTCGGCGACGAAGGCGCTGGCCGTTGGAGGCGTCGCGAACCGCGCTGGTCGCGATCGCCTCGATTTGCTCGACGCCTAACTCCCGGCAGAGCTCCATGTAGTCGGCGATCACCTCGCAGGCCGCCTCGATCGCCTCGGCGGAGAGCTGTCCGGAGAGGTCGACTCCGCGCCCCAGCCGAGTCACCCGGCTCTGCCGCTCGACCTCCGCGACGCGCCCGCCATCGACCTCGGCGACCAGCAGCCGCGTCGAGTTGGAGCCGATGTCGACCACCGCGACCCGTTGAGAATCACTAGCCATGCCGGCGCCACTCTAGAGAGAGCCCCGGCAAGAGCACTTGCACAGCGCCGCCAACCCCTTCGCCCAGCCCGCTCCACGTTGCTAGCATGGCCCTACGCCGCGGGGTGGAGCAGCCAGGTAGCTCGTCGGGCTCATAACCCGAAGGTCGCAGGTTCGAATCCTGCCCCCGCTACTCCGCCATTAGCGACCAGGGACTTCAGGTCGCGGGCTTGACTGAAGGCGCTCGACACGAGCGCCTTCAGTCGTAGTTGGCCGCTGTTTCGGTCGATCTCGACCGAGAGCCGGAAGGCGTCGAAGACGGCGCGGCGCTGTTTGGGATCGGCCTCGGCAAGCAGCTCGCCCAGGTCGGGAATGCCGTCGAGAACCGCGCAGGCTTCCTCGGGATCGACGGTGCCGTTCTGGCGGTCGTCAGCTTCGAGTTCGGCGAGCGCCGCCTCGGCTACCTCGCGCTTGTCTTTCAGCGCCCGGATGCGCTCGCCGACGAGGACCGGATCGACGCCGCTCTCGATTGCCGCGAGCTGGCGCTCGATTCGCTGCCCAACGTCGCTGACCTCGCGGGCGATCCGCTCGCGCTCCTCGCCGTTGTCGGTATGCAGCTCCTTGGCGAGCGCCGCCTGCTGGGCGCGAAAGTGGGCGAGGCGCTTCGGGCCGAATACGCGGGTGGCGAAGAAGGCGTCGATCACTTTGACCAGCGCGTCCTCACGGATGTACTGCCATTTGCCGTGGCCGAGCGCTTCGGCCGCTTTGTCGCCGTAGCTGATCCGGTAGCAGCAGGCGTAGTAGGTGTTGTCCTTGCGGGTCTTGCCGTGCATCCGAAGCGGGTTGTGCCCAGTGGCGCAGTGGACGATCCCGCGCAGCAGGTAGAAGCGCTTTTGCTGGCTGCGCCGCCGCGAGCCCTCGCTTCGGCCGCGCTTGCCGATCTCGGCTTGGACGCGCTCGAACATCTCGTCGGTGACAAGCGCTTCGTGGCGCCGCTCGGCTTCGACCCATTCCTCGGGCTTGCGCCGAACCAGCGGACCCTCGCCCTGCTTGACGGCGCGGAAGTCAAGCCGGTTCCAGCAGAGGCGGCCGGTGTAGACGGGGTTTTGGAGGATCGCCCGCAGGGTGTTCTTCGACCACTTGCCAGCGGTGTTTCGCTTGGAATCGACGTGGCTCGGTGGGGGAGGGCCGCCCGGACGGTTCAGGTGGTCGGCGATCTCCTTGTAGCCGGACCCGGCGAGGAAGCGGTCGAAGACTTCGCCGATCACAGGCGCCCGCTCGGGGTCGGGCACCAGGCGGGACTTCTTATCGCCAGCCCGTGCCCGCGCAGGGTCGGGGTGCGGCTCGTGCCGAAGCCGGTAGCCATAGGGCGCGCGGCCGCCGTTGCGGTAGCCCTGCCGCGTGTTCTCGGTCTGCCCGCGCCGCACCTCGCGGCCCAGCTTCTCGACCTCGAACTGGTCGAGCGCCTGGAACATGTGGCGGATCAGCCGCCCCTCGGGGCTGGTCTGGTCGCCAGCGGTGAGCGCGTAGAAGACCTCGATCCCGGCGCGCTTCATCTCGCGCTCATAGGTGAGCGCATGGAGTAGGTCGCGGCTGAGGCGCGAGGTTGAGTAGACGATCACCGCGTCGAAGCGGCGGGCGTCAGGCTCTTTGGCCTCGCGGACCAACTCGCCCCACCCAGCACGGTCGTCGCGGCGCCCGGCCTCTTGGTCGGTGAACTCGCAGACGATCCGCCCGCCCAGCTCGGCGGCTTTGGTCGCGCAGGCTTCCCGCTGCGAGGGGAAGGAAAGCGTCGGGTCCTGCTTGTCCTTGGTCGAGAGCCGTCCGTACCAGGCAAACCGTCGCATCAGTGCTCCCTTCCTTTTGCCCGGTGGGCGGCGAGCAGGTCGAAGATCGCCTTGGCCTGCTCGCGGCGAAGCTGATCGTCCAGCGCTGATCCGGGCTTGGTGTGTTCAATCGACATGGTGGGCTTGAGTTCGCCCGCCGCCGTTTTGTGTCGCCTGCCTTCGTGAGGGGGGCGTCGGGCCGCGATCCGCCCACTAGGTTTAGCTCCGTCGCGCCCGGATCTCAAGTCGGCCGGACCTCCTCGGCCGGAAGCTCGCTCAGCGCTTCCGAACCGCAGAAATGGCAGCGCCCGGCGACGTTACGCCGACCGCCAGGGCGGGGCTTGAGCGCGGGGTCGGGGTATGCCATCTCCTCACAGCGCGAGCAGCGCCGCAGCGCGCCCCGGTCGACCTCGGCGAGGAAGGCATCGTGGCCGATGCGGCGCCGGGCGATGAAGCCGTGCAGCTTGCCGAGCCGCGTGGCCTCGGCCTCGCGCCAGCGAAGGTAGTTCCCCCGCAGCCGTTCCCGCTCGACGGCGCTCTCGCGATCCTGCTCGGCCTCGAGCGCCAGCCGGTCCAACGAGTCGGCGCCGAGAAGGTCGTCCTCAAGGCAGCGCCGACGCTGGCGCAGCTTCGGCCCTTCGCCGAGCTGTTCCGCCACCTCATCCAAGCGCTTGAGTTGGCTCGCGCGATGGTGGGCGACCAACGCCGCCAACTCCCGGCGCTCAGAAGGCGTCGGCTCGCGGTCGGCGAGGCGAAGCGCGAGCGGTTCGGCCAGCATCGCGCCGACCGCTTCCAGCGCGCGGCGCTCGACCTCGTTGAAGGCACCGCCCTCGCCTTCGAGGGAGAGTCGCAGGGCATCGGTCGCCAGTTGCCCGAGCTGAGCGTCTCCCCAGCCATAGCGAAGCTCTCCACGCAGCCGCTCGGCCAGGGCCTCGGGGTCAGAGCGCAGCCGCTCGCGCTCGACCTCTTCCTCGCGGCGCTCTGCTTCATCGCGCGCCTTGGCTTCGTCATATGGCTGACGCGCGGCGCGGAGGACGCCCAGCAGATCGGTGGTCTGCTCGCCGTCGCCGACCAGCCACTCGGGGGCGGCGATGCAGCGGCGAAGGTCGCGGACGAGTCCGATGCAGGCGACCAGCATCCGGGCGCTGTCGATCTCCCTGTCGGCGGCGGCGAGGAAGGACCGCGCCCGCTTCTCGCTGGTGGTGATGAACAGCAGCGCCGGGCAGAACGGGTTGCGCTCGCGCCAGGCTTCGAGCTGGACGTACTCGCCGTAGCCCGCCGCCTTGGCTTTGAGCTGGCGGTGCGACATCGTGCCGAGGTCCAGCTCGACGAAGCCGTACAGCTTCCGGCCATCGGTCTCGGCGACCCCGATGCAGGCGTCGGGGGCAATCGCCCGCTCCTCGCGAGCGTAGGTGGTGAACGCCTCGCGGGCGTCGGCCTCGCGGTCGAAGGCGGCCAGCCGGGTGCCCTCGGGCAGCTCGGTCTTCAGCACCACGTACAGCTCGCTCAGCCCAGCGGCGTGAGCGAGGAACAGCGGGTTCGGCTCGTGCCGCTCGCCGCCGCGCGGCGGCGGTTCACCGTTGGCGATTGCCTCGCCCTTGCGGGTTGGCCAGAGGTGATGCGGCGCTGAGCCGCGTTCGCGGTATGGCCGAGTACGCCCGACGAAGCCATGCTTGGCGAGGCGGGCGGTTCGATAGCGCAAGGTTCGTGAGGGGATCTCGGGCGAGATAGTGGCGAGCTGAGGAAGGGTCAGAACCCGGAGAGATGAGAGAAGGCTGAGGATGCGATGGTCGAGATCGGAGAGCGAGGGGTTCCCTGCCGAGGAACGCGCCCCGGCACGGCGCCCGGTGCCAGAAGAAGAACGGCCAGCCATCACCGAGCGCCGAACATGGTGGTAGAGACTCGGGCGCGGGGGAGGGGCGCGGATTCGGCATCACGGCGCGGAATGCGCGCGTCCTTACCTTGCCAGTCGGGTTGAGGGCGATTGGTAAGGCCGGAAAGGGGCAAGCAGGCTCTCGGCAGGCTCATCATCTACATACCTGTCGAGCGAGCCAGCCAAATCCGGCAACTTTCTCGGGGCAACGCGGAACGGGTTCGACTGGCCGTGGTCGGGCTTTCGATTCGGTCCCCATGTACCTACAGGGCACCGAGCAGGGAAAGTGGACCCCCTTATGTGACGAATCCGACCGTCTACCGAGGCGGCAGGTCCCGCTCGTCGGCGCGGGATTCACGCGTTCCGCGCGGCGCAGAAGTCAATGACCCCGTCCCATATCGGGGTGTGGGGTGCCTAGTCCCAGGAACCGCTGTCGAGTCCGGCTTCGGCCGCCTCCTCAGGCGCCGCACTCTCATCAACTGGTGGCATTCCACCCTCTGGCGACTCTCCTTGGTGGCGAAGTCGAACTTCTTGGTGAAGGTCAACCGGGGTGCTGTCCATCACGGCCTGTAGTAGGTCACCAAAGAACCGAGGGGCCGAAAGGAGCTCATCGGCGTCGTCAACCTTGCGGAGAGTTGGATTCGGCCCATCGTCCCAGTCTCCAGCGAGAAGCATCGTGGCGTCGAACGGCCCATCTGGCTTACGGAGTCGGGCTAGCTGGTTTCGGAGATAGACAAAAGCACCTTGCTCGTCGAAGAGGTTCGTGCGGACGAGATAGACATATCCCATAGCAGCCATCGGATGGCGATCGCGTAGATTCGTCGCCTCCCCTACGGCCTCCTCGTAGCGGTTGTTCTTGTTATTGAGGTATGAGCTGAACTGCGTCTTGCTCGAGATCAGAACGTCAGGGCCGCGCTGCCATGAGCTCACAACGACATCAACCTGCTTGACATAGAAGCGGCCCAGGATGTCTGCATTGGCTGAGCCGGGCAGTTCAGCATGGATCTTTCCAATAGCTGGACGTACCCGGTGCAGGGAGGGGGCCTTCTTCTCCCCGGCGAACTTCTTCAGACGATCTTCAAAGTCATCCAATCGCGCTAGGGCCTCGTCCACGGCAGCCTCGACCGGAGCAAGATCTGCCGGCAGCGTTCGGGGACGCTTCTGGCGAGGCCACACGCCATCGTCCGGAAACCCAGCGCGACGAAGTTCGTACGCGATCCAAGCATCGAGCGCCTTTGCCACGCGACCGGATTGCTGTTTGGTCGCGTAGCCCTGGCTTATGGGCACATGCAGCAGCTTTCGGGCGAGGTCGTAGTCCGGCTGGAAAACACGCTCGCCATGTCGCGAGCCACCAGCCAAGGTGACCCAGGGCGTGACGCTCGTATTTCCTTCGGCCAGGATCGCGTCTAGTCGGGAAAGGACATCCTCATCAGCCACGCTCCTCAGTCTGTCGAGTCCGGCGGACGCGGAGCAAGGAAGCGCCATCGCGCAAAGCCATTACTTCGTCGGTACTGAACCCCATGACTTCCTTGAGCAAGACCCTGTCAACCTCAGCCACCACAGTCCACCAGTCGCCCTGCTTTAGGCGGGCATCGAAGTTGTCCTTGTGATCGGCGAGTCTCGCCCAGGCATCTCGAAGGTCTTCCACGGCGGGGACCGGAAGGCTGGCTGCCTCCCGCGGCTCCATCTTGAGAATGCCGCCGCCGTATGCTCGACCTAGGGTCTCGGCGCCGAGCATCGTCGCCGAATTGAGCACTAGCAGTGGTAGGGCCTCCCTCGGTTCGCGCTTGAGACCCCGCTTGAGCCGGACACCGTGCATGGAGTTCAGGAACGTTGCCTCTGACGTGTTATTCACAAGCCGGGGGTAGCGATGCGACATATAGGTGAAGAAAAGATCTGGAACAGGCACGGCTGGAGAACGCCACCACGGATCGCGGATTGTGCACTTATAGGCCTCGTGGACCTCTAGTCGCTCGCCCTCTTCGATATAGCGTTTCAGGCCGCTAGCTCGAGCCTTTGGGTCGGGGCGAAGTAGCCAGACCCGCTCGCCCTGCGCCTTGAGCGTCTCCCATTGCATTCGGCTGAACTCGAGACCTTTGAGATGCCGGGTACCAGGCGGACTGATCCGCCGCAGATGCTTGGGGTCAATCTCGTATTTGCGGCGCGTGACCTCCGAAATCGCAAAGTAGTTGTTGGCTCCAGTAACCGAGCCAAGTTCTGGCGTTCCATATCCATCTAGACGAGTCATGCGCTCCGAGGCTTGCTTGAGCGTCGACCGAGTTGACCTCGGCAGAACGAGATCCGACCACTTTCCCTCGGTGGCAGGATTGGCGCCAACTGAGTCAAGCCGGTGGCCCCGGTTCAAATCCGCCGCATCGTCGGCGTGGATGAGCACGAAAGCATCGCACGGCCCCGAGCCTTCAGCAACTACGAGGACAACCTGCTCATCGGCGCCCTCAAACTGCAAATGCTCGAACATCACGAGCGTGACGGCGCCGAAACGCCTCCGCAGCCACTGACGGACTGGCTCCGCGTAGTGAACGGTTAGCAGCTCGGCTGGGGCAACCATTGCCATCCGTCCGTGGGGCTTAAGGAAAGCCGCCGCGTGGACGAGAGTGGGTGCCCAGGAGGACGTGAGCTGCGAGAGCCGAACCCCTTGGGCTAGCGCTGCTTGAAGCGCCTTTTGGCGGGTGTCGCCAGAGAATTCTTGATAGCGGACGAAGGGCGGGTTTCCGATGATCGCGTCCTGCCAGCCGATCTTGTCGCCGAACTGAGAAGGGGTCGGGAGATCGAAGAAATCGCTTTTAATGAGCCTGGCGCCGAAGTCCTCATTAGCCAGCAACTCTCGAGAGCCATCGAGAGATGGGCGATGCAAATCGACTCCCGTGAGTTGCTTCTGAATCGCATCTGCGGATGCGCCTGCCGCCGACAGATTGCGAGCTGCGGAAAGCAGAAAGACGGCCTCGCCGCAGGTGGGGTCGAGAACGTGCGTGGAGGCATCGCGCACCGCCCAGTCCGCAAGGAATTGAGCAATATCGGGGGGCGTAAAGAAAGCGCCGCGCGCTTTACGCGCTTCGATGCTGTCGACGGCGCTAGATGTCATGCAAGCGAAAGCTACTGCGTCCGTCGGCTGGAATCGAACATATGTTCGATATAGGACAGATCGATCCGGAGAGGGGCCAATGGTGGCCCACGCCCCTCCCCTGTCGACCTTCAGGCGGGCCGATTGACCTTGGTAGATCGGCCATCGGTCTAGCTCTCGGCGACGGTGTAGTCCTGCGGATCGGACTCCACGATCTCGCCCGGCTTCCAGGTGATCCCCTCGGCCAGCGCGCTCGGTGTGGTCGAAAGCGCGCCCGCCATCCTGATCACCACATCGAAGTAGGGCAGGATTTTTCCGTTCTCCACCTTGCCGATCATGGCGGTGCTGACCGCCGAGCGGTCGGCCATGACCTCCTGAGAGAAACCGGCCTCCCGTCGAAGCCGCATGACGTTGCTGGCAAAGCGAGCGCTGGCGGCGTCGGTGAACGTCATGGCTGCTCGGATACCTCGAACCCGCCCTCCACGACCACGGTGTAGCCCGGGTTCCAGTCGATGCCGATAGCCAGCTCGTCCAGGGACACCGAGAGGCATCCGGCCAGCTTGACGGCGGTGTCGATGCGAGGGAGGCGCTTGCCCCGCTCCAGCAGGCTGATCTCGGTTCGGTGAAGGGAGGCTTGATAGCCCAGCTCCGCTTGCGTCAGCCCGGCCCGCTCGCGGCAGCGCTCCAGATTCTCTCCGAAGCGGACCTTCATCTCGGGGGTCGGGGGCGCGATTGAGGTCACAGTCCCACCTCCCACTCGGGGAAGCGCTTGTCGCCGATCACGAAGAAGCCCGGCACCGGGCAGACGGGCCGCTCGGGTCGATGGGCTCGTGGGGGTTGGTCTTCGACCTCGGCGAACAGGTAGCGGCCCGGAGTCAGCTCGGTGGGCCTCCACCTCATGCCTTTCAACAGCTCGCGCATGGGGATCTCCAGCGCGGCGGCAACCTTGAGCAGCGCCGCCGCCTTGGGCATTCGCTCGGCGCGCTCGAAGTGACCGGCGTCATTTCGGTGCAGGTCGCCGCGCCACCCCAGCTCTTCCTGAGAGATTCCAAGTCTCAGCCGGTGGTGCCTCACGGTGTCCCCGAAGCGCCGCAGGATGATGAAGCTCTCGATCATTTGTGCTGTACCTCCGCGTCGGGTTCGTCGGTTACTTCGTACCGGCCCGGCTTGAATCCGCCCGGCCGATACCTGATGCCGCCGAGCAGCACGCTCGGCTCGATTTCAAGGCCGCCCGCGAGCCTCACGATTGAGTCAAGGAGCGGCAGCCTGTCACCGCGCTCGAGGTGCGAAACCGCGGTTTTGTGCATACCGCCGAGGAACGCAAGCTCTTCTTGGGAGAGGTCGGCCCGCAGGCGCTGGCGGCGCAAGACCAGGGCGAAGTGTTTGCTCAGCTCAGACACGGCGGCGGCCTGTCCGTCGCCGGGGCTTCACGAGGGGCCGAGGCAAGGAGGAAGAACCTCCCTGTGGCCTACACCTCGACCCCTCGTGAAGCCCCGGCGAAATCATCGGTGGCCTCCTGTGGCCCGCTTCTCATAGCCCGACCAGTCCGGGGTGCCGCGCCGCCCTCGCCTCCCCGCAGGGGGGTCGTCGCGGTCGGCGCGGGCGTCGTCAGGCTCGGGCCACTCAGTGAGGCAATGGGTCGCCGACCCCATCAGCCAGAAGATCGCGGTGAGCCGGTCGCCCATCTCAAACCACGTCTCCGAGCCGGGGCCGTCGGCGGGTTCGGCAACCGCCTCGGCGGCGTCGAGCGTTTGGTAGGTCAGGGTGCGGAAGTCGTCAATCCGCCGCTTGGCCTCTTCGCGCGCATGGCGCCAGCGCCGATGCTGTGGCGACTCGGGAAGATCGCCGACCCGCCCCGCGCGCCGCGCCGCCGCCAGCCGCCTGCGCCCCTTCGGGGTGAGGTTCCATTGGTAGCGGCCGTGCTTGCGAGCGCGTTCGAGAGAACCGGCGACCCGGAGAGATTCGAGCTGGGGGCGAAGCTGTCGCGTCGTCGCCGAGCTGTGGACGAAGCCGAGGTGTTCGGCGATGTGCCAGCGCGCGACCTGTTTGTAGCCGTGGCGCTGCGCCCGCTGAATCGCGGCCAAGACCAGCGCGTCGGGAACCGGGGTGAACGGTCCCAGCTCGCAGCCCTCCGCATCCATCGCGCTCTCCTTTCGGCAGGGCGCCGAAGAGGGCCAGGGATGCCGCCCCGATAGGGGCTACGGCGAGTACGGTTTCGCTTGCATCGAAGGCGTTTTCTTCGGTGCCAGGCCCCGGGGCGTTAGCGCGCCGCCGGGGCCACTTATGTCTTTGGCGTCGGCGACGGTAGCTCCGCTGACGCTGAAGTCAAGGCGACTTTTTTCAGATATCCCTTCGGGGCACCCTGATCTGCCCGTAGGTGCGGGGCTTCTTTTTCGCCTGTGGAGCCAAATCTGCGGCCCATTCAATCGGCACAATCAGGTCGCTATTGGAGCCGAATCGTTCCCCCGCTATAGGACGAAAGCCCTGCAAATCGCAGGGTTTTCGTCTTTCTTGGATGTAGACAATGGGGTTCAAAATGGCCCATGGGGCAACGCTTGGGCACCAGACGCCGCTTCTGCTTTGCCGCTGCGCCGCCTGATGTTCACCTCCCTTCGCCCGTCGCTGCTAACTTACAACCAGATGGTTGTAGGTAGAGAAACAAGCCGCGCCGACGAGAAGGCCTCCGACCTGCTGTTCGGGGCGCTGGCCGACCCGACCCGCCGCGACATCTACCGCCGCGCCCACGAGGGGCGGTTCTCGGTCTCGGCCCTGGCCCGCGAATACCCGATCAGCGTGGCGGCAGTGCAGAAGCACGTCGCCGTGTTGGAGCGGGCCGAACTGGTGAGCAAGCACCGGGTCGGTCGCGAGTCGATCGTCCGCGCCGAGACCGACGCCCTCATCCGCGCCCATGCCGCGCTCGACCGCCTGGAGACGGTCTGGCGCGACCGGGTCGAGCGGATGGACCAGATCCTCGAAACCGACAAAGAAAGCAGCTGATGCCCGTCACCGAAGCGAACAAAGATCTCGACGCCCTGACCATGACGATCACCGCCGAGCTCGACGCCGGCGCCGACCGCGTCTGGGAGCTGTGGTCGGACCCGCGGCAGCTGGAGCGCTGGTGGGGGCCGCCGTCCCATCCGGCGACCTTCGTTGACTACGACCTCTCGCCCGGCGGGCGCATCACCTACTTCATGACCGGGCCGAAGGGCGAGAAGTCCCACGGCCGCTGGCGGGTAGAGGAGGTCGAGCCACCCAACCGGCTGCGCTTCGCCGACGACGACACCGACGACGAGGGAAAGCCGAGCGATGGGGGACCGGCGGAGATGACTGTGACGATCGCCGAGGTCGACGGCGCCACGACGATGTCGATCGAGTCTCGCTTCGCCAGTCGCGAGACGATGGAACAGATGATCGAGATGGGGATAGAGCAAGGCTTCACCGAAACGCTCGGCCAGATCGACCGGCTCCTTGCCGACGTCGGAGGGTAGGCGCTTGAAACCGTGCTCCACGTAGCCCCGCCGACTTCGCCACTCGAATTTGACCCAGACTGCATCAATCCAGATTCAGATGCAGAGCCGTATAGGTGGTCAACGCGGCACGATGGTCGCTTTGAAGTGGAGCTGCTCATTGAACTCGGTGCCAGCGCATTCGCCGTGCGGCGTGAAACCACCGAAATCGCCAATATCGATGCCGCCGAGGGCGATTCCATTTTGGAGCACACGCTTCCTGACGGGCTTCTCGATGGAATTGGGAGAGGTGATGCATTTCGGACTATGGATCCAGGGGCCGGGCGGGTGGCTCCACACTTCCGTCGAGCCAGGTTGAAGAATCAGTTCGATCGGCCGTCCGTCGGCGCTATTGATCGTCGCCGTGCCGATCAGCTGTTCTTCTTCGAGTAGCTTCCCGAACAGACGCATCTCGATGTAGCGGCCGCCCCTGTGTGGCCGGAAGTCGACGCGAAGGTGGCCCTGCGCGGCGACCGTGCTCTGGTTATCTAGCAGCGCGGTGAAGTCCACCCGATCGCCGACCCGCACGCTGCCGGTGCTGAAAGCTTCCGGGCCGGTCTTGCCCTCGATGCCGAATGACGGAGAGATGGTCCCGAATTCGGTCTTGGGGGGGAACCTCCAGCTGGCCCCAAACTCGACGACCACGCGCTGCCCACTCGCCAGGTCCCCCACCGGGAAATAGTCGGTCCAACCCTGGTACGGGCTGCGAAGTTCGACCGGCGTGACGTAGGGGATGGAGCCGGTTTCGCCCTTGACGGTACGCAGCAGGTCTCCGTCGGGCTCTGACACCTGTGCCTTCACCGTTCGGCCGCCCGTCTCAACTTGGAAGCTTTCGAATTGGTTGGTCCAGGGATGGAAGTACACCCAGGGGCTGTTCAGGAGCACCGCCCCGTTCGGAGTTGCAACGATGAGCCTGACCCGGTAATCACCCACCACTTCGGGATTCTGTTCGTAGTCGGTCCAGAGAACCAGCGGATAGCTGGTGACTGGCGCCTCGTTTTCGAGGGTCAAGGCAAGGGCGAGGCGATCGGTGGGATCGGCCCTGATGTGGGTGGCCCAACGGTCGTCGTAGCTGCGATTCGCCACGCGCAGCCCGGCGGAGAGGTTGTAACGAGGGCTGGTGGCCATTTCGTCGGAGAGCGCTTCGGCGCGACCGTCCGTGGAGGAACCGTCGGGACTCGAGGCGCTTGACCCGTCGCGCTCTGCGAGGGCCACGAGGAAGGCGAGCGCAGCGATCACGAGCAGGGCGAGCGGAATGCCGATCAGGGCTCGGAGGTTGCGCCCTTGCTTCTCTTCGCCCTCGTCCACGGCGCCGTTCCCCCTGTCCTTCGGCAGGGAAGGATCCGCGCCTGGGACGGCATCGAGAAGCGTGCCGTGCGGCTCGCTGAGAAAATCGTGGACGGTCGCCTCGAGCTCGGCCTCGGATCGCCCGGTGAGGCGCCTTGCGACGACGACGTACTCACGTTCGAGCTTGCGGCGAGCGTCGCCCAGCCAGGGGAACTTTTCCTGGTCGATACCGGCGAGGAACGGGCCGCGGACCAGCCCAAGCGCTTGTCGTAACGACTCGGGCGTTCCAAGCTTGACCTTGCGACGGAAGTCGTCAAGGTCGGTCTCGATCTTGACCTTCGCCTTACGGTCGGTGCTGCCAGGTCGGTCGAGAACTATGGCTCCGCCCGGGATCGACCGAATCGGCGTCTCCCGCATGCCGACGAAGCCGAGCAAGCGGCGGACGGCGGTTACATAGGAATTGAGCAGATCATCGGTGCCGCTCGGCGGTCGCTCGCCGTGGTCGTCGGGCCACAGAATGCGCCGCAGATCTGAGCGTGGAACGGCGCCAGAGGTGAACGCCAGCCGTCCGAGCAGGACGTTGGCGAACGGCGACTGATTCGGCGCTATCTCCTCGCCGCCATCGCTAACGGTCAGCTGGCCCAGCAGATTCACTCTCATTTCCCGGCATCTTCCAGGATTTCGCACCTTTCAGTCAGGCTCTAGCTCCGCTCCTGTGGCGCTCAAGACTGCGCTGGCACCGTTGTTCCATGGCACCTGTAAGCAGGCCGTCCAGAGCGATTAGCCGTGCCGGTAACGGCCTGCTCGGATTGGGCCTGGTCGTATTGTCGGCGGCGGTCCTGCTTCGCTCGCGGCTGCAGTCCCCCCAAAAAATTGAATTTCGGTTCACACTTCTCGGCGATATGGCACGAGAAGAAATGCCCAACAGCCAGCCGTTCAGTCGTCTTGCGTCACGAGTTGGAGGGGTGTGGGAGCGCGTCAGTCGGCATCCGCTGTGGGCGACCCTCCTCGCTGCATTGATTATTTCCGGTATTGGGGGGCTGACAAAGTTGGTCGATCCGCTGAGCTTGCTCGACGGGGGTGACGCTTCGACAGCGCTTTCGGGGCCAGAATGGGGGCCGCCGCGCCGCACCTATCGATGCGAGGAACATGCTTTTTGCGAGGGCGGGGACCATGTTTCCCTCAACTCGACCATTAACAAACCTGCATGGGGGGACGCACGCTTCTTTCTCAGCGGCAAGGTTGAAGGGTCGGTCGGTCCAGTTGGCAACCTGCTGCCGGTAAAACCCGGGGACGTGATCCAGCTACGCATGGTCCTCGTGAACGACGGTGACCCGAACATCCTCCATCCGCGCTCGCTGCTTGCCCGTGGTGTGACAGCACGGCTCGAACTCCCGCGCGATCCTGCGAATCAACTGCGCATCGTTGGCTGGCTCAGTGCCGGGAACGCCAATCCTCAATCAGTGTTCGACTCTCTCAACCTCGAGTCTGAGGAGCCCTTCGCGGTTCACTTGATCAGCGGGTCAGCCGTACTCCAAAACCGAGCGCACCCGCAGGGACTCCGGCTGCCGAACTCCCTCGTCGAAGAGGGTGCGATGCTCGGATATCGCCGTCTCGACGGCAACCTCGACACGTGCTTTTGTCACGCTGGTTACGTCTTGGCGAAGGTTGTTGTGGCTTCCTCCTGATTCAGTTGACGCGCTGATCGAGAATCAGATCTCCGGTTCGCACGGACAAGGCCTGAGGCCTGGTGCTAGTCAGCCCACCAGTCGCGCTGGCCCTCGACGTCCTCGCGCGGAGCCTCGCCGAGATTGGGCGCGCCGATGACGAGGATCTCAAGGCCCTCCGGCCCGGCCTCGTAGCCTCGCCACGTACCGGGCGGGACACGCACCGCGTCCCATTCCTTGAGCTCGACGATCTCGTCATCGAGCTTCATCCGCCCGCTCCCGCTCAGGACCACGTACACCTCCTCTTGCTTCTCGTGCGTGTGGCCGTACGGAAAGCGATAGCCGGGCGGGACGCGCTGGTAGCTCAGGCCTGACTTCTCGAGCTCGAGCGCCTGGGTCGCCAAGCGGAACTCCAGGTCCGGCGAGCCGTCGAAGTTGGACCCGACGTCCTCCAGATCCTCCTTGAGGTTCCTGAGAGTGAACGGCACGGCGCAATCTTATGTGCTGCCACCCCGGCGCCAGCGTCCGTGCTTGTACTCCATCTTCCCAGCGCATAGCGTCGAAGCACTCGAGGGGAGCGGCCCCTCGAACAACTGAGGGGAAGCCAATGGATGCCAGGGCGCTGGGAAAGCACTTCCGTTCCAACGTGGTCGGCTACATAGCCCTGTTCTGCTTCGCGATCAGCGGCACCGCCTACGCCCTGCCCGGACTCAACTCGGTCGACTCCGGCGACATCAAGAACAGGCAGGTGAAGCGAAAGGACCTCGCCTACAACTCGGTCGGCTCACAGAACGTGATCGACGGCTCGCTGACGAACGCCGATCTCGCGGCCGGGGTCCTCGCCCGCATCACCGGCCCAGTCGGCCCGAGGGGGCCCGAGGGCGCCCAGGGCACCGACCTGGAGGGAGCCGATCTCAGTGGAGGGGGCATCAGCATCCCCACGGGTTACGTGCCCAACGGGCGCTGCAGGCAGTTGGACGCGAGCGTGGGCGGCGCCGAGGCCGGACAAGCGGTGCTGTTCTCGGTCCAGGCAGCGCTCCAGGACGGGGTGATGATCTACGGCCAGAGGGTGCCCTCGGACGGCCACGTCACCTTCGACGTCTGCAACTTCTCCGGGACCACCCAGTCCGCGATCAGCGACCTACCGGTGCACGTGCTGACCTTCGAATGAGGCCGCGGCGACTGTCGGGAGGATGTCCCTGCGGGCCTGCCGCGCGGAACGGCTAGGGCAGTCGTGTCGCTACAGTCGAAACGCATGACGATCCAGCGCATGGAGCACGTGGGGATCGTGGTCGACGACCTCGCGGCCGCGACGGCGTTCTTCGTCGAGCTCGGGCTCGAGTTGCAGGGCGAGGGGTCGGTCGACGGCGGTTGGGTGGACCGTGTGGTGGGGCTCGGGGGCGTGCGGGCGGAGATTGCGATGCTGGAGACCCCGGACGGCCACGGACGGGTCGAGCTGGCGAAGTTTCACGCTCCGTCGGGCCCGGGCGGCGAGCGCGACGCCCCGGCGAACACCCCCGGCATCCGCCATGTCTCATTCTCGGTCGACGACATCGACGCGGTTGTCGCCGGCTTGCGCGCCCGCGGCGCGGAGCTCGTTGGCGAGGTGGAGCGCTACAAGGACATCTATCGGCTCTGCTACGTCCGCGGCCCGGAGGGGATCATCGTCGAGCTGGCGGAGAAGATCGGCTGAGCTCCGGCCGGTAACGCTTTCCTCCTTCGCGACCAATAAGGGACATGGAGACAGGGGAAGCGGTGCCGACAGCGCCGAGTGCGCTCAGCCGCACCCTGCGCGTGGTCGCTGCCCGCGGGCGCGGCGTCGGCGCCGAGCAACTGCGCTGGATCGGCACTGACCCCGAATTGTTCGAGGCGTTCTATCGCGAGCACGTCGAGGACCTGCAGCGGTTCGTCGCCCGCCGGGTTGGGGACCGCGAGCGGGCTGCCGACCTGACCGCGGAGATCTTTCTCGCCGCGATCGACTCAGCTCATCACTACCGGTCGCGACGCGGCACCCCGAAGGCGTGGCTCTACGGGATCGCCCGCGCTCTCGTCGCCAACGACCGTCGCCGGCGCGGTCGTGAGCGGGCGCGTGAGGAGCGGTTTCGCGGCAGCGCCCTGCTCGACGAGGAGGACGCGGCGCAAATGGATGCGCGGATCGACGCCGCCGCCCAGTCCCGTCGCCTCTACGCGGCGATGGACCGTCTTCCCGAGGGCGAGCGGGCGGTCATTGAGCTGGTCGCGATCGACGATCTGACGGTCGCCGAGGCCGCTGCCGCGGCCGGCGTGCGCCCGGTCACCGCACGCGTGCGCTTGCACCGGGCGCGACGCAAGCTGCGCGCCGAGCTCGAGGCCGCGGCCAACCAACCGAACCCAAGGACGGAGGACCGATCGTGAGTCAGGAGCAGAAACCGAATCCCGATTTCGAGCAGCGGCTCCTCGCCCGGCTGAAGGCGGTCGTCGCCGAGCGCGGCGCGGCCGCCGCAGCCACGGAGGCTGCCGAGGCGCGGGTCGCCTCGCCTTCCTGGCGCCGCCACGGCCCGCGCTTGGCGCTGGGCGCCGCCACGGCTCTCGTTGCCGTCGCGGTCGCACTGATCGTCAGCGCCGGCGGCGACAACCCTCCGGCGGCCTTCGCGGTTGAACCGCAGGAGGGCGGCGGAGTCACGATCAAGGTCTACAGCCTCGAAGACGCCTCCGGCCTGGAGCAGGCGCTGGAGGACGCCGGAATCCAGGCCCAGGTGACATGGCTGCCGGCCGGGAAGGTCTGTCGGGAACCGCACTACACGCCCTCACAAGTTCATCTTCCAGGCGGCGGAACCATCGGCGGCGGCATGACGATGGGAGGTTCCGGCGGGGGGATGACGTTCGAGATCGGCAGCACCCAGCGATGGCGCGAACGTTTTGGGGAACACAGGCGCGGGGAAATCTCCGACGACGAATATTCGACCGCGAACCTCAACCTCGACCCCGAAGCGTTTCGCCCCGACCAGAGTGTCGTCCTCTCCGGAGCGCCCGCTCCCTACGGCGGCGACCCCGAAGGCGGGAGCGTCGCGAAGATGGGAATCGCAGAAGGCCCGGTCGAACCCTGCGAGCCGGTCTCGACACCCAACGGCAGCGCTCCTTTCGGGCTTCCTCCGAGCGTCGGCGGCGGCGCCGACTACACCCCGGTCGGCGACGAAGCCCTGAGCCAAAGCGCTATCGCCGAAGCCCTGCGCCAAACCGCAACCGTCGCCGGAGCATCCGGCCTCCCGGCCGACGCGCCGCCGGCAGCCGGGCAGTTCCTCTACGCGAAGACGAAGGTGGTCGATCTGCAGGGCTGGCTGCCGGAAGGGCCTGGGACAGGCTCGAAGTCGAACCCGAGGTACTTCACTGCGCACATACCAAGCAACTATCCGAACGCTCCCGCCGCCCTGGTGCCGACGCTGAAGGAAGTCTGGATGGCACCTGACGGGAAGACGCGAGAGCGGGAAACCCTCGGCCAGGTCGACTTCTTCTCGGCCGCCGACCAAACACGCTGGGAAGGCGCGGGCTCGCCGCCACCCTGGGCCTTCGACTCCAGCGAACATGACGTGCGCCGCGACAGCTCCGGGCGCCTCGTGAAGGAGTTCGCGTCGGAATCCTGGCGGGGCTCCCGGGTTTTCTCCCACGTGTCCCAGCTCGCCGAAGCGCCGACCGAGCCGGAAGCCCTGCGCCTGGCTATCGAACACCGCCGCGGTGGAAGCTCGCCGGTTGATCCGTCGCCGGCCGACTCGCTCAGAGGCGGTGCGACGGTCGAAAGGCTCTTGGAAATCCTCAGCGAACCGATCGCCAGCCCGGCGCTGCGGGCGGCCGCCTTCAATGCCCTCGCCGAAATACCGGGCGTCGGGTTCGAGCGCGATGTGGCCGATGTCGCCGGGCGCCGTGGCGACGCGATCGCCTGGGTCAGGGAACGCGGATTCGGCCACGAGTACATCTTTGATCCGCACACCTCCGAGATGCTCGCTCAGGCCGAAGTGATCTTCAAAGCGAAGGCCGCGGGCTATCCCGGGCTCCCCGATGGCACCGTGTTCCGCGAGACCGCGTACTTGCGGTCGGGGATCGTCGACTCCACGGATGAACGCCTGAAATGACGCCCTATTCGGCCGGCGACTCCTGGTCGTCGCCCGCCCGATCGCCGTCCTGGCAAGATGGCGACATGGAACGTGTGCTTGGAATCGGTGGGTATTTCATGCGGGCCGCCGACCCGGTGGCCCTGGGCGCGTGGTATCGCGATTGCCTGGGCCTGGACGCCGATGAGAACGGCCTGTGGCGTCAGGAAGCGGGGCCGACGGTGTTCGCGACGTTCGAGTCCGAGACCGACTACTTCGGGTCCCGTGCCCAGCAGGCGATGATCAACTTCCGGGTCCGCGACCTCGATGCGATGCTCGCGCAACTGCGCGCCAAGGGAGCGGATGTGGCTGAAGAGACGCAGGACATGGAGGGTGTCGGTCGATTCGGCTGGGTCACCGATCCCGAGGGCAACCGGATCGAGCTGTGGCAACCCGCCTGACCGTGTTTGGAAGTTGGTGCGCTACGCCGCGGTAGGCGGTCCGAACCAGGTGGCTAGCGCGTCGGGCAGGCAACCGGGGTCAGCTGGCTCTCCGACCCAGGCGACGTATCCGTCGGGCCGGATCAACACGGCGGTAGGAGCGGTGACCGCGCCGAGCACCGGGAGCTCCCACTCCCCCTCGTAGCTCGCGTCGATCAGCTGGACCCGGTCAGCCCATGGAGCGATGTCGAAGCCGCCGGGCTCACCGAGGTTGAGCAGCACCGGCCTGGCGTCGTGCAGCAGCTCGAAGACTCGGAGCGAGCCGTTGGCGGTGACGAGGTCCAGGTCGGGCATGCGGCGTCCGAGCAGGAGGTGGCCCTCGCCGAGGTCGTAGTGAATGTCCAGCCCGGAGATGACCCCGGCGAGCCGTTTGCGAGGCTCGTCCATGGTCGCCAACTCCGACACGACGTCGACCAGGGCCCGCATGCGCTCGTCTCGGCGCTGGAGCGCGGCCTGAGCCAGCGTGTGCTGGATCGCACGGGCGGCGACCGGGTGGCGCTCGTCCTGATACGTATCCAGGAGGCTCTCCGGGGAGGCCCCGTTGACCACCTGGGCCAGCTTCCAGCCCAGATTCACCGCATCACCCACACCGAGGCTGAGGCCCTGTCCACCCGCCGGGTAGTGCACGTGTGCCGAGTCGCCGGCGAGTAGGACGCGTCCCGCCCAGTAGGTCGCCGCCTGTCGAGTCATGTCGGTGAACCTGGAGATCCAGGTGGGACTGTGGATCCCGAAATCGGTGCCGTACACCGTGATCAGAGCCTCACTCAGATCGCGCAGGGTTGGCTCGGCGGCCGCTCCGACGTACTCCTCGGTCACCAGGACCCGTACGGGTCCCTGATTTGCGTAGACGATCTCGCCGTCGTGGATCTCGTACTCCACCCTGCCGAGGGAATGCACGCCGAGATCGTCGTGGCGGATGCCAAAATCCGGCTCCTCCGTAATCTCGACCTCGGCGATCAGGTTGCTCCTGGTCGGATCCAATCCGGGGAACTCGATGCCGGCTGCTTTACGGATGACGCTGCGTCCTCCGTCGCACCCGACGAGATACCGCGCCCGCAGCGACTGGCCTTCGGACAGTTCGACGTCGACGCCGGTGTCGTCCTGCGCGAAGCCCGTTACCTCACATCCGTAGTAGATCCGCACCGGCAGCTCGGCGATCCAGGCGGCCATGATCCGCTCGATCTGGTTCTGCCAGATCCCGAGTGAATACGGATGACGGGTCGGGAAGTCGCTCATGTCCAAGACGGTCGTGGCCAACATCGCGGCCTGAGCCACCTGGCCCTCGGCGAGGAAGCGATCGGCGACTCCACGCTGATCCAGCAACTCGATCGTGCGCGAGTGAAAGCCGCCGGCCCGTGAGCCGACGAGCACGTGATCTGGACGCCGCTCGACGACCGCGACGTCGACCTTCGCCAACGCCAACTCGGCCGCCAGCATCATCCCCGCCGGACCTCCTCCGGCGATAACCACCGCATGCTCGGTCATAGCCAACACACACCTTTCGCTTCTCACGTTTCCGTACCTCGCGAAGCGGCGGTACTAGAAGCTCTTCAGGCCGGGAGGTAGGTGAGCAGGATCACTCCGGAGTCGAATCGCTTGATGTCATCGAGCTGCATCCGGATGGTTCCCCTGTCGCCGAGCACGTGGACGTTCCCTTCGCCCCAGACGAGCGGGTTCAGGTAGACCTCGTACTCGTCGACAAGGCCCTTCTCGGCGAGGGCGTAGGCGAACTCGCCGCTGCCGTGCATGAAGAGGTCACCGTCGACCTCGTCCTTCAGTTTCGGGATCGAGTCCTCGAGGCTCCCCTCGAGCAGGGTCGCGTTCCAATCGAGATCGCCGGACAGGGTGTTGGACCCGACGTACTTCGGTACCGCGTTGACCATGTCCGCCCACGTGCCCGACTGGCTCGGCCAATATCCCGCCAGGCCCTCGTAGGTCTTGCGGCCCAGCACCAGCCCGCTCGATCTCGCCTGACGCTCGAACGAGTAGTCGCCGTGGTCTCCGTCCGGCTGCACCCACTCGCCGACCGGGTCGATGACGCCGTCGATGGTGGCCTGCGTTGTCGCGATCAGCTTTCCCATCTCGATTCTCCTTCGGTCGCGGGAGCTCCCTCTGAGCGTCCCTCTACCCGATGAGCCACTCCTCATAGGTAGGCCCGGCGAGCTTGGCCAGCGGGCCGGGGAGGACGGCCCCGGCCGGATAGAGGCCTTCCGGGTCTTCGAAGAACTCCCCGGCCTCGATGCGCAGGCCGTTGCCGCGCTGGGCGGCGAGGAGTTTCGCCGCCTCGAGCAGGTTCTCCTCGCGGGGCCCGGCCACTTCGGCGATCGGGTTGCCGAGAGGTGCGGAATCGGCCCCGGCGACGAGGTCGGCGAGTGCCTCGGCAACGCTGCGGGCGGCAACGAGCTGGGTGCGCATCGGGGGTAGGTAGGCGGTATCGCCCTGGGTTGTCCACTTGACCAGTTCCGCGACGAACTCGTGGAACTGGGCGGCGCGTAGGATGCGGACGGGAACGGGCCCGTTGAGGTGAGCTCTCTCCTGGGCTACCTTGGCGGCGTTGTAGCCGGTGTTGAAGTGGTCGGTGCCGATGATCGAGACGACGAGGATGCCCTCTACGCCGCGCTCCGCGCCGGCCTGCTGCAGGTTGTGCGCCGCTGTCGTGAAGAACTCGGTCGCTTCCGCCTGGTCGGGCGAAGGGCCGGTGGCGGCGTCGATGATCAGGTCGACTCCCTCCAGCGCGGCCGCGAGGCCCTCGCCGGTGATCACGTCGACGCCCTCACCGCGTGAGATCGGCACCACCTCGTGCCCGCGCTCGCGCAGGATCTCGACGGTGGGGCGGCCGAGGCGACCGGTCGCACCGGCGACGGCGATCTTCTTCTCACTTGCCATGGTTGCTTTCCTTTCAGTCCGGGGCCGCCTCTGGGTCGGCCGTTCTTCGTCTTATGTCTTATAGGTGTGACGGAGCCGAGGGCAGAGATGTGACCGAGTCGGGACAGCAGGATCTGGCAGGGCGGTTCGAGCAGAACCGCGGTCGCCTCTGGGCGGTCGCTTTCCGCATGCTCGGCGCCAGCGGCGAAGCGGAGGAGGCGGTGCAGGAGGCCTGGTTGCGGTTGGCGCGGAGCGACTCGGAGGAGATCGAGAACCTGCCGAGCTGGCTGACGACCGTGGTCGCGCGGATCTGCCTCGACATGTTGCGCGCTCGCAAGGCGCGCCAGGAGGAGCCGCTCGGCCCCCACGTGCCCGACCCGATCGTCAGCCCGGTCGAGGGCGGCGACCCCGAGCACGAGGCTCTCGTCGCCGACTCGGTCGGCCTGGCGATGCTCGGCGTGCTCGAGGCCCTCAGCCCGGAGGAGCGCGTCGCCTTCGTCCTGCACGACATGTTCTCGGTCCCCTTCGAGCAGGTGGCCGACCTGCTCGGCCGCTCGCCGGTCGCGGCGAGAAAGGCCGCCAGCCGCGCCCGTGGCCGGGTCGAGGCCGAACCGACGGCGCCCGACGTCAGCCTCGAGCGCCAGCGGGAGGTCGTCGACGCCTTCTTCGCGGCCGCCCGTGAAGGCGACTTCGACGCGCTGGTCGAGGTCCTCCACCCGGAAGTCGTCATCCGCGCCGACGGCGGCGTGTCCCGTCCGTCGGCCAACCATGTGATCCGCGGCGCCACCGAGGTCGCCGGCCGCGCGCTGACCTTTGCCAATCTCGCGCCGTTCGTCCGGCCCGTGCTCGTCAACGGCGTCGCCGGCGTCCTCGTCATTCCCCATGGAAGACCCTTCTCGGTGATGGCCTTCACTGTGGCCGGCGGCAAGGTCGTCGCCATCGATGCCCTCGCGGACCCGGCTCGCCTCGAGCGCCTCGAGCTCGGGCTTTAAGGCAGGATCGCGGGCATGCGGTTCACGCGTTTGGAGCTGGAGGAGTTCCGCGACCACGAGGTCGACGATCTCGTCGGGCCGGGGCTGAGGCTGCTGTTCGTCGGCATCAACCCGGGCCTCTGGACGGCCGCGGTCAAGACCCACTTCGCGCATCCCACCAACCGCTTCTACCCGGCGCTGGCCGCGGCCGGCATCACCGACTACGAGGTCGATCGGGTCGCCGGGATGACCGATGCCGATCGCGCCCATCTTGTCGCGCAAGGCGTCGGGATCACCAACCTCGTGCGGCGCGCCACCGCGCGCGCCTCCGAGCTCTCTGGCGAGGAGTTGCGCGAGGGCGGCGCGCGGCTGCGGCAGTTCGTCGCCGATCACCGGCCCGCGGTCGTCGCGATCGCCGGCGTCACCGCCTACCGTGACGCGTTCGGCGACCGCGGCGCGGCTCTGGCTCGTCAGCCCGAGACGCTCGATAGCGCGATCAGTTGGTCCGGCGCGGCGCTCTGGGTGGTCCCCAACCCGAGTGGGCTAAACGCCCACGAGACGGTCGCGACGCTAGCCGCCGCCTATGCGGCGCCGGCCACCGAGGCCGGCGTCATCGCTCGCTGACGCCGCGACAGCGGCCCTAGGCTGCGTACTCGGGCCAGGCGGCGGAAGACCGAGCCGCATAGCAGTACTGCTATACATAGCAAGATTGCTATGTCAAAGCGGGGACCAAAATCCTCTCGCCGGCTGGACGACCGCATCGCGTCTCTTCGCGAGGCCGTCGGCGGTGCGTCCAACCCCGACGATCGGGAGCTGTTCGGCCTGATTGCGGAGCTGGTCGCCGAGAGGCGGAAAGCCTGGGGGATCTCCCAGCGTGAACTGGCTGAGCTCTGCGGGACGACGCAGTCAGCGATCGCCCGGGTGGAGCGGGGCGCCCGGCCGCCCCGGATCGACACCCTGGCGCGCATCGCCGCGGCCCTCGACTGCGAGCTGGTTATCGAGCTTCGCCCCAGAACGAATCCGCCTCACGGCGGCAAAGGAGGAGAGACAGGATGAGCGAGCGCAGCAGCAGGTTCCGGCCCGCGGGTAGCCGCGTGGGGGACGGGGAGATCGAGACGAGCACCGCCGAGAAGGTCCTTGCCCTCGTCCTCGCGGTCTTCATTGCGATCGGTGTCATCTGGGGCTACTTCAAGCTCGATGAGGTTGCCAAGAGCGACTCGATCGCCTACGTGCCGGCCCAGAAGCTCATCGGCGCGGAGGAGTTCTCGGCGATCGCGGAGCACCGGCAGGCGATTCGTTCGGTCGCAAGGGATCGGCGGGAGCGGCGGGCGGCCACTCGCAGGTTGGAGCTCCACCGCGAGGCCTACCGAACCGCTCTGGACGCCAATGAGCCGTCGGCTGAGCTGCGGGCGGAGTACGAGTCCGCTCAGGTCGGGCTCGCGTCTGCGTCGAGAGAGTTGGAGGGCGCCGTCAGGATCGAGGCGCAGACTCGTCCGGGCGCGGTGGAGGCACAGCAGCGGCTGAGCGAGCTGCGAGAGCGCGCCGCGGAGCAGGAAGCCGAGGATCGCGCCCACCACGACCGGATCGTCTTCCTTCTGCGCTTGGTCCTGCTGATCGTGATGCTCGCGACCGCCTACTGGCTGCTAATCCGCCTGCGGTCCCGGAACTCCCGCTATCTCCCCGCCGCGCTCGCCTGGATTGGGGCCACAGCGATCCTCGCGGTCGTCATGGCAGCGGACTACACCGACAACTACATCGAGTTCGCCGAGGTCGGGCCTCTGGCGATCTCGATCGCTGGAATAGCCGTGACGCTGGTTGCATTCGTCGCCCTGCAGCGTTTCCTCGCAAAACGAGTCCCGGCACGGCGGGTTCGTCGCGGAGAGTGTCCTTTCTGCGGATTCCCCCTCCGCGACAAGCCGCACTGCGAGGGGTGCGGGCGAGCGGTGATCGCCAGCTGTTCGAGTTGCCATGAGGATCGCCGGGTTGGCACGCCTCGGTGTGGCAACTGCGGCAATTCATAGCTAGAGGCAGCCCATGACGCTCGCCGGGGCCGCTCCGGCCGGGGTGACGTACCCGATGGGGCGTCCCTTCACGTAGATCGTCCTGACCGCCGGCTTGCGCCTCAGCTGGCCGTGGGCGATTTCCCGCGCCGCGGTGAGGATCTCCGACGGCCAACCCCGACCGTGTGGCGGCAGGACATTGCCGCGATAGCCCTTTTCCCGGACCATCCGCAGGAGGATCGGCCAGCGGGGAGCCGTGGCCATCGCCTCGACCGCTTCCCGCGCCGCGCCGTCATCGCCGGTTCGGGTCGCGGACAGCCAGCGCTGCAGCCAGCCGCAGGCAACCGCTCCCGTCACCGACTTGCCGAGCATGAAGCGATCGGTGAGGGCGCTTTCGCTCTGCAGGGCGGAGGTATCGGGGCCCGGCTGCACAGGCATGACTCGGAACTGCAGGGTGGAGGTATCGAAGCCCGGCGGCACGGGTATGCCGCGGAGCATCTGCGCAATCGCCGCCGAGCGTGCCGCGGGACGGATGACTTCGGGTGGCATCGCGCCGAGCCAGGCGTCGACGCCGACCGGCCGCAGCGAATGGAGCACCGCCTCGTATTCCTCTTTGCTGCCGAACGAGCCGCTGACCTCGATGAAGACGTTCCCCTGAGGGGAGAGGATCGTCGCGTAGTTCGGATGTTGCCCGTTGTAAGCGAAGGTGATCGCCCCCTGGCCGAGGAGGGTCGAGGTCATCGGTTTGCTGACGTGACAACAGGCATGGCCGTTTTCGCGCAGCCTGTCGCGATAGAGCCGAGCGGGATACCAGTTGAGGCTGAGCGGCCGCCGAAGCCGAGAGCGTGGTGCTCGTCGTCCTTGTAGGTCAGTGCGCCGCTGTCGACTTCGAAGCTGCGGGCATGGACGATCGACCAGCCGGGCGCGGTGACGAGCAGGCGCGGATTTGCTTCGGCCACCTTGACCGCGGCGGCAGCGAAGCTGGGGTGAGCGCCGTCTCTGACGGAGTCGACGGAGCCGCCGGAGAGGACGACCAGCGCGGCGATCACCGCAGCGCAGGCGAGGCCGCCGAGGCCGAGCGAGGCACCGCGATGCCGCGAGAAAACCCCACCGCGGGTCGAGCCGGCGCCGGCGGCGTGCTCGCGAGCGACCCGGTCGCCGGCCGGAATCGGTTGCGCGGGAGACTCGCCGAGGGCGATCGCTCGCTGCATGGCGAGCGAGAGCTCTGCGTCGGATCGCCTTCCGCAGCTCCGTCGCGGAGACGGGGTTGGCGGCCCGCATCCTGGCGAGCGCATCGTCGTTTCGGCTCTTGCGGATCATTGGATCTCCTCGGCGGGATTGGGCACGGCGGCGCGGTCCTCTCGGGGTGAGTGTTCGGTCGCTTCGAGTTGCTTCGCGAGCTTGCGGCGGGCGCGGTGCAGCCGCACCCGGAAGGCGCCCGGCGAGCAGCCGAAGACCCGTGCCGCGTCACGTGTGTCGAGCCCGTCCCAGGCGATCAGGCGCAGGACCTCGCGCTCTGGCTCGGCGAGGAGAGCGAAGGCGGCCGAGAAGGCGTCGCGGCGACCGAGTGACTCGGCGGGATCGGATCCCGCCGCGGCGGCGCCGGTCTCGTGCGCCAGGCGCACGTCGAGGTTGTGGCGGCGACGAGTCGACCGATACTGGTTGGCGATGACGTGAGCGGCGATCGCATACAGCCAGGGCAGGGCGGGATCGGGAATGCGATCGCGCCGGCGCCAGGCGACCGCGAAGGTGTCGGCGACCACGTCCTCGGCGATCTCCCGACCGGAGACGCGCCGCACCGAGAAGGCGAGCAGCTGCGCGTAGTGGTCGCGGAAGCAGCGCTCGAAGCGGTTTCGGTAGATGTCCGGGACCGCGTTCGGCGGATCGTCGACGGGAAGCATCTGAGAGTAAGTGTGCGGCCAGGCATGGTTGTTACAGAGGGCGCGCGCCGAAACCGACTACGTCCGCCGCCAGGCTCTGTCGATCACGCTGAGGGATCGATCAGGATCTTGGCGTGCTTCTCGGGATCCTCGAGATCCGAGAAGGCTCCCTCGACGTCGCTGAGGCCGACCGTGCCCGTGACCATCGGCCGTGGGTCGACCTTGCCCTCGGCGAGCAGGTTGAGGGTGTCGCGAAAGTCGAGTGGGGTGTAGCCGAGGGCAAACCGCAGGTCGATCTCCTTGTTGATCGCCATTGCCGGGGTGAACGAGTCGGCGCCGAGGCAGACGCCGACGACGACGACTCGAGAGAAGAACGGCGCGGAGTCGACGATCTGCGAGATCACGCCGGGGACCCCGACGCACTCGAAGACGACAGGGTGCTTCGGGCCGGCGCCGAGCTTCTCCGCCAGTCGCCAGACGTGCCACCAGCCGATCGGCAGGCGACCGAGTTTCTCGCGTGTGTCGAGCGCGAGGTCGAAGACGTCGTCTGCCTTCGACAGCCAGCCGTAATCCCCATGCGGCTCATAAGGAGAATCCTCCGAGGGGTCGATAACCAGGTCGGCTCCGCAGCGCTCGGCGAGGGCCCGCCGGCCAAGAGAGAAGTCGCTGGCGATGACGGTGCGAACGCCGGTCGCCTTCAGCATCAGGATCGTGCCGAGGCCGATCGGGCCGCAGCCGATCACGATCGCCACATCTCGCTTGCCGACCTCGCCGCGGCGAACCGCGTGCAGGGCGACTGCCATCGGCTCGGTCAGCGCCGCGACGTTGGGGTCGAGGCCGTTCGGTATCGCCATCATCATCGACTCCTGGACGAGCAGCTGCTCGGCGTAGGCGCCGGGCGCGTGCTGGGAGAGGCCGGTGGTATCGATGCCGTTTTCGCCGCGCAGGAGGGGAAGCGCGACGACCGGCGCGCCGGTGGTCAGGTCCCCTTTGCAATTCGGCCCATACTCGGCGACTCGACCGCTGAACTCGTGCCCAAAGACGACCTGCTGGTCGGAGCGACCGAAGCGGTCGTAGCCCACCCCGAGCGCCACGTCTGCCAGCTGGTCGATCCCATGGCGGGCGTGTAGGTCCGAACCGCAGATCCCACAGCGGCTGACCTCGATCCGCACCTGCCCCGGCCCGGGCTCGGGCTCGGGGAGCTCGACCACCTCGAGTGCGCCTTGGTGACAGGCGACCGCCCTCATCGAGCGCACACTACAGAGAGGAGGTATCGGCGATGCGCGGATTGCGGTCATGCTCACGGTCTTGACCCCTCACCTACATCAGCGCTTTCCGGCTCTGGCCGAGACCCTGCCCCATCTCGAGTTGTCCGAGCGCCCGACGCCCGTCCGCGAGCTGGCCAGCCTTGGCGTCTGGGTGAAGGAAGACGGCGCCTTCGGCTCGGGTGGCTGGGGCGGCAACAAGGTGCGCAAGCTCGAGTGGCTGATCCCCGATGCGCGGCGTCGCGGCCGCCGCTCGATCCTCACCTTCGGCGGCCTCGGCACCAACTGGGGGCTGGCGACCGCCCTCTACGCGCGCGAACATGGCCTCGAGACCGCGCTGGCGCTTGTCGACCAGCCGATCGACGCCCACGTTCGCGCCCAGCTCGCCAGGCTCGATGCCTCGGGGGCGCGCATCTATCGCACCCACACGAAGGCGCGCACCGTGGCGATGCTGCCGTGGCTGCTCGCCCGCAACGCCCGCGGTGGCCACCCGCCGTATCTGCTGCCGGCAGGTGGCTCCTCGCCGGTCGGAGCGCTCGGCTATGTCGAGGCGGCATTGGAGATCGCCGCCCAGGTCGAGGCCGGCTCGCTGCCCGAGCCGGCGCACGTCGTCGTCCCGGTCGGCACCGGCGGCACCGCGGCCGGCCTGGCGCTCGGCTTCCAGCTCGCCGGCCTGCGCGCCCGCGTCGTCGGTGTCGTCGTCAACGACCAGCTCCGCCTCGACGCACCGGTGTTCGTCCGCCTGGCGCGGCGCACCGCCGCGTTGCTGGAGCAGCGTGGAGCGCGTCTCGGCTCACTCCAGCTCGGACCAGACATGCTCGACCTGACCCGCGACCAGATCGGCGCCGGCTACGGCCATCCCACCGAGGCCGCCACGCGCGCCGCCGCCCTCGCCGCCGAGGAGGGGCTCGCGCTCGATCCCGTCTACACCGCGAAGGCGATGGCCGGCCTGCTGGCGCTGCGCGAAGAGGGCCGCCTTGGCGGCCCGGTGCTGTTCGTGCACACTGACGGGCCCCGCTAGGCGCGGTCGCGGGGGACCAGGCGCAGCACCGGGATGCGGCGGCCGTAGCGCGCCGCGTGAGCCCGGTAGGCGATGTACGGCGGGTAGTAGGCATCGCCGAGCTCGATGAGACGCGCCCGCTCCCCGTCCTCGACGACCTCGGCCCGGAAGGGCTCCCCACCGAAGGTCACCTCGGGGCTCGCGACCGCGTTCTCCAACCAGTGCGGATCGGTTGCCATGCCGCCTTTCGAGGGGACCAGCACGACATCCTCGCCGTCGTTGAAGTAGACGGCCGCCCGCCGATGGGTCTTGCCGTTGCGCGCGTCGCGGGTCTCCAAAACGCCGGCCGCGAATGGCATGAAGGAGGGGAGGCGACCGCCGATCAGCGCCATCGCTCGCGGCGCCAGTCGCCAGACGATCAAGCGGAACGGCAGGCTGCGCTCCAAAAAGCCACTGAGGCGAGTGTCGAGGGCCTTCAGCATCAACTTGTCGACGCCACGGGGCGGCTCGGGGGCCACGTGGGGCAGGGCCATCTGCTCAGAGCTCCGCGAAGCGGTCGGGGTTGAGGAAGTTGCGGATCGCCTCGACACGGTCGTCGGCGATCTCGACGGCGGTGATCGCGTAGGGCCCGTGCGAACGGCTGACCAGTCGCACCCCGGGCGCTCCGTTGACCGCCACCGGGGTCGGCACGAGGTCCAGCGGGAAGTGGCCGGTGCGCTTGACGTTGGCGTAGAACTTCGCGATCAGGGCCGCCCCGTGGATCGGCTTGCGGGCGGCGCTCACCCGACCGCCGCCGTCGGAGTACTGGATCGCGTCCGTCGTCAGCAACTGCTTGATTCCGTCGACGTCGCCGAGGTGAGCCGCGCGCAGGAAGCTGTCGGCGATCTCTCGGTGCCGGCCGCGGTCGACCGGGCGGCTTCGGGCGGCGTCGCCGACGCGCTCCCGGGCCCGCTTGGCGATCTGGCGGGCGTTGCTCGGCGAGACGTCGAGGGCGTCGGCGATTTCCGCGTAGTCGAGATCGAAGGCGTCGCGCAGGACGAGCACCGCGCGCTCGACCGGGTCGAGGCGCTCGAGCGCGCAGAGAAGCGCCAGGTCCAGTCTCTCCGCCTCGATCGCCGTCTCGCCGGGGTCGTCCTCGTCGATCACCAGCGGAGTCGGCAGCCAAGTCCCGACATAGGCCTCGCGGCGGGCGCGAGCGGAGCGCAGTCGGTCGATGGCCAGGCGGGTTGCCGCGGTGACGAGAAACGCCTCGGCGTTGCGGACGGCGCCGCGGTCGGCGCCCTGCCAGCGCAGCCAGACGTCCTGAACGACGTCGTCGGCTTCGCCGAGATCGCCGAGCAGGCCATAGGCCACGCCTCGCAGCCGGTCCCTGCAGGCGAGGAATGGGTCAGCGTCGGGCATCTTTGCGCCTTGAGTCTTGCGTACCGCTCACATAGCCAAGACGAGACAGCTTGCCCAGCTGTGACAAGCGGGATCGGATAACGCGCGGGACACTGACTCCCTAGCCTTGCCGGCATGGCCACGAAGAAGGACGCGCGGTCGCCCGCGTCGCGTGCAGTCGACAGCCACGAGCTGATCCGCGTGCAGGGCGCGCGGGTGAACAACCTCAAGGACATCAGCGTCGAGATCCCGAAGCGCCGGCTGACGGTGTTCACCGGCGTCTCCGGCTCGGGCAAGAGCTCGCTGGTCTTCGGCACGATCGCCGCCGAGTCGCAGCGGCTGATCAACGAGACCTACAGCTCCTTCGTGCAGGGCTTCATGCCGGCGCTGGCGAGGCCCGAGGTCGACGTGCTCGACGGGCTGACGACCGCGATCATCGTCGACCAGGAGCGCATGGGCGCCGACCCCCGCTCCACGGTCGGCACCGCCACCGATGCCAACGCGATGCTGCGCATCCTCTTCAGCCGGCTCGGCAAGCCGCAGATCGGCTCGCCCCAGGCGTTCTCCTTCAACGTGGCGTCGGTCCAGGCCTCCGGGATGATCAAGAAGGGCGACGGGAAGTCCGAGCGGGTGAACTTCAGCCGCACCGGCGGCATGTGCCCCAACTGCGAGGGCCGCGGCGAGGTCACCGACTTCGACCTCGCTCAGCTCTACGACGACGGCAAGTCGCTCAACGAAGGCGCCCTGACGATCCCCGGCTACAGCATGGCTGGCTGGCAGGGGCGCATCCTCAGGGGTTGCGGCTTCTTCGACCCGGACAAGCCGATCGGCAAGTTCACCGAGAAGCAGCTCGACGACCTGCTCTACAAGGAGCCGACCAAAATCAAGGTCGAGGGCATCAACCTGACCTATGCGGGTCTGATCCCGACGATCCAGAAGTCGTTCCTGTCCAAGGATCGGGAGGCGATGCAGCCGCACATCCGAGCCTTCGTGGACCGGGCGGTCATCTTCACCACCTGTCCCGAGTGCGACGGCACGCGGCTCAGCGAGGCGGCCCGCTCGTCGAAGATCAAGAAGAAGAACATCGCCGACCTTTGCGCGATGCAGATCAGCGATCTGGCCGAGTGGGTCGGCGGCCTCGAGGAGCCGTCGGTGGCGCCACTGCTCGAGGCGCTGGGGGAGACCCTCGACTCGTTCGTCGAGATCGGGCTTGGATACCTCTCCCTCGACCGGGCCTCCGGCACCCTCTCGGGTGGCGAGGCGCAGCGCGTCAAGATGATCCGCCAGCTCGGCTCCTCGCTGACCGACGTCACCTACGTCTTCGACGAGCCGACGATCGGCCTGCACCCACACGACATCGAGCGGATGAACGAGCTGCTGCTGCAGCTGCGCGACAAGGGCAACACCGTGCTGGTCGTCGAGCACAAGCCCGAGGCGATCGCGATCGGCGACCACGTCGTCGACCTCGGTCCGCGCGCCGGCGCCGAGGGGGGAGAGGTGGTGTTCGAGGGCAGTGTCGAGGGCCTGCGGGACAGCGACACCATCACCGGGCGGCACCTGGACGACCGTGCCTCCCTGAAGCCGTCGGTGCGGACGTCATCGGCGGCGCTGGAGATCCGCGGCGCCAGCACCCACAACCTGCAGGAAGTCGACGTCGACATCCCGCTTGGCGTCCTGGTGGTGGTGACCGGCGTGGCCGGGTCGGGAAAGAGCTCGCTGATCAACGGCTCGGTGTCCGGGGGGGACGGGGTTGTGACGATCGACCAGGCCGCGATCCGCGGCTCGCGACGCAGCAATCCGGCGACCTACACCAAGCTGCTCGACCCGATCCGCAAGGCGTTCGCGAAAGCCAACGGCGTCAAGCCTGGGCTGTTCAGCGCCAACTCCGAAGGCGCCTGCCCCAACTGCAACGGCGCCGGCGTCGTCTACACCGACCTGGCGATGATGGCCGGGGTCGCCACCGTTTGCGAGGAGTGTGAGGGGAAGCGGTTCCAGGCCGAGGTGCTCGAGTACGAGTTCGGGGGCAAGGACATCAGCGAGGTCCTGGCGATGCCGGTGATCGAGGCCGAGGAGTTCTTCGGCGACGGTGAGGCGCACATACCGGCCGCGCACAAGATCCTCGACCGACTTGCCGACGTCGGCCTCGGCTACCTCGGCATCGGCCAGCCGCTCACCACTCTGTCCGGCGGCGAGCGGCAGCGGCTCAAGCTGGCCACCCGCATGGCCGAGAAGGGCGGCGTCTACGTCCTCGACGAGCCGACCACCGGCCTGCACCTCGCCGACGTCGAGCAGCTGCTCGGATTGTTGGACCGTTTGGTCGACTCCGGCAAGTCGGTGATCGTCATCGAGCACCACCAGGCGGTGATGGCGCACGCCGACTGGATCATCGACCTCGGCCCCGGCGCCGGCCACGACGGCGGCCGGATCGTCTTCGAGGGCACGCCCGCCGACCTGGTCGCTGCCCGCTCCACCCTCACCGGCGAGCACCTCGCGGACTACGTCGGCAACTGACCGTGGCCGGGCTTCGGCCGCCCGGTGAGCGGCATTCTGGTCAATGCAGAGCGACAGCGACTGCGATTCCGCCGCCCCCAATCAGCAGCGAAACCGAAACGCTGTAAAGGGCGTCGGCGACACGCGTGAATGCCGCAGCGCTAGCGATCAAACGGGCTCGCTCATCGTCCCTGTCCAGCTGCGCGACGAGAAACTCAAGCTTCTCTCTGGCCCGGATCTGCAGCGCGAATTCGACCGCGACCAGATCGGCCCAATCCTGTTGCTCTCGTGATGACCCGATCAAGTTTGTCCACGCCTCCCGGGTCTGCTCGTCGGTGCTCTCTAAACCTCGGCTCGCCTCTTCAGAGAGCTGTCTGGCGAACTCGGCACGCCAGTCTTCAGAAGGATCTTTCATGCTGTTCATCGCGACGGCCGCTGCGTTTGCGCTGACCTGCCGGTCCTTGACCAAGCTCTTGCTCCGCTTCTTGTTGCTCCTCTCGACCTTGCGTCGCGCGCGTGTCTCCCGTCTGCTGGTCCGCAGCTCCTTGGCAGGGCCACGCTTAGGCCGCTCAACTTCGACCTCCGCGGGCGGGGCTGCGGGTCGAGTTCGTGCTCTGCCGCTAAGTTGAGCCGGTGAGTAAGCGTGGTGTGCACCCACACGGCAACGGCTCGCGCTTTGCAGCGGCCGCGGGGCGACCGCGCCTAGCATCTGCGTCTGCGCGCTCTCTCGATGAGGATTGCGCCGCGCTCGCAACCCGGCTGCGCGGCCGGCTACCCGAACTGGAAGCGAGCATCGCCACCCGCGTCTACGCGATCGCCGATCCTCGCGAGGTCGCCGACCCGACCTATCTGCACAGCCTGAACGGCGCGCTCACGGCGGCCCTCGAGTACGCCATCGGTGTCGTCGCGCTCGGCGAGCGTCGCGCCCCCGGTGTGCCACCCGCCCTGCTCGCGGAGGCTCGCCTGGCCGCTCGCGCCGGCGTCGCGCTCGACACCGTTCTGCGTCGCTACGTCGCCGGCAACGCCCTGCTCGGTGACTTCATCGTCGAAGAGGCCGAGCGCGCCGAAGTCTCTAGCTCCACCCTGCGCCGCCTGCTGGGCAGACAGGCGACGCTCTTCGATCGCCTGGTCGAAGCGGTGAGCGATGAGCACGTACGCGAGGCGAAGAGCTGGCCAAGCAGCTACGCGGAGCGCCGTCGCGAGTGCGTCAAGAGCCTGCTCGCCGGCGAGCCGGTCGATCACTCCGAGCTCGGCTATGACCTCGACGCCCACCACCTCGCCCTGATGGCCAAGGGGGAGGGATCGCCGGAGGCGATGCGCGTATTGGCCGAGAGGCTCGACCGCCGCCTGCTCGCCGTCTGCCGTGAGGAGGAGTCGATCTGGGCCTGCTGGCTTGGCGGCAGGCACCCGCTCGAGGTCGAGCAGGTGCTGCGAGCGCTTGGCGAAATCTCTCTGGAGCGCGTCTTCGTGACCGTGGGCGAGCCCGGCGAGGGGCTCTCGGGCTGGCGGTTCAGTCATCGCCAGGCCAAGGCCGCGTTGCCGATCGCCGAGCGCAGCGGGCAGGCCGTCGTCCGCTACGCCGACGTCGCCCTGCTGGCCTCGATTCTTCGCGACGACCTCGTCGCCACCTCGCTGCATCAGCTCTACCTGGAGCCGCTTGAAAGAGCGCGGGACGGCGGCAAGGTAGCGCGAGAGACTCTGCGCGCCTACTTTGCCGCCGAGCGGAACATCTCCTCGACCGCTGCCGTGCTCGATGTCGACCGGCGCACGGTCACCAACCGCATTCGCGCCATCGAGGGCCTCTTCGGCCGTCCCCTCAAGGACTTCGCGACGGAGCTGGAGACTGCGTTGCGCCTCGACGGTTAGTTCGCGCCCTTTCCCAGATTGGTGACTTTCGGGTGAGCAAGACCCCATATTGAGGTGGTGGCGACCGCGCCCAGCGGGAGAGGATCAGCTCGATTCCATCTCACCGAGGCAGGGGGAAAGAGCATGAGGAAGCTGTTGGTTTGCGCGATGGCCGTCGGGGCTGGGCTTGCGCTGGTGGTCGTGGCGAGCGCCTTGGCCAAGCCGCACGTGATTCGTGCTGGAAACCTCTTCCTGAAGGACGATGGGGGGATCTTCCCGAGCAAGCTGCCCAGGCACAGCCAGGTCCCCATCTCAGCCCGCATCGACGCTGAAATCGGCACCACCGATGCCAGTCATCCCCCCGCGGTCGAGACCCTGAACATCGACTTCGACAAGAGCATCGAGGTCAACGCCAGGGGCCTGCCTGTCTGCACGCAGGCCCAGCTCACGGCGCGCTCCACCGTGGACGCGAAGAAGGCCTGCTCCGATGCGATCGTCGGCTCCGGAGAAGGCGAAGTCGAGGTCGCCTTCCCCGAACAGGCGCCGTTTGCCGCGACCGGCCCAATCGTCTTCTTCAACGGCGGCGTCCACGGTGGCGCCACCCTTCTCTTCGTTCACGCCTACGTCGCGGTGCCCGCTCCGACCGCCGTCATCGTCCCGGTCAAGCTCACTCGCATCGATCGGGGCCACTACGGGATCCACACGGTTGCGCGGATCCCGGCGATCGCCGGCGGGGCGGGCTCGGTGCTCAGGTTCAAGATCACCATCGACCGCAAATTCATCTACAAGGGCAAAGAAGAGAGCTACCTAACCGCCAGCTGTCCCACCGGGCGCTACTACACCGAAGGGAACATCCTTTTCGCTGGCGGGATCACGCTGCAGGGGACGCACATTCTGCCTTGCACCCCGGTGGGTTAGTTACCGAATTTCGGTCCAAGCGGCCACCTGATCTTGGGGCGTTTTTCATACTCGATGCCTAGAAGTCCAGGCGCGAGCGCTCCGTTGGTTAGGCGTGTTGGGATCACATATCGCTCGATTGCGGATCGAGGCCTCTGCGGAGACCCTCGGGAGATTGCTGGCCGTATTGACGCTGCTCGTCCTCGCGCTTTGCAGCATCTTCTTCGCCGAGAGGGCCTCGGCGGCTCCATGCGACCCACCGATCGCCAACGCGATCGTCTGCGAGAACTCGAAGCCGGGCAATCCACCGAGCGAATGGGATGTCAGCGGCGCGGGGGACTCGAACATCCAGGGCTTTGCCACCGACATCAGCGTCGATCAGGGCCAGACGGTCCGCTTCAAGATCGACACACCCTCGAGCGACTACCGCCTCGACATCTACCGGATGGGCTACTACGGCGGAAACGGCGCCCGCAAGGTCGCGACGGTGCAGCCCTCGGCCGCCTTGCCGCAGACTCAGCCTGCCTGCCTCACTGAGTCAACAACCGGGCTGATCGATTGCGGCAACTGGGCTCGAGTCGGCCTCCTGGACGGTGCCCACCGACGCCGTCTCCGGCATCTACTTCGCCAAGCTCGTGCGCGAGGACGTCAGCCTCGGGCGGTAGTCACATCGTCTTCGTCGTCCGCGACGACGACGGGCACTCCAACCTCCTCTTCCAGACCTCTGACACCACCTGGCAGGCCTACAACCGCTACGGCGGCAACAGCCTCTACGAGGGCGCGCCCGGCGACCAATCCGGGCCGCGCCTACAAGGTCAGCTACAACCGCCCGCTCACCGTCCGTGGCACCACCCCCGAAGACTCGCCGTTCAACGCCGAGTACCCGATGGTCCGCTGGCTGGAGCGAAACGGCTATGACGTCAGCTACTCCACCGGAGTCGACACCGACCGCCGCGGCGCCGAGATCCTCGAGCACAAAGCCTTCCTCTCGGTCGGCCACGACGAGTACTGGTCAGGCGACCCAGCGCGCGAACGTCGAGGCGGCCCGCGCAGCCGGCGTCAACCTCGCCTTCTTCAGCGGCAACGAGAGTCTTCTGGAAGACGCGTTGGGAGAACAGCATCGACGGCTCCGAACGTCGACCACCGCACCCTTGTCTCTTACAAGGAGACCCACGCCAACGCCAAGATCGACCCGACCTCGACCTGGACCGGGACCTGGCGCGATCCGCGCTTCAGCCCGCCAGCCGACGGTGGCCGTCCCGAGAACGCGCTGACCGGCACGATCTTCATGGTCAACTCCGGCACCACCGCGATCAAGGTCCCGGCCGCGGACGGCAAGATGCGGTTCTGGCGCAACACGAACATCGCCTCGCTGGCGCCGGGCCAGACAGCGACGCTCTCCGCGAACACGCTCGGCTACGAGTGGGACGAAGAGCTCGACAACGGCTTCCGCCCCGCCGGCCTCATCGACCTCTCCTCGACCACCGACAAGCGTGCCCCAGAAGCTCCTCGACCAGGGCTCCAGCTACGGCCCCGGCACCGCGACCCACCACCTGACCCTCTACCGCGCTCCCAGCGGCGCCCTGGTCTTCGGGGCCGGCACCATCCAGTGGTCCTGGGGGTTGGACGGAACCCACGACCGCGGCGGCTCGACCGCCGGATGCGCGGATGCAGCAGGCCACGGTCAACCTGCTGGCCGACATGGGCGTGCAGCCCGGCACCCTGCAGGCCGGTCTGGCGCCGGTGACGCAGACCACCGACACGGTGGCGCCGGCGACGACGATCACCAGTCCGTTCGACGGGAACCGAAGTCCGCAGCGGCACGCCGATCACGATCAGCGGAACCGCGACCGATCAAGCGGGGGAGACGGGCGGCGGCCGGGTCGGCGGCGTCGAGGTATCGGTCGACGGCGGCAGCACCTGGCACCCGGCGGTCGGGCGCGACAGCTGGACCTACTCGTGGACGCCGGGCACGGTCGGAAACGCGACGATCAGGGTGCGCGCCTCAGACGACAGCGGCAACGTCGAGAGCCCGGGGGCTCAGGTCGCCGTCAAAGTCGTCCCCAAGACCTGCCCCTGCTCGATCTGGGACGACAGCTTCACCGGCCCCCAGGACGCGGACACCCACGCGACCGAAATCGGCACCAAGTTCCGCTCCGACGTCGGCGGCTTCATCACCGGCCTTCGCTTCTACAAGACCACCGGCAACACCGGCACCCACATCGGGCGCCTCTGGACGGCGGGGGGGACCCAGCTGGCCCAGGCGACCTTCATCGGCGAGAGCGGCAGCGGCTGGCAGCAGGTCAGCTTCGACGCGCCGGTGGCGATCAACGCGAACACCACCTACGTCGTCTCCTATCACGCGCCCAATGGCCACTACTCCTCGATCGGCGGCTTCTTCGCGCTCGTCGGCGCCGACAACGCGCCGTTGCACGCGCTGGCGGACGGGGTCGACGGGCCCAATGGCGTCTACAAGTACGGCGCTTCCGGTTCGCTCTTCTCTGGCGGGCGGGCCCAACACCTTCAACTCGGAGGCCTACCTGGTCGACGTCGTCTTCAACACCTCAAGCGACACGACCGCGCCGACGATCGTCTCCCGCACGCCTGCCGCCGGCGCCACCGGTGTCTCGAGCACGGGTGACGTCACCGCGACCTTCAGCGAGGCGATGGATCCGGTGACGATCAATGGCTCCAACGTTTCCCTGCGTGGTCCCGAAGGGGCTTTGGTGGCGGCAACCGTGAGCTACTCCCCGGCCCAGTTGCAGGCGACGCTGGATCCAACCGCCTCGCTGCAGGGCTCGACCACCTACACGGCGACGATCAAAGGTGGCGCGAGCGGCGTCGCCGACTCGGCCGGAAATCGGCTCGCCGCCGACTCGAGCTGGTCCTTCACGACCGCGGCGCCCCCGCCGCCGCCCCCGGACGAAGGGCCCGGCGGCCCGATCCTGGTGATCTCGAACGTGGCCAACCCGTTCAGTCGCTACTACGCCGAGATCCTGCGCTCCGAGGGGCTGAACGAGTTCAAGGTCACCGATCTCGCCAACGTCAACGCGGCGATGCTCGGCGCCTACGACGTCGTCATCCTCGGCGAGACCGGCCTCAGCGCCGCCCAGGTGACGACCCTGAGCAACTGGGTCCAGCAGGGCGGCAACCTGATCGCGATGCGCCCCGACGCCCAGCTCGCCGGCCTTCTCGGCCTCACCAGCTCGCCGAACGCGCTGGCCAACGGCTACCTCAAAGTCGATACCGCTACCGGCCCTGGCGCCGGCATCGTCGGCCAGACGATCCAGTTCCACGGCATCGCCGACCGCTACACGGCGAGCGGCGCCCAGACGATCGCCACCCTCTTCGCGGATGCCGGCACCGCCACCACCAATCCGGCGGTGACGTTGCGCAGCGTCGGATCGAGCGGGGGGCAGGCCGCCGCCTTCACCTACGACCTCGCCAGGTCGATCGTCTACACGCGCCAGGGCAACCCGGCCTGGAGCGGGGACGAGCGCGACGGCACCGCTCCGATTCGCTCCGACGACCTCTTCTTCGGCGCCAAGCAGGGCGACGTCCAGCCCGACTGGATCGACCTGAGCAAGGTCGCGATTCCCCAGGCCGACGAGCAGCAGCGACTGTTGAAGAACCTGATCGAGGAGATGAACCTGGATCGCAAGCCGCTGCCGAGCTTCTGGTTCCTGCCGCGCGATGAGAAGGCGGCGGTCGTGATGAGCGGCGACGACCACGGCAACGGCGGCACCGACGCTCGCTTCGGACAGTTCCTCGCCGACAGTTCGCCTGGCTGCGTGGTGGCGGACTGGGAGTGCGTCAGGGCGACCTCCTACATCTACCCGAGCACCACCTCGCTGAGCAACGCCGAGGCGACGGCCTATCAGGACGCCGGCTTCGAGATCGGCCTGCACCTCTCCACCAACTGCAAAGACTGGGCCGACCGGGGTGCGCTCGAATCTCTCTACACCAGCCAGCTGACGGCGCTGGCGGCCAACTACCCGGGCCTGAGCGCTCCCGTCACCAACCGGACCCACTGCATCGCCTGGAGCGACTGGGCGACGCAGCCGAAGGTGGAGTTGCAGAACGGGATGCGACTCGACACGAACTACTACTACTGGCCGCCGGGATGGGTCCAGGACCGTCCCGGGATGTTCACCGGCTCCGCCATGCCGATGCGCTTCGCCGACCTCGACGGTTCGATGATCGACGTCTACCAGGCCGCCACCCAGATGACCGACGAGTCCGGGCAGTCCTTCCCGTTCACGATCGACACGCTGCTCGATCGGGCCCTCGGCGCCGAGGGCTACTACGGAGTCTTCACCGCCAACATGCACACCGATGTCGCCTCCTCGCCCGGCGCGGACGCGATCGTCGCCTCGGCGCAGGCGCGCGGCGTGCCGATCGTCTCGGCGGCTCAGATGCTGACCTGGCTGGATGGCCGCAACAACTCCTCCTTCGGCGCGATCGCGTGGAACGCGAACAAGCTCACCTTCACGATCAGCCACGCGGCGGGCGCGAACGGCCTGCGGGCGATGGTTCCCACCGCTTCCTCGGTCGGTGTCCTGACCGGTGTCAAGCAGAACGGCTCGCCGGTGGCGACGACGACCCGGACGGTCAAGGGTCGGGAGTACGCGTTCTTCGACGCCGCGGCCGGCGCCTACGAGGCGACGTACGCGGTCGACGACACCGCTCCGGCGATCTCCAACGTCGCGCACACGGTCTCGGCCGACGGCACCGCGACGATCACCTGGAACACCAACGAGAACTCGGACTCGCGAGTCGATTTCGGCGCCAATCCCGAATTTCTGACCGCCGGCGCGAGCAATTCCGCGCTGGTCACCGCTCACAGCGTGCAGCTCACCGGACTCGACTCGAACACGACCTACTACTACCGGGTCAGCTCGGCGGACGCCGCGACCAACTCGAACACAGATCCAGCGCCGCCGGCCGCGCCGAGGACACTCACGACCCCCAGTCTGAGCTTTACCGACAACGTCGTCGCTGACTTCACCGCTGGATCTCCGGACACGAACGCTCGGATCTCGCAGACCAGCGACGGCGAGCTGATCCTCAAGCCGACGGAGGGCGACGAGTTCTCCGGCACGGGCCTGCCGACCGGATGGGCCAGTTGCCCATGGTCCGCTCCGGAGACATGCGCCCCCGGCGCCGGCGCCACGGTTTCGGGCGGGAGCCTCCATATCAACGGCAACTACTCCCGGACCGTTGCGACCTACGGGTCGGGACGCAATCTCGAGCTCGTCGCCAACTTCGGGGGCCAGAGCTTCCAACACGCCGGCTTCGGGGTCGATCTCAACAGCTCGCCCAACTGGGCGATATTCAGCGTCACGGCAGCCGGCTTCTTCGCCCGCACCAACGCCAACGGCGTGTCGACCCAGACGCAGCTCTCCAGCTCCCTTCTGGGCTCGTCTCATCTCTACCGGATCGAGTGGGGCGCGACCGACGTCCGCTACTACGTCGACGGGTTGCTCGTCGCCACCCACACGGCCAGCTTCGGCGCGACTCAGATGCGTCCGATCGTGAGCGACTTCAATGCCGCCGCCCCGGAGGTCTCCGTCGACTGGATACGCATGAGCGCCTATGCGGGCTCGGGTGCCTTCGACTCACGCGTGTTCGATGCGGGCGCTGAACAGAGCGCGGATTGGGGAGCTCTCACATGGAACGCATCGGTGCCGTCGGGCGCCGGCGTCGCGATCAGCGTCCGCACCGGCGACACGGCAATTCCCGACGAAAGTTGGAGCGCCTTCAGCCCGATCGCTTCGAGCGGCGGCGACATCCCGGGCAAATCGCGCTACGTCCAGTATCGAGCCCAGCTGACGGCTAGCGACCCGGCCGTGACGCCGACCCTGAGCGATGTCTCGATCGCCTACTCGACGGCAGCCGCCCCGGAGACCACCATCGACTCCGGCCCCGGCGCCACCACCGAAGACTCGACTCCGACCTTCGCCTTCCACTCCTCGGTGGTCAACTCGACCTTCGAGTGCTCGATCGACACCGGCGCCGCCAACTTCGCCCCCTGCTCAGGCCCCCGGCGCCACCCATACGCCCGCGAGCCCGCTTGCCGACGGCTCCTACACCTTCCGAGTCCAGGCCACCACCGCCGGCAAAACCGATCTCACCCCGGCGACGAGCAGCTTCACGGTCAAAACCCAGGTGGCCGCGCCGAACCTGACCGGGACGTCTCCGGCATCGCCCGCCAACGCGAACTCGCCGCTCGTCTTGGGCAGCGCCGAGGCGGGCTCGCAGGTGCGGATCTACTCCACTCCCACCTGCGGTGGAGCGCCGTTGGCGACGGGCACCGCCGCTCAGCTGGCGAGCCCGGGGATCGCGATCTCGGTGCTGGACAACTCGACCACGACCCTTCGCGCCACCGCTACCAACGGCGTGAAAACCTCCGTCTGCTCGGCCGCGATCACCTACGTCGAGGACTCGGTCGTGCCGGACACGACGATCTCCTCTGGCGCCAGCGGCCTGACCAACGACTCGACTCCCACCTTCGGCTTCACCTCGAGCGAGCCGAGCGCGACCTTCCAGTGCCGCTTCGACGCCGCCGCGTACGCGGCCTGCAGCGGCCCCGGCGCCACCCATACGCCGACGACGGCGCTCTCCGAGGGCGCCCACACCTTCTCGGTCCGCGCGGTCGATCAGGCCGGCAACACCGACGCCAGCCCGGCGACCCGCTCGATCACGGTCGACTCGCAGGCGCCCGAGACGACGATCTCCTCCGGCGCCAACGGCCCGACCAACGACACCACCCCGACCTTCGGCTTCACCTCGAGCGAGTCGAACTCGACCTTCCAGTGCAGTATCGACTCCGGCGCCTTCGCGGCCTGCAGCGGCCCCGGCGCGACCCACACGCCGCCGGTACTCGCCCAGGGCGCCCACACCTTCTCGGTCCGCGCGACCGACCAGGCTGCCAACGCCGACGCGACCCCCGCCACTCGCGCCTTCACGGTCGACACCGCTGCGCCCGAGACGACGATCTCCTCCGGCGCCAGTGGCCCGACCAACGACTCGACCCCGACCTTCGGCTTCACCTCGAGCGAGCCGAGCTCGACCTTCCAGTGTCGCTTCGACTCCGCGGCGTACGTCGCCTGCAGCGGGCCCGGCGCAACCCACACACCGACGTCGACGCTCTCGAGCGGCGCCCACACCTTCTCGGTCCGGGCGATCGACCAGGCCACCAATACCGATGCCAGCCCGGCGACCCGCGCTTTCACGGTTGACACCGCGGCGCCGAACACGACGATCTCCTCCGGCGCCAACGGCCCGACCAACGACACCACCCCGACCTTCGGCTTCACCTCGAGCGAGTCGAACTCGACCTTCGAATGCCGCTTCGACGCCGACGCCTATGCGGCCTGCAGTGGTCCCGGCGCCGCCCACACGCCGACGACGGCGCTCGCCCAGGGCGCTCACACCTTCTCGGTCCGCGCGATCGACCAGGCCGGCAACGTCGACGCCAGCCCGGCAACCCGCGCGTTCACAGTCGACTCGCAGGCGCCTGAGACGACGATTACCTCCGGGCCCTCGGGCACGGTCAAAAACCTCACGGCAACCTTCGTCTTCGCCTCGAGCGAGTCGGGCTCGACCTTCCAGTGCCGCATGGACAGCGCCAGCATCGCCTCCTGCAGCTCGCCGAAAACCTACATAACGCTGCCCGCGTCCCACGTCTTCGAAGTCCGCGCCATCGACGCCGCCGGCAACACCGACCCGACGCCGGCGGTGCGAGCCTTCAAAGTCGGCTGATGGTTGGCGCCCCTACGGGCCGCAGGCGTTAGGCCAGGCATTCGGTGGGAGCGGAGCGCCGCGGCCGGCGGTGATCGCCGGGGTGGCGGTCGTGGCCGCTTTGTCGGCGCGGCGGATCGCGGCGCGGAGGGCTTTGGCGCGGGCGGAGGGGGCGGCGGACCTGATCGCTTTCGATGCGGCGTAGGGGTGTTGGGCGGCACGGACGAGGCGGACCACGGCGTGGGGGCCTCCGTAGGCGCGCAGGGTCCTCTCGAGGGAGTAGATCGGCAGGGCGCCGGCGCCGAGGGTGGCGGCCAGGCGGACGTCGTCGAGGAGGCGTGAGAAGCGCCGGTAGGGGCCGCGGCCCGCTGAGCCGAGGCTGATCTGCCCGGCCTCGCCGAACTCGCGGCGAGCGGAGCGGAGGTAGGAGGAGACGATGCTCGGCCCCGGATCGTGTCCCGAGAAATAGGTGAAGACGCTGCGGTAGGCCTGGAAGAACAGCTCGCTCCACGGCGCCCTCGGCAGGACGAAGCCGGCGGCGTCCTGGAGGGCGAGGCGGCGATCGCCGAGGTCGTCGAGCACCGCCGTCACGGGCGCCGCCGCGAGGTCGATGCCGTGGCGTTTGGCCCAGCGGGGGATGCGCGCGTAGCCGCGCCAGGCCGAGCACTGGCCGGCGGGGTCGATCGCCTGCTGGAAGAGCGCCGAGAAGACGGCGTCGCTGCCCTCTCCCATGATCGCCGCCATGGTCTCGAAGGGGGTGCGGACGCGTGGCTCGGGGTCGAGGGCGAAGCCGCGTAGCCGAACGTGCTTCTCCCGCGTCCAGCGGGCGAGCGCCCGGACCGCGTCGAAGTGCTCGGCAGCCGCGCCCTCCCAGGCCCAGTAGCCGTCGCTGTAGGGGATCAGGATCCACCCCCAGACCGGCACGCCGAGCCGGTTGGCGGTGCGGATGATCCGCAGGGCATCGTGGCGGTGGGGCTGTCCCGGCGGGATCGGCCCGAAATCGCGCTTGTAGCGGAGGTTGAAGTAGAGCGGGATTTGGTAGCGACGCAGGACTCTCCACAGGTATGGGGTGTAGGCGTGCGTGTCGCGGCGGTTCCAGTAGGTGTCGGGAGAGCTCCAGTCCGTTCCCGGCACCGCCTCGCCGGCCCAGAACCCGATCGTCGTCTCACCCTGTGGCGTCAGCGCGGTTTGCCCGTCGACCCTCGTCGTTCCGTGTGCGCAGGTCGTCTGCGCGAGCAGCAGCGCCAGCACAGCTACGGCGGCGAGGACGATCGTCGTGCGGCTCCAGCGGGGGCCGGCCGCGGTCTCCTCGTCTCGGCGCGCCCGAGCGTCATTCGAGCGCCTCATCGAGGAAAGCCTAGCCAGTGGGGCGCTGCGCTACGCGGAAGGCTCCCTGACGAGGATGCGCGAAGTCCACATGCGTTCGATCTGTCGCGTCAGCGCCGGGTAGACGATCAAATGGCGGAACGGCTTGATCAGCGCCATGTAGGCCCTGCCAAGGAAACCGCGTGGCTTGACGTAGACGGCCATCTGCGCCTGGTAGCGGCCATCGCCCTGATCGGCCCAGGCCAGGTGCATCACGCCGTGCACCGTCTGGTTGGAGAGCTCGGCGGCGAACTCGGTGTCGGTGCGGTAGAGCGGCGTGAACGGCAGCGCCTTGAAATGCACATCCGCCGCCGTGTCGCGCAGGTCGTCTGGCACCCGGTTGATCAACGAGGTCTCCTCCTGGCCTGGAATCGGCAGCGTGTCCGCGCCATCGTCGGGGCCGCTGGCGACCGGGACCGAGATCCTGCCGATGCCGAACCAGTCGCCGAGGCGATCGCGGACGCCCCACAGAAAGCGAGTCGGCAGGGACTCCGCCTTGGTCGGGTCGAAGGAGGTCCCCCACTCGATCAGCGCTTGGAAGTCGTCAACGCCGCCGTACATGGGAAGCGCCCAGACGTCCTCGAGGATGAAGTCGCCGACCATCTCGCGGATGCGCCAGGGGCGAGATTCATGTGCTGCGTTCGGAATCCTCATGCCGCTCCTCTCTCGATCCATACGGTGTCGTATGGATCTTAGGCAGGACGCTTGCATCTGTCAATACGGTGGCGTATAGATAGGGCGTGGCCAATGTCCGGACTCCACGGAGCGCCTGGATCGAGGCAGCGCTGAAGGCCCTGGGGGAAGGAGGCCCGGAAGCGGTCCGGGTCGAGGCCCTGGCCGCCTCCCTCGGAGTGTCCAAGGGAGGCTTCTACTGGCACTTCAAAGATCGCCAAGCGCTGCTCGGGGAGATGCTCGACACCTGGGAGAAGGCCGTCGTCGAGGACGTCATAGTCAGCATCGAGAGCACGCCGGCGGACCCGCGAGCCAAGCTGCAGCAGCTCTTCGAACTGGCCCCGTCGGTCGACTTCGCCGTCGAGCTGGCCCTGCGGGACTGGTCGCGCCGCGACGCTGAAGTCGCGGCGCGGGTGCGCCGGATCGATAGCCGGCGCATGGAATACATGCGCTCGCTGTTCGGGCAGTTCTGCGCGAACGAGGACGATGTCGAGGCGCGCAGCATGCTCGCCTTCTCCCTCTTCATCGGCAGCTACTTCATCGCTGTGGAGCATGGTGACAAGAGCCGGGCCGAGGTGCTGCGGCTCGCGACCGACCGCCTGCTCAGCGAGTCGTGGGGCTGACATGGCCAGTCGAACGAGCGTCCGGTGCTCGTCTTCGACGGCGATTGCGCGTTCTGCACGACGTGCGCGCGCTTCCTGGAGAGGATCGGGCCCGATGCCGAGATCGTCGCCTGGCAGCTCACCGATCTGACCGAGCTGGGAATAACCGAGCAAGAGGCGGCCGAGGCCGTGCGGTGGGTCGAGGTCGACGGCACGGTTCGCTCGGGACACGAGGCGATCGCCGCGACGCTGAACACCGCTGGGCGGATCTGGAGGGTCGTCGGCCGCGCGCTTCTGCTGCCAGGGATCTCGCGGCTCGCGGCAAGGGTCTACCGGCTGGTCGCCGACAACCGGCACCGGCTGCCCGGAGGCACGCCGGCATGCACCCTTTCTCCTGGGCAGGGGAAAGGGATGTCCACGAAATCCGACTGACTGGCCGTCCCTTGGGTCGGATGCGTGGTCTCAGTCAGCCGGGAGAACGGCGATGGCGACCGGAGGCGCCGCTGGCGACGGCGATGAGGACGCCTGGGAGCTAGAGTCGGCCGCTCTGAGATGGCGATCGCGAGCTCCCAGAACGGGGTCGGCCCGCTGTTGCGCGAGTGGCGCGGGCGGCGACGGCGCACCCAGCTCGACCTGGCGCTCGACGCCGGCATCTCGCCGCGGCACCTGAGCTTCGTCGAGACCGGTCGCTCGCGGCCGAGCGCCGAGATGGTGCTGTTGCTCGCCGAGCAGCTCGAGGTGCCGTTCCGCGAGCGCAACCAGATGCTGCTGGCCGCCGGCCACGCGCCGATCTTCCCCGAGCGCGCCCTCGAGGACCCCGAGATGGCGCCGGTGCGGGAGGCGCTCGACCTGATCCTCGGCGGCCACGAGCCGAATCCGGCCGTCGTCGTCGACCGCGGCTGGAACCTGGTCGTTGCCAACGCCACGATGGCGGCACTGGTCGAGTGGGTCGACCCAGCACTGCTCGAGCCGCCGGTCAACGTGATGCGCGTCGGCCTGCACCCGCGCGGGATGGCGGCTGGGATCGCCAACCTGGGCGAGGTGCGCGCCTACTTCGTCGGGCGGCTCGAACGTCAGGTCGCGCTCAGCGGCGACGACGATCTGGCCGCGCTGCTCGAGGAGGTGGCCTCCTACCCGGCGCCGCCGTACGAGCACGATTCAGCCGCCGAGGCGGCCGCGGGAAACATCCTCACGCCGATGATGCGGATGCGGATCCCCGATGGCCCCGAGCTCTCCTTCTTCTTCACGGTCGCCACTTTCGGCACCGCCGTCGAGGTGACCGCCTCGGAGCTCTCGATCGAGCTGGGCTTTCCCGCCGACGTCGCGACCGCCGCGGCGCTGCGGGACCTACCTCGGAGGTAATCGACAGCCCTCTCTTCGAGTGCGAGCGTTGCGCGCATCGAACCAGGGGCCGAGAACTTCGACGTGGTGATCGTGGGGGCGCGCTGCGCCGGCTCGCCGCTGGCGACGATGCTGGCCCGGCGGGGATTGCGGGTCTGCCTCCTCGACAAGGCCGAGTTCCCCAGCGAGACGCTCTCGACCCATGTGATCCAGCCCAGCGGCGTGGCCGTCCTCGACCGGCTCGGAGTGCTGGATACGGTGCCGGCCGCCGGGGCGGTGCGCCTGACGAACTTCACCTTTGCGGCCAGCGGCGCGCGCATCGACGCGGCGATCGACGCTGAGGCATTGGGCGCGCCGTCGTTGTGCATCCGCCGGGTCTCGTTGGATCACCTGCTGGTCGACGCGGCGGCTTCGGCGGGCGCCGAGGCGCGTACCGGCACTCGGGCCAAGGGCCTCCTCTGGGACGACGGCCGGGTCGTCGGGGTCGAGACCGAGCGGGGGTCGTTGCGGGCCCCGTTGGTCATCGGCGCCGACGGCTGCCGCTCGACCGTGGCCGGCCTGGCCGGCGCCGCCGAGTACCACGTCTCGCCGCCCAGCCGGATGTTTGCCTGGGCCTACTTCGAGGGAGTGAGCGAATCCGAAGGCCGGCTGCGCCTCGGCTCGCTGGGTGAGTTGACCTACGTCGCCAGTCCCACCGACGGCGGGCTCTTCATGGCTGCGGTCTGTCCTCCGCTGCTCGGCAAGGACGCTTTTCTCGCTGACCGCGAGCGCAATTTCATGGCGGGGCTTGCCGCCTGGCCCGAGCTTGGCGATCTGGTCGCGGGCGCCAACCGGGTCGGCTCGATAAGGGTGATGACCAACTGGCACGGTTACTTCCGTGAGGCGGCCGGGCCGGGTTGGGCGCTGCTGGGCGATGCCGGGCACTTCAAGGACCCTTCGCCAGCGCAGGGCATCGCCGATGCGCTGCGCCAGGCCGAGCGCCTCGCCGATGCTGTCGAGGCCGGCCTCGGTGGAGCGTCCGGCATCGACGAGGCGCTGCGCCGCTGGTGGCGATGGCGGGACGAGGACGGCTACGAGATGCACTGGTTCGCGGCCGACATGGGCGCCGCGGGCTCCTCGCCGCTGGCCGATCAGTTCACCCGTGACATGGCCGGCGACGAGGAGGCGATCGAGCAGCTCCTGCGGGTGATCAATCACGAAAGCCGCCCATCCCAGCTCTTCACGCCGCGCCGTCTCGGCAGGGCGGCGGCTCGCGCCGTCCGCCACCATCCGGGTCAGATTCCCGCGATGGCGAGAGAGGTGGCGACGGAGTTGCGCAATGAAGTGCGCCGCTCCAGGCAGCGTCGGGCGCATAGGCTGCGGCCATGAAGGAGCGCCTGCTGCTGGTCCTCACCGTCGTCGGGTTCGTCGTGCCGAACGTCTGCCTCGTCATCTTCTTCGCCGACGAGGGCTTCGACCTCAGCGGCTACTTCTCGCTGTGGACGGCCAGCACCCCCTCGACTCAGCTGGTCCTCGACCTGGCGATAGCCGCGCTCGCCTTCTTCGTCTGGGCGGCGGTGGAGGGCCCACGTGCGGGGGTCAAGCGATGGTGGGTGTGTTACCCGGCCACGCTGCTCGTCGGCCTCTGCTTCGGCCTCCCCCTGTTCCTCTGGATGCGAGAGCGCACATCTACACTGCGCTGACCACATTGCCCAGGCCGAGACTGGAGGAATCGTGATTACCAAGGCCGACTTCATTGGAGTCCCGTCAACGGACGCCGAGCGATCGCGGCGGTTCTACGTCGAGACGCTTGGCTTGCGATCGGACGAGCGCGGCAAGTTCGAGTTCTGGGCGGGGGAGACCTGCTTCGGGATCTGGGAGCCGGGGAAGATGGGGATGGAGTTCGCCCCACAGAAGAACGCGCACCCGGCGCTGCACGTCGACGACGTCGCCGCGGCGCGAGCGGAGCTCGAAGCCAAGGGTGTCGAGTTCACCGGCGAGACGTTCGATTCCGGGGTCTGCCACATGGCCTTCTTCACCGATCCCGACGGCAACGACCTGATGCTCCACAACCGCTACGCCCCCTATGGCGACTGATTTCCTGGTCAAGCGCGACGACTTCCGCGAGAGCCGGATCGCCGAGTCGCCGACGCCGGATCTCGAGCCGGGTCAGGCGCTGCTGGCGATCAAGGCCTTCGGCATGACCGCGAACAACGTCACCTACGCGGTCTTCGGCGAGGCGATGTCCTACTGGGACTTCTTCCCGGCCGAGGACGGCTGGGGCCGGGTCCCCGTCTGGGGCTTCGCCGAGGTCGAGCGCAGCGAGGCCGAGGGCGTCGAGGCAGGCACGCGGCTGTACGGGTACCTGCCGCCCTCCTCGCATTTCGTCGTCACGCCGGCCGACGCCGACGCGACCGGGTTCGTCGACGGCTCGCCGCACCGGGCGGCCCTGCCGTCGGCCTACCACCGCTACCTGGCGACCGAGGCCGACCGCTTCTACCGGGCCGACACCGAGGCGATGCAGATGCTGCTGCGCCCGCTCTTCTTCACCTCCTTCCTGATCGACGACCAGCTCGCCGACGAGGGCCTGGTCGAGCGCGGGCCGGTCGTCATCTCCAGCGCCTCGAGCAAGACCGCGATCGCGGCCGCCTTCCTGCTGGCCCAGCGCGATGACGTCGAGGTGATCGGGCTCACCTCGCCGCGCAGCGTCGAGTTCGTCGAAGGCCTCGGCATCTATGCCAGCGCCGTCTCCTACGAGGAGATCGACTCGCTCGAGCGAGGGCCGGCCACCTTCGTCGACATCGCCGGCGACGGACCGCTGCGCCACGCGGTCCACTCTCACTACGGCGACGACCTCGTCTACAGCATGGCTGTCGGCGCCACCCACTGGGAGGGGATGGGGCCGGGCGAGGGCGAGGGCGACCTGCCGGGGCCGACGCCGACCTTCTTCTTCGCACCCGATCGCGTCGTCAAGCGCTCCAAGGACTGGGGGCGCACCGGGCTGGAGGAGCGGGTGGCCGACGCCTGGCACCCCTTCTGCGAGTGGATCGACGCTTGGCTCGAGGTGATGCCCGGCGAGGGATTCGAGGCCGTCGAGGGCGCCTTCCTCGACGTCCTCGAGGCTCGGGTCGAGCCGAAGAGCGCTCACGTCCTCACCCTGCCTTAAGAGCTTGCGACTCACGGCAGGGTCGCCGCCGCGCGGGTCGAACCTATGGCCATGAACAGAAAACTTGACGTAGGCGGCACCGTCAGCCAGATCTTCTCGACCTATGGCGCCCAGGCCGGCGTGCTGCTGCCGGTGGCGTTTGGCCTCTTCCTTCTCGTTGCCGTGGTCAACGCCATCCTGGCCGGGAGCTTGGTGCTCTTGCCGCTTGGATTCGCGGTCAGCGTCGTCGCCGGAACCCTCTTCCAGGGGATGGTGGTGGGACTTGTGAGCGACATCCAGGACGGGCGTCGCGATTCCTCGGTCGGCGACCTGATCGATGCCACCTGGCCGGTGGTCCTGCCGCTGATCGGGGCCGGAATACTCCTCGGCATCGCGGTCGGCGTCGGCTTCTTCCTCTTCGTCGTCCCGGGCCTGATCCTGCTGACGATCTGGGCAGTGATCGCTCCGGTGATCGTGGTCGAGCACAGTGGCGTGATCGATGCCTTCGGCCGCTCTCGCGAGCTCGTCCGTGACAACGGCTGGCAGGTCTTCGGGGTCATCCTCATCGTCTTCGTGATCACCGTCATCGCCAGCGTCATCTTTGGCGCGATCGGCATGGGGATTTCCGACAGCGTCGGCATGCGGATCATCGTCAACGTGATCGCCTCGACGTTGACCGCGCCGATCGCGGCGCTTGCCGCCTCGACGATCTACTTCCAGCTGCTGGCGATCAAGGGCGATGCCGCTGCCGCGCCTGCGCCGCCGTCCGCGGGTACGCCACCGCCACCTCCGGCACCACCAGCGCCTCCGGCACCACCAGCGCCTCCGGCACCACCCGCCGTCTAGCTCGACGAGCGGGCCAGATCGGAGTAGCTCAGCGCGACCAGATCCTCCTCCGCGATGCCGAAGGCCTCGCGGAGGGCCTGGATCTGTTCCTGCTCCGCCGAGAGATCGGAGCCCGGGCCGGCGACGGCCTCGAGCTCGATGAAGCTGCCGAGCCCCTCGACCTCGTCGAGATGGACGCGGACGTTCTCCCAGAGAAATAGGTGGCGCCGCTTGGCGACGACGATCTCGATGCTGAGCGTCTCGGCGAGGGCACGTCGCAGCTCCTCCGGCTGGGGGATCTCGACGATCCGGTAGGCGCTCTCTCGCTCGCCGGGTAGGTCGGCGCGCGTGTAGGCGATCAGCTCCGCCGCTGGGCCGCCGTCCTCGCGGAGCTTCAGCCGCCCGTTCGGCGTGCGGAAGTAGGTGTCGCGCTGGCTGAGCAGGCCGCGATCCGCGGCGCCGAGCTCCTCGCAAACCGCTCGCGATCGTGCCGGATCCGGGTCCCTGGCCTTCAGCTCGACGTTGCGGCGCAAGTGTGAGATGCGCACAGGCTAGGCGGCCGGAGAACTGGCTGACCAGCCAACCTGGCAGAATGCCGGTGGCTTGACCACGAACGGGCAACCCACTGAGCATCTCGATGTGCTGATCGTCGGCGCCGGACTCTCCGGCATCGGCGCCGCGCATCATCTCCAGGAGGCCTTCCCGGGACGCAGCTACGCGATCCTCGAGGCGCGCGAGGACCTGGGCGGGACCTGGGATCTCTTCCGTTATCCCGGCATCCGCTCCGACTCCGACATGCACACCTTGGGCTATCGCTTCCGGCCCTGGACAGCAGCGAAGTCGATCAGCGATGGGGACGCGATCCTCGAGTACGTGCGGCAGACCGCGCGGGATGGTGGGATCGACACGAAGATCCGCTTCCAGCATCGCGTCGTGCGGGCGGAGTGGTCGAGCGAGGAGGCGCTCTGGGCGGTGGAGGCCGAACGGGTCGACAGCGGCGAGACCGTGCGCTTGACCTGCGGCTACCTCTGGGTCTGCAGCGGCTACTACCGCTACGACGAAGGCTTCACCCCCGAGTTCCCCGGCGCCGAGGACTTCAGTGGCGAGGTCGTCCACCCCCAGCACTGGCCCGAGGACCTCGGCTACGAGGGCAAGCGTGTTGTCGTGATCGGCAGCGGCGCCACCGCGGTGACGCTGGTGCCGGCGATGGCCGAGAAGGCCGCGCACGTGACGATGCTGCAGCGCTCCCCGACCTACATCGCCTCGATGCCGGCCGAGGATCCGATCGCCAGCTGGCTGCGCCGCTTCCTCCCCGACAAGGCCGTCTACACGGTCGTGCGCTGGAAGAACGTCGTCCTGCAGTCGCTCTTCTACCAGCTCAGCCGCCGCCGTCCGCAGGCGGTTAAAAAGATGATCCGCGCCGGTGTCGAGCGCTCGTTGCCGCCGGGCTACGACGTCGACAAGCACTTCAAGCCGAAGTACAACCCCTGGGACCAGCGCATGTGCCTGGTGCCCAACGGCGACCTCTTCAAGGCGATCCGCAGCGGCGACGCCACGGTCGTCACCGACACGATCGAGCGCTTCACCGAGGACGGGATCAAGCTCGACTCGGGCGAGCAGCTGGAGGCCGACGTGATCGTCACCGCGACCGGGCTCAACCTGCTCTTCCTCGGCGGCATGGAGCTGGTCGTCGACGGCGAGGCGGTCGACGTCTCCGAGAAGATGGCCTACAAGGGGATGATGTTGAGCGGTGTGCCCAACTGCGCCTTCACCGTCGGCTACACCAACGCTTCCTGGACCCTGAAGGCCGACCTCACCTCCGAATACGTCTGCCGCGTGCTCGCCCACATGGACGCCCACGGCTACCGCAAAAGCGTGCCCGATCTCTCCGACCCCAGCGTCGAGGAGCTGCCGCTGCTCGACTTCACCTCCGGCTACGTCCAGCGCTCGCTCGACCAGTTCCCCAAACAGGGCTCGAAGGAGCCCTGGAAGCTGCGCCAGAACTACGTCCTCGACATTCGGACGATCCGGCGTGGCGCGATCGACGACGGTGCGATGCGGTTCTCGAACCCGGCGCCGCGCGGCTCCAAGAGCGAGCCCAGCCTCGCCTCCGCCTGACCTTCGGCCGCTCGTAGACTGCCCGCGAAACCCACGGGCGAAGGAGAGCGATGACCGAGCTGACCGAGATGCAGGCCGAGCTGTGCGAGAGCAGTGAGACCGACTACTCCGACCTGCGCGCCTTCTTCATCAACTGCACGCTGAAGCGCAGCCCCGAGGTGTCGAACACGCAGGGGCTGATCGACATCTCGATGGAGATCATGCGCCGCAACGGCGTCGAGGTGGAGTGCGTCCGCGCGGTCGACCACGAGATCGCCACCGGCGTCTGGCCCGACATGACCGAGCACGGCTGGGAGACGGACGAGTGGCCGGCGATCTTCGCGAAGGTGATGGCGGCGGACATCCTCGTCCTCGGCATGTCGATCTGGCTGGGCGAGAAGTCCTCGGTCGCGACCCAGATCATCGAGCGGCTCTACGGCAACTCGCACCTGCTCAACGACGACGGCCAGTACGCCTACTACGGCCGCGTCGGCGGCTGCCTGGTGACCGGCAACGAGGACGGGGTCAAGCACTGCGCGATGAACACCCTCTACTCGCTGCAGCACCTCGGCTACACGATCCCGCCTCAGGCCGACGCCGGCTGGATCGGCGAGGCCGGGCCGGGACCGTCTTACCTCGACGAGGGCTCGGGCGGCCCCGAGAACGACTTCACCAACCGCAACACCACCTTCGCCGCCTGGAACATGCTCCACCTGGCGCGCATGCTCAAGGACGCCGGCGGCATCCCCGCCCACGGCAACCAGCGCACCGCCTGGGACGCCGGCTGCCGCTTCGACTTCCCGAATCCCGACTACCGCTGAGGACGCATCCGACTTTGACCACGCTCTGATGTGGTCAACATAGGATGCGCCTTAGCTGCCCCCGCCGCGGCGCCTCCTCCTCCACAGCTGCCGCCCGAGCAGCCGCCGTTACAGCCCGAGCCGGTGCAGCCGGCGCCGCCACGTCCAGCTAGGGCAGCACGGCGATCGCGCGGCCGGGGGCGCCGCTGGCGACGGCGATCTTGACCGGGAGGAAGACGAAGGAGGCGCCGCGGGGAGGGAGGCGATCGAGGTTGGTCAGGCCCTCGACGAAGACCATTTCGCGGCTGAGGCCGGCTCGGTGGACTTCGTTGCCCTCCTCGGCCGAGCCCATGCTGGGCGCGTCGATGCCGATCGTGTTGACGCCGCGCTCGTGCAGGAAGACGGCGACGGCGGCCTCCGGAGCTGGCCAGGCGGGGCGCGATTGCAGCACCACCGGCTCGTGCAGGAAGGCCCTGCCGGCCTCGCCCTTTGACGTAGTGCTTCGACCAGCCGGTCAGCAGCAGCGCGACCTCGCCGGGCTGGAAGCGCCCGTGCTCCGCCTCCCACGCTTCCAGGTGGGCGACGTGATCGCCGGGCTGGCGCCGGGCTCGGCCTGCCCGTCGAGGTGGCGCAGGTCGACCACGGCGGCGGGACCGATCAGCTTCGAGAGGTCGAGCTTCTCGGCGCTGGCCTCGCCCAGTGGTCCGGCGTTCGGCAGTCCGGAGTCCGGCGGCGGCGATGTAGTGGCGACGGCGCGTCGACGTGGGTGCCGGCGTGCTCGTCGAGGATGAAGAAGTGGGTGACGTAGGGACCCAGCGAGCAGCTGCAGGCGCCGGTCGGCAGCTCCCCCTCCTCGAACCAGCTCCAGTTCTTGTGGGCGAACGGCATGTGCTCTGGCCAGGTCGCCGGCAGGTGCTCGGAGAGGGTGACCGAGAGGTCGACGATCTTGTCCGGCTCCGCATCGATCAAGATGATCCAAGTATTACCACGGCCAGGGCGAAGGCTACTGCAGGCGTTCCGCCAGCCGCTCGGCGAGGCGGTTCATGCCGCGCTCGCGGGCGGCCGTGGCGGCGCCGGCCCAGTCGGTCTCGCGGTCGGGCGGGGCATCGACGCCGGCGTCGCGCAGGGTGGCGATGTCCTTGAAGGCGCGCAGGTCGTCGGCGGCCTCGAGCAGGGCGCTGCGCAGGGCCGGGCGGTGCTCGCGGATCGCGTTCTCGAGCACCTCCTCCAGCGAGCCGTGGCGGCGCAGCAGCTCGGCCGCCGTCTTGGGGCCGACGCCCTTGGCGCCGGGCAGGCCGTCGGAGGGGTCGCCGCGCAGGGCGATGAAGTCGGGGACCAGCTCGGGCGGGATCCCGTAGCGCTCCTCGACCTCCTCGGGGCCGACCGCTTCCGCGCCTTTGCCTTTGCCGCCGGTCTTCACGTAGAGGACGGTGACCCGCTCGGCGGCGCACTGGTACATGTCGCGGTCGCCGGTCATCAGCAGCGCCCGTGCCGCCGGCCTCCGCCTCGCGGTCGGGCGTAGGTGCCGAGCAGGTCGTCGGCCTCGAGCTCGTCGCTCGTCGCGACCGTCCAGCCGAAGGCCGCGAAGAAGTCGCGGCAGGCGGCGAACTGGGGCGAGAGGTCGTCGGGCATCGCCGCCTCGCGCTCGGCGTGGTAGGCGGGGTAGAGCTCGGTCCGGTAGGAGGCGGCGTCGGGGCCGAAGCAGAGGACGACCGCGCGCGGCTGGTGGATTTCGATCTCGCGCAGGACCAGGTTGGCGGTGCCGAGCAGGGCGTTGACCGGCTTGCCGTCCGGCCCGTCGATCGAGTCGGGCAGCGCGTAGAAGGCGCGGAAGAGCATCGAGGGCGTGTCGACGACGAGCAGCGGCGCGGGCACGCCCGCAGCCTACGGGCCGACGGGCCTCAAACGTGACATATGGACACGTTTGAGGCCCGTCGGCCGGGGGTTGGGGTACGGTCCGAGGCCTATGGCGGACCGGGAGGGACCCCGCATCGTGCCTGGCAACCGTGCCAGCTCGGCTGGCTCAACTGCCGGGATCGCCCGGATAGCCGGATCGGCACCCGCGGTCAGCCGCCTCACATCTTCACCACGCTGGGGCGCCACCGCGGCCTCTTCCGGCGCTGGCTCTGGTTCGCCGGGGCGCTGATGCCAGGCGGCAAGCTGCCTCGCGAGGAGACCGAGCTGGTCATCCTGCGCGTCGCCCACAACACCGGCAGCGAGTACGAGTGGAGCCAGCACGAGCGGATGGCCAGGCGCGTCGGGCTCAGCGAAGAGGAGATCTCGCGAGTGCGGGCCGGCGCCGACGCGCCGGGCTGGTCGGAGCGCCGGGCGCTGCTGCTCCGCGCCGCCGACGAGATGCACGAGCGGCGCCAGATCGGCGCCGAGCTCTGGGCGCAGCTGAGCCGCCACCTCGACGAGGTCCTGCTGATCGAGCTCTGCATGCTGATCGGCCACTACGAGATGCTGGCGATGACCCTCAACACGCTCGAAGTCGAGCCCGACTTCGAGGCCGCCTATGAGGCGGCGGGATCGAGAGCCTGGCGGGGCAAGCGCTGCCTGATCACCGGCGCGGCCAGCGGGATCGGCCGGGCGACGGCGATCGCCGCCGCCGGCCAGGGCGCCGAGCTCTTCCTCACCGACCGCGACGGCGAGGGCCTCGAGCGGGTCGTCGCCGAGATCCGCGACGCGGGAGGGATCGTCTCTCACTTCGCGACGGCCGACGTCGCCGACCACGAGGCGGTGGTCGCCCTCGCCGCGGAAGTGCACGCGGTCGCGCCCAGCATGGACGTCGTCATGAACATCGCCGGGATCTCGACCTGGGGCAAAATCGAGCAGCTCGAACATCGACCACTGGCGGCGCACGATCGAGATCGACCTGATCGGGCCGATCAGCGTGCTCGAGTGCTTCGTGCCGCCGATGATCGAGGCCGGCCGCGGCGGGCACATCGTCAACGTCTCCTCCGTCGCGGGGCTCTTCGGGCTGCCCTGGCACGCGCCCTACAGCGCCGCAAGTTCGGCCTGCGCGGCGTCTCCGAGGTGCTGCGCTTCGACCTGCGCAAGCACGGCATCGGCGTCAGCCTGGTCTGCCCCGGCGCGGTCAAGACGCCGCTGGTCGGCACCGTGGAGATCGTCGGAGTCGATCCGCGAGAGCCGCAGGATCACGCAAGCTCATCAGAGCGCTTCGAGAAGCGCGCCGTCAGCCCGGAGCGGGTGGCCGAGCAGATCCTCGAGGCGATCGAGAAGAACCGCTACCTGGTCTTCACCTCGGTCGACGGCCGCGTCCTGCACTGGGTCCAGCGCAAGTTCTCGCCTCCCTACGAGCTGGTCATGAGGGTGATGAACCGCGAACTCGACCGGGCGGCCGAGATAGCCGGGCCCGGCCGTCCTCTAGGTTTGTCGCCGTGCCCGAGGCGGCCCTGCACATCGAGGATCTGGTCAAGCGCTACCCGACCGGGGTGGAGGCGCTGCGCGGCGTCTCGCTGGAGATCGCGCCGGGCGAGCTGTTCGGGCTGCTCGGGCCCGAACGGCGCCGGCAAGTCGACGCTGATCCACTGCACGACCGGCCTGGCGCAGCCGAGCTCGGGGGCGATCCAGGTCTTCGGCCACGACGCGATCGAGCGACTACGGCAAGGCGCGGCAGGCGGTCGGGCTCGCCCCGCAGGAGCTCAACCTCGACTGGTTCCTCACCGTCGAGGAGACGCTCGACTACCACGCCGGCTACTTCGGCATGCCCAAGCGCGAGCGGCGCGAGCGCACCAAGGAGCTGCTCGAGACCTTCTCGCTGACCGAGAAGAGCGACGAACGCACCCGCACCCTCTCCGGCGGGATGAAGCGGCGGCTGATCCTGGCCCGGGCGATGATGCACCGGCCGCGCCTGCTGATCCTCGACGAGCCGACCGCCGGCGTCGACGTCGAGCTGCGGCTCGAGCTCTGGCACTACGTGCAGCGGATCAACCAGGAGGGGACGACGATCCTGCTCACCACGCACTACCTGGAGGAGGCCGAGCAGCTCTGCGACCGCATCGCCTTCATCAACGACGGCCAGATCGTCGGCGAGGGGACGAGCGCGGAGCTGGCCGGCGCGCTACGGCGTCGCCAACCTCGAGGACGCCTACCTCGCCCTGGTCGGCCGCAACGAGCTCTCGCGCTCCAAGATCGAGGTCGCGTCTCGTGAGCGCCGCCCAGATCCGCTTCGCGACGCTCTGGCGGCGCGAGGTCAACCGCTTCATGAAGATCAAGAAGCAGACGCTGGGCGCGCCGCTGCTGGAAACCTTCCTCTACATCTCCGTCTTCGGCGCCGCGCTCGGCTCGCGGATCAAGCAGCTGCACGGGATCGACTACGTCGTCTTCGTCATCCCCGGCCTGATCATGATGTCCTTCTCGATCAACGCCTTCGCCAACAACTCCTCCTCGATCCTCCAGCAGAAGTTCCAGGGGGCGATCCAGGACCAGCTCTCCTCGCCCGCCTCGCCGCTGGAGCTGCTGCTCGCCTTCACCTTCGGCGGCTTCATGCGCGGCCTGATCGTCGCCGGGCTGACCTTCATCGTCGCCTCGCTGCTCGTCGACCTGCCGGTCGACCACATCCTCGTCCTGGTCCCCTCGCTCTTCCTGGTCGGCTTCTTCTTCTCCCAGCTCGGCGTGCTGACCGGGGTGCGCGCCGAGCAGTTCGACGACGTCGCCTTTGTCCAGACCTTCGTCCTGACGCCGCTGATCTTCCTCGGCGGCGTCTTCTACTCGGCGACGCTGCTGCCGCAGCCCTTCGAGACCCTGACCCACTTCAACCCGATCTACTACATGATCAACCTGGTCCGCTACGGCTTCGTCGGCTTCAGCGAAGTCAGCATCGCCCTCTCGCTGCTCGCCCTCACCGCCGCGACGGCCGCGCTCTTCGCCGTCAACCTGCGCCTCTTCAGCAAGGGCTACCGCCTGCGCGCGTAGCGCCGTGGAGCTCGCTGGCCCGGCGCCCTAGACGCTGGCGAGCGGCAGACGCTCGGCCAGCCCGGTCAGCTCGAGCACCCGGGTCACCGCCGGGCGCGGGGCTGGGGAGGAAGCTGATCCTCGTCTCGTCTCTCGTTGTGGCTGAGCGCGGAGACCAGCAATGCGATCCCGGTCGAGTCGATGAACTCCAGCTCGCGCATGTCGACGACGACCGGGGTGCCGTTGTCGTCGAGCGAGGCTTCCAGCGCGGTTTCGGCCGTGCTCGCGTTGGCGAGGTCGAGCTCGCCGCAGAGCGCGATCGATGTGGCTGCTCGCCGTTCCTCGTCGTCCGCACGACGAGCGTCCCGTCGGCGATTTCGCGCTGCTCGCTGGACATCTGGATCAAATGCCTCCCTGGGGCACAGAACTTGCTCTGTTCAGCCTACGGTAGTTGCGATTGCAGCGTGCAGGGTCAGGGTAGTCGAAGGCACACCTGCAAGCGAGCGAGGAGTGGACGCGAAGATGGAGACGAGCACCAGCCCCAGCAAGGGGATCTTCGACGGCGTCAACGCCGACACGCGCCAGCATGTCATCGAGCTGCTTGACCAAGGCGTACTGGATGGAGATCGAGACGGTGACGAGCTACCTCGCCGCGTCGGTCAACCTCGACGGCGTGCGGGCGCAGGAGATCAAGGAGTCGCTCGAGAAGGACGTCGAGGAGGAGCTCGGCCACGCCCACCAGTTCGCCAGCCGGATCAAGGAGCTCTACGGCGTCGTGCCCGGCTCGGAAGGATTCGTCGCCGAGCAGAGCTACCTGCAGCCCTCCGAGGAGCAGACCGACGTCGTCCACGTGATCCGTGGCGTGATCAAGGCCGAGACCGGCGCGATCGAGCACTACACGAGGATCGTCGAGGAGACCGACCAGGTCGACCCGGTAACGCAGGACATGACGATCGCGATCCTCCACGACGAGCAGGGGCACCGCCGCCTCTTCGAGGGATTCCTGCGCGAGTACGAGCTCGAGGGACTCGCCTAGGGCGCGTCGCTACCAGGAGTCGACGAAACGGCGTGCGCTGTCCGGCCGCGGGCGCGGCCGCCGCGAGGGTCGAGGCGATCGCGGCGCGGGTCTCGGCCGGGTCGATCACGTCGTCGATCTCGAAGAGGGCGGCCGCGTTGAGCGCCTTGGCGTTCTCTTCGGCCGCGGCGGTGAGGTCGCGGACGCGCCGCTCGCGCTCGGCCTCGTCGTCGATCGCCTCCAGCTCCTTGCGCAGGGCGAGCTTGACCGCGCCCTCCAGTCCCATCGGGCCGAGGTGCGCGGAGGGCCAGGCGACGGTCAGCAGCGGCTCGTGCATGCTGCCGCCGGTCATCGCCTGGGCGCCGAGCCCGTAGCCGCGGCGCAGGATCACCGCGATCAGCGGCACGCGCAGCGCGGCGCCGGCGATCAGCAGGCGCGAGGCGTGGCGCACCAGGCCGGTCGCCTCGGCCTCGGGGCCGACCATCATCCCCGGCGTGTCGACCAGCGAGACGACCGGCAGGCCGAAGGCGTCGCAGAGCTGCAGGAAGCGCGCCGCCTTGTCGGCGGCGTCGCTGGTGATCGCTCCGGCCATGTGCCGCGTGTCGTTGGCGATCACGCCGAGCGGGCGGCCCTCGATGCGGATCAGGGCGGTGACCATCTCCGGGGCGAAGCGCTCGCGCAGGAAGGTCGCCGAGCCCTCGTCGGCCAGCGTCTCGACGATCGGCTCGCACCGCGTAGGCGCGGCGCTGGCGCTCGGGCACGGCGTCGCGCAGGGCTGCCTGGTCGGGTTCAGGGCCCGGCGGCGTCGGCGCCCTGGAAGTAGCCGAGCAGGCGCTTGGTCGCGGCCGTCGCCGCCTGCCTCGTCGGCGACGACCAGGTCGACCACCCCGTTGCCCGCCTGCATCGCGATCGGGCCCACCTCGTCCGGGTCGACCTTGCCCAGGCCGCCGCCCTCGATCATCGCCGGGCCGCCCATGCCCGAGCGAGATGTTCTCGGTCGCGACGATCAGGTCGGAGCAGCCGGCGATCACCGCGTTGCCGGCGAAGCAGCGGCCGGCGACGACGGCGATCCGCGGCACCAGGCCCGAGAGGCGCGCCCAGAGGGCGAAGGCGCGGGTGTCGAGCGCCGAGACGACCGGGTAGTCGGTGTCGCCGGGGCGACCGCCGCCGCCCTCGGCGAAGAAGACGGTGGGCAGGCGCATGCGCTCGATCAGCTCGAAGAGGCGGTCCTTCTTGCGGTGGCCGAGGGCGCCCTGGGTGCCGGCGAGGACGGTGTAGTCGTAGGAGAGCACGGCGCAGGCGCTGCGCTCGCCGAAGAGGTCGCCGTTGATGCGCGCGGTGCCGGCCACCAGGCCGTCGGCGGGGGTGTCGCGCGATCAGCTCGTCGACCTCGCGCCGCCCGCGCTGGGCGGCGATCGCGAAGCGGCCGTACTCGACGAAGGAGCCGGGGTCGACGAGGTCGGCGATGTTCTCGCGGGCGGTGCGACCGCCGGCTGGCGTGGCGTCGCTCGACCGCGTCGTCGCGTGCCGCGTCCTGGGTGAGCGCCCGCCGTGCGAGCACCTCGGCGAGGTCTTCGCGCTGCCCGTCGCTCGGCTTCCCGTCGGGCACGGGCGGCATGTTCCCAGACGGCATCGCGCGGCCCGTTGCAGCCCTTGGTCGCGCTTGAAGGCTTGCCAGCGGCCATATAGGTTTGCTTCGTCCATTCGTCCAGGTGCGCTGCGGAGACAGGGCGCCGAAAGGAGAGCAAGTTGAAGCAGCGACTTTCCCGTGCGATGTCCGTCGAGGACGACGATTGCCGTCGCCGTGGGCCTGACCGCCGTCCCTTGCGCTCATGCCCGCGCCGCCGGCGCAGCTGACGACCTCGGCGCCGCCAACACCGTCTACATGAAGGACGGCAAAGGCGGTCTGCGCTTCGTCGCGCCGAAGACGATCGTCGCCGGCGAAGACCTCGCGGTGCTCAACCAGACCAACCCGAAACAGGTCGGTCCGCACACCTTCTCGCTGGTCACCAAGGGTTCGCTGCCGAAGACCCCGAAGGCGCGTCAGGTCTGCTTCACGCCGAAACACATCTGCATGGCGATCGCCAAGTGGCACGGCGTCAAAGGCAACGGTCCGGTGAACAAGAACCCGGTCAAGGCCGGCGCTCGAAGGCTGGGACACGCTCGGCAGCATGACCAAGACGGGCGACTCCTGGTTCACGGGCGAAAAAGACCGAGAACCTCGATCGTGCAGCCGGTGACGCGCCGCCGCCGGGACGACGATCTACTTCATGTGCGCCATCCATCCCTGGATGCAGGGCTCGATCGAAGTGCTGGCGCCGGCAGCCAGCTAGCAGCACGGCTGGACCGCTCTTCAGATTCGCCGCGCCTGGGGCGCCGAGCCTTCCTCGGCGCCCTGGGCGGCGGGCGCGCTCGCCACGGCGCTGCCGCTTGGCTGTGCGCCCGGGCGCGCTGCTGCCGCCGGGGCGGTCCGCGGCGCGCGCCGCAGCGCCCGAGCCCTTCCGGGCGCCTCTGCCGATCCCGCGGGTGCTTAGCTGACGCTCACCTGACGATCCCGATCCGCGAGGCCGAGGTGCAGGTCCTGCCCGGCGCCAGGACGAGGATGTGGACCTACGGCGGCAGCTTTCCCGGGTCCGACGATCAGGCGCCCAGCCGGCCACCGCACCGCGGTCACCTTCCAGCACGAACTGCCGCAGGTCGGCCGGCGAGCTGACCGTCCACCTGCACGGCGGCCACAACCGCACCCAGTTCGACGGCCAGCCCGGCGGGCTGACGCCTTCGCACGCGCGCTCCTTCTACTGCGACATTCCACGCGGGCTCTCGCCGCGGCAGTCGGGCAACGACCTGCTGCTCGAGCCGGGTGGGAAGCGCACCTACGTCTACGACCTGACCGAGGACGGCAGGCCCGAACGAGCCGCCTTCCAGTGGTACCACGACCACCGCCTCGACCACACGGCGCGCAACGTCTGGCGCGGCCTGGCGGGAATGTGGATCGTCGACGACGAGTTCGAGGCGAGCCTGCCGCTGCCCAGCGGCGAGCGCGACCTGCCGCTGATGATCGCCGATCGCTCCTTCGACCGTCACAACCAGCTCACCGACCCGTTCACCGAGCCGGCGGCCGCCGGCCGACGGCATCGACGGTCACTACGTCCTCGTCAACGGCGCCTACATGCCCCACCACCGGGTCAGCGCCCAGCGCTACCGCCTGCGCATCCTCAACGTCTCGCAGTTCCGCCCCTACAACCTCTACCTCTCCAACGGCGCCCCGCTGATCCAGATCGGCACCGACAGCGGCCTGATGCCGAGGCCGGTGCGGCGGCAGCGAGGTGATGCTCGGGCCGGGGGAGCGGGCCGAGGTCGTCGTCGACTTCGCCGCCGCGGCGGGGGAGAGCGGTCGAGCTGCGCAGCGGCCCGCGCCACGGCGAGCAGGAACCCGCTTGGCGCCCACTCCTACGCCGGCGCGCTGATGCAGTTCCGCGTCGACTCGCGGCGCCTGCCCGACCGCACCCGTGTGCCGCGCAAGCTGCGGCCGCTGCCCGGCTGGACCAGGCACGCCTCGACGACGCCGGATCGCAGCTGGGAGATCTCGATCGGCGGCTTCTTCAAGACGACCTGGCTGATCAACGGCCGCACCTTCAACCCGGCCCGTGCCGACGCGCATCCGAAGCTGGGCTCGACCGAGACCTGGGAGATCGTCAACCGCACCAACGTCGCCCACGTGATGCACATGCACCACACCGACTGGTACCTGCTCTCCCGCAACGGCAAGCCGCCGCCGCCCTGGGAAGACTGCCTCAAGGAGACCTTCTTCGTCTACCCCCGCGAACGCATCCTCGTCGCCGGCCGCTTCGTCGACTACACCGGCAAGTTCGTCATCCACTGCCACATGCTCGACCACGAGGACCACGGCCTGATGACCCAGTTCGAGGTCGTCGAGTGACTGCAGCGCCTATCTTGCGCTGTGCCTGGCGATGAGCTTCATCCGGGCTTCTGGAACCTGGATTAGGTCGAGCATGACGCCCTGATTGTCTGCAATCTCGACCAGCTTGACATCGCCGTAGTCGCTGACTACCGCGCCCATCTTGCCGGTGGGCCACTGGCCGACGGGATCGATCAACTCGACCACATCGTGTTCTCCGATCGCCCGCTTCGTAATTGCCATCGCGTCTCCAGTCTAGGGTCCCGAACGGTGGATTGGCGCGCGTTAGGGCTATTGGGGTAACGAGGATTCCGGCCTTGATCTCACGCTCGAGATGGTCGAGCTCGCTGACGGTGATGCCAAGAATCAGCTCAAAGCCTCGTGCCTTCGGACCACCAACCTTGTGGGCTGGATCGAGGCTGTATTCGGCGAGCTTCTCCCGCACCCCAATAGCTTTCCTCGCATTGGGAAGCAGCTCTCCGACCTTTGGTGGCCAGCCCATCCGGCGACCGTAGGGCGACCCCACGCGCCTGTGGCGCGATGAACCTCACGGGACTGTGTCGTAACGGTTGCCTGACGGTGGTCCTAGTGACCCGCAAAACGAAACCGGGCCCAGGAAGGGCCCGGTCCGGATAGCTCGGCGCTGCCGCTCAGGTGCCGCGAACGTGCGGCGTGTGGTCGCCGATGTGGAGGCTGTCGAGCAGCCTCGGGATGTAGAGCAGGCCGCAGACGCCGACCACGACGTAGACGATGTCGGTGAGCGTGCCGCTCCCGAAGACGTCCGAGATCACGTTCGTGTCGAACAGCCCGACCATCCCCCAGTTGAGAGCGCCAATCACCATCAGCAGCAGGGCGACGGGCTCAAACCGCTTGACCATCTCCATCTCGTCCTCCTAAAGGAGATAATGCGGATAGTTACGAGAGAGATACACCGCGGCTTCGTCCGCGGTTACGCAACTAAGGAGCGGGACGTCTGTATTTCAGCAAGTGGTTGCAGAACATCAGCAGCCAGCCCGCGGCCAAGATGATTCGGAAAGCACCGCCGTCGGCGACTGCGAGGCCGATGTTGGCGACTGCGATCAGCCCCAGGAACACAACGGTCCAGCGACCGGCGGGGCCCGCTTTGGGCCCGCTACTCCCGCGCCGCTGCCGCCATGCCTTCCTGACCTCCTCTTCGTTCCTGAGCAGGACCGCGCCCACGATCGCGAGACCGAGGACGAGTCCGATAGAGAGTGCGCCGAGGTCGCTCACGACGCTCCGGCCTTCGCTACGAGCCGATTAGCTCGATCCGGTACCCATCCGGGTCGCGGAAGAAGCAGATGCGGTGGCCCTCGGTGCGGCCGCCGGGGCGGTAGGGGGGCTTTTCGGGCTCGATGCCCGCGGCGGCGAGCTGCTCGATCGTGGCGTCGAGGTCGTCGACCGCGAGGGCGATGTGGTTGTAGCCGGTGCCGTGCTCGTAGCCGGTGACGCCGTGGTTGTAGGTCAGCTCGAGGACCGGGTCTTCGCCGGGGAGGTTCATGAAGACGTTGATCGCCTCGTCGCCGATCGGCATCCGTCCGGCCACTTCGAAGCCGAGCTTTTCGTAGAAGGCGACGGAGCGATCGATGTCGCCGATCCGGTAGCAGGTGTGCAAGAAGCTCGTCATTCGTTGGCAAGGCTACCGGCCTCCCTACAATTTGCGGTCGAATGGCCCGCCGGACACGACGGCGACGACGTAGGTCGCACACCTCGAGATGGAGAAAGATCCTGGTCCCCCTGGGGGTCCTCGCTGCCGCTGCCGCGATCGCCGGCGGCGTCGCCGCCAGCTGGGCGATCGACGTCTACGAGTCGGCGCCGCCGCTCTCCAGCCTCAAGCCGGTGCAGAAGGGCCGCTCCTCGGCGATCTACGCGGCCGACGGCAGCCTGATCGGCTTCATCCAGGCGGAAAACATCCGCGAGCCGGTTCCCGGCCGGGCGATGCCGCAGACGCTCCGCGACGCGACGGTCGCGATCGAGGACAAGAACTACTTCAACCACGGGGCGCTCGACCCGACCGGGATCGCGCGTGCCGCCTGGAAGGACCTGCTGGCCGGCGGCAAGCCCGTCCAGGGCGCCTCGACGATCACCCAGCAGCTGGTCCGCAACCTCTACATCCAGGACCCCGAAGAGACGATCAAGCGAAAGCTGATCGAAGCGCACCTCGCCTACGAGGAGGAGGAAGCCCACTCCAAGGACTGGATCCTCACCGCCTACCTCAACACGGCCCCCTACGGCACGGTCGAAGGGGAGACCGCGGTGGGGGTCGAGGCGGCGGCACAGACCTACTTACGGCAAGCCGGCCAAGGACCTCGGACCTGACCGAATCGGCGCTGATCGCGGGCTTGCCGCAGGCGCCCTCCGAATACAACCCCTTCCTCGACCCGCAGGCGGCGATCAACCGGCGCAACGACGTGCTCAAGGTGATGGAGGAGCAGGACTACATCACGCCCTCCGAATACCAGGAGGCGGTCAACAGCGGCCTCGGGCTCAGTCCCGGCCACAAGTACCGGGTGATCCGCGACCCCTTCCTCTTCGACCTGGTCCAGCAGGAGCTGATCGACAAATACGGGATCAACACGGTGCGCCTCGGCGGCCTCAAGGCCTACACGACGATCGACCCCGAGCTGCAGGAACGTGCGCAGGAAGCGGTCGACTCGTGCAGCGTGTGTTACTCCGAAGGCGGCCCGGCGGCCGGGCTGGCCTCGGTCGATCCCTCCACGGGTGAGATCGTCGCCCTCGCCTCGACCGAAGGCTACGACAGCGAAAGCCAGTTCAACTACGCCTGGCAGGCGCATCGCCAGCCCGGCTCCTCGTTCAAGACCTTCGTTCTCAGCACCGCGATCAAGGAGGGCGTCGACCCCGACACCACCTACTACGACGGCAGCTCGCCGATGACGCTGGACCTTCCCGACGGCGGGCACCTGGACCGTCAACAACGCCGAGCCGGGCGGCGGCACGATGTCGCTCGCCTCCGCCACCTGGCACTCGGTCAACGTCATCTTCGCCCAGCTCGACCTCGATGTCGGCTCCGAGGAAGTGACCAAGACCGCGCATGAAATGGGCATCACCTCGCCGCTGGAATCGGTCCCAGCTGAGGGAATCGGCGGTCTCGCCGTCGGCGTCACGCCGCTGGAGATGGCCGATGCCTACGCGACCCTGGCCAGCGGCGGCATCCATCACGACGCGACTGCGATCGACCGGATCGAATTCCCGGGCGGCAAGGTCGAGGAAACCGACCCCGACTCCGGCGAGCGGGTGCTGAGCGAGGGCGAGGCCTACGAAGTGACGCGGGTGCTGGAGGGCGTGATCACCCAGGGCACCGGCGCCGGCTACACCTCGATGGGGTGCTCTGCCGCAGCGGGCAAGACCGGCACCTCGGAGGACCTCTCCGACGCCTGGTTCGTCGGCTACACGCCGCTCTACTCGACCGCCGTCTGGGTCGGCCATCCGCAATCGCGCGAAGCGACCGGCTACGGCGGTCCAACGGCAGGGCCGATCTGGCGCTCCTACATGGAATCCGCCGTCGCCGGCGACTGCCCGGAATTCTCCGAACCGTCCAGCCTCCCGGAGCTCGCCGGCCTCGACAGCGACCACACCTCCTCTTCGTCGAGCGAATACGAATACGACGAATACGACTACGAATACGAAGAAGCGCCGGAAGAGCCCGCCGGGAAAGGTCAGGGCAACCAGGACGGGGGCCAGGAACCGGCTCCCGAAGCGGAACCGGCGCCTGCTCCCGAAGCAGCGCCCGAACCGGCTCCGGCGCCCGCCTCGCCGCCGCCAAGCGGCGGCGGCATCGCCAGTCCGCGCTGAGTCCCAGTCCGCCTACTCTGATGGCATGCGTTGGCCCCGAATCTCATTTGGGTTGAGCGGAGAGCCGCCGCCGACTTGGCTTGGGCTGCTGACGACGCTTGCCGCGGTGGCGGCCGGCACGCTGATTGTCTACCCACTCAAGTCGGTCGCGCCGGTGGTCTCGCTGGGAGTCGTCTACCTGCCGGCGATCCTGCTGGTCTCGATCGTCTGGGGGTTGCGGCTGGGTCTGCTTGCCTCGGTGGCCAGCGCGCTCGCCTTCAACTTCTTCCAGATCCCGCCGCTGCACCGGTTCACGATCGCTGACGAGGAGAACTGGGTTGCGCTGCTCGCGTTTGTGATCGTCGCGCTGGCCAGCAGCACCGTCGCCGGCCTGGCACGGGCGCAGGCGCTCGAGGCCGAGCGGCGTCGCAACGAGGCCGACCGGGCGCTGGCGGAGCTGGCGGCGCTGTCACGCGAGCGCGACCGGATGCAGGCCGAGATGGTCGAGGCGGAGGCGCTGCGGCGCAGCGACGAGCTGAAGACCGCTCTGCTGCGCTCGATCTCGCACGACCTGCGCACTCCGCTCACCTCGATGATCGCCAGCGGGGCGGCGCTCGGCTCGGCGACGCCCACGGCCGAGGAGCGAGCTGAGCTGAGCGAGGCGATCGTCGCCGAGGGCGAGCGGCTCTCGCACCTGGTCGAGAACCTGCTCGACATGTCCCGCCTCGAGGCGGGCAAGGCAGAGCCGCACCGCGAGCCGGTCGATCTCGGCGAGGTGCTCGAAGCCGCCCGCGAGGCGACCGCGCAGCATGAGGTGGTGCAGCTGGCGGTCGATCGCGACCTGCCGATGGTCGAGGCCGACGCCGCTCAGCTCGAGCGCGCCTTCGCCAACCTGCTCGAGAACGCGGTCCGCCACGGCGGCGGCGAGCCGGTGCTGGTCAAGTCGAGGCTCCTCGATGACAAGATCGCGGTGCGCGTGGTCGACCAGGGCCCAGGCATACCCCAGAGCGAGTGGCGGCGGATCTTCGAGCCGTTCCAGCGCGGCGACGGCGGCGGCGGTCAGGCAGGCACCGGGCTCGGCCTGGCGATCGCCAAGGGCTTCGTCGAGGCCAATGGCGGCGAGATCGCGGTCGAGTCGCTGCCGGGGCAGGGCAGCAGCTTCGTCGTCTCGATGCCCTGTCTGGGGCGAAGGTGAACGCGACGGCACGGGTGCTCGTCTGCGACGACGAGCCCCAGATCGTCCGCGCTCTGCAAGGTGATCCTCCGCGACGCGGGCTACGAGGCGGTGCCGGCCTATGGCGGCGAGGAGGCCCTCGACATCGCCGCGGTGCGACCGCCGGCCGCGGCGATCGTCGACCTGATGCTGCCGGACATCGACGGGGTCGAGGTGACCAAGCGCCTGCGCGAGTGGAGCGAGATGCCGATCATCGTGCTCTCGGCGGTGGGCGAGGAGGAGGCGAAGGTGAGCGCTCTGGCGGCCGGCGCCGACGACTACGTGACGAAGCCGTTCGGGCCGACGGAGCTGATGGCCAGACTGGGAGCGGTGATGCGGCGTGCTCCTGGCGGCGACCAGGAGCCGACGATCGAGATCGGCGGGCTCACGGTCGACCTCGCCGGGCGCACCGTGGCGCGGGACGGCGAAGAGATCCACCTCACCCCGACCGAGTTCCAGCTCCTCCGCACGCTGGTCCGCAATCGCGGTCGGCTGATGACCCACCGCTCGCTGCTGACCGAGGTCTGGGGGCCGGCCTGGAGTAACGACACGGCGACCCTGCGCACCCACGTCGCCAACCTACGGCGCAAGATCGAACCGGTTGGCGGCGAGCGGCTGATCCGCACCGACCCCGGGGTCGGCTACCGGATTTCCGTATAGCGGCATGAAGGGGATACTGCGCCGATGATCGTCGACTGCGCCGTCTACGAGCACGGCCGTCGCCGCGACGGCCACTTGACGCTCGAGCAGGCCAAGGCGGCCTCTCAGGGTGACGGCGTCTTCGTCTGGCTTGGCGTCGCCGAACCGGAGGCGGAGGAGTTCGAGGCGATCGCGCGCGAGTTCGACCTGCACGAGCTCGCCGTCGAGGACGCGGTCAAGGCCCAGCAGCGCCCCAAGGTGGAGCTCTTCGGCGACACCCTGCTGATCGTCGTCAAGACCGTCTCCCACTCTGATTCGAGTGTCCACTCCGATTCCGACGGCGGCATCGAGGTCGGCGAGCTGCTGATCTTCGTCAATCCCTCCTTCGTCATCACCGTCCGCCACGGCGACGGGAAGTTGAGCAGCGTCAGGGAGCGGGTCGAGCGCCGCCCCGATCTCCTCGCCCGCGGCACCGGTGTGATCCTCTACGCGATCCTCGATCACGTCGTCGACGGCTATGGCGACGTCGCCCAGACGATCGACGGCGAGATCCAGGCGGTCGAGCGCGAGGTCTTCTCGGCCAAACGGACCAACCCGGCCGAGCAGCTCTACAGGCTCGAGCGCGAGGTCCTCGACCTCTACCGTGCCGTGGCGCCGCTCTCCGAAGCCGTCGACGAGATCTCCGAAGGCCGCTTCGAAGCGATCCCGGACGAGCTCGACGAGTACTTCCGCGACGTTCACGATCACCTGCAGCGGGTGGCGGGCCGGATCATGGGCTTCCGCGAGCTGCTCGCGCCTGCAGGCCAACCTGACCCAGGTCTCGGTTCGCCAGAACGAGGACATGCGCAAGATCTCCGCCTGGGTCGCGATCATCGCCGTGCCGACGGCGGTTGCCGGCATCTACGGGATGAACTTCAACGACATGCCGGAGCTGCGCTGGCGCTACGGCTATCCCGCCGTGCTGCTCTTCATCGCCCTGGTCTGCCTGGTGCTCTACCGGCGTTTCAGGCGCGCCGGCTGGCTCTAGCCGGACCTTTACGAAATCTGCACGGGGAAGCCCGGATTGCCCACACACCCTTAACGGAGTAGGGCAGACGATTGAGACGTGGATCTCGTCTCAATCGTTCTCGCCCTCGTCGCCTTCGCGATCTTCTACGCCGTGATCGAGGCACTGGACCGGGTTCGCTGATGGCGCAGGGCTGGGCGCAGATCGTCGTCTTCCTGATCGTGCTGACGGCGCTGGTGCCGCTCGTCGGCGGCTACATCGCCAAGGTCTTCCAGGGCGAACGTGTCTTCCTGTCGCCCGTCGTCGGGCCAATCGAGCGCTTCGCCTACCGGGTGCTGCGTGTGCGGCCCGACGAGGGGCAGGACTGGAAGGCCTACGCCCGCTCGATCGTCGTCTTCAGCGTCGTCTCCTGGCTGGTGCTCTACCTGATCCTGCGCACCCAGAGCATCCAGCCGTTCAACCCCGAGGGCTTCGACTCCGGCCCCTGGAACCTCAGCTTCAACACCGCCTCCTCCTTCGTCACCAACACCAACTGGCAGTACTACGGGGGCGAGACGACCCTCACCTACTTCGCCCAGATGGCGGGGCTGACGGTGCAGAACTTCGTCTCCGCCGCGGTCGGGATCGCCGCGCTCGCCGCAGTGATCCGCGGCTTCGTCGTCGCGCTCGGGCGCGTCGCTCGGCAACTTCTGGGCGGACCTGGTCCGGATCAACCTCTACATCCTGCTGCCGATCTCCTTCGTCGCGGCGCTGGTGCTCGTCTCCCAGGGCGTGATCCAGACCCTCGACGGCTCACAGCCTGTCCACACGATCGCCGGCGGCGCCCAGACCCTCGCCCTCGGCCCGGTCGCCTCGCAGGAGGCGATCAAGGAGCTGGGCACCAACGGCGGCGGCTTCTTCAACGTCAACAGCGCGATGCCGTTCGAGAACCCGAGCGGCTTGACCAACTTCGTCGAGCTGATGCTGATCCTGATCGTCCCGGCCAGCCTCACCTACACCTTCGGCCGCATGATCGGCAACCGCCGCCAGGGCTGGGCGCTCTACGCGGCGATGATGATCATGTTCATCGTCGCCGTCGCGGTCGTCTACGTCGCCGAGCAGCACGGCAGTCCGGCCCAGCATCACGCCGGCGTCGCGACCCACGCCTTCGACGGCTCCACCGGCGGCAACATGGAGGGCAAGGAGCAGCGCTTCGGCATCTCCGAGACCTCGCTGTGGACGGCGGTCACCACGGTCACCTCCTGCGGCGCTGTCAACGGCGCCTTCGACTCGCTGACCGGGATCGGCGGCCTCGTGCCGCTCGCCAACCTCGGCACCGGCGAGGTGATCTTCGGCGGCGTCGGCTCGGGCCTCTACTACATGCTGCTCTTCGTCCTGCTGACCGTCTTCATCGCCGGCCTGATGGTCGGCCGCACGCCGGAGTTCCTCGGCAAGAAGATCGAGTCGCGGGAGGTGAAGCTGGTCCTCGTCGGCGTTCTGGTGACGCCGCTGCTGGTTCTGTTCGCGACCGCCTGGGCGATGGCAAGCCCAGACGGCACGCATGTCGATCTACAACCCCGGCCCGCAGGGCTTCTCGGAGTCGCTCTACGCCTACATGTCGCAGGCGAACAACAACGGCTCCGCCTTCGCCGGCTACACCGGCTTCATCCAGCCCAACGCGCCCGGCAACGTCGGCGCCTACGCGCTATGACTTCGCCAACCTGCTCGGCGGCCTGGTGATGCTGTTCTCCCGCTTCCTGCCGATGATCGCGGCGCTCGCGGTGGCCGGCTCGCTGGCCGGCAAGAAGGTCGCGCCGGCCGGCGCCGGCACCTTCCGCGCCGACTCACCCACCTTCGTCGTCCTGCTGATCGGCGTCGTCGTGATCGTCGCCGCCCTCACCTTCTTCCCCGCCTTCCTGCTCGGCCCGTCGTGCAGGGACTGACCGACCAGCTCTTCTGAGATGAACAACCTGCGAAAAGACCTGATCACCGCGACGATCGCGATCGTCTTCCTCACGCTGCTGCTCGGGCTCGCCTATCCGCTCCTCACCACCGGCGTCTCCCAGGTGCTGTTCCCGAATGCCTCCAACGGCAGCAAGATCGAGGTCGACGGCAAGGTCGTCGGCTCGAAGCTGATCGGCCAGGACTTCCGGGGCGAGCCGCGCTACTTCCAGGGCCGCCCCTCGGTCACCGGCTACAGCGCCGACGTCACCTACTTCAACAACCTCGGCCCGAACAACAAGGAACTCTCCGAATTCTTCGCAGAAGAACTGAAGGCCTACCTGGCTCGCGAGCGGCGCTACGACCCCGGCCTCACCGCCGCCGACGTGCCCGTCGACGCGGTCACCACCTCGGCCTCCGGGGTCGATCCCCACATCTCCGAGGCCAACGCCCGCATCCAGGCGCACCGGGTGGCGGCGGTTCGCGACCTGCCGCTCGACCGGGTGCTCGAGCTGATCGACGAGCACACCGACGGTCGCTTCCTCGGCCTCTTCGGCGAGCCCGGCGTCAACGTGCTCCAGCTCAACCTCTCCCTCGACAAGGAAGCGCCCCGATGACCGACGAGACCCTCCGCAACCGCCCTCGCTCGCTGTTCGACCGCGCGATCATGCTGCGGGCGGTGATCGACTCGCTGATCAAGCTCGACCCCCGCCACCAGTTCCGCAACCCGGTGATGTTCGTGGTCGAGATCGGCGCCGTCATCACCACCGGTCGGCTGGCTGATCCAGGTCTTCGGCGGGCCTCCGCTTGGGCGGCGGCGACGAGCCGGCCTGGTTCGCCTTCTCGATCGGCGTCTGGCTCTGGCTCACCGTCGTCTTCGCCAACTTCGCCGAGGCGCTGGCCGAGGGTCGCGGCAAGGCCCAGGCCGACGCGCTGCGCTCGATGCGCACCGAGACCGTCGCCCGCCTGCGCGACGGCGGCGAGAAGCCGGCCTCGGAGCTGCGCCGCGGCGACGTGGTCGTGGTCGAGGCGGGGGAGGCGATCCCCGGCGACGGCACCGTGATCGAGGGCATCGCCTCGGTCGACGAGTCGGCGATCACCGGCGAGTCGGCGCCGGTGGTGCGCGAGTCCGGCGGCGACCGCAGCGCCGTCACCGGCGGCACCCGCGTCCTCTCCGACCGCATCGTCGTCGAGATCACCCAGGAGCCGGGCCAGAGCTTCCTCGACAAGATGATCGCCCTGGTCGAGGGCGCCGAGCGGCGCAAGACGCCGAACGAGATCGCCCTCAACATCCTGCTCGCCGGTCTCACCCTGGTCTTCCTCGCCGTCGTCGTCGCGCTGCGCCCCTTCGCCGAGTTCTCCGGCACCGACGCCTCGGTCGTCACCCTGATCGCGCTGCTGGTGGCGCTGATCCCGACCACGATCGGCGCCCTGCTCTCGGCGATCGGGATCGCCGGCATGGACCGCCTCGTCCGCCACAACGTCCTCGCCCTCTCCGGGCGCTCGGTCGAGGCCTGCGGCGACGTCGACGTGCTGCTGCTCGACAAGACCGGCACGATCACGCTCGGCAACCGCGAGGCGACGCAGTTCATCCCGATGCCGGGGATCGAGGAGAAAGAGCTGGCCGAAGCGGCGCAGCTCTCCTCGCTGGCCGACGAGACGCCCGAGGGCCGCTCGATCGTCGTCCTCGCCAAGGAGTACGGGATCCGCGAGCGCGAGCTCCAGGCCCACGAGGCGCACTTCGTCCCCTTCTCGGCCGAAACCCGGATGAGCGGCGTCGACGTCAACGGCAACCAGTACCGCAAGGGCGCCGGCGACGCGATCATCGCCTTCGTCGAAGAGCAGGGCGGCCGGCCTCCCGCCGAGCTGCAGGAGCAGCTCGACCTGATCGGCCGCGAGGGCGGCACCCCGCTGGCGGTCTGCCGCGACAACCACGTGCTCGGCGTCGTCTACCTGAAGGACATCGTCAAGGAGGGGATGCAGCGCCCGCTTCGACGAGCTGCGGCGGATGGGGATCAGCACGGTGATGGTCACCGGCGACAACAAGCTGACCGCGGCGAAGATCGCCGAGGAGTCGGGGGTCGACGACTTCCTGCCGGAAGCGACGCCCGAGCAGAAGCTGGAGCTGATCCGCAGCCACCAGGCCGAAGGCCGGATGGTGGCGATGGCCGGCGACGGCACCAACGACGCTCCGGCGCTGGCTCAGTCCGACGTCGGGGTGGCGATGAACACCGGCACCCAGGCGGCGCGCGAGGCCGGCAACATGGTCGACCTCGACTCCAATCCGACGAAGCTGATCGAGATCGTGGAGATCGGCAAGCAGCTGCTGATCACCCGCGGCGCCCTGACCACCTTCTCGATCGCCAACGACGTCGCCAAGTACTTCGCGATCCTGCCGGCGATCTTCGCCTTCACCTACGCCGCCAATCCCGGCGAACGGGGGCCGCTCGACGACCTCAACATCATGTCGCTGGGCACGCCGCTCTCGGCGATCCTCTCGGCGATCGTCTTCAACGCCCTGATCATCCCGCTGCTGGTGCCGCTCGCCCTGCGCGGCGTCCGCTACCGGCCGATCGGCGCCACGGCGCTGCTGCGCCGCAACATGCTGATCTACGGCCTCGGCGGCCTGATCGTCCCCTTCGTCGGGATCAAGGCTGATCGACCTCGTGATCCACAACGTCCTCGGGGCCTGAGCCTTGCCCGCCGCGCAGACGGCGGAGGAGGATGGGGCGGTGAGCACCGGAGGACGAGGACACCTCAAGGTCTTCATCGGCATGGCGGCCGGGGTCGGCAAGACCTACCGGATGCTGCAGGAGGGACATGCCGAGCAGGAGGCCGGGCGCGACGTGGCGATCGGCTACATGGAGCCCCACAAGCGGCCGGAGACCTCGGCCCTGGCCGAGGGCCTGGAGACGGTTCCGCGGCGCCGCGTCACCTACCGCGACACCGACCTCGAGGAGATGGACCTGCCGGCGCTGCTGGCCCGCGCGCCCGAGCTGGCGCTGATCGACGAGCTGGCCCACACCAACGCGCCCGGCGTCGAGCACGAGAAGCGCTACGAAGACGTGCGCGACGTGCTCGCCGCCGGGATCGACGTCTTCTCGACCGTCAACGTCCAGCACCTGGAGTCGCTCAACGACCAGGTCGCCGAGCTGACCGGGACGCGGGTGCGGGAGACGATCCCCGACGCGGTGCTGGGCGAGGCCGACGAGGTGGTCCTGATCGACCTCACTCCCGAGGCGCTGATCGCCCGCCTGCGGGCCGGCAAGGTCTACCCCGGCGAGAACGATCGAGGCGGCGCTGAACAACTTCTTCACCGTCGAGAACCTGCTGGCGCTGCGCGAGGTGGCGCTGCGCCAGGTCGCCCAGGAGGTCGAGGCGAAGCGGCTCGTGGTCGAGGAGCCGCTCGGCACCCGCGAGGAGCGGGTCGCCGCCGAGGCGCCGAAGGCGGTCGGCGAGCGGCTGCTGGCGCTGGTCCGCCCGCAGCCCTCCTCGCAGCGCCTGGTGCGCCGCGCCTGGCGCTCGGCGCAGCGGCTCGGCACCGACCTCGACCTGCTCTGGGTGAAGCCTCCCGAACCAGCCGATCGAGGGCGAGGTCGAGCGGCAGGTGACGGCGCTGCGCCACCTCGCCTCGGTGCTCGGCGCCAACTTCCTGATCGAGGAGAGCGACGACCTCGTGGAGGGCGCCGCCGAGGTCGTCCGCGAGCGCGGCTCCACCTACATCATGGTCGGCGAGTCGGAGCCCCGTCGCGGCCTGGCCCGGCTGCGCGAGCCGCTGCCGCAGCGCCTGATGGCGGCGACGCCGCCGGGCGTCGACGTGCGGATCGTCGCCCACCGCGGCTCCAAGGAGGAGCGGAGTGAGCGTCGAGCGCGTCCTGATCGGCGTCGCGCTGATCCTCGGGCCTGGCTCGGCGGCTACCTGATCGCCCGCTCGCGCTGGGGCGGCCGTCGCTCCGAGCGGCCGGAGGCCGTCCACCAGATCCTCCTGCCCTTCACCGGCACCGCGATCTCCCGCCGGGCGGTCGATGCGGCGCTGCGCCTCGCGCGGGCCGAGGACGCGACCCTGATGCCCGCCTACCTGGCGACTGTGCTCGAAGCGGCTGCCGCTCGACTGCGCGATCCCGGCCGAGGCGGCGAAGGCGATGCCGATGCTGGAGGCGATCGAGCAGCGCGCCGCCGGACAGGGAGTGCCGGTCGACTCGCGGATCGAGCGCGGCCGCTCCTACCGCCACGCCCTGGAGCGGCTGCTCGACCGCGAGAGCTTCGACCGCGTCGTCGTGCCCGGCGACCGCCGAGGCCGGCGCCGGCTTCTCCGGCGACGACCTCGTCTGGCTGCTGGAGAAGGCTCCGGCCGAGGTGCTGATCCTGCGGCCGGGGCCCGACGATCGGCGCGTCGTTGCCCCGTAGCGATGGGCTGTACGACGCGGCTGCTCGACCCGCGGCTCTCGTCGATCCGGCACCGTGATGCACAGCATCACCCATCGCCGTGCCGACATCTGGGGAGACCCGCTGGCCTTCCGCCCCGAGCGGCGGCATCCGCCGCTGTGCCTGACTCGCCCCCGCCCACGAACCGCTCGCTGACTTCGCCTTTATGGGGCCCTATGCGCCGATAAAGGCGAAGTCAGCGAATTCGGATGGGGATTTAGGGTCTTTCTGACTTTATGGATCGACATTGTGCTACCTTGCTGGCCTTCTTTAGAACTAAGTCAGTCAAAAAACTAAATCAGTCAACAAAGAGAGGATTCCTTTCTATGCGGAACGCTCGCAAGGTAACCCGGCGGCGCAGCGTCAACGTCGGCCTTCTGGCCGCACTGTTTGCGCTTGCGATGGCGATCGTCGTGGCAGGTTGTGGAAGCAGCGACGACAGCTCGGCCTCCGGCTCATCTTCGGGCGGCAAGCTCGACGTGGTCGGCTACTCCACCCCCGAAGCCGTCTACCAGGAAGACCTGGAGCCGGCCTTCGAGAAGACCTCCGCGGGCAGCGGCGTCAGCTTCAGCAACTCCTTCGGCGCCTCCGGCGACCAGAGCCGCGCGGTCGTGGCGGGTCAGCCCGCCTCGGTCGTCCACTTCGCCCAGGCCGGCGACATGGAACGGCTGGTCGAAGAAGGCGGGCTCGTCGCCGCGGACTGGGACAAACAGCCCTACGGCGGCATCGCCCAGGACTCGGTCGTCGTGATCAGCGTCCGCAAGGGCAACCCGGAGGGAATCCAGACCCTCGACGACGTGCTCAGCAAGGACGTCGACGTGGTCACTCCGAACCCGTTCAGCTCCGGCGCGGCGCGCTGGAACATCATGGCCGTCTACGGCACCCTGATCAACGAGGGCAAGTCCCCTGACGAGGCTCTCGCCGGCGTCAAGACGCTGCTCGAAAAGACGGTGGCACAGCCGGGCAGCGCCCGCGATGCGCTGGCGGCCTTCACCCAGGGTGAGGGCGACGTCCTGCTCGGCTACGAGAACGAGGCGATCAAGGCCGAAGAAGAGGGCGAAGACCTCGAATACGTCGTGCCGCCCTCGACGATCCTGATCGAAACCCCGATCGCGGTAACCAAAGACGCTCCGGAGCCCGCCGCGCAGGATTTCCTCGACTTCATCTGGTCTGACGAAGGCCAGGAAATCTGGGCCGAAAACGGCTACCGCCCGGTCAACCCGAAACTGGTCGACGAGAAGCAGTTCCCGACCCCGAAGGAACTCTTCAAGATCAGCCAGTTCGGCGGCTGGAGCAAAGTCAACGATGACTTCTTCGATGACGAAACGGGCTCGGTCGCCAAGATCGAGACCGAACTCGGGGTCTCCACCTCAGGCTGATGTCAGCGCACCCGGCAAGCGCAGCATCAGCATCTGCAGCACCCCGGGCGGGCCTCCGCCTGCCCGGGGTCGGCGCCGGCCTCGGCCGCGGGACGGTCGTGCTCTATCTGAGCCTGATCGTCCTCCTGCCGCTGGCGGCGCTGACCGCCCAGGCCTTCGAAGGCGGACTGAGCACCTTCTGGGACCAGGTCACCTCGCCGTTGGCGATCGCCTCGCTGAAACTGACCGTGATCGCCTCGCTGATCGTGGTCGTGATCAACGCGATCTTCGGCACGATCATCGCCTGGATCCTCGTTCGCGACAACTTCCCCGGCAAGGCCGCTGTCAATGCGGTGATCGACCTTCCCTTCGCCCTGCCGACGATCGTCGCCAGCCTCACCCTGCTGGCGCTCTACGGCAGCGACAGCCCGTTCGGCATCGACATCGCCTTCACCAGGACCGCCGTCGTCGTCGCCCTGCTCTTCGTCACCCTGCCCTTCGTCGTCCGCGCCGTGCAGCCGCTGCTGATCGAGATGGACCGCGAGATGGAGGAGGCGGCTGCATCGCTGGGCGCAAGCGGCTTCACTGTCTTTCGCCGCATCATCTTCCCCAACCTTCTTCCTGGTCTGGCGGCTGGCGTCGCGCTCGCCTTCGCCCGCGCCCTGGGCGAGTTCGGCTCAGTGCTGATCTTCGCCGGTGGCTTGCCCGACACCCAGGTCTCCTCGGTCTTCATCCGCCAGCAGATCGAGTCGGGTAACGAAGTCGGCGCGGCGGCGGTCTCCGTCGTGCTCCTTGTCGCTTCGCTGTTGCTGCTCGCCGCCGTCTCGCTGATCCAGCGCTGGGGCAGCCGGCACGAACGCAGCACTGCCGGTGGTCTGACCGTGATGCCGATCAGCGGCGAGGACTTCACCGCGGAGGGAGATGACGATGGGAGCCGGTAGATCTCGAGGAAGCCGCTGGGGTCTGCGCACGCTGGGGCTCGGCTACCTGGCCCTTCTCCTGCTCGCGCCCCTGGTGATGATCTTCTTCAAGGCCTTCGAAGACGGGCTGGCGGCGCCGATCGATGCGATCACCTCGCCCGACGGCCTGCACGCCCTGAAGCTGACGCTGATCATGGTTGCGATCTCGGTGCCGCTCAACACCGTATTTGGCGTTGGCTGCGCCCTCTTGCTGGTTCGGCACAAGAGGAAGGGCAACGCGGTGATCGACGCGATCATCAACCTGCCTTTCGCGATCTCCCCGATCGTGATCGGCCTTTCCCTCTTCCTGCTCTACGGCACCGACGGCTGGTTCGGCCCGGTGCTGGCCGAAGCCGGAATCAAGATCCTCTTCTCGGTGCCTGGGATGGTCTTGGCGAGCATCTTCGTCTCGCTGCCCTTCGTCGTGCGGGAGACCGTGCCGGTGCTGCAGGAGATCGGCACCGAGCAGGAGCAGGCCGCCTCGACCCTGGGCGCCAACGCCTGGCAGACCTTCTGGCGCGTCACCCTGCCGGCGATTCGCTGGGGTGTCGCCTACGGCGTCGTACTGACCACTGCGCGGGTGCTCGGTGAGTTCGGCGCGGTGACGATCGTCTCCGGCTCGATCTCGGGTCAGACCCAGACCCTGCCTCTCTTCGTCGAGAAGCAGTTCGACAACTTCAACCTGCCCGGAGCCTACGGCGCCTCGATCCTCTTGGCGCTGCTCGCGCTCACGACCCTGCTCGCAATGAACGTCCTAAAGAGAAAGGAGGACGCCTGATGGGAATCACAGTCGAGGGAGCTAGTAAGCGCTTCGGTGACTTTCAGGCCCTCAACGACGTATCGATAGAGGTCCCGAATGGCTCGCTGACAGCTCTGCTGGGCCCCAGCGGCAGCGGCAAGTCGACGCTGCTGCGGGCGATCGCTGGGCTGGAGACGCTCGACGGCGGCCGCGTCGTGATCGACGACGAGGACGTCTCCAAGAAGCCCACCCAGAAGCGCGAAGTCGGCTTCGTCTTCCAGCACTACGCCGCCTTCAAGCACATGACGGTCTTCGAGAACGTCGGCTTCGGGCTGAAGATCCGCAAGTGGGACAAGGCGAAGATCTCCGCCCGCGTCCACGAGCTGCTGCAGCTGGTGCAGCTCGACGGGCTCGCCGACCGCTACCCGTCGCAGCTCTCCGGCGGCCAGCGCCAGCGCATGGCCCTGGCCCGGGCGCTGGCGGTCGAGCCGCAGGTGCTGCTGCTCGACGAGCCCTTCGGGGCGCTCGACGCCAAGGTGCGCAAGGACCTGCGCGTCTGGCTGCGCAACCTCCACGACGAGATGCACGTGACGACGATCTTCGTCACCCACGACCAGGAGGAGGCGATGGACGTTGCCGGCCAGCTGGTAGTGATGAACGAAGGCAGGGTGGAGCAGTCGGGCAGCGCCGATGACCTCTACGAACACCCCGCCAACGAGTTCGTGATGAGCTTCGTCGGCGAGGTCAACCGGCTCGGTGAGCACTTCGTGCGGCCGCACGACATGACCGTCTCGCTCGACCGCGACGACGGCGCCGAGGAGGCGATGGTGCAGCGCATCGTCGCCCTCGGCTTCGAGATCCGGGTCGAGTTCGTGCTCGGCGACGGCACCGAGGTCTGGGCCCAGCTGACCCGCGCCGAGCTCCAGAAGCTGGAGCTGCGCGAGGGCCAGATCGTCTACCTGCGGCCGGGGCAGACCAAGAGCTTCAGCGGTGATGTCCCGCCGCCCGAAGGTGGTGGGGCCTCGACTCCCCGCGACCCCGAAGGCGACGACGACGCAGAGGTATCTGCAGCCGCCTGAAGAGGCGAGAGGGCGGGGTGCGCTTTGCCGGGTGGCGCCCCGCCCCTCTCGCTGCTTTTCAGGTCAGACGGCGCTCGAACGTCTTCTCGAGCGCCTGCTCGTCATCCTCCTCGCCGGCGACAGTCTTGTCGAGTCGCGCGGTCGCGCTGCGGCCATCGAGGCGCAGCGTTCCGACCTGGTTGTCGAAGTACGGTCCCTCGAGTAGGCGCCAGCGGATGCCGGGGTCGGGCGCGCCCGAAAGGCGAGCGAGCCCGCCGGTGAGCTTCGCGAAGGTGGAGGAGAAACCGGCGCCGACAACCCTCCGCTCACGCGCCTCTAGAGGATTGCGGTAGGGCGAGCAGACCGCCTGGTAGACGGCGCTCTGCATCGCGGCGTCGGGTCGGAAGGCGACGTCGCAGAGGTAGGCGTGGTGGACGTCGCCGGAGAGGATCACGATCGAGGCTGGCGCCTTGCCGCGCCTGCCGGCGCCGACTTCTTCGAGCAACTCGCGCAGCTTCTGGAAGGAGAACTGGAAGGCTGCCCAGTGGTCGAAGTCGACGGCGCGGCGCAGGCGCTCGCTGGCGCGCGCGACCGGATGGCCCCAGGCGCCGTCGCAGAGGCGCTCGTTCCAGGCCTCGAGGTTGTGGAAGCCGGGGGAGAGGAGGTAGGGGACCGTGGTGGCGATGAGCAGGTGGTCGAAGTCGCCGCTGACGTGGTCGACGACCCACTCCCAGGTCCGCTCGTCGAACATCGAGCGCCTCTCCCCGGTGAGGACGCGGGCGGCGCGGGAGTCGATGAACAGCGCCCGCGTCCCGTCGAGGTCGCGACAGAAGCTCCACCGCGTTCCCGCCGCCGTGGATTCGATCTCCTCGGCCCACTCGCGCAGCACGCCCGTGGCGTCTGGATTTCCCCGCACCTCGCGAGTAGACGTCGCTGTCGTCGAGCTCGCGCGGCGAGAGGTTGCCGAGGTGCTGGTAGATCCAGTAGCTGACGATGCCGTCGACGGCGCGCTCGTGCCACCACGGCTTGCGCTTCCATCTCCTCGTGCCAGGAGCGCGAGATGTTCCAGTCGTCGCTCATGTCGTGGTCGTCCCAGGCCATCGAGGTGGAGACGGTCGAGAAGAGCCAGCGGATCATCGGGTCGCTCCAGCTCTCTTCGTAGAGCCAGCTGTACTCCTCGAAGTCGACCACCTCTTCGCCCGGCGGCTCGCTGACGTCGCGGCGGGCGCGAATCCGCTCGCGGGTCCGCGGCGAGCCCTCGTCGACGTAGATCTGGTCGCCGAGCAGGAAGAGCAGCTCCGGCCACTCGCTGCGCTCCCCCCGTGCCATCTGAGCGGCCAGCACGTGCAGGGCGTCGAGCTCGCGGCCGTCGGGGTGCTGGTCCTTGGTCTCGGTATATGGCTTCTCGTGGGGGACCGCCACCCGACAGGAGCCGAAGCAGATGTCGAACGGCTTGCCGGGCGTCAGGGTGCGGATCGCGCTGGGCGGCAGGTCGTGATCAGGCGATCGGCCAGCGGCGCTCGCCGTCGAGGGCGACCTCGTACTCGTAGAAGCCGCCGGGCTCGAGCCCTTCGATGCGGACCAGCGCGTAGTGGTGGCTGGCGACCGAGAAGGTCGGCTCGGCGCGGCCGAGGACCTCCACCTCGCAGGGCTCGTCGGTCTCGACCCAGATCGTCGCCTCGGTTTCCGAGACGTAGCGAAGCAGCGGGCCGAGGACGAGCTGCGGCATTTGGATCAGCTACCCAAACCGGCCTACTGGGCAACCGCCTGCTAATCTTGACTTAGATGGTCAATAAACCCAAGAAAGGAGCAAGCTCGATGAGCGACGCACCCGAGCAGACGAGATTCGCTCTCGCGCGGCAGCGCTGAACGGCGTGCTCCGACAGCACCCCGTTGGAGGGGGGCCGGCGGATGCACCGGCGACCCAGCCCGGCCGCGAGCAGCACGGGGTGGACGACCTGGACACGCAGGCCTTCGAAGCCCTCTACTACCGGGCCCGCCTGATTCTCGGCGAGCCGCTTCCCCGGCCCGGGCGGTTCCAGCTGCGCGGGCACTGAAGGCCTCCCCTGGCCGCCTCGAGACCCGACCGCGCCGGAGCTTCCGGCGCCGTCGGGTCTCGTCATGCCGGGCTCCTACTTGGTTGCCTCGGTGGGGAGGGGTTCCGGTCGTTCCGGGTAGGCCTGCGACGGCCAGGTTCCAGCTTTTCAGCGTGAAGACCACGTTTTTCGCGCCCGCGTACTGGATCGCGACGGTGTGCCCGCCCTTCGGCGAGGACCGTTGTCTGCGTCACCGTCTCGACGATCGCTGCGGGAGTTGGCGAGCTCGCGGTCGCCGGGGCGATAGTTCACTTTGCCGGTCGACTGGCCGTCGACCACGATCTGGATCGGGCAGGCGAGTTCGACGGTCGGTTTCGCCGCGGTGCAGGTCGCCGATGCCCGAGAAGGTGATCACGCCGAGCCGGTGCCAGGAATGCCGAACGAGGTGTAGGCGGTCGGGAGATACCCGGCGGTTGTCGCCGTCGTTTGGCCCGAAGACGCGGTTCCTGCCGCGATCGCCGCCTTGGGCGGACAGTGGCGCCTCGGCTTTCTTCACGAACGTGTTGTCGGCGGCTTTTTTCCTCAGGTAGAGCGTCGCCGCCTTCTTGTTGGTGACGTAGATCTGACCGGCTGCTTTCTTCGTGATGAAGGACGCGCCGATCGACGACCCGGCGAACGACGGCGTCACCGCGATCGCCGCTGCAAGCACGGCTGCCAGCGCGACCGCGGTAGCGGCGCGAGGCGTGAACAGTCTTCTTCTGAGCAATTGAACCTCCGTGGTAAGGGCCGCCGGGTTGGCCTTTCTTAGTAAAGAGGTCAATAAAGTACAGAAGCTGTTAGGGTCATGTCGAGTTAGCCAATCAAGAAACTCTTGTACCCGGCAGGAAAGGAAGCAAAATCGAGATGAGAATCAAGTCCCTTGCCATATCGGCAGTCGCCGTGGTGGCGCTTGCCGTACCGGCTTCTGCCGGCGCCGTGACCCTGATCGGGTCGGGCTCGGTCGCCGCGCAGCCCGTGCTGCAGGCGCTCTTTGCCACCTACACGAAGACGGTCAACAAAAAGGTCCACTTCGTCTACACGGCGAACGGGGGGAACGCCGGCGTCAAGGACGTGCAGAACGGCACCAGCCAGTTCGCCGGGCAGGCCCGCACGCCGCTGCCCAGCGACGCCGGCACGACCTACATCAAGATGTTCCTCGACGGGCTCTGCATCGACGTCAACCCGAAGAACAAGCTCAGCAACATCACGATCCAGCAGACCCACGACATCTATCGGGGGCTGCTGACGAACTGGAGCCAGCTGCCGGGCTCAGGCCTCGATACGACGATCGATCCGGTCGGCCGCGACACCAACGGAGGGACCTACAACTTCTTCCTCCAGGCGGTGCTCAACAACGAACTGCCGTCGTCGAACGTCAACGCGCTCACGGCAGACGGGCTCGTCGTCAACGCGGTCAAACAGGACCCGAACGCGATCGGCTACGACGGGCTCGCCTGGCAGGGCAAGGGCCAGAAGGCTCTGAAGGTCAACGGCGTCCCCTGCGCCCCCTCGAAGATCAGCGTCGAGCCGCTCAAGTACCCGCTCTCGCGCTACCTCTTCCTGGTCTTGCCGGGAGACGGCAGCACGAGCTCGCCGGCGCTGCAGAAATTCATCGACTGGGCGCGGCGTGACCCGGTGGCCGGCGAAGTGATCGCCAAGGCCGGTGGCGTCCCCGCCTTCAACAAGAAGGCCAAGAAGAAGTAGATGGAGGAGGAGTACCTCCCCGAGTACGGCCCGAAGTGGTCGGACCAGCGCGTCGAGCGGATGCTCGGCGCGCTGGTCTGTGCCGTCGTCGGGTTGCTGCTGGCGCTGATCGTCACGGTCTTCGTGCGTGCCTGGCCGTCCTTCGCCCACAACGGGCTGTCCTGGTTCGGGCCGGGTGGGAGTGTCGAAGAACAGCTCAACCAGATCTACCTCTCCGGGCTCAGCGGCGCCGAACTACGTCTACACCTTCCACGCCTGGCAGCTGATCTGGAGCACGCTCCTGATCACCGGCGGGGCGGTGCTGATCGCCCTCTTCTGCTCGCTCTTCGTCTCCGTCTTCATCGTCGAGTTCGCGCCGGAGTGGATGCGCAACGTCCTGCAGCCGGTGGTCCGCTTCCTGGCCAGCGTCCCCTCGGTGATCTACGGCCTGCTCGGCGTGCTGGTGCTGGTCCCGTTCATCGGCAACCACCTGGTCACCGAGTCCCAGAAGGCCTCGGTCGCCGGGGTGATCTCGCTGAGCGGCTACAGCCTGCTGGCGGCGGTGCTGATCCTCACCCTGATGATCGCGCCGCTGATGGTCTCGATCTTCTCCGACGGGCTGCGCTCGGTTCGTCCCGGCTGGCTGGAGGGCTCGCTGGCGCTGGGCGTCAACCGCTGGCGCACGACCTGGAAGATCGCCGTGCGCACGGCGCGTCCGGCGATCGTCGCCGGCACGGTGCTGGCCACCGCGCGGGCGATCGGCGAGGCCGTGATGCTGGCGATGGTCTCCGGCTCGGTCGCCTTCGCCCCCAACCCGGCCGACGGGCTGATCTTCATCTACGAGCCCTCGCGGCCGCTGGCGCCGACGATCGTCAAGAACATCGACTCGCTTGGCGCGCCGCCGGCCAACGCAACGCTGTTCGCGATCGCCGCGGTGCTGCTCTTCTCGGCGGCGTTCTTCTCGCTGGCCGGCTGGGTGGCGAGGCGGTCGATGCGCAAATACGGGGCCACTGCCTGGTGGAGTCCTCAGTCGCAACGCCGCCGGCCGGCCCGGCCGCCGGCCCCACGCCCGCCGCAGCCCGGCAAGGACGCGGTCGAGGGCAGCGCCACCTGGCAGCTCTCCGATCGCATCGGCCTGGTCGATCTGCTGGGCGCTCGGCCTGCTCTTCTGCGCGATCGCGGTGGCGATCGTCGTCTACCTGATGATCCAGGGCCTCACCTACCTCAAGCCCTCGATGCTGGTCACGCCCGCCACGGCCGGTTTCAGTCAGAGCGAAAGCGGCGGCTTCGCCGATGCCTTCATCGGCACCCTGATCGTCGCCGTGATGGGCATCTCGATCGCCCTGCCGGTTGGCGTCGGCGTCGCGGTCTGGCTGGTCGAGTACGGCAGGCCGACGGCCCTGGCGCGGATCACCGAGTCGACGATCGAGGCGATCGCCGGCATCCCCTCGATCGTCCTCGCCCTCTTCGGCACGGTGATCTTCTCCAGCACCGCGCTCGGCTTCCTCAGCCGCACGTCCGAAGGCGTCGTCTTCGGACGTTCCTTCTTCGCCGCCTCGGCGATGCTCTCGCTGGTCGCCCTGCCGCTGGTCGTCGCCAGCACCCGCGAGGGCCTCAGCGCGATTCCCCAGCACGTCCGCGAGGCCTCCTACGCGGTCGGCAAGACGAAGATCGCGACGACGCGGCGGATCCTGCTGCCGGCCGGCCGGCCGCAGGTCGCGACCGGCGCGATGCTCGGCCTCGGCCGGATCATCGGCGACACGGCGATCATCGTCGTGCTGCTCGGCGCCACCCAGAACTTCGCCCCGGTCGGTGGGACTTCCCCTTCAACTACCTGCGCGGCGCCGGCACGACGCTGACCAACTTCGTCTACGAGGCGTCTCCCGACCGGCAACCTCAACCAGCCCCAGAAGGCCTACGCGGCGGCCTTCGTCCTGCTGCTGATGGTGCTGGCCCTCAACGCCGCCGTCGACGTCGTCCACCGCCGCGCCCGAAAGGTAGGAACGTGGAGTTCATAGCCCCCGTGTCTGAGTTTGACCGCCAAATAGGGGGGGTTAGCTCAGACACCCCCGCTGGGCCGCCGCAGATTCGGCGGCTCCCGCTCGAGGATGCCGAGCCGGCGACGCAGGTGGGCCCGCCCGCCGCCGGGACCAACGGCGCCGGCGCCACGGCGTCCGGCGGCTTCACCGCGGCGCGGCGCTCGATCAGCGCCCCGCAGTTCTCGATTCGCCGCATGGAGATCGACAACGTCTCGGTCTCCTATGCCGACCGCGAAGCGGTCAAATCGGTCTCGCTGCCGGTTCGCCAGGGCGAGGTGCTGGCGATGATCGGCCCCTCCGGTTGCGGCAAGACGACGCTGCTGCGCTCGCTCAACCGGCTCACCGAGCTGACCCGGACGGCGACGCTGAGCGGCCGCATCCTGCTCGACGACGTCGACATCACCCTGATCGAGCCGACCTCGCTGCGGCGCCGGGTGACGATGGTCTTCCAGCAGCCCAACCCGTTCCCGATGAGCGTCTTCGACAACATCGCCTACGTGCTGCGCGAGCAGGGCTCGCGCCGGCAGCGCAAGAAGGCGCTGGAGCCGAAGGTGCACAGTGCCCTCGACCGCGCCGGCCTCTTCGAGGAGGTCAAGGACAACCTCGACCACCCGGCGCTGAAGCTCTCCGGCGGCCAGCAGCAGCGGCTCTGCATCGCCCGGGCGCTGGCGGCCGAGCCCGAGGTGCTGCTGCTCGACGAGCCCTGCTCGGCGCTCGACCCGCAGTCGACCCAGGTGATCGAGGACCTGATCGTGAAGCTGCGCGACGACGTCGCCGTCGTCATCGTCACCCACAACCTGCAGCAGGCCTACCGGATCGCCGACCACGTCGCCTTCATGTACCTGGGGGACCTGGTCGAGTACAGCAGCGCGACCTCGCTCTTCAACTCGCCGCGTGAGCAGCGCACCAAGGAGTACGTGAGCGGTGCGTTCGGTTAGGCGACAAACGTCCCGCGCCGGCCTGCTCGCCGTCTGCGGCCTGCTCCTCGTCGGTGCGTTCTGCGGCTGCGCGACGACGCAGGAAACCGCGGCGCGCAAGCAGGCCGAATCGAAGCGCTTCCTTGAAAAGCGTGAACAGAGGCGAAAGCACGACAACAAATCAGACGGATCGAGGAGCCAAGAGAATGACGGCTGAGAAGAGCCAGTACGAGCCCTGCGAGGAGTGCGGGGCGCCGCTCGACCCGCAGCAACGCTATTGCGTTAGCTGCGCGGCGCGGCGCGGCAACGGCGCCAACCCCGCCTCCCGCTACTTCGCGGCGATGAGCCAGCGTGCCCGGCGGCCCGCGTTGCGCGCCCCGGCCAAGGGCGGTTCGGGCAGTCGAGCCGCGGCAGTCGGCTTCTTCGCCCTGCTGCCGATCGCGGTCGCGATCGGCGTCGTCGTCGGCCGCAGCGGCTCCGATGGCGGTGAGAACGAGGCGCTGCTGGAGGCGTTGCGCAACCAGCCCGCGGCGGTGGCCAGCGCCCCTGCCGGCGGCGCTGCGGCTGCCGCAGCGGGTGGCGGCAAGAAAGCAAAAGCGGCCGGGAAATCCAGCAAAGGAGGTGGCAAGGTCGTGGCCGAGACCAGCAACGGATCGGTCCACCAGGTGGCCGGCTTCAAGGCCGAGCAAGCAGAAGACGGAAGAAGACACGGCGCTGGTCGAAGCGAACCCCGAACAGGTGGGCAAGAACTACATCAAGGCCCAGCAGAACCTGCCCGACGTGATCGTGGTCGGCGGCGATCCCGGCGCCGCGCCGGCGCCGCCGAGCGGAGCGGGGCAGCCATGAGGCCGCTCACCGACATCCTGCGCCGCCCGGTGCGTGCCGTGAAGCCCGCCAAGGCAGTCGAGCCCAGGCCGGCCAAACCGGCGGCGAAGAAGGAGGAGAGCCCGGACCTGCTCGCCCAGCGCGACCGGCTGCTGGAGAAGTTCACGATCATGCAGGCCGACCTCGGCGGCGCCTTCTACGAGATGGCGATCCGCGACCACGTGCGGATGGACGTGCTGACCCGCAAGGCGGCCGAGCTGCAGCGGGTCGACGCCGAGCTGCTTGGCGGTCGAGCGGATGCTCGAGCTGGAGCGCGCCGATGCGGCTGGAATCTGCCCGAGCTGCGACTCTCCCTACGGCCACTGCGGTGCGCTTCTGCCCCCAGTGCGGACACTCGCTGTCACCAGCGGGAGCAGCAGCGTGAAGGCGGCGATCGTGAAGGCGTTTCGCCGCGCCGAGGCCGCCGCCGCGACCCTCACCGGCAAGCGCTTCGGTCTCCTCGTCGCCTCCTCTGTCGTCGCCACCGCGGCGATCGTCGCCAGCGCTCTGACCGGCACCGGCGACAGCGGCGCACTGGCTGCGCTGCTCGGCCGCAGCCTCGCCTCCAGCAACACTCCGGCGGCAACCGTGCCGGCGCCGGGCCCGTCCACTTCCGGATCCGGATCGTCTACCCAGTCCCAGGATGGCTCGGCCTCGTCCGCCGGCGGGCCGCTCCCATCGCCGGCGCCGCTTGCGTCGCCGGTGGCGAGCGGCCCGGCGAGCGAACCGGCGGCGAAGAAGCCCGCCCCCACGCCGTCGGCGCCGACCCCCGAAGCGGGCCGGGTCAAGCACGTCTTCGTGATCTCGCTGACCAGCCCCGGCTACGAGCAGTCGCTCGGCGCTCAATCGCAGATGCCCTACCTGTCGACGACCCTGCGCCCACAGGGACAGCTGCTCAGCAACTACACGCTGCTCGACGACGCCGGCCTCGCCAATCAGATCGCCGCCCTCAGCGGTCAGCCGCCCAACCCGTCGACCGGCGCCGGCTGCCCGGCCTTCGCCGAGTTCCCCGCCGGCACAAAAGCAGACGCTAAGGGGGTGATCCGCGGCGCTGGCTGTGTCTACCCAGTCGAAACGCTGACCTTCGCCGATCAGCTGGGCAGCGCCCGTTTCAGCTGGCACGCCTACGTGGAGGGCATGGTCGACGATGCCGGCAGCCCCGACAACTGCGTCTTTCCCGGCCCCGAGGAAGCCGACGAGCCCGTGCCCGGGGCTATGCGACCCAGCAGAACCCCTTCGTCTACTTCCACTCGCTGGTCGACCTCGGCGACTGCTCGACCAACGACCAACCGATCGACCGCCTGACGGCGGACCTGGGCAAGGCCGCCAAGACGCCCAACTACTCGTTCATCGCGCCGATGCCGTGCAGCGCAGGAACGGCCGGCCAGTGCCCGGCGGGGGCGGCGGAAGGGCCGGCGAGCGCCGACGCCTTCCTGGCCGAGTGGGCGCCGAGGATCCTCGCCTCGCCCGCCTACAAGGAGGACGGCCTGCTGGTCGTCACCTTTGCTGGCGCTAACCCGCCCAGTCCGGAGGCGGCCCCGATCGGAGACCCGTTGCGGGTGGGCGCGCTGCTGCTCTCGCCTTTCGCAGCCCCCGGCTCCACCGATGCTGCGGCCTACAGCCCCTACTCGCTGCTGCGCTCGAACGAGGAGCTCTTCGGTCTCGAGCCACTCGGCCTGGCCGCCACGAACAAGACGAAGTCCTTCGCACCAAGCCTGCTCGAAGAAAACGGCGGCGACTAGTCGGCAGGGGCATCGGTGAAAAGCCGAACACGAACCGGGTAATACCCCGATGAATTCCGGACGGGCCGGTTAGAGAATCGGCCTGACGATGTCCTTGGGGGAGGGGGATTCCCCTCATACGCGCCTTGCCGACCGCCGCGACGCGGGGCGGCAGCTTGCCGAGCAGCTGCTGCCGCTGAGCGATGAGAATCCGATCGTGGTCGGCCTGCCGCGCGGCGGTGTGCCCGTCGCCGACGAGGTCGCCTCGGCGCTCGGCGCTCCCCTGGAGATCCTTGCCGTGCGCAAGCTCGGCGCCCCCCACAATCCCGAGTACGGGATCGGCGCGATCGCCGAGGACGGTACCCGCGTTCTCGACGCCGAGGCGCTTTCGACACTGGGGATCGACGGTGGAGTGCTCGAATCGATCGTCGCGCGGGAGACCGTGGAGCTGCGCCGCCGCGTCGCTGCCTACCGCCGCGACCGCTCGCCGATGCGACTGCAGGGCCGCACCGTGGTCGTCGTCGACGACGGCGTGGCGACCGGAGTCACCGACACCGCCGCCCTGCGCGCGATCCGCCACCAGAAGCCGAGACGGCTGATCCTCGCGGTGCCGGTCTGTGCGCCGGATTCGGCCGCGCGGCTCTGCGAGGAGACCGACGCGATCGTCTGCCTGATCGTGCCGCCCAACCTCTGCGGCGTGGGGCAGTGGTACCGCGACTTCGACCAGGTTTCCGACCTGGAGGTGGTCGCGACGCTCCGCAAGCCAAGAAACACAGGGGTATGAGCGTCACTGGGAGCGGCTGAGTCTGGTCATGATGGGGCGGTGAACGAGCCCCTCGTACAGCGTTACCGGGCCGCCCGCCGCGATCGTGAGCTGGTCGTCTTGGAGGGCTTTCATGCCCTCAAGCACTCGCTGCGCTTCGGCGCCGAGGTCGTCGAGGTGGTTGCTTCGCGAGCCCGAGGAGCTCGCTCGGCTGGCCGCCGAGCTCGCCCCTGACCTGGCCGGCTCGCTGGCCGAGCGGGTCACGCCGGTCGACGCCGAGGTGCTCGCCCAGATGGTTCCCCACGCGCCGCGTACCGGCGTGGTGGCGATAGCCCGCCGACCGCAGGTCGACGTGGCGGGCGATTCTGGCCGACGAGCGCCCGGCGCCCGTCGTCCTGCTCGAGGACCCGCGCACGATGGGCAACATGGGCGCCTGCGTACGAGTCGCGGCGGCCGCCGACGCGGCCGCCGTGCTCACCACCGGCAGCAACGACCCGTGGCATCCCGAGGCGGTGCGCGGCGCCGCCGGTCTCCATTTCGCCCTGCCCGTCGCGGCTGTCGACCGGCTGCCCGGCGGCGACCGGCCCCTGGTAGCGATCGATCCCGAGGGCGAGGAGCTCGATCCACGTGCTCTTTCGCCACGCGCCATCCTCGCGTTCGGCACCGAGCGCTACGGGCTCAGCGACGAGCTGCTCGAGCGCGCCGACGCTCGTCTGGCGATCCCGATGCGCGAAGGCGTCTCCAGTCTCAACCTCGCCACCGCGGTCTCCGCCGTGCTCTTTGCGCAGCGCCTTTAAAAGAGTTGCCCAAAAACTCTAAGCTGCTGCAAGCGCGGCGTTTGGCCGCCAGTCAGATTGTCAACGAAAGGACGCGCCGTGCCGTTTGCCGATATCGACTTTGGAGAAGCCCTCCTCATCGCCTTCGAGGTCTTCTTCTTCGTGATCTGGATCTGGATCCTGATCACCATCCTCAGCGACCTCTTCCGTGACCACGAGACCTCGGGCTGGGTGAAGGCAGCCTGGGTGCTCTTCCTGGTCTTCATCCCCTTCATCACCGCGCTGATCTACCTGATCGCGCGCGGCAACGGCATGCGTGAACGCACGATCAAGGCGCAGGCCGAGGCGAAACAGCATTTCGACTCCTACGTCCGCGAGCAGGCCCACACCGGCTCGCCCGCCGACGAACTGCACAAGCTCAACGAGCTGAAGGAAAAGGGCGCCCTCTCCGCCGAGGAGTTCGACAAGGCCAAGGCCAAACTCCTCACCTAGCCCACCCAAGGCTGAGTTCGTGTTTAGTCGCGTATAGCGCGAAGAAACACGAACTCAGCGCGTCGGGACGTCGGTCATTTTTCCTGCAAAGTGCGAAAATCTGCACGAGATCTTGCAGGTTATTAGCAACTCCTAACAATTCTGCGGCGACTTCGCTACCGTGCGCCGCCGATGCGCGTTCCTCTTCGCGGTAACTCTTGGCGGCTGCTGCTGCCCGCTGCGCTGCTCCTCGTCGCCCTCTGCGCGGTTGCCTCGGCGCCCGCCGAGACGCTCGAAGAGAAGCTGAACGACACGCAGGGCAAGCTCAGCGACGTGCGCGACAGCCAGGAAGCCGTCGCCGCGACGATCGCCGAACAGAACCAGGCGATCGACTCGATGATCGGCGAAGTCTCGGCGCTGCGCCAGCGCCAGGCCGCGGTCGAGTCGGAGCTCGCCGCCAAGCAGGGTGAGCTCGACGAGGCGACTGCCGAGCTGGAAGCCGACAAGCGTCACCTGGCCCGAGTTCGCGAGCGTCTGCAGCGGGCGCTCGAGGTGCTGCGCGAGCGCCTCGTCGCGATCTACGAGGCGGGCAGCCCGGACATGCTCGACGTCGTCCTCGACTCGGCCAGCTGGTCGGAAGTCAGCACGCGCGCCGACTACCTGAGCCAGATCCAGGACTACGACGACTCCGTTGCCGCTCGCGTCAAGGGGCTGCGCGACGAAGCCCGCGCCGCGGTGAAGCGGATGACCGCCGTTCGCTTGCAGATCAAGGCGGCGCGCGACGCGATCGCCGTCAAGGAGCGAGAAGTCGCTTCAGCCCGCCAGGCGGCCGAGTCGCGCTTCGCCGAACTGAAGTCGGCAAAGGCCGAGCGGCAGGCGGCACTCGATTCGCTGCAGTCGCGAGAAGCCGCGCTGAGCGACAACCTCGCCGCGATCTCTGAACAGATCGCCGCGACGGGCGCCCCGGCGCCAACCGGCACTCCGGCGCCGCTGACTCCGGGCGAGAGCGCCAACTACATCTCCGAAAGCCAGGCCAGCGTGCCCAGTGCCGCTCCTGCCGCGATCGCGGCCGCGATCGAAGCGGCCAACTCGATCGCCACCACCCCCTACATCTGGGGCGGCGGCCACGGCTCCTTCGAATCCTCCGGCTACGACTGCTCGGGCGCGGTCAGCTTCGCCCTCAACGGCGGCGGCTTCCTCTCCAGCCCGCTCGACTCGACCGGCCTGGAGACCTGGGGAGAACCCGGCCCCGGCCGCTGGATCACCGTCTACGCCAACGCCGGCCACGCCTGGATGATCATCGCCGGCCTAGCCTTCGACACCGTCGGCGGCCCCGGCCCCCGCTGGCACCCAAGCCCCGGTCGAGCTCCACCGAAGGCTTCATCGCCCGTCACCCGCCCGGGTACTGAGCATCGAACTCGTCCAGGGCAGCCCGGGGTAGGTATCGCTCCCAAGTGGGGCCTATCCCGGTAGGGGTGAAGCGTCTTGTACTTTTTCGCGAGCGCTCGACCGGGCGCCAGCAAATTCCGCCTCTCGAAAAAGTTAAGCGGAACCCCTGCCGGGATAGGCCCCATCCCAAAGCGCCGCATTACCGCGACTGACGTGGATCACGCCCTCGAAGCCTTCGCGCTGCAGGATCGAGGCAGCCAGGCCGCTGCGCTTGCCGGCCTTGCAGATCGTCGCGATCGGCTGCTCGCGCGGCAGCTCGTCGAGCCGGTCGCGGAGCTCTGCGAAGGGGATGTGGATCGAGCCCGGGACATGTCCCTGCGCGTACTCGGCGTCGCCGCGCACGTCGAGGACCTGGGGGCCGTCTGGATCCGTCGAGGCGGCGCGCCAGCTCGGCCAGGTCGATCGCCTCGATGCGCTCTACCGGGCGGTCCTCGGCCCGCCAGGCGGTCATGCCGCCGCCGAGGAAGCCGCGCACCTGCAGGCCGACCGCGGCGAGCAGCTCGGCGGCCTCGAGCTCGTTGCCGTCGGAGGCGGCGACGACGAGCAGCTCGGCGTCGACCGGGACCATCTCCGCCACCTTGGTGGCGAAGCCGGTGTCGTAGCCCGAGGCGCTGATCGAGCCGGGGATGTGGGCCTCGTCGAACTGCTCGTTGGTGCGCGAGTCGATCGCCAGGGCGCCGGCGGCGATCGCCGCCTCGAAGCCGTGTGGGGTGAGCTGCGTCGGCGAGCCGATCGATTCGACCAGCGGGCCGCGGTTGAGCGCGACGATGTGGCTCGACGTTGGGCGGCTTGCTGCCGATCGTGGCGACCGCGTCCTCGACGAACTCGGCCTCGCTATCGAACTCCAGGGCGCGGTTGTGGCGCCGCTCGAAGCCGATCGTCGAGGAGGTCTTGAGGTCGATCCCGGAGCTGCCGCAGAGCGAGCCGCCGAGGTGTCCCGGCCAGACCTCGGTCTCCTCTGGCAGCGCCAGCAGCCGCTCGTGCAGGGAGCGGAAGATGTCGGCGGCGCCCTCGCGCGGCTCGACCGCCAGGTCGGGACGGGCGACGTCGCCGACGAAGAGGCAGTCGCCGCTCAGCACCGCCCAGGGATCGTCGCCGCGGGCCGCGTCACGGAGCAGGAAGGAGGTGTGCTCGGGGCGGTGGCCGGGCGTGTGGATCGCCTCGATGGTCGCGCCCTCGCCCAGCTCCAGTTTCCAGCCGTCGGCGAAGGGCTCGTGCGGGTACTCGGCTTCGGCCAGCTCGTGGACGTGGATCGTCGCCCCGGTGGCGCGGGCGAGCCGGCCGTGGCCGGAGACGTGGTCGGCGTGGTTGTGGGTCTCCAGCACGTGCTCGATCCGCACCCCGTGCAGGCGGCTGAGGTGCAGGTAGGGGTCGATGTCCCACTGCGGGTCGACCACGGCGGCGACGCCCGAGGCGGTGTCGCCGACCAGGTAGGAGGCGCAGCCGAGGTCCTCGTGGATGATCTGGCGGAAGAGCATTGGAGGCGGTCGATTCGGAACGGGTACCGTTCGGCATTCAGGGTAGCGGCGAGGGAAGGAGCGGCATGGCAGGCGAGGCGAACACCGACCTGGAGCGCGAGTTGGGCGCGATGCTCGAGCAAGAGCGTTTCGAGCCGCCGGCCGAGTTCCGCGAGCGGGCGCTGTGGAGCGATCCCGCCGTCTACGAGGAGGCGGCGGCCGACCCGGAGGCCTGGTGGCTGCGGCAGGCGAACGAGCTGCTCGACTGGGACGTGGCGCCGAGCGAGGGGCTCGACGACTCCAACCCGCCCTTCTACAAGTGGTTTGCCGACGGCAAGCTCAACGCCTCGGCCAACTGCCTCGATCGTCACGTCGCCGCCGGGATCGGCGATCGCGTCGCCTACCACTGGCGCGGCGAGGAGGGCGAGGAGCGCGACGTCACCTACGCCGAGCTGCTCGCCGACACGCAGCGCTTCGCCAACGCCCTCAAGGGCCTCGGCGTCGGCAAGGGCGACGTGGTCGGGATCTACCTGCCGATGATCCCCGAGGTCGTCGTCGCGATGCTGGCCTGCGCGCGGATCGGCGCCATGCACAACGTCGTCTTCGGCGGCTTCTCCGCCGAGGCGGTGCGCGAGCGCATGGAGTTCTCCGAGGCCAAGGCGCTGATCACCGTCGACGGCGCCCGCCGCAAGGGCAAGCTGGCGCCGATCAAGCCGCAGGTCGACGAGCACCTGGGGGACCTGGCGACGCTGGAGACGATCGTCGTCGTCCGTCACACCGGCATCGATTGCCCGATGAAGGAGGGGCGCGACCGCTTCTACGACGAGCTGCTCGAGGCCGCCGACCCCGAGTGCCCGCCGCAGCCGCTCGACGCCGAGCATCCGCTCTTCATCCTCTACACCTCCGGCTCGACCGCGAAGCCGAAGGGGATCCTGCACACCACCGGCGGCTACCTGACCGGGGTCGCCGCCACCCACCGCTACGTCTTCGACCTCAAGCCGGAGAGCGACGTCTACTGGTGCGCCGCCGACGTCGGCTGGGTCACCGGCCACTCCTACATCGTCTACGGGCCGCTGCTCAACGGCGCGACCAGCGTGATGTGGGAGGGGGCGCCGGACTACCCGAGCCAGGGGATCTGGTGGGAGCTGGTCGAGCGCTACGGGGTGACGATCCTCTACACGGCGCCGACGGCGATCCGCACCTTCATCAAGTGGGGGGCGGACATCCCGGCCAAGTCCGACCTCTCCTCGCTGCGCCTGCTCGGCTCGGTCGGCGAGCCGATCAACCCCAAGGCCTGGCTCTGGTACCACAAGGTGATCGGCGCGGAAAAGTGCCCGATCGTCGACACCTGGTGGCAGACCGAGACCGGCGCGATCATGATCACGCCGCTGCCGGGGATCACGGCGACCAAGCCCGGCTCGGCGACGACTCCCTTCCCGGGGGTGGCGGCCGAGGTGGTCGGCGAGAGCGACGGCGAGCCGGTCGAGCAGGGCCAGGGGCTGCTGATCCTGACCGAGCCCTGGCCATCGATGCTGCGCACCCTCTACAAGGAGGAAGAGCGTTTCGTCGAGACCTACTTCTCCCGCTTCGGCAAGGAGACCTACCTGGTCGGCGACGCGGCGCGACGCGACGAGGACGGCTACCTCTGGGTGATCGGCCGCATCGACGACGTCGTCAACGTCTCCGGCCACCGGCTCTCGACGGCAGAGGTCGAGTCGGCGATCGTCGCCCACGAGAAGGTCGCCGAGGCGGCGGTGATCGGCCAGTCCGACGAGCAGACCGGCCAGGCGATCTGCGCCTTCGTGACGCTGCGCGGCGACACCGAGCACAGCGACGAGCTGGTCGAGGGGATCCGCGACGTCGTCGCCGAGCGGATCGGCAAGTTCGCGCGGCCGAAGCGGATCGTCTGGGCCGACGAACTGCCGAAGACCCGCTCCGGCAAGATCATGCGCCGGCTGCTGCGCGACATCGCCGAAGGCCGCGCCCTCGGCGACGTGACGACGCTGCGCGACCCCAGCGTCATGGAAGAGCTCGAGGCGAAGATCGCCGCCTACGAAGACGAGGACTGACGCCCTCGCTTCCGGTGCGCTTTATGCACCCATGGAGCCGCACCGCGCCTAGGTGGCGCGTTCGTCGACCATGCGCTGGACGGCGACCTCGAGCGCCTGCAGCTGTTCCTGGACGCCGCGCAGCTCGCGCAGGGCGAGCGCCTCGGCGCTGACCTGCTCGGCCTCCAGCTCTTCCTCGATCTCGACGATTTCGGGGCTGAGGAAGCGCTGCGCGAAGGCGCCGGTGAGCAGGGCGACGAAGCCGATGCCGATGATCAGGATCGACGACCGAGACGATCTCGCCGCCGGTCGTCGTCGGGTAGATGTCGGAGCCGAGCGTGGTCATCGTCGTCACCGCCCAGTAGATCCCGTCCCAGGTGTCGAGGTGCTGGGCCTTGCTGCTCGAAGGCCTCGAAGAGGGCGCCGCCGCCGATCACGGTCAGCACCGCGAGCAGCATCGCGTAGCGCAGGCCCTCCAGCGAGAAGACCTCGCGCGAGAGCTGGGCCAGGCGCAGCAGACGCAGGAGCCGCAGCAGGCGCAGGACGCGCAGGCTCTGCAGGCCGGCCGGCAGGACCGGCGGGGTGAGGAAGACGATGACGACGTCTGAGCTGGTGATGGCGCAGCCAGGCGCGGCGGTTGGGCACGACGGCCAGCATCACCACCAGCTCGACCAGCGAAGGCGAGCCAGGTGATCCAGTTGAGGACGCGCGCGACGTCCTCCAGCCAGCCACCCGGGTGGGACTCGGTGATCGCCACCATCGGCAGAGTCAGCGCCGCCGCGATCAGCATCGGCGTGTTCAGGAGTTCGGCGACCCGCGTGCTGCGGGCGTCCATCCCCGGTGGGTAGACGCACGAGCTTCTCCTGCGCCTCAGAGGCCATCCGCGTCTGATTCGACGCAGCTGCCCTGGTGCCTACCAAGGGCTGTCAGGTTTGTCTCAGGCCGTGCGGGTGTGGCGAGTTGGACGCATCGCGTCCTCGACCGCCGCGGCGAGCTCGTCGGCCTCGGCGTCTTGCAAGGTGCTGATCGTGACCCGGATGGCGCGCTCGCTGCGCAGGCGGTAGGGGGAGCCGGGGGAGACGGCCCAGCCTCGCGCGAGTAGCGCCTGCACGATTGGAGCCTCCTCGGGCACGGGGATCCATACCGTGATGCCAGCTGGGGCCTGGACCTCGATTCCCCGCTCGCCCAAGGCTGAAGCGAAGCGCTCGCGGCGCTCGCCGTAGACCTCGGTCGCCTGCTGCAGGGCGGCGGTCACCTTCGGATCGGCCCAGAGCATCGCGACCAGGCGCTGGAGGAGATGGCTCACCCACTGTGGGCCGACCGATTGCCTGCCCTGCACGCGGCTGATCGTCTGACTGTCTGCGGCCAGCACTGCGAGGCGAATGTCGGGGCCGAGCGACTTGGCCACCGAGCGCGCCGCGGCCCAGCGGCGGCGGCCAGCGGTCAGGGTCAGGCGCGGGGAGCCGGCGATCGGGCCGAGGTGGTCGTCCTCGAGGACCATCACCCCTGGGGCGCGCTCGAGGACCCCTCTCAGCTCGTCCGCCCGTGCCTCGTCGAGCGACGCTCCCGTCGGGTTTTGGCCACGCGGGTTGACGATCACCGCGGCGACGCCCTCCCCGAGCGCCTCGGCAAGCTGACCGGGGACCATTCCCTTCGCATCGACAGGAACCGGTCGCAGCGCCAGGCCCATCGCTCGCAGGAGGTCGAAGAGGCCGGCGTAGCCGGGGTCCTCGACGGCGACGACGTCGCCGGCGCGCAGCTGGGCTTGAAGCGCCCGCTCGATTCCGTCGAGGGCGCCGCTGACAACGGCGATCTCCTCGCCGGCGATCCCGGCCTCGGCGAGCTCGGCGGTGGCAAGCTCGCGCAGCTCGGGGAGGACGGGCTCGCCGCCGTAGAGCTGGCGGGGAGGCTCGAGGCGCCGCAGGAACGGCGTTAGATCGGGAAGCAGCTCGGGGTCGGGGTTGCCGCTGGCCAGATCGCGCGCTCCGGGTGGGACGGTGGGCCCGAACCACGCTCCCGCAATCGGCGGCCGCCAACTGACGAAAGCGCCGCTGCGCGCTCGCGTCACGACGAGACCCCGTGAGCGCAGATCGGCAAGTGCCGCGGCCACCGTGGTCGGGCTGACCCCCAGCGCCGCAGCCAGGGAGCGCACGGGGGGTAGGGGATCGCCCGGCGCGAGCGCGCCCTCTTCGATGCCCCGTTCGACGCTGGCGGCGATCTCTGCCGTGCCCTGTCCGGAAATCCGGTACTGTGTCAGCTCAGTCAAGAATTTTGTACTGTAACAGATGACGACAAGACAAAGAAACAAGGTGCGCAGGGTCCCGCGGCGGGCGGTCTACGAGCGCGAGGCGATCGCGGCGATCCTCGACGAGGCGATCGTCTCTCACCTCGGCGTGATCGACGAGGGTGGCTTCCCGGTCGTGATCCCCACCCTCCACGCCCGGATCGGCGCCTTCCTCTACGTCCACGGCTCGGCCGCGAGCCGCACGATGGGGGTGGCCGGGCGATCCGAGGTTTGCCTGACGACGACCCTGCTCGACGGCCTGGTGCTGGCCCGGTCCGCTTTCCACCACTCGGTCAACTACCGCTCGGCGGTCCTCTTCGGCAGCGCCGAGCAGGTCGTGGGCGAAGACGACAAGCGCCGCGCGCTGGAGGCGTTCACCGAAAAGCTCGTGCCGGGACGCTGGCCCGACGTGCGCGGGCCGAACGCGCGGGAGCTGCGCGGCACCTCGGTCATCCGCCTCTCGCTGGATGAGGCGTCGGCGAAGGTGAGAACCGGTCCGCCGATCGACGACGAGGTCGACTACGAGCTGCCGGTGTGGGCGGGAACGGTGGGTCTGCGGCTTGTGGCGGGCGCGCCGGTGCCAGATCCGCGGCTGGCGAGCGGCGCCGAGTACCCCGGGTACGCCCTGCCGGTCGCGGGCAACTGAGGTCTCCCGGCGCTTTTCCCGGTGGCTTCGTACCATGATCTGGCAACCAACCAATCAGGAGACGCTGACTCGATGACCGCCAGCACCGCCACACAGGACTACAAGGTCGCCGACATCGGACCTCGCCGAGTTCGGGCGCAAGGAGATCGCGCTGGCCGAGGTCGAGATGCCGGGCCTGATGCAGACGCGCGAGGAGTTCGGCGCCTCGCAGCCGCTCAAGGGCGCCCGGATCACCGGCTCGCTGCACATGACCGTGCAGACGGCGGTGCTGATCGAGACGCTGGTCGCGCTCGGCGCCGAGGTGCGCTGGGCGAGCTGCAACATCTTCTCCACCCAGGACCACGCCGCCGCCGCGATCGCCGCGGCCGGCATCCCCGTCTACGCCTGGAAGGGCGAGACGCTCGAGGAGTACTGGTGGTGCACCGAGCAGGCGCTGCTCTGGCCCGAGCGGCGAGGGCCCGAACATGATCCTCGACGACGGCGGCGACGCGACGCTGCTCGTCCACAAGGGCGTCGAGTTCGAGAAGGCCGGCGCCGTGCCCGACCCGGCGACCGCGGAGTCGGGAGAGTTCAAGATCATCCTCGAGACCCTGCAGCGCTCGCTGGACGAGGACCCGCAGCGCTGGACGCAGGTCGCCGCGGGCATCCAGGGCGTCACCGAGGAGACGACGACCGGCGTCCACCGGCTCTACCAGCTGGCCGAGACCGACGACCTGCTCTTCCCGGCGATCAACGTCAACGACTCGGTCACCAAGTCGAAGTTCGACAACCTCTACGGCTGCCGCCACTCGCTGGTCGACGGCATCAACCGCGGCACCGACGTGATGATCGGCGGCAAGGTCGCGGTGATCTGCGGCTACGGCGACGTCGGCAAGGGCTGCGCCTCATCGCTGCGCGGCCAGGGCGCCCGCGTGATCGTCACCGAGATCGACCCGATCTGCGCCCTGCAGGCGGCGATGGAGGGCTACGAGGTGCGCAAGCTCGACGACGTCGTCGAGACCGCCGACATCTTCGTCACCGCCACCGGCAACAAGGACATCATCACCGCCGAGGACATGGCGCGGATGAAGCACAACGCGATCGTCGGCAACATCGGCCACTTCGACAACGAGATCGACGTCGCCGGCCTCGAAGGTCGCGGCGACGTCGAGCGGATCAACATCAAGCCGCAGGTCGACGAGTGGCGCTTCGCCGACGGCCACTCGATCGTGCTGCTCTCCGAGGGCCGCCTGCTCAACCTCGGCAACGCCACCGGCCACCCGAGCTTCGTGATGTCGAACTCCTTCACCAACCAGGTGATCGCCCAGATCGAGCTCTTCAGCAAGGCGGAGAAATACGAGGCCAAGCAGGTCTACGTGCTGCCCAAGCACCTCGACGAGAAGGTCGCCCGCCTGCACCTCGCCGCCCTCGGCGTCGACCTCACCGAGCTCAGCGCCGATCAGTCGGCCTACCTGGGCATCCCGGTCGAGGGCCCCTACAAGCCGGATCACTACCGCTACTAGGGGTTCAGAGCAGCTCGACCGGAGTGCCGTGGTAGCCGACGCGCGCCAGTCGCCGCTCCTCGCCCCCCGGCCAGACGGTGAGGTCGAGGTTGGCGCGGTCGTCGGCCGGCTCCATCCGCAGCCAGGCCAGCGGCGCGTCTGCCGTCGCCCGTGCGCCCGCCTCGGCGATGCCGTCAAAGAGTGCCGCCCGTTCGTCGTCGCTGAGGTACTGGCTGACGATCGAGTGGTAGATCACCGTGGCCTCGCCGCGGGCGGGCTCGGCCAGCATCCGCTGTGCCCAGGAGGCGGCGGGCTCGTGGTCGAGGGCGACGTCCTCCGTCGCGGCGATCTCGAGCGCGGCGCGCATGCGGGCGATGCGGCGGCGCCGACGGGATGGCGGCGAGCGCCGAGGCGGCCGGTCGAGCCTCGCAGGCCCACCAGTGCTTGACCCGCTTGACCCGGCGCAGGCGGCCGTGCCGCCGCACCTTCTTGACGACGGGCTTGGCGTGCCGCTTCCAAACGCAGCCTTCCGCCGAGGCGGTTGGCACCGCAGGCGCTAGCGAGACGGTTGCGATCGCCACGGCCACGATGCCGGCCAGTCCCAGGCAGGTCGACCTCGCGGCGGCTCTGCTCACGGTTTGACCAGGGCCGGTCGCTGGAAAGAGGAGGCGCCCGGGATGACCGAGGCCGCGTCGTGTCCCAGCCATTGCTCGAGCAAAGAGCAGTACATCGCCCGGAAATCGCTGGTCACGCGGACGTTGTCGTTCTGGTCGAGCTGGGCCAGGCCGGGGAACTCGCCGACCATCTCGCCCTTGGCTTTGGAGCCGACCACGAAGGCGCAGCCGGCGGCGCCATGGTCGGTGCCGAGCGAGGCGTTCTCCTCCGGGCGGCGGCCGAACTCGCTCCACAGCTTGATCAGGACCCGGTCGGCAAGACCCCGTTTCTCGAGGTCGCGCTGGAAGGCGAGGATCCCCTCGCAGGTCTCTTTCAGCCCACGCGAGAGGTCTTCGGCCTCGTCGGCGTGGGTGTCGTAGCCGCCAGAGGCACGGATCGTCACCACCCGCATCGGCAGGCCGGTGGCGATGAAGTCGGCGAGTCCGGCGAGCTTGTGGGAGAAGTTCGTCTGCGGATAGGTGACCAGGCTGGTGAAGTCGCCGATCCCGCCCAGGTCGGTGCGCAGCTTGTCGGTCTGGGCCGTCGCGCGCCGCACCTGCGCCAGGCCGGGGGAGTCCGAGGGCAGCGAGCCGAAGCGGGCGAAGCTCTTGTACATCTCGTCGGAGATCGGCTCGCTGACGTGCGACCAGAGGTCGTAGCCGTCGACGCTGTCGATCGCCGCCACCGGGCGGTTCGCGGTGGCGATCATCGGCGACAGCGAGCCGTCCATCGAGAGCCCCTGCAGCGGGTTCTCGTCGTCGCCGACCTGGTCGATGTAGCGGCCCAGCCAGCCGGTGTGGAAGCCGACGTCGAGCTCGCCGATCTCGTAGTAGTGGCGCGAGGTGAAGTGCGACTGGTCGGGGTGGTCGTAGCCGATCGCCGGGAAGGCGCTGACCTTGCCCTCTCCGTGGAGGGTCGCCAGGGCAGTGGCGGAAGGGTGCCAGCGCAGCGTCGGGTCCTCGGCGAACTCCGTGCCGGCGTCGGGGGCGAGCGCCAGGTTCGGGCGCAGCTGCGAGTAGCGCGGGTCGCCGGTCGGGGCGAGGACGCTGAGTGCGTCGATGCCGCCGTCGAAGAAGACCGAGACGAGGATCTTGTCGGTCGCCGCGGCCTGGGCGATTCCCTCCTCGAAAGCGGCCAGCGGGATCTTCGAGGCGCCGTAGACGGCCAGCGCCAGGCCGGCGCTCCAGGAGAGGAAGCTGCGCCTCGAGAGCCCCGTCCCGGCGGGCTCCGGCATGCCCACCTCGATGGCCGGCAGCCCGCGGCCCGCTTCGGCGGCGGCGGTGCGCAGCAGCTGGGAGCGCGTGTAGTCGTCGCAACAATTGGACATGTTCAGCTCTCCCTCATTGCAGGATCAGGTCCGGGCTGACGCCGATCAGCTGCAGCAGCGCGTTCTGGCGCATCGCCCGGTAGGGGGCCTGCTCCCATTTGGCGGTGGCGAGTTTCTCGCTGCGCCGGGCGAAGTCGAGCAGCTCGGCCCGGTGCTCGTCGCGCAGCGCCGGCGAGCCCCATGAGGCCAGCGCTCGGCCCAGCGCTTCCTCGGCGCTCTCGGTGGCGCTGTATTCGCCGTTCCAGGCGTTCACCGAGATCTCGCTGAGCACGTAGTCGACGATGTTCCAGCGGGCCCGCATCCGCGAGGTGTCGAGCCAGCGAGTGTCGTCCCAGCCGGAGACGTTGGGCGGCCAGAAGAGCATCTGGCCGGCCTGGTCGCAGAGCCAGGTCCAGGCGTAGGTGTCGATGTAGCGGCCGGTTGCGCGCAGCATGCTGGCGAGCTGCACGACCGGCGGCTTCACCATCGGCTGGCCTTCGTAGAAGTCGGGGCTGATCAGGATCGTCTCGAGCACCGGCCGGATCGCCCAGTCGGAGTCGCGGTAGATACCGATCAGGCCGTCCCTGACGGCGGCGGAGGGCGGTTGCGGGAGGAAGTAGCTCCACAGCTTCTCGACGAAGAAAGAGGGGTGGAGGGGGTTCTCGACGCAGAGCCAGCAGGCGTCTTGCCAGTCCCAGTTGCCGGTCCGGCCGAAGACCGTCTTGTTGCCGGTGTCGTGGCGTTTGGCGTCGAAACGGAAATTGTGGGCGCCGAGCTCGTTCGACCAGTCGTAGCGCCAGCCGGTCAGCGCCCGTGCCTGTTCGCGGATGTCGTCCTCGCTGTAGGCGCCGCGGTCGGCGCCGAGCGAGAAGAGCTCCATCATCTCGCGGGCGTAGTTCTCGTTTGGCGCCTGCTTGGTGTTTTCGGCGCCGTTCAGCCACTGCAGCATCGCCGGGTCGACGGTGACCGCCTTGAAGAGGTCGAGGAAGGAGCCGAAGCAGGCCGAGCGGAAGAGGTTCGACTGGTCGATCAGCTGCTGCTGGCGGGAGACGTTGGCGTTGGAGGTCGCGAACCAGTCGTGGAAGACGAGCGCCATGCGCTCGACCAGCGGCTGGTCGCTGCGCACCATGCGGTCGAGGAACCAGAGGTGGTCGTGGCCGTAGGCATCGGCGGGGGCGATCGGGTTGTCGTCGTCGTCGACCGGCGCCGGGCCGTGCAGGGTCGCGGCGCCGCTGGGTCGGGTCAGCGACTGGGCCGCGCCGACCAGCCCGAGGCCGGCCAGCTGCTCGGCCTGTCCCGGGAGCGCGCCGAAGCCGGCTCGTTCGAGCAGCCGCTTTGCCTGCGCCGGCCCGAAGGGCCCCTGGTAGGCGCCTGCCGGGCGCGGATCGTGGTCGACCGCAGCCGCCGGCGCACAGCGGTCAGCCGGCCGGGGGCCGGGACCGCGACGGTGGCCCCGCTTGGGCTTGTGCTTGTGGTGGACGACATAGCCCTGCACCCGCCAGCCACACTCGCCGTCGGGGACCCAGCGATAGTGCTTGTCCTTCCAAGCATGCTTGCGCCTGCGGCGGTCGCCGCTTCTTAGGCCTCGAAGCGCTCGCTGTCGCCTGGGGGATTGCCATGCCGTCGATGGGCCGCTGCCGGTCCCAGGGGGACCGTCGGCGTCAAGCCGCGACGCTTGAAGGAAATCGACGGGTTCTGGACGTAAGGCCTAGCGCTCCAGAAACGACAAGACCCGCCGGAGCGGGTCGAGTCAGGTGAAGCGGGGAACCACCCCGCTGGTATCTCCAAGCGATTGACACTCGCCGCTCGAAGGCTACCACCAGACTCGACCACTCATTTCATCTGCGGAGGGCGCCGGACTCGAACCGGATCCGGCGGTTGACCGGACAGAGCGAGTGTCAATCGCTTGGAGATACCCATCTCCTTCACCCTCCTACCGGCGATGCTAGACCCGAAATCTCGCTTCCAGTCTGGCGTCGGTTAATTGGCACAGTGATGTGTCGATTTCTTAATGGATAGATAGTTTGCTAAACTAATTATCAAGGCTAATCAATGACTCCAAAGACGACCGACACTCCACTCACCGACTCCGCCGCACGGTTGCGGATGGCGATCGTGCGGACGGCGCGCCGGCTGCGCCAGGAGGCGGCTGCCGAGGCGACCGGCCTGACGCCGACCTCGACGGCGGCGCTGGCGACGATCGAGCGGCACGGGCCGCTGACTCCCGAGCGAGCTGGCCGAGCTCGAGCGGGTCAAGCGGCCGACCGTCGACCCGCACCCTCGGCTGCCTGGAGCGGGAGGGGCTGATCGAGCGCACCCCCGACCCGGCCGACGGCCGCAGCACCCTGGTCAGCGTCAACGCCGCCGGCCGCGAGCGGCTGCGTCGCCTGCGCGGCCGCAAGAACGCCTACCTGGCCCGACGCATGCGCGACATGCCCGCGGCCGACGTCGAGACGCTGGAGCGAGCCGCGCGAGATCCTCGAGCAGATGCTGGAGGATGAGCGCGGGTGAGTGCCGCCCTGCGTCGCAGCTTCGACTCCCTCGACGTCCCCAACTACCGGCGCTACTTCGCCGGCCAGCTGATCTCCCTGTCGGGCACCTGGATGCAGACGGTGGCGGCGATCTGGCTGATCCTCACCTTGACCGGCAGCGGCGTCGCCGTCGGCCTGACCACGGCCCTGCAGTTCCTGCCGATGCTGCTGCTCGGCGCCTGGGGCGGCGCTGCTCGCCGACCGCATCCCGCGGCGCCGGCTGCTGATCACTACACAGGCGCTGATGGCGATCCCGGCAGTCGGCCTCTTCGTCGTGACCGCGACCGGGGTCGTCGCTCCCTGGATGGTCTTCCTCGCCGTCTTCGCGATGGGCAGCGTCAACGCGATCGACAACCCGGCCCGGCAGAGCTTCGTCTTCGAGATGGTCGGGCCCGACCGGGTCGTCAACGCGGTCAGCCTCAACAGCGTCATCGTGCAGATGGCGCGCATCGTCGGCCCGGCGCTCGCCGGCCTGCTGATCGCCGGCTTCGGCGTCGTGCCCTGCTTCGCCCTCAACGCGCTCACCTTCGTGGCGATGATCGTCGCCCTCTGGGGGATGGACCCACGCGGCCTGCACGTCGAGCCCGCTGTCCCGCGTGAGCCGGGGGCGATCCGGGCCGGCCTGCGCTACGTGCGCGCCACCCCTGAGCTGGTCGTGCCGCTGGCGCTGATGGCGCTGGTCGGCACGCTCGGCTTCAACTTCCAGGTGGTCCTGCCGCTGCTGGCCAAGTTCAGCTTCGACGGCGACGCGACGACCTACGCGGCGATGGTCTCGGCGATGGCGGTCGGCTCGATCGGCGGCGCCCTCGTCAACGGCGCCCACGGCCGCACCGGTCCGCGCCTGATCGCCGGCGGCGCCCTCGCCTTCGGCGTGCTCGCCCTGCTCTCGGCGGCGATGCCCGCCCTGGCCCTCGAGCTGGCCGCGCTGACCCTGCTCGGCGCCGCCGCGGTCACCTTCGCGGCGACGATCAACTCGATCCCTCCAGCTCGCCGTCGAGCCCCAGATGCGCGGCCGGGTGATGGCCCTCTACTCGGTCGTCTTCCTCGGCTCGACCCCGATCGGCGGCCCCCTGGTCGGCTGGCTCTCCCAGACCTACGACCCCCGCGTCGCCCTCCTCCTAGCCGCGGCACTCGGGCATCGCGGCCGCCTGGGCCGCCCACATCTGCTTCGGCCGCATACGCACCCGGAGCAAGCCAGCTAAATCGCAAGGAGCACCGGCGACGGCGTGACCCTCGCCGGGGAGCCCGCTATTGCGTGTTGGAGTGACGGGGGGAGGGGGTGCGGCGGACACTCCCCGCTTCTGTCCGACGACCCCCTCCCCCCGTCACCTAACCCTCAGCCGGTGTACCCCGCCGACTTGAGGTAAGCAGCCGCCGCCTGCTTCGGCGTCTGCTTTTCGAGTTCGACCCGGGCGTTGAGCTCCTGCATGACCGGGAGTGTCAAGCCCTTCTGCGACCTGCGACGATCGTCTTTTCGTAGTCGGGGCCCGCTTCTTCGACGACCGAGTCCTTGGTCACGAAGATGACGTTGCCGGCCGGGAAGACTTCCTTGTCGTCTTCGAGGATCACGAACTTGTCGCTTCTCCGCCGACAGCTGCGGATCGGTCGTGAAGAGGATCGAGAGGTCGGCCTGGCCCTTTTCGAGGACCGTGTAGCGGAGGCCGATGTCGACCGGGTGGAACGACTTGAACTTGAGCCCGTAGATACTTTTCGAGCCCGGCCAGGCAGTCGATCCGCTGGCGGCACTCGGGTGAGCCGTAGAGGGTCATGCTCTTCGGACTTGCCTTCGAGGTCGGAGACCGTCTTCAGGCCTTCTTCGTCGGCGAATCTTCGTCGTCGTTCCGACCGCGTTGGCGCTGGAGAACGGCGTCGGCGGGAAGGCCGTCAGACCGTCCTTTTCGAGTTCGGCCTTCGCCTTTTCGTAGGCCGGCTGGGCTTCGGCCGGGACTTCTTCGGGTTCGAGGCCGAAGAGGGACTCGAGCGCCGTGCTGGTGTATTCGGGGTAGCCGGAGATCTGCCCTGCCTTCAGCGTTTTCAGGGCGATCGTTTCCGAGCCGAGGCTGAGGTCGGTCTTGATCTTGTAGCCGGCGGCTTCGAGGGCCTGGGCGTAGATCTCGCCGGTGATTTCCGATTCGGGGAAGTTCTTCGAGCCGATCGTCAGGGTGACCTTGCCGTTGGCGGGATTGGAGACGATCGCTCCGCCTTCTTCGCTGCTTTCGGCCGCCGTCGATTCCCCACTGGTGTCGTCGTCGCCGCTGCCGCAGGCGGCGACGCCGAGGCTCAGGACGAGCGCGAGCCCCATACAGGCCGCTAGCCAGCTCAACCGGGTTGTCTTGGTCCTCATCGAGTGATCCTCTCTTCGTTGGTTGGACATCTCATGCGGGCCTCAGCTTCAGCCCCTTCGAAGTCAGGCGGCGCTGCAGCAGGGCGAGCAGGAGCTCCAGCGTCAGCGCCATCACGGCGACGACGATCGCCCCGGCCACGACGCCGTTCTCGCCGTAGACGTTTTCGTTGATGATGTAGTCGCCGAGGGTCAGCACGCCGGCCAGGGGCGCGATCGTGGCCGTGGCGACGATCGCGATCGTCGCCAGCCGGATGCCGGCCATCAGGGTCGGGATCGCGAGCGGCACCTCGACCTTGAAGCAGGATCTCGCGCTCGGTCATCCCGATCCCGCGGGCCGCCTCGACCGGGGCGCGGTCGACCTGGCGGATGCCGACGAAGGCGTTGGTGAGGATCGGCGGGATGCCGAGCACGGCGAGCGCGATCGTCAGGTTGAGCGTGCCGACGCCGATCGCCGCCGCCATGAAGGCGATCAGGGCCAGCTCGGGGATCGCCCGCCCGGCGTTGCCGAGGCCGACCGCCAGCAGCTCGCCGACCCCCTTGTGGCCGAGGTAGAGGCCGAGCCGGCAGCGCCAGGACCATCGAGAGCGCCAGGGCGAAGACGGTCACTTCGAGCTGCGTCAGCGCCAGTTCGAGGGTCTGGTCGAAGCCGCCGACCAGCTTGCCGCCGGTCACGTTGGACGGCTGCGGCTCGAAGATGAATTCGAGCGCGCCCTGGATCGAGCCGAGCGGGAGCCGCGGGAGGAGGAAGGCGGTCACGCCCGGGCCACCCTTTCCCAGGGAGTGGCAAGGCGCTGGATCGTGAGCAGGATCACGTCGAAGGCGAGCGCCATCAGGATCGCGATCCCGCCGGCGATGATGATGTTGGTCTTGAAGTCGATCCCGTCCTGCGAGATCGGCACGCCCGAGGCCGCCGCCGCCGGCGAACGCGGCGAGGGTCGCGATCGCGACCGTGCTGACCGTCGCGATCCGCAGCCCGGCGATGATCTCCGGCGTCGCCAGCGGCACCTCGACCCGCCAGAGGACCTGGCGGTCGGTCTGGCCCATGCCCCGGGCGGCGTCCTTGACCGACATCGGGACGTTGGAGAGGCCGACGATCGTGTTGCGGTAGATGACCTGCAGGTTGAAGGCGGTGAGGGCGATCACCGCCGTGTCGACGCCGCGGCCGGTGAAGGGCAGCAGCAGGAAGAAGAAGGCGACGCTGGGGATCGTGTAGAGGACGCCGGTCGCCGCCAGCAGCGGCGATCTGCAGCCAGCGTCGGCGATGGGCGAGCAGGGCGAGGGTGAAGGCGATCGCGAAGCCGAACAGCACGGCGAGCGCGACCAGCTTCAGGTGCTGGACGGTCGGCGTCCCGTAGCGGTCGATGTTTTCCTTCGCCCAGTCGAAGCAGAAGAGCTTGCTCGGTCGCCTGGCAGGGGAGCGTGTCGCTGGAGTCCGTTCCTGGAAGAAGCCCTTGCCGACTTCGCCGACCGCGGCGAGGGCAGGCCAGCTACTCGGGCTCACGCCAGTGGCCGCTCCGCGGCGCCGTGCTCCTCGACCTTCGCCGCCGGCGAGGCGAGGAACTCGGAGATGATCTCGACCGAGAGCACGCCGGCGATCCGGCCCTCGCGCGTCGGCGACCGCCGCGTACTGGGCCTCGCCCTGGAGGAGGTCGGCGAGCGCGTCGCGCATCACGTCGTCGAGGTCGAGCAGCGGGCCGAGCGGCGAGTCGGGTTGTGCCGGGGACCGTCTCGGCGGCGAGGTCGCGCTCGGAGAGCCAGCCGAGCGGGCGGCGCTCGCTGTCGACCAGCAGCGGGTAGGGGACCTCGGCCGCCCTCGCCAGCTTCGCCCGCACCTCGGCGGTCGCCTGGCCGACGTGGGCGAGCGGCGCCTCCCAGAGGTCGATGTCGGAGACCCGCATCAGCGCCAGCCGCTTCAGCGCCCGGTCGGCGCCGACGAAGTCCTCGACGAACTCGTCGGCGGGGGCCATCAGCAGCTCCGCCGGGGTCGCGTACTGGGCGACCTTGCCGCCCTCGCGCATGATCGCGATCCGGTCGCCCATCTTGATCGCCTCGTCGATGTCGTGGGTGACGAAGAGGACGGTCTTGCGCGATCTCCGCCTGCAGGCGCAGGAACTCGTTCTGCAGGCGCTCGCGGTTGATCGGGTCGATCGCGCCGAAGGGCTCGTCCATCAGCATCACCAGCGGGTCGGCGGCGAGCGCGCGGGCGACGCCGACGCGCTGCTGCTGGCCGCCGGAGAGCTGCGCCGGGTAGCGCTCGGCGAGCTCGGGGTCGAGGCCGATCAGCTCGAGCAGCTCGGCTGGTGCGCGCCGCGGTCCGATCCTTCTTCCAGCCCAGCAGCTGCGGCACCGCGCCGATGTTCTCGGCGATCGTGCGGTGCGGGAAGAGGCCGATCTGCTGGATCACGTAGCCGATCTCGCGCCGCAGCTGGGCCGGGCTCGCGGTCGCGCACCGAGCTGCTCGCCGACGAAGACGTCGCCCGCGGTCATCTCGACCGTGCGGTTGACCATCCGCATCGCGGTCGTCTTGCCGCAGCCGGAGGGGCCGACCAGGACGCAGATCTCACCGGCCGGGACCTCGAGCGTCAGGTCGTCGACGGCGGCGACGGCAGAGTCGCCGTAGCGCTTGGTGGCGCCTGCGTAGCGGACGGCGGAGGCCCGCTGCTCGACCGTCGGTCAGTCAGCTCTTCGCTGGGCACTCAGGTCGAGCCTATACCCGCTCGCAGCCCTTATCCACGCCGTCGGTTCTAAGTCCACCCCGATATCGCGGTAGCGTCCTGCTTAGCCCAGTGATTCCGAGGCGCCGCGAGCGCTCCACGGCCCGGGCGACGATCTCCTCGCAGCCCGGCACCTCTCCAGCGCGCATCAGCACCCGCCCGGCGACGACGGTCGTGTCGACGATCGAGCCGCTGGCCGCGTAGACGAGGTCGGAGTGCAGATCGCCGAGCGCCGAGCTCGGGCGAGTCGCGGCGCAGCAGCAGGAAGTCGGCCGGCCTCGCCGACCTCGAGCCGGCCTGCCGCCGAGCAGCGGAGCGCGGAGGCGCCGGTGGCGATCCGCCAGGCCTCCTCGGCAGGCGAGCACGGTCGGGTCGCCGGCGGCGTGGCGCTGGGCGAGCGCGAACGACCTTGAGGTCGGCGAGCAGGTCGAGCGAGTCGTTGGAGCCGGCCCGTCGGTGCCGAGCCCGACCGCGACCCCGGCCGCGCCGCGCGGCCGGGTAGGGGAAGACGCCGCCGACGGCGAGCTTCATGTTGGCGACCGGGTTGGTGACGACCGTGCAGCCGCGCTCGGCGATCAGCTCCAGCTCGCCCGCGGTCGAGCCAGACGCCGTGGGCGAGCACGGTGCGCTCGCCCAGCAGCCCGAGCCGGTCGAGGTAGGCGGCGGGTCGCACGCCGTGCTCGCGCGAGGCAGTCGTCGACCTCCTGCTCGGTCTCGGAGAGGTGGATGTGGACCGGCAGCGCCGCGCTCGGCGGCGATCTCCGCGGTCCAGCGCAGCAGCTCTTCGCTGACCATGTAGATCGAGTGCGGGGCGAGCGCGGCGCCGATCTCGCGCGCCGAACTCGGCCAGCGCGTCGAGGTTCTCGCAGCGCGTCTCCTGCATCGCCGTCGGTGTCGCCGTCGAGCGTCGAAGAGCGGCCCGCCGATCGTCGCCCGCAGGCCGGCGTCGCGCACCGCCCGCGCGGTCGCCTCGGGGTGCCAGTACATGTCCCAGAAGCGTGTCGTGCCGGTGCGGATCATCTCGACGCAGGCGAGCCGCGTGCCCCAGTAGACGTCGTCGGCGCTCGAGCTTCGCCTCGACCGGCCAGATCTTCTCGCTGCAGCCAGCGCATCAGCGGCAGGTCGCCGCCGTAGCCGCGGAAGAGCGTCATCGCCGCGTGGGTGTGGCCGTTGACGAGGGCGGCGACGAGCGGCGCGCCGCCGGCGTCGATCGTCTCGTCGCCGGGCTCGGCGGCGACGCCCGGGCCGAGCGCGACGATCCGCCCGTCCGCGCAGCGCAGCCCGACCGGCTCGCCGTCGAGGACGGCGCCGGTGACGGTCAGAGGCCTTGCGCTCACGGCCCCACGGCGCCCAGCTCGCGGCAGCACCGCCGCGAGGCCGTCGTGCAGGCTGCAGCGCGTTGGCGGCGCGGGCGGCCTCGAGCTCGTCGACGCTCGAGCGGCGCCGGCGCCGATCCCGTTGGCGAGGTTGTCGACGACGCAGATCGCGGCGTAGGCGAGGCCGAGCTCGCCGGCGACGATGCACTCCGAGGCGATCGTCATCCCGACCAGGTCGGCGTGGGCGGCCATCAGCCGGATCTCGGCCGGGGTCTCGAAGCGCGGGCCGATCGTCTGCCAGTAGACGCCGCCGTCGCGCAGCTCGCCGCCGCTCGACTGCCAGGCGGCGAGGACTTCGCGCGCGCCACTCGGGGTCGAAGCCCGGCGCGCGATGTGGCCGCGGTCGTCGTCGAAGATCGAGAGGCCGAGGTGCAGGGCGATGAAGTCGTCGGGGCAGACGAGGCTGCCGACCGGCAATCTCGGCGCTGCAGCGAGCCGACCGAGCAGACCGCCAGCACGCGGTCGCAGCCCTGCTCGGCGCAGCGCGCGCAGGTTCGCCGCGTGGTCGATCTCGTGCGGCAGGCGGTAGGTCGCCGTCGCCGTGGCGCTGCACGATCGCCGCCCCGTGCTCGGCCGCCGCCGCGGCGATCGTCTCGCCCCCGGGCCCGGTCGCGCTGCTGCCGAGCACCACCGCCAGTCGTCCCATCGACGGCGATCCTACGCCTTGCCGTACCGATCACCGCGTCGAGACGACTATGGTGAGGATGTGACGGACAGACCGTCGGGCAGGGACGAGAGCGAGGACGAGCGCCTCGATCGCAACCTCAGCGAGCTGCTGCAGGAGCTGCGCGTCGCCCTGCCCGGCGTCCAGGTCCTCTTCGCCTTCCTGCTCGCGGTGCCCGTTCCAGCAGAACTTCACCGAGATCACCTCCTTCGAGAAGAAGGTCTACTTCGCCACCCTGCTCTGCACGGCGATCTCGGCGGCGCTGCTGATCGCGCCCTCCGCCTATCACCGGATCACCTTCCGCCTGCAGCAGAAGCACGAGCTCGTCTTCCTCGCCAACCGCTTCACGATCGCCGGCCTCGCCTTCCTCGCCCTGGCGATGACCGGCGCGATCGTGCTGATCACCGACGTGCTCTTCGGCAGCGTGGCGACGATCGTCACCGGCGCCGCGGCGGCGCTGACTGTTCGCCATGCTCTGGTACGTGCTTGCCGCTGCGGCGGCGGCTCAGTCTGAGGAGAGCGTCGCGGCCCTGAAGCGATCGCCCCAGAGGCCGACCATCTCGTCGGCGAACTCGTCGGTGAGCGCGCATGTCGGGCGCCAGCGTCGAAGAGCATCTCCAGGTCCTCCTCCCAGATGTAGATCTTCACGTCGAGCGGCACCGTGAGTTCGTCGCTGACGCCCTCGCCGATCAGCGCGTAGGCCTCGCGCAGCATCGCCACGTTGGTCAGCTTGTCGGCGGCGTAGATCGCCAGCGCCGCCGGGTCCGGCCGCCGCGACCCGCTCACGGTGCTCGCTCTTGCGCTCCTCGTAGGAGGCGATCGTCTCGTCGTCGGTCAGCGCCTCGACCAGCTCGGCGACCCGCTCGCCGAAGCGCTCGCGCACGTCGCCGACCTCGAGCTCGCTCTTCTCGACCACGTCGTGCAGCAGCGCGGCGGCGAGCACCTCGTCGCCGAGGTGAAATCTTGGTCGAGACGCTCGGCGACCGCGACCGGGTGGTCGATGTAGGGACGTCCGTCGCTGCCGCGTTGCGCAGCTGGCCCGCGTGCGCTTGCGCGCGCCATCTCCAGCGCGTCCTTGACCAGGTCAGATCGCTCGACTGCAGCGTCGATGCCAGAGGTCGACGACATCCCGCGTGCCAGGGTAGCGGGACTCCCAGGCGTGGTGAACCATGGTGTTTAACTCAGGTACCTAGCTTGCAGAAGCGGCGCTCGCCGCGCGCGCCGGCAGCTCGTACTCGGCGCCCTCCGCGGCCAGCTCGATTCGCGCCCTCGCGACCGCCGATCGCCGCCCAGCGCTCGCGTGCTTCGCGCGCCGAGTTGGTCGAGCCGCTCGTCGGAGTGCATCGGGTCGTGATGGAAGAGCACGGTGCGCTCGGCGTCGGTGCGGCGGGCGAAGGAGAGCGCGTGCGAGAGCGAGGAGTGGCCCCAGCCGATGTGGTCGGGGTACTCGGCGTCGGCGTACTGGCCGTCGTGGATCAGCAGCGAGGCGTCGCGGGCCAGGCTCGAGGCCGGAGATCCAGTCCTCGTCGAGGCGCGTCGAGGTCGGCGCCCAGCGCCGGCTCGTGGTCGGGGATGTAGGCGAGCGAGGTGTCGCCGTCGTCGATCCGGTAGCCGAGGGTCGGGCCGCGGTGGGTGACCGAGGCGGCGCGGATCCGCGCCGGGCCGATCTCCCACTCGGTCTCCGGGCAGTGGCGGAAGGAGACGTCGCAGGGCAGCTCGCGCACCTCGACCGGCGAGAGCGGCGCCGAGATGTAGCGGGCGATGCGGTCGCGCAGCGAGGCCTCCGGCGAGGCCGGGCCCCAGATCACGATCTCGGTCTGGGCGCGGAAGGCGGGGGCGAAGAAGACGAGGCCCTGGATGTGGTCGAGGTGGAGATGGGTGAGGAGGATGTGCAGCCGGGCCGGCTCGGCGGCGAGGGCGAGGCCGAGGCTGCGGATGCCCGGTGCCGGCGTCGAGCGCCAGCAGCGAGCCGTCGGAGAGGGTGACCCCGACGCAGGAGGTGTTGCCGCCGTAGCGGATCGTCTCCGGCCCCGGGGAGGGGATCGAGCCGCGCGTGCCCCAGAGCTTGACCTTCATCAGTGTCCGGTCCCGTTGCTCGAGCCGGCCGGCCAGAAGACGGCGATCGCGCCCTGCGAGCCGTGCGCGGTGAGGATCGGGAAGGCGGAGACCTCGATCCGATGTGCGCGAGCCGTCGACGGAGCTGATCTCGAAGTCGGCGTGGGCGGGGCGGCCGTTGCGGACCGCGACGACGAGCGGCAGCTCGTCGTAGGGGATCGGCTCGCCGTTCTCGTCGAAGGGACCGAAGAGCGAGCCCCACTCGTCGGCCCCGACCGTGCCGAGCTCCTCGAAGCGCTTGCCCAGCAGCATTCCGGCGGCCTCGTTGTAGAAGACGAGGACGCCGCCCTCGTCGACCAGGAATGCCGGCGTCGAGAGCGCGGACATCAGGTTGCGAGCGAGGATCAGCTCGAGGGGCTTCTGCTGCGTCACAGATGACACTTTAGATAGTTGGGATTGGCACAGCTGAGGGGTATCGCCGGGTCGGTGCTGCAGAAGCGAGACGGGTACCTTCGATCCCCAGCGCCCCGGACTACGTGACGTTGGTCACTTTGATCGTTTGCAGTGGGTGTTGGCTCGGGATCGACTACCGTCCTCTACCCGATGGAGGCAGCGACGCAATCGCAGAGCAAGGCCCCGCTTGGCCCACCTCCGGGGGAGCCAAGCCCGATGTACCGGACAGCGATGGCGGTCTGCCGACCGGTGGCGATCTGGGGACGCCTGCGAGTGGAGGGACTAGAGGCTCTTCCCACCAGCGGCCCGGTGCTGGTCGTCGGCAATCACGACAGTCACTGGGACCCGATCATGGTCGGCATCTCGGCGATCCGCCGTCGCCAGATAAAAGCGCTGGCCAAGTCGGAACTCTGGAACGTGCGCGGCCTGTCGCCGATCCTCAACGGCATGGGTCAGATTCCGATCGAGCGCGGCGCCGGCGATGCCGACGCCCTCGCGCGGGCGATCGAGGAACTGCGGCAAGGGGCCTGCATCGGCGTCTTCCCCGAAGGGACTCGCTCGAAGGGCAAAGTGCTGCGGGCGCGCAGCGGCATCGGCCGGCTAGCGCTCGAAGTGCCCGAGGCGAAGCTGGTCTGCGTGGCGATCGAGGACACGACGGGATACACGCGCTTCCCTCGCCGGCCCCGGGTGAGCACCCGCTTCTTCGAGCCGGCCGGCGGCCAAGCTCAACCTGGCGAGCAGCCGGACGAGCTGGCGACACGACTGCTCGCCGAGATCCGCGCGCTGGTCCCACCGGCCGGACCCGGCCGCGGACGCTCCTAGCCCTCCGCGTCCTCGCCACTGGGCTGCAGCGCGTACCACTCGGCGCCGTAGGAGGAGAAGTCGTTGCCCTTCGCATCGCCGGGTTTCGTATCTGCCTCATAGGTGTAAAGCGGGTGCCCGGCGTAGGTGACCTGCATCGTGCCGTCCTTGCGCTTGGTCGTGCCCAGCTTCGAAGTCGTAGCGCCATTCTCGGATTGCGGCGCGCCATCGGTCACGAGTGGCGGCCACACTCCGGCACAAGCTCCGTAACAGGCTGACTTGGCGCCCTTGTCCTTATGGAAGTCATAGAGCGTGAAGCCCTTGGAGTCGACCAGGACCCGGCCCAGCCCGGGGACACTGGCGACCGAGACGACCGCGGCGCCGGCGCCGGAGGGCTCAGTCGAAGCCGCCTGTGTTGATTCTCCGCCGGAGCCGTAGCCGCCGCCAGAGCCGCTGCTGCCACAGCCACCGATGATCAACGCGGCGATCACGGCTACGACAGCGGTGGCCAGAGGAATCCTGCTCAGAGACATCTTGCCCGGGGTACGGAAGACCGCTGCCCCAAGTTCAGGAAAATGCGAGGGGCCTGGCGGAAACCAGCGTGCCAATTCCCGCCAGGACCCGCCCTAGAGTTTGCCGATCTTGAAGATTTTGGTGCCACAGTCCGGGCACACGCCCTGGATTGCCGGGCGACCGTTTTTCATCGTCACCTGCTTGGCGTCTTTGATCTCGACCTTCTTACGCTCTTTGACGCAGTAACCCTCGGGCATCAGGGTCTCCTTTCGCTGCCTGGGCGGCAGAGCTCGCGTTTGCTCGCGAGGTCGAATTGCGCCGAATGTAACGCAGTGAGGGGACGATGACACGCACGTTGGTGCGTATTGCTACAAGCAGCTACTTGCCAACGTCTTCCTGTTCCTGTTCGAGCAGCTTCTTCAGCTGCTCTCGCTGGGGAGCCGCGCTGGCGCCACCGCTGCCGGCGCTCGAGCCGCCATCCGTACCGCTGCCGCTCCCGTTTCCGCTGTCCGCCGAGCCTGCCTGCCCGCTACGCAGCTGCGCGACTTCTTCCTGCAGGGCGTTGATCTGCGCTTCCAGCGTCGAGAGCTCGGAGCCGCCTGTCACGCCGGGCTGAGCTTCGACCTGCTCCTGCAGCGCCTGCAGGTCGGCCTTGCTGACGTCGTTGTTCTGGGCGTCGATCCCGAGGTAGATCCCGGCGCCGGCGCCGCCGATCGCGATCGCGACCAGGACGAGAAAGACGCGGGTGCGCATCGTGAGCTTGCGCTCCACGATCCCTATCCATGCCCGCAGGCCATCCAGCGACATCGCGACTAAGTTAATCGACTACCCTGCGGCCCGCACTTTCCGATCCCCGCCCTGAAGGAGATAACCCGCATGCCCGAGGCAGTCATCGTCGATACCGTCCGCACGCCGATCGGCCGTGCCTTCAAGGGCTCACTGGCCCAGCTGCGCCCGGAGGAGATGGGCGCTTTCGTGGTCGACCAGCTGCTCGAGCGCAACCCCGGCGTCGATCCGGCGCTGGTCGAGGACGTCTTCTGCGGCGTCGGGATGCCGCAGGGCCTGCGAGGCCTTCAACATCGGCCGGATCATCTCGCTGCTCTCCGAGAAGCTGCCGCAGACGGTCAACGGGGTCACGGTCTCGCGCTACTGCTCCTCGAGCCTCGACGCGATCCGCCACGCCGGCAACGCGATCAAGGCCGGCGAGGGCGACGTCTACATCGCCGCCGGGGTCGAGTGGGTGAGCCGCTTCAACGAGCGCACCGAGCCCGCCGGCGCCGACGACCGCAACCCGAACTTGATCGGCGAGAACGGCCAGCCCAACGCCTACATCGACATGGGCCTGACCGCGGTCAACGTCGCCAAGCACTACGAGGTCAGCCGCGCCGACATGGACAAGTTCGCGCAGCGTTCGCAGGAACTGGCGGTCAAGTCCCAGGAGGACGGCTTCTTCGATCGGGAAATTGTCCCGGTGACGCTGCCTGACGGCACTGTGGTCAGCAAGGACGACGGCCCCCGCGCTTCCTCGACCCTGGAGAAGCTCAGCCAGCTGCCCGAGGCCTTCGGCGGCGGTGGCGTCACCGCCGGCAACTCCTGCCCGCTCAACGACGGCGCCGCCGCGGTGCTGTTGATGAGCGACACCAAGGCCAAGGAGCTCGGCCTGACGCCGCGTGCCCGCATCGTCACCGCTGCTACCTGGGGCAACGAGCCCGAGTACATGGGCGTGGCCCCGATCGGCGCGATCAAGAAGGTGCTCGACCGCGCCGGGATGACCATCGACGACATCGGCACGGTTGAGCTCAACGAGGCCTTCGCCGCCCAGGTGATCCCGATCATGGACGAGTGCGACATCGCGCCGGAGAAGCTCAACACGCACGGCGGCGCGATCGCCCTAGGCCATCCCTTCGGCATGACCGGCGCCCGCATCATGGGCACCCTGCTCAACGCGATGGAGACCGATGACCACCAGGTGGGACTCGAGACCATGTGCGTCGCCGGCGGCCAGGGCAAGGCGATGATCGTCGAACGGGTCTAAAAGAGGCTGGTCCGGCAGGGGTTCCGCTTAACTTTTTCGAGGATCGTTTTCGGCTGTCGCCCGAAGCAGGGCGGCGAAAAAGTACAAGACGCTCCACCCCTGCCGGACCAGCCTCTAAGGTCCGCTCCGTGGACACGTTGCTCTACGAAGTCGACGGAGCGGTCGCTCGCATAACGCTTGACCGACCCGAGCGGGGGAATGGGATTACGCCGCGGATGCCGGTTGAGCTGGCGGCTTGTGTGGAGCGGGCAAATCTCGATCCCGCTGTGCACGCCATTGCTCTCGCTGGCAACGGCTCGGGCTTCTGCGGCGGCTATGACTTGGTTGCTTCGGCCGAGGGTGACATGAGTGAGCTGGGTGGGGTGGAGGCGCCGCCGGGGTCGCCGCTCGACCCGGCGACGATCGGCGCCAACCACATGCCCGGGTCGAACTGGGACCCGGTCACCGACTTCCAGTTCATGTGGCGCAACGTGCGCGGCTTCATGAGCCTCTTCCACTCGGAGAAGCCGGTGCTCTGCAAGGTGCACGGCTACTGCGTCGCCGGCGGCACCGACATGGCGCTTTGCTCGGACCTGCTGGTGATCGCCGCTGAGGCCAAGATCGGCTACCCGCCGGCACGCGTCTGGGGCTCGCCGACGACGGCGCTCTGGGCGGCGCGGGTCGGTCCGATGCGGGCCAAGCGATTGCTGCTGACGGGCGATTCGCTGACCGGCGAGCAGGCCGAGCAGTGGGACCTTGCCACCGAGGCGCCGCCCGCCGCCGAGCTGGACGAGCGCTTCGAGGCGCTGCTGGAGCGGGTCGCGCGGATGCCGATCAACCAGCTGGTGATGATGAAGATGCTGGTCAACCAGAGCCTCTACGCGCAGGGCTTGCACCAGACGCAGGTCCTCGGCACCTTCTTCGACGGCATCGCCCGCCATACCGAGGAGGGCCACGGCTTCGTGCGCCGCGCCGGCGAAGCCGGCTTCAAGGAGGCCGTGCGCGAGCGCGACGAGCCGTTCGGCGATTACGGCATGGAGGGGTTCGGAGTATGAGCGGGCGCCCATCTGTCGCGATCGTCGGCGGTGGCTTCGGCGGCGTCGGCGCCGCCGTGATGCTGAAGCGCGAGGGCTACGAGGACGTCACCGTCTTCGAGAAGGGCGAGCGGATCGGCGGTGTCTGGCAGCACAACACCTACCCCGGCGCAGCCTGTGACATCCCCTCCCACCTCTACGAGTACTCCTTCGCGCCCAACGGCTGGTCGCGCCGCTTCTCGCCCGGGCCGGAGATCCGCGCTTACGTCGAAGGCGTCGCCCGCCGCTTCGGCGTCATCGACAAGGTCCGTACCGGCACCGAGGTGAAGAGCGCCCGCTGGGACGAGGCGCGGGGACGCTGGCAGCTCGAGACGGCGTTCGGACCGCACGAGGCCGATGTCCTGGTGACGGCTTGCGGGCAGCTATCGGTCCCCAAAACACCCGCTGTCCCTGGCCTGGAGAGCTTCGACGGGCCGGCGTTTCACACCGCCGAGTGGCGCCACGACGTCGATCTCGCCGGCAAGCGGGTTGCTCTGATCGGCACCGGTTGCAGCGCGATCCAGGTCGGCCCGGCGATCCAGCCCGAGGTCGCCCAGCTCGACGTCTATCAGCGCTCCCCGGGCTGGACGATGGCGAAGGGAGACCATGAGTACTCGCGCCTGTCCCGTGCCGTCTTCCGTCGCCTGCCCGCTCTGCGGCGCCTCGACCGTGCCCTGGTCTACGGCTTCCAGGACCTTGCCGCCGCGGCCTTCACCAGCCACCGCTGGCTGCTGCCCTTGTTCCGGTTCCAGAGCATGCGACAGATCAAGTCCGCCATTGCCGACCCGGAGCTGCGCCGCAAGGTGACGCCGACCTATGAGTTCGGCTGCAAGCGGATCATGCTCACCGACGATTGGTACCCGACCCTGACCCGGGGCAACGTCGAGCTGATCGCCGAGGGGGTCGACGGGGTGACGTCGGGCGGCGTCCGCGACGCGGCCGGGGTCGAGCGCCCGGCCGACGCGATCGTCCTCGCCACCGGCTTCGCAAGCCACGACTTCGTCGCGCCGATGGAGATCGTCGGCAGCGGCGAGCGCACTCTGGCCAAGGTTTGGGCCGAGGTCGCGCGCGCCTACCTCGGCCTCAGCGTGCCCGGCTTCCCAAACATGTTCCTGCTCTACGGGCCCAACACCAACGGCGGCAGCGGCTCCGTCGTCAACACGCTCGAGTGCGGGATCGGCCACGTGCTGGCGGCCCTGCGTGAGATGGAGCGAGCGGAGGCGAGCCGCATCGAGGTCGCGCCTGGCGCTGCCGAGGAGTTCGACCGCGAGCTGCGCGCCGCCCTCGCCAAGACCGTCTGGCAGAGCGGTTGCAGCAACTGGTACGTCGACGAGAACGGCAACGACCCGAACAACTGGCCCTGGACCTGGAGCGCCTACCGGCGTCGCACGGCGCAGCTCGTGCCCGGGGCATACGCTCTCGCCCGATGAGCGAGCCGTCCGCAGCCGAGGATCGCGATGGCGCCGTGCTGAAGCCCGAACACGTTCGGGCTTTCATCGGCGGCAGCTTCCCCGGCGATCTCGGCATCGAGCCGATCGAGATCGAGGACTCCTTCGCCAGTGGCAGAATCGTTGTCGACCGTCGCCACCTGCACCCGGGTGGGTACGTGCACGGCGGCGTCTGGACCGCGCTCGGCGACACCGTCGCCGCCTGGGCCACTTTCCGCAACATTCCGCCGAAACACAACTTCACGACGATCGAGCTGAAGCTCAACGTCTTCTCCGCCGGCCTCCTCGATGACGAAATAGTCGCCACCGGAACGCCCCTTCACGCCGGCAAGAGCACCGTCGTGATCGAGGTCAAGATCGAGCGGATCAGGGATGGCGGCGACCCTCGCCTCGCCGCCAATCTGATCGTCACCCAGTTCGTGCTTCCCCCGCGTTAGCGGCGGAACTCTTCAACTGGTTTGAACTCTGCTTCGCCGCCGCCGGTCTCGTTGCGGTACCAGGTCTCGCGACGCCAGCGCTGGTAGCGGTCGGCGACTCCGCCGAGCGGCGGCACGAGCCTGCGGGCGGTCTCCAGGGTGCCGATGACCGGCAGCTGTGCCAGCGGGTGAAGCGCCCAGGGCCAGGGGCCGGGCATGCGGTGGCGGCGGTAGGTGCCGGGCGCCGACCAGTAGCGCGTGTAGCCGATCTGGACTCGGTAGTTGAGCTCGTCGCGGAGGCGCTTCGGCAGTGAGCTGTGCGGCTTTGGCGCGTAGGCGGGCAGGTAGGACTCGACCAGCTCCTCGCCGTCGGCTCCGGCCGAGTAGGCGCGCTTGACGATCGCCGCGTACATCAGCCGCACGCCCTGCTTGAAGTCGAGCGGGTACCAGTCGGGCTGCACGCCGAGCAGGTGGCCGACGTAGCGCCAGAAGTGCATCGTCGCCTCGATCTCACGGATCGTCGTCTGGTGGCCGAGGCTCCAGAGGGCGAGGCCGGGGACGACGCTGCCGCCCATCAGCGTCAGGGTCGCGTCGGAGACGCTGATCGGCACACCCCAGGCGTCGAGATCCCATTCGGGGTGCTTGACGAGGCGGCGGCGGATGAAGACGTGCATGACCCGGACCCGCATCGCCGTCGCCCGACCGCGTTTCCCCGGGCGCAGTCCGGCGGGATCGGAGACGTCGATCCAGAAGCGCACGGTCTCCATCTGGCGCTTGTGGGCGCGCTCGCCGGTGTAGCCGCCGGTCAGGGCGAGGGGCTTGGCGATTGAGCTCTCCGAGTACATCTCGAGCGTGCTCGTCGTCGCGAAGCTGAAGATAGCCGTGCCCCAGCGGCGGAAGACCTTGCCGCCCAGCTCGACCTGCTCCCAGTCGAGCCAGTCGGGGTCTTCCTCGAACTCCTCGAAGAGGCGGTGCATCGACTCGGGGGCGTCCTCGACCGAGTCGATCCCGTGCTCGAGGGCCTGGTCGAGCATGCGCCGGCCTTCGGTCGGGCCGAGCTCGTCGTAGACGTCGGCGACGAAGCGCTCGCAGACCGGATCGGCCTCGTAGTAGGACTCGGCGAAACGGCGGACGTACTCGTCGGCGGGCTGAGGGTCGAAGCGGGCTACGCGCTGCAGGAGGCCGCGGCCGCGCTGGAACCTGCGCTTCCCGACCCGGTCCCAGTAGCGGAACTCGGTCGGGATCTGCGCTGCCGCCGGCGCCGGTCCAGGTTCGCGCGTGTCATCGAGCGTCTCCATCCGCGACCCGAAGAGTACTCAGATGTTCGTCATCGACCGGGGCTTCCCAGGCTTCGATCTGGGGCAGCTTCCAGAGCAGGCTGGCAATGGTCAGGCCGGCGGCGGCGGAGAGCAGGGCCAGGAACCACTGGGTGGCGTCGAGCAAGGCCATCTCGAAGAAGTCGCGTACCGGGGCGGCGGCGAGGATCAGCGCGAAGAGGGCGCCGAGCCCGGCGATCATCGCCAGCATGTAGCTCTGGATCGCGATGTGCTCGCGTCCGGGCCCGCGCTCGAGCAGCAGCACGAAGCTGAGGCCGAGCACGATCAGCGTCGTCGTTGCGGCGGTGCGACCGGCCTCGAGGCTGCCGCCGAAGACGGTGTCGACGAGGAAGAAGGAGAGGATCGAGCCGAGCGCCGTCGCCAGCCCGGCCGGCACCGCAAACGCGGCCAGGGCGCGCAGCAGGCGCCCCCGGTAGAGCGGCCCGTCGGAGGGCGCCAGGGCGAGCACGAAGGAGGGGATGCCGATCGTCAGGAAGGCGGCCAGGGTGAGGTGGCGCGGTAGGAAGGGGAAGGCGAAGCCGGGCACCGCGACGAGCAGGATCAGAGTTGCGGCGTAGACGGTCTTGGTCAGGTAGAGGCGGCCGAGGCGGTGGATGTTGCGGGCGATCCGGCGTCCCTCGGCGACGGCTTGGGGCAGCCGCGCGAACTCGTCCTTGAGCAGGACGACATCGGCGACGCCCTTGGTCACCTGGGCGCCGGAGCCCATCGCCACCGCCATCCGCGCTCGCTTCAAAGCCGGCACGTCGTTGACCCCGTCTCCGACCATCGCCGCGTAGCGCCCCGAGGCGGCCAGGGCTGCGACGAGGTCGCGCTTCTGCTCGGGCTTGATCCGGCAGAAGACGGTGTTGCGCTGGGCGACCGAGGCCAGCTCCTCAGGGTCCTCGGGCAGTTCGGGCCCCTCGATGACGCCGGCGTCCTGGGGCACGCCGACCGCGTTGGCCACCGCGGTGACGGTCGCCCGGGCGTCGCCCGAGATCAGCTTCAGGTCGACGTCTTCCTCGCGCATCGCCGCGACCGTGGCGGCGGCGTCGGGGCGCAGCGTCTCCTCCAGCACGACCAGGGCGATCGGCGAGAGCTTCGGCGCCGTCTCTTTTGCCGGATCCCCTGGCAGCGCCTCGCTCGACTCGCCGAAGGCGACCACCCGCCGCCCGGCTGCCGTCTCCTCGTCGAGCTTGCGGGCGAGGCCGGGAGGGAGGGCCAGAGCCCCCGCTTCGCCCAGCACGTCAGGCGCTCCCAGCACGTAGCTGGTCGAGCCGATCCTCAGGCCGCTCCACTTCCACTCCGAGGAGAACGGCACTTCGCCGCCGACCTTGCCCGCCTCGCCGGGGAAGCGCTCGGCGATCGCTTCCAGGGTGCGGTTGCGATCGCCGGCGCTGGCCGCAAAGCGACCCAGCGCCGCGTGCGCCGCCGCCGCGTCGAGGCCGTCGGCGACCTCCGCCCCGAGCAGCCGCAGCTCGCCGTCGGTCAGCGTGCCGGTCTTGTCGACGCAGATCGTGTCGACGGCGGCGAGGCTCTCGGTGGCGCTCATCTGCTGCACCAGGGTGTCTTTGCGGGCCAGCCGCACGGCGGCGACCGCGAAGGTGACGCTCATCAGCAGCACCAGACCCTCAGGGATCAGCGTCACCAGTCCCGCGGTGGCGGTCTGCGCCGCCTCCTCGAGCCCGGTGTTGCGCAGCTTCAGGGTGAGGATCAGGATCGCCGCCAGCGGCGCCATCACGTAGACGCAGGCGACGATCACGCGGTTGACCTCTTCCTGCAGCGGCGATGGCGGGTGACGGAAGGCGCGCGCCTCGCCGGCCAGCCGGCCCGCATAGCTGTCCTCGCGAACCGCGTCGACCACGTAGTAGCCGGAGCCGCTGATGCAGAAGGAGCCGGAGAGGGCGCGGTCGCCAAGGTCCTTGCGGACGCCGTCGGCCTCGCCGGTCAGCATCGACTCGTCGACGGTCATCCCGCGGGCGCGGATCATCTCGCCGTCGGCGACGAGCTGGTCGCCGGGCTCGACCAGGATCACGTCGCCGGGGACGATCTCCTCGGCGAGCAGGCTGACGACGGCGCCGTCGCGCACGACCTTGGCGTGGGGGGCGACCAGCACCGCCAGCTCGTCGAGGGTGCGCTTCGCCTTCAGCTCCTGACGGATGCCGATGTAGGAGTTGATCACCGCGATCAGGCCGAAGATCGAGTCGGCGTAGAGCCCCAGCCCCAGGTCGAGGACGAAGAAGGCGCCGATGATCGCGTTGAAGAGCGTGAAGACGTTGCCGGCGACGATGCTTGAGGTCGAGCGCGAGGAGTCTTCGGCCGGTGGTCCCAGCTCGCGCAGCCGCTTCGCCGCTGTGGCGCTGGAGAGGCCGCGCTCGATCGCCGCGTCGGTCATTGCGCCTATTCAATAGGGTCCGTCTCGGATGGCACTGAAGCTCGGACTCAACCTTGGCTACTGGGGCATCGGCCCGGCTGGCGAGGACGCCCTCGAGGTGGTCCGCGCCGCCGAGGACGCCGGCTTCGAGTCGGTCTGGGCGGCGGAGTCCTACGGCTCCGACGTGGTCAGCGTGCTGGCTTGGCTGGCGCCGCAGACGACGACGATCAAGCTCGGCGCCGCGATCCTGCAGGTGCCCGCCCGCCCGCCCGCCGCTGCGGCGATGGCGGGGGCGACGATCGACAAGCTTTCCGGCGGCCGCTTCATCTTCGGCTTCGGCCCCTCGGGCCCGCAGGTCTCCGAGGGCTGGTACGGCGTTCCCTACGCGAAGCCCTGGGGGCGGACCCGCGAGTACATCGAAGTCGTTCGCGAGATCATCGCCCGCGAGGGGCCGGTCGATCATCAGGGCCAGCATTACCAGCTGCCTCTACCCGATGGCGAGGGAAAGGCGCTGAAGCTCAACTTCCATCCCGAGCGCAACCAGATCCCAGTCTTCGTCGGCGCGATCGGGCGCAAATCGGTCGAGATGGCCGCCGAGATCGCCGACGGCTGGATCCCGATCTTCTTCAGCGTCGATGCCTTCGAGGAGACCTGGGGCGAGCATCTCGAGGCCGGCTTCGCCAAAGGCGGCCGGCAGCGCTCCGACCTCGAGGTCTCGCCGTCGCTGCAGGTCGCGATCGACGGTGACCTTGACGCCGCCAAGGCCGTCGTCAAGGCCGGCCTCGTCCTCTACTTCGGCGGCATGGGCAGCCGCAAGACCAACTTCTACGTCGACCTTGCCCACCGCTTCGGCTTCGGCGACGTCGCCGACGAGGTGCAGCGCCGTTTCCAGGACGGCGACCGTGCCGGCGCCTTCGAGGCTGTGCCCGACGAGGTCGTCGAGGCGACCTCGCTGGTCGGCACTGAGGCCGAGGTGGCAGAGCGGGTCGAGCGCTTCCGTGGCGCCGGTATCGATCGCCTGATTGTCTCCCCAGTCCATGCCGAGCGGGCCGAGCAGCTCCACACCTTGAAGCGCCTCGCGGCGCTCATCGCATAGTCTCCGCCGCCGCCGCATGAAGATCGGAGTACCGAAAGAGACCGCCGAGGGGGAGCGCCGTGTCGCGCTCGTCCCTGACGTAGTCAAGTCGCTCGCCGCCAACGAGAAGGTCGACGTGGTGGTTGAGGCCGGCGCCGGCGACGCAGCCGGCCATCCCGACTCCCAGTACACGGAGGCCGGGGCCGAGGTCGTCGAGGGCGAGGTTACGTGGGGCGCCGACGTGGTCCTTCGCGTCGCCGCCCCTTCCGCCGCTGAGATCGGCCGCCTCAACTCCAACCAGCTCTTCATCGGCCACCTCTCGCCGTGGACCGCGGCTGAGACGAACAAGGCGCTTGCCCAGGCCGGCGTGACCAGCTTCGCGATGGAGGCGATCCCGCGCACGACCCGCGCCCAGGCGATGGACGCGCTCTCCTCTCAGGCCGCCGCCGCCGGCTACGCAGCGACCCTGATCGCCGCCCGCGAGTCGGGCCGCTTCTTCGGCATGATGACCACCGCCGCCGGCACCGTTCCGCCGGCCAAGGTCCTCGTCCTCGGCGCCGGCGTTGCCGGCCTGCAGGCCGTCGCCACTGCCAAGCGCCTCGGCGCGATCGTCACCGGCTTCGACATTCGCCGCGCCGCCTGGGAGCAGATCGCCTCGCTCGGCGGCCGTCCGCTGGAGCTCGACTTCATCCCCGACGCCGAGGGCGAGGGCGGCTACGCGCGCCCGCTCACCGACGAGGAGAACGCCCAGGTGCGCGACGCGCTTGGCGAGAACGCCGCCAAGCAGGACGTGATCGTCACCACCGCCGCGATCCCCGGGCGTCCGGCGCCGTTGCTGATCACTGCCGACGCGGTGCGCGGCATGCAGCCCGGCTCGGTGATCGTCGATCTCGCCGCCGAGAGCGGCGGCAACTGCGAGCTGACCGAGGCCGGCCAGACCGTGGTCGAGAACGGCGTCAAGGTGATCGGCCCGCGCAACCTGGCCAGCGAGATGCCGCGGCCGGCGTCGCAGCTCTACGCCAAGAACCTCGAGAACCTGCTCGGCCTGCTGATCACCGACGAGGGCGAGCTCAAAGTCGACGTCGAGGACGACATCGTCGCTGCCGCCTGCATCACCCACGGCGGCGAGATCCGCAACGAGAGGGCCGCGAAATGAGTCTGATGACTGAGATCACGATCCTCGTCCTCGCCGCCTTCGTCGGCTTCGAGGTCATCTCCAAGGTGCCGACCACCCTGCACACGCCGCTGATGTCGCAGACCAACGCGATCCACGGCATCGTCATGCTCGGTGGGCTGATCGTCGTCGGCTACGCCAACGACCCGCTCGAGTACGTCATCGGCACGATCGCGATCGCCTTCGGCGCGATCAACATCGTCGGCGGCTTCATGGTCACCGACCGCATGCTCGGCATGTTCTCCAAAAAGCCGAAACCGAAGGCCGACGCTGACGGGAAGGGCGGCTCCTGATGCTCCAGGCAGTCCTGCAGCCGGGCGGCGACGCCGCCACGGCGCTCTACATCGTCGCCTTCTCGCTCTTCATCATCGGGATCAAACGCGGTACCCACCCGACCACCGCCAAGCAGGGCAACCTCGTCGCCGCCGTCGGCATGGCCCTCGCCGTGGTGACGACGCTGCTGCTCGACGGGATCGGCAACTGGGGTCTGATCGCGCTCGGCCTCGGCATCGGCACCTCGATCGGCGTGATCGCCTCGGTCCGCGTGCAGATGACCGAGATGCCGCAGATGGTCGCCCTCTACAACGGCGTCGGCGGCGGCGCCGTTGCCCTGATCGCCTGGTCGGAGATCCGCCACGGGATCTCGCTCGGCGAGACGATCCCGCTCGACACCCTGATCCCGGTCCTCTTCGCCGCCGTCGTCGGCTCGGTCTCCTTCTGGGGCTCGAACATCGCCTTCGCCAAGCTCCAGGATCTGATCCCGACCCGGCCACTGGCGGTGCCGGGGCAGCAGGTGATCAACGTCGTGCTGCTGATCGGCATCGTCGCCGCCTGCGTCAACATCGCGGTCAACAACGACGATCCCTCGCAGGCGATCTTCATCGCCATCCTGCTCGCCGCCGGCCTGCTCGGCAACCTCGTCGTGCTGCCGATCGGCGGCGCCGACATGCCGGTCGTGATCTCGCTGCTCAACGCCTTCACCGGCCTCTCCGCCGCTGCCGCCGGCTTCGCGCTCGACAACGTCGCGCTGATCGTTGCCGGCACCTTGGTCGGCTCCTCGGGAACGATCCTGACGATGGAGATGGCGACGGCGATGAATCGCTCGGTTGCCAACGTCCTCTTCGCCGGCTTCGGTGGCGCGCCCACGGGAGGCGGGGGAGGCAGCACCGAGGAACGCCCCCACGTCTCGATCGGCGCCCAGGACGCGGCGATCAAGCTCGCCTACGCCGACACGGTCGTGATCGTGCCCGGCTACGGCCTCGCCGTCGCCCAGGCCCAGCACGCGATCAAGGAGGTCGGCGACGAGCTCGAGAAGCGCGGCGTCACGGTCAGCTACGCGATCCACCCGGTCGCGGGCCGCATGCCGGGGCACATGAACGTCCTGCTCGCCGAGGCTGACGTGCCCTACGAGCAGCTCCGCGAGATGGAGGAGATCAACCCCGAGATGCCGCGCACCGACGTCGCCGTGATCGTTGGCGCCAACGATGTCACCAACCCGGCCGCCAAGAACGATCCCGACAGCCCGATCGCCGGCATGCCGATCATCGAAGTCGACCAGGCCCAGCAGGTGATCGTGATCAAGCGGTCGTTGAGCCCCGGGTTTGCGGGCATCGACAACGACCTCTTCTACGAACCGAATACTTCGATGTTGTTCGCTGACGCCAAGCAGGCGGCGGCCGACATCGCGGCCGAGATCCAGCAGCTCTAGGTTCGGTGGGTAGGGCTCCGGCGGGATGCCCCTATCCAGGCCGCTTCGCGGGAGTTCCTGGATAGGGGCATCCCGCTGGAGCCTTCGTGGCCGGGCTGGCTGGATCTCGGCTGTGAGGCTCCGCCTTGGGGGAGAGAAGAGCTCAGGTGCGGCTTAGGGAGGTATGCATCGAGGTGAGCGGGGGCAGGGGACTGTCGAGTGGGTTGGGTTGGTTTGCCTGGTTTCGCTGCTCTTTGCCGGGATGGTGGCGGTGGGGGTTCGGGTACCGGGGGCCGCTCTGGCTCAGGCGATTGGGGCGCGGATTCTCTGTGCTGCGGCATTCGTCGACGGTTGTGGGGACGAGCCTGTGCTGGTCGCTGCTTACGGGACCGAAGTCGGTGAGCTGGTTCGGGAGCACATGCCATCGTTGCTCTTCGAGCAGGGGTCGCGGGCGGTTCCGGTTGACTTCCGGCGTTGCCGCGCCACGGCTTGTGGCGATGGGGCGGAGGAGGGCCGAGTGCGGCGCAGCGACGCCGGGCTGCCGGTCACCGCTTTCGTTCACGTCATCGACTGCCGGGTCGATGCGGCGGAGCGCACGGAAGCGGATGGCGCCGACTGCTCTGGCTCGCGGGCCGGCAATCTCTACCTCCAGTACTGGACCTACTACGCCGACAGCGCCACGCTGCGTGGAGTGCCGGTGGTTGGCGCGCAGGGCTTCCACGAAGACGACTGGGAGTCCGTCCAGATTCGCATTCGGCCCGATGGCGGCGTCGACCAGCGCGCCTCGTCGCACAACGGCTACAACCACGACCAGGGAGTCTCCAATTGGGCTTCCGACGCCGATATCGGCCTGCTCAACGACGTCGTCGAGGCGGTGGGCGCCCGGCCTCGCGACGGTTGGGGCTCGGAGACCCGAGTCCTGCTCGTCTCCGGCGGCAGCCACGCCGGCAATGCCGCGGGCGATCACAGCGGCGATCGACTAACCCCTGGCCGTCAGGTTCACCTGATCCCGCTCGAGGAGCTCTCCGTCGGAAGCGGAACCCGCTTCGCGATCAGTCCCCCTTGGCGCAAGCACGTCTGGCGCGATCCCGAGGCCGAAGGCACTGACTGAGCTGATCAGTGCTGCATTGACCGTCCATATGACGGTTAGCGCAGCACGGGTCTCCCGCGGAGCTACTTCGGCGGCATCCGCAGGGCGCCGTCGAGGCGGATCGTCTCGCCGTTGAGCATCGGGTTGGCGACGATCTGGGTGACGAGGCGGGCGTACTCTGCGGGCCGGCCCAGTCGCGAGGGGAAGGGGATGCCGGCGCCGAGCGCCTCGCGCGCCTCCTCGGGCAGGGCGGCGAGCAGCGGCGTGTCGAAGAGGCCGGGAGCGATGGTGACGACGCGAACGCCGCGCGAGGCCATGTCGCGCGCCGCCGGCAGGGTCATGCCGACGATGCCGCCCTTGGAGGCCGCGTAGGCGATCTGGCCGATCTGGCCGTCATAGGCGGCGATCGAGGCGGTGTTGACGCAGACGCCGCGCTCGCCCTCCTCATCGGGCTCGTTCTCGCTCATCGACGCCGCTGAGAAGCGCAGCACGTTGAAGGTGCCGATCAGGTTGACGGCGATCACCTTGGAGAAGAACTCGAGGTTGTGGGGGCCGCCCTTGTGGGCTACCCGCTCGGCCCAGCCGATCCCGGCGCAGCAGACCGAGACACGCAGCCCGCCGGGGGCGGACGCCGCCTGCTCGACCGCGGCCGAGACGGCAGCCTCGTCGGTCACGTCGGCGGCGATGAAGCTGGCGCCAGATCCCAGCTCAGCGGCCAGCGCCTCGCCCTTCTCGGCATTGAGGTCGGCGATCGTCACGGTTGCGCCGGCCTCGGCCAGCGCCCGCGCCGTCGCCTCGCCCAGTCCAGAGGCTCCCCCTGCGACCAGCGCTCCTGTGCCCGCGACCTCCATCGCCGAGCACCCTACACCGCCCCCGAACTGCATCAACTTCTCTATCTGCTGGATAGAGAAGTTGATGCAGTTCGGATTTCGCGTGAAGTTCACACCCCCGCAATCAGGTATCGCTAGGGTTTCGTGATCGCCACCGAGGTGACGTCAAGCTCCAAGGAAGCGATCGCGAAGCGCCTGGCCGAGGCTCGCACCCGCACATTGGAGCTGATCCAACCGCTCGACGACGAGCAGCTCAACCGTGTCTACTCGCCGATCCTCAGCCCACTGGCCTGGGATCTCGGCCACATCGCCAACTTCGAGGAGCTCTGGCTGGTGCAGACGATCGGCGGTCGCGAGCCGCTGCACGGTGAGCTCGGCCGCTTCTACGACGCGATCGAGAATCCGCGCAAGACCCGCGGCGAGCTGCCGATCCTGCGCGACGCCGAGTTGCGCGCCTACCTCGCCGACGTGCGCGAGCGAACCCTCGAGGTGCTCGACGAGGTCGACCTCGGCCCAGGCTCCGAGGACCCGCTGCTGCGCGACGGCTTCGTCTACGAGATGCTGCTCGCCCACGAGTTGCAGCACAACGAGACGATGCTGCAGCTCCTCCAGCTGGTCGACGGCTATGACCCGGCGGGCCTCGACCTTGGTCCCTCCGCCCTCCTGGAGACCGGCGCCCCCGAGATGGTCGCGATCGAAGGCGGAGCGCACGAGATCGGCGCGCTCGACAGCGGCTTTGCCTATGACAACGAGCGTCCCCGCCACAGCGTCGAGCTGGCGCCCTTTGAGATCGATCGAACTTTGGTGACCAACGGCACGTATATCGAGTTCATGGGGGAGACCGGCGCCGAGCCTCCGCAGTACTGGGAGGAAGACGGTGGCGGGGGATGGGTGCGGACTGCAAATGGGGGTCGCGACCCGGTACAGCCGTCCCATCCCGTCCTCCATGTCTCCTGGCACGAGGCCGAGGTCTTCGCCCGCTGGGCCGGCAAGCGGTTGCCGACCGAGCAGGAGTGGGAGGCCGCCAGCGACCGCCTGGAGGCTGTCGGCCAGGCCTGGGAGTGGACCGCCTCGGACTTCCTCGCCTATGCGGGCTTCGAAGCGTTCCCGTACCGCGAGTACTCGGAGGTCTTCTTCGGCGACGAGTACAAGGTCCTGCGGGGTGGCTCGTGGGCCACCCATCGCAGCCTGATGCGGCCGAGCTTCCGCAACTGGGACCTGCCGCAGAGGCGCCAGATCTTCGCCGGCATCCGCTGTGCGAGGGACGCCTGATCCACAACATGACCAACCGCGTAGAGGACTGAGACGACTTTGGATTCCGAGGCAACCACAGAGCAGATAGCGATCGAGGTGCACCTCGCCGCCGACGCCGGCGCGGCGATGCGACGCGACGTCCGCGCCGGCCTCTCCAGCGAGCCCAAGGAGCTGGCGCCGAAGTACTTCTACGACGAGCGTGGCTCGCAGCTCTTCGAGCAGATCACCGAGCTGGACGAGTACTACCCGACCCGGGCGGAGCGCTCGATCCTTGCCGAGCGCGCCACAGAGATAGTCGCGGCGGCAGGCGAGCCGCAGACGCTGGTCGAGCTCGGCTCCGGCTCGGCGTCCAAGACCCGCCACCTGCTCAGCGCGATGCTCGAGGCCGGCTGCCTGGAGACCTACGTCCCGGTCGACATCTCCGCGGAGATCACCCACGAGACCGCCGATTGCCTGGTCGAGGAGTACCCCGGCCTGGCGATCCGCGGCCTCGTCTGTGACTTCGAGAACGACCTCGAGCGGATCCCGCGTGGCAGCGGCGGACGTCTCGTCGCCTTCCTCGGCGGCACCGTCGGCAACCTCTATCCGGGCCCGCGCCGTGAGTTCCTGGCCCGCCTCGCGGCCCTGATGGGGCCCGACGACCGCCTCCTGCTCGGCACCGACCTGGTCAAGGGAACGGAGCGGCTCGAGGCGGCCTACGACGACTCCAGCGGGGTCACCGCCGAGTTCAACAAGAACGTGCTGCGGGTGCTCAACCGCGAGCTGGGCGCCGACTTCGACCTCGATGCCTTCGAGCACGTCGCCCGCTACGACGTCGAAGAGGCCCGCATGGACATTCGCCTGCGTTCCCTGGCAGAGCAGACGATCCGGCTCGAGGGCCTCGACATGGCCGTCGATTTCGCCGCCGGCGAGGAGATGCGGACCGAGATCTCCACGAAGTTCACCTACGAGCGGCTCGCTCGCGTCTACGAGGAGTCCGGCCTGGCGATGAGCGGCTGGTTCACCGACTCGGACTGCGACTACGCGCTCTCGCTGGCTCGGGTTGCCTAAGGCGCCAGCGCCTCGATCAGCTCGCCCAGCTTGTCGGGCGTGGTGATCGGGGTCAGGATCGGCAGCGTGATGCCGCCCTCGACGAAGGCGCCGATGCGCTCCGCCATCTGCTCGGGAGAGCCGAAGATGAACATCTCCTCGATCAGGTTCCAGGGGGCCGCCGCCGCGGCGCCTTGGCGATCGCCGCTCTCCCAGGCGGCGATCATCGCGTCGATCTCGTCGCCGTAGCCGAGCCAGCGGTAGAAGGCGGCGTAGACGGGGACGGTGATGTAGGAGGAGAACATGAAGCGAGCCAGCGGCTCGACCGCCTCGCGCTCACCGGGAATGCAGAAGAAGCGACAGAGCAGCTCGAAGCTCTCCGGCGCGCTCGTCGATCTGCGCTGTCACCTTGGGCAGGCCGCCCAGGGGCAGGAAATTGGTGAAGGCGCCAGTCGGCGCGCTCGACGGCCAGCTCGAGCATCTTGCCGCGCAGCGCCGCCAGCACGATCGGCACCCGCTGCGCTGGCGCGCTCTCCAGCTTGAAGCCGCTGGCGGTGCGCTCGCCGTCCAGGGCCGCATCGAGAAAGTCGAGCGTCTCTCGCACCTTGGCCAGCGGCCGCTCGAAGGGGATCCCGTTCCAGCCTTCGACGATCCGGTCCGAAGAGGAGCCAATGCCGAGCACGAAGCGCCCGTCGGAGGCGCCGGCGAGCGCCGCCGCCTCCTGGGCCAGCAGCGCGGGACCGCGCTGGAAGACGCCGACGATCCCGGTCCCCAACCGTGCCCGCTCGGTCCAGGCGGCGCTCAGCGCCAGCGGCGTGAAGCCGTCGGGCCCGTTCGTCTCGCCGCTCCAGAGGTCCGTATAGCCGACTCGCCTCTGCTCGCTTCACCAGCTCCTCGTGGGCGGCGAGCGAAAGACCCGGCAAGCGGAAGTGTCAGACCCCAGCGTTGGCTCATCGGCCGACCCTATAGCCTGCCGTGCCGATGGGGGAGACCTCACAGGCCAAGCCGGATCGCAACCTCGCGCTGGAGCTCGTCCGCGTCACCGAGGCGGCGGCGCTCGCCGCCGCTCGCTGGGTCGGCCGCGGCGACAAGATCGCCGCCGATGGCGCGGCGGTGGACGCGATGCGCTTCGTGCTCGACTCGGTCGCGATGGACGGGGTCGTCGTCATCGGCGAGGGCGAGAAGGACGAGGCGCCGATGCTCTTCAACGGCGAGCAGATCGGCGACGGCAGCCCGCCGGTGGTCGACATCGCCGTCGACCCGCTGGAGGGGACGACGCTCTGCGCGCGCGGCATGCCGAGCGCGCTGGCGGTGATCGCTCTTGCCGAGCGTGGCTCGATGTTCGACCCCGGCCCCTGCGTGTACATGGAAAAGATGGCCGGCGGCGAGGAGATCGCTGACCTGCTCGACCTCGACCGGCCCCTTCCCGAGACCTTGAAGTTGGTTGCCGAGCGCAAGGGCGGCAGCGTCGGCGACGTCACCGTGGTCATGCTCGACCGTCCGCGTCACGAGGAGGCGATGGCGCGAAGTGCGCGAGGCGGGCGCCCGCCTTCGTCTGATCAGCGATGGCGACGTCTCCGCCGCCCTGCTCGCGGTCAGCGAACGGTCTCCCGTCGACCTGCTCTGGGGCATCGGCGGCACGCCCGAGGGCGTGCTCTCCGCCGCGGCGCTGAAGTCGATGGGCGGAGAGCTGCTCGGCCGGCTCTGGCCCCGCGACGACGAGGAGCGCAGCGCCGCCGTCGACGCCGGCTACGACCTCGACCGCATCCTCACCGCCAACGACCTCTGCTCCGGCGAGGACGTCTTCTTCTCCGCCACCGGCGTCACCGACGGCGACGTGCTGCAGGGGGTCCGCTATCGCGGCCCCGGCGCCACCACCGAATCGCTCGTCATGCGCTCGCGCTCCGGCACCGTCCGGCGCGTCCACGCTCGCCACGATCGCTCCAAGTTGCGAGCCATCATCGGCGAGCGCTACGGCTGAGGCGCTGTAACCGGCGCATCTCGGGGTCCTCGGTCGGTCGCCGGCGGGTCACGCACCAAAGTGCGCTCCCCTTGTCGACCTCCCTGCGTCCCCCGACCTGCTTGGTTCCAGCGCCTCAGGACGCCTGTTGAAGACTCGGGCTGATTGCTAGAACTTATTTGTTCTAAGATGGAACTTCGGCATTCCTCGACGGTAAGGGAGGCGCCCGTGCTCGATGCTGGTCCCCGCGGTGCTCACGCGCAGCTTGGCGTGAGTGAGACCAGCGAGGTGGACTACGCGGCCGGGTACGCGTTCCGATCGGGCGGCTATGCGCTCTCGCTCTTCTCCAGGGCGCTTCACGGACTGGTTCTCCGCGCCTTGGTCAAGGAACCGCTGCGCCTCGCCGACCTGCGCAAGGAGGTCGGCGGACCGGCGCAGACGACTCTGCGAGGCAACCTCGACATCCTCTACAGCGTGGGCGCGCTGGAGAAGCGCCAGGGTGACGGCAGGGCCAACATGGTCGACAACGCCCTGACCCCCACCGGTGTCGAGCTGCTCCGCGTTGCCGACGCGGTTGATGCCTGGCTGGCGCGTGCTCCGGGCGGACGACTCGAGCTGCAGAGCGAAACCGGCAAGGCGTCCATCAAGGCGCTGAACAACGGCTGGGACTCGACGATGCTGCGCGCGCTAGCGGTGCGTCCCTTCTCGCTCACCGAGATCGACAACTTGATCAGCGCCTTCAGCTATCCCGCGCTGGAGCGGCGGCTGGCGGCGATGCGGCTCGCCGGCTTCGTCATCCCGGTGCAGGGCAACGGCGGTGGGACGCCATATGCGATCGCAGACTGGCTACGTCAGGGGATGGCGCCACTGCTCGCGGCGGTCCGTTGCGAGCGGCGCCACATGGCGGAGGAGACGGCGCCGCTGACGCGGATCGACGTAGAGACGATCTTGCTGTTGGCCCTGCCTCTCATTGCCTTCGACCCAGATGCCGACGGGGTGTCCCAACTCGCCGTGTATGGCGGCGACGAGTCCGATTGGCGCTCGGCCGGAGTTCGTCTATCGGTGCAGGCCGGACAGCTCGTCAGCTGCACCTCGAAGCTCGAGCCCAATCCCGAAAGCTGGATCCGCGGCTCTGCGATGGCCTGGCTCGACGCCCTCGTCGAGGGCGGGTCGGATCAACTCGAGGTCTGTGGCGACTGCGCGATCACGATCGACGTCGTCGACGGTCTGCACAGGGCCCTCTTCATCTCTTAGGGGTCTATCGCACGGATCCTTGGCCGCACGGTTCCGCGCATGTGGGGATCCGCTTTATGACGATTTGCAGGCAAATCACTCTGTTGACAGAACGAAAGTCACCGCTTTTCCGTCGCTGACATCCGATTCTTTGACCTAGGCCTCCGTGCGTAGAAGACTCGCCTCGACGGAAATCCCGTGGCTCACACGGCTCCGTTTCGAATTACGGTTGAAGTACGCCCACGCCTCGCTGACACGGGACAGGGGTAAGGCTGCGTCGGGCGCCTCCTGGTTTCTCCTACCACGGGGTCCCGTCGCGGTGCTCACTGTGGGATGGCCCTCCCGGCCAGTTCCTCGTTCGCCGCGTCGCGCTCGATCGCGGCGGCCTCTTCGCCGATGTACGGCAATAGAAGCTCGAAGGCCAGTTGGGGCTGCAGCTGGGGAAGATTCTCGACGTTGCCGATTGCCACCTCCTCGTATACCCGTGCAAAGACGGCGCCGCCGGCGATGCTGGCACGGTTGGAGAGGAGATCTGGGGCTTCGTCGGCGAGCTGGTCGCCGTCCTCGAGCATCGCCGTGAAGCGGTGGAATGTCTGGCGAAAGCGCAGTATGGCCACCGGTCCCACCGTGCCCATCTCGATCATCATCACCCGCGTGATGTCGGGGTTGGCGGCGAGCCAGTCGAGCGTCGCCACCAGGCCGCCACGAACTCGGGCCGGCCAGGGCTGAGGTTGGTCGTACGCATCGGCGACGGCGGCTTCGAGATCGTCGATCAGCAGGTCGTTGGCGGCGAGGAAGCAGTCTTCCTTGTTCTCGAAGTACCGGTAGAAGCTCTCGCGCCCCACCCCGGCGGCCTTGAGGATGTCGGCTACCGACATCGCTCTGTAGCCCTTATCCGCGGTGACCCGCACCACCGCTGCGATGAGCCGTTCGCGCTGGGATCGTGCGACCAGTTCGCGCGGCAGGCCGTGACGTCCGCGCGGCAGCTTCCAGAGGTGGAGATCCTGGTCGACATCCTCGATGATGCCGGCCAGGGATTCGGGGTCTGCCCGGTCTTGCTGGGGCCCGCTCACTCGGGGCCCCTCGCCTGCGAAAGCGCTTCCCTGTGGCCGACGAAGGGCAGGAGCATGACGTAGGAGATTTCGGGCAGTAGCTCGGGCAGTTGGTCGGCTCGATCTGCCACGAGGTAGTCGGCGATCAGCACATGGGCCCGGCCGAAGGCGATGCGCGCGTCGGCGCCGGCCTGTCTACCGCCCTTACCGGCGCCCCACTGTGCTTTCAGCCCCTCGACCGCGAGCTCGCGATGATCCCTGACGATGCCCGGTTCGAGGATCGGCGCGTTGATCAGGACCAGGTTGGCGTAGCTCGGTTTCGCGGCCAGTTGCTCGAGGATCGCCGCGATCGCCCGCCGAATTGCGTCAGGACGCGATTCGGCGCTGCGCTGCGCCCCAATGGCCGCCTCTTGCAGTTCCGCGACGAACGACCGCGCGGCGGCGTCGAAGCACTCGCGCTTGTCGACGAAGTGCTTGTAGAAGGTCGCCCGCGAGATGCTTGCCTGTCCGACGATATCGGCGATCGTCGCCGCCGAGAAGGTCTTTTCGGCAACGACGATCGCCATCGCGTCGAGGATGCGCTGCCGCTGGGACCTGATGCCGATGTCCCGGGGGACGCTCGGCGTCAGGACATTGGATTGTCTCGCTGATCCGGACTCCCGTTCCATTTCCAGCCCTCAAGAGTTCCTTCGTGCCATCTGGGTTTGCCTTTCTGGTGCTGTCGATAACTCAGACTTCACCGAGGAAGAGCAAAGAAGCTCGGCTCCACCGCCGGTGATGTCGTCATCACCCACCAAAATGGTGGCCGCCGATCGCGAGGAATGCTCTGCCCACCGCGGTCGACTGCCTGGCATATATCCACTCCGTGGCCTGCGCGAGAGCGCCCCTCGAGGAGCGCTGGCATTCCTTGCGGCGTGGGGCTGGGCTACTCCATTTTGTAGCATAGAACCTTTATGTTCTTTGTTAGAATCTCTTCGTACCAAAAGTAAATGCCTGCCGCCGAAACCACCAAACACTCAGCCGACGTGCCGCTTCCACGCGGTCCTTACGCGATTCCGGCCAACCTGGTGGCCGCCGACCAGCGCCGGCGATTGCTGCAAGCGCTGCCACTGGCCATCGCCGAGAACGGCCTCGAGGCCACCACTGTCGACCAGATCGTCAAAATCGCCCAGGTCCGCCGTAACTCGTTCTACGAGCAGTTCGACGACAAGCGCGATTGCTTCGCTGTCGCCTATGAGATCGCCCAGGAGAGGCTGCTCGGCGTCATCACCTTCCAGTGCTACACGCAGACTGGCCTCTTCGACCGGGCTGGTGCGGCCTTGGGAGCGGCACTGGACCTGCTCGGCAGCGATCCCGTCCTCACCCGCTTGATCTTCATCGAGGCGCCTGCCGCTGGCGGCGAGGTCGCGACTCGCCACCATGAGTGGCTGGACCGCTACGGGCGCATGCTCCACTTTGCCGCGATGGGGGATCCGGGGATCGTGCCTCCGAAGCCGCTGGTCGAGCCCGCCGTCGTCGGTGGGATCGCCTCACGAATCAAGCAGCTGGTCCTGGCTGGCGAGACGGCGCAGCTACCGGGCCTATGCCCCGAGTTGGTGCAGTTCGCGCTCTCCTTCTACGGCTCGCTGGAACCCTTGACGGCTCCTGCCGGCGGCGACTCGGATGAGCCGCCGCAGCCACAGTCTCCCGACCGGCCCTCGGTGCTCGAGCCCGTATAGGGCAGTTCGCCGGTGTCGTGCAGCTCGTGGCGCAGCGAGTTGATCACCGCCCCGGCCATCAGGGCCAGGCTGAGCACGTAGAACCAGAGCAGGGCGATGAGGATGAAGCCGAGGGTCGAGCCGAAGCGCGAGAGGCTGGAGACGTTGGACAGGTAGAAGGGGAAGAGCCAGTTGGCGATGCCGGCGCCGAAGGTGACGAAGGCCGCCCCTGGCCAGACCGCCCGCCAGGGCATGTGGCCCTTTGGGCACCGCCCAGAAGATCACGCAGCAGATCAGGAAGACGATCAGGATCGCGGCGCCGAGCAGCAGCGCGGTGTCGATCGCCTTGATGTCGGAGAGGCCGAAGGGCAGCCGGTCGGTGCTGGAGACGAGGGCGCTCTCGATCGTCGGCAGGAAGATGCTGGCGGCGATGAAGAGCAGGACGACGACCAGCATCGCGAAGGAGAAGCGCTTCTGCTCGACCCAGCCGCGGCACTCGACGTGGTAGATGCGGCAGAAGGCGGTGTCCATCGCGCCCCAGAAGGAGGCGCCGATCCAGAGCGAGCCGAAGAAGGCGGCGATCCCGATCGTCGTCGAGTTGTCCTCGATCCGGTTGAGCGCGTCGGTCAGCGTGCCCTGCTCGACGTTGGGGAAGAGGCGCTGGAGGTCGTCGAGCACGCTGGTCTCGACACCGTCGATCTTCAGCACCTGGCCGAAGACGAAGAGGACCAGCAGGGCGAAGGGGAAGACCGCCAGCATCAGGTTGTAGGCGACCATCGCCGAGAGCCCGGTGACGTTCTCGCGGTACGCGCGCTGCCAGAAGGCGCGCAGCCAGGGACGTGAGTGGCGCATCGATTTGGGCATTGACTTCAGAAACTGAAGCGACTAAGATGCGAACAGACGTTTGAGCGGTTCCAGACGCCCGTCCAAGGCCCTTAGGGCCAGCGCAGACTAGTCAGCTTCGCGGACCGGATCGCCGGTCCGTTTTTTCGCGACTTTCCGCCCGCGGCGGCGTTTCTAGTCGCAGGACTAAACCACCTAGCGCAAGGAAACGAGTAGAGACGAATGCTGGTAGCAGAGCTTCAGGAGCTTGAGGAGGTCAAAGGCCTCATCACCCGTGGGCAGCAGCTCGGCGTGCTGACCTTCGGTGACATCGCCTCGGCGGTCTCCGAGGTCGATCTCGACGAGTCCGACGTCGAGGACCTCTACGGGCACCTCGAGAAGTCGGGCATCGAGCTCGTCGAGGACATGGACCCGGCCCAGAAAGCGGCCGCGGAAGCGATGCCCGCCGACACCGGCAAAAAAGGCCGGCGCCGCCAGAAAGCAGGCGCTCGACCTGAAACCGGACATGACCACGGACTCGCCTGCAGCTGTTCCTCAAGGACATCGGCAAGGTCCGCCTGCTGACCGCCGCGGAGGAGGTCGAACTCGCCAAGCGCATCGAGCGCGGCGACCTCGACGCGAAGCAGAAAATGGTCGAGTCCAACCTGCGCCTGGTCGTCTCGATCGCGAAGAACTACCGCAACCAGGGCCTGCCCTTCCTCGACCTGATCCAGGAGGGCACGCTGGGCCTGGTCCGCGCGGCGGAGAAGTTCGACTACCGCAAGGGGTTCAAGTTCTCGACCTACGCGACCTGGTGGATCCGCCAGGCGATCGCCCGCGCGCTGGCCGACAAGGCGCGGACGATCCGCATCCCGGTCCACGTGGTCGAGAAGCTGAACAAGATCGGCCGCGCCGAGCGCAAGCTGGTCACCGAGCTGGGCCGCGAGCCGACCCCGGAGGAGATCGCCGAGGTGACCGGGATCGATCCCGAGGAGGTCGACTCGATCAAGCGCTCCGCCCAGGCGCCGGTCTCGCTGGAGAAGCCGGTCGGCGACGAGGAGGAGTCCGAGTTCGGCCAGTTCATCGCCGACGAGAAGGCCGAGTCGCCCGTTCGACCGGGCCGCGGACCTGCTGACCAAAGAGGCGCTGAAGGAGGCGCTGGAGAACCTCTCCTACCGCGAGCGCCGCGTGCTCGAGCTGCGCTACGGCCTCGGCGGCGAGCACCCGCGCACGCTCGACGAGGTCGGGCGGACCTTCAACGTCACCCGCGAGCGCATCCGCCAGATCGAGAACCAGAGCCTGAAGAAGCTGCAGCAGCTGGGCGAAGCGCAAAAACTGCGCGAGGTCACCTGAGGCTTCAGGACTAAGGATGGCGAGCATCCCGGCCGATAAAGGTCGGGATGTTCGACATCGACTACAGCGCTGCGCACGCTCGTCGAGCGTGAGGGGTCCGACCTGCACGTCAAGGTCGATTCGCCGCCGATCGCGCGCATGCACGGCGAACTGATCCCACCTCGAGGGCTATCGGCCGCTCGAGCGCCGAGGACACCGAGAAGGCCTTCCACGACATCGCCGAGGCGCGCTCGCTGACCGAGTTCGAGGAGGACGGCGAGGCCGACTTCTCCTACTCGATCCCCGGCGTCTCGCCGCTTCCGCGTCAACGCCTTCAAGCAGCGCGGCTCGATCTCGATCGTCTGCCGCGCGATCCCCTTCGAGATCCGCTCGGTCGAGGAGCTCGGCCTGCCCGACGGTCGTCCGCACGCTGGCCGAAGAGCAGCGCGGGATCATCCTCGTCACCGGCACCACCGGCTCGGGCAAGAGCACGACGCTGGCGGCGATGATCGACCACATCAACCGGACCCGGGCGCGCCACATCGTCACGCTCGAGGACCCGATCGAGTACCTGCACGCAGACAAACGCTCGATCGTCAACCAGCGCGAAGTCGGCTCCGACACGGTCAGCTTCGGCCGCGCGATGCGCCGCGTCCTGCGCCAGGACCCCGACGTGATCCTGATCGGCGAGATGCGCGACGAGGAGACGGTGCGCACGGCGCTCTCCGCCGCCGAGACCGGCCACCTCGTCCTCTCCACCGTCCACACCCTCGACGCGACCGAGACGATCAACCGCATCATCGACTTCTTCCCGCCCCACCTGCAGCAGCAGGCGCGGGTGATGCTGGCCTCGACCCTGAAGGGCGCGATCGCCCAGCGCCTCGTCCCCGACGTGACCGGCGACGGCCGCGTCGCCGCCTCCGAGGTGATGGTCGTCACCGGCCGCGTCCAGGACCTGATCCTCAACCCGGAGGAAACCGGCAAGATCACCGAGGTCATCGCCGAGGGCGAGTACTACGGCATGCGCACCTTCGACCAGTCGCTGCTCGGCTACGTGATGGAGGGCAAGGTCACCGAGGAGGTCGCCCTCGACTACGCCTCCAGCCCGCACGACTTCAAACTGATGCTGGCCGCCGGCGGCCAGCGGGCGAGCGGCATCGAGCAGCTCGGCAGCGAGGAGCCGGTGGCCCAGTGAGGGAGAAGCTCAACGAGAACCCGATGGCCCAGGTCGGCGCTTGTCGGCGTCCTGGTCGTCGTGGCGGCGCTTCTTCTTCCTCAAAGGCGCGGCGGCGAAGAAGAAGAAGCGGCGCCGACCGAAGCGACGGTCGCGGTCGCCGGCACCGAAGTCAGCGGCACCGCGACCGGCGCCACGCCGGGCGAAGCGGTCGAAGGCGCGGTCGAAAGCGCCGTGGAAGCGGTCGGCGAAGCGGGAGTCTCTGCGGCGCCGGCCGCGGTGCCGACGCCGCCGCCGCCGCGCGCCGGTCGACGGCCGCCTACGACGCCGGCAAGACCGTCGTCCTGCTGATCGTCCACGACGGTGGCATCGACGACGAGCTGGTCACGCCGCTCGACGGCGCGGCTCGCCGCGTTGCCCGACGTCGCCCTCTTCGTCGTCCCGGTCAAGCAGATCGCCCGCTACGCGGCGATCACGCTCGGCCTCGACGTCAACCGGGTGCCCGGCCCTGGTCGTGATGCGGCCGAAGCGGCTCAGCGGCGGCACGCCGCAGGCCACGCGTCGACTACGGCTTCCAGACCCCGCAGAGCGTCGTGCAGGCGGTCCGCGACGCCACCTACGAGGGCCCCGAAGTCACCTACCACCCGAACTGAGCCGGCCGATGAGCGCCGAGAACCCACCTTACCCGATGCACCTGCGCCCGGTCCCCGACTCGGGCGGCTCGGCGGCGCCGGCGATGCCGGCGCCCGAGGCGGGCGGGACGCCCGGCCTGACGCCGCCCCTGCACCGCGGCCACTCGCGCGGCTTCATCACCGACGTCCTGGTCGAGCTCGGCTACGCCGCGCCGGAGGCCGTGCAGGCGGCGATCGAGGCCGCGCGCACGCGCCGGCCGCCCGCCGGAGGCGCTGCTGCTCGAGCAGGGCGCGATCAACGGCGACCAGCTCTCGCGGGCGACCGCCGAGCGCTACGGGCTCGACCACGTCGACCTCTCCGCCTACCAGGTCGACGTCGGCGCCGCGGCGCTCTTCCCGGTGACGATGGCGCGCCGCTACAAGGCGGTCCCGGTCGGCTATCGTCGACCAGCAAACGCTGCTCGTCGCCGCCGTCGACCCGGCCAACGTGCTCGCCGTCGACGACATCCAGATCGCCACCGGCCTCGACTGCCGGATCGCGGTCGCCGCCGAGGACGACGTCGAGGCGCTGCTGGCGCGGCTCGGCACGCTGCAGAACGCCGCCGCCGACGCGATCATCGAGGAGCAGCACGGCCCGAGGAAGAGGTCGAGGACGAAGCCCTCGCCGAGGTCAGCGAGATGCAGGCCAGCGCCGAGGACGCGCCGGTGATCAAGCTCGTCTACAGCATCCTCGCCCAGGCGGTGGGGGAGGGGGCCTCCGACATCCACCTCGAGCCCGAAGAGGGCGAGCTGCGGATCCGCTTCCGCGTCGACGGCGTGCTGAAGGAGTCCGCGCACGTGCCGAGGCGGATGATCAGCGCGGTGATCTCGCGGCTGAAGATCATGAGCGAGCTCGACATCGCCGAGAAGCGCGTGCCCCAGGACGGCCGCGTCAGCGTCGCCGTCGAGGAGCGCCGCATCGACCTCCGCGTCACCACCCTGCCGACCCAGCGCGGCGAGGGGGCGACGATCCGCATCCTCGACGAGAGCAACGCCCAGCGCACGCTCGACGACCTCGGCATGGACGGCTCCGCCCGCGCCCGCTTCGAGGACGCCTTCCACCAGGCCTACGGCGCCGTCCTCGTCACCGGGCCGACCGGCTCGGGCAAGTCGACGACGCTCTACGCGGCGCTGGCCGAGCTGAACGAGATCGAGAAGAAGATCATCACGATCGAGGACCCGGTCGAGTACCGGATCGCCGGCGTCAACCAGATGAACGTCAACCGCAAGGCCGGGCTCGACTTCGCCACCGGCCTGCGCTCGATCCTGCGCGCCGACCCCGACATCGTCATGGTCGGCGAGATCCGCGACGCCGAGACGGCGCGGATCGCGATCGAGGCGGCGCTGACCGGCCACATGATGCTGACCACGCTGCACACCAACGACGCCCCGGGCGCGATCGCCCGCCTCAACGAGATGGGCATCGAGACCTTCCTCACCGCCTCCGCCGTCGACTGCGTCGTCGCCCAGCGCCTCGCCCGCAAGCTCTGCCCGCACTGCAAGCGGCGAGCGATCATCCCGGTCGCGGCGCTGGCCGAGGCCGGGATCAAGCGTCGGCGCCGAGGTCGAGGCCTACGAGCCGGTCGGCTGCGGCCGCTGCAACAACAGCGGCTACCGCGGCCGGGTCGGCGATCTACTCGGTGATGAGCCTCAGCGAGCAGCTGAAGGAGATGACGATCGCCCGCGCCGCCGAGCCGGAAATCGCCGCCGTCGCCCGCGAAGAGGGGATGCTCACCCTGCGCGAGGACGGCGTCGTCAAGATCCGCGCCGGGCATCACCAGCCTCGAGGAGGTGCTCCGTGTCACAGCCTGATTTCGACTTCTCCGAGGTGCTCGCGCCGGATGGTCGAGACGCAGCGCCTCCGACGTCCACATCACCGCCGGGCTTCCCGCCGGCGATCCGCGACAAGGGCAAGATCCAGCCGATGGAGGGCTTCCCGGTCGCTGACCGGCGCAGCAGACCCGCGAGGTCGTCTACAGCGATCCTCAACGACGACCAGCGCAAGCGCTTCGAGAACAACAAGCAGCTCGACTTCGCCTACGCGATCCCCGGCGTCGCCCGCTTCCGCGTCAACTGCTTCTTCCAGCGCGGCTCGGTCAGCGCCGCCTTCCGCCTGGTGCCGCAGGAGATCCCCGATCTCGACTCGCTCGGCGTGCCGCAGGTGCTGCGCGAGCTGACCGCGAAACCGCGCGGCTTCGTCCTCGTCACCGGCCCGACCGGCTCGGGCAAGAGCACGACCCTGGCGGCGATGATCGACGTGATCAACAGCGAGCGCGAGGACCACATCCTCACGATCGAGGACCCGATCGAGTTCCTGCACCACCACAAAAGCTCGATCGTCAACCAGCGCGAGATCGGCTCCGACGCCGCCGGACTTCGCCCTCGGCCTGCGCGCCGCCCTGCGAGAGGACCCCGACGTGATCCTGGTCGGCGAGATGCGCGACCTGGAGACGATCTCGACGGCGCTGACCGCGGCCGAGACCGGCCACCTCGTCTTCGCCACCCTGCACACCCAGTCGACCGCGCAGACGGTCGACCGGATCATCGACGTCTTCCCGCCCGAGCAGCAGGGCCAGGTGCGGACCCAGCTCTCGATCGCCCTGCAGGGGATCGTCACCCAGCAGCTGCTGCCGACCGCCGACGGCCGCGGCCGCGTCGTCGCCTGCGAGGTGCTGATCCCGACGCCGGCGATCCGCAACCTGATCCGCGAGGGCAAGACGCACCAGATCTACGCCGCGGTGCAGACCTCCGGCGCGGTCGGGATGCAGACGATGGACGCCGACCTGGCGCGGCTGGTGCGCGACGGGCAAGATCACCCGCGCGCTGGCCGAACAGCGCGCCTCGGTGCCCGAGGAGCTCAAGCGCCTGCTCGGCGGCGAGCGCCGTGGCGCCGGTCGGCGGGCATGCCGGCGACGAGCCGCCGACGGCGGCTCAGGCCGTCGCCCGCGCCCCCGACCTACACGCCGGGGGCCTAGCGGACGATGGCCGGCGGCGACCACATTCGCCTTCCGGGCGATGGACCTGGCCGGCGTCGCCTTCGGCCGGCGAGCTCGAGGCCGAGTCGAAGGCCCAGGTCTCCGAGCAGCTGCGCCAGCGCGGCCTGATCGTCCTCGACGTCAGCGAGAAGAACGAGCCGTTCAAGATCGAGGACCTCTTCAAGCGCTGGCAGGGCGTCGACATGCGCGAGCTGGCGGTCTTCTCGCGCCAGTTCGCGACCCTGGTCGCCTCGGGGATGCCGATGCTGCGCACCCTGCACACGCTCGAGGAGCAGACCCAGGACGAGCAGATCAAGGAGGCGGTCGCCGGCGTCCGCGCCGACGTCGAGGCCGGCAGCACCCTGGAGCAGGCGATGGAGCGCCACCCGAAGGTCTTCGACCGCCTCTTCCGCGCGATGGTCCGCTCCGGCGAGCAGTCGGGGCGCCTCGAGGAGGCGCTCGACCGGATCGCCTTCCAGGTCGAGAAAGCCGACGCCCTGCGGCGCCAGGTCAAATCGGCGCTGATGTACCCGGCGCTGGTCTTCGGCTTCGCGGTCGTGGTGCTGGTCGCGATCGTCGCCTTCGTGATCCCGGTCTTCGTCGAGCATCTTCGAAGAACTCGCCGAAGAACACCCGGAGGAAGCTGCCGGGCTGCCGCTGCCGACGCAGATCTGCGTCAACGCCTCCGAACGCGCTCACCGGCTACTGGTTCATCATCATCCCGGCGATCGTCGTCGCTCGTCTTCGGCTTCTTCAAATGGAAGAAAACCGATCGCGGCCACGAGCTCTGGGACCGCTTCAAACTGCGCCTGCCGGCCAAGATCGGCGACGTGATCCAGAAGGTCGCGCTGGCCCGCTGGTCGCGCACCTTCGCCGGCTCGGTCTCCTCCGGCGTGCCGATGCTGCAGGCGATCAAACTGACCGGCGAGACCTCCGGCAACGTCGTCGTCGAGCAGGCGATGGACGACGTCTACGCCTCGGTCAAGCGCGGCGGCTCGCTGGCCGGGCCGATCGAGGCGAACCCGATCTTCCCGCCGATGGTCGGCCACATGATCGCGGTCGGCGAGGAAACCGGCCAGCTCGAGCACATGCTGACCAAGATCGCCGACTTCTACGAGGCCGAGGTCGACGCCAAGGTCAAGGCGCTGACCGCCCTGATCGAGCCGCTGATGATCGTCTTCGTCGGCGGCATCGTCGGCTTCATCGTGATCGCGATGTACCTGCCGATGTTCAGCATCTACGAAAAGATCCGCTAACCGGCACCAATTCTCGTTAAGTATCCATACGTATCCGTGATCTACGTATACGTATGGATACATGCCCCGAGAAGTCGACGGCTGGACCCCTTCTGCCAGCTTGGTTGACCAGTTATCCCGCGATTTGGCCTCGAAGCCCGACTTTTCGGGCTATGAAACCCAAATTTCGAGGATCAAGTGACCCCGGAGGATGCCGATTAGGAGGGGGTACATATCTGCCAGTGCTTCGGTGCAAAAGGCAAACCCACCGCGAGGCGGGGGCGCAAAGCCAACGGGGCTCCGTAGAGGAGCCGGCCGGGCTACCACCGGGGTCGACAGACACCACGTGGCTGCAACGCGACGGGGCTCTGGCTAAACCAATTAGGACATAGGAGACACACCTAATGTTTATCCAGAATCTCCGGGCCAAGGTTGGCGCCCGGCTCAACGGTGACAAGGAGGCCGGTTTCACTCTGATCGAGCTCCTCGTCGTCATGCTGATCCTCGGCATCCTGGCCGCGATCGCGCTGCCCGCCTTCTTCAACCAGAAGGACAAGGCCGGCGACGCCAAGGCCAAGGAGACCGCTCATTCCGCTCAGGTTGCACTCGAGACCTACGCGACCGATCACAACGGTTCGTATGTGGGTGCCACACCCCAGGCTCTGCACAAAATTGAGCCGACCCTTGACCAAGGCAAAGAATCAGCGACGGAACCGGGCGTATTCGAAGGCAGCTCTGTCACGCTCGCCAATCTGAGCGGGACCGGCTACGAAATAACCGTGAAATCGTCAAATGGCAATAACTTCACGATCAAAAACGTAGCGGGTGTTTTGACCTACCCCTGCACCACTGCAGGCAAAGGTGGCTGTACTGAAGTTTCAGCAGGCGTAGGTGGCTGGGGCAGCTGATCCACTAGCCGCGCTGCTTAGCCATGTCTAAGCCAAGTGCAACTACAGTCGAGAGGCGGGCCGCTCTGGCCCGCCTCTCGCTGTGTCTGCTTCTCGCCCTTCTCGGCGCATCCCTTTTGCTCGCCTCCTCGGCCCGCGCTGAGAAGCTGCCTGAAGTGCTGCTGACCGAGACCGACCCACATTCGACGGAAAAAGCTCCGGTCAAATGGACCACGCCCCGCGTCAAGGGCGAAGCTTCCGACGGAGGCGGCATCAACGCGTTTCCCCCTAAAGGTAAAGGCGAGATGTCGCTCACGTCCGCGTACTTGGCTGCAACCGACGAGGAGATCGAGGTCACGCTCTTCACCGACTCGGAGTGCACAGCGGAGATCGCCAGCGGCGATCTCGCGGAACTTAAGGGTAAAGGGATCGAAGTCGTGGTCCCTGCCGATTCGACTACGACCTTCTACGCGATCCAGCGTGACTCGACCGATAGTGACGAAGACTCCAACTGCTCCAAATTCGGTCTCACCTACTGGGCGAGTTCGACTGGCGTGAACCCCGGGGAGGAACCGCCGGGAGGTGGTGGGCCTCCTGGTAGCGGCGCCGCGGGTACGGGCGAAGGTGCAAGCGCAGGCAGCTCGCCCCCGGCACCGAACCTGCGCATGCTGCCGGGCGCTCGCGCCAACGACAACGCGCCGCGCGTTGCTGGCAGCGCTCCCGGTGCAGCCACGGTCAAGGTCTTCTCGGGCGCCAGCTGCGCTGGCTCACTCGTGGCGAGCGGCTCCGCCGCGGACCTCGTAACCGGTCTTCGTGTCGACGTCAAGGATGACAGCGTCAACACCTTCACCGCTGTCTCGGTAGCCGGCGGCAAGGGCTCTGCCTGCTCCGAGCCGGTCACCTACGTTGAGGACTCGCTCGCGCCACGCACCCGGATCACGATGGGCCCGGGGGTCAAGACCCGCCGCCGCAAGGCCGTCTTCCGCTTCACCGACACCACCGACGACCCGCCTGGCACCGCCTTCTTCTGCAAGGTCAACCGCGGCAAGTGGAAGCCCTGCCACTCCCCCTTCAAGCTGCGCCATCTCGGCCTCCGCAGTCACACCCTCCGCGTCCGCGCAATCGACCCCGCCGGCAACGCCGAGTCGAAGGGCACCAAGCGCCGCTTCAAGGTAATCCGCGGCTTGTAGCGGTCCCGAGTCGTCTGATCGGCTCGCCTTGAACGTCAAAGCTCTGGTTGCCGCCCCAGCCCGGTCCAGAGGTTCTCTATACGCGGCATGAGGATCGCAATACGAGTTGTGCCATCACGCTCCGGCTACCGCCCCTCGCAAATCGAAACGTTTGCGCTGTAAGCGTCTCCGGCCTGGGCTTGATAGAACCCGCGCTAATGGGAATGACTTGGATCGTTAATCGGAACGATTCGGGATTCAGAACTCAAAAGGAAAAAGAAAGACATGGGCAAGGGCGGAATGGCCTCGATGGGGTTGGAGCGACGCGTGGGAAAGCATCGCCACCGACCAGTAGCTCAATGCGCCGCTCTCGTCGTTGCACTCGCCCTGCTCCTGGTTGCACCCTCGGTCGCCGCCGCAACGGTTCTTCCGTCAACGATCAAAGAAAACACGACGCTCGCACCTGCCGGTAACCCCTACACCGGCACCTCCACGATCGAATCGGGCGTGACGCTCACAGTCCAGCCAGACGTCAAATTCAAAGCCAACGCCATCATCGTCAAAGGCACCCTCAAAGCCGAAGGCACCGCCGAAGAACCGATCGTCTTCACCGGAGACGAAGAAAAAGCGTGGGGCGAGTGGCAGAACATCAAGTTCGAACCCGGCAGCGGCAAATCGGTCCTCGATCACGTCGAAGTGAAGTACGGGGGGTTCATAAGCGGATCGGGCGGGGTGGAAATCTCCGCCGCATCCCCGACGATCACCAACTCGGTCTTCTACAAGAACAAGGGCTACGGAATCCTCAGCCCGGACGGAGGCAGCCCGGAGATCGCCGCCAATAGCTTCAGCGCCAACGGCGGTAGTTCTGCGATCCGCTACGCCGCCGGCAACGGCGAGTCCGGCGAAATCAACATCCACGACAACGACGTCGAATACGGCAACGGCGGCATCTACGTGGGCATCAACGGCACAGGCAGTGCCGTCGGCACCGACCTCAGCGGCAACACGATCGTGGGCACCTCGGGGACCGGCATCACCTACAGCGGCCCCGACATCCCGACCAACATCACCGAAAACACCCTGATCGCAAACTCCAACAACGGCATCTACGTCGATGGCACGGTCGCGCACAGCTCGACCTGGAAAGACGCCGGCACCCTGATGCATCTCTCCAGCGACCTTACGATCGCCGCGGGCGTGACCCTCAGCATCCAGCCCGGCGTCGTCCTCCTGCCGAAAGCGATCATCGTCAAAGGCACCCTCAAAGCCGAAGGCACCGCCGAAGAACCGATCGTCTTCACCGGAGATGAAGAAAAAGCGTGGGGCGAGTGGCAGAACATCAAGTTCGAACCCGGCAGCGGCAAATCGGTCCTCGATCACGTCGAAGTGAAGTACGGGGGGTTCATAAGCGGATCGGGCGGGGTGGAAATCTCCGCCGCATCCCCGACGATCACCAACTCGGTCTTCTACAAGAACAAGGGCTACGGAATCCTCAGCCCGGACGGAGGCAGCCCGGAGATCGCCGCCAATAGCTTCAGCGCCAACGGCGGTAGTTCTGCGATCCGCTACGCCGCCGGCAACGGCGAGTCCGGCGAAATCAACATCCACGACAACGACGTCGAATACGGCAACGGCGGCATCTACGTGGGCATCAACGGCACAGGCAGTGCCGTCGGCACCGACCTCAGCGGCAACACGATCGTGGGCACCTCGGGGACCGGCCTCACCTACAGCGGCCCCGACATCCCGACCAACATCACCGAAAACACCCTGATCGCAAACTCCAACAACGGCATCTACGTCGATGGCACGGTCGCGCACAGCTCGACCTGGAAAGACGCCGGCACCCTGATGCATCTCTCCAGCGACCTTACGATCGCCGCGGGCGTGACCCTCAGCATCCAGCCCGGCGTCGTCCTCCTGCCGAAAGCGATCATCGTCAAAGGCACCCTCAAAGCCGAAGGCACCGCCGAAGAACCGATCGTCTTCACCGGAGATGAAGAAAAAACGACCGGTGAATGGAAAAACATTAAATTCGAATCGGGCAGCGGCGCGTCAGTGCTCAATTACGTCGAAGTGAAGTTCGGCGGATCTCCATCGAACTCTGGCGCTATTGAAAGCAATGGTCCGTCGATTGTTGTTACCAACTCAACTCTTTCTCGGAACCAATATTACGCAATCAAGGTACTTACAGGCAGCCCGAAAATTGAATGGAATCGTTTTCGGGGAGGTGCAAATGGCCTGACGTTTAACGGGACTGGCACCTTGGCTGCCCCCAATAACGACTGGGGTTGCGCAAGTGGTCCAAAGCCTGCTGGCTGTGGGAGTTCGGTTAACTCGAAAGTAGACTGGAAACCCGCCGTCCAGCTGCCGGAACCGGCCGCCCACTGCCGAGGCAAGGGATCCCAGTGCGGCGAGGGCGCCGATCCGGTCAGCCTCGCCACCGGCCAGCTCTCCTACTCCCACCGCGACTTGCTCCTGACCAACAAGGGCAAGGCCCCCCTTGAACTCACCCGCGCCTACAGCTCTGGCTCGGCCGTCGACACCGGTTTCGGCCCAGGCTGGTCGCAGGCAGGTCTCGCCAATGCCACCGAGCTCGCCTCCGGCGACGTGCTGATCCAGCGCCAAGACGGGCGCCAGGACCTCTTCGACAAAGCCGAAGCCGGCTTCACAGCCCCCTCGGGCGTCACGGACACCCTGGCCAAGGTCGAAGGCACGTTCCGGCTGACAACCCTCCAGGGCACCGTCTCCGCCTTTGACTTCGAGCGGCCGGATCGCCTCGATCACCGATGACCACGGCCTCAAAACGACCTACGCCTACAACGCCGAAGGTCGTTTGGCGACGATCACCGACCCCTCGGCTCAGACGCTCACCTTCTCCTACAACGCCTCCAACCACATCACCTTGGTCAAAGACTCGACCGGCCGCGAAGTCAAATACACCTACTCGGCCGCTGGTGACCTGGCGACCGTGACCGACGCCCTCGGCGGCGTCACCGAATACACCTATGACGCCGAACATCGCCTGAAAACGATCAAAGATCCGCGCGGCAACGTGATCCTCAAAAACACCTTCGACGGCCAGGGCCGGATCATCGAACAGCGCGACGGGCTGGAAAACCTTTGGAAACTCGAATATAAAGCAGCCGAAACGATCGTCACCGAACCCGAGGGCGGAAAAATCACCTACGGCTTCGACGGCCGGGATCGCGTCGTCTCCGAAAAAGATCAGCTCGGCAATACGACGACGACCAGCTACGACAAAGCCGGCAACGTGGATGAAGTCGTCACGCCCGGTGGCGCCAAATGGCAGTTCGGCCACGACGCCAAAGGCAATCTCACGTCGGTCATCGACCCCGAGGAAGGCGAACGCAGCTACGAATACGACGGCAAAAACAGACTGACGAGCTTCACGGACGAGCGCGAAGAGACCTGGACCTACGAATGGTCCGAAGCCAATGACCTGAAAAGGGCCACCGACCCGGCCGAAGGCGATACGACCGCCACTTACAACGCCTCCGGACAGCCGCTGACGATCACCGATCCCAACGAACACACGACGACCTTCACCTACGACTCGCGCGGCAATCGCCTCACAGCGAAAGATGCGCTCGAACACACGACGGCTTTCGCCTACGACACTCGCAACTACCTTACGTCGAAGACGCTTTCGGGCCTGAAAGCCGAAGCGTTCGGGCGAAACTCGCTCGGCGACCTACTCTCGGTGACGACGCCGCTGGGCAACAAAGCTGAATACACCTACGACGCCAACGGCATGCTGACCCAGGTCACGGACCCGGCCAAAGGCGTCTGGAAAGTCACCCGCGATGCGATGGAGCGCCCGATCGCTTACCTCGACCCCTTCGAACAGAAAACGGAAGTCGACTACGACGGCAACCTGCATCCCATCTCGATCACCGATCGGCGCGGCAAGGAAACCACCTACGGCTATGACCTCGCTAATCAGCTCACCGCGGTCAGCCGGCCCGAAGGCGGCGATTGGGAATTCGGCTACGACGCCCGCGGCAATACGACGAGCGTCATCGATCCCCGCGAAGGCGAAACGGCCTATCAATACGACCTGCTTGATCGCATGACCGAAGCGACGGAGCCGCTGGAAACTGTCTCAAGCTACGAATACGACCCGGCCGGCAACCTAACTTCGTTTACGGATCCCCGTGAAAACACAACCGATCTTGCTTACGACGAGTTGAGCCGCCTTACGGACCTAAAACAGCCGCTCGGCAAGACGACGAGCTTCGCCTATGACGGCGTTGGCAATCGCACCAGTCGCACCACAGCGGAAGGAACGGTTGAATTCGAACACGACGCCGCCAACCGCCTTGATGAGATCAGCGCGGCCAGTGAAACCCTGCGCAGCTTTGGCTACGACGCCGCCGATCGACTGACGAGCGCCGTTGACGCCCAGAGCGACGAAGTCGAAGTCGGCTACGACGAAGACGGCCGAATCGTCGCGATCGACGATGGCCGCGGGCAAACGGTCTCGCGCAAATACGATTCGCGCGACAACCTCATCGAACAGACTGATGGCCGCGGCAAATTGAGCTACGTCTACGACAAACTCAACCGCATGACGTCGTTGGTCGATCCTCAGAGCAAAACTCTGGGCTTTTCATATGACGCCGAGGGAAATCTCACCGGTGTCGAACTGCCCAACGGCGTAGTCACGACGAGCGCTTACGACGACGCTGGTCGCCTGGCAAAAATGACCTCCAAAGCTGGGGAAGTCGCCCTCGAATCGCTCGAATACGAATACGACCCATTCGGCAATCGGATCAGCCAGGCAGACCGGCTCTCACAGGAAACGACCTACTCCTACGACGCTCTCAACCGCCTCACCGAATTCGATCCGCCGGGCGAAGGCTCAACCGCCTATGGCTACGACGCCGCCGGCAACAGGACCGAAGCCGGCGCCATCACATACGGCTTCGATGACCTCAACCGACTGACCGAAGCCTCAGACGGCACGACCTATGAATACGACAATGCCGGCCGACTTGCCGAAGTCGATGATGGCTTTCAGGTCACGACCTACGCTTGGAACTCGCTCGACGAGCTGGCCGGGGTCAACGGCGAATCCCAGGAAGCCACCTACGCCTACGACGCATTCGGCAGGCAGGCAGTGCGTGACAATGGCTCGACTATTCGATCAAGTCACTACGGTGATCTCTCTGACGTTCCGATTCTCGATACGGATGCGGAAGGCATGCCTACCATGAGTTACGTGCAGGGTCCGGAAGGCATGGTCGAGCAGCGTGCGGGAGGAGCGACCAGCTTCCCGCTGCCGGATGTTCATGGCGACATCACGACGATCGCCAATGTAGAAGGCGGTGTTGCCTCGCGACAAACCTACGATCCGTGGGGAGCCCCCATCTCGGGTCCCGAACTCGAAATGGGCTACTTGGGCGCTCAGCAACGCCGCTCTGACCCGGCGACTGGTCTGATCCAGATGGGAGCTCGTCCATACAATCCCGCTCTGGGCAGCTTCGTCGCCGAGGACCCGATCCTCGGTCACTTGGGCGTTTCCGTCACCCTCAATCGCTATCCCTACGCTGGGAACAACCCGCTGCTCTACTTCGACCTAAACGGACGAGACTTTCTCGACGATGTGGGCGGGGTGATCGGAGAAACCTGGAATTCGACCGGCGGCGCCGGGTGGGACAAGAGCGCAGGCACTAGAACAGCGCTTGGGGTTGCAGGGGACGGCAATGGTGGCTGGCTCAGTGAGACTCCGGGGTTCACCGGCGAACGCGCGCAGGACTTTTGGAAGGCGACGGGGAACTACGTCACTTCTTGCCTAGGCAATGCCGCTTGGGGGGCAGCCTCCGGCGCGGCGATCGGCGCGACGGCTGCTGGTGCCGGCGCGATTCCGGGGGCGATCGGGGGTGTCCTTCTGGGTGCGGCGTGGGCCTAGTAGAGCAAGGTCTAGAAGATGCAGGACAAGATACGGCTGCGGATGTACTCGATATTGGAACGGCAGCTAAGGATGTCGGCAAAGGCGCAAAAACTCTCGGCAAGGAGGCTCCTGAGCTTCCTGAGCGACTTAAGGATATGTGGGATGTCTTCTTCTAAATCATGGATCATGAAGTCGGCCAGACGCCGCTTCGGCTGGGCCCTTGTGATCGCGGGAGCGGCATTTGTTGCGAGTCTCGCTACGGGGAATTCGCTGGTGGTAGCTGTTGTAGCAATTGGGATTGTGATTGTTCTGAGTGCGCTTCTTTCGAGTCGCGGGGAACGCTCGTCAGAGACTGATCCCCCAAGTAAAAGAGCGGCTGGGAATCCGTACTCGATTTCGCATGCCTGGAAGGTCGACCAGAGGGCAGACCTGGCAGAGATAGCGCGAGGCTTGCATGACAAAGGACTGGTGCTTAGACGGGAGAGCGAATCCTCCAACGAGGTGGTTCTGAGAGGTGGCAGCCAGTTCTGGACTCGATTGTTTGGGGGGTACTTTGTAGATCCGAGACGTCTACCCATTGAGGTTGAGCTTAGGACGGCGAATGGCACTAATGGTGGTAAGTGGACCGTGCAGCTCGGGGTTCGCGATAGGTTGGGCGTAGCGGCTCGAGACGAGGCGCTGGAGGACCGTTTTGCACAAGCGGCTGGGAGCATTCGAGAGGCAATTGGGACGCAGCTGGAAGCGATTGGCGGCGTTGAAGTCGACTCCGCATAGTTAGCTAGCTTAGGTCGAGGCGCTAGCTGCCAGGCAGCAGCTGCCTCGTTGCGTGGGAGCTGGCCCTGATTGGATTCGCTGGCGGTGCATCGGTTGTCGCAGCAACCGCCGGCTCGGATAGAACTTCAGCCCGATGATCGGCGTTGTCCTGATCGCGTTCTTGGCGGGCCTGTCGGCGGGCAGTTTTGCGACGGCTGTTGCTCACCGGGTGCCGCGGGGGGTCTCGGTGGCCTTTGCCCGCTCGCAATGCCCCGCCTGCGGGGCGCAAATCGGTGCTCGCGACAACGTTCCCGTCGTCTCCTGGTTGCTTTTGCGCGGGAAGGCGCGCTGCTGCGGTGCGCCGATCTCACCGCGCTACCCGCTGACCGAGCTGGTCGTCGGGCTGCTCTTCGTCGCCACCGTGCTCGTCTATCGCGATGACGCCGCCGAGGCGGTGATCGGGCTTGTCTTCCTGACCGTGTTGGCGGTCGTCACCCTTACCGACCTCGAGCAGCGGATCATCCCCAACAAGGTCCTGCTCGTCGGCGCCCTGCTGTGCCTGGCGATCGCGGCGCCTACCGATCCCAGCGAGGTGCCTGAGCGGCTGGTCGCCGCGGCGGCGGCCGGCGGGATCCTTTTCCTGGTCGTGTTCGCCTACCCGGCCGGCATGGGATTGGGCGACGTGAAGCTGGCGGCGACGATGGGCCTCTTCCTCGGGCGTGCCGTCGCACCGGCGATCCTCATTGCCCTGCTTGCCGGCAGCCTCGTCGGCCTCGCGCTGATCGCCCGCCACGGCGCCAAGGCGCGCAAGATGGCGATCCCCTTCGGCCCATTCCTGGCCTTTGGCGGGGCGGTGGCCCTGCTTGCCGGCGACCAGATGATCGATCTCTACCTGGGTTGATGTGAGTCGTCGCTGAGTGACGTTGCCGAATCGAGTGATTTGGCGCGGCATGGGAGCGATCTATCTCCTTAGGGTCGCCGCCATGCGAAATGACGATCTGAGGAGCGTACGATGTCCGGCGTGAAGGAACGCGTGAGTATCTCCATAGAGCCCGAAGCTTTGAAAACCGTGCGAGCGGAAGTCGAGGCCGGCAAGGCACCCAGTCTTTCAGCCGCCATTGAGCAGGCGCTCCTCAGACACAACAAGACCCAGGCACTGCGCGAGGCCCTTGCGCTTTCAGATGCAATGCATGGGCCAATCACCGAGGAGGCTAGGGAATGGGGGCGCAAGGAAATGGAACGGGCTTTCAAGGAGATGTCGTCCTCGACGCCGGAGTCCTGATTGCTCTCGAGCGAGGCGATGAAGACGCCAAGGGCATCCTCGAGACTGCGTTGGCCATGGAGTCGCGGATTTTCCTGCCGGCAAGCGTCCTAGCGCAAGCGTGGCGCGGCGGGCCTCGAGCGGCACACTTGGCGCGCTTGCTCGATGCGGGAGAGATTGACCCTCTTGAGGAGGAGCGAGCCAAGGAAATCGGAGTACGACTTGGGCAGCGTGGCGCTAGTGACGTTACGGACGCTCATGTCGTCTGCTGTGCGGTCGAATTCCGTGCTGCGATTGCGACATCGGATCCACAAGACATTCGAGCGCTCGCTGGCTCTGGCGAGCGATTGATGCTGATTTCGATCTGAGCGCCTAGCCGTCGCTCTTCTGCTTTTCCTTGCCGAGCGGGGCTTTGTTCAGGTGCTCGGTGGTGAGCAAGCGGAGTTTCAGCACCTCGATGCGGTAGGTGCGTTCGTCGGCGCCGTAGACAACCGTTACCGGGATGCCGGGTTCGAGGGCGAGGAGCTGGCAGGAGTCGGTGCCGACCACGCAGACGGCATCGCCGAAGAGTCCCTGGACACTGTCGTTGACCATCATCAGGACCTTCTTTTCGTCTTTGCTGACCGTCATGAAGGTCAGCGCCGGCGTATCGCGGCTGGGCAGCATGGTCAGCGCGGGAAGGTCGCGCCGAACCGACGGTTTGGGCTTGCTCGTGCTGCCTTCCGGTGAGACCGGGACGACCCTGACGTCGATCGCGAAGGAGTAGTACTGGAGGTGTTCGGTGTCGGACGGTTCGCCGTCGTCGCTTGGCGCGTTGTTGTGCGGGCTGGGCTCGGGTGCTGGCGACGGCGTTTCCGGTTCGATTGTCGTCGGGCTTTCGGCGCCGCCGGAGGACGAGCCTTCCGAGGATGAGCTCTGTGTGATGCCCACGCTGGTACCGGCTGGACTGCCTTCGCCCGTTGCTGAGTTCGCGTACTGCTGGATGAAGGGGTCCGTCGGCGTCCCAGGGAGTCGCTTGCGGTAGTCGCGCAGTCCCGGGGCCGCTTTCGCCACGACCAGGCTGGAGCTCGGCAGAGCCGTGCTCGGGGTGGCGATGGCAGCTTCGGATTCGGCTTCGGAGTCCGAGGAGCCGCTGCTCAGAACGATCGGCAGTGCGACCACGGCGACGAGCAGGATCGCGACCAGCGGCAGCAGGTGGCGCTCGCGCAGGTCGTAGTAGAGATCAAGCAGGAAGTCCGGGACCTTGACGTCCGGCATCTTCAGCTCGGGGCCTTTCTTCAGCATGTTCATCGTGCCGCCACCGTTTCGGAGGAGCTGGGTGTCGCCGCTTCACTCGCGCCGGCCGGCGTGGTCACCGGCCCCGGCGCCGCGGTCGTCGCACCTGCGGTGAGGCCTTGGGTCGGCGGCGTCACGTAGGTGGTGACCGCGAAGCTTGCCTGCAGGTCTGAGGATTCGGCTTCGCCGTTGAGGGCGAAGCCGTCCAGCGTGACAAGCCGGCCGTCGACGCCGATCCTCGTGCCGTCGCCGGAGTCGACAAGGGAGTCGATGCCCTTGATGAAGTCCGCGATCTGGAAGAAGTTGCCGCTGAATTTGAGGCTGTATGGCATGACGCCAAGACCGGCGGTGCCGATCGAGGCGCCGAGCGGCAGCAACGAGGCGGCGGCCTCGGTTGGGGGCACGGTCGAGGAAGCGGGGACTGCGCCCGTCGCAGTGGCTGGCGGGGTAGTTGGCGCTGGAGCCGCGGCCGAAGGGGCGGCTTCGGCGGTTTCGCCCGAGCCTTCGAGCTGGATGCTGTCGAACCTCACCCCGCTGGCCGTCGCGATCGTGTTCATCTCGACCAGCAGCGAGGACGTTTCATCGCCGGCCGGGACGGCCTGGCCGAGCATGACCAGCTGGCGATAGTCGGAGGGGAATTCCCGCTGAGCTGCCGCTGCCTGGGTCGCCTTCGTCTGCGCTTCGCTGAGCGCGACCTGGAGGGTGCCGGCTTCGACAGAGAGTTCGCTGGATTCCTCGCGCTTGGGGCCGAGCAGCAGCATCCAGAAGCCGATCGCCAACGCGGCGATGACGAGGATTGAGACGATCAGGCGGTTGGAGGTCGCCTTCATCTCAGTTGCCTTCCGTTTCGGTGGAGGTGGCTGTCGCTTCACCGGTCGGTTCGGGGGCTAGCGCCACTTCGCTTTCTTCGCTGTGGACGGGGGCCGCGTCGAAGGCGACGACGATCTCGAACTGGGCGATGAAGGCACGCGTTTGGCAAGACGATTCGCTGCCGGATTCTTCTCCCAGCGTCGAGGACTGCACGCCGACCCGCGTCACTCCGTCGATCTGCTTGAGCGCCTGCACGAAGCCGGCGACGCGCGTCCTGACCGGTCGCGCATCCGTTGAGTTCTAGTGCTGGGCCCGGAATCGAGCTGCGCATCGCCACGCTGGCCGCGCCTTCGACCGTGGAGCCGGGACTGGCGGTGCCGGTCAGGTTGGTCAGCCAGACGTTGCCGGGCAGGACGATCGCGAGTTCGCGCATCACCCGCTGCCAGTCGAAGCGGCTGTCGGCGAGGTTGGTGATCGTCAGGTCGCGCTGTTCGCGCATGGCGTGGAACTGGGTGTAGGCGTCGAGCGCCTGGGCGCGCGCTTCGACCGTCGCTTTTTCGTCTTCGAGCCTGGTGATTTCGGCCTTGGTTTCGGAGATCTGGTTGTTGGTCACCGCCAGGACCGCGACCCCGATCACCGCCGCGGCGAGGGCGCCGACGACGATGTAGGCGAGCGGGCCACCTCGCATCGGCTTGCGCTGGCCCGGGCGTTCGTCGGTGGGGATCAGGTTGACAGGGCGCATTTCAGCGGTCCAGGGCGAGGCCGAAGGGCAGGGTGAGGCGGGCGGCCGCGGCCGGGTCGAGGCCGTTGAGCGCCTCGGGGCGACCGATCACGATCGGTAGTCCGAGCACCGGCTCCATGTGAGCGGCCAGGCCGGGGACCGCGCTGCCAGGCCCGCAGAGCACAACCCGCTCGACCGGCACGGCCGCCTCCTGGGCGCCATAGAAGTCGAGCGAGAGACGCAGCTCGTCGAGCAACGCCGAGGCGCCGTTCTCGAGCGCCGCGCGGGCCTTGCCAACGGTGTCGGGGTCCCCCTCGATCAGCTCCGGCGGCTTGCTCGAGCCCGACGTGGTCGAGCCACATCTGGGCGTGCTCGGGGCTGAGGCCGGTCGTCGAGGCGAGGTTGCCGGCGATGTCCTCCAGGCCGACCGGCGAGATGCGTGTGAAAAGACAGGAGCGGCCCTTGGCGATGGCGAGATTGGTGACATCGCCGACGTTGCAGTAGAGGACTGCCGACGGGGGGGGCTGCTCGGCGTCGGTTGCCGCCGGGGCGCCCGCACCGCCGCCGAGGGCGCGGATCATCCCGAAGGCGGAGAGATCGACGCCGACGGGTTCCAGGCCGGCGTCCTTGAGCGGCTTGAGCGAGGCGGCGACCATGTCGCGCCGGGCGGCGACGACGATCACGTCGACCTGGGGCGGTGCTCCGTCGATCGCGCCGACGCCGCCGACGACCCGATGGTCGATCACAGCTTGGTCGAGCGGCATTGCGATCTGCTCTTGGGCCGAGAAGCGGACGGCGGCGGCGAGCTCGCTGGGGTCTTCGATCGCCGGCAGGCGCAGCGTGCGCACGACCACGCGCTGGTTGGCGATCCCGAGTCGCACCTGTTTGCTCAGCTTGTGCTCGGCGAACAGCTCGCGCAATGCCTCGGCGACGCTGTCGGGATCGGTCACCTCGCCGTCGTGGAAGGCCCCGGGCGCCAGCGGCACCGTCGCGGCCGTGCTGAGGTGGGTGGCGCCATTGCTGCGCACCTCAGCAGCGCCGATGCTGCCCGCCTCGATCTCGAGGCCGACGAGGGCCGAGTCCTTGGCGCCACCCTTCTTCAGTGAGGGCAGCTTCAGAGAAGGGGCCTTCAGCGAGGGCATCTTGATCTGTGGGCGGCGCAGTGCGTCCATTGCATCTCCCATCGACCAAATGGCCATCGAACCTTTGCCCTTGCCTACCTAAAATTCGAAAAGCCGGGCGTCAGTCCAGCGTCTCGCGCCCGATCACCCAGGCGGTTTTCTGCGGCGCGATGAAGCTGGGCGGCTCGATGTAGCGAAGGCGGCTGTCGTAGTTGTAGCTCTTCAGGTAGCCGGTTCCGGTGCTGGTGCCGTTGCCGGTGCCAACCGCGCCGCGGTACTTCTGGGCGAGCGCACCGTTTACGGTCAGCGTGCCCAGCTGAGCGCCGCAGTTGTAGTTGTCGACGATGATCGAGTGGATGATCGCCAGGATCGCGGCGTCGATCGTGACGCCGTTGAGCGCGCCCGGGGCGTTGCCGGTGCATTCCCATTTGGTCGTGTCTTCAGTGCATACGTCTATCCATTTGCCATTGACTTTTTTTTGTTCGCACGTCTGCGGGTGTTTGAGTTCGACCGGGTGGTAGATGCGGACGAAGTTGTTTGCGACCAGGCCGAGAACAGCTTCGCCCGGGAGCGGCACTGAATTGCTGCAGGATTCGGCACAGAGATTCCCGGTGACGATGATGTCGTTGTAGGTGGCGATCGTCAGCTTCCCCGAGTACGTGCCCTCGACGTAGGCGTTGCCGCATTCGGCGTTTTCCGCCGTGATCGCGTAGGAGATGTTGAATGGCGTGTAGGTGTTCAGAGGGCAGGTGCCGCTTTCGACGTAGACGACGCCGTTGCCGGGAATCTGGCCGCTGTAGATGGGAACGGCTGGCGGGTTGGCGCAGGTTGCCGTGGTCCCGAACGGCATTACGGTCATCGATTCTCCGCTGAGGCAGATCCGGACCTGGCCTTTGAATCTGAATTCGGGTTCGGCGATCGTGCTCAGTTCTCCGTTGCTCGCCGGCGGGGTGAGGACGGCCGAGTTGGCGGCGAGGGTTCCTTCGAAGTTGGTGTCTGAGCCGACGCATTTCGAAGAGTGGGGGATTTTTTCTTCTGAGAACCAACCAGGCGGGGGCCCGCTCGCCTCGATCGGGTCGGCGGCGGAGCCGCCGAGTTTCGGGCTGCCGCAGATCACGTACGCGTCGTTGGTGTGCATCGGGCCGTTGATGAAGTCATTGGTGACGAAGCGGATGACGCTGCAATAGCCTTTGTCTTTGAGAATCTCAGTTTCATAGCGTTTTTCCGCGATCGTTTTGCTGCACTGTTTTTCCGCCGCTTCGACCATCGAGGTCGTTCCATAGGTGACCGGATCCGCCGTCTCGCGCTGGGTGAAGTAGACGTAGTCGAGGAAGCTGGCGGGCTTGAAGGTGGCGACGATCGAGGTTTCCGCGGCGCCGGCGTAGCCGGTGGAGCGGATGCGGAAGGTGCCCTTCAAGGGGTCGATCGTCTGCAGCATGCTTTCCGTGGCGTGATTCTCGTCGCACTGCTGGTAGGTCGACTGCGACGTCGAGGGCAGCAGTTCGATCGCGTATTCGGATCCCGGATCCCCGGGGACGGTGAGCCGTTTTTCGGTTTTCCCCGCGAGGTTGACGGCTGTGGGCCCGGTTACGTTGGCGCAGGACGTCCAGTAGCTGTTGTTGGCGTGGAGGTGGTAGGCGTAATCGTCGATGCCGGCCTTGGCCGCCTCGTAGGCCTTCTTTTGCACGAGGTCGCGCGAGGTCAGGTGGCTGTCGCCGTTGACCGCCGTGACGGCGACCAGCACGAGCGTCGCGACCAGGGAGAGGCCGAGTACGGTCGCGATCATCGTGAAGCCATCCTCGTTTTTGCCGCGTCCTCACTGACATGGCCGGGCCGGCGATCCTTCGTTGTACGAGGGCGGGGTGAGGCGCAGCGTGGCGCTGTTCTGAACGCTCGCCTCGGCGCCGGCATCTTTGACCGGGGTCGATTCCGGAGCCGCCGTGAGGGCAGCGCGGACTTCGACGGTCAGCGACGGGTCCACTCCTTCGAGGGGCACCGTCTGGGGCGTCTCGGAGATCGTGCCGGCGGTGTAGCGGTAATAGCCGAAGATCGAGCTGCTCGGCGGCGTCGGGCCGACGTCGGTGAGCAGCGTTCGCGGCCCGCCGATCGCGCCTCGCAGGCCCAGGTCGGCGGGGTGCCGGTGACCGCGTAGTCCTGCTGGTAGAGGGTGTCGCCGCTGAGGCTGACGACGCTGTAGAGCGGTACAGGCTGGACCGCCGAGCCGGTTTGGTGGATGAATCTGAGCGACGTGCCGGTGCTGCCCTCCTGAATCGGCGCGATTTCCGGGCGTTACGCAGGCCGAGTGCAACTGTTCCATCAGTCGGACCATCACGATCCGCGCCCGCTGAGTTGCGTGCACGCGCGCTGAGACGCGGGAGGTGCTGTGCAGCGTGGTGAGGATCACCATCGAGAGCGCGGAGATGATCACCATGCCCGCCATCAGCGACACCATCAGCTCGACCAGGGTGGTCCCGCGCTCGTCGCGGATTAGGGACATGTCCTGTTGCTTCCGGTTTCGGAGCCGCTGCTTGGCAGGGCCAGCGTGCGCGAGACGGCGGAGGAGAAGCTTTTGACCGAGACGCCGCTTTCGCGCGCCCGGTGCAGAGTGCCGGAGTACGAGGCCGAGGCGCAGATTTTGTAGGTGCCCGTAGGGGAGGCCGTATTCCGGCTGACCGTTGCTTGCGTTGCTCTGGTGGCCGCTCGCTTCGGTTATGTAGCTGCGCATGATTGCGTCGCTCGTGATCGGGTCGTTGCAGTTTTCGTCGGTGATCGTGACCGTGGCGTTGCTGACTGGCGAGCTACTCGATGTGGTGCCGTTTTTCACGGTTATTTCCAGCGCCGGAACCTGCAATTTCATCGGGGTCGGAACGACTTCTCCCGGTTTGAACGTGTAGCTGCCCATCGCGGGCCCTTCGGGGGGCTTGCTGCCTGTGCAGCTGCCCGCCCAGATGCTGACTGCGTTTTTGAAGGGGAAGATCGGTTTTGCCGTCAGCGATAGCTCCCGGGTTTTGGACGGCGTCCAGTAGGAGCTGGTGCCGAGCGTGTTCGAGACGAAAACCGAGTCGATTTTGGCTGCTTTGAAGGTCGAGCCGCTGCCGATGCGGTATTCGAATTCGAAGGGCATCGAGGCGCCGAGGTCGTATTCGAGGCTCAGGGAGGAGGTGGTGGCGGCACTGACCCCAATCGGGGTGGCTTTGGCTTCCGGGCCGTTGGTGCCGACGAGGTTGGTGCCGCTTCGCGGTCACGTTGTAGGTGCCGGCGGGCAGGTCGGGAAAGTTGGCGCAGCCGGTCGAGTCGGTGCTGCCGCTGAAGTTCGCGGGGCCGCTCCCCGAGAGCCCGACGCTCCCCGAGAGCACTTCTGATTTGGCGTTTTTGACAGTGACGACCAAAGTTCCGTGGTTGGGGTCCAGGGAGCCGTTGGAGGGCGAGACGATGCTCCTGCATCACCACTGGCACACGGCTACCGGGCCAGGTCACCGTCGAGGTGATGCGGACGTAGTCGGCTGCTGTCGTCCCCGAGGTGCAGGCCGACGGCTGCCGGGTGGAGTTGTTGACGAACACTCCCTGTCGATTCGATCGTGAATTCGCTGCCGTCGATCGAGATTTCCCGTTTTTCGTTGAGGCGGTTGAGGTAGGAGAGCCGCAGCGAGCGCAGTCGCGCCTGGTCTTCCTGGGCGACCGCGTAGGCCACCGCGTGGCTGCGCTGGTCGGCGGCGGAGCGGGCGGTCGCCTGCAGCAGGGCCATCACGCCGGCGGCGACGAGGGCGATGACGAGCGCGCTGACCAGAACCTCGATCAGCGCGAATCCATCTTCCGCAGGCGGCGCTATCCGCCCTGTTGGCGTCATGCATGTCCCATCGGACATAGGCAGGCCCGGCTTTAACCGCGTCGGACTTCCGATGCGCCCATCCCATCCCGGATTCGCCAAAACTTCAGTAAGTGAAGCGAGATCGCTACACTCGCTGGAGCGAGGCAATCGACACAACCAGCCTCGTTTTCGCCGATGAGCGCCGTTTCCAACTCCCGATGTCCTGTCTGCCGCACGGCTGAAGTCGTTTGCGGCAAGTGGACCCTCCTCATCATTCGCGACCTGGCCGAGGGGTCTAGTCGATTTTGCGAGCTGGAGCGCTCGCTGGAGGGGATCAGTCCCCGCACTCTCTCGCTGCGCCTGCGGGCGCTGGAAGAGGAGGGCATCGTCGAGCGCCACACCTTCCCCGAGGTGCCGCCCCGGGTCGAGTACGCGCTGACCGAGAAGGGCGAGGCCCTGGTGCCTCTGGTCGAGGACATGCGCCGCTACGGCACCCGCTGGCTCTTCGAAGACGCAGTCGAGCCCGAGCCGGCCGCCGTCTAACCGCGAAACCGTCTCAACCCGTCCATATCGCGGGCTGACACGGTCTCGTGTCGGCTCCGGGTTTACGCCCTGCAAGCCTGCGTGCAGGCGCAGGAGCGCCAGCCGGCAGCGTGAAGGCTGGGCCGTGCGTGATCGACTGCTCAATCAATCGCTGACCCGCCTTGCCTCCGAGGCGGCGATCCGGCTCAGCGCGCTGGTCGCCGGCGGCGACCAGATCCCCTTCGACGTCGACACCGAGAGCGGCGACGACTCGCTCTTCTACAGCTACCGGCCGCTGACCTCGCACTACGTGCGTGAGCGCGAGAGCGAGCTGCGCACGCTCGAGTCCTTCGGCTCCGCCCGCGACGCGGTTGCCGCCGCCGGCATCGCCCCCGCTTACCTGGAAGCCCGCGGCGAGGTGGTGCCGAGCGACCCCGGCGAGCGGGCGGCGCGGATGCTGACCGTCTTCCTCGCCTCGCTTTGGGACGGCTGCACCGAACTCGCGCTTGACCACGAGCGCCTGCAGAACGCCCTTACCGTGCTCGAGGCGGAGACTCGCGGCGCCGAGGAGGCCGACGTGCTGATCGCGCCCCTGGTCGGGCTGCGCATGCCGCTGCCTCGCCTGCAGTTGCCGCACGGCGTACAGCTGATCCGCGCCGACGCGATCGAGGCGCCGATCGAGGCGATGCGCAGCGAGGGCATGGGCCGCGCCGCCTGGGAGCCGCAGTTCCTCGCTCTCGCCGAGCAGGGCGAGGGCTCCGAAAGCGCCGAGGACGCGCTGTGCCAGCTGCGCGAGCTGATCAGCGTCATGCACCTCTTCAAGGCCGGCAGTGTCGGGCTCGGCCCCTACGCCTTCGCTCCCACCGGTGAGGATCGCTGGGCCCGCATTCCAACCGGGTCCCCCGCAGTTCGACCCGGCGCCTATGAGCTGGACGAGGCAGAGGCCGTGCAGCTCGCCGAGTTCGCCGGCACCCTGGAGGCCCGTCCTGACCCCGACGGCGCCCTGTCCTGGGCAGTCGCTCGGTTCGAGCTGGGCTGCGGACGCGATTCTTCGTTGGAGGGCCTCAGCGATCACCTGCTTGCCCTGCGGGCCGTGCTCGACGGCCACGGGCCGGTTGGCGCCTCGTTGCCAATGCGGGCCTCGGCGCTGATCGCCGACGAGAGCTTTGACCGGATTGAGGCACGCGAGCAGATCGAGCACGCGCTGGAGCTGGAGCGCTCGCTGATGAACGGAGCCCCTTCGATGCCGGGTCTCGCGCTGGCCAGCTGGATCGAGGAAGGCGTCCGCCGCATCCTTCGCGACGCCGCCCTCGGCGAGCTCAGCACAGACCTCAACACCGTCGCCGACGAGACCCTGATCGTCGCCGGCCTCGAGGGGGGCGACGGAACGATCGTCGGCACGACTTCAGAGTGGGAGACACCCGAAACGGGAGAGGTGGAGGAGACAGTGACGTCACATCACGCCGCACACCATGAGCCTGAGCCAATCAGCGAGCACGACGACCAGGCAACTCGCATCCTCGAGCCGATTCCCGGCGAGGATGAGATCCGCATCACCGCGACGCCCTGGCTCGACGAGGTCGAGGTCGCCAACAGCACCCTCGACTTCCCGGCGATCGAGGGGGACCTGGAACATCGCGAGCGGATCGACACGCCCCGCGTCCGCCATCTCTTCCCGGTCCCCGAGGACGCTGACTGGGAGGTCAGCGAGCTCAACTACGACCATTACGGCCACGCTAGCTGAGGGCTCAGCAGATTGATTATGCTCCTCGCGTTTTGGCAGGGACTCGTTTGATTGGTTGGTGCGCGGGGCGGCTGGGCCTCCGTAGGCCGGTGGTGGCCGGACTCCTCGTGGTCGTCGCGCTCGCCTCGCTGGCGCCGATGGCGAACGCCGGCGTCGACGATTACCCGCAGAATCTGAAGAAGAAGGCCAAGGACGCGGTTTTCGATCCGTGGCGTTTCTACAACCGTGAGTGCACCTCCTTCGTTGCCTGGCGACTCAACAGTCGCAACAAGGTGGGCTTCACCAACTACTACCGCGGTCAGCATTGGGGTAACGCGAACCACTGGGACAACGCGGCGCGGGCGCTGAAGATCCGCATCGACGGCAAGCCCGCTGTGGGGTCGGTTGCACAAACCGACGCCGGCTGGGGCGGCCACGTCGCCTGGGTTGAGTCTGTGGGCTCCAACGGCACCGTGACCATCGAGGAGTACAACGGCGACAACAAGGGGAACTACGGCAGGCGCACCGTGCGGACCTCGTCCTTTGCCTACATCCACATCAAGGACGTCGCCAAGCCCAAGCCCAAGCCCAAACCCAAGCCCAAACCAAAATCCACCCCAGGGCCGGTGCCCGCCGGGGTTGGCGACTCGACTGGCTTCTATGAGCCGGGGCCATCCGGGTGGCATCTGAGCAACGCCCTGGCCCCAGGCGCCTCGGACTACATCTTCGCCCGCGGAGAGCCCAATTCAACACCCGTGGTCGGGGACTGGGATGGCGACGGCAAGGACTCGACGGGCGCCTACTACCAGTGGGACCAGGGCTGGCATCTGAGCAACGCCCTGGCCCCAGGCGCCTCGGACTACATCTTCGCTCGCGGGGAGCCCAACTCGATCCCGGTCGTCGGGGATTGGAACGGGGACGGCAAGGATTCCACCGGCGCCTATTTCCCCTGGGATCGGAGCTGGCACCTTCGCAACTCACTCTCCGCTGGACCGTCGGACTACATCTTCGCTCGCGGGGAGCCCAACTCGATCCCGGTCGTCGGAGACTGGGATGGCGACGGCAAGGACTCCACCGGCGCCTATTTCCCCTGGGATCGGAGCTGGCACCTTCGCAACTCACTCTCCGCTGGACCGTCGGACTACATCTTCGCTCGCGGGGAGCCCAACTCGATCCCGGTCGTCGGGGATTGGAACGGGGACGGCAAGGATTCCACCGGCGCCTATTTCCCCTGGGACCAGAGCTGGCACCTTCGCAACGAGTTGAATTCTGGGCCTTCTCAATACGCGTTCGTCCGTGCCTCTCCGAACTCGATCCCGGTCGTCGGGGATTGGGACGGCAGGTAGTCCTCAGGCCCGCCCCGCCGCTATCGCTTCGCGCTCCTCGTTGCTCGCGAACAGGTAGCGGTTGATCTCGGCGAGGCCGCCGAGATCGTGGACGTCCTCGTCGAGGTAGGGGACTCGAATTACGCCAGAGGTGCGTAGCTCTCTGGCCAGCCGCTCGATGTTGCGAGCGTCGCGCTCGGCCAGCGCCTGATAGTCGGCGAAGTTCGCCGCTACCCGTTGGGCGAGGTCGTCCTCGCCAAGCTTCTCGGCCAGCGATCTCTCCAGGTCGTCGCCGTCGCCGCGCAGTTGCTCGGCCGGGTAGTGGACCTTGTTGACGATCACGCCGCCGAAAGGCAGCTTGGCCTCGACCAGCTTGCGATGGAAGTAGACGGCCTCGTCGACCGGCTCGCCCTGCGGTCCGCAGACGACGAGGAAGCAGGTGCGGGAGTCGGCGAGCAGGCTGTCGACCCGCTTGGCGCGAGCCTGAAAGCCGTCGATCATGCCGCTGAAGGCGTTGAAGAACTCGGCCAGGTCAGTGAGCAGGTCGAAGCCGACGATGCGCTTCAAGATCGAGAGCGCGACCGAGGCGCCGCGCCCGGCGACCTTGGCGGCGATTCCAGTTGGGCGCAGGAAGACGCCGAGCGAGCGACCCTCGATGAACTGGACCATGCGCCGTGGCGCGTCGAGAAAGTCGAGCGCGTTGCGGGTCGGCGGGGTGTCGAGCACGAGCAGGTCGAAGCGGCCTTCGGTGTGCAGCTCGAAGAGCTTCTCCATCGCCGCGTACTCCTGGGAGCCGGCAAGGGCGTTGGAGAGCTGCTGGTAGATGCGGTTGCCGAGCACGCGGTCGCGCGACTCCTCATCCGGCGCCTGGCGGGAGATCAGCTCGTCGAAGGTCGCCTTGGCGTCGAGCATCATCGCCCACAGCTCGCCCTTGATCTCCACTCCCTGCGCCGCAAACAGCTCCGGATCCACCTGCCTTGCCTCGTTCCCGAGCTCCTCGAGGCCGAGCGAGTCCGCAAGCCGCTTCGCTGGGTCGATCGTCAGCACGCAGACCTTCAGCCCGCGCGCCGCCATGCCAACGGCGATCGCCGCCGAGGTCGTCGTCTTGCCAACCCCTCCCGAGCCGGCACAGATGCAGATGTCCTTGCCGTCGAGGATGTCGCCGACCTGCGCCATCAGCCCAGCCTCTTCGCCAGCTGCCTAGCCGCCTCGACGTCGAGCTCCGGCTCGAAGAGGAAGGGCAGCGTCTTGACCGGCGCCTCGACCCGGCGGCGCAGGCGAGCGAGCTGGGCGCGCTGCGAGCGAGCCCGGTTGTGCTCGGAGACGGCGGCCCGGGCCGCCGAGCCGACGGCGCCGTTCTCGGCGCCGGCCAGCTCGGCCAACCTCACGGCCTCCTCGCTGGAGAACCGCTCCGGGTAGAGCCCGTTCATGTAGATGCGGTCGACGGCGACGCCGACGTCGTCGCGCAGGTCGTGCTCGAGCGCCGCGGACTCGTTGACCGGCATCTCCTCGGGCAGGGCGACGATCGCCACGCCGGTGTGCTCGTGGTCGGTGATCAAGCGGTCGAGTTGCTGTGCCTGCGAGTGGATCGGGCCGACTCGGGCGATCGCGGCAAAGGTGCGGGGAGTCTGCAGGAAGCCGATGCCGTGGCCGGTGGCGGGAGCGTCGACGATCACCAGGTCGTACTCGCGGCCCTTCTTGACCTTGCGGTCGGGCTGGGCCAGCTCCCAGATCTTGCCGATCGTGACCAGCTCCTTGAGGCCTGGGGCGGCGCCGGCGAGGTAGCTGAAGATGCGGCTGCGGAAGAGCATGTCGCGCATCGCCCGCACCTTGAGCTGCAGCAGCACGTACTCGCGCATCGACTCGTCGGGGTCGATCGAGATCGACCAGAGGTTGTCCGCCATCTCGACCTCGTGGAAACCGACTTCGGTGTGCTCGAAGATGCGCGAGGCGTTCTCCTGCGCGGATACCTCACAGACGATCGTCCGCTTGCCTTCGGCGGCGGCGCGCAGGCCAAGCGCGACCGCGACCGTGGTCTTGCCCACGCCGCCCTTGCCGGTGACGAAGACCAGTCGCTTGTCCAAGAGTTCGGTTACCGGGTGATTCCTAGCAATTTCTGGGCGCGGCAGGAAAAACGGGCAGTCATGCGAATACCCGCGCAATGGGATTCCTGAGCCGCAAGAACAAGAACAAGTCCGCGTCCACAGCCGTGATCGAGGAGCCGCACCCGATCGTTGAGGAGTTGGAGCGGATGGAGGAAGTGGTTCCGGAGCGTTACCGGGACGATCAAACTTCTATGCCATCGACCACGGGGCCTGGCGTGGACTCGGGGGGGCCTGCGGGCGGGCGCGAGGCGTCCGTTCTCGGCCCCCCCGAGTCCACGCCACCCGTGGAAGATGAGGTTGAGGTGGCCGAGCCCGCTGCCGCTGTGGCTCAAGTTGAGGTGGCGGAGCCTGTCGCGCCTGCTGCTCGAGTTGAGGTGGTTGAGGAGGAGCCGGAGCGGTTCATGCCGCGGGATCTGCTGGCGCCTTCGCGGCACGAGCCGGTTGTTGAGGCGGCTGAGCCTGAGGTTCCGGTCAAGCATGCCGACGTGATCGCCTTTGCCAACCAGAAGGGTGGGGTGGCCAAGACCACCACGACCCTGAACCTTGCTGTCTCTTTCGCCGAGGCCGGTTACCGGGTGCTCTGCGTTGACCTCGATCCGCAGGGCAACCTGACGATGAGCCAGGGGATCGACCCCGACAAGGTCGAGAAGAGCCTCTACGACGTGCTCGTGCACGACATGCCGATCAGAGAGATCGTCATCAAACGCGAGATCGACATCGCCGTCTCCTCGATCGACCTGGCCGGGGCCGAGATCGCGATGAGCACCAAGATCGGCCGTGAGCGCTCGCTGGAGAAGGCTCTGAGGGAGGTCTCCGGCGAATACGACTTCGTCTGCATCGACACGCCGCCCAGCCTCGGCCTGTTGACGATCAACGCGCTGACCGCGGCAAACAAGGTGATCGTCCCGGTCCAGTGCGAGTATTTGTCGATGCGCGGACTGGTCCAGCTCCAGAACACGCTGAAGATGATCCAGGAGAACCTCAACCCAGACGTACGGATCGAGGGCATCCTGCCGACGATGCTCGACACGCGGACTGTCCACGCCAAGGAGGCAGTGGAAATCCTCGAAGAGAACTTCGGCGACCTCGTCTTCAAGTCCCGCATCCGCAAGGCGATCAAGTTCGCCGAGGCGCCGGTCAAGGGCGCCAGCGTCCTCAAGTACGATCCGCAGAGCAACGCCGCGGGTTACTACCGGGAGCTGGCGAAGGAGGTTCTGGCACATGAGTCGCCGTAACAAACGGGCGAGTATGCGTGAGGGGCCTCTCTCCGATCTTTTTCGATCGACGACTGACGATGCTCCGGATGAGAGTTCGAAGCGCTCGACCACGGGTCCTGCCGCAGAGCCGGGGGGGCCTGCGGGCGGGGGCGAGGCGTCCGTTCTCGGCCCCCCCGAGTCCACGCCACCCGTGGGAGAGACGGAGGAGACTCCACCGGAGAGGCTCAAACGGGTCTTCTCCGAGGAGCCTAGGCAGCAGCGGCGGGAGCTTGAGCCGATTGTGGAAGCGCCTCGCTATGGGAGGGAGGAGCCTGAGTACGAGCCGCCGGGGAGTGGTGAGCCGCACCAGCCGGTGATTCGGGTCGTGGGCGTTGGCGGTGGTGGTGTGAACGCGGTCAACCGCATGGTCGAGGCGCGGATTCCCGGCGTCGAGTTCATGGCGGTCAACACGGATCTCCAGTCGCTGCAGCTCTGCATGGCCGACGTCACCGTTCACATCGGCGAGGAGGCGACGCGCGGTCTCGGCGCCGGCGCCGATCCCGAGCTCGGCCACCGCTCGGCCTTCGAGGAACAGGACAAGATCAAGCGCCTGCTCAAGGGCTCCGACATGGTCTTCGTCGCCTGTGGCGCCGGCGGCGGCACGGGAACCGGAGCGGCGCCGGTCATCGCCCGCCTCGCCCGCGAGGTCGGCGCGCTTACCGTCGGCATCGTCACCAAGCCGTTCAGCTTCGAGGGCAGCCGCCGCGGCAACCAGGCCAACAAGGGCATCGAGGAACTGGCCGCCGAGGTCGACACGCTGATCGTCGTCCCCAACGACCGCCTGCTCGAGGTGCTCGACCAGCAGACCTCGATGGTCGAGGCCTTCCAGGTCGCCGATGACGTGCTGCGCCAGGGCGTTCAGGGCATCTCCGACCTGGTCACGCTCCCCGCTGTGATCAACCTCGACTTCGCCGACGTGCGCACGATCATGTCCGAGGCCGGTCGGGCGCTGCTCGGCATCGGCATGGGCCATGGCAACGACCGGGCGGTCCTGGCAGCCGAGAAAGCGATCTCTTCACCCCTCCTGGAGACCTCGATGGAGGGCGCGCGGGCAATCCTGCTCTCGATCACCGGCGGCGCCGACCTCTCGCTGGTCGAGGTCAGCGAGGCGGCGAAGGTGGTCGGCGAGGCCGCCCACCCCGACGCCAACATCATCTTCGGCGCCAACGTCGACGAGGAGCTGGGCGACCAGGTCTGGGTGACGGTGGTCGCGACCCGTTTCGACGGCCGCGCCGCGCCGCCGCGCCGCGTCGCCGAGCCGATGATCCGTCGCACCAAAGACGCGCCGAAATCGCGCCGCTCGGAGCGCTCCGGCGAGCTCGGCATCGACGTCCCCGAGTTCCTCCCCGGATAGTCCGAGTCTCCGGCCGATGAGTGGGGTCGTCGCCGCGGGCCACCCACTGACCGCCGAGGCTGGCGCCGAGGTGCTGCGCGAGGGCGGCAACGCGGTCGACGCGGCGGTTTGCGCCGTGCTCGCTTCCTTTGCGACCGAGAGCCCGCTGACCGGGTTCGGCGCCGGCGGCTTCATGATGGTCCACGACGGTGGCGAGACGGCCTTGCTCGACTTCTTCGTCGCCGCGCCCGGCCGGGACGGGATCGAGCGCGCCGCCGAGCTGGTCGGGGTCCCGGTCCACTTCGATGCCGAGACGACGCAGACGTTCTACGTCGGGCCTGCCTCCTGCGGGGTGCCCGGCACGGCCGCCGGCCTGGAGGAGGCGCTGCGACGCTTCGGCTCGGCGCCGCTTGCCGACCTGGCCCAGGCCGGTGTGCGACTTGCCCGCGAGGGCGCGCCGGTCAACGCCGAGCAGGCTTACATCCTCGACATCCTCGAGCCGATCCACGCCCGCCTCGAGGGCACGCGCGAGCTCTATGCGCCGGCCGGCCGAACGCTGCGCGAGGGCGAGCTCTTTCGCTTCGCGGAGCTGGCCGAGGCGCTGGAACGCTTCGGCGCCGAAGGGGCGGAGCCGTTCTGCCGGGGCGAGATCGCCGCGGCGTTGAGCGACCACGTGGTCGAGCACGGCGGCACGCTGGGGCGGGCCGATTTCGCTGCCTACGAGGCGATCGAGCGCCCCCCGATCCGTGCCGCCTTCCGCGGCGTCGAGGTGCTGACCAACCCGCCGCCATCGTCGGGGGGCATCCTGATCGCCTACTGCCTCGGATTGCTGGAGCGGCTTGGCGAGCGCAGTGGGCCGGAGCAACTCGTCGCCGCGATGGGCGCTGCCAACGACGTTCGCGGCGAGGCCTTTGCGGAGGCGCTGTACGGCGACGGCCTGGAGGCGCGGCTGCTCGATCCGCCGCTGCTCGACCGCGCCGCCGGCGACCTGCTCGGCTCGACCACTCATATCTCGGTGCTCGACCGCGACGGGATGTGCGCCAGCGTCACCTGCTCGAACGGCTCTGGCTCCGGCGTGCTCGTCCCGGGGACCGGCGTGATCCTCAACAACATGCTCGGCGAGGAGGACCTCAACCCGCTCGGCTTCCACGCGATCCCTCCCGGCCGGCGGGTCCCCTCGATGATGGCGCCGACCGTGGTGCTGCGCGACGGCGAGATCGAGCTCGGCCTCGGCAGCGCCGGCTCGAAGCGGATCCGCTCGGCGATCCTGCAGACGATCGTGCGGGCGGTCGAGCAGGGAATGGGCGCCGACGAGGCGGTGAGGGCGCCGCGCCTGCACTTCGAGCAGGGTGTCGTCCAGGCTGAGCCTGGCATCGACGAGGAGGCGCTGGCTCGGATCGAGGCACGCGGCATCTCGGTCCTGCGCCGCCCCGCGATCAACCTCTTCTTCGGCGGCACCCAGGCGGTCGCGCGCGAACGGGGCAGCGGCGCGCTGAGCGGCGGCGGCGACCCCCGCCGTGGCGGTAGCGTGGCGAGCGCATGATCGACTTCGATGCAGAGGGGCTGCTCGACGGCGTCGAGGGCGATGGCCGCGAGGCTCGTCTCGCCCTGCTCGAGCAGCTCGCCGGCGAAGGGGTGCCGCTGGAGGAGCTGCGCGAAGCGGTAGCCGCAGGCCGGCTCACCCTGCTGCCCGTGGAGCGAGGCCTGGCCGGCGACGGCCCCCGCTATACGCCGCGCGAGGTGGCCGAGATCTCAGGCGCCGATCTCGGCCTCCTGCAGCGGGCAAGCGCGGCGCTGGGCATCCCCTATCCAGACCCCGACGAGCGCACACTGGCCGACGCCGACCTCGAATCGGCACGGCGGGTGAAGGCGTTCCTCGACGCCGGCCTTCCCGAAGACGGCATCCTGCAGGTGACGCGGACGATCGGCATGGCGACGGCGCGAATCGCCGAGGCAAACCGGGAGCTGACGGTGCGGACGCTGATGCAGCCGGGCGACACCGAGCGTGACCTGGCCCTGCGCTTTGCCGCCGCCGCCGAGCAGATGCTGCCGCTCTTCGAGCCGATCCTGCTCTACGCGGCGCGTGCCCACCTGCTCGAGCAGATCCGTCGCGATGTGATCGGCGCCGCCGACCTCGCCTCGGGCGAGCTGGGGGCGACGACGGAGGTTTCGGTCTGCTTCGCCGACCTGGTCGGCTTCACCAAGCTCGGCGAGGAGATCGCTCCCGAGGAGCTCGGCCTCGTCGCCGGCCGGCTGGAGGAGATGGCGACCGCGGTCGCCGAACCGCCGGTGCGCCTGGTGAAGACGATCGGCGACGCCGCGATGCTCGTCTCGACGGACGCCGAGGTGATGACCGACGCGGCCCTGCGCCTCATCGAGGCTTCCGAGGAGGAGGGCGAGGAGTTCCCCCAGCTGCGTGCCGGCATCGCCCGTGGTCACGCCCTGGCCCAGACCGGCGACTACTACGGCCGCCCGGTCAACCTGGCCAGTCGCATCACCGGCATCGCCAAGCCCGGCAGCGTCCTCGTCGACGAGGACGCGAAGCGGGCGGCGCCGGACGCCTTCGACTACTCCTTCGCCGGCGAGCGGCGCCTCAAGGGCTTCGAATCCCGCTGCAAGCTCTACAGGGTGCGGCGCGGCTAAGCCGGCTTGCGGCCGCTGACGAGCAGGTTGTAGAAGAGCTCGGCGGGGAGGTGGGGCTCCAGGAAGCGGGAGTCCACCTTCTGCAGGGCGAGGTAGCTGCGGAAGGCGAAGCCGCGCCAGCGCCAGGAGACCGATTCGGGCTCGGCGCTGGCCTCGACCGTGCGCAGGCCCCAGCCCCAAGCGTTGGCGAGCAGCTCCTCGCCGCCGACGTGGCGTTCGTCGAAGCCGGCATCGCGCAACAGGCGGCGCAGGTCGGTGGGGGCGAAGGCGTGGACGTCGACCTCGCCCTCCAGGGAGTGGTCGTGCGACTGCTCCATCTCGGCTACCGCGCGCGGCTGGGCGCGGACGGCGCGCCGCCAGGCCGGAGCGACGAGGAGGCCGGCCCGCTTGGGCAGCGCGGCGAGACGGTCGCCGTAGCGGGAAGGCTCGCCGGCGAAGGCGATCGCCCCACCGGGCCGCAGGACGCGGCGGAATTCGGCAAAGGCCTTGTCGAGGTCGGGGATGTGGTGCAGGACGGCGTGGCCGAAGACGAGGTCGAAGCTCTCGTCCTCGAAGGGCAGCTCCTCCGCCTCGGTTTTCACCGTCTCCACCTCGAGCCCCAGCCCGTCCGCGGTCGTCGCCAGCCGCTTCAGCATCCCCGGCGAGATGTCGGTCGCGGTCAGCTCTTGAATGACGCCGAGCTGCAGCAGGTTGAGCGAGAAGTAGCCGGTGCCGGAGCCGATCTCGAGGCCGGCGCCGAAGCTCTGTCCGTCGCGCCCGCCCAGCGCCTTGACCAGCTTCTGGCGCACCTGCTCCTGCCCGGTCGCGCCGAAGTCGATGCCCCACTTGGCGTCGTACTCGTCGGCGGCCGCGTCGTGGTAGCGGGTGTTGACGTCCTTGATGTGCTCGGGAGTGGCGGTCGGAGAGGCCGGCATCGGCGCGGAACTCTAAGGGCTACGGCGCAATGCACGGAGCGCAGCCCCTCAATACGGTCCCAGCCCGTGGCCCGCGAATACGTCCAGCTCAACCAGCCCGAGGGGGTGCCGCCGCTGCCGCTGACCGGCGAGCGCACCCTTCCCGACGTGCCGGAGGAGAACTACTGGTACCGGCGTCACCTGGTCGTCTACGAGTGGATCGCGGCATGGTCTGGCGGCAAACGCGTCGTCGACATGGCCTGCGGCGAGGGCTACGGCTCCGACGTGCTCGCCGGCTCGGCCGCGAGCGTGGTCGGTGTCGACGCCAACCCGGAGGCGCACGATCACGCCCGCCTGCGCTACGTGCGGCCCAACCTGCGCTTCGAGCGGGATCTGGTCGAGGGCTTCTCGGAGCCCTGCGACGCGGTTGTCTTCCTGCAGACGATCGAGCACGTCGAGGACGCCGGGGCGATCCTCGAGCACTTCAAGTCGATGCTGGCGCCCGGCGGCGTCGCCTACATCTCGACGCCCAACCTGCTGACGCTGGCCCCGCCCGGCGCGGAGAAGTCCGACAACCCCTGGCACTTGCACGAGTACCGCGCCGAGGAGTTCCGCCAGCTCTGTGAGGCGCACTTTCCCAAAGTCCAACTGCTCGGCCTCTTCCACGCTCGCAAGCTGCGCGTCCACGAGCTGGCGATCAAGCTCGGCTGGGACCACGTCCACAAGGCGCTGCACGTGACCAAGCCCTTCTACGACCGCTTCACCCCGGCGATCGCCGCCTCCGACTTCAAGCTGAAGCAGGGCGACCTCGACAGCGCCTTGGATTTCCTCGCTGTCTGCCATGCCCCCTGAGCAGACCGCTGGCGATCTGGCGATCGTCCTGCACTCGCACATGCCCTACGTCGATGGGTTCGGCACCTATCCCTTCGGCGAGGAGTGGCTCTTCGATGCCGTAGTCAGGTCCTACTTGCCGGTGCTCGAGGTCGCCGAGCGGCTGACGATGACGATCACCCCGGTGCTGGCGGACCAGCTCGAGGATGCCGGGGTGAGTGAGCGGCTGCGGCGATTCCTCATCGAGTGGCGGATCGGCGCCGCCGAAGCCGATGCTCCCGAAGTCCCGGCGGAATGTCGCGATGCCTGCGAGGCCGAGCTGGCTCGCTACCGGCACGCCCTGGAGCTGCTCGACGGGCATGGGGGAGACCCGCTGCGGCCGTTTCAGGCGGCGGTAGAGGAGGGCCGGATCGCGCTTGCGGCCTCCTCGGCGACCCACGCCGTGCTGCCGCTGCTTGCAACCCGCGAGGGCCTGCGCCTGCAGCTCGACGCGGGCATTCGCTCGCACCGGCGCCGCTTCGGCTGGGATGGAGGCTTCTGGCTGCCCGAGTGCGCCTATGCGCCGGGCTTGGAGTGGCGACTGGCCGAGCAGGGCATCGAGTGGTTTTGCGTCGACCAGAGCGCCCACGAGGCGCCGCTGGAGGCGCTTGCCCCGGTTGCGACGGAGGCGGGGCCGGTGGCGTTGCCGATCGACTGGGAGGCGATCCAGTGGCTCTGGTCGCTCGACGGCTACCCCTCCGACCCGGCTCACGCCCAGTTTGCCGCCAAATCACTGCGTGGCATGCGGATCTGGAAGGTCGGCGGTGGCGGTTACGACCCGGCCGCCGCCGAGCGGGCAGCGCGCCGCCAGGCCGGCGAGTTCCTCGCCGCGGTCGCCACGCGCCTGCGCGAGTTCGGCGCCTCGCACGGCCGCCGCGGCCTGCTCGTCTTCGCGATCGACACCGAGCTGCTCGGCCACTGGTGGTCGGAGGGAGCGACCTGGCTGCGCGAGGTGCTGGCCGGCGCTGCCGATGCCGGGGTCCGTCTGCTCACCGTCCCCGAGGCGCTCGCCGAGCACGAGCCCCGCGACCGCCCGCTGTCCGCCTCCACCTGGGGCGAGGACAAGAACCTGCGCACCTGGGACTCGCCGGCGGTCGCCGATCTCGCCTGGGGCGCGCGCCGGCTGGAGCTGCGGCTGCTGCGAGCGCTCTCGCAGGGGCTGCGCGGCGACGCCGCGGTGCGGGCGACGCGAGAGCTGCTCGCCGCCCAGGCGAGCGACTGGGCCTTCCTCGATCAACGGGGACAGGCCGGCGACTACGCCTTCCAGAGGGCGATTTCCCACTCCGAAGCGGCCTTCGAGGCCATAGACTCCCCGACCATCGCCGATCCTCGCATGCGTTCACTCGCCCCGGACCTGAGCCTCTCTCCGCTCCTTCAGCCGTGACCCGCGCCCTCATCCTCTCCTGGGAGTACCCGCCGCTGATCGAGGGCGGCCTGGCCCGCCACGTGCGCAAGCTCTCCGAGGCGCTGGTCGAGCGCGACGTCGAGGTCCACGTGCTGACCCGCGGCGGCGAGGAGTCGCCGGCCGAGGAGAACCGTGGCGGCGTCGCCATCCACCGCATCCGCGAGCCCAAGCGTCCCACCGACCTGGGTGAGTTCGTCGCCTGGGTCGAGCGGATGAACTCGGACATGCTCGCCGCCGGGGTCGAGCTCGGCGATCGCTACGACTTCGACCTCGTCCACGGTCACGACTGGCTGGTCGCCAACGCCTGCGATCACCTCGCCAAGCGCTTCGAAGCGCCGCTGGTGACGACGATCCACGCCACCGAGCACGGCCGCCATCAGGGCTGGGTCGACAAGCATCCCCAGACCTACATCCACGGCGTCGAGCGCTGGATCACGAATCGCTCCGACCGCGTGATCGCCTGCTCGCACTACATGCGTGAGCAGATCGCCGACATCTTCGGGGTCGAAGAGGAGCGGATCTCGGTGATCCCCAACGGCATCGACCCCGACGACCTGCAGCCCCAGGATCCCAAGGAGCTGACCCGGCTGCGGGCGGAGTTCGCCGAGCCCGACGAGAAGCTGGTCCTGCTGATCGGCCGGCTCGTCTACGAGAAGGGCTTCCAGCTGGCGCTGGAGGCGATGCCGCGCCTGATCGAGGAGGTGCCGGGGTCACGCTTCTTGATTGCCGGCTCGGGCACCCACGAGGCCGAGCTGCACAAACAGGCTGAGGAGCTGGGGCTGATGGAGCACGGCACCTTCCTCGGCTGGATCGGCGACGACGTGCTGCACTCGCTCTACAAGATCGCTGACCTGACCGTGGTGCCCTCGATCTACGAGCCCTTCGGCCTCGTCGCGCTCGAGGCGATGGCTTCGGGCTGCCCCTGCATCGTCGCCGACACCGGCGGCCTGCGCGAGGTCGTTCCTCACGAGGAGGCCGGCCTGCGTTTCCGCGCCCACGACCCCGAAGCGCTTGCCGAGGTGGCGATCCGCGTCCTCTCCGACGACGAGCTCGGCCGCAGCCTCGTCGAAGAAGCCTACGAGCACCTGCGCCGCTTCGACTGGGGCGACGTCGCCGAGCAGACCGCCGCGGTCTACACCGACCTGGTCGGCGAGGCGAGCCGGGCCTGAGCGGCGGCCTCGGCCTCGTCGTTGCCGTCGCAGCTTCCCCGCGAGCGGAACCTTCCGAGCTGCGTTCCGCCCGGCTCCCAGCCGAGGCCGATCAGCAGCTCGCCCGGAGGTAGCCCGAGCGAGCCGGCGAGCTTGACCAGGGTGTCGACCCGGGCGACCCGTTCGCCGCGCTCGATCTGGCCGACCGCCGTGCGGTGCAGTGAGGCACGCACTGCCAGCTCTTCCTGGGAGAGCCCGACGTGCTTGCGGCAGCGGGCCAGGTTGCGTCCGAAGTCCGAGGCGAAGTCCACCGGCGCATTCTTTTTCCTGACGCGCAGGAAGGCCACAGGCGCGATGTGCGAGCGATGGCGCTCCGAGTGTCTATGTGAGAGTTGTTTTGTCATACAGACAACACACTTCATTCATGTTATCGTGCCGTCGATCCGAGATGTTCGCGATCTCCGCTCACATAGGCCTCGCCACCACCGCGCTCGAGTCCGCCGCCACCACGATCGGCGCCGGGATGCTCGTCTCGGGATTCGTGATGGCGATGGTGGGCTTCGCACGCGGCCGGACGTCCCGGGAGGTCGAGGAGGGCTCGCTGAGGGACGCTTGCATCGGGGGCGGGTTCGCAACCTGGCTGATCGTCTTCGACCTGGCGATGAGGTATTTTGTCTGAGGCATGATCCCGCGAAACAAGATCCGCAACGGGGGCGTCGGCCTGGCCGCAAGCTTCGTCATCCTCGCCCTGACGGTGGTCTTCCTCCACGACGCTGGGGAGGGAGTGCTGACCGCGATCGTCTTGTTCGCCTACGTCTTCACGTTTGTCGTCGCCCACTCACTCGACGCGCTGGATGCCAGGCGTGCCCGCGCGGCGGAGCGGGCTACTCGCGCGGCGGCTGCAGCGTCGTCCAGGCCTCCGGGTCCGGCTCGACCGGGTCGGGCCAGCTCAGCTCCCGCGGGGCCTCGCGCATCCTGATCACCCGGGCGGGGATGCCGGCGACGACGGCATTGGCGGGGACGTCCTTGGTGACCACGGAGTTGGTGCCGACGATCGAGTTGTCGCCGACCCGGACGCCGCGCAGGACGCAGGCGCCGTAGCCGATCCAGACGTTGGAGCCGACCTCGACGTCGCGCTTGTAGATGCCCTGCTGGCGGATCGGTCGCTCGACCTCGACGACGCCGTGATCGAAGTCGATGAACATCGCCCGATCGGCGATCACGCACTGCTCGCCGATCCGCACCCGCTGGTAGGCGGAGATAGTGCATTCCTGTCCCATTACGGTTTTCTGCCCGATCTCGACCCTGCCCTCGTGGCAGCGGATCTTGGTCCCGTCGCCGACCCAGACGAAGCGGCCGAAGTCGATCCTGCCCTTGCGGCCGACCTCCAGTTCCAGGCCACGGCCGAGGAAGAGCAGGCCCGCTGTGCGCCAGCGGCGCCCGGCTCGGGTGAGGAGGCGCCGCCACAGGTAGCGCCACAGCAGCTGCCCATAGCGGTGGTTGAGCATCCCGTTGCGGGAGAGAAAGCGAATTGAACGGATCACGGCCGGGCACTCTAGATCTAGACTCACCCAGCTGTGACTGACGCCGCCAAGACCGCACCGCTTGCCGAGCGGCTGATCGCCGGGGACAAGCGCGCCCTGGCGCGGGCGATCACGCTGATCGAGTCCGACGATCCGGCCGGCTGGGAGCTGGTCCGCGAGGTCTACCCACGCACCGGCAAGGCCCGCATCGTCGGCTTCACCGGGCCTCCCGGGGTCGGCAAGAGCACCCTGATCGGCGCCCTGACCGCCGAGTTGCGCAAAGTCGAGCGCCAGGTTGCCGTGCTCTCGATCGATCCCTCCAGCCCCTTTACCCACGGTGCTCTGCTCGGCGATCGGATCCGTCTCTCCGATCACTTCCTCGACCCCGGCGTCTTCATCCGCTCGATGGCCTCGCGCGGGGCGCTCGGCGGGCTCTCCGAGGCGGCGCTGCAGGTGGCGCTGGCGATGGACGCCGCCGGCAAGGACGACGTGCTGATCGAGACGGTCGGCGTCGGCCAGGCCGAGATCGACATCGTCGACCATGCCGACACGATCGTGCTGGCGCTGATGCCGGGCTCCGGCGACTCGATCCAGGCGCTCAAGGCGGGGGTGATGGAGATTCCCGACGTGATCGTCGTCAACAAGGCCGATCACCCGATGACCGACACGATGGTCCGCGAGGTCCGCGGCGTGCTGGCGCTCTCGCACGATCCGGAAGGCTGGAAGGTGCCGATCCTGCGCACCGAGGCCGCCCGCGGAGAGGGGGTCGCCGAGCTGGCCGAGGCAATCGACGAGCACCGCGCCTTCATCGAGGCGGCCGGGACGCTGGAACAGCGCCGGGCGCGCAACCTGCGCAGCGAGGTCCTCGGAATCGCGACCTCGCGGATGCGACGTCGCATGGAGGCGATCGCGGCCAGCGATCCCCGCACGGCCGAGTTGCTGGAGCGGGTGGTGAGGCGCGAGCTCGACCCGGCCAGCGCTGCCTCGGAGCTGCTCGAGAGGCAGGCCGATGAGTGAGTCGGAGGCGCTCGCGCTGCCCTCGCCGAGTGAGGCGAAAGGATGGACGGGACACGCTGTCGACGAGATCGGTGGCGGTTCGGTCGGGCAGGTGCACGGCGTCTTCGTCGACGCGGAAAGCGGCGACCCCACCTGGCTGATCGCCAAGCAGGGTCGCCTCGGCAGCACGCTGGTCGCGATCCCGCTGCGCGACTGCGCGGCCGGCGCCGGCCGCGTCTGGGTTGCCCACGAGCGCGAGGCGATTCGCAGCGCCCCGGTCGTCGATCCGACGCGACCGTTGCTGCGCGAGCACGAGCTGACGATCTGCGCCCACTACGGCATCGGCGAGGGGCTCGGCCGGGCCGCCGAGGTGGCCGGTCGGGCGGCGGGCGCCGTGACGTCCAGTCCCGCTTAGAACTCGACGTCGGCCGCGCCGCTCTCGTTGGCGACGGCGCTCGAGGCCGAGTTCGCGGCGCGGTCGTAGGGAGTCGTCGCCGGAGCCCAGGACATCGTCCCCGCGGTAGTCACGGTCAGCGCGTTGTTGCCGGCGTGGCTGCCGAGCACGATCGTCACGGCGCCGCCTGAGATCGACATCGTCGAGGGCGTCCCAGAGGCGCCGAAGGTCATCGTGCCGGTGAGCAGGAACAGGGTCTTGGCGACATAGGCTTGTTTGAGGCTGACTTCGCCGAGCGGCAGCTGCGTCGTATTGGCGGCGTCGAAGATCTGCAATCCCTCGTTCTGACCCAGCAGCCCGCCGAGCAGGGCGATGCCCGTGGTTACCCGGACGACGACGTTGGTAGGGCCGCCGTTCCAGCCGGAGGCAACCGACCCCGGCTCGATCGGCTCGCTGAAGGTGAGGACGAGGGAGTCGCCCTGCTCGGCTTTGCCGGCCGTGCCGCCGCCGCTGTTGGTCGCCTGCAGGTCGGCGCCGAACGGCGCCGTGTTGTCGACCGTTGCCGGCCAGTTGGTGGTGGCGGAGTTGGCGGCGTTGTCGGCGGCGGCGAGTGGGTAGGAAACGACGCCCTCGGTCAGGCCCGCTCCGGCCGTCTGCTGGGCACTGCGGTAGTTGTAGCTTCGGCCGCCAGCGCTGAAGGAGCCGGGGGAGAGGGGGACGGCGGTCGCCCCGGCGGTGAGGCTGCTGAGGTCTGCCGTGACCGTTTTGACGCCGCTGGCGGGGTTGCCGCTGTCGGTCAGGTTCGCGTAGGCGAAGTAGGCGCCGCCTTTCTTGACGAAGCCGGTCGCGCCGCCCTGAGCCTTGCCGATCGCCGACTCGGTGACCGTCGGGGGGCGGAAGTCCGGCGCCGCCGTCACCGAGTTGCCGGCATTGTCGGCCGGAGAGCGAAAGGCCGCTCCTGTCGCCCCCACCGAGACCACCAAGCCGGCGACCGTGAGGGCGAGCGGCAGGGCGAAGCCGCCGCGCCTAGGTGCTCGCACCGTGGGCCCCCGAGGGCAGACGGTCCACCTCGCGCGGCCGCCAGATTCTGTAGATCTCCCAGCCGGCGACCGCGAGCAGGGGCAAGAGAACGAGCCCAACGAGCCCCAGCGGTGTCTTTGCCAGCATCGCCAGGCGGCCGACCAGCGGTATCCGCCATAGCGGCTGGCCCAGTTCGCCGTCTCGGGCGATCGCCCAGCGCTGCACCCCGTTGTCGGCATCGCCCTTCGTCGTGATGACGAGCTTCGGGCCCTGCGCCTCGATGCTGCGGACCCGGTGGGTGATCGATCGCTCGGTTTCCGGCTCGTCGAAGGTGACGACCTGGCCGATCTGCAGCTCGCGTGGTTCGACGCTGCGCTCGATCAGCACGTCGCCGGCCGAGAAGGCCGGCTCCATGCTGCCGGAGAGGACGACGACTGGGCGCTCGCCGAGCAGCAGCGACCCGACTACGGCCAGAAGCAGGGTCACCGCGAAGCCGGCGACGACCCAGCCCGCCAGCGTCAGCGGCCGTCGCGCCGCCGGCGAGAGGCTCATCGACCGTCCCCCAGCGGTTTCGAGCGCAGTTCGAGCGTGACGTCGAGGATGCGGCCGCGGTAGCCGGTTTCCTCGGCCGGCATCCAGGCGCTCACCTCGATCCGGCGGAGACCGCGAGCCGGTATCTCGATGCCAGCGCCGCGCGGTCGCTCCAGCTGGACCAGGGGGCCGTCGGCCAAGACTTTGTCGCCGGACACGGCGCGCAGCCGGACGGCGCGAGACAGGCCCTTCACGGAGGGCAGCGCTACCGGCCGGACGAGCAGTCGCCGGCCGGCGATGTTCCTCACTTCGAGGATTCGCCGTGCGGGGTCGTCGCCGGCCTGCATCGCCCGCGCCGAGGCGATCACCCCGCTCGGCTCGACCGTCAGCTCGCCCGGGGGCGCGACGATCAGGCGCAGGTCGAGCCCGGGCGCCGAGCCATCGCTCGGCAGTCGCCACGCCGCCAGGGCGAGCATGCAGAGGCCCACTCCGACGGCCACCGCTATCAGCCTGCCGAGGTCATCCCTCATGAGCCCTACTGGCTCTGCGCCTCCCACCGGATCGTGTGGCTCCCGGTGGTGGCGCCTTGCGCCGAATCTGGCGCGCCGGAGGAGACCGATGCGGTGACCCGGTAGACGACGGAGTCTTCTTTGGCCCATTTGGAGTTGCTGCCGGGGTAGTCGACGACCCCGCCGGCGTAGCTCGACGGGAAGGCGGAGAGCGGCCCGTCGTAGATCGCCGCGCCGTCGGCGTTGAAGCCGCTGCAGCTGGGGAAGCTGGGGGAGGCTTGGCTGCCGGGCTCGATCTTGAGGTTGACGTAGGGGCCGAGCGCTTCGATCGTGCTCGGCGTGTAGAGGCGCACGTCTGCATCGAGCGTGCCGCTGTAGACGACCCGGATGCAGGAGGCCTGGCTGTCGCCCGGCTTCGCTTTGGCGAGGCCGTAGAGGCTGCCGCCGGCGTCGTTGTCGGCGAGCACCACCGTGCCCGTGCTGACCACGTTGCCGGCGTTGTCGGTCTGGCTGGAGAAGGCCGAGAAGGCGCCGATCGCGCCGACCAGGCAGACCGCCCCCAAGATCACAGCGGTGCGGATGATCCTCCCCGCGTTACCCACGAGATGTCCCTTCGTCGATTTGGCGATGCAGCCGATATCGACGCGATCTCAAGAAGTCCTTAGCGATATATGAATTTATTTGACTGAATGAGAGAAACAGGCCATATCCATGCGCAAATCGAGTGAACCGACTGGCGCCATCGCTTCGTAGGGTCGAGATGGAAGGCTGCAGCCATGGCATTGCTGATCCTCTTCGGTTTCGTCGCGGGCGCGGGCACCGCGCTCTCGCCCTGCGTGCTCCCGGTGCTGCCGATTGCGCTCTCCGCGGGCGCGACCGGGGGCAGGCGCCGGCCGCTGGGCATCGTCGTCGGCCTTGCCGTCTCCTTCACCTTCGCGACGGTCGCCCTGGTCTATGTGATCTCGGCCCTCGGCCTTCCCGACGATTTGCTGCGCAAGCTGGCGATCGCTGTGCTGCTCGCCTTCGGGATCACCCTGATGGTCCCGCCGCTGGCAGCCCGGGTCGAGGCATGGCTGAGCCGGCTGGCGAGCCGCGCCGGAGTCGTGGACCGCGGCGGAGACGGCTTCTGGTCCGGTACCGCGGTCGGCGCCAGCCTCGGCCTCGTCTACGCGCCCTGCGCCGGGCCGATCCTCGCCGGGGTGATCACCGTCTCGGCCTCGCAGACTTTCACCGCCGGCCGGCTGGCGGTCGCGCTCAGCTATGGGATCGGCTCGGCCGTCGTTCTCTACTTTCTGATGTTGGGTGGCCGGCGCCTGGTCGCCCCGCTTGCCCGCCGTGGCAACGCCCTGCAGGTGGCGATGGGGGCGGTGATGGTCGTCGTCGCGCTGGCGATGTTCGGCGACTACGACGTCAAGTTCCAGAACCGCATCGCCAGCGACCTGCCTGGCTTCCTCGTCAACCCCACTGAGGGCATCGAGGGCAGCGCATCGGCGCGCACGGCGCTGGTCGACGTCCGCGGCGAATCGCCCCACGGCGTCACGGCCGCGGCGGCGCGAACTCCCCGGCGGGAGGAGGGCGCCGAGGGTCATTCGGGCCTGCCGGTGCTGGGCACTGCGCCCGAGTTCGTCGGCAACCAGCAGTGGTTCAACACTCCGGGGGGTCGGCCACTGACCCTGCGTTCGCTGCGCGGACGCGTCGTGCTCGTCGACTTCTGGACCTACAGCTGCATCAACTGCCTGCGCACGCTGCCCTACCTGACCGCCTGGGACAGGACCTACCGCAAGGACGGCTTGACGATCGTCGGTGTCCATACGCCTGAGTTCCCCTTCGAGAAGGACGCCGGCAACGTCGCCGACGCGATCGAGCGCAACGGGATCGAGTACCCGGTCGCCCAGGACAACGACCTGGCGACCTGGAGCGCCTACGGCACTCAGTACTGGCCCTCGGAGTACTTCATCGACGCCAGCGGAAGGGTTCGCTACGCGCACTTCGGCGAGGGCGAATACGACGAGAAGGAGAAGGTCATCCGCGAGCTGCTCGCCGAGGCTGGCCACGAGGTTGGCAGGCGGCGGTCGGGGGCGTCGGGCATCGCCGCCTCGCTCGGCGTCACCACGCCGGAGACCTATCTCGGCGCCGAACGCGCCGAACGCTTCGTCAACCCGACGCTCTCGCCGGGCTCGCACGATTTCGGCGACCCGCCGGCGCCGCCGCGCGACAACTTCGCCTATCGCGGTCGCTGGAGGATCGCCCTGCAGTCGGCCATCGCGCAGGGCGGATCGCTGCAGCTCGAGTTCGGCGCCCGCCGCGTCTACCTGGTGCTCGGCTCGCCAGGGCGCACGCGCCAGGTCCGGGTGCTGCTCGACGGCAAGCCGATCGCGGATGACCTCGCCGGCTCAGATGTCCACGCCGGGGTCGTCGACGTCACCGACCAGCGCCTCTACAGCCTGGTCGACCTTCCCCGCGTCGGCCACCACCTCCTAGAGCTGCAACCCGAGGCCGGGGTGACCGGCTACGCCTTTACGTTCGGCTAGCAGCGGATCTGGGCTGGCCCATAATTTTGGCTTGTATTTCACCCAATTTTAAGTAGTCTCTACTCATGGCCTTGGGCTTTCAGGCACGACGGACGGCAGGGGCATTGACTGCTGCGGTTTGGCTGGGCTGAGCGCTCAGCAGCCGAGCTGGCGGGCGATGACCATCTGCTGCACCTCGTCGGTGCCCTCGCCGATCGTGAGGATCTTGGCGTCGCGGTAGAAGCGGCAGACCGGGTACTCCTCGATGAAGCCGTAGCCGCCGTGGATCTGCACCGCCTCCTCGGTGGCGCGGACCGCGAGGCGGCCGGTGATCAGCTTCGCCTGGGCGGCGGTGAGGGTGAACGACTTGCCGGCGTCCTTCTCCAGCGCCGCCCGCCAGGTGAGCAGGCGGGCCGCCTCGATCTGGGCCGAGAGGTCGGCGATCTTGGCCTGGATCGACTGGAACTTGGCGATCGCCTGGCCGAAAGCCTGGCGCTCCTTGGCGTAGGCGATCGCCTCGTCGAGGGCGCCCTGGGCGAGCCCGACGCCCATCGCGGCAACGCCGATCCGGCCGCCGTCGAGGATGTGGAGGAAGTTCTTGAAGCCCTCGCCGCGGCGGCCGAGCAGGTTGGCTTCGGGCAGGCGGCAGTCTTCGAACGACAGCGGCCGGGTGTCCGAGGCGTTCCAGCCCATCTTGCGGTAGCCCTCGCCGATCTCATAGCCCGGCGTCCCGTTGGGGACGATCAGGTTGGAGATCTCCTTGCGCCCATTCGCCTCGCCGGTCACGGCGGTGATCGAGACGCACCCCGAGATGTCCGTCCCCGAGTTGGTGATGAACTGCTTGGCCCCGTTGACGACCCATTCGCCACCCTCGAGCTTCGCCGTCGTCCGCACGTTCCCCGCATCCGACCCGGCCTCAGGCTCGGTCAACCCAAACGAAGCAAGCCTTTCTCCCGTGCAGAGTCGCGGAAGCCACTCGCTCTTCTGCTCGTCCGACCCCCACAGATAGATCGGCATCGTCCCCAGCGAAGTGTGCGCCGCCATCGTGATGCAAACCGAAGAATCGATCCGCGCCAGCTCTTCCACCGCCAGCACATAGCTCAGCGTGTCCGCGCCGCCCCCGCCGTACTCCTGCGGAAACGGAATCCCCATCAGCCCGAGCTTCCCGAGCTTCCCCACGATCTCGTAGGGAAAGCTCTTCGTCCGATCTAGCTCCTCCGCCACCGGCTTGACCTCCGCCAGCGCAAACTCCCGCACGGTGTCTCTCAACAGCTTCTGCTCGTCAGTGAGATCGAAGTTCATGGGCGAGAGCCTATTGAGCCGGCGAGGAGGGGCAGGGGTGGCCCCTCCGGGCAGCGGCGTCATGGTTTTCGCGCTAGCTACTCAGCGAGAGTGAGGGCCACCCGGCGAAAACCCCAGCAACCGGAGGGGCCACCCCTGCCCCTCCCACCCCTCAGAGCTGCAAGCTCTTCACCTGCAGCAACTCCTCGATCGCATACCGCCCGTTCTCACGCCCATGCCCCGACTGCTTGTAGCCGCCAAAAGGCGCGAGAGGGTTGAACGCCCCGCCGTTGATCTCGATCTGTCCGGTGCGCATCCGCTTCGCAATCCCGATCGCGCGGTCCTGGTCCGCTGACCAGACGCCGCCGGCCAGCCCGTAGACGGTGTCGTTGGCGATCTTCACCGCCTCGTCCTCGCTGTCGTAGGGCTGGATCGCCAGCACCGGGCCGAAGATCTCCTCCTGGGCGATCGTCATCTCCGGGGTCACGTCGGAGAAGACGGTGGGGCGGACGAAGTAGCCCTTGTCGAGCCCCTCCGGCGCCGCGGCGCCGCCGGTGACGAGCTTGGCGCCTTCGGCCTCGCCCTTCTCGATGTAGCCGCGGACGCGCTCGCGCTGGATCTCGGAGACGAGCGGGCCGAGCCGCGTCGAGTCCTCGAACGGATCGCCGGGGGTGAAGGTCTCTGCCGCCTGGGCGGCGATCTGCTCGGCTTCGGCGAGCTTCTCGCGTGGCACCAGCATGCGGGTCAGGGCGCTACAGGTCTGGCCGGAGTTGAGGTAGCACTTGCCGACGCCGTCGGGGATCGCCTTGCTGAGGTCGGCGTCCTCGAGGATCACGTTCGGCGACTTGCCGCCGAGCTCCATCGCGACTGGCTTGACCGTCGCCGAGGCCAGCTCGGAGACGCGCCGCCCGGCCCGGGTCGAGCCGGTGAAAGAGACCATGTCGACGCCGGGGTGGCCGGCGATCGCCTCGCCGACGACCGGGCCGGTGCCGGTGACGAGGTTGAAGACGCCGGCGGGAAGGCCGGCGGCCTCGATCACCTCGGCGAGGATGAAGGCGTTGAGCGGCACGACCTCGCTGGGCTTGAGCACGACGGTGCAGCCGGCGGCGAGGGCGGGGGCGACCTTGCAGGCGATCTGGTTCAGCGGGTAGTTCCAGGGGGTGATCGCGCCGAGCACGCCGACCGGCTCGCGCAGTACCCGCGAGTTGCCGATCTCCTCCTCCCAGCGGACTTCCTCCATCAGGTTCGGCATCGCCCCGAACTGGGCGATCGGCAGGCCAGCCTGGATCATCTTGCTCAGCGTCAGCGGCATCCCCAGCTCCTGTGAGATCGTCGCCGCGATCTCATCCATGCGCTCAGCGAGCCCGGCGGAGATCGCGCTCAGGTAGCCGGCGCGCTCCTCGCGCGAAGTCTGCGACCACGACTCGAAGGCATCGCGGGCGGCGATCACGGCGCGGTCGGCGTCGCCCGCCGTGCAGGCCCGGATCGTCCCCATCGCCTCCTCGGTGGTCGAGTTGATCACCTCGATCGGCTCTGAGCCCTCTGGCTCCACCCACTCGCCGCCGATGAAGATCCTGTCGCGCACCTGAGTGTCCGCCGCTGTTGCCATCCCAAATCCCTCCTCGTCGCTTTTCCGGTCCTGGCCGCTCAGCCAAAGCTAGCGCGCTGCGAGCGCCTCGGTGTTCTCGCCTATGCCCCCGAGGCCAGGGCCGGGCACAGCACGGGCGTCGCGCGCATGCAAAAGCTCGCCGCAGTCCTCGCAGATGCCACGATCGCTGACCGCGCCACCGCATTCCTTGTGGACGATCAGCATCGGCGGCCCGTCGGGGTTGGGGGAGTGGCGATCGCCCCAGGCGAGCAGAGCGACGAGGGCGGGCCAGAGGTCAAGCCCCTTCTCGGTGAGGAAGTACTCGTAGCGATCCGGCCCGCGCTGGTAGGCGCGGCGCTCGAGGATGTCCTCCTCGACCAGGCGCAGCAGACGGGATGAGAGGACGTTGCGAGCGACGCCAAGGCCCTTCTGCAGCTCGTCGAAGCGCCGCCTGCCGTTCATCACGTCGCGCACGATCAGCAGCGACCAACGCTCGCCGACGACCTCCAGAGAGCGGGCGATAGAGCAGATCTGACCTGGATAGTCGTTGCGCAGCACGACAGTGATCTTGGCACACAAGGTTGCGTCAAGCAACTCACTCGGCTAAGGTCCATTCAATGACAGTTGCTTCAAGCAACCCAGGCCAAAATCCCGAACTGCATCAACTTTTCTATCCAGCAGGTGGAGAAGTTGATGCAGTTCGGCCAGGCCGCGATTGGAGGCATCCAAGATGAGGTTGATCCCGAGACATAGGCAACATCAACGGTCCAAGGCTCCGCAGATCTCGATCAGCCAAGCGGAGATCACCGCCGATCTGCTTTACCCGGCGAGCCCCCGGGCTGTCCGCGAGCGCGGCGCCACGGCTCGTCGTCACGGAGCCGGCAGGTGAGCGCGGAGGGGGTCGCAGCCGAAGGCGGCACCGCGGTCGACGCCGCGCTGGCGTTCGCCGAGTCCAGTCCGGAGACGACCCGCCGCCGTGAGCTGGTCTGGCAGGACCCGGTGCCGACCGCGGCCGCCGGGGCGACGATGACCGGCATGGAGTACATGGAGGCGATCGTCGCCGGGGAGGTGCCGCCACCGCCGATCGCGGTGACGATGAGGATGCGCCCGATCGAGCTCGGCGACGGCCGCGCCGTCTTCGAGGGCGAACCGGGCGAGGAGCACTACAACCCGATCGGCGTCGTCCATGGCGGCTACGCGGCGACCCTGCTCGACTCGGCGCTCGGCTGCGCCGTGCACACCACGCTGCCGGCCGGCGTCGGCTACACCTCGCTCGGCCTCGAGGCCAAGTACGTGCGCCCGATCACCCGTGACACCGGCCGCGTCCTCTGCGAGGCCAACGTCCTCTACCGTGGCCGCCGCCAGGCGACCGCCGAGGCCAACCTCACTGCCGCCGAGAGCGGCAAGCTGCTCGCCCACGGCGTCGCCACGCTGATGATCCTCGGCGGCTGAAGCTCGGCGCTAAGCGGAGAACGCGCGGGCGAGGCTGGTGAGCAGCCGGACCCCGTAGCCGCTGGCGTCGTTGCCGGTGTAGGCGCGGCCGACGTCCCAGGCGGTGCCGGCGATGTCGACGTGGGCCCAGGGAGTGTCGCCGACGAATTCCTCGAGGAAGGCGGCGGCGTAGATCGTGCCGGCCTTGCGCTTGGCGGCGGCGTTGGTGAGGTCGGCGACGGTGCCCTTGGTCAACGCCCGGTACTCGTCATGAAGGGGAAGGCGCCAGACCAGCTCACCGGTCTCACGGCCGACCTTCTCGACCTCGCCGGCGAGGTCGTCGTCGTTGCCGATCACGGCTGCATATGTTGAGCCCAGGGCGATCATCACGGCGCCGGTCAGGGTCGCGATGTCGACGACCCGGTCCGCGCCCTGCTCGACCGCGTAGGCGAGCGCGTCGGCGAGGATCAGGCGGCCCTCGGCGTCGGTGTTGTTGACCTCGACCGTCTTGCCGTTGTACTGGGTGATGATGTCGCCGGGCTTGATCGCCGTGCCCGACGGCATGTTCTCGGTCGAGGGGATGACCGCGATCAGGTCGATCGCCAGACCCAGCTCGGCGATCGCGCCAACCGTCTCCAGCACCGCGGCGGCCCCCGACATGTCCATCTTCATCTCCTGCATGCCAGCAGAGGGCTTCAGCGAGATGCCGCCGGTATCGAAGGTGACGCCCTTGCCGACCAGGCCAAGGGTCTCGCCGGAGCCGCCACCGGCGTAGCGAAGGGTGATCAGCTTGGGATCCTCAGCGCTGCCCTGGCTGACCGCGACGAGGCCACCCAGCTGCTTGGCGGCGATCTGCTCGCGGCCGAGCACCTCGACGCTGAGCGCCTCGTGGTCGGCGGCGATCTCCTCGGCGCGAGCGGCGAGGTAGGAAGGGGTGGCGACGTTGGACGGCAGGCTCTGCAGGTCGCGGGCACGGTTCTGAGCCTCGGCGCAGACGCGCGCGGCCTCGGCGGCGCCGGCGACGCTCTCCGATGCCAGCAGGGTCAGCGAGCCGAGCTCGGGTGGGGTGGGGTCGTCGGGGTCGACGCTCTTGAAGCGGTCGAAGCGGTAGGCGCCGAGGATCGTGCCGGTGACCAGGCCCTCGGCTAGGGCGGCATCGTCGGGCTCGGGCAACGCCCAGGCGAGCGAGACGACACCAAGCTTGGCGGCCTCCTTTGCCGCCAGCGCAGCTGCGACGCGGGCGCGCTCGGCATCGAAATCCCCGCGCTTGCCGAGGCCGACGACCAGGACGCGGCCGGGGCTCTCGGGATGCAGCATCGTCAGCCTCTTGAAGCTTCCCTTGGCGTCGGTGGCGCCTCCGGCAGAGGCGAGCGCCGACGGCAGCTCTTCGCCCTCGCAGAGCCCGACCGCGAGCAGCTCGGCCTCGACCGCGGCGATCTCGATTTGGCTGACGGCGACCTTCATCGAGGCGCGAGTCTATGACGTTGCGCACGTCGCCTGGCCCCAGCCTCCCGCTATCGTCCCGAGTGTGGGCCAGGCGGCCCTGATCGAGCCGAGATCCGGCATAAAAACTCAGAGAAAGGCAGCCATGCCCAGCACAGTCATCCTCGGAACCGCGCGCACGCCCTTCGGCAAGATGGGCGGCACCCTGTCGTCACTCGACGCCACCGACCTCGGTGGCCACGCGATCTCGGCGGCGCTGGAGCGCTCCGGCGTCGCTCCCGAGCAGGTCCAGCAGGTCATCTTCGGTCAGGTTCTGCAGGCCGGCCAGGGCCAGATCCCCTCGCGCCAGGCCCAGATCAAGGGCGGCATCCCCAAGGAGGTGCCCTCGGAGACGATCAACAAGGTCTGCGCCTCGGGCATGCGCACGATCGGTCTGGCCGACCAGGCGATCCGCGCCGGCGACACCGACGTCGCCGTGACCGGCGGCATGGAGTCGATGAGCCAGGCGCCGCACCTGCTGCCCGGCGCCCGCTTCGGCTACCGGATGGGCCACGTCGAGACGATCGACGCGATGGTCCACGACGGCCTCACCAACCCCTTCACCGAAAAGCAGATGATCAACGAGGCCAGCGAGGTCTCCAACGAGCTGGAGATCACCCGCGCCGACATGGACCGCTTCGCCGAGCGCTCGCACCGGCTCGCCGCCGAGGCGACCGATGCCGGCCGCCTCGCCGACGAGATCTCCGGCGTCACGGTCAAGTCCCGCAAGGGCGAAAACACGATCGAGGCCGACGAGGCGATCCGCGCCGAGACCACGGTCGACACCCTCGCCGGGCTGCGGGCGATCGGTGGCGAGGACGCCACCCACACCGCCGGCAACGCGCCCGGGGTCAACGACGGCGCCGGCGCGATCATCGTCGCCTCGGCAGAGTGGGCCGAAAAGGAAGGCCGCACGCCGCTGGCCCGCGTCCTTGCCTACGGCACGGTTGCCGACGACTTCCCCTACCTGGCGAAAACTCCGGCCAACGCCGCCAAGCAGGCGCTGGAGAAGATCGGCAAGAGCCCCGAGGACGTCGACCTCTGGGAGATCAACGAGGCCTTCGCCTCGGTCGCGCTCAACTCGATGCGGATGCTCGGCGTCGAAGAGGAGAACGTCAACGTCAACGGCGGCGCGATCGCGCTCGGCCACCCGATCGGCGCCTCGGGCTCCCGCATCGTCGGCTCATTGGTTCATGAGCTCGGCCGCAGGGGCGGAGGTTTGGGCGTGGCCGCTATTTGTTCCGGGGGCGGACAGGGAGATGCAATCGTGATTGAGGTGGCCTCGCAGTAGCGCGGCCACTGCAAACCGGCGCATCTCGGGGTCCTCGGTCGCTCGGATCGGGTCACGCACCAAACAGTGCGCTCCCCTCTCCTCGCTCCCTGCGTCCCCCGACCTGCTTGGTTTTCGCGGCCGTTCGAGGGACTAGATGAGCCGGGCCGCAGCTTTCTTTGACCTCGATAAGACCCTGATGGCGGGTTCGTCGGGGATGCAGTTCGCCCGTGTCGCGACGCGGCACGGGCTGGTCAGCCGGCGGCAGCTGGCGAGCTGGGGCTTCGAGCACCTGCGCTACCGCTTGCGCGGCACCACCGACGAGCGCACCACCGAGGTGCTGCGGGTCGCCCGCGAGCTGATCGCCGGCGTGCCCGCCCGCAGCCTCGAACGGATGAACCCCGAGGTGATGGCGGCGATCCTGCCGCGCGTCTACCCGCAGATGCTCGACGAGGTCTACGGCCACCAGGACGCCGGCCGGCCCACCTTCATCGTCAGCGCCGCGGGCAGCGGCGTGGTCGAGCCGCTGGCCAACGTGCTCGGCATGGACGGCGGCGTCGGCACCAAATACGGGGTGGGAGAGGACGGCGCCCTGACCGGCCGCTTCGACGGCCCCTTCGTCTATGGCGAGGGCAAGGTCGAGGCGATGCAAGCCTATGCAACCAAGCACGACATCGACCTCGCTGCCTCCTACGCCTACTCGGACTCGATCTCGGACCTGCCGATGCTGCGCGCGGTCGGCAACCCGGTCGTCGTCAATCCCGATCCGCCGCTGGCTGAGATCGCCCGCGACGAGGGCTGGCAGACGCTGCGCTTCGAGCGGCTCGGCCGCCGCCTGGTCGCGATCGCGATCACCCTGCTGGCCACCGTCGCCGGCTTCGGCGGCTCGCGCATCGCGGCGCGCCGCAAGCAACCGCCACGCCGCTTCCCCGCGCGCCGCTAGCCTGTGGCAATGGCGGCGGAGCCCGGCGCGAAGCCGGAGTACAAGGAGCGCGAGGCGGAGTTCTCGACGATGTCGGGACATCCGATCGAGCCGCTCTACGGCCCCGAGCAGGCGCCGACGGATCCCGAGGAGACGATCGGCAGCCCCGGCGAGTACCCATTCACCCGCGGGCCCTACCCGTCGATGTACCGCGGACGGCTCTGGACGATGCGCCAGTTCGCCGGCTTCGGAACGGTCGAGGAGACCAACGAGCGCTTCCACTACCTGCTCGACCACGGCCAGACCGGGCTCTCCACGGCCTTCGACATGCCGACCCTGATGGGCTACGACTCCGACCACGCCCGCAGCCTCGGCGAGGTCGGCCGCGAGGGCGTCGCCGTCGACACGCTCGACGACATGGAGCAGCTCTTCGACGGCATCCCGCTCGGCGGAGTCACCACCTCGATGACGATCAACGCACCGGCGGCGATCCTGCTCGCCTTCTACGTCCTCGTCGGCGAGCGGCAGGGGGTGCCGCCGGAGAAGCTCGGCGGCACGATCCAGACCGACATCCTCAAGGAGTACATCGCCCAGAAGGAGTGGTGCTTCCCGATCGAGCCGGCGATGCGCCTGGTCACCGACATGATCGAGTGGTGCTCGGAGCACATGCCGCGCTGGCACCCGGTCTCGATCTCCGGGTACCACATCCGCGAGGCCGGCTCGACCGCCCAGCAGGAGCTCGCCTTCACGCTCAAGGACGGCTTCACCTACGTCGAGCGGGCGCTCGAGCGCGGCCTCGACGTCGACGACTTCGCCCCGCGCCTCTCCTTCTTCTTCAACGCCCACACCGACTTCTTCGAGGAGATCGCCAAGTACCGGGCGGCGCGCCGGATCTGGGCCCGTGAGATGAAGGAGACCTACGGCGCCAAGCGCGAGGAGTCGATGCGACTGCGCTTCCACGCCCAGACCGCCGGCGTCTCGCTTACAGCCCAGCAGCCGCTCAACAACGTTGTTCGCACCTCACTCGAGGCTCTGGCCGCCGTGCTCGGCGGCACCCAGTCGCTGCACACCAACTCCTTCGACGAGGCGCTGGCGCTGCCGACCGAGGAGGCGGTGCGAGTCGCGTTGCGCACCCAGCAGATCATCGCGGTCGAGTCCGGTGTCGCCAACACGCCCGACCCGCTGGGCGGCTCCTGGTTCGTCGAGAAGCTGACCGACGAGATGGAGCAGGCGGCCTACGGCTACTTCGCCCGCATCGACGAGCTGGGGGGGATGGTCGAGGCGATCCGCCGCAACTTCCCCCAGCGCGAGATCGCCGACGCCGCCTTCACCTACCAGCGCGAGGTCGACGACCGCAAGCGAATCGTCGTCGGCGTCAACGACTTCACCCAGGAGGGCGAAGAGCCGACGCCGATCCTGCGCATCGACCCGGCACTGGAGCGCAAGCAGGTCGAGCGCCTACAGGCGACCCGCGCTCGCCGCGACGGCGCGGCGGTCGAAGGCGCCCTGACTGAGCTGAAGCGCGCGGCCGCCACGGAGGAGAACTTGATGCCGCCGATCATCGCTGCAGCCCGCGCCCAGGTAACCGAGGGCGAGATGATCGCGGCGATGCAAGAGGTCTTCGGCACGTACACGGAGTCGCCGGTCTTCTAATCACTGCGATGGGACGCGCGGGGAGAACGATGCTGCTTGTGCTCACGGCCCTGGTCCTCCAGCCGGCGACAGCGCTCGGCGTGGATGGCGACGGAGAAACGACGTTCACGGTCCCCCTTAAGGCCAATCACGGCCTCTCCGCCAAGCTCGAAGCCGATGACGACGAGATCGAGTTGACGGTGAGCAAGCACAGACAGCAAGCGGTCTATTCAGCACCGGGAGAGGTGAGCCCCGAGGGGATCACGGTGAAATTCGGTCGCCTTGGCGAATTCGTCGTCGATTACCAGCCATTTCGCACATTGGAGACACACGGGCCGAATCGTCATTGCGAAGGGGAGCCCGCGACGACGACGGAAGGCTACTTCCGAGGCACGATGCGCTTTCGCGGCGAAGGCGACTACGTCCGGATCGAAGCGAGCAGGGTGAAGGGGACGCTGGTCCTCCATCCCGAATGGAGTTGCGACTACGGTAGGGCCAGGGCGAGCCGGACGCTTACAAGACCGGCGAACGAAGAGGCGACCCTGGGCGCATACTCACGCCGCGATGCGATCCGATTCGGCGTGTTCGCCTCACGGGGAGAAGACGAACGTCCCCAGGCCCTCTTCTTCGCCGCCAATCAGGAGGTCCGGGAAAAGTTCGCCATCATCCGTTTTACCTATACCGGCACCCGCACCGCCGGCTTCAAGTTCGACAACCGTCGCGGTTCTGCCTTCGTCGACCCACCGGCTCCTTTCGCCGGCTTTGCCCGCTATCTGCGCCGACCCGATGCCCCCGACTCCTGGAAGGGTCCCCTGACGGTGCCACTGCTGGGCCTCGGCCGCGTCCATCTTGCCGGCCCGGGCTTCCAAGCCCGAATGGTGCCGCGGTTGCCTGAATTCGAGTAATCGTGGGGGCCGCTGGTTTGGGCTCAGCGCTAGTGTTCCCGGCGGAATGGAGGCCGCAACAGCCCGCAAGATCCGCGTCGTCGTCGCCAAGCCCGGCTTGGACGGCCATGACCGCGGGGCCAAGATCATCGCTCGCGCTCTGCGCGACGCTGGCATGGAGGTGATCTACACCGGACTGCACCAGACGCCTGAGCAGATCGCCGAGACGGTGATCCAGGAGGACGCCGACGCGGTCGGGCTCTCGATCCTCTCCGGCGCGCATATGACGTTGGTGCCGAGAGTGGTCGCGCTGCTCGCCGAGCAGGGCGTCGACGACGTTCTCGTCACGGTCGGCGGCACGATTCCGGCCGAGGACATCCCCGAGCTGAAGAAGCTTGGCGTCGCCGCCGTCTTCACGCCGGGCGCAGGAACCGACGAGATCGTAGATTTCATCCGCGAGGGTGCCGCAGAGCGCCACGAAGCCTGACGAGAACTATCCACGGAGGTTGTGCTTCGCACATCCTCCAATGCGCCTTATGGCGCATCGAATGATGTATAGGTAGACTGATTGACTGGTCAGTCAACAGCTTGAGAACCAGCTCTAGAACTCAGCCAAGGAGGCTTGAAAGTTGAAGATCTGCGTCCTGGTCAAGGAGGTTCCGGACGCCGCCGTTCAGAAGCGCATCGACTCCAGCACGATGCGTCTGGACCGCAGCGGCGAGAAGAACCTGAACCCCTTCGACACCCATGCCATCGAGGCCGCCATGCAGATCAAGGAGGGCGGCGCCATTCCGGTCGAGGAGGTCGTCGCGGTGACGATGGGCCCCGATTCGGCGGTCCGTGCCCTGCACAAGGCGGTCGCACTTGGAGCAGACCGCTCCGTGCACCTCTCTGACGACGTGCTCTCCGGCTCCGACGTCTGTGCCACCGGCTACTCGCTCGCCAAGGTGCTCGAGTCCGAGAGCCCCGATCTCGTCCTGCTCGGACAGCAGTCCGATGACGGCGAGTGCTACACGATCGGCGCTGTCGTCGCCGACCACCTGCAGATGCCTTCGCTGACCCAGGTGATCAAGATCGACGTCGTCGACGGCAAGCTGCACTGCGAGCGTCAGGCCGAGTACGGCTACGACACGGTCGAGATCGAGTTGCCCGCCGTGATCAGCGTCGGCGACGCGATCAACGAGCCGCGCTACCCGAGCCTGAAGGCGATCATGGGGGCGAAGAAGAAGCCCCTCGACGCCAAGGCGACCGGTGACGTCGGCATTGAAGCCGGCATGGTCGGCGAGAGCGGCTCCAAGACATCGGTCCTCGCCCTCAACCCGCCGCCCGCCAAGCAGGCCGGCGAGATCATCGAGGACGAGGACACCAACGAGACGGTCGAAAAGATCGTCGCCTGGCTCGACGAGAGGAAGCTGATCTAGATGGCAGGCATCCTGACTTACGCCCTCCACGACGACGAGGGCAACTTCAACAAGAACTCGCTCGGGGCAATCTCCGAGGCGGCCAAGCTGGCCGGCCAGATCGGCGGCGAGGCCGGCGTGATGGTCGTCGGCGACATCGCCGACGACGCCTGCGCCGCGCTCGGCAACTGGGGCGCGACCAAGGTCTACCGGGCCAAGGACGTGCCCGAGGGCCTCGCCCAGCCGATCATCGATGCGATGGCCAAGGTGATCGCCGACGAGGGCTTCTCCTACGCCCTCTTCGGCGGTGGCCTGCTCGGCTTCGAGATCGGCGCCGGCCTCACCGCCCGCCTCAACGCCGGCGTGACCATGGAGGTCACCGAGGTCAAGGTGTCCGACGGCAAGCTCGTCGTCGAGCGCCCGATCCTGCAGGACTCCCAGATCGCCGACGTCGGCTACGTCTCGGAGCCGGGGATCATCATCGGCCGCCTCAACGCCTTCGACGCCAACGAGAGCGGCGGCACGGCTGAGGTCATCGACGTCGCGGTAGAGCTTTCGCCTTGGTCCTCCAAGGCCAAGCTGGTTCAGCGCGGCGAGCAGCGTGGCGCCGACGTCAACATCGAGGACGCAGAGATCCTCGTCGGCGGCGGTCGTGGCCTCGGTGCCGCGGAGGGCTTCAAGCAGTGCGAGGAACTGGCCGAGGCGATGGGCGGGGCTGTTGCCGCGACCCGCGCCGTGGTCGACGCCGGCTGGTACCCCTACGCGGCCCAGATCGGCCAGACCGGCAAGACGGTCGCGCCGAAGCTCTACCTGGCCGCCGGCATCTCCGGCGCGATCCAGCACAAGGTCGGGATGCAGAGCTCGGAGAACATCCTCGCGATCAACAAGGACCAGAACGCGCCGATCTTCGAGTTCTCGGATCTCGGCGTGGTCGGCGACCTGCACAAGATCGTCCCCAAGCTGACCGAGGCGATCAAGGCGAAGAAGGGCGGCTGAGCGCAAGCTCGGTCGTCTGCAAGCAAAGGAGAGCGCGATGCCGGCAGTAGCACCCAGCGAGTTCCCGCCGCCGTTCGACGCGGCCGACGTGATCGGCCCGCCGACCGACGCCGAGGACGAGCGCATCGAGGTCGGCATCGCGATCGTCGGGGGAGGGCCCGCCGGGCTCGCCTGCGCCAACAAGATCATGCAGTTGCTCGAGAACGAGCCGGAGCTGACCGAGAAGCTCGGCGAAGTCCCGGTTGCCGTGATCGAGAAGGGCAAGGTCGCTGGCGCCCATCTGCTCTCGGGGGCGAACATGAAGCCCTCGGCGATGGAAGAGCTCTTCCCCGACCTGCCCAAGGAGGAGTGGCCGGTCTTCCAGGAGGTCACCAAGGACGCGGTCTACCTGCTGACCTCGAAGGCGGCGCTGCCGCTGAAGCCGATGCCGCCGAACTTCCGCAACCACGGCAACTACGTCACCTCGGTCTCCAAGCTGGGCCGCTTCCTGGCCGAGAAAGCAGAGGAGGCCGGCGTCTACATCCTCTCTGAGACGGCGGCGACCAAGCTCCTGGTCGAGGACCGCGTCGTCAAGGGCGTTCGCTCCGGCGATCGCGGCCGCGGCAGGGAGGGCGAAGAGCTCGGCAACTTCGAGCCCGGCTCCGACGTCGTCGCCAAGGCGACCGTTCTCGCCGAGGGCACGGTCGGCCACCTGACCTACGCCGCCTACGACTACTTCGACATGCACGGCGCCGACCCGATGCGCTGGGAGCTCGGGGTCAAGGAGGTTTGGGAGGTCCCCAAGCCGCTCGACCGGGTGATCCACACGATGGGCTGGCCGCTGCGCAAGTCGCCGAAGTACAACGAGTTCGGCGGCACCTTCATCTACCCGATGGGTGAGGACAAGCTATGCATCGGCCTCGTCGCCGGCCTCGACTACACCGACGCGACTTTCAGCGTCCACGACGCCCTGCAGCTGATCAAGACCCACCCCTTCATCAAGAACCTGCTCGAGGGCGGCAAGCGCGTCGCCTGGGGCGCCAAGACGATTCCCTCCGGCGGCTACTTCGCGATGCCGAAGCGGCTCGCGGTGCCCGGCATGGTCGTCGCCGGCGACGCGGCCAGCATGGTCAACGTGCCGACCCTGAAGGGCGTCCACTACGCGATGCACGCGGGGATGTACGCGGCGGAGACGATCGTCGAGTCGCTCACGCAGGACTCGGTCAACTTCGAGGCCTACGACGAGAAGGTCCACAACTCGCTGATCGAGAAGGACCTCTACGAATCGCGCAACATGCGCCAGCCTTTCTCGAAAGGCTTCTTCCTCGGCGGCGCCATGGCCTCGGCGATGACCGTCACCAAAGGCAACTTCCCCGGTGGCCACTGGAAGCAGGAGCACGACTCCGAGGTCGAGATGGACCTGGGCAAGGCGAGCGACATGTACGTCAAGCCCGACAACGAGCTGACCTTCGCCAAGCTCGACTCGGTCTTCCTCTCCGGCAACGCGACCCGCGACGACGCGCCCAACCACGTCCGCATCCAGACCAAGGTGCCGCGCGAGATCGCCCAGACCTGGGTCTCGATGTGCCCCGCCCAGGTCTATGAGATCCCCGACGAGCAGCTAGAGAATGGCGCCGTCGAGGTCGACGTCCACGTCACTGCCTCGAACTGCGTGCAGTGCGGCGCGATCACCGCCAAGGGCGGCCGCCTTACGTTGCCCGAGGGCGGCGACGGCCCGCTCTACCAAGAGACCTGAGTAGCCGGCTAGCGGGGGCGGCCGCATCGCCGCCCCCTCCTTGCCCTGCGCCAGGTGAGACGAGCGGCTTCGCGGCGCTTGAGTGCGGGACCTCGATGTTTCCGGCTCGCGGATTTCCGCAATGTTTTGTCTGCATTCTTAGTAGTCTGGTGAAGACGAGCCTACGACCAATCGCGAACGTGTAACTTGTGTGGGGCATAAATAATCTTTTGAGTATTCAGTAACTTCTAACACAAACTCGCTAGATGCCCACCAGCGCTCGACCCGCAGTCAACGAGGCCGCACGATGTCTCTCGATAGAGATAGGTGAGGCCTTGGCGGATACCATCGGCCTCGTAGCGCTTGCTCGTTACTTTGATGGGCTTCACGCTCAGCTAACGAGCGGCTCCAACAGCAAGACGGATTTCGGGCAAACCATCCCATCGAGGGCCGACGCAACGGCATCGGCAGAGATCGTCGCTCGACTCGCTGCCGATGCTCCAGGTTCGGAGGTGGCCCAAGCGCACAAGATTGTGGAGACAGATCTATGTCAGCTGTTGCTCGACCTCGGAATGCCCACGGCCCCCGCCGCGCACATTGCGCGAACCGTTCGCGAACAGGCGACATTTGTTGTCACCTCTACGTGGCTGCCTTAGCGGCGCCTTGCCTCGTTCCAGGTTTGAAGATCCGATGCGGCGAATGTCAAGTCGTTCGCCGCATCGGATCCAAACTAGATGACTAGTTAAACCACCTCAAGGATGAGGTCTGAGCCGTCATCACTCCCATCCCGCCAAAGCACGGATCACCTTCGAAGGTCGGCCCACAATCAATCGAAGCACCTCCCTGGTTGATGTGCTCGAAGTGCTTGAAATGTCGGCAGTTTCCGTTGCCGATGGCAGAACGAACTCGGTCGTTCCATCCGGCCGGCATGGCGGCCGCTTTCCAGCCTTGACTCGAGGAGCATGCCGAGGGGGCATACCAAACCCACGACTCGCCGCCAAATTTGATGTGGCCGAAGTCGGTTCCGATCCACACATTGCCACCAGCGGCAGCCGCGCTTGCGCCTTCCATTTCGGCCAGAGCGGGCGTCGGGTAACAGCCGATCTTCACCGGCGTGGCTTCAACTTCCCCCTTCGCGTTTGCTGGACCGTCGGGTTCAAGGAGACCCACGCATGACGGGATCAGAGACGAGCCGACTGGAGCTTCCGCTTGTGCGATCGGCGCGACTATTGCGCTCAGAGCAAGGGCGGCGACACCGCACAGGGTCAGGGTCCGTAGTGCTTTCACCTAGGTAACCTCCGTGTATGTCCCCTGAGGGTTGTTTGACCATTCGATTGGCCCTCAAGGGACTGTTTGCACCGGAGGCTTCGGTTGTAGCCGAAGCCTCCGGTCATCATTCCTGCTAGCAGACATATATCACGATTAGATTAAGAAATCAGTTTGATCGAATTAAGTAAATTGAATTAAAGACTTAGCGAAAAGTGCATCCAACCTGGGCCTTGTGCCGGGGGTGACGATCAGCGATCGCTCGAGGGGCGTTGTGGTCCGCTCGAAGAGCCACCGGGTCTCCGGTAGGGCGGATATGGTCGCAACGTGTTTGTACTTGGGATAGTCGCGGCTGTTGGGGCTTCTTTTCTCTACAACACCTCAATTGCGCTGCAGGCGCTGGAGGTGCGGGGCGTGTCGGGGGAGCATTCGCTGCGGCCGTCGTTGTTGGGCCGGCTATTGCGGAACCGGCGCTGGCTCGGTGCGACCGCTCTGGGGTTGGCCGGGTGGCCGCTGGAGATCGCCGCCTTGTTGCTGGCCCCGCTTACGGTTGTGCAGCCCTGCCTGGCCAGTGGGCTGATCCTCTTGCTCTGGCTTGGTGCGACGCGGCTGGGGGAGAGGCCGGGGCGACGGGAGTTCATGGCTGTGGCGGCGATCTTGCTTGGCGTCACGGGTGTCGCCCTGGCCGCGCCAGAACGGACCACTGACCACGCTGGGACGGGGGCGATCGCTCTTGCCCTGGTCCTCGTTGCGATCCCGATCGTGGCTCCTTACGTGTTGCGAAGGCGAGGGATGGCCTTGGGGACGCTCGCTGTCATCAGCGCCGGCTGTGGCTACGCCTGGACCGCGATCGCCAGCAAGCTGCTCACCGACGAGCTTGCCGCCGGAGCGCTGCTGATCGCGGTTGCCTGGCTTGCCACGGCGGTCGCATCGGAGGGGCTGGCGCTGCTGAGCGAGATGAGCGCCCTGCAGAATCGGCCGGCCACACACGTGGCGCCGACGATGTTCGCGGTCCAGATCCTCGTCCCCGTGCTCTTGGCGCCGCTGATCTTCGGCGAGGCGTGGAGCACGACCCCACTTGGTGGGGTCGTCTTGGTCGCCTCGATGGCCGTTGCGGTGGGCGGAACTGTCCTGCTCGCGGGTTCAAGCGCGGTTGGCGCCGTAATCGAAAAGTCCCGAGAGCAGACCTGATCGAGCAGATCAAGACCGTATGGAGAGCTGACCGACTCCAGCGGTAGGTAGGTCGGCACCCCGCGCATGAAAGTGCGGGGACTGGGCCGCAGGGCGGACCTGCGGCCGACACCCCAATCATGGGAGGTGCCGACATGGCTCAGCCTAAAAGCGTGGTCGGCCTCGACGTCCACGCCACCCAAACCCACGCCTGCGTTCTTTGCCCCGAGACAGGCGAGCTTCGCTCCAAACGCTTGAACGGCCCGCCCCGGCGGGCCCTGGACTTTCTCGAAGGGCTCCACGCTCCCGTCCTCGCCGTCTATGAGGCAGGGCCGACGGGCTATGGCCTCGCTCGTGGCGCCGTCGAGCGCGACCTCGACGTGCGCATCTGCGCGCCGGGGTCGATCCCAAAAGCGCCGAGCGATCGGGTGAAGACCGACCGCCGCGATGCCGAGCGCCTGGCGCGCCTGTGCCTCGCCGGCGAACTGTCCTTCGTGCGCGTGCCGAGCCCCGAGGAGGAGCGCTTTCGCGACCTCGCCCGTTGTCGAGGGGCAATCCGCGCCGATTTGATGCGCGCTCGCCACCGGGTGGGCAAGTTCCTGCTGCGCCGCGAGTTGCGCTGGGGAGGCCCGGGCTCGGCCTGGACGCAGGCCCACTGGCGCTGGCTGGCGGGGATCGAGTTCTCCGACGGCGCCTCCAGTGCCGTGCTCGCCGACTACCTGAGTGCCGTGAGGGCGCTTGAGCAGCGTCGTGGCGTGGCCGAGCGGGCGATCGAGGAGGGCTGGCCCGAGTCTCCCTGGGCCGAGACGATCGCGCGGTTGCGCTGCCTGCGGGGCATCGACACGCTGACGGCGCTCGGGCTTTGCGGGGAGGCTGGAGACCTGCGGCGCTTTGAGCGCCCGGCGTCGCTGATGGCCTACTTCGGCATCGTGCCCTCCGAGCACTCCTCAGGGGGGCAGCGGCGGCGCGGCCCGATCACCAAGGCGGGCTCCGCGCATGCCCGCCGGTTGCTGGTCGAGGCCGCCCACCACTACCGCCACGCGCCCAGGGTGGCGGGGTCGCTGGAGCGTCGCCAGCGCGGCGTCGACCCACGAGCGTGTGAGATCGGCTGGCGCGCTCAGGTCCGCCTGCATCGTCGCTGGCAACGGTTGCGGGTGGAGCGGGGCAAGCCCGCCAACGTGGTCAGGATCGCCCTGGCACGCGAGCTCGGCTGCTTTGTGTGGGAGGTGGGGCAGCTGGACTGAGCGAGCGGGGAAACCAACGCGCCCTCGACGACGCTGTCGGGGCGGCACGAGATCAACGAAGGCCAGCACGTCGCCGCAGGGCGGCCTGCGCTGCGTCCTGGGGCAACCGGCGGGGATTCCCGCCGGCCGCGCCCGCTTCAAGACTGCAGGCCACGCGACGAATCGGCGGTCATGGGGTAGCCAGTCCCCGCATATGAGGCTGACGATGCAGTCGACGCGTCTGGAATTTGCTCGTGTCGCCCCGAGAGCGCCGCGACACCGTGGTCGCGGTCCCTCAGGGACCCGTTCGATCCTGCCCGCTTGACGAGGGGCTCTCCATATGAGGACGCAGGGAGCGCGGCGTGCACCGCACGTGAGCGACTGAGGACGCAGATATGCGAAGCATCAGGTCTGCTCTCGCTGGTAGCCTCACGCCGGCTTTGACAGCAAGTTCTCCAGTCTCGGACGCCGGTAAGTTCGCCATCGGCTTCGACCATCGCGACCGCACCAGGCTCTTCGAGCTCTGGGGCGAGATCCTCGATTCCGAGCAGTGGTCGGAGGGGCGGATGCTGGCCGCCTTCGAGCAGCGCTGGGCCGATTGGAACGGGCTGCCGAGCCTTGGGCTCTCGAGCTGGGCGGGTGGAGCTCTGGCTGCGCTCGAGTTCGCCGGGGTGCGCGGCGAGACGGTCCTCTGCCCATCCAACACCTTCATGGCGACGCCGCTGGCGGCGATCAATGCCGGCGCCGAGGTCGAGTTCGTCGATTGCAACCGCAGCGACCTCTGCATGTCCTTCGATGACTTCGAGGCAAAGGCAGAGCGCCATAAGCCCAAGGCGGCGATCCTCGTCCACATCGGCGGTCACCTCGCTTTCGACTCCGAGCGCATCGCCGCTTACTGCCGTGAGAACGGGATCTTCCTGCTCGAGGATTGCGCCCACGCGCACGGAGCCGAGTGGAACGGCAACAAGCCGGGTGGTATCGGCGATGCCGGCGTCTACTCGTTCTACGCGACCAAGACCGTCTCGACCGGCGAGGGTGGCGTCCTCGTCTCCTCGAACGAGGCGCTGATCGAGTTCGCGCGCAAGTTCCGCAACTACGGAAAGTTCGAGCACGAAGTCGACGGCCTCAACTTCCGGATGAGCGAGTTCACGGCTGCGCTCGGTCTCGTCCAGGCCGATCGCATGGAGGAGATCGTCGCCTGGAAGAACGAGTACGCCCGCGATCATCTCGAGCCACTGCACTCCTCGCGGCTCGAGCTGCCGGAGGGAATGACCTCCGGCTTCTACAAGTACATCGTCTTCGACCCGATCGAGAAGTCCACCGGCCGCGTTTACGAGGAGCCATGCCACCGCATCATGGGCCGCTCGGACGAGCTGCCGAACACCGACTGGGTGGCCGAGAACCACTGGTGCGTGCCGCTCTACTACCGGCCGGAGAGCCGTGGGGCCGCGCTCGGCAAGGAGGCGTCGTGAGAGTCCTGGTAACCGGCGGCGGCGGCTTCATCGGCTCCCACGTGGTCGACCGCCTGCTCGAGCGTGACGTCACGCCGCGGATCTTCGATCTCAGCGCCTCGCCGTACCACTCGCCGCGCGAAGTCGAGACCTTCACCGGCAGCATCACCGACCCGGCCAACCTCGACCTGGCGATGCGCGACTGCGACGCGGTGATCCACCTCGCCGCCGTCGCCGACGTCGGCCACGTCCTGGCCGATCCGGTCCTGGCCGAGGAGGTCAATACCCGCGGCACGCTCAACGTCCTCGAGGCTGCCTGCCGGGCAAAGGTCGGCCGCGTCGTCTACGGCTCGACCACCTGGGTCTATAGCGACTGCGTCGAGCAGGACGTCGACGAGGAAACGCCGATCCCGGCGCCGCGCCACCTCTACACCGCCACCAAGCTCGCGGGGGAGACCTACTGCGCCGGCTACGCCGAGCTCTACGACCTCGAGAGCACGATCCTCCGTTTCGGCATTCCCTACGGCCCCCGCGCCCGCGCCGCCGGCGTCGTCGCCAAGTTCACCGACCTCGCCTTCGAAGGCAAGGCGCTGACGATTGCCGGCGACGGCAGCACGACCCGCAGCTTCATCTACGTCGAGGACCTCGCCGACGGGATCGTCGCCGCCCTCGCGCCCGAGGCCGCTGGCCGCACCTACAACCTCTCTGGCGACGAGGTCGTGACGATCCTCGAAATCGCCGAGCGCGTGCAGGAAAACACCGATAACTGCGAGATCGTCCACACGCCGCCTCGCCCGGGCGACTTCCCTGGCAAGGCGATCTCCAACGAGCGAGCGCTCGAGGAGCTCGGCTGGAAGGCAGGGACGAGCTTCAAGGAAGGCGTCCGCAAGTACGTCGAATGGGTGCGCAGCAGCACCCGGCCCCCCGACCCGATCCCCGGCAAAAAGCCATCGCTGAACGGCAACGAACATGCCGCAGGCGCCTTGTTGGCGGGGGCGTCTCGCTTCGAGGAGCGCGATCCTCGTGTGCTCGTCCTCAGCGCCGACATCGGCGAGGGCCACGATCTGCCCGCCCGGATCATCAAGGCCGACGTCGAAGCGGAGGTTCCCGGCGCCGAGGTGGAGATCGCCAACGGCTTGGAGGCGATGGGCCGCTTGCTTGCCTGGGTCATCCGCGGTGGCTCAAGGGTCATCTTCCGCTGGATGCCCTGGCTGTTCGACGTCCAGTACTGGCTGATCACCAAGTTCGCGCCGACCCGCTGGCTTGCCCACCACCTCAACTACGCCTTCGGCGCCGGCGGGCTGATGAAGCTGATCGAGAAGCACGATCCCGACGTCGTCATCTCGACCTATCCCGGGGTCACGGCGGTGTTGGGCATGCTGCGCGAGAATCGTCGCCTGCTGATCCCCGTGCAGTCGGCGATCACGGATCTGGCCGGCCTGCGCTACTGGGCCCATCCCGGTGTCGACATGCACTTCGTCACCCATCCGGAGTCGATCGAGGAAGTCGAGAAACTCGCCGGGCCTGGCAGCGTCGAGTGGGTGCGGCCGCCGATCTCACGGGACTTCCTGATGCCGCGGACGCGAGGCGACGCCCGCAAGGCGCTCGGCGTGCCGGTCCACGACCGGCTCGTGCTCGTCTCCGGCGGTGGCTGGGGCGTCGGCGACCTCGAGGGGGCGATCGAGTCGGCGCTGAGAGGCGACGACACGACCGTCTCCTGTATCACCGGGCGCAACGAGATCGCCCGCGAGAAGCTCGAGCAGCGCTTCGCCGACAACGAGCGCGTCCGCATTCTTGGCTTCACCGAGCAGATGAGCGACTGGATGGCAGCCGCCGACGTGATGATCCACTCGACCGCCGGCCTGACCGTCCTCGAGGCCCACATCCGCGGCTGCCCGGTGGTGTCCTACGGCTTCTCGGCCGGTCACCTGCGCGCCAACAACGCCGCCTTCGAGCGCTTCGGCCTGGCCGAGGTGGCTCGCTCCGAGCACGAGCTCGAGTCCATGCTCCGGCACGTGACGCGAGAGCGGCGCTCACCCGATTCCTCCTTCGCTTCCCTGCCCTCGATCGCTTCGCGTGCGCTCGGCGTGCGCCCGCGGGTGAAGCCGCAGCCGGTCTGGCGACTGCGCATGGAGCGGGTCGTCACCGCGGTCAGCCTCGCGGCGATCGCGGTCGTGATGCTGTTTGCGGTGATCAACCGTGAGACGCCCTACCGGGTGATCGCCAAGCCGCTCGAGGGTCGCATCCACATCGGCAAGGAAAGCGACACGCCGACGCCGGCGGCAGCCAACGCCGCCACCGTGCAACCGGTGACGCCCGCTCAGCCCGCTCCCGCCGCCCGCGAAGGAAATTGATCGGGGCGCTGCTCGGCGGCGGCGCTGCCGCAGCCACGGTGCTGCATGCTGGCCCAGCCTTGGCGCCAGTCCTTCCGGGGCTTGGCTCAGCGCTGCGGATCCAGCTGCGCCAGGAGGGGGTCGAGGGAGTGGCGCTCACCTTCGACGACGGCCCTCACCCGCAGGGGACCCCCGCGGTGCTCGAGGCCCTGCGCGAGCACGGCGCCACCGCCACCTTCTTCCTCGCCGGGGAGCAGGTCGTGCGACGGCCGGCGCTGGCGGCGGAGATCGTCGCCGCCGGCCACCGGGTCGAGCTGCATTGCCACCGCCATCGCAACCTGCTGCGACTCGGTGCGCGCCAGTTCCTCGACGACGCCGAGCGGGCGCGGGCGGTCATCGAGGAGGCGAGCGGGCAGGCGATCGCCGACTACCGGCCTCCCTACGGCATCTTCAGCGCCGCCACGCTGCGCGCCGTGCGCCAGCGCGGCTGGCGACCGGTGCTCTGGTCGCGATGGGGAAGGGACTGGGATCGGCGCGCCACGGCCGAGTCGATCGCGCGGCGCTCGAGCTCCGGCATCCGGGCCGGCGACATCGTCCTCCTCCACGATGCCGACTACTACAGCGCGCGCGGCTCCTGGGTGCGCACGGCGGCAGCGCTGCCGCCGATCCTCGGGGAGCTCGAGAGTCGCGGGCTGAAAACCGTCTCGCTGCGCCGCTGAGAGGGCGGCGCGAGGGTCCACTGCTCGCAGCCGGCGAACGCCTCGTCGAGGCGTCGCGCCATCGTGCTCCTGGGCCGTTCCTGGTCGAAGATTTGCTTGGCCATAGCTCTCCGTCCTGTTGGGGGCGTTATGGAACCTTCACCCTTCGGTCGGACGAAAAACATGCAGGTAGCGAAAAAGAACGCGCAGCTTGCGCGTTCTGCTCAGTTCGCGTCGAGGAAGCCGGCGATCTCGTCGGCGACACGCTGCGGCTGATCGAGCGGCACGAACGTCCCCGCGTCGGGGATCTGGACGATGCGCGCATTGGGCGTGTCGGCCGCAAGGCGCTCGGCGTACTTGAACGGGAAGACGCGGTCACCCGGCGCCCAGGTGAGCAGGATCGGCAGCTCCGAGGCCTTCAGCTTCTCGGCGGCCTCCAGGGTGTAGCGCTTGTTCATCCCGACGGTGACCTTTTTGACATCGTGCTTGATCGCGGCGTCGTGCAGGCCCGGCTCCATCCAGGAGGCGACCAGCTCGGCGGGGATCGGTGTCTTGGCGAACGGCTTGAAGGCGGCGCGGGCCAGCGCGCCGACGCGGAAGGGGGCCGCGATCACCGTCATCGCCCCTGGCAGCTTGGCAAGCTGCGCCATCGCCTTGAAGGGCCCCGGGGGGAAGTTCTCATGGGTGTCGCAGTTGGTCAGCACGAGGCGGCCGATTCGCTCCGGGTGGCGGGTGACCAGCACCTGCGACATCGCCCCGCCGGAGTCGTTGCCGACGATCGTCACGTCCTCGAGGTCGAGCGCCTCGAGGAAGCTGGCGATGATCGCTGCGATCCCGTACGGCGAGAGATCCGCATCCGGCTTCATCGCGATCTGCTGCGAGCCGATCGGCCAGTCGGGGGCGATGCAGCGGCAGCGGTCGGAGAGCCGGTCGACGACACCGCCCCAGAGCCGGCCGTCGACCAGGTAGCCATGGACGAAGACGACCGGCTTGCCCTCGCCCGCTTCGCGGTAGCGGATGCGGCCTGCAGGCAGCTCGATCTCGTGGCGCTCGCTTGACGGGGTCATCTAGCCTCCTCGCAACTCCCGAACTGCATCAACTTATCTATCTGCTGGGTGGAGAAGTTGATGCAGTTCGGGTTTGGGGTTGAAGTCGTCGCTAAGGTACATACAGACAGTATGAATGTCAAACGGACACAGGCTGAGCGCTCCGATGCGACCCGTGCCGCTCTGGTCGCGGCGGCGCGCCCGTTGTTTGCCGAGCGCGGCTACGCCGGCGTCGGCACAGAAGAGATCGTGCGGGCGGCCGGCGTGACCCGCGGGGCGCTCTATCACCACTTCGACGGCAAGCGCGAGCTCTTCGAGGCCGTCTATGAGCAAATCGAGGTGGAGCTGGCGGAGCGAATCGCCGCTGGCGCCCTGCAGGCCAACGCGGCCTCGCCGCTGGAGGCGATGCGAGCCGGGGCGGAGATGTTCCTCCGGGTCAGCACCGAGCCGGAGGCGCAGCGGATCGTGCTGCTCGACGGGCCGTCGGTTCTTGGCTGGGATCGCTGGCGCGAGATCGCGGCCGCGCATGGGCTCGGTCTGATCGAAGCGACTCTGCAGGCGGCGATCGAGGCGGGCGCGATCGATCCCCAGCCGGTGCGCCCGCTGGCTCATGTCTTGATGGGCGCCCTCGACGAGGCGGCGATGCTGGTCGCCCGTGCCGAGGATCCCGAGGCGATGCGGGCCGAGGTCGGGGGCACGCTCGACTCGTTGCTGAACGGCCTCAGCCGCGCTTAGCGCTTGACCGTCTCGGCGGTTGGGCTCGGCGCCAACTTCGTGGCCCGATAGTCGGACACGTGGCGGGACTCCTTCTGGGCGTACATGCGCACGTCGGCGAGCTGCAGCGCCGCCGAGGGATCGTCGGCCTCGCCGGGGATGACCGCGGTGCCCCAGGACGAGGCCACCTGGACTCCCCTTTCGCTCGCCGTCAGCGCTTCCGCGGCCAGCCGCCCGACGGCCTCGAAGCGCTCCTTCTCACAGGTCAGGAGCAGGCAGAACTCGTCGCCACCGATCCTGTAGGCGGTGCCGTCCTTGCCGGCCGCGTCGCGCAGGGCGCCGCCCAGCCGGACGAGTAGCTCGTCGCCCGCCGGATGGCCGAAGGTGTCGTTGTAGCGCTTGAAGCCGTTGAGATCGAAGAGGAACAGCATCGCCGGCTGCTCGTCGCTCGCCCGCTCGCACTCCTCCTCGAGGTCGACCTGCATGCGGCCGCGGTTGCTGAGCCCGGTCAGCGGATCGGTTCGCACCTGCTCGAGCAGGTCCTTGTTCTCTTTGTCGCTCATCGCCAGGCGGACGATCACGGCGGTCATCGTCGCCGCCCAGAGCACGGTCGAGAGGCCGCTGGTTGCGCTGAAGTACTGCATCGCGAAGAGCCCGATCATCACTCCGGCGAAGACCGCCGGGACGACGATCTCGCGACGACGGTCGCCGCCCCGCGGCGAGGTGATCTCGGCTGCCTCGGCGGGCTGCCAGACGGCGGCGCCGAGGCAGACGGCGGCGATCAGGTAGATCGGGTCGACCCAGTCGCCGCCCGGCAGGGTCGCGTCGGTTGTCTGCAGGGTGAAGGCGATGTCGGCGATGACCAGGGCCGAGAGGCCGGCGAGGAGCAGCGCCCAGGTGCGGCCCGGTCGCCAGCCGGTCAGGGCGATGACCCCGATCACCATCGAGACCATGGCGATGTCTCCCAGCGGGTAGGCGAGCGTCGTCGCCACTTGAAGGGGCGTGCCGGTCGCCTTCTCGGCGATGAAGTCGAAGACGAAGGCGGCGCCCAGCGCAGCCGTGCCCAGCGCCGCGATCGCCCCGTCCATCCAGAGCCGCCAGTTGATCTCGTGAGCCCGGGCGCGCACGAGCATCGCCAGGCCCGCGTAGGCGAGTGGGTAGAAGGCGAGATAGAGGACGTCGCCAAAGGAGGGGTAGGGAGCGGACGGGTTGCCGTCGATGAAGGTGGCCCAGTAGACCTCGCCGGCGCCCCAGGCGAGGATCGCGAGCCCGATCAGGACCCACGCCGAGCGCTCGCGACGGTAGTCGGACGCCCTGACCAAGCAGGCGATGCCGGCGCCGAGCACGACGGCGTCGTAGAGGGGTTCGTCGATTGCGGTGCTGAGGCCGGCGCCGATGCCGAGCCAGCTGTGCAGCGCGACGGTAGCCGTGCCACCAAGCAGCAGGACGGCAAGGGCGCGGCGAAGCAGGCGCGCGCCCGTTCCATTCGGCGTGATCGTCTCCGTGGTTTGCACTGATCGAGCTATCGGCAATCGAGAGCGAATCCCTAACCCCTGAAAGGGAGAGAAAGGGCGCATGATCTAGACTGGGTAGCGATGAAAGCCGGAATACACCCCGAGTACTCGCTGGCCAACGTGCATTGCTCCTGCGGCAACCAGTTCTACACCCGCTCGACCGAGTCGGATCTTCACGTCGAGCTCTGCTCGGAGTGCCACCCGTTCTACACCGGCAAGCAGAAGCTCGTCGACACGGGCGGCCGCGTCGAGCGCTTCCAGCGCCGCGCTGCGAAGCACGCCAAGGCAAGCAGGTAGGTCGTGAGCCCAGAGGTGGGCTCACCCGAGGCTGAAGCTGCGTCTTCAAACGGCGCGGATCCGCTGCGCATGCCCGACGGCGCCCTGGTCGCCAAGCGCGACGCGCCGGTCGGCGGTCAGGCGGTGCTGGAGGGCGTGATGATGCGCGGCATCTCGGTCTGGGCGGTGGCCGTGCGCCGGCCCGATGGTGAGATCGAGATCAGCTCCGAGCCGATCAAGCCCTGGGCCCAGCGCCACAGGCTCTGGCGCCTGCCGGTCCTGCGCGGCGTCGTCGCGCTCGGCGAGTCGCTGAAGATCGGCTTCAAAGCATTGGGGATCTCGGCCAACGCCCAGCTCGAGGAGGACGAGGAGGGTGAGCGGGAAGAAATCGGCGGCTGGGTCTGGGGACTGACGATCGCCTTCTCGATGGCGCTTGCCGTCGGCCTCTTCTTCGTCATCCCGGTCGGGCTGACCAGCTTGATCAAGGACCAGCTCGGCTCTTCGCTGCTCTTCTGGCTGGTCGAGGGGGTGCTGCGCACAACGATCTTCATCGGCTACATCGTCGTGATCAGCCGCCTGAAAGACCTGCGTCGCGTTTTCGAGTACCACGGCGCCGAGCACAAGACGATCTCCTGCTACGAGGCCGAAGACGAACTTACTCCGGCCCGCGCCAAGCTCTACTCGCGCCTGCATCCGCGCTGCGGGACCAGCTTCCTGCTGATCGTGATGGTGCTGGCGATCTTCGTCTTCGCCCCGATCGGCCTGCCTGCCTGGTACTGGCTGCTCGCCTCACGCATCCTCGGCATCCCGCTGATCGCCGGCCTCTCCTACGAGGTGATCAAGTGGGCCGGCAAGAACCGCCGCAAGCGCTGGGTGCGGGCGGTGATGTGGCCGGGTCTGATGCTGCAGAACCTGACCACGCGCGAACCGGACGAAGAGCAGCTCGCCGTGGCGATCGCGGCGCTGGAGAAGGTCCTCGCCGAGGAGTCGCCCGAGCAGGCGGCGAGCGAGCAGCAGATCGAGATCGTCGCTTAAGCCCCACTATGTTGTGAGGCGTGATCGATTCGCTGGTCGAACAGATCGAGGCGCGCTTCTCCGAGCTCGAGTCGCAGATGGCCGATCCGGCCGTGATTGGCGACCGGGAGCGCTACGCGGAGGTGGGACGCGAGTATCGCGAGCTGCAGCCGGCGCAGGCCCTGGCGGTGCGGTACCGGACGCTGAAGGACGATCTGGAGGGAGCGAGGGAGCTGCTGGCGGAGGATGGCGAGGACTCCGAGCTGCGCAAGCTCGTCGACGAGGCGCCCCGGCAAATCGAGGATCTCGAAGAGGAGATTCGCCTGGCGATGGTCGAGCGTGACCCCAACGACGACAAGAACGTCCTGGTCGAGATCCGCGCCGGGACCGGGGGGGACGAGGCGGCCCTCTTCGCCGGCGACCTCTACAAGATGCTCACTCGCTACGCCGAAGAGCGCGGCTTCGCCACCGAGGCGCTCTCCCAGTCGAGCGCCGAGGTGGGCGGCTTCAAGGAGGTGACCTTCGCGATCAAGGGAGAGGGCGCCTACTCGGTCTTCAAGTACGAGGGCGGCACGCACCGAGTGCAGCGAGTCCCGGAGACCGAGTCGCAGGGCCGCATCCACACCTCTACGGCGACGGTGGCGGTGTTGCCGGAGGCCGAGGAGGTCGAGGTCGAGGTCGACCAGAACGACCTGCAGATCGACGTATACCGCTCATCCGGGCCGGGTGGCCAGTCGGTCAACACGACCGACTCGGCGGTGCGGATCACCCACAAGCCGACCGGCATCGTCGTCTCGATGCAGGACGAGAAGTCCCAGCTGCAAAACAAGGAGCGGGCGATGCGAGTGCTGCGGGCGCGCATCTACGAGCGCGAGCTGGCCGAGCAACAGGCGAAGATCGCCTCCGAGCGCAAGGCCCAAGTCGGCAGCGGCGAGCGCTCCGAGAAGGTGCGGACCTACAACTTCCCCCAGGGTCGCGTGACCGATCACCGGATCAAGCACACCTCCCACAACCTCGACGGCGTGCTCGGCGGCGAACTGGCCGAGTTCACCGAGGCGCTGGCAGCCGAGGAGAAGAGACAAAGGCTCGAGACCGCGGCGGTCGGGTGATCCGCGAAGCGCTGTCGGCGTCGGTCGACGCCCTGCGTGCCGCCGGAATCGCAGAGCCCCGCCTCGATGCCGAGCTGCTGCTCGCCGAGGCGACAGGCAGGGGCCGGGCAGATCTTGCCGCCCACCCCGAGGCCGAGGTCCCACCGCCGGCGGCGCGACGGTTTGGTGAGATGGTGCGGCGGCGGTTGAGGCGCGAGCCGGTCGCCTACATCCTCGGCTGGCGCGGCTTCCGCCATCTCGAGCTGGCCGTCGATCCGCGGGTGCTGATCCCACGTCCCGAGACCGAGCTGTTGGTCGATCTGGCGCTCGAGTTGGGCCCCGCCAGGGTGCTCGACCTCGGTACCGGCTCCGGAGCGATCGCCTTGGCGATCGCCGCCGAGCTGCCGGAGTGTGAGGTCACTGCCGCCGACACCTCGACCGCGGCGCTGGAAGTGGCGCGCGCCAACGCCGAGCGGCTGGGCCTTGCGGGCCGGGTCGAGCTGGTCGAGGCGATGGCCACGCAAGAGCTCGGCGACTTCGACCTGATCGTCGCCAACCTTCCCTATGTGAGCGAAGCGGAGTGGCCGACGCTGGCGCCGGAGGTGACCGACTGGGAGCCACGTGAGGCGCTGCTTGCCGGCCCCGACGGGCTCGACGTGCTGCGGGTTGCGATCCCCGCCGTCGCCGGCCTGGCGCCGGTGTTGGCACTCGAGGTCGGAGTTGGGCAGGATGCGGTGGTGGGCGCATTGCTGATCGAGTCCGGCTTCGCCGCGGTCGAGTCGCGACCCGACCTCGCCGGCATCCCGCGCATCGTGATCGGCCGCCGGGGAGCCTCGGCGTGACGGTCACCGTTTCGATCGAGCGCGACGGGGCAGACCGAGCCCGCACCGGGCTCGAGCTCTGCGTCGCCGCGGGCGGCGTCGCGATCTTTCCCGCCGACGGTCTCTACGGCCTCGCCTGCGACCCACTCAACGCGACGGCGATCGAGCGCATCCACCGGATCAAGGGTCGCGACGACGGCAAGCCATCCGCCGTTCTCTACTTCTCGCCCCTGGCCATGCGCGAGTTGATCGAGGATCTCGGCGCCCGCACGCGATCGGCGATCGGCGCTCTGCTCCCGGGGCCGGTGACCATCGTCGTCGCCAACCCCCAGCGCCGCTACCCGCTGGCCTGTCGCGAGGATCCCGAGCGGCTCGGCGTGCGCCTGATCGAGGGTCCCCTGTCCGGCGCCATGTGCCCGGTCCTGCAGACCTCCGCCAACCGCAGCGGTGAGCCCGCTCCGGCTCTCTTCGCCGACATCCCGCCCGAGGTTCTCACCGAGGTCGACGTCGCGATCGACGGCGGCGCACTCGCCGGCCTTCCGTCTACAGTCCTCGATCTCGTTGCTTTCGACGAGAATGGGGAATGGGCGGTCCTGCGCGAGGGGGGCCTGGCGGGCGGGGAGCTTTCGGCGCAGCTGGCCGGCCTTTAATGCTGTCCTAATGTTCTAGGACACTTTTTGAATTACTGTGTGGCATCAATGGCACAGCGTACCGTTGATCGTGAGGCCACGCCTTTTTCCACTGACCCCGCCGTTGAGCTGCCGGTCGGCGTTCAGCTCTCTTGGCGCTTGCGGGCGCTGATAGCCACCGGCCGGCTCGCGGCGGGGGAGCGCTTGCCCAGCTTCCGCCGTCTCGCCGAGTGGGCGGGCGTCAACGTCAATACAGTGCGGGCGGTGTACGCCGGACTCGAGGACGCTGGCCTGGTGTTCACCAGGCAGGGTCAGGGAACTTTCGTCGCCGACGGGATCCAAGCTGCGCCAGAGCTGGAGGAGATTGCCGGCGACGCGCTGCGGCGCGTCCGCGCTGCGGGTCTCGATCCGCGTGACCTGATCATCGTCGCCACTGCCTGCGCGAGCATGAGCGAGGGCGAGGAGACCGCTGAGACTCATCCTGACCTTCCCGACCTCGCCAAAGAGAGCGAGGCGATCGAGGTGCGCCACGAGTTGCGTCGCCAGATCGCTCGGCTCGAGGTCGAGCTGGCGACCTACACGCGCGACCTGCCGGACGGCATGCCGACCGCCAGGCGCTCCTCGGAGGCTCACGTCGCCGGGGTCGAGGAGCTCGAGCAGACGCGGGACACGTTGATCGCCCAGCTTTCGGAAGCGCAGCGGGCGGCCGAGCTTCGCGCCCGGCAGGTTGGCGAGGTTCGCGCCCGCCGCCAGGCGCTGCTCGACGAAGAGGAGAGCGACGGACCGTCACGATCGGGCGGGGGCCCTCTCGGCAGGGCGATGAGCTGGTGGCGGGAGAAGTCTTGACGCGAGCCTTCCTTCCAGCCAAGTCCGCATTCGAGCAGGTGGGGGAGATGATGATCCTCACCGCGAAGACGATCGTCTCCGCGATTCGGCCTCCCTACCCGTACGGCGAGGAGCTGGTCAGCCAGTTCCTCTTCGTCTTGAAGCTTTCCTGGTTCCCGCTGCTGATCTCGACCTTCGCCCTTTGCCTCGGCGCCCCTGGCCTACAGGCCGCCGGCGCCCTCTCGCTGTTTGGCGCCCTGGACCGCCTCGGCGGTTTCTTCGTGCTGACCGCGATCCGCTGGATCGGCCCCCTGGTCACCGCCGTCGTCGTCGCCGGCGTGGCCGGCACCGCGATCACCGCCGACCTCGGCGCCCGCAAGATCCGCGAGGAGCTCGACGCCCTGCAGGTGCTCGGCGTCGACCCGGTGAAGAACCTGGTCGTGCCGCGCTTCCTTGCCCTGATGGTCGTCACCGCCCTGCTCGACATCTTCGCGATCGTCTTCGGCCTTTCCGCCGGCATCGCCGCCGAGCTGCTCTACAAGCAACCGCTCGGCGGCTTCTTCGCCACCCTCTTCGCCAACGCCTCGATCACCGACATCTGGGGCTCGGTGCTGATGTGCACGATCTTCGGCGCGATCATCGCCGTCGTCTGCTCGTTCAAGGGGATGACTGCGTCCGGTGGCGCCGCCGGCGTCGGCCGCGCCGTCAACCAGGCGGTCGTGATCGCCCTCGTCGCGGTCTTCTTCTTCCAGTTCGTCTTCACCGCGATCCTGCTCGCCACCAACCCCGAATTGCAGACGATTCGATGATCGGCTGGCTCGACGCTCCGCGTGGTTGGCTCGACTCCTTTGGCGAGCTGGCACGGTTCGGCTCGCGGGTCGCCGGACTCGTCTACAGCGGCCGCGTGCTCAAGTTCTTCGGTGAGAGCATTCGCCAGGCCGGCATCCTGATCCTCGGCTCGGCGCTGATCATCTGGGCCTTCGTCTTCATCCTCGGCCTGCAGTGCGGGCTGCAGGGCGCTTACTTCTTCCGCGCCCAGGGCGTACCCGCCTACGCCGGCCTCTTCGCCGCCTGGTGCGACCTGCGCGAGGCCCTGCCCTACGCCTTCGGCTACATCCTCTCTGCCAAGGTCGGCACCGGGATCGTCGCCGAGCTGGGCGCGATGCGGATCTCCGACGAGATCGACGCGCTCGAGGTGATGGGGATCCAGCCCGTCACCTTCCTCGCCGGAACGCGCTTGCTGGCGGCCTGGATGACCCTGCCGTTCCTCTACCTGGTCGGGATCGGGGTGATGTACTTTGCCAGCTACTTCTCCGTCGTCCAGCAGGTCGGTGACGTCTCCTCAGGTGGCTACCTGCTGATCTTCTGGATGTTCCAGAACCCGCTCGACCTGGGGTTCAGCCTGATCAAGGGCATGGTGATGGCGACGGCGATCGTGCTGGTCGGCTGCTACTACGGCTACACCGCCTCGGGCGGCCGGTCGGGGTCGGCACGGCGACGGCCCAGTCGATGGCCGTCAACATCGTCCTCGTCCACATCATCGGCATGCTCGGCACCGTCGTCTTCTGGGGCTCGACCCCGCGTGCTCCGATAGGCGGCTGAACGTCACTCCGGTTTGTGGTGGGGGGACCAGGCTCCCTCTCGACACGCGCCCAGTGACGCTCGAGCTGCGAAGCGAGTTGGGGTGCTCAAGCTCTTGAGCGAGACACGGGTCGGATGGCGCCTCAGATGAGGGAGCTCGTCCTCAAGCTTGTGGTGCTTCGAGGGGGATGGCGGGTGCGCCTCCCCGCTCGGCCGGCTAGCAGTGCTGCGGGCCGTCCCGGTACGGGAGCCGGATGATGCGGGTCGAGCGGTTGTTGGCCTCGTTTTCCTCGAAGAGGAGGTTCTGGGGGTCGACCTGCATTACGAAGGCGAAGCAGCCGCGCAGGCCGCTGACGTTGACCCACTGGCGGTCGTATTCGGCGGGGTAGATGTCCGACCAGCCCACCGAGGTGCCCAGCCTGACCCGCTTGCGCCCGGCGTCCTGGCTGCAGCCCGGGTAGACGAACTGGGCGGGAGAGCGGTTCATCGCTCGGGTGCGCTGCAGGTCGCGGAGGCAGTAGAAGACCTTTGGCCCCTTGCGTACCCGTTGCGACGGTTGGCGCTGCTCGTCGAGCGTCCAGATCTCCATGCTGAGCGGGTCGTGCATCTTCCAGTAGGAGCCGCCCCACTGGGAGCCGACGTTGTAGAAGTGGAGCTTGGCCTCGCTGCGGAAGATGCGCACCCCGCCGCCGACTCTGTAGATCGCCTGGTTGGCCCGCATCCAGTTGCGCTTGTAGCGCTGGCCGCGCAGCTCGATCGGGCCGCGGCCGCGCGAGCGGATGTCGTTGGCGGCGTGCAGCAGCGTCATGCCATGGCCGCCGGGTCCGCCGCGGTGCTCGACGTAGAGGTCGGCGGCCGGGCCGACCCGGAAGTCCGGGCAGAGCAGATCCGCCGCTTCCGGGCCTTCGCAGGGGTTTTCGACCGCGGCTCCAGCGGGGACTGCCGCCAGTGCCAGGCAGGCGCCGGCGGCGCACAGCGAGAGCAGGAATCTCACCCGGCCCAGACTATCCAGGCCGTTGCTATCGTCGCCCGATCTCGCGGATCGCTTCGGTGTGGAGGCAGTTGCCGGCGCCACACCGGCGCTGGGTCGTCGTCAACGCGCTTTGCGCCACGGCGGCAATCAACGTCGTCGTCAACGCGGCGATCGCGTCGCTCGCCGTTCGGGGCCAGGCTGGGGTACCGCTCTGGGGCAGGCCGTTGGTGGAGACGAGCACCTTTTGGAACCTGGTCGGCACGCTCTTCCTCTTGCCTCTGATCACCTCTGCGCTGACGACGACGGTGGTGCGACGAGACATCAGGCTGGGGTCGCTCGCTCCGCTGACCACGCTTCGCTCCACACGCCCCTGGCTGGCCAAGCTGCCGTCGGGCCGTCTGCGACGGGGAGTGGCCTTCGGAGTCATCGCCGTCGTCCTGCTGGCGCCTCTCCTGACCTTGGCGCTCGTCGTCTCGGGCTTCCCCGAGCTCACGAAGGGGCAGTTCGTCGTCTGCCAGGTCGCCTTTGCCGTCGCTCTCGGCTCGATCGTCACCCCGATCATCGCGCTCTACGCGATGGCCGACCCCGTCTAACGATCCCGGCCCGTTGGTATGGTCGCTCGACCGTGAGCGAGTTGCCCGAGAACCTCCAGACCGCCCCGCTGACCGAGGTCGACCCGGCGATTGCGGCCGTCCTCGACGGCGAGCTGCGTCGCCAGCAGGGGACGCTGGAGATGATCGCCTCGGAGAATTTCGTGCCCCAGGCGGTCCTCGACGCGGTCGGCTCGGTGCTGACCAACAAGTACGCCGAGGGCTATCCGGGCCGGCGCTACTACGGCGGCTGCGAGGAGGTCGACGTCGCCGAGCAGCTGGCGATCGACCGCGCCAAGGAGCTCTTCGGCGCCGAGCACGCCAACGTCCAGGCCCACGCTGGCGCTCAGGCCAACAACGCCGCCTACATGGCGTTGATCGAGCCGGGCGACACGATCATGGGGCTGGCCCTCGACCACGGCGGCCATCTCACCCACGGGATGAAACTGAACGTCTCGGGGAAGCTCTACGAGATCGTCGCCTACCACGTCAGCAAAGACGATCTGCGTGTCGACATGGAGGAGGTCGAGCGGCTGGCGCAGGAGCACCGGCCGAAGCTGATCGTCGCCGGCTGGTCGGCCTATCCGCGTCAGCTCGACTTCGCCGCCTTCCGCGCGATCGCCGACTCGGTCGGCGCAAAGCTGATGGTCGACATGGCCCACTTCGCCGGTCTCGTCGCCGCCGGCGAGCACCCGAATCCGGTGCCGCACGCCGACGTCGTCACGACGACGATCCACAAGACTCTCTGCGGACCGCGCAGCGGCATGATCCTCTCCACCGAGAAGTACGCGAAGGCGATCGACAAGGCGATCTTCCCCGGCCAGCAGGGCGGGCCGTTGATGCACACGATCGCCGCCAAGGCAGTTGCCCTGCGGATCGCCGCCAGCGAGCAGTTCGCCGCCCGCCAGCGCCAGACGATCGCCAACGCGCAGGCATTCGCGGCCGGGCTCGAAGCCAACGGCGTCCCGGTGCTGACCGGCGGCACCGACGTGCACCTGGTCCTCGTCGACCTGACGCCGACCGGGCTTGACGGACAGACCGCCGAGGACCGCCTCGAGGCGGTCGGGATCACCGTCAACCGCAACGCGATCCCATTCGACCCACGGCCGCCGATGAACCCCTCCGGCTTGCGCATCGGCACGCCCGCCCTGACCACTCGTGGCCTCGTCGAGGACGACATGACCGAGATCGCCAGCGTCATCGCAACCGCGCTCTCCGACGACTTCGACGCCCAGAAGGACGCTCTCGCCGAGCGCAGCCGCGCTCTGATGGACCGTTACCCGCTCTACCCGCAGCTTTCGCCAGCCCCTGCCTCCGCCTGATCGCTTGAGGGTTTGGGTCGACTGCACGGCGGCGGCGCATCCGCTTGTCTTGCGACCACTGATCGAGCGCCTGGAGGGGCGGGGGCACGAGGTGTTGGTCACGGCCCGCGAGTACGGGCAGACGCTGGGGATCCTCGACCGACTCGGCATTCCGTATGTCGCCGTGGGAAGTCATGGTGGCGCTTCGGCGCTGGGCAAGGGGAGTGCGCTCGTCGGGCGCTCGGCGCGACTGGCGCGGACGGTCTGGGAGCGCCGGCCACAGCTCGCGCTGGCTCACGGATCGGTCGACCTGGCGGTGGTCTCGTCACTGTTTCGCATTCCCTCCGTGCAGATGCAGGACTACGAGTTCGCCGGCTGGCAGCGCCAGGTTGCCTTTCGAGCAGCGCGCAGGGTCCTGGTTCCGGATTCGATTCCGCTCGATCGACTGAGGAAGATCGGCGCCAAGGAGGCCAAGCTGGTCCGCTACCCAGGGCTCAAGGAGGAGTACTACCTGGCCGGCTTCGAGCCCGATCCAGCTGTGCTCGGCGAGTTGGGGCTCGATCGCGAGAAGGTGCTGGTAGTCGTTCGGCCGCCGCCGGAGACCTCCGAGTATCACGCCCACAACGACCTCTATGGCGAGACGATCCGCCACCTGTCCGGCGCCGCCGGCGTGCAGGCGATCGTCATTCCGCGCACCGAGCGCCAGGGCGCCGAGGTGCGGGCGATCGGCGCCGCCAACCTGATCGTTCCCGAGCGGGCGATCGACGCGCAGAGCCTGATCGCCTTTGCCGACCTCGTGGTCAGCGCGGGAGGGACGATGAACCGCGAGGCCGTCGCTCTCGGCACGCCGGTCTTCACCACCTTCGCCGGTCGCATGGGCGGCGTCGACGAGGAGCTGATCGCCGACGGGCGGCTGCAGGTGCTCGCCGATCCGGCCGAGCTGCCACTGCGCAAGCGCACGTCGCCGCTCGGCGTCCGCAATCCTCGCGATCCGGAGTTCCTGGTCGAGGGTGCGCTCGGCGCTGTCGAGAGCGTCGAGTAGCCTGAGCGCGCCCGTCTTTCCCCGGGCCTCGAAATGGCCTCGACAACGGACGCCGTCCTCGCCTTTTTCCTAGCCGCGGCGATCGCCTGGCTGCTGGTCCCCTACGCCGAGCGACTCGCTTACCGGATCGGCGCGATCGACATGCCCAAGGAGCGCGGCCTGCACGACAAGCCGATGCCGCGCCTCTCCGGTCTGGCGATCTTCGCCGGCATCGAGGTCGCCGGCTGGATTTGGCTGCCCAGCGACGGCGAGACGCGCTCGATCTTGCTCGGCGCCGCCGCGATCGCCGCCGTTGGCGTCATCGACGACGTGCGCGGCCTGCCCGCCCTGCCGAAGCTGCTCGGCCAGATCGGCGCAGCGCTGATCCCGGTCCTCGGCGGCGTCCGCGTCGACGTCCTCACGCTGCCCTTCGTCGGTGGCTTCGAGCTCGGCTGGCTCGCCTATCCGTTGACCGTGATCGGGATCGTCGCGGTGGTCAACGTGATCAACTTCATCGACGGGGTCGACGGCCTCGCCGCGGGCGTCTGCACGATCGCCGCGATCGCTCTGGCCGTCGTCGCCCTCTCGCTCGATCGCAACGCCGCCGGTGTGCTGGCCGCGTTGACCGCCGGCGGGGCGCTCGGCTTCCTCCGTCACGGCTTCCCGCCGGCCTCCAGCTTCATGGGGGACACCGGCTCCAACCTGCTCGGCTACCTGCTCGCCGTCGCCTCGGTGCAGGGGGCGCTGAAGACCAATGCCGTGGTCGCCCTGCTCTTCCCCCTGGTGATCCTCGCCGTGCCGATCCTCGACACCAGCTTCGTCGTCGCCAAGCGGCTCAAGTACCGCCAGCCGATCTACCAGGCCGACACCTGGCACTTCCACCACCGCATGGCCAACATCGGCTTCTCGCAGCGGCGCACGCTGGCCTACCTTTACGGCTGGACGCTGGCTTTGGCCGGTCTGGCGCTCGCTCTGCGCTTCGTGCCCTACAGCGACGACCGCGGCCATTTCGACGCCTTCTGGACCGCCGTGATCGTCGCCTTCGGCCTGGTCGCCCTCGCCTCCAGCATCTACCTGATCTACGTGCTGGAGATCCTCAAGTTGCGGCGCGGCCGGCTCAACCCGGAAACAGGTGAGTTCGAAGCGCTCAAGCTGGACGACTGATCTCTATGTGGCCCTCGCGGAAGCACGTCCAACCCAAAGCTCTGTCCCGAAGCCTCATTCCGGCTTGAGCCTTTCCAAAAAGCTCAAGAACCCTGAGGCCGCGTTCGAGCTCAAGACGTCCCTTTGGAATGTGTTGAGAGAGGGGCCTGGTCGGCCTCCGGGCGAATGTCGCGAAGCGGCCTATGCAATCCGATTTGTGCGTGGCCAAAGGCCGCGCACAACATTCACCCCAAGCGCGTAGCGCTTGGGGTGTCAATTCGACCGGAGGCCGACCAGGCCCCTCCCGCCAATTCCCGATCGACCCTCAGACCGCGAATAATCGCGCGGCCGACAACTTGAGAGTTAGTAACAGGTTGTAACAAGCCTCACGAACTGGCTCTAGAAAGCGGTTCGTCGGCCCTTTCGGATATAGTCGCGCGTCCGCCCGCCCATCCGAGACGGGCGCATTTTATGTCTCCTCCCAAGTACGTCGACCTTCTGGTCCTTGCCGCCGCTCTCGCCGTTTTCCTGCTCGGCGGGCTGCCCATGCTCGGATACGCCGTCGGAGCTGGAATTTGGCTCGTTCAGCGCGGTGTTCAGACGCTCGCGGCACGCCGCGCCAACGCCGAGCTTGCCGCCGGCAACCGCCAGCGGGCGATGGCGATGGTCGGGGTCAGCACGCTTGGGCGCGTCGGCCTGATGACCGCGGCGATCCTGGCCGCCGGGCTGGTCGAAAGGGAGGCCGGCCTCTCCTCGGCGATCCTCGTCCTGGTCCTCTTCACCGTCTCCTTCGCCGCCCAGGGCATCGCCCACCTCTTCAACGAACCGGAAGCGGGCCAGGCATGAAGACGCGGACGAAGGTGCTGATCGGGCTCGGCGTCTACTTCTCGATCGCGATCCTGATGCTGCTGATCTTCGACAGCGCCGGCAAAAACGAATCGTTCGAACCCCAGAACGAGTTCAAACTGGAACCGTGGGTCTCGCTGCACATCGGCAGCCTCGATCTCAGCATCAACAAGGCCGTCCTCTATCTGGTCCTGGCCAGCGCGCTGACGATCTTCACGATGGTCTGGGTCAGTCGCCGCATGGCGCAGAAACCGAACCGCGTGCAGACTGCCGATCGAGGTCGCCTACGACCTGACCAAGAACAACATCACCGGCGGCAACCTCGACCCCAAGACCGCGGCCCGCTGGTTCCCCTTCCTCGCCGCTCTCTTCTTCTGGATCTGGTTCTCGAACATGATCGGCTTCCTGCCGCTGCCGACCAACACCGAGCACACGGTCAGCATCTTCGGCCTCGAAATCCCCGCCTTCGCGATCTACGCGGCGACCGCCAACATCTCGATCCCGCTGGTCCTGACCCTGGTCGTCTGGGTCGCCTACCACGTCGAAGGCGTGCGGGCCAAGGGCTTCATTCCCTACCTGGCCAGCTGGCTGCCGCCGGGCCTGGAGTCGATGAACCCGTTCGGCAAGGCGGCGATCTTCCTGATCGAGGTGATCTCGCACTTCGTGCGGCTGATTTCGCTCTCCGTGCGTCTCTTCGCCAACATCCTCGCCGGCCACCTGCTGCTGCTCTTCATGGGCGGCGGGCTTGCCGTTCTGCTCGGTATCGCCGCCCTCGGGGCACTGACGTTCCCAATGGCGTTTGCGTTTTTCATCTTCGAGGTGGGTCTGGTCGCGACGCTTCAGGCGTTTATCTTCTCGACCCTCACCGCGATCTACATTGGCGGAGCCACCTCCGCCAGCCACTAGAAAAGGAGCGCTGTCTCAATGGATCTGTCCCCTGTAGTCGCCGCGATCTCCGATGAAGGGATCGAATCGGCCGGTAAGGCGATCGCCCTCGGCGTCGGTGCCGGCCTTGGCTCAATCGGCGCAGGAATTGGTATCGGCATCATCTTCGGCAAGGAGATCGAGTCGGTCGCCCGCCAGCCCGAGATGAAAGACGAGCTGCAGAGCATCCGCTGGCTCGGCTTCGCGCTGACCGAGGCGGTCGCCTTCTACACCTTCATCTTCGGCCTCATCGCCTTCTTCCTCTAGGTCGATCGCGTGGAGCTCTTTGGCCACATAGCGGGTTTGATCCCCCTCGCGGCAGAGGCCGCGCACGGTGCCGAGGAAGAAGGCGGCAGCTTCCTGGTCTCACCGGGCCTCGGCCTGATGATCTGGACGCTGGTGCTCTTCCTCTTCACGATGTGGGTGCTCAGCAAGGTCGCTTTCCCGCGGATCCAGGAGGCGCTCGACAAGCGCGCCGCGACGATCCGCGAGTCGATCGAGGCGGCGGAACGGCAGCGCAAGGAGTCCGACGAGCTGCTCGAGGAGTACCGCCAGCGCCTCACCGAGGCTCGCGAGCAGGCCGACGACATCATGGCGCGCGCTCGCAAGGCAGGGGAGACCGCGGAATCCGAGGCGACGGCGGCCGGCAAGGAGAAGCGCGAGGAGCTGGTCGCGGCGGCGACCCGCGACATCGAAGCCGAGACGCGCCGCTCGCTGGACCAGATCCGCAAGGAGGTCGCCGACCTGACCGTGCTGGCGACCGAGAAGGTCACCCGCAAGTCGCTCAACGAGGACGACCAGCGTCGCCTCGTCGAGGAGGCGCTCAGCGAGGTCGACTTCTCGGCTCTCTCCGCGGAGGAGTCGAAGAGCTGATGCCGGATGCAGCTCGCGTATACGCCGAGGCCCTCTTCGACGTGGCCAAGGACAAGGGCAAGCTCGACGCGATCCGCGACGAGCTGGCCCAGTTCGTCGATGCCCTCGACGCCGATCGCGATCTGCAGGTCTTCTTCTTCAGCCCCTACTTCTCCTCAGCGGAGAAGGTCGCGGGCCTGGTGCGCGCCGTCAGCGGCGCCGATCAGGAGCTGCTCAACTTCCTCGAGCTGCTGGTCGAGAAGCAGCGGATGCCGGAGATATTCCGCATTCGCCGCCAGCTCGATGAGCTCTGGAAGCAGGAGAACCGGCGCATTGACGTGACGGTTACGAGCGCGGTCGAGCTCGATCGTGCAGTGGTCGAGAAGGTCGGCGAGGAGATCGAGCGTCAGACCGGTCAGAAGGTCGAGCTGGCCAGTCGCGTCGACGGCGAGATCCTCGGCGGCATCGTCCTGCAGGTCGGCAACATGGTCCTCGACGCGAGCATCCGCAGTCGCTTGGAGAAACTTCGAAAGAGCGTCGCCCAGGCGGCGTAAGGAGGAATAAGGCACCCGATGGAAATCAAGCCCGACGAGATCGCATCAATCCTTCGCGAGAGGATCGAGGGACTGGACACGGAATCGGCCGACCTCTCCGAGGTCGGCACCGTGCTCTCCGTGGCAGACGGGATCGCCCGGATCCACGGCCTCGACAGCTGCATGGCGCTGGAGATGCTGGAGCTTCCGCACGGCGTCACCGGCCTCGCCCTCAACCTCGAGGCCGACAACGTCGGCGCCGTGCTCTTCGGCGAGTGGGACAAGGTCGTCGAGGGAGACACGGTCAAGCGCACCGGCCACCTACTGCGGATCCCGGTTGGCGATGAGCTGCTCGGTCGCATGGTCGACCCGCTCGGCCGTCCGCTCGACGACAGGGGCGAGATCGCCACGACGCAGACCCGTCCGGCCGAGTTCAAGGCGCCCGGCGTGGTCCAGCGCCAGCCGGTCACCGAACCGGTGCAGACCGGGCTGATGTCGATCGACGGGATGATCCCGATCGGCCGTGGCCAGCGAGAGCTGATCATCGGCGACCGCCAGACCGGCAAGACGGCGATCGCGATCGACACGATCATCAACAACCGCGACAAGGACATGATCTGCATTTACGTCGCGATCGGGCAGAAGATGTCGACGGTCGTCCAGCTCAAGCAGGTGCTGGAGGAGAACGGCGCGATGGAGAACACGATCATCGTCGCCGCGCCCGCCGACGAGGCGGCGCCGATCAAGTTCATCGCCCCCTACGCCGGTTGCGCGATGGGCGAGCACTTCCTCTACAACGGCAAGGCCGCCCTCTGCGTCTACGACGACCTCACCAAGCACGCCTACGCATACCGGCAGATGTCGCTGCTGCTGCGCCGCCCGCCGGGTCGCGAGGCCTACCCGGGTGACGTCTTCTACCTGCATTCGCGCCTCTTGGAGCGGGCGGTGAAGCTCAACGACGACCTCGGCGGCGGCTCGCTGACGGCGCTGCCGATCATCGAGACCCAGGCCTCCGACGTCTCCGCCTACATCCCGACCAACGTGATCTCGATCACCGACGGCCAGATCTTCCTCGAGTCCGACCTCTTCTACTCGGGCGTCCGCCCGGCGATCAACGTCGGCATCTCGGTCTCGCGGGTGGGCGGCAACGCGCAGACGAAGGCGATGAAGAAGGTCGCCGGCAAGCTGCGCCTCGACCTCTCCCAGTTCCGCGACCTCGAGGCCTTCGCCCAGTTCGGCTCCGAGCTCGATCCGGAGACCCAAAAGACCCTGAGCCGTGGAGAACGGCTGGTCGAGCTGCTCAAGCAGAAGGAGCGCGAGCCGCTTGGGGTCGCCGATCAGGTGGCGGCGATCTACTCCGGCACCGGCGGTTTCCTCGACCGGATCAAGACCGAGCGGGTGGGAGAGTTCCTCGCTGATCTCCGCATCCGCTTGCACGCGGAGAAGGCTGACCTGCTGCAGCGGATCACCGACAGCGGCAAGCTCGAGGAGGCCGACGAGGAGGAGCTGGGCGCGGCGATCCGCGAGGTCGTCGACGACTTCGGCGCCGATTTCGACGAGCACGGCGACCCGATCGAGGCCGGCGAGTCCGACCGGATCAAGTCCGAGGAGGAGCGGGCGAAGCCTTCCCGCGTCGCTGAGGCCGAAGAGGCTGAGAAGGAGGCGACCCCGGCCTAGCGTCCGGGTTTTCGTCATGGCCTCTCAGAAGGACGTCAAGAATCGCATCGCGTCGATCAAGAACATCAACAAGATCACGCGGGCGATGGAGATGGTTGCCGCGGCGCGCCTGCGCCGGGCCGAACAGCGGATCGAGCAGATGCGCCCCTACGCGCAGTCGATGCGCAAGCTCACCCGCCGCGCCGCCGAGCAGGCGGGCGGCCTCCCGCGCGTGCCGGTGCTGGAAGAGCGCGAGAACGAGAAGCGCGTCGGGGTCGTCCTGATCACCGGCGACCGCGGCCTCGCCGGGGCCTTCAACACCAACATCATTCGCGACGGCATGCGGCTCAAGGGCGAGCTGCGCGAGCAGGGCAAGGAGACGGTTTTCTCCGCTGTCGGCCGCAAGGGCGTCGGCGCCCTCACCTTCCGCAAAGAGGATCCCCGCACCTCCTACGTCGGCTTCACCGACCGGCCCGGCTTCGCCAACGCGCGCGAGATCGGCGAGGAGCTGACCGCCCGCTACGTCGACGAGGAGCTCGACCGGGTCGAGCTGGTCTACAACCGCTACGTCTCGCCGCTGACCCAGCACGTCTGGCGGCAGACCCTGCTTCCCCTGCAGCAGGCCGACGTGATCGGCGAGGGCGTCGCCGAGGAGGAAGAGGAGGGCGAGGAAAGCGAGATCGAGAAGGCGCACAGCCACTCGGCCTGGGAGTACGAGCCCGAGGCGGAGGATCTGCTGGGCCAGCTGATCCCGGAGTACGTGAATATTTCGGTTTACAGGGCGCTGCTGGAGTCGGCTGCTTCCGAGCTGGGAGCGCGGATGACGGCAATGCGCAGTGCCGCCGAGAACGCCGAGGAAATGATGGATGCCCTGACCCTGGAGATGAACCGGGCGAGGCAGGCCGAGATCACCCAGGAGATCCTCGAGGTTGTCGCCGGCGCCGAGGCGCTCGGATAAGACTGCGAAACGAGAAAAGGAACCAATGGCTGAGAGCAACGGAGCAAACGTAGGACGCGTCGAGCAGGTCACCGGCGTGGTCGTCGACGCGGTCTTCCCCGAGAAGCTGCCCGAGATCTACTCGGCAGTGAAGATCGAGATGGCCGGCGACGAGGACCGCGAGGCGACCGAACTTGTCTGCGAGGTGCAGCAGCACCTCGGCGACAACCGGGTGCGCACGGTGGCGATGGACGCCACCGACGGCCTGCAGCGCGGCGACAAGGTGATCGACACCGGTGGCCCGATCACGGTCCCGGTCGGCGACGCGACCCTGGGCCGCATCTTCAACCTGCTCGGCGAGCCGATCGACCTCGGCGAGCCGGTGCAGACCGAGGAGCGCTGGCCGATCCACCGCCCGGCTCCCGAAGCCTCCGACCTCGCTCCGACCCAGGAGATCCTCGAGACCGGGATCAAGGTGATCGACCTGCTCGCGCCCTACGCCAAGGGCGGCAAGGTCGGGCTCTTCGGCGGCGCCGGCGTCGGCAAGACCGTCTTGATCCAGGAGCTGATCCGCTCGATCGGCGAAGAGCACGAAGGCCTCTCCGCCTTCTGCGGCGTCGGCGAGCGCTCTCGCGAGGGCAACGACCTCTGGCTCGAGATGAAGGAGTCCGGCGTCATCGACAAGACGATGCTCGTCTTCGGCCAGATGAACGAGCCCCCGGGCGCCCGCCTCCGCGTCGCGCTCTCCGGCCTGACGATGGCCGAATACTTCCGCGAGCAGGGCGGCCAGGACGTGCTGCTCTTCATCGACAACATCTTCCGCTTCGTCCAGGCGGGCTCCGAGGTCTCGGCGCTGCTCGGGCGCATGCCCTCGGCGGTCGGCTACCAGCCGACGCTGGAGACCGAGATGGGCGAACTGCAGGAGCGGATCACCTCGACCGAGCGTGGCTCGGTGACCTCGGTGCAGGCGATCTACGTTCCCGCCGACGACCTCACCGACCCGGCCCCGGCCTCGGTGTTCGCCCACCTCAACGCGACCACGACGCTCTCGCGGGCGATCTCGGAGAAGGGGATCTACCCGGCCGTCGACCCGCTCGACTCGACCTCGACGATCCTCAAGCCCGACGTCGTCGGCGAGGAGCACTACCGCACCGCGACCGAAGTCCAGGAGGTGCTGCAGCGCTACAAGGAGCTGCAGGACATCATCGCCATCCTCGGCATCGACGAGCTCTCCGACGAGGACAAGCAGACGGTCTCACGTGCCCGCAAGATCGAGCGCTTCCTCTCGCAGCCGTTCTTCGTCGCCGAGCAGTTCACCGGCCGCAGCGGCGAGTACGTGCCGGTGGGGGAGACGGTGCGCGGCTTCCGCGAGATCCTCGACGGCGAGCACGACGACCTCTCCGAGGGCGCCTTCTACATGAAGGGCGGCATCGACCAGGTGACCGCTGACGCCGGGGCGGCCGCGGCCGCCTAGGGGAGACGATGGCTGCCGAGCACATGGTCGACGTCGAAGTCCTCACCCCAGAGGGGGAGGTCTTCAGCGGCGAAGTGCGCCAGGTCTCGACCCGCACCGCGGTCGGCGAGGTCGGCATCCTCGCCAACCACGCGCCGCTGCTGGCGGCGCTGCAGCCGGCGGAGCTGCGCCTGCACGTCAGCGACTCCGAGACGAAGCGCTACGCGCAGGCACACGGTTGGCTGCAGGTCTTCGGCAACCACGCCAAGCTCCTTGTCGAGGAGGCGCTTGCTCCTGAGGATCTCGATGCGGGGACGCTGAAAGAGCAGCTGGCTGACGCCGAGCAGCGGCTCACGGAGTCCGAGAAGGGCAGTGGCTCGCATGCTCGTGCCGAGAAGGACCGGGACCGGGCGGAAGCGTTTTTGGCTATTGCCGAGGGGTGAGGCGGGTCAGTCGCCCCTCTCCCGGAGGCCGTTGCGCAGCTGATCGTTTGCGCCAATTCGATTTGTGGATTCATGAGCCTCCGGGAGAGGGGCGACTGACCCGCAATGACTGCTGCTGCATTCGCCGTGCTATTGAGGGTGGATGCAGCAATGATCTCTCGCTTGGAGGTGCTCGGCGTGGGCGATGAGCTGGTGGCGCTCGTTCGGCGGCTGGTGAGCTACGACAGCTCCGCGGCGGATGGGGTGCTGGAAGCTGCCGGGTTCATCGAAGGGTGGTTGGACTCGCGCGGGATCGAGGTGGAGAGCGATGAGGTGCGGGGACTACCTGTTCTCAAGGCCGAAGTCGGGCCGGAGGATGCGCCGACGGTCGTGCTGCACGGGCACATCGACGTGGTGCCGGCGCTGGAGGGGCAGTTCGCGCCTCGGGTCGAAGGGGACCGGCTCTACGGGCGTGGCGCCTATGACATGAAGGGGGCGCTGGCGGCGATGTTGCTGACGATCGCTGCGATGCGCGACCAGGATGGGGTGCGGGTGCGGTTGGGGATCGTCGGCGACGAGGAGTCCGAGGAGGAAGTCGAACGCGGCAGCGATCAGCTGGTCGACGGCGGCTTCCTCGGTGACTTCGCGATCACCGGCGAGCCGACCGACCTGCACATCGGCGTCGAGGCCAAGGGGGTGCTGGCGCTGCGCCTGCAGGTCAGCGGCGTGGCCGCGCACGGCGCCACCCCCTGGCTCGGCGACAACGCCGTTTTGAGGGCGCTTGACGTTTTCCGCAGTATCGAGTCGCTACCGTTCGCTCGGCACAGTTCGGAGCTGTTCGACCGCCCCTCGATCAACCTCGGCCGGATCATGGGTGGCGACGCGCTCAACAAGGTGCCCGACCGATGCGCCATCGACGTCGACATCCGCTACCTGCCCGACCAGGATCCCGCCACCGTGCTGGAGCAGGTCAGGGGCGTCCAGGCTGCCGAGGTCGAGCAGCTCTTCACGCGACCGCCGGCCGTGGTCGATCGCGAGCTGCCCTACGTGCGGGCGCTGCGTGCGGCGGCGACGGCGCATCACGACGGCGAGCCGATGAGCGTCGGGCGCGACGGCGCCTCCGACGCGGTCTCCTTCCTGCGTGTGGGGGTCCCCGCCGTCGAGTTCGGCCCGGTCGGCGAAGGCCATCACGGCCCCGAGGAGTGGGTCTCGGTCTCCTCGCTGCACACCTACCGCCAGACGCTCGACACCTTCCTGCGCTCGCTCCCGGCCCGTCTCGACGCCTGAGCCACCATGGCTGAAACCGGACTGAGCAAGCCGCCGCCCTCGGGCGATCACGAGCCGGCGCCGAAGCCGAAGCGCTACTGGTGGCGCTTCACCGCTGGCTCGTTGGTGATCGTCATGGCGGTCGCCGCCGCCACCGCGGCCAGCATCCTGCTCTACATCGGCAGCATCGCCGATGCGCTCTCGCACAACAACGTGCTGAAGAGCAAAGTCCAGCGCGTGCTCGCCGAGACGACCGGCGGCGAGCCGCAGAACATCCTCATCATCGGCTCCGACAAGCGGGCCAGCGAACCGGAAGACACCGGCCGCTCGGACACGACGATCCTGCTCCGCCTCGATCCCGACAAGGACGCGATCGCGCTGATGTCGATTCCCGCGCGACCTCAAGGTCGAAATACCCGGTGTCGGGACCGACAAGTTCACCGCCGCCTTCGCCTACGGAGGGCCCAAGCTGACCCTTCAGGTGGTCAAGGAACTGACCGGCCTGCCGATCAACCACGTCGTCAACGTCGACTACCTCGGCTTCGTGCGTGCCGTCTACGCGATCGGCTGCGTCTACGTCGACATCGACCGCCGCTACTACCACTCCAACGCGGAATCGGTCGAACAGTACGCCGAAATCAACGTTCAGCCCGGCTACCAGCTGATGTGCGGGAAACGGGCGCTGGAGTACGTGCGCTACCGGCACACCGACACCGACCTCGTCCGCGCCGCCCGCCAGCAGGACTTCCTCAGCGCCGCCCGCCAGCGGGTGCCGATCAAGGACCTGGTGCTCGGCAGCAACGAATTGATCGACGTCTTCACCGAATACACGACCTCCGACATCAGTGACACCAAGGCGATGCTGGAGGTGCTGCAGCTGTTCATCGCCTCGCGCGGGGCGACGATCAACGAGGTCGACTTCCCGGTCGAACTGGGGCCGAGCTACGTCTACTCCTCGCCGGAAATGATCCAGGGGGCGGTCGACAAGTTCCTCGGCATCGAAGCCAGCGGCGGCCCACGCGGCTCGTTGGACGAGGCCGAAGGGCAGTCGTCCGCGAAGAAGAAGGGCAAGGGCGGCGACAAGAAGGCAAAGAAGAAGAAGCAGAAGCCCAAGGTCAAGACCATGCCGCCCGGCAGCGACGGCCTTTCAGCCGCCGGCGAAGCCGGCGAGCTGGAGGCGAAGGCAGTCGCTCGCAAGGTCGACCACGGCTTCCCCGTCTTCTACCCGAGCCGCCTGCCGCCGGGGGCGGCCTACGAGGAAAGCAACTTCGAACTGCACATCCAGGACCCCCGCGTCTACCACTTCAAGGACACCGACGGCAATCGTCACGGCGCCTACCGGATGGTGATCACGCTCGACCTGCCCGACGGCACGCACTACTTCGGCGTGCAGGGGATCCAGGGCTGGAGCGACCCGCCGATCCTCAGCGGTCCTAGTATCGACCAGGAGATCCACGGGCGCGACTATGAGATCTACCTCGACGGCGACCGGATCAAGCTGATCGCCTGGCACCGGGGGGACAACACCTACTGGGTGGCGAACAGCCTGCTGCGGGTGCTGACCAACGATCAAATGGTCGGAATGGCGCGCTCGGCGCAGGTCGTGATTCCGAACAAGAAGCCGAAGAAGGGGAGGGTGCAGCGATGAGCGGGGACAGAGAGCCGATTGGCGTGATCGGGGTCGGATGGGTCGGCCTGGTCACCGCCGCCTGCTTTGCCGAGCTCGGCCACCCGGTGGTTGCCCGCGACATCCTCCGGGAGAAGGTCGACTCGCTCTCCCGCGGCGAGACGACGATCCACGAGCCCGGCTTGCCCGAGCTGCTGAAGCGCAACGCCGAGCGGCTCACCTTCACGACTGAGATGGCCGAGCTGCTCGATGCGGCCCGGATCCTCTTCGTCTGCGTCGACACGCCGCCGACGCGTTCCGGCGATGCCGACCTCTCGCGGGTGCGCTCGGTGGTCGAGGAGCTGCGCGCCGGTGGCGACCACGTGCTGGTGATGAAGAGCACCGTGCCGGCCGGCACCGGGCACTCGATCCTCCGCGACCTGCCCGGCGTCCCCTATGTCTCCTGTCCCGAGTTCCTCAAGGAGGGCTCGGCGGTCGAGGACTTCCTGCACCCGGACCGGGTCGTGGTCGGCGCCGAAGCGGGCGACGAGGCTGCCGGCGACGCGGTCGCCCGCCTCTACGAGCCGCTGGGCGGCGAGATCGTCCGTACCGACGTGGCCAGCGCCGAGATGATCAAGCTCGCCTCCAACGCCTTCCTCGCCACCAAGATCTCCTTCGTCAACGAGATCGCCAACGTCTGCGAGGAGGTCGGCGCCGACGTCGCCGAAGTCGCCCGCGGAATGGGCCTGGACCAGCGCATCGGCTCCGCCTTCCTGCGCCCCGGGATCGGCTATGGCGGTTCCTGCTTCCCCAAGGACGTCAGCGCTCTGAAGATGTTGGCGGGGAACAGCGGCTACCACTTCCAGCTGCTCAACGCGGTGATCGAGGTCAACGAGCTACAGAAGCGGCGCGTCGTCGGCAAGCTGCAAAAGCACCTCGGCTCGCTGCTCGGCAAGCGGGTGGCGCTGCTCGGGCTCGCCTTCAAGCCGCAGACCGACGACATGCGTGAGGCATCGAGCCTGGTGCTGGCTGCAAGGCTGGAGGGCGAGGGGGCCGAGGTGGCGGCTTACGACCCGGTCGCCGGCGCCGTCGCCCGCGAGCTGCTCGACACGGTCGACCATCGCGACTCGGCGCTCGAGGCTCTGGACGGCGCCGATGCGGCGATCCTGGTCACCGAGTGGCCCGAGTTCGCCGAGCTGGACTGGGCCGCCGCGGCCGAGCGGATGGCGCGACCGCTGCTGATCGACGGGCGCAACTTCCTCGACCCAGCGATGCTGCGGAGCGCGGGCTTCGAGTACGAGGGAATCGGCAGAGCTATCGAAACCCCGGCGACACCGGCCACCGCCGAGTAGATGCAAGCCATTGTCCTAGTCGGAGGCGAGGGGACGCGTCTGCAACCGCTGACCCTGACCGTGCCGAAGCCGGCGCTGACTCTGGTCGATCGGCCCTTTCTCGCCTACATGATCGAGTGGCTGGCCGGTCACGGCGTGACCGAGGTCGTGCTCGCCTGCGGCTTCCTGCCTGACGTCTTGCGTGAGGCGCTGGCCGGCGAGGAGGAGCGGGCGGGGGTGACGATCCGCTACGTGGTCGAGCCCGAGCGGCGCGGCACCGCCGGCGCGATCCGCTTCGCCGCCGACGAGCTGGGCGATGACCTCGACGACCGTTTCCTCGCCCTCAACGGCGACGTCCTCACCGACCTCGACCTGACCGCGCTGCTGGGTACCCATACCGAGCGAGGCGCGCGGGCGACACTCGGCCTGCATCCGGTCGAGGACTCCTCCGCCTACGGACTCGTCCACAGCGGCGCCGAGGGCGCGGTTCTCGAGTTCCTCGAGAAGACCGGCGAGCAGGCTCCGGGCGAGATCAACGCCGGCATGTACGTGCTCGAGCGCTCGGTCCTCGACCTCATCCCGCCTGGCGAAGAGGTCTCGATCGAGCGCGACGTCTTCCCCCGGCTGGTCGGCGACGGGCTCTACGGTCAGCGGCTCGACGGCTACTGGATGGACATCGGCACGCCCGAGCGCTACCTGCAGGCGAGCTGGGACATCCTCGAGCGCCGGGTCGAGACGCGGGTCGAGCCGACGGCGCCGGGGATGCTGATCGGGGCTGGGGCGGAGGTAGCGGCTGGGGCGACCATCGGCCCGCGCGTCGTGCTTGGCCCGGGCTGTCAGGTCGGCGACGGGGCCGAGATCCGCGACTCCGTCCTGCTCGAGGGCTGTGTCGTCGGCGAGGGCGCCCGCGTGCGCGGCTCGATCCTCTCCGCCGGGGTCGAGGTCAGCCCGGATGCAGCCCTCAATGATGCTGTCGTCGGTGCCGATGAGACGGTCCTAGCCTGATGCTCGACGACGTTCTCGCAATTCCCGACCACCTTCGCGACGCCCTTTGGCGGGTCGAATCGGCGCGGCTCGACTCGGCCGACTCGGCCGGCTTGATGGTCTGCGGCATGGGCGGCTCGGCGATCGGCGCCGATCTCGCTGCCGCCGCCCTCGGCGACCGCCTCACCCAGCCGTTGCTCACCGTACGCGGCTACGCGCTGCCAAGCTGGGCGACCCCGGAGTGGACGGTGCTCTGCTCCAGCTACTCGGGCAACACCGAGGAGACGCTCGCCTGCTTCGCCGCCGCCGAGGCGCTCGGCGCCCGGCGGCTCGTCGCCAGCACCGGCGGCGCGCTCACCGATGGCGCCCGTGAGGCCGGCCTGCCGGTGATCGGCCTGCCCGGCATCCTGCAGCCCCGCGCCGCGGTCGCCTACATGCTCACGATCGCCGCCGAGGTGGCGGCCCTGGCCGGCGTCGCGCCCCGCATCCACACCGAGATCGATGCTGCCGCCGCGTTCCTGGCCGAGAGCAGCGAGGATCTCCAGGCCCGTGCCGCCGAGATCGCGGCGCGCCTGGAGGGCAGCGTCACGGTCGTCACCGGCGCCGACCTGACCGCGCCGGTGGCACGGCGCTGGAAGGCGCAGATCAACGAGAACGCCAAGCTGCCCGCCTTCTTCTCCGAGCTCCCCGAGGCCGACCACAACGAGCTCTGCGGCTGGTCCGGCGATGCTTTCTCGACGCTGCTGCTCGAGGACGCCGATCAGCATCCGCGCCTGCGCCGCCGCTTCGAGCTGACTGGCGAGGCGATCGCCGCCTCTGGCGCCGAGGTCGTGCGGGTCGAGGCGCAGGGCGAGACCCGCGTCGCTCGCCTGCTCTGGACGACGATGCTCGGCGACCTCGTTTCCGTGGCCCTTGCCGAGGCCCGCGGCGTCGACCCGCTGCCGGTCGAGGCGATCGAGGGCTTCAAGGCCGCGCTCGGGGACCCCTCGTGAGGGCGATGGTTCTCGCCGCGGGGCTCGGCACCAGGCTGCGCCCGATCACCTACGCGGTGCCGAAGCCGATGGCGCCGGTGCTGAACAAGCCGGTCATGGAGCACATCGTGCGCTTGCTCGCCCGCAACGGCTTCGACGAGGCGATCGCCAACCTGCACTGGTTCCCGGAGACGATCGAGGGCTATTTCGGCGACGGCTCGGAGCTCGGCATCGAGCTCTCCTACAGCCGCGAGGAGAAGCTGCTGGGCACCTCTGGCGGCGTCCGCAACGCCGCCGGCTTCCTCGGCGACTCCTTCCTGGTCATCTCCGGCGACGCGCTCACCGACATCGATCTCGCCGCGATGCGTGAGTTCCACGAGTCACACGACGGGATCGCCACCCTGGCGACCAAGCGGGTCAGCGACACCAGCCAGTTCGGCGTCGCGATCACCGGCGCCGACGGCCGCATCCAGGGCTTCCAGGAGAAGCCCGAGCCGGCCGAAGCGCTCTCGGACCTCGCCAACTGCGGCATCTACATGTTCCGCTCGGAGATCTTCGACTTCTTCCCCGCGCCCGGAACGAGCAAGGCTGCGGGCGCCGAGGACCCGGACGGATTCGCCGACTGGGCGATGGACGTCTTTCCCGCTCTGCTGGAGAACGACGTGCCCTTCTACTCGCACGAGATCGAGGCCTACTGGAACGACGTCGGCAACCTCGACGAGCTGCGCCAGGGGAACCTCGATGCGCTCACCGGCGCCGTCGAGGTCGAGCCCGGCGTGCCCGAGGTGGCTGACGGGATCCGCTCCGCAAGCCCGCTCGAGGGTGTCGAGGTCGAGGGGCCGGCGCTGATCGGCGCCGCTGTCGAGCTGGGCGCCGGTGCTCGCATCCAGGGCCCGGCGATCATCGGCGACGGCTGCCGGATCGGCGCTGGCGCCTGGGTCCGCGACTCGATCCTGCTTGCCGGCGCCGAGCTGGCGCCCGACAGCATGCTGGTCGGCGCCATCGCGGGCCGCATCGCGAAATCCTGACCTGAATCAACTCTCTTCCTTGACATCCAGCGCGCCACGAGCGCGCTGGCGCGGCGCAGGATCGGGGCATGAAGCCCCTGCACGCGGTTGCCGCCGGTCTCTTGCCCGCGCTCTGCGCTGCCTGCGGGCGCTCCTGCCGGGCTGGGGCAGTGGTCTGCACCCGTTGCGGGCGACGCCTTGCCGCCGCCGAGCCACTCGCTGGGCACGGCGCGCCGGGACTCGACCGGGCCTGGTCCTCGGCGTCGCACGAGGGAGTGGCTCGGGACCTGGTCGCGGCGCTGAAGTTCCGCCGCCTGCTCCCCGTCGCCGATCTGATCGCGGAGCGGATCGAGTGGCTGGCGCCGGCGAGCCTGCTCAGCGGTGCGATCGTCCCGGCGCCGACCTCGCCGCTGCGTTCCTGGCGCCGCGGCTTCGACCCGGCGGCGGAGATCGCTGCGGCCCTGGCCGAGCGAACCGACCTGGAGCTCTGCCCGTGCCTGATCCGCAGCGGCGGCGGCCGCCAGGTCGGCAAGCGGCGCGCCGAGCGCATCGGCCATCCGCCGCATGTCCATCCCCGGGGCCAAGTGCCGCGCAGCGTCCTCCTCCTCGATGACGTGCTGACCACCGGCGCGACGCTTTCGGCCTGCGCTCGTGCCCTGCGTGGCGCCGGCGCGGTCCGGGTAGCTGCAATCACCTTTACCCGACGACCGTGAAGGCGTAGCATCGTCTGACCGACTCCAAGGAGGCAAGATGCGGATCGAGATACGTGGGCGCAACGTCGAGGTCACCGACGAGCTGCGGGGGCATGTCACGAAGCGATTCCGGAGGGTCGGCAGACAGGTCTCGGAATTGGCGACGCTCGACATCGAGATCTACGAAGAGCCAAATCCCTCGGTCGAAGACAGCAAGGTCGCCGAGGCGACGCTGCGGCTGAAGGGCGTGACCCTGCGAGCCCGCGAGGCCTCGCCCGAGATGGCTCACACGATCCACGAGCTCGCCGAGGACGTTCGCCGCCAGGTCAAGAAGCACCGCGAGCTGCGCCGCAAGCGCACCCAGACGCGCCGCGCAGTCGCTCGCATGCGCGGACGCACCGCCTAACCCAAAGCCCCTCGCTACCCTAGGGCCATGCCTGCTGCAAGGGACATGGTCTCGCGCGCGCTGCGTGTCGGCGAAGGACGCAAGTTCAAGGGCTACGAGAAGCGCGCCGAGGCGATCAACCGGATCGAGCCGGAGATGGAGCTGCTCGAGGACGCCGAGCTGCTCGAAGAGGCCGACTCGCTGCGCAAGCGCGCCAAGGAGGGCGAGGCGCTCGACGATCTCCTCCCCGAGGCCTTCGCGCTGACTCGCGAGGCGGCACGCCGCTCGATCGGCCAACGCCACTACGACGTGCAGCTGATCGGCGGCATGGCGCTCAACGAGGGCTCGATCGCCGAGATGAAGACGGGCGAGGGCAAGACGCTGACGGCGACGCTCGCCGTCTTCCTCAACGCCCTGGCGGGCGACAGCGTCCACCTCGTCACGGTCAACGACTACCTGGCCCGCCGCGACGCCGAATGGATGAAGCCGGTCTACGACGCGCTCGGGGTCAGCGTTGCCTCGCTCCAGGAGGGTGACGATCACGCGGCGCGGCAGACGAAGTACGCCTGCGACGTCGTCTACGGCACCAACTCCGAGTTCGGCTTCGACTACCTGCGCGACAACATGGCCGACGCGCTCGAGCACTGCGTGCAGCGCGGCCACCACTTCGCGATCGTCGACGAGGTCGACAACATCCTCATCGACGAGGCGCGCACGCCGCTGATCATCTCCGGCGCCCCAGAACAGGCGGCCCAGACCTACTACACGTTCGCCCGCCTGGCCAAGCAGATGGACGGCGTCCAGGCCAAGGACAAGCTGCGCTCGATGGGCGAATCGAAGGACACCTCCGAGGCCGAGCACGACTACGAATTCGACGAGAAGCACAAGACGGTCTCGCCGACCGAGAAAGGGGTCAAACGGGCCGAGGAATTCCTTGGCGTCGACAACCTCTACCTCGGCGAACACGGCAGCCTCGTCAACCACCTGGTCCAGGCGCTGAAGGCCGAGGCGCTCTACCGCAAGGACAAGGACTACGCCGTCGTCGACGGCCAGGTGATGATCATCGACGAGTTCACCGGTCGCATCCTCGAGGGCAGGCGCTGGTCGGAGGGCCTGCACCAGGCCGTCGAGGCCAAGGAGGGCGTCGCGATCGGCGAGGAGAACCAGACGCTGGCGACGATCACCCTGCAGAACTACTTCCGCCTCTACGACAAGCTCTCCGGGATGACCGGCACGGCGCTGACCGAGGCGACCGAGTTCATGAAGATCTACAAAGTGCCGGTGGTCGAGATCCCGACCCACCGCCAGATGGTCCGGGCGGACCAGAACGACCAGATCTTCAAGACCAAAGACGGCAAGTGGAAGGCCGTGCTCGAGGAAATCGTCGCTCGCCACGAGAAGGGCCAGCCGATCCTGGTCGGCACCGTCTCGGTCGAGGTCTCGGAGATGATCTCCGGCGAGCTGAAGCGCCAGGGCGTCGAGCACGCGGTGCTCAACGCGAAGCCCGAGCACGCCGAGCGCGAGGGCGAGCGGATCGCCCAGGCCGGCCGCAAGGGCGCGGTGATGATCGCGACCAACATGGCGGGCCGTGGCGTCGACATCAAGCTCGGCGGCGACCCCGAGCAGCTGGCGATCCACGAGTTGAAGAAGAAGGGGGTCACGCCTGGCGACGAGGGTTACGAGGAGGCGCTCGAGGCGAAGGTCGCCGAGCTGAAGCCCCGCTGCGACGCGGAGGCCGACGAGGTGCGTGACCTGGGCGGGCTCTTCATCTGCGGTACCGAGCGCCACGAGTCGCGCCGCATCGACAACCAGCTGCGCGGCCGCTCCGGCCGTCAGGGCGACCCCGGCGAGACCCGCTTCTTCCTGTCCGCCGAAGACGACGTGATCCGCCTCTTCGCCGGCGACCGCATCTACAAGATCCTCGACCGCCTCGGCCCGGTCGACGAGGACGGCGCCGAAATGCCGCTTGAAGCGGGGATGCTGACCAAGACCGTCGAGGGCGCCCAGAAGAAGGTCGAGGAGCAGAACTTCCTGCTCCGCAAACGGGTGCTCGAGTACGACGACGTGATGAACGAGCAGCGCCGCATCGTCTACAAATACCGCCGCGAGATCCTCGAGGGACGTGACATGTCCGAGCAGGCGCGCGACGAGATGGAGGGCGTGATCGAGCGCCTCGTCGACGAGTACACGCCCGGCGACCTGCTCGACGAATGGGACATGGCGGAGATGGAGACGCAGTTGCGCCAGATCTGGCCGCTCAAGATCGAGGTCGCCTCGATGGCGCCGGAGACGGTCGACCGCGAGAAGCTCAAGGACGCTCTCGACGACGACGCGATGGCCGCCTACGACGAGCGCGAGGGGGTCTTTGGCGAGGAGCTGATGCGCTACTTGGAGCGCTCGATCCTGCTGCAGGTGATCGACAACCGCTGGCGCGAGCACCTCTTCGACATGGACTACCTGCGTGAGGGCATCCACCTGCGCGGCTTCGCCCAGATCGACCCGCTGGTCGCCTACAAGAACGAGGGCTTCGCGATGTTCGAGGAGCTGATGCACTCGATCTGGGAGGAGTTCAGCAAACTGATCTTCCACGTCGAAGTCGAAGTCGACCCATCGCGCGCCCAGAAAGCCTTCGGTCCCGGCAATGGCGGCAACGCACCGGCTGCGCTCTCCTACTCGGGCGGGACGCCCGACGGCCAACCCTCCGCGCTGCAGCAGGTCGCTGCCGGCGTTGGCGGGGGCATGGAAGCGGTCGCCGCCCCGGCGGGTCAGGCCGGCGGTGGCAACGGCGCGACCGAGGTGGTCGAGACCGTGGTCAAGGGCGAGCACGAGAACGTCGGTCGCAACGACCCCTGCTGGTGCGGGTCGGGCAAAAAGTACAAGAAGTGCCATGGCGCCTAGCGAGCCTTGAGCCACGACCCGGTTCGCGAGTTCGTTCGTGCTTTCAACGAGCGCGACTTGGAGGGGTTCGTTGCGACTCTCGACCCGGAGGTGGAGCTGCACTCGATGAAGGGGCTGCGCAAGGGGCGGGAGGCGGCGCGGGTATGGGCGACGCGGCCACCCGGGGGGGTGCAGCAGACGATTGAGCTCGAGGAGCTCTTCGAGGACGACACGGAGTCGGGCGGCGGCAGAGCTCTGGCTCTGATCAGGCGGGTATGGCGCTGGGACGAGGATGGCTCGCCGGCTGGCGAGGACGTGATGGCCTGGCTCTTCGAGCTGCGCGACCACCGCGTGGGCAGCTGGCGGCCGTTTGAGGACCGCGAGGTTGCCTGGCGGGCGTACCATGCTGAGGATGGGAGCTCCCGCCGCATCGAATAGAGAGGCGGCCGAGGCCTGGAGCGGGCCGCTTTTCGACCGCTTCGTCAAGTTCCGCGAGATCGTCACCGTGGGGCTCGGTGCTCACGGCGAGGCGGCGATGCGGGCGCACCCGCCGCAGCCCGGCGACAAGGTGCTCGATCTCGGCTGCGGCTTCGGCGACACGACCCAGGATCTCGCTGCGCTGGTCGGCGCCGATGGCGAGGCGGTCGGCATCGACGTCGCCGATCCGTTCATCGAGATGGCGCGCGATGAGGCCGAGCAGGCCGGCCTCGGGAACGTCCGCTTCGTCACCGGCGACGTCCAGGCGACCGAGTTCGAGGAGACCTTCGACTACGCGTTCTCGCGGATGGGGATCATGTTCTTCGCCAATCCGGTGCAGGCGCTGCGCAACGTCCGCAAGGCGCTCGTCCCCGGCGGCCGGCTCTGCGCGGTGGTCTGGCGGCGCAAGCTCGACAACGACTGGGTGCGCCGGGCGGAGCTGGTCGTCGAGGAGTACCTCGAGCACCCGGAGGAGAGCGACGAGCCGACCTGCGGGCCGGGCCCGTTCTCGATGGCGAATGCGGACACGGTCAGCGAGCAGCTCAAGATCGCCGGCTTCGAGGAGATCGCCCTACAGCGCTGCGACCTGCCGCTCAAGATCGGCAACGATCTCGATCAGGCCGTCGAGATGAACATGGCGATCGGGCCGGCCGGAGAGGTGCTGCGGCTCTGGGAAGACCGCATCGACGAGATCCGCCCCAAGATCGCCAGCGAGCTCCGCGAGGCGCTGGCCGAGTTCGACGGCCCCGAAGGCGTGGTCGCCCCGGCCTCGACCTGGATCATCGGCGCTCGCACCCCCGCCTGATTCGAACTGCATCAACTTCTCTATCTCGCAGGTGGAGAAGTTGATGCAGTTCGGCTGGGTAGGCTGTCGGCATGGCCGAGGCCGCCTCGACAGAATCCGTCGCCTCCCGCTTGGCCGAAGTCCGTGAGCAGCTGTCCCTGCTCTCGGACTACCTTTGACCCCGCTTCGCTCGAAGCTGAGATCGAACGCTTGGAGGCCGCGATGCAGGCTCCCGGCTTCTGGGACGAGCAGGAGGCCGCGGCCCGCACCTCCGCCGCCCATGCCCGCGCGCAACGCCGGCTGAAGACCTTTCGCGAGCTCGAGGCCGAGGTGGGCGATCTCGGCGAGCTGGCCGAGATGGCCGCCGAAGACGAGGAGATGGCGGCCGAGCTGGGCTCCCAGCTCGTCACCGTCGAGCGCCATCTCGCCGAGCTGGAAGAGGCACGCTTGTTCAGCGGTGAGTACGACGCCGGCGACGCCGTCGTCACCGTCCACGCCGGCGCCGGCGGGACCGACTCACAGGACTGGGCCGAGATGCTGCTGCGCATGTACCTGCGCTGGGCGGAGCGGCGCGACTTCGAGGTCGAGATGAAGGAGGCCTCGCCGGGGGAGGAGGCGGGGCTGAAGTCGGCCACCTTCATCGCCCGTGGCGAGAACGCCTACGGCCTCTTTGCCGCCGAGCGTGGCGTCCACCGGCTGGTGCGGATCTCCCCCTTCGACTCCTCGGCGCGCCGCCACACCAGCTTCGCCCAGCTCGACGTCGGCCCGCTGGTCGACGAGGGGGTCGAGGTCGAGATCGACGACGCCGACCTGCGGATCGACACCTACCGCGCCTCCGGCGCCGGCGGCCAGCACGTCAACAAGACCGACTCGGCGGTGCGGATCACCCACATCCCCACCGGCGTCGTCGTGCAGTGCCAGAACGAGCGCTCGCAAACGCAGAACAAGGCAGTGGCGATGCAGTTCCTGCGCTCGAAGCTGATCGAGCTCGAGGAGCGAAAACGGGCCGAGGAGCTGGCCAAGGTGCGGGGCGAGGTCAAGGACGTCGCCTGGGGCTCGCAGATCCGCAGCTACTTCCTCCATCCCGACCAGCGAGTCAAGGACCACCGCACCGGGCACGAGGTAGGCGACGCCCAGCGCGTCCTCGACGGCGACCTCGACGACTTCATCCGCGACTACCTGAACAAGATGGCCGCCTCAGCGGCGAGCTAGCGGCGGAAGAGCTCAGACCAAGCGGTGCGGCTGGCCTGCTGACGTTTGGCGTCGAGGCGGAAGGTCAGGAAGGGCTTGCAGTAGGAGTCGACGGCGGGCACGTCGAGGCCGACCATGATCACGCGGGCGGCGCGCAACTTGGTCACCTCGCGCTCGTCGAGATGGCGGCTCAGGTGCAGCACGCCGCGGGTGCCGAGCCTGCGCTTGACGGAGCCGAGACGCAGCGAGCCTTTGTCGCCCTTGAGCCAGTACTCGATGCCGATTCCGGTTGGTTCTTCGGCGGTATAGCGGAGGCTCAGCTGCACACGCTCGTGGTCCGGAACGGCGACGACGTCCACCGAGGCGGTGCTGAGGATGCATTCGGGCGGCAGGGCCGCCGGGCCGGCGGTGCCGCCGGGCTCCTCTTCTTCCTCTTCTTCCTCTTCTTCTATTTCCGCCGCTTCGAATTCCCATTCTTCGCCGAGTTCGACTTCGCCTTCGAGTTCGGCGTAGGTCGATTCGGCCTGCGCCGGAGCGGGAGAGGAGGCTGCGATGGCCTGGAGGCCGAGCGTGGCGATGGCGAGCAGCGCGATTGCCGAGAGGACCCAGGCCATGGCTGGGAGCCGTTTGCGGACTGGGAAGGGCCGCGTCGAGTGCTCGTCTGAAGATGACATCCCGCCATTGATCGGCCGGTTAACCGGTGAGCTTGAGGGCGGCGAGCAGGTGTGCGGGTTACCCGCGTAGGTAGATTCAGGCGCCATGCAGGCCTCCCCGCCCGAGCTGGACGGCGTTACGCATCGCTACGTCGATCTGGACGGCACCCGCTTTCACGTCGCCGAAGCGGGGGAGGGGCCGCCAGTCCTCCTCCTGCACGGCTGGCCGCAGCACTGGTGGACCTGGCGCAAGCTGATCCCGGCGCTGGCCAGCGAACGGCGGGTGATCTGCCCGGACCTGCGTGGCTTCGGCTGGAGCGATGCGCCGGCAGGTCGCTACGAGATCCAGGAACTCGCCGACGACATCCTGGCGCTGCTCGACGAGTTGGGGCTCGACGAGGTCGAGCTGATCGGCCACGACTGGGGCGGCTACGCTGGCTTCCTGCTCTGCCTGAAAGCGCCCGAGCGCATCCGCCACTACCTCGGGCTCGGCATCGTGCACCCCTTCTTCACGCCGCCGACGCCGTCGCTGCAGTCGCTCAGCCGCAACGCCTACCAGTTCGTTCTCGCCAGTCCCGGCCTTGGCGCCGCCGTCCATCGCCACATCCCCGGCTTCGTCAAGCTCGTACACACGCGCGGCTCGCACCCCGACATGCGTTGGAGCGAGGCCGAGCTCGACTGCTTCGCGCAGAGCTTTCGCTCGCGCGATCATGCCCTCGCCTCCTCCCACGTCTACCGCAGCTTCCTGCTCGCGAGCTGCCCCGCCTCAAAAAGGGCCACTACCGCTCCCAGCGCCTCACGGTGCCGACCCGCATCCTCGCCGGCGAGGCCGACCCGGTGATCACGGCCGACATCCTCGCCGGCTACGAGCCCTACGCGGACGACATGAGCGTCGAGATCCTCGCGGGCTGCGGGCACTTCGTCGCCGAGGAGAAGCCCGACGTCGTCATCGAGCGGGCGCGGGAGCTGTTCGGGCCCGTCGCCGTCTCCAGCTAGAGAACGCCCTCGAGCTTCAGCAGCGCCTCCTTCATCGGCAGGCCGCCGCCGTAGCCGCCGAGGCCGCCGCCGCTGCGCAGCACGCGGTGGCAGGGGACGACGATCGGGATCGGGTTGGAGCCGCAGGCCGTGCCGGCGGCGCGCACGGCGCGCTCGTTGCCGGCGCTGCGGGCGATCTCGGTGTAGCTGCGGGTCTCTGCCGTAGGGGATGCGGTCGATCGCGCGCAGCGCCCGGCGGCGGAAGTCCCTGCTCAGCTGCCAGTCGAGCGGCAGGTCGAACTCGGTCAGCTTGCCCTCGAAGTAGAGGTCGAGCTCGCGGCGGGCCTCCTCGAGGCGCGCCGGCGCCTCCAGCACCCGCGGCGAGACCCGCGCGGCGAGATCCTCCAGCGCCTCCTCCGGGATCGTGGCCAGGCAGGCTGACCTTGAGCAGTCCCTTCGGCGTGGCGGCAAGCAGCAGCGGTCCGAAGGGCGAGTCGGAGATCGTGTAAGCGACGTCGAGCAGGCCCTCGTCGTTGGCGCGCTCGGTGAGACGTTCGAGCGATGCCTTCATGCCAGCTCCTTTCTCAGTCGTTTGAGTCCCTCGTGGAGGCTGCGGCGCGCCGCCTCCGGCGAGCAGCCGAGCGCCGCGGCGATCTCGGCGTGGGGGAGGTCGCTGCCGTAGCGCAGCGCCACCGCGGCGCGCTGCTTTGGCGGCAGCGCGCCGACGACCTCCCAGATGCCGTCGCCGGGCTCGGGATCGGTGACCCCGACCTCGGCTACTTCGGCGACTGGGCATCGGCTGTCGCCCGTTGGCGCGGTGATGGTCGATCGCCTTGCGGTGGGCGATCGTCAGCAGCCAGCCGCGTAGGTTGCCGTCGTCCTTCAGCTTCGGGTAGGCGCGCAGCGCCGCCAGGAAGGTCTCCTGGAAGCAGTCCTCGGCGTCGTTGCGGCCGACCGCGCCGCGCAGGACGCCCATCACGTCGGCGGCGTACTCGTCGAGGAGAGTCTGGAACGGAGGCAGGGTGGTCACCTATGGGATTAAACGCTGCTGGCGAACGGAACGTGAGGACGAGGGATGCCCCTCCCCTGGAGGCCGTCGCGCAGCTGGGGCCGCACGGTTCTGCGGGGCGGGGCCACTGAGCCTCCCGGGGGAGGGGCAGCCGTCGCTCTCCTCCTTCGCTGACTTCGCCTTTATTCGCTCGATTGGCGAATAAGTACGAAGTCAGCGGCTGATTTAGGGTGCGGCGGGTGACGGAGACGCTGGAGAAGATCGTGGCGGGGGCATTGGCCGAGGACGTCGGAGCTGGGGACGTGACGGCTGAGGCGACCGTTCCGGAGGGAGCGCGGGGGCGGGCTCGGATCGTGCAGAAGCAGGCTGGCGTCGTCTACGGGCTCGGGGTGGTTGCCGAGGTGATGCGGCAGTGTGGGGTGGAGGACGTCGACAACCTCGTCGTCGAGGGGCAGTGGCGCGAGGAGGTCCCGGTCGATGTCGCTTTCATCGGCGGCCCCGCGGCGGCCTTGCTGGCGGCGGAGCGCACGGCGCTCAACTTCCTCGGCCATCTCTCCGGCGTCGCGACGCTGACCGCCCGCTTTGTCGAGGCGGTGGCGGGGACGGGAGCGGCGATCCTCGATACGCGCAAGACGACTCCGGGGCTGCGCGAGCTGGAGAAGGCAGCCGTACTTGCCGGCGGCGGGCGCAATCACCGCATGGGCCTCTACGACGCGATCCTGATCAAGGAGAACCACATCGCTCTCGCCGGCAGCCTCGCCAAGGCTGTCTACGGCGCTCGCAGCAAATACCCCGACCTGGCGGTCGAGGTCGAGTGTCGCAACCTGGACGAGGTCGCCTACGCGCTGGGCACCGGCGCCGACATCCTCCTGCTCGACAACATGGACACCGAGACCCTGCGAAATGCAGTCCGACTCCGCGACGAAAACGCTGGCACCGGCAAAGGCCCCTCGCTAGAGGCCTCAGGCGGCGTAAACCTGGAGACCGTCCGCGCCATCGCCGAGACCAGCGTCGACTTCATCTCCGTTGGCGCTCTCACTCACTCCGCCCCGACCCTCGACTTCAGCCTGCTGATCGAGTCCACCTAAAGAGCGACGGGTGCCCCTCCCCAGGAGGCTCAGTGTCCACGCCCCGCAGAATCGTGCGGCCCCAGCTGCGCGACGGGCCTCCAGGGGAGGGGCACCCGTCGCTCGTACGGGGATCCGGTCCCCCGCGTCACTTGAGCAGACGCGAGAGGCGGCGATCCTTGAGGACCCGACCGCCAGTCTGCTCTTTCGGGCAGTAGTTGGTCTGGTGTTCGGAGAAGAAGACGGCCTCGATTGTGGTTCCACAGCGGGGGCACGGTTGTCCCTCTCGCTTGTGGACCTGTAGTGGCATCGGCACTTTGTCCGGCAGCTGCTCGTCGATCGTCTCCTCGTAGTGGTCGATCGCGTCACCGAGGACGTGTAGGGCGGCGTGTAGCTGCTTGACCTCATCCGTATTGAGCTCAGACCCTTTCTTGAAGGGCGAGAGCCGCGCTTCCCAAAGGATCTCGTCGACCCAGGAGCGGCCGATGCCGGAGATGTCGCCCTGGTGGCGGAGGAGTGGGTGGAGGTGGCGCGGCTGGTCGATCAGCGCGCCGAACTCCTCCAGGGGCGGTGCTGGCCAGGCTTCCGGCCCGAGGCGAGCAACAGACTCGTCTTGGTCGACCACGTCGGTCGGGAGCAGCTTCGCCCAGGCGCGCTGCTTGGTGCCGAACTCCCGCAGCCGCAGCTCGCGCCCGTCGTCGAGCCGGATCAGGATCCGCGAGGCGCGGTCTTTCATCGAGGCGCGTTTGTCGAAGATTCGCAGGCGGCCCGCCGACATCAAGTGGATCAGCAGCGCCAGGTCGCCGAACTCGACCACCGGCATCTTGCCCACCCGCCGGACCGCGGACAGCTTGCGCCCGGCGAGCGAGTCGAGCGGCGGCTCGAAGGTCTTCATCACGTTCATCCCCGGCGCCAGGGCCGACTCGACGGTGGCTCCCGACAGGGCCGTGTTCAGTCTCCTCGCCGTGATCTCGACCTCGGGCAACTCGGGCATGCCGAGAGGGTAGACTTGAACAACGTTCATTCGACTGGTTCAAGGCAAAGTGCCGGGCCAGCGAACATCAGGAAAGGAAGGGCTCGTGCAAGAGCTCCCGACGATCCAACCCACAATTCCGGACGCTCTCTCGCCCGAAGAGATCGCTGCCCTGAGCGAGGAAGTTCGCGCGCTCGCCGCCCAGCGCAACGCCGTCATCCTCGCCCACAATTACCAGCTGCCCGAGATCCAGGACGTCGCCGACCACATGGGCGACTCGTTGGGACTTTCGCGTGAGGCGGCGGCGACCGATGCCGACGCGATCGCCTTCTGCGGCGTCCACTTCATGGCCGAGACGGCCTCGATCCTCTCGCCCGAGAAGACGGTGCTGATCCCCGACCTCGACGCCGGCTGCTCGCTCGCCGACTCGATCGACGCCGACCAGCTGCGCGCCTGGAAGGCCGAGCACCCGGGCGCCCTGGTCGTCATGTACGTCAACACCTCGGCCGAGGTCAAGGCGGAGACCGACTACTGCTGCACCTCCTCCAACGCGGTCAAGGTCGTCGAGCACATCTGGGCCGAGCACGGGCCCGAGACCGAGATCCTCTTCGGCCCCGACATGTGGCTGGGCGCCTTCGTCGAGCGTGAGACCGGGATCCGCGAGGATCCCGAGCGCCGCGCCCGCTTCCACATCTGGGACGGCGAGTGCCACGTGCACGCCGGCATCCGCCCCGGCGACATCGCCCAGACCCGAGCCGAGCACCCCGAGGCCGAGTTCCTGATCCACCCCGAGTGCGGCTGCGCGACCCAGGCGATGGAGTACGTCGCCGCCGGTGACATCGACGCCGGCGGGGTCCACATGCTCTCCACCTCGGGGATGCTCCAGCACGTCGAAGAGCACCCCGAGGGCAGCTTCGTCGTCGCCACCGAGAACGGCATGCTCTATCCACTTCAGCAGGCGGCGCCGCAGGCAAACTTGATCGAGGCCAACCGGATGGCCGTCTGCAAGTACATGAAGATGATCACGCTGCCGAAGCTGCGCGACAGCCTGCGCGATATGAAGTTCGAGGTCAGCGTGCCGGCGGAGATCGCCGGGCGGGCGAAGCTGCCGATCGAGCGCATGGTCGCGATCGGCTAGCGCCAGATATTGTCCCGGCCCGTGCACGAGCTAGCCCAGCAGCTTCGAGTCGATTCTGTCCGCGCCGCCGCGGCGGCTAACTCCGGTCACCCGACCTCCTCGATGTCGGCTGCGGACCTGATGGCGGTGCTCTTCTCGGACTACCTGCGATACGACTTCGACGCCCCCGAGCACAGCGCCAACGACCACCTCGTCTTCTCCAAGGGCCACGCCTCGCCGCTGCTCTACGCGCTCTACAAGGCGGCTGGCGCGATCGACGACGAGGAGCTGCTGACCTTCCGCGAGTTCGGCTCGCGCCTGCAGGGGCACCCGACGCCGGAACTGCCCTGGGTCGACGTCGCCACCGGCTCGCTTGGCCAGGGCCTGCCGATCTCGGTCGGCATCGCGCTGGCCGCGGATCGGCTCGAGCACTCCGACCTGCGGGTCTGGGTCCTCTGCGGCGATTCCGAGCTCGCCGAGGGCTCGATGTGGGAGGCCTTCGAGCACGCCGGCTTCGCCAAGCTCGACAACCTGATCGCGATCGTCGACGTCAACCGGCTCGGCCAGCGCGGCCCGACGATGCACGGGTGGGATACCTCCTCGCTGGCGGCCCGAGCGAGCGCCTGCGGCTGGGACGTGCAGGAGATCGACGGCCACGACCTCGAGGCGATCGACGCCGCCTACGCGCGCGCCCAGGACGCCGACCGCCCGGCGGTGATCTTCGCCCGCACCAAGAAGGGCTCCGGCGTCGCTGCGGTCGAGGACAAGGAGAACCAGCACGGCAAGCCGCTCGCCGATCCCGAGGCCGCGGTCGAGGAGCTGGGTGGCATCCGCTCGCTCAGCGTCTCGGTGCAGTCGCCGCCCGAGCCGAAGCCCTTCGAGATCGCGACGATCGCGGTCGAGCGGCCCACCTACGAGGTCGGCGAGAAGGTCGCCACGCGCGGCGCCTACGGTGACGCCCTCGCCTGGATCGGCTCGATCGACGAGAAAGTCGTCGCGCTGGACGGCGAGGTCGGCAACTCGACCTACGCCGAACGCTTCGCCGCCAAGCACCCGGATCGCTTCTTCGAGATGTACATCGCCGAGCAGCAGATGGTCGCCGCCGCCGTCGGCATGCAGACCCGAGGCTGGAAGCCGTTCGCCTCCTCCTTCGGCGCTTTCCTCAGCCGCGCCTATGACTTCGTTCGCATGGCGGCGATCTCCGACGCCGACCTGAAGCTCTGCGGATCCCACGTCGGCGTCTCGATCGGCCCCGACGGTCCCTCGCAGATGGCACTGGAAGACATCGCCTCGCTTCGCGCCGTCTTCGGCAGCATCGTGCTCTATCCCAGCGACGCCAACCAGGCGGTGCAGCTCGTCGACGCGATGCGCGAGCACCGCGGCGTCAGTTACCTGCGCACGACTCGCGAGGCGACGCCGGTGCTCTACGAGCCCGACGAGACCTTCCGGATCGGCGGCAGCCGCACGCTTCGCTCGAGCGACGACGACGCGGTCACCCTGATCGGCGCCGGCATCACCCTGCGCGAATGCCTCACAGCCGCCGACGAGCTCGCCGGCAAGGGCATCGCCGCCCGCGTCATCGACCTCTACTCGGTCAAGCCGGTCGACGCCGAGACGCTCGTCGCCGCGGCGACCGAGACCGGGGCGGTCGTGACGGTCGAGGATCACTGGGCCGAGGGCGGCATCGGCGAGATCGTCGCCACAACCCTCGCTGACGCCGGTGTCAGCGCCAAGCTGGCCCGCCTCGCCGTAACCGAGCGGCCCAGCAGCGGCCCCCCGGAGGCGCTGCTCGCCGCCGCGGGCATCGACGCCGACCACGTGGTCGCCGCTGTCGAGCGTATTACTAGCGCTCGCTAACAATTCGCTAAACTTTCGCTTACTTCAGGTGGGCGGGGAATTGCGTGGCCGAGGTCGCGCAGGAGTCACCCTGTATCCGCAGAAGGATCGCGGCAATGGCCAGAGCTCGAAAGCGAAAGCAGGGCGGTGAGGAGCCGCAGCGGCGGCGCGCCGGCGGCAAGCCGATCATCGAGCTGCGCGACGTCACCAAGGTCTACCCGGGTGGCCACATGGCGCTCGATCGCGTTTCCCTGGCGATCGATCGCGGCGAGTTCGCCTTTCTCGTCGGCCCGACGGGTTGCGGCAAGTCGACTCTGATCAAGACGCTGATCCGTGACGAGGCGGCTACGGAAGGCGCTGTCCGCATCGCCGGCCGCGACATCGGCGCCCTGCCGGAGAAGAAAATCCCCCAGCTGCGGCGCAACATCGGCACCGTCTTCCAGGACTTCAAGCTGCTGCCCGACCGCACCGTCTACGACAACGTCGCCTACGCGCTGCAGGTGATCGGCGCCAGCCGCGCCGAGATCCGCGCCCAGGTGCCCGAGACGCTACGCCTTGTCGGCCTCTCGACCAAGCTGAACAGCTACCCCGACCAGCTCTCCGGTGGCGAGCAGCAGCGCGTCTCGATTGCCCGCGCCTTCGTCAACCACCCGCCGCTGCTGCTCGCCGACGAGCCCAGCGGCAACCTCGACCCGGTCACCTCGATCGGCGTGATGCAGCTGCTCTACCGGATCAACAAGACCGGCACGACCGTCGTCGTCGTCACCCACGATCGCGAGATGGTCGACAACATGCAGCGCCGCGTGATCGAGCTCTACGAGGGCCGTGTCGTCCGCGACGAGGTCAGCGGCGGCTACACCGAGGAGTCGACGACCGAGTTCGGCGTGCGGGTGCGCGCCGAGATGGGCGTCGCCCCCGAGGGCCAGACCAACGGACACGACGCGCTCTTCTAGATGTCACGACTCTTCTTCTTCATCCAGGAGGCCTTCCGGGCGCTGCGCCGCAACGCGGCGCCGAGCATGGCGGCGATCGTCACCACGGTCGTCACCGTGATCCTGCTCGGCGTGCTGATCCCGATCTTCCAGACGACGCAGGCCCAGAGCGAGCAGATCCGCGAGAGCCTCGAGTTCCGCACGGCGCTCTATGACGATGCGACCAAAGCCGAAACCGCCGCCCTGCAGCGCAAGCTCGAAGCGATCCCGCACGTCGCCTCGGTCAGCCTCGTCACCAAGGCGGAGGCGCTGAAAGAACTCGAAGACGATCTTGGCAAGAGCAAGAGCGAAGACCTGCTCACCCAGCTGCACGACAACCCGCTGCCGGCCAATTTCCAGATCAAGGCCGACGACGCCAGCAACCTCGACACGGTGCGCGCGGCGGTGACGCCGCCGGGCCCCGACGGCAAGCCAAAGCCGATCTCGCCGATCATCCAGGACGTCTTCGATCGTCAGCAGGAGTCCCAGCAGATCGAGCAGGTGACCAGCGCGCTGAAGATCGTCCTGACCGTGATCACCGCCCTGCTGATCGTCGCCTCGCTGATGCTGGTCGGCAACACGATTCGCCTCTCGATCTACACCCGGCGCCGTGAGGTCGAGGTGATGCGACTGGTCGGCGCGACCCGCTGGTTCATCCGCTGGCCGTTCATGATCGAGGGCGTGGTCGTCGGCTTCGCGGGTGGCCTGATCGCAATACTGATCCTGTGGCTGGGCAAGATCACGATCGTCGACCCACTGAGCGACACCTTCTCCTTCTTGGCGGCCCAGGACAACATCTCCTTCCCCGCTCTGGTGGCGATTCTCTTCGCCGCTTCGGTGCTGGTCTCCGCTGTCGGCTCGGGCATCACCCTGCGGCGCTTCCTGAAGGTCTGAGCGCTCGGTGAGGGGCTGGGGGACGCTGGCCCTAGGGGTCTCGATCGTCGTCTTCCTCTGTGTGGGGATCTGGCTCGGCGGCCATCCCGCCAAGCTGCCCGAATTCGTCCGCGACAAGCTCGTCGACGACTCGGCTGGCCTGACCGTCGAAGCGACGGAACTGATCGAGGACAACTACTACCGCTCGGTCGGCTCGCAGGAGCTGACCAACTCCTCCCTGCAGGGCATGGTCAGAGAGCTGCGACGGCGCCACAAGGACCGCTTCTCCGACTACTTCTCCCCGCAAGCGCTTGCCCATTTCAACGAAGCGATCTCGGGTCACTTCTCGGGGGTCGGGTTGTCGGTCTCGCAGGTCAAGCAAGGCCTGCGGGTCGATCGCGTCTTCCCTGGCTCGCCCGCGCAGGAGGCGGGCCTGGTGGCCGGCGACCAGATCGTCTCGGTCGACGGCGACTCGATCGCGGGACAGAACAGCCAAGTGACGACCGAAAAGATCAAAGGCCCGGAAGGAACCGAGGTGACGATCGGGATTCAGGATGAGAAGAGCGGCAAGGTGCGGCAACTGCGCCTCACCCGCGAGCAGATCTCGCTGCCCGTCGTCAGCAGCAAAGTCAAAACCGTCGGCGGCCACAAGCTCGGCTACGTCCGCTTGGTCACCTTCAGCGAAGGCGCCCACGCGCTGCTGCGCCAGGCGGTGGAGAAGCTGCAGCGCCAGGGTGTGGAGGGGATCGTGCTCGACCTGCGCGCCAACGGCGGCGGCCTGCTCGAGGAGGCGGTGCTGACCGCCAGCATCTTCCTGCCCAAGGACGAGGTCGTCGTCAGCACCGATTCGCGCACCCAGGGGCACACCCTCTACAAGACCGTTGGAGACAACCTGCCGGCCGTGCCGATGGTCGTCCTGATCGACCGCAACACCGCCTCGGCGGCGGAGATCCTCACCGCGGCGCTGGCCGATGACGCCGATGCCGAGATTGTCGGCACCCGCTCCTACGGCAAGGGCGTCTTCCAGCAGGAGATCGGCCTCTCCAACGGCGGCGCCCTGAAGCTGACGATCGGCGAGTACTTCACGCCGGATGGGGTCAATCTCGCCAAGAGCCACGGCATCCATCCCGACGTGCAGACGCGCGACGATCCGGGCACCGCGTCCGATGAGGCTCTCGAACGGGCCTTGCAGGAGCTGGCCGCGCAGCAATGAGCTTCCGGTGCGCCTTGTGCTCCCTATACGTACATAAAGCGCACCGGAAGGGGCTGTCGTGAGCAAGCGGGACTGGCGCTACTACCGGGAGCGCCAGCGGGGCCGTGGACGGGGCCGGCCGCCGGCCAAGCCGAAGAGCGCCCGGGCGGCGGTCGACATGCTGCTCGCCGAGCGACTGGGCCGGCGTGGCTTTGCCGCCTCGCTCGAGGTCGAAGCGGGGCGAGCGGGTGACGCTGCCGAGAGTCGCTCCGGGCGACGTCGCGACCTCACCGAGCTGGCCACCTTCACCGTCGACCCGGCGACGGCACGCGACTTCGACGACGCGGTCTCGGCGCGTCGCGAGGAGGACGGCATTCGCCTCTGGATTCACATCGCCGACGTCGCCGCCCACGTGCGGCCGGGATCGCCACTCGACCTCGAGGCACGCCGGCGTGCCAACAGCACCTACGTCCCCGGCGCGGTCGAGCCGATGCTGCCGCGGGCACTGAGCGAGGAGGCCTGCAGCCTCGCGCCCGACGTCGAGCGGCTGGCGGTAACCGCCGAGATCGAGCTGAGCCCGAGCGGGAAGCCGCGGGCGGCGAGCTTCTACCGCAGCCGGATCCGCTCGCGTGCCCGTCTCGACTACGACCGGCTCGACGTCATCTTCGCCGGCCGTGGCAGCGCCCCGGATGGCGTTGCCGAGCCGCTGGCGGTCGCCCGCGAGGCTGCCGGCCTGCTCGGCGATCAGCGCGGCGCGAGCAGCCTCGATGTCGAGTCATCCGAGCCCGAGTTCCGCTTCGACGCCGCCGGCAACGTGGTCGGCGCCCGCTCGGTCGCACAGACTGAGTCGCACCGGCTGATCGAGCGGCTGATGATCCTCACCAACGAACAGGTCGCGCAGTTGCTCGAGCGCAAGCGCGTGCCGACCGTCTACCGCGTCCACGCCCAGCCCGATGCCGCGCGGATCGAGCGCATGGTCGAGCAGCTGCAGGCGCTCGGCATAGCGACGCCGCCGCTGCGCCAGGGTTTGGCGCCGAGCCAGGCCGGCGAGGTGGCAGCGCAGGCGAGCCGGCTGGTGATCGAGGAGGCGGCGCGGCGCGGGCACGGCCGCGAGGCGTATACATCGCTCGTGCTCCGTTCCCTGATGCAGGCTTCCTACAGCGACCGCAACAGCGGCCACGCCGGCTTGGGCAGCCCCGCCTACTGTCACTTCACCTCGCCGATTCGTCGCTATCCCGACCTGCTCGTCCACCGGGCGCTGTTGGCGACGCTGGGCGAGGGGGAGGAGGCGCCGCGCGCCGCGGAGGCGCGGGAGGTGGCCTGGCACTGCAGCGAGCAGGAGCGCGAGTCGGCGCGGATCGAGCGCGACGGCGACGACATATGCGCCGCCTACCTGCTCGAGCGCGAGCTGGCGCAACGCGGCGCTGAGGCCGAGTTCGAGGGGGAGGTCTCTGGCACGATCCGGGCGGGCGCCTTCGCGGGTTTCGGTGGTGAGCTGGGCGACGTATACGAGGGATTCGTCCCGGCTCGCACGATCGGCGACGAGCGTTTTGAGCTGAACGAGACCGAGACGGCGCTGGTCGGGCGCGAGTCGAAGACGACGCTGCGGCTGGGAGATCCGATATCCGTCCGCGTTACGGGAGTCGAAGCGCCGCGAGGGCGGGTCGACCTGGAGCTGGCCGGTGAGTAAGAAGGCGAAGAAGAAACGTGAGCCTGCCTCCGGCGACGTCGCCACCAACCGGCGTGCCCGTCACAAATTCGAACCGATCGAGAAAACGGAGGCGGGGATCGTCCTACTGGGCTCCGAGGTGAAGTCGCTGCGCAATGGCAAGGCGCAGATGACCGACGCCTACGCGGTCGTCGAAAAGGGCGAGGTTTGGCTCCGCAACTTGCATATCCCGCCCTATGAGCCGGCCAGCCGCGAGAACCACGAGCCGGAGCGGCCCCGCAAACTGCTCCTCCACAAGGCCGAGATCGAACGGCTGATCGGCAAGACGGCAGAGAAAGGGCTGACCCTGATCCCGCTGCGGATCTACTTCAAGGGGTCGCGCGCGAAGGTCGAGTTGGCGTTGGCGCGAGGCAAGGAGGGGCGCGATCGCCGCCGTCAGATTGCGGACCGCGACGTGCGCCGCGAAGTCGAGCGCGAATTCAAGGGCAGGATGAGGTAGCTTCGAGTCCTATGCGCTCCCGCTCTGCCCTGGTCCTGCCGGTGCTGGCGCTCCTCGTGGCCCTGATCGGTCCTGCCAACGCCCAAGCGGAATCGTTTCCGAACAAGGCCGGCAACTTTGTCGGCGACAACATCGAGTACTTCGTAGCCGGCCTGGTCGCGGCGATCCTGCTGCTCCTTCTGGTCGTCAGCGTCACCCAGCGCCGCAACAAGGAAAAGGCCGAGAAGAAGGCCGACAAGCCTTCGGCAGACTCACCGCCGGCGCCGCCGAAACCGCCGATCGCAGCCGCGAGTGCGGCTGCGGCAGCTAGCCAGACGGCTGAGCTTCCGGTCACCCCGCCGCCGCCCGGCGCCCCCCCGACAGCGTCGGCGCCACCCCCGTCGGCAGCGGCGAGCGGTGCGCCGCTCAATGCCAAGGACAAGCGCAAGCAGGCTCGTGAGCAGCAGCGGGCCGCCCGGGTAGAGCACCGCAAACGTCGCCAGGAAGAGGCAAAGCGCCGCAAGGAGGAGCGCTTGGCGAAGCGGGCCGAGGGCCGCCACAAGCCAGCCGCAGGCACTGCGGCTCCGACGGGGCGGAAGGCCCGCAAGGAAGCCGCCAAGGCAGAGCGCCAGCTTGCCGAGGCGCGCGCCGCGCAGGAGCGCGAACAGCTGCAGATGGGCGGTCAGGCGCCAGCTGTGCCGCTACCGCCGTCGGTCCTCCCCGGGCAGACGGCATTGCCGCCGCAGCCACCGGCGATACCCGCGGTTCCACCGCCGCCAGCGGTTCCAGCTCCCCCTGTCCCATCGCAGGCGGTGCCGACGCAACCGCTGGCCACGCCGCCGGTGGGAGCCCCTCCGGGCTATGACGACCCCGCGGCTGCCGAGCAGCGGGTTCGCGCCAAGGTCGAGGAGATCCAGCACGAGGAGGAGCGCATCCGCGCCGAGGCCGACCGCCGCATTGCCGACGCCGAACGGCTGCAGCACGAGGCCGAGCAGCGGACGGCCCAAGCTCAAGGCGGGCAGGTGACGCCGAGCATGGCCGCCGTGCCACCCCCGGTTACGCCATTGGCGCCCGGAGCGGCTCAGTCGGCGCCGGAGTTCCAGACTGCCGAACAGCATCTCCACCAGGAGCGCGAAGCGCAGGAGCGGGCGATGGCCGAGGCACAAGATCGCCTGCGCCAGATCGAAGAGCGCACCAAGGAGGCCGAACGCCGTGCCGCCGAAGCGGAGCGCCTGGCCAAGCTGAAGTCTGAAGAGGAGGAGCGCGAGCGGCGGCTCGAGGAGATCCGCGACAGCGTCGCGCAGGCGGAGCAGCGCGCCCGCGAAGCAGAGCAGCGCGCTGCCGAGGCCGAGCGGGCGGTGATCCAGTCGGTGCAGGGCCAGCCAGCGCCCCAGCCGACGCCGCCCGCTCCGGCTCCACCACCCCCGGCGCCGCCGACTCCAACCCCACCGCCAGCACCGACGCCATTGCCGCCGGCCCCAGAGCCACCTGCGCCCACACCGCCTCCAACGCCGACGCCGTCAACTCCTCCTCCGCCGACACCAGAGCCACCGGTTCCGCCAGCGCCCCCCGCGGCCGCCGCACCCGGAGGCACGATCGACCTCAACTCGGTGACCTTCGAGCAACTACGCGCCGAGAACTTCTCAGTCACCCAGGCGACCCGCCTGCTCGCTCACCGTGAGCGACTCGGCCGCTTCGGCTCAGTAGATGAGCTTGACGAAGTACCCGGTTTCCCTGAGGACGTTCTTGCAGACCTGAAGAGTCGTTCGCGCGTCTGAGGAACAGTCTCAGTAGGGGTGGAGCGTCTTGTACTTTTTCGCGGTCTCCGCTCGGGCGACAGCCATCTAACGATCCTCGAAAAAGTTAAGCGGAATCCCTGCTGAGACTGTTCCTCACAGGCCGTATGCCTCGAGGAGCTTGAGCCAAATCTCGCTTCTACTCGGGTACGCGGCCACGGCGTGCCGGAGTTTGCTTAGAGGTACTTCGCCGACGATGGCGATTGTTGCTGCTTGGAGGAAGTCGGCGGTCTCGAAGCCGGTGAAGGTTGCGCCGACGATTCTTTTGCTTTTCTCGTCGACGACGATCCTTGAGGTGCCGCCGGTTTCCTTGCCTTGGAAGCTGGCGCCGGCGGTGCCGTCGGTTGCGACGTCGACCGCTCGGGCATCGAGACCGGCTTCTTGGGCTTGGGTGAGGGTTTTGCCGGCTGCGGCGACTTGGGGGTCGGTGAAGGTGACGCGGGGGGTGCCTATGTCTTCTGAGATCGCCTCGACCTCGTGGCCGAGGGCGTTTTCGGCGGCGACCCAGGCTTGGTACTTACCCATGTGGGTGAAGAGGGCGCGGCCGTTGACGTCGCCGACGGCGTAGAGCCAGTCGTGGCCGCCGACTCTCATCTGGTTGTCGGTCTCGAGGAAGCCGCCCTTGCCGGGCTCGATGCCGAGCGAGTCCAGGCCGATGCTCTCGGTGCGGGGCTTGCGGCCGACGGCGACGAGAAGCTCGGCGGCCTCGACAGTCGTGCCGTCGTTGAGCTCGACTGAGATGCCGGCGCTGTCCTGGCTGACCCGCTGGGCGAGGGCGCCGGTACGCACGTCGACTCCGTGGTTCTCGCGCAGGGCCGCAGCGACCTCTTCGCCAGCAAAGGGCTCCTCGCGCGAGAGCAGTCGCTCTTCGCCCTCGACCAGGGTGACCTGCGCGCCCAGACTCGACCAGGCTTGGGCCAGCTCCGAGCCGACCGGGCCGCCACCGAGCACGATCATGCTCTCGGGCACCTGCTTCGCCGTGGTCCCCTCGCGGTTGTTCCAGGCGCGCACCGAGTCGAGTCCGTCGATCGGCGGCATCGCGGCGCCGCTCCCTGTTGCGACGACGACCACCTGGCCCGCGGTGAGGATCTCGTCGCCGACGCGCACGCGGCGCTCGCCGTCGAGCTCGCCCGTGCCGCGGAACAGCTCGATGCCGCGTTCCTCGAGCCAGGGAAGCTGGCCGGAATCGTCGAGGTCGTGGATCACCTCGTTGCGGCGGGCGAGGATGGCCTGCGGGTCGAGCTTCCCGCTGACGGCCTCGGCTACCCCCGGTACCCGCTGCGCCTCGGCGAGCAGGTCGGCGGGTCGCAGCAGCGCCTTCGAGGGCATGCAGGCGTAGTAGGAGCACTCGCCGCCGACCAGGTGCTGCTCGACGATCGCCACCGACAGCCCGCCGTCGGCCAGGCGCCCGGCGCAGACCTCGCCCGGCGCCCCGGCGCCGAGCACGATCGCGTCGAATTGCCTTTCGCTCACGCAGGTATTCCTACCCGACTCCGTACAATCGATGTGCAGATAGCACGGGGGCGACAGGCTTCGACGTGGTCGGTCCGTGCGAACGGTTGCAGGTCGAGGTTGCCGGAGGCCTCGTTAAACCCCGGCAAAAACCAATACGTGCGGACCATGAGTTCGCCCTCGCTGCCTAGCTAGAACCTAGGTGATGAGAGTCGGTCCCCTCCCGCCCGCGGAGGGGGTAGCTGGCTTCAGAACGCGGGCTTACCCGGGCGGATCGCCCCGTCTGCCAGGGGAAATTTCAGAGGGCTTTATCTCCCGTAGTGCCCGCCGGCGCGGACCCCGGGAGACGAGAATCAAGCGTCGGCTATACCTGTAGACACCATCGCGCTACGACCTCGGACGCCGGTTCAATTCCGGCCGCCTCCATCAACTCGACCGTGACGCAGCCAGGCCAGCACCTCGGCGGCGTTGCGGTCGGGCGGGAAGACGGGGTAGAAGGCTCGACGATGCTGCCCGCTTCGGCAACCAGCTGGCTGTAGCCGGCGTCCATCTGGCCATCCCCGCAGCCCGACCACGGCGGGCTTCGTATGGTTGGGGAATGGAGCGCTACGTGGCCTTCCTGCGCGGCATGAACCTCGGCGGCCGGCGGATCAAGAACGACGAGCTGCGGCTTCCCTTCGAGGCATTGGGCTTCGATGGCGTTGCGACCTTCCGGGCCAGCGGCAATGTGGTCTTCGGTGTCGGCAAAGGCGACGCCGATGAGCTGACGACAAAGATCGAAGCGACCCTTGCCGAGGAGCTCGGCTACGCGGTGCCGGTTTTCCTGCGCAGCGCCGCCGAGCTGCGAAAGGTTGCCGCCAGAGAGCCGTTCAAAGCTGAGCGGCTGGTCGCTTCGAAGGGAAAGCCACAGATCGCCTTCCTCTCCGTGGCGCCGAAGGCCCCGGCGCTCAAAGAGGCGCTGGCCCTGGCGTCCGACGACGATCTTCTGGCCCTCAATGGCCGCGAGCTCTACTGGTTGCCCAGCGGCGGCATCTCGGAAACCGACCTCGACCTGAAGTCGCTCGAGTCGATCCTCGGCCCCTGGACGATGCGCACCAAGGGCACGATCGACCAGATCGCCAGCAAGCACTTCGCCTAGTCAAGAAGTTCGCGAAACCGTCTCAACCCGCCATATACGCGGGCTGAGACGGTTTCGCCGATTACGCCTAGAGGTCGGCGCGGGGGAGGGCGGCGATCTGGGCGTCGGCGCTGACCGAGCCGATCTCGTCGGGGAGGTTCGAGAGCTGGACGTTGGAGACGAACTCCAGCCGCTGGCCGAGCGGGCGGAAGAAGTTGTCGTAGTGGGTGGGGACGACGACCTTGGGGTCGAGGCGGGGGAGGATCCGCCGCCAGTAGTCGTCGGTGAAGTTGCGGCCGGCGACGCCGGCGAGGAAGACGTCGACGCCGTTCTCGCGGACCGCGTCGTCGATCAGGTTGGCGCTGCCCTGATGGTAGAAGTGGATGCCGGCCACCTCGATCGAGATGCCCCAGACCTGGCCGCAGCGGTAGGCGCCGGGGGTGAGCGCATCGAGGTGCTCGCAGGTGAGGTCGCCGTCGTAGGGCACGGCGAGCCCGAGCAGCAGCTTCGAGTGGACGCTCGGCGTGAAGCTGACCTCGAAGGGGCCGAGCTCGTAGGTGCGGTAGGGCTCGACCTCGACGGTCTGCTCGGCGAGCCCGTGCAGACCCATCAGCGTCAGCAGCGAGTCGGAGCCGTAGGCCTTGCAGCCGAAGCGCCTCGCGATCGCCGGGGCGTCGACGGCGTGGTCGAAGTGGGTGTGGCCGACGAGCACGCCGGCCACCTCGCCGGGCGCGTGGACGAAGCGATCCAGCGCCGCCGGATCGGGCAGCGTCGGCCGGCGTCGCAGGAGGTCGGCGAAGGGGACCCGTGAGAGATAGGGATCGATGAACAGCGTCTGTCCCTGAAAGCTGATCCGGTAGCCGGAGACGCCGAGCCATTCGACCTCCAGTCCGGCCGGGAGCTCCAGCTGCCTTGCCTCCAGCTCGCCGAGCACCTGGCCGTCCTCTTGTGCAGACTTTTGCCGTGTCAGGCGTGCCTTGGCCAACTGGCCCAGATGCTGCAGCGGTCCCGCCATCGTCGCTAGGCGGTCTCGAAGGTAGTGGTCAGCTGGGGCGAGCTGGCGAGCGTCTGGAAGACGACGCAGTAGCGCTCGGTCAGCTTCAGCAGCGTCTCGAGCTGATCCGGCTCGGCGTCGGTGTCAAGCGCGAAGGAGAGGCGGATCGCCGCGAAGCCGACCGGGGCCTCGCGATCGACGGCCAGCGTGCCGCGGAAATCGAGATCGCCCTCGGCGCGCACTGTGCCCTCGGCGACCTCGATCCCGAGTGAGGTGGCGACCGCGCGCAGGGTTACGCCGGCGCAGGCGACCAGCGCCTCGAGCAGCATGTCGCCGGAGCAGAGCTGTGTACCGTCGCCGCCAGAGGCCGGATGCAGCCCCGCCTCGGCGATCGCGCGGCCGCTCTGCACGGAGCAGGAGACGCCTTCGCCGAGGGCGCCGCTGGCGGTGAGAGTGACTACCGCGGCAGCGGGATCCTCTTGGTAGCGCTCCTTCAACGGAGCCTGGATCGCCCGCAGCGTCTCCCGTTCCACGCTGGGGAGGTTACGCTCGCTGGGCGCGGGCCGCGTAGTGTCATGGGTCGCCCATGGCGATCGCCACTGCGACAACCATCGACCTCTACGCCGGCGGCAAGCTGCTCTTTGCCGACGTCTCCTTCAAGCTCGAGCCGCGCGAGCGGATGACCCTGTCCGGGCGCAACGGCGTCGGCAAGTCGACCCTGCTGCGCGTGCTGGCCGGGGAGCGACCTCCCGACTCGGGCAGCCTCACCCTGCAGAAAGGGGCGCGGGTGGCGCTGCACGACCAGCGCCCGCCGCGCGACGCGGCGATCTCCCTCAGCGACTACGTCTTCTCCGGCCGCGCCGACATGCAGGAGACCGAGGCCGAGCTGGCCCGGCTCGAGGCGGCGATGGGCAAGGGCGTCCCCGACGACGAGACGATGCGCGCCTACGCCGCGGCGCAGCAGCGCCTCGAAGCGGGCGGCGGCTACCGCTGGCGCGACGACGTCCTCAGCGTGCTCGGCGGCCTCGGCTTCGGCGACGACGCGGCCGGCCGCCAGCTCTCGACCTTCTCCGGGGGTGAGCTGACCCGCGCCTCGCTCGCCCGGGCGCTTGCCAGCCGCCCCGACCTGCTGCTGCTCGACGAGCCGACCAACCATCTCGACATTCCCTCGCTGGAGTGGCTGGAGCGCTACCTCGTCGACCTCGACGCCGCGGTCGTGCTCGTCGCCCACGATCGCTGGTTCCTCGAGGCGGTCGGCACCTCGGTGCTGGAGCTGGAGGCGAAACGCGGCCGCTTCTTCGCCGGCCCCTGGCACGCCTGGCGCAAGGAGCAGGCCGCCCGAGAGATCGCCCTCGGCAAGGCGATCGAGCGCCAGCAGGCCGAGATCGAGCGCATGGAGCGCTTCGTCGAGCGCTTCCGCTACAAGGCGACCAAGGCGCGCCAGGCGCAGTCGCGGCTGAAGCAGATCGACAAGATCAAGCGCGACGGCGCCAAGGCCGAAGCGCGCGACCGCCGCAATCTGCGCTTCTCCTTCGTCACCCCGGAGCGGCCCGGCCGCATCGTGCTCAAACTCGTCAACGGGACGCTCGAGGTCCCCGGCCGCACGCTGCTCTCCGGCGCCAACCTGGAAGTCGAACGCGGCGAGCACGTCGTCCTGGTCGGCCCCAACGGCGCCGGCAAGACGACGCTGATCGAGACCCTGGCCGGCAAGCGCGAGCCCGCCTCGGGGTCGGTCCGGACCGGCCACAACGTCAAGGTCGGCTATCTCTCCCAGCACGCCGAGACGGCGGCGGGGGAGGGAACGGTGCTCGACGCCGCCCAGCGCGAGACCGGCCTCAGCGGCCAGAAGGCGCGCGACCTGCTCGGCGGCTTCCTCTTCTCCGGCGCCGATGCGCAGAAGTCGCTCGACGACATCTCCGGCGGCGAGCAGCGGCGGCTCTCGCTGGCGATTCTGGTCGCCTCCGGCGCCAATGTGCTGATCCTCGACGAGCCCACCAACCACCTCGACATCGAGAGCCGCGAGGCGCTCGAGGACGCGCTCTCCGCTTTCGAAGGCGCGGTGATCCTCGTCTCGCACGACCGCGCCCTGCTCGAGGCGGTCGGCAGCCGCACCCTGGTCTGCGAGGACGGTGAGCTGGAGAGCCACCCGAGCGGCTGGGCGGCCTACCAGCGCCAGCGCGACGAACGCGCCGAAGCGGCCTCGGCCTCGGCCGCCGCGGCAAAGCGCGAACGCAAAACCAAAACCGGCAAGCGACGCAGTCCCGGCTCGGCGGCGAAAAGCGCTGCCCGCAAGGCGAGCCGCCTCGCCGAGAAGATCGAGGCTGCCGAGGCCGAGCTGCGGGAGGTCGAGGAGGAGCTCGCCGACCCGGCCGCCTGGTCGACCGCGGAGAAGTCTGAGCGGGCGACGGCGCGCCACGAGGCGGCCAAAGGCAAGCTCGCCGAGCTCTACGAGCGCTGGGAGGACGCCGAGAGCGCGGTCAGCGCAGCGGGCGATCCAGGCTGACCACGGTGCCCTTGGCGGGGGTCAGCGTGGCGTTTTTGAACTTCACTCGTTCGGCCTCGAGATCGGGGGCGCTGAGGTCGGCGCGTTCGATGAAGATGCGCAAGACGCTTCGCATCTCGTATTCGGCGAAGGCCGCGCCGATGCAGCGCCGCACGCCGCCACCGAAGGGGATCCAGGCGTAGTTGTCGGCCTTGCCTTCGAGGAAGCGCTCGGGGCGGAACTCGTAGGGCTCGGGGAAGAGATCCTCGCGGTAGTGCAGGGCAGCGACCGCAGGGCGCAGGGCGGTCCCGGCCGGCAACTCATAGCCGCCAAGCTCGGCCGGCCCGGTCAGCTTGCGCATCACCTCAGAGACCACGGGCCGCACGCGCAGGGTCTCTTTGACCGTCGCGGCGAGATAGTCCTCCTCGCCGGCGGCGATCGACTCGCGCAGCTTCGCCAGCACGCGCGGCGTGCGCAGCAACCGCTCCATCGCCCAGGCAAGCGCCGTTGCCGTCGTCTCGTTGCCGGCGCCGACGATCGTGACCAGCTCGTCGCGCAGCTCCATATCGGTCATCTGCTTGCCGGCGTCGTCGCGGGCACTCAGCAGCAGACCGAGCACGCTGCCCTGCTCTGCATCCCGCCCATCGCGGCGGTGGATCGCAATCTCCTCGAAGAGGAAATCGTCCAGCGCCTTTTTCACCCGCAAGAACCAGGCCCAGGGACTGAGCGGTCCAAGGTTGCGACGCAGCGCCGGCAGCAAGGTGATCACGTTGGCCGGCCGGACGAACTGGCCGATCAGCTGCGTCGCCCTCTGAGGCGCGCGGGGTCGTGGATGCCGAAGACGCATTGGAGGATCACGGCCAGGGCGATCCGCTGGGTGTGAGCGCGCAGCTGGAAGGGCTTGCCGATCGGCCAGCTCTCCATCTCCTTCGTCGTGATCTCCCTCATCAGCTCGCCGTAACGCTGGATCTGCTCGCCGTGGAAGGGTGGCAGCAGCAGCTTGCGCTGACGCATGTGCGGGGCCTCGTCCAGCGTCAGCAGCGAGTTGGGGCCGAACGACGGCTCGAGCAGCTTCGCGTTGGGCTCGCCAGCGTGGATTTCGTGGGGCGAGCTGGTGAAGACCGATTTGACCAGCTTCGGGTCGGCCACGTAGACGACGCGCCCGATGACCGGCATCGAGACCGTGAAGAGATCCCCGTAGCGGCGATGGAGCCGGACGTAGAAGTCGAGCGGGTCGCGCAGGAAGCGAATTCCCTGCACAGGCGCCGGCAGCCTCGGTCCCGGCGGGAGTGGAAAAGCGGCAGCGGAGGGAGCCTGCCGGATCGTCGCCTGCTCCATGGGTGGCGATCGTACATTGGATCGGCGGAAAAAGAACTAAGGTGTTTGTGATCCTTTCGGCGCGGTGGCTTGCCGAAAATCGGGGGCTCAGCGCAGCGGGCGATCCAGCCTGACGCGGGTGCCCTTGCCGGGGGCGAGGGTGATGTTGCGGACCTTGACTCGCTCGGGCCTGGAGTCGGGGACGCTGAGGTCGGCCCGCTCGACGATCTCCTTGAGGATGATCCGCATCTCGTATTCGGCGAAGGCCGCGCCGATGCAGCGCCGCACGCCACCGCCGAAGGGGATCCAGGCGTAGTTGTCGGCCTTGCCGTCGAGGAAGCGCTCGGGGCGGAACTCCTCCGGGTCGGCGAAGAGGTCCTCGCGATAGTGCAGGGCGGCGATCGCCGCCATCACGAAGGAGCCTGCTGGTAGCTCGTAGCCGCCGATCTGGGCCGGCGCGGTGAGGCGGCGGGCGACGTCGACGATCACCGGCCGCGCCCGCAGCGTCTCCTTGACGGTGGCGTCGAGGTAGTCGTCCTCGCCAGCAGCGATCGAGTCGCGCAGCTTGCTCAGCACGCGCGGGCTGCGCAGCAGCCGCTCCATAGCCCATGCCAGGCCGGTCGCCGTCGTCTCGTGGCCGGCGCCGAGCACGGTGACGAGCTCGTCGCGCAGCTCTTCGTCGCTCATCGGGGCGCCGTCGTCATCGCGCGCCCGCAGCAGCAGTGAGAGCACGTCGTCGTGCCCTTTCTCGCCACCCTCGACCTCCTTGCGACGCAGGCCGATCTCCTCGTAGATGAACTCGTCGAGCCTGTCGCGCGAGCGCAGGAAGCGTGGCCAGGGGCTGCCGGGGCCGAAATTGCGACGCAGGGCGGGGAAGGTGGTGATCAGGCCGACCCGCTTGCCGAAGTCGTCGATCAGCGCCTCGAAGCGCTCCAGGCGCTCCTCGTCATGGACCCCGAAGACGGCGCGCATGATCACCGCCAGGGTGATCCGCTGCGTATGCGGGCGCAAGGCGAAGGCCTCACCCACCGGCCAGGTCCCCATTTGCTTGACGGTCGTCTCGCGGATCAGCTCGCCATAGCCGCGGACCCGCTCGCCGTGGAAGGGAGGGAGGAGGAGCTTGCGTTGCCGCATGTGGGGGGCGTCGTCGAGGGTGAGCACCGAGTTGGGCCCGAGCGCCGGCTCGAGCACCGTCGCGTTGGCCTCGCCGGCATGGAACTGCTCGGGCGAGCCGGTGAACATCGCTTTCACCAGTGCCGGGTCGGCGACGTAGTAGAGACGACCGAAGAACGGAAACGAAACGCTGAAGATGTCCCCGTAGCGGCGTTGCAGGTGGATCAGGAAGCCGAGTGGATCACGCGCGTAGCGCAGCGCCTGCAGCAGCGACGTCGCTCTCGAGCCGGGGGGCGGATCGGTGCGCGCGGTCGCGGCGGCGGGGGCGCGCGGAATCGTTGCCTGCTCCATCGAACGCACCATAGACGATCGACTGGCTGGTCAGCCAGTTTGCCTCTCTCAGCGGCTAGGCGCAGCCGCGGGGGCGCTTGCCCGCGGCGTCGCATCGAGGCGGCGCTCCATGACGACACGGGCGCCCTTTGCCGGGGTGAGAGTGGCGGTACGGAACTTCACCCGCTCGGGCTTGGCATCGGCGGCGCGGAGATCCGCGTGTTCGAGGACGGTCCGTAAGACGGTTCGCATCTCGTATTCGGCAAACGGCGCGCCGATGCAGCGCCGCACGCCACCGCCGAAGGGGATCCAGGCGTAGTTGTCGGCCTTGCCGTCGAGGAAGCGCTCGGGGCGGAACTCATAGGGCTCGGGGAAGAGGTCCTCGCGGTAGTGGAGGACCGAGGTCGCGGGGAAGACGACGGTTCCGGCCTCCAGCTGGAAGCCGCCGATCTCGGTGCGCGTGGTGAGCTTGCGCGCGACGTTGGGGGAGACCGGCCGCGCTCGCAGGGTCTCTTTCACCGTCGCGTCCAGGTAGTCGTCCTCGCCGGCCGCGATCGATTCACGCAGCCGCGTCAGGGCCCGAGGTGTGCGGAGCAGGCGCTCGATCGCGAAGGAGAGGAGGTTCGCGGTGGTCTCGTAGCCGGCGCCGATCAGGCCGGCCAGCTCGTCGCGCAGCTCTTTGTCGCTCAACGCCGTGCCGTCGTCTTGGCGAGCTTGCATGAGCAGCGAGAGGATGTCGTCCTGGCCCTCCGGGCTCGCCTGCTGGCGCCGTGTCTCGATCAGGTCGTAGACGAACTCGTCAAGCGCGTCACGCACGCGCAGGAAGCGCGCCCAAGGGCTCCAGGGCCCGAAGTCGCGACGCAGGGGCGCGATCAGGCTGACCAGTGGGGCACGCTTCTGGTAGGCGCCGATCAGGGTCGCGGCTTGGTCGAGGCGCTGGGGGTCGTGGACGCCGAGGACGGACTTGAGGATCACGCCGAGGGTGATCCTCTGGAAATGCGGCAGCAGCGCGAAGGGCTCGCCGAGTGGCCAGGTCTCGATTTCCTCGAGGGTGATCTCGCGCATCAGCTCGCCGTAGTGCCGAATGCTATCGCCGTGAAAGGGGCCGAGGAGGAGCTTGCGCCGGCGCAGGTGCGGTGCGCCGTCGAGAGTGATCACCGAGTTTGTTCCCACCGTCGGCTCCATGATCGTGGCCATCATCTCGCCCCCGTGGAATCGATCTGGCGAGCCGGTGAAGACGGTTTTGACCGTCTCCGGACTGGCCAGGTAGACGGCTCTGCCGAAGACGGGGACCGAGACGGCGAAGACGTCGCCGTAGCGGCGATGGATGTCGAGGGCGAAAGAGAGTGGGTCGCGTAGCAGCCGCAAGCCCTGGATCGGCGCGGGCGTCCTGGGGCCGGGCGGGAAGGAGGGTGTCGCGGCACGCGTTGGCGAGATCCCCTGTCCCATAAACAAGAGATTATGTTAATGAAAGATCTCTTTTTTAGAATCCCGCCCAAGCGCTCGGCGGCCCGGCGCGACAGGGCGGCAGCCCTCTCTCAGAAGACGATCGTGCGGGCGCCGTCGAGCAGGACGCGGTCGTCGAGGTGGGCCTTGACGGCGCGGGAGAGGACGAGGCGCTCGATATCGCGGCCGATCCGCTTCAGGTCGTCGACCTCGTCGCGGTGGCTTACCCGGGTGACGTCCTGGTCGATGATCGGGCCGGCATCGAGCTCCTCGGTGACGTAGTGGGCAGTGGCGCCGATCAGCTTGACGCCGCGCTCGTGGGCGCGGCGGTAGGGGTCGGCGCCGACGAAGGCGGGCAGGAAGCTGTGGTGGATGTTGATCGCCGGGGCGTCCAGCCGGCGCAGGAACTCGGCCGAGAGGATCTGCATGTAGCGGGCGAGGACGAGCAGGTCGATGCCGGCGAGCAACTCCAGCGTCTGCTCCTCCGCCTCCTCGCGCGCCCCGGGCTCGACCGGCACGTGGTGGAAGGGCAGGCCGAGCGAGGCGACCTGATCGCGATGGTCCGCGTGGTTGGAGATCACCGCGACGATCTCGGCGCCGAGCTCGCCGCTGCGCCAGCGCCAGAGCAGGTCGGAGAGGCAGTGGTCTTCGCGCGAGACCATGATCGCCACCCGCCGGCGCTCATCGGACTCGTCGAAGCGATGCTCCATCTCGAATCGCGTCGCGATCTCCCGCTCGAAGCGGCCGTAGACGTCGTCGCGTTTGTCGCTGGGGACCGCGTCGAAGACCATTCGCATGAAGAAGCGGCCCTCGTCGCTGGAGTGCTGGTCGGCGTCGACGATGTTGAGGCCGGCGTCGGCGAGGAAGCCGCTGACCGCGGCGATCAACCCCGGCTGGTCGGGGCAGGCGAGCAGCAGGCGCGATGTCGGCGTCTCGGCGATGGCCCAATCATCCCCGCTCCGGCCGAACTGCATCAAATTCCCGGTCTGCTGGGACGGAAATTTGATGCAGTTCGAGTTTGGCGGGTAGGGTGAATCTGGATGCGGATTACGGCTGCGCCTGACGGACTGACTGAGCGAATCGGGCTGATGCTCAACCGGCTGCCGACGCCGATCGGCGAGGCGATGTTCGCGATGCCGGTGGCCCGCTCGCTCCAGGTCGCCCAGCGCACGGGGATGCTGGCGGCGCTGGCCGAGGCGCCGCGTGAGCCGGCTGAGCTCGCCGAGCATCTGGGCCTGCAGACGACGGGGACCGAGCTGGTCCTCGACGTCATCGCCTCGATGGGACATGTCGAGATGCGACCGGACGGGCGCTACGAGATGACCGACCGCGCCCGCCGCTGGCTCGACCCCAGCTCCGATCACTACCTTGGCGACTTCCTAGCCGACACCGCTGAGTACTGGCAGTGGTGGCAGGGGCTCGAGGACCTGGTCCGCGACGGTCGCCACGTCGAGCTGCACGACAAGCCGGCCGACGATCCCTACTGGCGCTCCTACATTCGCGGCCAGTACCAAATCGCCCGGCTCAGCTCCGGCGAGGTGGCGAAGGCGGTGCCGCTGGCCCGCAATGCCCACTCGCTGCTCGACGTGGCCGGCGCCCATGGCGAGTTCTCGATGGCGCTCTGCCGCCAGCATCCAGGGCTGAAGTCGACCGTCGTCGATCTTCCCGGCAGCGCTCGGATCGGCCGCGAGATCGTCTCGGGCGCAGGCATGGAGGACCGCGTCCACCACCTCGAGGGCGACATGTTCGAGGCCGACTTCGGCGGGCCCCACGACGGCGCCCTCTGTTTCAACATCGTCCACCACCTGAGCCCCGAGCAGGCGCGTGAGCTGTTCAGCCGCATCGGCGCCGTCCTGCGCCCCGGCGCCCCGCTCTGCATCCTCGAGCTCTACGACCGCCCCGACGGCCAGCCGCCCGACTCCGGCTCGATCCTCGGCCTCTTCTTCCACCTCACCTCGGGCGCCGACACCTACACCGTCGAGCAGGTCTCGAGCTGGCTCGCCGACTCCGGTTTCGGCCCGGCAGAGAAGAAGACTTTCCGCACCCTGCCGAGCCTGGCGATGCTCAGCGCCAAGGCAGTCTGAGCGCGGCGTTTTCGCCCGCTACCCGTGCAAGATCGCCTTCGTTAACACGAAAAAATGTCACGGTCCGTGCCTGCGCACGTATCGATCGTCACTCACTATGTGAGCAGTGTGAGCGCGATCACGTTCTGAGGCCGCAAATACCGCCACGGTCTCGCGCTTGCTCACAAAACGCACATACTTTGTCCCTGTCCTGATTGCCTGCATCGCCTTCCCCGCCGTGGCTCTCGCGGCCGCTGGCGACGAGGCATCCTCGCCACGGATTGGAGTGGCTGACGCGAGGCCAGCCAAGATAGGCGTCCTGCAGCAGCCGGTCGCGAGATTCCACAAGACGATTCGGGTCACGGTCAGGAACCTCGAAGAGGCCCGCGTCGCCCGGTTCCGCCGCGAACGCCGCGAGCTTTACGCCACTCTCCCCGGAGGGGTCTCCCAGGCGACTCTCGACGCAATCGCTGCTTGTGAGTCCGGCGGCGATCCGGCGATCGTCTCCTCGGATGGCACCTACCGCGGCAAGTACCAGTTCAGCTTCAGCACCTGGGCATCCGTCGGCGGGTCCGGCGACCCCGCTGCAGCACCCGAGCAGGAGCAGGACTACCGCGCGGCTTTGCTCTATGCCGCATCGGGCTCCAGCCCGTGGCCTATCTGCGGCTGATCTCTGAGAGAGCGACCGGGCGCCGCTCCCTGCGGCTTGTACTTTTTGGCACCTGGCCCCTCGGCGAGAGCCGCCCTACTTAGAGGCCAAAAAGTTGAGCGGGGAGTGGTGCCCGGTCGCTCCCCTACGATCGTGTCGATGACTGAGGCAGTACCCACGCCGGATCCGAAGGGGCCGAAACGCAAGCCTCCGAAAGAAGCGATTGCCGAGGCGAAGGTTCGGGCGCCGACGCGGGGGAACCGCAAACTGGAGGGGTTCCTCGAGGCGGTCAACGGGGACGAGCAGGTTCGAGGTTGGTGGTACATGGCGCAGGTGCATGCCGAGCGGCTGGGGATGTCGGACCACTCGTGGGTTCACATGCAGATCGTTCTCAACATCGCCCTGCGGTTGCTGCGGCTGTTGGTCAAGGCGGGAGTGGAGCCGGCGGTTGTCGCCGATCACGGCATGTCGCCGAAAGACGCTGAGGTGGTTGTCGCTGGCGGCGCACTGCTGCATGACGTCGGCATGTCGATCCACAGGGCCGACCATGAGGCCTACAGCTTGTTCCTTGCCAACGGCGCTCTTGAACGATTGCTTGAGGGTTCCTACAAGCAGCCAGAGCGGACGATCGTGACCTCGGAGATCCTGCACGCGATCATCGGGCATCGGCGGCGCGGGGAGCCCTACACGCTCGAGGCTGGGGTGGTGCGGGTCGCCGACGCGTTGGACATGGCGCAGGGGCGCACCCGGCTGCCGATCGAAGCGGGGCAGGAGGGGATCCACTCGATCTCGGCCGCCGCGGTGGACGAGGTGCGGATCGAAGCGGGAGAGGAGCGGCCGGTGCGGATCGAGATCGAGCTCAACAACTCCGCTGGCATCTTCCAGGTCGACGACCTGCTGGCGACGAAGATCCGCGGCACGCCGCTGGAGGGCAAAGTCGAAGTCGTCGCGAAGATCGAGGGCGAGACCGAGAAGCGCCTGCTCAGCGGCTTCCGTCTCGACTGACTACGAGCCGTAGCGCTCTAGGTCATACCTACGGCGTTCTTTGCGCTTCTCGAGTTGGCCCTGGACGATCGAGAGCACGATCACGAGGATCGCGAAGAAGGCGATCACGCCGAAGCAGAAGAAGGTGACCGTCTTGTCGGTCGTCGGCCCGGCAAGGCCAACTCCGTTCTCGGCGAGCGCCAGCGGCGCCGCGAGCAGCATCGAGAGCAGCGCGGCGCCGAATGCTGCAAGAGCTTTGGTTGAGCGAGAGGGAGTCTTCACGGCTCCGCAATCTAGCGCAAGGGACGGGCATCCCCGGAGGAAACATCGGAGCCCGCCCTGGCGAGGACCCTGAGGGCGGTTTCTATGCGGGTTTCTGCAGGGGATGCCCGTCCCTTGCGCTCCATAGGATGCGCCGCCATGAGCACCTTTGAAGCCATCGTTCTCGGTCTTGTGCAGGGACTGACCGAGTTCCTGCCGATCTCTTCCAGCGGGCACCTGCGGATCGTGCCGGCGCTGCTCGGCTGGTCCGATCCGGGCGCCGGGTTCACGGCCGTGATCCAGCTCGGCACGATGGCGGCGGTGCTGATCTACTTCCGCGCCGACCTCTGGCGGATAGCGGTGGCCTGGCTGCGTGAATTGCGGGTGCCGTTCAAGCAGAGCAGCCAAGACGCAAAGCTGGGCTGGTTCATCGTCTTGGGGACGATTCCGATTGCGATCTTCGGCTTCATCTTCAAGGACCAGATCGAGTCGGGTGCGCGCAGCCTCTACCTGATCGGCTCGGCGCTCATCCTCTTCTCCTTCGTCATGGTGCTCGCCGAGCGGGTCGGCGCCCGACAGCGAGGCCTGGCCGAGATGAACGGTCGGGACGGGCTGTTCATCGGCATGGCCCAGGCGCTCGCCCTGATTCCCGGCGTCTCGCGCTCGGGGGCGACGATCTCAGCCGGCCTGTTTCGCAACTTCGACCGGGTCGCCGCGGCCCGCTACTCGTTCTTGCTCTCGGTGCCGGCTGTGGTCCTGAGCGGCCTCTTCGAGCTGCGCAAGGTCGGCGAAGACGGCAGCCCCTCGGTCGCGGCGACGGCGATCGCCACACTTGTCGCCTTCGTCTCCGGCTACCTGGCGATCGCCTGGCTGCTGCGCTACCTCAGCAGTCACACGCTGGAGATCTTCGTCGTCTACCGGATCGCCCTGGGCGTGCTGGTGCTGGCGCTGGCGGCGACCGGGGCGATCAGCTAGCTGGCCCAGAAATGGCGAACGGCCCGGGGCAGTGGGCCGTTCGCGGTGACGAGAGAGGAGTCTCGCGAGAGATGAGTTTCCTCTCGCAAGTCGAGCCTGCGGTGAACATCCAGAGAATCCTAAGTGGGCACTTTCCCGCAAATACGGTGCTTTGAGCTGTGAAAATCCTGTGAACGCAGGGATTTTGACGACACGGCCGCCGTTGTTGACGCATACAATCCTGCCGTCGCCGTGTATGGGTACCTCTCCGCCACCAATGGCGTCTGCCACTTGAACCCACAGCAAACCATCAGGCTCGCGGTCATCGACGACGACAGCGGTTTCGTGACCGTGCTGTCGAAGCGAACCGAGGCGGCCGGCTGGCAGCAGCGGGTCCTGACCAGCGCGATACCGCCTGAGGAGCTGGTGGCGATGAAGCTGAACGCGCTGCTGCTCGACCTCTCCGTGCTTGGCGACGAAGCCTGGGGGTATCTGGAGCGAGTCTGCGGAATGCTGCCCGACCTCGGCGTGATCGTCTGCACCGGTCGCTCCACGGTCGCCCAACGGGTCCGCGGGCTGCGGCTCGGGGTCGACGACTGGATCGGCAAGCCCTGTCATCCCGAGGAGGTGATGGCCCGCATCGAGGCGGTCTCACGGCGACGTCGCCGCAGCCGCGCCGGCATCGAGGCCGGCCCGCTCGTCGCCGGCGAGCTCGAGATCCGCGCCGACCAGTTCCAGGCCTTCGTCGGTGACGGCAGCCTCGACCTGACCCGGCGCGAGTTCGAGCTCCTGCAGCTGCTCGCCGACGCCAAAGGCCAAGTGCTCGAGCGCGAGGCGATCTACCAGCGGGTCTGGGGCTACGCGATGGCCCACGGCGACCGCTCGGTCGACGTCTTCATCCGCAAGCTGCGCCAGAAGCTGGAGAAGCGCTCGCCGGGCTGGAGCTACATCCACACCCACTTCGGGGTTGGCTATCGCTTCGATCCCGAGTCCGCCGACGGGAGCCGGTCCGGAGATTGGCGCCGGGGAGGCCAGCGAGGCCGTTGAGGCTTCTGATTCACAAGTAGTTCACAGCAGCTTTACGGCCGCGTAACCGGACCGCCGCTCGCGGCGGCAATCCTCGGACGCCATGCTGGAGATTCGGCCCGAGGAGCACGCAGCCCTTGTCGACGGGCGTCCGCTCAGCCTGACCATGCGCGAGTTGCAGCTGCTGACCACCCTGGCGGCGCATCCTCAGCGCATCCTCACTCGCGAGGAACTCTACGCCGAGGTCTGGGGGCGCCAGCCACGCCACGACGATCGCTCCGTCGACGTCTACGTCAGCCGCCTGCGCTCGAAGCTGAGCGAAGCGCTGCCCGGCCAGCAGCTGATCCATACGCACAGCGGCATCGGCTACCGCTTCTCGCCGGACGATTGACGTGCTCGGCGGCGCCCTTTCGGCTTTTACATCTTTTTCACATCCTCGATACAGGCGGATAACAAGCTGTCGGAGGACCGCTGAGAGTGTGGCCTGAGAGCGGTGGCTTTTGAGAGCCACTCTTGTGCCAAAACGACAAAAGGAGTTCGTGTGAGTCCCTCAAGATGGTTGGCCATTTTCGCCTCACTGGCCGTCCTCGCAATCGGCGTTTCTGCCTGTGGCAGCAGCAGCGATAGCGACAGCAGTTCCTCCGGCGATCTCTCCGGCCAGATCGCAGGCGCCGGCGCCACCTCGCAGGAGGCCGCACAGGAAGCCTGGATCGCCGAATTCGAGAACGCGAACTCCGGCGCAACGGTCTCCTATGACGCCGTTGGCTCAGGCGGGGGCCGCGAACAGTTCATCGCCGGCGGTGTTGCCTACGCCGGCAGCGACGCTGCCCTCGAAGAAGAAGAAGGGGAACTGAAAAAGGCGATCGACCGCTGCAGTCCGGGCAAATTGATCGAGATCCCCGCCTACGTCTCGCCGATCGCGATCATCTACAACCTCGAAAGCGTCGAATCGCTGCAGCTCGACCCCGAGACCCTGGCGAAGATCTTCAACCAGGAAATCACCACCTGGAACGACCCGGCGATCGCCAAAGACAATCCCGGCGTCGAGTTGCCGGACACCCGCATCACTCCGGTCAACCGCGCCGACGAGTCGGGCACGACGGAGAACTTCACCGACTATCTCTCGCAGGTCGTACCCAGCGTCTGGACCTATGAAGTCAGCGGCGACTGGCCGGTCAAGGGCGGCGAGGCTGCCCAGGGCACGTCCGGTGTGGTGGAAGCCGTCACCGCCGGCGACGGCGCGATCGGCTACGCGGATGCCAGCCAGGCTGGAGAACTCGGCGTCGCCACGATCAAGGTCGGCAACGAGTACGTCGAACCGACTCCAGAGGCCGCAGCGAAGATCCTCGAGGAGTCACCCGAAGCCAAAGATCTGGCCAAGACCCCGTACATGTTCCCCTTCGAACTCGATCGCAAGACCGATTCGCAGGGTACGTACCCGATCGTGCTGGTCTCCTACCTGATCGGCTGCACCCAGTACGGCTCGGCTGACGAAGCCGCGCTCGTCAAGGGCTACTTCAACTACGTGATCAGCAGCGAAGGACAGGAAATCGCCGCTGAAAACGCCGGTTCCGCACCGTTGTCGGCCTCGCTGGCGAAGAAGATCCAGCCGGCTGTCGACGCAATCGAAGGCAGTTCCTAGGCCGTAGGTGGAGGCGCACGCCGACACCACGACCAACGCAGGTCAGCTCCTCGCCGCCGCCTCAGGAGGGCGGCGGCGATGGGGCGACCGGATCTTCTCCAACTTCGCCGTTGCTGCCGCGGTCACGATTCTCGCCCTGCTCGGCGGTGTTGCGGCCTTCCTGCTGATCCAGGCAGCGCCCGCGGTCACCGCCGCCTCCTCCGAACTGCCGGGAGGAAAGAGCCTGATCGACTACATCGCGCCCCTCGCCTTCGGCACCCTGCTGGCGGCAACGATCGCGGTGGTCCTCGCCGTTCCCCTCGCCGTTGCCGTGGCGCTCTTCATCAGTCACATCGCCCCGCGCCGGCTGCTTCTCCCCCTCGGCTACATGGTCGACCTGCTCGCCGCCGTGCCCAGCATCGTCTACGGGCTCTGGGGCATCTTCGTGCTCGGGCCCGCCGCGGTCGGGCCGATGGAATGGCTTGAACAGAAGCTCGGCTTCATCCCCTTCTTCGAGGGGCCGGCCTCGGTCACCGGGCGCACGATGTTGGTCGCCGGCCTGGTCCTGACCGTGATGATCCTGCCGATCGTCTCCGCAGTCGCCCGCGAGGTCTTCTCGCAGACGCCGCGCAAGCTGCAGGAAGGCGCCCTGGCGCTGGGCGCCACGCGCTGGGAGATGATTCGCATGACCGTCCTGCCCTTCGGCAAGTCTTCGATCATCAGCGGCGCCATGCTCGGCCTCGGTCGGGCGCTGGGCGAGACGATGGCGGTGACGATCATCCTCTCCGTCTCCGGCATCGTCACCTTCAACCTGATCAGCCAGGCGAACCCCTCGACGATCGCCGCCAACATCGCCCTCGACTTCCCCGAATCGACCGGTCTCGCGATCAACACGCTGATCGCCTCGGGCCTCGTCCTCTTTGCGATCACCCTCGTCACCAACCTGGGGGCGCGCGCGATCATCGCCCGTCAGAACATCCAATGAACACGCTCGAGGTCGGTGTCCTGCCCAACTGGTCGTCCTATGGGGCCGTCGGCGGCTCGGCGCTGCTCGCCGCGGCGCTGTTGCTCGCCGCCGGCGCCTTCAGCGTTGCCTTGCTGCTCGTACTCACCGTCTTCGTCGCCGCGATCGTCACCTACAGCTGGTCGCGCCGAGTCGAGGGACCGCGCCGGGCCAAGGATCGGCTCGTCACCCTGATCATCGTCGCCGCCTTTGGGCTCGCCCTGATCCCGCTGCTCTCGCTTGTCTTCGAGGTCGCCAAGCGCGGCATCCCGGGCCTTAGTCTCGAATTCCTTACCGAGGACGCGCGCGGCCAGATCGGCGGCGGCGGCGCTGCTCATGCGCTTGTCGGCACGCTGGTGATCACCGGTGTCGCTGCGCTGATCTCGATCCCGATCGGGCTGATGGCGGCGATCTATCTGACCGAGTACGGCGGCCAGGGCCGCCTGCGCCGGGCGCTCACCTTCTTCGTCGACGTGATGACCGGCATCCCCTCGATCGTCGCCGGCCTCTTCGCCTACGCGCTCTTCGCGCTGATCTTCGGCCCCGGCATTCGGCTCGGAGTGATGGGCTCGATTGCGCTTTCGGTGCTGATGATCCCGATCGTGATCCGTACCTCCGAGGAGGTGCTGAAGATCGTTCCGAATCACCTGCGCGAAGCGTCGTACGCGCTCGGGACGCCGAAGTGGCGGACGATCGTCAAGGTTGTCCTGCCGACCGCCTTCGCCGGCCTGATCACCGGGATGATGATCGCGGTGGCGCGGATCATCGGTGAGACGGCGCCGCTGCTGGTCACCACCGGCGTGATCGACTCGATCAACAGCAACCCCTTCTCCGGTCGCATGCAGAACCTCGCGGTCTACGCCTACAGCGAGTACCGCACACCCGGCGTCTTCAAGCAGGCGTCCTACGACCGCGCCTGGGCCGCCGCGCTGACCCTGATCGTTATCGTCATGGTCCTGAACCTCGTGGCTCGCCTGATCTACCGCCGGTACAGAACCGAGATCCGCTAAGTGGATGGAAGGAGATCACGACCGATGGGAGCAGCGGGCGCAACCCGATCCGAGACCGAGGTCGGCAAAGCTGAGATGAAGCCTCCGATTACAGGCACGCAGGCCACCTCCGAGTCGGTCGCTGCCGCGCAGGACCGGCCGGCGAAGACGCTCGAGGCAAAGAGGGTGAGCCTCTTCTACGGCGATTTCCACGCCGTCGAAAACGTCTCGATGACGGTCGAGCCGAACAAGGTGACGGCCCTGATCGGCTCCTCCGGCTGCGGCAAGACAACCTTCCTGCGCTCGCTCAACCGCATGCACGAGCTCACCGTTGGAGCGCGGGTCGAGGGTGAGATCACACTCGACGGCCAGGACATCTACGGCTCGAAGGTCGACCCGGTGCAGGTGCGGCGGCTGGTCGGCATGGTTTTCCAGTCGCCCAACCCGTTTCCGACGATGTCGGTCTACGACAACGTCGCTGCCGGCCTCAACCTCAACGCCGGCCGGGTGAAGAAGTCCGAGAAGGACGCGGTCGTCGAGCGCTCGCTGCGCGGCGCCCACCTCTGGAACGAGGTCAAGGATCGCCTCGACAAGCCGGGCTCCGGCCTCTCCGGCGGGCAACAGCAGCGGCTCTGCATCGCCCGTGCGATCGCGGTCGAGCCGGAGGTGCTCTTGATGGACGAGCCCTGCTCGGCGCTGGACCCGGTCGCGACGCTGGCGATCGAGGACCTGATCGGCGAGCTGAAGAGCAAATACACGATCGCGATCGTCACCCACAACATGCAGCAGGCCTCGCGAGCGAGCGACATCACCGCTTTCTTCAACCTCGAAGAGACCGGCAAGCCCGGGCGCCTGATCGAGATCGGGCCGACCGAGAAGATTTTCACCAGCCCTGCCGAGCAGGCAACTGAGGATTACGTCAGCGGGCGGTTCGGCTGAGCATGGGCGCAACTGCCGGAGAAGGGAGCTAGCCGATGTCGGGAGGCATCAGAGTCGAATATCAAGAGGAGCTGGAGCGGCTCGAGGCAAGCGCCCTGGGCGGCCTCGACCTGGTCAGCGCCGCGGTCAGTCGCACCCTGGAAGCAGTCGAGCACCAGGACGTCGAGCTGGCTCAGATCGTCGTCGCCGACGACGATCGCATCGACGGCCGCTACCTCGAGGTGCACCAGGCTTTGATCACGTTGCTTGCCACCCAGTCCCCGGTGGCCACCGACCTGCGGCTGATCTCGGCGCTTCTGCATGTACTGAAGAACGTCGAGCGGATGGGCGATCAGTGCGTGAACATCTGCAAGATGATCCCGCTGACCGGCAACGAGCCTCCGGCCGATCGCGAGATGGTCAAGCTGATCCTGACCATGGGTGGCCAGACCAAGACGCTGATCAGCCAGGCCAAGCGTGCTTTTGAGGGGCGCGACGTCGAACTTGCCCGCGACCTGGTTCGCCAGGACGACGTGGTCGACAACCTCAACCGCGAATGCTTCCGGCTAGCTCTCGAGATCGGCGATGACGCCGACAAGCGCGAGTGGGCGATGACGATGCTGCTTGCCGCTCGGGCGATCGAGCGGATCGCCGACAACTCCGTCGATATCGGCGAGCAGGTCGCCTTCGTGGTCACGGGCCTCTTTCGGGAGTTCGAGGACGCCTCACATCCGACTGCCTAGGCGCCGGTTGAGATCCGCGGCGTTTGGGAACATGCAGGGGAAGCCCGGGATGCTCTGCGCCGCCATAGATATCGGCTCCAATACGACGCGCGTGCTCGTGGCGGAGCCTGTCGATGGTCAGTTGAAGAAGGTGATGGAGCAGCGGGCATACACGCGGATCAACAAGGCGCTCGACGGCGACGGGGCGATTCGGGCAGAGAAGATCGAGGAAGTGGCGGAGGTGGTCTCCACGCAAGTCCGCCTGGCGCGGGAGCTCGGGGCTGAGGAGATCCGGGCCGTTGCCACGGCCGCTGTGCGCGAGGCTCGCAACGGCGACGAGGCCGCGAAGGCGATCAGCGAGGCGGCCGGTGTGCCGGTCGAGATTCTCAGCGACGAGGAGGAGGGAAGGCTCTCCTTCATTGGCGCGACCAAGACGCTTGGGCACCCGGTGGCCGGCAAGGTCGGCGTCGTCGACGTCGGCGGCGGCTCGACTGAGGTGATCCTCGGCACCGTTCCCGGTGGGGCCTCGCAAGTCCTCTCCTGGAGGGTCGGTTCGGGGGTGCTTGCCGATGAGCTGATCTCTTCCGATCCTCCGTCCGCGGCGGAGATCCGCAAGGTTCGCGACCGCATTGACGACCTTTTCGAGGGGGTTGAGATCGAGCGGCCCGCCCAAGCGGTGGCAGTTGGGGGCAGCGCAACCTCGCTGCGCCGCCTGGTCGGCGCGGTGCTCGAGTACGAGACCCTGGAGCGGGGGATCCGCGTCCTCTGCGGCGACTCTGCCGCCGATGTGGCGCGCCGCTTCGAGCTCGACCCAGAACGAGTCCGCATCCTCGCCACCGGGGTACTGCTGCTCGAGAAGGTCTCCGAGTTGCTCGGCCAGCCGCTGCAGATCGGCAAGGGTGGTTTGCGCGAGGGCGTCGTCCTCGACATGCTCAACGGCAGCATCAACGGCTCGCCTGTTCGACTAGCGGCTTAGGCCGGTCGCCGGGCTCCTTTAGCCTCAGCCTGTGGCACGTGCGCGTGAGCTCAAGCTCGACTGCGAAGCGTCGTTCGCGGCGGTAGCGGCGCGCACGGTCAGGGTCCGCTCCAAGGAGGTCTTCAAGCACTCCGAAGGGGTGCTAGATCTGGACGATGTCGAGCGTGTCCACGACATGCGGGTGGCGACGCGGCGGCTGCGGGCGGCCCTGGAGATCTTCGAGCCCTGCTTCCCGCGCAAGCGCCACCGCAAGGCATTGAAGAAGGTGAAGGCGCTGGCCGATGCGCTTGGTGAGCGGCGCGATGCCGACGTGGAGATCGCCCTGCTGGAGGATCTTGCCGATGGGGTGGGGGAGGCCGATCGTGATGCCCTGCTCGCTCTGATCGCCGCGCTGCGCGATCGTCAGCGGGAGGCCAACGGGGTGCTGGCGCCCCACGTCGCCCGCAAGCGGCTGAAGAAGCTGCGGCAGCGGCTGAAGAAGCTCGTCAAGGCGGTCGAAGCGTGAAGGCGCGCAAGGTCGAGGGCCTCGAACCCCAGGGTCCGCTGCGCCCCAATGCAGGCCGAATCGTGCAGACCAGGCTCGACGAGCTGCGCGGCTTCGCCGACGAGGCGCTTGCGCCCGGCGCCGCCACCGCCCAGCACGACCTGCGGATCGCCGCGAAGCGGCTGCGCTACGTGCTCGAGATCGTCGGCCCATGCATCGGCGAGGAGGCAAAGGCGGCGCGCGGCGCCGCCAAGGAGCTGCAGTCGGTTCTCGGCGACCTGCACGACTGTGACCTGATGCTCGGCAAGGTGGAGCGGATCGATTCGCTTGTCACGCTGCTGGGCACCCGCCGCGAGCTTCTCTTCCGCCGCTTCGTCGAGCTCTGGCAGGCCGAGGCGAGCAAAGGCACCTGGGCGTCGCTGGAAACGGCCCTTGACTAGCCACCGGTGCTGCATTGGCCGTCAATAACGCGGTCAATGCAGCCCTCGTCCAGTTAACGAACGTTCACGGCACGTTTCCGGCTCGTTCACAAACTTTCCCTGCTATTGGCCGAATCTGGGGGTGACTGGATCGACTAACGAGTAGGGAGACGCCGATGATTTCCCGAGTAGACATGCATTGCCACTCCACCGCCTCGCAGCTCTCGCGGCTCGGCGTTCAGCGTTCGCTCGGACTTCCCGAGTGCGCGACGCCGCCAGAAGAGGTCTACGAGCTGGCCAAGCGACGGGGGATGGACTTCGTCACGATCACCGACCACGACACGATCGACGGCTGCCTTGAGCTCGCCGATCGTCCCGACTGCTTCGTCTCCGAGGAGCTGACCGCGCGCTTTGCCGGCGAGCCTCAAGCGGTTCACGTCCTCTGTTACGGGATCACCCCCGGAGACCACGAGTGGCTGCAGGCAAACGCCGGCGATCTCGAGGCCTGCGCCGCATACCTTGAGGACAACGAGATCGTCTGCGCGCTCGCGCACCCGTTCTACAACGTCGACGCCCCGTTGACGCCCCGCCACAGGCGCCGCCTTGCAGAGCTCTTCCCGATCTGGGAGGTGCGCAACGGATCACGGGCCGCCGAGCTGAACATGCCCGCCGCGATCTATACCGAGACCCATGGCGGCACCGGCATCGGCGGCTCCGACGATCACGCCGGCGTGGACATCGGCCGCACCTTCACCGAGGCGCCCGCGGCCGCCACGCCGGAAGAGTTTCTGCGCCACCTGAGCGAGGGCAACGCCGAGGCCGGTGGCGAACAGGGCAGCGCCGCCAAGTGGGCGCATGCGGCGATGGCCCTGGCGACCCGCGCCCTCGAACTCCCCGCTTCCGGTGCGCTTTATGCACCTGTGGGGTGCAAAAGGCGCACCGGAGCGGTTGATCCCGCCGCGGTGATGAAGATTGCGCAGCGGACAATCAGCGAGGGCAGCGCGCGGGAGGGCAAGGTCGCGGCCGACATCGGCCCTGACGATGCTCGCGCCCTGCTCGAGGCCTGGCTCGGCTCGATCGAGCTCGACCTGCGCGGGCTCGACCTGCTCGCCTACCTGCAGGCCGATGACTTCTCTCACGCCGACCTCTACCGCCGCGCGCGCCGCACCCATGAGCGGCGCCTGCGCGGCGCGGTGGCCCAGGGTTCTGTGGCGGCTGCCCGCGGCGATATCGGCGCCGCGCTCGGCGGGCTTTTCGATGCCCTTCTCCCGGCCGTGCCATACGCGCCGGCGGCGGCGTTCCTCGGCGCCGAGAAGGCGAAGCTCGCGGCCCGGCTCGGCGAGCGGCCGCGGGTGGCGTTGATCGCCGACGGGATCGGCGCCATGCACGGCGTCACCGCGACGATCGAGAAGATCCGCGAGCTCGGCGTGCCCGGCTTCGAGATCGAGGTGGTCGGCACCGACGCCGGCGTCGACCGGCGGCTGCCGGCTGCGGCCGAGCTCGAGGTCCCCTTTTACGAGGGAATGAGCCTCGGCGTTCCCGGATTGCCAGATCTGGTCGAGACGCTCGCCGAGGGTCGCTACGACGCCGTCCACGTCACCGCGCCGGGGCCCGCCGGCGTTGCCGCAACCCTGCTCAACCGGGTCGCGGGCACGCCGTTGATCGCCAGCTACCACACCGAGCTCGCCGCCTATGCCGGGCTACGGAGCGGCAGCGGCGACGTCGAGTCGATGGCTCAGATGGCGCTGGGCGCCTTCTACGGCGCGCCCTCTCTGGTGCTCTCGCCGAGCCCAGCAGCGGACCGCTCGCTGCTCGCGCTCGGCGTCGACCCGGCCAGGCTGGGGCGCTGGGAGCGCGGCGTCGACATCTCCCGCTTCGACCCCGGCAAAGCCGCCCGCGAGGACTACCCCGGCGAGATCAAGGTCCTCTACGCCGGCAGGCTCACCCGTGAGAAGGGCGTCGACCTGCTCGCCGAGAGTTTCCTCCGCGCTCGCGAGGCCGACCCCAGGCTGCACCTGCTGCTCGCCGGCGGCGGTCCCGAGGAGGTAGAGCTGCGCGCGCGGCTCGGCGAGCAGGCGACCTTCCTCGGCTGGCTGGAGGGGGAGGAGCTCGCCCGTGCCTATGCCAGCGCCGACATCTTCCTCTTCTGCTCGACCACCGACACCTACGGCCAGGTCGTGCTCGAGGCCGGCGCCAGCGGCCTCCCTGTGGTCGCGGTCGCCGAAGGCGGTCCCGCCTCGTTGATCGAGAACCGCCATACCGGCATGCTCTGCCGGCCCGACGCCGACCACATCGCCGGCACCGTCCTGCGGCTCGCCGCTTCGCCGCTCCAGCGTCGCCACCTCGGGGCCTCGGCCGTTCGGGCGGCGCGCGCCCGCTCTTGGCAGGCCGCGCTCGAGCAGCTCGCCGCCGGCTACCGGCGCGTCCTCGGCGCTACCGGCGCCGCTGCGCAGCAAGCCCCCGCCCGCGCCGCCTGAGGCGGCCAGAGTGGTGGCGTCGCCTCAGTACGATGAGCCGATCGACGATCCCGCTCTCTACTTCAACCGCGAGCTCTCCTGGCTCGACTTCAACCAGCGGGTGCTGGAACTGGCCGAGGACCCCGAGGTGCCGCTGCTGGAGCAGGTGCGCTTCTGTGCGATCTACGCCTCCAACCTCGACGAGTTCTTCATGGTCCGGGTGGCGGGGCTCTTCGACCAGATCGACGCCGGCATCGACGCGCGCGGCCCCGACGGCCTGCCGCCCGGCGAGCAGATCGACGCGATCCAGGCTCGCGTGCTCGAGCTTGACCGCCGCCTGCACAGCTGCTTCAACGGCAAGCTGCGCCCGGCCCTGGAGGAGCAGGGCATCCGCATCGTCTCGCTCGACTCGGCGAGCGAGGAGGAGCGGCGCGAAATCGACACGCGCTTTCACGAGCAGGTCTTCCCGGCGCTGACCCCGCTGGTGATCGGCCTCGGCCGTCCCTTCCCCTACATCTCCAACCTCTCGCTCAGCCTCGGCGTGCTGCTGCGCGACCCCGAGAGCGGCAACGAGATCATCGCCCGCGTCAAGGTGCCGAAGGAGCTGCTTGGTCGCTTCCTGCCGGTCGGCGAGGGCGGCAAGGCGTTCGTGCCGCTGGAGGAGGCGATCGCCGCCAATCTCGACGCGCTCTTCCCCGGCACCGAGGTGGTCGACCATGGCTATTTCCGCGTCACCCGCGATGCCGACTTCACCGTCTCCGACGAGGCCGACGATCTGCTGCAGGCCGTCCAGGACGAGATCCGCCGCCGCCGCTTCGGTGAGGTGGTGCGTCTCGAGATCGCCGCCGGGATGAACTCGAAGCTGCGTCAGCAGCTGATCGACGCGCTGCGCCTCGAGGACCGCGAGGTCTACGACGTCGACGGCCTGATCGACCTCGCCGACCTGACCGCTGTCGCCGACGTCCCTGGCCACGCCGAGCTGCGCTACTCGCCCTGGACGCCGGTGACGCAGCCGCGCCTGCAGGGCGAGGACGACGAGCAGGTCGACATGTTCGCGGCGATCCGCCACGAGGACATCCTCGTCCACCACCCTTACGACTCCTTCGCAACCTCGGTCGAGCGCTTCGTCGAGCAGGCGGTGGCCGATCCCGACGTGTTGGCGATCAAGCAGACCGTCTACCGGACCAGCGACGACTCGCCGCTGGTCCCGTCGTTGATCCGCGCTTCCGAACGCGGCAAGCAGGCGGTCTGCATGGTCGAGCTGAAGGCCCGCTTCGACGAGGAGGCCAACATCCACTGGGCGAAGTCGCTGGAGGAGTCCGGCGTCCACGTCGTCTACGGCATCCCCGGTCTGAAGACGCACGTGAAGGCGATCGTCGTCGCCCGCCGCGAGGGCGACCGGGTGCGCGAGTACGTCCACATCGGCACCGGCAACTACCACCCCAAGACGGCCCGCCTCTACACCGACTTCGGCCTCTTCACCGCCGACGAGGAGATCGGCGCCGACGTCGCCGAGATGTTCAACTTCCTGACCGGCTACGGGCGCCCCGCCGAGTACCGCAAGGTGCTGGTCTCGCCGACGACGATGCGCGATCAGATCATCGGCGAGATCGAGGCGACGGTCGAGGCGCACCGGGCTGGGCAGGAGGCGCGGATCGCGCTGAAGATGAACTCGTTGGTCGACGCCGCCTGCATCCGGGCCCTCTATGAGGCGTCGCGGGCCGGGGTCACGGTCGACCTCAACGTGCGCGGCATCTGCTGTCTGCGGCCGGGCGTGCCGGGGGTCTCGGAGAACATCCGCGTCGTCTCGATCGTCGGGCGCTTCCTCGAGCACTCGCGCGTCTACACCTTCCAGCGTGGCGAGGAGACGCGGGTGCTGATGGGCTCCGCCGATCTGATGCCGCGCAACCTCGAGAGCCGCGTCGAGCTGGTCACGCCGGTCGAGGCCCCGGTCCTGAAGGCCGAGCTGCTCGACGTGCTGGAGCGCTGCTTCGTCGAGAACGCCAACGCTTGGGAGCTCGATGCCGAGGGCGCCTGGACCCGAGCGGCGCCCGCCAACGGTCAGCGGCGCAGTGTCCAGGAGGAGTTGCGCGAGCGTCACGCTGCGCGCGCCGCCGAGCAGCTCGCGGCGACCGCCGGCTAGGCAGAGCGCGCCCGCTCCTATCAATAGGATTGCCGGGCCGTGCGCCTCTCCCTCCTGCCTCGCGATCGCACCTTCTTCGACCTCTTCATCGAGGCCGGCCAGAACAACCTTCAAGCGTCGCGGCTGCTTGACACGATGATGAGCACGTGGCCCGACGACAGCGGCCTCACGCGGGAGATCCTCAAGGCCGAGCAGGAGGGCGACCGGATCACCCACGACATCATCAAGCGCCTCAACTCGACCTTCGTCACGCCGATCGACCGCGAGGACATCTACGGGCTGGCGACCCGGATGGACGACATCGTCGACTACGCCGAGGAGGCCGCCGACCTGCTCGGCCTCTACAAGATCGAGGCGCCGATGGCGCAGGCCCAGGCGCTGACCGACGTCCTCGTCAAAGCCTGCGAGCAGCTCGCCGAGGGGCTGGAGCACCTGCGTGACTTCAAGGACCTCGACAAATACTGGATCGAAATCCACCGGCTCGAGAACGAGGGTGACCGGATCTCCCGTGACGCCGTCGCCTCGCTCTTCTCGAACGGGATCGACCCGATGGTCGTGATCCGCTGGAAGGACATGTTCGCGGTGCTCGAGAACGCGATCGACGCGACCGAGACCGCTGCGCAGATCCTTGAGGGCATCGTCATCAAGAACTCGTGACGGCCTCAGACGTCGCCATACTGCGTCCTCGGTCGCTCGCGTGCGGAGCACGCCACGCTCCCTGCGTCCTTGTCTGGCAACGTCTGGGTCTCGTCACCGCATGAGCTCCGAAGTCATCCTCTTCATCGTCGTCGGCACGGCTCTCGCCTTCGACTTCACCAATGGCTTCCACGACACGGCGAACGTCGTCGCCACCTCGATCTCGACCGGGGCGGCGCGGCCCCAGGTGGCGATCGGGATGGCGTCGCTGCTCAACTTCGTCGGCGCCTTCATCTCGATCTCGGTTGCGGCGACGGTCGCCAATGACGTCGTCAACTCGGCGGTCGTCACGCCGACGGTCGTCTTCGCCGGCCTGATCGGGGCGATCGCCTGGAACCTGATCACCTGGTCCTTCGGCCTTCCGTCGAGCTCCTCGCACGCGCTGATCGGCGGAGTCGTCGGCTCATCCGTCGCCGCCGCCGGCTTCGACGCCGTGATCGCCGACGGGCTCGTCGGCAAGGTGCTGATCCCGGCCGTGATCGCGCCGATCCTCGCCTTCGTCGTCGCCGGGATCGCGATCGGGCTGATCTACCGGGTGGTCGGACGGCAGCGACCCGGCACCGTGACGCGGGGCTTCCGCTACGGCCAGATCATCTCCGGCAGCCTGCTGGCGCTCGCCCACGGCACCAACGACGCGCAGAAGACGATGGGCATCATCACCCTTGCCCTGGTCGCCAACGGCACGCTGGCGGCGAACGCCGACCCGCCGCTCTGGGTGATCGTCTCGGCGGCCACGGCGATCGCCCTCGGCACCTACAGCGGCGGCTGGCGGATCATCCGCACGACCGGCACCCGGATCATCAAGATGGACGCTGCGCAGGGATTCTCCGCGCAGGGCGCCGGCGCGACCGTGATTCTCGCCTCGACCCACTTTGGCTTCCCGCTCTCGACCACGCACGTGATCAATGGCGGCATCATGGGGGCCGGGGCAGGCAAGCGGGTCTCGGCGGTGCGCTGGGGAGTCGCCGGCAACATCGTCGTCGCCTGGCTCCTCACCTTGCCGGCGGCAGCGGCGATCGGGGCGCTCGCCTACGGCGCGACCGCGATCTTCGGCAGTGGCGCCCTCGGGCCGGTGCTGGTGACGCTGATGTCGCTGTCGCTGATCGCGGCCCTCTTCGCAAAGCGCTCACGGACCGGCGCTCCGGTCCCGGCAGGCTGAGCCGTGGCGGTCGTGGTCGAAACCAAGGAGCTGCTGCAGACCGTAGTGGCCTCGCTGATCGGCGGGGTGGGGGTGACCGTTGTCTTCTCCGTGGCGATCTGGGGAGTCGCCCGCTTTGCCGACCTCAGCCGCAGCGAGCGGCCGTTGGCAGCGGGCGCCGCGGCGACCCTGGCGGCGCTGGCGCTGGCGGTGACGATGGCGGCGGTCACTTTCGGCATCGTCGTCATGACTCGCAACTGAGTGGCGACCGGGGCGTAGAATTTTTCCCGTGCGTACCCTGCGCGACGTCGCGATCATCCTGCTGCTGGCCTTTGTGGTGGCCTTCGTGCCCTCCGGGGGCAACGTCGCCGAAGCGATCCTGACGGCGATCACGATGGCCTTCCTAGCGGCGATCGCCTGGACCGTGTTCGTGCTCAGCCGCCAGAACCAGTTGACCCTGGCGACGCTGAGCGATGCCCGTCGGGCGATCCTCTACGGAGCGTTGGGAATGCTTGCCCTGCTGGTCGCCGGCAGCGACGAGCTCTTCTCCAGCGGCGGCGGCACGCTGCTCTGGATAGTCCTGCTGGGCGGCTCGATAGCGGCGATCTGGCGGGTCTGGATCGACGCTAACTCGTACTGAGCGGAATGCGTGACTGATCCGCGCGGTTGAGCGCGCCACGCGTACGCTCGCGGCTGCGACCGTCGCGGTGTGCCGCCACGGATCGCCAGCAGCGCAGGCCACAGGGAGGAGGGGACCGCCTCGGTCGAGTTGATCGCGGCAGTTCCATTCCTGCTGTTGGCGGTTTTCGTGGCGGCGCAAATTGGGCTGGCGGGCCAGGCGCTCTGGTCAGCTGGCGTAGCGGCACGAGCTGGCGCTCGAGCGGCGCTGGTCGGAGGCGACGCGACGGCGGCGGCACGGCAGGCGCTGCCGCCGTCGCTGCGCCCGGACGCGGAGGTGAGCGAGTCCGGCAGCGTCTCGGTACGGGTCTCGATACCCAGGCTGCTGCCGGGCATGCCGCCGCTGACGGTCGGGGCGAGGACGGGGCTGGGCGATGGCTAGGCAAAGCGGGCAGGCCACGGTTGAGCTGCTGGCGGCGATACCTGCCTTGTTGCTCGCCGGCCTCGTCGCCCTGCAGCTGCTGATCGCCGGCTATGCGCTGACCCTTGCCGACGGCGCCGCCGAGGCTGGAGCGCTGGCGCTGGCGGCGGGAAGGCCGGCCAAGAGCAGCGCGCAGGAGGCCCTGCCCAGCTGGGCCGAGGATGACGTCGAGGTCTCCGTTCGCGGCGGTGAGGTCGTCGTACGCCTGCGACCACCCTCGCCGATCGAGGCTCTGGCCGATCGCCTTGCCGTGACGAGCACCGCCTTCGCGAGGCCGGCCGGGCGATGAGCGGCCGGGTGATCTTGGTGACGGCCGTCGGCGAGGCCGGCGGCTCCAAGGCGGCAGCCGCGGCACTTGCCTGCGCGGGGTCCGAGCCCGATCGGCCCGGCCTGCTGATCGACGTCGGCGGTCGCCCACCGCGGCCGACCCTGGTCGCCTCGGCCGGCGCCCGTCAGCTCGAGGAGCGCTTGGCAGTCCACCTTCCCCAACAGCGCGCCGCCTCGCGCGGTCAGACCTGCCATCTCGCCGTCGGCGACGATCCGCCGGATTTCGAGAGCGTACGCGCGGCGCTGCCGCTGGTCCGCGACTCGGTTGCCGTCGTCCACCTGCCGCCCGCCCGGCTTCAGGAGGCGCTTGCCGAGACCGGCGTGCGGCCTACCGGTGCGATGTTGCGAGCCGATCTCGGCAGTGACCGTCCGCTCGCTGCTCTTGTGGTCCGCGATCTGGTCGACCGTGGTCTGCGTACAAAAGTCTTGAAGCGCCCCCTTGCGTGGGTCCCGGCACGCCGGGCGCTGTTCGGCGTTATGCCGCTTGGGGTGTCGGGCGGCCTCCCGTCTTCCTTGCTCCAATCCCTTTTGGAAAGCGAAATTTCAGTGGAGCACCCGTGCTACAGTGAACTCGATGACGCGGAAGCTGACCCAGCGCGAACTGCGCAACAACAGCGGCGAGGTGATGAGGGCGCTCGACGCCGGCGAGGACTTCATCGTGACCCGCAACGGGAAGCCGGTCGGTGAGCTGCGGCCCTACCTTCGCCGTCAGTTTGTACCGACGAAGCAGATTGTCGCTGCCTTCAAGAACGTCCCGAGCATCGACTACGAGGAGCTTCGGGCAGACCTCGACGCGGTCGTCGATCAGGACCCTACGCCTCGCTTCTGATTTGCCGGGCGATCGCGGCTTGCTCGACACGTCGGTCGCGGTGGACCTGGGCTCACTCGATCTCACCCGGCTTCCAAGCGAGATCGCGATCTCGGCACTGACCCTTGCGGAGCTGACCGCCGGGCCTCATTCGGCGAGTGACGAGATCACTCGGGCCCGGCGCCAACTACAGCTTCAGCACGTTGAGGCGAACTTCGAAACCCTGCCTTTCGAGCCTCCTTGCGCCCGAGCCTATGGACGGATCTACGCAGCGGTCGGTGCTGCTGGCCGAAAGCCCCGCGACGCTCGCGCCGTCGACCTGATGATCGCCGCGACTGCGCTGGCTCACGACCTGCCGCTATACACGCGCAACGCGAAGGATCTCCGTGGCCTCGAGGATCTGATCGAGATCGTCGCCGTCGTCGCCTGAGGGGCGATCGCCGGTCGGCGAACCGTCCGCCGCCGCATTTCGCGAGAATCGCCGCATGCTGACCGTCGCAGTCACCGGGCCGACCGGGGAGATCGGCAGGGCGTTCATCTCCGCTCTCGAGCGGATGCCCGATGTCGAGCGGGTGATCGGCATGGCTCGGCGCCCGTTCGACCTCGCCGGGCAGGGCTGGGAGAAGACCGAGTACCGGCGCGGCGACGTGCTCGACCGCGAGGCGGTCGACGATCTGGTCGAGGGCGCCGACGTCGTCGTCCACCTCGCTTTCGCGATCGTCGCCGGAGACAAGGCGAGCCGCGAGGTCAACCTGACCGGTTCGCGCAACGTCTTCGAGGCGGCCGCTGCCGCCGGAGCCAAGCGGCTCGTCTACACCTCCTCAGTTGCCGCCTACGGCTTTCGCCGCGGCATGCCGGATCTGCTCGAGGAGGACGAGCCCCTGCAGGGCAGCTCTCGGCATCCCTACGCGGCCCACAAGGCCGCGGTCGAGGCGGAGCTGTCCGAGGCGCTCGAGGACTCCGAAACCGAGGCCTACGTCTTCCGCCCCTGCATCGTCGCCGGTCCGGAAGCGACGTTGCTGCTCGACCTGATCCCGCTGCTGGCGCTCGGCCAGCGGATTCCGGGGCCGCTGCGCTGGGCGCTCGGCAAGGTGCCCGATCTGCGGCCGGTGCTGCCCGATCCTGGCGTGCCGTTCCAGCTCGTCCACCACGACGACGTCGCCGCGGCTCTCTGTGCGGCGGTGATCGGCCACGCCGAGCCGGGCGTCTACAACCTCGCCGGGCCCGGGCGGCTGACGATCACTGACCTCGCCCACGCGCTCGGCTGGCACGCCGTGCCGGCGCCCCATCTGGCGGTCAGCGCTACGGCCGAGGCGGTGGCGCTGATGCCCTTCCTGCCTGACGAGACGGCCTGGATCGAGGCGGTGCGCCGTCCGGTGCTGATGGACACCTCGAACGCTCGCCGCAAGCTGCACTGGATGCCCTACTACGACGCTCGCGAGACGCTCAAGCAGACGATCGACGCCGTCCGCTCCAGATAGGTCGCAGACTTGCGTGAATGAGCGCGCCACGTGCGCGTCGCGGCCCGGCAGGGTCGGTGGATGGGCAGGAGGAGCGAGAACGGACAGGCGCTGCCGCTGGCGCTGGGAGGTGCATTTGCGGTGATCGTCGCGGCGCTGGCCCTGGTCGCCATCGCCGGGGCGATGACCGGCAAGGGAAGGCTGCAGCGGGCGGCTGACCTGACGGCGATCTCGGCGGCGCGCTCGATGCGCGACGACCTGCCGCGCCTGCTCTCGCCGGCGACGCTGCCCAACGGCCTGCCCAGCCCGTGGCATCTGGAGAAGGCCGCCTACCTGGCGCGCGCACGCGTGGCGGCGCTCGAATCCGCCAAGGCCAATGGGCTGGGCACGGCGCGCCTGCGACTCTCCTTCCCCGACCAGGGCTCGTTCGCGCCGGTTCGGGCCAAGGCGGTTGTCGTCGCTGACGTCGAGGTTGGCGCGGGCAGGGCGAAGACCGAGGCGTCCGCGGTCGCCGAAGCCGGCGCCCCGTCGAGCCCAACCGGAGGGTCGACAATGGCGACCGGCGGCGGCTACAGCGGCCCTCTAGTCGAAAGGCAGGGAGAGGGAATGCGACCGGATGTCGCTGCCGCCTACGATCGGATGGCGGCCGCGGCAGCCCAGGCCGGACTCGCCCTGATCGTCGTCTCCGGCTTTCGCTCCGATGCCGAACAGGCAGCGCTCTTCGCCGCGCATCCCGATCCGACCTGGGTGGCGCCGCCTGGGCAGTCGCTGCACCGCTGCGCGACCGAGCTCGATCTCGGGCCGGACTCGGCCTACGGCTGGCTGGCCGCCAACGCCGACCGCTTCGGCTTCGTCCAGCGCTATAGCTGGGAGGCATGGCACTACGGCTTCGAGGCCGGCCCGCCACCGTGCTCGGAGGCCGGCAACGCCATTGGCGCAAGTGGGGGAGACGGCGCCATCGCCGGGGTCGGCGCCCTGCCCTCGTTCGTTCCCGCCCGCTTCCGAGCGTCGTTGCTGGATGCCGCCACTCACTGGAACGTTTCCGCGGCTCTGCTCGCCGCCCAGCTGATGGCGGAGTCGAACTTCAATCCCTTCGCGAGCTCACCCGCGGGAGCGCAGGGCATTGCGCAGTTCATTCCAGGCACCGCCGCTGCCTACGGCCTCGCCAACCCCTTCGATCCGGTCGAAGCCATCGACGCGCAGGCCCATCTGATGTCCGACCTGATCCGCCAGCTTGGCTCGCCGCAGCTGGCCCTCGCCGCCTACAACGCCGGCCCCGCGCCCGTCGAAGCGTGCCGTTGCGTTCCGGGCTATCCCGAGACCCAGGCCTACGTCAGCCGCATCCTCGCTCTGCTCGGCGGGGCAGGTGCGCTGGTTGCGCCGAGCTTCGAAGTGAGGCTGGTGGTCTAGATGCACGTTCATACACCACTAGGTGTATCATCGCTCGAGATGACGCGAACGAACATCGAGATCGACGACGTGCTGATCGACCGCGCGATCCGTCTCTACCGCCTGCGCAGTAAGCGTGAGGCCGTTGACCTGGCCCTGCGCCGGCTCGTCGGTGAGCCGATGAGCCGCGAGGAGGCGCTCGCCACCGAGGGCACGGGGTGGGGCGGCGATCTCAGCGAGATTCGCTCGCGAGAAGAGATCCCCGAGCCGTGATCCTCGTCGACAGCTCCGCCTGGGTGGAGTTCCTGCGCGCCACCGGCAGCAGCTCCCACCTGCGCCTGCGCACCGCCCTGCGGGATGGGCTTGAGCTGGCCTGCACCGACGTGGTCCTCATGGAGATCCTCGCCGGTGCTCGCGACGACGATGATCGCGACCGGCTGCGACGCCTGCTCTTCGGCCTGGAGTTCTTCGCGGTTGAAGGCCCCGCCGATTACGAGAGCGCTGCCACGCTCTACCGCCTCTGCCGCCGCGGCGGGGAGACACCGCGCAAGCTCAGCGACTGCTTGATTGCCGCGGTGGCTATCCGCAATGACGCCGAGCTGCTTTGCGCGGATGCCGACTTCCTCACGATCGCGCGTCATGCCCCGTTGCGGCTGGTCTAGGAGCGGAAGCGGACCCGGAAGCTGACCGTCGCCGGCGTGCGGTCGCGGTTGCCGGCGGCGTCGATCGCGAAGGCGCGGAAGGTGTGGCGGCCGGGGAGAACGAGATAGGCGCGCGGGGAGCGGCAGGGGCGCCATGGTTGGCGATCGAGCCGGCAGCGGAAGCCGGCGCCGGGCTCTGAGGCGACGAAGGCGAAGGAGACGCGGCGGCGTGGCCCTGAGGCAAAGAGCAGCGCCGCCGGACGATGGCGCAGGAGGGTGGCCGGCGGGGTGCGGTCTGGCTTGGGGGGTTTCGGGGGTTTGGGGGGCGGCGGAGGAGGAGTTTCCGTCACCGGTGGCTCAGGCTCCGGATCCGCTGGCGTGTCTGGCGGGCGGAAGCTGTTCGGGGCGCGTTCTTCGACCGACTCGCAGTTGACGGGCGGGCCATCGACGACCGGGGCGAAGTCGATCAGCGCCGTATCGAAGCCCTCGCCGCAGTCGACGATCGGGTCGGAGTCTTCGAAGTTGATCGGGTCGGAGTCTTCGGAGTTGGCCAGCAGCAGGTCGTTGCCGGCGCCGGCGAAGAAGTTGTCCGGCCCGTCCCGGCCCAGCAGCTGGTTGGGCCCGTTGTCGCCGAGGAGGTTGTCGGCGCCGTTGGTTGCCTCGATGTCCTCGATCGCCTGCAGGCTCGTCAGTTGAGCGGCGCTCGGGCAGCGCGCTTCGCCCTGAGGGCCGATCAGCCCGGCGACGTGTTGGGCCATGTCGATCGTCACGCCGGAGCCGAAGTTGGCCCAGTTGGCGTTGTCGCGGTCGCCGCCGCCGTCGAGGAGGTCGCCGTCGCAGACCGCGTTGGAGATGAAGAGGTCCTCGCCGGCGCCGGCGTGGAGCTGGTCGCCGCCACCGTTGTTGGGCAGCGCGTCGTCGCGCCCGGCGGCGTTCACCGTGTCGTCGCCCGCGCCGTCGACGAGCGCGTCTTCGGTCTCGCCACCGGTGAGGGAGTCGTCGCCTTCGTTCCCCAGGGCGATGACCGAAACGGCTTCGGGGAGGCCGGGGGCGGAGAGGACGTCGTCGCCCGCCAGGCCGGCGAGCAGGATCGAGTCGGGGGTTTCCGGCACCGGGCAGGAGACCGATCCCCCGCTTGGCGCTGCGCAGCCGCCCGCGGTGCCGGCTTCGAACTGGCCTTCGCTGCCCGCGGCCAGCGTGAAGGTGACCGCTCCCGACGCGTAGCTTGCCGTCACTCGGTCTCTTTTGTCGCTGCCGGTCAGGTAGACGGCCGGCCCCCCAGGGGCGCCCGGAGACATGATGCCGACGGCGATCGCGCCGGGGGCGCGCAGGTCGATTTCCTCACCGGAGAGCTCGCAGTCCTCGGTCGCGACGTCGACGCAGCCGTCGCCGTCGGCGCCGCCATGGGCGACGTCGCCGCCCCCGCCGCCGCCGTCGATCAGATCGGCGCCGCCGCCGCCGTAGAAGGTCTCCGCGCCGCCGGTGCCGACGATGTAGTCGGGGAAGGGGGTGCCGATCACGGTCTCGAAGTCGCTGAAGTCGGTCGCCGGTTCGAGTGGCACGTCGAAACCGCCGCCGGACGGTGCTTGCCCGTCGTTGGCGAAGTCGTCGCCGAGGTCGATGTAGACGCCGCGGCCCTCGGCGCCCGCCGGGAAGCCGGCGTCGGTGAAGAAGGAGCCCGTGTTGGGAAAGCCCGGCGTCACGCCCGTCGCAAAGCTGAGCGTGTCGCTGCCGCCCCCCGTGTCGCCGAGCGAGTCGATCGTCGCGTCGCCACGGTCGAAGTCATTGCCTTCTTCGCCGTCGAGGGAATCGGCGCCGAACCCGCCGGAGAGCCGGTCGTCGCCCGGGCCGCCGCGGAGCCGGTCGTCGCCGACCCCGCCGTAGAGCCGGTCGGCTCCTTCGCCGCCGAAGAGGCTGTCGTTGCCGCGCTGGCCGTAGAGGACGTCGTCGCCGCCTTCGCCGAGGACGGTGGTGACACTGCGCGGCAGGCGGATCGTGTCGGCGCAGGGCGTGCCGACGATCGTCGTCCCGACGGTTTCCGGGCCTTCGGCGCAGCTCGGGGCTGCGGTGCTGAAGGAGGGGAACATCAAGAAGGCGCACGGCACTGCCACGAGGGCTAGAAGTCGACGCTGGTGCATTCTCATAGTCATTCCCCCCTTTCAACAGGTTTCAGTCGCTTGAGGAGCGTTTCACGCCAGCCCGGCTCGAAATGAGCCAATCTTGGCCCTGCGGCTAGACTGCCGGCCGATGGCAAGCGTCGAAGTCCAGGGAGTCGAGGGAATGCAGTCGCTGCTCGGGCAGGAGATCGGCCCGAGCGAGTGGCGTACCGTCGCCCAGGAGGACATCGACACCTTCGCCGCCCTCTCGGGCGATGACCAGTGGATCCACGTCGACGTCGAGCGGGCCAGGACCGAGAGCCCCTTCGGCACGACGATCGCCCACGGCAACCTCACGCTCTCGCTGGTCGACGGCTTCCGCAAGGAGCTGATCTCCTCGACCGGCTTCACGCTGGGCGTCAACTACGGCTGGGACAAGATCCGCTTCCCCGCCCCGGTTCCGGCTGGCTCCCGAGTCCGCGCCCGGGCCGAGGTCGTCACCGTGGACGAGGTGGGCGGCGGCTGGTGGCAGTCGGTCACCCGCTTCACCCTCGAGGTCGAGGGCAACGAGAAGCCCTGCTTCGTCGGTGACAGCGTCACCCGCGTGATGGCGCCCGCCGGCTGACGAGCGCCGGTCTCTTGCCCGCGTCAGGCAAGACGCCCGTCCTGATCGTCACCGGTCCCCCTGGGGTCGGAAAGACCGCGACGGCCGAGATCCTTGCCGAACGCTCGACTCGGGCCGTCCATCTGGAGTCGGATGCCTTCTTCAACTTCATCCGCGCCGGCTACGTCGAGCCCTGGAGGCCGGAGTCGCACGAGCAGAACCAGAACGTGATGCGGATCGTCGCCGACGCCGCGGCCGGCTACGCGGAGGCCGGGTATTTCACGATCGTCGACGGGATCGTGATTCCGGGCTGGTTTCTCGAGCCGCTGCGCGACGCGCTCCACGATGCGGGGCACGAGGTCGCCTACGCAGTGCTCCGAGCGCCGCTGGCCACGTGCGAGGCGAGGGCGCGGAGCCGCGAACGCGAACCGCTGACCGACCCCGACGTCCTCCAGCAGCTGTGGCGTAGCTTCGCGGACCTCGGCGACCTCAAGCAGAACGCCGTGGACCTGGACAGCGAGACTCCCGACGAAGCAGCCGACCTGGTCGCGCAGCGCCTGGCGGCCGGCCTTCTCATGATTTGAGTGACTTTCATCGCTGAGTCGTCCTAAGGGTTTCCTGCGTCGATCGACGCTACCCGGGTATATGCAGCGGGTGTCGCAGCTGTTGGTTGGACTTGTAGGAGTAGTGGTCGGGGGCTTCGTGACCGGCCTGGCCAGTTGGTTCGTCGACGTCTCACGCGGTAGGCGGGCGCGCCGGCGCGAGCTCAAGCGAGCGTCGCGGCTCATCCAAGAGGAGCTCTACGAGGACCTGTGCATGCTGCGAAACGGTGTTGAACTGCAGCGCCAGTGGTGGGTCCATCCCGAGGATCAGCTGCGGACCGCGCGCTGGGATGAGTATGAGCCGGTTTTTGCCGACGCTGAGATGCCGGACGCAATCTGGGGAGAGGTGGCGTGCTCCTACCAGATCATTCGCGAGTTGAATGGCTCGGCGCGCGCCCAAGCCAGTCGAGATGAACCGTCGTTCAGCGACCGCGATGAGGAAGATCTGCGCATAAGCATCAAATCGATCGATTGCGGCCGTCGAGCGCTGATCGCACGCCACGGGGGAGCGGGGCTCTCAGTGGAGCCAGATCCCGTGATGGCGTTGGAGAATGCGGCCCGTAAAGCGGCGCTTGAGTTGGCCCCCAGCTCGATGCCGCCTCCGAGTCCTTTTGAACAGGACGATGAATTGCGGGTCGTGTCTGACGAGCACTCCGTTATCGGAGTGGCCCTTCTCGAGCCGCCACGATGGGTTCACTTCGAGTGCAGGATGCCACTCGACGAGTTGCTCATCGTCTCGATGCCCTCCGTTGAGGGGTCGCGCGCATGCGTGATCGATACTCGTGGGATGGGTCTGTGGGCCGCGCAGGTTTTTGTCCCGGCGGAGATCCGGTCACACCCCGACTACACCAGTTTTGCCCTACTTCTCCGGCTCCCCGGTGATCGATCGCTTGTCGCCAAGACGGAAAATTTCCCAACACGCCGAGAATCGATCGAGATGATTGTGCGCGCGACGCCGGAGAAGCCTGGCATCGAGTGGCTTCTCGAGGGACGACTAGAGGCAAGTCGTGAGCGCCTCGCCAGGAGCCGAAGCGAGAAATTGTGAACGGCGCCCGCCGGGTGACGGGCGCCGGGGTCTCGCCTATTTGACGGTGAGGGTGCCTTCCATGCCTGCTTCCCGGTGGCCGGGGACAGAGCAGAAGAAGGTGTATTCGCCAGGTTCGAGTTCGACCGTGGCCGAGTCCGAGCCACTTGCGATCAGTTCGGTTCCGCCGACCTCTTCGCCGCTCGAATCTTCGATCTGGACGTCGTGGGTGAGCGCCTGCGGGTTGTTGAAGTCAACTGTCACCGTGCCGGCTTCGGCCGTGGCGCTGGTCGTCGTGTAGGCGAGGTCGCCGCCCGGGTCGGCTTCGAATTTGACGGTCGAGCCTCCACCGGCTTCTTCCTTGCCACCACCACCACCGCCGGCCGCGGCGCCGCTGGTGGTTTCGCCACCGCCTGAAGTCGTCGTGGTCGAGTTGTCGTCGCTGCTGCCGCAGGCGACGAGGGCAACCGACGCGAGAGCCAGTGCGAGGAGGAAGGCGAACTTCTTCATGGCTGGGAGTCCTTTCCTGGGGGAAGAATGCTCAGGGAGACTGTAACCGCATACGGCCGCGACGCGCCCACGGTTCAGCGGCCCGTGAACTCGGGCTTGCCGCCGCCGCCGAAGAAGGCCTCGACGCCGATGCGCAGGTCCTCGGTGGCCATGCTGTCGGCGATCCCGTGGCGCTCCAGTTGCAGGTGCTCGGTGAGGCTGTTCTCGATGCTCTGACCGGCGAGCAGCTTCGCCATCCGCACATAGTGAGGGGCCTTCGCGGCCAGCTTCTCCGCCTTTGCCTGTGCCCTCTCCATCAGCTCGTCCGGGGCGACCACCTCGGCGACCAGTCGCTCTGCCAGCGCGTCCTGCGCGGTCATGTTGGGGTCGTTGAGGAGGATTTCAAGCGCCCTGCTGGGCCCGACAACGCGCGGCAGGAAGTAGGTCATGCCGCCGTCCGGCGAGGCGCCGATGCGGCCGTAGGCGCAGGCGAAGAAGGCCGACTCAGAGGCGATGCGGATGTCGCAGGCGAGCGCCAGCGAGAAGCCGGCGCCGGCCGCCGGCCCGTTGACCGCGCAGATCACCGGGTAGGGGATGCGGCGCAGGTCGATGATCGCCACGTGCAACGCCTCGGCGCCGCGGCGCACCTGCGCCGGCAGGTCGATCTCCTCCGATTCGGTGCCGCTTTTGAACCAGTTGACGTCGCCGCCGGAGCAGAAGGCCTTGCCGGCGCCGGTCAGGACCAGGGCTCGCAGCGGGGCCTGGTCGGCGAGCCAGGCGAAGATAGTGCCCATCTCGCCGATCATCTCCGGGCTCATCGCGTTGAAGGCGTCGGGGCGGTTGAGGGTGAGGGTGCCTATCTGCCCGTCGATCTCCAGTTGCATGGTGTTCAACTCGGGCGGGCTCAGGGTCTCCGTGCTCATCTCGCTCTCCGTCTCTTATGTTTAGTCGTGGCGGCTTTAGTCGGGGGGCTTAGTCGGGTACGACTTTGGCCAGGTGGCCAGGAGCCTACTCTTTGCTTCGTGAACGACGGCGAGCACAACGCGGGACTAACACGCAGCGAACGTGTCGCGCGGCAGCGACGCGAGCTGCCCGACGCGCCGGGCGTCTACCTCTTCCATGACAGCGACGGCGAGATCATCTACGTCGGCAAGGCGCGCTCGATTCGCAAGCGTGTCGCCTCGCACTTCTCCGGCGGCGAGACCCGCCTCACCTCGCGGGTGGACCAGATCGAGTGCCTCGTCACCTCGACCGAGGCCGAGGCCCTGCTGGCCGAGCAGAGCTTCATCAAGCGCCACCGGCCGCGCTTCAACATCCGCCTGCGCGACGACAAGTCCTACCCGTACGTCTGCGTCAGCCTCGACGAGGACTACCCGCGCGTCTACTTCACCCGCGAGAAGCACCGACCCGGCCGCGCCTACTTCGGGCCATTCTCCAGCGCCAAACGGGTGCGCGAGACCCTCGACTTGCTCGGCAAGCTGTTCCAGTTCCGCACCTGCGAGGGGGTGGAGCCCGGCCGCCGCTCCGGCAGCCCCTGCCTCGACTACTACATAAAGCGCTGTGGGGCGCCCTGTGTCGGCTACGTCGGGCGCGAGGAGTACCGGCGCAACATCGACGCCATCGTCGACTTCCTCTCCGGTCGCTACCGCCAGATCGAGGCCGGCGAGCAGGAGAAGATGGACGAGGCCGCGGCGGCGCGGGAGTTCGAGCGAGCGGCGCTGCACCGCGACCGCCTCAAGGCGATCCAGTCGCTGTTCGAGCGCCAGCGCGTCGCCGGCGGCTCGGTCGGCACCGCCGATCTGATCGGCGTCGCGGCGGAGGGGGCCGACGCCAACGTGCAGGTCTTCCAGGTCCGCGACGGCATCCTCGCCGAGCGGCAGAGCTTCTACCTCGACAACCAGGCCGAACGCGAGCTGGGCGAGGTGGCGGAGGAGTTCATCGGCCAGTACTACTCAGCCTCGCCGGCAGTGCCGCGCACGATCGTCGTCGGGCCCTATCTGGCCGAGCGGGTCGAGCTGCTCGAGGCGGCGCTGAGCGAGCGGCGTGGTGGCCCGGTCGAGGTGCGGGTGGCCGAGCGCGGCGACAAGCGGCGCCTGCGCGAGCTCGCCGAGCGCAACGCCCGCCTCGCCCTCGACCAGGATCGGCTGCGCCGCGAGCACCGGCGCCAGCGCCGCGTCGAGTCGCTCGCCAGCCTGCGCGAGGCACTCGCCATGGGGGAGCTGCCGGTGCGGATCGAGGGCTTCGACATCTCCAACCTCGGCGGCGAGCACACGGTCGCCTCGATGGTGGTTTTCGAGGGGGGTGCGACGAAGAAGGCTGACTACCGCCGCTTCCGGGTGCGGGGCGAAAGAGGCCAGCGATCGGGCCCCGACGACTTCGCCTCGATGGAAGAGGTGCTGGGCCGGCGGATGAGCCGCTACCTCGAGCAGGTCGACCTCTCGCCGCACGACGGCAAGCGCGACGAGAGTTTCGCGGCGCTGCCCTCGTTGATCGTGATCGATGGTGGCAAGGGCCAGCTTGCGGCGGCGATGCGCGCTCTGCGCCCCTTCGTCGAGCGCGGTGTCGCCGTGATCGGCCTCGCCAAGCGGCTCGAGGAGGTCTACGTCCCCGGTCGCGCGGCGCCGATCGACCTGCCCGCTGAGTCCGAGGCCTCGAAGCTGCTGCAGCGGGTGCGCGACGAGGCCCACCGCTTCGCGATCGAACACCACCGCGGCCGCCGCGACCAGGCGATGACCGGCTCGGTACTCGACGAGCTGAAGGGCGTCGGGCCGGTGCGCAAGCGGGCGCTGCTGCAGCATTTCGGCTCGCCAGAGCGGTTCGTCTCGGCCACTCGCGAGGAACTCGAAATGGTGCCCGGCATGCCTGGCAAGGTAGCCCGAGAGATCCACGAACAGTTGAACAGGACGGGTTGATGACGAAGCCAGAAGAGGTCGGGGGATTGGCGGCCGAGGGCGATGGCGCAGCACCGGCGCGCGAGGTGACGCTGGTCGTCATCACCGGCCACTCCGGCGCCGGCAAGTCGGAGGCGATCGCCGCCTTCGAGGACGGCGGCTACTTCTGCGTCGACAACCTGCCGCCGCGGATGATCGGCAGCCTCGGCGAGCTCTTCCGCCACGAGGGCAGCAGCGTCGAGCGCGCCGCGGTCGTCTCCGACGTGCGCGGCGGCGACTACTTCGACGACCTCCTGCAGGTGCTCGACGACCTCGAGGCTGACGGCCTCAAGCCGACCGTGCTCTTCCTCGAGGCCGACGAGGAGACGCTCGTCGATCGCTACAAGGAGACCCGCCGCCGCCACCCGCTGGCGCCGGAAGGGCGGATCGTCGACGGCATTCGCGCCGAGCGGGCGCTGCTGGCGCCGCTGCGCGAGCGCGCCGACGTGGTGATGGACACCGGCGACCTGACCGGCGGCATGCTGCGGCGGCGGATCGCCGAGGAGATGCTGGGTCACCACGAGGACGGCAAGATGGCGCTGACCCTGCTCACTTTCGGCTTCAAGAACGGCCCGCCGCGCGACGCCGACCTGACTCTCGACGTGCGCTTCCTGCCCAATCCCCACTATGTCGACGACCTGCGCCCGCTCACCGGGCTCGACGCGAGGGTTCGCGAGTACGTCGAGGCCGGCACCCAGGCGGGCGAGTTCTACGGCCGGCTGTTGCCGCTGCTCGATTTCCTCGTCCCCGCCTACGTGGCGGAGGGCAAGAGCCACCTGACGATCGCGGTCGGCTGCACCGGCGGCCGCCACCGCTCGATCACGGTGGCCGACCGCATCCGCCGCGAGCTAGAGGGGCGCGGCGATGTGGTCGTCCACACGAAGCACCGCGACGCCTGACCCGGCCCAGACGTCGCCAGGCGGTGTCCTCGGTCGCTCACGTGCCAGAGCACGCTTCGCTCCCTGCGTCCTTGCCTGGCGACGTCTGGGCCGGGTCAGGGACCGCTCCATAGAATCGGGCGGGCTTTGCCCGATCCCGTCATCTCCATCCGCGGCCTGCGCATGAGCTATGGCGATTTCGAGGCGGTGCGTGGCATCGATCTCGAGGTCGGGGCCGGCGAGGTCTTTGCCTTCCTGGGGCCCAACGGGGCGGGAAAGACGACCACGGTGGAGATCCTCGAGGGGTACCGCAAGCGCAGCGAGGGAGAGGTCAGCGTGCTCGGCGAGGATCCGCAGCGCGGCGGCCGCGCCTGGCGCGAGCGGATCGGCATCGTTTTGCAGAGCTGCCGCCTCGACCCCTACCTGACCGTGCGCGAGTCGCTTGGCCTCTACGCCGGCTACTACAGCGCCCCGCGGCCGGTCGACGAGGTGATCGAACTGGTCGGGCTGGACGGCAAGGCCGAGGACCGCGCCCGCAGCCTCTCGGGCGGGCAGCAGCGCCGCCTCGACGTCGGCATGGCGCTGATCGGCGATCCCGAGCTGCTCTTCCTCGACGAGCCGACCACCGGCTTCGACCCCGCCGCCCGCCGCCAGGCCTGGGAGACGATCGCCGGCCTGCGCGACCTCGGCAAGACGGTCTTCCTCACCACCCACTACATGGACGAGGCACAGCGCCTCGCTGACCGCGTGACGATCATCGCCGCCGGCGAGATCGTCGCCTCGGGCACCCCCGAGAACCTCGGCGACCGCGAGAGCCAGGCGGCGACGATCAGCTATCGGCTCGACGGCGAAGAGGTCTCGCTGGAGACCAAGACGCCGGTCGCCGACCTGCACGAGCTGACCGGACGCGCCCTCGCCCGCGGCGAAGATCTGGAGGGCCTGGAAGTGACACGTCCCAGTCTTGAGGACGTGTATCTCTCGCTTACGTCTGAGGGCCCGGAGGTCGACCAATGAGCCTCCGGTGCGCCTATTGCACCCTGGGCGTACATAAAGCGCACCGGAACGGGTCGAGATGAGCGCACTCCGGCTCGTAGGCCACCAGTTCCGCTACGACCAGAAGGCCTTCTGGCGCAACCCCGCCGCGGTCTTCTTCACGGTCGGCTTCCCGGTTGTGCTGCTGATCATCTTTGCCACCGTGTTCGGCGACCAGACGGTCGACGTGCGCGGCGGGATCGAGACGACGACCTACTACGTGCCGGCGATCATCACCGTGGCGGTGATCTCGGCGACGATGCAGTCGCTGGCGATGTCGCTGGTGATCGCCCGCGAGGACGGCCGGCTGAAGCGCGGCCGCGGCACGCCGATGCCGGCCTGGGTCTTCATCGCCGGCCGGATCGGCAACTCGATCGTCGTCGCGCTGTTGATGCTGGTGCTGATCACCGCGCTCGGTCGCGTCCTCTACGGGGTCGACATTCCCTGGGGCCAGCTGCCGGAGATCCTCGTCGTCCTCGTCGTCGGCAGCGCCGCCTTCTGCTGTCTCGGCATCGCTTTGACCGCGGCGATCCCCTCGCAGGACGCAGCGGCCCCGATCGTCAACGCGCTGCTGCTGCCGCTCTACTTCCTCTCCGGCGTCTTCATCCCCGAGGACGAGCTGCCCAGCGGCGTGATCAGCTTCGCCAACCACTTCCCGGTGCGCGATTTCTTCCAGGCGTTCTTCGACGCCTACATCCCGGCTGGAGGCGGCTCCAGCCTCGACTGGGGCAACCTCGCGGTGGTCGCGATCTGGGGCATCGCCGGCCTGCTCCTCTCAATCCGCTTCTTCCGCTGGACCCCGCGCGGCGGCTGATCCGCCCGCCCGTATAGCCTCCCAGCCCTGATGTTGCACCACGTTCTTCTGGAGGTCGGTGACCTTGAGCAGAGCGCGTCGTTCTACGACGCGCTGCTTGCGCCGCTGGGCTGGCGGCGCCATTTCGAGGAGGACCAGACGATCGGCTGGGGCATTGCCAAACCCGTCTTCTTCATCGCCTCCCATCACGAGCCCAAAGCGGGCTTCGGCCTGGTCAGCTTCTCGGGGCTGGGAATCGTCGCCGTCAAGGCGGCTTGGGAAGGCGGCATGAGCGCAGGCGGCACCAAGGTGTCCGAGCCGGGCGAGCGTCGCTCCTACGGCTCCGGCTCCTACTCGGCTTTTCTCAAGGACCCGAACGGGTACGAGATCGAGATCACGATCGGATCCGACTGACGGGCAACGCGGTCGGCGAGCAACGCCGGTCCATAACATCAGACATCTCCCACAACGAGTCCAGGAGGGTTCTAGTCAATGGCTGTGAAGGTCGGAATCAACGGCTTCGGACGGATCGGGCGCAACGTCTTTCGGGCGGCGCATGCGGCCGGAGCTGAGCTCGAGTTCGTCGCTGTCAATGACCTCACCGATCCGGCGACACTCGCCCACCTGCTCAAGTACGACTCGATCCTGGGCCGCTTCCCGGGCGAGGTCTCGGTTGAGGGCGACACGATCGTCGTCGACGGCACGCCGCTCAAGGTGCTCTCCGAGCGCGATCCCGCTGCGCTGCCCTGGGGCGACCTCGGCGCCGACGTGGTGATCGAGTCGACCGGCTTCTTCACCGCCCGCGCCGACGCCGCCAAGCACCTCGCCGCCGGCGCCAAGAAGGTGATCATCTCGGCGCCCGCCAAGGAGCCCGACGTGACCGTCGCGCTCGGCGTCAACTTCGACAGCGACTACGACCGCGACAACCATCACGTCATCTCCAACGCCTCCTGCACGACCAACTGCCTGGCGCCGTTCGCGAAGGTGCTCAACGACTCCTTCGGCATCGAGCACGGCCTGATGACGACGATCCACGCCTACACCTCCGACCAGCGCCTGCAGGACATGCCGCACAAGGACCTGCGCCGGGCGCGCGCCGCCGCCGTCAACCTGATCCCGACCACGACCGGCGCCGCCAAGGCCGTCGGCCTCGTGCTGCCGGAGCTGAACGGCAAGCTGAACGGCCTGGCGGTGCGCGCCCCGGTGATCACCGGCTCGGTCGTCGACCTCGTCTTCGCCCCTTCGCAGCCGACCGACGTTGGCGCCGTCAACGCCGCCATCAAGGAGGCGGCCGAGGGCCCGCTGAAGGGAATCCTCAGCTACACCGAGGACGAGATCGTCTCCACCGACATCGTCGGCGACCCGCACTCCTCGATCTTCGATGCCGGCCAGACGATGGCGATCGGCGACGGCAAGCTGATCAAGGCGGTCTCCTGGTACGACAACGAGTGGGGCTACTCCAACCGCTGCGTCGAGCTGGCCGGCAAGGTCCTCTGAGCGTCGCCGGGAACGCACGGTGAGCTCAAAGGCCAGCGTCCGCGACGCCGATGTGGCGGGGAAGCGGGTGCTGGTCCGGGTCGACTTCAACGTGCCGCTCGCTGACGGCGAGGTGGCTGACGACACGCGGATCCGCGCTGCCTTGCCGACAATCGAGCTGCTGCGCGAGCGCGGCGCCTCGCTGGTCCTGGTCTCCCATCTGGGCCGGCCAAAGGGAAAGGTCGATCCGGCGCTCTCGATGAAGCCAGTGGGCGAGCACCTGGCTGGCTTGCTCGATGCTCCCGTCCGGCAGGCCCCGGCGGTGATCGGCGCCGACGTGCTGACGATGGCCGAAGGGCTGAGCCCGGGCGACGTGCTGCTGCTCGAGAACGTCCGCTACGAGCCGGGGGAGACCGAGAACGACGCTGGGCTTGCCGCTGGCCTGGCCGAGCTGGCGGAGATCTACGTCAACGACGCCTTCGGCGCCGCCCACCGCGCCCACGCCAGCACGGCCGGCGTGGCGAGCCTGCTGCCCGGCTATGCCGGCCTGCTGCTCGAGCGCGAGCTGAGCGAGCTCGGCGCCGTGGTCGAGTCTCCGCAGCGGCCGCTCGTCGTCGTGCTCGGCGGCGCCAAGGTGACCGACAAGATCGGCGTCATCGACCGCTTCCTCGAAGTCGCCGACGAGATCCTGATCGGCGGCGCGATGTGCTTCAGCTTCTTCCGTGCCCAGGGGATCGCCACCGGCGACTCGCTGGTCGAGGAGGAGGGCGTCCAGATGGCCGCCGAGGCGCTCGAGCGGGCTGGCGCATCGGACTGCGAGCTGCGTCTGCCGACCGATCTCGTCCTTGGCGAACGCTTCGCTGCCGACGCCGAGCCGCGCCCGAGCGACGGCGTCGAGGTTCCCGACGGCTGGATGGGGCTCGACATCGGCCCGCGCAGCGCCGCCGCCTACGCCGGGGCGATCGCCGCGGCTGGAACCGTGCTCTGGAACGGCCCGATGGGCGCCTTCGAGCTGGCGCCGTTCGCGGCCGGCACGCGCACGGTCGCCGAGGCGGTCGCGGCGGCGCCCGGCACGACCGTGATCGGCGGCGGCGACTCGGTCGCCGCGCTGCAGCAGTTCGGGCTCGCTGACAAGGTGGACTGGCTCTCGACCGGAGGAGGAGCATCGTTGGAGTTGCTGGAGGGAAAGAAGCTGCCCGGAGTGGAGGCGTTGCGCGATGCCTAGGACCCCCTACATCGCCGCCAACTGGAAGATGCACAAGACCGTCGCCGAGGCGGGTGAGTTCGTCGACGCGCTGCTGCCGCAGATCGCGGCGACGCAGAGCGACGTGGTGATCTGCGCGCCGTTCACGGCCCTGACCGCGGTGGTCGAGCGGCGCTACGGCACCGCCGTCAAGGTCGCCGCCCAGAACATGCACGAGGAGGACTCGGGCGCCTTCACCGGCGAGGTCTCGGCGGCGATGCTGGTCGAGCTCGACGTCGAGGCGGTCGTCCTCGGCCACTCCGAGCGCCGCCAGCTCTTCGCCGAGACCGACGAGGCGCTGGCCCGCAAGGTGCCGGCGGCCCTCGCGGCCGGCCTGGAGCCGATCCTCTGCGTCGGCGAGACGGAGCAGGCGCGCGACGCCGAGCAGACCGAGGCGGTGCTGGAGCGACAGCTGCAGGCCGATCTGGCCGAGGTCGAGGGTGGCAAGCTGGCCGAGGTGGTGATCGCCTACGAGCCGATCTGGGCGATCGGCACCGGTCGCACAGCGACGCCCGAGCAGGCCCAGGAGGCTTGCGCCTTCATCCGCGACGTGCTGCGCGAGCGCGGCGCCCCCGCCGATGCGGTCCGCATCCTCTACGGCGGCTCGGTCAAGCCCGGCAACGCCGCCGAACTACTCGGCCTCCCCGACGTCGACGGCGCCCTCGTCGGCGGCGCCAGCCTCGACCCAGCCGACTTCGCCGCAATAGTGAGCGCCGCATGAGCTTCCGGTGCGCCTTTTCCCCTCTATTCCCGGATAAAGCGCACCGGAAGGGATTGGCGTGACGGTTCCCTCGCTGGCGCTGGTCATCCTCGACGGCTGGGGGCTCGCCGAGCCCGGGCCCGGCAACGCGATCTCGCTCGCCCGGACGCCCGTCTTCGACCGGCTCTGGGATGGCTTCCCGCATACGCAGCTCTCCGCCCAGGGCCGCGACGTCGGCTTGCCCGACGGCCAGATGGGCAACTCCGAGGTCGGCCACCTCAACCTCGGCGCCGGCGCGATCGTCAAGCAGGACCTGGCCCGCATCGACGACGCGATCGCCGATGGCAGCTTCTTCGAGAACGAGGCGCTGCGCGCCGCCTGCGCCCGCGCCCGCAACAGCCCGCGCGGGCGCCTGCACCTGCTCGACCTCGTCTCCGACGGCGGTGTCCACTCCGGCTGGGAGCACATCGAGGCGGCGATCGAGCTGGCTTCGCAGGAGGGCGTCCCCGACGTCGTCTTCCACGCTTTCACGGACGGCCGCGACACATTGCCGCACGGCGGCCGCGGCTATCTGGGCGAGCTGGAGCGCTGGCTGCGCCAGGCCGGCCGCGTCGCCACGGTCGGCGGCCGCTATTACGCGATGGATCGCGATACCCGCTGGGAGCGGGTCAAGCTCGCCTACGACGCGATCGTCCATGCCCGCGGCCTGCACGCGGCCAGCTCCGCGGAGGCGATCGAGTCCTCCTATGAGCGCGAGGAGACCGACGAGTTCGTCAAGCCGACCGTGATCGGCGACTACGACGGTGTCGCCGAGGGCGACGTCGGCATCTTCGTCAACTTCCGCCCCGACCGAGCGAGGGAGATGACCCGCGCCCTCGCCGAGCCCGGCTTCGAGGAGTTCTCACGCAGCAGCGGCCCGCTGCTCGAGCTGACCACGATGACCGAGTACCGCAAGGGTTGGCCCTACCCGGTCGCCTTCCCCGAGGCGCGGCCGAAGACGACGCTGGCGGAGACGATCTCGGCGGCCGGCGGGCGCCAGCTCCATGTCGCCGAGACCGAGAAGTACGCCCACGTCACCTATTTCTTCAACGGCGGTCGCGAGCAGGAGTGGGAGGGGGAGGAGCGCCACCTGGTCGACTCGCCACGCGACGTGCCGACCTACGACCACAAGCCCGAGATGAGCGCCCGCGCCGCCGCCGACACCTTCGTCTCGCACTGGAGCGAGGGCGACTATCGCTTCGGCATCATCAACTTCGCCAACCCCGACATGGTCGGCCACACGGGAGTGATTCCGGCCGCCGTCGCGGCCGTCGAGGAGGTCGATGGATGCCTCGGCGACGTGGTCGCGGCGGTCACCGCAAAGGGCGGCGTCTGCATCGTCACCGCCGATCACGGCAACTGCGACCACATGCTCGAGCCCGACGGCTCGCCGAACACTGCCCACTCGCTCAACCCGGTGCCGCTGATCGTCACCGCCGAGGGGATTGCGCTGCGCGACCAGGGGATCCTCGCCGACGTCGCCCCCACAGCCCTAGCGCTCCTCGGCATCCCCCAACCGGCGCCGATGACCGGCCGATCGCTGATCGCGCAGCCGGGATTGACCACACCCTAGTGTGGTCAAAGTCGGATACGCGCGATGCGGGTTGAGTCAGAGCGGCTGAGGTTTGAGATCGGGGCGCGCGACGGCGCCGCGCGCACGGGCGTGCTGCACACGGCGCACGGGCCGGTCGAGACGCCGGCCTTCATCCCGCTCGCCACGAAGGGGACCGTGCGGGGCCTCGAATCGCACGAGGTCGCCGAGCTGGGCTACGAGATGGTGCTCGGCAACACCTACCACCTCTTCGTATCGCCGGGACCAGAGCGGATTGCAGCCGCCGGCGGCTTGCACGGCTTCATGGGCTGGGATCGGGCGCTGATCACCGACTCCGGTGGCTTCCAGGTCTTCTCGCTCGCCCACGGCGGCGTTGCCAACGAGGTGAAGGGCAGCGGCCGGCAGGGGGGAGACCACGGCTCGGTCGTCTCGATCGCCGAGGAGGGAGTCCATTTCCGCTCCTATCGCGACGGGACGGAGCTGTTCATCTCGCCCGAGGTCTCGATGCAGGTGCAGGCGGCGCTGGGCTCCGACATCGCGCTCGTCTTCGACGAGTGCACGCCCTTCCACGCCGACCGCGACTACACCGCGCGCTCGACCGAGCGTACCCATCGCTGGCTCGACCGCTGCCTCGAGTGGCACGAGCGCGAGGGACCGGCGCGGCAGGCGGTTTTCGGAATCGTCCAGGGTGGCGTCCACGAGGACCTGCGGCGTGAGTCGGCCGAGTACGTGTCGGCCGCCGGGGTCGACGGGCTGGCGATTGGCGGCACCCTCGGCCGCGACAAGTCGGAGATGCGTGAGGTGCTGGGCATGACCGCGCCGATGTTGCCCGAGGAGGCGCCCAAGCACCTGCTCGGCATCGGCGAGGTCGACGATCTGCTCGCCGGCATCGCCCTCGGCCTCGACGTCTTCGACTGCGCCGTGCCGACCCGCCTCGCCCGCCACGGCGTCGCCCTCGCTCCCAGCCCCGACAACCGCTTCCGCCTCGACCTGCGCAAGTCGGGCCATGAAGGCGACCGCAACCCCCTCGTCGACGGTTGCCCCTGTCCTGCCTGCCAGAACCACGACCGCGACTACATCAGCTACCTCTCCCGCGCCGAGGAGCTGACCGCCGTTCGCCTCCTCTGCCTGCACAACCTCACTTATCTGCACGAGCTGATGGCTCACGCGCGAGGCGCGATCGCGACGAGCTCGTTCGGAGACTACGCAGAGAGCATCCTTGCGGGCAAAGCGCCCTGGTCGTAAGCGGGAGGCGGCCGGCGCACAGAAATTCGCGCGCGCCAATCGGTGCGCGCGCGAAAACTGCCTACACGTGCTTGCAGCGGAAGCTGGCTCTCGGCTAACACCGGCCTCGGCGCGGCTATCTCATTACTACGAATTTCTTGATCGACCCTAGTCGATCGGCTATTCAGCATCTGTCCAGTGAGTCAATGCCTCGGCGGGAGATTCGCCGGGAAGGGAAGCGCAATGAGAACCACCAAGATATTCGGCCTCGTGATGCTCGCCGCTGTCGCCACCGTGGCGAGCATTAGCACCTCGCCGGCGTCGGCTACGAATACGGCGCTGTGCAAAATTCATTCGGATCCATGTCCTCCCCCCAACCTCGTCACAAGCCTGCACCTGGTGAATACGCCGGGAACGGTTTGGGAATTGTTAACCGATTTCGGCAACGTTTTATGCTTAGGGACGTTAGTGCAAGCTACGGTGGGCCCATTAGCTGCGCCGCAGTTAATAACTGGCACAGGGTGGAGCTTCACCAACTGTGGCACAAACGTAGCGCACGACAATGCGACGGTAACGTTTGGCAAAGGACCTCACTTAACGCTATTAAGGACCACATTAAACTTAGCGACGCTGACACATACAGAAGTCGAAATGCGGGTAAAAGCCACCATCTTCGGCATCATCAAAATCGACTGTATTTATTCCTTGGCGGGTGTTGCCTTTCCTTTCGAAGGCGCCTTACATACAAGCGCGGCGACCGGGCATGGGATGGTGACCGCAAACAAAATTCCACTTACGAAATTTTCGGGGGTTTGTCCTACAGTAAGTTCGCTCGACTTCTTACTGGAACCTTTAGAACACGTTTTTGTCGTGAGCTAGGCTTCTAGGTAGCCGGACCGCGATCGCCCCGGATTCCGGGGCGATCGTTTCGGCATGGCTTTGCCCGCCGACTTGGAGTGCTATTCGGTGTTCTTTTCGAGCAGGCCGTCGATTTCGTCGACGACCTTTTCGATCGTGTCGCCGGTTACTTCCTTGACCTTGACGCCGGTGGCTTTGTCCGTGGTGTAGATCACTCCCGCGGCCACCGCGGCGGCTATCAGGACCAAAGCAACGAGGGCCATGACGAATCTGGCGAAGCGGGAGAAGGCGCTGCGCTTCTGCTGGGCCTGGACCGGTCGCGGAGCTGCGGGCGGCGGCTGGGGCGCACGCGCCACCGGCCGCCGGGTCGGTGAGGGCGCCGGGCGGTACTCGGTCTGCGCGGTCTGGTCGAGGTGCCGGGTCGCGGTCTCGCTGCCAAGTACGTTCGTCGCGGCGGTCCCCTCTCCCAGCGGCAGGGTCACGTCCTCGCCCTGCAGGCCGAGCTGCAGGCCGCCGGACATCTCGCTGGCGCTGGCGTAGCGGCGGGCCGGGTCGCCCTCCAGCGCTCGCAGGACGGCGGCGCCCAGCGCCTCGGGCACCTCGTCGTTGTAGGTGCTGGGCGGCAGCGGCCGCTCGTTCTGCTGGCGCACCGCCAGCTCGGCCAGGGTCGAGCCCTCATAGGGCAGCCGTCCGGTGAGGAACTGGTAGAGGACGACGCCGAGCGCGTAGACGTCCGTGGCGGGCGTCGCCTCCTCGCCGCGCACCTGCTCCGGCGAGAGGTAGGCGGCGGTGCCGACGACTGAGCCGACCTGGGTGATCCGCGTCTGTTCGATCGCCCGGGCGATGCCGAAGTCGGCCAGCTTCATCGTCATCTCACCGCCGCCGACAGGGCCGCCGACGACCATCAGGTTGCCCGGCTTGACGTCGCGGTGGATGATGCCGCGCCGGTGGGCGTAGTCGAGCCCGGCGCAGGCCTGGATGCCGATCTCCGCGGTCGCCTCGGCGTCGAGCGGCCCCTGGCGCTGGAGGATCTGCGCCCCAGAGCGCCCCTGCACGTACTCCATGACGATGTAGTGGCGCCCGTCGTCGATGCCGGTGTCGTAGACCTGGACGATGTTGGGGTGGATCAGTTTTGCCACCGCAAGCGCCTCGCGCCGGAAGCGGGCGACGAAGCGCTCGTCGTCGGAGAGATGCTCGGCGAGGATCTTCACGGCGACCGTGCGCTCGAGGGTCAGGTCCGTCGCCTGGTGAACGCTCGACATGCCGCCGGAGCCGAGCCGGTCGCCGATCTCGTAGCGACCGGAGAGAATTCCCGATGCCATCATTCGCCTCCGGGCGCCGCCGGAGCGCCGGGCGCGACGCCGCCGGGAGCGCCGGTACCGCCGCCTTCGGCGGGTGGCGCTGGGGTTGTCGTCGCCGGTGGCGTCGCAGGCGTCGTTTCGGCTGGTGTCGTCGGAGTATCTGGTGGCGTCGCTTCTTCTTCCTTCGACCCCTCCTTTTCCTCCTTTTCGCGTTCCTTTTCGGCCTTCTTTTCCTGGCCGAGAGGCACTTCGGCTTCCTCCGTGCTTGGCGCTTCGTCGGCCGGGGCAACCGCCTCGGTCGTCGCTTCTTCGCAGCTGGTGACGACTTCGCTCAGTCGCGTCGCGCCTCGCTGCAGAGCCTGCTTCAGCTTCGCGTCCACTCCTCCGAGCGATTCCACCTGCGTGTTGACTTCCAGCGCCGTGTTGGCGGCGCCGACGCATTCGCCTTCGCTGGCGAGCTGCTCGACGGTGTCGAGGTTTTCCGAGATTTCCCGCGCCGTGTTGCCGGGCAGCAGCTTCGCGTCCTCGCCTCCGCCGCAGGAAGCGAGCGCCAGCGCAGCGGCGATTCCCAGCGTGAGGGCAAGTGCGAAGGCGGCCGTTTGACGCATCGCTGCGAGTCTAGAGAACGCTCTCTGAAGCGGTTTTTGCCTGCAATTGGGCGTCACTGGCCGGAGTAGAGCCGGTTGGCGAGGCGGCTCGGCAGGCCGGCCGCGGCGATCGGCGCCGCGGCGCGCTCGATCTCGTAGGGGACGCGGTGGAAGCAGGCCGTCTCGGCCTCGGTGTCGAGCTCCAGCCAGGCAGCACGAGGGTCGCCATCGCGAGGCTGGCCGACGCTGCCCGGGTTGACGAGCCAGGAGCCGTTGCTGAGGTCGAGGAGGCTGCCGTCGCCTGCCTGGGCGCCGCGCGTCTCGCCGTCGCCCTCGGGCCGGGTGAAGAAGAGGGCGACGTGCGAGTGGCCGATCAAGCCGATCCGCTGCGGGTGGGAATCCATCGCCGTGTCCGCCTGCTCGCCGGATAGGACGTACTCCCAGACCGGATCGCGAGGGGAGGCGTGGAAGAGGCCAAAGCCGGCGCGCTCACCCTGCGGATCGAGGTCGCGCAGGAACTCCAGCGTGCCCTCGCTGATGTTGTCGCGTGTCCACTCGACTGCCACCGCCGCAGCCTCGGAGAAGGAGGCGATATCGAGGTCGCCCAGCACCGCGATGTCGTGGTTGCCGACCAGGCAGACGTCGCATCGCTCGCGGACCAGATCGGCGCAGGCGTCAGGCTCGACCCCGTAGCCGACCACGTCGCCGAGGCACCAGACCTCCTCGACGCCGACGGCGCTGGTCGCCTCGAGAACCGCTTCGAGCGCCGGCAGGTTGGCGTGGACATCGGTGATCACGGCGACGCGCATGCCCGCGAGCCTACTTCCAGGCCCGCCCCTCCATACGATGGCGCGACGATGGCAACCAGCGACCCGATCGCCGAGCTGCGCTCAGCAGTCGACCGCGCTGCGCGCGCTCTGCGCGATGGCGAGGCGACCGGGCCCGAGCCAACCTTGGAGCGCCCGCCGAAGGCCGAGCTCGGCGACTACAGCTCCAACGCGGCGATGTTGCTCGCCGCGCCGCTTGGCGAAAACCCGCGCGACGTCGCCGCGCGTCTCGCAACCGAGCTCGGCCGGCAATTGGGCGAGGGCACGGTCGATCGGATCGAGGTCGCTGGGCCGGGCTTCGTCAACCTCTTCCTCGCCGACGCCTGGTACCGGCAGGCGATGGCGAGCCTGGCGGCGGCTGGAGGAGGGCTCGGGCCGATGCCGACGGACTCTCCCGAGCGTGTCCTGGTCGAGTTCGTCTCCGCCAACCCGACCGGGCCGCTTCATGTCGGTGGCGGCCGCCATGCCGCCTACGGCGATGCCCTGGTCCGCCTGCTCGAGGCGGTCGGCCACGAGGTCGAGCGCGAGTTCTACGTCAACGACGCCGGCGGCCAGATCAGCCGTTTTGCGGCGTCGATCGCCGCCCGTATGCGCGGCGAGCCGGTTCCCGAGGATGGCTACGAAGGCGCCTACATCGGTGATCTCGGCGAGCGGATCGCCGCCGAGGGCATCGATCCCGGCGACCTGGAGGCGATCGGCGACCGCGGTGTGGAGCTGATCCTCGAAGAGGTGCAGGGCACCCTCGATCGCTTCGGCGTCCGCTTCGACAACTGGTTCTCCGAGCGCGACCTCTACAGCCGCGGCGAGGTCGACACGGCGCTGGCGCAGCTGGAGCGCGGGGGGCATTCCTATCGCAGCGAAGACGCCCTCTGGCTGCGCACGACCAGCTTCGACGACGACAAGGACCGGGTCCTGATCCGCGCCAACGGCGAACCGACCTACCTGGCCGCCGACGTCGCCTACCACTGGGACAAGCTCGAGCGCGGCTTCGGGCGCTTGATCAACGTGCTGGGCGCCGATCACCACGGTTACGTCCCTCGCGTCCGTGCGGCGATCGCCGCGCTCGGCGCCGACCCCGAGCGCTTCGAGGCGCTGATCATGCGCCTGGTCCACATCGTCGAAAGCGGCGAGCGGGCGCAGATGTCAAAGCGCAGTGGCGAGTTCGTCACCCTCGACGAACTGCTCGACGACATCGGCGTCGACGCGACGCGCTGGTTCATGCTCTGGCGCAGTCACGACACCACGGTTGACCTCGACCTCGAGCTGGCCCGTCGCCAGTCCAACGACAACCCGGTCTACTACGTGCAGTACGCCCACGCGCGCATTGCCAGCATCCTGCGCAAAGCCGCCCGGGAGGCGGACGAGATCGCCGCGGGCGCTGGCGCGGCGACGCCAGACACGGCGCTCGAGCCGGCCGAGCGCGAGCTGATCAAGCGCCTGCTCGAATTCCCCGCCGAGGTGCGCGAGGCGGCGGAGCGCCGCGCACCACACAGGATCTGTACCTACTCGACCGCGGTCGCCGCCGACTTCCACGGCTTCTACCGCGACTGCCAAGTGGTTGGCGCCGAGGGGGAGGGGCTGGAGCGCTCGCGCCTGGCGCTTTCCCTGCTGACTATGCGGACGATCGCCGCCGCGCTCGGCCTGCTGGGGATCTCCGCCCCGGAGCGGATGTGATGCTGGGGCGACGCAGCAAGCAGTCGGTGCTGGCGGAGATCCCGCCGCAAAAACAGGGCGCCTCCGCTCGGCTGGGGGCGCTGGGTCGCCACCAGCTGGAGGCCTATTCGGGTTTGGCGACGGCGCTGGCCGGGTCGGCCTCCGTGCTGGTCACCGGCCCGGCGAAGTCGGCGGTTGCGCTCGGCCTCTCCGCGGCGGCCGTCGCCCAGTCCCGGCGAGTCGCTCTGCTCGAGTGCGACCTTGCGGCTCCTACTCTTGCCCGTGCACTCGGTCTCTCCGCAGCCCCCGGCCTGCGTGACTATCTGCTCGGAGAGGTGGAGGCGGCGGAGATAGTCCAGCCACTGGTGCTCGCCGGACCGGCCTCCGGGCGCGCCACCGAGCCGCTTGCCTGCATCGTCGCCGGGGACCCTGAGCCGACGCCGGTGGGCCTGCTCGACTCCGAGCGCTGCGATCACGCCGTCGAGAAGCTGCGCCATGCCTATGACCTGCTCGTCATCGACGGCCCGCCACTGACGGAAGACCCGGACTCCCTACGGGCGCTTGCCGAACTTGCCGCTACGACCATCGTCTGCGGCGAGCGGCGGGAGATCCCGAAGCGGCTACCGGTTTCTGCCACCGGTCTCGTCCTGACCGGTTGAGCGAGCGAATCTAGAGGTCGTACTTGGCGAGGTCGGCTTCGAGCCGCTCGGCCTCCGCGCCCTGGGGCGCCGGGGCCTCGGCCTCGTCGGGCGACGAACGGTTCCCGTCGCGCCGCCAGCGAGCGACGCTGACCGCCAGCACAACGACGGCGACGAGGATCGCCAGCACCGGGACCAGGTAGGCCGAGAGGTCGAAGCCGGTTGCCTCCGGCAGGGCCAGGACCGCTGGGCCGTACTGGGCGAGCAGGGCATCCTTGACTTCCGCCTTGGTCTTGCCGGCGGCGATGAGCTTGGCAACGTAGACCTTCTCGCGCTGGGCCTGCGGCGAGTCCGACAGCTCGAGCAGGGTGCCGCAGATCGGGCACATCACCTCGTCTTCGACGTCGTTGACGGTCGTCTGCGGGGACGGCATCGCGCCAGCCGGTGTGGCCAGGGCCAGCAGCCCGAGCACGACGACTGCCAGTGACGCCAGGCGCCTCACTGCCGGGCCTCGATCAGGGGAACGACGCGCTCACGCAGGAAGCGATCGTCGACCGGGCCGCGCCAGATCAGCGCCAGGTGGCCGCGTGGGTCGACGAGGAAGTTCTCCGGCACCCCGGTCGAGCCGAAGGCGGCGCTGCGCTCGTCGCCGACCGAGCGCAGCTGCGCGTAGGTCGTCGGATGGCTGTCGAGGAAGGCGAGCGCGTCGTCGCGGTTGTCCTGGACGTCGATGCCGACGACGGCGACGCCGTTTCCTTGATTGCTGCGGTAGAAGCGCTCCAGCGCCGGCGCCTCCTCGCGGCAGGGGATGCACCAGGAGGCCCAGAGGTTGACCAGGACCCACTTGCCGCGATGCTCGCCGATCGAGCCGTGGCCAGGTCCCGGCAGGGCGGGCAGCACCCGGTCCGGGACGGGCTCGCCGACCGCGATCGTCGCGTTCCCCTTGCTGAGCAGGCCAAAGCCGAGCAGGCCGACGACGGCCAGCACCGCGAGGAAGGCGAGAAGGGAGCGCGCGCTCACCACGCGGACTCTAGTTCGCGGTCGCTCCCGGCAACCTCGTTACGGCCTTAGAATCAGCCCGACGCGGACGTAGCTCAGTTGGTAGAGCGCGAGCTTCCCAAGCTCGAGGTCGCGGGTTCGAGACCCGTCGTCCGCTTCTTGCGCCGACGGCCGTTGCGGGATCCACCGTTTTCGCGCGGCTTGCTGCCCTTGGCCTCGCGGTAGAAGTGCTCGGTGGCGCCACGAACCGGCCGTTCCGCGGTCAGATCGACGAGTCCGGTCCGACGCAGCTCGGTGACGTGGTAGTTGACATTGCTCAGCGGTGTGCGCAGCTCATAGCTGAGGTCGCTGGGGGAGAGGGTCCGCCCGCCGTCCATCGCCAGCACCTCGAGGATTGAGATCCGCAGCGGGTGGGTATTTGCCCGGGCCAGAAGCTGCCAGTTCATGGGATTCCTCCGTCTAGTTCGATTGGTTAATACCAACTTGTAGGCTAATTGATACCAAAAAATGATGATCTAAATCCATAAAATCGGGTAGCCTAGGCAGAGGTATGACGAGCGGAAGGGGACAGAAAATGCGGGAGGTCGCGCGTATTTGGCTTGGGACTGCGGTTTCGGTCGCTCTGATCGCACTTGTCGCCGCCGCGCCGGCCGGCGCCGTCGACATCATCGAAGGCAAGCCGGAAACTGTCGAAGCGGGCTGGCAGGCGGGCACCTGCACCCTCGACACCCCACATTGCAGCGTCGACACGCCAGATCAGTTCTTCACCCAGGCGGCCGGACATCCGCCGGCGGGCTTCACCCAGATCATCGTCAAGCACTCCCAGGACCTTGCCCAGGATCCGGTCGGCCACATCAAGACTGTGCTGGTCGACCTTCCCCAGGGGATGAGCGTCAACCCGGAGGCGACGCCCCAAGTGCGAGCTCGTCGACGGCAAATTCCCGGTCCTGGGCTGTGACCCGTCGACCAAAGTTGGCTACAGCGAAGTGACGGCCTGGGTCGCGCTGCCGCTTCCCCCCGGTAACCGTGGACGTCTACAACCTCGTCCCGCGCCAGGGCGAACCGGCGCGCTTCGGCTTCACCCTGCCGCTCGGGCTCGGCGAAGTCTTCCTCAACGCCGGCGTCAAGTGGGATGGCGACTACCACGAGTACTTCACGATCCACGTGCCCGAAGTACCGCTCATCAATGCGAAAATCCACACCAATCGCCTGGTCTTCGACGGCACGATCGGCAACCACGGCCTGCCCGGCGAAGAGGGCGGCGCGTTCCTGACCACGCCCAGCACCTGCTTCAACCCCAACGAACCGGCGTTCGCGACCGCCTACAACACGATCCTGCATGCCGACTCGCAAGAGGAAGAAGCGCCAGAAAACGAATACGACGCCGTCACTCCGACCCCACCGCCCACGGCCTTCCTGGCCGGATCCCAGCGGGTCGAATCGCCGCTGCCGAAAGGCGATGACGGCCAGCGGCTGAGGCCGACGGATTGCGGCGACATCCCCTTCAAACCGGCGCACGTCACAGGCGCCCGGCACAAACCAGACCGACTCGCCGATGGGCGGCACGGTCGAGGTGACGATGCCCTTCGACCCACCGGCGTCTGTCTATCAGTCGAATGTGAGGACCGCTGATGTTTCCCTGCCGCAGGGGATGGGACTCAACCCCTCTGCGGCCAACGGGCTGAAAGCGTGCACGGACGATCAGTTCGGCCGCGGCACGCGCAATCCGGTGGCCTGCCCCGCCGAGTCCAAGATCGGCACTGTTGCGATCGACACGCCGCCGCTGCCCGACGGGACCCTGACCGGCGACGTCTTCCTCGGTGCGCAGCAGAGCCGCGACCCGGAATCGGGCGACGAGTACCGGATCTTCATCGACGCGGAGTCCGCCAGTCGCGGTCTCTCGATCCGTCTGCTCGGCAACGTCAGCGCCAACGCCCAGACGGGCCAGCTCACGGCCAGGGTGAACGAGGCCCCGCAGTTGCCGTTCGACTCGGTCCGCGTCACGCTCGACAGCGGCAAGCGAACGCTGACCAGCCCGCCGACCTGCGGTCCCAACAAAACCGCTCATGCGATGACGGCTTGGTCGGGCACTCCCGACAACGGTCCCCCGGACAAAGGCTTCACGCTCACCTCTGCGCCCGGTGGCGGGCCGTGCGCGAAAACGCTGGCAGAGCGGCCGTTCGGCCCCGGCTTCGGCGCCAACAACAGCAATCCCAAGGGCGGCGCCTTCACGCAGTTCGCGATCAACGTCGCCAGGTCCGACGGCAACCAGGAGCTGAAGGGCGTTGACGTCACCCTGCCTCGCGGACTGACCGCCAAGCTTGCCGGTGTTCGCTACTGCCCGGAGTCAGCGCTCGCGACGGCGGCTGCCAATAGCGGCGCCGCTGAGGCGGCGAGCTCGAGCTGCCCCGCCAAGAGCCTGGTCGGCAGCGCGGCGATCAGCGCCGGCAGCGGTCCCAACCCGTTCCACACGACCGGCAAGGCCTTCCTCACCGGCCCCTATCACGGGGCCCCTCTCTCCCTGGCAGTGATCACCCCCGCCACGGCCGGGCCGTTCGATCTCGGCACGGTCGTGGTGAGGGTGGCGCTGTTCGTCGATCCGGCGACCGCGCAGGTGCGCGCGGTCAGTGATCCGATCCCGCACGTCTTCGGCGGCGCGCTGCTCGACGTCCGCTCGGTCGCCGTCAAGCTCGACAGGCCCAAGTTCGCCCTCAACCCGACCAACTGCTCTGCGATGGCGGTTGCCGGCGCGCTACGCGGCGGCGGCTCCAACCCGCTCGACCCCGCCGCGTTCAGCAGCTTCGCTGTCTCGTCCCCCTTCAAAGTGAACGGCTGCGAGAACCTCGACTTCAAACCGAAGCTCTACACGAGGCTCTTCGGCGGCACCCACGGGCAAAGAGCCCGAAACTGCGGGCGATCCTGATCGCTCGCGATGGCGATGCCAACATCGGCCGCGCCGCGGTGACGTTGCCCAAAGCGCTGGCGCTGGAACAGTCGAGCCTGGCCAACGTCTGCACCCGAGTCCAGTTCGCCGCCCACAATTGCCCGAAGGATTCGATCTATGGCTACGCGACGGCTGAGACGCCGCTGCTCGACGGCCCGCTCAAAGGCCCGGTCTACCTGCGCTCCTCCGACAACGAACTACCCGACATGGTCGCCGCGCTGAACGGGCAAGTCGACATCGCCCTCGCCGGACGCATCGACAGCGCCAAAGGCCGCCTGCGCACGACCTTTGACGTGGTCCCCGACGTGCCGGTCTCGAAATTCGCCCTGACCGTGCGCGGCGGCAAACACGGCCTGCTGGTCAACACCCGCAGCCTCTGCAACCGCAAATACAAAGTCCTCGCCCGCTTCAAAGCCCAAAACGGCAAGAAGTCCAACCAGCGCCCAAAGCTAAGGACCTCTTGCAAGAAGAAGCATCAAAAAAAGCATCGACGTTGAGAGCGCCCCGCCCCGGCTCCTACAAGCAGCGCTAAGGCCAAACCCGGCAGGGGTGGAACGTCTTGTACTTTTTTCGGGCCCAGCCCCGGGCGCCAGCCCTCCCACGCAACTTCGAAAAAAGTTAAGTGAAGCCCCTGCCGGGTTTGGCCTTAGATCGGCTGGCTAGTAGGCCTGATCAGGATCTCATTCACGTCGACGCCGGGGCGCTGCTCGAGGGCGTACATGACCGCTTTGGCGATGTCGTCGTCCTGTAGCGCCCACTCGCCGGGGCGGTTGTCGAAGAAGGGCGTATCGGTCATCCCCGGCTCGATCAGGGTGACCTTGATGTCGCGGTTCTCGTGCATCTGGCGCAGCTCGGCCCGCAGCGCCTCGCCGATCGCCGTCGCCGCCCACTTGGTCGCCGAGTAGAGCGAGCCCGGCAGCGCCCGTCTCCCGGCGACGGAGCTGGTCACGATCACGTGGCCGTCGCCGCGCTCGAGCAGATGGGGGAGCGTGGCCCGGATCGTCAGGGCGACTCCGTAGACGTTGGTGAGGACCATCGAGCGCCAGTGCTCGACCGACTCCTCGAGGAAGCCCCGCGAGGCGCCGAAGCCGGCATTGGCGAAGACGGCGTCGATGCGCCCAAAGCGCTCGAGCGCAGATGCCGCCATCGCCTGCACCTGGTCCCACTCGGTGACGTCGCATTGCACCGCCAGCGCCCGCTCCTCACCAAGCTCGCCAACCAGCTCCTCCAACGGCTCCAATCGCCGCGCCGCCAGCACAAGCCGGTACTTGGCCGCCGCAGCCCGTGCGGTGGCAGCTCCAATACCGCTAGAAGCTCCGGTAATCAGAAGGACTGGGTCGGCCACGGGTTGATTCTCTCAGCTCCAGCGTGCTCGGCAGAGGGCGGGGACCCCCGGGTCGCCGGACACTCAGCGCAAAGCGCGTCCGCCGGACCCCCCGCGCACTCGCTCCCCAACCCACCTTGCGATAATCCCGAGTCCCTTGGATCCCCAGCGCAAGCGAAAGATCCGGCTCGTGGTCGCCCTCGGGGTCGCCGTGCTGCTCGCAGTGGGGCTTGTCTACACCTCCTTCAGCGCCTCGACGGAGGCCAAGGAGCCCTCGCAGTTGCTCAGCGCTGCGCCTGGGGTCAGCTACGAGCTCACCGGTCGGGTCGTCAAGGGCTCGGTCCAGCGGCAGGACGAGGGCCTGCGCTTTCGGGTCGCCGACCGCGATGGCGGCGGCGAGAGCATTCCGGTCACCTACAGCGGCACGGTTCCCGACCCCTTCCGGGGCGGCCGTGAGATCGTCCTCACGGGTGAGGTCGAGCGCGGGGTCTTCGTCGGCCAGCCCGACACCCTGGTGACCAAGTGCCCGTCGAAGTTCACCACCGCGAATGACAGCTAGCCTCGGTAGCGCCGCCCTGGCGCTTGCCTTCGCGGCCACGCTATTCGCGGCCGTCGCTGCGCTGATTGGCCGCAACGGCGACGAGCGCTGGGTCCTCGCCTCGCGGCGGGCCGTTTACGGGGCTTGCGCGCTGATCACTTTCTGCGTCGTCCTCATCGAGATCGCCTTCGCGACTGACGATTTCTCCTTCAACATCGTCCAGCAGCACTCCTCGATCGAGACGCCGCCCTTCTACAAGATGGCGGCGATGTGGTCGAGCCAGGAAGGCTCGCTGCTGCTCTGGGCCTGGGTGCTCTCGATCGCCTCATCGCTGGCTCTATACGCGACCCGCGACAAGCTGCGCGAGATCGTCCCTTACGCGACCGCCGTGATGGCGGGGGTGGCCAGCTTCTTCACTGGCCTGATGCTCTTCGCCGGCGGCGTCAACCCGTTCGCGACGCTGAGCCCGGCGCCGGTCGACGGGGTCGGCCTCAACCCGCTGCTGCAGCACCCGAGCATGATGATCCACCCGCCGATGCTCTACTCGGGGTACGTCGCCTTCACGATCCCCTTTGCCTTCGCGATCGGCGCCCTCGCCGCTCGACGCCTCGACGCCTCCTGGATCCGCGCCACCCGCCGCTTCGCCCTGATCGCCTGGGCTCTGCTCGGCTTCGGCCTCTTGCTCGGCGCCCGCTGGTCCTACACCGAGCTCGGCTGGGGCGGCTACTGGGCCTGGGACCCGGTCGAGAACGCGGCGCTGATGCCGTGGCTGATCGGCACCGCCTTCCTGCACTCGATCATGGTCCAGGAGAAGCGCGGCATGCTCAAGGTCTGGAACGCCTGCCTGATCGTCGCCACATTCTCGCTGGCGTTGCTCGGCACCTTCCTGGTCCGCTCCGGCGTCCTGCAGTCGATCCACGCCTTCGGCGACAGCACCGTCGGCCCCTACATCCTCGGCCTGATCGCGGTGGTCCTGATCGGCTCGACGGCGCTGATCGTCTCGCGACTCGACGACCTGCGCTCGCCGAAGCAGATCGACTCGCTGGCCTCGCGCGAGGCCGTCTTCGTGGTCAACAACCTGCTCCTCGTCGCGCTCTGCGCGACGATCTTCTGGGGCACCTTCTTCCCGCTCATCTCCGAGCTCTTCACCGGCAGCAAGTCCTCGCTGGCGGCGCCCTGGTTCGACCGCTACACGACCCCGCTGGCGATCCTGCTCGTCCTCTTCACCGGGATCGGGCCGCTGCTCGCCTGGCGCCGGGTCAGCTGGGCCTCGGCCAAACGGGTCTTCCTGGCGCCGTCGCTGGCCGCGGCTGCGGTGGCGATCGGCCTCCTGCTCTTCAGCGATGCCGTCCACGAGCCCTGGGCATTTGCCCTTTTCGTCTTCGCCAGCTTCGCCCTCGTCGGCCTCGGCCAGGAGTTCTGGCGCGGTGCGGCGGCCCGCCGCTCGCTGCGGGGTGGCTCGCTGCCGGCAGCGCTGGTCGCGATCGTCTCGCGCAACCGGCGTCGCTACGGCGGCTACATCGTCCACGCCGGCATCGCCGTGCTGCTGATCGGGATCGCCGCCTCCTCGAGCTTCCAGACCAATCGCGACGTCGAGCTGAGACCCGGCGAGAGCGCCGTCATCGACGGTCGCACCGTCACCTACGAGAGGCCGACGGTCGACGTCAGCGAGGAGGCGCTCGCCTTTGGCGCGGTGATGTCAGTGGAGAAGGACGGCAAGAGCTTCATCGTGCGGCCGAGCCGGCGCTACTTTCGCCCGACCGGCGCCGAAACGGGGAAGATCGCCGACTTCTTCGAGGGCGAGGCGACCAGCGAGGTCGGGCTCAAGCCAGGCTTGGGCAGCGACTTCTGGACCTCGATGCTGCCCGACATCAGCGCAGTCCAGCGTCAGGTGCGGGCCGCTGACGAGGGTTTCCGCGCCTGCGTCAAAGGCGCCCCGGGCACACCCCCGCAGTGCCGCGCCGTGGCTCAGCTGATGCAGGCGGCGCTGGCGAATCCGGCGCTTCGCCCGACCGCGCTGGCGCAGATCCAGAGCCTGCAGTCAGCGACAGCGGAGCGGATCGCCAAGAGCTATCTGGACGACGATGCCGCCGTCACCTTCCGCGTCATCGTCGACCCACTCGTCACCTGGATGTGGATCGGCGGCCTGATCGCTCTTTCCGGAGCGCTGATCGCGCTCTGGCCGGTGCGGCGCACCCGGCGCTTGCTGGTCGCCGATCCCGAGCTGGAGGCGCTCAAGGAAGCCAAGTACCGCGAGATCCGCGATGCCGAGCTGGACCACGCCGCCGGCAAGCTCTCCGACGAGGACTTTGCCCTGCTCGACGCCGAGTTGCGCAACGAGGCGGTCGAGATCCTCGATTCTGCGAACGGCAAGCCGGAAAAGCTCGCCCGGAGCTAGAATCGCCCGACCATGTACACGTTCCTCGGATTTCTCCAAGTGATCATCAGCGGCGTGCTGATCTTTCTGATCCTGCTGCACTCCGGCAAAGACACCGGCCTCTCCGGCGCCTTCGGCATCGGCGGCGGCGGCAGCGCCTTCGGCGGCGGCTCGATGGTCGAGCGCAATCTCGACCGGGCGACGATCTTCTTCGCGGTCATCTTCGTCGTCAACACGCTCGTCCTGCTGAAGATCTAGACGACCTCGCCGGACCTGACGCGCGGCGGGTTGCCCCGCCGCGCGCCTGCCGATCGTCTTCGATGCGTTTTACGGGTAGACGACGCTCGGGACGGTGATTTCGAGATCGAGGTTCTGTTTCGTCTCGTTGGTGCCGGCCGCGGCGGGCAGTCCGGACTGGCTGTTGACCAGGCTGTTGAGACCGACCGGGATGAACCCGAACAGCGTCAGCACGCAGCCGTTGGCGCCCGGGGCGGCGAAGGAGTTGTCTACTAAGACTCCGTTTTCACCGCGGACGACTCCGGGCAGATCCGAGGCCGCTTTGGTGGGTTCGGTCCCACTGATCGGTTTGTTCGGCGCCGGCGGTTTGGTCGTCCCGTATGTCAGGTTGAGTTTGATCGGACTCGCGAACGAGCCGACGTAGCAGCTGTTTCCGAGCACCGGGTTGACCAGGTGGACCCGGATCGGCAGTTCGAGTCCTGTTCCCCCTTCTGTGATCAGCGGCTGCCCGGCGAGCTCGGTCACCGCGTAGAGCTTCAGTCCCTCCAGGTTGAGGAAGTCGACCAGCCAGTCGAGGCCGGTCAGGCCGATGATGCCGCCGGGGACGAGCTGTTTGACCGGAGTCAGGCCGCCTTTGCTGTTCGCAAAGACTTTCCCGTCGAAGGTGACACCGCCCGAGAGCGTGATCGGGTTGGCGAGCGGCACGTCCTTGCTGCCCATCTGGAAGTGGCCACCGTCGATGACCGCCCGTTGGCAGAGGAAGATGCTGGGATTTTCTTCCGGGCTGGGGCAGCCGGCAAACCGCTCGTAGCCCGTTTTGATCGCCGACGCGGGCGAGGCAAGCAGCCCCGTCGCGAGCAGCGCCACTCCGAGCACCGACACGAGTGTTCCAATTCGTCTTGCTTTCATGTCTCTCCTTGACTGGATGGATGAAAACGATCTCGTCCCCGTATTGGAACGGGATCGTTCTCAGCATCTTTGCGAATTTGCTCAGGAAAAATCAATCGATTGACAGGAGCACCGAGAGGGGGCGGAACCGATCCAATTTGGCGGCGCCCGTTGACTTGGTTGACAAATATGGGTACCGTGTCAACTACAAGTACAAGCTTGGCTAATTTGACAAGGAGATTGGGATGGAGGCTGCAACCCATAGCCATGACCATGGACCGGAGATCGAGCTCAACCCGGCCACTTGGCGCGATGCCAAGCGCTACGCCTGGCTGCTCGGCCTGGTCATCCCGTTTGCTCCCTTCATCGCCTGGGCCAGCGTCGAGGTGACGGGATTCGACTTCTTCTGGTTCTTCGGGCCGCTGCTGGTCTTCGTCGTCTTCCCGATCCTCGACATGGCGATCGGGGTGGACCCGACGAATCCGCCGGACAGCATCCTCAAGTGGCTCGAGCAGGACCGCTATTACCGCTGGTGCACCTACCTCTACATCCCGGTCCAGTACGCCGGCCTCGTCTTCGCCTGCTGGCTCTGGTCCAGCGGCGACCTCTCGACCTTGGAGAGCCTCGGGCTGGCGCTGACGATGGGGGTGGTCGGCGGCATCGGCATCAACACCGCCCACGAGCTCGGCCACAAGCGCGACGACCTCGAGCGCTGGCTGAGCCGCATCGCCCTTGCCCAGACCGGCTACGGCCACTTCTTCATCGAGCACAACCGCGGCCACCACGTTCGCGTCGCCACCCCGGAGGATCCGGCCAGCTCGCGACTGGGGGAGAGTTTCTGGGCCTTCCTGCCGCGCACCGTCTCCGGCAGCTTCACCTCCGCCTGGGGAATCGAGTGCGCCCGACTCGACCGCCTCGGCAAGTCGCACTGGAGCCTGCGCAACGACATCCTCGGCGCCTGGGCGATGACCGTGGTCCTGTTCGCGGTGCTGGCGATCGTCTTCGGGCCGGTCGTCCTGCCCTACCTGGTGCTGCAGGCGATCCTCGGCTTCTCGCTGCTCGAGGTCGTCAACTACCTCGAGCACTACGGCCTGTTGCGCCAGAAGCGCGAGGACGGCCGTTACGAGCGCTGCCTTCCCGAGCACAGCTGGAACAGCAACAACGTCGCCTCCAACGTGCTGCTCTACCACCTGCAGCGCCACAGCGACCACCACGCCAACCCGACGCGGCGCTACCAGGCCCTGCGCCACGTCGACGAGGCGCCGCAGCTGCCCACCGGCTACGCGGGGATGATCGTGCTCGCCTGGGTTCCGCCGCTGTGGCGGCGGGTGATGGACCCGCGTTTGGTCGAGCACTACGGCGGCGACCTCAGCCGCGCCAACATCCAGCCGCGCAAGCGTGACCGCATTTTCGCCCGCTACGGAGCGGCAGCATCGTGAGTAGCTGGCGCTGCACTGGCTGCGGCTACGTCTACGACGAGGAGCAGGGTCACCCGCGCGAGGGATTCCCGCCCGGCACGCCCTGGAGCGAGGTTCCCGACGACTGGGCGTGTCCCGACTGCGGCGTCCGCGACAAGGTCGACTTCGAGCCCGATGAGGGGGACCTCGACGCGTGACCGCTGTCGCTGGCACGATTGGCGCGGTGGCTACCGCACGCACCCCCTATCCGCAGGCCGCCAAGGCGCTGTTGCGCGAGACGCTCTTCGGCGCCGCCCGCGACGAGCTGCAGAGTCGTGCCTGGTCGGAGATCACGATGTCCAACATCGCCGGCGCCGCCGGGGTCAGCCGCCAGACCCTCTACAAGGAGTTCGGCAGCCGCGACGAGTTCGGCCAGGCCTTCGTCATCCACGAGGGCGAACGCTTCCTCGACGATGTCGATGCCGCCGTCCGCGAGCACCTGGACGACCCCCGCGCCGCGGTCCGTGCCGCCCTCGAAGCCTTCCTCCGTGCGGCCGGCGAGGACCCGCTGGTGCGCATCCTGCTCAGCGATGACGGCACCGGCGGCATGCTGCCCTTCGTCACCACTCAGGGCATGCCGGTGGTCCAGTGGGCGACCGCCCGCCTCACCGCGACGATCGAAGCGGGCTGGCCGCAGGCCCCCGCCGAGAAGGCCCGGCTCCTCGCCGAGTCCCTGGTTCGCCTCGCGATCAGCTACATCACCGCCCCCGGCGGGCCTCCTGAGGAGACCGCCGCTCAAGCCGGCGAGCTGCTCGGCCCGTTCATCGACCGGGCGCTCGGTACGGCCTGAAGGCGAGTTATGCGGCGGGTCGGCCCGGCGACTTGCCGTAGTAGACGGCGAAGCGCCGGCGGAAGCCCTGGCGCTCGTAGAAGCGCTGGGCGTCGACGTTGGTGATCGTCGTGGTGATCGCCATGTCCTCGACGCCGAGCTCGGCGAGTCGTTTCCAGGCGGCCTCGATGAGGGCGGCCCCAACTCCGGCGCTGCGCTGCTCCGGCAGGACCGAGAGCGTCTCCAGCTCGGCCAGGCGCTCGCCGGTCTGCCAGCCCGCATAGGGCGGGCCGATCGTGACGAACGCGTAGCCGACCGGCTGGCCCTCGGCTTCGGCGACGACAAAGAAGGTGTCAGGGCCTTGGAGCCAGCGCTCGTACTTCGAACGACGGATCCGCCAGGCATCGGCGAGCGAGCGCTTCGGGGTGCCGGCGCCGAGATCGGGGGTGATCTCGGTGTGGTGCGCTTGCAGGGCGTTCCAGATCGGCTCGAGCACGGCGAGCTCCTCGGCGGTGTTGGCGTAGCGCAGCGAGAGGTCCGGCTGCGGCTGGGTTGCCCGCGCCTCGCCGCCGCGGTCGAGGCGCCGTTCCAGGTTGGCGCGGACCTCGGGCCACTCGGAGTCGATCACGCTGAAGTAGGCGGAGTCGCGCAGGCCGACGTCGGGCACGGTCATGTGGTTGCGCATCACCCCCTCGAACTTCGCCGGCAGGGCGGCGAGCGCGGCGCGGGAGCGATCGTTGCGGACGTCGGTCTTGAACTCGACCCGCACACAGTCGAGCGCCTCGAAAGCGTGGCGCATCATCAGCAGCTTGGCCTCGACGTTGGCGCCGCTGCGCCAGGCGCTCGGGTGCAGCCAGGTCCAGCCGATCTCGACCACTCGGTCGGCGGGTCGCACGTTCAGGTAGCGGCTGCTGCCGACGACCTTGCCGCCGCACAGGTCACGAGTGACGAAGATGCCCTCGCGGCCGGCCTGGGCGGCTTCGAAGGACAGCTCGATCCACTTGTCGAAGGTCTCGCGCCTGTCGAGGTGCGCCAGCCAGGTCCAGATCTCAGCGGCCTGAGCCGCCTCCCAAAGCCCCTCGAGGTGCTCCTCGCCGAGCGGTTCGAGGACGACGATCGAGCCCTCGAGCCGTGTCGTCAGGTTCTCCACGGCGGTCATTCTGGCGCGCCGCCAAGCTCGAGGCGGACCAGGCGCAGGCCGATGTCGAGCTCGTCTTGGCTGCGCAGGTGGCCGTGCTTCTCGTCCCAGCGCCCGCTCGCGAGGTCGGCGCGCAGCCTCTCCACTCCCCGCTCGGTCGCCTCGGCTGGCATCCGGTGCCAGATCGAGGCGGCGCGGCGGACCGCAGGGTCGAGGACCATCTCGGGACGGTCCCAGAGGGCGATCGTGAAACCGTCGAGGCAGCCGCGCGGCACCGGGACCGGCTCGATGATCGCGCCTGGCAGCCTGGCCCGCAGCGCCGACATCGCCGGCAGTATTTCGCGGTCGAGGACGCCGGCCTCGGGGAAGTAGTCGGCGACGATCCAGCTCTTGACTACGACCTCGGCGTCGATGGTCAACAGCACGATGCGACGGCGGGCGACGCGCCGCATCTCGGCCAGGCCGGCGTCGAGGTCCCGCCAGTGGTGGATCGTCAGCACGCCCATCGCCGCGTCGACGCTCTTGTCGTCGAGCGGCAATGACTCGGCGATCGCCTTGCAGAGCCGGCGCTGCCCCGGGCGGACGCTGGGCGATCATCACCGGCGAGGGCTCGACCGCGATGACGTCGCGATCGGTCGGCTCGTAGGAGCCGGCGCCGGCGCCGACGTTGACGACGCTGCGGGCGTCGCCGAGCGCCGCCCAGATCGCCGCCTCGATGCGGGGGTCGGGACGGCGAAAGTCGCTGTAGTTGAGGCCCATCCGGTTGTAGGCCGGATCGCTCACGAGCCGTGCTCGCGCAGGAGCTTGACGAGCAGCTCGACGAAGTCGCCGTAGAGATCCTCGCGAACGGCGTCGGGGCTGACCAGGGCTTCGACGGAGAGGCCGATGCCCAGGGCGCGCAGCACGAGCGCCAGCTCGGCGGGCGGGAGGGCGGCCTCGATCCCTTCCTGCTCCTCGTAGTGGCCGATGTAGCCGGCGATCGCCTCGCGCAGCGAGGCCGAGCGGGTGCCGAAGCGTGCGGCCAGCTCGGGGTCGCGGCCGGCATGGGCGATGAACTCCATGTGCAACAGGAAGGACTCGCGGTCCTTGGCGAAGCGCTCCATCCACTGGTCGGCGAGCGCCCGGGCGCGGGCCTCGATCGGCTCGTCGTCGGCGAGCTCGACCTGGGTGGCGGCAAGCTCACGTGCCCGCTCGGCCATGTACTCCTCGAGCACGGCGAGGAAGAGGTCCGCCTTGCCGTCGAAGTTCGAGTAGACGGCGCCGTGCGAGTAGCCCGCCTCCTCGGCGATCTCCTCCACCGAGGCGCCGTTGTAGCCGCGACGGGCGAAGACCGTGGCGGCGGTGGCGAGCAGCTCGGCTCGGGTGCGCGCCTGCTTCTCGGCGCGGGTCTCTCTCTTTGGCTTCGTCGTCATTCAGATTGCAATTCCAATTCGAATGATGATACTAATTTGATATGGCGGAAGACCAGCAACGCAGCGTTGCCGAGGCAGGCGGATTGCCGCGCCTCTTCGTCTGGGCCGGCAGGCCACGCTCGCTCTGGATTCTCGCCGCGCTGACGCTCATCTCGGGCGCCGCGATGCTGCCGGCGATGATCACGATGGCCGATCACGGCGCCTCGCTGATCGCCTTCGAGAACGCCGGGACGGTGGCGCGCAGTCAGGAGATCCTCGCCGACTGGGGCGAGGCGGGGAAGGCCGCCGGCTGGTGGCAGCTGGCGATCGACATTCCCTTCCTCGTCGGCTACGGGCTCTTTGCCGCCGGCGCTTGCGCGGCGGTCGCGCGCCGCGCCGCGCGGGTCGGCAAGCCTCGACTGCGCCGGGCGGCAGCGGCACTTGCCTGGTGCGGGCCGGCGGCCGCGGCAGCCGACCTCATGCAGAACGTCTCACTTGCGCTGATCCTGACCGGTCACGTCGCCCAGCCGTGGTCGCGCATCGCGGCCACCGCGGGTCCCGCGGTCAACGGCCTGATGGCGATCGCGCTGATCTTCGCTCTGGCCGGGACGGCTGCGACTCGCGAGCGGCGGCCCGCCGCGGCAACCGGAGCGGGGCTGGACCGGTGAGCGAGCCGCTCGAGCCGCTCGAGATCCTCGGCCGCTGGCTCGACGAAGCCGCTGAGGCAGAGGTCCCGGCGCCGCGGGCGATGACCCTGGTCACGGCGACGGTGGACGGTCGGCCCTCGGCTCGGTTGGTCACGCTCAAGCGACTGGAGGACGACGGGCTCGTCTTCACCACGGCGCTGTGGACTCGCAAGGCCGAAGAGCTGCGCCGCAACCCAGCCGTAGCCGCCGTCTTCCACTGGCCGACGCTCGGCCGTCAAGCGCGGGTCGAGGGGTATGCCGCGATCGCAGAGCGCGAGCTTGCCGAGGAGCTGTTCGCGGCTCGGCCTCGCGATCACCAGCTGCAGGCGCTGGTCTCCCACCAAGGGGAGACGATTGAGGATCCGGGCCAGTTGCGCGAGCGCCTCGGGCGCCTGCGGAGCGAGACGGCCGAGGCGCCGATCGCCTGCCCGCCCGACTGGGGAGCGGTGCGGGTCGTTCCCGAGCGGCTCGAGCTCTGGGAGGAAGCCGCCGACCGCCTCCACGAGCGGCGGCTTTACGAGTCTGTCGACGGCGAGTGGCGCCTCTCGCGGCTGGCGCCGTAGTTCAGCTCTCGAGCATCAGCGTGACCGGGCCGTCGTTGACGAGCGCCACTCCCATGCAGGCGCCGAAGATGCCCTTGGCGGCGCCGAGCCGCTCGCAGAAGCGGTCGTAGAGAGGCTCGGCGTCCTCGCCGGGCGCCGCCTCGACATAGCTCGGCCGGTTGCCCTTGCGAGTGCTTCCGTAGAGGGTGAACTGGCTGACGCAGAGCACCTCGCGCTCGCCCAGCGGCTCGTTCATGCGTCCCTGGGCATCGTCGAAGATTCGCAGCGCCCGCACCTTGTCGGCGAGCCGGTCGGCGTCCTCGGCGTCGTCGCCGCGCCGCACACCGAGCAGGACCAGCATCCCGGGGCCGATCTGCGCGACCCGCTCGCCCTCGACGTCGACCGCGGCCTGGCTGACCCGCTGAACCAGCGCCCTCATCGTGACCTCCGCCGCATGCTGTCCACGCTACTAGCGAACTGCATCAACTTCTCTATCTGCCGGATAGAGAAGTTGATGCAGTTCGGCTTCGGCGCAGGTATAAATAAAAACGAGTCTCATTTTGATTTAATCCGCGCCGTGCTCGAGCCGTTCCAGCTGCCCTTCGTCCAGCGCGGCCTGATCGAGATCCTGATCCTGGCCGTGCCGGCCGGTTTGCTCGGCACCTGGATCGTCCTGCGCGGCCTCGCTTTCTTCTCGCACGCAGTCGGCACCGCGGCCTTCCCGGGGCTGGTCCTCGCCGACGGGCTGGGCTTCGCGGCGCCGCTGGGCGCCTTCGGCGCCGCGGTCGTCTTCGCGGCCGGCGCCTCGCTGCTCACTCGCCGCGACGAGGGAGGGAGGGACAGCGCCGTGGCGATCGTCCTCGTCGGCTGCCTCGCCGCCGGGGTAATCCTCGCCAGCGATGTCTTCGGCTCCGGCTCGAACATCGAGACGCTGCTCTTCGGCAGCCTCCTGCTGGTCGACGACGGCGACATCGCCCTTGCCGCCGTCGCGGCGGTGGCGACCGTCGCCGCCTCGCTGCTGCTCGGGCAGCGCTGGCTCGCCGTCGGCTTCGATCCGGAGGGCGGGACGCCGCGTGTCGGCGGCCGGCTGCTCGACATCGCCCTGCTCGGCCTGATCGCCCTCGCCACCACGGCGGCGCTCTCGGTGATCGGCGCCCTGCTCGTCGCCGCACTCTTCGTCGTGCCGGCGCTGACCACGCGCCTCTTCGCCGAGCGGATGCGGGCCTGGCAGCTCGCAAGTGTCGCCCTCGTCGCCCTCGAGGGCACGGTCGGGCTCTGGCTCTCGGTCGAAACCGATGCTCCCCCGGGAGCGACGATCGCGGTTGTCTCCGGGGCCGTCTTCGCTCTCGCCGCGGCGGGGCGGGCGCTCGCTCGCGCCCCGCGCGCACCCCAGCTCTCCGCGGCGAGCCTTGCGGTGGCGGCGCTGCTCGTCGCCGGTTGCGGCAGCGACTCGGGTGCCGGCGACGGGCAGATCGAGGTGGTCGCGACGACGACCCAGGTCGGCGATTTCGTCCGTGAGGTCGGCGGCGACGCGGTCGTCGTCGACCAGGTCCTTCAGCCGAACACCGACCCGCACGAGTACGAGCCGCGGCCCAGCGACGTAGTGGCGGCGGCGGGGGCGAAGCTCGTCTTCGCCAGCGGCGACGACCTCGACGGCTGGATCGACCAGGTCGTCTCCGACAGCGGCAGCGACGCCGAGCTGGTCGACCTCGGCGCGGCGGTTCCCGAGCGGCTGCCGGGTGAGTCGAGCGGCGAGGAGGCGTCGGAGTTCGACCCGCACTGGTGGCACGACCCGCGCAACGCCGAGGCGGCCGTGCGAGAGATCGAGCGCCGGTTGGCGGCGGCTGACCCTGCCCACCAACGCGAATTCGAGCGCAATGCGAACGCCTACCTCGCCAAGTTGCGACGGCTCGACGCCGGTATCGCCCATTGCATGGATTCGATCCCGGCTTCGCGGCGCAAGCTGGTGACCGACCATGACGCCTTCGGCTACTTCGCCGATCGCTACGGGATCGACGTCGTCGGCGCCGTGATTCCCTCGCAGACGACCCAGGCGCAGCCCTCGGCGAAGGACCTTTCCGAGCTTGCCGCGCTGATCGAACGCGAAGGGGTCGAGGCGATCTTCCCGGAGAGCTCGTTGAGCTCGAAGGTCGCCGAGGCGATCGCCGACCAGACTGGCGCCACGGCGAGCTACACGCTCTACGGTGACACGCTCGGCCCGCGGGGCTCCGACGGCGCCACCTACCTGCGCATGGAGGCGGCCAACGCGGACGCGATGGCGCGCGGCTTCACGGGAGGGGAGCAGGGATGCCAACTGAGCCCCTAATCGAGGCGGCCGGCCTCAGCGCCGGCTACAACGGCACGCCAGCGATCTCCGCGGTCGGCTTCTCGCTCTCCGCCGGCCAGACGTTGGCCCTGCTCGGCCCCAACGGCGGCGGCAAGACGACGCTGCTGCGCGCCGTGCTGGGCGAGCTCCGCCTTATCGAGGGGACGCTGAGCGTCGGCGCGAGGTGCGGCACGGTTCCCCAGACCGAGCGCTCGCGGCTCGACTACCCGGTCTCCGCCCTCGACGTGGCGACGATGGGGACGCTCTCGCGGCTGCCCTGGTGGCGGCGGCCGGGCCGGGCCGAGCGGCGGGCGGCGGCGCGGGCGCTCGACCGGGTCGGCCTGGGGCCGTTCGCCGAGGAGACCTTCGGCCGCCTCTCGGGCGGCCAGCGCCAGCGGGTGCTGATCGCCCGGGCGCTCGTCCAGGACGCCGGCGTGCTCTTGCTCGACGAGCCCTTCTCCGGCCTCGACCGTCCCAGCGCCGAAGGGCTGGAAGCGCTGATCGCCGAGCTGGCTGGCGAGGGGAGGGGCATCGTCATCGCCACCCACGACCTCGAGCAGGCGCGCGCCTGCGATCTCGTCCTCTGCATCAACAAGCGCCAGATCGCCTGCGGGGCGCCGGAGGCGGTGCTCGCCGACGTCGCGGTGCTGGAAGCGACCTACGGCGGCGCGATCGTCGCGATCCCGGGCGCCGAGGGCCGAGCCATCCTGCCGCCGCACCATCACCACCACTGAGCATGCTCGAGCCGCTCCAGGAACCGTTCATGCAGCGCGCCCTCGCCGAGGTCGTCCTGGTCGGCGTGGCCGGCGGCGCGCTGGGCTGCTGGGTCGTCTTCTACGGCCTCTCCTACGCGGCCGAGTCGCTCGCCCACTCGATCTTTCCCGGCCTCGTCGTCGCCGCCATCGTCGGGGTCCCGCTGCTGCTCGGCGCGACCCCGGCGATCGTCGTCGCCGCGCTGGCGATCGCGCTTGCCGCCAGGATCGCCGGGGTGAGCAGGGAGGCCGCCGTCGCCGTCGTGGTGACGACGATGTTCGGCCTCGGCGTGCTGCTGGCGCTCTCGCCGCAGTCGCCGCCGGGGGTCGAGGCGCTGCTCTTCGGCGACGTCTTCGGGGTGACCGACGCCGACCTCCTCACCGCCGCCGGCCTCGTCGTCGCGGTTCTCGTCGGGCTGCGCCTCCTGCACGGCCGGCTCCTCGTCGCCGGCTTCGACCGCGGCACGGCCCGCTCGCTCGGTGTCTCGCCGGCCACCGTCGACGCCGCCCTGCTGGTCCTCCTCGCCGCCGGGATCGTCGTCGCCGTGCAGGGTCTCGGCAACCTGCTCGTCGTCGCCGTCTTCGTCGGCCCCGCTGCGACTGCACGCCAGCTCAGCGACCGCATGCTGCCGATGATGGTCCTCTCGGCGACGATCGCTGCCCTGTCCGGTGTCGCCGGGCTCTACCTCTCCTACTACGCGGGGACGGCGGGGGGCGCCTCGGTGGCGCTGACGATCGTCGCCGTCTACCTGCTCTCGCTGCCCGTCGGCCAACTGCGCGCGAGCCGGCGTCGGATGTTGCCGGCGGCGAAGGCTACGATCGCCTGATGCCGACCAAGACCAAAGCCGACAGCGCCTGGGCCGAGCACGCCCTCGCCGCGCTCAGCGAGGCCGGCTACCGTCGCGGTGGCGCTCGCACCGCCGTGGTCGAGGCGCTGGCCCGCCACGATTGCGCCGTCACCGCCCTCGACCTCGACGACGAGCTGCGCCGCCGCAAGCCCGCGGTCGGCCGCGCCAGCGTCTACCGGGCGCTCGAGCAGCTCGAGCAGCTCGGCCTCCTGCAGCGCCTCGAGGTCACCCGCGGCACCGCCGGCTACGAGCGCGTCGAGCCCGGTGGCGAGCATCATCACCACGCGATCTGTCGCCGTTGCGGTCGCATGGTCCCCTTCGAGGACTCCTCCCTGGAGCGTGCGATCGCCAAGCTCTCCGACGAGATCAGCTTCGAGGTCACCGACCACGACGTGGTCCTGCGCGGCCTCTGCGAGCGCTGTTCTTGAGCGATTTGCTCCACATCCTCGGCCTGGCGCTCGTCGCGATGGCCAACCCGACGCTGCTCGCCGCGGTCACCGTGATGCTGCTGATGCCGAGCCCGAAGCGGCTGATGCTCGGTTACCTGCTCGGCGCCTACGCGACCAGCATCAGCGTCGGCCTGGCGATCGTCTTCGCGCTGCACGACTCGGGCGCGATCGACACCAGCAAGCGCACGATCGGCCCCGGCGAGGACATCGTCGTCGGCCTGCTCCTCTTGCTCGTCGCCTTCGTCCTCGGCACCGATCGCGACCAGCGCCTGCGCGAGCGCAAAGCGCGGCGCAAGAGCGAGAAGCAGGCCAAGAACGGTGGCGAGGAAAAGGAAGCGCTGCCGATCCGCCTGCTCGGTCGCGGCTCGCCCCGGGTCGCCTTCGTCGTCGGCCTGCTGCTCAGCTTCCCCGGTGTCTCCTACCTGGTCGCGCTCGGCCGCATCGACGGACTCGACGCCGGCGCCGCCCCGACGGCACTACTGGTCATCGCCTTCTGCCTGATCCAGCAGATGCTGCTCGAGGTGCCGCTGATCGGCTACGCCCTGGCGCCGGAGCGGACCCAGGGCGCCGTCGACGGCTTTCGCGACTGGCTCGCCCGCAACGGCCGCCGGTTCGGGATAATCGTTGCTGTTGTGCTCGGCGCCCTGCTGATAATCCGTGGCTTTGCCGGGCTGGTGAGCTGAGATGGCGAAGTGGGGCGTCCTCATCGTCCTCAGCGCCGCCCAGTTCCTGATGGTTCTGGACCAGGCGGTGATGAACGTGGCGATCTCCCAGTTGGTCGACGACTTCGACACCACCGTGACGACGATCCAGGCCGTGATCGCCTTCTACGCGCTGGTCATGGCCGGTCTGATGCTGACCGGTGGCAAGCTCGGCGACATCTGGGGGCGGCGCAGGGCCTTCACGATCGGCACCTGCATCTACGCCGTCGGCTCGGCGCTGACCGCGGCCTCCTGGAGCGTGCCGACGCTGATGCTCGGCTGGTCGGTCCTCGAGGGCATCGGCGCCGCCCTCGTCATCCCCGCCCTGATCGCCTTGGTCGCCGGCAACTACAAGGGCGCCGATCGTGCGATCGCCTACGGGGTCCTGGGCGGAGTCGCTGGCGCCGGCATCGCGGTCGGCCCGATCCTCGGTGGCTGGGCGACCACTGAGCTGAGCTGGCGCGTGGTTTTCGTCGGCGAGGTGGTCGTCGCGGCGGGCATCCTGCTCGGCACGCGATTGATTCGCGAGCCCGAGCGCGAAGGGGGCTCGCCCAGCCTCGACTGGGTCGGCAGCGTCCTCTCCGCCGCCGGGCTGTCGGTGATCGTGTTCGGCGTCCTGCAGGCCAGCAACTGGGGCTGGCTGGCGCCGCGCAGCTCGCCGATCGAGCCCTTCGGCTTCTCGCTGACCCCCTTCGTGATCGCGGCCGGGGCGCTGATCCTCGCCGGCTTCGTCGCCTGGGAGCGCCGCCGCGAGGCGCACGGCCAGGAACCGCTGGTCCACCTGGGCATGCTGCGCATCCCGCAACTGCGCAGTGGGGTGGCGATGTTCCTCGCCCAGAACCTGATCCTGATGGGCGTCTTCTTCACGATTCCGCTCTTCCTCCAGGTCGTCCTCGGCCTCGACGCGCTCGAGACCGGGGTGCGGATGCTGCCGGCCTCGGCCGGGCTCTTCGTCGCCGCGGTCGGCGGCTCGGCCCTGGCCAAGCGTTTCGCGCCGCGGCCTCTGGTTCGCGTCGGCCTGGCGATCGTCTTCTTCTCGATCCTGATGCTGATGGGGACGATCGAGCCCGAGCTCGACAACGCCTCCTTCCTGGTCGCGATGGGGGCGCTGGGGATCGGCATGGGCCTGATCGTCTCCCAGCTCGGCAACGTGGTCCAGTCCGCGGTGGGGGACAGCGATCGCAGTGAGGCGGGAGGGCTGCAGAGCACGGCCCAGCAGCTCGGCTCCTCACTGGGCACGGCGCTGCTCGGCGCTATCGTGATCACTGGCCTGATCACCACCTTCACCGCCAACGTGGCCAGCGATCCGCAGATCTCCAACGACGTGACCAACCAGCTCGAAGTGAAGCTGAGCGCGGGGGGGAGCTTCGTGTCCTCGGATGAGGTCAGGGCCGGCGCGACCGCGGCCGGCGTCGACCCGGCAGAGGTCGACTCGCTGGTCGGCCACTACGAAGACGCCCAGTTGAGCGCGCTGAAGACCGCCTTCCTCTTCGCCGCCTTCCTCACCCTGGCTTCGCTGTGGAGCACGCGGCGTCTGCCGACCCAGCGCTTCGACCAGTTGCAGGCGGGACCCGATCCGCCCGGGCTCGACCCCGACCCCTCGCCTGCGCCTGCCTGATGGCCGATCCACTGCATAGCTCCGCATCGCCGGCCGAGCGCGCCGCCGCCGGCAAAGCGGCCCGGTCGCAGGCGCCGCGCTCCAGCCACGGCGAGTGGAAGCCCGCCGCCGACCGGCCCGACCCGGTCGAGCTGCTCGAGAGCCAGGCGACCTCGCGGGTCGGTCAGCTCGTGCCGCTGCGCTACGGGCGGATGCTGGTCTCGCCGTTCACCTTCTACCGCGGCGCCGCCGCCGTGATGGCAGCGGACCTCGCCGGCGCCACCCGCAGCGGCTTCGACGTGCAGCTCTGCGGCGACGCCCACCTCTCCAACTTCGGCGCTTACGCCTCGCCCGACCGCGAGCTCGTCTTCGACGTCAACGACTTCGACGAGACCCTGCCGGGGCCCTGGGAGTGGGACGTGATGCGGCTCGCCGCGAGCTTCTCCGTGGCCGGGCGCGAGCGTGGCTTCAAGCGGCGCGAGCGGCTGGCGATCGTCGCCGCGATGGCCGCCCAGTACCGGGGGGCGATGCAGCGAATGGCCGGCCTCGGCAACCTCGAGGTCTGGTACACGAAGATGGACGTGGAGACGGTCGCCAGGGGCTGGGAGTCTGCCGCCGGCGAGAAGGAGGCGGCCACTTTCCGCCGCAACCTGGAGAAGACCCGCGCCAAGGACCGGATGCGCGCCCTCTCGAAGCTGACCCGCGAAGTCGACGGCAAGCTGCGCATCGTCAGCGAACCGCCGCTGATCGTGCCGCTCGACGAGCTGGCCGGCGAGGACACCGACATCGAGGCCACGGTGGAGAAGATCATCGCCGACTATCGCGACACGCTTCCCGAGGACCGCCGCGTCCTGCTTGACGGCTACCGCTTCGTCGACGCGGCGCTGAAGGTGGTCGGCGTCGGTAGCGTCGGCACCCGCGCTTTCATCGTGCTGATGCTGGGGCGCGATGGTGGCGACCCACTCTTTCTCCAGGCCAAGGAAGCGCAGCGTTCCGTGCTCGAGCCCTACACGGAGTCGAGCGTCTTCGACAACCAGGGCGAGCGCGTCGTGCAGGGCCAGCGCCTCACCCAGGCCGCCAGCGACATCCTGCTCGGCTGGGTCAAGGTGACGGGCATCGACGGCAAGCAACGCGACTTTTACGTGCGCCAGCTCTGGGACCAGAAGGGCTCGGCCAAGGTCGAGAACATGGACCCTCGCGCTCTCACCGCCTATGCCGAGATCTGCGGCACGACCCTGGCCCACGCCCACGCCCGCAGCGGCGACCGCGTCGCGATCGGCGCCTACCTCGGTAAGAGCGAGACCTTCGACAAGGCGATCGCCGCCTTCGCCGAGTCCTACGCCGACCAGAACGAACGCGACTACGCGGCCCTAAAGGCCGCCGCCGATGAGGGCCGGATCGAGGTGGCGGAGCTTCCCGCCTAGTTCTGGAGAATGGCCGACGTCTTGCCAGATCTCCTCCGCCCGGGCCTCGGCATCGTCTTCTGCGGGACTGCCGCAGGGTCGGCCTCGGCCCGAGCCCGGGCCTACTACGCCGGCCCTGGCAATGCCTTCTGGCCGACCCTCCACGAGACCGGCCTGACGCCCGTCCAGCTCACGCCCTCCGAATACGAGCGACTGCCCGAGTTCGGCATCGGCCTGACCGACATCTGCAAGGTCCTCCATGGCTCCGACGAGGAGGTCGGCACGGCCGAGTTCGACGTCTCCGGCCTGCAAGCCCGCATCGCCGCGGCCGAACCCGACAACCTCGCCTTCAACGGCAAGAACGCCGCCCGCGCCGCCCTGGAGCAAAACGTCGACTACGGCCTCCAGGAGGAGCGCATCGGCGGCGCCACGGTCTGGGTTCTCCCGTCGACGTCAGGAGCCGCGCGGCGCTTCTGGAATATCGAGCCCTGGCACGAACTCGCACGGCACGCCGCACCCCCAGCTTCGCTCGCCTAAGCGTGTGCATGCATCGTTGCGGGGGTTGTGGGCCGCAGCCGCATTTCCCAATATGGGGCGATGCGTTCGACCAGAGCAGTCTGGGCGTCGGCGCTGATCGTCATCGCGGTCGCCGTTCCCTCACACGCCGAAGCGCGTCCAGCGAACGTGGCCGCTCTGCAGTCGGCCCTGAAGGCGCTGCACCTATATGGCGGCTACGTGGATGGGATCAAGGGCCCTCTGACCCGGCACGGAGTGGTCGCCTTCCAGCGTCGTCGAGGCCTGCCGGTGGACGGCATCGCGGGGCCGCGGACGCGGCGTGCCTTCGGCTGGCGGGGAAGGCCGGCGCTCGGGAGTCGGGTGATGCGGCCCGGAAACCGGGGCTGGGACGTTGCGGCGCTGCAGTTCCTGCTCCAGCGCGCTGGTCACGGGCCGGGAAGGGCGGACGGGCTCTTCGGGCCGCTAACCAGGGCGGCGGTGCGGCGCGCGCAGCGGGCGGCCGGCATCGGGATAGACGGGCTGGCCGGACCGGTGACGATCGGCTCCCTGCGTGGCGAAAGCGAGCCAGCGGAGGGCCCGGTTCGGTTCCTGCGCCCGGTCCCCGGCCCGGTCGGCGACGGCTTTGGTGCTCCCAGGGACGGAGGCCGCCGACACCAGGGCCTCGACTTCCCGGTCCCCTACGGCACGCGCGTCGGCGCCGCCGGTCGTGGGACGACGATCTACGCCGCCTACAACTACGGCGGCTACGGCAACCTCGTCGTGATCCAGCACCGCCTTGGCTTCACCACCTGGTACGCCCACATGTCTTCGATCACGAGTTGGGTCGGCGAGCAGGTGGTGGGTGGGACGCGGATCGGCTACGTCGGCTCCACCGGATACTCGACCGGGCCACACCTCCATTTCGAGGTGCGCCGCTACGACACTCCGATTGACCCGGTTCCGCTGCTTCTTCCAACCACCGCCGCTCGATTCCGCGGTGCTCATATAGACCAGGATCCCCGCGAGTGCAGTGGCCGGCACGAGACGCGCAGGCCCCCATCCGGCTCCGACTGGATCGCGCGCGAACGTCTCTGCGCCACAGATAGCTAGGGCGCTGCTGGCTTGACGCCGATCAGCAGCGCCATCTCGAGCCACTTCCAGTAGCAGTCGACGTCATCGAAGCCAAGCTCGCGCAGCCAGCCGAGCTGGGTCTCGACGTCGAGCAGCCGGTCGGAGGGGTCCTCATTCTCGATCGGCTCGTCGATTGCCTCGAAGAAGGCCAGATGCAGGCGATGGGTGGGGGAGGCGACGTGCTCGAAGTTCGCGAAGACGCCGCCGGGCTCGAGCAGCTCGAACACTTCGCCGTAGAGCGCGCGCTTGCGCTCGTGCTCGAGATGGTGGATGGCAAAGGACGAGACCACCGCGTCGAAGCGCCCCAGCGCCGGAAGCGGCTCGGCCAGATCGTGCGCGACGAGCTCGACCCGCTCATCGCCGGCAAAGCGCTCCCGCGCCGCCCCGAGCATCAGCTCGGAGAAATCAAGGCCAACGCCCCGCATCGCGGGCCGATCGACGAGCAGGCGGGCAAGCAGTCGCCCGTCGCCGGTGCCGAGGTCGAGCACGCGCCGCACATCCCGCGGAACGTGCGCGTGGAGGACGTTCTCCCCCTCCATCCGGTGCGGAAACTCATCCGCGCGATCCAGATAGCGCTGGACTTTCTGCTCGTCCGCAGTCCACTCTTCGCCTCGCATGGTCGGCATTGTCGACCTTCTCCTTGATCGTGGTCCCGTAATGCGGTTGGTTGTTATCGGGGGTCCCTAGCCCGACTCGGCTGCTGCTTCGCGTCGCTTGAACTCCTCGGTCACGTGTATGAGGTTGGCAGGACCCCAGCAGAGAAAGTCCAGGAGGGACTCAACGAAGCGACGGATCAACGGAACGTCCTGATCCTCGACCTCCCACGCATTGTCGTGACCTCCCACGTTTCGGTATTTGCGGACAAGGTGCGCTGGTCGGTCAGGGCCTTTGGAACACCAGCGCGTTTGATTAGTCCATCAAGGCGATGGCTCAGGTCGGGTCGGTTCTCCGACACAGGGACACCTTGATCCAGGCACACGGCCTCAAGCAATCGCCCCGCACGCACCGCGAAGGCATCGGGCGCGTGTTGAAGCTCAAGCATCGCTCCATATCGTTTACGTACGTGCTCCGGGAGGTCGCTGAAGCTCCGTTGCTTGGGGGTACAGCTGGTCGGCCTTTACGTCCTCTGGCTCCATGAACTCGTCGACCCAGGTGTACGTCTCCAACGCCAATTTGCTGCAGCCGGTGCACCGGCTTACCGCGGCGAACTTCTGGACGGTGACCTCGGTCTCGTATGGGCCAACCTGATGATTGTCATGTCGAGTGGAGAGAACGACCTGCCCGACGTGCTCGACCGTCCCTTCCCGCCCACAGTGGCCACATCGCTCCGCCATTGGTCAACCGTAGCCGACCGTGCCGGGTTACCTTGGCCAGCTGGCGCACTACGGCTAGGGCCCCTGTTGGGCAAGCTACGCCGGTCTGGCGTGCGCCTTGCACCCTCGAGACCCAGCTATCGTCGGGCCCGTGCAGGGGAAGGTGATCGAGTTCTGGCGAGCCGTGGAGATGTTCAGCCCGCCGGCGATCCCAGATGTTCGCCCGTCGCAGTTGGTGTTCGAAGCCGGACCGAGTCAGCCACTGCCATGGGAGCGAGACCACCCGCTTCGCCGACAGCGGTTGACGAAAGAGAGGACCTGGCGTCATATCGTCTACGCCGGGACCTACCCGCGCGAAAACGTTTTTACGACGCTGAAGGACGTCTTCCCTGCCAAGGCCGACAGTTTTGATGAACGACCGTCGGGCTCCAGCGCGCTGCTCGCGTTCGCGGTCTCCGACAAGGGGATCATGCTGGAGGGCTCCGCGGTGCTCTCAGCCTGCGCGTGGGCGACCGCGCGGGCGCTCGATCCCGGTCCCACCGATGCCGACTGGCTCGACGGATTCGGCGACCTCGAAACCGCCTTCGCCTTACAGCTCGAGGAAATGTTTCTCGGTGGAGAGGGCGAGCCGCGTGATCCCGTGGTACTCGATTGGGCAGGTCTCGCGGAGTGCCTTGCCGCGGCCAGCGCTGTTCTCGGAGTCGCCGAGGGGCTCGACGTTAATGGCATCCGGGTCCGCAGCGAGATCGTCGCGCGGCGGAGCGCTGAGATCGTCGATCACGACTTCCTCAACAGCTTCATCGCTGATGACCTCGCTCGCGTGGCGGGTTCCGCTGCCCGGGGGAAGGTCGGATCGGCGCTGCGCGACTACCTGAGACCGACCGCGGGTTTGGAGACCGGCGATCGGGTCGACGTGCGGACCCGACTGGACGAGGTCCGATCGGCAACCGGTCCCGAGCACGCTCCCCTCGGCCGCTGGCCGGCAAACCCCGATCACCCGCTCGCACTGGGACAGCAGCTCGCCGTCAACGAGGCGGTGGCGATGCAAGGTGCAGCAGGCCGGCTCTTTGCGGTCAATGGGCCGCCGGGAACAGGGAAGACGACCATGTTGCGTGATCTGGTCGCGGCGCTTATGACCGAACGAGCGGAACGGCTGGCGGCGCTGGCCGAGCCTTCCGACGCATTCCTGGAGGAGCCCGAGCGCTGGAAGACGACGCGCTACCAGCGCACCATCCATCGCCTGCAACCGGAGCTCACCGGGTTCGAGCTCGTCGTGGCCTCGAGTAACAACGGCGCGGTCGAGAACGTCACCCTTGAGATCCCCTCCGACAAGGCCGTCGACGTGGCTTGGCGCGAGTCTGCGCAGGCCATCGACTACTTCCCGGCGCTCGCCGAGCGCGCGATGAGCGCAGGGCAAAAAAAGCGCGGCGCTCGAGGGAATGCTGAAACTAAAGCCTGGGGCCTGGTCGCCGCCCGACTCGGCAACAGTAAGAACCGAAAGGGGTTCGTCGATGCCGTCTGGTGGACCGAACGGCGGAGCGACGATGACGACCGCCCGCCGCCACCGACCGGATTGCGCGATCTCCTCAAGACGTGGGAGAGAAGTCACGAGGGACCCTCGTGGGCTGATGCCGTGGCGTCTTTCCAGCGGGCCCGCCATCGTGCGGTGGCGATTCTCGATGAGCGCTTGCGCACTCGCGCGCAGATCGATCGCCTCGGAGAGTTGGAGCCGGAGATCGAGATAGCGCGCGAGGCCGAGCGGGTGGCAAACGAGAAAGCCGAGGCTTCGCGCCAGCGACGCGAACAGCTCAAAGACAAGCTACGAGGGTATGAGGAGGAACGCGAGCGACGGGTACAAGAGCGCGAGGATCTGCGCCGTCTTCGCCCGCCGATTTTCAGACCGTGGGCGCGGGCCGAGTGGCGCGACCATGACCGCCAGCTCGCCGCCGAGGTCGCCAAGCTTGACGCGCGGTTGGGCGAAGGCCTCGAGGAGGCGCGCCTCCTCGAGGAAGAGATGCGAGCTCTCGCCGAAGCTGAGGCCGCCGTTGCCGTTGCCGAGCGCGAGTTAGAGGAGTGCCGGGAAGCTGTTTCGGCCTACCGCGAGCAGCCCGGCGCCTCGCTGCCTGACAGCGAGTGGTTCAAAGACCGCCAGGCGCGAGAGCTGCGAGCGCCGTGGAGCGATGCCGAGTGGAACGAGGCCCGCAGCGAGCTGTTCCTGGCTGCGCTCGCGCTGCATAAGGCATTCATCGTCCATGCCGCCCGGCCGATGCGCGAAAGCCTCGACGGGGCAATGGAGATCCTCTCTGGAAACGCCCCGCGGGACCTTTCCGCCGAGGCGGCGCTCGCCGCATGGCAGACGCTCTTCCTGCTGGTTCCGGTGGTCTCGACGACGTTTGCCTCCGTCTCGCGCTTGTTCGGACCGCTCGGCGCGGAGGCGCTCGGCTGGCTGCTTGTCGACGAGGCCGGTCAGGCCACCCCGCAGAACGCGGTTGGGGCGTTGTGGCGCTCGCGGCGCGCTGTCATCGTCGGCGATCCGCTGCAACTGGAACCGATCACGACGATCCCCTTCGAGGCCGAGCAGGCGATCCGCACCCACTACGGCGTGGGGGAGGAGTGGTTGACAGGACGCGGCTCGGTCCAGAGTCTCGCCGACCGCCTCAACCGTCTCGGCACCACGCTGCCGGGAGCCGCGGGGCGGCGATGGGTCGGCGCCCCGCTGGCGGTCCATCGCCGCTGCGATCGGCCCATGTTCGACATCTCCAACGAGATTGCCTACGGCGGGCTGATGGTCGAGGCCACTGACCCCACGCTGGCCCAAGCCTTCGCCACCAGCTATCCGACGCTTCCGCAGAGCAAGTGGATAGACGTTCGCTCGGAGACCTCGCACGGCCACTGGATTCCCGCCGAGGGGGACGAGGTCGACCGGATTCTTGCCCACCTCGGCGAAATCGGGTTCGACTTCTCGCAGGTGATGGCGATTGCGCCGTTCCGAGACGTCGCTCGGCCGCTCAGCGAACGTGCCCGGACGTATTCGGGGCTGAGAGCGGGGACGATCCACACCGCACAGGGCAAGGAGGCCGACGTCGTGATCCTCGTGCTCGGCTCAGACCCCGCCCGCGAGGGCGCGCGTGCGTGGGCGGCAAGCAGGCCCAACCTGCTGAACGTCGCAGTCAGCCGGGCCAAGCGTCGGCTGTATGTGGTCGGCGACCGCGAGGCGTGGATGCGTCAACGCTACTTCGACGCACTCGCCGACCGACTTCCACACGATCACTCCCGGCTTTGAATCTGGACACCAAGCAGAGTCGGGTTGCGAGTACCTGGTCTGCCTTAGCTCGGAGCCGTGAGACCGTCACCAGTGACGGCGACATAAGCGGTCCTCTATAGGAATTCCTTAGTATCTCATCCTCGTGTCGGCCAAGTTGGATAACTAGGAATTATCGATGCACAATGAGGCCCTGGCCCAGCTGCTGGGCCAGGATGTCATCGCCGAACGGCTTCTAGGGGATCTGCAGAACCCTGCGGCACGCTTGGTCCGGTTGACGGGGGTCGCTGGCTCGGGCAAGTCAGAGATCGCGCGCCGGGTAGCCAAGGGCTGGCGAGACACTGGAGGGACCTGCGTCGTCGCCGTTGGGGACGACGAGAATGCCGAGCGGGAGTACTACCCGTTGCTGTCGGGCATCTTCCGACTCCACAACGACTGGGCCGAACTGGCCGGGGCCAGCACCAAGTCTGCCCTCCGAATCGCTGACACGGCCCTTCCGGGTGGGACCGCGGCATCCTCCGTCTTCGATCTTCTCAGCGCTCCATTTCGGCAGCGGCTGGACCGAGCCCTGAAGCCGTACTCGAACACCGAGCGCGAGATCATTGTTGGCCTCAAGCGACTGGCTCGTTTTCGGCCGACGTTGCTGATCGCCGACAACGCCCATTGGTGGGACCCGGACTCCTTGAGACTGCTCGTCGACCTCCTGTCCGACCCCCTGCGCGAGGCGATCCTGCCGCTGAGCGCCGTTGTCGTCCTGATGGTGGACACGGCGGCGGAGCAAAGGATCGTCGCTGGGGAGACGTTTGAAGATCTGGTCGAGAGGTACGCAGCGCAGACCCGCCGGCTGGCGGGATGCACTCGTGAGGAGTTCCCGAAAGTTCTTGCCTCTTTTCGAATAGACCGTGAGCTTCCCGAGGACGTCATGGACGCCCTGTTCGTCGCCACGAGCGGCCATCTAAAGCTGGCGGAGCAGATCGCCGCTTACGAGCAGAAGATCGAGGTCGGTACTGACGTGAGTGCATTCGACGAGGAGTACGTGGCGAGCTTGGTCTCTGCGCGATTCGCCTCACTTGGATCCTCCAGCCCTGAGGTCACCGACTTGCTCGCCCGCGCAGCGGTGCTCGGTCTCACCTGTACGGAGATCGACCTGCTTTGCATAACCGACAGCCGGCCTGGTCTGCTCCGCACCTTGGTCGAACGGGCGGAGAGCATCGGCTTCGTCGAGCAGGTAGCGGAGCGGATCTCTTTCAGTCATGACGTGATCCGTTCGGCAATCTTGAGCGAGCAGACCCCCGACCATCTACGGAACCTCTACCTCAAGTTGTCGAAGTGCCTGGCCATCTTGCGACCAGGCGACTACGCGGCGAGGGCGCACGCCCTGATCCAGGCAGGTGAAAATCAGGCGGCCCGGGAAATGATCGCTCTTTCCAGCGTTGCCCAGATCCGGCGGGGCGTTCCCTCTCAGCGGGTGATCCGGCGACTCGCGCAGCGGTTCCCCGACGACGCCGCCCTGGTCGCGTACCTTGAGGGGATCGCGCGAGGCTATGCCGCAGTGAGCTCCGGCGAGTTCGCTGCCGCCCTGCCGCGGCTGCGTGCCTCCTTGCCCAGGGAGTCCAAGGCAATGGCGGCGGAGAGAAACTACCTAGTGGCGCTCTGCTCGATGGGCCTGCAGACGGCAGTCGGAGTGGACGACGCCCGTGTCCTCCTTTCCTCATGGGAGCGAGTATTGAGCGACGAGGTTGAGCTCAATCTGCGCTTCTTGCTTCTGCTCCAGCAGGCGCAGGTGTTGGCGGAGAGGTTCGAGGAGGCCCGCAAGACGGAGGTGGCGATAGAGCAGAAGCTGGTGGATCGTGCTGACTACGACGCGGATGCCGAGATGATGGTTCAAGTGCAGCATCGGCGAGCGGCGGCTGTGGACACGCCCGACATAGCCGAGTATCGAATCGAACAGGCGGTCGAGTTTTTCCGCAACGGGACTCAGGACGAGAGCCGGGACCGACAGGAGCTCTTCCGGGGCCTCACTAACCTCGCCGCGATTCAGATCCGTCTTGACAAGAACCGTGAGGCGTACGAGAGTGCGAGGAAAGCCGAGCAGATCGCGGTTGAGGTGCTCGACGTATCGCACCGGCTGGATGTCCTCGCTAGCAATCTGGCGCTGGCCGGCTTCCGCAGTGGCGCGGTCACCCTCGATGCCACGATCGAGCGACAGCAGCTAATCGTGAACAGTCCGGACGGGGCAAACGACAACTTCGTCCAGCGCTGCAACCTCTCCGCCTTCCTTTTGCTCGCGGCGCGGGACGAGGAGGCTGCGGAGGTGTTGGGGGTGCTGGGTGAGGAGCTCGAAGTGGGAGAACTGACTGAGACCTATCTCGTCTACTACTGGAATGCCCTTTCGATCGCCCACGCCGCGGTCCGCGGAGACATCGGGGAGGCATTGAGGAAACACCGGGCGATAGCCGATTTCGTCTCCGCCTTGAAGTGGCCGTGCGCTCCATACGTACGTCGGCGCCACACCTTGCTCACCGAGGCGATTCCCACTCTGAATCCGAACGTACCACGCGTCGCTATGGACAGGGTACTTCTAGACAAGATGCCATTACAGATCGGGCATGCCTGGCCTTATTACGCGCGACTGATTCCCTGCGTTGAGCTTTCCTTCTGGTCGGATTCCTGAGCGACGTCGAAGTCGAAGAGGCAGATCCCGATCCAGGCGGCGACCATCTCCTGGAGGGAGAAGCCAAGATGCTCCATAGCTCTCGCCCAGCAGGTCGGGGACGCTGGGGGAGGCGACTCATTGGTGTCGAATGCCCAGGCTCGACCGTCAGGATCGATCTTGAAGTCGATCCGGCCACCCCCTGCATCCCGAGTGCGTCGAAGGCGAGGACCGCAGCCCGCCGAAGTGCCTCCAGCTGAGCGTCGTCGCTTTCGAAGCGGGCATGCGAGAGGTCCCCGCGGAGGTTCTCGTCCTCGAACGTCTTCGGTGCGGTGTCGTAGGGATCGCCGTTCGCGTGGCGCTGGGCAATCGGCGGCAGCGCATAGGTCCTGTCAATCCGGGCGACGGGGACCCCCACCTCCTCCCCCGAGACGAACTCCTGGACGATCGCCGGCTGACCAAAGTTGCGACTCCTCTCGGCGAGGTAGGAGTCGAAGGTGGCATCGACGAGCTGCAGGCTGGTGTCGTCGATGCCAATGCCCATCGACTCGTAGGTCGGCTTGACGATCACCCGAGAGCCGGTCGGGGGCGCCAGCCCAGCCGCCCACTCTCCCCTCCAGTACTGCCAGGTTCCAGGGACGCGGACCCCGGCGTGGAGAAGAACTGCGTACGCATGCAGCTTGTGCCTGGCGATCGAGCTGGCGTGGGCGCCGGAGTTCAGCACTGGTATCGAGAGCAAGTTGCACAGAGCCGGTATCAGTGCTCGTCGCCCAGGTCCGCTTCCACCCTCGGCGGTCGTATAGACGACTTTGGGACGAGGATCGATCGACCGATCCTCCTTGACTAGCGCCGCCAGAAACTCCATCTCGCTGAAGAACGGCTCGACCGTGAAGCCAAGCTCCTGCAGTACGCGGATCATCTGATCCGCTTCGCGTCGAGTGTAGTGCTGGCCGGTATTGCTGATGCTGTCTGGCCCGAAGGCGGTCGGCTCACCGAAGCGAATGTTCGTGACGAACAGAAGCCGGAGGCCTGGAGCCATCTTGAGCGCTTCCGAAGATGCGGTCCGCAAGCGCGAGGTCACCTCCGCATACTCCTCCGCGAGGCCGGCGAGCATCGATAATTCCTAGTTATCGCGCCTCCGAGAGCCTCCCGAGGACGTCGGCGTCCGAAACCACGCGTTTGAGCGATTGATCGGAGACATGGGTGTAGATCTCGGTCGTGCTCAGGCTTGCGTGGCCGAGCAACCGCTGGATGTAGCGAATGTCGACGCCGGCCTCGATCAGCTGTGTTGCGGCGGTGTGGCGCAACATGTGCGGCGTGACACGGCTCTCGATGCCAGCAGCCGCGGCGGCTTTAGTGAGCCTTGATCGCATCGCCGCAGTTGTGAGCGGTCCGTAGCGCAGGTTGAAGAGAAGGCGAGGGTGAGGAAGGTCGAGCGTGCTGCGTGCTCGGAGATAGGCCTCGGTTAGCTCAGTTATCCAGTCATTTGTCAGGAAGACCTGTCGCTCGCGGCGGCCCTTGCCGACGAGCCGAATCGTTCGACCCGCTAGGTCGATGTCTTCGCATCGGAAGCCGACGACCTCGTGCACGCGGACTCCCGTGGCCACCATCAAGGAGACGGCAAGAAGGGTTGTCGACTCGTGCGGCCGTCTCAGCACAAGCTCCGGGCGAGCTGTGTGAGCACCCAAGCCTGCGGCACGCTTTAGGAAGGTCAGAAGACGATCGAGATCTCGCAGGGGTAAGACCCGTGGCAGCTTGCGCGCGCGTCCTAGCGCGACGCTCTCGCCACTCCAAAGGTCGCTTCCAACCAGATCTTGGGCGAGCAGCCATCGAGCGAAGCCTCGAAGAGCAGAGGCGCGGCGCCTTAGCGAAGCGGGGGAGAGGCCGCGAGTCCGCTGGCTCTCCAAGAAGTCCACAAGCGAGGATCTCTCTAGCTCATCGATACCAAGGTCGGCACCGATGAACCCTTCGAAGCTCGAGAGGTCGCCTTCGTAAGCGCGAAGCGTATGAGGTGATAAGTCTCTGGCTGCAAGTAGCCAGCGAACATATCCTTCGCGCGCCTGACCGAGCTGCAACTTGTTCCCCCACCTTGTCGTCCTTGAAAACCTACGTGTGTCTAATCGGAGGGAAGGCTTGCCGACTCGATTCGCGGGAGAAGGCCTGCATCAATGCTGCCCTTGGCTTTCCATAAGACGGGGTTATCGGGCGTTGGGTGCAGCCCGAGCCGCCTCAAGAGGTCTGGTGGTTTGGTTCGCAGACAGGTCCAGTTGGAGATCCCGTGAGCTGCGTCCAGGGCCTCGTGAGCAGATTTGAACACGATTGCAAAACCTGCCGCTCAACCATTCCAGCGCTGAGTCGCTGCTACGTTCAAGCAATGGCATCGCAGGGGGAAAACGAGGTTGGGATCTGGGCGCTCCGCGCCCGCTTCGGCTTCTATCTCGAGCAGGTCGAACAGGGGAGAGAGGTCATAGTCACCCGGCGGGGAAGGCGCATCGCTCGCATCAGCGGGCTCGGCGGCGATCCCCTCGGACATCTTGTGCGCCGCGGCCTCAGTCCGGATGCCGGCAGGGCGGCGATCGCCCAGGCGCGCCCGTGTGGGGGCCGCCGGCCCGGTATCCGACCTGGTCGCCGAGCAGCGCCGCTGATCCCCGGCTGAGACGCCCGTTGCCGCCACGGGCATAGATAGGGTCGGCTGATGCCGACCCAGTCCGTCTACTACCGCGCTCCCGATGGGGTCGAGCCCGTCGCCGAGTTCCTCGACCGCGAGTTTCCCCTCGAGCCGCGGAAGAAGAACCCGACTGTGCGGGAGCTTGAGGCTGCAGCGACCAAGCGGATGACGATCGACCTGCAGATCGATCGCCTAAATGGGCTGGCCAACGACGATCCGCCGCTGCCCTTTCCGCATACCTCCCAGATCGATGGTCACCTGCGCGAGCTTCGCTGCCACTACGGTCGTGCGCACTACCGCATCCTCTATCGAAGATCGGGGAACCTCTTCGTTCTGCTGCACGTGATCCGCAAGACGAGCAAGGCCGTCCCCCGTTCAGAGATCGAGATCGCCAAGCAGCGCTGGCAGGACTTCAAGGATCGGATGGAAGCCCGGCCTCGCAAACCGCCTCGCGCTGCCGGTGAAGACGCGCCATGATTCCGTCCGATGGCCTTAGCAGTTTTGCTAAGGTACAGATGAGGCTGCCAACAAGATCGGACGGAAATGGCCCGTAAAAATCACTCGCCAGTCGGGACGTCCCATGCAGAGGGCATGGAAAAGCGAGCTCGCAAGAGCCCCGCGTACAGGGCCGCACTCGAAGAGCAGCAGCCTTATGAGCAGTTCGCCCGGTTGGTGATCCACAAGCGGATGCAGCTCGGCCTCACTCAAGAGGAGCTAGCCAAGCGGATGGGGACGAGCCATTCCGTGATCTCTCGCGTCGAGAGCGGACAGCACCGTTTCAGCTTCGCGACGATGCGTAAGCTCGCCAGGGCGTTGGACACCCATCTCGTCTGCGGCTTTCAGGACGAGGCGCCCGACTCGAAGTCTGGTCGGACGCCGAAGCGTGAGTTGGTTGTTTCGGCCTGAAAGGCTTCGACATCCAGGGCACCATCAGCAGCAACTAAGCCGCATTTTCCGAGCATTCGACCACTAGGACGACGTCCGTGCATGGGCATAGCGTGGACTCGATGCCTTCAAAGAACTCGGAGCAAACTCACTTCAGCATCTTGAGCGAGTGCAGCCGCTTTATTGCAGCGGCGCCGGACGGAATCCAGGGCGGGGCTGATGTGGGCTGACAACGAGACCGAGATCGATCTCCTCGGCTTCGAGTTTCTCGTCGACGAGCTTGAGGTCTTGCTCGCCGAGAAGCGTCTCCTGCCGGTGACTGTTGGTGTCTTCGGAGACTGGGGATCCGGCAAGAGCAGTCTCATGCAGATGACGCGGAAGCGCCTCGAAACTGGAGACAGTGGCAGGTTCATATGTGTGCCGTTCAGCCCCTGGCGTTTCGAGGACTTCAGCTACGGCAAGGTCGCGCTAATGGCGGCCGTGGTCGACGCGATCGCCGAATTCGCAAATGAAAGTCAAGGCAAGCTTGAGCAAGTCTCTGAGAAGGCGAAGAAGTTGCGCCGTGTCCTTGGTCGCTGGGGTGCCTGGAAGCATGGCGCAGCTATCGGAGCGGTAGTTGCGGGTGCTGGTCCGGAGGAAGCCGCTATTGCTCGGGGGGTTGGCGACGCGCTCGGAGCCGTTGGGGCAGAGGACAACGAAGAGTCAAAACGCAGCTTCGAGACCGTGGCGCATTTTCATATCCAGTTCGAAGAACTCGTGGAGAGCCTCGGGGAGGACGTGCAAGCGGTTGTCGTTTTCATCGACGACATGGATCGGTGTTCGACGGAGACCATTGTGGAGACCTTCGAGGCAATGCGGTTGTTTTTGCATGCACCGAAAACCGCGTACGTGGTTGGGGTCCATGCCGAGATAGTCGAAGCGGCGCTCGACGGTCGCTATCCGGCCCGACATGAAGGGGACGAATCCCTCGGGCGCAACTACCTCGAGAAGATGCTTCAGAACACGGTTGCCGTCCCACCGCTTTCTGAGCCTGAGGTCCAGACCTACATCAACCTGCTCTTCGCCGAGCTTCGCACGTCAGAGGAGCAGTTCCAAAAGCTACGTAGGGTCGTCGCCGAAAATCGTGCTCGAAATCAGCTGAGCGTGGCCATGAACGAGGGGATTGCGCAAGGCGCGATCGGCGAGCTCTCGGTCGAGCTGGTTACCGATCTGGCTGTCGCCGCGCAGATTGGACCGTCACTCGGCCGCGGACTGCGTGGCAATCCGCGGCAGATCAAGCGCTTCCTCAATCGGTTCCTGCTTCGGCTGGCGACCGCTAAAAAGCGGGGGATGGACCTCGACGCCGGCAAGTTGGCGAAGCTGATGTTGCTCGAAGAGCTCCATCCAAAAGATTTTGAGCGGCTCTTTGTTTGGCATCTGCAGACCGATACGGGAGCCCCGATGCAAGTGCAGCTGGCCGAGGATTTGGCCGCGGGGAAGAAGCCTAAGAAAGTCCCCCCCGAGGTGAGTGAGTGGACTGCGCAGCCCGGAATCGGGGAGTGGCTCTTGCTGTCTCCTTCGCTGGCTGGCGTATCGCTCGGTCCCTACTACACGTTTTCGCGCGATCGACTGGCGAGCACCGTCAGCACCGCTCGCCTGCCAGAGGAGATACAGCTGCTTTTGAACGCACTCCAGAACACAGTGCGCCCCAAGCGGGAGAAGGCTGTCGAGGACAGCGCGAAGCTCGACGGGGGGGAGCTATCCGAATTGCTGCCACCGCTGCTAGATGCGGCGAGGGCAGATTTGATGAGCCCAGCTGGTCATAGCTTGATCGAGTTGGCGGAGAAGCGATCCGAGGTGGCCGTCGCGATGTTCGACATGCTGGGGACGCTTCCCGTGGCAAAGGTCAAAGGTAACTTTGTCCTCGCTTTCGCTACCCGTTTCAAAAGCGACCCTCGCTCGGCCGAGCCACTGAACCGCTGGGGTGAGAAGGGCTCACCGGACGTCAAACGTCAGGCAAATCGGGCGTTGGGTAGGCAGTAAAGATGGGCACCTCCTCGGACTACACCGGAGGTACGGGAGGGGCTTGGACTCCCTATAAGCACGCCGCCTCGAACTTCGCCCGGCGCGGCGGGGAGGGGAGGGCCGAAAGAGTCCTTGCTCGCTACGTGGGAGCGCTCGGCGGCGCCTCGGCGGCAGCTGGCGGCGGTGGGAGTGCCGGAGGAGGTGGTGTTGCCAGTGGCCAGGGGGTCGCCGCATTTGGCGCGGGGCTCGCGACTTCTGGCCTCACGCCTACCCTGGAAGCCCTCGGCCTAGGTCACCTCCTAGGCGGATCGCGGTTCGACGTACTCGATGGTCTGTTGGAGGCGTTGGGTGGTGACGGTGGCTCATTGGAGGACCAGGCCGTCAATCAGGCCCTCTGTGAGGCGTTCGCCAATCTCTATCCGGACGACGTCGAGACCTACGAGGAGCTCGAGGAGGTAGTGCTGGATGATGGCGGTCTCATCCAGTTCATCGAGTTTTTTGTCGCCGAGTGGGCCTATTCCCGACTGCTTCCAACTCTCGCGGAGAAGTTCACCCACATCGAGGATCCGGTTGCCGCTCAGAGTCGCTATGACGAACTGCGCGAACGGATGCAGCTCCTCGTGACGCTGGAGATCGGGGACCGTAGTGCCCTCTCCATCGAGTGGCGCGGCGAGGAGGGGCATCAGGTTCTAACCCAGGTCGTCGACCAACTCTACGAAGATATGGAAGATCTAGCGTCATGACCAGCGTGCAGGTTCGCACCGAGCCCGGCCAGCCCGATTCTGGGGCCGAGGTACTCCTCGACTGGTTTGAGGATAGGGCAGCCTCGACCGTTCAATACGGACCAGACTTCCTCAAAGCCTTGGCGCCCTCGCCTGTTGCTTTGGACCTGTTGAGGCTGGCCGGAGCGATCTTCTGTGTCGACAAGATCGTGTCCCGTGGCGAGAGCGAGGATTTCTGGACGCGTGAAATCGCGATGCAAGTGCCGATGAGCGATGTCGGCGCGTGGGACGGGGCGAAGGATCTATTGATCAAAGCGCTGACGTTTCTGAGCGGGGATCGTTGGGAATTCGATTTCGTCGCCGACACCGTCGAAGGCCTGGATGCGGAGGTGCTCGACGGCGACTTCGATGCAGTCTCGCTGTTCTCTGGGGGCCTCGATTCCTTGGCTGGCGTCATCGACCTCTTGGAGTCGGAACAGCGACTTACGCTCGTCGGTCACCATGACAGCTCGCTGACTGACAGCAAGCAGGTCGAGCTCCACAATGCCCTCCGCGAGCGCTACGGAGCTGACCGGGTCTCACTTCGGCGATTGCTCTTGCGTCCGGCCGCGCCTGAGTCCTCACAGGCGCGGTCACTGCCGAGCAGCGAGGAGAACAGCACTCGCACCCGCTCCTTCTTGTTCATCGCAGCGGGGGTTGCGGCGGCGAATGCTCTCGGCTCCAATCTGCCGATGTTCGTTCCTGAGAATGGCTTCATCGGGATCAATGTTCCTCTAAGCCCTGCACGAGCTGGGAGCCTCAGCACGAGGACGACCCACCCCCTCTTCATGCACCGAATGCAGCTCTTGCTCGACCGACTAGGTCTCGGCAATCAGCTCGAAAATCCCTACCGGCTACTCACCAAGGGCGAGGTACTTGCGGCATCGTCCGACGCGGAGTTGCTTAAGGAACTCGCCCCCCGCACTGTCTCCTGCTCCCACCCTGAGGCGGCCCGATGGCGAAAGCGCGGCCAGGGAAATTGTGGCTACTGCTACCCCTGCTTGATCCGACGCGCTGCCATGAACCGCATCGGAATGGATCGCGCCCAGGATTACTCGTGGGATGCCTTGACGGATACCGAGCTCCTGCGTCGCGACATCAAGTCCGGACGATCGCTGCGCGCGCTTGCGCAGAGTCTTGGCCGATCCGAATCTCCGAACGATGTCTTGCGCAACGGCCGCGTTCCCAATGGCGAGGCACCTGCGTTCTATGAGATGTATCGACGGGGAAGGGTCGAGCTCCGCGATTGGCTGGTTTCTGGCGCGAGCCCTGATCTTCGACGCCGGCTGGGCGTTCCATGAGCTACGTAGACAGCCACTGCCATGTTGATCGATATGAGGACCCACTAGTCGTGGTGAAGGCCGCCGAAGCGGCGGAAGTGGTCGTGGTGGCCGTAACCGAGATGCCGTCGGAGTTTCGACGATTCGAACTACAGCTTGGGAAGCGGCCTCTAGTTCGAGTTGCTTTGGGCTTCCATCCTCTGCGTGCGGCGGCGGCTTCCCCGATGGAGCTGGCGCTCTTCGCTCAACTCCTCGATCGTGTGGAGTATGTGGGTGAGGTTGGCTTGGATCGCTCCCCGCAGGGACGGACGAGCTTCCGTCAACAGGTGAAGGTCTTCGAGCATATGCTTCAGCAGCCGAGGATTAAGAACAAGGTTTTGACGGTCCACTCGCGAGGTGCTGAGAAGGAGACGATTGAACGACTCGCATCCGCACAGGTCACAGCCATCTTGCACTGGTACAGCGGCGCGCTGAAGTACATCGACGATGCGGTGAAGGCGGGCCTTTGGTTCTCTGTGAACTCGGCGATGCTCACCTCGAAGAATGGACAGCGCATCGTCAGGTCGTTGCCCAAGGATCGAATCGTGACCGAGACGGATGGCCCCTACGCGCGATTTGATGGGCGGGTGAGCGAGCCGCGAGACATTCCAACACTAGTCAAGGCCCTGGCGCAAATTTGGGGTGAGGAGCCCGAGCAGGCTCGGGAGCGGGTTTTCCAAACTATGAGCGCGGTCGCATTTGCCGCCAAAGGAGAGCGAAAGTAGTCAAATTTGGCGGCTGGAGGTATCCAACTGCTCCTCCGTCTTTCAGTGGGGTCGGGGTTTCGCCGGGGGCGTAGGACCAGGCACATGGTCAGCGAAGATGTCAAAAGCAAGACCCTCTAGTCGGTGGCCGCGACTACGCAGTGTGTAGCAAGATCGCTGGCAAGTTTCTCGACGCATCTGGGGCTTCTCTATGAGAACGCGTCGTCGACCATTCCGCTCTCGTCCTCACCCGGTTCGTAGTCCGCGTAGATCAGCGTCGTCCGGTAGTCCCGGTGCCCCATCCACTCCTGGATCTGGCGCATCGCCACGCGGGGCGATGCCGCCATTCTCGTGCCGAACGTGTGCCGAAGGTCGTGGAAGCGCACGCGCTTCACGCCGGCGGTCTTCAGGACTTTCCTGAAACGGCGAAGTAGGGACGCGTGATCCAACGCGCCACCGGTGAGCGGATTTGCGAAAACCAGGTCGTCGTCATCGTCGAACCGCGAGCGACAGCGAAGCAGGGTCAGCTCGGCGGCGACTCTGGTTGAGAGGGGCACCGAGCGTTCGCCGCTGCGCGACTTCGGCGTGCCCATGTGTCCACGCACGTAGTTGCGGCGCACACGTATCCGCTTCGCTCTCCAGTCGACGTCCAGCCAGCGGAGCGCCAAGAGCTCTCCCTGTCGCATTCCGGTCATCGCCGCCGTCAGCACGATCGCTCGGTCGATGGCGCCGAACGGCAGTCTGTTGACGTCAATCGCCTCGACCAGCGCCTCGAGTTCGTCCTTGTCGAGAAATCGGATGTCAGAGCTGGGGTGAATCCGTGGGCGCCTGACCCCGAGGCAAGGGTTCTCCCGGCACCAACGCTGGCGGAGGGAGTAGTTGAAGACCTGGGAGAGCAGCTTCAAGGTGTTCGCGCGGGTATGCGCTGCCGCGCCTTCTCTGATCATGTGGGTGGCCAGCGCTTCGACCTGACCACGCCTGACCCGGTCGACCGGGATCTCGCCGAACCGCGGCAGCAGCCTGAAGTCGAGGATGCCTCGGTAGTTGGCGAGCGTCGTGGGCTTGCGGCCGATCTCCTCGAGCTCACGGATCATCAGCTCGGCGGCGGTGGCGAAGGCGACCTCTTCCCCGACCTCCAGCGGGCGGTCGCGGAGCATCATCCGGCGTAGCTCCTCCTCGGACCTGGATCTTGGTCAGGCCCTTGTTGCTGCCTCGCCGGCGCTTTAGCCCGATCCGGCGATTAACTCGTCGTGCTCCGGCGTACCAGCGCCCGTACCAGAGCTGACGTCCGTCGGCACGGGTTTGGACGTGAAGGGTGCCGGTGCCGTTGCTGCGCCGCGTCTTCGGTGTCGTGGCTGGGAGTTCGCGGAGGCCTGACGAAGGGTCCATGAGGCCGACTTTACGCCTTGAAATTGCGGCCGAAAAGGGCTCTGGTGGCGCGCAAACCCGGCGAACTTGCGCGCCCTGTGGTGCGGGCGAGACGGAGAGGATCGCTACTGAAAACCGCCCTACCGCTGACGAAATGGTCCGTAGATGGACCGCTGGGGCTGGCCGGAGGGAAAGGTCCCCTCCGGCGCCCAGCTTTTGAATTACGCCATTTGCAGGGGGTTCGTGATGCGGCTGAATGGAGTCGAACCATCACGTCCCGTTAGGGACACAAGGCCCTCAACCTTGCGCGTCTACCAGTTCCGCCACAGCCGCTTGAGGGGCGACGATTCTAGATGTTTGGGGCCGGGGGGCGGGTTTGGTTGCGATCGTCCGAGTGGGCCGGTACGCTTGCGAACAAGTGTTCGGAGGATTTGAGACCGTCGACCTGTGCCCAGGAGGGTGAGCGTGGAGCTGGATCTGACCAAGCGGCAGAAGGAGATCTTCGACTTCATCGGCAAGTACGCCGCCAAGACTGGCTACCCGCCGACCGTGCGTGAGATCGGCAAAGCGGTGGGCCTGCACTCGTCCTCGACCGTGCACGCGCACCTCGCCAACCTGGAGAAGATCGGCCTGCTGCGCCGCGATCCGTCCAAGCCGCGGGCGATCGAGCTGCTCTTCGACAAGGCGAAGCGGACGATCCGACCCGCTAACGGGCTGCCGCTGCTCGGCCAGGTCGCCGCCGGTGAGCCGATCCTCGCCGAGGAGAACGTCGAGGAGTACATCGAAGTCCCCGACGTGATCGGTGGCGAGGACGGCGACTACATCCTCAAAGTGCGCGGCGAAAGCATGGTCGAAGCCGGCATCTTCGAGGGCGACTACGTCGTCGTGCGCCCGGCTGACGACGCCGTCAACAACGAGATCGTCGTTGCCCTGGTCGGAGAGGAAGAGGCCACGGTCAAGCGCTTCTTCCGCGAGGACGACCACATTCGCCTGCAGCCAGAGAACGAGACGATGGAGCCGATCCGCACCACCGAGGCCACAGTTCTCGGCAAGGTAGTCGGCGTCTTCCGCAAGATCTAGCCGTTTACTTCGGCCACTTCCCGGCCTGAATCAGCCTCTTGTAGCGCCGCTGTCGCCGCCTGGCGTCTTTCATCACGAATGGCAATAGGCGCAGGGCGAGGCTGGGGAAGAGGTCGAAGAGGCGCAGCATCGGCCCGCGCCAGCGGGGCAGGATGAGGATGGGGCGGGGGCGGTCGGTCAGCTTGCCGACCTCGATCGCGACCTCTTCGGGAGTGAGCAGGTGACCGGAGAAGGAGCCGGCTGCCTCGGTGTCGTCGAGCTTGTCCTCCAGCATTGGTGTCCAGATGCCGTCCGGGCAGACCGCTGAGAGCTCGATGCCGTCGATCCCGGAGCGACGCAGGTCGAAGAGGGTGCCGAGCGTGAAAGCCATGGCGGCATGCTTGCTGGCCGCGTAATTGACCTCGCCCGGCGCGGCGACGATGCCGGCCAGCGAGATCACGTTGATCACGTGACCGCGGCCAGCGGCGATCATCGGCTCCAGTGCGGCGACGGTGCCGTTCATCGTCCCCAGCGTGTTGACCTCGATCATCGTCCGGCGCGTCGACTCGTCCTGGGTCCACGAGGGCCCGGTGGCCAGCACGCCGGCGTTGTTGACCCAGACGTCGAGCGTGCCGCCGCGGTCCGTGGCTTCGCGGGCCAGTGCCCGGCAAGCCGCCTCGTCGCGCACGTCGAGGCCGGCAGGCTGAGCCTCAGCACCGATCTCAGTCGCCGTGCGCGCCGCCGCCTCGGGATCGAGGTCGGTGACGTGGACGAGGAAGCCGCGGCTCGCGAGCTCGAGGGCGATCGCGCGGCCGAGGCCGCCTCCCGCTCCGGTGACGACGGCTACCGGCATCGCGGCGCAGGATATTCGATGCAAATGCCTCAGGTGCACGGCTGGAGAACCGTCGGGCGATACCATCGAAGGGCGGGCCGAACGGCTGCGGGGGGAGAGAAAACCCCTCGAGGAAAGTCCGGACACCAGAGGGCAAGGCGGTGGGTAACGCCCACCCGGGGAAACCCGCGGGACAGTGCCACAGAAATACACAGCCGATGGCGCGGCCACACGTGAGTCGCGTACAGGCAAAGGTGAAATGGTGCGGTAAGAGCGCACCGGCGTCGCGGTGACGCGGCGGCCAGGCAAACCCCGCCCGGTGCAAGGCCAAGCAGGACCGTCGACCCTGCCCGGCGAGGTCCAGGTAGGTCGCAGGGCCGCTTCGGTGGCCCCTCGGGGCTCCGGCCTCGAGAGACAGATAGTCGTTCAAGACAGGATCCGGCTTATAGGCCCGCTAACGGAAAGGCCCCCGAAAGGGGGCCTTTCCAACCTCTTCACGATTTCATGTCTTAGCGTTTGCTAACCTGCCGCCAACTTCCGCTGAATCTCCGCCTACATATCGCGGGGAGCGGGGGACCCAATTGTTGGGGCGAATCGCCGGCATCTGCCGCGTAGCGCAGCTCTTTCAGCGCGAGCCCGTCAGCTAACCCCGTAAGCGTCGTAAAAGAGCATGGCGACAGGCAGAAACCGCTACGGGCGGAAAGATCATTCAGGGTGCGAGCGCGCGATCGGCGGGCATCGTGGGCGACGGCTGCGCCGGGCGCTCCTGACTGCCGCGCTGGCCTCCCTGGCTCTCGGGATCGGTCCCGCGCAGGCGATCACCGGCGGCGCCGGTGTCGTCGCCTCCGACGGGACCGTGCCTGTCGAGGAAGGCGGCCTCGTCTTCAGCAGCCCGATGCGCTCGGCCGGCGCCACCTGGTACGGGCCCGGGCCTCTACGGCAACAACACCGCCTGCGGCCAGACCCTCTTGCCGGGAACGGTCGGCGTCGCCCACAAGACGCTGCCCTGCGGGACGGCGATCAGGTTCGTCTACCACGGTCGTTCCCTCGTCACCCGGGTGATCGATCGCGGGCCCTACTCGCCCGGCAACGCCTTCGACCTGACCAACGGCGCCCGCCGAGTCCTCGGCTTCGAAGGGGTCGGACAGGTGCGCTACGCGGTCGCTCAGCAGTTCGCTCGCCCGGGCCGCTAAGCCAGTCTGCAAGCAGGATTTGCCGCTCTGGCGGCTAATCTGCCCCGGACGGACAGGTTTCCAACGAGAAGAGGGGTATGGGCATGTCGAGGTCTTCGCACGCAGCTGTCAACGCCGGTTCGGCTGGAATCCGCAGTCGCCTGGCGCTGGCCATCGGGCTGGCGGGCTGCCTCGTCGCTCCTCGTCGCGTTGGTGGCGAACGCCGGTGCCGCGACTACCTCCAAGACGACCGTCGTGCTCGGCAACACGGCGACGATGCCGGACCCGTCCTGCCCCGAGTCGCCCTGCCAGGCGATCGGCAGCGTCACCGGCTTCCAGGTCAGCACCAGCCAGGGATCGCTTCCCTTCCGCGTCCGCAAGGACGGCAAGATCACGTCCTGGACCCTGACGCTGTCGCAGCCGACCAACAGCCAGCGCTCCTTCTTCAACGGCTTCTTCGGCACGCCGCCCGCAGGCGCGTCTGGCGATCCTGCGCCGCGTGCCCGGCACCAATCCGCCGCGCTACAACCTGCGCGCCCAGGGCTCGATCCACGTGCTCAGCCCCGTACCTCGGCCAGACGGTGCAGCTTCGGCGCCTCGCTGCGCGTGCAGACGGACGACATCGTCGGCCTCACCGTGCCGACCTGGGCCCCCGCCTTCGCCCAGGGCCTCGCAATCGAACAACGCCTGGCGCGCCAGTCGCGAACCCGGCAAGTGCGTCAACTCCACCGACGTCCGCCAGGGCGAGCCCCAGGAAAAGGTAGGCGCTCGTGCCACCTACGGCTGCCGCTACTCGACCGCCCGCCTGCTCTACACGGTCACGGTCGTCGAGGACTAGCTATCGAGGCTGGGAGGGACCGGCGTGGCCCTTCCCAAAACGCGCGGCAGGAGCCGCGCTTGAGTGTTTTGGGAAGGGCCACGCCGGTCCCTTTCTCAAGCTCCAAACTTCTCGTCGCGCACCGTCCCCTCCGGGAAGCTCAAGCACAAGGGGGGACTGCGGAGCTGCCCCTCGCCGGCGTCCCGGGAGCCTCCCCATTTGCCTTTAGCTGTTGAAGGGGAGCGGGAGCCTCCTCCTCAAAACACTCAAGCGAGGCTCCCGCCGAGCGTTTTGAGGAGGGGGCACCCGCTCCCTCTACCTCAACGCTCTAGGCAACCGAAGGAAGAACCCGAGGACCGCTCTGGTCTTTCGGCAGCTCCGCCGCACCCGCGATGAGGCTTTGGAACTCGTTCAGCGCCAGGTGCGCGACCGCCTCGAGCAGCTCCTCGTCGGTCCAGCCGATCTCCCGTGCCTCCTCGTGGAGGTGGAGCGGGGGATGGCCGTTGGCCTCGAGCGCGCCGTGCAGGTACTCCAGCAGCGCGGCCTCCTTGGGGTCGGCCGAGCTGAAGCTTCGCGCTCGGGAGACCTCGTCGAGGCCGAGGCCGGCGCTGCGTGCCGACTTGGCGTGCTGGGCGATGCTGTAGCTGTCCTCGCGGTACTCGGCGACCGCCAGGGCGATCCGCTCACGGGTCGCCCGCGGCAGGACGCCGCCGCGAAGCTCTGAGCGCATCCGCGTGTAGGCCCGCAGCACGGCGGGCGCGCCGGCGAGCACGCCGACGAACTTGGTCACCGCGCCACCCGTGGCCTGGATCGTCTTGATCAGGGGGGCGCTCTCGTCAGGGGCCGTCAACTCGTCGTGGATCTGGAACCTGCTCACGTCTGTTTTTACTGTCACTTGCATCCGCCTCCGGCTCCGATTAGGGGGAATTCCGCTTTACAGAGCCTTTACGTGGCCTTTACTTTACTTTTAGCCATTTACTTACGTCTGGTAAGTTATACCTGCTTTTGGGTTCTCATGCAAGCCGCCCGCCGGGTCGTCGAGATGGCCTGGATCGGCTCGGCTGCCCGCCGCGGCGTATTGGCCCTCTACCCGTATACGGCGACCTCTATCCCTGCGGTTCACTGGCGCCGGCTCTTTCGCCTATCGTTGCGCGACCCGAGCGGACAAGCTGAGCCCAGGAGGCAGGAATGGCAGACCAACCGAAGAGCGCCGCTGACGTCACTCCAGATCGTCAAGGAAAACGACGTCCGCTTCGTCCGCCTCTGGTTCACCGACGTGCTCGGACAGCTGAAGAGCTTCTCGATCAACGCCGCCGAGCTCGAGGACGCCTTCGACGGCGGCATGGGCTTCGACGGCTCCTCGATCACCGGCTTCAACCCGATCGAGGAGTCGGACATGATCGCGATGCCCGACCCCTCGACCTTCGCGCTGATCCCCTGGCGCCCGGAGGGCGAGAACGCCGTCGCGCGGATGTTCTGCGACGTCCAGGTGCCGGGCGGCGAGCCCTACGAGGGCGACCCGCGCTGGATCATGAAGCGCGCCCTCAAACGGGCCGAGGAGATGGGCTTCGACGCCTTCAACATCGGCCCCGAGCTCGAGTTCTTCTACTTCCGCTCGGCCAAGCCGGAGAACGGCGTCCCCGAGGTGCTCGACGAGGGCGGCTACTTCGACCTGACCACGCTCGACGCCGGCTCCGACGTGCGCCGCGACACCGTCCTCGCCCTGGAGAAGATGGGCATCCACGTCGAGTACACCCACCACGAGGTCGGCCCTTCCCAGCACGAGGTCGACATGCGCTACAAGGACGCGCTGGCGATGGCCGACGACTGCATGACCTACCGCATCGTCGTCAAGGAGTACGCGATGAAGTACGGCTGGCACGCGACCTTCATGCCCAAGCCGCTCTTCGGCGAGAACGGCTCCGGCATGCACGTCCACCAGTCGCTGACCAAAGACGGCAAGAACGCCTTCTTCGACGCCGACGACCAGTACTTCCTCTCGCCGACGGCGAAGGCCTTCATCGCCGGCCAGCTCAAGCACGCGCGCGAGATCTCGCCGCTCTTCGCCCAGTGGGTCAACTCCTACAAGCGGCTCGTGCCCGGCTACGAGGCGCCGGTCTACCTCGCCTGGTCGCGCCGCAACCGCTCGGCGCTGATCCGGGTGCCGCTCTACCACCCCGGCAAGGAGAGCGCGACCCGCGCCGAGCTGCGCTGTCCGGACCCGGCCTGCAATCCCTACCTCTGCTTCGCCGGCATGCTGCAGGCGGGGCTGGAAGGGATCGAGAAGGGCTACGAGCTGCCCGAGCCGATGGAGCAGAACCTCTACCACCTCTCGCCCGAGGAGCTCTCCCACCAGGGGATCGAGCAGCTGCCGGCGACGCTGGGCGAGGCGATCGAGGTCGCCGCCGACTCCGAGCTGGTGCTGCGGACGCTGGGCGAGCACACGTTCCGGCGCTTCGTCGAGATCAAGCGGCAGGAGTGGGACGACTACCGCGTCCAGGTGACTCCGTACGAGATTGAGCAGTTCTTGCCTGTTCTCTGACGTAGGTGGATAGAAGGCACGGTGGCCTCGCCATGGTGCTGGGTTTTTCGCCGGCGCGTTGCAGCTCTAGCTGAGTGGTTGCTGCGAAAAACATGACGCCGCACCCTGGCGAGACCACCGTGCCTTCTTCAGCGCTACGGGGTGGCTCGGCAGCGGCGAGGTAAAGCTGGAAGCGACCGAAGCGGGAGGAAAGGCGCCCTAGGGGCGGGTTAGCTCTGGTTCCTCTGGTTCCGCGCTGGGAGTTCGAGGTTGGTCCCCTGGCCTTGAGAGGGCCGAGGGCCACCAGAACTTGTCGCCCATGGTTAGGGCGATCGAGGGGACGAGGACGCTGCGGACCAGGAAGGTGTCGAGGAGGACGCCGAAGGCGACGACGAAGCCGAGCTCGGTGAGGAAGGTGAGGGGGAGGACGGCGAGCACCGAGAAGGTGCCGGCGAGGACGATGCCGGCGCTGGTGATGACGCCGCCGGTGACCGCGAGGGCGCGCAGGATGCCCTGTTCGGAGCCGTGTTTGATCGTCTCCTCGCGGGCGCGGGCGATCAGGAAGATGTTGTAGTCGACGCCCAGCGCGACCAGGAAGACGAAGGCGAAGAGCGGCAGCGAGGGGTCCGAGCCGGGGAAGCCGAAGATCACGTCGAAGACGAAGTAGGCGACGCCGAGCGCCGCCAGGTAAGCTGAGGATCACGGTGCCGATCAGGACCAGCGGCGCCGCCACGGCGCGCAGCAGGCCGATCAGGATCAGGAAGACGACGAGCAGGATGATCGGCGGGATCACGATCGAGTCCCAGCCGGCCGCGTCGCGGACGTCGAATTCGACCGCCGTCGGCCCGCCGACCAGGGCGTCCGGCGCGGCCGAGTGGGCGGCCTCGCGGATCGGGTCGACCAGGTCGAAGGCCTCGGTCGAGTAGGGGTTCGGTTCGAGGGTCGCCTGGATCAGGACTCCGGGCGGTCCCTCGGCCACCGGCGGCGAGACCGCCTCGACGCCGTCGACCTGCGCCACCGCGCTGCTCACGGCCGGGACTTCGTCGCGCGTTCGGCACGACGATGTCGGTGAGCGCGGTCGTCCCCGACGGGAAGCTCTTGTCGAGCAGGTGCTGGCCTTCGACCGACTCGACTTCGGTGCGGTAGCTGTCTTCGCTGGTCAGGTCGGTCGAGAAGAAGGCGAAGCCAGCGCAGAGGACGAGCAGCACGGCGATCGAGCCGCCCATGATCGCGCCGTGGTGAGATGGCGACGCGGTCGCCGACCCGCTTCCAGAAGCCGTGGGTGGCGTCGGCGGCGTGCTCGAGCCGGTGGCGACGCATCTCGTACGGCGTGAAGACCGCGCGGTCGAGCGGCCCGACGATCAGCGAGGGGATTCGCCTGCCGCTCAGGATGCGCAGGATCCAGTTGAGCAGGACCAGGGGCAGCAGGATCAGGACCAGCAGGCAGGCGAGGACGACCCGGACGAGCGCGCCGACGCCGGAGCCCTCGACGATCCGCGCGCGCGCCCGGTCGGAGACTGAGTCGGCCTGCTGGCGCGGTCTCCGGCGTGTGCGGGACGAAGGGCCAGAAGGCGCGGCGGCCGAAGATCGTCAGCAGTGCCGGCAGCAGGGTGAGCATCGAGAGCGCTGCGCAGGCGATTCCCATCGCCGCGATCGGCCCGAGGCCCGGCGGTGCCGTTGACCTTGGCCAGCATCAGGCAGAGCAGCGCCGCGACCACGGTCGCCGCGGAGGCGAAGATCGCCGGGCCCGCGGAGGCGAGCGCGGTGCGCATCGCCTCGTGCTTGTCGACGGTGTGGTGCAGCTCCTCGCGATAGCGGGAGACGAGCAGCAGCGCGTAGTCGGTGCCGGCGCCGAGGACGAGGACCGACATGATCGAGCTCGACTGGCCGTTGACCGTCACACCCAGCTCGGTCAGTCCGTAGCCGATCGAGCGCGAGAGGATCTCGGCGAAGATCACCGCGACGAGCGGGATCAGGAAGAACATCGGCGAGCGGTAGATGACGATCAGCAGGAAGATCACCAGGCTGAGCGCCGCCAGCAGCAGCGTGCCGTTGATGCCTTCGAAGACTTCGATCGCGTCGGCCGAGAAGCCGGCGCCGCCGGTGATCTTCACCTCGAGGCCGCCGCCGGGGTCGGAGATCTTGTCGCGCCAGTCCTTGACCGGGTCGACGATTCGTTCGCCCTCGCCGTTGGCCTTGATGTAGGAGGTGATGATCGCCGCCTTGCCGTCCGGCGAGCAGACCGGGCCGACGAAGGGGGCGTAGTCGGCGGGCTGGCCGGGGACAGTGCTGGTCGGGCCGGCGCAGCCGGGCGGCAGGTCTTTGAGCGCCGCGGGTGAGTCTTGCTCGCTATCCGGTCGCTTGCCGCCCGCGGCAGCCGTGGCGCCGTCGGCGATCACGCCCGGGAAGCGCTCCTCGGTCATCTTGCCGACGTCTGCTTCGATCGTGCGGCGGTCGGCGGCGGTCAGCCCGGAGTCGCGCCGGTAGACGATCACCGCGGGCGCGATTTCGCCATTCTGCAGCGACTCGGTCGCGTCGAGTGCCTTGGTCGATTCGGCGTCGCCAGGCAGGTAGGAGGTCGCCTCGTTGCTTTCGGCGTCTTCGAACTTGCCCGGCAGGTTGGCCGGGCCGGCGGCGATGAAGATCGCCACGAACCAGATCGCGAAGACGATCCACTTCGAGCGACGGCCGGCGGCGAAGGTGAAGAGGGAGCCTCGCACTGGGTGCAATCCTTTCAGAGCTTGAGCTGGGCGTCGAGTTGCTGGGCGTCGGTCACGGGCGCCTGGCAGGTGAAGTTGCTCGCAGACGTAGGCGGTGGGCTTGCCTTCGATTTCGCCTCGTGCTTTGAGCAGCTCGGGCGTTTCTGTACCCGCCGGACCGCCGGAGAGAACCAGGTGCGGGCGAAACTTCGCGCGGACGACGCTGGCCAGCTCGCCGAGGTCGTCGCCGATCAGGGCGACCTCCTTGGTGGGGGAGAGGTGGAAGTCGATCGCGCGGAGCAGGTGGGCGAAGGACTCGGGGTGGCTGGCGGCGGGGCCGGCGAAGAGCCGGAAGACGCCCTCGGCCTGCTGCTCGTAGCGATGCTCTCCGGTCAGCGCGGCGAGGCGCAGGAGGCCCATCGCGGCGGCGCTGTTGCCGGAGGGGATCGGGTGGTCGCCGATCTCCTTGCGGCGGGCGATCAGCGCTTCGTGGTCGCTCGGCGGTGGAGAAGAAGCCGCCGCGCTCGGCGTCGCCGAAGCGGGCGATCGTCGTCTCGGCGAGGGAGCGAGCGCGCTCGAACCAGCGCTGCTCGAAGGTCGCTTCGTAGAGGGTCAGCAGGGCTTCGAGCAGGAAGGCATGGTCCTCGAGGTAGGCGTTGAGGTGGGCGCGGCCGTCCTTGTAGGTGCGCAGCAGGTTGCCCTCGGCGTCGCGCATCTCCTCCCAGATGAAGTCCGCGCAGCCGCGGGCGGCGTCGAGGTAGTCCTCGACGCTCCAGGACGGCGCCGGCCTCGGCGAGCGCGGCGATCATCAGTGCGTTCCAGGAGGTCAGCCGCTTGTCGTCGAGCCCCGGCCAGACGCGCTTGCCGCGAGCCTCGTAGAGCGCTCGGCGCATCTCGGCCAGTCCCTCCGGCTCCTCCGCGTCGGCGCCCCCGGCCAGATGCAGGATGTTCCGCCCCTCGAAGTTGCCGCCCTCGCTGACCCCGTAGAACTGCATCAACTTCTCTATCTCCTGGGAGGAAAAGTTGATGCAGTTCGGGTCTGGTGAGGGGGGATTGAGCACCTCGCGGATCTGCTCGGGTGTCCAGACGTAGAAGCGGCCCTCCTCGCCCTCGGAGTCGGCGTCGAGGGCCGAGTAGAAGCCGCCCTCGGGGCCGCGCATCTCGCGCAGGGCCCAGTCGAGCGTCTCCTCGCAGACCCGCCGGTAGCGCTCGTGACCGAGGGCCTGCCAGCCGTGCAGGTAGGCGCGGGCGAGCAGGGCGTTGTCGTAGAGCATCTTCTCGAAGTGGGGGACGAGCCAGGCGGCGTCGACCGAGTAGCGGGCGAAGCCGCCGCCGAGCTGGTCGTAGATGCCGCCGGCGAGCATCGCGTCGAGGGTCAGCTCCGGCGATCTCGCCGCTCGCCGCGGGCGAGCAGCAGCTCCAGCGCCGAGGCCGGCGGGAACTTCGGGCGCGCCGCCGAAGCCGCCGCGGCTCATGTCGGCGCTGGCGCGCAGCCGCTCGATCGCCTGCTCCAGCATTGCCGCCTCGGGTGACTCGGCGGCGGGCTCGATCTGGCCGATCGCGCCGAGCCGCGCCCGCATCTCCGGCGCCCGCGCCTGGATCTCGTCGCGTTTGCGCTCGAAGGCGTCGACGACCGCTTCCATCACCATGCGGAAGCTCGGCATGCCGCGTCCCTCGTCGGGCGGGAAGTAGGTGCCGCCGTAGAAGGGCACGCCCTCGGGGTCGAGGAAGACGGTCATCGGCCAGCCGCCCTGACCGCTGATCGCCTGCACCGCCTCCATGTAGAGGGCGTCGACGTCGGGGCGCTCCTCGCGGTCGACCTTGACGTTGACGAAGTGCTCGTTCATGTAGGCGGCGGTCTCGGCGTCCTCGAAGGACTCGCGCTCCATCACGTGGCACCAGTGGCAGGCCGAGTAGCCGACCGAGAGCAGGATCGGGCGGTCCTCCTCGCGGGCCCGGCCGAGCGCCTCCTCGCCCCACGGGTACCAGTCGACCGGGTTGTCGCGGTGCTGGAGCAGGTAGGGGCTGGTCTCCTGCGCCAGGCGGTTGGCCATGGCTTGACCCTACCCCTGGACGGATGAAGTATCCGTTGGTACCCAGAAGTAACCGCAAATGCCAAGAGGCTCAGTTTTCGCTGCCCTGGGGTAGCTGAAATTTGTACGCAATCCCAGTGCTCAGGCGTGGAGCGCGATCCGATTGGGTGTGGAAAGTTCTACCTTCACTGGGTGACGAGCGAAAAGCTGCCAATTCAGAGCGATCCGGCGATCGAGTCGGTGCTCGCGAAACTCGACCCCGAGGACCGCAAGGTCGTCGACGAAGCTCTCGAGCAGGCCGAAAAGACCGAGGCCCAGCTGCGCTATCTCGCCGATCACGACTCGCTTACAGGGCTGCTCGACCGTCGCCGTTTCCGCTCCGAGCTCGACCAGTACGTCTCCTTCAGCGCCCGCTACGGCGGCCAGGGGGCGGTGATGATCATCGACATCGACGGCCTCAAGGCGGTCAACGACTCGCTTCGGCCACCACGCCGGCGACAACCTGATCCGCCAGGTCGCCGAGATCATGGGCGAGCGGATGCGCGCCACCGACATCGTCGCCCGTCTCTCCGGCGACGAGTTCGCGGTGCTTGATGCCGCAGACCGACACGGCCGGGGCGCTGCAGCTGGGCGAGGACCTGCGCGCCCAGGTCGCCGAGAACACGGCGCCGGCGCCGGACGCTCCGAGCGCCACGATCAGCGTCGGCATCACGATGTTCGGCGGCGAGCGTGAGATCGGCGCCGAGGCGGTTCTGCTTGCCGCCGACCAGGCGATGTACCAGGCCAAGGAGGAAGGCCGCAACCAGATCACCCTCTTTCAGGACCCCCGTGAGCCGAAGCGCTCCCAGCAGCGTCGCCAGACGACGACGGCGAGGATCCGCGACGCGCTCACCCACGACCGGCTCAGCCTCCACACCCAGCCGATCCGCGACCTCGCCTCGGGCGGGATCGAGCGCTACGAGCTGCTGCTTGCGGATGACCGGCGACGACGGCGAGCTGCTGCCGGCCGCCTCTTTCATCGAGGCGGCGGAGCGCTCCGGCATGGTCCAGGAGCTCGACCGCTGGGTCGTCGCACAGGCCCTCGAGCTGCTGGCGACGCGCGAGCGCAACGGCGAGCCGGTCTCCCTGCACGTCAACCTCTCCGGCGCCTCGGTCGCTGACCTCTCGGTGCTCGAATTCATCGAGCGGCGCCTCGACGAGGGCGATGCCGACCCGGCCCGCTGCACCTTCGAGCTGACCGAGACGGCGCGGGTCCACGACTACGAAGCGGCCGGCGGCTTCGCCGACCGGCTGACCGAGTTCGGCTGCCAGGTGGCGATCGACGACTACGGCGCCGGCTTCGGCCCCTTCCACTACCTCAAGCAGATCCCCTTCGACCTGATCAAGATCGACGGCTCCTTCATCCGCGACCTGCCCAACAGCGACGCCGACCAGCTGACCGTGCAGGCGATCGTCCAGATCGCTCGTGGGCTGGGCAAGACGACGATCGCCGAGTACGTCCAGGACGACACCACCACAAGATGCTGCGCGAATACGGCGTCGACATGGCCCAGGGCTACCACCTCGGCCGCCCGGTCGCGGTCGCCGAGGCGCTCTAACTGTCGGCGGTCAGGCGCTGACGTCGCGGGCGAAGGCCTCGAAGGCGTCTAGGTAGCGCTGCAGGTCCTCGTCGGAGTGGGCGATCGAGAGCGTCCACTCCTCCTCGACTCCCGGGGTCATGAAGATGCCGTGGTTCATGTGGTAGAGCCAGGCCAGGGTCGAGAGCTCGTCGTCGACCTTGCTGAGGTAGTCGCGGTACTCGTACATGCGCTCCGGTGAGAAGACCACGCAGCCCTTGGCGCCGAGGCCCTCGGTGTAGGCGGGCAGGTCGTAGCCGTCGATGATCTGTTGGCAGCCGTCGAGCAGGCGGCGGTTGGTCGCCTCGAAGCGCTCGTAGACGTCGTCGGTGAGGACTCCGGTCAGGGTCGCCTCGGCGGCGGCCATGACCAGCGGGTTGCCGTTGAAGGTGCCGTACTGCTTGACCGTGCCGTCGGCGACGATCGCCGCCAGCTCCTCGCTCATCCCGATCGCGCCGCCGGGGTAGCCGCCACAGCTCGCCTTGGCCAGGGTGATCATGTCGGGGACGACGCCGAAGCGGGCGGTGGCGCCGCCGGCCGAGATCGTCGCCCCGGTCTTGACCTCGTCGAAGATCAGCTTGACGCCGTGGCGGGCGGTCAGCTCGCGGACCCGCTCCAGGTAGCCATCGCGCGGCGGGATGATGTTGATGTTCATCATCGCCGGCTCCATGATCAGCCCGGCGACCTGCTCGCCGATCTTCTCCAGCACGCTTGCCAGGGCCTCGGCGTCGTTGAAGGGGACGGCGCGGGTCAGCTCGGTCAGCGCTCGCGGCGTGCCCTCGCCGTAGGGAACGCTGACCGGGTCGTCGCGGGCGCCGAGCGCCTCCAGCGGTGGGTAGACCGAGACCATCACCGAGTCGTGGTGGCCGTGGTAGGAGCCCTCGATCTTGAGGATCGTGTCGCGGCCGGTGGCGCCGCGGGCGAGGTGGACGGCGTCCATCGTCGCCTCGGTGCCGGAGTTGTTGAAGCGCCACTGCGAGAGGCCGAAGCGGCGGGTCAGCTCCTCGGCGACGGCGATCGAGCCGTCGGTGGGGGCGGCGAAGTGGGTGCCTTCGTCGATCCGCGCCTTCACCGCGGCGCCGACGGTCGGGTTGGCATGGCCGATGCACATCACCCCGAAGCCGTTGTGGAAGTCGGTGTACTCGTTGCCGTCGACGTCCCAGACGCGGCTGCCCTGGCCGCGCTCGATGTAGATCGGCCAGGGGTCGTTGACCTGGAAGGAGGAGGGGACGCCGTTGGGCATCACCTTGACCGCGCGCTCGAAGGCCTTCGCCGATTGGGCGGTGTTGTTGCGGAAGAGCTCCTGCTGGGCCTCGGTCAGCGCCGCGATCCGCTTGCGGTCGATCTGCTCCACTCGCTCAAGCCTAGATGGTCGATTCCACGCTGACCAAATTGCCGGGGCGGTCTTGGTTGGGGGCTGGTGGGTATGCCTCTGCGGGAATTGATGTCGCACGCGAGCTTCGCTCGCTTAGCGACTATGTCGGTGCGCGGCTTTGCCGCGCAGATATCGGATTGCATTTCCGCCGCTTCGCGACATTCCCGCAGAGGCATACCCACCAGCCCGTGAAGCACACCGAGTTCGAAAGCCCCGCTCCCCAGGGGTCATCGCGGCTTGAAGCTTTTCCACAAGCTTGAGAACCCTGAGACCGCGTTCGAGTCTCAGCCGTTCTCGGGACGTGTTGAGGGGAGGGTCCTGGTCGGCCACCACAACCGTTGCGGGGAAGTCAGCTGCCTAGCCGCGTCGCAGCTGAGCCCGCTTGATCTTGCCGCTGCTCGTCTTCGGCAGCTCGGCGGCGAACTCGACGATGCGGGGGAACTTGTAGGGAGCGGTCTGGCGCTTGCAGTGCTCCTGCAGCTCGTGGGCCAGCTCCTCGCTGGGCTCCCGCTCGCGGGGCACGACGATCGCCCGCACGACGGCGCCGCGCTCGGGGTCGGGGGCGGCGACCGCGGCGGCTTCGGCCACGTCGGGGTGGGAGAGCAGCGCCGACTCGACCTCGAAGGGGCCGATCCGGTAGCCGGAGGAGACGATGATGTCGTCGTCGCGACCCTCGAAGTGGAGGTAGCCGTCCTCGTCGGCGCGGACCAGGTCTCCGGTTGGCCACCACTCGCCTTCGAAGCGCTCGCCGTCGAGGTAGCGCGAGAAAAAGGTGGGGGAGGAGTCGACGCGCAGCTGCAGCTCGCCCTCGACGATCCGCGTCGCGATCCCCGGCAGCGGTTTGCCCATCGACCCCGGTCGGACTGGCTCGCCGGCGAGGTTGCCGCTGATGTGGCCGGTCTCGGTCTGGCCGTAGCCGTCGGCGGGCTCGAGCCCGAGCGTCTCGCGGAAGGCGGCGATCGTCTCCGCCTCGAGCGCCTCGCCGGCGGAGACCATGCGGCGCAGGGGGGGAGGGGGCGCAAGGTGGCGCGCTTGGCCAGCATCCGGTACTCGGTCGGCGCCTGGCAGAGCACGTTGACGCTGAGTGTTTCGACGAGGTCGAGCCGCTCGGCCGGCTCGAAGCGGCCGTCGTGGATGACCGCGGTGGCGCCGGTCAGCCATGGCGCCAGGAAGACGTTGCGCGCCGACTTCGACCAGCCCGGCGCCGTCGTGCACCAGACCAGCTCGCCTTTGCGCGAGCCGAGCCAGTGCTCGGCCTGGGCGCGCTGGCCGAGCAGGTAGCGGTAGGCATGAACCACCCCGCGCGGCTCACCAGTGGTGCCGGAAGTGAAGACGATCAGCGCCGGGTCCTCGGGATCCATCGCCTCGATCGCGGCGGGTGTCTCCTGGGGAAGGTCCTCGTCGAGAACGGCCGCCACGTCGGCCATCGTCATCGCCGCCACCCCGTCCGGCAGCTCAGCGAGCAGGCGTTCCTCGCCCACGCAGAGCTTCGGATTGGCAGCAGCGATCCGCAGCTCGAGATCCCCCTTGCGCAACTGCGTGTTGCAGGGCAACGCCACCGCTCCCATCCGCCAGCAAGCAAGCAGCGAGAGAGCCCACTCGATCCGGTTCCCCACCAGCGTCATCACCACGTCGCCGCGCTTGACGCCCCGAGCAGCAAAAGCTCCAGAGAGCCCGGCGGATTGGGCAATCAGTTCCCCGAAGTACCAGTCCCGCCGATTCCCCTCAGCATCAACAGCAACGATCCCCAGCCGCGAAGCGGGCGCCGCCTCCATCACATCCTCGATGAAATTCACGCTCGGCAGTCTGCCCTACGGGTCGGGGTCGAGTGCCCCTCCCCGGGAGGCCGTCGCGCAGCTGGTTCGTCCCTCAGGGCTCGTGCCGTGCCCCATGAGCCTCCCGGGGAGGGGCACTCGACCCCGACCTGCGAGGAGAGGGCTCGCGAGAAGGCAGAGGCGGAGACCCCTCCCCGGAGGCTCTGGAAGGACGTTTGAACCCCGAACAGCGACTCAGCTGCGCGACGGCCTCAGGGGAGGGGTCTCCGCCTCTGCCTCTACCTGAGCTCGCTAGAGCTCTTGCCCAGCAACTGCCGCGCAACGATCAGCAGCTGGATCTGCTGGGTCCCCTCGAAGATGTCGAGGATCTTGGCGTCGCGGGCCCACTTCTCGAGCAGGTCGTTCTCGGCGTAGCCGACGCTGCCGCAGAGCTCGACGCAGCCGAGACAGACGTCGACGCAGGTGCGTCCTGCCTTCGCCTTCGCCATCGAGGCTTGTAGCGAGTTTGGCTTGCCGTTGTCGGCCATCCAGGCCGCCTGCAGGGTGAGCAGCAGGAGGCCTCGTAGTCGGCCTCCATCTCCAGGTAGCGAGCAGCGGCGGCGGACTGACCCAAGGCCGGCGCGTCGTAGTCGATCTCGACTCCGGCCTCGGCGAGCCGCTTGCGCGTCTCTTCCAGCGAGGCGCGGGCGACGCCGACCGCCATCCCGGCAACCAGCGGCCGGGTGTTGTCGAAGGTCTGCATCGCGCCGCCGAAGCCCTGCTTGGTGTTGACCTCCGGGTCGCCGAGCAGCGCCTCCTTGGGCACCCGGCAGTTCTGCAGGGTGAAGTTGGCGGTGTCGGAGGCGCGGATGCCGAGCTTGTGCTCGAGCCGGTCCAGCTTCAGCCCTGGGTTGTCGCGCTCGACGATGAACGACTTGATCGCCGCCCGCCCGACTTTGCGGTCGAGCGTTGCCCAGACGACGATCAGGTCGGCGCGGTCGCCCGAGGTGACGAAGATCTTCTCGCCGTTGAGCACGTACTCGTCGCCGCTGAGGTCGGCCGTGGTGCGGATCGAGGCCGAGTCGGAGCCTGCCTCGGGCTCCGTGATCGCCATCGCCGCCCACTTGCCGCCGTAGCGCTCGAGCTGCTCGTCGCTTGCCACCGAGGCGATCGCCGAGTTGCCGAGGCCCTGGCGGGGCATCGAGAGCAGCAGGCCGACGTCCCCCCAGCAGAGCTCGATGATGCCGAGCACGGTGGAGAGGTTGGAGCCGTTGCGGTTGCCGCTGTCGCCGTTGCCGTTGGACTCGCGGCGCACGCCGGCGGCGCCGGCGCCGCTGTCGCTGCCCTCGTTCATCCCGTCGATCAGCGAGGCGAGCATGTCGAGCTCCTTGGGATAGGAGTGCTCGGCCTCGTCGTACTTGCGTGAGATCGGCCGGAAGACCTCCTGGGCGACCTGGTTGGCCTGGCTTACCAGCGGCTTGAACTTCTTGGGTATCTCGAGATTGATCATGGCTTTGCCTTTGCTCTAGACGAGCAGGGCGCCCTCCATGACGCCCGCTGCACGGAGGTCGCGGTACCAGCGCTCGACCGGGTGGTCCTTGACGAAGCCGTGACCACCCAGCAGCTGCACTCCTTCGGAGCCGATCTGCATGCCCTTTTTGGCGCAGAGCTGGCGGGCCAGGGACGCCTCGCGGGCGAAGTCCTGGCCCTGGTCGGCGCGGCTGGCGGCCCGGTAGGTGGCGAGCCGCATGCCGTCGGACTCGATGCCGATGTCGGAGACGCCGAAGGCGACCGCCTGGCGGTTGGAGATCGGTTCGCCGAAGGCGGTGCGATCGTTGACGTAGGGGATGACGTAGTCGAGCACCGCCTGGGCGGCGCCGATCGCCAGCGAGCACCAGGCGACCCGGGCGCGCTGCACGCACTCGATGTAGGCCTCGCGCTCGCCGTCGCCCATTAGGGCGGCGGCGGGTAGGCGCACCTCCTCGAGCACGAGGCGGCCGGTCGCGGCGGGGCGCAGCCCCATCGCCGGCTCGGGCTCGCTCGAGAGCCCGGCGGTGCCGGACTCGATCACGAAGAGCGCCGGGCCGAGGCCCTCGGCCTCGGCGGCGACGATGAAGAGCTCGCAATCGCCGGGACGGGCGACAAGCGACTTGACCCCGTCGAGGACCCAGTCGGAGCCGTCGCGGCGCGCCTTGGTGTCGAGTGTCAGCGGATCGAAGAGCGGCTTGGGCTCGAGCATCGCCAGCGCCGCGGCGGGGGTGTCCTCGCCGGTGAAGGCGGGCAGGTAGGTCGCCTCCTGCTCGGCCGTGCCCCAGTGGCCGATCGCGGTGGCAACGGCGCCCGGGGCGAGCGCCGCGTAGGCGATCCCCATGTCGCCGTGGGCGAGCGCCTCGCCGATCAGCACGCTGGTCACGGCGGCCTGCTCGTGCATGACGCCGCCGAGCTCCTCGGGGACGCCGAGCATGTTGATGCCGAGCTCGTTGGCCTGGGCCAGCAGCTCTGCCGCGGTCGTGCGGTCGGCGTCGGCCTCGCCGGCGACCGGGCGGACCTTGGTCTCGGCGAAGTCGCGGACGCCTTCCTGGAGCATCTGCTGCTCGTCGTCGGGGCTGATGTCGAAGAGGCTGCGCGGCTTGCTCGGCGCCTGCCGGGCCGGGCCGGTCAGCTTCTGCGCGGCCTTGAAGGTGCGGCCGGCGGCGGTCGCCGAGCGGAAGCCGGTCTTGGTGCCGGTGAACAAGGCTCGCTCGACCTGCTTGCGGATGCGGATCCGGTCGAGCAGGTCAGAGCCGGCGAGCCGGTTCAGCCAGCGCAGGCCGAACCCCATGCTGCGCTCGGCCATCCCCTTGTCCTCGGTTGCGGTGGGCATCTCTACTTCCTCCCGTCATTGGGTTTGGCCTCGGAGGGCTCGATTCGGCCGTCGAGGTGCGGTGTGTCGCGCTTTGCGTCGCGCACTGCGAATGCGATCTCGTCGTTCTCGCCGTCGCTGGCGAACTCGACCTTGCCGGGAAGCAGGATCGGCTTGCGAAAGCGGACGTCGACCTGGAAGGCGTCGGGCAGGCGGCTCTCCAGCGCGGCGAGGCAGCGTGCCTTGGTCCACATGCCGTGGGCGATCGCGCGCGGGAAGCCGAGCGCCTTGGCGCTCAACGAGTGCATGTGGATCGGGTTGCGGTCACCGGAGACGGCCGCGTAGCGCCGCCCGAGGTCGCCGCCGAGCTTCCACTCCGCGCCCGCCTCGCGAACTGCATCAAATTCCCTGCCTGCTAGGCCGGAAATTTGATGCAGTTCGGAGTTGTTGTCCTTGGGAGGGGCCTCGGTGTCGCTCGGGCCGCGGCGCAGCATCGTGCTGGTGCTCTCCCAGACCTCCTCGCCGTCGGCGCTGACCTTGGTGAGCAGCGAGAAGGTGCGGCCCTTGGAGTGGGGCTGCAGCGCGGTCGGCCGCACGCGGATCGTCAGCTGCTCGCCGATCGCGATCCGCCGCCGCTGGACGATCTGGTTCTCGACGTGGACCAGGCCGACGGCGCCGAACGGGAAGCTGCCATCGGCCATCACCGCCATGTGCAGCGGGAAGGCGAGCACATGCGGGTAGGTGGGGGGGAGGTGGTCGCGCAGCGCGAAGCCGCAGACCTTGGCGTAGGCGGCGACCTGCTCGGGGTCGGCCTGAACGCTGCCCAGGACCAGTTCGATCTCGGGGATCTCCTTGCCGCGACCGGGCACGAAGGGCAGTAGCGAGGCGCCCGGGATCATCGGCGCCGCGGCGCGCGCGTAGAGCGGCAGGATGCTGGGGGGACTGTCGAGCGTCCGCGTCGTCATCAGGCTCCCAGCAGGCTCTGACCGCAGACGCGGACCGTGTTGCCCGTGACCCCGGCCGAGGCGGGGCTGGCGAACCAGGCGATCGTCTCGGCGACGTCGACCGGCAGGCCGCCCTGCGACATGCTGTTCATCCGCCGGCCCGCTTCGCGGATCGTGACCGGCATCTTGGCCGTCATCTGCGTCTCGATGAAGCCGGGAGCGACGGCGTTGATCGTCGCCTTCTGCTTTGCCAGCTGTGGCGCCAGCGCTTCGACCATGCCGATCACGCCGGCCTTCGAGGTGGCGTAGTTGGTCTGGCCGGAGTTGCCGGCGACGCCGCTCATCGAGGAGACGCAGACGATGCGGCCGTTCTCGCGCAGCAGCTTGCGGTCGAGCAGCTCGTCGTTGATCCGCTCCTCGCTGGAGAGGTTGATCTCCATCAGCGAGCTCCAGCGCTCCTCGGGCATCTTGGCGATCGTGCGGTCTTTGGTGACCCCGGCGTTGTGGACGACGACGTCGACGCCCCCGGAGAGCTGCTCGGCGATCGCCGCCGGCGCGTCCTCCCCGGTGATGTCGAGCTCGATCGTCTCGGCGTCGAGCCGCTTGGCGACCTTGGCGAGGTCGTCGGCGAGCGCCGGCACGTCGAGCAGGATCAGCCCGGCGCCGTCGCGGTGCAGGGTCTCGGCGATCGCCTCGCCGATTCCGCGCGAGGCGCCGGTGACGAGGGCGATCTTGCCGTCGAGCGGCTGGGACCAGTCGATCGCCGGCGCCTTGGCGACCGCGGCGCCGACCTCGATCACCTGGCCGGAGACGTAGGCCGAGCGCGGCGAGAGCAGGAAGCGTAGGGTCGAGCCGATCTCCGCCTCGCCGCCCTCGGCGACGTGGACGAGCTGCACGGCGATGCCGCGGCCGATCTCCTTGGCGAGCGAACGGGTGAAGCCCTCCAGCGCTCGCTGTGCGGTTGCCGCCCGCACCGGCAGGCCTGCCGGTGGCGCGCCGAGCACGACGACGCGGCCGGAGTGCTGCACCCGCTTGACGTTGGGGTGGAAGAAGCGCTGCAACTCGACCAGCTCGGTCGAGTCGGTGATCCCGGTCGCGTCGAAGACCAGCGCCTTGACCGGTGAGTCGGACTTCTCGGGACGGGGCGCGTCGATCTCGCCGAGCAGGCGCTCGACCTGCTTGTCGAGCCGCCCGCCGGGGGCGGCGCCCGCCAGGACGGCACCGGAGACGACCGGCGTGCCGACCGCGTGGCGCTCGAGCCGGGCCGGCTGGGGAAGCCCGATGCGGGGGGCGATGAAGCGCCCCGGCGGCGAGTTGACGACTTGCGAGTAGCGATCGCTCACTTGCTGCCTCCTGTGCTCTCGAGCACGGCGACGACGCCCTGGCCGCCGGCCGCGCAGATGCTGATAACGCCGCGTCCCGAGCCGCGCTCGTCGAGCTCCTTGGCGAGGCTGGCGACGATGCGGCCGCCGGTCGCGGCAAAGGGATGGCCGGCGGCCAGCGAGCCGCCGTTGACATTGAGCTTCTCGCGGTCGATCGCGCCGAGTGGCTTGTCGCGCCCGAGCCGCTCGCGGCAGAAGCGCTCGTCCTCCCAAGCGTTCAGCGTGCAGAGCACCTGGGCGGCGAAGGCCTCGTGGATCTCGTAGAGGTCGAAGTCCTGCAGCTTCAGGCCGTTGCGGTCGAGCATGCGCGGCATCGCGTAGGCGGGCGCCATCAGCAGCCCCTCACGTTTGTGGACGTGGTCGATCGCCGCCGTCTCGCCGTCGGCGAAGTAGGCGAGGATCGGCAGGCCGCGCTCCTTGGCCCACTCCTCGCTGGCCAGCAGCACCGCCGAGGCGCCGTCGCTCAGCGGCGTCGAGTTGGCCGCCGTCATCGTGCCCTCGGGGCCGCCGAAGACCGGGCCGAGCTTGGCCAGCTTCTCGGTCGAGGAGTCGGGGCGCAGGTTCTGGTCGCGCTCGAGGCCGAGGTAGGGGTTGACGAGGTCGTCCATGAAGCCGCGCTCGTAGGCGGCGGCGAGGTTGTGATGGCTGCGCGCCGCCAGCTCGTCCTGCTCCTCACGGCCGACCTCCCACTCGGCGGCCATGATCGCGCAATGCTCGCCCATCGAGAGGCCGGTGCGTGGCTCCTCGTTGCGGGGGATGGCGGGGACGATCTGGCTGGGCCGCAGACGGGTCAGCTGCTTGAGCCGCCTCAGATTCGACTTCTCGCGGTTGACGTCGAGCAGCACCTCGCGCAGGTCCTCGTTGAGGCCGATCGGCGCGTCGGAGGTGGTGTCGGCGCCGCAGGCGATGCCGGCGTCGATCTGGCCGAGGGCGATCTTGTTGGCGACGAGGATCGTCGTCTCCAGGCCGGTGCCGCAGGCCTGCTGGACGTCGTAGGCGGGAGTCTCGGGAGCGAGGCGGGTGCCGAGCACGCTCTCGCGGGTCAGATCGCGGTCGCGCGAGTGCTTGAGCACGGCGCCGCCGGCGACCTCACCGAGCCGCTCGCCCTCGAGAGAGAAGCGTCCGACCAGCCCGTCGAGGGCGGCGGTGAGCATGTCCTGGTTCGAGGCGCGCGAGTAGACGGAGTTCGAGCGCGCAAATGGGATCCGGTTGCCGCCGACGATGGCGACCCGGCGAGTCTTATCGGTCAACTGGTCTCAACCTTTCGTTACAGAGATCGATGCACAGGTTAACTTGCCATCGATCCATGCACAAGTACCCGTGACGCGACGCACACAAACGCCGCCCCTCGACGCTGACTTCGTCTTTATTCGCCATATCCGCGAAGAAAGGCGAAGTCAGCGGTGGGGCCGCTGGGGGCTCAGTGCCTAGGTGGGTGGGGGCTGCTCAGGACTCGGAGAAGCCGAGGCGGAGGTAGATGCGGCGCAGGGGTTTGGGGGCCCACCAGTTCCACTCTCCGAAGAGGCGCATCAGGGAGGGGACGAGGAGGGCGCGGACGATCGTCGCGTCGATCATCACTCCGAAGGCCATCCCGATCGCGATCTGCTTGATGTAGAAGACGGTGCTGACGCCGAAGGCTAGGAAGACGACGGCGATCGCCAGCGCCGCGGCGGTGATCACGCGGCCGGTGCGGGCGATGCCGGTGGCGACCGCCTCTTCGTTGCTGTCGCCGAGGTCGTGGCGCTCCTTGATCCGCGCCATGACCAGCACCGCGTAGTCGGTGGCGAGGCCGAAGATGACGGCGAAGAGGAAGACGAGGCTGGTCACCTCGATCGCGGCGGGGCCGGTGAAGTCGAGCGGCGCGTCGAGCCAGCCCTCCTGGAAGGCGAGGACGAGGATGCCCAACGTCGCGCCCAGGGTGAGGGTGTTCATCAGCAGGGTCTTGATCGGCAGCAGCACCGAGCCGGTGAGCAGGAAGAGCAGGACCAGGGTGGTGAGCGAGACGATCGCGACGACGAGCGGCGCGTGTTCGGTCAGGCTCTGCTTCTCGTCGATGAAGCGGGCGGTGTTGCCGGAGACGAGCAGGGAGGCGCTCGCCGGCGGGTTGAGGTCGCGGATCGCGTGCAGGGAGTCCTGTGAGGCGCCGTCGAGCGCCGGTCCGGAGAGGGCGAAGTTGGCATAGGCGACCTGCCCGTTCGCACGCACGAACGGGGTGCCGTTGACGACGCCGTCGACCGCTTCGACGCGGCGCTGGAAGCCGGCCAGCTGGCCGTCGCCGGCGCGGCCGTCGACGGTGACCGTGACCGCCTCGGTGACGTCGCGCGGGTAGTGGTTGTCGAGGTACTTGTAGGCGTCGTAGGAGGGCAGGCCAGGGGGGACCGCTTCGGCGCTCGGCCCGGTCAGCGTCGTCCAGAGCAGCGGCGCCGCCGCGGCCAGCAGCAGGGCCGTGCTGGCGAGAGCGACCGCTACCGGCCGCCGCATCACGCCTCGCGCCAGCCGGTACCAGCCGTCGGAGGTATCGGAGACGGCCGGCCCGCGGCGGGTCGAGAGGGCGTCGATGCGCGTGCCGAGCAGCCTCAGCAGCGAGGGTACGACGAGGATCGCGATCACGGCGGAGAGCACCGCCACCGAGGCGCCGGCGACGGCCATCGAGTAGAGGAAGCGTTGCGGCATCACGACCAGCGCCGCCATCGCGGCGGCGACGGTGAAGCCGGAGAAGACCGCAGTGCGACCGGCTGTCTGAACGGTGCGGCGGTGGGCCTCACGCGTGGCGCCGCCCACGGCCAGTTCCTCGCGGTAGCGCGAGACCATCAGCAGGGCGTAGTCGACGGCGAGGCCGAGACTGAGGCCGGTGGCGATGTTGAGCGCGAACACCGAGGTGTCGACGAAGGTCGACATGATGCGCAGGACGAGCAGGGTCCCGACGATCGAGACGACGCCGAGCAGCAGCGGTATCGAGGCCGCGACGACGCCGCGGAAGACGAAGAGCAGCAGCAGGGCGAGGACCGGGAAGGCGATCAGCTCGGCCTTGGTCAGGTCCTCGCGGGTCTGGTCGCCGGTCTCGTTGAAGCCGGCCGCGAAGCCGCCCATCGCGACGTCGAGCGAGCTCGAGGCGACCAGCGGTTCGACACCTTCGGCTGCATAGCCGCCGGCGACCTCGATGTCCTCGGTGGTGAGGTGGCCGGTGATCGCCAGCGATTCGCCGTCGCCGGCGATCAGCGCCGCCCCGGCGCGCCGGTCGCGCAGCGGGTTGACGACCCGGCCGACGTACTCGACCCGCGCCATGCCGCGACTGAGCCGATTGACCTCGCGCCGCACGCTGGGTTCGGTGATGTCGAGCTGGCCGCCGCCGGGCTCGCGGACGACCAGCACGATCGCCGGGTTGGGGTCATAGCCGAGCGAGTCGCGCAGTAGCCGCGTTGCCTGCTCGCTCTCCGAGCTCGGGTCGGTGAAGCCGGCCGCCTGCAGGTGCTGCTCGACGTCGCGGCCGACGACGATGGCGAGCAGGGCGAAGACGGCGACGGCGGCGAGAACCCGCTTTGGGTGATTCCAGGTCAGGTCGGCGATCCGGGTCACGGCGGCGGACGGTACCAGAATTCAAAGTTAAGACTTTGAAAATCAAATTACACTGATAGAATCGAGCTATGGCGCGTCGCAACTACGGGCAGGCATGCAGTCTCGCTAGCGCTCTCGACCGCATCGGCGAGCGCTGGTCGCTGCTGATCGTCCGCGAGCTGCTGCTCGGGCCGCTGCGCTTCTCCGACCTCGACCGCGCCGTCGGAGGGGCTCCGACAGACGTGCTCACCAAACGCCTGCGCGACCTCGAGAGCGACGGCATCGTCTGCCGCCGCGAGCTCGATCCGCCCGCCTCCGGCACCGCCTACGGCCTCACCGAGCTCGGCCGCGACCTCGAGCGGCCGATCTTCGAGCTCGCGCGCTGGGGCCTCAATTACTTCCAGATCGACGACGTCGACGAGATCGAAGCCTCGTGGCTGCCGAACTCGCTGCGGGTCGTGCTGCAACCACCGCCCGACGCCGAGATGAGCGTGCAGCTGCGCAGCGGCGGCAACAGCTTCCGCCTCTCGATCGCCGACGGCTGGATCACCGCGGAGCGCGGCGAGGCGGTTGACCCCGACGTGACGCTGGCTGGCGACCCGCGCGCCATCATCGCTGCCCTGGTCATCGGCGATTCGAGCGAGGCCGAGGAGGCGACGATCGAAGGCGACCGCGAGGCCCTCGACCAGCTGCGCACGATGATCGTCCTGCCCGAACGACTGCGCGACGAAGCGCTCGACGAGGCCGCGGCTACTGCTCGTACAGCTTGATGACGCGGACCGCGCCCGCGGGCGCATTTGATGCGAAGCCACAGATTTAATTAAGAAAAATTGACTAAAAGACGGAGCCAGGTTAGTTTCGGTACTCAAACAGTCCCGAAAGGATCCCGATGTCCGTCCTCGAGCTTCTCTGTCGCCGCACGTTTGTCCAGGCAGTAGCCGTTGTGGGGTTGGTGGTGGCCTGCGCCTTCGCTTTCTCGGTCGCATCCGCTTCAGCCGCGACGTGGTCGATTCAGACCACTCCAAATGCCAGCGGGGCCGAACACAGCGCGCTCTATGACGTTTCCTGCGAAGGGGCTACGACTAAAGCCTGTGTCTCTGTCGGGAAGCAAACGGCGAGCGGAGGGACGAGTGGGCCATATGGGCAGTCCTGGAACGGAAGCAGTTGGACTAACCAGACAGCAGCTACTCCGGAAGGCACAACTGCGGGAGAATTTCAGTCAGTCGATTGTGTTTCCACGCTGGTGTTCGAAAAACTATTCTGCTTTGCCGCGGGCTCGTACACCAGCGGTGGCGTGACTGGTCCCCTAATAGAGTTTGCTCTCGGGGCAACAAGTTGGACTGTGAACACGACGCCGATCCCGGAAGGCTCGAGTGAATCAGCGTTTAGAGGCATTGCTTGCAGGGCGGGTCTCACGGCCTGCTTCGCTGTTGGGTACACCGTGAAAGGCGGCGTGAAAGCTGTCCTCGTTGAGAGGTTGTCAGAAGCAAAATGGCTGATCGACACGATGCCTGTTCCCGAAGGGGCGGTCTCCAGTGAACTCAACGGCGTCGATTGTGCCTCCACGACCTTCTGCATGGCGGTCGGCAGCTACACCCTGGTGGGCGGAGGCCCGCAATGGGCGATGTCGGCGACGTGGGACGGGAAATCCTGGACGTCACGAACCGTGGCGAAACCCACTGAATCGAAATCCAGCACCCTCCTTGATGTCTCCTGCAGCAGCACCTCCAGCTGCACGGGCGTGGGTGGCTACAAGAACTCCAAAAACGTTCAGGTCTCTTTTGTCGAGCGCTGGAACGGAACCGCCTGGTCCCATCAGAGCAGTCCAAATCCTGCCAGTTCGACCAACACGGTCTTCCAGGGCGTCTCCTGTGTTAACGCGACGCCATGCGTAGCGGTCGGCGACTGGTTCAACGGGAAAAACTGGGGGCCGATGGCCCAGGAATGGAATGGAGCGGCTTGGGCATTGGATACCACTCCCACTCCCGAAGGCGCAAGCTTCTCGTTGCTGGAGGGCGTGGCGTGTCGAACCTCCTGCCTGGCGTCCGGCTGGTACACCGACTCGGGCGGGAAAAACAAAACGCTTGGCGAGACCCGGTAGGGGTCTCGCCGGACTGCGGTTCGCCTAGCTCAACTCGGTGCCGTCGTAGAGCTTCTTGACCCGGACGGCACCCGGTGGGGCGGCCTCGATGCAGAGGCGGCAGAGCACGCACTCGTCGAGGTTCTTTTCGACGACCTCGACCCCGGAGTCGCTGGCCTTGAAGATGTCGACGGGGCAGACTTCCTCGAGCTTCTTGGCCAGCTCGGCGTCGGCGGCGACCGAGGAATCGACCTCGACGTCGATGAAGACCTTGCTCAGCGTCTCGCTCATGCTGCAACCTTGAGCTTCTGCTTGACCGCGTCGGGGATCTCGTCGATCCGCTCGACGACGCGGATGCCGGCGGCTTCGAGGCGGGCGATCTTCTCCGTCGCGGTGTCCTCGACGCCCTCGACGATCGTGCCGGCGTGGCCGAAGCTCATTCCCTTCATCTCCTCGTCGTCCATGAACTTGCCGGCCATGAAGGCGACGATCGGCAGGCGCGAGTTGTTGTCCTTGACCCATTCGGAGAGCTGCGCCTCCATGCGGCCGCCGGGCTCGGTGTAGATGACGATCGCCTGGGTTTGCTCGTCGGCCTCGAAGTAAGGCATCAGCTCGGCGTAGGTCGAGCCGATGATCGCGTCGCCGCCGATCGAGACGGCGGTCGAGACGCCCAGGCCCGCCTGGGTCAGCGAAGAAGAGATCTCGGTGGTCATGCCGCCGGAGCGGCTCATCACGCCGACCGGGCCGGGCGCGTAGGCCTTGGCGGCGTCCTTGGCCGGGCCGCCGATGCCGCCCATCTTGCAGACCTCGGGGACGATCAGGCCGAGGCAGTTGGGGCCGATGATGCGCGCCCCGCGCAGGTTGGCCAGCTCGACCATCTGGGCGACGTCACGGCGCGGGATGCGCTCGGTGACGATGACGATCAGCTTGATGCCGTTCTCGATCGCCTCCAGCACGGCGTCCTTGGTGAAGGCGGGGGGGACGGTGACGACCGAGCCGTCGATCGGGCCGCCGTGGTTCTCGACCGCCTGGGCGACGGTGTCGAAGACGGGCACGCCGTGCACCTCGCGGCCCTTGCGGCCCGGCGTGACGCCGCCGACGACCTTGGAGCCGTAGTCGAGGCACTCGCGGGTCAGGTTGACCGCCTCGCGGCCGGTGATGCCCTGGACGATGAAGGTCGTCTCGCCGTTCAAGAGGATGCTCACGACGTGCTCCCCTGGATCTTGGCGACGGCGCGGCCGGCGGCCTCCCAGAGCGAGACCGAGCGGTCGCAGGACTCGACCCCGTATTTGTCGAGGATCTTGAAGCCCTCGTCCTCCCAGGCGCCGGGGATGCGGAAGATCGCGATCGTCTCGCCGGGGTCCTTGCCGAGCTCCAGGCAGGCCTTGATGACGCCGCGGGCGACGATGTCGACGCGGGTGTTGGAGACGATCGACATCATCACGGCGATCTTCTCGACGCCGTCCTTTTCGAGCACCTCCTTGGCCAGGCCGCAGGCCTTGGCGACCGAGGGGTTGCCGCCGATCTCGGAGTAGTTGGCCGGCTTGCCGCCCTGGCTGCGCACCGCGTCGGTCAAGGTCAGCGAGCCGCCGCCGGCGCCGATCACGAGGCCGAGGTTGCCTTCGAAGCCGTGATCCTTGCCCTGGATGACGCCGCGGTGGTCGGCGGCGTCGATCGCGGCGACGTTGCGCTCGAAGTCGGAGGGCTCGTAGGTCTCGCGAGTGTCCTCCTCGGCGATCTCGAGCCGCTTGCGCAGCAGGCCCTTCTGGCGGCCGACCGCCTCGTTCTCCATCTCCATGTGGGCGTCGAGGGCGACGAAGCTGCCGTCGGTCAGCTCGGCCAGCGGGTTGATCTCGGCCAGGGTCATGTCGTTGTCGCGGAAGAGGCGGGCGAGCTTGGCGAGGATCGGCGTCGCGCGGTTGAGCTGCGAGCCGGTGACGCCGGTCGCGGCGACGACCTGCTTGGCCTCGAAGTCGAAGATCGGGTGCAGGTTGGAGACGTGGCCGCGGCCGACGTGGTCGGGGTGGGTCTCGGCGACCTCCTCGATGTCGATCCCGCCCATGTCGCTGAACAGCATCAGCGGCCGCTTCGCGGTGCCGTCCCAGACGACGCTGGCGTAGTACTCCTGCTTGACCTCGGCTTTGGGGTCGACGAGGACGCCGCGCGGCATGTGGCCGTTGATCTCGAGCTTGAGGATGTCCTCGGCGTGGGCGGCGGCCTCATCGGGCGTGTCGGCGAACTTGACTCCGCCGGCCTTCATCCGGCCGCCGCTGAGCACCTGGGACTTGATCACCACCGGGCCGCCGATCTCCTCGGCGACCTTGCGAGCTTCCTCCGCGGACGTGCAGAAGCCGTACTTGGTGACGGGAATCCCCGCCAGCTCGACGATCTGCCTTGCCTCGTACTCGAAGAAGCGCATTGCGGCGCGGAACCCTATCCGACGGCTCTTGAACGTGTGCCAGAGGGTCTAGCCAAATGCCGGCAGATGCTCGGCAGCAGCAGCTCTCTGTCCTGCTCCACTAGCGGGATAGGCGAGCGCCGATCCCTCGACGGCGATGACGACCTCTTCGCCAGCTCGAGGCAGCGGGTGGCCAGCGGCACGGGCGACGATCTCGCGGTGGTCGGGGCCGTCGAGGGCTATGCGGGTCGTCGCGTCATGCCCGTAGAAGGCGGTCGAGAGCACTCGACCGCGTGGTCCCTCGGCATCTTCGGCAGAGTCCGGTCCCTGGCAGAGGATCTGCTCCGGGCGCAGCATCACCGTCGCCCGGGCCCCGTCGGCAATGGCGGCGCCACGGGTCCGCAGCCGTCCGAGAGGAGTCTCCGCGTGGTCGCCGTCGAGTCGTCCCTCGAGCAGCACCGCCTCGCCGACGAAGAGGGCGACCTCGGCGTCGACCGGGTCGCGGTAGAGCGTCTGTGGATCGGCGGCTTGGACGATCCTGCCACTGCGCATCACCGCGACGGTGTCGGCCAGCGAGAGTGCCTCCTCCTGGTCGTGGGTGACGAGCAGCGCGGTGGCCCCGGCTGAACGCAGGGCCTCGCGGACCTCGCCGCGCACTTGCGCCCGCAGGCCGGCGTCGAGGGCGTCGAAGGGCTCGTCCAGGAGGACCAATCCCGGTTCCGGCGCCAGCGCCCGGGCCAGCGCCACGCGCTGCTGCTGGCCGCCGGAGAGTTGATGGGGAAAGCGCTTCCCCAGCCCTTGCAAACCGACCAGCCGCAGCAACTCCTCGACCCGGCCGCCGCGCCGAGTTGGGCGCGGCAGGCCGAAGCCGACGTTGGCGGCGACGTCGAGATGGGGGAAGAGGGCGCCCTCCTGGGGGACGAAGCCGATCGCACGGCGCTCGGGCGCCAGATGCGTGGCCGCGTCGCAGAGCACCCGCTCGCCGAGCCGGATCGAGCCGGCGTCGGCGTGCTCGAAGCCGCCGAGCAGCCGCAGCAGCGTCGTCTTGCCACAGCCGGAGGGGCCGAGCACCGCGGTCAGGCTGCCGGTCGGGACCTCGAGGTCGAGATCGACGAGCACCGGCGAGTCGCCGAACGCCTTGCTCAGGCCGGCGACCGAGAGCGATGTGGCTGGGCTCATCATCGCTCGTCGACCGGCGCGACGACGCCGCCGAGACGGCGCGTCAGCAGGTAGGTGGGGAGGGCCGAGATCGCGACCATCAGGGCAGCGTAGGGAGCCGCTGCTCCGTAGGAGAGGGTCGAGGCGTTCGCCCAGAACTGCGTCGCCAGGGTCTGCGTGCCGATCGGCGCCAGCAGCAGCGTCGCCGTCAGCTCGGTCACGGTGGCGAGGAAGACCAGCGCCGCCGCGGCCCCGAGCCCGGGCAGGATCCGTGGCAGGGTGACGCGCACCATCGCCACCAGCGGTCGGCAGCCAAGCGAGCGGGCGATCTCCTCGTGCACCGGTGGCGCCTGCGCCAAGGCTGCCCGGGTGGCGACCAGCGCCAGCGGCAGCGAGAGGATCGCGTAGGCGACGATCAGCAGCTGGGTGGTCCCGTAGATCGCCGGGAAGTAGTGGATCGAGAGCACGATCAGGGAGAGCGCGACGACGATCCCGGGCAGGGCGAAGGGGAGGTAGGTGGCGCGCTCGATCAAGGTCGCGGCGCCGCTCGGATGACGCACGGAGAGGATCGAGACCGGCAGCGCCAGCAGCGTGGTCAGGGCCGCCGCGCCGAGGCCCAGCTCGAGCGAGCTGCTGCTGGCTTCGAGCAGGGCGCCGAGGTCGAAGCTGGCCGAGCTGCCGGTTGCCACCCAGTAGACGAGCGTCGCCAGGGGCAGGCCGAGGGCGAGGCCGATCAGGGCGGCGAAGCCGGCGCTGACGGCCCACTTGCCGCGGCCGAGCCGGATCGGTGGGATCGGCCTCGCCGAGCCGGAGTCGACCCGCGCGTAGCGTCCGCGACCGCGCGCGGCGAGCTCGGCGACCAGCAGCAGCAGGCAGAGGATCACCAACACGGAGGCCAGCATCGAGGCCGCGGCGCCGTCGAAGCTGAGCTTGTACTGGTCGTAGATCGCCGTGGTGAAGGTCTGGAAGCGCAGCATCGCGAAGGCGCCGAACTCGGAGAGCATGTGGACCGAGACGAGCAGGACCCCACCCAGCAGAGCGACCCGCGTCTGCGGCAGGGTGACTCGGAAGAAGGTCCGCCACGGTCCCATCCCGAGCGAGCGAGCGCTCTCCTCCAGAGCCGGGTCGGTGCCGCGCAGGACCGCCGCTACCGGCAGGTAGACGAGCGGGTAGTAGGCGAGGGTGACGATTCCGGCGGCCCCCCAGAAGCCCTGCACCGCGGGGGTGATCGAGACCCAGCTATAGCTGGTGACGAAGGCCGGGACCGTGATCGGCAGCGCCGCCAGTACCGCCCAGGCACGGCGGCCGGGAAGGTCGGTGCGCTCGACGAGCCAGGCGACGGCGACGCCGAGGACCGTGCAGGCGATCGTCCCGACGGCGACCAGCGTCGTCGTGTTGACGAGCAGGTCGCCGACAAAGGGGCGGAACAGCAGCCGTTGGACTTCGTCCCAGCCGGTCGAGAGCGTCTGGTCGAAGAGGAAGCCGACCGGCGCCAGGGCCAGCAGCGCGACCGCGGCGGCGATGACGAGCAGGGCGGCTGGCGGACGTCCGCGGCCCTGTCGCGCCCAGCGCCAGGAAGCCGGCCATGCGGCTGTGCGGCGCTGGGCGCTTGCTGCCTCCATCGTTAGAGCAGGCCCACCTGTTCCATCAGTTCGACCGGCTCGCTGCCGTCGCCGAGGTCGGATGGGCTGACCTTCGGCGCTTCCAGGCTGTCGAACGGCTTCAGTCCCGGTGGCGGCGGCACGGCGCTGTTCAGCGGGTACTCCCAGTCGCCGCTTTCGGTCATCGCGGTCTGGCCTTCCTCGCTGACGATGTAGGCGAGGAATTCCTGGGCGAGGTCGGGGTCGTCGCTCGACTCCAGCGCTCCGGCGCCGGAGATGTTGACGAGCGCCCCCGGGTCTTCGTTGCCGAAGTAGTGGAGCTTGGAGGCGATCTTGTCCTTGCCTTCCTCGGCGGCCGCCTCGTACCAGTAGTAGTGGTTGATGATGCCGGCGTCGATCTGGCCGGCGTTGACGGCGGCGATGATGCCCTCGTTGTCGTTGTAGCGCTTGGCGTTGGCGGCGAAGCCTTCCAGCCATTCCTTCGCGGCCGCTTCGCCGTCGAGCTTGGTGATCGCGCTGACGATCGGCACGAAGTCCGGCTCGGAGGGAGCGATCGCCAGCTTGCCCTTCCACTCGGGCATGGCGAGGTCGAGGATCGAGGCCGGCAGCTCGTCGGCGGCGATCAGGTCCGGGTTGTAGACCATCACGGTCTCGCGGGCGGCGACTCCGACCCAGTGACCGGTCGGCGAGTTGTACTGGGAGGGCACTTCGTCGAGGGTCGAGGAATCGACCTCGGCGAGGAGGTCCTTGCCGGCCAGGAGTTCCAGCGGCGGCGTGTTCTCGGCCAGGAACACGTCGGCGGGGGAGGCGTCGCCCTCCTGCTCGATCTGGCTGGCCAGGCCCTCGTCCTCTCCGTAGCGGACCTGGACCTCGGCGCCGTTCTCTTCTTCGAAGCCCTTGACCAGCGCTTCCGTCATCGGTTCGTGCTGAGCGCTGTAGAGGGTCAGCGAGTTGCTCGAGCCCGATGAGGAACCTCCGCATCCGGCGGCGATGAGGCTGGCGACGATGCCGAGGCCAAGGACGCTGAGCCAGCGTCGGTCGATTCGAGAGCTCACGAAACCTCCTGGGGAATGGTTGGCGGGACTTAGGACAGCCTAATTCGGCCACCCTAATCACCTATACGGGAGGCGAATCTAAAAGTTCGATGAGAATCAAGCGCCGCCAGGCGCTCTCAGCCTGCGGAGGAACGATTTTCATCTTCCTTGGGATACTCCCTGGCCCTGAACCCGGTTGGAAAAAGGAGAGGTATGAGCTTCTTGAGGCGACTCGGCGTGCTGTTCGGGGCGGTCTCGCTCCTGGTCTTCATGGCCGGTTGCGGCGAAACCGTGATCGACGGCGCCAAGACCGAGGACGCGCTCGAAGCGAACCTCTCGAAATCGCTGAACAAGAAGGTTTCCTCGGTCGATTGTCCATCCGACCAAAAGGTTGAGAAGGGAGCCACGTTTACTTGCAGCGTGAAGTTCTCAGACGGAAAGGAAGAGACGGCCACCTTGAAGATCCTCAACGAGGACGCTGACGTCAGCGTCACAAAACTCAGCGGCAGCAATGAATAAAGTCCCGCCAATGAGCCAAACCATCGCGGCCGAAGCGCCGACCACGCACGCAAAGCTCCTCGACTGGGTTGGGGAGATCGCCGATCTGACCCAGCCCGCCGCCGTCCACTGGTGCGACGGCTCGGCGGAGGAGTACGACTCCCTCGCCCAGACCCTGATCGACGCCGGCACCTTCGAGCGTCTCTCCGACGCCAAGCGCCCCAACTCCTATCTCGCCCTCTCCGACCCGGCCGACGTCGCCAGGGTCGAAGACCGCACCTTCATCTGCGCCGAGAACGAGGCCGACGCCGGCCCGACCAACAACTGGCGCGATCCCGCCGAGATGCGGGCGACGCTGAACGGCCTCTTCGAGGGCTGCATGCAGGGCCGCACGATGTACGTCGTGCCCTTCTCGATGGGCCCGCTCGGCTCGCCGATCGCCCACATCGGCGTGCAGCTGACCGACTCGCCCTACGTCGCCGTCTCGATGCGGATCATGACCCGCATGGGCGCCGCCGCGCTCGACGTGCTCGGCGACGAGCGGCGAGTTCGTCCCCTGCGTGCACTCGGTCGGCATGCCGCTGACCGACGGGGTCGAGGACGTCTCCTGGCCCTGCAACGAGGACAACAAGTACATCGTCCACTACCCCGAGACGCGCGAGATCTGGTCCTTCGGCTCCGGCTACGGCGGCAACGCCCTGCTCGGCAAGAAGTGCTTCGCGCTGCGCATCGCCTCGGCGATGGCCCGCGACGAGGGCTGGCTGGCCGAGCACATGCTGATCCTCAAGCTGACCTCGCCCGAGGGCGGCGTCAAGTTCGTCACCGGCGCCTTCCCGTCGGCCTGCGGCAAGACCAACCTGGCGATGCTGATCCCGACCCTGCCCGGCTGGAAGGTCGAGACGGTCGGCGACGACATCGCCTGGATGAAGTTCGGCGAGGACGGCCGCCTCTACGCGGTCAACCCCGAGGCCGGCTTCTTCGGCGTCGCGCCGGGCACCGGCGAGGCGACCAACCCCAACGCGATGCGGACGATCGAGAGCAACTCGATCTTCACCAACTGCGCCAAAACCGACGACGGCGACGTCTGGTGGGAGGGGATGACCAGCGAGCCGCCCGAGCACCTGATCGACTGGCACGGCAACGACTGGACGCCGGGCTCCGAGAGCCCCTCGTCCCACCCCAATGCCCGCTTTACGACGCCGGCATCGCAGTGCCCGACGATCGCCCCCGAGTGGGAAGACCCGGCCGGCGTGCCGATCGACGCCTTCCTCTTCGGCGGCCGCCGCGCCACCGTGGTGCCGCTCGTCCACGAGGCCTTCGACTGGGAGCACGGCGTCTTCCTCGGCGCGACGATGTCCTCGGAGACGACCGCTGCCGCGGCCGGCGCCGTCGGCGCGCTGCGCTTCGACCCGATGGCGATGCTGCCCTTCTGCGGCTACAACATGGCCGACTACTTCGCCCACTGGCTGAAGGCAGGCCAGCGCGAGGGGGCAGAGCTGCCGCGGATCTTCTACGTCAACTGGTTCCGCAAGGACGCCGACGGCAAGTTCCTCTGGCCCGGCTTCGGCGAGAACAGCCGCGTGCTGGAGTGGGTCTTCCGCCGCTGCGAGGGCACTGCCGACGCGGTCGAGACGCCGATCGGGCTGCTCCCCTCCGAGGGAGCGATCAACACCGAGGGCCTCGACATCTCAGCGGAGGCGATGCAGGAGCTGCTCTCCGTCGACGAGGACCTCGTCCGCGCGCAGCTCCCCCAGCTCCAGGAGCACCTCGCCAAGTTCGGCGACGATCTCCCGGCCGAGCTGGCAGCGCAGCTGCAGGCGCTCGAAGCACGCCTCGGCTAACGCGCTGAGGGGGAGGGGACTGGGCACCCTCCAGCCGAATTGACACCCCACGGCCTGCGGCCGTGGGGTGAATGAGGAGCGCGGCCTTTCGGCCGCGCAATAACCGGATTGCATAGGCCGCTTCGCGACATTCGCCCGGAGGCCGGCCAGGCTCCTCCCTCGACACGTCCCCGGGAAACGGCTGAGCCTAAGAGCTCGACAGCAGGGTTCGCAAGCTAAGGAAAAGCTTCGATCCCGACGGCCGCTCGGAAGCTTGAGCTCTCGTGACCTCGGCGCGCTTTCGAGGGATGGCGGGTATGCCTCTCTGCGGGAATGTCGCGAAGCGGCGGAAATGCAATCCGATATCTGCGCGGCCGTAGGCCGCGCACCGACATAGTCGCCAAGCGAGCGCAGCTCGCGTGCGACATCAATTCACGCAGAGAGGCATACCCGCCATCCCCACCAGAGAGAGCAGTCAGCTCAAGGGGGCGGAGGAATCCAGGAGGGCGGCGGGATCGGGCCGGCCTCGATGTTTTGGAACTCGTTGGGCCGGTAGATCGGCTTCGCGATCGCCTTGGCAAAGGCCTTGCGGGACGCCTTGGAGCTCTCGATCGGCCAGTGCATGCCGCGGTCGTTTTCCTCGAACCAGATCATCGCCCGTACCTTGGGGAACTTGGCCGGGATCGTCTTCAGCGCGTTGGCGATCCACTTCGGCTTTGAGCCGCCGCGCTCTTCGGAGGCGACCTCGCCGATCATCATCGGCTTCTTCGGGGCGATCTTCAGCACCCGCTTGTAGGTCGAGCGGAAGACGCGTTCGAAGCTCATCCAGCCGCCCGAGTTGCGCGTCTTGCCCCAGTTGAAGCCGTCCAGGCAGGTCCAGTCGACGTAGGCGCCGCCCGGGTACAGCGAGTGCAGGGGGGTGAGCTTGCGGGTGAAATCGACATTCGGGCACCAGACCCAGGTCGCCTTGGTCACGCCGACTTCGGCGAAGATGTCGTGGACGTGGCGCCAGGCCTTGACGAAGCTGCCGGGCGTGTTGCCGTTGACGCTCTCGCCCCAGGGGAACCAGAAGCCGTTCATCTCCTGGTCGAAGCGCAGGAAGAAGCTCTCGTCCCACTCCTTCGCCTGCTCGGCGAAGTGGCGGATGTAGGTGTCGTGGGCGCCGCGGGCGATGTCTTGGAGCTGGAAGTCGGGCTCTTTGAGGCTCGACGGCACCGGCACCGATTGTGAGGCCCAGGTGAGGACCGGGATCGTGCCGCGCTGGCGCAGGCTCTCCATCGCCTGGGTCGGGAAGGGCATCTCGCTGCAGGGCCGTGTGCCGCAATCGGCAAAGGGAGTCGAGAAGGCGAGCAGCGAGGCGCCCTTTTTGGCCAGGCCCTCGAAGTAGGCGAGCGCGTTCATGTCCCAGGGCGGCGCTTCGCCGGTCAGCTGTTTGCCGATCACCGCGCCCCAGTAGAGGGGCTTGGCCGGATGCTTGGCCTTGGAGGCAGCCCCAGCTGGAGCGAGCAGGAGGCATGTGAGCGCGACGAGGCCGACTGCGACGACCGGCAGACGACGTGACGCTCTTGCTGTTCTCGGGGCTCTCACGCGTTCCATTCCTCTTCTCTTGGATCTAAACCCGCTGTGGGCGATTTCGGTGCGACCCTTCAACACCCTCTGCGGTCGCGACGGTGCCCTGGATCAACGTGGGGGTGGGACCGGACTTGCGGAGCTGGACGCGTAGCCATTCGACTTGAAGGCCCAGTGGCGGACCCCCTTGCCGAAGGCCTTCATCGCCGCCGGCGAGGTCTCGAGCGGCCAGTCGATGCCGCGATCGACCTGGTCGAACCAGACGAGGGCGCGGATGCGGCGGTACTTCGTCGCCAGCATCTTGAACATGTCGTTGATCCAGGCGCCCTTTTTCTTGTTGGCGCCGGTCGAGGCGATCTCAGCCAGCATCACCGGCTTGCTCGGGGCGATGTGTCGCACGATCTCCAGGTAGCTGGGCTTGAAGATCTCGTCGAAGGTTCGCCACGGATGCGGGTTGGTCTGGTTTTGGGCCCAGTTGAAGCCGCTCAAGCAGGTCCAGTCGACGTAGGTGTCGCCCGGGTAGAGCGGGCCCAGCGGCTCCAGCTTGCGGTCGGTGTCGGCGTAGGGGCACCAGACCCAGGTCGCGTTGGTGGCGCCGACCGCGGTGAAGATGTCGTGGACGTGGCGCCAGGCGGCGACGTAGTCGCCGGGCTGGGCGCCGTTGACGGTGGCGCCCCAAGGGAACCAGTTGCCGTTCATCTCCCAGTTGAAGCGCAGGAAGAAGGGGTGTCCCCAGCTGCGGGCGTCCTCGGCGAATTCGCGGATGTAGTCGTCGTAGGCGCCGGCGGCTACGTCGGAGAGCTCGAAATCAGGCTGCAGCGGCACCTCGGGCACCGGGATCGAGTTCGAGCCCCAGCCGAAGACCGGAATCGCGCCGTAGCTGCGGATCGCCTCCATCTCCGAGGTCGGGAAGCGCAGCGGCTTGCAGGGCGATGAGCCACAGTCGTAGAAGGGCGCCGCGAACTCGACCAGGGAGAGGCCTTTGCCGACCATCTGCTCGAGCTGGCTCACCGGCGTCATGTCCCAGGGCGGCTTTTCGCCGGTGAAGCGGTCGTCGATCCAGGCCCCCCAGTAGGTCGGGCGAGGCGAGATGGCGCGGCGCTTGTGCCCCTTCGCCTTGTGCTTGTGGCCCTTGGCCTTCTTGCCCTTGCCGTGATGCATCCCCTGGTGGGCGGAGGCGGCAGCGGGCAGCATCAGGCAGACCAGCGCGAAGGCAAGCAGGCAGGCGAGGACGGCCTTTCTGCCCCTGTTCGCGCCGCGTGTCGAAGCTGTTCGGCGCACGGTGTCCATCGAGTTCGAAGTGGGGAAGTGTAGGGACACGGTCAGGTGGCTCGGGCTCATCCGGCGACTGGGATGGCGCTTGCGCCGAGATCGGCGTAGGAGTTTGCGCGGAAAGCCGGGTTCTGGATGCCGGCCGCGAAGGCGCTGGTGGCGCTGCTCGAGCTCTCGATCGGCCAGTCCATGCCGTCGTCGTACTTCTCGAACCAGAGCAGGGCGCCGACCTGTGGGTATTCGGTGGCGACCGAGCTCAGCGCATCTTCGATCCAGGCGCTCTTCGAGCCGCCGTACTCGGTCGAGCCGACCTCGGCGATGACCAGCGGCTTGGAGGGGGCGATCGTCTGGGTGATCTCGTCGTAGGTCGACCGGTAGAGCTCGTCGAAGCTGCGCCAGCGGTCCGAGCGGGCGGGGTTGGTGCCCCAGTTGTAGCCGTCGAGGCCGGTCCAGTCGACGTATTCGTCGCCCGGGTAGAGCGAAGCGAGGTCGCGCATCTTGCCGCCGGGATCGACGTTCGGGCACCAGACCCAGGTCGCGTTGGTGGCGCCGACCGAGGTGAAGATGTCATGCACGTGACGCCAGGCGGCGACGGATTCGCCGGGCTGGTTGCCGTTGACGCCCTCCATCCAGGCGAACCAGTTGCCGTTCATCTCCCAGTTGAAGCGCAGGAAGAAGGGATGCCCCCAGTCGCGGGCTTCTTCGGCGAAGCGGCGGATGTAGGAGTCGTAGGCGCCATCGATCACGTCGGCGAGCTGGAAGTTGGGCTGGTTGAGGCCGGCCGGCGTCGCCTGCGAGCCCCAGCTGAAGAAGGGGATCGAGCCGTGCTTGCGGATCCGCTCCATCGAGTCGGAGGGGAAGTCGTAGAAGGAGCAGGAGGAGGAGCAGTCGGCGAAGGGCTGGGAGAAGTGGATCAGCGACATCTGCTTGCCGGCCAGCTGCTCGAACTTGTCGACCGCGCCCATGTCCCAGGGCGCCTCTTCGCCGGTCAGCTGGTCGCCCACCCAGGCGCCCCAGTACTTCGGCGTCGCCGGGGCAGTCGACTTGTTCGCCTGGCAGTTGCCGCGCAGCCTGCGCATCGTCCGCTTGCGCTGCCATCTGCTCATCCGCTTCGCCCGCATCGGCGCGATGCGCTTCGCGCAGCGGCTTGGATGGCCGAGGCTGCGAGCGGCGCCGAGGTCGGTACGCGCCGTTGCCGGGCGCTGCTTGCTCTGCGCCGAGCGTGCCTTGCCGCTCGCTGAGACGGGCGCGAGGACGAGCAGCGAGGCGAGTGCGGCAAGCAGTAGAGCGAAGAGTCGGGGGCGGTAGTCGGCCACACCCCGCCATCGGCGCTGAGCGGCGGAGATTCAGTTCTGCAAGGCACAACTGGACGTTTGTCCGGTTGCCCTTGACAAGAGGCTCAGTTGGTGGGTTTGACCGGCCCGAAGCCGAGCGAGCCGAACTGGTTGCCGGCGTAGGCTGAGCTCTGGATGCCGGCAGCGAAGGCGCCGGCGGCGCTGCTCGAGGTCTCCAGCGGCCAATCCATGCCGTCGTCGTACTTCTCGAAGTAGAGCAGGCCGCGGATCTTTGGATACTCGGTCGGAACCTTGGTGAGCATGTCTTTGATCCAGCTCGCCTTCGAGCCGCCGTACTCGCTGGAGCCGACCTCACTGACGATCAGCGGCTTGGAGGGCGCGATCGTCTCGGTGATCTTCGTGTAGGTGGACTTGTAGAGCGAGTCGAAGCTGCGCCAGCGGTCCGACCGTGCCGGGTTGGTCCCCCAGTTGTAGCCGTCGAGGCCGGTCCAGTCGACGTAGGCGTCGCCGGGATAGAGCGTGGAGAGATTGCGCATCTGGTTCTCCGGGTCGATGTTGGGGCACCAGACCCAGGTCGCGTTGGTGGCGCCGACTTCGCTGAAGATGTCGTGGACGTGGCGCCAGGCGAGGACCGATTCACCGGCTTTGTTGCTGTTGACACCCTCCATCCAGGCGAACCAGTTGCCGTTCATCTCCCAGTTGAAACGCAAGAAGAAAGGGTGCCCCCAGTTCTTGGCGGCGATGGCGAACTGGCGGATGTAGGCGTCGTGGGCGCCGGAGATCACGTCGGCGAGCTGGAAGTTCGGCTCGCTGAGGTTGGCCGGCATCGGGATCGACTGCGAGCCCCAGCTGTAGAAGGGGATCGAGCCGTGTGAGCGGATGTTGTTGAACTCACCGGCGGGGAAGTTGTAATAGCTGCATTTCGAGCCCGAGCAGTTGGCGAAGGGGGCGGAGAAGTTGACGATCGAGAGCTTCTTGCCGGCCGTCTGCTCGAGTTTCGCCACGGCGTTCATGTCCCAGGGCGCCTCGGTGCCGGTCAGGTGGTTGCCGATCCAGGCGCCCCAGTAGATCGAGCTCGAGGTAGGGGTTGGGGCTGGCTGGGGGGTCGGCGCGGGCGCAGGCTGCGGTGTGGGGGTGGGCGCAGGCGCGGGTTCTGGAGCCGGAGTTGGGGCGGGAGAGGGTGTGGGAGATGGCTGGGGCGCCGTCGTGGGCTGAGGTGTCGGAGTCGGGACGGGAGTAACGGGGGCAGGCGTCGGTGCCGGCTGGGCGGGAACCTGGGGGGACCGGTGTCCACGGCGGCGCTGGTTGCGGACCTGCTTTGCCCTTGAAGTGGATGCGCGCACGCGAGGTCCGGCCGTGATCGTCTGAGGAGGTCCTTTTGCAGGTCTCCTGCTTGACAGAGATCGAGGCGCCTCCTGCGGCCGGAACGGCGAGGGCCGCGAGGCTGGCGAGGACGCAGGCGAGGAGGAGGCGGGTGTGGATCCTTGCGGCCATGCACAGGGAGATCGACTCCTGCGCACCGGGCTTCAGCCCTTGTGGACCGCGCTGGACGTTTGTCCATCTGCCGCCGGGTCTCTAGCGCCGGCTGGTCGCCGGCTGGCGATCTCTTGACTGGAAGCCGGGCAGCTCGAAGGCGACGCGGGCGCCACCGAGCGGTGACTCCGTGGCCCAGATCCTGCCGCCGTGCGAGTCGACGATCGCGCGGGTGATCGCCAGGCCGAGGCCGCTGCCGCCCGAGTGCCTGTCGCGGGCGTCCTCGCTGCGGTAGAAGCGGCCAAAGACCTCCTCACGCTCGGCCGCGGGTATTCCGGGGCCGTCGTCGTCGACCCAGATCGTCAGCGATCCCTGGCCTGCGCTGGCGCCGATCGCGACCGAGCCACCTGGGCCGCTGTGGCGGCGAGCGTTGCCGAGCAGGTTGCGAATCGCCTGAGCGAGGCGGTCGGGGTCGCCCTCGAAAGTTCCTGCCGGCAACTCACCCACCGTGACCTCCTCGCGCTCGGCCTCCGCGAGGTGGATGAGGAAAGAGCCGACCGAGATCTCCTCCCGCTCGAGTGGCACGCCCTCGTCGAGCCGGGCCAGAGCGAGCAGATCGTCGACGAGGCGTTCGATCCTCGCCATCTCGGTCAGCACCGTCCTTTCGACGTGCCTTACGTCGTCTGGGTCGATGTGCTCACCACGGCCGAGCACTTCGAGCTGACCGCGGATCGCGGTCAGCGGCGTGCGCAGCTCGTGTGAGGCGTCAGAGACGAAGCGGCGCTGGCGCGAGAAGGCCTCGTCGAGGCGGTCGAGCATGTGATCGAAGGCCTCGGCGAGCACGCGCACCTCGGCGACGGCAGAGGGGTCGGCGTCGGTGCGGGGGGTGAGGTCGCCGGCGTCGACGGCGGCGGCCGTGCGGGCGAGGCGTCGCAGTGGGGCCGCCGTTCTGGCGGCGACGACGTAGCCGAGCAACAGCGCGGCGCCGAGCGTCAGCACGGTCGCGATCAGGAAGGTTTTCTCCATGTCGGCCTGGGCGTCTTCGATTGGCGCCATGTGCTCGGCGCCGCCTTGCCCTGGCCGGCCTGCAGATGGGTTTCCCTCTTCGGCCTCTTCGCGCGTGATCACCGTCGAGAGGTCGTTCATCTCGTGGCGCACCGCGACGAAGAGGACGGCGCAGATCGCCAGCACGATCGCCCCGATCGAGAAGGCGAGCCGCCCCCGCAGGCCGAGGTGACGCCAGGCGCCTCTCATTCCGCGCCGGTCTCGATCAGCCGGTAGCCGGCGGCGCGGATCGTCTCCACCGGCAGCGGCGAGCCGGGCCTGGAGAGGCGCCGTCGCAGATAGCCGACATAGACCTGGACGACGTTGGTGCCAGGGTCGTGGTCATAGCCCCAGACCGAAGAGAGGATCTGCTCGCGGGTGCAGATCTGGCCCGGGCGGCGCATCAGATAGGCGAGCAGCTCCGCCTCCCTCCCCGGCAACCGGACCGAGATCCCGTCGCGCTCGGCGCGGCGCTCGATCAGGTCGAGCTTGATTCCGCCGGCCTCCAGCGTGGTCATCTCCATGCCGCTTGGCTGGCGCAGGCAGACCCGGACGCGAGCCGCCAGCTCCTCGAAGGCGAAGGGCTTGGCTATGTAGTCGGTGGCGCCGTGGTCGAGCCCCTCGACTCGATCGCCGATCTCGCCCTTCGCGGTGAGCAGGATCACGGGCAGCGCCGGCCTTGCGCGTCTAAGCGTCGCCAGGACGGCCATCCCGTCGCGCTTGGGCAGCATCCGGTCGAGGATGACGAGGTCGAAGCCACCACCGAGCGCCAGCCGCTCCCCCTCCTCGCCGTCGCCGGCGACGCTGATGCCGTAGCCCTCGGCCTCGAGGCCACGCTCGAGAAAGTCCGCGATGGCTGCCTCGTCCTCGACAACAAGGATCTCCACCGGGTCGATGCTAGCCAGGTCTGGGTAAGGCTCATACACGGGCCGCCGTCGGTAGGCCGCCGGCGCGGTGGGTCATCGCCAGGCCTGAGAGGCCGGTGGCGATCGCGGTCAGGGCGCAGAAGATCGCCAGGCCGGCATCGTTGGGGTCGATCGCCAGCAGCGTCGTGGCAAGGACCGCCGGCGCTCCGACGGCGAGCAGGCGAAGCGTCGGCCCGAAGCCCAGCACGATGCCGGCAAGGGCGATCGTGCCGAAGACAGACTGGCCGACGGTTGCCAGCGCCGGCCCCAGCACGCCCAGGGGTGGCACCAGGATCAGGTCGAGGACGATGTTGATCACCACCGAGCCACCTGCCACCTTCGCGACCAGGCCACTTTGCCCGGCGGCGATCAGGCCCGGCAGCACCGCGAAGTAGGCGGCGGCGAAGATGCCGCTGCCGGCGAGGAGCACCAGCAGCGGAGTCGCCGCGGCGCTGAAGTCAGAGCCGAACGCATAGGGCAGGACGACTACCGAGCCGACCGCCGCAGCGGCGATCAGCGCGGCCCAGAGGCAGGTGTAGGCAGCCAGGCGGGGGATCGGCAGCTGGTCGGCGAGGTCGTGGCCCGAGGCCGTCGAGCGAGCGTGGATCGGCAGAGCGGCAACCGCCCAGAGCGCGCCGAGCTGAGCCACGAAGGTGAAGAGCTGGTACGCGAGCGAGTAGATGCCAACGTCGCTGTTGGAACGGAAGGCGGCGAGGATGAAGATGTCGGCCCAGGCGACGCCGTAGGAGCAGAGGCTGACGATGCCCATCGCTCCAACCGACGACATCACGGTCGAGATCGGATGGTCGGGGATGTCGTCGGCGTGGCGCCGGAAGAGCTTCTGCCGCCGGCCGATCACCAGCAGGGCGATCGCGCAGCTGACCACCGAGGCCATGGTCAGCAGCACCTCGGCCTGGAGGACGTCGAGGGTGAGGACGGCGGCGGCGGCGAGCGCGAGGCCGAGGGCGAGGAGGCGGTCGCCGGTCTGCAGCATGGCGATGCCGGCCATCTTCCCCTCGGTCTGCTGGACCGCGTAGATGCCCTGCAGGCCAACCAGGGCAAGCGAGTAGCCGACCACCGCGAGGAGGGAGATCGCCGCTCGTGACTGCAGGGCGAAGGAGATCGGCAGAGCGACGGCCAGCGAGGCGACTGTCGCCAGCGCGGCGACGTAGACCGCTGGCCTGAACGCCGCCCCGATCGTCCGGCCCTGGGCGCTCAGCACCGGCACGGCGAGGAAGGGCCAGGAGCCGGCGACCTGGGAGACGCCGAGCGTGACGGCGAGGAACAGCGAGAGCGATCCGAAGCCTGCCGGGCCGAGCTCGCGGGTGAGGACGACGATCAGTCCGAAGTAGGCGACCGCGCGAGCGATGTAGCCGCCCCAGAGCCAAGCGACGTCTTTACCCAGCTTCCGAGGCACCCGCCGAGCGTAGGCGGGGCTCTTTGCCTTTATTTAACGATTGAGTGAGAAAGCTCTTACGCGGAGCACACGCTGCGGTACAGCGCCAGCAGCTCGTCGGCGCACTCGTCCCACGAGGTCAGCTTCGGCCGCCGGCTGGGCGGCGGCTGGTGGAGCTCCTCGACGACGGCCTCGCCGACCTTGGCGGGGCTCTCGTCGGGTGGGATCGCGCGGGCGAAGCCGTCGGCGGCCAGCTCGGCGAGGCCGCTGGAGTCGGCGACGAGCAGGCGCCGTCCGGCGGCGGCGGCCTCGAGCGCGACCAGCGGGTGGGTCTCGAAGTCGCTGAGCAGGACGACCAGGGAGAGGCCGCGCATCAGGGTTGCCATCCCGGCTGGGTCGTCGGCCGGGACGCTGGTGAACTCGACCTTCTCGGCGAGGCCAAGCTGGTCGGTCTGGCGGCGCAGTTCGGCCTCGTAGGGGCCGCTGCCGACGATCATCAGCCGCGCCTCGGGCTCGCGCTCGAGCACGTGAGGGAAGGCGGCGATGACGCGGTGGTGGCCCTTGTAGTGCTCGAGCCGCCCGATCGAGGCGATCGTCGGTGGCCGGCCGTTGCTCTCCACCGGCGCGTCTCCGTTCTCGGCCGAGAAGGCGAGGTCGGTGCCGTTGGGGATCAGGGAGAACTGCTCGGCCGGGATCCCCATCTCGCTGCCGTACTCGTCGATCTCGAAGCGGGCGACCGCGATCAGGCGCTTGGCTCGTCTCAGCAGCGGCCTCAGCAGTAGCCGCTGCAGGGAGCGAGAGCGGTTGCGCAGCTCGGAGGTGTGGCCGCCGCCGTGGAAGGTGACCACGTAGGGGATGCCCAGGGTCAGCGCTCGCAGCATCGCCAGCGGCGCTACGAGCGTGTGGTAGGACTGGACGTGGACGACGTCCCAGGGCTGGCGGCCGATCTCGCGCCAGAGCCGCGGCGCCAGGCACCAGTCGCGATTGGCGGGCCAGGCGCGCACGGTGCGGATCGTCACGCCGTCACGCTCCTCCTCGGCGATGGCGGGGCCGCCCGGCTCGGTGCAGAGCACCTCGGCCACGGCGCCGGCGGCGGCGAAGCGCCGCGTCACTTCCATCACGTGCCGCTCGACGCCACCCTGCGAGAGGGGGCTGAGCGGCGTCACCGTCAGCACCCGCAGCTGCTCTCCCTCGGCCTCGCCGAGGCGATCGCGGCGGCGCGCGATCCGCTTCGCCTCCCGGCGGGCGCCCAGGTAGCCGCTCGTCGTCGCGAAGAGGCCGAAGACGATCATCGTCGCCCGCTCGATGCCGCCGAAGTCGCCGCGGGCGCCGTTGCCGAGGCCGCGCAGGAACCCGAGCGGCAACGTGCGGCGCACGTAGGAGCGCTCTTCGGAGAGGCCGGAGTCGCTGCCGACGAGGGCGGCGAGGATCGCCTTCGAGCGCCCCTCGCCACGGCAGCGCGAGGAGAAGTAGGAGCGCTGGGCGCGCTCGGCTGGCACGAAGTGCTCGACCCTGGCGGCGGGGTCGTAGAGGATCGTGCCCTCGGGGTGCCGCTTGCCGATGCGGATGCAGAGGTCGGTCTCCTCGCAGCCGGCGGGGATCTTGCCGATCCGGCCCAGCTCGTGACGGAAGCCGCCGACCTCGACCAGCGCCTCGCGGCGGAAGGACATGTTGGCGCCGACCAGGTTGCGCACCGCTTGGCGCTCGCGCGGCATCCCCGAGTGGGTGCAGCCGATCACCCAGTCGAACTCGGCCGGGAACCAGCGCGGCGGCGCCTCGCTCCACATCGGTCGCACGGCGCCGCCAGCGCCGAGCACGCGCTCGTCGGCGTAAGCCTGGCCGAGCCGCTCGACCCAGTCGGGCGCCGCTACCGCGTCGTCGTCGAGGAAGGCGACGACGCCGCCGCTGCTCTCGGCAAGGCCGGTGTTACGGGCGCCGGAGAGCCCCTGCTGCTCGCGGTTGGCGAGGATGTTGGCCTGGGACCAGCGCCGCCGGCACTCCGCTTCCAGCTCGGGCGAGTGGTCGATCACCAGGACGATCTCGTGCGGCGCGACCGTCTGTTCCTGCAGCGACTCGATCGCGTCGGCGATCCGCTCGATCCTCTCCAGCGTGTAGGCGCAGATCACCACCGAGATCGGCGGCACGGCCTCCTTGGGATGAGCATCGGCGGACGACACGGGCGCCGATTCTGGCAGGCGCCGACGACTCTCCTGCAAGGCGGCTGTCTCGAGCTCAGCCGGTGGGCTGGCGAACGGGGCCGAAGCCGAGCGAGCCGAACTGGTTGGTCGCGTAGGCCGGGTTCTGGATGCCGCTGGCGAAAGCGCTGGCGGCGGCGCTCGAGGTCTCGATCGGCCAGTCCATGCCGTCGTCGTACTTCTCGAAGTAGAGCAGGCCGCGGATCTTCGGGTAGTTGGTCGGGACCTTGCTGAGCATGTCTTTGATCCAGCTGGCCTTCGAGCCGCCGTACTCGCTGGAGCCGACCTCGCCGACGATCATCGGCTTGCTTGGAGCGATCGTCTGGACGATCTCTTTGTAAGTTGAGCTGTAGAGCGAGTCGAAGCTGCGCCAGCGGTCCGACCGCGCCGGGTTGGTGCCCCAGTTGTAGCCGTCGAGCCCGGTCCAGTCGACGTAGGCGTTGCCCGGGTAGAGCGAGGCGAGGTTGCGCAGCTGGTTGTCCGGGTCGATGTTGGGGCACCAGACCCAGGTCGCATTGGTCGCGCCGACTTCGTTGAAGATGTCGTGGACGTGGCGCCAGGCGGCGACGGATTCACCGGGCTGGTTGCCGTTGACGCCCTCCATCCAGGCGAACCAGCTGCCGTTCATCTCCCAGTTGAAGCGCAGGAAGAAGGGGTGCCCCCAGTCGCGGGCTTCTTCGGCGAAGCGGCGGATGAAGGCATCGTGGCTGCCGTCGATCACGTCGGCGAGCTGGAAGTCCGGCTCGTTGAGGTTGGCCGGCATCGGGATCGATTGCGAGCCCCAACTGTAGAAGGGGATCGAGCCATGGGCGCGGATGCTGTTGAACTCGTTGACGGGGAAGTTGTAGAAGCTGCAGTTGGAGCCCGAGCAGTTGGCGAAGGGGGCGGAGAAGTTGACGATCGAGAGCTTCTTGCCGGCCGTCTGCTCCATCTTGGTCACCGCGTTCATGTCCCAGGGCGCCTCGGTGCCGGTCAGGTGGCTGCCGATCCAGGCGCCCCAGTAGATCGATTTCGGCGCTGGAGTGCCGGCGGGGACCGGCGGTGGCGAGGGAGTGGTTTTCGGTGGCGGGGAGGGGTCCGGCGTCGGGTCCGGCGCGGGCGTCGGAGGCGGCGTCGGGTTGGGAGGGGGCACCGGGTCTGGGTTCGGAGGTTCGGTTGGCGCTGGTGTCGGGTCCGGAGCGGGGGGAGTCGGGGTTGGATCCGGATCGGGCGTCGGCGTCGGCGTCGGGCCGGGAGGCGTCACCTGGCCTGGAGGCGTCGCCTCGGTCGACGTGGGCACGCTTGTCACGTCGGGACCGGCGGGCTGTGCGGCCGCCGGCGTCGAGGGGCCACTCGAGCTGGGCGCGTGGCCGTGGTGTCGGTGGCGCGGCAGGGCGATCCTGGCGTGATTGCAGACGCGGCCGAACTTGCGCGCCTGCCGCGGGCTCCCCTGACACGTCTTCTGGTCGATCTGCACCGCCCCGGTGAGGCGGTTCATTCGCATGCTCTGACCTGCGGAGACGACGCTCGCCGCGATGGCCAGAAGGACAACGGCGCCAACGAGGTAGGCAATGAGAGAACGGCCGTGGTCTAGGAGGGCCATGGACGAAAGTTCTACCCGATTTGGGGGATCGCCATGCACAAATCAGCCTTTCGGCGGTCACGGTCGATTCGTTCCGCCATGAAGGCACAGATCGCCGTGGCACAATTCGCCGCCGGGATTGCTGCATCTCGTAACGTTGGCGCCGAGATGACGCCGGGAGATCGATGCGGATCCTGATGCTTGCGCAGTCCTTCTCGCCCGTCGTCGGCGGCGAGGAGCGGATCGTCGAGGATCTCAGCGCCGCGCTGGCCCGCCGCGGCCACGAGGTCGGCGTGGCGACGCTGCGCCAGCCGGCCGGCGAGCCGCCGGCGCGCGAGGACGGCGTCGAGCTGCACCTGCTGGAGAGCTCGATCCACCGCATCCCCGGCGTGCCGGTCGACGAGGAGCGCCGCTACGCGCCGCCGGGCCCGGACCCCTTGACCGTCCGCGACCTGCGCCGCGTGATTCGCGAACAGCGCCCCGACGTCGTCCACGCCCACAACTGGCTGGCCCACTCCTACCTGCCACTCGATCGGAGCTCCGGGGCGGCCTTCGTCCTCTCCCTGCACGACTACAGCCTCGTCTGCGCGACCAAGCGCTTCTTCTACCGCGGCGGCGTCTGCAGTGGGCCGGCGGCGCGAAAGTGCTTCGCCCACGCGGTCGAGAGCTACGGCGCCGGCAAGGGCACGATGGTCAGCGCCGGCCTGCGCTTCGACGAGCCCTGGCTGCGCCGCCGCGTCGACGTCTTCCTGCCAGTCAGCGAGGCGGTCCGCGAGCTGAGCGGGATAGGCGTCGAGCGCCACCGGGTCGTCCCCAACTTCATCGGCGAGCTGCCGGCTCCCCCGGCGCCCGACGATCCCCGCCTAGCGGCGCTGCCGAGCGAGCCGTTCCTGATGTATTTCGGCGACGTCGCCGAGGACAAGGGCGTGCGCCTGCTGGTCGAGACCTACGCCGAGCTCGAGGCGCCACCGCCGCTGGTCCTGATCGGCCGCCAGATCGACCCGATGCCGGAGGTCCCCGGCGTGCATGCGCTGGGGCCGCTGCCGCACCCGCTGGCGATCGAGGCGCTGCGTCGCTCGCTCTTCGCGATCGCTCCCTCGCTGCTGCCCGAGTCGTTCGGCATCGTCGCGCTCGAGGCGGCTGCGGCGGGCAAGCCGGCGATCGCCTCCGACATCGGCGGCCTCAGCGACATCGTCGCCGACGGCGAGAGCGGGTTCCTGGTCCCGGCCGGCGACGTCGGCGCCCTGCGCACGGCCCTGCAGCGGCTCTGCGACGACGGTGCCCTGCGCGCCCGGATGGGCGAGGCGGCGAGGAGGCGAGCAGCGCTCTTCAGCCCCGCCGAGGTTGTTCCACAGTTCGAGGCGGCTTACGAGGAAGCCCTCCAGGCACGCAAGAGCCGCTGAGTACCATCGAGGACTGACCGACTTGCATAGATCTCTTCTCAAGTCCACTCTGGTTGCAGTGGTCGCCCTGCTTCTCATCATCCCCGTGGTCGTAGCGCTGGCCGCGTCCGGTGGCGACGAGGTTGGCCAGAGTGCCGCCGTCAAGCACCTGCCCTGGATCGGCGTGCGCGGCAACGAGCTGGTCGAGCGTGACGGCGACCCGGTCCGCCTGCTCGGCGTCAACCGTCCCGGCGCCGAGTACCGCTGCGTCGAGGGCGACGCCGTCTTCGAGGGGCCGATCGACGGCGCCTCGGTGCGGGCGATGAAGAAATGGCACATCAACGCGGTCCGGGTGCCGCTCAACGAGAGCTGCTGGCTGGGCCTCGGCAGGATCCCCGCCTACCTCGCCGGCGACAATTACAGGGCGGCGATCCGCGAATTCGTGCAGCGGCTCGAGCGGGCCGGCCTCTACGTGATCCTCGACCTGCACTGGGTCGCGCCGGGACAGCACACCGCGACCGGGCTGCCGCCGATGGCCGATGCCGACCACGCCCCCGACTTCTGGCGCAGCGTCGCCGGCGAATACCGCGACGACCGCGCCGTGCTCTTCGACGTCTACAACGAGCCGCACGACATCAGCTGGGAATGCTGGCGCGACGGCTGCGATGCCAACGACAACTACTTCGGCGGCTACCGCGCCGCCGGCATGCAGGAGCTGGTCGACGCCGTGCGCTCGACCGGCGCCCAGCAGCCGATTCTGCTCGGCGGCCTCGAATGGTCGCGCGACCTCAGCGGCTGGCTCGAATACCTGCCCAGCGATCCCGCCCAGGCGCTGGTCGCCGCCAACCACACCTACAACTTCAACGCCTGTTACGGCCCCTGCCGCACCGACCTCGCGCGCATCGCGCGCCGCTACCCGGTCGTCACCAGCGAGTTCGGCGAGGACGATTGCACGCACCGCTACATCGACCCCTACATGCGCTGGGCCGACCGCCACGGCATCTCCTACCTGGGCTGGGCCTGGTACACCGCCGACGACACCGACTGCTACAACGGCCCGACCCTGATCCGCGACTACGAAGGCAACCCGACCCGCTTCGGCAAGGGCCTGCGTGAACATTTGCGCGAACTGCACGGTGAGAAGCGGCGTTAGGTGGGGTGGTCGGGTGCGTCTCTGCGGGAATTGATGTCGCACGCGAGCTGCGCTCGCTTAGCGACTATGTCGGTGCGCGGCTGACGCCGCGCAGATATCGGATTGCATTTCCGCCGCTTCGCGACATTCCCGCAGAGACGCACCCGACCACCCCTACGGAAGCATTCCGAGTCTCGGAAGCAAGCTCTACGAAGCACCGCCTCGGCCCAAACCTCCCTCGCAAGCTTGAGGACCTTGGACCGCGTTCAAGTCTCAGCCGTTCTTGGGGCGTGTCGAGGGGAGACTGGGCACCCTCCAGGCGAATGTCGCGAAGCGGCCTATGCAATCCGGTTCTTGCGCGGCGAAGCCGCGCACCAGGTTCACCCCTCGGCCGTAGGCCGTGGGGTGTCAATTCGACTGGAGGGTGCCCAGTCTCCCCACCACAGCCCGCAAGAGAACGATTAAACCTGGGCGCGACTGCCGCCGATGTAGCGCGAACAGGGGCTGCGCCCGGTGCGCAGAACCTATCCTCAGCAATGGAGCAGATGACCGCCACGCAGCCTGTCGAGCAGGCCGATCCCGCACCGCGGCCGGAGACGATCCGGCTGCAGCAGACGCGTGGCTTCAGCCGCGTGCTGGCGCCGCGTGAGCTCTGGCGCTACCGCGACCTCGCCCTGCAGATCGCCCTGCGTGACATCACCGTGCGTTACCGCCAGACGGCCTTCGGCGCCCTCTGGGCGATCATGCAGCCGCTCGCCTTCATGGTCATCTTCTCGCTCTTCTTCGGCCGGGTCGCGGGTGTCTCCTCGGACGGGCTGCCCTACCCGCTCTTCAGCCTCGCCGCGTTGGTCCCCTGGACCTTCTTCGCCAATACCCTGCTGCTCTCCGCCGAAAGCCTCGTCGTCAACCAGCAGCTGGTCTCGAAGATCTACTTCCCGCGCATCTTCGTGCCGGCCGGCGTGATCGCCGCCGGCTTCGTCGACATCGCGATCTCGATCGTCATCCTGCTGATCATCGTCTTCGCCTGGGGCTTCGTCCCCTCGCTGGCGATCCTCGCTCTGCCGCTGCTGATCGTCATGGTCGCGGCCACGGCGCTCGGCGCCGGCGCGGCGCTCTCGGCGATCAACGTCCGCTACCGCGACGTCCGCTACGTCGTCCCCTTCGCGATCCAGATGTGGCTCTTCCTCACTCCCGTCGTCTACTCGAGCAACGACCTCTCAGAACCGTGGCGGCTGCTCTCGGCGATCAACCCGATGGCCGGCGTCGTCGAAGGCTTCCGCTGGGCGGTGCTCGATACGGGCAACGCGCCGCTGGACATGATGGCCATCTCGGCAGTCACGGCGGCGGCCCTGCTGGTTGCCGGGCTCGCCTACTTCGACCGCGTCGAGCGCGCTTTCGCCGACCTGATCTGACCATGGGCGACGTCGCGATCAAGACCGAAGGGCTCGGCAAGAACTACGAACTGGGCCTGCACCAGCAGGGCAACCTGCGCGAGACCATTTCCGGCGCCGTCCGGCAGCCCCTGGAAGTCCTGCGCCGCCGTCGCGCCAAGCGCGACCCCGACATCCTCTGGGCGCTCAAAGACGTCTCGCTGACGATCAACGACGGCGACGTCGTCGGCTTGATCGGCCACAACGGCGCCGGCAAGAGCACGATCCTCAAGGTGCTCTCGCGGATCACCGAGCCGAGCACCGGCTGGGCCGAGGTGACCGGCCGCGTCGGCTCGCTGCTCGAGGTCGGGACCGGCTTTCACCCCGAGCTGACCGGCCGCGAGAACATCTTCCTCAACGGCGCGATCCTCGGCATGCGCCGCGAGGAGATCCGCCGTCGCTTCGACGAGATCGTCGAATTCGCCGAGGTCGACCGCTTCCTCGACACGCCGGTCAAGCGCTACTCGAGCGGCATGTCGGTGCGCCTCGCCTTTGCCGTCGCCGCCCACCTCGAGCCGGAGATGCTGCTCGTCGACGAGGTGCTCTCGGTCGGCGACGCCTCCTTCCAGCGCCGCTCGATGGCGAAGATGGGCGAGGTCGCCAGGGAAGGCCGCACGGTGATCTTCGTCTCCCACAACCTCGGCACGATCCGAACGCTCTGCAAGCGCGGCGTCCTGCTCGAGCGCGGCCAGGTTCTTGCCGACGGCCCAGTCGAGGAGGCGATCGACGAGTACCTGCAGATGCTCGAGCGTGCCGCTTCCGACGACCTGCTCGAGCGCAGCGACCGCGACTCGCGAAGTAAGGGCGCTACGCGGATCCGCGCCGTGGCGCTCACCGACCTGGTCAGCGGCCAGCGCGACGTCGTCGTCGGCGGTCGCCCGGTGAAGCTGACCGTCGAGGTGACCGAGCCGGTCGCCGGCATGGAGTGCCGGGTGCTGGTCGTCAACAGCCTCGGCCTGCCGATCACGCGGCTCGACAGTTCCGTCTCGGCGCCCACCGACGCGAGAGATGAGGCTTCCGGGACGACGATCGAGTGCGAGATCGACCCGCTGCCGCTGATGCCCGGCCGCTACCGCCTCGACGTGCGGGTCAACTCCGGCGAAGAGGTCCAGGACGGCCTCGAGGGCGCCGCCTACTTCGACGTCGAGCCGGGCATGCTCGACGGCCGGCCGATGCACACGGTCGGCGCCGACGGCGACATCGTGCTTGCCCACACCTGGCGACTGCCCGGTTAGTCTCGAGCGGTCATGGCGATGGCCGAGCCCTTCGACGCGATCGTGGTCGGCTCCGGCGCGACCGGTGGCTGCGCCGCCAAGGAACTGACCGAGGCCGGCCTCAGGGTCGTCCTGCTCGAGGCGGGTCCAGAGGTTCCCTTCACCACCCCCGGCGATGAACGAAACGCGGGGGGGCATAGTGGCGGGCAGGCGCTCGACGCGGCGCCACCGGACGCCGCGCCCGCTGCCGACCGGCAGCAGATCCAGGCGCGCTGCTACGCCTACGACGAGCGCACCGCGCACCTCTTCGCCGACGACGTCGACAGCCCCTACTCGCACCCGGACAACAAGCCGTTCGAGTGGATCCGCAACCGCGTCGTCGGCGGCCGCCTGCACACCTGGGGGCGGATGTGCCTGCGCATGTCCGACTGGGAGCTGAAGGCGGCCAGCCGCGACGGCATCGGCGAGGACTGGCCGATCTCCTACGCCGACTTGGAGCCCTACTACGACCGGGTCGAGGCCTATATGAGGGTCTGCGGGACCCCCGAGGGGTTGCCGCAGTTGCCCGACGGGCCATTTGCCGAGTCACCCCATCTCTCCGCCGGCGAGCGCGCCCTCAAGGCGGCGGTCGAGGATCGCTGGAGCACGCGCCGCGTGACTGGGGCGCGGATCGCCCTGGCACCGCCCGACGCGATGCTCACCGCGGCGAGGAGCAGCGGACGGTTGACTCTGCTCGCCGACTCGGTGGCGGCGCGCGTCCTGCTCGGCGCCGAGGGCAAGGCGCGTGGTGTCGCCTACGTCGACGGGCTGAGCGGCGAGGAGCGGGAGGTGGAGGGGCGCCTGGTCCTGCTCTGCGCCTCGACGATCGAGTCGACGCGGCTGCTGCTCAACTCGGCCACGGACGACCATCCGCACGGGCTGGGCAACTCCTCAGGCGTCCTCGGCCACTACCTGATGGACCACACCTACGGGATCGGCATCGAGGGCGTCCTCCCGCAGCGGGTCCACGAGCCGGGGCGCTCGACGCTCTACGGCTGCGCGATCCCCTCCTTCCGCAACGTCACCGAGAACGAGGTCGACTTCGCCCGCGAGTACGGCATCGAGCTGCAGGTGCACACCCCGGTCGCGCGCCGGATCGGCCGCCTGCGCGCCGGCCGGCGCGAGCTGCCGGGCCAGTTCTGGATGAGCAGCTTCGGCGAGGTTCTGCCGCGCTTCGAGAATCGCGTCACGATCGACGAGTCCCGCAGCGACGCCTGGGGGATCCCCGTCCCCTACGTCGAGTGCGACTACGGCGAGAACGAGCGGCGGATGGCCGCCGACCAACTGCGCTGCATGGAGGAGATGGCCGAGGCCGCTGGCCTCGTCGTCGAGAAGAGGAACTCGGAGCTGGGGCCTCCCGGCCTCTCGATCCACGAGATCGGCACAGCCCGCATGGGCAGCGACCCCGCCAGCTCGGCGCTGAACGGCTACGCGCAGTCCTGGGACGTCGCCAACCTCTTCGTCACCGACGGCTCCTGCTTCGTCTCGGGCGGCTACCAGAACCCGACCCTGACGATGATGGCGATCACCGCCCGCGCCTGCGACTACGCGGTCGAGCGGCTCAGGAACGGCGAGATCTGAGCGCGTCGCCGAGGCGGTGGGCGGCCCCGGCGAGTCGCCCCGCCCGCAGGCCGGTTGCGTCGGCCCGCTTGGCGACCGCGGCGGCATTCGCCTGGATGCGCGCGATCGCCCGGACGACGTCGAGCACCTCGTCGGCATCGGCGAGCAGCATCGGGTGCGAGAGCCAGATCGTGCTGGCGGCGGCGTGTTCGGCGCGTGGCAGGCTCAATCCGGCGTAGTCGATCCGCGGCGCGCTGGCCCGCAGGCGCGGCGCGAAGTTGCCGGCGCGGAACAGCTCCAGCCTGTTGAGGCTCGGGTAGGAGCCGCCGAACTCGACGCCCTCGGCGGCCAGCGCCGCTTCGAACCCGGCCAGCGAGAGGCCGGCGAACTCGGCCGCCTCGTAGTGGAGCACGTAGCAGTAGCGGGCACGGCTGTCCATGCGCGGATCGCCGCTCTGCGGGCGGACGCCGGGGACCTGAGCGAGCTCGGCGTCGAGCAGGTCGCCGCGCTCTTCGCGGACCCGGTGCTGGGCCGGGTAGCGCTGCAGCTGGGCGCGCAGCAGCGCCCCCTGCCACTCGGTCATGCGCAGGTTGGATCCGTAGCTGGCATGGTGGTACCAGTGCCCGCCCTCGACGCGGCCGCAGTTGACGTAGCTCCAGGCGCGTGACCGCAGCGCCTCGTCGTTGGTGGTCAGGGCGCCGCCCTCGCCAGCGGTGATCAGCTTGCTGGCCTCGAAGGAGAAGCTGCCGAAGCTGCCGAAGCCGCCGACGCCGCGACCGCGCCAGCGGGTGCCGGGCGCGTGTGCGCAGTCCTCGATCAGGTGCAGACTGTGCTTGCCGCAGAGCTCGGTGAGGGCGTCCATGTCGCAGGCCGTACCGGCGATGTGCACCGGCATGATCGCCCGCGTGCGCTCGCTGATCGCCGCCTCGGCGGCGGCGACGTCGATGCAGAGCGAGTCGGGGTCGACGTCGACGATGACCGGCGTGGCGTTGACGCCGAGCACCACCGAGGCTGTCGCCACGAAGGTGATCGCTGGGACGATCACCTCGTCGCCCTCGCCGACTCCGCAGGCGGCCAGCGCCGCTTCCAGCGTGTGCGTGCCGTTGGTCGCCGCCAGCCCGTGCCGGGCGCCCTGGGAGGCGGCGAACTCGGCGGCCCACTCGCGCGTCTGCTCGCCGCTCGCAGCTCGACCAGGCGCCCGACTCGAGCACCGCGGCGAGGCGCGCCCGCTCGTCGTCGTCCCACTGCGGCCAGCCAGGCCAGGACTTGCCGGCACGCACCGGCGTGCCGCCCAGGATTGCCGGCCGATCGCTCACGAGGCTCCACCGTATGTCAGCTTGCGCAGGAAGCGCAGCAGGGAGTCGGAGCCCTCGATCTCGATGCGGGGGATGGTCAGCGGATCGTCGCCGAGCCGCGCCGGCCGTGCCCAGGTGGTGGCGGCGGCGAGGAAGCCCGCCTCGGCGACCGCCTCGACGGATCGCTCGTCGTAGCGGCCGTAGGGGTAGGTGAAGGTCTCCACCGGCTTGCCCAGCGCCGCTTCGAGGTCGCGGCGCGAGCCGCCGATCTGCTCGCCGACCTCGCTGTCCTCGAGATCGGGCAGGACGCAGTGGGTGCGGGTGTGGGCGCCGAAGAGGATGCCGTCGGCGCGCATCCGCTCGATCTGCTCGAACGAGAGCAGCGGCCGGCCGCTGACCGCGCCCTCGTCGTCCCAATCGTTTTGGCCCTCGATCCGCTCGCTGACCAGGTAGACGGTGGCCGGGAAGCGCCGCCGGCGCAGGATCGGCGTGGCGATCTCGAGGTTGTCGCGGTAGCCGTCGTCGATCGTGATCACCGCCGCTCGCCGCGGCAGCGGGCGCTGGTCGCGCAGCGCCCGCGCCAGGTCGTCGAGTGAGATCACCTCGTAGCGCAGCAGCTTCAGCAGGCGCATCTGGCGGGCGAAGGAGCGACTGGAGATGACGAAGCGGTCGCGCTCGCCGCTGTCGCTGAAGGCGTGGTACATCAGCACCGGCACCCCGTGGGTCGCCTGCCGCCATTCCTCATCGTCCATGGCTTCGCGAACGCCGAGCCAGAACGTGTAGCGGGAGACGAAGCCGAAGCGGACTTCGTGGGCACGGCGGCTCGGCAGCAGCCGTCCCAGCCCGACCAGTCGTTGCGGTGCGATGCGCAGCGCCAGCAGCAGCCGCCGCAGCGCCACCTCGCGCACGGTCGATTCGTTGAACCAGCCGATCAGCCTGCCGCGCGTGTCCGGCTGCTGCTTGACGAACCAGGCGCAGAATTTGCCGAAGCGCTGTTCGTGGGCGAGGACGGTCGAGCCGGGCTTCTGGTCGTCGTGGACGGCGTGGGCGTCCGGGAGGTAGCGGGGCGTGCAGCCGGCGCGGGTGAGGCGCAGGGCGACCTCGAGGTCTTCGGAGGAGGGCAGGTCGGTGGAGAAGCCACCGATCCCCAGCAGCGTCGCCCGCGGCGCCGAGAGGTTGCCGCCGTAGCAGTCGGCCCAGTCCAGCTCGCGGCTCGCCAGCTCGTCGTAGCGGGCGTTCCAGCGCCGCGCGAAGGCGTGCGCGTAGGGATCGTGCCCATCGACGGGCTGCTGGGTGAGCTGGCCGACCGCCAGCGTCATCGGCTCGCGCCGGTGGGCGGTGAGGTGGGCGTCGATCAGCTGCGGCGAGGCGATCATGTCGTCGTCGAGGAAGAGGCAGCGCTCGCCGTCGGCCGCCTCGATCGCCTTGTTTTGAGCCGCCGCCTGACCGCCCTGCTCGAGGTTGAGCAGGCGCAGCTGGAACGGGGCCTCGTAGCCTTCGGCCATCGCCGCGGTGTCGTCGCTGGAGCCGTCGTTGGCGACGACGACCTCGAAGGACCCGGGCGCGGCCGTCTGCTCGCGCAGCGAGTCGAGACAGCGGCGCAGCAGCTCGCTGCGGTTGTGAGTCGCAACGATCACGCTCAGCGTGGGAGAGCCGCTCATGTCACACAACCTCTTCCTGCTGACTTCGCTTTTTTGCGTCCCAATGAACTAGAAAACACGAACTCACCGGGTCATCGCCTTCCACTCGCGGCGGCTGACGCTTTCGCGTACTGAGCGCCAGAAGGCGAATCTGCGGACGAGGTGCAGCCAGATCATCTTGCGTCCTTCGCCGGGGAGAAAGCGGCCCAGCGAGGCCAGCAAGCGCGGCGGCACGCGCAAGGCGATCAGCGCCCGGCGCAGTCCCAGCTCGTGGGGCAGGATGGTCTCGCCCCAGGGCAGCAGCTGGGCTCGCATCGCCGGAAATTCGGCGGACAGCTCGACGTGGGTCCTGCCCTGGCGACGCTGGTCGGCGAGCATGCGCCGGCCGCTCTTCTGGTCGTCGTGGACGCCGTGGGCGAGGGGCAGGAAGGTCGGTGTGCAGCCCGCCTGTTCGAGCCGAAAGCCCATCTCGATGTCCTCGGCGGTGGGAATCGCCTTGAAGCCGCCGACCTCGCGCAGGGTGGCGGTGGGGGCGGAGAAGTTGGCCCCGTAGCAATCGATCCAGCCGATCCGCTCGACCGGTTTGTCCTCGAAGTGCTCGTTCCAGCCACGCGCGAAGGCGCGGGCGTACCAGTCGTCGGCGCCGATCGGCTGCTGGGTGATGCCACCGATGCCGAGCGTCGTCGGGTCGCGATGGTGGGCCGCCAGGTGCTCGGCGACCAGCCGCGGCAAGGCGATGATGTCGTCGTCGAGGAAGAGGCATACGGCGCCATCGGCGGCTTCGACCGCGGCATTGAGCGCTGCAGACTTGCCACCTTGCTCAAGGCGCAGCAGGCGCAGCCGCAAGGTCCCCTCGTAGCCCTCGACCATCGCCGCCGTGCCGTCGCTGGAGCCGTCGTCGGCGACGATCGTCTCGAAGGCGCCGGAATCCCCTTCCTGACGACTGAGCGAGTCGAGGCAGCGGCGCAGCAGCTCGCTGCGGTTGTGGCTGGCGATCAGGATGCTCAGCTCGGGCGTTGGCGTCGTCGTCAAGAGTGATCCTCGAGTACTGCGCAGTTCGTCGCCGGCCAGTCGCAGGAAGAGGTCTGCGTCGGCGGCCGCGGGAGCGCTGCCCCGTGTCGCGCCTACCAGCCGCCGGCAGGCGATCAGCGCCTGCACGACCCAGCAGAGCAGACGCAGGCGACGGAAGTCGCTCTCGCCGATGCCGAGCGCGGTGCGGTACTCGGCGAGGCAGGCCGCCGCGACCCTGCCCAGCTCCGTTTCCGGATCGAGCAGGCGCCGGTTGCTCTCCCGTGCGCCGTCCACCTCACCGCCCGTGCCCTCGATCGCGAAGGCGCAGCTGGCAAGGAAGTAGACGAGGTCGAGGCCCGGCAGCCCGCTGGGCTCGGCGTCCTCCCAGTCGATCGCCGCCGGCCCGCCAGCGCCGATGACGACGTTCCAGGGGCCGAAGTCGCGATGCTCGCAGACGAGCGGCAGGGCTCCCAGGCTGGCGAGCGCCTGCCGTGCCCGCTCGGCAAAGCCGGCGGAGGCAAGCTCGGCGAAGTCGCGCTCGAGCTCGTCGAGCGGCTCCTCGACCAGGCGCTGTGCCCAGGCCGACGGTGGCTGTGGCGCCGGCTCGCCGGCAAGCTCGATGAGCCATTGCGTCACGCCCGGCGCGACGGTGGAGAACTCGACCGGGTTCATCGTCGCGTTGAGCGCCTTGCCCTCGACGGCGTCCTGGACGATCGCGACCTGTCCGGCCCGCCGGCCGCTGGCGCGCAGGCGGGGGATGCCGGTCGAGGCCGGGGCGCTCGCGCTGGAGCTCGCGCAGCACCGTCGCTTCCCGTTCGAGGGCCGAGTCGGACTTGGCGACACGGGCGAACTTGGCGACGACGCCGGGGCTGGCCTGCTCGCCCGAGCAAGGCAGGCCGACCACCTTGGCATCGCTTTCGGCCCCGCCGGTGAGGAGCACCCAGGCGTCGGGATTCGGTAGGTCGTCATCGGCACTCTGTTCCTTGCCGGGTTGGTGGGCGATCGCGCAGACCGGCGCCAGGGCGCGCCAGGCACGTCGTTCGATCGCCTCACGGGGTGAGCGGGGCGGGCGCTCGGCGAGGACGCGCTCGACGATCTCGGCGGCGTCGAGCGGCAGCCAGAGCTCCGCCTCGCCCGGCTGCGGGCCGGTCCGGTAGAAGCTGACGTCGACGAGCCCGGCCTGCTTCAAACGCGCTCGTGCCCGGCGCACGCGGCCGGGCCGCGGCGCCTTCCAGAGGCAGACCACGGCGCCACCGGGGCGCAGCGCGCCAAGAGCGGTCTCGAGCTGTCGCCGGGCTGGGAACCCCATCACGGCCAGATCGGCCTCCGCGTCCGCAGAGCCCACGGCGGGGCCGACTAGCCGCAGCGCCTCGGCAAGCGACCCACCGGTCAGGTCGAGGGTGCGGGGCGCCTCGCGCTGACGCAGCAGAAAGCGCCAGTCGACCTGGCGCAGCAGCTCGTTCTGAACACTGGGTTCGCGCCAAAATCGCCACGGACTCGAACACCCGGAGATCACCGCGGCGATTTTGGCGCTCACAGAGCCTCCTCGTAGACCGTTTCGAGTCGCGCTGCCCAGGCTCGCGGGCTGTGGTGGCGCTCGGCGAAGTCGCGGGCGCGACGGCCCAGCTCGTGTCGCGCCGAGTCGTCGGCCAGCAGCGCGGCGGTGGCAGCGCCGATGCTCTCGGCGTCCGCGGCGACCACGAAGGGCGGCTCGGGATCGAGCGCGGTGAACCCTTCGGCGCCGAGCGGCGTGGTGACGACGGCCTTCTGCCGCGCCATCGCCTCGAGCACCTTCATTCGCATCCCGCCGCCGCTGCGCACCGGCGCCAGCACCACCGAGGCCGCCTCCAGGTGCGGCTGCATGCTGGGCGCGTCGGCGATCACTTCGACGTCGGGGCCGGCCAGGTCGAGCACCTCGCGTGGCGGCGCGCTGCCGACCAGGCGCAGCCGCGCGCCCGGCTGGCGGCTGCGGACCACGGGCATGATCTCGGTGGCGAGCCAGCGGGCCGCGTCGCGGTTGGGCAGGTGGGCGAAGGTGCCGGTGAAGAGGATCGTGCCGGGCTGCTCGCCGGCAGGGTCGAGCGCCGCTGGCAGCACCATTCCGTAGGGGTTGACGCGAATCCCCTCGGCGAGCTCGGGGGCGAGTCGCCGCACAGCCGCGGCGTCTCCCTCGCAGTAGACCTGCAGCATCGCGAAGCGCCGCCAGACCCTTGGCAGGAAGGAGTCCCAGCGGCGCCAGTCGGCGCTGCGCAGGGCCTGCTTGGGCCGTTCGGAGAATCGTGCCGCCCGCCATTCGCTGGCCGGCGCCCGCACCGCCTCGTGCTCGGTCAGCACCGCCGGCGCCCCGGCGGGGAAGCGCAGCACCCCGACCGGGTTGTCCTCGACGGCGACGACGTCGAACTGGCGCGAGGCAGCGAGGCCGTCGATCAGCGGTTGCACGCCGGCGGCGCCGCAGACGACCCGCCAGGGCCAGTCGTGCCGCAGCCAGCTGCCGGCGAGCTCGCTGCGGACCTGCCAGCGGCGCAGCGCCGAACGGGAGCGCCGCCGGTCGACGATGTGGGCGTCGACGCCGGAGCGCAGCAGTCTCTCGGCCGCCTCGGCCTGCCCCGGGTCTTCGCCGAAGGTGGAGACGAGGGTGACCTCGTGGCGCTCGGCGAGGCCGCGCAGCTGGGCGTCGTAGAGCTTCGGCATCGCGCCGATGCCCTCGGCGTCGGGCACCATCGAGGTGACGAGCAGGATGCGCATCTCAGGCGGCGGTGACGGCTCGGCCCCCAGAGCGCTGGAAGCGACCGAGAACGCGGTTGAGGGAGCTGCGGCTCTGCGGGAAGAGGAAGAGGGTCGCGAGGCGGCGGGCAAGCGGCCGCGGCGCGATCGCCATCGCCGCGAACCAGGCGACGAACATCGCCTTCATCGCCGCCGAGACGTTGGAGCGCCGTCGCGCCGCCCGGGCGGCGTCGAGGACGAGGCCCGCCGCGCGGTCGCTCCCGATCGGGTGCTGGTCGGGCTCCAGCCTCAGCGAGATGATCCGGTTGGCGAGGTCGGCCAGCGAGAGGATCCGCTCCGGCCGGGGCAGGCCCAGCTCGCCGGCGAGTCGCAGAAGCGGTGGGGAGGTGACGGCGGCGAAGCCGATCGTCTTCCGCAGGTGGGCGATGTCGAGGTCGGCGCCCTGTGGCTCGTAGCTGTTGGCGCCGTGCAGCCGGTAGGCGCCCCAGGCCTCTTCCAGCGAGACGACCTCGCCGAGCAGCGCCGTCAGGTGGACCAGGTACCAGTCGGCGCAGAGCCGGAAGTCCTGCTCTGGAATCGGCAGGATCCGGCGCAGCGCCTCGGCCCGGAAGGCGTTGGCGCTGGTCGCCATCCAGACCAGGTCGTAGGGGGAGGCCAGCTCGTCATGGCGCATGTCGCCGCTGGGCATCGGCAGGTGGGCCGCCGGCTTGATCGCTCCGGTCGGCTCGCCCTCGGCGTCGATCACCGCGATGCGGAACTGCGCCTTGACGACGTTCTCGTTGGCGGCGAAGACCGCGGCGACCCGAGCCGCCGCCTCGGGATGGAGGGTGTCGTCGGCGTCGAGGAAGACCACCACGTCGCCCTCGCTGCGCTCCATGCCGGCGTTGAGCGCCGAGGCCTGGCCGCCGTTCTCCTTGAGCACGACGGTGGCCCTGTCCTCGTAGTCGCGCAGCAGCTCGCGCGAGCCGTCGCTGGAGCCGTCGTCGACGACGATCACCTGGACCCGCTCGTGGGTCTGACTCAGGGCGCTCTCGATCGCGTCGGCGAGGAAGCGGTCGTAGTTGTAGTTGTTGACGACGATGTCGACCGTGAGGTCGTCGGCGGGCGTCATCCCGATTCCCCCGTGGGCGGGATCCAGGCCGAGACGCGGCGGTAGGGGCGCGTCGGGCTGTCGGCCATGACGAGGACGGCGACGATCGGCGTCGGCTGGCCCGACGACGGGGTCTCGATCGGCACCACCCGCACCTGGGTCTGGCCGGGCTCGAGGGCGACGCGGTAGGTGATGGTTTCTTCTCCTTCAGCGCCGATGTGGACGCGCAGGCGATACTCGGCGTCGCTCTGCTCACGGTTGCCGACGCCGATCTTCACGCCGGCGCGGCTCTCGTTGCTGAACGGCTTGATCCACATCTCCGTATAGCCGATCGCGTTCTTGGCGGAGAGCGGCACGAAGGCGAGCACGAGCGCCGCCAGAACCGCCAGAGCGCCCGCGGCGAGCATTCCCAGCTCGGTCCGGCGCGGCGAGAATCGCGGGATCGCCAGCCTGGTCGTCGTCGGCTTCGGCCGTCTCAGAGCCGCCCCCCGGCAGGCGGCGAGCACGATCAAGACCAGAAGCGATGCCCAGCTGCCGGCGCGGATCCCGCCCGGCATGTAGTTGAGCAGCGACGGCGCCCAGCGCCAGCGTCGCCAGGCTGAGGCCGAGGCTGAGCAGGAGCACTTGCGGCCAGCTCGAGTCGCCGGCGGGCGAAGGTCGCGGCGACGATCGCGTAGCCGGGCAGGAAGAGGGCCAGGGGCAAGGCGAAGACGAGCTCGCAGCCCCGAGAGCGGCAGGAGCAGCGCCAGCACGGCGCAGAGCAGCGATGCCGCGACCGCGGCGCGCAGGTCGGCGTGGCCCCTCATCGCCGCCCCTTCAGGTCGAAGACCGTGATCGGGCCGTTCGTGTAGACGCGCGCTGCCCCGGGCATGCGGCCGAACTTGGTGGTGACGCTCTTCGGCGAGAGCTCGGCGGCGGCCGATCCCTCGGTGGCGAAGTAGTAGCCGCGCAGGCTGTCGTCGTCGGGTCTCGCGGCGGTCGGCGACGACGTAGCGCAGCTTGTTGCGGCGCAGCAAGCGGCAGCTCCCAGCCGCCGAGGCTCTCCTCGTCGATGATGTCTTCGATGTCGGGTGAGCTGCCCGCCACTGCCACCTGGCCGCCGGGAGTGAGCAGCAGCCCGGCGTCGGCGGTGCTGGCGGCGAAGCGTCCCTCGGGCACCTCGGCGGCGGCCCATTCGGCGAGGCCGAGCGGCGGCGAGGAGATCGTCCGCCCGTCGGCGGCGACGCGCAGCGGCTGGGTCAGCTGGGAGTCCCAGGGCCAGCCGGAGATCGCGCCGCCGACGAGGACGACGCCGAGCCCGGCGGCGAGCGATGGCACGGACCGCCGCCCGCCCGTGCCAGCGGCGCAGCGCCTCCAGGCAAGCGCAGGCGAGCACGAAGGCGAGGCCGATGAAGAGGAACTCGCTGGCCCGGTTGCCGGTCTCCCAGGCCGGCGGCGTGAGGCGCAGCGCGAGGGTGCCGAAGAAGCCGATCGCGGCGATGCCGAAGAGCAGGGCGAAGGGCTTGCTGCGGTGAGCGGCGCCAGAGCTCGCGCAGGCCGAAGGGCAGGCCGACCGTAAGCAGCGCCACGGCGAAGCAGGGCGATCCCGCGGGCGATCAGCGGCGTCTCGGCGACCGTCGGTCCCCTCGCCCTGGAAGAGCCCGCGCGGCGCGTCTTCGCCGACGATCGTGTTGCCGATCGCGCTGAAGGCGTTCGCTGAGCACCGGGGTCAGGTAGCCGACCGTGCGAGCTGGCGACGACGACGAGCCAGGCGACCGCAAGCGCCACGGCGAGCACGGCGAAGGGCCACGGGTTGGGCGAGCGCCAGTTGCGGTGGACGTACCAGTAGGCGAGCGAGAGCGCGGCCAGCATGCCGCTCAGCGCGTAGGAGGTGAGGTGGTGCGTGACGACGATCGCGGCGATCGCCGAGCACGACCGGCACGGCCCAGGCTCGCAACGCCGCCCGCGGCGCCGATTCGCGTTCGGCGAGCGCCATCATCACCAACACAGGAGCGGCAGGGAGAGCGACTCGTAGGAGAACTGCGCGCCCCAGTAGAGGAAGTTGAAGTTGCCGGTGTAGATCGCGACGCCGAGCCCGGCGGCGCGGGCCGAGCCGCTGACCCGTGCGAAGAGCAGGAAGAGCGAGGCGATCAGGACCAGGCGGGCGGCGCCGACGACGATCGACCCCGGCGCCGTAGCTGGAGAGGCCGGTGAGCTTCATCAAGGCCGACGTGGCGCCCTCCAAGCCGGGGTAGTTCGGGGTCACCTCGAGGATCGGGTTGGCGCGGAAGAGGTGGTGGTGATCGCCGATCTGGTTGGCGTTGAAGGCGTGGATCAGCTCGTCGGAGAAGGTGAAGAGCGGCGCGTCGCGCATCACCTTGATCGCGTACAGGGAGAGGCCGAGCAGGCAGACCAGGGCCAGCCGCTCGCCCGCTGAGGCCTTCTCGCGAGGTGAGCCGGTAGAAGATCGGCAGGGCGACGGTGAGGACGCCGAGCCCAGTAGAGCAGCGGAGTGGGGGCTAGCGTCGCCCTGGAGAGGGCGTTGGCGACCGAGCAGACGAGCAGGCCGAGGCCGGAACAGAGGACGATCAGGGGGAACGGCTCGATCGTCGATTTCCGGCGGGCCATACGAGTGCCCGGTACTCAAGCAGCAGAAGCGGCTGTCTTTGCCTTCTGTGCGTCGCGATCGATGGCGGGGCGCTCGTGGTGGATGCTGCGGCGGCGACGGGCCTCGCTGAGGATCGTGCCGAGCACCCGGAAGCCGTCGCGGAAGGTGTTGAGGTTGCTGTCGCCGGAGATGCGGTCGAGCTCGTAGCTGGGCACCTCGGTGATCTTCATCCCGGCGCCGGCGATGCGCAGGTTGATCAGCGTCTCGACCTCGAAGCCCGGCACGTCGAGCGCGATGAAGGGCAGGCAGCGCGCCCAGAAGGCGTTGTAGCCGTAGCAGAGGTCGGTGAAGTGGGTGCCGTGCAGGAGGTTGGCGGTGCCGCTGAGCACGGCGTTGCCGAGTGCTGCGCAGCCTGGTGATGTCGGCGCTGCCGCCGCCGGGCAGGAAGCGCGAGCCCTTGGCGAAGTCGGCGCCGGCCTCGAGCGCCTCGACGAAGCGGGGATCTCGGCCGGATCGGCCGAGCCGTCGGCGTCGAGCATCACGACGAGGTTGCCGGTGACGGCGGCGAAGCCGGTGCGGAAGGCATCGCCCTTGCCGCGGCCGCTCTGGACCAGGACGCGGATGTCGGGGTAGGCCTGGCGGGCGGCCTCGATCGTGTCGTCCTCGGAGTTGCCGTCGACGAGGATCACCTCGTGCAGGTCCCTCGGGGAGTTCTTTCAGCACGTGGCCGATGTTCTTTTCCTCGTTCATCGCCGGCACGACGACGCTGACCAGGGTCTTGCGGCTGCTGCGGCGGTCGGGGCCGACGTAGGGGATCGCCCGGCGGGTGGCCAGCGCCTCGACCTCGATCAGCGGCACGCCGCCGACCTGGCTCGGCGTCGCCGCCGGCGCCTCGAGCAGGTCGAGCGGTCGGGGCAGCAGGCTGACCGGCACGCCGATCGACTTGAAGGCGCGGACCAGGTCGAGCAGGCTCTCGTCGTCGGCGTGCTGGGTGCCGATCACGACGCGGTCGGCGCGGTAGCGGTCGACGATCTCCAGCGCGGCGACGCGATCGGCGGAGTTGGAGCGGTCCTCGAAGGGGGCGACGGTGCAGACGACGCTGGCGTATTTGCGCAGCGGCTCGTACGCTTTGAGTCGCTCGGCGGTCGCGTCGTCACCGACCAGGACCCAGCGCTCGACTCGGTCGAGGCGTCCGAGCAGCGGCGCGCTGAGCGCCCGGCCAGCCGTGTCGAGGACCGCGAAGGCGAGCCCAGAGGGCGAGCTGCGCGCCGCCGTCGAGGGAGGTGAGCAGCGAGGCGGACCAGGCGAAGACGGCGGCCATCAGCAGCCGGATCACCGGCCAGGCCATCCCGTCCTCGCTGCCGAGCCCGCTCTTGGCGGTGTTGGCGCCGTAGACGCCGAGGATGCCGTTGAGGACGACGAGCAGCAGCGGCGCGACCGGCAACGCCGGGAAGACGGCGGCGCCGGCGATCAGGGCGATGACGGCGAGCGCGACCGAGGAGGAGATCAGGTCGACCAGCGGGCGGCAGCCACCAGCCGAGCCCGCGACTGGCACGCGGCAGGCTGCCCAGCGTGGGGCGGTCCTGGACGAGGGCAGCGCGGCGCGGCTCACTGGCGGGAAAGCCGCCGCGTTCGAGGGGGAGATCGGTCGAGCTGTGCATGGGAGGGAGGAGTTGCCTTTTTTTGGGGGGGTTTATTGAACGAAACTCAGATTTGGGAGCGCCGATATTCGGTTCCTCCCCCCTATCGGCAGGCGCGCAGAATCACGTTAGCGCGTCATGGAAATTGCATGGGGAATTGGGAGTACGGCAGGGCGGACCGCCGCGGTTCAGCAGTGGGGCTTCGAACAGCCCACTGTTCTAAGGCTTAAACAGCGCTAGAAGCCGTATGTCTCGGCCAGCTCAGGATCCTTGGCCGCCAGCATCTCGGCCAGCTCGACCATCACCTTGCACTGCTTCCAGGTGGCGTCGTCCTGCATCTTGCCGTCGATCATGTGGACGCCGCGGCCGTCCGGGATCGCCTCCAGCACCTTCTTGGCGAACTTGACCTCCTCCGGCGGCGGGCTGAAGACCTTCTTGGCGATGTCGATCTGCACCGGGTGCAGCGACCAGGCGCCGACGCAGCCCATCAGGAAGGCGGCGCGGAACTGGGTCTCGCAGCCGGCCGTGTCCTTGATGTCGCCGAAGGGGCCGTAGAAGGGCAGGATGCCGGTCGCCGCGCAGGCATCGACCATGCGGGCGATCGAGTAGTGCCAGAGGTCCTGCTGGGCGCTGACCCGGTCGGCCTCGGGGTTCTCCGGGTCGGCGGGGTCCTCCATCACGCGGTAGCCGGGGTGGCCGCCGCCGACGCGGGTCGTCTTCATCCGCCGCGAGGCGGCGAGGTCGGCGGGGCCGAAGCTCATCCCCTGCATGCGCGGGCTGGCGGCGGCGATCTCCTCGAGGTTGACGACGCCCTGGGCGGTCTCGAGGATCGCGTGGATCAGGATCGGGCGGTCGAGCCCGGCCTTCGCCTCGAGCTGGGCGAGCAGGCGGTCGACGTAATGGATGTCCCAGGCGCCCTCGACCTTGGGCACCATCACGACCTCGAGCTTGTCGCCGATCTCGGTGACCAGCGTGGTCAGGTCGTCGAGCACCCAGGGGCTCTCCAGCGAGTTGACCCGGGTCCAGAGCGCGGTCTGGCCGAAGTCGGACTCCTTGGCGGCCTGGACCAGGCCGGCGCGGGCGGCCTCCTTGCGGTCGACCGGGATCGCGTCCTCGAGGTTGCCGAGCAGGATGTCGGTCTTCTCGGCGATGCCGGCGGCCTTTTCGACCATCTTCTCGTTGGAGAAGTCGAGGAAGTGGATCATCCGCGAGGGCTTGACCGGGATCTCGCGCAGCGGCTCGGGGGCGCCGATCGCCTGCGGCTGGAAGAAGTCTCTGGGGTTTCTCACACTGCTCCTCGCGTCGTTCGGTTCGGTCGTCGGCAGGCAATCTAGCCAAACGCGCGTTCGTGACGGGCAGAGGAGTTCGGCGCCCGCCGCCGTACCTTGGCTGTAGATGGAGGGCGCGGCTCGCGACACCACACAGGACTGGTTGCTGCCCGAGCACTCGCGGCCGCCGCTGATCGGCGAGCTCGAGCGGCGGATCGACGAGGCGCTGGTTACCGCGCGAGCCTCCGAGGCGGCGGTGATGACGGTCGGCGCCGCGGCGATCGACGCTGCCGAGCAGGCTCGCCGTGCGGCCGAGCTGGCCGAGCGGGCAAGCGTTGCCGCCCTCGACGCGCAGGGCCGGGTCGAATCGATCGCGGTGGCGCCGCCCGCGCCGGCGCCCGAGCGCGAGGACGACAGCCTGACTGACTTCAGCGAGCGGGCGGACCGCCTCGTCGCCCGGCTGCGACAACTGCAGCGAATTCCGCTTGCGGCGCCCCAAGCCAGCGAGCGCGCAGACCAGCCGCAATCCGCGCGCTGATCTCACCTGGCTGAGCGAGCTCTGCGCCGTCGAGCGAGCGGACCGGCTCGATGCCGCGCACCGAGCCGGCGAGGAAGACCTCGCAGGCGCTGCCCAGATCCGTCGAGCGTGAATGTCCCCTCGCCGACGTCGATCCCCGCCTCGTGCGCGACGTCCAGCCTCGCTGGCGGGCGATGCTGGGCAGGATGCGCCCGTCCGTGGCGGGCGTGCGCAGCCGTCCGCCGGCCAGCACCGCGAAGACGCTGCCACGGGAGGCCTCGAGCACGGCGCCGTCGTTGTCGACGACCAGCGGCAGCTCCCCGGCTTGGACGGCGGTGGCGTGTTCGAGCAGGCGGCGGTCGGCCCACTTGTGGTCGCCGAGCCCGTCGTCGACGACAACGCTGCGCAGGCGGACGCCTCGCTCAGGGTCGGGGAAGACTTTCTCCGCCTCGACCTCCGAGGTCGCGATCCGCGTCTCGAGCTTCCCATTCTCGACGGGCGCCACGGTGAGGCGCAATTTGCCGTGGCGGATCGCCCGCGCGCGGGCGATCACCTCGTTGGTTGCGCCACGGGGCAGGTCGGCCTCGTAGAGCGTGTCGAGGCTGCTGTTGAGCCTCTCCAAGTGCGCGTCGAGCTCGACCGGCTGCCCGTCGAGGACGAGCAGGGTCTCGAAGACACCTTTGCGTGGATCGGGCCGGAGACTGACGCGCACCGCGGGATATCTTGACGAGATGCCGGTCGCGAGTCATCCCAGGACCCCGCTGATTGCGACGAACGGGCGACTTTTGACGCAAAGGATCGATGCTCTGCCCGACCCTGAGAGCGCTTTCGTCCATCTATATGGGCAGAGCGCCAATGCTTTCTGGCTTGACAGCAGCGCCGCCGGGGAGCGCGGCCGCTTCTCCTTCATCGGCGACAGCGACGGCCCGCTAGCGGCCGTCGTCACCTATGACGTCGAGGCGGCCCAGGTGCGTGTCCGGCGCGGCGGGGAGGTCGCGACACACGACGAATCGATCTTCGACTACCTCGATCGCGAGCTGCGGGGGCTGCGCCGGCTCTCCACCGAGCTGCCCTTCGACTTCGACTGCGGCTTCGCCGGCTACCTCGGCTACGAGCTCAAGGCCGACTGCGGCGGCAATGCCGCCCACCGCGCCGATGCTCCCGATGCCGCCTTCGTCTTCGCCGACCGCCTGATCGCCTTCGACCACGAGGAGCGCCACACCTATCTCCTCGCCTTTGTCCCCTCGCCCCCCGAACTGCATCAAATTTCCGGGCTGGCAGACGGGGAATTTGATGCAGTTCGGGAGGGGGAGAGGTGGATCGAGCAGACTGCTGCGCGGCTCGGGTCGCTGCCGCCCCTCGCCGAGGCCGACGTCGACGCGGCGCACGCGGACCTGAGCCTGCGGCGCTCGCCACAGCGCTACCGCGAGGACGTCGCCGCCTGTAAGCGCTACTTAACCGCCGGCGACAGCTACGAGATCTGCCTCACCAACAAAGTCGTTGCCGATGTCGCGCCTGACCCCCTGCAGCTCTACCGCGCGCTACGCCGGGCCAATCCGGCGCCGTTCGCCGCCTACCTGCGCTTTGGGGATCTCGCCGTGCTCAGCTCTTCGCCGGAGCGTTTCATCGCCGTCGACCGCGACGGCTGGGCGGAAGCGCGGCCGATCAAGGGCACCAGCCGGCGCAGCGCAGATCCCGCCGAGGACGACAGGCTGGCCGCCAGTCTCGCCGCTGACGAGAAGAGCCGGGCCGAGAACGTCACGATCGTCGACCTGTTGCGCAACGACCTCGGCCGCGTCTGCAAGATCGGCAGCGTCGAGGTGCCGGAGCTGATGCGGGTTGAGACCTACGAGACCGTCCACCAGCTCGTCTCCAGCGTGCGCGGGCGAATCCGCGATGGCGCCGGCCCGGCGGACTGCGCGCGCGCCTGCTTCCCGCCCGGCTCGATGACCGGGGCGCCGAAGCTGCGCACGATGGAGATCATCGACGAGCTCGAGGGCGAGGCGCGGGGCGTCTACTCGGGCGCGGTCGGCTACTTCGGGCTGGGGGGCGGCTGCGACCTCTCGGTCGCGATCCGCACGATCGTGCTCGACGGCGGGGCGGCGACGATCGGGGCGGGCGGCGCGATCGTCGTCGACTCCGACCCCGACGACGAGCTGGCCGAGATGCTGCTCAAGGCACGAGCGCCGATCGCCGCTCTCGGCCCCGGCGCGTCTATATCCTTCGACTCCGCAGCCGCGCTGGAGCGTTCCGCACGCCGCGCCCCGTCCCCGACATCGACGAGCTAGGAGCCATGGCCGTAGACACCGCCGCCTTCCGTGAGCAGACCGACGAGCAGCAGGCGATCACCGAAATGGTGCGCCAGTTCGCCGACGAGAAGATCATCCCCCAAGCCGAGCACTTCGACCACGAGGACTCCTACCCGGAATCGATCGTCGAGGAAATGAAGGAGCTCGGCCTCTTCGGGGTGACGATTCCCGAAGAGTACGGCGGCATGGGCCTTGATCTGACCACCTACGCGATGATCGTCGAGGAGCTCTCGCGCGGCTGGATCTCGATCTCCGGCGTCGTCAACACCCACTTCATCGGCTCCTACCTGCTGATGAAGTTCGGCACCGACGAGCAGAAGGACTACTTCCTGCCGAAGATGGCGACGGGTGAGATCCGCGCCGCCTTCTCGCTGTCGGAGCCAGAGGTCGGCTCCGACGTGCAGGGCATCAAGTCCACGGCCAAGAAGGGCGAGGATGGTAACTGGGAGCTGAACGGCCAGAAGATGTGGGTCACCAACGGCCTTGGCTCAAGCGTCGTCTTCGTCTTGATGAAGACCGACCCCAAAGCCGAACCGGCCTACAAGGGGATGACCTGCTTCATCACCGAGAAGAAGCCCTGGGAGGAAACCGGCCAGGGCGACTTCGAGGGCCTCAACGTGCCGCCCAAGATCAAGAAGATGGGCTACAAGGGCGTCGAGTCGACCGAGCTCGTCTACGACGGCTACCGCTGCCCGCCCGAGCGCGTGCTCGGCGGCGAGGAGGCGGGAGTCGGCGAGGGCTTCGTGCAGATGATGGACGCGCTCGAGGTCGGTCGCGTCAACGTCGCCGCCCGCGGCGTCGGCATCGCCCAGCGCGCCCTCGAGCTGGCCCTGCGCTACAGCCAGGAGCGCAAGACCTTCGGCAAGCCGATCGCCCAGCACCAGGCGATCCAGTTCAAGCTCGCCGACATGGCGACCAAGATCGAGGCCGCCCGCCTCGTCACCCGCAAGGCGGCGCGGATGAAGGACGCCGGCGTGCGCTCCGACCTCGAGGCCGGGATGGCCAAGCTGCTCGCCTCGGAGACCGGCAAGGAGTGCGTCGAGGAGTGCTTCCGCATCCACGGCGGCTACGGCTACTCGAAGGAGTACGAGATCGAGCGCCTCTACCGCGACGCGCCCCTGCTCCTGATTGGCGAGGGAACCTCGGAGATCCAGCGCATGGTGATCGGCAAGAAGCTTTTGCAGAGGCACAAGATCTAGTGGCGTCGACCCCGGACCTGATCAAGACCGCCGTCGAGCGATTCCAGGCCGAGGTCCCTGCGCTGCAGAAACTGAAACTGGTCTTCGGCCTCGAACTGAAGGCCAAACACGACATCCAGCTCTACCGCGTCGAGGTGCCGGGCCCGGTCATCAAGAAGGACCTCGCCCAGGACGAGCGGGTACTGGTTCAGATCGATCGCCCTCAGTTCAACGAGCTGGCCGAGAACGGCACCGTGAAGAGTTACCGCAAGGCCTATGAGACCGGCCACATCAAGGCGACCGGCGATTCCAACGTGAAGAAGCTGATCGCCCAGGTGGTCGAACGCCACGAGGAACGCGCCCGCCTCAAGAAGGCCCACTGAGCGGGCAGTTCGCGAACTTAAGGGCGCGGATAGCATCCCGCGCCGTCCAACCCCCAGAGGAGATTCCCGACAGATGAGCGAGCAGACTTACGAGCTGACCACCAACCAGGCCGAGCGCGAGGCTTCCGGCGCGCACGCCTATGGCCGCTACCTCGAGGAGTTCGAGGTCGGCGCCGTCTACAAGCACTGGCCGGCGAAGACGGTGACCGAGTCCGACGATCACCTCTTCTGTCTGATCACGATGAACCACCACCCGCTGCACCTCAACGACATCTATGCGGCCGGCTCCCAGCAGGGCCGCAACGTGGTGGTCGGGCCGCTCGTCTACTCGCTCGCCCTCGGCATGTCGGTCTCAGACGTCTCCGGAAAGGCGATCGCCAACCTGGCGACCGAAGACCTCAGCCACCCCAATCCGGTCTTCCACGGCGACACCCTCTTCTGCGAGACCGAGGTGCTCGAGGTCAAGCCCTCCAAGTCGAAGCCCGACCGCGGCGTGGTCAAGGTCCACACTCGCGTGCTCAACCAGGACGGCGTCCTCGTCGCCGAGTTCAAGCGCCTGGTCCTGGTCCCGCGCAAGAGCCCCGGTGAGTCGCCGGCCCCGGAGAGCCCCGTCGAGTAGCCCGAATCCGCGCTTTCGCGCGGATTCCGTTGCATAGCTGTGGCCCTTTGCGCACCACGCGCGCATCGCCTCGCGGCACGGTGCCGTTCGTGCGGTATCTCCTTGGCCCCATAACCTCGAACTGCATCAAATTTCCGGGCTGGCAGGCCGGGAAATTGATGCGATTGGGTTTGGCGGTGAGGAGGTGAGAGACAGGGGAGCGACAGCCCTGGTTCGGACGCTGGCTGAGGCCCAGCACGGTGTTTTCGCCACCTGGCAGTTGCTTGATCGCGGGATCGGCGAAGACACTGTGCGAAGTCGTCGTGAGATCGGGGTGGCGATTCCCCTCTTTCAGGGTGTCTATGCGCTCGGGCACGATCGACTCACCCGAGAGGGCCGATGGATGGCGGCCGTGCTCGCCTGCGGTCCGGGCGCGGTGCTGTCTCATTACAGCGCCGGTCATCTGTGGAGCTTGTGTGGCTCGTATGGCCAGGTGGAGGTGCTGCGGCGGTCGGGTGGTGCAATGCACAAGGGCATACGGCTTCACCAAACTCGGCGCCTGGAGCCTTACGAAGTGACTATCGAGAGGGGAATTCCCGTTGCCTCGATTGAGCGCGTGTTGCTAGACCTTGCAGGCCGGTCGGATGCGAGGCGGCTTGAGCGCATGTTCGTTCAGGCATACAAGAGCGGTCGGCTTTCCTGGGCGACGTTGCGTCGCGTGCTTGGCCGAAGGCGGGGCTGCAAGGGCGTTGGGCGACTAAGGCGGGTGTCGGAGGAAGTCGCCCCGGGCGCGCTGGAGACAAGGTCCGTAACGGAGGTTGATTTTTTGGCGCTCTGTCGGCACGCGAACATCCCAACCCCGTCCGTGAATGTCCTGGCCATGGGTCATCTCGTCGATTTCCTTTGGCCGGCGCAGAAAGTAGTTGTCGAAACTGACAGCTGGCGCCACCATGGCGACGGGCTGGCCTTCGAGCACGACCACCAGACCGACGTTGATCTCATTGCCGCCGGCTATGACGTTCATCGCGCGACGTACAAGATGCTTGAACGCAACCCCAACCCTTTCCTTGGCAACGTCTGCCGGGCCCTTCAAGAGCGAACTGCATCAAATTTCCGGGCTGGCAAACAGGAAATCTGATGCAGTTCGGATGTGGGGCGTGGGCTAGTGGGCCTCGTCGCTGGCGTGGGCGGGGGGCCTCGACTCCTCGGCCAGGGAGGTGATCTCGAGTTGGCCCTGGGCTGCCGTTTCGAGCACGTCGGTGGCCTCTTCGGCGGAGCGGGCGTAGAGCTCGACGAGCATGTGGACGACGATCTGCTCCTCGTCGTGCTTGTGGAAGCGCACGTGGGCGAAGAACTCGCGCACGCCTGCCTCGCCGAAAGCGCCGTAGGTGAGGAACTCGGCGGCTTCCGGCCCCGAGCAGGTCTCGACCCGGTCCTGGTCGACCCTGACCGTGCAGGAGGCGACCCAGGGGGTGCCGGCAACCATCCGCTCCCAGCGGTCCTCGATCGGGACGACACGGTTGTCCTGGAATGTCAGGTGCGGCTGGTCATGCATGCAGTCGACGCACTGGACCAGCGCCTCCTGCACCTCGTCGATGCCCTCGGCGAGGATGCCGCTCTCGGGATCGACACGGCGGATCGCGTCGTAGTGGATCTGGATCTCGAGGTTCTGGGACCAGCAGCGGTAGCAGCGCAGCCAGGCCGAGCGATCCCCGTTGAACTCGCTCATCGCTTCATTGTCGCGCGGACGGAACCTGGGCGCGGTGAGGGCGCGGTTCTCAGGCGGCGGCGGGGGTGCTGGAGCGCTTGGCGACGAGGTCGACGATCTCGCTCATGATCTTGTTGATGTCGAAGTCCTTCGGCGTGTAGACGCCGGCGACCCCGGCGGCTCGCAGGCGCTCGGCGTCGGCGGGGGGGATGATGCCCCCGGCGACTACCGGGGCGTCGACGTCCTCCTCGCGCAGCCGGCGTACGACCTCGGGCACGAGCTCGAGATGTGATCCGGAGAGGATCGAGAGGCCGATTACGTCGACGTCCTCCTGCAGCGCCGACTCGGCGATCTCCTCGGGCGTAAGGCGGATGCCCTGGTAGATCACCTCCATGCCGGCATCGCGCGCCCGCAGGGCGATCTGCTCGGAGCCGTTGGAGTGGCCGTCGAGGCCGGGCTTGCCGACGAGGATCTTGATCCGGTGGCCGATCTGCTCGGAGACCGCGTCGACCTTGGCGCGGATCGCCTCCAGCTGCTCGCGATCGGAGGCGGGCGCGGCGCCGCTGACGCCGGTCGGGCCTCGGTAGGCGCCGAACGCCTCGCGCAGTACCGCGGCCCACTCGCCGGTCGTCGCGCCGGCCTTGGCGGCGGCGATCGTCGCCGGCATGATGTTCTCGCTGTCGGTCCCGGCGACGCGGCCCAGCTCCTCGAGGGCCGCCTGCACGGCGCCCTCGTCGCGCTCGGCCTTCCAGCGCTCCAGCGCCTCGACCCGTTCGCGCTCGACCTCGGGGTCTGGGGTGAGGATGCCGCCGTCGGCGCCGGCGGTGAGGGGGGAGTCCTCGGTCTCGGTGAAGCTGTTCTGGCCGATCACCTTCTGCTCCCCACTCTCGATCCGCGCTACCCGCTCGCGATGCGACTCGACCAGGCGGGACTTCATGTAGGGGACGGCGTTGACGGCGCCGCCGTGCTCCTCGACGACGGCCATCTCGGCACGGGCGCCCTCGGTCAGCTCCTCGACCAGGCCGTCCATTACCACCGAGCCGGCAAAGATGTCGGGGTACTCGAGCAGGTCGGTCTCGTTGGCCAGGACCTGCTGGATGCGCAGGCTCCACTGCTGGTCCCAGGGGCGGGGGAGGCCCATCGCCTCGTTCCAGGCGGGCAGCTGCAGGGCGCGGGCGCGGGCATCGCGGCTCAGCGTCACCGCCAGCGCCTCGAGCACGATCCGCTGGATGTTGTTCTCGGGCTGTGCCTCGGTCAGGCCGAGGCTGTTGACCTGGACGCCGTAGCGGAAGCGCAGCATCTTCTCGTCGGTGACCCCGTAGCGCTCGCGGCCGATCTCGTTCCAGAGCCGGCCCATCGTGCGCAGCTTGGCGATCTCCTCGATCAGCCTGATGCCGGCATTGACGAAGAAGGAGATGCGGCCGAAGACCTTGGCGAAATCGTCCTCGGCGACCTGGCCGCGCGCTTTCACCTCGTCGAGCACGGCGATCCCGGTGGAGAGGGCGTAGGCGATCTCCTGGACGGGGGTGGCGCCGGCCTCCTGCAGGTGGTAGCTGCAGATGTTGGTCGGGTTCCAGCTCGGCACCTCGTTGACGGTGAAGGCGACCATGTCGGCGATCAGCCGCATCGAGGGCTCCGGCGGGAAGGCGTAGGTGCCGCGCGAGAGGTACTCCTTGATGATGTCGTTCTGGGTCGTGCCCTTGAGCTTGCTGCGCTCGACCCCGTTCTCCTCGGCGACGGTGACGTAGAGGCCGAGCAGCCAGGCGGCGGTGGCGTTGATCGTCATCGACGTGTTCATCTCGTCGAGCGGGATGCCGTCGAGAAGCTGGTGCATGTCGCCCTTGTGGACGACCGAGACGCCGACCTTGCCGACCTCGCCGCGGGCGAGGACGTGGTCGGGGTCGTAACCGGTCTGGGTCGGCAGGTCGAAGGCGATCGAGAGGCCGGTCTGGCCCTTGGCGAGGTTGCCGCGATAGAGCTCGTTGGAGCGCCGCGCGTCGGAGTGCCCGGCGTAGGTGCGCATCACCCAGGGGCGGTCACGCTCGGGAAGACGATGGTCGCTCACAGCCCCAATGATATTTGGCTTGCTCCGAAATCCGCCTTTCATCGGCATCGGGGCCGCATCTTTCCCCCTTGCCTGTGTTTAGGCTGCGAGATCGTGAGATTGCTGCGCACAGCCGTATTCACCGCTTTGCTGGCTACCAGCCTTGTTTTCGTGCCCCAGGCGGGCGCCGCCCTGATCGGCATCTACCGCAACGGCATGGAGAGCAAGGGGCAGCTTGCTCAGATCAGCAAGCTGTCCGGCGATCGCTGCGGGACCGGCGAAGCCGACAGCGTCTTCAGCATCATCGTCGGCAAGCAGACCAAGGAGTGCTCGTACCGCACCCCGGTGATCGGCCGCGACATCGAGATCGCCGCCACCGAGCGCCTGCTCGGCAAGACCCCGAAGTCCGTGCAGCAGGGCGCCTACCTGGCGCTCGACCTGCGCTCGGGCGAAGGCGCCCGCTACCAGCTCGCCGTCTACCCGCTGCAGCGCAAGGCCCAGCTGCGCAAGATCCTCGCCGACGGCAGCATCGAGTACCTGCACATCGAGAAGGACGTGGCGAGCATCGTCGGCGCCGACAAAGCGAATCAGCTCCGCCTCCAGGCCTTCAACGTCACCGAGGGAGAGGGAAAGGGCAACTGCCGTCTGCTCGCCTCCGTCGGTGGCGAACTGGTCGCTGACGTCACCGACGAAGGCGCGGGCGAGCTCAGCGGCCGTGCGACCGGCTTCTCCGTCGGCTCAGCCAAGTTCGCCAAGGGGGCGCAGGCGACCGTCGATGACGTGGTCATCCGCGTTCCCAGCCCCTTTTAGTCCTTCTCTAGCGCCTGCTCGGTGACGCGATAGATGTGTTCGATGGCGCCGCGGCGCTGTGCGGTTTCGACCAGCTCGATGCAGCCCAGTTCCCTCAGTACGCGCACGTGGTAGGCGACCGTGCGGACATCGAGGTCGAGCCGATCGGAGATCGCCTTTGGGCTTGCGACGCCTTCGCTGATCAGGGCAAGGGCCTGGACTCGCAACGAACTTGATAGGGCCTTGGCCATGCGCTTGTCGATCGAAACTGGGCGCGGTGCCATCGATCCGAGCCTCCGAGACTGGTTTGCAAATGTCGCGCTCAAGTCTAGGGCATAACTAATCTGAGTAGTTAACTGAACTTTAAGTAAAGGCTGCTCAAACGCGCCGAGCTTCGCCCGGTGGGGAGAATTTCCGCATAATGCGGGTGGATGTCGACGACGACGGTGGAGAGGCCGCGCAGCGGGGGGCCGGGCTCAGGCCTGGGTGGCGACTGGCGCGTGATCGTGCGCAACGACAATCACAACACCTTCGACCATGTCGCTCAGACGCTCTCGCGGGTGCTTCCCGGCGTCAGCCTGGAGCGGGGGCATCAGTTCGCCGAGAGCATTCACAACGGCGGCCAGGCGATCGTCTGGAGCGGTCCCCGTGAGCCGGCCGAGCACTACTGGCAGCAACTTGACGCCGCTGGCCTGACGATGGCGCCGCTCGAGCGCTCCTGAGCTGGAGCTACTCGACGGCCAGCAGCGTGTGCCAGGCGGGGAGAAGCGGCAGGTCGTAGAGGTCGATCACCGCGGCGCGCGCGGTCTCGATCTCCTCCGAGAACCAGTAGCGCTCGAAGTCGGAGCGGTTCTCCCAGACCGAGGACTGCCGGAAGGCGAGTGGATCGTCGACCGAGCGGGTCAGCGACCAGCCTTTGGCGCCGAAGGCCGGCATTCTCGCCGCGGCCGGTTCCCAGAGGTCGAGCCAGCGGTCAGCCCGGAAGGGGGCGATGTGCCAGTCCAGTACGCATACCTCGCTCATCAGGCTCCCACCTCCGCCCGGATCGCGCCCGGGCCATCCTCGTTCTTGCCCTCGGACTCAGACTCGGCCCCGACCAGGATCGAGATCTTGCCGAGGTGCTTGTTCTCGTGAAGAAGCTGGTGCGCCTCGGCGACTCCGTCGAAGCCCATCGTCTGCCAGATCACCGGCCGGACCTTGCCCTCGGCCATCAGCTGGTTGGCCTTCATGCACTCATAGGCGTTGGCGAAGTGGGAGCCGATGATCTGCTTCTGGCGCATCCACAGGTAGCGCACGTCGAAGTCGAGCTGGAAGCCCGAGGTGGCGCCGCAGATGACGACTTTGCCGAACGGCTTGACGACGAAGACCGAGGTCGGGAAGGTCGCCTGGCCGACGTGCTCGAAGACGATGTCGGGGGCGTCGCCGAGGATCTCCTTGACCCGCTTGGCGAAGCCCCTGGAGGCCTTGAAGCGCTCCTTGTCCTTGGCGGGATCGGCGAGGTTCTCGGGGGTCCGCATCATCGCGCCGAACTCGTTGCGGTTGATGTAGTCCACGGCGCCGAGTTGCTTGACCAGCTCGCCCTTCTCGTCTGAGGAGACGACGCCGACCGCGTTGGCTCCCGCCGCCTTGCAGAGCTGGGTGGCGAAGACGCCGAGGCCGCCGGCGGCGCCCCAGATCAAGACGTTGTGGCCGGCCTGCAGCTTGCACTGGTCGATCAGCATCCGGTAGGCGGTGAAGTAGGTCAGCCCGTAGGAGGAGGCCTCGGCCCAGCTCATGTTCTGGGGGCGGGGGAGGAGCTGCTGGGCCTGCACCTTGGTGAACTGGGCGAAGGAACCCCAGGTGGTCTCGTAGCCCCAGATCTTTTGGCTTGGCGCCGCCAGCGGGTCGAGCCCGTGTACCTCGACGTCCTCGTAGGAGGCCTGGTTGCAGTGGACGACGACCTCGTCGCCGGGCTTCCAGCGAGTGACGCCCTCGCCGACCTTCCAGACGATCCCCGAAGCGTCGGAGCCGCCGATGTGGTGCCCGTACTCGGGGTGGTCGCCGTAAGGGAAGACCGAGACCGGCTTGCCGAGCGCCGCCCAGACGTTGTTGAAGTTCACTCCCGCCGCCATGACGCGGACGATCACCTCGAAGGCGCCGGGCTCGGGAACCTCGATCTGCTCGAGCTGGAAGGCCTCGGTCGGCTCGCCCTGGCGCTCCTCGCGGATCACCCAGGCGGCCATCGTCTTCGGCAACTCGCCGGGCTCGACATCCAGTTTCGCGATTGCGCTCGTGTCAACGGCCAACTGTGATCCTCCGCGGTTCGGGAACGGGCGGCGAATCCTAGTCAAGCACGGGGGTGTCGGCCTCGCGAAGCTCGGGCGCGGTGATCTCGCGCACCGTGATCTCAACCGGTTCCGGGGGCTCGATCGCTTTGCTCGGGGTGACGCCGAGCGACTCGACCTTGCGTAGCTGCGGCAGCAGGCGACGCTCCATCGAGCCAACCGCGGAATCGTAGGCGTTGGCGGCCGAGGTCAGGCCCCGGCCGACCTTGTCGAAGTCGCTGAGGAACTTCGAGAAGCGAGCGTGCATGGTGCCGGCGGCGTCGGCTATCTCGGCTGCCTCGGCGACCATCCGCTCCTGGCGCCAGCCGAGCTCCATCGTCCGCAGCAGGCCGATCAGCGAGGTCGGGCTGACCAGCAGGACGTTGAGTTTCAGCGCGTAGTCGAAAAGCTCGGGATCGGCCGTGAAGGCGGCGTGCAGCGCCGGCTCGTTGGGGATGAAGCAGATCACCAGGTCCGGCGTCTCACCGGCCCTGAACTGCCCTTGGTAATCCTTTGAGCTGAGCGCGCGGACGTGCTCGCGTGCCTGCCGCGCGTGGCGCTCGAGATGAGTGCGGCGCTCGCTTTCGACCTCCGCCTCTTGGGCGTCGAGGAAGGCGTCGAGCGGCACCTTCGAGTCGGCGACGAAGCTGCGCCCTTCGGGCAGCAGGAAGCGGGCGTCGGGCCGCAGCCGGCCGTCTTCGGTGTGCAGGGTCTCCTGCATCTCGAAGTCGACGTGCTCGGTCATGCCGGCGATCTCGATGCAGCGGCGCAGCTGAAGCTCGCCCCACTGCCCCCGCGTCTGCGGTTGTCGCAAGGCCTTCTTGAGGCCGGCCGTCTCGGTATTGAGGCTGCCGATCGTCTGGCCCATCTGCTCGAGCAGGGTGCGCGTCTGCAGGTCGCCTTCGCCGCGCTTGCGCACCTCCGCCTCGATTTTCTCCTGGCCCGCGGCGATCCTCTCCGCCAGCGCCTTGATTTCCGCCTGGCGCTTGTCGAGAGTCGCCTCGGCGGTCTGGGCGTCAACCTTGCGCGCTTCGTCGTTCATCCGCTGCCACTGGGCGCTCGCTCGCTCCATCGCCTCCTGGATCGCCGGGCCGTGGTCGAGCGGAGGTTGCTCCTCGGGGCGGCGGGAGACGAAGTAGACGAGTGCCGCGGCTAGCGCGAGCACGGCAATGGCGAGAACGATGGTCACCCGACCGATGGTGACGAGTGGGGCAGACGGAGCGGGGCGGCGAAAAGCCCGCTCTTTACGGCAGCAGCAGGTCGTTCTGCGACGAGGTGCGGTACGAGCCGATCGTGAAGCGGACCGGCTTGGCGCCGGGGATGTCGGCGGCGCTGACCCGGTAGACGCCGATCGGCAGCGAGGTCAGCAGCGAGCCGTTGCCGTTGGCGACGAGCGGGCCAGAGGTGGCGTCCTTGGGACCGCGGATCTCCAGCTTCGAGTCGAAGTCGGTCAGGTTGGCGGTGACGAAGACGACCGTCGAGCGGAGCGTCGCTGTCGACCCGCGGTTGCCCGGCGTGCTGGTTCTGTGGGATCTGCTGGGTCGGTTCGGGACCGATCGCGATTCGCGGCGGCTGCAGCGTGATCGTCCGCGGGGTGATCGAGACGCTGACCCGGGTCGGTGGCTGCGGCCGCGGTTCGTTGGCGTTTTCCTCGGCGCCGCAGCCGGCCGTCATCAGCGCCAGCGCGCCAAGGACGCAGCCCGTCGCGACCGCTCTGCCTCTCCCACGACCCATCGGGGCGGAATCTAGCCGAAGGGCAAGTCGACTACGCGAGCCGTAACGCCATCTTCACCTACGGCAAGCTCGGCGCCGGGCTCTGCCTCGCGGCGCAGGATCGCCAGTCCGATCGGGCCGTGAACCGGCGAGACGCTGCTTCCGCCCAGCCTGCCGACCTCCTTCTCGCCGAGATTCAGCGCCGCCCCCGGGGCAACCGGGGCGCTGAGCCGCAGGCCGCGCAGGTGCCGGTTGGGCTTGCCGCGGTAGTGCAGCCGGGCGACGGTCTCCTGGCCGATGTAGCAGCCCTTCTCGAAGTTGACCGCGGCCTCGACGATGCCCGCCTCGGCGGGCATCGTGCCGCTGTCCATCTCGGCGCCGAAGCGCGGCGTGCCCGCCTCGATGCGGAGGATCTCGACCGCCGCGGCGCTGACCTCGCGAGCGCCGGCCTCGAGCAGCGTCGTCGCGCAGCCGCTCGGCATCCTCGACCGCGGCGATCAGGTCGATGCCGAGGCTGGTCCCGACCGCGACGCACTCGACGCGCTGACGCTGACCGGCTCGCAGGCGTGCTCGGGGAGCGGGGGGGCGCCGGCGAGATCGGCGCTGCGCGGGCCGATCAGGGAGAGGATCGCCCGCGTCGCCGTGACGTCCTCGATCTCGACCTCGCGGCCGATCTTGTACATCTCGAGGTGGCGCCGCGTCGCCTCCAGCGCCTCGGCCTCGGTGTCGATCCAGATCTCGTCCTCGTTGGGCCGCAGCACCCGCATGTCGGCCTGCATGTGGCCCTTGCGGTCGAGCAGCGCCGCGTAGCAGCCGTCGCCGGGCTCGAGCGCCTCGATGTCGTTGGTCAGCTGCCCCTGCAGGTACTCGGCCGCCTCCGATCCGGTCAGCGAGCAGCTTGCCCCGCGAAGACCGATCGAGCAACCCGCACTCTTCGCGCAGCTGCCTGTACTGGGCGTCGAGCTCGACTGTCACCGCTTCGGCCATCCCTTCGATCCTAGGAAGCGCCGGCTCCCGCTTTTAGATGTGCCAAAATCTTTTAGACGTGTCTAAATCTGTGCGAGTCAGAGGGGCGAGATGAGCTCGAAGTTGAGCAGACGCAAGATGCTGGGCGGCGCGCTGGCGGCGGGCGCCAGCCTGCCGGTCATCCACGGCCTGTTGCCACGCGACAATCGGCGGTCCGCCTGGAGCGGGGGCGATGACCGGGCACGCCGGGCACGGCGACTTCACCCACGCCGGCTTCGCGCCAGGCGCGCACGGTCGACCACCGCGCCAACGGCTTCGACCCGACCGAGCTGCTGCGCGACTTCGACTACGGCAAGACCCGGCGCCTGGCCAGCGGACGCGTCGTGCGCGAGTGGACGATCGTCGCCCAGGACCGCGAGATCGAAGTCGCCCCGGGGGTCAAGTACGAGGCCTGGACCTACAACGGCCGCGTCCCCGGTCCGACCCTGCGGGCCCGCGAGGGCGAGCGGCTGCGGATCCGCCTCGTCAACGCCTCCGAGCACCCCCACACGATCCACTTCCACGGCATCCACACGGCGCTGATGGACGGCATGCCGGGGATCGGCGAAAACCGCGGCGGCGGCGCGATCGCCCCAGGCGAGGACTTCACCTACGAATTCGACGCCGAGCCGTTCGGCGTGCACCTCTACCACTGCCACGTCTCGCCGCTGGCCAGCCACATCGCCCGCGGCCTCTACGGCGCCTTCATCATCGATCCCAAGCAGGGTCGCCCGGAAGCCGACGAGATGGTGATGGTGATGAACGGCTTCGACACCAACTTCGACCTCGCCAACGAGGTCTACGCGGTCAACACGGTCGGCTTCCACTACGTCAACGAGCCGATCCGCGTCGCGCCGCGACGAGCTGCTGCGCGTCTACCTGGTCAACGTGCTCGAGTTCGACCCGATCAACTCCTTCCACGTCCACGCCAACTTCTTCCAGTACTACCCGACCGGGACCTCGCTGGAGCCGAGCGAGTTCACCGACACCGTGATCCAGGGCCAGGGACAGCGGGGGATCGTCGAGATGAAGTTCCCCTTCGACGGCGACTACATGTTCCACGGCCACGTCAGCGAGTTCGCCGAGCTCGGCTGGTCCGGCTTCTTCCGGGTCGGCGATCCGTCGCGGCTCAGCGCCGCCGCCGCTGCGGCCGCCTACTGCGAGCTGCCCTGGGGCGGCGCCGGGGGGAAGGCCTGATGGAGGCCGGGACACAGGCCGAGCGACTCCACGGCGGACGTCTGCCGGCCTGGCTGCTGGGGCTCCTGCCGCTGGCCCTGATCGCGGCGGCGATCGGCGCCTTCGCCCTGCTCGGCGGTCCCGGGCTGGGCGAGCGGACCGGGCCGCCGGTCGAGGAGGTCGCGGTCGAGCGCACCGTGCTGCGGCCCGGCGAGATCGAGCTGACCCTGCGCAACGACGGGCCCGACCCGGTCGAAGTCGCCCAGGTCGCGGTCAACGACGCCTACGCGCCCTTCACGACGACGGACGGGCAGGAGATCGGCCGGCTCGGCTCGACCACGCTGAAGGTCGCCTATCCCTGGATCGAAGGCGAGGCCTACGAGATCTTCGTCCTCACCTCCACCGGCGGCACGATCGACGCCGCGATCCCGGTCGCCACCGAAACTCCCGAGGCCGACCTCAGCTTCTTCGGCCTGATGGCGCTGCTGGGCATCTACGTCGGCGTCATCCCGGTCAGCCTCGGCATGCTCTGGCTGCCCTTCGTGCGACGCATCGACGCCCGCTGGATCGGCGCCCTGATCGCCTTCACGGTCGGCCTGCTCGCCCTGCTGGCGATCGACGCCGGGCTGGAGGGCCTCGAGATCGCCGCCGAGGCGCCGGGCGCCTTCGGCGGCTCGGCGCTGGTCTTCGCCGGGGCGCTGGTCGCCTACCTGGTCCTGGCCGGCATCGACGCGTACCTCTCCGGCCGTCGCGATCGCGCCCGGGGCGACGCTGGCGCCGCCGTCAAGGGCGGCCTCTACATGGCGCTGCTGGTCTCGATCGGGATCGGCCTGCACAACCTCGGCGAGGGCCTGGCGATCGGCTCCTCCTACGCGACCGGGGCGCTTGCCCTCGGCGCCTTCCTGGTCGTCGGCTTCGCGATCCACAACACCACCGAGGGCCTGGCGATCGTCGCGCCGCTGCGCGACGGCGCCGGGGCGAGCGGCAGGGTGCGCCTCCGCCATCTCGTCGTCTTCGGGCTGATCGCCGGGGCGCCGGCGGTGCTCGGCGCCTGGATCGGCGCCGCCGCCTTCAACCCCAGCCTCGCGGCGCTGCTCTTCGGCGTCGGCGTCGGCGCGATCGTCCAGGTCATCGTGCAGATCGCCCCGGCGATGCGTGACGGCGACGGGCGCCTGCTCAATCCGCTCTCGGTCGTCGGGCATGCTCGCCGGCATCGCCCTTCTCTACGTCACCGGCCTCCTGGTCTCGGTCTGATGGCGAGCGCAGGCGGCACCCCGCGACGCACGCCTGGGCAGCGAGGCGATCGAGGACTACGCGAAGGCGATCTACGCGCTCTCGAGCAAGCGCGCCGGGCCGGTCGCCAACGGCGAGCTGGCCGAGCGCCTCGGGGTGGCGCCGGCGACCGCGACCTCGATGCTGAAGCGGCTCGACGACCTCGGCCTGGTCGACTACCTGCCCTACAAGGGCGTCACCCTGACGCCCGGCCGGGGAGAAGGTGGCGCTTGAGGTGATCCGCCATCACCGCCTGATCGAGGCCTACCTCTCCGAGGCGCTGGGCATGCCCGACGACCGCGTCCACGAGGAGGCCGAGGTGCTCGAGCACTACATCTCCGAGGAGCTGGAGCTGCTGATCGCCGCCAAGCTGGGCGAGCCGAGCCACGACCCGCACGGCACGCCGATCCCCGGCCCCGACCTTCTCCCGCCCGTCGAGGAGGGCAGCGAGCGGTGAGGAGATCGCCGCCGCCCCCGGTCTCCGAGGCGACGGTCGAGGACGTTCTTCCCGGCGAGGCTGCGGTCGCCCGTGCTGCACGCCGCTCGCTGGACGGCCACGCCCGTGGCTTTGCGCGCCTCTGGCCCTTCCTCGGCCCGGCCTTCGTCGCCGCCGTCGCCTACATCGACCCCGGCAACTTCGCCACCAACATCGCCGGCGGCGCCAAGTTCGGCTACCTGCTGCTCTGGGTGATCCTCGCCGCCAACCTGATCGCGATGGTCGTGCAGACCCAGTCGGCGAAGCTGGGGATCGCGACCGGCAAGAACCTCGCCGAGCTCTGCCGTGAGACCTTCTCGCGCCGCACCTCGATCGGCCTCTGGCTGCAGGCCGAGGTGGTGGCGATGGCGACCGACATCGCCGAGGTCGTCGGCGCCGCCCTCGGCCTCAACCTGCTCTTCGGCATCCCGCTCTTCCCGGCCGGGCTGATCGCCGGCGCCGGCGCCTTCGCGATCCTCGCCCTGCAGCTGCGCGGCTTCCGGCGGCTCGAGGCGGTGATCACGGCGCTGGTCGGCGTCGTCGTCGCCTCCTTCGTCTTCGAGCTATTCCACGCCAATCCCGACGGCGGCGAAGTCGCTCGCCACCTCTTCGTGCCCGGCTTCGCAGGGACCGAGAGCATCCTGCTCGCCACCGGGATCATCGGCGCGACGGTGATGCCGCACGTCGTCTACCTGCACTCGGCGCTGACCCAGCGGCGGATAGTCGGCCGCGACACTGAGGAGCGGCGGCGCATCCTCCGCTTCGAGAAGGTCGATGTGGTGATCGCGATGTCGCTGGCGGGGGTCGTCAACCTCTCGATGATGGTCGTCGCGGCCGCCCTCTTCCACGGCAGCGGACTCTCCGAGATCGACTCGATCGACGGCGCCTACGAGGGCCTCAGGTCGCTGGTCTCGGTCAACGCGGCGACCGTCTTCGGCATCGCCCTGCTCGCCTCGGGCTTCGCCTCCTCTTCGGTGGGGACGATGGCCGGACAGGTGGTGATGCAGGGCTTCATCCGCCGCCGCATCCCGATCTTCATCCGTCGCGCCGTCACCCTGGCGCCGGCGCTGCTCGTGCTCGCCCTCGGCATCGACCCCACCGACGCTCTCGTCGGCAGCCAGGTCGTCCTCTCCTTCGGCATCCCCTTCGCGCTGGTGCCGCTGCTGATCATCGCCGCCAAGAAGGATGTGATGGGCGAGCTGGTCAACCCGCGCTGGCTGAGCGGGTTTGCGGGGACGCTGGCGGCGATGATCATCGCCCTCAACGTCTTCCTGCTCCAACAGCTGTTCTTCGGTTGATCGCAGGCGGGATGGGAGCGGCCGGGGGTCCTGTCCGGGGGCTGCCTTTTTCGCTGGGCGCGTCGTCTCGCTCGCTGAGGAGCTAGGCGAAAAAGAGACCGCCGCCCCCGGCCATGACCCCCGGCCGCTCCCTCGCAGGGACGGTCAGTCTCGGGAGGTGAGCAAGCTCTCTATGAGCTGGGGGAGTTCGCGGGACATGCGGGAGCGAGGAACGACCAAGTCGATGCCGGCTGTTTCGGCTCTTTGCTTGGTGTCTACGTCGACGTGGGAGTAGAAGCCGAGGGTTGGGAGCGGGGCGGCTGCAACCGCGTCGATGTCGGCGCCGTCCAGGTCGCAGACGATGGCGTCGGCCTGCAGGGGATCGGGCAGGGCGGGGGTGACGGAGACCTCGTGGCCGGCGGCGCGGAGGCCCTCCTGCACTCGGCTGGCCAGCATCAGGTCGCTGACGATGGCGGCGATCTTCGCCACTACAGCGAGCGGCGTTCGCGGAACTCCTCGCGAACGCTCTCGGGACGGCCCCACATCTGCACGACCTCGGCGCGGCCCTCGCGGACCTCGCGGACGACCATCTCGCCGGTGATGCCGTCGGCGTCGAGCTTCGCCAGCACGCCCTTGACCGTCTGCGGGGCGGCGGCGTGGCCGAAATTGTGGGCGACGAGCAGGCGCCAGTCCCAGTCGGCCTGCGAGTAGGGCTGGGCGTTGATCTGGCTCACCGCGACGGCGGTATCGACGTACTTGCTCTCGTCGTCGATGCGCAGGTCGAGCTCCAGATCGGTCCAGTCCGGCGGCATCGAGTCGAGCACCTGCTGGAAGTCGTCGGCCAAGCTCACGGCTGCAAGCCTAGCTCGAACGTTGCCGGTACATCGAGGGGGCGCTGGAGAAGCCCGTGGTCGAGGTCCCATGCGGCCCAGGCGCGCAGCACGGCGGGATCGAACGGAGCGGGGCGGAGGTCTGGGAGGAGGGCCTCGAGCTGGGCCTGCTGATCGGCCCGGTCGAGGCTGGGGACTTCGGCGAGCAGGTCGTCGAGGGCGCGCTGTGGATCCTTCGCGGTTAGCGCGTAGCCGCGGGTCGTGGCGGCGAGGAGCGAGCGGACGAGGTCCGGTTCGCGCTCGATCGTCTGTCGCGTCGCGACCAGGACCAGCTCGGGATAGGGCGGGGCGCCGTAGCGGTTGACCTTGAAGACCTCGATCGGGACCCCCTGGCGCCGCAGCTCCACCGCCTCGGCGTTCCAGAAGCCGGTCGCGGCATCGACCTTGCCGGCGGCCAGCGAGGAGATCGCGTTGAAGCCGATCGTCACGCGCCTCACGTCGGCCGGGTCGCCGCCGTCGGCGCTGACCTCGGAGTCGACCACCGCTTCGTCGGAGGGCAGGCCGGTCACTCCCACGCTGTGGCCCTGGAGGTCGCGGGGACGGCGCACCCCGCTGGCGGTACGGGCGATGACCGCGGCGAGCGGGCGCTGCACCAGCGGCATCGTGCCGACCAGGTCGAGGCCCCGCTCGCGGGCGATGCCGAGGTCGTGGATGTCGAGGATCGCGAAGTCGACGCGGCCCGCCTCGAGCAGCTTCGGCGCGTCGCTTGTTTCGCCGGGCTGGCGAATCGTCAGGTCGATGCCGGCGTCGTCGTAGTAGCCCTCGCGCCGAGCGGCGTAGAGGCCGGAATGGACCGCGTTGGGCGTGAAGTCGAGCACCAGCGCCACGCCTTTCGGCGCGCCCGGTTCAGCGCCGCTCCCGCCGCAGCCGGCAGCGCCGGCGAACAGCGAGGCGGCCGCCAGCAGCGCGACAACCCACTTCATCAGGCCCGGGAACCTAAATGATTCGCTCCATATGAGTAGACTGGCGCCGGCCAGTCGAACGATTTAGGGACCTAGGAGGAGACAGAGTGCAGGAGGAACGAGGACTTGCGGCATATCTTGCTGAGCTGATCGGCACCTTCTTGCTGGTGTTCTTCATCACCAGCGTCGTGGTGCTTTTCCTTTCCACCGGCGAACAGGCGAGCTTCGGCACGGACTTCTCCGTCATAGGCCTCGCCCACGCCTTCCTGCTCTTCGGCCTGATCGTCATGTTTGGCGTGGTCAGCGGCGGGCACTTCAACCCGGCGGTAACGCTGGCTGCTTGGGCGATCAAACGAATCTCGTCGGTCGACGCGCTGATCTACATGCTCGCCCAGCTCTCGGGCGGCGTGCTCGGCGCCCTGCTCTGCAAGGGCCTGCTCCTCGACGAGGGTCGAGCGACGCACTACGGCGCTGCGACCGTGAGCCCGATTCTCGGCAGCGACTTCCGTGGCTCGATCATCGAGGCGATCGGCGTCTTCTGCCTCGTCCTGGTGATCCTCGCCGCGGTCTACTCGAAAAAGAGCGTCAAGGACTGGGCGCCGCTGGCGATCGGCACCACGCTTGGCTTCATCGTCATGGTCGGCGGTCCGCTGACCGGCGGCTCCTATAACCCGGCCCGCTGGTTCGGCCCGGCCCTGGTCGGCAACGAGTGGGGCGGTGTCTGGCCGTATCTGGTCGGCCCGATCGTCGGCTCGCTGCTTGCCGCAGCCGTCTTCAAGTTCGTGCTCGAGCCGGGCGGCAAGCCGCCCACCGAGTCGCCCGAGCGGGTCAAGCCCAGCTCGGCTGCCGCTTCTTAGGGATTACTTCAACCGCACGCGCTGGGCCTAGGCAGCGCGTGCGGTAGCGTCCCTTCGGTGCGCCGGGTCACCTTCTCGAGGAACTACACCCTCTCCCTCTCGCGCACCTGCCAGTGCTACTGCAAGTACTGCGCTTTTGCGACCCACCAGGCGCATATCCGCGCCCCTGCCGAGGTTGAGAAGCTTCTCGACGAGGCATTGAAACGCAACGCCAAGGAGCTTCTCGTCCTCACCGGCGAGCGGCCCGAGGTCAACCCCGTCGTCGCCGCCAAGCTGGCCGAGTGGGGGCACGAGGACTTCACTTCTTACGTCGTTTGGAGCTGCGAACGAGCTCTCGAGCGCGGCATGCTGCCGCATACGAACATCGGCGTCTTGGACCGCGAGGACCTGGCCCGGCTGCGCGAGGTGACCGCATCGCAGGGCCTGATGCTGGAGTCGGTCTCGGAGCGGCTGATGGAGACGGTGCACGCTGGTTCGCCCACCAAGCACCCCGCGCAGCGGTTGGCGACGATCGAGGCGGCGGGCGAGCTGAAGATTCCCTTCACCAGCGGCATCCTCGTTGGCATCGGCGAGACCGAGCAGGAGCAGGTCGCTTCGCTTGAAGCGTTGGCCGAGGTGCACGGCCGATACGGGCATCTCCAGGAGGTGATCCTGCAGAACTTCGTGCCGCACCCGAAGTACTACGGCGCTGAAGTTGCCGATATCGCCGACGAAGCGGCGCGGGAGCGCTGGACGGACGGCGAGGGGTCCTCCACCGGAGGCCGTCGCGCAGCAGATCCGGGTGGGCGATTCGAAGGGTCATCGCAGAGCCTCCGGCTGGAGGACCCCTCGCCGTCCGTCCCGGCCTGGGCGACGCCCGTCTCGGTTGAGGACATCAAGCGGCTTATCCAGGAGTGCAAGCGGTTGATGCCTGACGTGGGGATCCAGGTGCCGCCAAATTTGTCTGATGCCTGGGGTGAGCTGGTCGAGGCGGGGGCGACCGATCTTGGTGGGCTATCGGCGAATGGGGATCACATTTCCCCTGAGCATGCGTTTCCGAGCCCGCATGAGGTGCGGAAGGAGATGGCGCCGAAGGGGTTTGCGCTAACCGAGCGGCTCTGTGTCTACCCGCAGTACATGGACTCTGAGTGGATGGAGCAGGGGGTCCTCGACGTGATCAAGCTGAAGTACTGGAGCTTCATCCCGAGGCGAGGGTCGGGAAGACGCAGTGAAGAGTCGATCGATGGGGGCCTTGCCCCAGAAGCGATTGCGAAAGGTCGCGAGGGCAAGGAGCTGACCGAGGATGAGCTGACGGCGCTGTTTGCCGAGACGCGGCCTGAGGTGATCGAGGAGATGCGGGTCGCGGCGGATGAGCTTCGGCAGGAGCTTGCGGGGGACAGGGTCACCTTCGTCGTCAATCGGAACATCAACTTCACCAACATCTGCGTGGTCGGTTGCGCCTTCTGCGGGTTCGGGCAGGGCAAGCGCTCGCCGGATGCCTATGAGGTGTCCGAGGAGGACTTCGCTGCGCGGATCGAAGATGCGGTGGACTTCGGGGCGACGGAGCTCTGCATGCAAGGCGGGATCCATCCCGATCTGACCCTCGAGGAGTACGGCAAGTGGCTGAAGCTGGCCAAGCAGGTGGCGCCGCAGCTGCACCTCCACGCCTACTCGCCGATGGAGGTCCACTACATGTGCGAGGGCTCGGGGAAGGGGCCCGACGAGGTCTTCGAGTACCTGATCGAGTGCGGGCTGGGCTCGACGCCGGGGACTGCCGCCGAGGTGCTCGACGACGGGGTCCGCCAGCGGATCTCGCCGAACAAGCTGCCGGCCGACCGCTGGGTCGAGATCATCGAGGCCTCGCATCGCGCCGGCCTGCGCTCGACCTCGACGGTGATGTTCGGCCACATCGAGGAGCCGCGTGAGCTGGCCCGCCACATGCGGGTGATCCGCGCCCTGCAGGAGCGCACCGGCGGCATCACCGAGTTCGTCCCGCTCAGCTTCATCCCCTTCAACACGATGCTCGGCCGCACCCACGGGATCGAGGAGATCTCAGCCGACGAGAACCTCAAGCACACCGCCGCCTTCCGGCTGGCGCTCGGCAAGACGATCCCCAACCTGCAGGCGAGTTGGGTGAAGATGGGCCTCGGCGCCGCCACCGAGGCGCTGCGCTGGGGCGTCAACGACCTCGGTGGCACGCTGATGGAGGAGAACATCTCGCGTATGGCCGGCTCCCAGCACGGCGTCAGGCTGGAGCCCGAGCAGCTGATCGAGGCGGCTAGGGCAGGCGGTCGCGAGCCCGCTCAGCGCACGACGCTCTACGAGATTGTTGAGACTTACTAAGCGAGCTTGAGACTTTCCGAACGAGCGCTATCGTTGGCCTATCGCTTCGCGCTCGTCAGCTGTAAGGGGAGGGTTTCCGGGGATTGCACACTTCTCCCTGCTCGGCCTGCTGTTTCTAGTGCTCGGAGGCGTTGTGCTCGTCAACTTGTGGCCATGGGCGAGCAACTCGGTCGTTCCGGGCCTGAGAGTCTCGCCCGGACATGAGTCCGGGCTCGGTGACGCGATGGTGGCGGCGCGGCCGCCGCAACCGCGCCACGCCGCTGGCGTCAGTGCCCCGAGCGTCGGCCGCTCGACTCTCGTGGCCAAGTCGGCTCCCGCCGCCAGGCCAAAGATCGTCTCTGCGGTGGGTGTCTCCCAGGGTGTCGCGGTCCAGGTCGCGGTAGCTGGTCCGCGACCCTCACCGCAGCCGCCCCCGCCGTCGGCGCCCACGCCTGGTCCGGCCGTCGCTCCGCCCGCGACGCAACCGGTCGCGACAGCGCCGCAGCCCGCGCCGGTTGCCGCGCCGCACCTCGTCGCCAACTTCGAGAACGGCCTGCAGGGCTGGAGTACCTCGGCGATCGACGACGTCGACCCGACGGTCGAGCCCGGCATCGTTCGCGATGGCGAGAAGGCCAGCGTGATCCGGCTTAGTGACGATCAGTCGAGCTCGCAGCTGATCCTCGGCGGCGACGGGGGGAGCAGCGGCGCCGGCGCCGTGCAGATTCGCGAGGGCGACGAATATGCCTTCGCCTTCTCCTTCTACATCGAGACGATGGTCTACGGGGTTCCCGGCGCCGACAACTTGATCATGCGGCTGCAGAGCGACGCCAGCGATTCGCCGGCCTTCGGCCTGCAGCTCTGGGACCTTCCCGGCTATCCCTGGGAGGCCAGCCAGCGTGGCCTCTGGTCAAGCGGTGAGGCGGTGGGTGGCGATCGCTTCCTGGTCGCTGTCCCGGAGCGGGTCTGGCACGACGTGGCGGTCCGCTTCAAGGCCTCCAGCCAGGGGGAAGGCTTCTACGAGGTCTACCTCGACGGGCAGCTGGTTGACGCTCGCGACGCGGTCAGCCTGATCGCCCCCGGCAGCAGCTACGCGCAGATCGAGGTCGGTCTCTTCCGCGACGGCGATCGCGTCCAGGGCGACTCCGAGATCCACCTCGATGCCGCGAAGCTCGGCGACACCCTGGAGTCGGTCCGGCCCTAGCCATGCGGGCGATGGTCCTGGAGCGCCAGCGCCAGCCATTGCTCCCGGTTGAGCTGCCCGATCCACGGCCCGGCCCGGGGCAGGTGCTGCTCTCGGTCTCGGCCTGCGGCGTCTGCCGCACCGACCTGCACATCGTCGACGGCGACCTTGAGAGGCCGAAGTTGCCGCTCGTGCCCGGTCACCAGATCGTCGCCACAGTGATCGAGGCCGGGCAGGAGGCGGAGCGCTTCGCGCTCGGGCAGCGGGTTGGTGTGCCGTGGCTGGGCTGGGCCTGCGGCGAGTGCCGCTACTGCCGCAGCGGCCGCGAGAACCTCTGCGACCGCGCTCGCTTCACCGGCTACGACGTCGACGGCGGCTACGCCGAGCTGGCCGTCGCCGACGAGCGCTATTGCTTCTCGATTCCAGAGAGCTACCCCGACGAGCAGGCGGCGCCACTGCTCTGCGCTGGGTTGATCGGCTACCGAGCGTTGCGATTGGTTGGCGACGCCGAGCGGATCGGCCTCTACGGCTTCGGCGCCTCGGCTCACATCCTCTGCCAGGTCGCCGTCCACCAGGGCAGGCGGGTCTTCGCCTTCACGCGGGCGGGCGACGAGGAGGGGCAGGCGTTCGCGCGCGAGCTCGGGGCCGAGTGGGCGGGGTCCTCGGAGGACGCGCCGCCGGAGGAGCTCGACGGCGCGATCGTCTTCGCGCCGATCGGCTCGCTGATGACGGCGGCGCTGCGCGTCAGCGCCAAGGGCGCGCGGATCATCAGCGCCGGCATCCACATGAGCGACATCCCGTCCTTTCCCTACGAGCAGCTCTGGGGTGAGCGCACGCTCGGCTCGGTCGCCAACCTGACTCGGCGGGACGGCGAGGAGTTCATGGCGTTGGCGCCGCGGGTGCCGGTTCGCACTGAGGTTGAGGTCTTCTCGCTGGGACAGGCGAACGAGGCTCTCGATGCGATCCGCGGTGGCGGCCTGCGTGGTGCCGCTGTGTTGCGGGTCGATCCCGACAGGGGTTTCACTTAACTTTTTCGTGGATCGCTGGATTGCTGTCGCCCGGGCGAGCGGCCGCGAAAAAGTACAAGACGTTTCACCCCTGCCGGGATCGACCCGATTTCAGCGGAAGAGGTCCTCGGCTGGTGGGCGACGGAGTGCCTGGGCGCCGGGGCCGTCGTCGTCGGTGACGAAACGGTCGAGGCCGCGGAGGACGACGGCGGGGATGCGGCTGTCCTTGCTGCGGATGAGGTCGGCTGCTGCTGCGGCCTCGTCGGCTATGGCGATCAAGGTTGCTTCCAGCTCGCGGCCGTGGGCATCGTGCCTGCCACGCCAGTCGTCCAGCGGAGCGAGGCCGGCGCAGCCGATTGCCACCTCGGCCTGGCCGAGGCGCCATGCCCGGCCGAAGCTGTCGGCGATCACGATGCCCACGGGCGCGACGGGAAGTTCGCCGCGGATGCGACGGGCGGAGGCGTCGGGGTCGGCGGGGAGCAGGCAGACGGTGCCGTCCTCGGGCAGGTTGGAGGTGTCGATGCCGGCGTTGGCGCAGATGAAGCCGTGGCGCGTCTCGGTGATCAGCACGCCTCGCTCGGCTCGCAGCACTTCCGTGCTCTCTTCGAGGATCAGCTCGACTAGGGCTGGCTCCTTGCCCAGTAGCGCCGCGAGCCGGCGAGCCTCGCTGCCGGGAATGACGGACGAGAGGCGTCGAACCTGTCCCTCGGCCTTCGAGACGACCTTCTGGGCGATCACGACGACGTCGCCCGCCTCGAATTGCGCCCGCTTGGCGATCAGCGCGCCGAGGTTCGCGCCCACCTCTATCTCCGGCAGGCCCTCGATGCCGAAGGCGGTGAGTTGCGCGCTCATATGCCCAGCGCCTTCGCGGTTCGCTTCGCGCGCCCACGGTCCCTCTCCAGCGCCATCGTCAAGGCGACGATGTCGGCCGGCGTGTCGAGGTCGAGGGCCAGCGAGGGCAGCTCCTCGACGCCGAAGGGGACGCCGGCCGCGCGGGCAGCCGCGACGTGGCGGGCGCAGCTGCCCTCGCCGAAGGAGGGCTCGATCGCGTCGGGGGGCGCGAGGGCGAGCGCGTTGGTGCCGGTTCCGTGCCGGTCGGGGACGATCGCGACGTAGCGTTCGGGCATCCCGGCGAGCAGGCGCTCGAGCTCACGCGGGGCGAGTAGCGGGCAGTCGATGGGGAGCAGCACGACCCGCTCGGCGCCTAGCTCTTGCGCGCGGGCGATCCCGGCGAGGGCTGCGCCCGGGTGGCCGCCGACGTCGGGGTCGGGAACCAGCTCGGCGCCACTCGCCGTCGCCAGCTCGATCGCTCGCGGCTCGCCGGTCACGACGACCGTGCGCTCGATCGAGCGCGCCGCCCCGATCGCCTCCAGAACGTCCTCCAGCATCGCCGCTGCCAGTTCGGCGCGATGGGTGGCGCCGATGCCGGGGGCGAGCCGCTGCTTGGCGGCCGCGAAGCGCTTGACCGGCAGGACGGCGGTCGCCTTCAAGCTGCGCGGAGGGGGGATTCAGTCACCTTCGACGAGGTTAGTGGCGTAGTCGAGGACGATGCGGGCCAGGCGTGCCCGGCCGGCGGCGCCGTCCATCAGGGTCGCGGTGGCGAGCGTCGGGATCTCCGCCGGCGGCGGGTCGGGGTCGCCCTCGTCGACGATCATCGCGTCGATCAGGCCGCTGTAGAGCGAGGCGACGCCAGCCGCGGTCGAGGGGCGTCCGAGGGCCTGCATGAAGCGCTCGGTCGGGCCCTTGACCACCTTGCCGGCGACGAAGGGGCTGACGGCGAGGACGGGAGCGTGGGAGGCGGCGATCGCCTCGGTCATCCCCGGCACGGCGAGGATCGGGCCGATGCTGATCACCGGGTTGGAGGGCCCGATCACGATCGCCTCGGCGCTGCGCAGCGCCTCGAGCACCTCCTTGCTCGGCTCGGCCGCCTCGATCCCCTCCAGCTCGACCCCCTGCACCTCGGGCTCGCCGCGATCGACGATCAGGTACTCCTGCAGGGCGCGGGTGCCGGCGGCCGTGTGCACCTTGGTGCGCACCGGCGCCTCGCACATCGGCAGCACCCGCGCCTCGACGCCGAGCCCGCGGGCGATCTGCGCCTGGGCGTCGCTGAGCCGACCGCCCTCGTCGAGGAACTGGCGCCGGTAGAGGCAGGCGGCGAGGTCGCGGTCGGAGAGGCCGAACCAGCTCGGCGCGCCGAGCTTGGTGAGGCGCTCGAAGACGGTGAAGCTGTCGTCGCGCAGTCCCCAGCCGCGCTCCTCGTCGATTTCGCCGCTGAGCCAGTAGGTGACGAGGTCGGGGTCGGGGGAGACGTGGACGCCGAGCGTCTCGATGTCGTCGCCGGTGTTGGCGATCACCGCCAGGTCGGCGCCGATCTCCTCCTGCATCCCGGCGGCGAGCTTGGCGCCACCGGTGCCGCCGGCGAGCAGGGCGACCCGCATGCCTACGCCCAGTGGTCGCCGTCGGGGAGGCCGGTCAGCTGGATGCCGGTGTGGGCCTTGTAGCGGACGTTGACCGAGATCAGCAGCGGGGTCAGCTGCTCGACGATCCGGGCCATCTCCAGCGGCCCGGCGTTGACCGCGCGCAGGCCGGGAATCAGCTCGATCAGCCGGGCGACGCGCGCCTTGTCGGCCTTGCGATCGCCACAGACGAGGATGTCCTCGCCCAGCTCGGCCTCGCCGTCGGCGAGGGTGGGGGCGCCGATCGTGTGCAAGGCGGCGACGACGGTGACGCCCTCGGGCACCATCTCCTGTGCCTGCTGGGCCGCGGAGCCCTGCCAGACGCCGAGCGAGCGAGTCGCCTTGCCGCTGACCGCGGCGGCGAGCGGCACCGTGCAGTCGACCAGGATCTGGCCCGGCTGCAGCGCCTCGCGCAGGTTGTTGAGGTTCTCCGACTGGTTGCGGAAGGGGACGGTGAGGAAGACGATCTCGCCACGCTTGACGGCGTCCTCGTTGAGCAGGCCCTCGACCTGGGCGCCCGGCACCTTCTCGCGCAGCTTCGCCGCCGCCTCCTCGGCTCGCTCAGCCGAGCGCGAGCCGAGCACTATCGGCGCGCCTGCCTGGGCCCAGCGCAGAGCCAGGCCGGCGCCCAGGGCACCGGTGCCCCCGACGATCGGGATGGTGGGGAGGTCTGCCACGGCCGCGCCAGTCTATGCTCACGCCCGATGCGACTGGAGGGACGAAAGGCTCTGGTGACCGGTGGCGCCAGCGGGATCGGCGCCGCGATCGCCGCCCGGCTCGCTGCCGAGGGCGCTGAGGTCTGGGTCGGCGACATCGACGTCGAGGGCGCCGAGCGGGTCGCCGGCGAGGTCGCCGGCCATGCGCTGGAGCTCGACGTGACCACGCTGGAGTCAGCCAACGCCGCGATCGAGGCGACGGGCACGCTCGACATCCTCGTCAACAACGCCGGCACCGACGAGTTCGGCTTCTTCACCTACACGACGCCCGAGCAGTGGCAGCGCGTGATCGCGATCAACCTCGGCGGCGTCCTCAACTGCACCCACGCGGCGCTGCCCGGCATGCAGCAGGCCAAATACGGCCGCATCCTCAGCATCTCCTCCGAGGCGGGCCGCGTCGGCTCCAAGGGCTCGGCCGTCTACTCGGCCGCCAAGGGCGGCATCGTCGCCTTCATGAAGGCGATCGCCCGCGAGAACGCTCGCTACGGGATCATCGCCAACTCGGTCGCCCCCGGCCCGATCGAGACACCGCTGCTGATGGGCGCCAAGGAGTTCGGTGAGATCGGCGAGAAGGTGATCGAGACGATGCGCGCTTCGACCCAGCTTGGCCGTCTCGGCCAGCCCGACGAGGTGGCCGCAGCCGCCGCCTTCCTGGTTTCCGACGATGCCACCTACATCACCGGTGAGACCCTGGGCGTCAGCGGCGGCCTGGGCATGGTCTGATGACTGAGACCGAGCAGGCGCTCGTCCCCGGTATCGAGCGCAGCGATGAGTTCACGGTTGCGCCGCCGCTGGTCACCGACGTTGGCGGCACGATCGGCGCCGGCGTGCTCTCGACGCCGGGCATGATCGGGATGATGGAGGGCAGCGCCTCGATGCTGGCCTACGAGCGTTTGCCCGAGGGGCAGGCGACGGTTGGGTTCGAGGTTTGTGTCAAGCACGTCGCGGCGGCCGCCGAGGGGGCGACCTGCCGGACGCGCGCCACCTTGCGCGAGGTCGTCGAAGGGCGCAAGCTTCGCTTCGACGTCGAGGTGACCGAAGGCGAGCGCACGATCGGCGTCGGCACCCACGAGCGGCGTGTGGTCGGCCAGGCCGGTCCACCGACCGCGTAGCCTCGCTCTCGATGAGCCCGCTGCCCAGCAACGTCCGCATCCGCGAGGTCGGACCCCGCGATGGCTTCCAGAACGAGCCGGAGACGATCGCGACGGCCGAGAAGATCCGCCTCGTCGACCTGCTCTCGGCGACTGGCCTGAAGCGCCTCGAGGTGACCTCGTTCGTGCGGCCCGAGGTGATCCCGCAGCTCGCTGATGCGGAGCAGGTGCTGGCCGGGATTCAGCGCCGCGACGGGGTCGCCTTCTCGGTCCTGATCCCCAACGAGCGCGGGCTTGAGCGGGCGCTGGCGCTGCGCGAGCGCTTCGACGAGATCAACGTCTTCGTCTCCGCCTCGGAGACGCACAACCGCAAGAACGTCAACCGCTCGATCGAGGAGTCGCTCGAAGGATTGGAGCGGACGCTGGCGACGGCAAGGGAGGCCGGGCTGCGCTGCGAGGGGGTGATCTCGACCTCGTTCGGGTGTCCCTACGAGGGTGAGGTGCCGGAGGAGCGCGTCTTTGCGATCGCCGAGCGGCTCGCCGCCGCGGGCTGCGCCGAGGTCGGCTTCGGCGACACGACCGGGATGGCCAATCCGCGCCAGGTCGGCGAGTTCTTCGTCGCCGCCCAGGAGCGCCTCGGCGAGGTCGAGCTGACCGCCCACTTCCACAACACTCGCGGCCAGGGACTGGCCAACGTGCTGGCCGCGCTGGAGCAGGGCATCGACTCCTTCGAGTCGAGCTTCGGCGAGCTCGGCGGCTGCCCGGTGCCGGCGGGCGCGACCGGCAACATCGCCAGCGAGGACGTGGTCTCGATGCTGCGCGAGATGGGCGTGGAGACGGAGATCGACCTGCCGGCGCTCGTCGAGGCCTCGCGCGCCGCGCAAGAGGCCCTCGGCCGCCCCCTGGGCTCCCACGTCTTGCGCGCCGGCCCCGTCGACTGGCACCGCTAGCCGAACTGCATCAACTTCTCCACCTGGCAGATAGAGAAGTTGATGCAGTTCGGATGAGGCGACGGTCCGAATAGGCTCCCCGGCGTGACTGACTTCGCCAAAGCCCTCGAGGCCGCCCTCGCCGGTGGTCCGCAGCGGCATCACGAAAAGACCGAGGAGCAGGGCAAGCTGCCGGTGCGCGAGCGGGTCGAGCGACTCGTCGATTCCGGCTCCTTCGCCGAGGAGGCGGCGCTGGCCAATTGGGACAAGGAGGGGCTCGGGGCCGATGGAGTGGTCACCGGCCTGGCGACGATCGACGGCCGCCGGGTTGCCCTGATGGCCAACGACCCGACGGTCAAGGCCGGCTCCTGGGGGCCGAAGACGGTCGAGAAGATCCTTCGCATCCAGGAACGGGCGCTGAGCCTGCAGCTGCCGATGGTCTACCTGGTCGACTCGGCAGGGGCGCGGATCACCGACCAAGTGCAGATGTTCCCCGGCCGCCGCGGCGCCGGGCGGATCTTCCACAACGAGGTGCGGCTCTCCGGCCAGGTGCCGCAGGTCTGCTTGCTCTTCGGCCCAAGCGCCGCCGGCGGCGCCTACATCCCCGCTTTCTGCGACGTCGTGATCATGCGCGACGGCAACGCCTCGATGTACCTCGGCTCACCGCGGATGGCGGAGATGGTGATCGGCGAAACGGTGACCCTGGAGGAGATGGGCGGCGCCAAGATGCACACCGGCGTCTCCGGCTGCGGCCACTTCCTGGTCAAGAGCGACGAGGAGGCGATCGACCTCGCCAAGCGCTACCTCTCCTACATGCCGCCCAACTGGCGCGAGCAGCCACCCACTGCGCCTGCCGCCGAGCCGGCTTCGGACACGCCGATTGCCGAGATCGTCCCCGAGGATGAGAACCGGCCCTTCGACATGCAGTTGCTGCTCGACTCGCTGCTCGACGCCGACAGCTTCCTGCCCGTCCACAAGCGCTGGGCCAAGGAGCTGATCGTCGGCTACGGGCGGCTCGACGGGCGGGCGATCGGCATCGTCGCCAACCAGCCCCGCTACACCGGCGGCGTCCTCTTCGTCGACTCGGCCGACAAGGCCGCCCGCTTCATCCAGACCTGCAACGCCTTCAACCTGCCGCTGCTCTTCCTCGCCGACGTGCCCGGCTTCATGATCGGCACCGCGGTCGAGCGCCAGGGGATCATCCGCCACGGCGCGAAGATGATCAGCGCCGTCTCCGAAGCGACCGTGCCGAAGATCTCGGTGGTCGTGCGCAAGGCCTACGGCGCCGGCCTCTACGCGATGGCCGGCCCGGCCTTCGAGCCGGACTGCTGCATCGCCCTGCCCAGCGCCTCGATCGCCGTGATGGGCCCGCAGGCGGCCGTCAACGCCGTCTTCTACAACCAGATCCAGGCGATCGAGGACGAGGCTGAGAGGGAGGCTTTTGTCGCCGCGAAGCGCGAGGAGTACGCCGAGGACATCGACCTTCTTCATCTAGCCTCGGAGATGGTGGTAGACGCAGTCGTTGATCCCGCCGATCTACGCCCCGACCTGATCAAGCGCTTCGCGATGGCGACCAGCAAGGACCGTGCGTTCGCCGAGCGGCGTAATCCGGTTACGCCTGCTTGAGAGACCATCCCAGCAGGGGTTTCACTTAACTTTTTCGAGGAGCGGGGACTGCTGGCGCCCGAACGGGAGTCGCGAAAAAGTACAAGACGTTCCACCCCTACTGGGATGGGCTCTAGCCGAGCGTGGCCGCTAGTTCCACGAAGTAATCGAGGGCTGAAGGGTTGGCGAGCGAGTCGCGGCTGGCGGCCTGCTCGGGCGGGGTCCCCATCAGGATTCGCTTCACCGGCACCTTGAGCACCTTGCCGCTGAGCGTTCGGGGGACCTCGGAGATGACGAAAAGCTCATCGGGGACGTGACGGGGAGAGCATTGGCTGCGAACCCGTTTGGCGATCTCCTTGCGTAGGTCGTCATCGACCTCGGTGCCCTCGCGCAGAACTACGAAGAGGGGCATCCAGCCCTCGGTGCCGGGGCGGGGGACGTCGACGACGAGGGCGTCGACAATCTCGTCGAGGCCGAGCACGGCGCGGTAGATCTCGCTCGTGCCCATGCGGATGCCGGAGCGGTTGATCGTCGAGTCCGAGCGGCCGTAGATGACGGCGGTGCCGCGCGAGGTGATTTCGATCCAGTCGCCATGGCGCCAGACCCCGGGATAGTGCTCGAAGTAGCTCGCCCGGTAGCGGCTGCCGTCGGGGTCGCCCCAGAAGTAGACCGGCATCGAGGGCATCGGCTCGGTGACGACCAGCTCGCCGACCTCGTCGATCATCGCCTTGCCGTCCTCGTCCCAGGCCTCCACGGCGGCGCCGAGCGCCCGGCCCTGCAGCTCGCCGCGGTAGACGGGCAGCAGGGCGACGCCGCCGACGAAGGCGGTGCAGAGGTCGGTGCCGCCGCTGGTCGAGAACAGCCAGGTGTCGGCGCCGATGTGCTCGTAGATCCAGTCGAAGCCCTCGGGCGAGAGGGGGGAGCCGGTCGAGCCGACCGCCTTGAGGCGGCTGAGATCCCGGCCCGACCCGGGCTCGACACCGTCCTTCATGCAGGCGGCGATGAAGGAGGCGCTGGTGCCGAACATGGTCACCTCGGCGCGCTCGGCGAGGTCCCAGAGCACGCCCATGTCGGGGTGGCCGGGGCTGCCGTCATAGAGGACGATCGCGGCGCGGGTCAGCAGTCCTGAGACGAGGAAGTTCCACATCATCCAGCCGGTCGTCGTGAACCAGAAGAGCCGGTCGCCGGAATGGGCGTTGACGTGGAGGTGCAGCTTCTTGAGGTGCTCGAGCAGGATGCCGCCCTGCGACTGGACGATCGCCTTCGGCAGGCCGGTCGTGCCGGAGGAGTAGAGGACCCAGAGCGGGTGGGCGAAGGGGACGCGCTCGAAGCTCAGCTCGGCGCCCTCGCCGCTGGCGAGCAGCTCCTCCCAGCGCGTCGCGTCGCGCAGCGTTGAGAGGTCGGGCTTGGCGTCGAGGTAGGGGAGGACGACCGTGCGGGTGAGGCCTGGCATCGCGGCCTGCAGCTGGGCGAGCGTCTCGCGGCGGTCGAAGTCCTTGCCGCCGTAGCGGTAGCCGTCGACGGCGAAGAGGACCTTGGGCTCGATCTGGGCGAAGCGGTCGATCACGCTGGCGGCGCCGAAGTCCGGCGAGCAGCTCGACCAGACCGCGCCGATGCTCGCCGTGGCGAGGAAGGCGACGATCGCCTCGGGGATGTTCGGCATGTAGGCGACGACACGGTCGCCGCGCTCGACCCCGAGCCCACGCAGGCCGGCGGCCGTCGCGGCCACCTGGGCGCGCAGCTCGCCCCAGCTCAGGTCGCCCAGATCGCGTAGCTCGGAGGCGTGCAGGATCGCCGCCTCGGTGTCGTCCTTGCTGGCGAAGACGTGCTCGGCGTAGTTGAGGCTGGCGCCGGCGAACCACTCGGCGCCGGGCATCGCGGCGCTGCTCAGAGCGCGCTTGTAGCCGCCGTCGGCCTGGACGCCGAAGAAGTCCCAGATCGCCGACCAGAAAGCCTCGAGGTCGTCGACCGACCAGTGCCAGAGATCGTCGTAGCTGTCGAAGCGCAGGCCGCGTTCGGCCTCGAGCCAGGCCATGAATTCGCGCAGGCGCGAACGTTCGACCAGCTCGGCTGAGGGCTCCCAGAGCTTCTCGGGCGCCGCTGCGCTCACGCCGTGGCGGCGCCCGCGGACCTCGCCTGGGCGAGATCGAGCTCGTGCGGGTCGTGCGAGCAGACCAGCTGCACCTCTTCGCCGTGGCGGGCGACCAGCTCACGCAGGCGCTCCTGGTTTGCCAGGCGTTGGCGGCGGTCGGCGTTGTTGAGGTTCTGGAAGAAGCGCAGGCCGGGCGGGCAGCTGGGCGGCGTGGCTACCTCGTTGTGGTTGAAGTAGGCGTCGCCGCAGTGCAGCAGCCAGCTATCGCCGGTCTTGATCGCGACGCCCGTGTGGCCCTTGGTGTGGCCGACCAGCGGCACCAACAGCACCTCCGTGCCGAGATCGGGGAGGATCCGCACGCCTTCGAAGCCGAACCACTGGTCGCCTTCGACCTCGTGCCGGACCCACTGCGGGTTGTGATTCCAGTGCACGCCGAGGTAGCGCGGCCGGTCGCGCAGGCTCGGGTCCATCGCGGCGTCGAGCTCGGGGCCGAAGACGTGCACCTCGGCCTCGGGGAAGTCGGGCAGCCCGCCGCTGTGGTCTGGGTCGAGATGGGTGGTGACGATCTGGCGCACGTCGGCTGGATCGAAGCCGAGGCTCTTGACCTGCTCCAGCGCCGTTTCCTCGATCGTGGTCTGCGGGTTCATCAGCGCGAAGACGGGCCCGAGCTGTTTCGGGTTGCGCACGTCCTCGGCTCCAAAGCCGGTGTCGAGCAGGACCAGCCCGTCGTCGGTCTCGATCAACAGGCAGTGGCAGATGCTCCTGCCCGGCTCGAAGAGGCCACCCTCTCCGTTGATCAACCGTGCCCCGCGAGGGCAGAGCGTTCCGCAGTTGAGGTGGTGGATGCGCATGCCGCCGACCGCAGTCTATGCGGACGCCGGGGATCGGGTTCAGACGGTCAGGAAGATCGCCCGTATTCCGTCTATCGTTTTGGGCCGTGCCGGAGTGGTGGAACGGTAGACACGATTGATTCAAAATCAATTGCTCGAAAGGGCGTGCGGGTTCGACTCCCGCCTCCGGTATCGAAGCGACGACTTGAGCCAGGCGGCTAGGCGGGCAGCGGAGCGGCGTCGTCGGGCGAGGCGCCGGCGCCGTAGTCCTCGCCGGAGCCGATCAGGCGCTCCTCCTCGACGTGCCAGTTCTGGTTGAAGGCGTAGAGCGCGACCGCGATCAGGATCAGCTGCAGGATGGCGAGGATGACGACGAGCAGTCCGATCAGCGTCACCGGGATCAGCGCATCTTCGAAGCCGGCCTTGTCGCGGGCGAACCAGCTGTCGGCGCCGACCGCGCAGAGGATCGCCAGGATCATCGAGAGAGCCGCGGCGACCGGCAGGATGCCGCGGTTCCAGCGGGAGACGAGAAAGGCGAAGAAGGCGTAGAGGATGGCGAAGATCGCGCAGATGATTCCCATGCCGCTGCCGCCGGTCATCAGCGAGAAGCCGGTGATCGTCACCAGCCCGGCAATCGCCGCTGTCGCAGCGAGCAGGAAGACGAGCACGAACTTGGTCGTGATCGACTCGGCCTTCTCCCGATTTGGCCGCCACAGTTCGTAGCCAGGCCTTACCTCTCCGACTGCCACGCCAACGATCATAGAATCAATGGACGACGCAGCGGCATTGGTCGCGCGTTAAGCCCGCAAGGGCTGCCACGCGGGCGTGGCGGAATTGGCAGACGCGCCGGCTTTAGGTGCCGGTGAGCTTTGGCTCGTGGGGGTTCAAGTCCCTCCGCCCGCATCATCATCAGCGCTTTGACCGGAAGCCTGCTATTTCCGCTGACCGAGGTCAGCAAAGCTCGTCAACTCAGATTGGTAGCGTCGTTCTATGGCAACTGCAACCAGGCCGGAATGGGCTGAATCGATCGTTTCGCGCCATCACCCGCTTGGTGCCTCGACTGGCTACATGGCAGACCAGCGCGGAGATTGGCTGCGTCAGATCAAAATGGCCTGGAAAGTCTCTCCCTTTGCGATCGAGCTATCGGCGCTCTCCGAGCCCGAGCTGCCTTCGCTCGCGAGCTTTCTCGCAACCGGGCCGAGCCTGCCCTTTCGCTACATCAGTATCCACGGCCCCTCGAAGGACTTGCAGGGTGATGAGGAAAAGCTTGTCGCCGAGCTGGCCGAGCTGGCGCCATATGCCAATGCGATCGTCATGCATCCCGACACGATTGGGAAGCCCGCGCTCTTTCGAGCTCTCGGGCACAAGCTCTTGCTCGAGAACATGGACTCCCGCAAGGAGTTGGGCCGCACCAGGCAGGAGCTAGAGCCTCTTTTTGCCGAGCTACCGGACGCCGGCTTTTGCTTTGACGTTCCGCATTCTTGGTCGGTTGATCCCATGATGGAGGTGGCTGGAGAGCTTCTCGAGGGCCTTGGCGCACGGCTGCGCCATGTCCATCTCAGCTCCCTATCCGAGGATTTACACCACGTGCCGCTCACCGTCGAGCACGAAGCTCTCTTCCGTCCCACGCTCGAACGCTGTCTCGACGTTCCCTGGATCTTCGAGGCTCCGCCGCGCGGCTTGGCTTAGGGCCATGGGGGCCAGTGGGGTGAGTCCACTCGAGGTTCTTGCCCAAAAAGCGGGGCGCGAATTCCCCCATCTCTTCGCGGCTCGCAAGCGGACCGCCTCGGGGCTTGCGGATCGCTCGCAGCGACTCCAGGGTCTCTCCCACAGCCCAGATGCCTCCGTCGTCCTGATGGGCTCGTGGGGCCGGGCGGAGGTCACAGCCGGGAGCGATGACGACTTCATGCTCCTCGTCCACGGAGTCGAGCGCGATGCTGTCGAGCCCTCGGTGGTGGTCGTCGTCGGCGTCCTCAACAGCTCCCCCGGCACCCAGGGCATTTTCGGGGTTCCGGTCTTCAGCGACAGGCTGGTTCATGACATTGGCCTCGAACAAGACGACAACAGCAATCTGACGCATCGGATGCTCTTCCTCTTGGAGTCGGCGCCCGTAACCGGCGCCGAGGCCTATCGGGCGGTCCGCGAGGAGATCCTCGACCGCTACGTCGACGACTCGGTCAAGGCCTATCGGCCGCCCCGCTTTCTCCTCAACGACGTCGTGCGCTACTGGCGGACCATCTGCGTCGACTTCGCCGGCAAGGAGCACGAAAGCCCGAAGAAGTGGGGACTTCGAAACGCCAAGCTGCGCACCTCGCGCAAGATCCTTTTTGCCGGCGGCTTGCTCCCCGCCTTGGAATGCTTTCGATTTGACCTGGGCGAGATTCGCGACTACCTGAAAGGCCAGCTCGATTTGGTTCCGACCGACCGCATCGCGCAGTGTTTCCTCGTCCACAATGCCGTCGAACCGGGAGCAAGGACGTTCGGCGCCTACGACGAGTTCATTGGGCGAATGAACGACGAGGAGTTCCGCGAGGACCTGGGAAAAGTGGACCGCGACAACTGCGCTGACTCCTCGGCCTTCGCCGATGTCCAGCGCATCGGCCATGAGTTGCAGGACGGACTGCTCGCCCTCCTCTATGAGACTCGCACCCTGCCTCAGGTAGTCCGCGACTACGCGATCTTCTGAGAGACTTCTCGATGCTCGACCGCGCCCGTCCTGGTTTTTCGTTCAGGTTTCGTTCCCCCTCTACGCTCCCCTGAGATGAATTACAACTAGGATTTGGCTCTGTAGCACGCCTGGGGGAGTGAGTTAACGGCTATGCGCACGGTCTCCAAAACCGTGAATCCGGGTTCGAATCCCGGCTCCCCCGTTGGACCGAGCATCGCCATAGCGTCGTTGTCTCGTTTGTCAACGGCGATTCATCGCACGAGGATGAGGAGCACTTCAATGTCGGCTGAGCAGGGCGACACGCACCGGCTGGCCGCGCTCGCGGCGCTCGCGAGCGCGGCGGTCCTCGCAATCCTCAGCATCGACATCGTCGTCTCGCAGTTTCCCCGGGGACTGATCGTCCTCGCCGGCCTCGTGCTCGCACTCGCGGCGGCTTGGTACGGCCTGACCCGCACCGGGGGCGCGAGGCTTCTGGGATCTGGAATCGCGATCCTGGCAGTGGCGGGAATCGTGGCTCGTGTTGATCGCTGACGGCGATCACGTCGCGCAGGCTCTCGTGATCGTGGTGGGCCTGGGGCTGATGCTCCTTGCGACGCGATCGGCCTTCAGGGTCCACGTCCCGCTCCACCGGGCGCCGGACCCCCGCCACCCCGTGCTCTTCTACAACCCCAAGTCGGGCGGGGGAAAGGCCGAGAAGTTCCACCTTGCCGACGAGGCGCGGGCCCGTGGCATCGAGCCGATCGAGTTGAAGCTCGGCACCGACCTCGAGCAGCTCGTGCGCGGCGCGGTCGCCGATGGAGCCGACGCGCTGGCGATGGCCGGCGGCGACGGCTCCCAGGCCGTCGTCGCCATGGTTGCCGCCGAGCAGGATCTGCCCTATGCCTGTATTCCGGCCGGGACCCGCAACCACTTCGCGCTCGACCTCGGGGTCGACCGCGACGATGTCGTCGGCGCGCTCGACGCCTTCGTCGGCGGTCGCGAAAGGCGGGTCGACCTTGCCGAGGTCAACGGCCGCGTATTCGTCAACAACGTCTCGATCGGCCTCTACGCCGAGGCCGTCCAGCGCGAGGGCTACCGGGAGGCGAAGCTGCGGACCATCCTCGACACGCTGCCCGAGGTGCTGGGGCCCGAGGGCAAGGGGCTGGACCTGCGCTGGACCGGGCCCGGAGGGCAGTGAGCACTCCTCCGGCGCGGCGATCCTCGTCTCCAACAATCGCTACCGCCTCGGGCGCGCGGTCGGCTCGGGCACCCGGCCGAGGATCGACGACGAGCTGCTGGGGATCACCGTCGCTTCCGCGCCGGCTGCGGGCCGGCGCCTCTTCCAGCGTCCCTGGCGAGAGTGGTCCACGCCCGCGTTCGAGGTCGACGCCGACGGCCCGATCGCCGCGGGCATCGACGGCGAGGCCGTGACTCTGGACGCGCCGCTGCGCTTCAGAATCCTGCCGGCGGCGCTGCGGGTGCGGATCGCCGCCGCACATCCCGGAGCCTCTCCGTCCGCGGCGATGCCCGAGGGCGCCTGGGAGACCGTTCGCGCGCTGGCGCGGATCGCTGTAGCGGGGACGCCGAAACGCTCGAGATCATCGTCCCGATGAGCGAGTGGCTCAGCGAGGCGAAGGCGGTCGATACCGCCGTCTACGGGGCGATCGCCGCCAGCGACACCCCCTCGCTGGACGTCGCCATGCGCGGTCTCTCCCGCGCCGCCGACCACAGCAAGCTCTGGTTCGCCACCGCGGCCGCGTTGGCCCTCCTTGGCGGGCCCGGCGGCCGGCTTGCGGCTCGGAAGGGCCTCGTCTCGCTCGGCATCGCCTCCGGCTTCGCCAACCTCGTCGCCAAGCCGCTGACTACCCGGCGGCGCCCCGCGAGGAAGGAGGCCGAGGAGCTCGCGAGACGCCACGTCCAAATGCCGCGCTCGAGCTCCTTCCCCTCCGGCCACGCCGCCTCCGCCTTTGCCTTCGCCACCGGCGCCGCCAACGCGCAGCCGGTGCTCTCGGCGCCGCTGCGGGCCCTGGCGACGCTGGTCGGGTACTCCCGAGTCCATACCGGTGTCCACTATCCCGCGGACGTGCTCGCCGGTGCGTTCATCGGGGTCAGCGCGGCGGAGCTGGCCGGCCACCTGCTGGACCGAGCCGATGAACATTCGGATCGTCTGGCGCGCCCTGCTGGTCCTGCTGCTGGACGCCCTCTCCCTGCTGCTGCTCTCCGAGCTCCTCTCCGGCTTCGTCCTCGACGGTGCCCTCGCCGCGCTTGGCGCGGCGGCGGCGATCGGCCTGCTCAACGCGCTGATCTGGCCGGTCCTGGCGCGGATCGCGCTGCCGCTCACGGTCCTCACCCTGGGTGGCGCGGCCCTGCTCCTCAACGGCGTTCTCGTCACCTTCGCCGTCAACCTCCTGCCCGGCGCCCACCTCGACGGGGTGCTCGAGGGGATCGTCGTCACGGTGGCGATGACGGCGCTCACCGCGGGCTTCTACTCGCTGCTGGCGATCGACGAAGACGACTCCTGGTACCGCAACGTCGTCGGCCGGCAGATGCGGCGGCGGGGGCAGCACGTGGAGAGCGAGGTGCCGGGCGTCCTCTTCCTCGAGATCGACGGGCTCGCCCACGACGTCCTGCACCGGGCGCTGGCCGCCGGCGACGCGCCCAACCTCGCCGCCTGGCTGCGCCGCGGCTCCCACCGGCTGAGCAGGTGGGAGACCGACTGGTCCTCGCAGACCGGCGCCTGCCAGGCGGGCCTGCTGCACGGCTCCAACGAGGACATGCCGGCCTTCCGCTGGTGGGAGAAGGACCGCGGCGCGGCGATCGTCACCAACCACCCGCGCGACGCCGAAGAGCTGGAGCGGCGGCACTCCGACGGGCGCGGGCTGCTGCACGCCGGCGGCGCCAGCCGCGCCAACATCCTCTCCGGCGACGCGCCGCACTCGATGCTGACGATGAGCACGGTGCTGCACCGCCGCCGGCCGATCGGGGTCGACTACGCGGCCTACTTCGCTCGTCCCTACGCGGTCGCGCGCACGCTCGTGCTGGCGATCGTCGACATCTTCCGCGAGCGCCGGGCGGTGCGCCGGCAGCTCCGCGACGACGTCCGCCCGCGGATCGCCCGCCCGCGCTCCTACGCCGCCGTGCGCGCCTGGGCCACCGTCGTCCAGCGCGACCTCCAGGTCGCCAGCGTCGTCGGCGACGTCCTCGCCGGCCGCCCGCTCGTCTACACGACCTTCCTCGCCTACGACGAGGTCGCCCACCACTCCGGGATCGAACGCGACGACGCCCTCGCCGTGCTGCGCGACCTCGACCGCCAGATCGCCAGGATCGCCCTCGCCTGCGCCGACGCGCCGCGCCCCTACCGGCTGGTCGTCCTCTCCGACCACGGCCAGTCGCAGGGGGAGACCTTCCGCGACCGCTACGGGGAGACGCTCGAGGACCTGGTGCGCTCGGCCTGCGACCCGGAGAGCACGATCGCGGTCGAGGAGGGCGAGGACGACGCGCTCGCCTACCTCAGCGCCGGCCTGACCGAGGTCGCCCGCGACGACACGATCGCGGCGCGCACGGTCCGCACCGCGACCCGCGGCCGCCGCGACGACGGCGTGGTGACGCTGGACGCCGACGTCCGCGAGGAGGTCGAGCAGGCGCACGGGGGCGAGGTGCCGGAGCTCTCGGTGATGGCCTCGGGCTGCCTCGGCCTGATCAGCTTCCCGCGCGAGCCCGGCCGGGTCTCCCTGGAGCGCCTCGAGGCGCTCTACCCGCTGCTGGTCCCGGCGCTCCGCGACCACCCCGGGATCGGCTTCGTCCTGGTCCGCTCGGAGCGCTTCGGGGCGATCGCGATCGGCGCCGCGCGGGACCCACTTCCTCGACGAGGACGGGTCGAGGGCGAGGACCCGCTGGAGCCGTTCGGCCCGCACGCCGCCGACCACCTGCGGCGCACCGACGGCTTCCCCCACTGCGCCGACCTGATGGTCAACAGCACCTACTGGCCGCAGTTCGGCGAGGTCGCCGCCTTCGAGGAGCTGGTCGGCTCGCACGGCGGCATGGGCGGGACCCAGGCGCATCCCTTCGTGCTGCACCCGGCCGAGCTCGCCTGGCCCGAGGAGGACGTGGTCGGCGCCGAGCGGGTCCACCGGGTCTTCCGGGGCTGGCTCGCCGGCCTCGGGCACGACGGCTACGCCAGCGAGGTCGCCTCGCCCGGCGCCAGCACCCGCAGCTCCGACTGAGGCGCCAGCTCGCGCATCCAGCGGGCGAGCGCGCGCGGGGGCGAGCGCAGCGGCTCGGGGCGCAGCCGCGCCAGGCCGAGCGGGTAGAGCGTGCCCCAGTGGATCGGCACCACCAGCCTCGCGGCGAGAGCAGCGCCGCCGCCCGCGCCGCCCGCTCGGGGTCGAGGTGGCCGGCGCCGATGTTCGTGCCCCAGCCCCAGATCGGCAGCAGGGCGAGGTCGAGCTCGCCGCCGCCGATCGTCTCCATGCCGTCGAAGAGGTCGGTGTCGCCGGCGAAGTAGATGCGCCGCTGTCCGCTCAGCTCGAAGCCGACCGCCCGCGAGGCCCGCTCGAAGCGCCGCCCGCTGGGCGGGTGGTTGGCCTCGGTGGCGGTGACGCGGACGCCGCCGACGGCGGCGGAGTCGCCGGGGGCGAGCTCGCGGACGTCGCCGAAGCCGAGCCGCGCGAGGAAGTCCCCCGCCCCCGGCGCGGCGAGCACCGGCACCGTCCTGCTCAGCCGGCGCAGCGAGGGCACGTCGGCGTGGTCGTGGTGCAGGTGGGAGATCAGCACCGCGTCGACGCCCTCCGCCAGTCGCGGGTCGGGAGCCGCCCCGTGGCGGCGCAGCGGGCCGATCCGGCGCCGCAGGACCGGATCGGTGAGCAGGCGGACGCCGTCCATCTCGACCAGGACGGTCGCGTGGCCGACGTAGGTGACCCGCGCCGCCGCGGTCACCGCGCGACTCCGCGGCCGTGTCGGGGGCGCCGCGTATCGTCCGGCGCTGCGATGAGTCCAAGGCGCGCGATCCGAGGGCGGCTGTGGCGGCCCGGCCGCGAGAGCGCGCCCCCCGAAGAAGAAGTCATCGAGATCGATCCCGCCGAGCTGAGCGGGATGTTCTCGGCGCCGGCCTGGCTGCGCGACCTCGGCTTCAGCGCCTGGCTCCTCGTCGGGGTGGGCGCGGCGCTGGTCGGAGTCGATCTTCCTGCTGGCGCAGACGCAGACGATCGTGATGCCGGTGGTGACGGCGGCGATCGTCGCCTCGGTCACCGTGCCGATGGTCGACTGGCTGAAGCGCCACGGGGTGCCGAGGGGAGCCGGTGCGGTGCTCGTCTTCCTCGGCATCGTCCTGATCGGCATCGGCGTCGGTGTCATCGTCATGAACGGCATCGCCAGCCAGGCTGACAGCCTCAGCGGCAGACTCCACGCCGGCGCGGACGAGATCGAGTCGTGGGCTCCGAGGCCTGGGCGTGGCTTCGTCCACCGCCGCTGACGCGAACCAGCACGCGAGCGCCTCGATCAGCGCCGGCTTCAAGGCCCTGACCGACGGCCTGCTCGGCGGCGTCGACAAGCTGGCCTCGCTGGCCGTCTTCCTCTCCTTCGCCGCCATCAGCCTCTTCTTCATGCTCAAGGACGCGCCGACGCTTGGCAGGTTCGTCGAGCGCCACCTCGGCATGCCGGTCCCGCTCGCCCGCACCGTCATGGGGCAGGTGTCCCGCTCCCTGCGCGGCTACTTCGTCGGGGTCACGATCGTCGCCGCCTGGAGCGCGCTGCTGGTCGGCGCCGGGGCGCTGCTGCTCGACGTGCCGCTGCCGGGGACGATCGCCGTCGTCACCTTCCTCGGCGGCTACGTGCCCTACCTCGGCGCCTGGGTGGCGGGGGCGTTCGCGGTCCTGATCGCGCTGGGCGGCCAGGGGCCCGAGGCGGCCCTGGCGATCGCGGTGATCGTCCTGCTCGCCAACGGCGTGCTCCAGCAGCTGGTCCAGCCGATCGCCTACGGCGCCGCCCTCGACCTTCACCCCCTGGCGGTCCTGATCGCCACCATCGCCGGCGGCTGCCTCTTCGGCACCATCGGCCTCATCCTCGCCGCCCCCCTCGTCTCCGCGGCGGTGAGGATCTCCGCCGAGCTCACCGCCTCCCGCTCTTCGGCAGACCCAGCCGAGCCCAGGCCGGCCGATCCCACCGCCACCGACCAAGGTCCATGACGCGGGCGGTGGCTGCCGCCCCCGCGGAGGAGGCAGCCGGCAGCTCGCGGCTGGCCTTCCTGCTGGCGATGGCGATGTTCGTGCTCGTCGTCGACACCTCGTTGATGAACGTCTCGATCTCCGCCGTCGTCGGGGATCTCGACACCACGGTCAGCGGCGTCCAGTCCGCGATAGCGCTCGAGGCCCTGGTCTCGGCGGCGTTCATCCTGATCAGCAGCAAGGTCGGCGACCTGATCGGGCGCAAACGCGCCTTCGTGCTGGGTCTGCTGGGTTATGCGACCGGCGCCCTGGCGATGACGCTGGCCCAGGGCCTCGGCGCGATCGTCGTCTTCTGGGCGATCATCGGCGGTCTCGGCGCTTCGCTGCTGCTGCCCGCGATGCAGTCGCTGATCCGCGGGAACTTCGAGGGCGCGGCCCGGAAGAAGGCGTACGCGCTGGTCGGCGCGTCGGCCGCTGTCGCCGCGGCGGTCGGACCGCTGCTCGGCGGCTTCGTCACCACCTTCCTCTCCTGGCGCGTGGGCTTCCTGCTCGAGCTCGTCGTGATCGCGATCGTGCTGCTCAACGTCAAGCTCGATCCGCGACGTGCCGTACACCGGCTCCCGGCACATCGACGCGACCGGGCGCCTTCCTCTCGGTCCTGGGCATGGGCGGCGTCGTCCTCGGCATCCTGGTCTGGCAGGAGGGAGGGGAGTTCGTCGGGCTGACGATCGGGATCGGCGCCCTGGCGCTGGCGGCGTTGGCCCGCTGGCTCGTTCGGCGCCACCGGGAGGGAAAGGTGACCCTGCTCGACCCCGACCTGTTCAGGCTCCCGCACTTCAGGATCGGGATCTCCCAGCAGGCGCTCCAGAACATCACCCTGGGCGGGGCGATGATCGCGCTGCCGATCTTCCTGCAGATCTCGCTCGAGTACGACGCGATGCAGACCGGCCTGACCCTTGCGCCGCTCTCGCTGACGATGTTCGGTGCGGCGATGCTGGCGGGGCGGAGGGCGGGAGATCGCCGCCCGGCCGCCATCATCCGGCTGGGATTCGCGCTGAGCACGATCGGCATGGCGCTGCTGGTCCCGCTCGTGCCCGAAGCGGACTCCGGCTGGTACCTCGTCATCCCCCTGGCGATCGCCGGGTCCGGGCTCGGCCTGCTGGTCTCCCAGCTCAACAACTACACGCTGGCCTCGATCGACGAGGAGCGGATCAGCGAGGCGGCCGGGGTGAACTCCGCCGCGGGGTCCTTCGGGCTGTCGTTCGGGCTGGCGATGGCCGGAGGAATCCTGCTGGCCGTCCTCTCGCTCAGCTTCACCAACATGACCGAGGCGAGCAACGTGATCCCAGCCGCCCAGCAGCAGCAGATCGCTGACAAGCTGGACGAAGACGCCGAAGTCGTCGAGCAACACCCAGCTCGAGCGACTGCTCGCCGAAGAGCCGCAAGCGGTCCGCGACGAGATCGTCAGCATCAACACGGACGCGACGAATCGCTCCCTTCAGGTGGCCCTGCTCGTCCCGATCCTCGCCGGACTCCTCGGGCTGTTCAACGCCTTCCGGATGATGCGGCTTCCAGACGTAGCGCCATCGGCGTCAGTCGAGGGCGCGACCCTGGGCTGAGCAAGTCTCGATGCCGATCGGGCTAGCCGCTTCCTAGCGCCGCCCTCCAATCGAATCGCGGCGATGGCCGCCTCGATGGAGGGATAGAAGTGATCTTTGTCGAGCGTGTCCATCAGCCCGTAGCGCAGCGTCAGCTGCTTGAGGCGATCGCGCAGCTCGACGAAGGCGAGGTGTATCCCCGACGCGTTCAGCTCGCGGTCGAGCTGCTCGAGCATCTCCGCCGCGGTCACGTCGACGTCGGTGATCGCCTCGCACTGCAGGACGATCCAGTCGGGCTCGCGCTCGCGCGCGAGCCGCCTGATCTCGTCGCGGAACCTTCCCGAGTTGGCGAAGAACAGCGGCGCCTCCCAGCGGTAGACGACAACGCCCGGGACCTCGCTGGCGTCGGGGTAGGCGGTGACGTCGTGCCATCCCTCCAATCCCTCGGGGCGTCCCAGAACCGCGCCGTGCGGCCACCAGTTGCGGCGGAAGAAGAGGATGATCGCCAGCAGGACCGCGACCACGATTCCCTGCAGGACGCCGAGGAGCACGACCCCGGCGGTGGCCACCAGGGACACGCCGAGCGCGCTTCTGCGCATCTCGTAGTAGCGGCGCAGCAGGGGCAGGTTCATCAGCGATATCGCCGCGGCGATCACCACCGCCGCGAGCGCCGCCTGCGGCAGGTCGGCGAGCAGTGAGTTGAGGAAGAGAAGGAGAGCCGCGACCAGCCCGGCCCCGACCAGCCCGGCCAGCTGGGTCTTCGCCCCCGACTGCTCGGCGACGGCGGTCCTCGAGCCGCTCGTCGAGACCGCGAACCCCTGGAAGAAGCCGGCCGCCACGTTCGCGGCCCCGACGCCGATCATCTCCTGATCGGGCTTGACCTCGTCTCCGCGTCGGGCCGCGAAGCTGGTCGCGGTCGCGATCGTGTCGGTCAGCGAGACCAGGGTGATGCCGAGCGCCGCCAGCAGCAGCGCCGGGACGTCGCCGGCATTCGTCCAGGGAAGTCCGGGGGTGGGCACTCCCTGGGGCAGGGACCCGACCGTCGCGACCCCGTGGTCGGCCAGGCCGAAGGCCGCCGAGACGACGGTGGCCGCCACGACTCCGACGAGGATCGCCGGCAGGCGCTTGGTGAAGATCGGGAGCAGGAGCAGGATGCCGAGGACCGCGAGCCCGAGCACGAGCGTGGCGGTGTGCGTCTGGCCGAGGCCTTCCACGAACGCCTTCAGCTCGCCGAGGAACGAGTCGGCGTCGGTCGAGAACCCGAACAGCTTCGGCAGCTGTCCGACGATGATCGTGATCCCGAGGCCGTTCATGTAGCCGACCTGCACCTCTTTCGAGAGCAGGTCGGCGACGAACCCGAGCTTGCCGAGGCCGAGGCCGATCTCGATCAGGCCGACGAAGATCGCGAGCATGCCCGCCAGGACGATCGCCGACCCCGGGTCTCCGACGACCAGCAGGGGCGTGATCGAAGCGAGGATCAGGGGCGAGATCGAGGAGTCGGGCCCGAGCACCAGGACCCGCGAAGGCCCGAAGAGGGCGTAGCCGACCAGGCAGGCGATCGTCGTGTAGAGGCCGGTGACCGCCGGCAGGCCGGCGAGCTCCGCGTAGGCCATTCCCTGCGGCACCAGGATCGCGGCCAGCACGACCCCCGCCACCAGGTCGGGTCGAGCGGATTGGCCGGGGTACTGCTGGATGAGCTTGATCCCGGGCACCCAGCGGTGCAGCCGGCCGGAGCGGTGAAGTTGCCTTCCTGAATCCATGGGCTCGCTCCTCTGCGTGGCTATCCCGCTCGTTGGTGTCTCCCCGAGAAAGGGACGATTACGCGCATCATTCTGTCCTACGCCAGGAAGAGGCAAGCGGGAGCTCTATGACGCGTGCTGTCCAGGCTCCGTTGCTTCGTCGTCCGCCAAGAGGTAGTCGGCAATGGCGGTTGCCGCCGACGCGGCCAGGAGCGCTTCACGCTCCGAGAGCTTTGGCAGCGAGGCGTGCCCGTGGCCGGCCCCTGCGGCGTTGCGTAGCTCAGCGAGCCGCTGGACCGTTGCGGCGAGGCTGCGGCCGAGGTTGTCGCCGCCATTCCCGTCCGCCGACCCCGCTGTCCTTGCCTGCTTGAAGAGGGCTGGCAGAGATTGCCTCTGCGGAGCCGTTTGGCCGCTGCCCTCGATGACGACCTTGCAGGCTGCCTCGGCGAGGTCCTTCGCCGCTCCGATGGCCGCGCTGTGCTGGCCGCCGTCGAGCGCTGCCCGCAGGGCTCCGACGGCCGTGGCGATGGCGCGCTGCTGTGGCCCGTCCATCCAGGGCCGAACGAGGGACGGCATGCCGTTGCCGAGCGCCTCATCGGTCCGTTGCTCGCGCGTGAGCCGGCGCATGCGGTCGGCCTCGTTGCGGCCGTCGGCGGTCACCCTGTAGTCGTTGAACATCTGCAGCTGAGAGTCGCCCCACATCCTGCCGGGTGGAGTTGGCCGGCTATCGCCGAACGACTTCGGGCCGTGGATCAGGTAGCCCAGTTCGACGAGCTCACCGGTCCAGCGCGCAGCGGACTTGTCGTTGGCGGCCACCAGCTGCGCGCGTTGCGCGATCGCGTGCATTTCGTAGCCACTCGAGACACAGCCCAGAGGGCTTTCGCGAGTGAAGCGGTCAATGGCGAGCAAATGGTCGAGATGGTTTGCCATGGCGGTCAGGGGGTTGACTATCGGGGTATTCTGCCGTCCTCGTGGAGGCTGAGACGCGGACAAACACCTGCATCGGCTTGGGAACCTGACCTTGACGACCGGGGAGCTGAACTCCAGCCTCTCCAATTCCCCGTGGAGCGATCCGAGTGCCGCGAACGACAAGCGGCGGGCGCTGGCTATCGACCGCCGCGGTGAGCGCTTGGCCGGGGACGTTCTCTCGATCTGCCCCGGCCCACCCGCTGCGCAGCCTGACGCCGGTAGTCACGGCTAGGAGCTGCGATGCCCGCTCCGCTCAAGTACGTCGACCCGACGCGCCGCCCCGGCCTGCTCAGCCGCGTCTATGCGGCGCTTGCCAACACCCGCCTGGGGCGGTTCATGTCAATGCACATCGTCTGGAAGCTCGACCCGTGGCTGATGCGGCTGACCGGGGGCCGTTTCGGCATGGGCCTCGTCATGCCCACCGCCCTGCTCGAGACCCGCGGCGCGAAGAGCGGCGAGCCGCGGCGCAACGTGGTCATCTACTTCCACGACGGCGACAAGGTCACGATCGTCGCCTCGAAACTCGGCCTGCCCGAGAACCCGGCTTGGTTCCACAACCTCCAGGCCGATCCCGAGGTCAGCTTCGGCGGCATCCCGATGCGGGCGACGGTGGTCGCCGACGAGGCGGAGCGCCAGCGACTCTGGGCGTTGGCCGACCGCGTCTTCGCGCCCTACGCCGCGTACCGCCGGGAAGCTGCGAAGGCGAACCGGACGATCCCGATCGTCCAGCTCAGCACGCGCCAGCCAGGCGCGGCCGCGTAGTCGTCCCTCCGCTACCCGGCCACCGGGCCGGGGCGGAGCACGTCGGGGTCATGGCCGGGGACGACGTTGGCGCCGGCGTCGCGCAGGGCGCGGAGGCGTTCGGCCGAGCGCAGCTGTTCGGCCTGGTCGTCGCCGAAGGGCGGGAAGCGCTGGTCGTCCAGCCCCGCGGCGAAGTAGGCGACGTCGGCGCCGAGGATCAGGTCGTCGCCGATGCGGACGGACTGGTGGCCCGGGGTATGGCCGGGAGTGAGCAGCAGCTCGATCGAGCCGTCGCCGAGCAGGTCGTGATCGCCATCGACGAGGACCACCTCGCGCTTGTCGTCTGTGTAGTCGCGCGGGAAGTAGAAGTTGCGCTCGATCGCCGCGGGGTCGCCGCCGGCTTCCCACTCGCGGCGCTGGACGACGATCGGGATGCTCGAGGGCAGCAGCGAGAGGCCGCCGGCGTGGTCCCAGTGCAGGTGGGTGAGGACGATCTTGGTCAGCGTCGCGGGGTCGACCTGCTCGTGCACGGGTTGGTCGAGCTCGAACGAGAAGAAGCTCAGCGCCGGGGCGCCGTCGTAGAAGCTCGCGGCGTCGGCGCAGGCGCCGGGGTGCAGGCCGGTGTCGATCAGGATCCGCTCGCTGTCGGTCTCGACGACGTAGGCGGGGACCGGCAGGCGGACGCGCTTCTCCGGGTCATCGTCTTTTCGCCAGAGCGCTGCCGGGGCGGTCATCCATCCGACGTTGAGCATCTCGATCTTCATCTGCGGAGAGGAAGCTACTGCGGTTCGAGGCCGATCAGCTCGTAGTAGCCGATCAGGAAGAGGCGGCGACCGTCGGAGACCATCGGCGTGTAGCCAGCCTGGCGCATCTGGAAGGTCTTGCGGTGGGTACGGACGTCGATGCCGATGGCATCGCGGGTCTTGAAGCTCGAGGTGTAGACGGTGTGGCCGATCACGGTCGCCGTTCCCGGCACCGGGCCGCCAACCGCATAGCGCCACTCCTGTTTGCCGGTGCGCGCATCGAGCGCGTAGAAGTGCTCGTCGTAGGAGCCGATGTAGACGGTCGGCGGCGTGCCGGGGACCTTGGCGAGGGCGGGGGAGCCGTAGACGAAGTTGTTTGTCGGGAAGGACCAGGCGACCTTGCCGGTCTTTTCGTCGAAGGCGAAGATCGTGCCGTCGTCACGACCGGCGTAGACGCGGCCGAACCCGATCGCGGGGGAGGAGTAGAAGCCGCCCTGGCCGTAGGGCGGCGCCTTTGAGGTATTGGTGCGCCAGAGCAGCCCGCCGTCCTCGGCGTCGAGGCAGAACATGCCGCTCTCGTAGTCGGCGACGAAGACGCGGCCGTTGTGGAAGCTGGGGCTGGCTTTGATTGCGGCCGGCGAGTTGAACTGCCAGCGCACGGTCCCGTCGGCGGCGTCCACGGCGACGACGTTGGTCTTGTCGGTGCCGAGGTAGAGCGTGCCGCCAACCGCCATCGGCGAGGATTCGAGATGGCCGGCCAGCTCGCGCTTCCAGGCCTGCTTGCCGGTCGCGGCGTCAACGGCGACCAGGTTGCCGTCGACGTAGGCGAAGAAGACCTTGCCCTGGTGGTAGACCGGCGCGGTCACGTCGGTTGGCGTGCCGGAGTCCTTCGGGTCGGTGACTCGTTCCCAGAGGATCTTGCGATCGCGGAGCCGCACCGCTTTGGCGTTGCCGTACTTGTTGACGACATAGGCGACGCCGTCGGCGACCGCCGGCGGGAACTCGATCAGCGCGTGTGTGTTGATCGACCAGGCTTCGCGCAGCGGCGGATTGAGCGAGCGCCTCTCGGCAGGCAGGTATTGCGTGCGCTCGGGCACCCGGCCAAACGAAGGCCAGGACACGAGATCGGCTTCGCTCGACGACGCTTCGCCGCCGCTGTCGTCCGAGGAGTCGCCACAGCCGGCGAGCACAAGCAATCCTGCCGCGAGGGCCAGCGCGAGGATGCCGCGTGTCCGAGATCGCCAGCCCATCGACGGGCTGCATCGACGCTGGGGCCCCGAACTTGAGAGCGGCGGACGGGAATCGAACCCGCATCATCGCCTTGGAAGGGCGAGGCTCTACCGTTGAGCTACCACCGCACGTGCGAAGCCGCCCCGCTGAGCGGTGCGACGACGATGACAGTTTGCACAAACCACCTCGCACTTTGCCATCTCGTCCAAGACGCTCTGCCACTCGCGGTCTCGAAGGCCCTGCCCGATGCCGAACTCCTTGTCCCTGAGATGGTCGAACTCCAGCACGACTGGGTCGGTCTCACCGCAGTCCACACAGGGATGCTCGCGCAGATACGCGACCAGGAACGCGATCCGTTCGGCGACCAAGACTCGCTTGCGCCGCATCGCTGAGTCGATGTATCGCTGGCGATTTGCCGCGTAGTGCTCCTGCTTGTACTCGGCACGACACGGGCGACAGTAGTTGTCCCGCTGGCCTCTGGATTTCCGGCGCCAGGCGAAGTCCTCAACTGATTTCTTGCGTCCACAGCGCCCGCATCTCCGCATAGCTCCAACCTATAAATGCGAACAGACGTTCCCATGGCTATAACCGAGAGCAAGGCTGGATCCCGAGCGGGCTAAGCAGCCCGCGGAGCCACCCCCGCGCCGATACGTCAAAATGCAAAGCAGCCACGGGGAGTGGCGCAGTCTGGTAGCGCACTCGGCTGGGGGCCGAGCGGTCGCAGGTTCAAATCCTGTCTCCCCGATGCAGTTTCAAATTCTGCAACGGCGATTGAATCAGCAGCAGGGTGCTTCAGCCCGTCTACTTCGCGAGGGACGGTCGGAGTAACCCGAACTACAACCGCCGGATGGCCGACGGCTAACTGCGCGCCTGCGCGCCCGGCGGCGTTAGAGTCCTGAACGTGGACCTCGACGAGGCGCGCACGTTCCTGCGCGAGAACCATCGTGGCGTGCTCGCGACTCGCCGCGCCGGCGGAGGCATCCAGCAGAGCCCCGTGCTCGTGAACGTGGACGGCGAGGGGCGGGCGATCATCTCGAGCAGGGAGACCGCCTACAAGGTGCGCAACCTGTGTCGCGACCCCTGGGCACAGCGCCTGCGTGTTCACAGACGGCTTCGTTGGGCAGTGGCTCTTCGTCGAGGGCAGTGTCCGGGTGCTCTCCCTGCCGGAGGCGATGGACCCGCTGATCGACTACTACAAGCGCTTCCCGGACGAGAACCCCGACTGGGACGACTACCGGGTACGGATGGAACGCGAACGACGGGTGCTGATCCAGATCGAGCTCCAGCGGGCGGGTCCGGACCGTCAGGGTTGAACTTCCGAGAGCTCCGGCCAAACCAACCCATTTCATGGGCTACTGTGGATCGGCTGGGGGAATTCCCCCGGCGACTGCGACGGACTGGAGGATGAGATGGCGTATGTGATCGTCAACGACTTCGAAGGCGGTACGAGGGAGCAGTACGACGCCACGACCGCGGTGGTGCACCCGGTGGGTGGCCTGCCCGCCGGTCAGACCCATCACTACGCCGGGCCAAGCGCAAACGGTTGGGTCGTCGTCGCAGTCTGGGAGTCGAAGGAGATCTGGGAGAAGTTCCGCGACGAGACGCTGTTGCCCGCCTTCCAGGGAGACGGGTCCTTGTTGCCGGGCCCACCGAAGACGACGGAATTCGAGGTCGAGGTCGAGTTCTAAGATCTTTGGTGTCACCCAACACAGCGTCGTTCCATAGACGTGTCATGCGGAGGTCGAGATGAGCAGCGTCGAGACGAGTGGTGAAGGCGTGGGGGGCACCCCACCGGTCAACGCCGGAGAGGTGAAGCTCGAGGTTGTGGTCGTGCCGGTTTCCGACGTCGACCGGGCGAAGCGCTTCTACGAGGGGCTGGGCTGGCGTCTCGACGCCGACCTGGCGGTTGAGGACGGCTACAGGGTGGTGCAGCTGACGCCCCCGGGGTCCGCTTGCTCGATCATCTTCGGCGAAGGGGTCACGTCCGCTCCGCCCGGCTCGTCCGAGGGACTGCAGCTCTCGGTCTACGACATCGACGCCGCCCGCGCTGACCTCGTCGCGCGCGGGGTCGAGGTCAGTGAGACGTTCCACGACGTCACGGGGATCTTCCATCACGCCGGCGCCGAGGGGCGCGTCAGCGGGCCGGCGCCGGAGCATGCCGATTACGGCTCGTTCGTCGCTTTCGGCGATCCGGATGGCAACGGCTGGCTGCTTCAAGAGATCAAGGCCCGGCTTCCGGGTCGTTGAAAGGAGAGGTTGATGGCGACGACCTATGAGTCCGTGGAGGACCTGGCGGAGGCGCTGAGACGGGCAGCCGCGGCACACGGCGAGCACGAGCGGCGAACCGGCGAGGAGGACCCGAACTGGCCGGACTGGTACGCGCTCTACATGGCGCGGGAGCGCGGCGGCGAAGAGCTGCCGAAATAAAGAGTCGTGGAGCGCGGGCCTTAGAGGGGTATTTTTTCGTGGTCGTGTCTGTTCCCGTCCTTTTCGCCATCGACGAAGACGAGCGTTCGCTGCGCGTCGTCGAGCGCGAGCTGGTCGATCGCTATTCACGGAGCTACCGGGTCGTCTGCGTGTCCTCGGCGGAGGAAGCGGTTGCCGAGCTCGAGGCGCTCGCAGCAGCGGGCGAAGACGTCGCGCTTGTTCTCTCCGCGCAGCGGCTAGACCAGACGACGGGAGGCGAGCTGCTGGGCAAGGTGCGCGACCTCCACGCGCACGCTCAGCGAGGGCTGATGATCGAGTGGGGCAGCTGGGGCGATGGCCAGACCGCCGGGGAGATCTTCGAGGCGATGGCGCGACGGCAGATCGAGTACTACGTGATCAGACCGTCGCAGTCGCCGGATGAGCTGTTTCACCAGTCGGTCTCGACCTTCTTGCTCGAGTGGGCCCACGCGCGGCGGGTCTCGCCCCACACGGTTCACATCATCAGCGAGTCGTGGACGGGCAGGGGCAATGAGCTGAAAGAGGTTCTCGGCCGCTGTGCGGTCCCGCACGCGTTCCTCCTCGCCGACTCGCCCGACGGCCGCGCGCTGGTGGCGGAGCAAGGCGACGGCGAGCCGTTGCCCCTCGTCGTCTTCCCCAACGGCACCGTTCTCGCCAACCCGACCAACCTGGAGCTGGCCAGTGCCGCCGGCGCCACGATCGACCCCGATCGACGCGAGTACGACGTGATCATCATCGGCGGCGGGCCGGCCGGCCTCTCGGCGGCGGTCTACGGCGCCTCCGAGGGCTTCCGGACGCTGGTCGTCGACAACGGTGGCATCGGCGGCCAAGCGACCTCCAGCTCGCTGATCCGCAACTACCTGGGCTTTCCGCGCGGGGTCAGCGGTCGCCGGCTGGCGGAGAGCGCCTACGAGCAGGCCTGGGTCTTCGGCGCCAAGTTCGCATTCATGCACGACGCGACCGCGATCCGGCGCGAGGGCGACCGCCTTCACGTCGCGCTCTCCGATGGCGGCGAGGTCAGCGCCCGCGCGGTCATCCTCGCCACGGGCGCCACCTACCACCGGCTCGGCGTCCCCGAGCTCGAGGCTCTAGTCGGAGCCGGCGTCTTCTACGGCGGCCCCGTCTCTGAGGCCCCGACAACGGTCGACGAGGAGGTGTACGTCGTCGGTGGCGCTAACTCCGCCGGCCAGGCGGCGCTGCACTTGGCCGAATACGCCCGCCGCGTGGCGCTCGTGGTGCGTGCCGAGTCGCTGGAGAAGGGAATGTCGCACTACCTGGTGAGGCAGGTCGAAGACACACCCAACATCGAGGTGCGCCTCGGGACCGAGGTCGTCGGCGGAGTGGCAGACGGGGATGGCTGGCTCGATCGCCTGACCCTCCGCTCCCGCGCCGATGGGACGACGGAGACGGTCGATGCCGATGAGCTCTTCCTGATGATCGGCGCCCGCCCGAACACGGAGTGGTTGTCGGCGGCGTGCACGCTTGGGGACGGCGGGTTCATCCGCACCGGCCCGGATCTCGATCGCGACGGAAGCTGGCCGCTCGAGCGCAAGCCGTTCTCGCTCGAGACCAGCATGCCCGGCGTCTTCGCTGCGGGAGACGTCCGCCACGGCTCGATGAACCGGGTCGCCTCCGCGGTCGGCGAGGGCTCGATCGCGATCAAGCTCGTCCACGAGCTCTTCGAAGCCGAGCAGCTTCACCCGCGCGACCGGGTCTGACCCCGGACTGCGCTTCCGACTTTCACCCCGTCAGGGTGTGGTCAAAGTCGGAAGCGCGAGGGTGGACCTGGCTGCTAAGCCTCGACGCGAGCGACGAGCTCGAACTTCTCGACCGCGACCCGGTCGCCGAGGCCGCCGCCGGGAGGGCTCATCGAGTTGAGGGTCTCATCGCCTTGGCGGTAGTCGTCCTCGGTCTCGAAGAGGGTGATCCCGATGACCTTGCCGGCCGCGGTGTCGTGAAGGAGCAGAAACTCTTTGGCGGGCACGCCGGGCGGCGGGCCCCCCTCGGACTCCGCCCTGGAGCGGATCTCGGCGGCGGTCTCCTTCATGGACTCGGCGTTGGCGTTCTCCCAACGGGCAACTCGTGCGTACATGGTGTCTCCTCTCGATCGATCCCTGGCGTTCCGAGCCTACGCCATGGATCGGGATATCCGCCGCTACTCTCGATGTGAGGCGGATGGAACCCATCACGCGATACGCGCAGTCGTCGGACGGCGCCAGCATCGCCTTCCAGGTGCACGGCGAGGGGCCGCGCGATCTCGTTTTCGTACCGGGGTTCGTCTCCCACGTCGAGCTGGTCTGGGAGGAGCCTGCGATCGCCCGCTTCTTGCGGCGGCTCGCTTCGTTCTCACGCCTGATCATCTTCGACAAGCGCGGCCAGGGGCTCTCGGACCGGCTTGGCCGGCCGCCCACGCTGGAGGAGTCGATGGACGACCTCGGCGCGGTGATGGACGCTGCCGGTAGCGAGCGAGCGGCGATCTTCGGGATCTCGGAGGGCGGGCCGATGTCGATGCTGTTTGCCGCCACCTACCCTGCCCGAGTCTCCGCCCTCGTCCTCTATGGGACTTACGCACGAATGATCAAGACCTCCGACTTCCCGCAGGGCGTCTCGGAGCAGCGGTTTGACCGATGGACCGAGCAGGTGCGCGAAGAATGGGGTGGAGCGGTTGGCGTCGACCTCTGGGCGCCGAGCGACGAGGGCAACCCCGAGTTCGAACGCTGGTGGGCGCGGCTACTACGGCAGGGGACGAGCCCGTCTGGGGCAATCGAGCTGATGAACCTCTACCGCGAGATCGACGTGCGTGCGGCGCTGGCGGCGATCGTCGTCCCAGTTCTTGTTGTGCACCGCCGCGACGACCGCCTGGTCCCAGTGCGCCAGGCGAAGTACCTGGCCGAGCGCATTCCCGGCGCTCGCTACGTCGAGCTGAGCGGCGCCGACCATCTGCCGACGGTCGGCGACCAGGACGCGCTGCTCGACGAGGTCGAGGAGTTTCTCGTCGGCAGCCGCGGCGCGCACGGGATCGAACGGGCGCTGGCGACGATTCTCTTTACCGACATCGTCGGCTCCACCGAGACCGCGGCGCGGCTCGGGGACCAGCGCTGGCGCGATCTGATCGAGCGTCACGACAGCACGGTGCGACGTGAGCTTGCCGTCCACCGCGGGCATGAGGTGAAGACGATGGGCGACGGCTTCCTCGCAACCTTCGACGGGCCGCACGGGCAATCCGCTGCGCCACCGCGATCCACGACGAGCTGAGCCGGAGTGGAGTGGAGATCAGGTCCGGCATCCACAGTGGTGAGGTCGAAACGATCGACGAGGACGTCAGTGGTATGGCAGTCAACATCGGCGCCCGGGTCGGAGCGCTAGCGGCGCCGGGCGAGGTGCTGGTCTCCAGCACCGTGCGAGAGCTCGTCGTCGGCTCCGGCATCGAGTTCGAGGAGAGGGGGAGTCACCGGCTCAAGGGCGCGCCGGACGAGTGGCGCCTCTTCGCGGTTGTGAGCGACTGACGGTGCGGAGCTGGGCGAGGCCGGCGGCCAGAGTGAGGACGGTCGCTGCGGCGAGGGGAAGGACAAGGCTGGTCTTGAGCAGCAGGGCGCCGGTGATCGCGCCGCAGAGGATGGCCAGGAAGGCGGCTCCCCTGATCGCCAGGTCGTTGCCGGAGGCCATGTCGGGTGACGCTGGGGCTGTGAACGCGGTCAAGGTCAAGTTCAAGACCGTGGTGGCGAGGTTGGGCCCGCCGGCCCGGCGGGCCAGCGTGTTGCGGAGGCCCATCGTCAGGGAGAGGATCGCGATTAGGGCGTAGGCCGAGAAAGCGCCCGGGGAGACATCCGCGGCCACGGCGATCAGCGCGGCGCTGGTCAGCAACGAGACCTCGATGACGATCGCCCGCCGTAGGGCGCCTCCTCGTGGCAGGTTCCAGCGGCTGACGATCAGGGCCGCGGCGCCGCCGCCGACGAGGAACGCTGCGAGGCTGATCAGCGGTGGCAGGACGGGGGTCCCGGCCGTGCCCCCGATGCCGAGGCCGAGGAAGATCACGTTGCCGGTCTGCATCGCCGCGAAGACCTGGCCGAGGCCGACGAAGCCGACCGCGTCGACGATCCCGGTCACGAAGGTCAGGTCAGCAGCGTTCGCGTCAGCGGATCGCCCTGCCTGTCGACGGGTGCCGTGGTGGCCGGCCTAAGGGCTTGTTCCCGCATAAGGAGCGCCGACCGCCTTTGCCCAGTCCTGGTCGACGTGGAGCTGGCCCTTGGCGTCTGTGTCGACGATCACCACGGTCGCGGGCTGGCGGTTGCCGTTGTCGGGGTCGATCGTCACCGAGCCGGTCCAGCCCTTCCAGCCGCTCGACTCCGTTGAGGGCGCTTGTCAGCTTCTTGGCATTCGTGCCGCCCGCCTTCTCGACGCCGTCGGCGAGGAAGTTCAGCGAGTCGTAGGTGTACGGGCTCCAGGTGCCCGGCGCCTCGCCGAACTTGTCGCGGTAGTCGGCCACCCTGGCGGCGGAGCCGGCGAAGTCCTGCGGAGCCGGCACGCCGACCACCGGGCAGGCCCGCGCGGCAGCCACGCCAGCGGTCTCGACGAAGCCGGTGTCGTAGGAGGCGTAGTCGGCGATGCACTGCGAGTCGACCTTGCCCGCGTCGCATCTCCTTGGCGATCAGGCCGCCCTCGGGGAAGTAGACGGCGGCGTAGATGACGTCTGGCTTCGTCGCCGCGAGCTTGTCGACCACGTCGGTGTAGCTCTTCTTGCCGGGCTGCACCTTCTCGTAGGCGGTGACGGTGACGCCCGCCTTTTCGAGCGACGCCTTCAGCGCCTGGGAGACCGAGACCGTGTAGTTCTGCGTCGGGTCGTAGGCGATCGCGACCGTCTTGGCGCCGAGCCACTCGTTCAGCGCCTGCGAGGCGACCGGGGCGATCTGGTAGGTCATCGGCTGCAGGGTGAAGCCGAGGCCGTTGGTCGAGGAGTCCGAGGTCAGCCTGATCGGCACCAGGCCGGCGTCGATGTAGAGCGGCAGGGTCTCGATGCCGACACCCGAGTTGTAGGGGCCGACGACGCCGTCGAGGCCGTCGGCGATCGCGGCCTTTGCCGCCTTCACGCCCGTTTCGGGGTCGGCGGCATCGTCGATCGGGACGATCTCGACCTGCTTGCCGCGGATCCCGCCGTCGTCGTTGAGTTGCGCGGCGGCCAGCTGCGCGCCCTTCAGCATCCCCTTGCCGAGGACCGACTGTTCGCCGGAGAGCGGCGCCTCGAGGCCGACCCGGAAGTCGCTCGAGCCACTGTCGTCTGAGTCCGAGCTTCCACAGCCAGCCGCCAGGAGGGCGGAGATGGCGAGAAGTAGTGCCGTTGCGAGCCGGGTCTTGCTTTGCAAGGGGCTGCTCCTTTCAGGAGAGCGATGGGTGGTACAACAAGCGGATGCGGAACTGGGACCTGAGGTCGATCGAGGCCGAGCCGCACGCTCCGGAGATCCTCGCCTCGGCTGACGATGCGCGCACGATCATGCTTCATCTCCCGGCGGAAGAGGAGTTGCAGGAGCACGAGGTGCACGAGCGGGCGCGGGTCGTGGTCGTCGCCGGCGACGTCGAGGTGACGACGCCGGCAGGGGAGAGCGTCTCGGCCGGCGTCGGCCACCTCTTCGAGTTCGATCCCGGCGAGCGCCACACGATCGTGGCCCGCTCCGACGCCCGCCTACTGCTGATCCTCACCCCGTGGCCCGGCGACGGCCATCCCGGCGCGATGACGCTCGACGAGAAGGCGGAAGCGCGCCAGCGCGCCGCCCAGCACCCGTCGGCCTGACCGCCTACTGCTCGGCTGCTCGGCCGCTCTCGTGCTCGAGCGCATCGGCGTCGCCGACGGCCCAGCCGACCCGCTCGACCAGCTGACCCGAGAAGTGGTCGGACTCGAGATCGCTGGGGGTGATCCGCTCCCGGTACACGATCGTGTTGCCGGTCTCCTCGCGAACGTCGGTAACTACGAGTATCTGCGGCATAAAGGCCTCCTATCCGCTGCTGGGTCCGGAGGGGCCAGTGTTGCCCGTGTGCCTTAGCGAGAGGTGAAAGTTGGGTAAATATCCGCGGGCCGGTCGATCGTCTACGGGGCGACGACGGTCAGCTTGGTCTGGCTCGGGGCGCTTGATCTGCCGGCCGCGTTGGTCGCAACGGCGGTCAACGTGTAGGAGCCCGGCTTGAGGGCACGCACCTTCTTGCCGCTCTTGTAGAGGCCGGAGAATGGGATCGAGCTCTTGCCTTTGGACAGGTCGAGCTTTGGGAGCTGAATAGCGGCCGGCCTGGGCTTAGGGCAGTGCTTTCCTTTGCAGGTGACGCTCGTCCGCATCGAGAAGGCGACGCTCGCGGCTTCGGAAAGCGTCAGCTTCAGCGTCGTTCCCGCGTGCGCCGATCGCCGCGACAGGACCGCGCCACCGCGCTTGACCCTGAACTGCTTGGGGGTGGCCTTGAAGTGGCTGATCTGCGGCTTTGGCTTTGCGCCGGGGTCGACTATCACCTGAGCGCACGCTCCCTGTGTCGAACCGTCGCTGGCGCAGGAGTCCTGGGTGATGTCGCCAAAGCCGTCGTGGTCCGCGTCGGGCTCGATGTCGGCGTCGTAGAGGAGCTCTCCCGTGGTCGTCCCTGTCGCTGGGACAACGGCCCCGTCGGCAATGTGGTCGTTGATGTCTTCGTACGTCGCCTGCGATCCCGAGTTGCGAAAGCCGAGGTGGATGTTGAGCGGCGCGGCCAGCGCCACATAGCCCCCGGCCGGGATCGGCAGCCGGGTTGGGAAGGTGTAGATCTTCTCCGACAGCTGCGATTCGCTGGCCACCGATCCAGCGTCGCTGGAGTGGAGGATCGTGTACTGGCCGCTTCCGTTTGGCGCGACCACGCGAACGCGGTAGGTCCCGGTTTCGGCGCCGAGCAGCCGCCAGCGCACGACGACGCCATCCTGCGTGGCTGCCGTCGAGTGGCCCCCGACCGACTTTTGGATGTTCAGGCAGGCGAAGCCACAGTTGGTGAACGACGAGTGCATGCCGACCAACCCGCTGCCGAACAGGGCCCCCGAGCAAGCCGTCGTTACGACTGGGGAGCCGGGGCAGAGGTCCTGCGAGCTGTCGCCATAGCCGTCGCCGTCTTCGTCGGGCTCCAGCGTGGCGATGGCATTCACCCGCCAGCCGGGAGAGGCCGTGGCCGTGAACGAGCCTCCGGGTTCGGTTCCGGTGCCGCGGCCGGCTATGTCGGCGAGGTTTGACGGGGAGGGTTTGAAGATGGCCGGCGTGTCGGTGGTCAGCGGACTGTCGTTGAAGCGGGCGCCGAGCACGTCGCCGGCAGCCGCGGGGATGCGCTCCAGGAACATGTGCCCTCCGTTCGTGAGGCCATTGAGGTTGTGCTGTTCACCCTGGCTGATCACGGTGGCGTCGGCCGGGCCGGAGGTTCTGAATGTCTGCGCCTTGACCCACTGGCCGGCTTCGGTGGTCGTGCCGACATAGAACTGGGTCTTGGTCAGCACGCCGCTGAACGGAAAGACGTATGAGCTTGGCGTGCCGGTGTCGGCGAGCTGCACGGCGGAGCATTGACAGCCACCTTGTTCGCCCTCGGCAATCGGATTCTGCCCGAGGACTTTGGCCGCCGGAGCAGTCGCGGCGATCCCGGGCGCCGAGCCTCCGACTCCGACGAGCAGAGCTGCGGCGGCGATGGACAAAAGGGCAGGGCGCTTCATCGCGCACAGTCTGCCATCCCGATCGGCATCAGCCTCGAGCCTCGACGTATCGTCGAGGCGTCTCAGTCACCCGCTCTGAGCCGCGAGAGCGGCCGGTCTCACGCTTGCCGCGTCCGTGGCGTTGTATTCGATGGCGACAGAGACATCCCGAGCGAGAAGGAGAGTTAGATGGCATCGATTCACAAGGAGCGAACGATCGCGGCGAGCCCCGACGAGGTCTGGGCGGCTTTGCGCGATTGGGGCGCTCTGCACAAGCGCCTCGTGCCCGGTTTCGTCACCGACACGCAGCTGGACGGCGACGATCGCATCGTCACCTTCTTCAATGGCGCGGTCGCGCGCGAGCGCCTGGTCGACCTTGACGAGGACGCGCGCAGGCTGGCCTGGTCGATCGTCGACGGCCCCTACACGCATCACAACGGCGCCGCGCAGGTGTTCGCCGGCGACGATGGCACGGCGCGTTTCGTCTGGGTCGCGGACCTGCTGCCGGATGAGCTCGCCGAGGTGACCGGAGAGCTGATGGAGCGTGGCATCGAGACGGTCAAGCGGACCCTGGAGGCTGGCGCGCCGGTCCAGTAGAGGTGCGGTTTCCGCACAGTCACTACGATCACCGGCGTGGGGAGCCTGGGGCCGACAGCATCCGCCGTTGATCTCGCGGCCGCATTGCGGGCCCGTGAGCTCTCCTCGCTCGAGCTGCTCGACGCCTGCCTTGCCGCGGTCGACGAGCGCAACCCGGAGCTGAACGCGGTGATCTGGCGTGACGACGAGGCCGCCCGCGCCGGCTGCTCGCGAGGCCGACGCGCGCATCGCCGCCGGCGACGAAGCGCCGTTCCTCGGCGTGCCGATCCCGATCAAGGACCTGACCGCGGTCGCCGGTTGGCCGCTCACCTACGGCTCCAACGGCGCCGGCCAAGAGCCGAGCGAGGAGAGCGAGCTGATCGTCGAGGCCCTGCAACGAGCCGGCTTCGTGCTCTGCGGCCGCACCAACACGCCCGAGTTCGGCCCGCTCACGGTGGCGGAGAACTCGCGCTACGGCAACACGCTGAACCCTTGGGACACGAGCCGCGCCTCGGGAGGCTCCTCCGGCGGCGCCTCGGCTGCCGTCGCGGGGGAGATGTTCCCGATCGCCCACGCCAACGACGGCGGTGGCTCGATCCGCATTCCGGCCGCCTACTGTGGGCTGGTCGGGCTGAAGACCAGCCGCGGCCGGATCCCGCGTCGCGCGCAGACTTGGATGGGCGCCGTCGTCGAGGGCGTGATCACGCGCACGATGGCCGACACCGCTGCGGCGCTCGACGTGACCGCCGGCCCAGATCCGCTCGCCTGGTTCAACGCGCCGCCGCCGCAGCGCCCCTTCGCCGACGAGGTAGGAGCGCCCGTCGAGACGCTGCGAATCGGCCTGATGGCCGAGGCGCCGCTCGGCCTTCCCACCGACCCGAACTGTGTCGCAGGCCGCGCGCAACGCCGCCGCGCTGCTCGAAGAGCTCGGCCACGAGGTGAGTCGAGGTCGAGGTGGCGACGATCTCCGAGGAGCTGACCCCAGCCTTCGTGACGATGACGATCGGCGGCATCGCCGACTACGACGGGGTCGACTGGTCAAAGGTCGAGCCGCACAACCGTCATGGTTATGAGGCCGCCACCGACCGGGTCAGCGCCTACGAGTACGTCGTCGCCGTGCAGAAGCTCGAGCGGCTCTCGCGCCGCGAAGTCGCCCACTGGGGCAGGGACTTCGACGTTTTGCTCACGCCGACCTCGGCGATCCTGCCGCCGCCCACCGGGTCGGTCCTGGCCGCTCAGCACGCGGCGCCCGACCAGCCGGTCTTCGACACCGTCGCCTCGGTCTGCTTCAGCGCCTTCGGCAACATCACCGGCCTGCCCAGCCTCTCGCTGCCCCTGCACTGGACCGACGACGACGTTCCGGTCGGCGTGATGCTCACCGGCGCTCCCTTCGACGAGGCGACGCTGCTGCGGCTCGGCGCCCAGCTCGAAGCGGCGCGCCCCTGGGCCGACCGGCGCGCCTCCGCCGTCACGGCGGCTTAGCGCTCGATTTCCGCGAGCGCCTCGGCGACGCCGCGGATGCTCTGCTCGATCGCCGGCTCGGGAAGGCCCGCGAAGCCGAGCACGAGGCCCGGTGGGCCGCCGGGCTTGAAGCGGTGCAGGGCAAGTCCCTCGATGCCGACCCCGCGATTGGCGGCGGCCGCGACCAGCCCCGCCTCGTCGATGCCCTCGGGCAGCTCGGCCAGCTCGTAGAGACCGGCGGCGCCCTCGTCGACCCGGGCCTGGGGGAGGTGCCGCGCCAGCGCTTCCAGCAGCGCTTCGCGGCGGCGCTGGTAGTGACCGCGCATGCGACGGAGGTGACGGTCGAGCTCGCCGCGAGCGATGAAGTCCTGCAGGGCGAGCTGGCCGATCGCCTCCGAGCCGCGGTCCTCGATCGCCTTGACCGAGATCAGCGGCCAGCCCAGCCAGGAGGGCGCCAGCATCCAGCCGAGCCGCATGCCGGGCACCAGGCGCTTGCTCGCCGAGCCGATGTAGGCGACCCGCTCGGGCGCCAGGCCCTGCAGCGCGCCGACTCGGGTGCGGTCATAGCGCAGCTCGGCGTCGAAGTCGTCCTCGACGATCAGCCGTTCGCCGCGCTCGGCCCACTCGATCAGCGCCGCCCGTCGCTCGCTGCTCAGCACCCGCCCGGTGGGGAACTGGTGGGCGGGGGTGACGACGACGGCCGCGGCGTCGGTTCGCCTCCAGCTCGTCGACTCGTAGCCCTTCGGCATCGACCGGGACCGGCGCGACCTCGAGCCCGGCCTGCTCGACGATCAACCGGTGCGCGTGCCAGCCCGGGTCCTCGAGCGCGACTCGCTCGACGCCCCGCCCGTGCAGCCAGCGGGCGATCAGCGACAGCCCCTGAGCGAAGCCGGTGCAGACGATCAACTGCTCGGGATCGGCGGCGGCGCCGCGGACGCGTCCCAGGTACTCGGCGAGCGTCTCGCGTAGCGCCGGCACGCCGCGTGGGTCCGGGTAGTCGACGGCGTCGATCGGCGCCTGGCGCCAGGCGGCCCGCAGCGAACGCAGCCAGCGGTCGCGGGGAAAGCCGGTGAGGTCGGGTAGGCCGGGGTCGAGCCGGTGGGTGAAGCTGGGCAGCAGCGAGGGCATCGCCGCAGGCGGGGCCGGCGCACGCACGGTGTGGGCGACCCGGGTCGGCGCGCCCTGGCTGGCGAGCAGGTAGCCCTCGGCGGCGAGCTGGCCGTAGGCCTCGCTGACGACCCCGCGTGAGATGCCCAACTCGGCGGCGAGGCTGCGCGTCGACGGCAGGCGCGCGCCCGCAGCCAACCGGCCGCCGCGAATGTCCTCGCGAATCGATCGCTCGATCTGCTCGTGCAGCGGCGCCTCGCCGTCCCGGTCCAGCTCAACCAGCAGCCCGGGTCCAACTGGTTCACTAGAACGGTCCACTACTGGCACTGTATAGCGGACCAGTCCCCCCGTACGATGGCTCCAAGAGGCAGCTCAATCTGCTGACTTCGCGTTTTTGCGTCCCTATGGACTACAAAAGGCGAAGTCAGCGGGGACGAAAGCGAGGCGGTGCGATGGGGCGGATCACGGTTGTCGGCGGTGGGATGGCGGGGCTGACCGCGGCGATCGTCGCGGCCGAGGGCGGGGCGGAGGTGCGCTTGCTCGAGGCCCACGAGACCCTCGGCGGCCGCGCTCGTAGCATGGGCGGCCCCTACAAGGCGAACTTCGGCCCCCACGTCATCTATAAGGACGGCGCGCTCTGGGACTGGCTGGTGGAGCGCGAGCTGCTGCCGCCATACGCCGGGCCGCCGCTGCTCGGGGATTCGCTTCCGCTGGCAGGGCAAGGTGCGCCGCACGCCGCCGCTGGGGACGATCCCGGCGGTGCTGCGACTGCGCGGCCGTGAGGCCCCGGTCGACCAGGACTTCCGCAGCTGGGTCGCGAGCCACGCCGACGAGCGGACCGCGGCGATGCTCTCGGCCGCGGCCGGCGTCTACACCTTCCACCACGATCCGGGTGAGCTCTCCGCCGCTTTCGTCTGGCAGCACTCGGTGCGGGTCCTGCTCAGCCCGCCGCCGACGGCGCGCTACCTGATCGGCGGCTGGGGCGCCGCTGATCGGCGCGCTGGAGGCGAGGGCGCGACAGCTCGGCGTCGAGATCGAGACCGGCAGCGCGGTCGACGCCCTGCCCGATTCGCCCATGATCGTCGCCACCGAGCTGGAGCAGGCCCGTGACGCTGCTCGGCGACGACTCGCTGAGCTGGCCCGGCGGCAGGACCGTCTGCATCGACCTCGGCCTCGAGCACCGCCGCGGCGACCCGTTCATCGTCTCCGACCTCGACGAGTCGGCCTGGATCGAGCGCTTCAGCGCCCCCGACCCCTCGCTCGCCCCCGACGGAGAGGAGCTGATCCAGGCGCAGATGCCGATCCGTCCCGGCGAGGGCGCCGACCAGGCGGCGCTGCGCCTCGAGCGCCTGCTCGACGCCTCGCTGCCGAGCTGGCGCGAGCGCGAGACCTGGCGGCGTCGCCAGGTGATGGAGGGCCGCACCGGGCCGCTCGACTATCCCGGCAAGACCTGGCGCGACCGTCCCGCCGTCGACCGCGGCGACGGTGTCTACCTCGCCGGCGACATGGTCGCCGCCCCTGGCCTGCTCTCCGAGGTCTGCCTGGGCCAGCGCGGTCGAGGCGGGCCGTCTCGCCCTTGAGGCAGGCCGGCGCGGCAAGGCCGGCGCTGAGAAGGGTCGCCTAGTCGGCTACCTTCCGGCGGTGGCCGCGACCAGCGCCGGGATCCTGCTCTATCGCAACGCCGGAGAGGCGCTCGAGGTGCTGCTCGTCCATCCCGGCGGGCCGTTCTGGGCAAAGAAAGACCTCGGCGCCTGGTCGATCCCGAAGGGAGAAGTCGACGAGGGCGAGGAGCTCCGCGACTGCGCCCTGCGTGAGCTGGAGGAGGAGCTGGGCGCTCGCTTCTCTCTCGCCCCTGACGACCTGATCGAGCTGGAGTCGGTGCGTCAGAAGAGCGGCAAGGTAGTCCACTGCTGGGCTGCTGAGGCCGACTTCGACCCCGCGACCCTGGACAGCAACACCTTCACGATGGAGTGGCCGCCGCGCTCTGGCGGGCAGCGCGAGTTCCCCGAGGTCGACCGGGCCGAGTGGTTTGGCATCGAGGCGGCAAGGGAGAAGATCGATTCCCGCACAGGTCGAGTTCCTCGATAGGTTGCTGGAGAGATGAACGAGTTGCCTGAGCCCGAGCGCCTCAACCAGGAGGGATTCACCGCCTTCGCGGGTCGCGCCGGCGACGGCGCTCCGCTGGTGATGCTGAACCTGCTCGCCTTCAAGCCCGACGGCGGGCGGGAGCGCTACGAGGAATATGGCGCCGCGGTCGCGCCGCTGCTCGAGAAGCTGGGCGGGCGGATCGTCTTCGCCGGCGCGCCGGCCTCGCCGCTGCTCGGCGAGGACTCCTGGGACATGGTCGCGCTGGTCGAATATCCGAACCGGCAGGCTTTCCTCGACATGATCGCCTCGCCCGAGTACCAGGCGGTCGGCCACCTGCGCACGGAAGCGTTGATCAAGGGCGAGCTTCACCCGATGGACCCGGGCCAGGAATTGCCGTAGCGCGATGACGCCCGACTCCTCTCCTCAAGACACGCCGCCGCAGGACGGGCCTGCTGGGAACCCGCTGCCGCTCTCGGTTCGTCTGCTCGGCGCCGGCGTGCGCAGCGCCCGCTCGGTCACCAAGGCCGCTGGCATCGATCGCGCCGTCGAGGCTGCCGCCGAGGAGGCGATGGTCGCCGCGATCGAGAGCGAGGCGGTCGAACGGGCGCTGGCCCGTGTCCTCAAAGGGCCAGTCGTCGAGGAGGCGATGAACAGCGCCCTGGAGAGCGACGCGGTCAAGCACGCCCTGATCGAGGCGCTCGACAGCGAGCTGGTCGACGAGGTCTGGCGACGGCTGCTGGCCAGCGACGAGGCGCAGCGCCTGGTCGAGCGGATCGCCGAGGCGCCCGAGATACGCGCCGCGATCAGCGCCCAGAGCATGGGCATGCTCGAGGACGTCGGCCACACGATCGGCAACGGCACGCGGCGGCTCGACGGCGTTGTCGAGCGCATCGTGCGCAGGATCTTCTTCCGCAAGCGCCGCACCGAGCCGACCGACCGCGCCGGCGCGGTCACCCGCGGGCTCGCCTTCGGCCTCGACGTGCTGATCGTCAACCTCGGCTTCTCCGGCCTGGCGGCGGTCGCTGCGCTGATTGCCTCGGCCTTCACCGGCAACGGCAGCGGCGTATCCAACTTTGCCCTGGCCGCCGGCACGGTTCTCTGGTTCACGCTCGGGAGTCTCTACCTGGTCGGCTTCTGGTCGCCTGGCCGGCCAGACGCCGGGCATGCGCTTCCTCGGCATCAGGCTCGACGTCGATGGGCGGGGGTTGCGCTTCGGCCGCTCGGTCAAGCGCTTGATCGGGATGACCCTGGCGGCGATCCCGTTCGGGCTCGGCTTCATCGGCATCTTCTTCAACGAGCGCCGCCGCGCTTGGGACGATCGCCTCAGCGGCGTCGACGTCCTCTACGAGGGCAACGAGCGCACTCAGGCGCCGTGGTCTCGCCTCGACTTCGCCGAAGCCGCCGCGGCCGAGGGCGCCACAACGACGAAGGCCCCGGATTCCCGGGGCCTTCGCACGCAGCGTGTAGTCGGCTAGTCGCCTAGCTGACAGAGCCTTCCGGGCCCTCGGCCAGCTTGTAGATGATGATGATCGAGAGGGCGAAGATCGCCAGCGACCAGAACGGGTAGGCCGGGATCGAGAGCAGCGCGCCCATCGCGTTCAGCGAGCCGATGAAGATGCCGAACCAGCGCCCGAATTCCCCGCCCGAGAAGAGCGAGAAGGCGGCGACGAGCTCGAGCACGCCGATGATCAGCATGACCCAGCCCCAGGTGTGCAGGCCGCTGATGATGTAGGTGGCGTTCTCGGTGAAGAACTTCGAGTCGCCGATTGCCGCGATCCCGTAGATGATGTTCAGGATGCCGACAACCAGCAGAAGGACGCCGGCGAAAACCCACCAGCCGCTGAGTGTGCTCTCCTCGTTCATTCGTAACCCTTTCGTTCCACAGATAGGCAGGAATACCGTGCGGCGAGGGTATTCCAGAAATGGACGACATTTCCTGCTCTAGAGCGAGTTCTGCCGGGCTGGCCACGGGCCTCCGCGGCCTTGGTCCAGTTTGGTTCAGCGATTTTCCGCAGCGCTGCCGTAGTCTCCCCGGCCATGGACGTGTTCCGCACGCCGGAGGAGAGCCTGCAGGGGCTGCCCGACTTCCCCTTCGAGTCGAGCTACCGCGAGGTCGATGGCCTGCGGTTGGCCTATCTCGACGAGGGAGAAGGCAAGCCGGTTGTCTTCTTCCACGGTGAGCCGACCTGGTCGTTCCTCTGGCGCAAGGTGATCCCGCCGGTGCGCGACGCTGGCTTCCGCTGCATCGCGCCCGACTACGCCGGCTTCGGTCGCTCCGACAAGCCCACCGATCTCGATTGGTACACCTACGACCGCCACGTCGAGCTGATGTCGGCGCTGCTCGAGGAGCTCGACGTGCGTGACGCCACCGCCGTCGTCCACGACTGGGGCGGGCCGATCGGGCTGCGGCTCGCGGTCGAGCACCCCGACCGCTTCTCGCGCATCGTGATCATGGAGACCGGGCCGTTCACCGGGCACCAGCGAATGAGCGACCTCTGGCTCAAATTCCGCGAGTTCGTCCGCGACAACGCCGACGTGCCGGTGGGGATGCTGGTCCGGGGCGGTTGCAAGCACGACCCGGGCGACGACGTGATCGCCGCCTACGAAGCGCCCTACCCGAACCCGGAGTCGAAGGCGGGGCCGCGCGCCTTCCCGCTGATCCTGCCGACCGAGCCCGATGCTCCCGGCGCTGTCGAGGGCAAACGAGTCGCGGACGCGCTGCGCGAGGACGACCGTCCCACCCTGGTGCTCTGGGCTGACTCGGATCCGATCCTTCCCTTCTCCAACGGCGAGCGCGTCTCGAGCCAGCTGAACTTCCCGCCCCCGCGGCCGATCGAGGACGCCGGTCACTTCCTCCAGGAGGATGCCGGGCCGGAGATCGGCCGGATCATCGCCGAGTGGCTCTAGCTGCTGCTGCTGCGGTGCGGGCGACGGCCGTTCTCAGTTCCTCACGCGGCCGCTCGACCAGCAACCGCACCCGCCGTGGCGCACCCTCGTCCTCGACCCAGGTGACCGTTCCGGGCCAGTAGGGATTCGGCGGCGCGCCGGGGTGGTGGAAGGCATCCGCGTAGACCCAGCTGCCGGTGTTGTGCAGCCGGCCGCCACCCGGCAGTGCCCACTCGGCCTCATTCTCTTCGGGGCCGGCGCGGTGGGTGTGGCCGGTGATCGTGTGGGCGGCCTCGACTTGCAGCCGCCGCGTCAGCTCGGTGGCGGCGGCGATGCCGCTGCGGGTGATCGCGGTGGAGGAGAGGTCGGCATCGAAGTCGGCGCGGAAGCCGCGGTTGAGCAGCCAGACGCTTGCCGGGACGCCCGCCGCGACCGCGGCCTTGAGCGCCGTGCGGCTGGCCCGCCCGCCGTTGCGGCGGCCCGAGATCGAGCGCCAGGCGCGTTCGGAGGGGCGGGTCGCTCCCCGCGCCAGTCCCGCCTCGGCGAGTCCGAAGGCGAGCCCGTAGATCGGTCGCAGGATGCGCTCGTAGTCGTCGGGGGTGGCGGCGTAGGGGGGATGCCCGCTCGCCCGCATGATCGCCGCCGCGGCGATGCACTCCATACGCGGCAGGCTCATGTGGCAGTCCATGTAATGGCCGTGGGTGGCGTAGACGTCGTCGCGCAGCCAGACGCCGGGGTAGGCGATGCTCAGCTCGGCCTCGCCGAGCCAGGCGGCGATCCGCGTTGCCGGCTCACCGCTCGGCAGGGCGCGGTGCTCGAGTCCGAGCGGGCCGCCGGCAAGCGCGACCTCCTCGAGCAGCGGCTCGGCAATTCGGTGGTCGTGGTTGCCGGGGACGAGGACGACGCGGCGGCCGGCCATCGCCTCGCCGAGCTCCTCGAAGAAGGGCTGGACGGTCTCCAGCACGCGCGCCAGGGGTAGTTCGCGAAGCTCCAGCACGTCGCCGAGCAGGACGAGGCGATCGGCGCCGCGGATCTCCTCGAGCAGGATCTGCCGCATCGCCGGGTCCCGCCCGAGGTCCTCGCCGCTGGCGCTGCCCAGGTGCAGGTCCGAGACGATTGCCGTGCGCACCCTGCGCAAACTAGCGGTGCGACGCGTTGGGGAGCCAATACAGCCACAACGCGTTAGGCCTGGTGGATGGGGGTGATCTGGCTGGTCAGCCAGTTTCCTGGATAGACTCCCGTGGATGACTGAACTAAGCGAAGAGCGCCTGGCCCCCTGCAACGGAATCGAGATCGCTTACCAGGAGGTCGGCGACTCAAACGCCGAACCACTGTTGCTGGTGATGGGGCTGGGCACGCAGATGGTCGCCTGGGACGAGCAGTTCTGCGTGCAGCTGGCCGAGCGCGGCTTCCGCGTCGTCCGTTTCGACAACCGCGACATCGGCCGCTCGACGATGCTCGAAGGCGCCGGTGTGCCCGGACGCGTCGAGGTCTTCCTCGGCCGCCGCTCCACCGCTGCCTACCGGCTGTCCGACATGGCGGCGGATACGACTGGGCTGATGGACCATCTGGGGATCGAGTCGGCCCACGTGGTCGGCGCCTCGATGGGCGGGATGATCGCCCAGACGCTGGCGATCGAGCACGCCGAGCGGGTCCGCTCGCTGGTCTCGATCATGTCGACCACCGGCAGCCGCCGTGTCGGCGCACCGACCCTGAAGGCATATGGCGCGATCTTCGCCAAGCCGCCTCACGGCCGTGACGCCTACATCGAGCGTGTTCTCAAGACCTTCAAAGTGATCGGCTCGCCCGCTTTCCCGACCGACGAGCCCAGGCTGCGGGAGACGGCGGGGGCGATGTATGACCGCTCCCACAACCCGAAAGGCGTCCTGCGCCAGATCCACGCGATCTCGTCCTCCGGCGATCGCACCAAGGCGCTGCGCAAGCTGCAGGTTCCGACGACGGTGATCCACGGGAGCCGCGACCCGCTGGTGCGCCCCAGCGGCGGCCGGGCCACCGCAAAGGCGATCCCCAATGCCCGTCTGCGCATGGTCGAGGGCATGGGCCACGACCTTCCCCGTGAGCTCTGGCCGATCTTCACCGACGAGATCGCCGACACCGCATCGCGGGCCAGCCAGCCAGCCCGCGCCCAGCAGCCCGCCTGAGCGCTAAAGAGTGCGGCTGAGAGGAGTCGAACCTCCACGGAGTTTCCTCCACACGGACCTGAACCGTGCGCGTCTACCAGTTCCGCCACAGCCGCGGGACGAGGCAATCTACCGATTTGCCCGCCGCGCCCGCGCCGACCCGGCACCGCAGGCCACCCGCCCATACCGCTAAAATGGCCGACCCTCGCCGCTATCGTCTAGGGGACTAGGACGCCGGATTCTCAGTCCGGAAACCGGGGTTCGAATCCCCGTAGCGGTATGGCCTTATCGGAGAGAGCCGGATCACCCGCCTCTCCCAGGTCACTTAGATTCGTCGCCTCCCCGAATGCGCTTGACACCAGCGCTTTCAGGCGTATCTGACCACTGTTGCGGTCGATCTCGACCCGGAGGCGGAAGGCGTCGAACACCGCCCGCCGTATGTCGGGGTCGGCGGCGATCAGTGACTTGCCGAGATCGGGCAGAGCGTCGAGGACCGCCAGCGTGTCGGCGGGGTCTATGGCGGTGCTGTCCCGGTGCGAGTCTTCGAGCTGGGCGAGGACAATCTCCGCCTCCTCGCGCTCCGCTTTGAGGGTTCGGATTCGTTTGCCGACCACGGCCGGATCGACGCCTGCCTCGATCGCGGCGAGCTGGCGCTCGATCCGTTGATCGACCTCGCTGAGCTGTTTGGTGATCCGCGTGCGCTTGTCGTCGTCGCGGTCTTGCGCTTCGCCCGCCATGGTTGAACTCTGAGCGCGGAAGTAGTCCAGGCGGTCAGCGCCGAATATCCGGGTGGCGAAGAAGCTGTCGATCAGCTTCGTGAGGCTGTCCTCGCGCACGTACTGCCATTTGCCGTGGCCAACTGCCTCGGCTGCCCGATCACCGTAGGAGGTTCGGTAGCCGCAGGTGTAATAGGTCGGCTCGCCTTTGCGGGCGCGGCCCTGCATCCGCAGCGGGTTGTGCCCGGTGGCGCAGTGGACGATGCCGCGCAGAAGGTAGGGACGTTTCTGCGGGCGACGGCGGCGACCGCCGTGGCCGTTGCTGCGGCGCTTCATCTCGGCTTGGGTGCGCTCGAACTGCTCGTCGGTGATCAGGGCCTCGTGGCGCTCATCTGCTTCGACCCATTCCTCGGGACTGCGCCGAACCACCGGCCCGGCACCCTGCTTGTGGGCGCGTGAGTCGAGCCGGTTCCAATAAAGGCGGCCGGTATAGGTCGGGTTTTCCAGCATCGACTTGATCGTGGTCTTCGCCCATTTGCCGGACGTGTTGCGGTTGGAATCGACGTGGTTGGGAGGCGGTGGTCCACCGGGCCGGTTCAGGTGGTTGGCGATCTCCTTGTAGCCAGAGCCGGAAAGGAAGCGCTCGAAAATCTCAGCGATCACCGGTGCTCGCTCGGGGTCGGCAACGAGGCGAGACTTCTTATCGCCAGCCTTCGCCCGCGCCGGGTCGGGATGCGCCTCATGTCGAAGCCGGTAGCCGTAGGGCGCCCGCCCGCCATTGCGGTAGCCCTGACGCGTGTTCTCCTTCTGACCGCGCCTAACTTCGCGACCCAGCTTCTCGACCTCGAACTGGTCGAGCGCCTGGAACATGTGGCGGATCAGCCGCCCCTCCGGGCTGGTCTGGTCGCCAGCGGTGAGCGCATAGAAGACCTCGACCCCGGCCCGCGTCATCTCGCGCTCATAGGTGAGCGCATGGAACAGATCGCGGCTGAGGCGCGAGGTCGAGTAGATGATTACCGCGTTGAAGCGCCGCGCATCCCGCTCCTTGGCCTCGCGCAACAGGTCGGCCCATCCCGCCCGGTCGTCCCTTCGACCGGCCTCTTGATCGGTGAAGTCGCAAACGATCTCCCCGCCCAGCTCAGCGGCTTTCGTCGCGCATATCTCGCGCTGGGAAGGAAAGGAGAGCGTTGGGTCCTGCTTGTCCTTGGTCGAGAGCCGTCCGTACCAGGCGAAGCATCGCATCATGGGTTCCTTTCCTCGGAATTACGTGGTGGCGGCCGGTACGCTTGCGCCATGACCGCAAAGGAGAAGTTGCTGCGAGAGGTGCTCGATCTCGACGACGCCAAGGCGGCGCGCGCGCGGATCGTCATTCCCGACGAACCAACCGAGGAGCCAGAGATGGTCGCGTTGCCCGCAGGCTGGGGCGAGACGTTGACCGGCGAGCCGATGCCAAACATCGCGGCGGCTGTGCGGCGCTCTCGCGAGTCCCACTGAGCGTGCTGGTCGTAGACGCGAGCTTGGCGGTCGAGCTGTCGCTCGACCGGGCAGGCGAGCAAGCGAGCGCCGGTCTGGACGGTGGAGGGCGGCTCATCGCGCCGCCTTTGCTCTGGAGCGAGGTCCCCTCGGTGCTTCACGAGATGGCCTTTCGCGGCGACATCTCCAACGCCCTCGCCGAGCTGGCCCTGCAGCGCTTCCTGGCCGGGAAGCTGTCGATCAGCGAGCAGTGCCCGGACGGCCACGCCATGGCGGCATGGGAAGTCGCCGAGGAATTCGGCTGGGCGAAGACCTACGACGCTGAGTACGTGGCGCTTGCGAAGCGAAACGATTGCCGCTTGGTCACCGTCGATGGCAGGCTGCGTCGTGGCGCAGAGCGGCTTGGCTTTGTCGTGACGCCAGCCGAGCTCTAGGCGGGCAGCGCCAATCATTGGTTCGCCAGCAGGTCGAAGATCGCCTTGGCCTGCTCGCGGCGAAGCTGATCGTCCAGCGCTGATCCGGGCTCGGTGTGTTCAATCGACATGGTGGGCTTGAGTTCACCCGCCGCCGTTTTGTGTCGCCTGCCTTCGTGATCGCGGCGGCGCCGGGCTGCGATCCGCCCACTAGGTGTAGCTCCGTCGCGCCCGGATCTCAAGTCGATTTCACCGACTCGGTTGGCAGCTCGCTCAGCGTCCCCGCCCCGCAGAAATGGCAGCGCCCGGCAACGTGGCGCCGACCGCCAGGGCGGGGCTTGCGCTCGGGGTCGGGATAGGCGATCTCCTCACAGGCCGAGCAGCGCCGCAGCGCGCCCCGGTCGACCTCGGCGAGGAAGGCATCGTGGCCGGTGCGGCGTCGGGCGATGAAGCCCTGCAACTTGGCGAGCCGCTTGGCCTCACCTCTCGCGCCAGCGCAGGTAGTCCCCCCGCAGGCGCTCTTGCTCGGCCGCGCCCTCGCGGTCCAGCTCGCCGTCGCGGGGCAGCCCGTTCAGGCTGTCAGCGCCCAGCAGCTCGCCGCCCTCCAGCCAACGGCGCTTCTGGCGCACCTTCGGCCCTTCCCCGAATCGCCCCGTCACCTCGTCCAGGCGCGCGAGCTGGACCGCGCGGTGGTGCGCGACCAGGGCCGCCAGCGCCACGCGCTCAGAAGGCGTCGGCTCGCGGTCGGCGAGGCGGGCGTCAATCGGTTCGGTCAGCATCCCGCCGACCGCTTCCAGCGCTCGGCGCTCGATCTCATCAAGTGCGCCCTTGCCTTCGAGCGAGAGCCGAAGGGCATCGGTCGCCGGTTGCCCGAGCTGGTCGCTCCCCCAGCCGTAGCGAAGCTCCCCCCGCAGGCGTTCGGCGAGGGCCTCGGGGTCAGAGCGCAGCCGGTCCCGTTCGGCCTCTTCCTCGCGGCGCTGGGCATCCTCGCGCGCCTCCTCTTCGTCGTAGGGACGCCGCGCGGCGCGGAGGATGCCGAGCAGGTCGGTGGCCTGCTCGCTCGCGCCAACCATCCACTCCGGCGCGACGACGCAGCGCCGGAGGTCGCGGGCCAGCCCGACGCAGGCGACCAGCATCCGGTTCCTGTCGATCTCCCGCCCGCTGGCGGCGAGGAAGGACCGCGCCCGCTTCTCGCTGGTGGTGATGAACAGCAGCGCCGGGCAGAACGGGTTGCGGTGGCGCCAGGCTTCGAGCCGGGCGTACTCGCCGTAGCCTGCCGCCTTCGCTTTGAGCTGGCGGTGCGACATCGTGCCGAGGTCCAGCTCGACGAAGCCGAACAGCCTCCGGCCGTCAGCCTCGGCGACGTCGATACAGGCGTCGGGGGCAATCGCCCGCTCCTCGCGGGCGTAGGTGGTGAACGTCTCGCGGGCGTCGGCCTCGCGGTCGAAATCCGCCAGCCGGGTGCCCTCGGGCAGCCCGGTCTTCAGCACCACGTACAGCTCGCTGAGGCCAGCGGCGTGAGCGAGGAACAGCGGGTTCGGTTCGCGCCGCTCACCGCCGCGCGGCGGCGCTTCGCCTTTGGCGATCGCCTCGCCCTTCCGCGTCGGCCACAGATGATGCGGCGCCGAGCCGCGTTCGCGGTATGGCCGAGTTCGCCCGACGAAGCCATGCTTGGCGAGGCGGGCGGTTCGATAGCGCAAGGTGCGTGAGGGGATCTCGGGCGAGATAGTGGCGAGCTGAGGAAGGGTCAGAACCCGGAGAGAGGAGAGGAGGTCGAGGATGCGATGGTCGAGATCGGAGAGCGAGGGGTTCCCCGCCGAGGAACGCGCCCCGGCATGGTGCCCGGTGCCAGAGGAAGAACGACCAGCCATCACCGAGCGCCGAACATGGTGGTAGAGACTCGGGCGCGGGGGAGAGGGGCGGATTCCGCACCACGGCGCGGAAAGAGCGCTGCCTCACCTTGCCAATCGGGGTGAGGGCGACTGGCAAGGTCGGGCGGGCGCAAACAGGTTCTCGGTAGGCTCATCATCTACATACCTGTCGAACGAGCCAGCCGAAATCCGGCAACTTTCAAGCAGCGCAAGTTCGGCGAGCCGAACTCGCGCGATGCGTTCGGTTGGAGTTCTGGTGCCATCTACATATACGGAGGCCCGAGGGGCGAAAGTGGACCCCCTTATGTGACGAGTGTGTGACGAATCCGCTCGTCAGCGGGCGAGCTGAAAATGCGAATGACGCGGGGTCTGACCCCGGTCAATGCGGTCCGCTAGCTCGAGAACCTGGCTGACCAGTCGCCCCTGCCATCCGGCCGACATCAGGTATGCGCGAAGCGCCTCTGTGTCGACGGGAATACCCGCGTTGCGTAGCGCTACGAGGGCGCCCGCCATCGCTTCTCTCTCATGGGTCGAAAGGACCGCGTGGTTCTCGTTGACAATCGCGGTGGCGCTTCGGACGATCTCGGCCACCCGTGGGTCAAGCTCGCCGACCGTCGCAGTGTCGAACTCGGCCTCCTGCTCCGGCCGGACTTGGCCGATGCGGGTTGGCCCATATACAGACCGCCAGGTGGCGACATCGTCGGGCCACTGTGCAACCGCCGCTATGGCGGCTGGTCTTTTCCCCTCGATCTCCGCCATGACTTGATCGTCAGGCCAAGCAACGAGAACCGGTCCCCGGACATGCCAGAAGCCACGGCGTGAGACTCCGCGCACGGTAATTCCGCCGACCTTGTACTCATGAGGTTGCACACGCAGCCACTGGGCCACTGAGGCGCCAATTGCCCAGTTCAAGTGGCCGAGTGAGTCGTAAGTAGAGGCCACGATGCTCACCTCGGTGGCGCCGAGTTGGGCTGCCGTTTCCAGCAGCCAGTCATATGCCTCCCAGGGCGTGCCGCCCTCAGCGGGGGGAATTGCCCAATCGACCTCCCAGACCCGGGGAATGTCACGCTTCTTCATGCGCCAAAGGTAGAGGAGGGACCGGCGAGAGCTTCAGGCTTGGATGGTGAAGTGCTACGGACCGAACCTAGCTTTGGGCGCGCAGGTCATCCCATAGCCGCCGCAGTTCCCGGCAGTCTCCGTCTTCGAGGAGATCACCGCCGACTGCCGCCGTCGTTGCCATGTCGGCCGCCAGCATGAATAGGCCGATGGCCTGGCCAGCGCCGCCGAGTTCATCGACTTTCGCTTGCACTGCTGCCCGCACTGGGGGGAAGGCGCCGGGGTTCTCCTCCATCGTCTGCCGCATGATCCGCCCCAGCCGGTCTCCACTGGCTGCATGATCGATTCCTTCCGCGAACCGGATAGAAGCTGGCGATAGTTCCGCGGCTTGGGCGATTACCTGGGCAACAGTCACGCTCATAGTCTGCCGACCGCCTCGGTGTATCCACAACGGTCCTCGCGGTCCGCTTGCCTGGAGGCGGCCCCCTCTACCTCTTGCAAGGACATGCTTCTATTGCTTCGGGCTTAGATTCGGGCGTAGCGGTAACGGCCCTTGATGTTGCTATTCAGGTATCCACCAACGGTGTCAGCGCCAATCAGGCCGGCATGCTCGCTCTCGGGCACATCGAAATATTGGTAGACGGAACCGCCCAAGAACTCCACCTCAAGGGTCATCGTTTGCGGGTCATATCCAACGCTGGCAACATTGCTAGAAATCACGGGGTCACGATTCATGGTTTTCCTTTCTTCGAGGCCCTGGAGCCGCCATGCAACGACAAGCTCGGACCAGTTCTGAGGCTCTCGAGGTCGATTCCAGCCACCAGGTCCACTCGGCTCGTACACCGGTGGATCGCTGCTTTCGGGACGTCGATCCTCAGGCAGTAGATCAACACGCATGCGCATGGGCATATGCACCGCCTCACCAACGACGATCGCCTCGCCAGTACGCAAGAGAGGCAGGGCGTCAAGAAAGCCGCCAAAGTTGTCGCTTACGGCGCCGGTCACGTGACCGCGGTCTTGGCTGTTGGCCAAGCGCAGGGCAAACAGGGTTCCACACTGGGACAGAACAGTTGAATCAACCTCGGACGGACGCTGACTTACTACCATCGCTCCGATGCCGTACTTACGGCCCTCTCGGACAATGCGCTGCACAGCCTCTGCGGCAGGCCCCTTGTCGTTGCCGTGGATGTAGGCATGCGCCTCCTCCAAAACGACGAGCAGTGGACGCTCACGACCGCCCTCTGCCAGCTTCCGTCCCCAGAAAAGAGCGTCGTACACGATCCGCAGAAGCACTCCGACGAGGGTGCGCATGATCGTGGGTGGCACACCCGAGAGGTCAAGGATCGTTACAGGGCGCTCCCCACCCAGCCAGCCTTCAAGAAGGCTGTCTAGGTCGGATTTGACTTTTCCATCTGCCTCCGTCGCCCAGGGTCCCGGTTGGAACAGGAATGCCAAGCGCGGGTCGCGCAGGCGGCTAGCCAGCGTCTCAAGAGGGCGCCGGAGATTGAGGCTGGAGGAACTGAGATAGATTTTCCTATCCGCCTGAGGCAGGTAGCGCGGAGCAATAACTTTGAGCGCATCGCCCGGCTCGATGACGTTGTCCGAGTCATCTCGCAGTAGAGCCTCGGTTTCCTCGCTCTGACCTCCTCCAGCTGCAGTGTGCGTTGCGTTGACGAGCTTGTGGAGCTGAAACCACAGCTCGTGAATGCTAAAGGGAACCGGAGAATCAACCGTCAGGGTTCGCGGGACTATACCCTCGCATGGATACCGTTCGACGGTTTGTCGCTTCAGTTCGACGATCTTGTCCTGCAGGGCGGCTCGCTCTGCGCCTTCAAGGGGGCCGGTCGTGAGAGGCATGAGCTCATCGAACGTCATGGCCCAATATGGAACGTCAAGCGCGTCTCTACTTGCTCCGACTGAAAAGACTGATGCCGTATCCGGGAGGGCGTTGGAGTACTCGCCGTGAATGTCAAAAACGAGGATCCGTGCCGAGGGGAAACGATCACGAGCAACAATCGCATCTAGTATGCGCGCGACGGTATTGGACTTGCCGCTACCCGTGGCACCAACAACAGCGCTGTGGCGGGTCACGAGCTTGTCGATGTTCACAAGCGCTGGGATGGAGTCGGCATTGGCGAGGCGGCCAACCTCAAGGCAGTCGGGTGCGGCCGTTGACCCATAGAGAAGCTCTAGGTCACGTTCGGCGAGAAGATGGACAGGGTCGTCAATCGTCGGGTGCTGAGCGAGTCCACGTTGAAAAGCAGCCCCACGACTAGCTTCGCCGACTAGCTGGACGGTCATCCAGCGGCGCCCGTATCGCTCCTCGTCACGAAGGTTCTCGGGAACGGCGCCCGCGCCAACCTGTGAGACGACTCCGTAGAGATCGATGTATCCGATCGGAATCCGTACGAAACTTCCAATCTGGCCAACGCGATAGGCGTGCCCCTCGATAACTGAAAGACCGGACACGGTGTCGGCGTCGAGCGTGACGCTGACGGTTGCCCCACGCACATCCTCAACGAGCCCGAGGAGAGTTGGATCAGGTCGCATCTGCCGACTCAGAGGGTGGTTCTCCGCTCATTTCGGCGAGCAGCTCGCCAAGTTTGCAGAAGTCTCCGATCTCTACTGTGGTCGGCTTACCGTCGTTGTCGGGGCTCCAATCACCCCGCTGCGTGCCAACAACTGCAGCATCCTTGGCGATTACGGTGAGATTGGGCCGACGTTCGGCAAGAGCTACGGCCCTAGAGTGGCTGTCGAGATTGCCGTACATCAGCGCAAACGCAGCAGCCGTTGGATTTCCCTCTAGCTCTTGGAGCAGCACATTCTCAAGATGCTCATCCCCGAAGGAGTAGCCACAGAGAACTATCGTGGCCCGGCGCTTGCGGAGGAAGCTTCGCAACTGGTCGATCATCGCGAGATACGGCATCTTGCGGCTCTCGTCGTACTTGAGATGCGAAGGGTGTATGAGGGTCGGAGAGGCCTTGTCTCCGGTAAACGTGCGGTATACGCCTCCGTCGTCGCCCCTCCGCCAGTTGATGGAGCCGTGGAGCTTCCAAAGGCGCAACCAGCGGGCTGGAAGTTCATCGCGGTCTAGCGCCGCAGCGTCGAAAAATGGGCGATTTGACCCTACGAAGCCGTCAAAGTACGGGACGCCAACCCGCTCAAGAGCTTGCTCAAACAGCAAGTCATAGTTAGTCGTAAATAGTTCGATGGGTGCCGCTCGCACGGCTGAGCTGGCCCATGCAGCAAGACTGCGGTGCGGCGTCGCTGCCTCAGGCAAATCTACGCCCACTAGATCCGCGATGGAATCGCTCATTGCGACGTCGAGCTGCTCAAGGACTCCTGCGCTAAGCCCATGGACCGGTCCTGCATCGGCAACCGCCGATAGTGCTCGGATTCGACTCAGGAGATCCTCGACATTAGGCGCTGCTCCAGAAAAAGTGGCAAGGAGCGCTTCGAACTCCGCCTTTAGGGAGGAGCCGCTAAATGTTGAGGTGATCCGCTCGGTCATTCCCGCGATATCGGGAATAAGCGGGTTGTTCGATACTTGAACGGAGACACCGCATCCAGCGCTTAGGAAGAACCCAATTGGCGCCTTGTCCTGGCGTAGGCACTGCCGCAAGTAATCCACATGTTGAGTTGCTGAGTGCTCGGGCATGAATGGAGCGGAAGATTATGCCCATGAGGTCGGCGTAATCTCTGGTGACAGCAAGGCTGTGTGCAAGGCGGCGGTGTTTTGCCCTACTTCTTGGTCCCCCATCCAGGCCAGCGCAGTCCGATTTGGCCGGTTCATCTCCTCTGGCACGTCGAGTGCCGATCCCCGCTCTCTCGGCTTGACGCTCGGACCGCGCGGTCCTGCAATGGTTTGGCGATGGATCGTTGCGAATGGATTCCGACTTACTGGAAGGCGATGCTCGGCGAGGACGAGCGGGACGCCACCGTCGAGGAGATCGCAGCCGTAGAGGTCGAGCACGGTCCGTTCCTGCCCGCTGACGGAGACGGGTAGCGACAAGGGCCGAACCGGGGAGGAGTCCACTGGTGGCCTGCGCTCCTCCCCGGCCGACCTGAGCGGATCGGCGACCGGGTTCCTCCTGTGCCTTAGTTCCCGGTCGCCTACCGCTCGCTCGCCGCACCCTCGTTTGCATGGGAGTCGAGGCTGCGGGAGCCTTCGCCTTACGGCGAAGCTCGGTTAGGTCCGCTGAGCCTGCGGCCCGCGTTCCTGAAGCTCGATTGCCTCCATCACTTCGTTGCAGGTCTGGATCGTGGATTCGAGACCCTCGATCACGTTCGCTCCGGCGACGGCTTCGCGCTCTTTTCGGGCGTCGGCCAGCCCGCCCTCCGCTTCCTCGCATAGGCGCCGCATCAATTCGGTCAGATCCTCGTAGGGCATCGTCAGCTCGACGCGGTCGCGGTCGTCGTCCTCTGCCCAGCCGAGGTCTTGGAGGAGGCGGAAGTCTTCGCTGAACTCGATGCCGAGGCGTTCGGCGGTGGCGTAGTCCTTCTGGCACTCCATTGCGACGAAGACGTCGCCGAGGGCGGCGAGGTGGTTGCGCACCTGGTCGTAGAGCGCGTCGCGTTCCTCGCCGGTGATCTTGATCGTCTTTCGGGGCACGGCGCCTTCCTTTCGGTAGGGCACCGGAGAGCCGCCAGGATGCCGCCCACTGCGGGGCTTTGGCGAGTACGGTCTCGCTTGCATCGAAGGCGCGTCCTTCGGTGCCAGGCCCCGGGGCGTTCCACCGCCGCCGGGGCCACTTATGTCTTTGGCGTCGGCGAAGGTAGCTCCGCTGGGGTGGAAGTCAAGGCGACTTTTTTCAGATGTCCCTTCGGGGCACCCTGATCTGCTTGTAGGAAGGCCGCTGTTTTCTCGCCTGTGGAGCCAAATTCAGCGCCGCTTCTACGGGCACGATGATCTCTCCGTTAGGGACGAAACGCTGTAGCGGTACTGCTCGTTGTGGTGGTCGAAGTGGAGATCGACAAGCTCGATCGATCAGACTGAAGATTCGCCCTGATCTGCCTGGGCCACCACGTTGTACTCGGGAACATTGGTCTGTGGGTTGTCACTCGCTTCGGGCTTGACCGTATAAAGCCACGTGTTCAGCGGAGGCAGGCCCAGGACGCCGGGGACCGTTCCTCGTTTGACGACCGTGACTTCACCCGGAAGGCCCTGGTCGACCAGTACCGCCTGCCCGATCTCGAAGTGTGGGGGCTCGATGCTGTTCATCGCTTACTCTCCCGATTAGCGGGGGGTCGGAGGATGGGGAACGCCCAGCTGCTGGCAGATCGCTCGGGCAAGCCCTGGACCGATCTCCTTGTGTCGTGGCAGGGCCGAGACTTGCTCTTGCGGCCCGCGCCACTTGGCGTGCTTCGATCCACCGATCTCGCGGCAGCCATGGTTGCGCAGGTGGCGCTCCAGGTCGCGGCGCTTCACGCGGCGGCTACGAAGCGCAGGTGCTCGCGATCAGCTTGAGGAACCTGTCCGGCAAGCTCCTCGTCGGGGGTCAGCACGGTGCGGAGGGCGTCAAGGACGTTCTCCCTGGCTTCCTCGCGAGTGCGGCCCTGGCTCATGGCTCCAGGAACCTCCAGAATGCGCGCAACGATCCAGCCGTCCTCGTCGGGGCTGTCGAAGGAGATCGTGAAGTCGACCGATGCGGCCATGCGGAAACCGTAGCGCGTGCGTCGGTTCAACGGCGAAAGATCGATCTCGGTCTGGTCCGTCGTCAGCGGCTCGTGCGATGTGCCAGCGAAACTGGGTCAACCTCGATCCGCGCTACCCGGTTCGTCTTGTGTTCCGCTGGGGGTATGCCTCGCGCGAGGCCGCAGCTGCTCCCCCGGGGGGCTCCTTTCTTCTGCCGGCTCCGGGCGGGCACCAAACCGAGCGAGTACCTTTTCCAGACTTGGAGCATGCGGAGAAATCTGGGGCCGCCGATGGCGGGGGGTCCGAGCGCAGGCGGGTGCGCAGATGGGTTGCGGTTGGCCTGGCGGTGGCGGTCGTTGTCCCCATCGTCTTTGTCCTGGAGCAAGCGGGCGGGGGTGGCAGCGGCCCGCTGGACGCAATCGCCAAGGCGGCCGAAGCGACGCAGCGCGAAGCGGGCGGGCACGCGTTGATCCACGCCACTGCGACCGCGTCGGACACGCCCGAAGGAGTAACCGAGACCGGGTCGATCGTCTTCGAAAACGGCGGCCGCGCTCGCGGGACGTTGGTGGTCCGGGGCCACACGACGGGCCGACGAGCAAAGGTCCAGGTCATCGCTGACGGCACCACGTCGTACACGAGGTCCGATCAGTTCAGCTCGCTGCCGGAAGGGCGTAAATGGGTAAAGGTTGATTTCTCCTCGGCGGACTCGAGCTCGTCGCTTCCGGCCGATGGCGGACCGAAGGAAGGACTGAAGCTGCTCGAACAGATGGACGGGGCGGAAGAGATCGGGAAGGAAGACATCCGCGGAGTGGCTACCACGTGCTATCGCGGCACCCTGCCGGTTTCTGAGAAGGAAGTGTTCGGAGTCGAAGTGCAGGTTTCGCCGCCGCAGGTCGAAGTTTGGATCGACGCCCGGGCCCGGGTGCGGCGGATGACGGTCATCATCTCCGGCTCCGTAGAGGGAGAGGAAGGATCCACCACCACCGACATGACCATGAATTTCCTCGACTTCGGGCCGGTGTCGAAAATTGAACTGCCGAAGCAGGACGAAATCTACGACGCAACCGGTCGGGTCGAATCCAAATTTAGGTCTTCGGCCGAAGTTCCCTGAGGAGGCGGCCATCGGCGTCCGTGAGGAGCGCCTCCTGGCCTGTCAGGCGTTGTGACCATCGGGCCGGACCACCTTTCCTCATGGCAGTCGCCGCTGCGAACAGCGCGGTGGTTCTAACGTGCCAGCGAGATCTGGTCGCCTGTGATCCGCGCCACTTGGTTCGCCTTGTGTGCCGCTGGGGGTATGGCTCTGGCAAGCCAACTCGGTCCGTGACGAGGCCATGAACCTCGTTTTCGGCAACAGGATGCAAGTGCGGTGCAGAGTTGGCAGCGTCCGCGCGACTTGAGGAGACGTGCTTGCTGTTGCCGCCGTGTTGCCGTGGCGCAGTGAATTCTGTTGCCGCTGTTGCCGCCATTCGGCTAGAGAGTCCACCGTACTCGCCCGTAGCGCCATCGCGAGTCACTCACGGCAGCAACACGACGATTTGAAGCTAGAGCAGCTCCACGAGGCGTCGGGCGGCACGGGCGGCGCCGTCGACCTCGACATCGCGGTATTCGACCTCACGGCCGATCTCCTCGGCGATCGCCGCCGCGATCCGCTCTGGCGGGGAGTCGTCGAAGTCCATGCGACGACCGGCTCCGTAGCGTTCGAGGCGATGGCGGACGTGGAAGTTCTGCTCGAAGTGGTGGCGCAGCGGGAAGTAGAGGAACGGCCGCTTCTGCGCGGTTAGCTCCATCGCCGTCGTCAGACCGCCTTGGACGACTGCCAGGTCACAGGCCGCCAGGTGGCGGTAGAGGTTGTGCACATAGGGGACGATCTCGAGACCGGCATGCGAGGGAAGCGAGGCGGGGTCGATTCGCGGCCCCGCGACGACGATCATGCGCAGGTCGGGGATTCTCTCCTTGGCCGCGGGAAAGGAGGCGATCACTCGTCGCAACAGGTCCGCCCCGACGCCCGAGCCGCCGACGGTGACGATGCAGACCCGCTCGTCGTCGCCGTAGCCCAGCTCGGCACGCAGCCTGGTGCGATCGCCGAGGTCGGCGGGGTCGAACCCGGTCACATAGCCGGTGAAGTCGAAGTGGCGCTCGGTCCAGTCGCGGATCGCCGGCAGCTGCGGTCCGAGTCGCTCCGGGACGATGTCGTCGGGGTTGCCCACAAACAACGCCATGTCCCGAACCTCGGGGTGCTCGGCGACGTGGTCGACCATGTCGGCGTTGTAGTCAGCGGTCAGGAAGCCTTCGCGCTCATTCCTTTCGTCCATCGGCAGAAAGCCGACGAAGTCGGTCAGCCAGGCGAACGGGACCCGCTTCTCACCTGGGTTCTCATGCAGGTAGTAATCGAGCTCCCAGGCCTCGTCGCCGATCCAAAGGTCGTAGCGCTCGTCGCGCACGACGTCGTGGAAGAGCATGAAGTTGGCGGCGAGGATCTCGTCCATGCGGCGCAGCGCGTGGAAGCAGTGCAGGTCGTGCTCTGCGGACTCCGACTCGATGTGCCGGGACTCGTTGGCCAGATGAGCGCTGGCGGGATGGATGTGCTCCCCCTCGCCTTCGAGCACCCGCGTGACCGGGTCCTGGGCAAGCCAATCGATCTGCAGGTCGGGTTCGAGCTTGCGCATCTCACGGGCGATCGCGATGTCGCGCTGCGCGTGACCGAGCCCGATCGGCGAAGAGACGTAGAGGGCGCGGGGACGGTCGTCCCGGCGGTAGACGTTGGCGTCGCGACGAGGACGACGGCGCCCGAACGCGTTCTCCGAGAAGTCGCGCAGCGCGAGATTCACCTGGACGGGCTTGCGACCGTGGGGGAAATGGCCGCCGCCGCGAACCCGCTCGAGCTGTCCGTCGCCGAGACGGGCCAGGGCCCGGCCGTCGCGGTAAGGCGTGATCTTGTCGCGGTCGCCGTGGATGACCAGGACCGGGCAGTCGATGTCCTTGGCCAGGCCGCGCAGCACGCGACGACGATGATGCACTCCTCCTTCCGCGGTGGCGATCAACGTCTCGGGATCGGTGTCGAGCGCCCACCCGACCCCGTCCTCGATGCCCTTGGTCGAGTGTGGCTCCGGCAAGCACCGCGAGATGAACCACTCGGCGAATGCCGGGTAGTCCTGGCGCCAGTGGTTGGCGTTCATACGGGCCCACCAGCGATAGGCCGGCGCCGGCCTGCGGAACATGGGCAGGGTCCTTGGGCTGGCCAGGATTGACCAGTGGGACGGCGTGTACGGGAACATCGGGCCGATGAAGGCAGCGCCCGCGAAGCGCTCGGGAGCAAGGCGCGACATCTCCAGTTGGTACTGAGCGCCCCGCGACCAGGAGGCCGTCACCGCCCGGTCGGTGTCGGTCGCGTCCATCACGGCCAGGCAGTCGCGCGCGAACTCCTCGGCTCCGTAGCGCTGCGGATCGCGGCAGCGGTCGGAGCGGCCGTTGCCGAGGCCATCCATCGTCAGAACCCGGAAGTGACGGGCGAAGTAGGGGATCTGCATCTTCCAGAAGCGAGAATGGACCAGCGACCACGTGGGGAGCAAGAAGATGGTCTCCTCTCCCTCGCCGTACACCTCGTAGAAGAGGTTCATCCCGTCGCGCTCTACGAAACCCTCCCTGTCCGGATAGCGGGCCCGACTCTGCTCGCCCTCACGGCCGGCCGACTCCACGCTCGCCGTAATTGGCGCGCTCGCCATCACTCCTTCCCCTTCTCGAGTGAAGTAAGCCAGGCGTCGATCGAGGCCAGCAACTCGGCGTGACCGCGGTCGAAGCCGAGCAGGCGCTCGTACAGCAGGCCCTTGTTGAACTGCATCACCAGCGCCGCCCAGGACTCTGCCGAGAAGCGGACGGGGTCGAGGCCGTACTCCTCGATTGCCTCGGCCAGGGCATCGCGCAGCAATGAGCGCCATTTTTCGCTGACACCGTTCAGCCGCTCGCGCAGCTCGGGCTTGTGCCAGGCAAGCGCCTCCAGCTCCGCCCAGACCTTTGGGTAACCCGACGCCAGGTCCTCCTCGATGTAGGCGACCGCAGTGCGCCACTTCTCGGCGAACGGCGCCTCCGTCGCGTACATCGCCCGCTGGCGCTCGAGGACACGGCCGGTGAATCGCTCCAGGGTCTGCAACAGCAGCTCGTCGACCGAGCCGAAGTAGTAGTGAACGAGGCCGTGGTTTTGCCCGGCCTCCCGAGCTAGCTGTCGGGTCGAGATCCCCGCCGCTCCCTCTCTGACAAGGAGCCGCTCCGCGGCGTCGAGGAACGCCGCGACGTTGACCTGCCTGACCGAACGGTCGCCTGCAACTCCGCTCTCTCTTGGAATAAGTCGGTTAGTCATTTGACTAAGGCGACTATCTAAGCATCCCGCGCTTGACTCTGCAACCCGCGCTACAACTGGCACTAGTGCAAGTGCAGCACTACTAGTTGGCTCAAGGTTCCCGTTCCCAGTCCGGAAGCCGGGGGTTTGACTTTCAGATAGTGACGTTATATTAGTAACGTCACTATCAATTCAGCGAATGACAGCGCTATTGCCTCGCGCCTCAGTCGCGCCGAGGCAAAGGCGGAGACTCGCCGCCGCGTGCTCGAGGCGGCCGCGGCGGCGTTTCGGCGCTACGGCTACCACGGCGCCTCGCTTGAGCGAATTGCCGCCGAGGCGGGCTACACCACGGGCGCGATCTACTCGACCTTCGAGTCCAAGGCCGGCGTGATGATGGCTCTGGCCGCTGCCCGCGCGGAGCGCAGGCGGGCCGAGTGGACCGAGGTCCTCGCCGCTGCGGCAACCGTCGAGGCCTTCGTCGAGGAGATTTCGCGCCGGACCGCCCGGGAGGGCGCCGCGGAACGCGACTGGTGGGCCGCGGTCATCGAGTTCATGACGGTCGTTGCTCGCGACGAGGAGCTGCGTGCCCGCTACGCGGAGATCCACGAGGTGAGCCTGGCGGCGCTCGCCGACTCGATTCGCACCTGGATGGAGAGTTTGGGCGGGCGCTGGCAGATCTCGCCGGAGCGGCTGGCGATCGCTGTCACGGCTCTCGGCAGGGGACTTGGCGTGGAGGGGCTGGTCGCGCCTTCGGCGGTGTCGGAGGACCTGATCGTGGAAGCGCAGCTGACCCTGCTGCGTGGCGCGCAGGCAGGGAGGACGGGGGAGGCCAGGCGATGATCGAGCGGCTGCGTCGCGTACCCCAGGTCGTCCGGGCTCTTCGTATCGTGAGGACGCTTGAATCCCATGGCCAGTGGAGCGCCGAGCGACTCCGCGCGCACCAGCGGCAGCGCCTGCTGGCGATCGTCCGCCACGCGGGCGCCCACTCTCCGTACTACCGGCAGCGCTTCGCGGGCATCGAGCTGAGCGACGATCTCGATCTGGGCGCCTTGCCGAGGATCGACAAGGCGGCGATGCTCGAGAACTTCGACGATCTGGTGACGGACCGGCGCCTCACCCTGGCGGGCGTCCAGCAGCACCTGGCGGAGATAGAGGGCGCCGATTCGCGCACCGACCCGATGCTGTTCGGCGAGTACCGCGCGGTGGCCAGCGGCGGCACGAGCGGCCGCCGAGGAGTTTTCGTCTACAGCCGGGCGGACTGGCTGGAAACCCTTGCCGGCGTCGGCCTGTGCTGGGGCTCCTACTTCGACTTCTCCCCGCGACTGCCGCGCCGCCGTTTCGCGACGATCGGCGCCGACCACCCTCTTCATATGGGCGGTCGCTGGAATCGGAGCCTTGACGTGGGCTTCCACCGCATGCTGCGACTCGACGCCCGGACTCCGATCGGCGATCTGGTCGAAGCGCTCAACGCCTTTCGGCCTGAAGGCATCAACACCTATCCGTCGATCGCGGCGCTGCTCGCCGAGCGGCAGCTTGCCGGCGAGCTGCGGATCGCGCCGCGCCTGCTCGGGACTAGCGGCGAGGTGCTCTCCACGGAGATGAGGGAGCGAATCGTCGCTGCCTGGGGTCGGAGGCCGTTCAACTACTACGGGGCCAGCGAGACGGGGTTGATGGCCACCGAATGCGACCGCCACGCCGGTCTGCACCTGCTCGACGACCAGGTCCAGCTCGAGGTCGTCGACGACGAGTACCGGCCCGTCGCCCCCGGCGAGCCCGGCAGCCGCCTCCTGCTCACCAACCTCTTCAACCGCACCCAGCCGCTGATTCGCTACGAGCTCAACGACCTACTCACCGTCTCAGCCGACCCCTGCCCCTGCGGCCGTCCCTTCCCCCTGCTGACCTCGATCGAGGGCCGCAGCGACGATGTGCTCGAGATGCCAGCCGTCGCAGGCGACACGATCAAGGTTCACCCGCTGACGCTGCGCAGCCCGATGGCCGGAGTCGGCGCCCTGTCGGAGTATCGAATCGTCTACCGGGCTGGCGAGCTGCGCGTCAAGGCCGTGCTCGCCGGCGCCGACGGGCAGCAGGCGTGTCGTGAGATCGAGACGGGGCTTGGAGCGGCGCTCGCCGAGCGGGGCGTCCGGGTGCCGCCGATTCTCGTCGAGAGTGTCACGGAGATTCCACGGCATCCGCACTCCGGCAAGCACAAGGTGATCGAAGTCCAGGGCGCTTAGAGCCGGCCGCCCTCGCTGTGGTCGCCTCAATCGACGAAGGACCGATTTTGGATAGTTGCGCTTGCGCAACGGGGGCGCCAAGCCATAAGGTAGAAAATTCGTCCAAAAAAGAGGTAAAGGCTAAGGACTTGCCGAATGAGGAAGGTCATTCTCGCAGCGATGCTCGTGGGGGTCCTTTGGGGGCCTGCTCAGGCTTGGGCGAAAGTCGAAGCGCTTAGCCCATCCGCGGCGACGTCGCCGCAGCGCGCGGCCGAAGCGCTGGTGGCCAACCAGTCTCAGCTCACCGGCGCCTCTCTGCCGGAAAGGCCGTTTGGCAGTTCCAGCGCCAACTCGTCGATCGGCTTGGGCCAGAGCCTTGCGCCGCCGCCTGAATCACTGGCTGGCTTCCCGACGTCGGGGGGCGCCTACCCGATCCTCTCCACCGGCACGATCGGCACGATCGGCGCTCAGTTCTCCGGCGGATACTTCGGCTCGACTGAGTTTTCTTCGCAAACCAGCCCGAATCCGGCGGCGCGCGGCGTCGCCCGCGACTGGACGGTGCTGAGGCTCGACGTCGACGTTCCCGCCAGCGCCAACTGCCTCGCCTTCGACTTCCGCTTCCTCTCCGAGGAGTACCCGAAATACGTCGACTCCGACTACAACGACGCCTTCATCGCCGAAGTCGACGCCAACAACTGGTCGGTGCTGAAAGGCGGGCAGCTGGTCCGGCCAAACGACTTCGCCGCGTCCCCGTTGGGGGAGCCGATATCCGTCAACGGCGTCGGCCCAACCGAGATGACTCCGGGGGAAGCTCAGGGCACCTACTTCAATGCGGCGACGCGTCTCCTCACCACCAGGACGCTGATCACGCCGGGAGCGCACTCGCTTTACCTGTCGATCTTCGACGCCTCGGACAAGAAGTACGACTCGGCGGTCTTCGTCGACAACCTTCGCTTCGTCAAAGTGACTCCAAGCGCCTGCCGGCCGTTGACCACTCAGCCCAAGGTCCCTCTCGGGGTCACCAAGGCCGGCACCGGCAGCGGCGAGGTGACCAGCTCACCCGCCGGAATCGAGTGCGGCGCCGATTGCGAAGAGGAGTACGAGGCCGGCCAGATCGTCGGCCTCACGGCTGTCGCGGGGCCGGAATCGGAATTCAGCGGCTGGTCGGGTGGGGGGTGTGTGGGCGCCGGCGCCTGCGAAGTGACGGTGTCGGAAGCCGATGAGGTCACCGCGACCTTCGACGACTTGCCGCCACCGGCGCCGCCTAGCCTGACCGCCACCTCACCGGCATCGCCGGCGAATGACGCCACGCCGCTGGTGATCGGCTCCGCTCCGGCCGGCACGACCGTTTCCCTGTACGCCAGCGCCGATTGCAGCGGCGCCCCGATCACCACGACCGCAACCCCGGCCGAGCTGGCAGCGGGCATCGAGGTCACTGTCACCGCCAATTCCGTCACCCAGTTCAGCGCCACGACCGCATCGGCGTCGCCGACCGCTTCCTCCTGCTCCAACTCAATCTCCTACATGGAGGACTCCACTGCGCCGACCGTGACGATCGACAGCCAGTCCGCCGATCTATCCGCCTCGCCCGCGGCGAGTTTCACCTTCTCCGCCGACGATTCCAGCGGTTCGGGCATCGCCGGCTTCGAATGCAAGCTCGACGACGGCGATTTCGGCGCCTGCGCCTCGCCACAGGCCTACGACTCACTCAGCGACGGCTCCCATGAATTCGAAGTTCGCGCCACTGACAACGCTGGCAACACCGGCGCCGCCGCGGCGTTCGGCTGGAGCATCGACACCACCGCGCCAGTCACGACCATCAACGCCAAGCCGGCCAACCCCTCAGCGTCAGCCGCGGCGAGCTTCGCCTTCAGCGCCGAGGACCTCGCCGGCTCCGGTGTCGCCGGCTTCGAATGCAAGCTCGACGCCGGCGCCTTCGCCGCTTGCGACTCGCCGCAGGCTTACAAATCGCTTGCCGACGGCTCCCACAAATTCTCGGTGCGGGCGATCGACGAAGCTGGCAACGTCGAGGCCGAGCCGGCCTCCTACGCGTGGAGCGTCGACACTTCGGTCCCGGCTGCGCCCGAGGTTGCTTCGCTGGCTCTCGTCGGCCTCGTGCCGGTCAACGGCGAGAGCGTCGCGCTGGCGCCGGAGTCGGGGAAGGTCTTCGTCAAACGCCCGGGGCAGGCCAAATTCACACCGCTCAAGGAAGGCCAGACGATCCCGATCGGCTCGGTCGTCGACGCTACGTTCGGCAAGGCGAGCCTGACCTCGATCAACCCGGCCGGCCTGGAACAGACCGCCCTCTTCTACAGCGGACGCTTCCTGGTCGCCCAGCAGGAGGGAAGCGGCCTGGTGACTCTGCGCTTGCGCGGCGGCAACTTCTCGTCCTGCGTCGGCGCTGAGGGCCGAAGCCAGCGGGCGTCGACGTCGGCGAGGAGCGGGCGGCGCCTCTGGGGCAGCGGCCGCGGCAACTTCCGCACCGAAGGCAGCTACGGGTCGGCGACCGTGCGCGGCACGATCTGGTTCACCGAAGACCGCTGCGATGGCACCTTCTTCGAAGTCAAACGTGGAGTCGTGGCGGTGCGCGACTTCGGCGCCGGCCGGACGTTCCTGCTGCCGGCGGGCAAAAGCTATTTCACCGGATCGGGATAGCTCAGAGCGGGCCGGTTAGGGCGCGCTGACCCGGTCGAGCTCCTGACTGTCCCAGCGATCGTCGACGACCGCATGGGCCATCTGCTGGCTACGCCTGTGTCCGGTCACCGCGACGAGGAATTGATCTCGCTCGAGCGCCAGTAGCCGCGTGTCGACCGTTGCCCGCACCGTCGCGGTCCGCGGGACGTCGTGGAGCAGGGCGATCTCGCCGAAGGATTCGCCGGGGCCCTCATTGCGGCGAAAGGCCCCGTTTTCGAAGACCTCGACCTGCCCCTGCTCGATCAGGAAGAAGCGGTCGCCCTTCTCGCCCTGGACGATCACGTCTTCGCCGCCGCGGGCCTCAACCGCGACGAGGTCGTGGCTGAGCCGCTCCAGGGTCGCGATCGGCAGCGGCGCGAAGATCGAGTTGCCGCGCAGCAGCAGGTAGGGCCCCTCGGCGACCGGGGCGCCGACCTCGAAGGCGCGCAGCCGGGCCCAGCAGACGATCACGAAGACCGGCATCAGCGCCCCGAGGGCGATCAGCGCCCCGCGGGTGTGGAGGACCTCGATCAACCCGATAGCCCCGATAGATCCCAGCGCCATCGCGGCCAGTCGGGCCGATTCGAGCGTGCCGATCACGCGGCCCAGCGTCTCGTCAGAGCCGAGTCTCTGCATCAGCGTCTTCGCGGCGACCTCGACGAAGGTGAAGCCGATCCCGATTCCGAGCCAGCCGACGTAGGCAGAGGCCTGCTCCGGCCAGATCCCCGGCAGCATTGTCGCGAAGCCGAGCACGATGCTGCCGCCGGCGATCGCGATCACCAGCTTGCCGCGGTCGAGCAGCAGCGCCAGCCCGGCGCCGCCGAGCAGCGCCCCGAGTCCCCAGCTCGCGTTGAGGAAGCCGACGCTGCCCTCCTCGAGGTGCAGCAGCTCGAGCGCCATGACGACGAGGAGCACGTCGGCGAACCCCTCGAAGAGAAGCAACACGACCAGGGTCGCGGCCGAGAGTCGCAGCGCCGGGTGCTCAACCAGGGTGCGCAGGCCGAGGCCGATTTCGCGCACCACACCTGCCACCTCGCCGTCGTCGACGGCGTAGTCGGGGCGGCGGTCCCGCTCGACCATCGCGATCACGATCGTGGCCAGCACGGTGACCCCGGTGGCTACGCCGAAGACGAACCCGGGGGAGGTGGCGCCGAGCAGGATGCCGGTGGCGATCGCGGCGACCAGGAAGCCGGTGTTCTCCATCGCGCTGTGGGTGACGTTGCTCGCCGACAGCTCCTGCGGCGTTCGCGCCAGGCCGGGAATCAGCGCCGACTCCGCCGGCCCGTAGGCGCAGGAGGCGATCGCGAAGAGGGCGGGGAAGACGAAGACGACTGCCGCGGGAGCGTCGAGCGACGCCGCCAAGGTGGCGCCGGCCAGCACCATGCCCATTGCCAGGCTGCTGACGAGCAGCACCATACGGCGCGAGTAGCGATCGATCAGCAGACCGGCGAACGGCGAGGCGATGGCGCCGGGCAGGAAGCGCACCAGCGCGACGAGGCCGACGCCGACCGCGCCGTGCGCCTCGAACCCGTAGACGCCGAGGGCGATCGCGAAGGACCAGTTGGCGAAGGAGGTGCCCACCCTCGCCACCCCGAGTAGGCCGAGGTCGCGGTTGCCGAAGTCGATGGCCAGCGCACGGAGGGCGTAGCCCAGCTTCCGTGCGCCTTCCTTCATCGTCGGCCGCACGATAGTCATTGCGAGGGGGTATGGCAATGAATAGGGTTTTTGATCCTTGCGACGGCGATCGACCTGATGGAAAGCGACCTGGTAGGCCCGTGATGCGGGGTGGGTCGCTGCGCCGCAGGCGAGGGCGGGCGATGGTCATCGTCGCGATCGCGGCCGCCGCGCTTGGGACCGTTGCCTCCTCGACCCACCTGATGCGGGCGCTCGAGCTGCAAAGCGTCGATGCCCGCTTCTCGGTGCGTGGGGCCCAGGAGCGTCCCGACGAAATCGTCGTCGTCCAGGTCGACGACCGCACCTTCACCGACCTGGGCGTCCAGTGGCCCTTTCCGCGTTCGCTGCACGGCCGCGTGATCGACCAGCTGCGCCGCGCCGGGGCGAAGACGATCGCCGTCGACATCCAGTTCACCGAGCCGACCGCGCCGGCGCAGGACAACGCCCTGATCGAAGCGATCGAACGCAAGGGTGGGGTGGTGCTCTCGACGACCGAAGTCGACGCTCGCGGGCAGAGCCGCGTCTTCGGCGGCGAAGAAGTGGTGCGCGCGATCGGCGCCCGCGCCGGGAACACCGTCGTCGAGCCCGATCCGGGCGGGACGATTCGCAAGATGCACTACGAGGTCGATGGCCTGGTGGGCTTTGCCGTCGCCACCGCTGAAGCCTCGACCGGCGAGCCGATCGAGGCCGACGAATTCGAAGCGGACGACCAGGCCTGGATCGACTTCCGCGGGCCCCCAGGCGCCTTCCGCCAGCTCTCCTATTCGCGGGTCCTGCGCGGCCAGGCGCCTGCCTCGGCGGTCCGCGGCAAGACGGTCGTCATCGGCGCCTCGGCGCCCTCGCTGCAGGACGTCCACCCGACCTCGACGACGGGCGACGAACTGATGTCGGGCCCGGAACTGCAGGCGAACGCGATCTGGACCGCGACCCACGGCTTCCCGCTGAAGTCTTCGGGGCTGGTCCTGACCCTGCTGCTGATCGCGCTGATGGCGGCGGCGCCGGCAGCGGCGACCGTGCGGCTGAAGCCGCTGCCGGCGCTGCTCGTCGCGGCGGCGCTGGGCATCGCCTACGCGGGCCTCACCCAGCTCGCCTTCGACGGCGGCGCCGTCCTGCCGGTCGTCTACCCGCTGCTGGCCCTGACCCTCTCGGCGCTCGGCGCGCTAGCGGTCAACTACGTGATGACCAGCTTCGAGCGCCAGCGGGTCCACGACACCTTCGCCCGCTTCGTGCCCCAGGCGGTTGTCGCCGAGGTGCTCGAGCGGGTCGACGACGGGGACCTGCGCTTCGGCGGCGTGAGGCGCGAGTGCACGGTCCTCTTCAGCGACCTGCGTGGCTTCACCTCGTTCTCCGAGGAGCTCGACCCCGACCGGGTGATCGAGGTCCTCAACCGCTACCTGGAGGAGATGAGCGACGCGATCATGGACCACGGCGGGACCCTCGTCTCCTACATGGGCGACGGGATCATGGCCGTTTTCGGCGCCCCGCTGGGGCAGGAGGACCACGCCGACCGGGCCCTTGCCGCGGCCAGGGAGATGCTCACGGTGCGGCTGCCGCGCTTCAACGAGTGGATGTCGGGCCAGGGCCTGGAGGGATTCGCGATGGGCATCGGCCTCAACAGCGGCACCGTGATGTCGGGGCAGGTCGGCTCCAAGCGCCGCACCGAATACACCGCGATCGGCGACACGACGAACACGGCGGCGCGACTGGAGGGCATGACCAAAGGCACCGGCCACCAGATCTTCGTCGCCGACTCGACTCGGCAGGCCCAGCAGAGCGAAAAGGTCGAGCTGGAGCTGGTCGGCGAGCACGAGGTCCGCGGCAGGACCCAGACGATCACCGTCTGGACCCTGCGCTGAGCGCCGCGGCGCGCGGGGCTCTTACGCGACGACGAGCAGCGCCGTGCCGAACAGGGTGAGGGCGTGGAAGGACTGGTCGACGGCGACCCGTAGGCCGGGCGAAGTCTGGGAGAGCCCCTTGACGCGGGCCATGTAGGCGTCGAGCAGCCTGCCGTCGTCCTGGATCATGTGCGGCACGGCGACGAGGGCGCCGATCGCGACGGCGCGCGCGGCGTCGTACTCGAGGCCGATCCAAACCAGCGCCGGCAGAAAGGCCAGCGTGTAGGTGACGACGTGCGAGAGCAGAGCCCGCCGGGCGACCGGGTCGCCACCGAGGCCATTCTGCTTGTGGCGCGCTTGCCAGTCGCTCTGCACGAGGAAATCCCCCACCAGGTGCGAGACGAGCAGTACGGCGAAGACTTCGACCCAGTTCAAGCTCGCCACATTAGGCGAACACGGAGGACGGCACGCCGCGATCTCAGCCCGGCCAGGCTTGGTGCGCTCGTTCCCGGGCCTCGCGTAGGTCCTCGGCAGGGATCGTCACCCGCTGCTCGCCGATCGCCGCGTCCTCCCATTCGCAGCTGAAGCTGAGACCGCCCTCGGGCAGCGGCCAGAGGAAGAGGTGCTCAGAGAGGGAGTCGGGGCTGCCGCCGCCGCTGCTGAACTTGAGCACGGCGTTGGCGCGGGGGTCGGGGGCCACCGGCTCGCCTTCCTGGAAGGCACGGATCGAGAAGTCACCGGGACCGCCGACCGGCGCATCGCGTCCAGCCCGCCGCCCGTCGGCAAACTCGACGGCGAGGCGGACGCGGTCGGTTGGCAGTGGCTCGTTCGTCAAGCCTTCTTCCTCCTCCTCGGTCATGGCGACCATGCCGACGCTCAACCTCGGCTCCGAGTCCTCGGAGAGGATTCGCAGCGGCTGCGGCGGCTCGGGGTCGGGCGGCGGCTCGGGCGGGTCCTCGCCGCGCAGGCGGGCGCAGAGCTCGAAGCCGATCCCGTTGGGGTAGACGGTCAGCTCCTTGAGGTAGACGACGCCGGCCTCGCTGCGACCGACGACCACGTCCTCGGCGAGGAGGCCGCCGACCCAGTCCGGCAGCGGGCCCCACCACTCGGGCTGTACCCACTCCTCGGTGCTCATCCAGTCGCCTCCCACAGCGCCTCTTCTTCCTTGGCGGCCGCGAGGACCAGGGCGGCGTCGATCTCGGTTGCCCGCAGCGGCAGCCCTGCCGCCGGCCAGCCGCAGTGCAAGGTGAGTGGCCCCGGCGGCGGCAAGGGCCAGACCCAGCCATGGCCGGTGAACCTGCGTTCGGCGAGCTCATGGCCGCCGAAGTTGACGATGATCTCCTCGGCGGGGTCGGGAGGGACCTGCTTAGGCAGCGAAAGCTGCGGGGGTACGCCCGCGCCGGTGTGGATCCAAGCGGTGCGGCTGGCGGCCCGGCGGCCGTCGGCGAACTCGACGCCGAAGTGCAGGTAGATCTCCTCCGAGTCGGCGCCGTCGAGTCGCGCCTCGCGCAAGCCCTCCGCGCAGACGACCCCTGGCTCCTCCCGGGTCAGCGCCGTCAGCCCAAAGCCGAACCCCTGCGGGTAGACCCGCACATGGGTGAGGAAGATCGCGGCGTCCTCATTGGCCGCGAGGCGCAGGTCGAGCGGCACGACCTGGCCAAGCCGATCGTCCGGTGGCGACAGGCAGTCGAACCAGGGCACCGATTTAGACGGGGTCCAGCACGACGACCGGGATCACGCGTTCCGTGTTCTCCTGGTAGGCGTCGTAGTGGGGCCACTCGGCGACCATCGTCTTCCACATCGCCGGCTTCTCCTCGGCGCTGGCGGTGCGGGCGCGGGCCTTGAAGCGGTCGCCCTTCACCTGTACCTCGACCTCGGGGTTCTCGGAGAGGTTCAGGTACCAGGCGGGAGGAGCGTCGGTTCCACCCTTGGACGCGACGATCGTGTAGGCGTCGCCGTACGGCGCGTAAATCAGCGGGTTGGTGCGAGGCTCGCCCGACTTGCGCCCCGTCGTCGTCAGCAACAGGGTCTGGGTTCCCTCCCACTCATGGCCTTCCTCGCCATCGGTGGCTTCGTAGCGCTCGACGTGCTGCTGGCCAAAGAGCATCTGCCAATGCTAGCCAAGTCGACTCGGCGCCAAGTCCGCTCGATAGATTCTTCGGCGGTGGCTACGGCTTTTGAGATCGGAACGCGTTACGAGCGCCCGCCGGCGGAGGCGCCGGAGTGGTTCCACGACGTCCTCGGCGAGCTTCGCGAAGAGCGCGAGGGGGACATCCCGATCCGGGTCGAGGCGACCACCGGCCACCGGGTCGACGGACTTCTCGTCGAGGGGGACGCGGCAATCTCGCCCGGGCCTCACGGCAAGGTCAGCCTCAACTCGCACGGCGAGGACCTCGTGATCGGCTCGGAGATGATCGCCGCCTTCACCCTGCTGCCGGGCAAATCCAAGCCTCGCCCCGCCGAGTCCGGCGACTGAGTTGCACGGGTCCAACAGCGAAGGCACGGCTCACCCCGCGGCGGCGCGGGGACTGAACGGGATCCACTGCTCTGATTTAAAGGCCAATGAGGCCCTGTTCACGGTCGCGGCGAACCGCGGCCCGATCTCGGCCATGTCCTCGAAGATCGCTCGCACCAGGGTCTCCGCCGTCGCCTCGGGCCCGATCGCGAGCCCGGCCGCGGCATCGAGCAGCTGCTCCTGAGTGAGCGCGCTGGCGGTTCGTCCGCTGGCCGGGATCGCGGCAAGGGCGACCGGCCGCCCGTCGATGCAGAAGGCGCCGAAGCGGGAGACGAAGGCGAGCACCTCGCCGAAGCTCGCGGCGCTCTCCTCGACGTCGAAGCGGGCGCCCAGCTTGCCGAGCCGGTAGCTGAGCTCCGACCAGGTCAGCTGGGTGAACTGTGCCGGCGTGACCCAGAGCACCGTGGCGCGAACGGCGGTGCCGGGACTGGGAAAGAGCGTCGCCGGCATCGAGCCGTAGAGCGTCGGTTGCGCCGCGACCCCGATGTCGAAGTCGTGCAGGCCGCCGGTCAGGGCCAGCACGGTGCGGTCCTCCTCGTCCGGGAAGTGGGCGAACTTGCGCTCCAGCGCCTCGGGGGCGCCATTCGAGCCGATCGCGAGCAGCGGCTGGCGGCCGCTCTCGGCGGACGCGTGGCTGCCGATGACGCTCTCCCGCTCGGCTGTCGTCATCTCCTCGAGCAGATCGAGCCGGCCGCCGCTCAGCAGGTATGACCCCTCGGGTCGTATCCAGGGGTAGCTGACCGCCAGCGCGAACGCGTCCGCGTCGTAGCTGCGCGGCGGGACCCGGGCCACCAGGGTCTCCATGAACTCGATGAACTCGCGGTCGTCGAGGGCAAGGCGCTCGAGCAGCTCGGGCTCGTCGATCGGCGGCCAAGCGGACACGATTTCACCCTACGTCAAAGATCAGGGGGGCTCCCAGATGGCCCCTGCTCTGCCCATCCGGGATGGATGTCTGGGCCCAGAAGCAGTTGGTCGAGCTGGCTGATCGCCACCCCGGCTGCCCGATCGTCCTCGCCCACGCTGGCATCGCCGCTTATATGGACGTCGAGTTGCCGCGTTCACCGGAAGCTCGAGCGCAGCGCAGCGAATCAACCGTGACTCTAGGCTGGCCTGCGTGAACGTACTGATCGCGGCCGACATGGAGGGGATTGCCGGGATCGACGATTACGGCGATTGCCTGCCCTCACACCCAGCCGCCTACGCGCGCGGACGGCGGCTGATGACGGACGAGGTGCTGACCGCGATAAGCGCCCTGCGGGACGGAGGCGTCAAAGGCATCTCAGTTGGTGACTGGCACATGGTCGGCACCAACATCGAACGCGACCGCATGCCCGCCGAAGTGGAGGTTCACCCGATCGCCGAGCTGGCGCTGGCCGAGGCCGACCCTTCGATCGCCAAGGCACATGGCGGCCCGCTCGACGCGGTGGTGATGATCGGCCACCACGCCAGCACACCGAACCCGCGCGCCTTCTGCTCGCACACCTTCGTCTGGGACATGGAGGTACTGCTCGACGGCGACTCGCTCAGCGAGGTTCAGGTCTACGCGCAGGCTCTCGCCGCCGAGGGCATTCCGGCGCTGATCGTTTCCGGCGATCGCTGGATGCTCGACGAGCTGGGCGAGGGGGAGATGGGCAGCGCCGCCCTCCTCGCCACCAAGGAGGGCGAAGGGCGCGGCCGCGCCAGCTCACGTGACCTCGACACGGTCCGTGCCGAGCTGAGCGAGTCGATCGCCACCGCTCTCGCCGCGCCGCTGCGCCCGCCACCTGCGCGCCGCTACCCGGCCGAGCTGCGGATCACCGCCGAAGGCGAGGAGATCGCCAACACGACCGTCTCCGAGCCGGCTGACCTGCTGCGCACGATCGCCGATGCCTTCCGCGGCAGTCAGGTCTCACGCGAGTACCGCCAGCTCGCCAAGCTGCTCCCTGCCGGGCATGACTCGCGGTTGCGCAGCGCCCAGCGCCGTTTGGGCAGCCTCGTCGCCACGCCCGTGATGCGGGCGAAGGAGCGACGCTGGCTCGCCTCGAGCCGGTAGCGCCCTAGTGCGCGGCCTCAGGTTCGGCTTTCACCGGCGCTGTCGGAGCCCGATGGGTTGACCGGCGCCGTGAAGGTGCGGTCGCCGACGCGAATGCCGATCGCGGCGGTGCTGGAGAGATCGAGGGCAGAGCTGAGGATGGCGTGCGAGTCGTCTCCCCAGCGATAGCGGAAGGAGCCGGCGGGCAGTCGGGCGCCACTGGGGTCGCGGAGGAAGACGCGGCAGAGCGTGCCCGAGTGCACTCCCTTTACGTAGACGTGGATCTCGGTGCCGAAGGCGTGCGGCTCGAGGACCGCGCCGATCTCCATCCCCGGCGGCAGGGAGCGAAAGGCAACGTGCTGCTCGGGCGTGCCACCGCCACCGCCGGGTAGGACGAAGAGCGCCAGGAGCGCGGCGGCGAGGGCAGCCGTCGCTCCGCTCAGCGCCAGGCCGAGACGCGCGCGCCGACGCCGCTCCGTGCGGCGCTCGGCCGAGATCGTCGCGGCGACGCGGTCGGCGAGCGCCGGCGGCGGCGTCGGCGTCGTGCCAAAGCGCTCCGGGTCGGCGAGCGGCATCAGTCGGGCGACCCCGGCAAGCGATGCGAGCTCGGCGCGACAATCCGGGCAGCCCTCGAGGTGCGCTTCCAGCGCGGCGCTCTCCTCGGCCGGGAGCTGGCCGAGCGCGTGGGCGCCCAAGGACTCTCGCCACTCGCGGCAGCGCTCAGCCGTCATAGCCGATTTCCTCCAGGGCGACCCGCAGCGCTCGCAGGCCGTAATAGACGCGGCTCTTCACTGTGCCCTCCGGCACGCCCAGCTCATCGGCGACCTCGCTGTAGGGGCGGCCACGGTAGTAGGTCTCGACCAGCACGCGACGATGCTGCTCGCCGATGCGTCGCATCGCCTCCTCGACCTGCCAGGCGAGCAGGGCGTCGTCGAGCGGCTCGACGGCGGGCTCTATCCCGCCGTCGGCGACGCGCGGCCGCGAAGCTCGCGCGCGGCCGAGGTCGATGACCACGTTGCGCAGGATCGCGAAGAGCCAGGTGCGCAGCGAGCCGATCTGCGGGTCGAAGCGCTCGCCCGCCCGCCAGGCGCGCAGGAAGGTCTCCTGCACGGCCTCCTCGGCCAGGCCGGAGTCGCCGAGCGAGCGCACGGCAAACCCGTACAGCTCACCGGCATGGGCAGCGTAGGCCTCGCGCACGTCGCGCTCGCGACTCAGCGCCCCGGGTGGCATCGATTCAATTTACGACGATCTTGCCGTGCATGAAGTTGTGGATCGTGCAGTGGTAGGCGTAGACGCCGCTCTTGCCGAAGCGCACCGACACCGAGCTGCCGGGTGCGATGCGGCCGGTTGCGAAGCTGCCTTTTCGCGTCGCCGTATGGGTGACCGAGTCCCGGTTGGCGAAGACCACCTTTGTGCCGCGAGCGACCGTCAACTTGCCGGGGTGGAAGGCGAGGTCGCGGATGTTGACGGTCGCCGTGGCCGCCGATTGGCTGGCTCCACGCTGGGCGACAGCGCTGCCGCTGGCCAGGGCAAGAGCGAGTATCGCGCCAGCGGCCCCCACGGCCACCAGCTTTTTCGCGCTGAAGAGCATCGCCGGTGTCTACGGAACGCCACCACGCGAGGTTCAACGCCCCCGCCCGAACTGCATCAACTTTTCCACCTGGCAGATGGAAAAGTTGATGCAGTTCGGAGTCGGTGATCGCATTTGAACCTTCGACTCGGTCAGGTCGTAGGACTGGGCGATGGGAGGGCGTCGCTTCCTCGTTGCCTCGATCGCGGCGTTTGTCGCTGCGCTGGCGGCTGCCCCGGCTGCGCAGGCGACCTTCCACGAGATCTCGATCCGCGAGGTCTACCCAGGATCGGTGGCCCAGCCGGACTCGGCCTACATCGAGTTGCAGATGTACGCGGAAGGGCAGAACCTGGTGGGCGGTCATGCCCTGACGGTCTATGGACCGAGCGGCGCGGCGAGCGGCGCCTTCACGTTCCCTGCCAACTTGCCGGGAGGGACCGACCAGCAGACGATCCTGGTCGGGGACAGCGGCGTGCAGGCTGCCTTTGGGGTGACTCCCGACCTGACGAGCGCCGCCTTTTCGGTTTCGGCCAGTGGCGGAGCCGCCTGCTGGGCCGGCTCCCTCGACTGCGTCGCCTGGGGCAACTTCAGCGGCTCGGCGCCGGGCCCGGTCGGCTCTCCCGCCGACCCACTCGGCATCCCGAACGGGATGGCGTTGCGGCGAACGATCGACCCTGGCTGTCCGACCCTGCTGCAGCTCGGCGACGACAGCAACGTCAGCGCCGCCGACTTCTTCGACAGCGCGCCACAGCCGCGCAACAACGCCAGCCCGATCGTCGAGAAACTCTGCAATGGGCCGGCCACGACGATCGACGCCAAACCGCTCAACCCGACCAAGGCCACCGGCGCGTCGTTCGCCTACCACTCGGCGGTGGGCGCCAGCTTCGAATGCAAGCTGGATGCGGGCGCATTCGCAGCTTGCGATGCCGGTGGGGTGGACTACGCCGGGCCCCTGGCGGACGGCTTCCACACCTTCCAGGCGCGTGCCAAAAACGAGACGGGGAACCTGGGCAATCCCGCCAGCTACACCTGGCGCATCGACACCATCGCCCCGACGGCGACCCTCGACAGCCACCCCGCCGATTCCAGCTCCGGCGCCAGCGTCTCCTTCGCCTTCCACGCCAGTGAGACGGGGTCGAGCTTCGAATGCAGCCTCGCCGCCGGGTTGGCTGACGACGAGTTCTCTTCCTGTGCCTCCGGCAAGACGTACACGGGGCTCGCCGACGGCGAGCAGGCGTTCAAGGTGCGGGCGACCGATGCGGCGGGCAACCGGGGCGTCGAGACCGCCTTCGAGTGGACCGTCGACAACGCAGCCGCCGACGAAACGCCTCCCGACACGGTTATCGACAGCAAGCCGTCGAACCCCAGCTCCAGCGCCGATGCTCTCTTCGCCTATCACTCCACCGAGCCCGGCTCGAGCTTCGAGTGCAAGCTCGACGGGTCGCCCTTCGGCTCCTGCCCGATCGCCGGCGTCGCCTACTCGGGGCTTGCCAACGGCCCGCACGCCTTCCAGGTCCGCGCGATCGATGGCAGCGACAACGTCGATCCGACCCCGGCGGGCTACAGCTTCGACGTCGTCGTCCCAGTTTCGCCGCCTGCGACGCCAGCTGCGGCGCCGTTCGTCGCGCCACCGGTTCCTGCGGCGGTCACATCGCGCCCCAAGAAGCGTCAGAGGCCACGGCGCTGCCACCGCGCCAAGAAGCATCAGGCCAAGCACCGTCCTGGCAAGCGCTGCCAGCGGGGCAAGCCGAAGTCGCGCGCCGGCGCCACCTCGTCGACCTTCCACCTGGTGATGGTGCGCGAGATCTATCCCGGCTCGGTTGCAAGCCCCGACGCCGAGTACGTCGAGCTGCAGATGTACGCGGCCGGGCAGGATCTGGTCCACGGCCACCAGATCTCCTTCTTCGACAAGGCCGGTGGTCTGCTTGGATCGACGGTCTTCGACTCCGACGTCTCTCGTGGAGCCAACCAGAGCACGATCGTCGCCGCCACGCCGCAGGCGGAGGCGCAGTTCGGCTTCGCCGCCGACAAGGGTATGCCCGGTGGCCGGCTCGATCCCGCCGGCGGCGCGGTCTGCTGGGAAACGCTCGATTGCGTCGCCTGGGGCAGCTTCAAAGGCTCGCTTGGCTCGGCCGCCGGCAGCGCCGCGGATCCGCTCGGCATTCCCGACGGAATGGCGCTGCGGCGCATCATCGCGTCCGGCTGCCCGACTCTGCTCGAGATCGGCGATGACAGCAATGACAGCGCCGCGGATTTCGCCGATGTCTTTGCGGCGCCCAGGCCGAACCCGACCGCGCCCAGCGAGCGCGATTGCGGCTCAGGGGTCACCGGCTCCGGAGACCCATATGGGCCCGCGGGCGCCGGCTCGCGGGGGCGCGCTCCGCAGACTCGGATCCGCCGCGGCCCGGCCAAGCTGACCTCCGATCGAACGCCGACCTTCCGCTTCACCTCCAGCGCGGACGGCTCGACCTTCCTCTGCAAGCTCGACGGCCACAGGTTCCGCAGCTGCCACTCGCCCTTCACCGCGCCGCGCCTCTCGCTCGGCCCTCACGTCTTTCGCGTCAAGGCTCGTTCCCCGCGCGGCGCGGTCGACCATTCGGCTGCAATTCGTCCATTCACCGTGACGCGCGCTTCTCAGTAAACGGCTCGTAGTGCCGCTTACCTGACTTTGGCTACACCGATCGGTGTTACTGGGGAATTCATGACCGGTTTTCCCTCTTGTCGCATTGGGTATAGAGGAGTACCGTAGTGGCGCGGAGAGATTTCAGCGCCATGCGCAGGGACTGGGTTTACGTCAATGCGACATGAGGAGACATGAATGACTAGGCGCTCGATCACTTTCGCGGTGATGGCTCTCTGGCTTGTACTTCTGGTGCCGGCTGCACGGGCCGACACCGGAGACATCATCGCCCCGCAGAACACTCCTGCCACCGCCAATGACGGCTGGCAGGCTGGAGTCTGTACCGAAGACCCAATCGCGAACCAGTGCAAGCCGGAAGATCCGGTCTCGAGGTTTTTCCGAGTTGCCGGCGGTCACCCTCCGATTGGCTTCACCCAGTACATCGTCAAGCAGACGGAATCCGCCCCGATCATCCCGATCGGCCCAGTGAAAACGATCCGTGTCGACCTGCCTCCGGGTCTCACCGTCAACCCTCAGGCCACCGCCACACGTTGCACGATGGCGGAATTCGAAACTCCGGTCGGCCCCACTGTACAGCCAGGCTGTCAGGCTTCGAGCCAGGTCGGGGAAGAGCGACTGACCCTCAAGATTGAAGCGACTGGAGGCGAAGTACCGCCGACCCCGAGTGTGACCCAAGTGCCTCTTTACAACCTCGTTCCAGACTTCGGCGAACCGGCCAAATTCGGCTTCAAAATCGGCAGCTCGCCCGCTACCAGCAAAACCGTCTTCTTGAATACGGAAGTCGCCTGGGAGGGCGACTACCACGAGAGCTTCACGATTCACCTTCCGACGCCCAACCCAAACACGCGGAGCTGGAAAAGCCGCTTGGTGAACTTCGGGAATAAAACCACCGAAGGCAGTGACGGCACCTACATCACCAATCCGACCACCTGCTTCAGCTCTCAGTTGCCCCCTTATGAGGGCATCTACACGACGTTCCTGCGGGCGGAGTCGGTAGCGCTGCCCGAAGCGGACTTCCCGGCCAGTGCAACCCCGTTCGCATCTGACCTATCCCTTCCGGAGGGCCTGACCCAGACCGGTTGTGCCACGGTGCCGTTCGGTCCGAAACTCTTTGTCACGCCAGGGACGACCCAGGTGGATTCCCCGGCGACCCCGACGATCGATACCACTCTGCCGTTTAACCCGGCGGACCCACAGAGCCAGTCCCACCTGCGCAACGCCCACATCACGCTGCCGCAGGGTATGGGCTTGAACCCGTCGGCGGCCAACGGGCTGCAGTCGTGCACCGACGCCCAGTTCGGCAAGGGCACGCGTAACCCGATCGCCTGTCCGGCGGCGTCGAGGATCGGCACAGTTGAAGTCGAGACCCCGCCGCTGCCGGCGGGCACGCTGAAAGGCGCCGCCTACCTTGGCCAGCAGCTCAGCCGCAATCCAGAGTCCGGCGAGGAGTTCCGCCTCTTCGTGGTCGCCGAGTCGGATGAATACGGAATCTCGGCACGCTTGATCGGCAACACCTCAGCGAACCCGAAAACCGGGCAGCTGACGGCCACGTTCGCCGAGACGCCGCAGGTGCCGTTCACCTCGGTGAAGGTCCATCTCGACGACTCCAAAGGCGTGCTGAGCAGCCCGCCGACCTGTTCGCCGGCGACGACGAACGGAACGTTTGAACCTTGGTCGACGCCGAAATCGACGAGGAACGTGCCGAGCGGCTTCACGCTCTCGACCGCGCCGAACGGCGGCAGCTGTCCGAAAACTCTGGCCGAGCGTGCCTTCACGCCGAGCTACACGGCCAAATCGGACAGCAGCAAAGCAAACGCCTACAGTCCCTTCCGCGTCCACATCGGCCGTAAAGACGGGGAGCAGGAGGTCAAGGGCATCGACGTGACCCTGCCGAACGGCTTGGCGGGCAAGCTGAAGGGCATCCCTTACTGCCCCGAGAGCGCCCTGGCGGCGGCCGCGGGCGCAAGCGGGGCGTCGGAGCAGGCCAGCGCGAGCTGTTCGGCGAGTGAGATCGGCACCACCACGACCGAAGCCGGCACCGGGGCGACGCCGCTGAAGATCAGCGGCAAGGCCTACCTCGCTGGTCCCTACAAAGGCGCGCCGCTCTCGATGGCGGCCGTCACCCCAGCAGTTGCCGGGCCGTTCGACCTCGGCAACGTGGTCGTCCGCGTGGCGCTGTTCGTCGATCCGAAGACGGCCCAGGTCAAGGCTGTCTCCGACCCGATCCCGGACGTGTTCGGCGGGGTGAAGCTGGACCTGCGCACGATCGACGTCAACGTCGATCGCAGCAAGTTCATGCACAACCCGACGAACTGCAACGCCGGCGCGGTCAGCGGCGTCCTCAACGGTGGAGGCTCCGATCCGACCGACCCGGCCGCGTTCAGCTCCTATCCGGTGACGGCGTCCTACCAGGCGACCGGTTGCCAGAACCTCGGCTTCAAGCCGAAGTTGCACACGCGTCTGTTCGGTGGGCCGGGGACGACGACTCGCGCAAAGCACCCCAAGCTGCGCGCGATCCTCGAAACCCGCGAAGGCGATGCCAATGTGTTGCGCAGCGCGCTGGCTCTGCCACATGCGCTGTTCCTCGACCAGAGCCACATCAAAACGGTGTGCACGAGGCCGCAGCTGGCCTCGGGGACCTGTCCCAAGGCGGCCATCTACGGGCACGCCCAGGCGAAGAGCCCGCTGCTCGGCAGTCCGCTGCGTGGGCCGGTCTACCTGGTCTCGTCCAGCAACAAGTTGCCGGACCTGGTTGCCGACCTGCGCGGTCAGGTCAACATCCAGCTGCACGGTGTGATCAGCTCCGTGCACGGCGGGATCAAGACCGTGTTCAACCCGGTCCCGGACGCCCCGGTCAGCAAGTTCATCCTCCGCATGGAAGGCGGCGACAGGGGGCTCCTGGTCAATTCCAGGAACCTCTGCGGCGGCCCGCTCTCTTCGGTGATGAACCTGAAAGCGCAGAACGGCAAGAAACTGCGCAACAAGCACTTGCCGCTCAAGGTGAGCGGTTGTAGCGGACGGCGGTAGCAGCGCCTAGTCACCGGCGCGGCGGGTCTTTGAGGCTCGCCGCGTCGGCGCCGTCCGCTGACCGGTCGTCGCCCAGGTTTAAGTGGCGGTTGCCACGGCCAGCGGCGCGCTGGACCGCCGGGCCGGGATCAGTAGCGCCGATCCGCAGACCATCGCGAAGGCGGTCGCCTGCAGGGTGAGGCCGAGCGGGTCGGTGGAGAGCGGGTCGCCGAAGACGAGCACTCCGCCGACGATCTGGGCCGCGTTGGCGACCAGGCCCATCAGGCCGATCGTCTCGATCGCGCCGCCGCGCTGCAGCGCCGTCGCGGCCGCGTACTGGGCGAGGACGCCGGCAAGCACGGTGAGCAGGATCCAGGCGGCGAGCACGGCGGCAGAGATGTCCCCGACCCCGGTCAAGCCCTTGATCGCGACGCCGGCGAGGGCGAAGAGCGTGCCGGCGATCGCGGCGAGCAGGACGCTGGAGTGATCGGCGAGGCGCTCGGAGCGGTGGCCGAGGACCAGGCCGGCGGCGAGCAGCGCCAGGCCGCCCTCGAAGCCGAGGATGGCGCGGGACGGAGAAGCCGGAGTGATTGCCGCTGAAGTGCGGGACGGTGAGCACCAGCAGGGCGAGGCCGGCGCCGCCGAGCAGCAGCGCAAACCACTGGCGCCGCTCGACCGAATCGCCGAAGAGGCGCTGCGCCATCACCGCGAGAGTGACCGCGCCGCCGGCGAGCACGGCCTGGACGATCGAGATCGGCGCCATCGAGAGGGCGGCGACGTGGACCAGCCAGGCGACGGCGGCAAGTCCCCAGCCGGCGGCGAACCAGGGCGAGGCGGCCAGGCCGCGAGCGCTGCGCAGCGGGCTCTTGATCGAGACGGGAGCAGCGTGGTGGCAGCCGCGATGCTTGAGCAGCGAGGCGAGGTTGGTCAGCAGCGCCGCCGCGACGGCAAGGCCGATTCCTATCTGCACGCGATCGCCGCCACGGTTATGTCTATCGGCTGCTGGCGCTGCGACGTTTAGCGCGTGAGCTTGAGCTGTGCGGGGGTGGGTCGGGAAGCTGCAGGCGCCGGCGCGCTCTCGTCACCGCCGATACCGAGGTGCGGCAGGCCCGCGCGATGGTGCCGTCGGCGATATCGGGCGTGCGGCTGACCTCGAACTCGATCAGGGCGGCGCGGCGCAGTTTCGCGCGAGCGTCGACGGGGCTGTCGCTGGGGGCCGCGTCGAGCGCCGCCTCGGCGGCGCGCTCGCGCCTGCAGACCAGGCAGAAGTGGCCATCGGCCGAGCTGATCCAGGTGGTCGGGGAGCGGCGTCGGCTCGCCGTCGATGCCTGGCTGGCGCTGACGCCGCAGCCGTCGCAGGTCCACTTCCTGGCCTTGATCTGAGTGGGGCTCATGCGGGCACCTTGCGACGCCTGCGACGGCGGTTTTTCGATTTCGGTTTCGGCTGCGAGGCGGGCTTCTCGGCGGCGACGTGGCCGAGGCTGCTCTCGAACTCGCTGGTCAGGCCGAGGTCGCGGGCGATGCGCCGCATCTCGGCGGCCTGGTCGGTCAGCACGAAGCTGGTACCGGCGCCGCGGCGGCCGGCGCGGCCGGTGCGGCCGATGCGGTGCACGTAGGCGTCGCGGTCGCCGGGGGCGTCGAAGTTGATCACGTGGGCGATGTCGGCGACGTCGATGCCGCGGGCGGCCACGTCGGTGGCGACCAGCACGTCGACGTCGCCGCGCTCGAAGCGGGCGAGGGCGCGTTCGCGCTGTCCCTGGCTCTTGTCGCCGTGCATCGCGACGGCCTCGAGCTCGCGGCTGCGCAGCCGTTTGACCAGCCGGTCGGCGCCGCGCTTGGTGCGCACGAAGACCAGCGTGCGACCGCCGTCGGGGCCGCGCAGCTGTCCGGCCAGGTGGTCGAGCTTGGCGCTCTGCGAGTCGACGTGGACGAAGCGGTGTTCGATCTCGGCCTTGCTGCGCTCGGGCGCGGCGTGGGTGTGGCGGCGCGGCTCCCGTGTGTAGGCGGCGGCGAGCTGGCCGGTCGCGCCCTCCAGAGTCGCCGAGAAGAAGAGGGTCTGGCGGTCGGCCGGCGTCTGGCCGACGATCCGGCTCACCGCCGGCTTGAAGCCCATGTCGAGCATGCGGTCGGCCTCGTCGAGGACGAGCACGCGGACCTTCTTGAGGGTGATCGCGCCGCGCGCGATCAGGTCCTCGAGGCGACCGGGGGTGGCGACGATGATGTCGGCACGCTGGGCTGCCTTGACCTGAGGGCCGAAGCCGACGCCGCCGTAGACGGCGGCGACGCGCAGATTCCGCGAGCGGGCGATCGAGTCGAGCTCGTCGACGATCTGGCTGGCAAGCTCGCGGGTCGGCGCCAGCACCAGGGCGGAGAGGCCCTTGCTGTCGGGCTCGATCAGGTCGACGAGCGGGATCCCGAAGGCGAGCGTCTTGCCCGAGCCGGTCGGCGACTGGACGAGCAGGTCATGGCCGGCGAGCGCGTCGCGGATGACCAGCTGCTGGACGGGGAAAGGTTTGGTGATGTCGCGCTCGGCGAGCGCGCGCACGACGGCATTTGAGATGCCGAGGTCGGCAAACGACACGATGTTGTGGCTCCTTTTTGAGCGATTCAGGGAGATCCAGCGACCCCAAAACGCTCAGCAGCGCACGGAGGAAACGGAACCTCTCGGGTGGCGTCAGCGCCAAACCCGACCCATTCACCGTAGCAGTCGCGCTCTAAATCGCCCTTAAAGCCGCAAATTCCGCGTACACTCGGACGCGCTATGTACGACTACGTAATCGTCGGAGCGGGCTCCGCCGGTTGCGTGCTCGCCGCGCGTCTTTCGGAGGATCCCGAGACGACGGTCCTCCTGCTCGAGGCCGGCCCGCCGGATACGAATCAGAACATCCACGTGCCGCTCGGCTATCTCTCGCTGGCCCGCACCGAGATCGACTGGGACTACAACTCGGCGCCCGAGCCCAACTGCGACGGGCGCCGCATCTCGATGCCGCGCGGCAAGGTGCTGGGCGGCTCCTCCTCGGTCAACGCGATGGTCTACATCCGCGGCAACCGGCGCGACTACGACGAGTGGGGCGCGGCGGGCTGGGCTTGGGACGACCTCTTCCCTTACTTCCTCAAGGCCGAGGACAACGAGCGCGGCGTTTCCGAGTGGCATGCGGTCGGCGGGCCGCTGCCGGTCTCCGACCAGCGCTCCGGCAACGCGATCACGCCCGCCTTCGTCGAGGCCGGCGTGGAGGCGGGGCTGGCCCGCAACGAGGACTTCAACGGCGCCGAGCAGGACGGCGTCGGCATGTACCAGCTGACCCAGCGCGGCGGCATGCGCGCCAGCGCCTCCGTCGCCTACCTGCACCCGGCGATCGAGCGGCCGAACCTGACCGTGATGCCCTACATGCACGTCAACCGCGTGCTCTTCGAGGGCAAGCGAGCGGTCGGGGTCGAGGCCAGCCAGCTGGGCCAGCCCCAGGAGCTGCGCGCCGATCGCGAGGTGATCCTCTGCGGCGGCGCCTACAACTCGCCGCAGCTGTTGATGCTCTCCGGCGTCGGCCCGGCCGAACACCTGATGCTGCGTGAGGTCGAGGTGCTGCTCGACCAGCCGGCGGTGGGGGAGAACCTCAGCGATCACGCCGCCAGCTACAGCGTCTGGACGACGCCGCGAGCCGGAGAGCCTGCTGCTGGCCCGCGAGCCGGCGGCGCTGGAGGAGTTCGAGGCCTCCCAGACCGGTCCCTTCGCCTCCAATCTTGCCGAGTCGGGCGGCTTCGCCCGGGTCGGCTCCGGCGTCGAGGCGCCCGACGTGCAGATCCACGTCGCGCCGATCCACATCGTCGAAGAGGGGATGGGCGAACCGGAGGGCCACGGCGTCTGGGTCTCGTCCTGCCTGCTGACGCCCGAGAGTCGCGGCTCGGTGCGGCTCGCCTCCAACGACCCGACCGCGAAGCCGCTGATCCGCAACTCCTTCTACAGCGGTGAGGCCGACCTGCAGCGCATGGTCGACGCCCATGCGCCTCATCGAGGAGATCTCCGCCCAGCCCGCCTTCCGCCCCTATGCGGCGGAGCCCTACACCGTCCCCGCTGGTGACTCAGACGATGCGCGGCGCGCCCACATCGCCAAAACCACCTTTCCGATCTACCACCCGGTTGGCACCTGCGCGATCGGCTCGGTGGTCGACTCCGACCTGCGCGTCGAGGGCGTCGAGGCGCTGCGCGTCGTCGACGCCTCGGTGATGCCAACCGTCCCCCGCGGCAACACCAACGCCCCGACGATCGCGATCGCCGAGCGCGCCGCCGACCTGATTCGCCACGGCAAGGCGCTCAGCGCCGAAGTCGGCGCGGCACAGGCCTGAAGGGCTGGTCGCCGGGCGGGCCTCAGCCCGGATTGGCGACGGGGACCTTGACCTCGTCGCCGTCGGCGGGCATGACGAGGATCGCGCCCTCGCCGGTGACGTAGGCCTCCTCGCCGTGGTAGGTGACGTCCATGCCGACCGCCTCGTCGTGTTCGGAGGCGCGCAGTGGCATCGCCGCGCCGATCAGCTTGAGCAGGATGAAGGTGACGGTGAAGGCGTAGGCGGGGGCGGCGACCGCGGCCAGGGCCTGGTCGAGCAGCTGGTCGGCGTTGCCGTAGAAGAGGCCGTCGGCGATGCCGTTCCAGCCGACCTGGGCGACGAGGCCGATGAAGAGGATGCCGGTGAAGCCGGCGATGCCGTGGGCGGCGAGCACGTCGAGGGTCTCGTCGACGCGGGTGCGCGGGCGCCAGACGATCATCGCGTAGCAGGGCAGGGCGCCGAGGAAGCCGAGCACCATTGCCCAGCCGGGGCTGATGAAGCCGCCGGCGGGGGTGATCAGCACGCAGCCGACGATGATCGCGGTGGCGGCGCCGATCGCGGTCGCCTTGCGGCCACGGATCAGGTCGAGGACGAACCAGGTGACGAGCGCGCAGGCCGGCGTGATCAGCGTGTTGGTGAAGGCGAGCACGCTGTTGGCGCCGGTGTTGAAGCCGCTGCCGCCGTTGAAGCCGAACCAGCCGAACCAGAGCAGGCCGGCGCCGAGCAGCACGTACATCGCGTTGTGGGGCAGCAGCGCCTGGCGGCCGTAGTCCTTGCGCGAGCCGACGACCAGCGCCGCGGCCAGGGCGGAGAAGCCGGAGGCCATCTCGACCGGCACGCCGCCGGCGAAGTCGAGCGTGCCGCGCTCGGCCAGCCAGCCGCCGCCGAAGGCCCAGTGGGCGAGCACCGCGTAGACCAGCACCGACCAGAGCGCGGCGAAGACGAGGAAGGCGCCGAAGCGCATGCGCTCGACCACGGCGCCGGAGACCAGCGCCACGGTGATGATGCAGAAGGTGGCCTGGAAGGCCATGAAGAGCAGATGGGGGATGGTCGATTCGTCGTTGCGCGGCAGCAGGTCGACCCCGTGCAGGCCGACGTAGCCGAGGCCGCCGATCAGATCGCCGCTGCCGTCGAAGGCCAGCGAGTAGCCGACCAGCGCCCAGGTGACCATCGCGACCGCGATCGCCGCGACGCACATCATGAAGGTGTTGAGGGTGTTCTTCGAGCGCACCAGGCCGGCGTAGAAGAGGCCCAGCGCCGGGGTCATCATCAGCACCAGCGCCGTCGCGGCCATCATCCAGGCGGTGTCGCCGCTGTCGATCGCGGCGAAGAGGGGCGAGAGCGCGTTCACTTGTCCACCGGGGTGACGGCGCCGTGGTCGGTCTCGCCGGTGCGGATGCGCACCGCCTGGTCGAGGGGCAGGACGAAGATCTTGCCGTCGCCGACCTCGCCGGTCCGGGCGCCCTCGCAGAGCGCGTCGACGGTCGGCCTGCACGAAGTCGTCGGAGACGGCGATCTCGAAGCGCACCTTCTCGGCGAGGCCCATCTGCACGGTCGTGCCGCGATAGGTCTCGACCCGTTCCAGCTCCCCGCCGTGGCCCTGCACGCGGCTCATCGAGACGCCCCGCACCTCGGCGCGGTAGAGCGCCTCGAGCACGTCGTTGGCCTTCTCCGGCCGCACGATGCCGATCACGAGTTTCACGCGTCTCCCCTTCCCATCCCGGCGCGAGCCTACCGATCTGGAGAAATTCCGGTCAAGCCGGGCCGCTCAGCGTCCTACACTTTGCCGATGCCATCAGAGCGACAGGTCGACTCCACCTTCACGCTCTACCGGCGCGGTATCGAGTTGCTCGAGGAGGAGGACTTCGAGGAGGCGGCGACGCCGCTCGAGGAGGCGGCGCGACGGGCGCCGGAGAAGTCCTCGGTGCGCGAGGCGCTGGGCCGTGCCTACTTTCGCTCCGGCCGCTTCGCCGCCGCCGCGATCGAGTTCAAAGCGGTGGTCGAGCGCCACCAGGTCAACGACTACGCGCACTTCTGCCTTGGCCGGGCGCTGGCCAAGACGGGTGAGACCGAGCGCGCCCGCCATCACCTGGCGCTGGCCTCGAATCTGCGCCCGGACCGTCGGGACTACAGCTTCTATCGCGCCATGCTCGGCGCCTGAGGCTCGTCGGGCTCGTCCGGCGCGGCGCGGTCTACGGCAGGGAGTAAGGCGACGATCGTGGTGCCCTTGCCGGGCGCGCTCTGCAGGTCGAGCGTCCCGCCGGCGAGCGCGACGCGTTCGCGCATGCCGACCAGGCCGAAGCCGTCGGTGGCGGCGCTGGGGTCGAAGCCGCAGCCTTCGTCGGAGACCCGCACCCGCAAGGTGTCGCCGTCCTCGCTGACGTCGACCCGGGCATGGTCTGTTTCACCGTGTTGCCTGGCGTTGTTGAGCGCCTCCTGGACGAGCCGGTAGACCGTGTCCTCGATCTCGCCGAGCAGGCGGACCTCGCTGCGGCCGGAGTGGAAGTCGAGGTCGATGTTCATCTCGACCTCGATCGCGTCGCCCAGCGCCGTGCGTTCGCCCAGCGCCTCCAGGGCGGCGCCCAGGCCGAGCTCGTCGAGCGCGGTCGGGCGCAGGTCGGCGATCAGGCGCCGCATCTCGGCGATTGCCGCGTCGACCTGCTCGATCCCCTGGGTAAGCAGGCGGTCGGCTTCCTCAGGGTCGCCGCGCCGCGCCGCCGAGAGCAGCACACGCAGGCCGGCGAGGCTCTGCAGCGACTCGTCGTGCAACTCGCGCGCCCAGCGGCCGCGCTCGCGCTCGGTCGCGGCGATGCTGTCGCGGGTCCGATCTTCGGCGACCGACTGCGCTGTGGCGACAGCGGTCGCGGCGCTGGCGGCGAAGGAGACCAGCACCTCCTCGTCCTCGTCGCTGAAGCCTGCATCGCGGCCGAGCGGGTCGAGCGCGACGAGCACGCCAAGCGACTGGCCGCGGAAGACGAGCGGGACTAGCAGCGCGGTGACGCCGACGTCAGGGCTGCCCGGCCTGGCCATCAGGCTGGGATCGAGGTCGTGGATGCGGCGCGGCGCCCGCGCCTCGAGGACCTGGCCGGGGACCGAGCCGCCGATCGGGACCCGTGCCTCTGTTATCGCGCCGGCGCTGCTCGCCGGCGACCGAAGCTGAGACCAACTCCTCGCCGTCGCGCAGCAGGATCAGCAGCGAGCGAGCGTCGACCAGCGCCCGCCCGCGCTTGACGACGATCTCGAGGATGCGGTCGAGGTCGGTTTCGCCGCCGACCGCGCGGGCGATCTCGGTCGTCGCTTCGAGCCGGTGGACGGCGTGCTCCATCTCGTCGCGGCGGCTGTCGACGCTGCGGTAGAGGCGCGCGTTCTCGACCGCGATCGCGGTCCACTCGGCGAGGATCACCGCCGACTGCTCGTCGGCCTCGTCGAACTCGCCCTTCTCCTTCTCGGTCAGGTAGAGGTTGCCCCAGGCGTGGCCGCGGATCATCACTGGCACGCCGAGGAAGGTCGACATCGGCGGGTGGCCGGGCGGGAAGCCGTAGGAGCGGGGGTGGGGGCCGACTTCGCCGAGGCGCAGCGGCCGCGGCTGCTCGATCAGCAGGCCAAGGACGCCGCGGCCGCGCGGCAGGTTGCCGATAACGCGTCGCGCCTCCTCGTCGATGCCGTGGGTGATGAAGCGCTCCAGCTCGTGGCGATCCTCGTCGAGCACGCCCAGCGCCGCGTAGCGCGCCCCGGTCAGCTCGCTTGCCACTTCGAGCACCTGGCGGAAGATCAACTCGGGGTCCAACTCGGCCACCAAGCTGCGGCCTACGTCGATCAGCTCTCGTAGCCGGGGCTCGTCGAGAGCGCTGCTGTCGTACCCCTGTGCCATCCCAGCCCTTCCCTCCGAAACCTTGGGCTGTACCCATCCTATCGTTCTGACTCCAATACTCAAAGTCCGTTGATTAAGGAGGTTCGCGGAAAAACACCGATGTCGCTATCAGGGAGGAGGGGTTAGATGGAGGTATGAGCACTGGCCAGCACCCCGCCGCCGCAGGTAATTTCACCGCTGTGCAAGCCGATCCGGTGAGCAGCGGCACGGAGGAGAAAGCGACGACGACGATCGTGCTCGCCGACGATCACACGGTCGTGCGCAATGCCCTGCGCATGTTGCTCGACGCCGAGCCGGGCTTCGAGGTCGTCGCCGAGGCGGGGGACGTCGACAGCGCGGTCCGCTACGTGCGCGGCCACAAACCGGCGGTGCTGATCCTCGACCTCAACATGCCGGGTCGTTCCAGCCTCGATGCGGTGCCGGACATCCGCGAGGCCTCGCCCGAGACCGAGATCGTCGTGCTGACGATGCAGAACGAGCCAGCCTTCGCCCGCCGCGCCCTGCAGGCGGGAGTGCGCGGCTACGTCTTGAAGGACGCGGCCGATGCCGAGCTGGTTCAGGCGGTGCGCAGCGCCGCCGACGGCGACATCTATCTGCAGCCGGCGCTCGGCGCCCGCCTCGCCGCTGGCTCGGATGCCCAGGGGGCCGACGAGCTGAGCGAGCGCGAGCGCGACGTCCTGCGCCTGATCGCCCTCGGCCACACCAACGCCGAGGTCGCCGAGCAGCTCTACATCAGCATCCGCACGGTGGAGAGCCACCGCGCCCACATCCAGCAGAAGCTGCGCCTCTCCAGTCGCGCCGAGCTGGTTCGCTACGCGCTCGAGCGCGGCCTGGTCAAAACCTGAGCCTCCTGGGCGCCTCTATCTGAGCAGTGGGATCACGCAGCGGAACTTGCGTGTGTTGGTTGAGGCGGTGAAGTCAACATTTCCTCCGGCTGTCACCGTTACAACGGCATATTCATCAGGGCCGGTCATATTGGTGACGTCACTAGCCCACTCGTCGTCTTTGTCCAAGATGACACCAGGCTGTTGAGCGAAGACAGCAAGCTGCAGCGCCTCCGGCAGCGTCCCGCCCTGCACGGCGCAGGACGAAGCGGCGGCCGGTGCGCTCAGCGCCGTCTCGCTCGACGAGCTCTGCCAGCAGGCGCCGGCGAAGGCCTGGGTGCCGGGCAGGCAGCCGGCGCCGTGGCCGTTGACGGTGCTGGCGTTGATCGCGTTGACGGCGTTGAGCGCGTTCTGCGCGTCGACCGCGCTCTGGGCCTGGTCGGCCGTTTCGGCGTGGGCGGCGTTGGGCACCTGGCCGAGGCTGAGCTCGTCGATTTCGGCCCCGGTGATCGGCCCGGATTGCTGTACGGCGCCCAGCTTGGCGAGCGCGCCCGGCTGCAGCCGGTTGGCGGGGATCGAGTGCATCTTCACGCGGTTGCCGGGCAGCGACTTCACCTTCACCGCCTTGCCGTTGATCTTCGCCTTCTTCGCCGCGTAGACCGTCCCGCCGAGCGCCACGAACAGCGCCAGGATCGAGATCGCCAATGCCGGCGGCGAGAGCCGCATCCCCTGTCTCACAATCTCCCCCTCGATCGAACCCAGTGTGCGGCGCGAGCCTAGCCTCGGCCCGCTGGAACAGCCAAGACCACTGGACGAAAATCCAGCGATCAGCTTCTACCGGTGCATGGCGTGGGCTTGGTGGCCACCGCATCGCGACGTACCGTTTGCCATCGACGTTGCGGATAGACTCGCTCGCGTAATCGGTCGGTGGTCAAGGGAAGTCCGGTGCGAAGCCGGCGCGGTCCCGCCACTGTGACCGGGTCAAGGAGGCTGCGGGCGCCTGGCGCCAGCCACTGGGGACGACACTGAGTCCTCGGGAAGGTGCGGCCGACTCACCCCGGGAGCCAGGAGACCTGTCCCCGGCCAGCCATGACGACCCTCGAGGAAAGGGTGGCTTAAATGCCAAGATTCATTCCATCCCGGCTGGCCGCCGTGTGCGCGCTGGCTCTCCTGCTGTTGCTCTCCAGCGTTGCGCTGGCCGCCGCCAAGGCGCCTCGCGTCAGCCTGCGCGTGGTCGGCAGCGGCGGCAAGGTGCTGGCCGAAGAGTTCGTCAACGCCAAGACGACGTCGATCAAGACCAGCCCGAAGGCGACCTGCCTCGGCGGCGGGACCGGCGGCAGCGGCAAATCGGTGCAGATCAAGGGAGCGACGGCGCTGGGGGTGCTGGGCCAGGCATCGAAGCTGACGCCGGCGCTGCGGCCGCTGTCGGTCACTGACCACTTCCTCTCCCAGTTCGGCCTCGGGCTGTGCGGGATCGGCAAGTCCCAGACGACCAAGAAGCTCTCCTGGTACCTCAAGGTCAACCACAAGAACCCCAACAAGGGCGGCGAACTGGTCAAGCTCCACAACGGCGACGAAGTCCTCTGGGCGCTGGAGCCCTATCCCTATCCCGCCGAGCTGGCGCTGATCGCGCCGCACGAAGCGGCGCCGAACACGCCGTTCACGGTCCGCGTCTTCTCCTACGACGACAAGGGCAAGAAGACACCGGCCGCCGGCGTCTCGGTGACCGGCGCCAGCGCCCCCACGGGCGCCGACGGCACGACCGCGGTGACGCTCTCGGCGCCGGGTGTGCTGACCGCCACCCACGGCACGGACATCCCGTCCAACCAGGTCGCGGTCTGCCTCAACGGGGCCTGCTCCGGGGGCTGATCTGGATGAGGGGCCCCTGCACGGCGGTCGCGATCGCGCTGCTCTCGGCAGCGCTCGCGACCGCCGGCTGCGGTCTCGGGCCCGGCGAGGACGTCGGGGCGGTTGATTTGACCGTGACGCGGGACTACGGTGCGGCGCCGGTGCTGCACCGCCGGCTCGATGACCTGACCGAGTCCGACACGGTGATGCGGGCGCTCGAAGGCAGCGCTGACATAACGACTCGCTACGGCGGCGGCTTCGTGCAGTCGATCGAGGGGCTGGAAGCGCAGGAGAGCGTCTCGGGCTCGCTCGACTGGCTCTACTACGTCAACGGGGTCGAGGCGACGGTCGGCGCGGCGGACTACAGGCTGCGCGGCGGCGAGTCGGTCTGGTGGGACTACCACGACTGGAGCGCGGTGGCCGCGGGGGTGCCGGCCGTGGTCGGCTCCTGGCCCCAGCCTTTCCTCGGCGGCTACGACGGCAAGCGACACCCGGTTGTCGTCGAGTGCCTGGGCGGGGGAACGGCGTGTGGCACGGCGCGCGAGAAGCTGGAGGGCGCCGGGGTCGCGGTCGCGAATGGCTCGCCCGACGACGCGATCCGGGTGCTCGTCGGCCCCTGGGCGCGAGTGCGGGAGGATCCGGCGGCGGCGCAGATCGAGGACGGGCCGCAGGCCAGCGGCGTCTTCGCCGACTTCCAGCCACGGGGGGGCGGCTACGTGCTGCGCGGCTTCGGCGAAGAGGGTGAGGCGGAATCGACCTTCGGCGCCGCGGCGGGTTTGGTCGCGGCGACACGGCGCTTCGACGCGCCGCCGGCCTGGGTGGTGACCGGGCCAAGCGTCGCCGGCGCGCAGGCCGCCGCGGAGCTGCTCGACACGGCCGATCTGCGCGACCATTACGCGGTGGCGGTCGAAACGGGGGAGAGGACGCCGCTGCCGGTCCGATGAGATCGCCGTTCGCCTACACACCGCGGCCCGCGCCGCTGCAGTCGGCCTCACCCGCCGCAGCGGTCGTCTACCTGGGCGCGCTGACCGTGGTCGCCTTCGTCTACTCGAACCCGTTCGTGCTCGCCGCAACCGGCTTTGCTCTGGTGCTTGCCGGCCGGCTGGCCGGAGCGCAGCGGGCGGTGCGGGCGGCGCTCTGGATGGGTCTGACGCTGGCGCTGCTGATCGTCGTCGTCAACGCCCTCGTCGTCAGCCGCGGTGAGACGGTGCTGGCCAGGTTGGGGGAGTGGCCGCTCTTCGGCCAGGTCAACGTCACGGCCGAGGCGATCGCCGCCGGCGCGGTCTTCGGCCTGCGCGCGGCCGTGGTGATGGTCGCCTTCGCGATCTACTCGGCCTGCGTCGACCCCGACCGCGTCCTCCGTGCCTTGCGCCCGCTGGCTGGCCGCTCGGCGCTGACCGCGACGCTGGTCTCCCGCCTGGTCCCGGTCGCGGCGGCCGACGCCGGCCGGCTGCGCGACGCGGCGCGGCTGCGCGGCCCAGGGGCGGCGCCGGTGGGGCGGGCGCCGCTGGCCCGCCGCCTCCTCGCCGGGTCGCTCGACCGTGCCGTCGACGTCGCCGCGACCCTGGAGCTGCGCGGCTACTCGCTGGCGCCCTCCAAGCGTTTCGCCGGCAGACCGTGGAGGCCCAGTCATCCCAAGCCCTTCACCCGCCGGTCGCGCTTCGACCGGCGCTTCTACACGGTGGGCGCGACGGTTCTGGTCGCGGCGATCGCCGCCAAGGCGCTGGGCGCCGACGACTTCCAGGCCTATCCGGTCGTCGAGGTCGGCGCCGCCTCGGCGACCCTCGTCCTCTCGGCCCTGCTCCTGCTCAGCGGCCTGGCGCCGCTGCGCCGCAAGCCGCGCCGCCTCGCAGCTCGTCCTCCGCTCGATTTGCGAACTGCATCAACTTCTCTATCTGGCAGAGGGAGAAGTTGATGCAGTTCGCCGGGATTTGCTTCGAAGCGTACGCCGGGGGGCTGCGATGACGAACCTGGCGACCCCGACCCGCGCCGTCCCGGCCCTGGCGATCGAGGGGCTCACCTACAGCTACCCCCACGCGGCACAGCCCGCCCTGCGCGACCTCTCCCTGGAGTTGGCCCCCGGCGAGTTCGCCCTCCTCGCCGGCCGCTCGGCCAGCGGCAAGTCGACACTCCTGCGGGCGGCCTGCGGCTTGGTCCCGCACTTCCATGGCGGCGAGATAGAGGGCCGCATCGAGGTTGCCGGCCTCGACGCCATCGCCTCCGGCCCTGGAGAGCTGGCCGCCGCCGTCGGCTACGTGGCCCAGGACCCAGAGACCCAGGTCGTCTCAACCACGGTCTCGGCCGAGATCGAGCTTCCACTTGAGCTGCGTGGCGACCCGCAAGCTTCAAGAGCAAGAGCCGTCGAGGAGGTAGCTCTAGCCCTCGCCATTCCACACTTGCTGGATAGGGCCGTAGACACCCTTTCTGGGGGAGAGCTACAGCGTGTGGCCCTTGCTGCAGCTCTTGTCACCCGGCCCCGCCTCATTCTTCTCGACGAGCCGACGTCCCAGCTGGACCCTGTAGCGGGCGATGAGCTGATCTGGCTGCTGCGGCGCCTGAACGAGGAGTGGGGCGTGACGGTTCTCTTGGCTGAGCATCGTCTTGAGCGTTGTCTCGCCGCCGCGGACCGAGTGATCGCGATGACCTCGGGCGCGATCAGCTTCGATGGCTCGTCCCACGATTTCCTCACTTGGGCTCAAGGTGCAGATGCGGCCCTGGAGACCCCCGCCGCCCGCCTCTTCTCGCTCGCCGGCATCGAACCCCTACCCGTGGGCGTCCGCGACGCCCGCCGAACCCTCACATCAACGCAAGCCTCCGACGGAAGGGAGGCGGACCCCCTCCGAACGGCTTGTACTTTTTCGCCAACCGGCCCGGGCGAAATCAATCCCGCCCCACCGAAAAAGTTGAGTGAGGAGGGGGTCCGCCTCCCTTCCGTCGTAACGCTTACGTCCCAAAACCTCTGGGTAGAGCTCCCCCGCGAAGACACCCAGCGCGATGTCCTTCGAGGCATCGACCTGAAGGTGGGGTCAGGTGAACGAGTGGCGCTTATGGGCCGCAACGGCGCCGGCAAGAGCACCCTGCTGAAGGCAGCCGCTGGCCTTCTCGATCCGGTCCGCGGCAAGGTCGAGGCACCCGCTGGCATCGCCCTCCTGACTCAGAATCCGAGCGACTATCTGGTTCGTGAGCGGGTCGGGGATGAGCTGCCGGGGGACGAGGGGCTTGCTGCCCTCGAGGTCGTCGGATTGGGGCACGCGATAGACGCCGACCCTCGAGACCTTTCCGGTGGCGAGCGGCAGCGACTGGCGCTGGCGATTGCTTTGGCGGGGCGTATGGAAGGCGAGCACCTTCCGGGAGCCGTAGCGCTCGACGAGCCAACGAGGGGCATGGATCGAGCTCGGAAGCACGACCTCGGAGAGTTGATCGAGCAGCTCGCGGCCCGCGGAGCCGGCGTCCTGGTCGCCACCCACGACGTCGAGTTCGCAGCTGCCTTTGCCGAGCGGGTTGTGTTGCTTGGGGACGGAGTCGTGATTGCCGATGGGCCGGCGGCCGAGATCCTCTCCGGCGGCTGGTACTTCGCCACCGAGGTGGCCCGTGTCCTCGACCTGCCGGGCGTCATCACCCCAGAGCAGGGCGCCGAGGCCCTCCACTCAACCGGTGACTTCCCACTTTTTCGTCGTATACGCGAAGAAACACGAACTCACCGTCAGGAGGGGGGTGGGTGATGTCCTGGCAGTTGGCCAGCTTTCTGATTCTCGGCGCCGTTCTGCTTGGTGGGGTTGCCTGGTATGAGCGTTCGCGGCCGCCGTCGCAGGTCGTTGCCCTGGTCGCCGCTCTCGCCGCCCTGGCGATCGCCGGGCGCATTGCCTTCGCCGCCTTCCCCAACGTCAAGCCGACCACGGACATCGTCGTCTTCGCCGGCTACGCGCTCGGGCCGGCGCCGGGCTTCGCGGTCGGCGCTCTGACCGGCCTCGTCTCCAACTTCTGGTTCGGCCAGGGCCCCTGGACGCCATGGCAGATGGTGGGGTGGGGGCTGTGTGGGGTGCTGGGCGCCGCGCTCGCCCTCAGCGTGCGCAACGCCGGTCGCTTCGCGCTCGCCGCGACCTGCGGTTTCGCCGCGATCGCCTACGGTGTGTTGCTGAACTTCTCGCTCATGGCGACCTACGGCGGAGACCTCTCGATCGAGCGCTTCCTGACTCTGGAGGCCCGCGCCGTGCCGTTCGACATCGCCCATGCCGCCGGCAACATCGCCTTCGCCCTGCTGGCCGGCCCGGCGATGGTGCGCATGCTGGTTCGCTTTCGCGAGCGCTTCGAATGGCGCACGCCGGCCGTCGCGACGGCAGCCCTCGTCGCTCTGCTGGTCCTGCCGGCGCTCCTGCCCAGCAGTGCCAGCGCCGCCGACGCCAGCCGCGCCGCCAACTGGCTCGAGTCGATTCAGAACGCCGACGGCGGCTTCGGCTCCTCTCCCGGCGACGAGTCCAGCGCCGCGATCACCGGCTGGGCGATGCTGGGCTTGGAGGCGGCCGGTCGCAACCCCCACGACGTCGCTCGTCTCGGCAAGACACCGGTGGAATCCCTGCGCTCGAACATCGACGAAGTGAGCAGCGCCGGCGACCTCGCCCGCACGATCGTCGCCCTCGAGGGCGCCGGGGTCGACCCGCGCTCCTTCGCCGGCCGCAACCTGGTCGGCGAGCTGCTCGATCGCCGGGCCGCCAACGGCTCCTTCGCCGGCTGGCCGGGGACGACCTCGTTCAGCGCCATAGCCCTGCGCGCCGCCGGTGCCACCGGCGGCCTCGACAAGACCCTGGACTGGCTGGGGGGCGTCCAGAACGCCGACGGCGGCTGGGGCGACGTGCCAGGGCAGCCGAGCAATGCCGACGTGACCGGCTCGGTCATGCAGGCGATACCCGGCACCGAGGCCGCCGATCGCGGCCTCTCCTATCTGCGCAAGCACCAGCGCTCCAACGGCGGCTTCGCGCTCGGCAGCGGCGGCGCGGTCAATACGCAGTCGACCGCCTGGGCGATCCAGGGGATGGTCGCCGTTGGCGGCGACCCGGCCCTGATCGAGTCCGATGGCAAGACCGCCCCCGACTACCTCACCGCTCAGCAGGCCGGCAACGGCCACTTCCGCTACTCCTCCTCCAGCGATCAGACCCCGGTCTGGGTGACCGCTCAGGCGCTGGTGGCGGCGACCGGCGATGCCTTCCCGATCGCAGTGCCGCCGCGGGCCAAGGGGACGACGGCCGTCTCGCCCTCGACCAGCGCTCCTGCGAAGCCGGAAGTCGAAACCGCCGCTCCGGCGGTCCCGCCCGCTTCGCTGGAACAGTCCGGCGGCGGGGTCCCACCGAGCACCGTGACCCCGTCAGCGCCACCGCCGGCGACTGCCGGCCCGATCCCGACCCCGGTTCCGAATGGAGCCGAGGGAGCGACTCCCGAAACTGAGCCCGAAAGCGCTCCCGAAGCGCCGACGACCAGCGCAGCGCCGGTCAGCGCGAGCAGCGCCGGCCCCTCGCCCTGGGCGCCGATCGGCATCGGCCTTGCCGCCACGGCCCTCGCCATCGCCGCGCCGTGGTGGCTGGGCCGGCGCTACAGCTGGTAGCCGGCGGCTATGTTCTCGGCATGGACGTCGAGACCGCGATCCGCACTCGCCGCACCCACAAGGCCTTCGGGCCCGAGCCGCTCGCCCGCGAGGAGATCCTCGCTCTGGTCGAGCTGGCCAGCTGGGCGCCGAACCACCACCTGACCGCGCCCTGGCGCTTCCGGGTCGTCGGGCCGGCGACGCTGGAGCGGCTCAAGCAGGCGGCCGGGCCGGAGGGCGCGGTGAAGCTCGAACGCGCTCCCACCCTCGTCGTCGTCTCCTGCCTGCTCGGCGACGACCCGATCCAAAACGAGGAGGACCTGCACGCCACCGCCGTCGCCTCCTACATCGTCCTGCTCGGCGCTCACGCCCGCGGCCTGGCCGGCTACTGGCGTACGCCTGGCTTGCTGCGCTCCACGGGCGGTCGCCAGGCGGTTGGCCTACCCAACGCCGAGCGCTTCGTCGGCCTCCTGCATCTCGGGCAGCCGCGTCAGGAGAAGGAGCCTCCGGCGCGCCCGCCGGCAGAGCAGACGACAGCCTTCCTCGACTGATGCTGACCCGCGCCACAGCCATCGAGGCGATCGCCGGCCAGCGCTTCGAGGTCGTCGTCATCGGCGGCGGCATCACCGGCGCCGGCGTGGCGCTGGATGCGGCCTCGCGCGGCTACTCGGTGGCGCTGCTGGAGCGTGGCGACTACGCCGAAGGGACCTCCAGCCGCTCCTCGAAGATGGTCCACGGCGGCCTGCGCTACCTGCAGAACCTCGACCTCGGCCTGGTCCGCGAGGCGCTGCTGGAGCGCCAGCTGATGGTCCAGCTGGCGCCGCACCTGGTCTACCCGACGCCCTTCCTGATCCCGTCGCTCGGCGAGGAGCGCCGCGATCGCCGCCTCGGCATCGGGCTCAACATGTACGACGTGATGGCGACGACCCGGGTCGGTCGCAGCCGCCGCGAGATGCGCTCCTCCAAGGAGGGCGACGAGGACTTCTACTGGTCGCCGGATCGCCACCGCACGATCGACCGCGACGAGGTCCTGGAGATGGTCCCCTCGCTGGCGCCGCGCGACCCCAGGGACGCCTACCTCTTCTATGACTGCCAGACCGACGACGTGCGGCTGACCCTGACGGTCCTCGGCGAGGCGGAGCGCTTCGGCGCGGTGATGCTCAACGGCGCCGAGGTGACCGAGGTGCTGGAGCGGGGCGGCCGCGCCGCCGGCGTCGCCTTCGTCGAGGCCGAGTCGGGCGAGCGGCTCGAGGTCGAGGCCGACAACGTGATCAACGCCACCGGTGTCTTCGCCGACCGCATCCGTCCCGAGGAGACGATCGACGAGGAGGACGTGCCGCGCATCTCGCCCAGTCGCGGCACCCACGTGCTGGTCAGTCGCGACGATCTCTCGACCGGCAGCGCCGCCTGTGTCGTGCCGGCGGGAGAGGGCCGGGCGATCTTCGCCCTGCCCTGGTACGGGCGCACCCTGATCGGCACCACCGACAACGACTTCGAGGGCGACATCGACCATCCCCGGCCCGGTGGCGATGACGTCGGCTACCTGCTCGACGCGGTCAACGAGTTCTTCGGCGTCTCGCTCGGCGCCTCCGACCTGGTCGGCGCCTACGCCGGGGTGCGGCCGTTGATCGCCACCGGCGACCCGAAGAAGTCGGTCGACATCTCGCGCAAGGCAGAGCTGTATGAGACCTCCTCGGGGATGCTGACGATCACCGGTGGCAAGCTGACCACCTGGCGGCGGATGGCGAAGCAGACCGTCGACCGCCTGGTCGAGCGCGAGGGTCGCGAGGCGGCCTGCCACACCGCCGAGATACCGCTCGGCAGGGCGGCGGAGCCGGAGGAGCTGGACGCGCCCGCGGCGGTGGGAGAGGAGGCGATCGCCCAGCTCGCCTTCCGCTACGGCCACGCGGCGCGCAACGTCCTCGCCGTTGCCCGCGAGAACCCGAAGCTGGCAGCGCCGATCGTCCCCGGCCGCCCCGACCTGCTCGCCGAGGCCGTCGTCGCCGTCCGCCACGAGCAGGCGCGCAGCGTCGCCGACGTGATCCTGCGCCGCACCCGCCTCGGCCTGCTCGCCGCTCCCCAGCTTCGTGATTCCGCCTCGGTGCAGGCTGTGGCCGCGGCGATGGGAAGCGAGCTGGGCTGGTCTCGGCGCCAGGTCAAGCGCGAGGCAGAGGCCTGGCCGGCCGCCGCGGCGGACGCCGGCATCGACCCCGCCGGCTGAATGCACAAAAATTCTTGAGTAATCTCAAGGTATGTGATAGTACCTAAACCGCCCCCAGAAGCCAGACCCAAGGAGCGGTTCAAGTGAGACTGATCAAGATCGTTGCCCTTTACGCAGGCGTTGCCGTCCTCGCGATCGTGATGCTGGGCGTGACTTCGGCTACTGGGACGGCTTTGTGCAAAGAAAAAAAAGACGAATGCCTGTTCAAAACCGGCAGTGCCTATCCGGCCGGCACGGCAATCGAAGCGACGTCCAAAAACTCGCTCTTCAAAGGCACCCTGCAAGGAGAATGCGAAACGTCCACGGCGAAAGTGACCACGTCCGCGGAAGTCGGCAAACCGCTCGGCGGCGAAATCGGCCAGTTGACCTTTTCCGGCTGCGAACCATGCGAATCCGTGGTCGTCGAAAAACTCCCTCACTCGGTCGAACTGCTGGCTAGCGGAGGCGGCAAAGCGACGCTGGTCACGGCCGCGCAGGTGGCTTTCTCCAAATGCCCCCTGGGGATCAGTTGCGTCTTCGGCTCGAAAGCCGTGACGCTCGACGCGTCGAGCGAACCGGCGCTTCTGGTGGCAAAAGAAGAGGAACTGGCCCGGAAAGTCGGCAGCGAACTGCTCTGCGGCGAAGCTGAGAAATGGTCGGGCGAATACGAAATCACGGCGCCTAAACCGTTTTGGCTTGCGAAAACCGCTTCGGGTACGGCGATTTGCAAAGAAGCATTGGACGAATGCCCGCTCTTTGCGAGCAGTGTCTATCCGTCGGGCACTACGGTTGAAGCAACATCAACGAACGCCAAATTCTTAGGCGGCCTTTTTACCGAGGAATGCAAAGCCTCCACAACTAAATTCCTGACCACGGCGACATCCGGAAAACCGTTGACCGGGAAAATCACCGAACGGTCTTTCAGCGGCTGTTCGCCATGCACCAGCGCTGCCGCCGAAGGGCTTCCAAGCACGGCTACGCTTGAAGCCAGCAGCGCCGGTAAAGGTACGCTCACGACGAGCTTTCGCTGGAAATTGACGAGCTGTCCTCTCGGGGCGACCTGCGTTTTCGGCTCGGAAGGATTGTCCGCGGCCGTCAGAAGCGAACCACCGGAATTGAGTTACAACCAAACACTGACGCTCAAAGAAGGCAGCGCATTCCTCTGCGGATCGGAAGGCGAATGGCACGGGAGTGAAAAAATCACCTCGCCGGAACCGCTGTGGGTCTCGAACAGCCCCTAGCGCGACCTTTCGCAGCATGAGCAGCCTGTTCGCGCCTTTGACGCGATAGCCGAAGCGGCCGACACTGGCCCGGCGGCTGACTACGCGATGGCTGAGGGAACCGAATAACCTGCCGCATCGATGACCAAGGCTGAGCTGGATTCCAAGCACCTCGCCGAGCTGCACTCACTCGCCGCCGCGGCGGACGTGCCGCGCTACCGGATGCTGCGCCGCGAGGAGCTGATCGAGAAGCTCTCCGGTGAGAAGCCGGCCAAAGCCGGCAGGCCGGAGAGGCAGGAGAAACGCGAGCGGCCGCAGCGGGACAGGCCGCCACGGCAGCGACGCGAGCGCCCCGCCAGGCAGGCGGCTCCCGCCGCCGAGCCCGCTGCCGCCGAGCCGGTCGTTGAGCCCGAGCCGTCGGCCCCCACGCCTGCCGCCGTCGGCGACGGTGAGTCCGGGGAGCGTCCACGCCGCCGCCGACGCCGCCGTCGCTTCGGCCGCAAAAGCAAGGGCCTACGGGTTCACGATCTTCTCTTGCCGCCGCGCAGTCGCCAGGCGCTCGTCTACGGCGAGAGCCGCGCAGCCTGTACCGCGCTGCTGCGCGATATCGCCGGTGAGCTCGCCGGCGCCGAGAGCGGCCCCGACCCGATCGCCCTGCTGATCGACCCCACCCCCGAGGAGCTGGCCGACTGGAAGCGCGAGGCGCCCAGAGCCGAGATCGTCGCCGCCGGCCAGGCTCGCCACGCCAGCGACGCCCTGGCCCAGGCCGTCCGCCGCGCCGAAGGCGGCGAAGACGTGATCCTCCTGGTCGACTCCCTAACCCGTTTCGTCGAGTCCTTCGAGGACGCCGACGCCGCCAAGGACATCTTCGACGGTGCCCTGGGCCTCTCCAGCAAAGGCACCCTCACCGTAGTAGCCGCTCTCGAGCGTCCCGCCTAAAGCGACCCGCGGGGCAGGGGTGAAGCGTCTTGTACTTTTTCGCGAGCGCACGTCCTCGGACGGCTCCCGCCGCCGTCGAAAAAGTTAAGCGAAACCCCTGCCCCGCGGGTCGCTATCGCCTGTAGGCGATGCGCCGCCACGACGGCTCTTTGGAGAGCTCGATCAGCTCGGAGCTGCGATCCGGCTGGATGTACCCGAAGGTCTGCGTACGCTCGTCGAAGACGATGTCCAGCTCGCCCTCCTTGACCCGCTGGTCGAGCCAGGCGCCGCGGAAGACGAGGCGGCGCAGCCAGTGCACGAGGCTGCGGTTGGCGGGGCCGACCAGGTCGTCCCAGTTCTCGTTGATGTGCTCACCGAGGCGGGAGCTGGGCTCGGCGATCTCGCCGCTGACCGCGAGGTCGAGCAGGTCGTCGAGCTCCTCCTGGCTGAGCCCCTGGTGGACGAAGCCGAGCTTGACGGCGGCTTGCTCGACCCGCTGCCCGAAGTCCTCCTCGTTGAAGGCGAAGCGGAGCTCCCCGTACTCGAGCACGTAGTCGGAGCCAGACTCGTAGTTCCCTCGGCGGGTCGTTTTCTTATCCATGAGTTGAAGCCATCTGCTCTCGCAAGCCCAGCGGGAGCAGGTGCTGGATCATGCCGGTCATCGTAGTCCCATGCCCGTGCGTGGCCGTGCCTGAAAGAGCGTTTGCACCTTCTCGGTTTCGAACCCAGCGATTGGGCGGGGGGAGAGATCGCGCGTTCAGGGGCTTGGGGGTGGGTGGCTGATCTTGTCGTTCCTGCGCCGCGCCTGAGCCGCCTCGCGGGCGCGACGGTGCTCGGACTGGAGGTCCCGGTTGCCGTCGGCGGGCGTGTCCGGCTGCTCGGCCTCGCCTTTCTCGATCGCGAGGAGGCCGGCTCCGGCCTTCTCATCCCGCGCTGCTCGAGCATCCACACCTTCGGCATGTGCTTCCCGCTGGACGTCTATTTCCTCGACGAGCGATCGGCGCTACTTGGCGTTCGCCGGCAAATCCCCGCACGTCGCGTCGTTTCCTGGCGCGGCGCCAGCGCGGTCTTGGAGGTACCCGCGGGAGAGGGGGGAGAGATTGCCTCGCCAGAGCCTTAGAGGGGCCACATGCTTCCCCAGCGAGAAGAGATCGCCAGCCTGGTCGTCTGCGAGGACGACGCGGCGACGCTGGAGCTGCTCTGCGACCACCTCTCCGCCGATCGTTTCGGCGTTCTGCCGGCGCCCAGCGCTTCCGACGCGCTGCGTCTCTGCCGCTACAACCATCCCGACCTGCTGCTGCTCGACCTGACCCTGCCCGATGCCTCCGGGCTCGACGTGCTGCGCGAGATACGCGATGCCGACGGGATCACCTCGCGGTTCGATCCCGGCCTGCCGGTGATCATCCTCACCGGGCGGGGCGCCGACGAGGACCGGGTGCGGGGACTGGAGACGGGGCCGACGACGACCTGGTCGTAAGCCCTTCAGCTATCCAGAGTTGCGGGCGCGAATCGGGGCGGTGCTGCGGCGCGGCCCGGGGCACCGCGAAGGGCTCTGTCGGGTTGGCGAGATCGTCATCGACCCGGCGCGGCGCAAGGTCTGGGTCGGGCGAGCGGGAGGTCGCTCTCTCCAACAAAGAGTTCTGGCCTGCTGCGGGTGCTGGCCGGCGATCCCTCGCGCGTCTTCGCCAAGCGCGAACTGCTCGAGGCGGTCTGGGGGTATCGCAGCCCCGCCCGCACCCGAACACTCGATTCGCACGCCAGCCGGCTGCGCCGCAAACTCGACCCCGAGCACGGTCGCTTCGTCGTCAACTGCTGGGGCTACGGATATCGCCTCATCGACGGATGATCGAGCTGGCCCAGATCGTCGCCGGCTGGCCGCTCGCCCTCTCGATGGTCGCGGCGGTTGCGGCTCAGGGCCTGCGCGCCGGCCGCCGCCGCAGCGCCCTCAACGAGGCTCTGCACGAGCTGCGCCGGCCGCTGCAGGCGGTGGCCCTCGCATCCGGGCCGCAACTGGCAGCGGCGGGCGGCGAGGACCCGATCGAGCTTGCCGCGGCAGCCCTGGAAAGACTGGACCGGGAGATCAACGGGGGGCCGCTGGTCCCGGTGTGGGGAGCGATCGACGGCCACTCGCTGGCCCGCTCGGCGGTGGGTCGCTGGCAGTCACGCGTGGCGCTCGCCGACGGGTCGCTGGAGCTGCGCTGGAACGCCGGCCGGGCAATCGTCCGCGGCGATCGCGGCGCGCTGGCGCAGGCGCTCGACAACCTGATCGTCAACGCGATCGAGCACGGCGGCCCGACCATCGTCGTCGCCGCCCGGCGCCGCAAGGGGCGGCTGCGGATCGCGGTGGCCGACTCGGGTCGTGCTCTGCGCCCGCGCTCACGTCGCAACAGCCCGGCCGAGGTCATCGCTCATCTCTCGGGTCGCCGCCGCCACGGCCACGGTCTCGCCGTGGTTCGCCGGATCGTCTCCACGCACAGCGGCCGCTTCGCCCTGCGTCGCTCCCAGCACGGCTCGCTCGCCGTGCTCGAGCTGCCGCTGGCCGAAGCCGAGGGCGAGCGGGCGGCGTGAGCAGGCGAGCCCGCGCCGGCGCCTTCGCCCTGCTCGCTGCCTTCGCGGCCGCGTTGGCGGCTGGTATCGCCGACGGCTACGGCTCCAGCGTTACCCAGGGCTACGGGCCGCTGCGCCCTGTCGTCGTCGCAGAGAGAGGGCTGCGGGCGGGCGAGTCGCTCGGTCCGGCTGAGGTGGCGGTGGCGCTGGAGTCGCGGCGCGTGCCGGCCCGCTTCGTTCCGCCTGGGGCGCTGGCGATTCCGGGGGACGCCGTCGGCCTCGCGCCGACAGCCGCCGTTCCCGCCGGTTCCTACCTGCTCGCCGCGCAACTGCGCCCGCCGCGGCGCAGGCGCGCGGAGGGTGTGGCGCTGGAGGGTCACCGCCGGCCGGTCGAGATCACCGTCAGTGGCGCCGAAGCGCTGTTCGCCGCCGGGCCGGCGCCACGCGGCGCAAGGGTGGACGTGGTGGTGACGACGGAACCGAACGGGTCTGGCACGGGGCGGACCTTTGTAGCCGCGGCCGGGGTGCCGCTTCTCGCCCTCGGCCCCGGAGCCGACGGTCCCGGCCCGGGCGGCGCCTCTGCCGCGACCCTCGGCCTGACAAAACGAGAGGCGCTGCGGCTGATCGCTGCGGAAAGCTTTGCCCGCAAGCTGACCTTGTTGCTGAGGAGCTGAGCGAGTGGCGGCGAGAGAGCGGCACGTCGCGGACTTGGCCGAGGCGCTGCGGGGACGGCTGATCGAGCGCCGTCGCGCCGCAGCCGCTGCCGGCCGCTCTCCCGGCGGGGAGCTGGCCGACGAGGTTCGCGATCTGGTCGACGATGGAGGCGGCGCTGCTGGGCGCCGAGGACCGGGCTGCGGTCGCGGCGCCGCATCGTCCGCGACACGGTCGGCCTCGGCCCGCTCGAGGACCTGCTCGCCGATCCGACGGTCGAGGAGGTGATGGTCAACGGGCCCGGCAGCGTCTACGTAGAGCGCGGCGGGAGGATCGAAGCCGCCGGCGTCAGCTTCCCCGACGAGGAGGAGCTGCGCAACGCGATCGAGCGCATCCTCGCGCCGCTGGGGCGGCGGATCGACGAGCTGAGCCCGATGGTCGACGCCCGCCTGGCCGATGGCTCTCGCGTCAACGCGGTGATCCCGCCGCTGGCGATCGACGGGCCGGCGCTCTCGATCCGCCGCTTCGGCGCCGAGCGCCCAGGTCCAGGCAAGCTGGTCGAGCTGGGCACTCTGACCGCGGCCCAGTGCGAGCAGCTCGGGGACGGCAGTGGCCGAGGGGAGCAGCGTCCTGATCAGCGGCGGCACCGGCTCGGGGAAGACGACGCTTCTCAACGCCCTGTCCAGCTTCATCGGCGCGGACGAGCGTGTGGTGACGATCGAGGACGCCGCCGAGCTGCGCCTGCAGCAGCCGCACGTGGTCCGCCTGGAGAGTCGGCCGGCCAGCGTCGAGGGGCGCGGCGAGGTGACGGTGCGCGATCTGCTTCGCAACGCCCTGCGCATGCGTCCGGACCGGATCGTGATCGGCGAGGTTCGCGGGCCGGAGGCCCTCGATCTGCTGACCGCGCTCAATACGGGCCACGAAGGCGCCCTATCCACGGTTCATGCGAACTCGCCTGTCGACGCGCTCGGCCGCCTCGAGACGCTGGCCCTGATGGCGGGCCTGGGCCTGCCCCACGAGGCGATCGCCGAGCAGGTGCAGCGCGGGATCGACCTGGTCGTCCATCTCGAGCGCCACGCCGACGGCAGCCGGCGGGTCGCCGAGATCGCTGAGGTAATGCGTGTGGCGGGGGCCACGGCGGTGCGGGCGCTCGACTGTTCGCCTCGACGATGAGCGACGGGCCCGGGCTGCTGCTCCCCTTGGCCGGCGGTGCGGCGGGGGCGCTGGCCGCGGTTGCGACGCGCGAGGCGGTGCTGGCGAGCCCAGCCCTCGCGCGTTGGGTGCGGGTGGCGCTGGAGCCGCTGCGCCGGGCCGGCCGCGAGGGGTACTCGCCGTCGCTTCCAGAGCGGCGGCGGCTTGCCGTGCTCGGCACGGTCGTCGCGCTCACCGCCGGCTGGTTCCTGCTCGGCACCGGCGTGGCGATACCGCTTGCCGTCGCCGGTCCGGCGCTGGCAGCCTGGGCGATCAAGAGTCGCCGCAGGCGCTACCGCCGCGCGGTCGAGGCCGCTCTGCCCGACGTCGCCATTGCCGTCGCCGACTCGCTCAGCGCCGGGCGCTCCCTGCGCGCTTCGCTGCCGGCAGCGGTGGCATCGCTGGACGGCCCTCCGGCGGTCGAGCTCGCTCGGCTCGCCGCAGAGCTCGATCTGGGCGCCCCGACTGCTGACGCCGTCGCTGCCTGGCGTCAGCGGATGCGTTCGCCCCGGGTCGATGCGCTCGCCGCGGCGCTGCTCAGCCAGCGGCTTGCCGGCGGCGACCTCGCCGGCCTGCTGCGGCGCTTCGCGGAAGGGGCCGCGGAGCGGGATCGAGCCGCGCGAGGACGCCAGGGCGGCAACCTCCCAGGCGCGCTTCACCGGATTGCTCGTCGTCGCGATGCCGACCGGCGGCGCTCTCTTCGCCGAGTTGCTGCAACCCGGCTTCCTCGCCAAGGTGCTCGGCGGCCCGGCCTCCGCGATTCTGCTCGTTGCGGCGGCGGCGCTGCAGCTGGCCGGCTTCGTCGCGATTCGCCGTCTCTCGAGGGTGGTCGAGTGAGTCCCGCCGGCCTGCCTGCCGGGCTCGCTGTGCTGCTCGCCTGCGCCGCGGCGCGAGAGTTGCTCGTCATCCGCGGCTCGGCGCCCGGGCGCCTGCGGGTCGGCCTCGGCAGCGGCGGGCGGGCAGCGAGGGCAGCGCTGCGCCTCGGCCTGCCGGATCGTCTCTCCCGCGCCGGCCTAGAGCCCCGCCTGCCGCTGGCCGCGGTGCTGCTGGCGAAGCTGACGGGCGCAGCGCTCGGCGGCCTCACCGCGCTTGCCGCCGCCCCGGCGGCGCCAGGCCGGCTCCCACTGCTTGTCGCCATTGCCATGCCGGCGGCCGGGCTTCTTCGTTCCCGACGCCCTGCTCGAGCGGCGGGCTCGCCTGCGTAGCCGCCGCCTGCTCGCTGCGCTCCCAGATGCCTGCGACCTGCTCGCCGTCGGCGCCGCGTCCGGTCGCGGTCCCGCCGCCGGCTTTGCCGAGCTGGCCCGAGCAGGGGAGGGGCCGCTGGCAGAGCGAGCTGCGCATGACCGTCGCCGAGCTCTCCTGCGGCCGGCCGCTCGCCGAGGCGCTCGGCTCGCTTCGTGCCCGTGTCCCCGGCAACGAGATCGCGACGCTCTGCGCGACGATCGAGCGCTCGCGCCGTTTCGGCTCGCCCCTCGCCGAGCAACTGCGCCGCCAGTCCAGCGCTCTGCGCCGCGATCAGCGCCGCGCTGTCGAGGAGCACGCCGCCCGCGCCGCGCCGAAGATCCAGCTCGTCGTCGCCCTCGTCCTCGTCCCCTCGGTCCTGCTGATGATCACCGCCGCCCTGATCGCCAACGCCGACGTGCTGCTGGGTGGCTTCTAAGCCGTTTCCAACGCCTCCTCGCGCAGGCGCTTGGCGACGGCAGCGGACGCGGCGCGCACGGTGTCGAGCTCGGCGGCGCTCTTCTTGTGGCCGCTGACGAAGCAGCAGAGGATGCCGCCGACCAGCTCGAAGGCGAACTTCTTCGGCGCTTCCTCGCCTAGCCAGACGATGAAGGTGGGGGAGAAGAAGCGGCGCAGCCAAACCTGGTCCTGCTCCTTGCCGGCGAAGATCTCGTAGCGCGCGGCGAGCGCCTCGCTCTCCAGCGTCACCCGCTCGGTCGAGCGGAAGGCGTCCTCGAGCTTCTCCAGCGAGCGCAGGCCGGACTTGCGGCGGCAGTAGAGCTCGGGGAGGTGGGCGACGCTCTCGGGCACCTCGACCAGGCCGACGGTGTAGCGGTAGTAGTTGGTCTGGCGGTTGCCCTTGCTGTCGGTGCTCTCCTCCTCGTAGGTGTAGAGAGCGAGAGCGCCGTCGACGCCGTCGGTGAGCGAGCCGGTGAGGGTGCGCTCGGCGTAGCGGTCGTCGCCCTTGCGCAGCAGCGGCGTCGCCGGCGGCAATGGGCTGCGGCCTGAGAGGGCGAGTCCGCGCTGGCTGGCGTAGGCCTGGAAGAAGGCGTCTTCGGCCCGCGAGTCGGCGATCGCGAAGACGATCAGCAGCGATAGCAGCAGCATCGCGACAGCAGCGCCGGCGCCGATCGCCGCGCCGAGGTAGATCGCGGCGGCGATCCCCGCCGCGAGGACGAAGAAGGCGATCACGATCCAGGTCAGCGGCCGGCCCAGCAGCCGCTTGAAGTGGAAGCCGCGCAGGTCGTTGGCGTCGTCTGGCGTCGCGCTCACGTGCCCAACCTAACGCGGTCGCCAGACCGCCCGAACTGCATCAACTTCTCCATCCAGCAGGTGGAGAAGTTGATGCAGTTCGGGTAGGGACGGGTTGCAAATGGGCTTGCATTGTGGGGTCGTGTTGCAAAGTGGGGGAAAGTGGGTTACTGTGCCGATCGAGTTGAAGCCCAGGACCGGGGTGGTGAGGCTCCTCCCACCTCATCACTCCGGTCCTAATTTTTTTCCGGTCCTCCCACAGCTCGCGCAGAAAGGAACCCGCGGTGGCATTTCGGGGCCTCTACGAGCACAGTCTCGATTCAAAGGATCGCCTCACCGTTCCCTCCAGGTTCCGGGCTGCCCTCTCCGATGGGGTTGTTCTGTCCAAGGGCTTCGACCCCTGCGTCTGGGTGCACACGACCGAGGAGTTCGAGCAGCTCTCCGACCGCTTCCTCTCGCCGCACAGCCCCTTCGGGCGCGATGCGCGCCAGCTGCGCCGCCGCTTCCACGGCGGCTCCTCCGACGAGAAGCTCGATTCCGCCGGGCGCATCCGCGTGCCCAAGCCGCTGATCGAGCACGCCGGCCTGAACGGGCCCTGCGTCGTCGTCGGGGCAGGGGAGTACCTGGAGATCTGGAACGCCGAGGCCTGGGCCAAGCAGGAGGAGGAGCTCGACGCCGCGGCGCCGGAGATCGCCGAGGGCCTGGCCGCCAACGGAGCGCCTGAGTGAGATGGCCGCCCGAGCGCAACGAGCCCCAATCGTCCCCAGCCCACAGCTGAATCGCGCAAACCTTGTCTATATGCCCACCGAGCACCAACCCGTCCTCGCCACCGAGCTGACCGAGCTGCTCGCTCCCCAGCTTGGCCAGACCGCGGTCGACTGCACCTTCGGCGGCGGCGGCCACGCGCGGCGGATCGCCGCGGCGCTCGGCGCGGCCGGGACGCTGATCTGCGTCGACCGCGACCCCGCCGCCGAGGCTCGTTTCGAGGCCTTCGCGGCCGAGGCGCCCTGCGCGACCCGCTTCATAAGTGCCGACTTTGCGGCAGGTCTTCGCACCCTGCGTGGCGAAGGCATCCGTCCAGACATGGTCTACATGGACCTAGGGATGTCCTCGATGCAGGTTGACGCCTGGGAGCGGGGCTTCTCCTATTCCTACGACGCGCCACTTGACATGAGGATGGACACCCGCCAGCAGCTCAGCGCTGCCGACATCGTCAACGAGTGGCCCGAGGCGCGCCTGGCCCAGGCGCTGCGCCGCTTTGGCGAGGAGCGCTACGCCGGCGGGATCGCCCGTGAGATCGCCCGTCGCCGGCCGCTCACCACGACTTCCCAGCTCGTCGACGCGATCAAAGCCGGCATGCCCGCCTCGGCCCGCTTTGGCGGCGGCCACCCGGCGAAGCGGACCTTCCAGGCGATCCGCATCGCCGTCAACGGCGAGCTCGACTCGATCGACGACGCGCTGCCGACGGCCTGGGGGATGTTGCCTGTGGGTGGCCGCCTGGCCGGGATCTCCTTCCACTCGCTGGAGGACCGCCGCGTCAAGCGCTTCCTCGCCGAGCGAGCCCGCGGCTGCGTCTGCCCGCCCGAGTTGCCGGTCTGCGTCTGCGGTCGCGAGCCCGAAGCCGAGCTGCTGACCCGCCGCGCTGTCGCCGCCGGCCCCGACGAGGTGGCCGCCAACCCGCGCTCGAAATCGGCCCACCTGCGTGTCGCCGTGAAGATCTCCGAGGCGGTGGCCTAGTGGCTGCCGCTGCGACAGCGCCCGCCCGTCGCGTTCGCCCTTTGTCGGCCTCGGCCCGACAAAGGGCGAACGCAACAGCGGCGCCGGCTCGTCAAGCGCCCGCGCGAAAGCCGGCGCGCCGCAAAGCGCCGGCGCGGCGTCCCGGCGGCCAGCTGATCCCGATCGCAGTCGGCACCGCCACCGCTGTCCGCCACCTGCCCGACTCGAGCCTGATGGTGCGGATGACCCGCGGCCGAGCCTGGATCGCTGTGCTCGGCTTGCTGCTGGCGGGGATCGTCGCCGTCAACGTCGTCACTCTCAGCATCGCTGCTTCCGCTGGTCACGTCGATCGCAACATCGCCGCCCTCGACGGGGAGAACTCGACCCTGCGCGGCCGCGACGCGGCCCTCTCCGGCTCGGACCGGGTCCGCCATGACGCCGCTGCGCTTGGGCTCGCGATGGGCGCCAGCGACCAGATCGGCTACGTGCGGTTCGAGCCACGCGACATTGCCGTGACCGCTCAGCGCCTCGCCGCGGCCGGCGTGGGCTACTAGGGCCGGGCGATGAAGACGATCGAGCGAAGGATCGGCCTCCTCTTCGCCGTCTTCCTTCTCGCCTTCTCGATCGTCGCCGTTCGTGCCTTCTGGCTGCAGGGCGTGCAGGGCGCCAAGCTCGCCTCCGAGGCGATCAGCCAGCAGACCCAGGCGGTGCTGCTGCCCAGCCTGCGCGGCAGCGTGCTCGACCGCCACGGCAACGAGCTGGTCTCCTCAGAAGACGCGGCGACGATCTTCGCCATACCGTCCGAAGTCACGAACCCCGTGATGACGGCGGAGAAACTGGCGCCGATCCTCGACCTCAAGCCCGATGACGTGCTGCGCCAGGTCAGCGAAGAATCGAGCTACGTCGCGCTTGCCCACAAAGTCGACCTGCCGACCGCGAAGCGGATCGAGCGCCTCGAACTGCCTGGGATCGGCGATGACCCCGACAGCCGGCGGACCTACCCGCAGGGGGAGCTGGCGGCGCAGGTGATCGGCGCGGTCGGCGCCGAAAACGAGGGGCTGATCGGCATCGAGGCGGGCGAGGACGAGGCCCTGCACGGATCCGACGGCGAACGGCGGATCGTCACCGACGCCACCGGCGAACCGATCCGGCTGGAAACGATCGACGAAGCCGACGACGGCGAAGACGTCCAGCTCACCATCGACGCCGCGATCGAGGCGAAGACCGAGCAGGTGCTGGCCGAAGTCGGCGAAACCTACGCGCCGAAGGGCGCCACGGCGATCGTCATGGACCCGCGCACCTCGCACGTCCTGGCGATGGCCAACTGGCCGCCGGTCGACCCGACCGACCTCTCCAGCGCCAGCTCCGAAGACCTGCTGAACCGCGCCACCGGCTTCACCTACGAGCCGGGCTCGACCTTCAAGGCCTTCACCGTCTCGGCGGCGCTGGAGGAAAAAGAGGTGACGCCGGAGACGTCCTTCTACCTGCCCTCGCAACTGCACGTCGCCGACCGGATCATCGAAGACGCCGAGGCGCGGCCACCGGTGACGCTGACCGTCGCCCAGATCCTCGCCGAGTCCTCCAACGTCGGCGCCGCGACGATCGGCCTCGAGCTGGGCAAAAAGCGCTTCAGCCGCTGGATCGACCGCTTTGGCTTCGGCAAGCCGACCGGCGTCGAGTTCCCCGCCGAGGAGCAGGGGATCGTGCCGCCGCTCGACAAATACTCGGGCTCGACGATGGGCAACCTGCCGATCGGCCAGGGCCTGGCGGTGACGCCGATGCAGATGATGGCCGGCTACCAGGCGATCGCCAACGGCGGCATCCTGCGGCGGCCACAGCTGATCGAGAAGGTCGGCGACGAGGCAGTGCACGAGCCGCCCGGGCACCGGGTGATCGGCGCCGACGTCGCCGAGCAGGTGCGCGAAATGCTCGAGGGGGTGCTGGAAGTGGGCGGGACGGCCGAAGCGGTCAGCGTGCCCGGCTACTCGCTGGCGGGCAAGACCGGTACCGCTGAGGTGGCCGAAAACGGCACCTACTCGGAGACCAAGTACGTCGCCTCGTTCATCGGCTTTGCGCCGGCGAAGGATCCGCAGTTGTTGGTCTCGGTGATCGTCGATCAACCTCAGGGGGATATCTACGGCGGATCGGTGGCGGCTCCGGCGTTTGGCCGGATCGCGGCGTTTGCGCTGCCTTATCTTGGGGTTCCGTCGGAATAGTGAAGAAGGGCGTCGGGTGCCCCTCCCGGCTCAACTTTTTTCGAAGGCAGGGGATGGCTGGCGCGCGGGCGGATGCCCGAAAAAAGTACAAGCCGCCGGGAGGGGCACCCGACGCCCTTCTTAGAATCCCGGCGGTGAGACTGGATGCGCTTGTCGCCGAAGCTGGTGAGGTTCGGATTGTGGGTGACCCCGCCGTCGAGGTTGGGTCTCTTGCTTATGACAGCCGAAAAGTTGGGCCTGGGACGTTGTTTTTCTGCGTGCCGGGTGAAAAAACAGATGGGCATGACTTCGCTGTTGCTGCCGTAGAGGCGGGGGCTGCGGCGCTGGTGGTGGAGCGGGAGCTGGACTTGGATGTGGTGCAGGTGGTGGTGCCCGATGCGCGGGCGGCTATGGCCCCGCTGGCGGCTCGGTTTTGGGGGGATCCGACGGTGGAGTTGCGGGTGGTTGGGATCACCGGGACCAATGGGAAGACGACTACGGCGTTCTTGGTTCGCGAGATCCTTGAGGCGGCTGGGGTCCAGGCCGGGCTGTTGGGCACGGTGCAGCAGGTCGTCGGGGGGGTCGAGGAGGAGGTCGAGCGGACCACTCCTGAGGCGATCGACCTGCAGGCGAGCTTCCGACGCATGCTCGAAGCGGGGGACGAAGCCTGCGTGATGGAGGTCTCCTCGCATGCGTTGGCGCTGCACCGGGCCGACGCGATCCACTTCGAGGTGGCGCTCTTCACCAACCTCACCCAGGACCACCTCGACTTCCATGGCGACATGGAGGACTACTTCCGCTCCAAGCGCCTGCTCTTCGAGATGGGCCCCAAGGCCTCGATCGTCAACATCGACGACGCCTACGGCCGCCGCCTCGCCGAGGAGCTCGACTGCGTCACCTTCTCAGCGGCCGGCGCCGATGCCGACTTCGCAGCCCACAACGTCTCCTTCAACGCCACCGGCGCCCGCTTCACCGTCAACCACCCGCCGACGGGCCTGAAACGTGTCGATATGTCACGTTCGCGGCCCGTCGGCGGGGGGGTCGAGGTGCGGACGGGGCTGCCGGGGGACTTCAACGTCGCTAATGCACTGGGGGCCTTCGCTGCGACGATGGCGCTCGGGGTCGACCCCGAGACGGCCGCCGAGGGGCTGGCGCGGGCGCAGCAGGTGCCGGGGCGGTTCGAGCCGGTCGACGAGGGGCAGGACTTCGCGGTGCTGGTCGACTACGCCCACACTCCCGACTCGCTCGAGAACGTGTTGCTGGCGGCACGGCGGCTGACCGAGGGACGGCTGATCGCCGTCTTCGGCGCCGGTGGCGATCGCGACCGCGACAAGCGGCCGAAGATGGGCCGGGCGGGGGCAGCGCACTCCGATCTGGCCATCGTCACCTCCGACAACCCGCGCTCCGAGGATCCCGAGGCGATCGTCGCCGAGGTCGTCGGCGGGGTCGAGAACGGCGCGACCGTCGAGGTCGAGCCCGACCGCCGCGCCGCGATCGCGCTCGCCCTTGGCCGCGCCCAGCCCGGCGACACGGTCGTGATCGCCGGCAAGGGGCACGAGCAGGGCCAGGAGCTTGCCGACGGTCGCAAGGTGCCGTTCGACGACCGTGAGGTCGCCCGCGAGGAGCTCCGCAGGCTGTGAGGTTGAGTCCCGAGGAGATCGCGGCGGCCTGCGGGGCCGAGATCGTCGCCCGCGGCGACCAGGCCGGGCTCCCTCGCCGGGCCACGATCGATTCCGCCGAGAGCGGCCCGGGCGACCTCTTCTTCGGCCTCCGCGGGGATCGCGTCAACGGCGGCGAGTTCGCCCCCGACGCAATCGAGGCGGGCGCCTGGGGCGTCGTCGTCGGTCGATCGCTGACTTCGCCTTTAATCGCGGATAGCGCGAATAAAGACGAAGTCAGCGGGAAGGTTGGGGGGGCTTGGGTCTTCATTGCGGACGATCCGCTGGTTGCCCTCCAGGGTCTCGCTCGCGCCTGGCGGCGCGAGCTCGGCGCCCGCGTCGTCGGGGTCACCGGCTCGGTCGGCAAGACCTCGGTCAAGGACATCGCCAGGGTGCTGCTGCCCGGCCGGGTCCACGCCAACCGCGAGAACCTCAACACCGAGATCGGCCTGCCGCTGACCGTGCTCGAAGCGCCCGACGAGACCGATCTGCTGGTCCTCGAGATGGCGATGCGAGGCAGCGGTCAGATCGCCGAGCTGGCCGCGATCGCCGAGCCGGAAGTCGCCGTGATCACCAACGTCGGGCCGGTCCACGTCGAGCTGCTCGGATCGGTCGAGGCGATCGCCGCTGCCAAGGCAGAGGTCCTGGCGGCGCTGCCCGAGGACGGCACTGCGATCGTCCCCGTCGCCGCGGCGGAGCTGGAGCCGCACCTCGGGCAGGCGCCGCGGCTGCTCCGTTTTGGCCCCGGCGGCGACGTCTGCGCCGTCGAGAGCCGGGTCGCGGACGGCGTCACCGAGACGCTGATCGAGAGCCCTGCCGGGCGCCAGCTCTTCCACTTCCCCTTCGCCGAGGCGCACAACCTGCAGAACGCCCTGGCGGCCCTGGCGGTCGGCGTGGCGCTGGGCGCGCCGCTCGCCGCGATGGCCGACCGCGCTGCGAACATAGGCTTCTCGCGCTTCCGAGGCGAGCGCCTCGAGATGGGCGACGGGATCGTCCTCGTGAACGACTGCTACAACGCCAACCCAGTCTCGATGCGCGCTGCGCTGAGCCACCTGGCCTCGCTCGAGGGCGGGCGGCGGATTGCCGTGCTCGGTGAGATGGCCGAGCTCGGCGCCGGCGCGGCCGAGTACCACCGTGAGGTTGGCGCCAGCGCTCGCAGCGAGGGCGTCGACCTGCTGGTCGGGGTCGGCGAGCCGGCCCGAGACTACGGTCCCGACGAGCTGGTCGGCGACCCGGTCGAGGCAGCCGAGCTGCTCGCCGCTCAGCTAGAGCCCGGCGACACGGTCCTCGTCAAGGGATCGCGCTCCGCCGGCCTGGAGGCCGTCGCCGAGAGCCTCGAGGAGCTGCTCGATGGGTGAAGTCCTGATTGCCGGCATGGCGGCGATGCTGATCTGCATCTTTCTCGGCCCCAAGTTCATCGAGTTCCTGCGGGTCAAGGAGTTCGGCCAGCACATCCGCGAGGACGGGCCGCAGGAGCACCACGCCAAGGCGGGCACGCCGACGATGGGCGGCCTGATCGTCTTTGCCTCGATCTGCGTGCCCTACCTGGTCCTCTCCGACCGCGACGCGCAGAGCCTCGCCGTCTTCGGCGTCGCGATGGGCTGCGCGGCGCTCGGCTTCGCCGACGACTTCATCAAGATCGTCAAGCGGCGCTCACTCGGCCTCTCCGCTCGCTGGAAGATCCTCTTCCAGGTCTTCCTGGCGCTGGGCCTGTGGTGGGTGGCGCGTCACTCGGTCGGCCTCGAGCCGATCCTCTATTTCCGCATCGGCGACGCCAGCATCGACCTCGGCCCGGTCCTCTACTTCGTGCTCGTCTTCCTCGTCATCGCCGGCACCTCCAACGGCGTCAACCTCACCGACGGCCTCGACGGCCTCGCCGCCGGCTCCTGCGCGATCGTCCTGCTCGCCTACACGGCGATCTCCTTCGTCAGCAACGGGCAGCAGAACCTGGCGCTGCTCTCGGCCTGCCTGGTCGGCGCCTGCATCGGCTTCCTCTGGTTCAACGCCTTCCCGGCCTCGATCTTCATGGGGGACACCGGCTCGCTCGGCCTCGGTGGCGCGATCGGCGCCCTGGCGGTGATGACCCAGACCGAGGTGCTGCTGGTCATCATCGGCGGCATCTTCGTCATCGAGGCGCTCTCGGTGGCGATCCAGGTCTTCTCCTTCAAGACCTTTCGCCGCCGCGTCCTGCTGATGGCGCCGCTGCACCACCACTTCGAGATGATGGCTTGGTCGGAGACCAAGATCATGCTGCGCTTCTGGATCGTCGCCGCGGTCTGCTCGGGGATTGGCTTCACGCTGTATCAGCAGAGCATCGGGCGGTAGGGGTGGGGCGGGGGCATCCAACGCTCGACACCCTTCGGCTCAAGCTTCGGCGCTGGTGTGAGGCCGATCGGGAGTCGTTTGCGGCGATGAATGCCGATCCAGAGGTGATGGAGCACTTTCCAGCTGTTCTTACCCGGGAGCAGAGCGATGATCTGATCGAGCAGATCGAAGCTGGGTTCGAGGTCCACGGCTATGGCCTCTGGGCGCTCGAGCTGCGGGTGAGTGGCGAGTTCGTCGGCTTCACCGGTTTGGCTGCGCCCGAGTTCGAGGCGCACTTCACCCCCGCGGTGGAGATCGGCTGGCGTCTGGCTCGCGCGGCCTGGGGCAACGGCTACGCGACCGAGGCTGCCGAGGCAGCGCTCGAGTTCGGTTTCGCGGAGGCCGGCCTGGCCGAGATCGTCTCGTTCACAAGTGCTGGCAACGCTCGCTCACGCGCTGTCATGGAGCGGATCGGCATGGCTCGCGACCCCGCTGAGGACTTCGATCATCCGGCCCTTCCCGTGGGCCACCCGCTGTGCCGCCACGTGCTGTATCGCAGGGTCCCGGCCGCCTGACTCGAAGATATGCCGTATGAGCGCGCCGCCGCCCAGGAAGCCGCGACCCCAGCTTCCCGAAGGTCCGTATCTGGTCGTCGGGCTGGCCCGCTCGGGCGTTGCCGCGGCCAGGTTGCTCGCCGAGCGGGGGGAGGAGGTGCGGGGAGTCGATTCTGGGCGTCCCGACGGGGTTGCAGGGCTTCGGGAGGTCGGTGTCGAAGTTGTGCTGGATGCAGATGGACTGGCGCTCCTCGATGGGGTGCGGACTGTGGTCAAGAGCCCCGGCGTGCCGCGGGAGGCGCCGGTGATCGCCGCGGCCCTGGGGCGCGGCATCGACGTGGTCGGCGAGCTCGAGCTGGCCTGGCGGACGATTCCGAATCGGTTCCTCGCGGTGACCGGCACGAACGGCAAGACGACCACGGTGGAGCTGCTCGGCCACGTCTACAGGACCGCCGGCGAGCCGGTGGCGGTGGCGGGCAACGTCGGCACGCCGCTCTCCTCGCTTGCCGGTGAGATCGATGCTGACGCGACGGTGATCTGCGAGGCCTCCAGCTTCCAGCTCGAGGACAGCGTCACCTTCGCGCCGGAGTGCGCGGTCTTCCTCAACCTCGCCCCCGACCATCTCGACCGCCACGCCGATCTCGAGGCCTACCTGGCGGCGAAGCTGCGCGTCTTCGCCAACCAGGGCAACGACGACATCGCCGTCTACAACGCCGACGACCCAGCCCTGGCCGGCGTCGATCTCGGCGGTTGCGCGCGGCGGGTCGCCTTCTGCCACGGCGCCGGCCCCGATTGCGAGGTCGCGCTCGCCGAGGGAACGATCTTCTACGACGGCGAGCCGCTGCTCGCCGTCGACGAGCTGGGCCTGTTCGGCGAGCACAACGCGGCCAACGCGATGGCCGCGGCCGCCGCGGCGCTATCGATGGGCGTCGACCGCGACGCCGTGCGCGAGGGGCTGCGCAGCTTCGCCGGCGTCCCGCACCGGCTCGAGCAGGTCGCCGAGATCGGCGGCGTGCGCTTCGTCAACGACTCCAAGGCGACCAACGTCGCCTCGGCGACGGTCGGGTTGCGCGCCTTCGAGGGTGGCGTCCACGCGATCCTCGGCGGCAGCGAGAAGGGCGAGCCCTACGCGCCGTTGCTCGATCCCGTTCGCGAGCGCTGCGTCGCCTGCTACCTGACCGGCGCCTCAGCCGGGCGCCTTGCCGAGGCCTTGGCGCCGGCGATCGAGGCGGGCGTCGAGCTGCGGCTCTGCGAGGAGCTGGAGGAAGCGGTGCGCCTCGCCGCCGCCGCGGCCAGGCCCGGTGAGACCGTCCTGCTCTCGCCGGCCTGCGCCAGCTTCGATGCCTTCGAGAACTTCGAACGCCGTGGCGAGCGCTTCCGCGAGATCGTCGAGGCGCTCTCTTGAGCGCCCGCGCTGCCTCTCTCGGCCGCGCCTTCGGGCTCGGCGGCGCCAAGGCCAAGAAGGGGGCGAAAGGGAAGAAGAAGCGCTCCCGCGCCGCCGCCCACTCGACCGAGTACAACCTGCTGCTCACCGCGACCCTCTGCCTGCTGGCGCTCGGCGCGGTGATGGTCTTCTCGGCCAGCTCGACGACCCAGGTGCTCAGCGACGGCAATCTCGCCAACAGCGCCTACTACCTGAAGCGCACCCTGATGGTCGGCGTGGTCGGCCTCGTCGTCATGCACCTGGTCGCCCGCCACGGCCTCGCCTCCGTCCGCCGGCTGACGCCGGCCCTGTTGGTCGGCTCGCTCTTCCTGCTCCTGGTCGTCCTCGTCGCCGGCACCAACGTCAACGGCTCGAGTCGTTGGCTTGGCTCGGGCTCGCTGCAGTTCCAGCCCTCCGAGCTGGCCAAGCTGGCGCTGATCCTCTACGGCGCCGACATGCTGGCTCGCGAACCAAAGCGGGTGCGGACGATTCAGGGGCTGATGCCCTTCCTGCTCGTCGTCGCCGGCGCCTGCCTGCTGATCGTCGCCGAGCCCGACCTGGGCACGACGATGGTCGTCGCCTTCGCGGTCGGGGCGACCCTGCTCGCCGCCGGCGCCCGTCCGGTCGACCTGGCCAAGATCGCCGCCTGCATTGGTGGCCTGGCCCTGCTGCTGACCGTGATCGAGCCCTACCGCATGGCTCGCCTCACCGGCTTCCTCAACCCCGGCGCCGAGGCCGCCGGCGCCGGCTTCCAGGCCGCGCAGGCGAAAATCGCGCTCGGCTCGGGCGGCATCTTCGGCGTCGGCATCGGCCACGGCGTTCAGAAGGCCTTCTACCTGCCCGAGGCGCACACCGACATGATCTCGGCGGTGATCGGCGAGGAGCTCGGCCTGATCGGGATTTTCGGCGTCGTCGGCCTCTTCGGCCTCTTCGGTTACGCCGGCCTGCGCGTCGCCCAGCAGGCCAGGGACCGCTACTCGAAGCTGCTGGTCGCCGGCCTCACCTCGATGATCCTCGTCCAGGCGACGATCAACCTCTTCGCGGTGATGGGCATGGCGCCGCTGACCGGCGTGCCGCTGCCGTTCGTCTCCTACGGCAACAGCAGCCTGCTCGTCACGCTCTTCTCGGTCGGGCTGATCCTCAGCGTCGCCCGCGGGGGGACCGCCGCCGCTGGCAAACTGCGGGTCGTCGAGGGCGGGCGTTCGCCTGCCCGCAAAAGGAGCAAGTCGAGCCGTGGAAAAAGCACCCAGAGTCGTGGTGGCAGCGGGAGGAACCGCCGGCCACGTCGTGCCAGCGATGGCCGTCGCCGCCGAGCTTCGGGCTAGCGGCGCCGAGGTCTCCTTCCTCGGCACGCGGGAGCGCATCGAGGCCGAGCTCGTGCCGGCCGCTGGCTACGAGATCGACTTCCTCAAGGTGAGGGGGATCGACCGGCGCAACCCGCTGCGTGCCGCGCGTGCGGTTGGCGAGGCGATCGGCGCCGTCGGCGCCGCGCGGCGAGCGCTGCGGCGGCGAGAGGCCGACGTGGTGCTCGGTGGCGGCGGTTACGTCGCCGGCCCAGTCGGATTGGCCGCCCTGCTCTCCGGGACGCCGCTGGTGCTCAGCGAGGCCGACAGCCATCTCGGCCTCGCCAACCGCCTGCTTGCCGGGCGGGCGCGGCGCGTCTGCCTCGCCTTCCCGATCGCCGGGCGGGAGGGGGAGCGTTACCTGCACACCGGCCGTCCCGTTCCCGCGGCGATGCTGAAGGCCGATCGGACGACGGCCCGCCAGCGCTTCGGCATCGCCGCCGAGGCGCGCTGCCTGCTGGTCATGGGCGGCAGCCAGGGCGCCCTCTCGATCAACCTCGCCGCGGTCGAGGCCTTCGCCGAGGGCGAGGGCAGCGGTGGCCGCGACTTCCACGTCATCCACCTGACCGGCCGGCGCGACCACCCGCAGCTGGAGCGGCGCCTGGCAGCGGCGCCACACGGCGGCCGCTACACGCTGCTCGCCTACGAGCCCGATCTCGGCGACGTGCTCGCCGCCTGCGACCTCGCCCTTGCCCGCTCCGGCGGCTCGATCTTCGAGGTGACGGCTGCCGGCCGCCCGGCGATCCTCGTCCCCTATCCACACGCGACCGCCGATCACCAGAGCGCCAACGCCGCCTGGATGGTCGATGCAGGCGCCGCCGAGCTGATCGAGGACGAGACGCTGAGCGCCGCGCTGCTCACCGAGCGGGTCGGCGCGCTGCTTGGCGACAGCGAGCGCCTCGCCGCGATGTCGCGCGCCTCCGCCGCGCTAGCCCGTCCCGACGCCGCCCGCCGCATCGCCGACGAGGTCCTCGCCGCCGCCGGTTCCGGTGCGCCTTATGCACCCCCGGAGAGCAAAAGGCGCACCGGAACGTGAGCGACTGGGCTTCAAGGCGGCTGCACTTCGTTGGCGTCGGCGGCGCCGGTATGAGCGGGCTCGCCCTGGTTTGCGCGGACCTGGGGGCGAGGGTGACCGGAAGCGACCGGGCGGACTCCTCTTATATGGAGCGTTTGCGCTCGGCGGGCCTCGCACCCGTGGTCGGCCACGACGCTGCCAACCTGCCCGAGGGCGCCGAGGTCGTCGTCTCGACCGCGATCGGCGATGACAACCCGGAGCTGGCTCTGGCGCGTGAGCGCGGCGTCGAGCCAATCCACCGCGGCGCCCTGCTCGCCGAGCTCTGCGCCGAGAAGCGCCTGATCGCCGTCGCCGGCACGCATGGCAAGACGACGACGACCGCGATGCTGGTCTGGGCGTTGCGGGCGCTGGGCGAGGATCCCGCCTTCTTCGTCGGCGGCGAGGTTCCCGGCCTCGGCCCGGACGGCGCCGCCGCGAACGCCGGCTGGGGCATGGGCGAGTGGGTCGTCGCCGAGGCTGACGAGAGCGACGGCAGCTTCCTCGACCTGAAGCCGGAGATCGCCGTTGTGACGAACATCGAGATGGACCATCACGCCCGCTGGGGCTCGATGGCCGAGCTGCGAGCCGCGTTCGAGCAGTTCGTGGCGCCCGCAAAGGGGGTTGCCAGGTTCGACGCCGACACCCCCGGCCCGGCTGAGCTTTCGCTTGCGGTGCCGGGCCAGCACAACCTGCTCAACGCCCGCGCCGCGCTGGCGGCGCTGGGGCTCGCCGGCTTCGACCTCGACCGAGCCGCGCCGGCCCTCGCCGACTTCCCCGGCGTGCGCCGCCGTCTCGAGCTGAAGGGCTCGTGCGACGGCGCTCGCATATATGACGACTACGCTCACCACCCGACCGAGGTGCGCGCCGCCCTCTCGGCTCTCCGCGAGCTCGAGCCGAGGCGCTTGATCGCCGTCTTCCAGCCACACCTCTACTCGCGCACCAAAGCCTTCGCCGACGGCTTCGGGGCCGCGCTGTCCCTCGCCGACGAGGCGGTCGTGCTCGACGTCTACCCAGCGCGTGAGGAGCCGGTCGGCGAGCTGGCCGGCGTCAGCGGTTTGCAGGTCGCCGAGGCGGCAGCAGATCGAATGGGGGGCGGGCGCGTTTGGTGGCTGCCCACGGCCGAGGCCGCACGGCGAGCCCTCGACGGCCGGCTCGGAGTGGGCGACGTCCTGGTCACGATCGGCGCCGGCGACGTCTTCAAGTTGGGCGAGGCGCTGGTCGCGGGCAACGAAGACGACGAGAGGGCACCACGGTGAGGCCCCAGCCGGCGGCAGTGCAAAACGACTTCCCCCTCGCCCGGCTAACCACGGTGCGCACGGGAGGGAACGCCGACTTCTTTGCCCGGCCCGGCAACGAGGGCGAGCTGCTCGCAGTGCTGGCCTGGGCCGCGGAAGAGGGCCACGCCCTCGGCGTGATCGGTTCGGGCTCCAACTTGCTCGTCGCCGATTCGGGCTTCCGCGGTCTGGCGCTCAAGCTCGACCGCGAGCTCGCGACGATCGAGCGTGTGGGCGAGGGGGTGGTCTGCGGCGGTGGCGCGCGCTTTCCCTCGGCTTCGGCGAAGGCCGCCGGCTGGGGCCTCGCCGGGATCGAATTCGGCGTCAACATCCCGGGTACGGCCGGCGGCGCCGTGAGGATGAACGCCAACGCCTACGGGGGCCAGCTCGCCGAGGTGCTGGAGTGGGTTGACGTCTTCACGGCGACCGGTCGCGAGCGCCGCAAGCCGGATGCGCTGGGCTTTGGCTATCGCAGCTCCAACCTGGCCGCCGACGAGGTCGTCTCGCGTGTCGCCTTCAGCCTGCGCCCCGATGACCCCGCGGCGATCCGCGTCCGCCTGAACGAGATGCGCGGCAAGCGGCGCGAGGCGCAGCCCTCCGGGATCAAGACCTTCGGCTCGACCTTCAAGAACCCCGAGGACGAGCGCGCCGAGGGGCGCAGCGCCGGCCAGCTGCTTGAGGCGGCTGGCTGCCGCGGCCTCCAGCCGGGGGGAAGCCCGCTTCGCGGAGAAGCACGCCAACTTCATCGAGAACACCGGGCACGCGACGACGACGGATGTGTTGGAGCTGATGGCCGAGGGACGCCGCCGTGTGCACGAGCGCTTCGGGGTCGTCCTCGAGCCGGAGGTTCAGATGCTGGGCGACATCCGCTGGCCCGGGGGTTGGGAGCTGTGAGGCGGCTGTACCGAGGAGTGATCGTGATCCTCACGGTGATCCTCGTCGCTTTCGTCTCCCAGAGGCTCTTTGGCGACGAGTCGGTCGAACCGCACCTGGTCTCGAGCCAGCCGACGGCGATGATCGGCAGCGGGTCCAGCGCTCTCGCGGTCGCCGCCGACGGCACGATCCTCGCCTGGCTGCCGCCGCCCGAGGACGGCAGCCTGCCCAGGCTGCCGCTGGAAGCGCCGCCCAAAGGGCCCCGTCTGCAGGGCCCGGTCCTGGAACAGGCGCTGGTTCTCGGCGCCGCGCCGGAGCAGCTGCGTCCCTACATCGAAGGCAGCTACTACGGCGAAAGCGGGGTGGACGTCAACCTCACCTCGGGCATCGAACTGCGCTTCGGCGACGCCACCCAGGCCGATCGCAAGTGGCGAGCTGCCGCGGCGGTGCTAGCCGATCCCACGCTGACCGCGGCCGATTATGTAGACCTGCACGCTCCGAACCGCCCCGCGACACATGGCTCTGGGCATGCGCTTCCGCCGATCCCCTGAACCCTCGACCAGAGGGTGAGGTTAGACAAACCCTCAACTAACACTTGAGACATTGGCCTTGCAGGATGCCACCCGGCCGTTTGACAGTCCCCCCGAAATGCCCTACGTTGAGCGCAATTTCCGTGGTTACACGGTACCCTTGAACCCTTAAGCATTGCTGTAGCTTCGGACGGAACGAAGGCTCAACTCAACACCCAGTCCTGGCGGACCGGGACATATCCAGCCCCAACCGGGACTGGGCTTGGAGAAATCGGGAGATGGAATCCACATACCTAGCGGTGATCAAGGTGGTCGGCGCCGGCGGCGGCGGTACTAACGCCGTCAGTCGCATGGTCGATGCCGGCATTCGCGGCGTCGAGTTCGTCGCCGTCAACACGGATGCTCAGGCGCTGCAGGCGTGTGACGCCGACATCAAGCTCTCGATCGGGCAGGAGCTGACCCGCGGCCTCGGCGCCGGCGGCAACCCCGAGGTCGGGGCTGGCGCGGCGGCGGAGAGTCGCGACGAGATCAAGGAGGCGCTCAAGGGCGCCGACATGGTCTTCGTCACCGCCGGCGAGGGTGGCGGCACCGGCACCGGCTCGGCGCCGGTGATCGCCGAGATCGCCAAGGAAGAGATCGGCGCGCTGACGGTCGGCGCCGTAACAAAGCCTTTTGAGTTCGAGGGCAAACGACGTATGCAGCAGGCGCTCGAGGGGATCGAGAAGCTGCGCAACAACGTCGACACCCTGATCATCGTCCCCAACGAGAAGCTGCTGCAGGCGGTCGAGCGGCGCACCAGCGTTCTGGAGGCGTTCCGTCAGGCCGACGACATCTTGCGCCAGGGCGTGCAGGGCATCACCGACCTGATCACGATCCCCGGCCTGATCAACCTCGACTTCGCCGACGTGCGCACGATCATGCGCGACGCCGGCTCGGCGCTGATGGGCGTCGGCTCCGCCTCCGGCGAGGCCCGCGCCCTCGACGCCGCCAAGGCGGCGATCACCTCGCCGCTGATCGAGGAGTCGATCAAGGGCGCGACCGGGATGCTGCTCAACATCACCGGCCCCGAGGACCTCGGCCTCTTCGAGGTCAACGAGGCGGCCCAGCTGGTCCAGGCCGAGGCCGACGACAACGCCAACATCATCTTCGGCTCCGTCGTCGACCAGTCGATGAAGGACGAGGTGCGGGTGACGGTCATCGCCACCGGGTTCGAGGGGTTCGAGCTTCTGGCGCGATCGCCGCAGCGGGTGCGGCGGCGTTATGAGTGCCAAACCGCGAATCTCGGCGGAGGACACCGACATCCGGAAATTGCGTGTCAGTGATGACGACATCGACGTGCCGGGGTTCCTCAAGGAATAGTCCGGGTGGGGTGAGGGGCGCCAACGGGTGCCCCTCCCTCTGAGGCCGTTGCGCAGCAGGTCCGGCGGGGAGGGATCGTCTGATGTCCCTCCATCAGAGGCCGTTGCGCAGCTGGGCGTGGCGGGGGTTCGAGGCGTGGTCTCAGAGCCTCTGCCGGAGGGACATCAGACGATCCTGCTCTCCTCGATCCAGGCTTTAGAGGTCGATCTCGTAATAGAGCATGCGGGGGCCGTCGGGGGTTCCTTCTCGATTCGTGAGGTTGCGGCTCTCGTAGAGGGCGCGGGCTGCGGTGTCGTCTTCTCCTGTGGTCAGCTCGAAGTGGTTGGCGCTCAGTTCGCGGGCCACTTCGATTGCGGTGTCGAGGAGGGCGCCGCCGATGCCTTTGCCGCGGCGGCCGGGGACTACGTAGAGCTCTTCCAGGTAGGCGTCGTTGGCCTTTGCCCATAGGGACGAGCGGATGCGGAGGAGCGCGAATCCCTTTGCTGGGTCGCCGGCAAGGAAGGCGATGATCTCGTCTTTGGCGAGCAGTTCCGCGAGGCGTTCGGTCAGGGTGGGGACTCCCGGGGTGAAGTCTTCGTATTCGCTGTTGAAGTCGTGCAGGAGTTGGGCGACGCTGGCGGCGTCGTCTGCGCCGGCCCGGCGGATCTCGCTGCTGGGGGTCTCGGCCATCTGCGTGGCTGAGCTTGCCACAGCTCTCCAATACGCTGCCGCGCGTGGCTGACCAGGCGCTGCGGCGCACACCTCTCTACGAGCGGCATGTCGAGCTCGGCGCGAAGATCGTTCCCTTCGCGGGCTGGGAGATGCCGGTCACCTACGAGGGGATCCGCGAGGAGCACGCGGCGGTGCGCACCCACGCCGGGATGTTCGACGTCTCGCACATGGGCGAGGTCGAGGTCGAGGTCGAGGGGCCGGGAGCGCTCGCCTTCCTGCAGCGGGTGCTCTCCAACGACGTCGCCGCGATCGGCATCGGCGGCGCCCAGTACTCCTGCCTCTGCGACGAGCAGGGCGGCGTGCTCGACGACCTCTTCGCCTACCGGCTCGGCGGCGACCGCTACCTGATCGTCACCAACTCGGCCAACCACGAGGCCGACCTCGCCTGGCTGGGTCGCTGGAGCCGCGGCTTCGACGTCGCGGTGCGCGACGTCGCCGACCGCTACGCGATGCTCGCCGTGCAGGGGCCGCACGCCCGCGGCGATCGTCGCTCGCACCCTCGGGCTCGACCTGCCGCCGCGGATGCGCGTCGCGACGGCGCGGATCGGCAACCGCCCGGCGCTGGTCTGCGGCACCGGCTACACCGGCGAGGACGGGGTCGAGCTGCTGATCGACCCCGAGGTGGCGCCGCCGATCTGGGCCGAGCTGCTCGACGCCGGCGTCGTCCCCTGCGGGCTCGGCGCCCGCGACACGCTGCGGCTCGAGGTCTGCTTCCACCTGCACGGCAACGACCTGACGCCCGAGCGCAACCCGATCGAGGCCGGGCTCGGCTGGTGCTGCAAGGAGGCAGACCGGCTTCGTCGGCGCCGAGGCGATCGCCGCGCGCGCGTCGCGACGGCACCGCCGAGAAGCTGGCGCCGTTCGAGATCGAGGGCGCCGGCATCCCGCGACAGGGCAACCCGGTGCTGGCCGGCGGCGAGCCGGTCGGCGTCGTCACCTCGGGCACCTTCTCGCCCTCGCTGGAGATCGGCATCGGCATGGCCTACGTGCGCGCCGACCTCGCCGAGCCGGGCACCGAGGTCGAGATCGACGTGCGCGGCAAGCATCGCCCCGCCCGGATAGCTTCCAAGCCCCTCTACCGCGAAAGCGAGATGACCTTGGCCGACGCGCACTATCCCGATGAGCTGCTCTACCACGACCAGCACGACTGGGCCCGGCTCGAGGGGGACGATCACGCCGTCTTCGGAATCACCTGGTACGCCCAGGACAGCCTCGGCGAGGTCGTCTTCTACGACCCGCCCGAGGTCGGCGCGACGATCTCCAAAGACGCCTCCTACGCCGAGGTCGAGTCGGTCAAGGCGGTCTCCGACGTGATCGCGCCGATGTCGGGTGAGATCGTCGAGGTCAACGACTCGCTCGAGGACACGCCGGAGAAGATCAACGAGGACCCCTACGGCGAGGGCTGGCTGGTCAAGGTCAAGCTGAGCCACTCCGGAGGAGCGCGGGGCGCTGCTCGGCGCCGACGAATACCGCAAGCTGCTGGAAAACAGCTGAGAAGCCCCGGCCTCTCGCTTCCGTAGCCTTCAGCGCGTGACGCGCTACACCTCAGCCACCGACGCCGACCGGGCCGAGATGCTCGCCGCGATCGGCGTCGACTCGACCGCCGAGCTCTTCGAGCAGATCCCCGAGCCGCTGCGGCTCGGCCGCCCGCTGGAGCTGCCGGCGGGGATGAGCGAGGCCGAGGTCTTCGAGCGGCTGGCGGCGCTGGCCGCCCGCAACGCCGACGCCGAAGAGCAGGTCTGCTTCGTCGGCGCGGGGATGTACGACCACTACGTGCCGGCGATCGTCGACGCGATCACCCAGCGCTCCGAGTTCCTCACCCCCTACACGCCCTACCAGCCGGAGATCTCCCAGGGCGGCCTGCAGGTGATGTTCGAGTTCCAGACCGCGATGTCGGAGCTGACCGGGCTGCCGGTCTCCAACGCCGGCCTCTACGAGGGGCCCTCCTCGGTCGCCTCGGCCGGCTACCTGGCGATGGGCGCGACCAAGCGCCGCCGCTTCGTCGTCTCCCGCGGCGTGCACCCGCACAGCCGCGAGACGCTCGCGACCTACGCGGTCGGCTACGGCGCCGAGGTGGTCGAGGTCGGGATTGCGCGACGGCGAGACCGATGCCGAGGCGCTCGCCGCCGCGGTCGACGGCGAGACCGCGGCGGTCTTCCTGCAGAGCCCCAACTTCCTCGGCGCGGTCGAGGACGTCGAGGCGCTCGGGGCGACGGCGAAGGAGCACGGCGCGCTGCTGGTCGTCGCCGTCGACCCGATGACGCTCGGCGTCCTCAAGCCGCCGGGCGAGCAGGGCGCCGACATCGCCCTCGGCGAGGGCCAGCCGCTCGGCAACCGGCTCGACTTCGGCGGCCCCTCGTTCGGCTTCTTCTGCGCCAGCGAGGAGCTGATCCGCCGCATGCCGGGCCGGATCGCCGGCGAGACCGACGACGTCGACGGACGCCGCGGCTTCGTCCTCGCCCTGCAGACGCGCGAGCAGCACATCCGCCGCGAGAAGGCGACCCACAACATCTGCACCGCCCAGGCGCTCAACGCGCTGGCGGCGATGATCCACCTCGCCTGGCTCGGCCGCGAGGGCTTCCGCGAGCTCGGCGAGCTGCTCGTCCGGCGCACCGCCTACGCCCGCGAGCGGCTGGCCGCGGTCGACGGGGTCGAGCTGCTGCACGAGGCGCCGGTCGCGCGCGAGTTCGCCGTCCGCCTCGACGCCCCGGTCGACCGCGTGCTGGAGCGCTGCGCCGAGCGCGGCATCGCCGCCGGCTACCCGCTCGGCCGCGACTACCCCGAGCACGAGGACGGCCTGCTGGTCGCGATCACCGAGCGCCGCACTCGCGCCCAGATCGACGAGCTCGCCGAGGCCCTCGGCGCGGCGGTCGCCGCCGAGCGTGGCGCATCAGTCGCAAATAGAGCGACTAACGCGCCCAAGGAGCCTGCTGATGCCGACCGCGGAGACACCGATGCAGCGCGAACGGGCGACGACGATCTACGAGAAGTCGAAGCCGGGACGGCGCGCCGCCGTCCTGCCCGCCGCCGAAGTCCCCGAGACGCCGCTCGAGGAGCTGATCCCGGCCGAGCTCCTGCGCGCCGAGCCGCCGCGCCTGCCCGAGGTCGCCGAGCCCGAGATCGTCCGCCACTACAACCAGCTCTCGCGGCGCAACTTCGACCTCGACAGCGGCTTCTACCCGCTCGGCTCCTGCACGATGAAGCACAACCCGCGGCTCAACGAGCGGGTCGCGGCGCTGCCCGGCCACGCCCGTCTGCACCCCGCCCAGGACCCGCAGCGGGCCCAGGGCGCGCTGGAGCTGATGTGGCTGCTGCAGGAGTCGCTCGGCGAGATCTGCGGCCTGCCCCACGTCAGCCTGCAGCCCTCGGCGGGCTCGCACGGCGAGCTCGCCGGCCTGCTGCTCACCCGCGCCTTCCACGCCGACCGCGGCGAAGAGCGCACGCAAGGTGCTCGCCCCCGACACCTCGCACGGCACCAACCCCGCCTCGGTGACGATGGCCGGCTACGAGGTCGTCAAGGTCGCGACCGACGAGCGCGGCGGGGTCGAGATGGACGACCTGCGGGCGAAGATCGACGAGCGACGGTCGCCTGCCTGATGCTGACCAACCCCAACACGCTCGGCCTCTTCGACGAGAACATCGCCGAGATCGCCGCGCTGATCCACGAGGCCGGCGGCACGCTCTACTACGACGGCGCCAACCTCAACGCGGTGATGGGCCACTCGCGGCCCGGCGACATGGGCTTCGACATCGTCCACGTCAACCTGCACAAGTCGTTCAGCCAGCCGCACGGCGGCGGCGGGCCCGGGCGCCGGGCCGATCGCCGTCTCCGAGCGGATCGAGCCCTTCCTGCCGCGCCCGCAGGTCGTGCGCCGCGAGAGCGACAACGGCGGCGGCCCGGTCTTCGACCTCGACCTCGAGCGGCCCAAGTCGATCGGCCGCCTGCGCGGCTTCCAGGGCAACTTCGGCGTCTTCGTCCGCTCCTACGCCTACATCCTCAGCCTCGGCGCCGACGGCCTCGCCGAGGCCTCCGAGACCGCGGTGCTGAACGCCAACTACCTGAAGGCGCGGCTCGCCGAGGGCCGCGCCGGCGAGCGCCTGCCGGTCGCCTTCGACCGCCACTGCATGCACGAGTTCGTCCTCTCCGGCAAGCCGATGAAGAGGGAGCTCGGGCTCGCCACCCTCGACCTCGCCAAGCGCCTGCTCGACTTCGGCTTCCACCCGCCGACCGTCTACTTCCCGCTGCTCGTCGAGGAGGCGCTGATGATCGAGCCGACCGAGACCGAGACCAAGGAGAGCCTCGACGCCTTCGCCGACGCGATCGAGCAGATCCTCGCCGAGGCCGAGGAGCGACCCCGAGATGGCCAAGCAGGCGCCCTACACGACCCCGGTCCGCCGCCTCGACGAGGTCAAGGCGACCCGCAAGCCGGTCGTGCGTCAGCCGCTCTAGCCATGACGGAGCCGTCGGACCGCCGAGCCCCCGTGGAAGCGAGGCTGGCGACCCGCGCCGAGATCCCCGCTGCGGTCGAGACCCTGGCGCGAGCGTTCTACGCCGACCCGGTCTGGAGCTGGGCGTTCCCCGATCCCGAGCGGCGGCTCGAGCAGCACCGGGCCGTCTGGGAGCTGGTGGCGAAAGCGGCCGTCGGCTACGAATCCGCCTGGCTCACCGGGGGCTGCGCGGCGGTCGCCCTCTGGATCCCGCCGGGAAAGCCCGAGCTGCGGCCCGAGGACGAGGAGCGCTTGGAGAGCCTGCTGGCGGAGCTGCTCGGGGACGGGGCAGGCAGGGTGCTGGAGACGTTCGAGCGCTTCGAAGCCGCCCATCCCACGGCGGAGCCTCACTATTACCTCAGCCTGCTCGCGACCAACCCCGACCACCGAGGTCGCGGGTTGGGCATCGGGCTGCTGGCGGCCACGCTGGAGCGAATCGACGCCGAGGGCACGCCGGCCTTCCTCGAGTCGTCCAACCCGATTAACACCCCACGCTACGAAGAGCTCGGCTTCGCCGTCTGCGGCGAGTTCGAGCTGCCGGAAGATGGGCCGAGCGTCACCCAGATGTGGCGCGAGCCCGCCGACCTGGCCTGAGGGTCGACTAGAGCTCCGGCAGCTCCTGCTTCAGCTCGAGCACCGGGGCGAAGAGGTCGCCGTGCTTCTCGACCCGCTCCAGCACGTCGGCGGCCTCGAAGACCAGTGAGGCGGCGTCGTCCTTCTCGACCGCGCGTTCGACCTCGTCCCAGGTGACCGGGGTCGAGACGGTCGGGCGTTCGCGGGCCCGCAGCGAGTAGACGGCGATCGTCGTCTTGCGCTGGTGGTTCTGGGACCAGTCGACGAAGACCTTGCCCTCGCGTTCGACCTTTTTCATCTTCGAGACGACCTTGTCGGGCGTCTGCTTCTCGAGCAGCTGGGCGATCGCTTGGGCGAACGGTTTGGTCCGCCGCCGTCCTCGTCCCCTCGTAGGTGACCTCGTCGTTGTTGAGCGGCACGTAGACCTGCAGGCCCTTCGAGCCCGAGGTCTTGGGGAAGCACTCGAGGTCGAAGTGGGCGAAGAGCTCGCGCAGGCGCAGCGCCACCCGGCAGCAGTCGACGACGTCCGCCGGCGGGCCGGGGTCGAGGTCGAAGGCGAGCACGGTCGGCCGGTCGAGGTTGCCTGCCCAGCGAGAGCGAGGGGTGCAGCTCGATCGCCGCCAGCTGCGCCATCCAGACCAGGGTCGGCAGGTCTTCGCAGACGCAGAAGTCGATCGTGCCGGTGCTGGCCGAGACACGGGCGTCGTCTTCACCCATTTGGGCCGGTGCTTGGGGCAGCGCTTCTCGAAGAAGGCGGCGTCGATGTCGTCGACGCCTTCCGGGAAGCGGCGCAGGGTCACCGGCCGCCCGGTCAGGTGGGGGACCATCGCCGGCGCGATCTTGGCGTAGTAGTCGACCACCTCGCCCTTGCTGAAGCCGGCCTTCGGGTAGAGGACCTTGTCGAGGTTGGTGAGCTTCAGCTCACGCCCGTCGACCTCGACCTGGCGGCTCTCGGCCACCGGCTACTTCGAGGACTTCGCTTTGGCGCGGGAGCCCGAGCGTTTTTTCGGCGCGGCTTTTTTCGCTGCGGCCTTGCGTTTCTTGGCGGCCGGTTTCTTCGCCGGCTTGCCGTCGCGCTTGCCCTGCACCGCGGCGATGCTCTCCTCGAGCGCCGCCATCAGGTCGGGCGCCTTGGTCGCCTCGCGCTCCTCGCCTTCGGGAGCGGCGACGACCTCCTTGCCGTCGGCCTTGCGTTCGATCAGCGCCAGCAGCTCCTCGCGGTACTCGTCGCGGTAGGCGCGTCGGGTCGAAGCTCGCTGGTCAGCGAGTCGATCAGCTGCTCCGCCATCTCGACCTCGCGCTTGGCGCACCTTCGGCTGCTCGGCGGGCAGCACGTCGTCGAGCTCGGAGGGCGGCACGACCTCGTCGGCGAAGCGCATCGTGGTCAGGGTCAGCACGCCGTCGCCGGGGCGCATCGCCGCCAGGTGCTCCTTGTTGCGGAAGACGAAGCGGGCGATCGCGACCTTGCCGGACGCTTCCATCGCCTGGCCGAGCAGCGAGTAGGCCCTCTCGGCGCCCTCGGCCGGGCCGAGGTAGTAGGGGCTGTCGAAGTAGATCGGGTCGATCTCGTCGAGGTCGACGAAGTCCTGGACCTCGATCGCCCGCGTCTTCTTCGGGTCGAGCGAGGCCATCTCGTCCTTGGTGATCGGCACGTAGCGGTCCGTGGTGATCTCGAAGGCCTTGACGATCTTGTCGTAGGGGACCTCTTCGTCGGTCCCTTCGGCGACGCGGCGGTGGCGGATGCGGGCGCTGTCGGACTCGCGGATCTCGCGCAGCGAGATGCCGCGGCGGGCCACCGCGCTGTAGAGCTTGACGGGCACGTTGAGGAGCCCGAAGCTGATCGAGCCGCTCCAAATCGCTCTAGCCATCGGCAATCACTACCCGGATTCTGGCAGTCCGCCACAGGCCCGGCCGCTGCCGGTCGCGGTCGGGAGGCATCTTGCGCCGGGACGGTGCGGGATCATGCGGCGGTGCTGTTCGAGCTGCGCGACGTCAGCCTGGTCCGCGGCGATCGCCGGGTCCTCGACTCGGTCAGCGCCGCGATACCCGCCGGGGCGACGGCGATCGTCGGGCCCTCCGGCGCCGGCAAGTCGACGCTGCTGCGGCTGCTCAACCGGCTCGCCGACCCCGACAGCGGCGCGGTCTCCTACCGTGACCGCCCCCTCGACCAGTACGACCCGCTCGCCCTGCGGCGCCAGGTCTCGCTGGTCCCGCAGCTGCCGGCACTGCTCGATGGGACCGTCGGCTCGAACCTCGCCTACGCGGCGCGGCTCGCCGGCAAGGAGCCCGACCCGGCGCGCTGCCTCGGCCTCGCCGGCCTCGACCCCGAGTTTGCCGCGCGCGACGTCGCCAAGCTCTCGGTCGGCGAGCAGCAGCGCGCGATGCTGGCGCGCGCCCTGGCGCAGCAGCCCGAGGTGCTTCTCCTCGACGAGCCGACCTCCGCCCTCGACCCGGCGGCCCGCGACGCGATCGAGGCGACGCTTGCCGAGCTGCGCCGCGAGCTCGATATCTCGGTCGTCCTGGTCAGCCACGATCCCGAGCAGGCGCGCCGGCTCGGCGAGTGGGTCGTGCGGCTCGAGCGCGGCAGGGTGAGCGAGTCCGGCCCGCTGCGAGGAGGCCCTCACTTGAGCACCTCGATCCACGTCTCGGCCGGGCAGGTCGCCGCCAGCCTGGCGCTGGTCGCCCTCGCCGCGGCGATCTCCTTCTGGCGCAGGGCCGACCTCGAGCGCGACATCGGCATCGCCACGGTCCGCTCCTTCGTCCAGCTGACCGCGATCGGCTACGCGATCGAGCTGATCTTCGAAGCCGACACGATCTGGCTCGTCTTCGCCCTGCTGGCGGTGATGGTCGTCTTCGGCGCGCTCACCGCCCGCAATCGCGCCAAGAAGGTTCCCGATGCCTTCTGGCCGCTGCTGATCGCCCTTGCGGTCGCGGCGACGACGACGCTGGGGCTCGTCGTCGCGCTCGGCGTCTTCGAAGCGACCGCCCGCTACCTGGTCCCGGTCGGCGGCATGGTGATCGGCAACGCGATGACCGCCTCGGCGGTGGCGCTCAACCGGCTCGGCGACGAGATGGCGGACTCGCGCGGCAAGATCGAGGCGACCCTGGCGCTCGGCGCGACCGCCCAGGAGGCGGCGTCGCCCTTCGTCCGCCGCGCCCTGCGCTCGGGGATGATCACCCTGGTCGACTCGACCAAGACGACCGGGCTGATCTTCTTCCCCGGCACGATGGTCGGCATGCTGCTCGCCGGCGCCGACCCGACCGACGCCGTCCGCCTGCAGCTGATCCTCCTCTACGCCCTGCTCGGCAGCGTCGCGATCGCCGGCCTGGTCGCCACCGCGCTCGCCTACCGCAACTTCTTCACCCCAGCCGAGCAGCTCCGTGAGCCGGACCGAGACATACCTCGCCGTCAATACTAAAGAATACTTGACTGTAATAACAGGGTGTGGTAAGCGTAGCTGCCATTCGAGCTGTGGAGTGACAGGCCCACTTCGGTCTGTTCCGATGCGGCTCGCACGTCAGGCTCAAAGTCGATCAGCGGCCATCCCCGCTGAAAAAGGAGATACGCAAAATGAGACTCATGAAGATGCTCGGTCTCGCCGTACTGGCGACGGTGAGCGCAACAGCGTTTATCGGTGTCGGCTCCGCCTCGGCCGTACACTTAGTCGTGGTGTGTCTTGAAGACCCCACGGGATTATGTCCCAAAGGAATGTTAAAGGAAGCGGGCCCAGGATTACCGATCTTAGGAAAACTGGAGCCGTTAGGACCAGTCGGAGAAGAGAAATTGCACGCGGTTTTCTTAGGTAGCGCCATGGAAGTGTTATGTGGCTCCTCTGACATCAAAGGGCAGATCACGAAATCATCTCCGCTGCACGGCATAATCACGGGAATCGAATTCGCGAACTGTGCACCATGCACCGAAGTAAGCGTCCTGAATTTGCCGTATTTAGTCAAATTCCACCATGATCTTACCGGTGAACACTTATGGTTAATGTTAGTCGAACAGAACGCAGTAGGTAGCCCGATCTTAGTCAAAATCAAAGGCTGTCCGTTCGGTATCGAATGTGCGTATAAAGCCGAAAAACTCCATCTCGATGTCACGAACACCGCGACCGGCTTACCCTTAGTTTTAACCTTAAAAAACGCTTTGACGTATGAGTCCGGCTCCAAATTGCTTTGCGGTGAAGTTGGTAAATGGGACGCCAACTACCTGGTTGAAATCCTCCACGGCGACATCAAAGAACAAGGTTGGCTCGCCTTAGACGAAAACGAATCGCAACAGTAGGACGTCCGGTCAATAGGAGCAGCAGCTATGGGGCCGGAGAGATCCGGCCCCTAGACTTCTTCGGGTGACCCGCCAACAGCGTCTGACGCTGGTCGCGACGATCCTCGGCTCGACCGTCGTCTTTCTCGACTCGACCGTGGTCAACGTGGCGCTGCCGGCGATCGCCGAGCGGTCTCGACGCGGAGCTGGCCGGGCAGCAGTGGGTCGTCGAGGCCTACATGCTGACCCTGGTCGCGCTGCTCCTCGTCGGCGGCTCGCTGGGCGACCAGTTCGGGCGGCGGCGGATGTTCGTCGCCGGCCTGATCGCCTTCGGCGCGACCTCGCTGCTCTGCGCGGTCGCCCCCACGGTCGAGTTCCTGATCGCCGCCCGCGCCCTGCAGGGGGTGGCCGGGGCGCTGCTGGTGCCGGGCTCGCTGGCGATCGTCGCCGCCACCTTCGAGGGCGCCGCGCGGGGCAAGGCGGTCGGCACCTGGACCGCCTGGACGGGCATCGCGACGGTGCTCGGGCCGGCCGGGGGAGGGGCGCTGGTCGAGGCGCTCTCCTGGCGGGCGATCTTCTGGGTCAACCTTCCGCTGATCGCGGCGACGGTGGCGCTGACCATGCACTCGGTCGAGGAGAGCCGCGATCCGGACGCCTTTCGGGGCATCGACTGGACCGGGATCGCGCTCTCCGCGGCCGGGCTAGGCGGCCCGGTCTTCGCCCTGATCGAGCAGCCGACCCGCGGCTGGGGAGACCCGGTGGTCTGGGCGCCGCTGATCGCCGGCATCGTCTGCTTCGCCCTCTTCGTCGTCCACGAGGCCCGTGCCCGCCACCCGATGCTCGAGCTCTCGCTCTTCCGCATCCGCAACTTCTGGGTCGCCAACGTGACCACGCTCTCGGCATACGCGGGGCTGATCGGCGGCCTCTTCTTCGTCGGCCTCTTCCTCCAGCAGGTCGCCGGCTACAGCGCCGATCGAGGCCGGCCTGGCGACGACGCCGGTCTCGCTGATCCTCTTCTTCCTCTCGCCGCGCTGGGGCAGGATGGCCTCCGGCACCGGCCCGCGACTGCCGATGACGATCGGGCCGATCGTCGGCGGCATCGGCCTGCTGCTGCTCCTCCGGGTCGGCGCCGATGCCGACTACGTCGCCGACGTGTTGCCGGCGATCCTGGTCTTCGGGCTCGGCCTCTCGGCGACCGTGGCGCCGCTGACCGCGACCGTCCTCGACTCGGTCGAGGAACGCCACGTCGGCATCGCCTCCGGCGTCAACAACGGCGTCGCCCGGGTTGCCGGCCTGCTGGCGATCGCGATCCTCGGCGCCGTCATCTCCGCCTACTTCGGCTCGGCGCTCGACGACAACCTCGGCGACCGCCCGCTAGGCCCCCGCGCCGAGCGCACCGTCACCGACGCCAAGGCCCAGCCCCTGGCCGTGCCAGACACCGAATCGCTCCCGCCAACCCAGGCAGCCCGCGTCGACTCTGCCTCCGCCGATGCCTCCACCTCCGCCTTCCACCTGGGCATCGGCATAGCCGGCATCCTGATGATCGTCGGCGGCACCGTCTCCGGTTTCGGTATCGAAAACCCCCGCCGAGCGATAGAAGCTGTCCCAAGCAGGGGCTCTGCCCAAGCCGGCGAGTGCGGCCACGGCTGCGCCGACTGCGCCGAGCCGCCCACTGGTGCGAGCGCCCGACCGCTGAGCCGGCCAGCGGTGAAGGACGGGGCTTCGAGTCCGCCCCCTGAACTAGGCTCCCGCCCCGTGAGCGCACCCATCGTCTTCTCGGGCATCCAGCCGACCGGCCGCAAGCATCTAGGCAACTACATCGGGGCAATTCGCCAGTACGTCGAGGGCCAGGACCGCGGCGACCCGGCGATCTTCTGCATCGTCGACCTGCACGCGATCTCGGTCGCCTACGACCCGGCCGAGCTGCGCGAGCGGCTCTACGACACGGCCGCGATCCTGCTCGCCGCCGGCCTCGATCCCGAGCGCTGCATCTTCTTCCGCCAGTCCGACGTGCGCGAGCACAGCGAGCTGACCTGGCTGCTCTCGGCGGTCACCTCGCACGGCGACCTCAACCGCATGACCCAGTTCAAGGACAAGTCGGCGAAGCAGGAGCTCGTCTCCGCGGCGCTCTTCTTCTACCCGGTGCTGATGGCCGCCGACGTGCTCGCCTACCGGGCGACCGAGGTGCCGGTCGGCGACGACCAGCGCCAGCACGTCGAGCTGATGCGCGAGGTCGCCCGCCGCTTCAACGAGCGCTTCGGCGAGACCCTGGTCGTGCCGGAGATGCGCATCCCCGAGGTCGGGGCGCGGATCATGGACCTGCAGGAGCCCGAGCGGAAGATGTCGACCACCGGCGGCACCGAGGCAGGCACGGTCCTCGTCCTCGACGAGCCCGACGTGATCCGCAAGAAGTTCGGCAGCGCCGTCACCGACTCCGGCCGCGAGGTGCGCCGCGCTCCCGACAAGCCGGGGATCACCAACCTGATCGACATCTACGCGGTCGCCCGTGGCACCGACCCTGCCGCGGTCGAGCGCGAGTTCGCGGGCGCCGGCTACGGCGATTTCAAGAAGGCCGTCGCCGAGGCGGTCGTCGAGTACCTCGCCCCGGTCCACGAGCGCTACGCCGAGCTGCGCGCCGACGAGGCGGCGCTGGAGGCGACCTTCGCCGCCGGCGCGGAGAAGGCCCGCGCGATCGCCGCGCCGGTCGTGGCCGATGTTCGCGAGCGCATGGGCTTCGGACCGGCTTGAGCTGACGGGCGGCGCCACTTCCCGCTATCGGCGGCGAATCGAGACCAAGGTGTTGCGCTCATCCCCGCCTTTGACCGTCTGCTCGAGCACCGTCCCGACCCCCTTGACGTAGAGCTTGTGGTCGACCACCCCTGGCTCGAGCCGGCGTCCACTCCCTGGTCAGGAGCGCCATATTCGATGATGCTGCCGGCGTCTGGACCTCCGCTTCGAGGCTGAGGATGCGGAAATGATCCTCCGCATGTCCTTCGTAGAACTCCTGCAGGCCCGTTTGTCCGGGATGTGGGCGAGCGGGCATGAAGATTCCGGGCCGAGCTCCGCTCACTCCGGCCCGCCAGCTTCCCTCGGTGGTTTTTACGCTGCCATCCGGGTTTAGCTCGGCCGTGGCCTCGCCGAAGTACCAGACGTTTCCGGCTCGGTCCTGGGCATACCAGTCCTTGGTTCGCTCCTCCAGGCGCCCCTGCAGATAGAGCTTGTCGTCGACGACGGTGCAGCCGACTCCCTGGATTCTTTTCGTCCTCGAGGTGACGACAAACACGTCGCGAGAGGGCTTGCCGTCCTTGACCCCGCTATAGACGGAGATTGTGCCCGGTCGAAGAGGGAACCACGGGTTGTCGACTCGAGTGACGAACCCGGAAGGGCTGGGGGGCGTGGGAGCCGCCGAGCTGCAAGGGATTCCCATACCGCCCACGACGAAGGCGATGGCGCCGAACAGGAGAGGGAGCCTGGCATTCATCCGCAGCTTTCGCCTGGGTTCCGATGTTACGCGCCTTCGCCCGAGAGGAGAAGAGGTTCGCGACCGCATGGGTATCGAACCGGTCTAGTCGCCATCCCTTCGGGGCGTTACGGTCCCAGTGTGACCGTCGCCGAGCTGGACCTCGACCTCGACGTCTTCGCCGGTCCCTTCGACCTGCTGATGGCGGTCGTCCTGCGCGAGGAGGTCAGCCTGCTCGAGGTCGAGCTGGCCGAGGTCGTCGTCGCCTACGTCGAGCACCTCGAGCGCACCGAGGAGCTGGAGCTCGACGTCGCCACCGAGTTCCTCGTCCTGATCGCCTCGCTGCTGGAGCTGAAGTCGCGCCTGCTGCTGCCCGGCGAAGAGGAGAGCCTCGAGGACGTCAGCCCCGAGGAGGCGGTCGAGGAGCTGGTTGCACGGCTGCTCGAGTACCGCCGCTATCGCGACGCCGCCGCGATCCTGGAGCAGCGCTTCGAGGCAGCCCGCGGCTACCTCTACCGCTCGGCGCCGCTGCCGGCCGAGCTGCGCAAGGTCGCCCTCGACGCCGCCACCGCGGTCTACGACCCCGACCGTCTTGGAACTGCGCTCGGCGACCTGCTGTCCACGCCGCCCGAGCTCAACCTCGACCACATCCGCCCGACCGTCTCGCTGGAAAAGCGTCTGCGCGCCCTGCGCGACGCCCTGCGCAGCCACGGCAGCATCGACTTCGACGAGCAGTTCGGCAGCGAGGACCGGCTCACCCAGGCGGTCACCCTCTTCGCCCTGCTCGACATGTACCGCAAAGGCGAGGCGACCTGGGAGCAGCCCAAGCCCTTCGGCCCGATCGAGATCCGCAAGAAGGAGGCCGCGGCAAGTGAGTGACCTGACCCGCACGATCGAAGCGCTGCTCTTCCTCTCGCCCCAGCCGGTCAACGCCCGCGACTTGGCCGAGGCGAGCGAGGCGACCGAGGGGCAGGTCGAGGAGGCGATCGGGCTGCTGCGCGAGGACCTCGCCGAGGGCAAGCGCGGCGTCGTCCTGCGTGAGGTCGCCGGCGGCTTCGCGCTGGCGAGCGACCCCGGCAGCGAGGCGGCGGCTCGACGCCTGCTGGCCAAGCCCCGCACCCCGCCGCTGACCCAGGCCCAGGCCGAGACGCTGGCGATCGTCGCCTACCTGCAGCCGGTCACCCGGCCGGAGGTGGCGCGGATCCGCGGCGTCACCTCGGAGTCGGCGGTGCAGACGCTGGCCGAGCGGGGTCTGATCGAGGAGACGGGGCGCTCGCAGTTCGGGGCAGCGATCTTCAAGACGACCGAGCTGTTCGAGCGGCTCTTCGGGCTGGCCGGGTTGGACGAGCTGCCGGATCCGTCGCGCTTTGACCCGACGCCGGAGGATGAGCGGGAGTTGCGCGAGCGACTTCTGAAAGCCGGCGAGCAGAGATCCGAGCCTTGAGGCGGGGGGGCGGGGCCGTCCCCGCCCCTCTACCGTCGTGAGGCTCGCCAAGTTCCTTGCTCATGGAGGTGTCGCTTCGCGGCGGAAAGCTGAGCTGATCATCTCCAAGGGACGGGTGACGGTTGGGGGCAAGGTGGTGACCGATCCGGCTAGGGACGTCAGTGATGCTGATGACGTGCGGGTGGATGGGAGTCCGGTGGTGGGGGAGGAGCCTCGGGAGGTTTGGGCTGTGAACAAGCCGGCGGGGGTGGTTTCTACGGCGCGGGAGCCGGGGAAAAGGGCGGCGGTCGTCTCTCTCGTCGATTCCACAGCGCGGCTCTATCCGGTTGGCCGGCTCGATGCCGACTCGACTGGGCTGCTCTTGCTGACCAACGACGGTGAGCTGGCCAACCGACTGACCCATCCCCGCTATGGCGTCGCCAAGGCCTACCGGGTGGAGCTGCGCCGGCCGCCCTCCGATGCGGACCTGCAGCGCCTTGCCAGCGGCGTCAAGCTGGAGGACGGGCCGACCGCGCCGACCGAGGTGCAACGGCTGGGCGAGCGTGAGATCGAGATCGTCCTGCGTGAGGGCCGCAACCGCCAGGTGCGCCGTATGGCCGAAGCGGTCGACAACCGGGTGGTCGGCGCTGCGCCGCGTTCGCTTCGGCCCGATCGAGCTGGGTTCGCTGTCGCAGGGGCAGGCGCGGCGGCTCGGCGATGAGGACATCGCCCGCCTCTGGGAAGATTCCACTCGATGAGCGAGGAGCGACTCTTCGCGGTCCGCGGCGCCGTCCAGGCGGAGGCCAACGAGGCCGAAGCGATCGTCGGCGCGACCGAGACGCTGATGCGCGAGCTGCTCGACCGCAACGAGCTGACCTCCGAGGCGATGGTCAGCTGCCTCTTCACCACCACCGGCGACCTCGATGCCGAGTTCCCGGCCGTCGCCGCGCGCCGCCTCGGCCTCGACACGGTGCCGCTGATCTGCGCCCGTGAGATCGACGTGCCGGGCGCGATGCCGCAGGTGATCCGGGCGATGGTCCACTACTACGCGCTGGTCGGCCACGTTCCCACCCACGTCTATTTAGGCGCGACTCAAGAGCTGCGGGCGGATCTGCACACCGCTCAGTAGTCCGCCCTTCGGCACAATGGGCCGATGAGCGTCACCTTTGCCGAGAAGCTTGCCCGCATGCCGGGTTACCAGGCCGGCGTGCCCACGGGCCAGGCGCCGGAGGCGATCGCCGCTGGCGGCATCGCCCAGCTGGCCTCCAACGAGTCGCCGTTCCCGCCGCACCCCAAGGTGGTCGAAGCGATCGCCGCCGCCGCGGGGGCGATGAACCGCTACCCCGACCCCGACGCCACTCTGCTGCGCCGTCGCATCGCCGAGCGCTACGACAGCGAGCCCGCCCGGATCGCCGTCGGCAACGGCTCCTGCGAGATCCTGCTCGCCGCCGCCGAGGCGCTCTGCGAGCCGGGCGCCGAGATCCTCTACTCCTGGCCTGCCTTCTCGATGTACCCGTACCTGCCGGCGCTGACCGGAGCGCGCGAGGTTCGCGTGCCGCTGGCCGAGGGAGACATCCACGACCTCGACGCGATGGCGGCCGAGGTGACCGCGGCGACCCAGCTGGTCCTCGTCTGCAATCCCAACAACCCGACCGGCACCCACCGTCCGGCCGCCGAGGTCGCCGCCTTCTGCGAGCAGCTGCCCGCCCACGTCACGGTGGTCCTCGACGAGGCCTACGTCGAGTTCCAGACCCACGACGACCCCGATGCCACCGTCGACCTGCTCGACGAGCTGCCCAACCTGGTCGTCCTGCGCACCTTCAGCAAGTGCTACGGCCTGGCCGGGCTGCGCGTCGGCTACGCGCTCGGCTCCCCCAAGTTCCGCGCCGCGGTCGACGCGGTGCGCCAGCCGTTCAGCGTCAACGCGCTCGCCCAGGCCGCGGGGGCGGAGGCGATCCTGCACCAGGACGACGTCACCCGCCGGGTCGAGAGCACGATCGCCGAGCGCCTCCGCGTCGAGGAGGGCCTGCGCGCTCTCGGCCTGACCACAGCCGACACCCACGCCAACTTCTCCTGGATCGACCTCGGCGATGCCGACGAGGCAGAAGTGATCGCGGGCCTCGCCGAGCACTCGATAGCCGTTCGCCCGGGCACCCCGCTCGGCGATCCCGGCCACATCCGCGTCTCCTACGGCACGGGTGATGAGAACGGCCGCTTCCTCGCCGCCCTCGGCGAGATCCTCGCCTGAGGCCCGCCTTGACGGGTGGACTCGGCCCGGCTCACCTGCTACAAACTCAGGGAAGGTGAAGCGATCCGTCGACACGATGCATGTCAGCCGCGCAAGCGGCGCCGTGTCGCTCCCTGCTCGCTTCTCCTATTTCTGGCGATTTAGCTAGGCGTCCGGCCTCGCGGCTCCTGCCGCATTCTCATAAGTGCTTGGCCGGGCGTCGGACAGATTTCGTCTCGTTGCGCAGCCTGTGCGATGAGTGAACCGGAAGTAGGCTTGTGAGCGTGGAGGACGGTGAAGGCAAAATGATGATCGGGATGCAGGGTGAGACCCAGGACCGGGTTCGAGACCAGCGAATCGAGCGGATCGAGGAGCTGATCTCGCCGGCGAAGCTGCTCGAGGAGCTGCCCCTGGGCGAGGAGCGGGAGAAGGCCGTGGTGCGCGGTCGTGGCGAAGTCGGCAACGTGCTCGACGGCACCGACGACAGGGTGCTGATCGTGGTCGGGCCGTGCAGCGTCCACGATCCCGAGGCGGCGCTCGACTACGCCGGCCGGCTCGCCGAACTCTCGCGCAAGCTGAAAAAGGACGTGCTGATCGCGATGCGGGTCTACTTCGAGAAGCCGCGCACGACGACGGGCTGGAAGGGGCTGATCAACGACCCCCACCTCGACGACTCCGGCGACGTCAACACCGGCCTGCACATGGCCCGCCAGCTGCTGCTGCAGGTGCTCGACCTCGGCCTGCCCGTCGGCACCGAGTTCCTCGACCCGATCACGCCGCAATACATCGCCGACGCGATCTCCTGGGGCGCGATCGGCGCCCGCACGACGGAGAGCCAGATCCACCGCCAGCTCGGCTCGGGCCTCTCGATGCCGGTCGGCTTCAAGAACCGCACCGACGGCAACGTCCAGGTCGCGGTCGACGCGGTCCGCGCCGCGGCGGCGCCGCACGCCTTCGCCGGCATCGACGACAACGGCGCGCCGGCGATCCTCTACACCCGCGGCAATCCCGACGGGCACGTCATCCTGCGCGGCGGCAAGGGCGCGCCCAACCACGACCAGGAAGGGATCGGCGGGGCACTGATGCTGCTGCGCGACGCCGGCTTGCCCGAGCGGGTCGTGGTCGACGCTTCGCACGACAACAGCGACAAGGATCCGGTCAAGCAGATGCTCGCCGCCAGCTACATCGCCGACCAGGTGGCAGACGGCAACCGCGACATCGTCGGCGTCATGCTCGAGTCCTTCCTGGTCGAGGGACGCCAGGACCTCGGCGACAGCGACGACCTCGTCTACGGGCAGTCGATCACCGACCCCTGTCTCAACTGGGATGGGACCGTCTCGTTGCTGGAACAGTTCGGCGCCGCCGTAGAGGCTCGGCGCGGCGGATGAAGATCGCCGTTCTCGGCGTTGGCCTGATCGGCGGTTCGATCGGCCTCGCCGCCCGGCGGCGGTTGCAGGGTGAGGTCGTCGGCTTCGACCCCGATCGGGCCTCGCTCGATCGCGCCGTCGACGACGGAGCGATCGACGTCGCCGCGGGCTCGATCGCCGAGGCCTGCGAAGGCGCCGAGGTGGTCTTCTGCGCCGCGCCCGTCGCCGGCCTCACCGAGCTGGCCAGCGCCGCGCTGCAGGCCTGCAGCGCGGATGCGGTCGTCACCGATGTCGGCTCGACCAAGCGCGACATCGTCGCCGCCCTGGGCAGCGACGAGCGCTTCATCGGCGGCCACCCGCTGGCCGGGGCGGAGACCTCAGGGGTCGAGAACGCCCGCGCCGATCTCTTCGAGGGCGCTCGCTGGTACCTGACGCCGAAATCCGAGCGCTCCAGCGGCCTGCTCTACGACCGCCTGCAGCGCACCGTCGCCGGGCTGGGAGCACGGGTCCAGGCGATCGACGCCGAGACCCACGATCGCCTGATGGCGACGGTCAGCCACCTGCCGCACGTGGTCGCCAACGTGCTCGTCGGCCAGGCAGCGGCGGAGCTGACCCGCGACTCCGAGCGGATGCCCGAGGTCGGCCCCAGCTTCCGCGACACGACCCGTGTCGCCGGCGCCAACCCGGCGATCTGGGGAGACATCTTCGCCAGCAACCGCGAGGCGGTGGCGGAGGCGGTCGACGCCGTCGCCGAACGGTTGCGTGAGGCGGCAGAGCTGATCCGCAAGGGCGAGCGCGCCGCGGTGTCGGAGTGGCACGCCGGCGCTGCTGCCGATCGTCGTCGCCTGCTCGAGACCGAGCTTTCCGGCGGCGAGCTGCGCGAGCTGCGCGTAGTCGTCGCCAACCGGCCGGGCACGATCGCCGAGCTGGCTCTCGCCCTTGGCGACGCCGGCGTCAACATCGAGGACATGGCGCTCTACCCGGCCCCCGACATGACCTCGGGGGCCGTCTCGCTCTGGGTTGCCGGCGACGACCAGGCAGCCCGCGCCGTCGCGCTGGTGCGCGAGCTGGGCCACACCGTCAGCGTCGTCGGCGACGGCGAGTAGCGGCGTGGCGACTCGCTTCGATCCAACCGGGCCGCTGCGCGGCAGCCTGCGCCCGCCGTCGGACAAGTCGATCTCTCACCGCGCCGCTCTGATCGCGGCGATGGGCGAGGGGGAGACGGAGATCGAGGACTACCTCGACGCCGCCGACACCCGCTCGACGCTGGCGGCGGTGCAGGCACTGGGCGCCGAGGTCGAGGGAATCGGCGCTGACGGCATCGAGCCGACGATCCGCATCCGCGGCGTCGGCCTGCGCGGCCCGGCGCCGGCGCGGATCGACGTCGGCAATGCCGGCACGCTGCTGCGGCTACTGCCCGGCTGGCTCGCCGGGCAATCGGAGGGACGCTGGACGCTCGACGGCGATGCCTCGATCCGGCGCCGCCCGATCGACCGGATCGCCGAGCCGCTGCGCCGGATGGGCGCCAGCCTGAGCTGCCGAGACCAACGTCTGCCGCCGCTCGAGGTCGAGGGGGCGGCACTGAAGGGCCTCGAGTACGAGCTGCCCGTGGCGAGCGCCCAGGTCAAGTCGTGCCTGCTCTTCGCCGGCCTGCTCGCCGAGGGCGATACCTGGGTGGGGGAGCCGGCCCGCAGCCGCGACCACACCGAGCGGATGCTCTCCGCGGCGGGCGCCGACGTGGCCTGGCTGCGCGGTGGCATCGCGATACGGCCGGCAAAGCAGCTTGAGCCGGGTGAGCTCGCCGTGCCGGCGGATTTTTCCTCGGCCGCCTTCTTCCTCGTCGCGGCGCTGCTCGTGCCGGGTAGCGAGGTGGTCATGGAGGGCGTCGGCACCAACCCGACCCGGACCGGCCTGCTCGGCATCCTCGAGCGGATGGGGGCTGAGATCGAGGTCGAAGTGGTCGGTGAGCGCGGTGGCGAGCCGATCGGGTCGATCCGGGCGCGGGCGTCTGGGCTGAACGGCGCCGAGGTCGGCGGCGGCGAGATCCCGCTTGCGATCGACGAGCTGCCTCTGGTCGCCCTCGCCGCCTGCTTTGCCGAGGGCGAGACGATCATCCGCGACGCCGCCGAGCTGCGCCGCAAGGAGTCCGACCGGGTCGCGACGACCTGCGAGGCGCTGCGTGCGCTTGGCGCCGCAGCCGAGCCGAGCGAGGACGGGATGCGGATCGAGGGAGGCGGTGGGCTGCGCGGCGGCGCGATCGAGTCCCACGGCGACCACCGCATCGCGATGCTTGGGGCGGTCGCCGGCCTCGCCTCCCGCGAGGGGGTCGAAGTCGAGGGCATGGACGCCGCCGCGGTCAGCTATCCGGGCTTCGAGGCGGACCTCGCCTCTTTGTCTGGCAGCGCCTGAGTCGCAGCGCCCATACGCTGCGGCCATGGTCATCGCCATCGACGGTCCCGCCGGGGCCGGCAAGTCGACGGTCGCCCGCGCCCTGGCGCAGCGGCTCGACTTCACCTACCTCGACTCCGGGGCGATGTACCGCTGCGTGGCCCTGGCCGCGCTGGAGGGCGATGACGACCTCGACGACGGAATCGCGATGGGCGCGCTGGCGGGCGCGCTGGCGATCGGCTTCGAGGATGAGCGGGTTGAGCTGGACGGCCGCGACGTCAGCGCCGCGATCCGCGAGCCGCGGGTGACCGACGCCTCCTCGCGCGTCTCCGTCCACCGCCTGGTCCGCGAGGCGATGGTGGCTGAGCAGCGTCGCCTGATCGCCGCCGGCCGCTACGTCGCCGAGGGCCGTGACATCGGCACCGTGGTCAGCCCCGAGGCGCCCTTGAAGGTCTTTCTCACTGCATCACCCGACGAGCGCGCCCGCCGCCGCGCCGCTCAGACCGGCGAGAGCCTGGCGGCGGTTTTGGCCGCGCAGCGCGAGCGCGACGCCCGCGACGAGAACCGCGAGCACAGCGCCCTGCGGGCGGCGCCCGACGCGGTCGAGCTCGACACAACCGGCCTGGCGCTCGAAGAGGTCGTCGATCGCGTCGAGGCTCTGGCCCGAGAGCGGGGCCTCGCGTGAGCAGCCTGCCAACCGTCGCCGTCGTCGGCTTCCCCAACGTCGGCAAGAGCACGCTGGTCAACCGGCTCGCCGGCGGGCGCGAGGCGGTAACCGACGCCCAGCCCGGCGTCACTCGCGACCGCAAGGTCGTGCCCTGCGAGTGGAACGGCGTGGCCTTCGAGCTGCTCGACACCGGCGGCATCGACATCGAGGACGAGTCCGAGCTGGCCCGCGACGTGCAGGCCCAGGCGCGGCTCGGCATTGCCGAGGCCGACGTGGTGATGCTGGTCGTCGATGCCCGCGCCGGCGTGCGGGCCGGCGACGCCGAGCTGGCCAAGACGCTGCGCGGCGCGCCGGTGCCGGTCGTCGTCGTCGCCAACAAACTCGACCGCCCCGAGGACGAGCACATGACCGCCGAGCTGAACAAGCTCGGCCTCGGCGAGCCCATGGCGGTATCGGCCAGCCACGGTCTCGGCAGCGGCGATCTGCTCGACCGCGTCGTCGAGCTGCTCGGCGACCGCGCCCAGCCCGGCGAGCCGAGCGAGGCGACCAGGGTCGCGGTCATCGGCCGCCCCAACGCAGGCAAGTCCTCGCTGGTCAACGCCTTCCTCGGCTCCGAGCGGGTGATCGTCTCGGCGAAGGCCGGCACCACTCGTGACGCGATCGACACCGAGCTGGAGGTCGACGGCCGCAAGGTCGTGCTGGTCGACACCGCCGGCCTGCGCCGCCGCTCCAAGGTCGCCGGCACCGTCGACTACTACGCGCAGCTGCGCTCCGAACACGCGGTCGAGCGAGCCGACGTGGCGCTGGTCGTCTGCGACGCCTCCGACGGGATCACCGCCGAGGACCTGCGCGTGGGGGAGATCGCGATGCGGGCCGGCTGCGCGACCCTGCTGGCGCTCAACAAGTGGGACATCACCCGCACCGACATCGACGACGCCCGCGCCCGGGTCGAGCGCAAGTCACGCCTGCGCCCCGCCGTCGTCACCTGCTCGGCGACACGCGGGCGCAACGTCGCCAACCTGCTGCCCAAGGCGCTCGAGCTTGCCGACCGCGCGGCCGAGCGGATCCCGACGCCGGAGCTGAACCGCTTCGTCGCCGACGTCGTCGCCAAGACCCCGCCGCCGTCACGCCGCGGCCGCCGCCTGCGCCTCTACTACGCGGCACAAGTGGGAGAGCGACCGCCGCGCATCGCGATCCAGGTCAACGACCGCAAGCTGATCATCCGCGACTGGGCTTACCACCTCGAGAACCGTCTGCGCGAGACCTACAGCCTCGAGGGCGTGCCTCTGGTTATCGACTACGTCCCCCATTCGGGAACACGCGAAGGGCGCTGACCGGCGCATATCGGCGTCCTCGGTCGCTCGCGTGCAGAGCACGCTTCGCTCCCTGCGTCCTCATATGGAGAGCCCCTCGTCAAGCGGGCAGGATCGAACGGGTCCCTGAGGGACCGCGACCACGGTGTCGCGGCGCTCTCGGGGCGACACGAGCAAATTCCAGACGCGTCGACTGCATCGTCAGCCTCATATGCGGGGACTGGCTACCCCATGACCGCCGATTCGTCGCGTGGCCTGCAGTCTTGAAGCGGGCGCGGCCGGCGGGAATCCCCGCCGGTTGCCCCAGGACGCAGCGCAGGCCGCCCTGCGGCGACGTGCTGGCCTTCGTTGATCTCGTGCCGCCCCGACAGCGTCGTCGAGGGCGCGTTGGTTTCCCCGCTCGCTCAGTCCAGCTGCCCCACCTCCCACACAAAGCAGCCGAGCTCGCGTGCCAGGGCGATCCTGACCACGTTGGCGGGCTTGCCCCGCTCCACCCGCAACCGTTGCCAGCGACGATGCAGGCGGACCTGAGCGCGCCAGCCGATCTCACACGCTCGTGGGTCGACGCCGCGCTGGCGACGCTCCAGCGACCCCGCCACCCTGGGCGCGTGGCGGTAGTGGTGGGCGGCCTCGACCAGCAACCGGCGGGCATGCGCGGAGCCCGCCTTGGTGATCGGGCCGCGCCGCCGCTGCCCCCCTGAGGAGTGCTCGGAGGGCACGATGCCGAAGTAGGCCATCAGCGACGCCGGGCGCTCAAAGCGCCGCAGGTCTCCAGCCTCCCCGCAAAGCCCGAGCGCCGTCAGCGTGTCGATGCCCCGCAGGCAGCGCAACCGCGCGATCGTCTCGGCCCAGGGAGACTCGGGCCAGCCCTCCTCGATCGCCCGCTCGGCCACGCCACGACGCTGCTCAAGCGCCCTCACGGCACTCAGGTAGTCGGCGAGCACGGCACTGGAGGCGCCGTCGGAGAACTCGATCCCCGCCAGCCAGCGCCAGTGGGCCTGCGTCCAGGCCGAGCCCGGGCCTCCCCAGCGCAACTCGCGGCGCAGCAGGAACTTGCCCACCCGGTGGCGAGCGCGCATCAAATCGGCGCGGATTGCCTCTCGACAACGGGCGAGGTCGCGAAAGCGCTCCTCCTCGGGGCTCGGCACGCGCACGAAGGACAGTTCGCCGGCGAGGCACAGGCGCGCCAGGCGCTCGGCATCGCGGCGGTCGGTCTTCACCCGATCGCTCGGCGCTTTTGGGATCGACCCCGGCGCGCAGATGCGCACGTCGAGGTCGCGCTCGACGGCGCCACGAGCGAGGCCATAGCCCGTCGGCCCTGCCTCATAGACGGCGAGGACGGGAGCGTGGAGCCCTTCGAGAAAGTCCAGGGCCCGCCGGGGCGGGCCGTTCAAGCGTTTGGAGCGAAGCTCGCCTGTCTCGGGGCAAAGAACGCAGGCGTGGGTTTGGGTGGCGTGGACGTCGAGGCCGACCACGCTTTTAGGCTGAGCCATGTCGGCACCTCCCATGATTGGGGTGTCGGCCGCAGGTCCGCCCTGCGGCCCAGTCCCCGCACTTTCATGCGCGGGGTGCCGACCTACCTACCGCTGGAGTCGGTCAGCTCTCCATACGGTCTTGACCTGCTTGGTCAGTACTTTTTCCAGCGGCCAACGCTAGGCTTCGACCTATGACCGAGATCCAGCCGCTCGCCGAGGGCGAGTACCTCTTCACTTCCGAGTCCGTCACCGAGGGCCACCCCGACAAGGTCGCCGACGCGATCTCCGACACCGTGCTCGACGCGGTGATGGCCGGCGATCCGGAGGGTCGGGTCGCCTGCGAGACCCTTGTCAACACCGGCATGGCGGTGGTCTCCGGCGAGATCTCGACCACGGTCCATCTCGACGTCCCCGAGCTGGTCCGCGAGACGATTCGCGATATCGGCTACGACCACGGCGACTACGGCTACAACTGCGATCACATCTCGGTCTTGGTTTCGCTCGACAAGCAGTCGCCCGACATCGCCCAGGGCGTCGACCTCGCCTACGAGAACCGCACCGAGGGCTCGGTCGAAGACGAGCTGCTGATCGCCGGCGCCGGCGATCAGGGAATGATGTTCGGCTACGCGACCGACGAGACCGAGGCGCTGATGCCGATGCCGATCCACCTCGCCCACCGGCTCGCCGAACGGCTGGCGGCGGTGCGCAAGGACGGCACGCTCGACTATCTCGGTCCCGACGGCAAGACCCAGGTCACCGTCCGCTACGCCGATGGCCGTCCCGTCAAAGTGGAGAAGCTCTTGATCTCGACCCAGCACGCCGAGGGCGTCGAGTCGGAGTCGAAGATCAAGCCCGACCTCTGGGAGCACGTCGTCTTGCCGGTGCTCGGCGCCGAGGCCGCCGGCCTCTACGACGCCGACGAGCTGCGCCAGCACTTCCTCGTCAACCCGACCGGCAAGTTCGTGATCGGCGGCCCGGTCGGCGACGCCGGCCTCACCGGCCGCAAGATCATCGTCGACACCTACGGTGGCATGGCCCGCCACGGCGGCGGCGCCTTCTCCGGCAAGGATCCCTCCAAGGTCGACCGTTCGGCCGCCTACGCCTCGCGCTACGTCGCCAAGAACGTCGTCGCCGCCGGCCTCGCGCAGCGCTGCGAGGTCCAGGTCGCCTACGCGATCGGCGTCGCCCGGCCGATCTCTCTGATGGTCGAGACCTTCGGCACCGGCAAGCTTCCGGATTCGCAGATCTCCCGCATAGTCGAAAGCGAGTTCGACCTACGCCCGGGAGCTTTCCGTGGCTACCTCGATCTGCACCGGCCGGTCTTCCGCCAGACCTCGGCGTACGGGCACTTCGGCAGGGAGGGCGATGCCTTCACCTGGGAGAAGACAGATCGGGCTGAGGCTTTGAAGGCGGCTGCTGGTTCTGCTGTGGCCGCTGCTTAGGCGGGGACGGGGGCAGGGGTTCCACTTAACTTTTTGGAGGATCGCCGGATAGCTGGCGCCTCGATTGAGCTTCCGCCAAAAAGTACAAGACGTTTCACCCCTACCCCGTCCCCGCCAACGGAGCCGTTTCGGTAGAGCGCTTCAGCTTTAAGCGTCAGATCGCGAGCATCTGCAAGGTCTAGTCACCCACCGCAGTTCCGCAGCGTTCGAGGTGAAGAAGCTCAGGAGGAAAGGCGAGGGGGCTCAATCCAGCTCCCAACCACGGCTCCCGGCCGCTGCAGTTTGTGAGCTGGTGGCGACTGGCTTCGCCTGGGACTGCTGGAGGCGCTTGCTACTGACTGACGTCCGGGCGCCGCTGGCGGGATCCGGGTGGGGGTGAAGCGTCTTGTACTTTTTCGCGGCAGCTCGCCCGAGGCGTCAGCAATCGACGATCCTCGAAAAAGTTAAGCGAAACCCCCACCCGGATCCCGCCCTCCCGCAAAAGTCAGCCAGTAGTTGGCGGTTGAGGCTCGCCTAGTCCGTGTGTCCCGGCAGTACCCGTTCCCGTCGCCTGGTCGACCCTGTGTACGACGTCTTGGGGGTCAGCCACCCCGGCGAAGACGAAGTTGTAGTCGTCGCCCGCTGCCGTGTCGAAATCGACGTCGCCGATCTGCATCAGGCGCTGGTAGACCGACTGCTGGTAGTTGACGTTCTGGACCCGCTCGAGGCGGGTCTCCTGAACCTCGCGAGAGATGATGCCGCGGCGGATGTTGAGGCGGCGGTCGGTGATCGTGTAGGTCGTCGCGATCCGCTTGACGAAGCCGATCAGGACGGTAAGGCCGACGATCACGAGGACGATCAGGAAGACCGTGGCGCTGCTCACGTCGAAGAGCCTGGCGAGTACGCCGACGATCGCCGCGACGAGGATGCCCTTCAGGTAGAAGCCGAGGATCGCCCGCCAGGAAGGATGGCCCTGGAAGATCACCTGCTCTCCCGGACTGAGATTGAGCGCCATCGCCGCTCAGCATACCCACGCCGTCCGCACTCCTCCATACCGTGACCCAGTGTCGATAGCGAAGGTTGAGCCGCTCACCACCGCCCGTGCCCTGCGCGGGCCCTTCGACTACCGCTTGCCTGAGGCGATGGCCGATCTCGAGGTGGGCAGCGTCGTCCGCATTCCCTTCGGCCGTCAGCGCGTGCTCGGCGTCGTCGTCGAGCTTGCCGAGGCCTCCGAGCTGCCGCCGGAGCGGCTGGCCGAGCCGCTCGAGGCGCTCGAGGCGGGGACGCCGGCGGAGCTGGTCCGGCTCGGCCTCTGGATCGCCCGCGAGTACTGCTCGACGCCCTCGCGCGGCCTGCAGCTGGTGCTGCCACCGGGAACCGGCGCCGCAGGACAGCGGGTGCGCTCACGCCTCGAGCTGCGCGCCGAGATCGCCGCCGCCGGCGAGGAGGCGCTGAGGGGCGGAGAGCGCCTCGGGGTCAAGCAGCGCGCCGTGCTGGAGGCGTTGCGGGCGGGGGAGATGTCGGCCGGCGAGCTGGCCGCGGCGGTTGGCGCCGATCGCGCCGTGCTGCGCCGCCTCGAGGAGCGCGGCCTGATCGCCACCCGCAGCTCGCGGGTGCGGCGGCGTTCCAGCCACCCCGAGGTCGGCGCCCGCGGCGGGCGCCCCGAGCTGCTCCCCGAGCAGACCGCGGCGGTCGAGGGGATCGTTGCGGCGCTCGATGGCGAAGCAGGCGCCCCTCGCGAGCTGCTCCTCCACGGCGTCACCGGCTCGGGCAAGACCGAGGTCTACCTGGCCGCGGTCGAGGCGGCGCTGGCGCGAGGCAAGGGCGCGATCGTCCTCGTCCCGGAGATCGGCCTGGCGCCGCAGGCGGTGGCGCGTTTCCGCGCGCGGCTCGGCGACCGTTTCGCCGTCCTGCACTCGGCCCTCTCCGACGGCGAGCGCTACGACGAATGGCGCCGCCTGCGCGGCGGCGAAGCGAGCGTCTGCGTCGGCCCCCGCTCGGCTGTCTTCGCGCCGCTGCAGGACCTCGGCCTGATCGTGATCGACGAGGAGCACGACGCCTCCTACAAGCAGGAGGGCGACCCCTGTTACGACGCCCGCACGGTGGCCCGGCGCCGTGCCGCCGAGTGCGGCGCCGTGCTCGTCGCCGGCACGGCGACGCCGCGGCCCGAGTCGTGGCTGGAGCTGCCCCGCTGGAGCTGCCCCACCGCGTCGACGGCCGCCCGATGCCGCCGGTGCGGGTGCTCGACATGAGCGAGGCCGATCCCCGCTCCGGCCCGCTGCATCCCGCCACCTGGGAGGCGCTCGGCCGCGTCCGCGAGGCCGGGGCGAAGGCGATCGTGATGGTCAACCGGCGCGGCTTCGCGCCCTGGCTCACCTGCCGGTCCTGCGGGCGTCACTGGGACTGTCCCAACTGCGACGTCTCGCTGATCGTCCACCGCCACAGCGGCCGCCTCGTCTGCCATCACTGCGCCCATTCCGAGCCGCTGCCGCGCGCCTGCGGCGATTGCGACTCGACCACGCTCTCGCGCGCCGGCGTCGGCACCGAGCAGGTCGAGGCGCTGCTGGCCGAGCGGCTGGCGCCGATGCCGGTCTTCCGCCTCGACGCCGACACGGCCAGCGGCCGTGGCGCCCATGCCCGCATCCTCGCCGCCTTCGGCGAGGCCGAGAGCGCCGTCCTCGTCGGCACCCAGATGGTCGCCAAGGGGCACGACTTCCCCGAGGTGACGCTGAGCGCGATCCTCGACGCCGACGCCACCCTGCGCTTCCCCGACTTCCGCGCCGCCGAGCGGACCTTCGCGATGGTCGCCCAGCTCGCCGGTCGCAGCGGTCGCGGCGCCGCCGGCGGCGAGGTGATCGTCCAGACCCTGGCGCCGACCGCGCCCAGCATCGTCCACGCCGGTCGTCACGACGCGGCCGCCTTCCTCGGCGAGGAGATCGAGCGCCGCCAGGCGCTGCGCTACCCGCCCTTCTCGCACCTGATCAGGATCGTCCTCAAGGCCGAGTCCGAGGTTCGCCTCGACCGGGTCTCCGCTCGACCTCGCCCAGGCCCTCATGCCGGTCCTTCCCGACGACACCGACCTGCTCGGCCCGGCGCCGATGTTCCGCGTCCGCAACCGCCACCGCCGCCGCCTGCTGCTCAAGACCGGCGAGCGCGACGCGACGGTCGGCGTCGTGCGCGAGACGGTCGATCGCCTCGCCACCGACCGCTCCCTGCGCGACGTCGCGATCTCCGTCGACGTTGACCCCCAGTAAGACTGCGACCGTGAGTTCCCGTTTCTTCGCGTATAGCGCGAGTAAAGGCGAACTCAGCCCCGGAGGGGGCGGTCCATAGAATTGATCTGTGAGCGAGCACGCCGAAACTGAAACCGACGAGCGCGACGAGAGCGGGCTCGAAGCCGAGCTGCTGGAGCGCCGCGAAGCGGCGCTTGCGCAGGTGGTCAAGTTCGGCGATCCGGTGCTGAAGAGCAAGGCCTCGCCGGTCGGCGAGTTCGGCCCCGAGCTGCGCGCCGAGGTAGAGCGCATGATCGGGATCATGCGCGGCGCCATGGGCGTCGGCCTGGCCGCGACCCAGGTCGGCGTGCTGCGCCGCCTGCTCGTCTTCCAGGCGGGCCCCGACAGCGAGCCGACGGCGCTGGTCAACCCGGAGGTCGAGTGGCTCTCCGACGAGATCGTCGTCGCCGAGGAGGGCTGCCTCAGCCTGCCGCGGGTCTCGATGGACGTCGAGCGCCCCCTGCATGCCCGCTTCAGCGGGCTGGACGTCGACGGCGAGCCGGTGCAGATCGAGGCCTCGGGCCTGGAGGCGCGAGTGCTCCAGCACGAGCTCGACCATCTCGACGGCGTGCTGATCCTCGACCGCGCGCCGCGCGCGCAGCGCAAGGGCGCCCTGCGGGCCCTGCGCGAGGGCGAGCAGCTACAGCCCGCCGCTGGACGAGCAGGACGATGCCGACGCTGAGCATCGTGAGCCGAAGAGCACAGCGTGAACACGTCAATCGCCACGGACTCGAATACCCGGCAGTCACCGTGTCGATTGACGCGCCCACAGTGCGACGCGTGAGGACGGTCTACCTCGGCACCTCGGAGTTCGCCGCGGCGGTGCTGCGCCAGCTGGCCGAGTCGGCGCACAGGCCGCTGCTGGTCGTCACGCCCCCCGATCGCCCCAAGGGCCGCGGGCGCCGCACCCAGGCGCCACCCGCCGCCGAGGCCGCCGCCGAGCTGGGGATCGACCTGCTGCAGGCCGAGAACGTCAACGACGAGGCGGCGCTCGAGCAGATCCGCGCCGTCCAGCCACAGGCGCTCGCGGTCTGCGCCTTCGGCCAGATGATCCGCGAGCCGCTGCTCTCGGAGTGGCCGATGCTCAACATCCACCCATCGCTGCTGCCCCGCTGGCGCGGCGCGGCGCCGATCGAGCGGGCGATCATGGCCGGCGACGAGCGCACCGGGCGTCTGCGTGATGAAGCTGACCGAGGGCCTCGACTCCGGGCCGGTCGCTCTCCGCGAGGAGCTGCCGATCGGCTCCGAGGAAGACTTCGAAGCGCTTGCCGCGCAGTCTGGCCACGCTCGGCGGCGAGCTGCTGGTGCGGGCATTCGACCTGCTGGCCGAGGGGCGACTCGATTTCGTCGAGCAGGACGATGCGGAGGCCACCTACGCGGAGAAGATCGCCTCGCTGGAGCGCCGCCTCGACCCCAAGCGGCCGGCGGTCGAGCTGGCCCGCATCGTCCGTGCGCTGACTCCGCACGTTGGCGCCTATCTGGAGACCAGCGGCGGCGAGCGGCTGGGGGTGCGGCGAGCGCGCGCGGTCGATGTCGGCGTCAAGGCCGGCGAGGTGCGCGCCGAGTGGGGGGCGCTGCTGCTCGGCTGCGGCCGGGGCGCCCTGCGGCTCGAGGTGGTGCAGCCGGCCGGTGGCAAGTCGATGGCGGCAGACGCCTACCTGCGCGGCCACCAGCTGCCGAAACTGTGAGCGTTCAAATCGACACGGTGACTTCCGGGGGTTCGAATCCGTGGCGATTTGAACGCGATCCATTGTCATGATTGCTCCGGCTCGCACCCTCGCCTACGAGACGATCCGGGCGACCTTCGAGGAAGAGGCCCACACCGAGCGCGCCTTCCGCGAAGCCGCCGACGAGCGTGCGCTCGACGCTCGCGAGCGGGCCCAGGCGCAGCGGCTCGCCTACGGCACGGTGCAGCGCCGCGGCACGATCGACGCGGCGCTCTCGCAGCTGGTCGACCGGCCGCTGCGCGATCTCGACCCGCCGCTGCTGGGAGCCTTGCGGCTGGGCATGTACGAGCTGCTCTTCGCCGACGGGACCCCCGACCACGCCGCGGTCGACCAGGCGGTGGAGCTGGTCAAGCAGGCCGGCGCCGCGCATGCCGCCGGCCTGGTCAACGCCGTCCTGCGCCGGGCGACCCGCGAGCGCGCCTCGTTGGTCGAGTCGCTGCTCGGCGACGACTCGACCCCGCAGGCAGCCGCCGTCGCCCACTCGGCGCCGCTCTGGCTGGCGCAGATGTGGTGGGACGAGCTGGGGCCCGAGCAGGCCCGCTCCCTGCTCGCCGCCTGCAACGAGCCGCCCGAGGTCGCCTTCCGCGTCAACACCCTGCGCACCGACCGCGACTCCATCCTCGCCAAGCTGCGCGACGCCGGCATCGACGCCCGCGCCGCTGGTTCCGGTGCGCCTTATGCACCCACCGGGAGCAAAAGGCGCACTGCAAGCGAGGGGGTGCTGGCGCTGCCGGAGATGATCGCGATCGAGGGGCGGACCGGCGACCTCGTGCCGGAGCTGATCGCTGCTGGCGAGCTGACTCCGCAGAGCCGGGGATCGGCCGCGGTGGTCGAGGTCCTCGACCCCCAGCCCGGCGAGCACATCCTCGATCTCTGCGCCGGCCCCGGCATCAAGACCGGCCAGATCGCCGCTCGGATGGGCGACCGCGGCGAGGTGATCTCGGTGGAGAACGACCCCGAGCGTGCCGCCGAAGTCGCGGATCAGGCTCGTCGCCTCGGCCTGCGCAGCGTCACCGTGATCGAGACCGATGCCGCGCAACCGGGCATGGCCCCCGGCTTCGACCGGGTCCTCCTCGACGCCCCCTGCTCCGACCTGGGCGCCCTCGCCTCGCGCCCCGACGCGCGCTGGCGCAAGTCGCCGGCCACCATCGACCGCCTGGTCGAGGTCCAGGCCCAACTCCTCCAAAGGGCGAGGGCGGCGCTCCGACCGGGCGGCACGCTCGTCTACTCGACCTGCACGATCAGCGCCCGGGAGAACGAGGAGCAAGTCGACGGCGGAGAGCGTTTTCAGCTCCGTCCGGATCGCGATCGCACCACCGGCTTCTTCATCTGCCGCCTGAGGCGCGATGATGCTGGCGATGAGTGAGGCGGGAGAGAGCGAGAGCGTCCTGCGCCGGGCGGCCTGCCCTGGTTGCGGTGAGCCCTGGCTGCGCCCGACGCAGCTGCCGGGCCGCTTTCGCTGCGTGTACTGTCTGCGCCGCTTCGAGCTCGTCTCGCAGTGCCCCAACTGCGGCGAGCACCAGACGATCGCGCGGATGAGCACCACCGAGGACATGACCTGTCAAACCTGCGGGGACTCGATGATGAGGCCGGTATGAGCGAGCGGATGCAGGAGGTCATCGCTTCGCCGCGCGTCGCGCCTTCGATCCTCTCGGCCGACTGCTCGCCGGCTGGGCGCGCAGATCGCCGAGGTGATGGATGCCGGCGCGCGGGTCATCCACTTCGACGTGATGGACGGGCATTTCGTGCCGCCGATCACGATCGGGCCGCTGGTCGCCGCGTCGATCGCCGACCAGGTCCACGATGCCGGCGGCGTCCTCGACGTCCACCTGATGATCGAGCAGCCCGAACGCCAGATCGAGGCCTTCGCCGAGGCCGGCGCCGACTCGATCACCTTCCATCGAGGAGGCGACGCCGCACGCCAACCGCACCCTTGCCGCGATCCGTGAGCTCGGCTGTCTGGCGGGGATCGCGCTCAACCCCGGCACCCCGGTCGAGACCCTCGCCGAGCTGCGCGACCTCGCCGACATCGTCCTTTGCATGACCGTCAACCCCGGCTGGGGCGGCCAGGCTTTCATCGAGAGCTCACCCGACAAGGTCTCACGCCTGAAGTCGCGGCGCCGGCAAGGCCAAGATCGAGGTCGACGGCGGCATCGACACCAAGACCGCCGGCACGGTCGCGGACGCCGGTGCATCCCTCTTCGTCGCCGGCTCAGCCATCTTCGACACCGACGACCCCGCTTCCGCCTACGCAGAGATCGTCGCCGCGGCCGGCGCTGCTTGAGGTCGCCCCGGCGGGGGCGGAGCGTCTTGTACTTTTTCGCGGCCGCACCATCGGGCGCCAGCAATCCCCGCCTCTCGAAAAAGTTATGCGGAGTCCCTGCCGGGGCAGACCTCAACCCCGCGCCATCAGCGCACCAATTACCTCCTGCCACCAGGCGCGCTCCGCTGGGTCGTCTGCCGGCTCGTTCGGCGCGGCGCTCGCACCAACGGGCCACTGAGCGACGATCGCCGAGTGCCACCACGGTCTCGGTGACCAGGGCGTAGCGACTGTCGGCAAGCGCGACCAGGGCGCTGGGGTGGTCGCGGCGGCTGCGCAGGATGGCGACCACCGCGATCCCGTCGACGGCGCCAGGCGCGGAGGGGTCCTCGATCTCGATCGCCGGCCCCACCGAGAAGATCTGTGGCGCGCCGCGCGGCGGCAGGCGCTCCGGGGTCGGAATGCCGATCGGCCCATCGTGCCAGCGCTTGGTCAGCTCCTCGACCTCCTCGCGCAGCTCGCCGCGGACGAGGATGTGCAGCTCGTCGCCCTCGCGCACCTCGGTCGAGCCGCGCGGCGGGATCGCGTGTCCGTCGCGGACGATCACGTTGACCAGCGCCTCGCGCGGCAGGCCGAGTTCGCGGACCAGGTGACCGGCCGCCGCCGCCCCCGGGCGCAGTCGGTAGGAGACGACGTCGCCGCCCATGCGGCGGATTCGCCCCGACTCGAGCAGGCGCCGCGGCAGCGCCGGCTCGTCGGTGGTCAGGCCGAGGCGGCTGGCCAGCGGCTCGAAGCTCGCCCCCTGGATCAGGGTCGAGGTGACGACGACGAAGAAGACGATCGCGAACAGCTCTTCGCCGCTGCCCACGCCGGCGACGACCGGAAAGGTGGCGAGCCAGATCGGCGTCGCGCCGCGCAGCCCAGCCCAGCCCAGCATCGCCCGCTCGCGGACGTCGAGCGGGGAGAGGGCAGTGGCGACGAAGGCGGCGAGGGGGCGGGCGAGGACGATCAGCACGGCCGAGAGGGCGAGGCTTTCCCAGGCGACGTCGCCGAGCGTGCTGGGGAAGACGAGCAGGCCGAGCAGGATGAAGAGGCCGATCTGGGCGACCCAGCCGACGCCCTCGTGGAAGGCGACGATCGTGCGCCGCGCCGGGATGCGGGTCGAGCCGAGGGCGAGGGCGGTGAGGTAGACGGCGAGGAATCCCGAGCCGTGGGCGACCTCGGCCAGGCCGAAGGCGAGCCCGGCGATCGCGATCGTCGCGACCGGGTAGATCCCGTCGGTCGGCAGCCGCGCCCGGTCGAGGGCGATCACGGCGAGGCGGCCCAGCGCCAGGCCGATCACGGCGCCGATCGCCAGTTTGAGGGCGAGCAGTCCGGCCATGTCGGCGAGCCCGAAGCCGGGCTCCTGGATCCATTCGATGAAGCCGATCACGAGCAGCAGGGCGACCGGGTCGTTCATCCCCGACTCACCCTCCAGCGTCCGCGCCAGCCGTCTTTTTCAGGGTCGAGCGACGCAGCACGGCGAAGATCGCCGCCGAGTCGGTGGCGGCGATCGCGGCGCCGACGATCATCCCTTCCAGCACGCTGATGCCGAAGATCCAGTGGGCGACGAGCCCGGCCGTGCAGGCGGTTACCGCGGTCCCGATCGTCGCCAGCGAGGCGGCCGTGCCGAGCACCGGGCGGATCTCCGACCAGCCCGCCGTCAGACCGCCCTCGAAGAGGATGAGGACGAGCGCGATCGTGCCCAGGGTCCGGGCCAGCTCGACGTCGTCGAACTCGATTCCGCCGATTCCCTCCGAGCCGGCAAGCATGCCCAGGCCGAGGAAGAGCAGCAGTCCCGGGATGCGGATGCGATCGGCGAGCAGGGCGCCGAGGATGCCGGCGGCGAGCAGGGCGCCGGCGACGAGGATCAGCTCGGCGTCGTGTCCTCCCATCGCCTAGGTGTTCTCGTCCATCGCGGCGAGGCGCAGCTCGAGTTCCTCGGCAGAGCCCGGCGCCGGCACGTCCTCGGCACGTTCGTGGGGGCGGCGGTAGATCAGGTAGAGCAGGCCGAAGAGCACGCCGGCGGTCAGCGTGAAGCCGATCTCGACGCGGAGGAACTCGTCGTTGACCAGGGGCACGAAGTTCCAGCCGATGAAGAGGGCGGCGCAGGCGATCCAGCGGCTCGCGGCGCGGCGCACCTGGCCCTGGGCGACGCAGGCCTGGTTGACCGTCACCGAGGCGAGGTAGAGCCCGGTGCCGAGGGCGACCAAGAGCAGTTCGCCGCGCTCGTAGCTGAACTTGTCGCTGAAGGCGAGCTGCATCAGCTGCGGGCCGGCGGCGAGGATCGCCAGCGCCATCACCGCCGTGAAGGCGACGATGCCGAGCAGCACCGCCCGCACCGAGCGATGGAACTCGTCCTCGCTGCCGGGCTCATCGCTGGTGTGCAGGCCGGTCAGGTGGGGGAGGATGCTGGTCGAGACCGCCTGGAAGAGCTGCAGCGGCGCCCGCGCCAGCATCAGCACGTTGAAGATGAAGCCGGCCGCAGCGGCGCCGTCGAGGGCGCGCACGACCAGCGGCCCGGCGTTGAGGAAGGCCTGTTCGCTGAACATGATCACCAGCACGGCAGCCGCGAAGCCGCTGCCGTGGGCGACCGAGACAGACGAGTCCTGGCTGGCGGCCTGGGGCGCTGCCGGCGCCGTCCGCGCGCCGCGGGCGAAGGCCAGCGGCACGACCATCAGGGAGAGCGAGGGCGCGGCGACGATGCCGATCGCCACCCAGGACTGGCCGCTCGAGCAGGCTGACCGCGACGAGGACGGCGAAGAGCGTGCGGAAGCAGGACTCGGAGAGGATCAGCGCGGTGAAGAGCCCGAAGCGCTTGACGCCGGCGAGGATAGCCGCGGGCGAAGTAGCTCGCCGCGTAGAAGAGGACCGCCGAGAAGTAGACCCAGTAGAGCGTTTCGTTGCCCTCGAGCAGGCCGTCCTGCAGCGGCCCGCGAAAGGCCAGGGCGAGGACCGCGAAGAGCAGCGCCAGGCCGAGCTGGATCGTCGCCGCGTTGCGCGTCGTGCCGCCGATCTCCTCGCCCTTGACCAGGTGTTCGGAGATGTGGCGGGAGAGCAGCTGTTCGACCGGCCGGTAGAGGGTCGAGATCGTGATGAAGACGGCCGACCAGACGACGGTGATCTCGCCGTAGTCGGGCTTGGAGAGCACGTGCGAGGCGATGAAGAAGTAGACGTAGGTGATCACCCCGGTGAGGCCGACGCCGATCGCCAGGAAGCTCGCCGTCTTGCCGTAGTCGGCGGTCGCCGAGCTGGCGCCCGCCTGGCCGCCACGGCGGGCGCCCAGCGCCTTGCGCAGCGCCTGCATCAGCGGTCCGGAGCGCCGCGCTCGTAGTGCGAGGGCGGCACGTCGAGCGCCAGCTCGACCCGGCGCACGCGCTCGAAGACCCGTTGCGTCATCACCCGCTGCCCGGCCAAGCAGGTCGCCGATCACGCCCAGGGCGAGCAGCTGGATCGCGACGATGAAGAGCACCGCGCCGAGGATCAGCGACTGCAGGTGGCCGGTGCTGTCGCCGTTGAGGATCCAGTCGAGCAGGAAGGGCAGCCAGGCGGCGAGGGCGAGCAGCGCGACGACGAGGCCGGCCGTGGCGAAGACGCGCAGCGGCTCGTAGCGCGCGTAGATGCGCAGGATCGAGAGCGCGTTGCGGCGCACGTAGCCGCCGGTCGAAGCGAAGAGCCGCGACTCGCGAGTCTGCGGGTTGACGCCGATCTCGACCTGGTCCGACCGCGACCAGCATCTTGCCGGCCTGGATCAGGCTCTCCAGCGTGTAGGTGAAGTTGTCGACGACGAGCAGGCCCAGCGCCGCCTCGCGGTTGTAGGCGCGGAAGCCGGAGGTGGTGTCGGCGATCTCGGTGCCGGAGAGCCGTCGCACGACCCAGCTGCCGAGTCGCTGCAGGGCTTTCTTCTGGCCCGAGAAGTGCTCGATCTGGTCGACCTGGCGATCGCCGACGACCATGTCGGCCTCGCCGGCGAGGATCGGCGCCAGCAGCTTCGGGATGTCGGCGCCGCGGTACTGGTTGTCGGCGTCGGTGTTGACGACGACGTCGGCGCCGAGCTTGAGGCAGGCGTCGAGCCCCGCCTGGAAGCCGGCCGCCAGGCCCTTGTTGTTGGTCAGGCGGACGATGTGCTCGACGCCGTTCTCGCGGGCGACCTCGACCGTGCGGTCGGTCGAGCCGTCGTCGACGACCAGCAGCTCGACCGTGTCGATGCCCGTCGATCTGCCGCGGGATGTCGGCGATCGTCGCGGGGAGGGTGGACTCCTCGTTCAGGCAGGGGATTTGGACGATCAGCTTCATTGGGGGCGCGGGTCAGGGTATCTGCGGGGTCGGCGCGCGGGTCCTGTCACGGGGAGGGGGCCTGCGGGCGCGCGCGGCGTCCGTTCTCGGCCCCCTCCCCGCGCCACCCGCGCGAGGAACGTCACAGACTCCCTGCGCAGGCGCTGTACGATTGGTTGATTGACCAGTCAATCAGTGGCATGAATGCGCAACTGACAGGCACGGATCGGTCGCATCTCGCGCGGGCGCTTGAGCTGGCGGAGGGTGGGCGCGGTCGGGTCAGTCCTAATCCTCTTGTCGGAGCTGTTGTGGTGCGAGGCGGCGAGGTGATCGGCGAGGGGTTTCATGCCGAGCTGGGTGGCCTGCATGCGGAGCGGGCGGCGCTGGCGGATTGCGAGAGGCGTGGAGAGGACCCGGCGGGGGCGACGATGTACGTGACGTTGGAGCCCTGTGCGCATACGGGGCGGCAACCGCCCTGCACCGAGGCGATCCTTGAGGCGGGAATCGCCCGGGTCGTGATCGCTTCCGATGATCCGAGCGAGAAGGCGGCCGGGCGCGGGCCCGGCATCCTGCGCGACGGCGGCGTCGAGGTCGAGCTCGCCGCAGGCGAGGAGGCCACCGCGGCCCGCCTGCTCAACCAGCCCTTCCGCAAGCATGCGCGCACGGGCCTGCCGCTGGTCACCCTGAAGCTGGCGATGTCGCTCGACGGCCGCACCAGCGCCCCGCCCGGCGACTCGCCCTGGATCTCCGGCGAGCGCAGCCGTGAGCTGGTCCACCGCTGGCGCGCCGAATCCGACGCGATCGCCGTCGGCATCGACACCGTCCTAACCGACGACCCCCTCCTAACCGCCCGCCCAGAGCCTTCCGGTGCGCCTTATGCACCCCAGGCGAGCATAAAGCGCACCGGAACGAGCTCGCGGCAGCCGGTTCGCGTCGTCTTCGACCGCCAGGCCCGTCTGCCGCTCGATTCGCAGCTGCTCCGAACCCTCGACGACTCGCCGGTGCTCGTCGTCGTCTCACCCGAAGCTGATGCATCAGCCCTTCGTGAGGCCGGCGCCGAGATCCTCGTCGCTGACGGCATCGAGGCAGCCCTTGCCGATCTGGGCCGCCGCGGCATCACGAGCCTCTTCCTCGAGGGCGGCCCGACCCTGGCCAGCGCCTTCCAGATCGCCGACCAGCTAGACGAAGCAAGGACCTTCGTCGCCCCCGTCCTGCTCGGAAGTGATTGGCGCACGGGGCCCGTCGCAGCTGCGGGGGGATCTGCGGGCGGGGGCGGGGCCTCCGTTCTCGGCCCCCCCGCATCTGCGCCACCCGCGCGAGAAACCGCATTGAGCAGCACGGTTAAGGCCGTTGGTATGGATGCTTTGATCACGGCACGGTTCCGGGAGTGGTGATGTTCACCGGGCTGGTCGAAGACGTCGGCAGGGTCGAGTCGGTTGAATCCGGCGACGACGGCGCGCGGTTGCGGATCGGGACCCGCTTGGCGCCCGAGATCGCGACCGGTGACTCGGTGTCTGTCAACGGCGTTTGCCTTACCGCGACGGCAGTTGACCCAAACGGTTTCGCGACCGACGCGATGAACCAGACACTGCAGGTCACCGCCATCGGGGATCTGGCAAGTGGCGACCGCGTCAACCTTGAGCTGGCGATGAAGGCATCGGAGCGGCTCGGTGGCCACATCGTCCAGGGGCACGCCGACGGCGTTGGAGAGGTGCTTTCGGTCGAGGAGGACGGCCTTGCCAGGCGTCTGCGCGTGGAGCTGGATCCGAAGCTGCTGCGCTACGTGGTCGACAAGGGCTCGATTGCGCTTAGTGGGGTCAGCCTGACGACTGCCGACCTGGCCGATTCCTGGGTTGAGGTCTCGCTGATCCCCGAGACCCTGGAGCGCACGAATCTTGGTGGGGTCGCCACCGGCGACCGCTTGAACGTCGAGTGCGATGTGGTGGCGAAGTATGTTGAGCGACTGGCGAAGCCATTCGCCGGAGAGGAGCGGGCGTGAGCCAGATGACCGAGGCGCAACGGACAGACGAGACGAGCAGGGAAGCGGGCGAGAGCCCGTTCTCGACGATCGAGGAAGCGATCGAGGAGATCCGCGCGCGGCCGCATGGTCGTCGTCTGCGACGGCGAGGACCGCGAGAACGAGGGCGACCTGGTGATGGCGGCGCAGTTCGCCACCCCCGAGGCGGTCAACTTCATGGCCAAGGAGGCGCGCGGCCTGATCTGCCTGGCGCTGACCGCGGAACGCTGCGAGAAGCTCGGCCTGAAGCTGATGGCGGCCAAGAACGAGGCGCCGCTGCAGACCGCCTTCACGGTGACGATCGAGGCGGCCGGCGGCGTCAGCACCGGCATCTCCGCCCACGACCGCGCCCACACGATCCAGGTCGCGATCGATCCCAGCTCCGGGCCGAGTGAGATCGTCGTCCCCGGTCACATGTTCCCGCTGCGGGCCAAGGAGGGCGGCGTGCTCGAGCGCACCGGCCACACCGAGGCCAGCGTCGACCTCGCCCGCCTCGCCGGCCTGACGCCCGCCGGGGTGATCTGCGAGGTGATGAACGACGACGGCACGATGGCCCGGGTCCCGGACCTGGTCCCCTACTGCGAGCGCCACGGCCTGAAGATGATCACCGTCGCCGACCTGATCGCCTACCGCCGCCGCACCGAGGAGAAGCTGGTCGAGCGGGTCGTCGTCGACTGCCCTGCCGACCGAGTTCGGCGACTTCACCGCGGTCGGCTATCGCTCTCTGGTCGACGACAAGCACCACGTGGCGATGGTCAAGGGCGACGTCGACGGCGTCGAGGACGTGCTGGTCCGCGTGCACAGCGAGTGCCTCACCGGCGACGTCTTCCACAGCATGCGCTGCGACTGCGGCGAGCAACTCGTCGCGGCGCTGACCCAGATCGAGCAGGAGGGCCGCGGCGTCCTCCTCTACCTCTCCCAGGAGGGGCGCGGGATCGGCCTGCTCAACAAGCTCAAGGCCTACAAGCTGCAGGAGGAGGGCGCCGACACGGTCGAGGCCAACCTCAAGCTCGGCCTGCCGGCCGACCTGCGCGACTACGGGATCGGCGCCCAGATCCTCGGCGACCTCGGCCTGACCAGCATCCGCATCCTCACCAACAACCCGAAGAAGATCGTCGGCCTCGAGGGCTACGGCCTCTCGGTCAGCGAGCAGGTGCCGATCGAGTCCTCGCCCAACGCCCACAACGAGGCCTACCTGCGGGCCAAGCGCGACAAGATGGGCCACTCGCTGCACCACCAGGGCCTCGCCCTCGACGAGGAGATGATCCACGACGAGGAGGAGCGCGACGCCGCCGAGGGGGGCGAGCCGGCCGATGGCTGAGTCGACCGCCTTCCTCGAGGACTTCACGCGAGGAGGAGCGGGCGGCGCTCGCGGGCCGCGAGTTCGCCGTCTGCGTCGGCCGCTTCTACGAGGACCTGGCCGAACGCCTGCTCAGCGGCGCCCGCGAAGGCTTCGAGCTGGCCGGCGTGCCGGCCTCCTCGGTCAGCGAGGTCTCGGTGCCCGGCGCCTACGAGCTGCCCTTCGCCGCCAAGCTGCACGCGACCAGCGAACGCTTCGCCGGCGTCGCCTGCCTCGGCGTCGTCATCCGCGGCGAGACCGACCACTACGACTTCGTCTGCGCCGAGGCCGCCCGCGGCATCCAGGACGTGCAGCTGGCCACCGGCGTGCCCTGCGCCTTCGGCGTGATCACCTGCGACACGATGGAGCAGGCCCTCGCCCGGGCCGGCGGCGGCAAGCGCGACCAGGGCCGCAACGCCGCCCTGACCGTCGCCCGCATGGCCCTGCTCAAACAAGAGGTCAATCCGTACCGCTGGCAGGTGCGGGACGGCTAGGACGCCGGCAGGACTGCGATCGGATAGCGCCGCATCGCGCGATCGGAGGTGACTAGCGTCAGATCGTCGATCTGGGCTTGGCAGACGAGCATCCGATCAAAGGGATCCCGGTGATGGTTGGGCAGCGACTCGATCGGCGAGTACGTGGCGCAGAGTGAGCGGCAGTGTCTCGAAGCGCTGCTCCTCCAGGGCTGTTTCGAGCGTTGAGGGGATTCGAAGCTTTCCCTTGGAGCGCCTTGAGTCGCGATCTCCCAGACGCTGACGACGCTGACGTAGACGTCGTTTTCGACGTCCTCGACGCGGCTCAAGCGCGGCATCGGACAGACGCTCGGGTTCCGATAGAAGCCAGATCAACGCGTGGGTGTCGAGCAGCAGCCTCACCCCGGTGGACTCTTCCAGAGGTCCTCCGGCCACTCGGGCAGATCTTCCGGGCCGTCGAATTCTTCGCGCGATTTCCCTGCTTCGGCCTTCGTCCATCTCCTCGTCGGAGACCATCCACACCTTGCCCCTCCCAGACGCCGAGGGTTCGCTTGCCGGATTTTCCTGAGGCACCGGCACCAGCTTCGCCGCCGGCTTCCCTGCGCGGCTGATCACGATCTCCTCGCCTTTCTCCACCCTGGCGACCAGCTTCGAGAGTTGGGTCTTGGCTTCGTGCATGTTCACGCTGTTCAAGTCCTCGGCGACCCATTTCTCTTCCCCCTTGGAGAAGGCTGCTAGATCGTCGTCGCTATTAGTCTACTTAGCTAACTTCAGATCCAGGTACCATGCCCGACCCGATGGCCAAGGTCTGTCACAGCTGCGGCAAGGGACCGGCGTTCGGCCAGTCCCGCAGCCACTCGATGGTCGCCACCAAGCGGCGCTTCGATCCGAACCTGCAGAAGGTGCGGATCGAGGAGAACGGGCGCAAGCTGCGCGCCTACGTCTGCACGCGCTGCCTCAAGGCCAACAAGGTCGTCAAGGCCGCCTAGATCGCAGGCTGAGGGTGAGGGAGCCCGGTCGGCCTTCGGTCGAATTGATGTCGCACGCGCGCTGCGCGCGCTTAGCGACTATGTCGGAGCGCGGCTAGCGCCGCGCAATCACCGGATTGCATTTCCGCCGCTTCGCGACATTCGCCTGGAGGCCGACCGGACGCCCCTCGACTCGTCCAGACTCTGCGAGTCGCGAAAGCTTCCCGATGCTCGCGCGCTGGACTCGTTGAAGCTGTTGTGGCTCGGGTTCGGTTCTTGCTGGAGAGCTATCCAGCTTTCGGAGCCGCGATGGCGGGGCCCCTCCCCGAGGAGGCTCAGTGTCCACGCTCGAAGCAGAGCCCCAAACCAGCTGCGCGACGCGCGCTCCAGGGGAGGGGCACCGCCATCGCGGCCCAGGGACCGCTAGTCATGTCGACGCAGCGACCACGGGATGCTCGCCAGTCGGCGCCGGATCGCCCTCGGCCGGCTCCACATGCAGCTTGCGGCAGGATCCGGTCCAGCCAGCCGGGGAGCCACCAGGCCCGCTCGCCGAAGAGCTGCATGATCGCCGGGACGAGGACCGAGCGGATGATCACGGCGTCGATGAAGATCGGCCGAGGCGAGGCCGAGGCCGAAGAGTTTGATGATGCGGTCTTCGCCGATCATGAAGGAGAGGAAGACGGTGACCATGATCGCCGCCGCGGCGGTGATCACGCGGCCGGTCAGGGCGAGGCCGCGGGTGACGGCGAGGGTGGCGTCGCGGTCGCGCTCCCACTCCTCGTGGATCCGCGACATCAGGAAGACCTCGTAGTCCATCGAGAGGCCGAAGACGATCGCGAAGAGGAAGATCGGGAAGAAGGAGATGATCGGCCCGGTGCCGTCGATCGCCGATCAGGCTCGCGCCCCAGCCCCACTGGAAGACGGCGACGATCAGGCCGAAGGCGGCGCCGATGCTGAGCAGGTTCATCACGACCGCCTTCAGCGGCACCAGGACCGAGCGGAAGACGGCCATCAGCAGCAGCGCCGAGAGCAGCACGACGACGCCGATGAAGAGCGGCAGCTTGTCGGCGATCGCGGTGCCGAAGTCCTCGAAGATCGCGGTGATGCCGCCGACGTGCACCTGGGCGCCGGTCTGCTGCTCGACCGGCGGGATCAGCTCGTCGCGGATGTGGTCGAGCAGCTCGGTCGTCTTCTCGCTCTGCGGCGAGGTCGTCGGGTAGACCTGGAAGACGCCGGTGTCCTTGGCCGGGTTGAGCATCACCGCGGTCGTCTCGGCGACGCCTTCTTCGCCGACGAGCGTGCGGCGCAGCTCGGTGAGCGCCGTGTCTTCGCCCTTGCTGGGCAGCGCCGCGACGATCGAGAAGGGCCCGTTGAAGCCCGGCCCGAAGCCTTCGGCGAGCAGGTCGTAGGCCTCGCGCGTCGTCGTCCCGGCCGGGTCGGTGCCGGCGTCGTTGGAGCCGAGGCGCAGCGAGAGGGTGGGGATGCAGAGGATCAGCAGCAGGCCGCCGGAGAGCAGCGCCGAGGCCACCGGGCGGCGCTGGATCTCGCGGCTCCAGCGGAACCAGCGGGTGTCTTCGGCGGTCGAGGGGGCGCGCTTCGAGGCCCGGAATGCGCAGCTTGTCGACCCGGCGCCCGGCGATCGTCAGCAGGGCGGGCAGCAGGGTGAGCGCCGCGATCATCGTCATCAGCACGGCGAGGGCCGCCGACATCGCCACGCCGTAGAGGAAGGAGAGGCCGAGCAGCAGCATCCCCATCAGGGCGATGATCACCGTCACCCCGGCGAAGAGGACGGCGCGGCCGGCGGTGTCGACGGCGGCGATCGCCGCGTCGCGGGATTCCAGCCCCTCGTCGAGGCCGTTGCGGAAGCGGGTGAGGATGAAGAGCGCGTAGTCGATGCCGACGCCGAGGCCGATCATCGCCGCCAGCTGCGGCGCGAACTCGGCGGTGTCGAAGACGTGGGTGCCGAGCGTGACCAGGCTGAGGCCGACGCCGAGCGCGAACAGCGCGGTGACGAGCGGCAGGCCCATCGCCACGACCGAGCCGAAGGTGAGCAGCAGGATGACGACCGCAGCCAGCAGGCCGATCATGAACGAGGCGTCGCCTTCTTCTTCGGCGCGCGCTTCCTCGATCGGCTGGCCGCCGAGCTCGACCTGGAGGCCGTCGCCGTTGGCCGCCTCGGCCTCGTCGATCAGCTTCTCGGTGTCCTCTTTTTCGATTTCGTCGGTGAAGACGTCGTACTGGACGGTCGCGTAGGCGATCTTGCCGTCGTCGCTGATCGCCGCCGCGCCGCCGCCCGCGTAGGGGCTGGCGACTTCGCTGACGTGGGGGAGCTCTTCCGCTTCGGCGAAGAGGCCCTCCATGGTCTTGCGCACCGCCGGTGACTCGACCCCGCCTTCGGCCTTGAAGACGATCGTCGCCGTGTCGCCCGACTGCGCCGGGAACCTGTTTTCGAGCAGGTCGAAGGCGTCGGTCGAGTCGGAGGACGGGCAGCTTGAAGTCTTCGAGAAGTCGGAGCCGACCGAGCCGGCGATCATGCCGACCCCGATCAGGGCGACGATCCAGCTGAGGATCACGGTCTTGCGGTGCCCGGTGCACCAGGTGGCGAAGCGTCTCATCGAGCGTGGCACCGTAGCGAACTCGGCGGCTCGACTCCGAGCTGCGCATCCGGACCCGGCAGTTAGATTTCGACCAATGCCAGATCCCTCGATCGTGCGCTTCCGGCGCGTCGTCACCTCCGCCTACGCCAACCTGGAGGAGCGCCGCCAGGAGGTCAACGACCTCAACGTCTTCCCCGTCGCCGACGGCGACACCGGCGACAACATGGCGATGACGATGCGGGCGGTGATGGAGGAGCTCGACCGGCTCGACGGCCTCGAGGTCGACGAGATCGGCCGCACCCAGCTGGTCCAGGCGCTGGCCCGGGCGGCGCTGATGGGCGCCCGCGGCAACTCCGGCGTCATCCTCAGCCAGATCGTCCGCGGCGCCGCCGAGGAGCTGGCGAGCCGGCCCGGCGAGCTGATCGACCCGGTGCTGGTCGCCTCCGCCTTCGCCAGCGCCGCCGACGCCGCCTACGACTCGGTGCGCGAGCCGGCCGAGGGGACGATGCTGACCGTCTTCCGCGAGATGGCGCACTCGATCGCCCGCCAGCTCTCCCGCCTCGACGCCGACAAGCAGCGGCTCGACCGCGGCGTCCCCGACGAGCAGCAGGACGCGATCCTCGCCGAGGTGCTGGAGCGGGCGATCGCCGACGGCCAGCGGGCGGTCGAGCGGACGCCCGAGCAGCTCGAGGTGCTGCGCGAGTCCGGCGTCGTCGACGCCGGCGGCTACGGCCTCGTGCTGATCCTCGCCGGCGTCGTCGCCGGCCTGCGCGGCGACGGCGCGGCGGTGCCCGAGGTCTCCCACCACGAGGCGCCGCGGCTCAGCCGGCCCCACCACGAGGACAGCCGCTTCCGCTACTGCACCAACTTCATCGTCTCCGGCACGCGGCCTCAGCGGCCGCGACTTCCTGCCGCGGCTGGAGGGCCTCGGCGACTCGGTGCTCGTCGTCGGCGACGAGGTGACGCTCAAGGTCCACGTCCACACCGACGAGCCCGAGGCCGCCGTCGCCCTCTTCGAGGACGCCGGCAAGGTGACCAACCTCGACGTCGCCGACATGCGCGAGCAGATCGCCGAGCGGCGCGCCCGGCTCGACGGCGGTCGCACCGGCGCCCTCGCGGTCGCGGCCGGCGAGGGCCTCGAGCGCCTCTTCGCCGAGCTCGGCGCCCACGTCGTGCCCGGCGGCGAGACGCTCAACCCTTCGACCTACGAGCTGCTGGCCGGCATCCACGAGGTCCCGGCCGAGGAAGTCCTCGTCTTCCCCAGCTCCTCGAACGTGGTCATGGCCGCCGAGCGGGCCTGCGAGCTGTCGGAGAAGCCGGCCCGGGTCGTCGCCGCGACCTCGCTGCAGAAGAGCCTCCTGACCCTGGTCGAGCTCGATCCGGACGCCACCGCCGACGAGAACGCGGAGCGGCTCGAGGAGGCGCTCGGCACGATCGCCGACGGCGGCGTTGCCCCGGCGGCCCGCGACGATGCCCAGGGGCGCTTCCGCAAGGGCGACGCGGTCGGCTTCGCCGGCGAGGAGATCGTCGCCTGGGGCGGCGCCGGCTCGACCTTCGCGGCGACGATCGAGAAGCTCGCCGAGGGCGCCGAGATCGTCACCGTGATCGCCGGCGACGAGGCGCCGATCGCCGCTCGACGAGCTCGACACCCACGTCCCGGACGGCGTCGAGATCGAGACCCACGAAGGCGGTCAGCCGAGCTGGTGGTGGCTGCTCGCCGCTCAGTAGTGCGCGCTTTCGCAGGTAGCTCGGAGCTAACGCAGGCGCAGCTGCGCGATGCCCCGGTCCACTGGCCGCGGCCGAGCGCCCTCGACGTCTCGCTGCAGGCGCTGGAGGGGGTCGGGCCGAAGCTCGGCCGAGGTCGCGGCGGAGTGCCGGCATCGCCACCGTCGGCGACCTGCTCATGCGCTTCCCGCACAGCCATCGTGACCGCACAGATCGTGCCGGTCGCGAGCCTCGAGCCGAAGCAGCAGGCGACGCATCGCGGTCGAGGTGCTTGGCAACGCGCCGCGTCCGTTTCGCCGCCGCGGCCTCTCGATCCTCAGCGTCAAGGTCGGCGACGAGAGCGGCGCGGTCAGGGCGACCTGGTTCAACCAGCCCTGGCTGGCCCCGAAGCTGACCGAAGGTGACGCAGATGCTGCTCACCGGCTCGCGCGACAAACGGGGCTTCCGCGTCTCCGAATACGAGTTCACGCGGCGACGCCGCAGCGAGGGCGCTGGTTCCCGTCCATCCCGGAACCGAGCAGCTGAAAGCACAGCGGCTGCGGCAGTGGATGGAGCAGGCGAGTCGCGTCCGTGGCGGCAACGTGCTCGAGCCGCTGCCGGCGGAGTTGCGGGTGCGGCGGGGGCTGGCGGGAGTCGCCGACGCGATCAAGGCGGTCCACTTCCCCGAGACCGAGGAGGACGTCGAGGAGGCGCGCGAGCGGCTGCGCTTCGAGGAGCTCTTCCTCTACCAGGCGATCCTGGCGACGCGCAAGCGGGCGCACCGGGCGGCGCGGCCGGCGCCGCGGCTCGGCAAGCCGGGCGAGCAGGTCGGGCGCTGGATCGAGTCGCTGCCGTTCGAGCCGACCCGGGACCAGCTGAAGGCCTTCGACGAGATCGACGCCGATCTCGACTCCGGCGAGCCGATGCAGCGGCTGCTGATGGGCGAGGTCGGCTCGGGCAAGACCGTCGTCGCCCTCTACTCGATGCTGCGGGCGCTGGAAGCCGGCTTCCAGGCGGTGCTGATGGCGCCGACCGAGACGCTGGCCGAGCAGCACGCGGTGACCCTGGGCAAGCTGCTGGCCGAAGAGGCGACCCCGTTCGCGCTGCTGACCGGGGCCACGCCGGCCGCCCGGCGCAAGGAAGCCCTCGAGCGCCTCGCCACCGGCGAGCTGGGCCTGATCGTCGGCACGCACGCCCTGATCGAGCCGCACGGTCAGGTTCGCCCGCCTCGGCCTCTGCGTCGTCGACGAGCAGCACCGCTTCGGGGTCGAGCAGCGCAAGGCGCTGGACTCGAAGGGGGTGGAGGGGATGGCGCCGCACGTGCTGCACATGACCGCGACGCCGATCCCGCGCACGCTCTCGCTGACCGCTTACGGCGACCTCGACACGACCGCGCTGCACGAGCTGCCCTCGGGTCGCAAGCCGGTGCGGACGCGGATCGTCGAGGAGGACGATCGCGCCGGCGCCTACGAGTTCATCCGCGGTCAGCTGCGCGAAGGGCGTCAGGCCTACGTCGTCTGCCCGCTGGTCGAGGAGTCCGAGAAAATGCAGGGCAGGGCGGCCGAGGTCGAGGCGGAGCGGCTGGCCGCAGGCGAGCTGCGCGACTTCTCGGTCGGCGTCATCCACGGCCAGATGCGCTCGGCCGAGAAGGCGGCGGCGATGGAGGCCTTCGCGCTCGGGACGAGACCGACGTGCTGGTCGCGACCACGGTGATCGAGGTCGGGATCGACGTCGCCAACGCGACCGTGATGGTGATCGAGGGCGCCGAGCGCTACGGCGTCTCGCAGCTGCACCAGCTGCGCGGCCGGGTCGGCCGCGGCGAGCACGAATCGATCTGCCTGCTCTTCCCCGAAGACGCCGGCGAGATGGCGCGGCGGCGGCTGAAGGCGGTCGCGCGCGAGAGCGACGGCTTCAAGCTGGCCGAGGTCGACCTCAGCCTGCGCGGCGAGGGCGAGGTGCTGGGCACCCGCCAGCATGGCCTGCCGCGCTTCGCCGTCGCCGAGCTGCCCGAGGACACGCGCGGTCCTGATCGCCGCCCGCGACGAGGTGCTTGTCCTGCTGCGCGAGCACGGCTCGCTCGAAGCGGCCGAGCTCGGCCCACTGCTGGAGGCGGCGCGCCGCCGCTTCGGCGCCGGCGCCGCCGACCCGATACCACTGTGATGTGCGTGTGATTGCTGGAGAGCTCGGTGGGCAGCACCTCGTCGCGCCGCGCGGCTGGAAGGTGCGGCCGACCTCCGACCGCGCCCGCGAGGCGATCTTCTCGGCCCTCGGCGACGTCGGCGGCGCCAGCGTCCTCGACCTCTACTGCGGCACCGGGGCGCTGGCGATCGAGGCGCTCTCGCGTGGCGCCTCCCGTGCGGTCCTGGTCGACCGCGACACCCGCGCCGCGCTCGGCAACGTCGAGCGCCTCGAGCTCGCCGAGCGAGTCGAGCTGGTCCGAGCCGACGTCGCGCGCTGGCTGGCCGGCCGGCTCGAGGACGGCGACGCAGCCGTCTTCGACCTCGTCTTCGTCGACGCCCCCTATAGACTCGCCGACCGCGTGGGGCAGGAACTGGACACTCATCTTCCCCGCCTTCTCGGCGAGGGCGGGCGGGCGATCGTCGAGAGCGGCGCCGGCCGGCCGCTCCGCATCGAGTCGCTGCCTCGCCTGCGCCAGCGTCGCTACGGCGCCGCCGACGTCTCCTTCTACGGAGAGGCCGACTGATGGCTGAGCGCAACGGCACCGTCGTCTGTCCGGGTAGCTACGACCCGGTCACCAACGGCCACCTCGACATCATCACCCGCACCGCGGGGGTCTTCGAGCGGGTCGTGGTCGGCGTCGTCAACAACCCGATCCGCAAGGAGAAGACCCTCTTCACCGCCGAGGAGCGCCAGGCGTTGATCGACGAAGCGACCGCCCACCTCGCCAACGTCGAGGTGAAGATCTTCTCCAACCTGCTGGTCGAGTTCGCGCGCGAAATCGGCGCGAGGGCGATCGTCAAGGGACTGCGGGCGATCTCCGACTTCGAGTACGAGTTCGAGATGGCGCAGCTCAACCGCAAGCTCGACCCCGGGATCGAGAGCATCTACATGATCGCCTCGCCGCAGTACAGCTTCCTTTCCTCCACCGGCGTCAAGGAAATGGCGACCTTCGGCGGCGACGTCTCCGACCTCGTCCCGGGGCCCGTCGCAGCCGCGATGGCGCAACGCCTGGGCGACAGGTAGGCTTCTCGAGTGCGGTGCGGCGTGGGAGAGAGCTTGCAAAAAGCCGAGGAAATAACCGCTTCTTCACCGAAGATGCCTCTGACACGTAGGCTTACGACCTGCTGATGGACGTTCTCGTTCTCATAGACAAGCTCGACGATGTGGTTCACAACGCGCGCCCCGTGCCGCTGACGGACCAGGTGCGCGTCGATCGCGAGGAGATCTACGACCTGCTCGACCAGATGCGGGCGACGATCCCCGAGGAGATCAAGCAGGCGCGCTGGATCGTCAAGGAGCGTCAGGAGATGCTCGCCGAGGCCAAGCGCGAGGCTGAGCGGATCGTCCGCGAGGCGCGTGAGCAGCAGGCCCGCCTGATCTCCGACGAGGAGGTCACCAAGCAGGCCGAGCGGGCCGCCGACGAGATCGTCGAGGACGCCCGCACGCGTGAGCGCGAGATTCGCCTCGGCGCCGAGGACTACGCCGACGAGATCCTCAACACGCTCGAGGTCAACCTTCAGAAGTTCCTCGCCGCCGTGCAGCGTGGCCGCGACCGGCTGGCTGGGCGGGACGAGGAGCAACAGCCGGTACCGGAGCTAGACGAGCAGCAGTAGCGCTCGTAGGCGGGAGGGACGGGCACCCCTCCTCTCTCAACTTTTTTCGAAGTAGTGTGGTAGGGCTGACGCCTGGGCCGGTGCCCGAAAAAAGTACAAGCCGTTCGGAGGGGTGCCCGTCCCTCCGTCCAGGCGCCCTAGTCGAGCTTTAGCTCTTTGAGCTTGGCCCAGCGAGGGTCCGGTGCTTGCTCGTGCTTGTGGTCCTCGGGGTCGGCGTCGTTGAGGGACTCGCCGCAGGTGGGGCAGAGGCCGGCGCAGTCGGGGCGGCAGAGGAACTGGGTGGGGATGGTGAGGACGGCGGCGTCGTGGGCCCAGCGGCCGAGGTCGAGCTGCTCGTCCTCGACGTAGGGGCTGCGCAGCTCCTCGTCGTCGGTGTTGTCCTGGGCGACCTCGCGGGCGTCGACCTCGGTCTCCAGGGCCGCGCCTTCCAGGCAGCGCATGCAGGGCCCCTCGATGCGGAGCGCGAAGCGCAGGCGGAAGGCATAGCCGCCGCTGGGGCGGGAGACGTCGATGCGGGCCTGCACCGGTCTCGGGCGATACGGCGTAGGTCTGGCCGGCCAGCTCGAGCGGCTCCAGATGCACCGGCAGGTCGAGGCGGCGACCCTCGCCATGGGACAGGGACAGCCGCGCCAGGTCGATGATCGTGGTCGCTTGTGCCATAGAGACTCTCCTCCGCTGAGCCGGGGCCTACGATGGCTCCCTCCGACGAGATTACGGAATGGATCGATTCGACTGGACACCCGAGGTCTACCTGGAGCGGATCCGCTCGCAGATCCCGCGCTACGACGAGCTGCAGGAGCAGGCGATCGCGGCGATCCCGTTCCCGCCCGAGCGGGTGCTGGAGCTGGGCATGGGCACCGGCGAGACGACCCGGCGCCTGATCGAGGCCCATCCCGACGCCTGGGTGGTCGGCCTCGACGCCAGCCCCGACATGGTCTTCCGCGCCCGCCAGAGCTACGACGACGTCCAGCTCGCCCGCATGGAGGACCCGCTGCCCGACGGGCCCTGGGACCTGGTCATCTCCGTTCTCTCGGTCAACCAGCTCGACGACGAGCAGACCCAGGCGCTCTGTCGCCGCGTCAAGGAGCAGTCTCGCTCGCTGGTCATCGGCTGACGTCTTCGAGCCGGAGACGCTCCAAAAGCTCCTCGATTGGTCGGGCGGCGAGATCACCTGGCAAGCCGACGATCTCGCGGTAGTCAGAGCGGCTTACTGAGGGAGTCGGGCACCCCTCCGAACGGCTTGTACTTTTTCGCCGCTATGCCTCAGCGAGAACTGCCTCGCTGGAGGCGAAAAAGTTGAGAGAGGAGGGGTGCCCGACTCCCTCTCTCAACCCGCTACCATCCCGCGACCGATGGCCGTCCCAAAGAAGAGAACCTCCAGCGCCCGGCGCGACAAGCGGCGCGCCAACCACAAGGCCGGCAAGGCGCGCCTGAACCGCTGTCCGCGCTGCCACAGCCCGCGCCTGCCGCACCGCGTCTGCCCGACCTGCGGCACCTACGCCGGGCGTGAGGTCATCAAACACACGGTCGCCGAGCCCGCGGCGACGCCCACCGACTCGGAGTAGCGCCTTGGGGCGCGGCGTGACCGTCGCCCTGGATGGGTTCGGGGCCGAGCAGGGCTTTGGCGTGCTCGCCGAGGGCGCGCGAATGGCTGCGGACGACGGGATCCGGGTGCGGGTCTTCGGCCCCCCGGAGGAGCTCGGGCTCGACGGCGTCGACGGGATCGAGGTCGTCCCGACCGCGGAGTGGATCGGCAACGACGACGATCCGGTCTCTGCCGTGCGGGCGAAGAAAGAGGCCTCGGTTGTTCGCGCTGCCGCCGACTGTCGCCGACGGCGATGCCGAGGCGATGGTCAGTCCCGGCTCGACCGGGGCGACTATGGCAGCAGCCACCTTCGGCCTGCGACGACTGAAGGGAGTGCAGCGACCGGCGCTTGCCGTGCAGCTCCCGGTCCCCGGCAAGTCGGTCCTCTTCCTCGACGTCGGCGCCAACGTCGAGGTGCGCGCCCAGCACCTCGTCCAGTTCGCCTTCCTCGGCGCCGCCTTCAGCGAGGCCGTGCTCGGCGTCGAGCGACCCCGCGTGGGGCTGCTCTCGGTCGGCGAGGAGGCGGGCAAGGGTCGTGAGGAGGTGGTCGCCGCCCACGCGGTCCTCTCCGCAGGCGAGTGGGATCGAGTTCGTCGGCAACGTCGAGGGGCGCGACCTTCCGAGCAGGAGCGGCCGACGTGGTCGTCACCGACGGCTTCACCGGCAACGTCTCGCTGAAGCTGATGGAGGGCACGGCGAAGACGGTGACCGGGGCGATCCGCGACGCCGCCCGCTCCAACCCGCTGGCCGCGCTCGGTGGCCTGCTGATGCGCCCGGCGCTCGGCGGCCTGCGCCGCGAGCTGCACCCCGACACGACCGGCGGCGCGATCCTGCTCGGCCTGCGCGGCATCGCCGTGGTCGGCCACGGCAGCTCGGGCGCCGAGGGGATCGCCAACGCGGTGCGCCTGGCGGCGCGCTGCGTCGAGGTCGATGCGGTCGGTCGCACGGCTGACGCTGCTGCGCGAGGGCGGCGCCGGCCGCGGCGAGCTGGCCGCTGCCCGGGACGGCGGGGACGGCGCGTGATAGGAACCCTCGATGACCCGCGAGGAAGTCCTCACCCTGGTCCGCGAGCACCTCGCCGAGGAGCTCGAGGTCGACGCCGCGAAGATCGGCGAGGCGACCCGCTTCAAGGAGGACCTCGACGCCGACTCGCTCGACCTCTACGAGCTGGTCATGGAGCTGGAGGACACCTACGGGATCTCCGTCTCCGAGGAGCAGGCGACGAAGATCGCGACCGTCGGCGACGCGGTCGCGTTCGTGCTCGAGCACGCCCCGGCGTGAGTGCCGCCGCGCTGGCGGAACTGATCGAGGACCTGCCGGAGGAGCTGCGGCGCCAGGCGCTCACCCACTCCTCCTGGACCGAGGACCGCACCGAGTCCTACGAGCGCCTCGCCTACCTCGGCGACAGCGTGCTTGCCCTCGCGGTCGCCCGCGACCTGGTCGACCGCTTCCCCGACGTCGACGCCGGCGGCCTGACCAAGATCCACAACCAGGCGGTCAGCGGCGTCTCCTGCGCCGAGGTCGGCCGCGAGCTTGGCGTGCCGGCGATGCTGCGCGCCAACGAGCCGGAGGAGATGGTGGCGGGGATTCCCGCCGAGGTGCTGCTCAGCGGCGAGCGGCCGCTGCCCGAGGTGACCGAGGCGCTGATCGGCGCCTGCTTCCTCGCCTTTGGCTTCGAGCGCATCGCCGATGCCGTCGCCGCCGCCTTCGAGCCGCGGATCGAGCACGCCGGCCGAGACGATGGTCGACTTCAAGTCAGCGCTGCAAGAGCTGCTGGCGCGCCGCCACGCGCACGTAAGCTACGAGGTGATCGCCGAATCCGGCCCACCGCACCGACGGAAATTCGAAGTGGCGGCGGTCGTCGACTCCGAGCGGGTCGGCGACGGGGTGGGCCGGAGCAAGAAGGCGGCCGAGCAAGCGGCCGCCGAGCAGGCGCTGAAACGGCTTGGGGACTAGATGTCCGCCGTTGCGTCCGACTCAATAGAGAGCCTTGCGATCCGAGCGTGAGGGACTGGAAGCGGAGCGAATAGCCAGATGTATCTGAGATCGATCGAGATGAAGGGGTTCAAGTCGTTCCCCGAGCGGGCGAGGCTGGAGTTCTCGCCCGGCGTCAGCGTGATCGTCGGCCCCAACGGCTCGGGCAAGTCGAACATCACCGACGCGGTGCTCTGGGCGCTCGGCGAGCAGAGCCCGGGGGCGATCCGCGGCGCCTCGATGCAGGACGTGATCTCGGCCGGCGGCAAGGGCGTCGGCCAGCGCCGCGCCGCCGAAGTCGAGGTGACGATCGACAACTCCGAGGGCCGCGCTGCCACCGAGCTCTCCGAGATCGCGATCAAGCGCACGCTCGACCGCTCCGGCGACGGCGGCTACCGGCTCAACGGCGCCCGCTGCCGCCTCGTCGACGTCACCGAGGTGCTCTCCGACACCAATCTCGGCCGCGAGATGCACTCGGTGATCAGCCAGGGCCGGGTCGAGTCGATCATCCACTCCAAGCCGCGCGAACGGCGCCTCCTGATCGAGGAGGCGGCCGGCCTCGGCAAGCACCGCAAACGGCGCCGCCGGGCCGAGCTGAAGCTGCGCGCCGCGCGCGACAACCTCGACCGCGCCCTCGACCTCGAGCGCGAGGCTCGCGCTCGCCTGCGGCCGCTGAAGCGCCAGGCGCAGGCGGCCGAGCTGGGAGCGCGGATCGAGCGCGAGGAACTGGGCCTGCGCGGGCAGCTGGTCGCCGAGGAGCTGCGCTTCGGCGCCGACCGCGCCGCGGCAGCCGAAAAGGCCGCACAGGAGGCGCGCGCCCAGCGGGCGACGCTGGAGAAGCGACTGGCCGAGGTGAGCGAGAAGCGGCGCGCCGCCGAGGAGCGCTTTGCCGCCCGCGACCGCGAGCGCACCCAGGCCTGGGGCGTGCTGACCAAGCTGCGCGGCGATCAGCAACGGATCGCCGTCCGCGCCGCCGGCCTCGGCGACCGCGAGGGGGAGTTGACCAGCGGCCTGGAGGCGCTGCGCGCCGAGCTCGGGCCGCTGACGCTCGACGTCGGCGAGGGCGCCGCCGCGCCGGGCGAACGAGCCCGGCAGCTGGAGGAGGAGCTGGGCGAGATCGACGCCGGTCTGACCAGCGCCGGCGACGGGCCTGGCGCGGGCCCGCTCAGCCGACGCCAGCGAGGCAGCCCGCGAGGCGGCTCTGGGCGATGTCCGCGGCGGCGCCGAGCGCGCCTCGCGGCACGCGCGCCGCGCCGAGGGGCTGCTCGGCGAGCGCCACCGCGAGATGCTGCGCAAGCGCCTCGCCGCCGGCGAGGAGCTGCTCGACGACGTCCGTGCGGCCGCTGCGGCGGCCGACGGCGGCCGAGGCCGCGATTCGCGCCCGGGTCGAGCGGATCGAGCAGCGCGTCGTCGGTGGCGAGGGCGACGGCGACGAGATCGCCGAGGAGATGCGCGCCTGCTCACAGCGCGAGTACGAGCTGCAGACGGAGATGACCGCCGCCTCCGACCGGCTGACCGAGGTCGAGGTCGAGGCCGCCCACCTCGGCGATCGCCGCGCCGAGGCCGCCAAGGAGCTGGCCTCGATCTCCGAGCGACTCGGCGAGGAGGTCGCCGCGGCCGAGCAGCCGCTGAGCGACGAGGAGCGCGCCGAAATCGACCGCCGGCTGGAGCGGCTGGAGCGCCGCCGCGCCCAGATCGGCCCGGTCAACCCGCTGGCCGAGCAGGAGTACGAGGAGGCGCGCGACCACGTCGAGTCGCTGCAGGCCCAGCGCGAGGACACCGAGCGCGGCATGCGCGAGCTGGAGGCGCTGATCCGCGACATCGACCGTGAGATCGAGCGCGCCTTCGAGCAGACCTTCGAGGCGACCGCGAAGAACTTCGAGGAGATGATCGAGCACCTCTTCCCGGGCGGCCGGGGACGCCTGCGGACGGGTCGCCCTGCGCCCGGTCCGCGATGCCGAGAGCGAGGCGCCTGCCGAGGGCGAGGATGCCGCCGAGGTGGGCGACGACGAGGAGGAAGAGCAGCGCGACGAGCTCGGGGTCGAGATCGAGGTCACCCCGGCCGGCAAGTCGACCCGCAAGCTCTCACTGCTCTCCGGCGGCGAGAAGTCGCTGGTCGCGATCGCCTTCGTCTTCGCGGTCTTCCTCGCCCGGCCCTGCCCCTTCTACATCCTCGACGAGGTCGAGGCCGCCCTCGACGACGCCAACATCGATCGCTTCCTGCAGCTGATCAGGCGCTTCTCCGATCGCGCCCAGTTCGTCATCGTCACCCACCAGAAACGGACGATGGACGCCGCCGACGTCCTCTACGGCGTCAGCATGGGCGGCGACGGCGTGACCAAGGTCGTCTCCCGCCGCCTGCCGCGCGAAGTCGAGGCCGAAGGGGCGGGCTCCGAGGCCGCGGCAGCTCCGCCGCCGTTCGCCGGCCTGGCCGAGAGCGATGAGGATGAAGCGAGCGGCGCCGAGACGTCGTCGGCTCCCTTGATCGGCGAGCAGCCCGCCGTGACGCCTCGGTCGGGCTCGGTCGAAGCCGCTTAGACCCTTCTAGCCGCCCTTCTGCGCTTAAAGAAAGCAGAACGTTCCTGAGCAGGGACCCCGCTACGCTGTTCGCGGGGTACGAAAGGAGGGACTGTGGCGCAACGCCACATGGACAGGCTGACGTCGTTCGATACGTCATTCCTGGTCAACGAGAAGTCCAACGGGCACATGGCGATCGGCGCCGTGCTGATGTGCGCTGGGCGACCCGCCCGCCCACGAGGACTTCGTCGCCCACATTCGCACCCGGGTCCACCTGCTGCCGCGCCTGCGCCAGCGACTCGTCTTCCCGCCGCTGCGGCTCGGCACCCCCTTCTGGGTCGACGATCGCCGACTTCGACCTCGCCAACCACCTGCGACGGGTGAGCCTGCCGCCTCCCGGCGACGACACCCAGTTCCACGACTTGGTCGGCGAGGTCCTCTCGCCGCCGCTCGATCGTTCGCAGTCCGCTCTGGGAGCTGGTGCTGGTCGAGGGCTTCGAGGACGAGCGCTTCGCGATCGTCTACAAGACCCACCACGCGCTCGCCGACGGCTTCTCGGCCGTCGACATCGGCACGCTGCTCTTCGACGTCGAGCCCGACGCGAAGCCGATCGGCGACGAGCAGCCTTGGAGCGCCCAGAAGTCGCCCTCCTCGCTCACCCTGCTCGCCCGCGCCGTGGGCGGCATCTGGGAAACCGTGCGACGGATGGCCCGCTGGCTCGGCAAAGCGGCGCGTCAGCCGGGGCGGGCCCGCAAACGTGCCGCCGACGGCGTCGCCGGCCTCTGGGAGGTGACCTGGAACCTGGCTCGACCGGCGCCGAAGGTGCCGCTCAACGTCGAGATCGGGCCCGCGCGCAGCTTCTCCTGGGCGGGCTTCACGCTCGATGACTTCAAGCTGATCAAGAACGCCCTTGGCGTGACGGTCAACGACGTGATCCTCGCCGCCACCGCCGGCGCCCTGCGTCGCTGGCTGCACGATCGCGAAGTCTCCACCGAGGGGATGGAGCTGAAGGCGCTGGTGCCGGTCTCGATCCGCACCGTCAACGAGCAGGGTGAGCTGGGCAACAAATTGACCGCGATGCGGGGCCCGCTGCCGGTCGGCATCGCCGATCCGGTCGAGCGCCTCAATGCCGTGCACGTGGCGATGGAGGAGCTGAAGTCCTCCAAGCAGCCGCTGGGCGCGGAAGCGATCTGGGGGCTCAACGACTGGTTCCGCGACTTCGCTCCGCCGCTGCTGCTCGCGCCGACCGCGGCGATCAACTTCTCGACCCGTCTCTTCAACCTCCTCGTCACCAACTTCCCGGGCCCGCAGATCCCCTTCTACATCCTTGGCCGCGAGCTCGAGGGCGTCTTCCCGATCGGCTTCCTCGCCCGCCGCCACGCGCTGGCGATAGCGATCATCAGCTACAACGGCCAGGTCAACTTCGGCCTGCTCGCCGACCGCGCCTCGATGCCCGACCTCGAACGCATCTCCGCCTACCTCCGCGAGGCCGTGGAGGAGCTCCTCGCCGCCGCCCGGATAGCCTCCGACGGCAAATCCCATGGCGACCAGCTGGCAGGAGATACTCGACCTCGGTTCGCGCGTGAGCGCGAACGCCTCGGCGGCTGAAGACCCCGGGCAGCGCCGCGGCGTTTTCCGCCGTCTGCGCGAGAGTCTCTCGAAGAGCCGCCAGGCGCTGACCGAGGAGATCTCGGCCAGTCTCTTCGAGCGCATCGACGACGAGACCTGGGAGCGGCTCGAGGAGGCGCTGATCCTCGCCGACACCGGGGCGCCGACGACGGCCAAGGTGGTCGAGCGGCTCGAGCACGAGGTCGAGGCCGGCAAGGTCACGGCCGACGGCGAGGCGGTGCGCGCCCGCCTGATCGAGATCCTCGCCGAGGTGGCCTCGACCGCGCGGGCGCCGATCGACCTCAGCGGCGAACCGGCGGTGCTGCTGATGGTCGGCGTCAACGGCACCGGCAAGACGACGACGATCGGCAAGATCGCCTGGCACCTCTCCAAGGAGTTCGGCCTCTCGGTCGTGCTCGGCGCCGCCGACACCTACCGCGCCGCCGCGGCGGAGCAGCTCGCCGAGTGGGCGGAGCGGTCCGGAGCGGAACTGGTCCGCTCGGCGGAGGGCGGCGACCCCGGCGCCGTCGCCTTCGACGCGATCGCCGCCGCCCGTGCCCGCGGCGCCGACATCGTCATCGTCGACACCGCCGGCCGTCTGCACACCCAGAGCAACCTGATGGACGAGCTGGCCAAGGTGCGCCGGGTGATCGCCAAGCAGCTCCCCGGCGCCCCGCACGAGACCCTGCTCTCGATCGACGCCACCACCGGCCAGAACGGCCTGCGCCAGGCGAAGGTCTTCGCCGAGGCCGCCGAGGTCGACGGTGTCGTCCTCACCAAGCTCGACGGCACCGCCAAGGGCGGCATCGTCCTCGCCATCGCCGACGAGCTAGGCATCCCCGTCAAGCTGATCGGCACCGGAGAGACGCTCGAGGACCTGCGCCCCTTCGACCCCACCGACTTCGCCAACGCCCTCCTCGCCGAAGGCTGACTTCGTGTTTTTTCGCGTATACCGCGACTAACCACGAACTCACCCCTGCCTTAAGCTCAGCCCAGTGTTCGACCAGCTTTCAGACCGGTTGCAGGCGACGCTCTCGGAAGTTCGCTCGCGCGGCAAGCTCAGCGAGGGCGACGTCGATGCGGCGATGCGGGAGATCCGCCTCGCCCTGCTCGAGGCCGACGTCAACTTCAAGGTCGTCAAATCCTTCACGGCGACGCTGAAGGAGCGTTGCCTGGGCGCCGAGGTGCTGGAGAGCCTCGATCCCGGCCAGCAGGTGGTCAAGATCGTCAACGAGGAGCTGACCGGCCTGATGGGGGGGACGGGACGCGAGCTCGCCTTCGCCTCCGGCGGGCCGACGGTGATCCTGATGGCCGGCCTGCAGGGCTCGGGCAAGACGACCGCCTGCGCCAAGCTCGCCCGCTTCCTCAAGGAGTCCGGCCGCAAGGACGTGGCGCTCGCCGCCTGTGACGTCTACCGCCCGGCTGCCGTCGACCAGCTGGTCACCGTCGGCGGGCGCGTCGGCGCTCACGTCTACGAGAAAGGCACCGACGCCGATCCGGTTGAGATCGCCGGCTGGGCGCTCGATCGCGCCAAGGAAGAGCGCCGCGACGTGCTGATCGTCGACACCGCCGGCCGCCTGCACATCGATCAGGACCTGATGGACGAGCTGTCGCGGATCCGCAAGCGGGTCAAGCCCCACAACGTGCTGCTCGTCGTCGACGCGATGACCGGCCAGGACGCGGTCGGCGTTGCCGAGTCCTTCGCCGAGGCGGCCGAGTTCGACGGCGTGGTGATGACCAAGCTCGACGGCGACGCCCGCGGCGGCGCCGCGCTCTCGGTCAAGGCGGTGACCGGCAAGCCGATCCTCTTCGCCTCCACCGGGGAGAAGCTCGAGGCCTTCGATCGCTTCCACCCCGACCGCATGGCCTCGCGCATCCTCGGCATGGGCGACGTGCTCAGCCTGATCGAGAAGGCCGAGCAGCAGATCGACGAGAAGCAGGCGCTCGACCTCGAGGCGAAGCTGAAGAGCAACAACTTCACCCTCGAGGACTTCCTGCAGCAGATGAAACAGGTGCGGAAAATGGGCCCGATCAGCGGCCTGCTCGGCATGCTGCCGGGCATGGGTGCGATGAAGCAGCTCAAGAACGCCGACGTCGACGAGTGCGAGCTCGACCGGGTCGAGGCGATCATCCTCTCGATGACGCCGGAAGAGCGGGCCAACCCGGCGCTGATCAAGGGCTCGCGCCGCAAACGGATCGCCAACGGCTCGGGAACCAAAGTCCAGCACGTCAACCAGCTGGTCAAGCAGTTCGACCAGATGCGCAAGATGATGCGCCATATGGCCTCCGGCAAGATGCCCGACGCGCAGCAGTTGGCGCAGATGACGGGTGGAGCGCCGCGCCCGAAGGTCCGTAGGCGCTAATCTGCCGCGTCCAATGGCAGTCCGAATCAGACTAAGACGCGTCGGCTCGAAGAAGAACCCGATCTGGCGGATCGTCGTCGCCGACAAGCGCTCCCCGCGTGACGGGCGCACGATCGAGACGATCGGTCGCTACAACCCGCAGACCGAGCCCTCGACGATCGAGTTCGACGAGGAGCGTGCCAAGCACTGGCTCGAGCACGGCGCTCAGCCCTCGGAGACGGTCGCCACGCTGCTGCGCACCAAGGGCATTCGCGCCTCAGGTAGCTAGTCGATGACGGAGCTCCTCGAGTTCCTCGTCAAGTCGCTGGTCGAGGACCCCGCCGCTGTCGTCGTCGAGGAGCTCGAAGAGGACGGCGACCTCGTCTACGAGATCACCGTCGCCGAGGATGATCTCGGGCGCGTGATCGGCAAGGGCGGCCGGGTTGCCAACGCGATTCGGACGATCGCCAAGGCTGCGGCGGTGCGGCTCGACCGTCGGGTCATCGTCGACATACTGGACTGAGGTCGGTAAGCGGAATCCTGGCGGGGGTTTCGCTTAACTTTTCGAGAAGCGGAATTTCGCTGGCGCCCGAGGGTGAGCCGCGAAAAAGTACAAGACGCTTCACCCCCACCAGGATTCCGCTATGAGACTCGACATCTTCTCTCTCTTTCCCGAGGCGTTCGACTGGTTTCGGTCGCAGCGGTCGGTGCAGAACGCGCTGGCGCAGGGCAACGAGCTTCGTCTCTTCAACTACCGCGACACGACTCCGCTGAGTGCCGGGCAGGTTGACGATTCGCCGTATGGGGGCGGGGCTGGGATGGTCCTCCGGGTCGACGTGGTCGATGCGGCGCTGCAAGCCGCCTATCCGAACGAGGAGAAGCCTCGGGTGGTGCTGCTCTCGCCGACGGGGCGGTTGCTCGACGACGAGCTGGCCGACGAGCTGACGCAGGAGCCGCACGTGGCGTTGCTCTGCGGGCGCTACGAGGGGTTCGACGAGCGGGTGCACGAGCACTTCGCCGACGACGAGGTCTCGATCGGGCGCTACGTGCTGGCCGGTGGCGAGCTGCCGGCGATGGTGCTCGCCGACGTGGTGATGCGCAAGCTGCCGGGGGCGCTCGGGCACGAGCACAGCGCAGTCGAGGAGTCGTTCAGCCAGCTGCTCGAGGGCATGCCCGAGTACCCGCACTACACCCGTCCGGCCGAGTACCGGGGCTGGGGAGTGCCGGACGTGCTGCTCTCCGGCGACCACGAGCGGGTGCGGCTCTGGCGGGCCGAGCAGAGCCGGGCGCGAGCCGAGCAGTTCGAAAAAGACCCCGAGTAGGTACGATTGCCCGCACCGCGCGGCGCCCTGCCCGGGCCCGGCGGTCTTTTTTCGCATGAGCAGCGTCATCGACGACATCGAGCGCAGTCAACTGAGGAAGGGTCTCCCTTCCTTTGATCCTGGCGATCGCGTGCGCGTCCACTTCCAGGTCGTCGAGGGCACCCGCCGCCGCACCCAGGTCTTCGAGGGAATCGTCCTGCGGCGTCAGGGCTCCGGCGTGCGCGAGACCTTCACCGTCCGCAAGCAGTCCTTCGGCGTCGGCGTCGAGCGAACCTTTCCGCTGCACTCGCCGAAGATCGAGAAACTCGAGATCGCCGCCCGCGGCGACGTGCGCCGGGCGAAGCTCTACTACCTGCGCGGCCGGATCGGCAAGGCAGCGCGAGTTGCCGAGCGGCGCTGGGGCATCGACGAGGAGCTGATCTCTGCGCCGACTGCGGCTGCGGAGCCCGAGGCGGTTGACGCCGAGGGCGTTAGCCAAGCCGAGGAAGACGCAGCGGCGCAGACTGAGACTCCTGAGGCTGAGGGCCCCGACGCCGCTGAGACTGACGAGGCGCCTGAGGCGGTAGAGAGCGCCCCCGAGGCAGCAGGGGGGACTGAGGCGGAGGCAACCGCGGAGGTGAGCGGTGAAGCTGATGAGGGCACGGACGCCGAGGCGCCCGAGGCGGGGGAGACCGAGGACAACGCCGCGGCGGAGGATGCCGAGGATGAGTCGCCGGACAAGAAGTCCGACGACTCCGGCGAGGACTCGGCCTGAACCCTTCGATCCCGAAGCCGAAGAGTCGTGGCGGCGGGTTGGTCGAGCTGGTCGTCATCGTCGCCCTGGCCCTGGGCCTGGCGCTGGCGATCCAGGCCTGGCTGATCAAGCCCTACCAGATCCCCTCGCAGTCGATGGAGCCGACCCTCGACGTCGGCCAGCGCGTGCTCGTCAACCGCTTCCTCTACCACTTCACCGACCCTGGGATCGGCGACATCGTCGTCTTCCACCCGCCGGCCGGCGCCGATTCCAGCCCGCCCGCTGTGGCAAGACGATCGGCGCCCGCCAGCCGATCGACGTCGGCATGCCCTGCCCGCAGCCGACCGCCGGCGAGTCGGACCAGAACTTCATCAAGCGGATCGTCGCCGGCCCCGGCGACACGCTCAGCGTCCGCAACGGCCACCCGGTCGTCAACGGCGTCGAGAAGAGCCGACGAGTCCTTCATCCGGCCCTGCGGCACGCTGCCGGCCTGCAATCTGCCGAAGCAGATCACCATTCCACCCGACCACTACTTCATGATGGGCGACAACCGTGGCGAAAGCGACGACAGCCGCTTCTGGGGCCCCGTCCCCCGCGACTGGATCATCGGCAAGGCCTTTGCCACCTACTGGCCCCCAGACCGCGTCGGCGTCTTCTAAGAGCCAGCCGGGCCCGTCGGGGGCAAGGCCCACCAGCGCCGGCTGGCGCGGACGCGGCGGCTCTTCGCCTTCGACCGCGGCCTCGGCACGCCGCCTCGTCGCCGGTGCCGACGAGGCCGGGCGCGGCTGCCTCGCCGGCCCGCTGGTCGCCGCCGCGGTGCTGATCGACTACGAGACGCTCTCCCACGCCGACCGCCGCGCCCTCGCCGGCCTGCACGACTCCAAGCAGATGAACGCCGAGAAGCGGGCGGAGCTCTTCCCCTGCGTGCTGCGCGCCGCCGAGCGGGTCAGCGTCGTCGTCCGCTGCGCCCGCGGGATCGACGATCGCGGCCTGCACGTGACCAACATCGAAGCGCTTGGCCAGCGCGCTGGAACGGCTGCGGCCCGGCGCGGAGGCGACCTGCCTGGTCGACGGCTTCTCGCTGCGCGACTGCACGGTGCCGCACCGGGCCGTGATCGAAGGCGACGGCACCAGCGCCGCGATCGCCGCCGCCTCGGTGATCGCCAAGGTGACCCGCGACCGCTACATGCACGGCGCCGGCCGCGACCACCCCGGCTGGGGCTTCGAGGAGCACGTCGGCTACTCGACCCCCGAGCACCGCGAGGCGATCGAGCGGATCGGCATCTCGCCCCTGCACCGGCGCTCGTTCCAGTCGGTCGCCTACTCGCCAGCTGGAGCTGCGCCGGCTAGAACGCTGCCGCGGATGTGCTCGACGTCGATCGACGCGGCCGGCGCGGTCGAAGGTGACGCCGACGGCGTCGAAGCGGATCTCGGCGTAGCGAGGCGCGTCGCGGCGTTCGCCCATCCAGGCGGTGGCGAGGCGGCGGACGCGCTGCTGCTTGCGGCGGTCGACGCCGAGGACCGGGCGCTCGGGGCCGAAGGCGGAGTCCTCGCGGCCGGCCTTGACCTCGACGAAGACGAGCGTGCGGCCGTCGAGGGCGACGATGTCGAGCTCGCCGAAGCGGGTGCGGGCGTTGCGCTCGACGATCTCCCAGCCTGATGCTCGCCAGTCGCGTCGGCGACCAGGTCCTCGGCGGCGCGGCCGATTCGCTGTCGCTGAACGGTCATCGCGCGCCGACCCTAGGGGCGATTGCGGGCTCGCTCGGTTGCTGCGCGCCTTCCGTCGACTAGATGGCGCTGTTCCGTGCGACCCTGCGCGCCACGCGTCGGATTCGGCTCCCTAGCGTGGTTTCCGTGCTCGCCACGGCGCAGACATTCACCCTCGACGGCATCTCCGCCCGCCCGGTCCGGGTCGAGGTCGACGTCCACCGCGGCCTGCCCGCCTTCTCCGTCGTCGGCCTGCCCGACGCCGCGGTGCGCGAGGCGCGCGAGCGGGTGCGGGCGGCGCTGGTCAACTGCGGCTTCGAGTTCCCGCTGCGGCGGATCGTCGCCAACCTCGCTCCGGCCAGCCTGCGCAAGGCCGGGCCGGGGCTGGACCTGGCGATCGCCGCCGCCCTGCTCACCGCGTCCGGTCAGCTCGACCTCGAGCGGCTGCCGAAGCTGGCGCTGGTCGGCGAGCTGGCCCTCGACGGCTCGGTTCGTCCCGTGCCCGGGGTGCTGGCGATCGCCGAGGCGGCGCGCGAGCGCGGGCATCGAGGCGATCGTGGTGCCGGCCGAGAACGGCCCCGAGGCGGCGCTGGTCGAGGGCATCGAGGTGATCTGCCTGGAGAGCCTCGGCCAGCTCTCGGCGCTTGCGGCAGGGGAGTGGACGCCGGAGCGGCCGCAGCCGATGTCGCTGCGGCTCAGTCCCGACGGCGGCGCCCCGGACCTCGCCGACCTGCGCGGCCAGCGCCACCTCCGCTACGCGCTCGAGGTCGCCGCGGCCGGCGGCCACAGCCTGCTGATGGTCGGCCCGCCCGGCGCCGGCAAGTCGCTGGCGGCAAGCCGGCTGCCGTCGATCCTGCCGCCGCTGGCGGCCGAGGAGGCGCTGGAGGTGGCGCGGATCGCCAGCGCCTGCGGCCGGCTGGGCGGTGGCCAGCCTGGAGGCAGGCCCTTCCGGGCCCCGCATCACACGGTCAGTCCGGCCGGTCTGGTCGGCGGCGGCAACCCGCCGAGTCCCGGCGAGGCGACGCTGGCCCATCGCGGCGTGCTCTTCCTCGACGAGCTCTGCGAGTTCCGCCGCGACACGCTGGAGGCGCTGCGGGCGCCGCTGGAGACCGGTTGGGTCTCGATCGCCCGCGCCGGTTCCTGGCGGCACCTGCCCTGCCGCTTCATGCTCGTCGCTGCGGCCAATCCCTGCCCCTGCGGGCGCGGCGAGGCCGACCCCGAGTGCAGCTGCGCGCCGCTGGCGGTGCAGCGCTACCAGGCCCGGCTCAGCGGCGCGCTCGCCGATCGCATCGACGTCCTCGCCGCGATCCGCCAGCCCAGTGCCGAGGAGATCGGCGGACCGCCGGGTGAGGCGTCGGCGACGGTGCGCGAGCGGGTCGTCGCGGCGCGCGAGCGCCAGGAACTCCGCCTCGGGCCGGGCCGCTGCAACGCCGAGATGACCCCGGCGGAGGTGCGCGAGTGCGCGCTCGACGAGGGCGCCGCCTCGCTGCTCGCCGATTCCTACTCGCGGCGCCGGCTCAGCGGCCGCGCCCACGACCGCGTCCTGCGTCTGGCGCAGACGGTCGCCGACCTTGCCGGCGACCGAGACGATCGGCCGCGAGCAGATGGCCCAGGCGCTGCAGCTGCGTCGCAGGGACCGAGAATGAGCGAGCCGCGAGCCTGCCCCGACTGCCTGCGCCGCTCGCGGCTGCTCGCCCATCTGGCGCCCTACATCGAGAAGATCGCCACCGGGGCGCCGGGCTCGCGCTCGCCCGAACTGCTGCGCCTCTCCAACGAGGACCTCGCCGCGGCAGCGGCGCCGAAGGTCGCCGCTCAGATCCTTGCCCAGGTCGACGGCGGTGCCGGAGCGCACGCTCTTGGCCGACCTGCTGGCCGCGCAGTGCTGGGCCTGCTGTCGCCACGACTCGCGCTTCCCGGTCGGTCTGCGCGATGCCGCCGACGCGCCCTGGGCCCTGATCGGGCGCGGTGACCCGGCGCTGCTCGAGCGGCTGGAGCCGGAGGGCGCAGTGACCGTCGTCGGCGCCAGGCGGGCCAGCTCCTACGGTCGCGAGATCGCCCGTGAGCTGGGTCGCGAGCTTGCCGCCGCCGGTTTCCTGGTCGTCAGCGGGCTCGCCTTCGGCATCGACGCCTGCGCCCACCGCGGCGCGCTCGATGCCGGGCTCACCGTCGCCGTGCTCGGCTGTGGCGCCGACGTCGCCTATCCGGCCGCGCATCGCTCGCTCTGGCGGCGGATCTCCGAACAGGGTCTCGTCCTCTCCGAGCTGCCGCCGGGAACCGGCGCCTGGCGCTGGACCTTTCCGGCCCGCAACCGGATCATGGCCGCCCTTGCGGGGATGACGGTGGTGGTCGAGGCGGCGCAGCGCTCGGGGTCGCTGATCACCGCCGATCTAGCCGCGGACCTCGGTCGCGACCTGGGCGCTGTGCCCGGCCCGGTCAACTCGCGCGCTTCGGCGGGCGCCAACGACCTGCTCGCCGGCGGCGCCTGCCTCATTCGCGACGCCCAGGACGTGCTCGACGCGATGCTGGGGCCGGGCGTCGCAGACGGCCGAGCCCAACCGGCCACGACCTGGAGCCAGGGCTGCGTCGCGTGCTGGCGGCGGTGGAGAGGGGAGAGGAGACCTGCGACGCGGTCGCCGCCAGCCTCGACCTCTCCGGCGCCGAGGCTGCCTCTGCCCTGGCGACCCTGGAGGCGCTCGGCTACGTCTCCTGTTCCCTGGTCGGCGATCTATTCCCGAACGCTGCTCGCAACTCCCGGTCTCTAGGCTGCGCCAGGTGAGCTCAGAGCGCATCCCAGCCGTCCTCTCGATCGCCGGTTCGGACTCCGGCGGCGGCGCCGGCATCCAGGCCGACCTGAAGGCGTTTGCGCGCTGCGGCGTGCACGGGATGACCGCGATCACGGCGATCACGGCGCAGAACACGGTCGGGGTCGAGGCGGTCGAGACGGTCTCGCCGGAGACGATCGTGGCCCAGGTCGGCGCCGTCGCCGAAGACATCGGCGTCGACGCGGTCAAGATCGGCATGCTCGGCACGGCGGAGACGGTCGACGCCGTGGTCGAGGCGCTCAGTCTCCTCGGCGAGGCGCCGGTGGTGCTCGACCCGGTGATGGTCGCCGAGAGCGGCGCCGTGCTGCTCGACGAAGAGGCGCGGGCGGCGCTGGTCGAGCGCCTGCTGCCGCTGGCCACCGTCGTCACCCCCAACATCCCCGAGGCGCGGGCGCTGAGCGGGGCGGCGGAGCACGACTCGCAGGAGGACCTCGCTCGCGAGGTGCTGGCGCTCGGCCCGCGCGCGGTCGTCGTCACCGGCGGCCACAGCGAGCGCGTCGTCGACCTCTTCTTCGACGGCCGCGAATCGGCCGAGATCGGCGGCGAGCGCCACCCTGACGGCGCCGCGCACGGCTCCGGCTGCACCCACTCCTCGGCCCTTGCGGCCTTTCTCGCCCTTGGCGAAACGCCGCTGGAGGCGGCGCGAAAGGCCCGCGAGATCGCCTCGGCGGCAGTCGCCGCCGGCCTGCGCGATATCGGCGCACGGCGCCGGCCCAGTTGATGTCTTCGACCTCGCCTCTGGACCGCCTCAGTAGATTTTGGCGATGAGCTCAAACGGCGCCACCACGACCAAGCTTCCCCGTCCTCGCTCCAGCGTCGTCTTCGACGGCCCCGACCGCGCCCACGCGCGCGCCTACATGAAGGGCATCGGCTTCGACGACGAGGCGCTCAGCCGGCCGACGATCGGCATCGCCAACACCTGGACCGAGGCGATGCCCTGCAACTTCCACCTGCGCGGCCTCGCCGAGCACGTCAAAGAGGGCGTACGCGCCGCCGGCGGCACGCCGATGGAGTTCAACACCGTCGCCGTCTCCGACGGCGTCACGATGGGCACCCAGGGGATGAAGGCCTCGCTGATCAGCCGCGAGGTGATCGCCGACTCGATCGAGCTGATGGCGCGCGGCTACCAGTTCGACGCGATCGTCGCCCTCTGCGCCTGCGACAAGACGATCCCGGGCTGCGCGATGGCGCTGGCTCGGCTCGACGTGCCGTCGGTCGCTCCTCTACGGCGGCTCGATCGCTCCCGGCCACTGGCACGGCCGCGACGTGACGATCCTCGACATCTTCGAGGCGATCGGCGCCCACAACGCCGGCGACATGAGCGACGAGGAACTGAACGAGCTGGAGGGCGTCGCCAGCCCCGGCGCCGGCGCCTGCGGCGGCCAGTTCACCGCCAACACGATGGCCTGCGCCTTCGAGGCGCTTGGGATCAGCGCCGGCGGCTCGGCGATGGTGCCCGCCGAAGACGACGACAAGGGAACGGTCGCCGAGCGGATCGGCGAGCTGGTCCTCGGTGTCCTGGTCGACGACATGAGGCCGAGCAAGGTGATCACCCGCGACTCGCTGGAGAACGCGATCGCCTGCGTCTGCGCCTCGGGCGGGTCGACCAACGCGGTCCTGCACCTGATCGCGCTCGCCCACGAGCTTGACGATCGAGCTGACCATGGACGACTTCGAGCGCATCTCCCGGGCGACGCCGCTCTTCGCCGACCTCAAGCCGGGCGGGCGCTTCGTCGCCACCGACCTCTACGCGGCCGGCGGCGTGCCGGTGATCCTCAAGCGCCTCGCCGAATCCGGCAACCTCCACGACGACGCGATCACCGTCACCGGCAAGACGATCGGCGAGGTGGCGGCGGAGGCGACCGAGGCGCCCGGTCAGGAAGTCGTGCGCCCGCTCGACGATCCGCTCAAGCCCGAAGGCGGCCTGGCGATCCTCGGCGGCAACCTCGCGCCCGAAGGGGCGGTGGTGAAGCTCGCCGGCACCGAGCGGACCCAGCAGATCGGGCCAGCCCGCGTCTTCGAGTCCGAAGAGGAATGCTTCCGCGCCGTCAAGGACCAGCAGATCAAGCCGGGCGACGTCGTCGTCATCCGCAACGAGGGGCCGGTCGGCGGCCCCGGGATGCGCGAGATGCTCCAGGTCACCGCGGCGATCGTCGGCGAGGGGCTCGGGGAGAGCGTCGCGATGGTCACCGACGGGCGCTTCTCCGGCGCCACCCGCGGCCTGATGATCGGCCACGTCGCCCCCGAGGCGGCCAAGGGCGGCCCGATCGCGGCGATCCACGAGGGCGACCAGATCACCGTCGACATCGACGGTCGCCGCATCGACGTCGACCTCTCAGACGAGGAGATCGCCAGAGCGGGTCGCCGCCTACGAGTCGCCGCCATCTCCCTTCGGCCGTGGCGTAATGGCCAAGTACGCGGCGACGGTCTCCTCGGCTTCCGAAGGCGCTGTAACTGGCTAGCGGGACTGGGCAGGGGTTCCGCTTAACTTTTTCGAGGGTCGCTGGATTGCTGTCGCCCGAGCGTAAGCCGCGAAAAAGTACAAGACGCTTCACCCCTGCCCAGTCCCGCTAGACGAGCTCGAGTTTGAAAGCCGAGGGATGGAGCGCGTCAGCTGATGAGGAACTCCTCGAGCACCCGGTTGAAGCGGGCCGGACGCTCCAGTTGCGGCACGTGTCCCGTCCGCTCGAAGATCTCCAGGCGGGAGTGGGGGATGCGGCGGTGGTAGCTCAAGGCCGCGGCGGCTGAGATCACCCAGTCGTCCATCCCCCAGACGATCATCGTCGGGATCTCGATCTCTTCGAGGCGGTCGCGAGCGTCGTATTCGATCACCGCGTCGAGCGAGTCGGCGAAGCCCGGCGCCGGCAGGCCCGAGGCCATCTGCTCCCAGAGCAGCTCCTTGCGCAGCCGCCCCGGGTAGCGGATGAAGAAGCGGAACATCGCGTAGCGGGCGTGGGGGTGGGTGACGACGAAGCGGGCAGCGGCGCCGAAGGGGCGACCGAACGTGCTCCAGGCGCGCGAGGTGGCCACGCCGCGCTGGTGGGGCAGCCAGGTGTTGATCAGGCCGGCGGCGGAGACCAGCGCCAGACGGCCGAAGCGCTCCGGCGCAGTGAGCACCGCCTCCGCCGCGACCAGGCCACCCATCGAGTTGCCGACCAGGGTCGCGCCCTCGATGCCGAGCTTCTCGCAGAAGTCGTGCAGCAGACGGCCGTAGGCGGGCATGTCGATCGTCCAGGAGGGCATCGGACTGGCGCCGAAGCCGGGCAGGTCAAGCGCGATCGCACGGCGGTTGCGGCCGAAGTGGGGCAGGTTCTCCAGCCAGTTCTGCCAGGAGCCCGAGATGCCGTGGATGAAGACGATCGGCTCGCCTTCGCCGATCTCCGCGTAGTTGACGGTCGCGCCGGGGAGCTCGACCCGGTGCAGCCGTGGCCGCCAGTCGATTCCCAGCCACTCGGGATCGGGGTTGCCGTAATCGTCAGGCATAGCCCATACGTTCGAGTATGGGTATTTCGCGGATCTGCGGTGGCTGCAGGTGGTCCCAGAGGATGCCGCGCGGGCGCTCGTACTGGCGCTCGACCTCGATCACGGCGCGCGGCGTGGCGATCACGTCGACCGGCAGGTCGTGCGAGGTCATCATCAGGTGGCGGCGCAGGACCTGGGTCGGGTGCACGGTCGTCGCCACGGTCGTGTGGCTGTCGATCTTGCCGGCGTCGATCAGGACGCCGTACTCGAGGTCGGAGTAGCCGCCGCCCTTGCCGACCCGCGCGCCGCTGAGGTTGACGGCGACCGAGCCGCAGAGGACGAAGTCGATCTCCGGCAGCTCTTCGAGCGCCGTCACGCGGCCGTGTTTGAGCGCCCCCTTGATCGTCGCCGCCTCCTTGACCGCCGCTTTGGACAGCTTCTTCGGGTCGAGGACGCGGAACGGATGCGGGTCGCGCAGGCGCGGCACGGCCATGATCACGGTCTTGCCCTCCTCGAGGGCGACCCGGCGCGCGTAGGTCTGCGGCGAGTCGGGATTGGCCTTGATCACCCGCGCGCGCTTCCAGAGGCGGTGCCCGGCGAGCTTCTCGGCGGCCAGCTTCGCCCCGGCGAAGTTCGGGATTCGCCCCTCGGCGCCGGGGAAGCGGGACACGCCCTCGCGGTCCATCGCCTTCCAGACCTCCTTGCGGACATCGTCCTTGGAGCGCACGCCGCAACGATATCCGCCCTAGGAGGGATTGGCGAAACCCCCGCGCACGTCCGGCGGCGGCGGACACTGCGCGGTGCGGCGTCCTCGGTCGGCCAAATAGCGCTGCTATTCGGCCTCCCTGCGTCCTTGCCCCGCTTGGTCCGGCGCTCGCCGGTCCGTACACGCGGGTTTCGCCAGTCCCTCCTAGCCGCTTCACTGCCGAGAGCGGTTTGCAGGGAATCGGACCGTTCTGGCCGAATGATCCGTATGCCTACACTTTGCGCAGGAGAGTTGCGGTTGCGCCGATGATGACTTCGGAGAAGAACTGATGGGACGTAAGACTCAAATCGCAATCGTCGCCGTGCTGGCGCTGCTGGCTCTCGGAGTCTTCGCCGCCTACGCCTACGACAGCACCCAGAAGGACAAGATCGCCGACGGTGTCACGGTTGGCGGCGTCGACGTCGGTGGGATGGACGAAGACGAAGCGAAGCAGGCGGTGCAGGCCCAGCTGCTGCGTCCGCTGCGTCACTCGCTCCGCGTCGGCTACGACGGTGAGCGCTGGGAGCTACCGGGCGAGAGCCTCAAGATCCACGCCGACGTCGACGCCGCGGTCGAAGAGGCCCTCGACGAAAGCCGCGAAGGCGGCCTACCCGGGCGCCTCGTCCGCTACGTCACCGGCGGCAGCGTCGACGAGCACGTCGGCGCCGACGTCACCTACTCGCAGCCGGCGATCAACCGCTTCGTGCGCAAGGTCGCCGACGAGGTCGACCGCGAACCGCAGGACGCGACGGTCAACCCGAGCGGCGACACCCTCGAAGTCGTCACGGCGGAGAACGGGCGCAAGCTGCGCGACAATCTGCTGACTCGCCAGCTGCGCGCCGCTGTGCTCAATGCCGACGCCGACCACACGATCGCCGCTCGTACGCATGCGGTCAAGCCCGAGGTGACGACGAAGGAAGTCGCCTCCGCGTATCCGACCTACCTGACCCTCGATCGCGCCACCTTCACGCTGCGTCTCTGGAAGGACCTGAAGCTGGCCAAGACCTACACGGTGGCGGTCGGCCAGGAAGGGCTCGAAACCCCAGAAGGGCTCTACGCGATTCAGGAAAAGGAAGAAAACCCCACCTGGCACGTGCCCGAATCCGACTGGGCCGGCAGCCTCGCCGGCCAGGACATCCCGCCGGGGCCGTCGAACCCGATCAAGGCGCGCTGGATGGCGATCTACGAAGGCGCCGGCATCCACGGCACCGAAGAGACCTACTCGCTCGGCTCGGCCGCCTCGCACGGCTGCGTGCGGATGGCGATCCCCGACGTCGAAGAGCTCTACGACCTGGTCGAAGTCGGCACTCCGATCTACATCGGCTGAGGAAGCTCCCGGCAGGGGTTTCGCTTAACTCTTTCGAGGAGCGGAGATTGCTGTCCCCGAAGGACAGCCGCGAAAAAGTACAAGACGCTTCACCCCTGCCGGGACCTTCCTTGGAGGCCCTGGGCGTGCCGCGGCGAACCTGTGTCTGATGAGCTGGGACGAGGCGTTGGCCGCATACGACCGCGACCTGAGTGGACGCAACGCGGCCGAGCGGACGCGCCGGGCCTACGGCGTCGACCTCGGCCAGTTCGTCGAGTGGGCGGGGGAGAGGGCGCCCGGGGATATCCGCCACCGCGACGTGCGGCGCTACGCCGCCGGCCTCTCCTCTGCGGGCGCCGCGCCGGCGACCGTCGCCCGCAAGCTGGCGGCGATCCGCGGTCTCTTCGACTTCCTGGTCCGCACCGAGCGGGTCGGGCAGAACCCGGCCGACCTCGTCTCCAGCCCGAAGCGCGAGCAAAAGCTGCCGCGGGTGCTCACGGTCGAGCAGGTGCGGGCTCTGCTGGAGCGGATCCCGGCGCGCACGCCGCTGGAGCTGCGCGACCGGGCGATGCTGGAGCTCGCCTACTCCTGCGGGCTGCGCTGCGAGGAGATCGTCAACCTCGACCTCGGCGCATTCGACTTCGAAACCGAGCAGCTGCGGGTGCTCGGCAAGGGGTCGAAGGAACGCCTGCTGCCGGTCGGCGAGCCCGCCCAGCGGGCGCTGCAGCGCTACACAGAGCGGGGTCGCCACGCGCTTTCCGCCGACCCGCGCGAGCAGGCGCTCTTCCTCTCCAAGAGCGGCCGTCGCCTCTCCAACTCCGACGTCACCCGCCGGCTCGGCCTCTGGGTGCGCGAGGCGGCGCTGGCCGCCGGCGTCTCGCCGCACTCGCTGCGCCACAGCTTCGCCACCCACCTGCTCGAAGGCGGCGCCGACCTGCGCACGATCCAGGAGCTGCTCGGCCACGCCTCGATCTCGACCACTCAGGTCTACACTCGCGTCGATGCAGCCCGGCTGCGTGACGCGTACGCTGCCACCCATCCGCGCGCATGAGCCGCAATAACTCGTCAGCGAACATAGAATCGGGCAAAAGGGCATGGAAACCGGCGTAAAAGAGATGGAGCTGCGCGATCTGTGGCGCCGCTACAAGGTGGACGGGGACGCGAGCGCTCGCGAGCGCCTGGTCGTCGCCTACTCGCCGATGGTCAAGTTCGTCGCCGGCCGGCTCGGCGCCGGCCTGCCCTCCCACGTCGACGACGCCGACCTGATCTCCTACGGCCTGATGGGCCTGATCGGCGCGATCGAGCGCTTCGAGCCCGAGCGCGGGATCAAGTTCGAGACCTTCGCGATGACCCGGATCCGCGGCGCGATCATCGACGAGCTGCGCTCGCTCGACTGGGTGCCGCGCTCGGTCCGCTCGCGGGCCCGCGAAATCGAGGCCGCCCAGGCGAAGCTCGAGCACGAGCTGCAGCGAGCCCCGAGCGAGGCCGAGCTGGCGGCGAAGCTGGAGATCAACGAGGACGAACTGCAGACCTCGCTGCTGGAGATCGCCAACTCCTCGGTCTACGCCCTCGACGAGCTCTGGACCGTCTCCGACTCCTCCGGCGACCAGGTCTCGCTGCTCGACACGATCTCCGACCCGCGCGCCGACGACCCGCAGGAATCGCTCGACAGCAGCGAGATCAAGGACCGCCTCACCGAGGCGATCGCCTCGCTGCCCGAGCGCGAGCAGCTCGTCGTCGCCCTCTACTACTACGAGAACCTCACCCTGCGTGAGATCGGCGAGGTCCTCGGCGTCACCGAGTCGCGCGTCTCGCAGCTGCACACCAAGGCAGTGATGCGGCTGAAGTCCGGCCTGCAGCCCGGCGACGATCACTAAAGACGGTTTGAGCTGCGCCTTGCTGGGTGTACCTTCAGTGCGTGCCTCATAAGGCCGCAGACCGGATTCGCAATGTCGCCCTGATCGGGCACCGGGGCTGCGGCAAGACGAGCCTGCACGAGGCGATGCTGTTCGAGGCCGGCGCGGTCAACCGGCTGGGCACGGTGGCCGAGGGCTCGACCGTCTCCGACCACGAGCCCGACGAGCAGGAGCGGCAGATGTCGATCGACGTCGCCCTCGCCTGCTTCGAGCACGACGGGCGCGAGATCAACCTGATCGACACGCCCGGCGAGCCGAGCTTCGTCGCCGACGCGATCGCCGCGCTGCGGGTCGCCGACGCCGCCGTCGTCGTCGTCAACGGCGTGATGGGCGTCGAGGTCCACACCGAGCGGCTCTGGCGGCGGGCCGACGCCGAGGGGCTGGCGCGGCTCGTCTTCGTCAACATGCTCGACCGCGAGCGAGCCGACTTCTTCCGCGCGCTCGACTCGCTCAAGGCGGCCTTCGGCCCGCACGTCGTCGCCACCGAGATCCCGATCGGCGCCGAGCACGAGGTGCGCGGCGTGATCGACCTGATCGACATGAAGGCCTTCGTCTACGAGGAGGCGGGGCCGCGGCGCGGCGGAGGAGGTCGAGATCCCCGAGGAGCTGCGCGACCAGGCCGAGGAGTACCGCGAGAAGCTGATGGACGAGGTGGCGGAGAACTCCGACGAGCTGATGGAGCGCTACCTCGAGGGCGAGGAGATCGACCACGACGAGATCGTCACGGCTGCTGAAGCAGGGCGTCACGGCGGGGCGAGTCTTCCCGGTCACCTGCGGCGTGGCGACGCGCAACCTCGGCACCGACCGCCTGCTCGAGGCGCTGGTCGAGGACCTGCCCTCGCCGGCGATGCGCGGCGCTGTGGCGGCGAGCGACGGCGAGGGCGAGGCGATCGAGATCGAGCCCGACGAGGACGGCCCGCTGGTCGCCTACGTCTTCAAGACCCTCGCCGACCCCTACACCGGCCGGATCAACCTCTTCCGCGTCTACCGCGGCACGCTCCGCTCCGACTCCCACGTGGTCAACGCCAGCCGCGGCCAGAAGGAGCGGATCGGCCAGCTCGGCCAGCCGCTCGGCAAGGAGCTGAAGCCGGTCGCCGAGCTCGGCGCCGGCGACATCGGCGCGTCGCCAAGCTGAAGGAGACGCGCGCCGGCGACGTGCTCTGCGACGGCCAGGAGGAGGTCGCCTTCGCGCCGCTCGACCTGCCCGCGCCGGTGATGGCCTTCGCCTACGAGACGAGGTCGAAGGGCGACGAGGACAAGGCCGCCGCGGCGGTGCGCCGGCTGACCGAGGAGGACCCGACCCTCGACGTCCACCGCGACGCGCAGACCGGCGAGCAGATCATCGCCGGCCTCACCCAGATCCACGTCGAGGTGATCGTCGCGCGGATGAAGCGCCGCTTCGGGGTCGAGATCGAGCTGCACCCGCCGCGCGTCCCCTACCAGGAGTCGATCCGCCGCCCGGCCAGCGCCCACGCCCGCTACAAGAAGCAGTCCGGCGGGCGCGGCCAGTTCGCCGACTGCAAGATCGAGATCGAGCCGGCCGAGGACGGCGCCGGGCTCGAGTTCGTCAACAAGATCAAGGGCGCGGCGATCCCGGGCGGCTTCATCCCGGCGGTCGAGAAGGGGGTCGTAGAGGCGATGGAGCACGGCACCGTCGCCGGCTACCCGGTCAAGGACGTGCGGGTGCGGCTCGTCGACGGCAAGCACCACGACGTCGACTCCTCGGAGATGGCCTTCAAGATCGCCGGCTCGATGGCCTTCAAGCAGGCGATGGAGGAGGCCGACCCGGTCCTGCTCGAGCCGATCGTGCGGCTCACTGTCAGCTGCCCCGACGACGTCGTCGGCGACGTGATCGGCGACCTCAACTCGCGCCGCGGCCACCCGCTGGGGATGGAGCCGAAGGGCGCGGCGACCGAGGTCAGGGCCGAGGTGCCGATGGCCGAGGTGCTCGACTACGCGCCCGACCTGCGCTCGATCAGCGGCGGTCGCGCCGACTTCGAGATCGAGTTCGAGCGCTACGAGGAGGTGCCCGCGCACCTCGCCCAGAAAGTTGTCGCCGCAGGGTGATTCGGGCGTACCGGCGGATCATCTAAGTTGGGGTTGTGAGCCCCGACGAGAGCTGTGGCATCTGCGGGCGGACGATTCTGGCTGGGGAGCGGACCCGCACCTACATGAGCCCGAAGGATGGGCCGCGGATGGTCTGCGAGCTCTGCCGGGGGCGGGCCGAGCAGCTGGGCTGGGTCGATCCGGCGGCGCCCGGGGCCAACGTCGGCAAGCGTGAACCGGAGGCTCGCGAGGCCCCGCGGCAGCCGCCTCGAGCGCGCCGTCGACCGCTTCAACGCGAGCGAGGCCGCCCGCACCGTCGCCGGGCTGATGCGCACCCTGGGCAAGCCCTGGGTCTCGGTCGGCGCCGCCGCCGGCTCGCCCAGCGAGGTGCGGATCACGGTCGCCTGGGAGCTCTCCTGGTACCAGTGGGGCGTCGACCTCGGCGACGAGCTGCGCCCGGTCTTCCAGATCGACAAGGGCAACGAGGTCGAGCAGCTCGACCGCTCCGCCCGGCCAGTGGAACGCCAGCGCCGCAGAGGGCGGCCAGCTCGTCCTCGGCGCCCGCCGGTGGCGCAGCGCGTGGAGCGCCCGATGGCCCTGAGCAGCTCGAGAAGCTGGTCGTCAACGTCGACGGCGGCGCCCGCGGCAACCCCGGCCCGGCGGCGATCGCCGCCGTCGTCCAGGAGCCCGGCGGCGAGGTGCTCGAGGAGCGCGGCGAGCGGATCGGCCGGGCGACCAACAACGTCGCCGAGTACAAGGCGCTGCTGCTGGGGATCGAGAGCGCGGCGGCGCTCGGCGCCACCGAGCTGGAGCTGGTCGGCGACTCGGAGCTGATCGTCAAGCAGGTCAAGGGCGAGTACAAGGTCAAGGACGCGACGATGCGCGAGCTGCACGCCGAGGTGAAGCGGGCCCTGCGCGACTTCGAGCGCTGGTCGATCCGCCACGTCCGCCGCGAGCACAACGCCGAGGCCGACCGCCTCGTCAACGAGGCGCTCGATGGCTGAGGACGCCGAGCCGATCGACCCCGGCGTCGACATCGGCCACGTCCACCTCAAGGTCGCCGACATCGACCGCGCGCTCGACTTCTACTGCGGCGTGCTCGGCTTCGAGCTGCAGCAGCGCTTCGGCGACGAGGCCGCCTTCGTCTCGGCCGGCGGCTACCACCACCACATCGGCCTCAACACCTGGCACTCGAAGGGCGGCTCGCCGCCGCCGCCGGGCACGACCGGCCTCTTCCACGTCGCGATCCGCTACCCGACCCGCGCGCGCCCTCGCCGACGCGCTGCGGCGCCTGGTCGCGGCCGGGGTCCCGCTCAGCGGCGCCTCCGACCACGGCGTCAGCGAGGCGCTCTACCTCGACGACCCCGACGGCAACGGGATCGAGCTCTACTGGGACCGGCCCGAGGAGCAGTGGCCGCGAGCCGCAGCCGGGCCAGAAGGTCGAGATGTACACGCGCCCGCTCGATCTCCAGGCGCTTCTCGCCGAGTCAGCGCTCTAGCCAGAACCGAGAGGAACGGTCGCCGGGTCGGAGGGTGCTCAAGTCATGGCGACGGAGGGAGGGACCGCCGAGCCTACGAGCGCCGACGCGAAACGAAACGAGGACTGTGAACGTGGTCATTTGCTTGATCCTCCAGTTGTCTCGCTGACCCGGCGACCGTCCTCCGGGTTGCGACAACCCTACCAAATAATAAGTATGAGCCTCCAAGGCACCGCCCATAAGGCTAGAATTCGCCCCCGTGCGGCTGTAGCTCAGCTGGCTAGAGCGTCTGCTTGCCATGCAGAAGGTCGTGGGTTCGAATCCCATCAGCCGCTTCGAACGAAATCTCGCTCTAGGGCGGGATTTCGTCGTTTCTGGAGGCGCAAAGGGGAAATGGAACCATCCCCTCCTATCGCCTCCATTTTGGGCACTAGTGCCCAAAATGACGCCGATACGCGGCGATTAGCGGCGTTTCCGCCCGATTCCGCCTCGCTTTGCGCCAAGGGCGGAGCTACGGTCGCCGCGCCGACATAAGCAAAGTGCCCCGGCGGCGCTAGAACGCCCCGGGGCCGGCACTAGAGCCGGGGTGCCGAGGCCAGCTGAGCTCGCCGATTGAAACCTCGGCACTCGATCAGCTCCGCTTCCAGTACGCGCCGAGCCGGCGCTCGAACGCGGAGCTGAATCGCTCGAGGGCACCCTCAGCAATCGCATGGCGGGGAGCTTCCTCGAAGGCGTGATGCAGCAGAGCGTGGGAATCGGTCGCGATCTGCTTGACGATCGCGAGTGGGCGCGGCGTCTCGGCTGACTCCCGATCTATCTTGAAGACAAGAATCCAGGCAGGCTCTTTCTCGACCAGAGGCTCGACGTGCCGGGACTCGCTTGGGGCCGTCATGCGGAGGACTCCAGGTCGGTCGGGGTCAGCGACCAGGGCCGGACTGCCAAGGTGCCGCTCCCAGCTACGCCAGACAGGCTCGGGCAAGACAACGCAGAATCCAGCGCAACCGGGGTCCTTGGCCATCTGAATCTTCAAAATCATCTGGTAGATCGTTCGCTTGAAGATGTTCGCCTTGTTTGGTCCCTCGACTCGCTTGCCAAGCAGCTCTGGATTTGCCGCTATCGCATCGTGGTAGTCGCGATCCTCGGTCGGCGGACCGAGGCTCCGAAGCTCGCCGATTGCGTGCAAGGGGCTGCCGTGGAAATCAGCCGTCTGAATCTCGAATATGGCGAAGCGTCCGAGCACTGGCTTCTCGTTTTCGACTCGTAGAATCTCGAAGATCGAGACATCGACCTTGTTGCCAGGTGAACTGGCGGTCTCCGGGATGTCGATCTCTCCGCCGAGCAGGGGAGGGTTTGATGCAAAGGCGAACACACGGTGAGGACCGTTGCCGCCGTCGAGTTCACGAACCCGAGCTTGAACCGCAGGATCCTCAAAGCGCGTCAATGGGTAGGCGTCAAACTCCACACCCTTTGGAACCTCAAAGAGGTGAATGATCGCTGAGCGGATCAGTGCGAAGTGCTGATCAAAAACCCTGGCGGGGCATGCCAGCCAGTCCTCTCGCACGCCCGTGCTGGGACTGCTGGCGGTGCAGAAGCCGCTCCGATAGGGGCCGGCGCTTATTTTCTTGATGCAGGGAACGTCGGAGGCCGTGGCGCTTGAAAGGAACGGACAGCGCTCCTCCACCTGATCGCGGACCGCCTCCTGGCTGGCGTCAATCTGCTCAGGGGGCCAGACTATGTGCCCGAACCACTCGGCGACATAGTTGCTTGGGGGACGACTGGGTCGCTTTCGCCCGGTCACCGTGGCGCTTCTCTCTCGAGCTCAGCGACCAGATCGGCCGCTGACGTGTCTAGCCCGGATGCGAGCTTGCGAACTACCTCCAGGGATGGACGCCTCTCCCCTCGCTCAATCATCGAGACGAAAGTGCGATGGAGATCGGCCTCAGCCGCAAGGGCTTCCTGGGAGAGGCCCAGAGCTTTTCGGCGGCGACGAACAATCCGACCGAAGGCTGATTCAGAATTAGGCGCCACGGGAGCGGAACTCCAAGCTATTCGTGACTATATGTCTACATTCAGTTGTATACAATGCTCGACGTGAATCTGCAAACACTGCCGACCGTCTCGCTCTTCTCCGGTTGCGGAGGGCTGGACCTTGGAGTCGCATCGTCAGGCTTTCAGACGAAGGTTGCGGTGGAGCTTGAGCCCTATGCCTGCGAGGCGTTGCGGAGAAATCAGGACCTCCGACATTCGATTTCGCCAGATCATCGGTTCCTCCAGGGCTGCGAGATCCTCGAACGCGATATCCGCGACGTGTCTTCAGCGGAGATCTTGTCGTCAGCGGGACTTGAAGTCGGCGAGGCGGCTCTGCTGGTAGGCGGTCCACCCTGCGTCAGCTTCTCGGTTGCAGGCGGCCGGAAGGGCCTGCAGTCCGAGGTTGGCCGACTTTATCTTGAGTACGTTCGTGTGCTTGAAGAGATTTCGCCGGCAGCGTTCATCTTCGAGAACGTCAAGGGTTTGTTGTCCGCCGCGGGAGAAGATGGTGAGGCTGGCGGTGCCTTTCGCAGCATTGTGGACGCGCTTGCCGCTCCGGGCTACTCGATCACCTGGAGCGTGGTCGATGCTGCGGATTACGGCGTCCCTCAGCATCGCCATCGGCTTTTTGTGCTCGGCATTCGCGGCACGGAGGCCCCGACCTTTCCCCTGGCGACGCATGGAGATCCCTCAAGGATCGGGTTGCTCGGAGACGCTGGCATTTTGAAGCCCTGGGCCACTACTCGTGACGCGATTGGCGATCTTCCACCAGCCGCTGACTACGGAACGGAGCCAACAGTTCCAAACCATGTTGCTCGCCGTTATTCCGATCCTGTGCTCGAGAGCTTCAAGGAAACCGCACCGGGAAAGCGAAATCCTCGGTACAAGCGTGATCGCTTGCGCTGGGATGCGCCTGCTAAGACGATTCGCGCGCAGGGCAAGCTGAAGGCAAACGGTTCAGGTCAGCGCAATAGCTCACATCAGTCGATCCATCCGAGCGAGCACCGACAGATAACTGTGCGCGAGGCGGCGCGGATTCAGACGTTTCCTGACTGGTACGTCTTTGATCGCACTTTTGTGAACGGCTATCGAGTCGTCGGCGATGCTGTGCCGCCAGCACTCGCGGCGGTTCTCGGTCAGGCGGTGAGGTCCGAGCTGGAATCGGTTGACGTCGGCTCGACCCTTGCCGCGGCAGCGTAGCCCGAGCGACGGGAACGAGTTGTCTCGACCGAGATCGGCGTCAAGAGGAGCGTCCTCGGCCTGCGGATTATGGGGGACTGACGATATGTTCACTGCAATGGTGCCCTTCACTTCAAGTGCAGTGCGTGCCCGGGTTTGGTTGCTGCCAAGCCCTGCGGGGTACGGACGATGCGCCGTGTGAGGTAGGCGTGCAGCTGCTCGACAAACAGCTGATTCTGTCGGCGAGCGACCTCAACAACTTCCTCGCCTGTCCCCATCTGACGACTCTTGACCTTGCCAGGGCACGAGGCGAGTTTGAGGCAAAGCCTGAGCGAGGGGCCGACGCGGAGCTGCTGGCCCGCAAGGGCGACGAGTTCGAGCGGCGGTACCTAGATTCGCTGAAGGCCGACGGTTTGCGGGTCGCCGAGATCCCGGAAGCAGACGGCTCGGAGGCCACTCTGCTCGATGCTGTCGCTCGCACCGAAGAGGCGTTGCGCGGCGGCGCCGAGGTCGTCTATCAGGCGACCTTCCTCAGGGACGGATTGCGTGGCCACGCCGACTTCCTTTTCCGGGTCGACCGCCCTTCGGAGCTGGGGGACTTCAGCTACGAGGTCGCCGACACCAAGCTCGCCCGTCGCGCCAAGCCCTACTTCGTCCTCCAGCTCTGCTTCTACAGCGAGCTGCTGGCGGCAGCCCAGGGCGTCGAGCCCGAACGCATCCACGTAGTCCTTGGAAACGAGGAGCAGCGCACGTTTCGCCTCGCCGAGTTCTCCGCCTACTTCCGCCGGGTCCGCACGGCGTTCCTCGCAGCGCTCACCGACGGTGGCCGGAGCACCTACCCCGAGCCCGTCGCGCATTGCGCGGTATGCCGCTGGCGCGCCGTCTGCGACGAGAAGTGGGAGAGGGACGATCACCTCAGCCTGGTCGCAAACATCAGCGCACGCCAGCGCGAGTTGCTCCAAGGAGCGGGCATCGAAACTCTCGCCGCCCTCGGCAGCGCCGAGCACCTGGCGGTTCAGAGCATCGACGCTGAAGTGCTGTCGCGCCTCCACGAGCAGGCGAGCCTCCAGCTCGCGGCCCGTGAGAGCGGCGAGCACAGCTACGAGCTGCGCGCGCCAGAAGAGGGCAGGGGATTCGCACGGATGCCACGACCCTCAGAGGGCGATGTCTTTTTCGACATGGAGGGTGATCCGCTCTTCGATGACGGCGGGTTGGAGTACCTCTTTGGCTTCGTGACGGCGGATGGCGAGAAGTATGAGTTCACGGCCATCTGGGGCCGGGACCGAGCCGAGGAGAAGCGGGCACTGGAGGAGTTCATCGACCTCGTTACCGAGCGCCGCAAGGCGTTCCCCGACCTCCACATCTACCACTACAACCACTACGAGGTGACGGCGCTCAAGCGCATCGCCGGCGCCCACGGCACGCGCGAGGAGGAGCTCGACCAGCTTCTGCGCGACGAGGTCTTCGTCGACCTCTTCAAGGTCGTGCGCGAGGCGATGCTGATCTCCCAGCCGAGCTACTCGATCAAGAAGGTCGAGGCCTTCTACATGGATGCGCGTGACACGGCGGTAACTGATGGTGGCGACTCAGTTGTGATGTTCGAGCGCTGGTTGGAGGAGGACGACCCGACGATCCTCGAGGAGATCGCCGACTACAACCGCGACGACTGCATCTCGACCCTGAAGCTCCGCGACTGGCTCATCGGTTTGCGTGAGGAGGCCGTACAGGAGTTCGACGGCTGGGAGGAGGCCCAGTGGATTGCGTGGTTCGAGGCCGAGCACCAGGAGCCCAGCGAAAAAGCGCTGGCGATCCGCGAGGAGAACGAAGCCCTGATGCGGGCGCTGGTGGAGGGCGTCCCCGATGATCCGACCTTCGGTGACCAGGCCCAGCGAGCACGGTTTCAGATGGCGCAGCTGCTCGAGTACCACCACCGAGAGGCGCGGCCGGTCTGGTGGGCGCTCTTCGAGCGGATGGAAGCAAGTTCCGAGGTTCTGAAGGATGATGCCGACTGCATCTCGCTTCTCGTGCACGATGAGGCCACGCCGCCCAGGCAGGAGAAAAAGTCATTGGTCGAGCGGCTGACCTTCCCGCCGCAAGAGACGAAGATGGGGGCCGGCTCCGACGCCGTCGACCCCGTCGACGGCGGCAACCCCGGCTCGATTGTGGCGCTCGATGTCGAGCAGGGCTGGCTCGAGCTGAAGCGCGGGCCGACGCTGCAAAAGCGTGCGTTCCCACAGGCGCTGATCCCCGGCGGCCCTACTCGACGCCCGAGCAGCAGGGAGCGTTGCGCCGGCTTGCCGCTGCAGTCATCGAGGATCCCGGCGACCCCGCTCCCAATGCTCCTTTCGCGGCCGCTCGCCGCATCCTTCGTCGTGACCCGCCGCGCGTCTCCGGTCGCGAGCCGGGAGATGCAATCGATCGCCACGGAATGGAGATCGAGGAGCTAAAGGAGATCGTCGCATCCCTTGACGGCAGCCACCTCTTCATCCAAGGCCCGCCGGGATCAGGCAAGACCTGGACGGGCGCGCGCCTCATCGTCGACTTGATCGGCCGGGGAGCGCGGGTCGGCGTGACCTCCTCCAGCCACAAGGTGATCCACAACCTGCTCGACGAGGTGGAGGAGGTGGCCCACGATCAGGGAGCCGTGTTCAGGGGACTCAAGAAGTGCTCGGACAATCCAGATTCCGAGTACGACTCGCCACACGGTCTGATCGAGTCGGTCGACGACAACGGGGAGCTCAACGACCCTGAGGCGAGCCTCACCGCCGGCACCGCCTGGCACTACTGCCGCGAAGACACGGCGCCGCTCGACTTCCTCTTCGTCGACGAGGCCGGGCAGATCTCGCTCGCCGATGCGCTGGCGCTCGCGACGGCCGCGCAGAATGTGGTTCTCCTCGGTGACCCGCAGCAGCTTCCGCAGGTCGCCCAGGCAGCGCATCCGGAGAGCTCATCCCTGTCGGTGCTGGAGCATCTGCTTGGCGAATCGCAGACGATCGACCCCGCCCACGGCGTCTTTCTCGAGCAGACCTTCCGTCTCCATCCCGAGGTCTGCAGCTTCGTCTCCGAGTTGATGTATGACGGGCGCCTTCGTTCTGCGCCGGGTCGGGAGCTGCAGTGTGTCGAGGCGCCGGGAGAGTTGACCGGGACTGGCTTGCGTTGGTTGTCGGTCGAGCACGAGGGACGATCGCAGTCCTCATCGGAGGAGGCAGACGCGATCGCGGCGGTAATCGAACCGCTCCTCTTGGGCGCCACCTACACCGACTGCGATGGTGAAGAGCATCCGCTGCGGCCCGAGGACATTCTCGTCCTCGCGCCGTACAACGCGCAGGTCCGCTGCCTCAACGACCGGCTTCCCCCTGGCGTCCGTGTCGGTACCGTCGACAAGTTCCAAGGCCAGCAGGCCCAGGTCGCCTTCTTTTCGATGGCGACCTCCAGCGGCGAGGAGATCCCCCGCAACGTCGAGTTCCTCTTCAGCCGCAACCGCCTCAACGTTGCGATCTCGCGCGCCCGCTGCCTCGCGGTTCTCGTTTGCAGTCCGCGACTACTCGATATCCACGCCGCCTCGATCGAGCAAATGCGACTCGTGAATGCGCTTTGCCGGTTCACGGAGATCGCGGCGACCGGAGAGGGCCTCTAGCGTGGCAAGTCCACTCGACATGGGAGAGAGCCTCGTTGGCGCCTATCTCCGATACGGAGAGGAGTGCGACTTCGTCGTCTATGGCACCCAAACCGAAGGGCAAGGTGAGATCGACGTAATCGGCTTTCAAGTCGATCAGCGGCGAGTGTGGCTATGCGAGGTTGCCACCCATCTCGATGGGATCTCCTACGGCAGCGCCGGGATGGCGGGCACCTTGACCAAGGTCCGTCAAAAGGTGCAGCGTGCAGTCGCGTTCGGCGACCGGATGTTTCCGGGCCAAGAAAAGCGATTCGAGTGGTGGTCTCCAAAGGCTGGCCCGACCTTGAGCGCACACTTCCCCGCGATCTGCGACGAGCTGACGACCAAGGAGACGGAGGTGGCCTTCATCGTCAATGCCGAGTATGCGGACCGCGTTGCGGTGCTCTTCAAGCAGGCGAAGAAGGGAACGAAGGCGACGCCGGAGCCATTCTTCCGATCACTACAGATCCTTGCGCATCTCGCAGGATCGCCGATGCGGTGGGACCACGACTGACGCCCGGGACGGCTTGCAGGTCCTGGAGACCAGGAGCGGATCAGGTGCCCATGACGAACGTCAGCAAACGGACAGAAGGCGAGGCGCCCGCTACCGCAGGATCGGTCTGTGTAGGGCATTCCTGACTCGCGTCTGAGCCAGCGTTCGGGAATGTTCCCCCGAGCGATTAGCCCGCCTAGATTCGCGTTACGGCGTCCGGTCCGTCGTTGTTGAGGCGCGGATCGCGTCCTCACGGGCCTTTCTAATCCTCTTGAGATCGCTCGCGTACGAACGGCCGACACGTATCGAGTAGTCGATGCGATTACAGAGGCGGTGCGCCAGGATGGCGTTGTCCACCGTTTCCTTGCCGCCCTCTCTCTTGGAGAGCGGGAAGTGCTCGTGGGTAGGCATCCAGTCGCTCAACTCGGGGGTTACCGGCTCGAAGTAGCACGCGCCTCCAAGCTCCTCGGGGCAGAAACACTCGGGCATCTTGCATGCGAGCTGCGTGATGTAACCCTGCTCGGCTGCCTTGATGAGGATTCTCTTCGCGCCGAGCGCCTTCAACTTGGCTGCAGCCGCTCGGCCGCGTTCAGGCTCCCGCTCAACCCTCGACATGTACCAATGGTAATTGCCCTGAGACCCCGCAGCGTCGGCTCAAGCAATATGGCTGCAGCCTGAGGCGGTGGCTGATCGCTACCGAAGCTGGAACCGACCCGCGAGGAGGTAGGCGTTCAGCAGCTCAAGAGCATGAGCGGTCGGGCCGTGTATTGGCGAAGGTGGGTTCGCCGGGTCAGCGAACTCGATCCTCGTCGTCTCCTCACCGTCCGGATGGGGATCGCCGCGCCACCGTTCGGCCAGGAAGCAGACGGCGAAGCAGTGGGTTTCGTCTCCGTTCGGATAGATGATCGTGTGCAGCCCAGCCTCAGAGAGCGTCGCGAATGGGATGAGGTCGTCCTCCTCCACGGTGACGCCGGCCTCCTCCGCCAGCTCGCCGATCGCGGTGGCGGCGAAGCTGCCCCCAGGCTCAGCCGCCCCAGCGGGGAGGCACCACGTTCCATCATCAGCTCGGCGCGTGAAGAGCACCAGGCCATCGGCCGGACGCCGCAAGGCGATCATCGCCCCCGGCATCAGGACCAGCTCGCTGCCGATCCGCTTTCGCAGCTGCCCAAGGTATGAATCGGAGAAGCTCAACAGGGGCACGTTATGGCTTCTCTGTCGGGCTGCAGACCTAATATCGATCGTGTGGCGGAAGAGATGCAACGGGAAATCAAGAGGCTGCGCGGGCAGATCATCCGTAGCGGCACTCACGGCGAGTACACGATTACCCGCGAGGCCGTCGAAGGGATGCTTGAGCAGATAGAAGCCTCTCCAAAGCCCGTGAATGTCGAACACGACCCGACGCGTCCCCCCGTAGGTCGCATGGTCAAGCCTAAGCTCATCGAGCTGCCCGATGGAGAGGTGGCACTTGAGACGGAGACGGAACTCTTTGATGAAGCTGTGTCCGCCGTCCTCAAGTCGGCCAGAGGGCTTGAAGAGGAGATCGCCCGGCTGCCGGGATTCCGGGTAGGGGAGGGCGGCCCACTTGGGCTGGCTGTCGATCCTCGGTCTTACCGGCATGAGGACATCGAGGCAATACGTGAGTCAGCGACGGGAGCTGGCGCAATCGAGGTCTTCGACAACGCGATGCGCTTCTCCGTCCTTCCCGACGCCCTACTTGTCATTGGCCTCGGGACGCCGACCGCAGCCGCCTGGTGGTTCTCGAAGGGTTTCTTCACCAAGCTGGGCGAGATGCTCGGGGAGGCGGTCGGCGATGAGTTGGCCAGTAGCTACCATGCATTCAAAGCCAAGACGGTGGAAGCGGTGGAGCGCCGTGAGCCCCGTGATCGCCCGCCGATCACCATGTTCACGCTCCAGATTTCGCGCTCAGACGGCGGCATGATTGAGGTCGAGGGCAGCACTCGGGTCCTCAAGGGCGAGCTTGAGGCTTTTCTCGACGCCGGCTCGCAGCTATTGCCGATCGCAGAGGTTTACGCTCGCGCGACGGCAGAGCCAGATCGACTCGCAAAAATGCACTTTGCCCACACGGAGAGGGGCTGGAAGTTCGTCTACGGGCTGGATGTCGACGCACTGCCCGTGATGGTCATCGCGCTCTCCGAGGAGGACTACGCGAAGGCGTTGGACGAAGCGAAAGGGGCCTCCCAGCCACCCGAACCTTGAGTGCCGCTCACGTTTGTGTACGACAGGTCGAGCAAAGCGCTACCTTCAGGGCAAGATGGAAGAGGCCGCCGGGCGAAATGCGCGCCATCCCGGCAGATGATCGAAGTCCTAGACCGCAGAGACGGCATGATTGAGCCCATAGGCGTGCGGGAAACAAGGAGCTCGCATGCGCCAGTTCACGCTGCGCTGTCTGATGGCTGCGGCGGCGGTGATTACGGTCGTTGAATTCATCGCCCGGCAGATCGGTCGATGAGCCAGGAGGCTGGGGGCAGCGAACATCTGCCCCCGGCTTTCCGGCGTGGAGGCGGATTCACGGCCCAGCGCAGCCATTGGAACCTGGCCGGCAAGTTTCGGGCACTCCTGCGCCGAAGTTCCCAAACGCTGCATATCGGCGCATATCCGCGCGTATTACTGATCGCGGCCGTCTGCCGGGCCGCTACGAAATCCCTGCAAGCGGCCATATTGATTGCCCGCTGGTCTCGGAGATGGGGCTAATTGCCATGCAGAAGGTCGTGGGTTCGAATCCCATCAGCCGCTTTTTCGCGAATTGCCTGCATGTGGGTGGGTCGGGGTTCGGTGCGGGTCGCCGGAACCAAATGGAACCATCCCCGCATATCGTCGTTATTCCAGGCGCTAATGCGCATTAGTGCCTGGAATGGCCCGGATGCGCGGCGATCGGCGGCGGTTCCGTGTTGCACTAATTCCGCATACCCTGTGGTCGTGCGTCGTGTCTTCTTGCTGCTCCCGGTGATTGCGGTCGCGACTGCGCTGTTGGCGGTTCTGACCGGAGTGGCATCGGGCGCGAGCCCGGAACAGGGAATCGCCGTTCTGGTCAAGCTCGAGCTGAAGGCGAGCAATGGCCTGCACGCGCACCTCGAAAACTCCGAAGACGGGACCGTCACCCTCATGCTGCGGAAAGAGGGTCAGATCGCTACCTACAAAGTGCCCGGCGAAACAACCGAAAGCGCGCTGAAAGCGCGCTTCGGGCAACTCGGTCTGATCGACGTCGCCTTCACCCCGACCAAGACGCTGAACTCGACCGAGCCGGGGGACGGCTGCATGGGAGCGCCGCGGACCCTGCGCGAAGGCGTCTTCACCGGGACGATCGAATTCACCGGCGAGCGGGAATTCGTGCGGATCGAAGGGCCGCAGGCGACCGGGTCCATGAGGGTGATCTCCCGATGGGAGTGCCCCGAAGCCGACGCGATGGACCCCTTTGCCCGTGTTTCGCGCCTGTCGGAGGCCACCTCCCGAGACGAGAGGGGGGAAGGGGAATCGGCGACGTTGGCGGCAGTGCGTCGCGGTTTCTCGTCCTACTTCGTTGCCGGCGTCGCCCATCGCCACAGCGGCGGGAAAAGCATCTTCTTGGGTGCCAAGATCGAAATCCGCGAAGGTATGGATATCTGGCGCGCGACCGAGGTCCGTGGCCCGGCCTCGGCCTTCGACTTCGACCACGCGGCAGGCACGGCAGCGTTGCGCCCATCGGCCCCTTTCAGCGGACACGCGAGCTTTGCGGCCCGTGCCGGCGGCCGAGGGCTGTGGCGAAGCACGATCCGGGTGCCGCTGCTCGGGGCCAATCCGATCGACACTGGCGGCCCAGGCTTCAGGGTGACCCTCCGTCCCGAATACCAGTTCTGACTAGCAGAACCCCGTGAGGCCGCGCACGCGGCTGACCAGCTTTCGCAGCTCGGCCACCGTCATTCCGTTTTTTTCGGCGGTTCGGGTGGGGTACAGGCGGACGAGGATGGCCAGCTGGATCAGACGCTTCACCCTCGCAGTCGACATCGTCGGCGCTGGCACGCCGGCGAGCGCCTCCGGCCCGAGCAGTTCGGCGACTCGCAGCCGGTACCTCACCTGTTCCGGGCTCAATTCGGTTTCTCTGGCAATCGCCTTGACCCCGCGCAGCCGTTCCGCCGCCGCGGTCACCCGCTTCAGCTCTCGCAGGACCGTGATCGGGTACACCGGCGGTGGCAGCGGTTCCGGTGCAGGCTGCGAACGGCGGCGGGCTTCGCGCAGCGCCGCGCTCCTCAGCTCGGGTTCGCCGGTTTCGACGGTGAACGTCCGGTCGCCGGTGCTCACATAGGCCCGCTCGTCTTCGGTCATCAGCCCACCGCCACGGAGGAGGGAGACTGGGGCAAAAGGCGTTTCATGGGCGATCGGGTTGACGGCACAGGTGGTTGACGTCTCGACTCTGGCCGGCCACGGGCATCCGCCCTCGCCTACGGGGATGCACTCCCCGTAGACGAATTCGGGGACGGCGCTATCGCGTTCTTCGCTCGCCTGCAAGCCGGCGAAGAAGGGCCCGAGCCAGTAGGGATCGACCGACGCCCGCTTCTGGTCGGCGCTCTGCCCGCTCGCCGACGCAGCGAAGAGCATCGCGGCCCCCACCGCCAAGAGAACGATTCGCCCGGCCCGGACCATCGCTCCATCGTATTGCTCGCACGCGGTAAGCGCCCGACAGGCCCTTTCGGGCGGCGCCGCGACCGAAGGGCGGCCGACGTTCGACCGGAAGTATGTTTACGCAGTGGGGCCTCTTCGGTATTCCATCAACGTCACTTTGGACGGATGCTGCGATCACCGTGCGATTTCCCCGGACGAAGAGACACATCGTCACGCGACGGAGATCCTCGGCCAGGCCGATGCTCTCCTCTTCGGCCGGGTGACCTACGAGATGATGGAGTCAGCCTGGCGGCCGCCGGGGCAGGCGGAAGCGATGCCTGATTGGATGGCGCCTTTCGGCCGGACGATCGACGCAGCGAAGAAGTACGTCGTGTCGAGCACTCTGGACCGGGTCGATTGGAATGCAGAGCTCGTCCGCGGGGATCTGGGAAAAGCCGTTCAGAAGCTGAAGCAGGAGTCGGGCAAGGGACTGCTCGTGGGAGGCGTAAAGCTTCCGCTGGCGTTGGCGGAGCTGGGGTTGATCGATGAGTACGAGTTCGTAGTGCAGCCCAGGCTGGTGGGCCACGGGCCGACGTTGTTCGCGGGGCTATCGAAGCGTGTCGACTTGAGGCTCGTGGGCCGGCAGGAGTTCGGCTCAGGGGCAGTTGCGATGCGGTACGAGCCTCGGGTTACCTAGAAGGCGCCTGCCGGAATCGAACCCGCGCTGCCTCAGGCGCACGAGCGCCCGAATCACCGCATATCGCTGCATATCCACAGCGCCATCAACGAGTGCCGCTCGACCTCTCAAGCAGCGGGCGGTTGGTGATGCGCGAGCCAGTTACTCGTCTGGCGCCGCTACAGCTTTGGATAAAAAGGTGCAAAATGCCCCCGATCGTCACTGCGGCCAAGGCGATCCGCCAAGGACACGAGGCGCATCTCGGCCCGGCCTTGATTCGGGCGGCGATCGAGGATGGGCGCCGGCGTGGGCTGCTGAAGAGTGCCGAGGCCGCTGGGCTCCATGAAGAGCTGATCGAGGGCGACTCGGCCGCGGTTCGATGAGGGCGCCGATCCTCCCCGAGCAGGACCCCAACCGCCGCCCCGACGGCCCGCCGGCCGCAAGAGGCCATCTTGAGCGACTGATCGGGCACTACGCCGAGTTGACCGGCGTCGCCCCCGACCGGGTCAGGCGATGGGTTTCGGTCATGGTCTTGCTCGGAGCCTTGGACCGGGTGGGGGAGGAGGAGATGCCCAGGAAACACGGCTGGCCGCCGCAGCTGAGCGTGCCGGAATCCTGGGCCGAACCCTACCGTGCGTTGGCGGGGGAGATGCAGTTTCCGGTTGCCGACGTCGACGACGCGGCAGATGACGTCCGGGCCTTTATCGCCGCCATCGATGCGGAGGTGTAGATAGAGCGGTGCCTTCCGCGGTGTCATTATCGGTTCGGCTCCCATACCGGTCAACGGAGTGCCCAATCGGCCAGCGAAACGGCTTCTCAGGACTTCGGCACGCAACGATTCATCGCGCTCTCGACTGCTTTCATCCGCGCGCCCCCTAGGACGTTTGGCGATCCGTTAGCCCCCGCGTAGAGACTGATGCGATGTAGAGAAGGACTTTCGCGACAGAGCGCGAGGACTCTCTCCCGAATCAAGGTGGGAGATGCAGTGGTCAGATCGAGCATGCCGACCAATCCCGACCGTGGCGACCATGCCTTTTCAAGCTCAGGATTCGAAATTGGAGTGTGTCCACATGAATGCTGATACGGGGGACAGCCGAAGTCGGGGCCGTCGTAGAGCTGGAAAAAGAAGGTGACGTTCCCCGTCACTCCTGCTCGGAATTTCGCCATCTCGCGATTGGTCGGGACCAGCGTCTTTCCCCTAAATTGGCTTCTGTACGCCGTGTACATGTAGCCAACTGTCCTGTGCGGCTGACTGGACCCGGCCCATTTTGCAGCGTCACGAGCACAGGTGCTGGCGTCAGAGATCAGACCACTGTTGTCAAGGAAACCTGCCGTGTCATCGTGAATCCCAGAAGCCGGGAGCACTCGGACGGGCTGGCTTCGCAGGGCGCGCCACGTTCCCGCATTGCGTCCAGCGATCACCCTTCCACCTCCCGCCGTATGATCCACCTCCCGCCTTTGGGCGGTCGAACGTCCAGCACCCGTTGGTGACCGGCTTATCCATCGACCGGTAGACCGCAAAGGTGACGTTCATCACTGGCTTCGCGCAGTTTTGGTCTATCTCAGAGTCGTCCTGGGCGTCTTTGCAGCCCGGATCTGCTGGAAAGTCAATTCGTGCATCTTGATCGTTGTCTCGACCATCTGAGCAGGCAGTTCTTTTGCTCTCGATAGGCACCTTCCCCGGAGGACATCCGTTCGTAGCATTGGGCGGCGCATAGTCGTCTGGGCAACCATCGGAGGAGTCGGGGAAGCCGTCGCTGTCGCGATCGGCAAGGGTCGTCAAAGAGATCGCGGTGGTTCCCGTCACTTCCGGTCCTTCATCGCATGACCATTGGCCGTGAATCTCGACGGCGCCTGTGAGGTTTCCGGGGATATGAATAGTGCAGGCAGCGAGACCTTCGACTCCTTCGCTGTGGATCGTTTCTTTTTTGGAGAAGCAGAAATCTTCGTCGGCAACAGAGTTGCCTGAAACGAGACTTCCGCCAAGGGGGAGAACGTAGGCGCCATATTCAGGGCCATTCTGAATCGTGACTACGGGGGACGGGTAGGGGCTCCCCTGAGCATCCGTGGCGCCGGTCGGCAGAACAAGGACCCGGTGTAGGTGCAGTGAGCCGCATGCTGACGATATGTTCACGGAAAAGTCACCGCCACCGGATGCCGTGACGGATCCGGCGGCGTCAGAACGATAGAGGCCGTGCTCTTCACTTCTCGAACCGTCGCTGGCGTTGATTCGAACCCGCTGCTCGCTGATCACGCCGTGCCACGCGGCAGGGGCTTGCGACGCGATCGTGCCGAACGCAGTCAGCGACGAGGCCAATGCCGCGACGAGGGCCAGCTTCGGTCGAAGGAAGTACGAGGCCAGGATGGACACGGGTGTGCCTCTCGGATATTTCCGGGGCTCCCAGGCACCTCATCCAACGCACCACCCCGCCTCGCTGGATCGGCGCAACCTAGCAGCCCTTAGGGCGTTCAACGAACCCGTCCAAGGCTCCCGAGTTGTGCGAGGCGGCGCTAGGCGGTTGCCGAGGCGAGCAGCACCACGTTCGAGAAGCTCAGCGGCTTCGAGCCGCCTCCCGCATCCGCTGCGACTTGCGTGATCGCGTCCCAGGCCTCTTCCTGGGCCTCGCCTGCGTGCTGCTCGATCATCGCTCGGATCGGGGCGGAGATCGCCCTGATGTAGGCGGTGAAGTGCTCCGGGGAGTCGAACTCGAAGGTGACCTCGTCCTGCTCCACGGCGACCTTCGAGAACCCACCTCCTTCGAGCAGCCCGCCGATGGCAGCGGGGCTGGGCCGGGAGAGGGGCCCGGGCGTTCCGGCCGGGGCCGGGGGCACATCCAGCCGCTCCATCGTTGTCCTCATCGGAATCGAGAGGAAGGGAACCTGATCGGCCTCGCCCCACGAGCTGATCGCCATCCGCGCGCCCGGCTTGAGGAAGCCTCGGATGCGCCCCGCGGCAGCCTCCGCGTCAGGCTCGAAGATGATTCCCCAGCGCGAGACGGCGGCGTCGAAGCTCGCCTGCGGAAAATCGAGACTGGAGGCGTCTGACTCCATGAACTCGACGTTGCCCAAGCCCGCCGCCACCGCGCGTTCACGCCCGAACGCGAGCATCTCGGCGGAGATGTCGGTGGCCACGACGCGGCCCTCCGGGCCGGCCTTGCGCGCGGCGGTGAGCGCCGGCTCGCCATAGCCGGCGGCGACGTCCAGGACCCGGCTTCCCGGCTGCACATCAGCGAGCTCCGCCAGCCGCTCGCTGATGTGCCCGTCTGCGCTGTCATTGAACTCGCTCCACTCCTTCCATCCCACCGCAGCAGAGTCCCAGTGCTTGTGCTGTGCCTCGCGGAAGTTGACCGGGTCGATCGCCTTGGATTCCATGCCCGCTCCTCCTTTACCGCCGCAGCTCGCGGCGCAGCAGCGCATTGCCGCGCTCGAGTTGCTCGATGGTAGCGCTGGTGACCGAGCGCGTCCGGGTGTCGCGATTGATGCGGGCCTGGACCTCCCGGTGCGACTTGCCGGTGCGACGGGCGACGTTGGCGACCAGGCGGCTACGCTCGCCGCGCAGCCGCTCTCGAGTCGCATAGGCCGACTCGCGCTCGGGCTCGAGGCCCTCCGACGCGGCTTCGGGCTTGGCGACGGCCGGCGCCCTCTTCGCCCCCGGCCTCGGGTCATCGGTCGGGAAGAGCTGAAGCGCGGTCTCGCTCATGATCGCCTCGTCCAATTCGGCGTCGCCCGAGCTCAGGGCGGCAAAGCCACCGCCCGGCTCGGGCCGCTCCGGATCGTCCATCTCTTCGCCCTCTTCCTCCTCGGCGTCCGGCGAGAGGTCGAGCGCGTGACGGCGCTCCAGCTCGATCTCGTGGGCGAGTGCCTTCAGCCGTGGGTCGGCCGGCATCAGGAGGTAGCTCATCTGGCGCCGCGGCCTCGGGGTGGTGCGGATGAAGCGACCGACCACCTGGCGGAAGAAGAGCTCGGTCCGGGCCGCCGTCGCGTAGACGCCGACCCGCAGGCGGGGGATGTCGACGCCCTCTGAGACCATCAGGACCGATACCAGCCAGCGTCGATCGGAGGAGGCGAAATCGGCGATGCGCCGGCTGGCGCCAGGCTCGTCGCTCATCACCAGCTCGGGTTGCTCGCCCGAGACCGACCCGAGCCGCGCCGCGATCGCCCGCGCATGATCCTGATCGGAGGCGATGACCAGGCCGCCCGCGTCAGGGTGCCCGTCGGCACGTACCTCGCTCAGCCTGGCATCGCCGTCGCGCAGCACCTCGCCCATCCACTCGCCTTCCGGGCTGAGCGCCGTCCGCAGGCGCCGGGCTGCCTCCGCCGCCGGCAAGACAAGGTCGAAGTCGGCGCTGCGCAGCCGACCGTCCGAGATCCACTCCATCTCACCGTCGTAGGGCAGGAAGGTGATCGGGCGGCACACCCGGTCGCGCAGCGCCTGCGGGTAGCCGTAGGTGTAGTCGGCCTGGCTGAGGCTGTCCTCGTCGTAGGTGACCCAGGGAATGGCCGAGTTGTCGGAGCGGAAGGGGGTGCCCGAGAGAAGCAGCCGGAAGCGGGCGCCGTCGAAGGCCTTGCGGGCTCGCAGGCCCCAGGCGGCCTGATCGCCCATGTGGTGCGGCTCGTCGGCGATCAGCAGGGTCGGCCGGCGGCCGGCGGCGAGCCGGTGGGTATCCGGCCCGGCCGCGATCGTCTGGTAAGTGACGGCGACGCCGTGGAAGTCGGCCGACTCCGGCCCGTCGGAGTTTGGCCTGTTCGGCTCGAGGTCGATGCCGTAGCGGCCCGCGTCGGCGGCCCACTGGCGGCAGATGTGGGTGGTCGGCCCGACCACCACGATGCGCGAGACGAGCTTGGCGCTCAGCATCCGGTGGGCGACGTGGAGGCCGAAGGTGGTCTTGCCGGCCGCCGGCGTAGCCGAGGCCAAGAAGCTGGTGGCCGAGTGCGCCCGTACGGCCTCGGTCGCCTCCTCCTGCCACGAGCGGAGGGGTCGGGCATCGGGCCAATCCGGAAGCGATCGGGCACGCGCTCCGCCGCTGATCGGGTGCTGAGAGGGGTCGTACAAGGGCCGGCCACAATAGGGTCGCCCGCGGTCGGAGGACGGCCGATCGGCGCCTTCGAGACCTCGAAGCAGGCCACGGATTTATTGTCTCCGGCTATGCCACAAGAAACCGATCCCGCCACCGCCACGTCCGCAGAGCAACCCGACCTCGCCGCGGCCGCGTCCGCGGTCGAGACCGCCGGCTCGGTCGTCGAGGACGCCTTCAAGCACCTCGCCACCGACGGCGACGTCGAAACCGACCAGGTCGTCGCCTACGACCTCGCGCACGCCGCGGCGGCGGTCGAGAATGCTCGGGCTGTCCTCGATTACGGCGAGCGAGGGGACGAGGAGGCCCGCATCGCCTGCGCCTTCGTCGCCGACGTCATCCATGACGTTGCCACCCGGCTCATGAGTCGCGAGCAGGAGTGGGGGGCCGAACTGGGGGCGCTCGACTCCGCGCTTGCCTTCGCACGCCCCTATCGCTCCCCGGAGTTCCTCTCGGCGCTCTGCGGGACCCAGGGGCCGCGCCACCTCGACGACGACTTCGTGATGGTGCAGGACACCTTCCGGCGCTTCGCGGAGGAGCGGATCCGCCCGATCGCCGAGGAGATCCACCGCAACAACGAGGACATCCCCGAGGAGGTCATCGAAGGGCTGTCCGAGATCGGCACGTTCGGCGTCTCGATTCCCGAGCAGTACGACGGCTTCGCAGCCGAAGGCGAGGGCGAGTACCTCGCGATGGTCGTTGCGACCGAGGAGCTCTCGCGCGGCTCGCTCGGCGTCGGCGGCTCGCTGATCACCCGGCCCGAGATCCTGGCGCGGGCGCTTTTGGCAGGCGGCGCCGAGGAGCAAAAGCGGGAGTGGCTGCCGCGCATGGCCAGCGGTGAGCTGATGGTCGCGATCGCCGTGACGGAGCCCGATTTCGGGTCTGACGTCGCCTCGCTGAGGACCACGGCCACCCCGGACGGAGACGGCTGGCGGATCAACGGCGTCAAGACCTGGTGCACCTTCGGCGCCAGGGCGGACGTGTTCATGCTGCTGGCGCGGACCGACCCGGATCGCTCGAAGGGCCACAAGGGACTCTCGCTCTTCATCGTCCCGAAGGAGCGCGGCGCCGGTCACGGCTTCGAGCTCAGCCAGGAGGAGGGCGGCAGCATGGAGGGCCGCCCAATCGACACGATCGGCTACCGCGGGATGCACTCATACGAGGTCGCCTTCGACAACTGGTATGTCCCCGCGGAGAACCTGATCGGCGGCGAGGAGGGGCTCGGTCGCGGCTTCTACCTGCAGATGGCGGGCTTCGAGAACGGCCGCATCCAGACCGCGGCGCGTGCGGTGGGCGTGATGCAGGCCGCCTACGAGGCCGCCTACGACTACGCGTCGGAGCGCAGCGTCTTCGGCAGGCCGATCGTCGAGCTCCAGCTCACCCGCGCGAAGCTGGCCCGGATGGCGGTGATCATCCAGGCCAGCCGCCAGTTCGCCTATCGCGTGGCCCGTCTGATGGCGCAGGGCGAGGGGGCGATGGAGGCCTCGATGGTCAAGGCCTACGTGTGCCGGGCCGCGGAGTGGGTGACCCGCGAGGCGATGCAGATCCATGGCGGCATGGGCTACGCCGAGGAGTTCCCGGTCAGCCGCTACTACGTGGATGCCCGGGTGCTGTCGATCTTCGAGGGCGCGGACGAGGTCCTTGCCCTCAAGGTCATCGCCCGGCGGCTTGCTAAGTGACTGGCGGGCGGCCCGCCTAAAGTCCCACGGGAGCGGCCCCCGGCTAGGCCTGAGCCAGCACCTTCACGACCTTGGCCTTGAAGGTGCTGAGGCTGGGGCTGGCCGACTTGCAGCCGGGCAGGTCGTCCGGAGTTGTGGTGATGCGCAGCTTGACCTTGACCTTGGTCCCGAGGGCCGGGTGCGATCCCGCCGGCAGGGGAAGGCGGAGCTTGGCGCTGTGCGAGGCGTGAAGGGAGTGCGAGCCGAGGTTGACGTGGCGGACTTTGCCGCCGAGCTTGTAGGTCAGACGGGCCGCAACCTCCAGCTGTGAGGCGGCGCCGACCGTGATCTGCGCCCGCACTCCGGGGACGAGCTTGCCCTGCCTGGGAGTCGGGGTGAAGGTCGCGGCGGAGGCGGCGACCAGAGCGCAGGCCTTTGTCGCGGTCGAGGGAGACGGATCCGTGACCTTCACCGCCTCGCTGGCCGGGGTCGCTTCGAACGGGGTGGTGGCGATCCCAAAGGCGTCGGTGCTGCCCGCCGGCATCCAGTTGTTGTCGATGCCGCTGCCGTTCAGGTTGGCGCGGCCGATCGCGCCCTGGTAGATCGCATAGCCCCAGTAGACATGGCCGGCGTCGACAGCCACGCCGGCTGGGTGGGCGTCCGGGATGAAGGCTTCTTCCAATTCGCCACCGCCGAGGTTGGCTCGGCCGATCGAGTCGTTCTGGGAGTTCGCCCAGTAGACATGTCCCGGGTCGACGGCGACTCCGTAGGGAGTCAGAGGTCCGGCGGGCTTGACGAATTCGCGTTCGACCGCGGAGCCGTCGAGATCGGCACGACCGATCGCTTCGTTTTCCAGGTTGCCCCAGTAGAGATGTTCTGAGTTGGCGGCCAGGCCGAAGAAGGCGCCGACGTCTTCGATGAAGTCCTGATCGACTTCGCCGCCGTCGAGATCGGCACGACCGATCGAGCTGGCGTCGGCGTCGGTCCAGTAGATGTGACCTCCCGCCACCGCCAGGGCAAATGGGTTGATACCGCTGATGAATTCTTTTTCGACCCCAGTCCCGTCGAGGTTGGCGCGGCTGATCGAGTCACCGCTGAAGTTGGCCCAGTAGATGTGAGTGGAATCGACTGCCACGCCGAGCGGGTTGGAGGCTCCGGAGGCCAGGAGCTGTGGGGGTTCGCTGCCGTCAGCGGCGACGCTTTCCAAGGTGCTGCCATTGAAATGTGCCCAGTAGACCTGTGCGCTGGCGTCGGCCTGCGCGGCCAGGCAGAGAAAAGCAAGGACGATCGCGGCAAGCCCCAGGGCCAAGCGGTGGTTCGTCTCGATTGTCAGCGACATCGATGCTCCCGTCTCGCGGCGTTGGTCTGGCGGGCTAGCGGCCCTTGCCGCATGCCTGTCGGCGTCGCCGGGCAGGCGTATTAGCGACGGCCGGGGAGTTGCAGGCGCATCTCGTCGCCAGCCCAGGGTCGCGGGGGGATTTCAAGTACGGGGCATTTCTCGCGACTAAGATCGGCCGAATGGAGACCCTGACCGGGCTGCGCGGTTTCTACGCCGAGTACGTGGCCGCCTGGAATCGTCGGGACCTGGAGCGCTACTACGCGCTCTACAGCGAGAACCTGGTCTTTCGGGACGGCATTGAGGTTCTGCACGGCGTGGACGCTCTCCGAGAGCGCTACGAATCCGAGCTGGCAGTCTTTCCCGATCTCACGATCGAGTGCAAGCGACTGCTCGTCGACGAAGGAACGCAAACCCTCGCGGCCGAGAACCTCGAGCGAGGAACGCATAGCGGCGACTTGGTGGTGGGCGGCGAGAGACTTGCGCCGACGGGAAGGAGGCTAGAGCTTCGGGGCGGCTTGTTCATGGCCCTCGACGAGGACGGGCGTGTAGCCGAGTTGAGCGAGTACATCGATCCCGGGCAGTTCCTTGCCCAGCTGCGGCCATAGATTCTGTCTGAGTAGCGACTCGAATCCATCAGCCGCTTTCGCATCACTTTTTCTTAGCGTGTTAGGGTCGCCCCGAGGAGAGACACCGACTACGGGGGGGATACCGATGGCCGTGCTGGCGCCTGCGTTCGACGAGACTCAGCGCGCGACGCTTGCAGCGTTGTGCGAGACCTACGTGCCGTCGGTGGACGTCGACGGTGGCGACCCGCTCGAGCGGGAGTTCATGGCGCGTTCGGCGATCGACGCCGGGGTGCCCGCCCAGATCGAAGCGATGCTCTCCGAGACGCTGCTGCCCGAGGAGCTCGCCGCTGGTCACCGGGCTGCTCGACGGGCTCGCCTCGCAGGGCTTCGCCGACCTGCCGATCGAGGCCCGCACCCAGGTCGTCCTCAGCATCCGCGAGATGGCTCCCGAGGCCAAGCTCGGGCTCGATCGCCTGAAAGGGCTGACCTTCCTCTTCTTCTACGCCCTGCCCGACGAGCAGGGCGGCAACCCGAACTGGGAGGCGATCGGCTACCCCGGCCCGGTGTCCCGCGCCGCCCGATGCGGCGGCGGCGCCCAAGACGATCAGCGTCGAGGAGGTCTCCGGCGAGAGCGCGACGCTGAGCGCCGACGCCTGCGTCGTCGGCTCCGGCTCCGGCGGCTCGGTGATCGCCGCCAAGCTCGCCGCCGCCGGCAAGAAGGTGCTCGTCCTCGAGATGGGCGGCTACCGCAACGAGCAGGACTTCAACCAGCTCGAGCTGCCCGGCTATCAGGAGCTCTACTACGGCGGTGGGCTCGCTGCCTCGGAGAACGGGTCGATCGGGATCCTCGCCGGCCAGACGCTCGGTGGCGGCACTGTCGTCAACTACATGAACTGCATCCCGACGCCCGAGCACATCGTCGCCGAGTGGTCGGAGCACGGCATCGTCGGCCTCGACGACGACGAGGCCTACCGCCGCGACCACATCGGCACGGTGCTGGAGCGGATCAACGCCAACACCGAGGCGACGACGCAGAACGCGCATCCACCGGCACCTGATGGCGGGCCTCGATGCGCTCGGGCACGAGCACCGGCCGATCGTCCGCAACGCCTCGCTCGACGACAACCCGGAGAACTGCGGCTACTGCGCGATGGGCTGCCAGCACGGCTGCAAGCGCTCGGCGATGAAGACGTGGCTCCAGGACGCCTCCGACAGCGGCGCCAGCGCGCTCGTCGGCGCCCACGCCGAGCGGATCCTGGTCGAGGACGGGCGGGCAACCGGTGTCCTGGCGACGGTCACCCACGCCGACGGCTCGACGACCGAGGTCACGGTCGAGGCGCCGACCGTCGTCGTCGCCTGCGGCTCGGTCGAGTCGCCGGCCCTGCTGCTGCGCTCCGGCATCGGCGGCCCGGCGGTCGGCAAGAACCTGCGCCTGCATCCCGCCTTCGTCGTGATCGGCACCTACGACGAGCCGGTCGAGGGCTGGCGTGGCCAGATCCAGTCGCTCGTCTCCGACGCCTACGCCGATCTCGAGGACGGCTGCGGCTTCCTGATCGAGGCGGTCGGCATGTCGCCTGGCCTGATCGGGGCGAACTATCCCTGGGAGAGCGGGGCCGACCACAAGCGCCTGATGCAGGCGTTCCGCTGGCACGCGCCGTTCATCAGCGTCGCTCGTGACCACGGCTCCGGTGAGGTGGTGCTCGACGAGCACGGCCGCGCCGTGGTGCGCTGGGGCCTCGACGACCCGGTCGACCGCCGCCTCGCCAAGCGCGCCAACGTCGAGCTCTGCCGACTCCAGCAGGCGGCCGGCGCGGCGGAGATGTTCACCCTCCATCGCCGTGAGATGCGCTGGAAGCAGGGCGAGGACTTCGACGCGTTTCTTGCCGAGGTCGAGGCGGCCTCGTATGAGCCCAACGACATCGGCTGCCTCTCCGCCCACCAGATGGGCTCGTGCAGGATGGGCAGCGACCCGCAGGCCTCGGTGGCCGACGGCCGTGGCGAGCTGCACGACACCAAGGGCGTCTGGATCGGCGACGGCTCGGCCTTCCCGTCGGCGCCCGGCGTCAACCCGATGGTCTCGATCATGTCGCTCGCCCACCGCACGGCCGAGCAGATGCTGGCCTGACCGACTCGACTAGGTTTCCGGCCGTGAAGGCCATGCGCTACATCGCCCTTGCCGAGGCGACCAGCTTCATCGCTCTCCTGGTCGCCTCTTACCTCAAGCGCCAGAGTGAGGGGGAGCTCGGGGTGAGCATCCTCGGCCCGATCCACGGCGTGCTCTTCATCGCCTACGTCGTCGTCGCTCTCAACCTGCGCTCACAGATGGGTTGGTCCAACCCGACCACCTTCTGGATCCTCGTCGGCGCGGTCGTGCCCTTCGGCGGCTACGTCGTCGACTGGTGGCTCCTCCGCGAGGCGCGGCGAACCGCCGCCTAGCCAGACCGCGACCCGGATCGACCCCCCGATCGTCAGAATGCCCGGCGTGGAGGCCGAGCGGCAATACGACCTGGCGCTCTTCGGGGCGACGGGATTCACCGGTGGGTTGACCGCTCGCTACCTCGCCGCGAATGGGCCGGAGGGACTGCGCTGGGCGCTGGTCGGGCGCAACCGCGGCAAGCTCGAGGCGGTTCGCTCGCAGCTGGAGGGCCTGCTCGCGCCGGGGATCCCCGCTCCGGACCTGCTCGAGGCCGATGCCGCCGACGGCAGCGCCTTGGCGAAGGTCGCCGCGGCGGCGAAGGTGGTCGTCACCACGGTCGGCCCGTACGCGCTGTACGGCGAGCCGTTGGTTGCCGCCTGCACCGCCGCCGGCACCGACTACGTCGACCTCACCGGCGAGCCCGAGTTCGTCGACCGGATGTGGCTCGGCTACCACGAGCAGGCGCAGCGCTCGGGCGCGCGGCTCGTCCACTGCTGCGGCTTCGACTCGATCCCGCACGACCTTGGCGCCTACTTCACCGTCAAGCAGCTGCCCGAGGGGGCGCCGTTGACCGTCAACGGCTACGTGCGGGCGGGCGGCCAGTTCTCCGGTGGGACCTTCCACTCCGCAGTCAACGCTGTTGCCCGGGCGCGCCGCGCGATTGGCGCCGCGCGCCGTCGCGGCGAGACCGAGCGGCGACCGCCGGGCCGGAGGATCCGCTCTGCGCCCGCCCGAATGCGCCGCGACGCCGATCTCGGCGGTTGGGCGGTGCCGATGCCGACCATCGACGGGCCGATCGTGCGGCGCTCGGCCGCGGCACTGGAGCGCTACGGGCCCGACTTCAGCTACGGCCACAACTACGTTGCCCCTCACCTTCACACTCTTACCGGCATCGTCGCCGGGCTTGGCGTGGTCGCCCTGATGGCGCCGTTGCCGCCGACCCGCAAGCTCCTTCTCAAGGTGAAATCACCGGGCGACGGGCCGAGCGAGGCGGTGCGGGCGAAGAGCTGGTTCAAGGTGACGTTCGTCGGCGAGGGCGGCGGCGAGCGAGTCGTCACCGAGGTCTCCGGCGGCGATCCCGGCTATGACGAGACAGCCAAGATGCTGGCCGAGTCGGGCCTCTGCCTCGCCTTCGACGAGCTGCCGCAGAGCGCCGGTCAGGTGACGACCGCGCAGGCGATGGGCGACGCGCTGCTCTCGCGCCTGCAACGGGCTGAGATGAGCTTCCGCGTGCTCGAGCCCATTCCGAGCTGAGTTGCGACTAGGGGGTCGCCTTCGAGGCGATCCGCTCGGGGCTGATCCGGACCACGTCCCAGGCCAACCCGACCCGCTCCATCAGCGAGATCAGCGCTCCGGAGGGGTCGAGCTCGGCGCGGCCGAGGCCGTGTCGCGCCGAGGTCGGGAAGGCGTGGTGGTTGTTGTGCCAGGCCTCGCCGAAGGTGAAGGGGGCCAGCCAGGCCAGGTTGCGTGACTCGTCGCCGGTGACGAAGGCGCGCGTGCCGAAGAAGTGGCAGAGGGAGTTGATGCAGAAGGTGATGTGGTGGAGGACGAAGATCCGCACCGCGCCTCCCCAGAGCAGGCCGAGCAGGCCGCCCTCGATCGTTCCGGTCAGAGCGATGCCGAGAACGAAGGGGATCACCAGCCCGAGCACTGCCCAGAGCACGAAGGTGCGGTCGACGAAGCGGACGACCGGGTCCTTGACCAGGTCGGGCGCGTAGCGCTCCTCCTCGGCAGGCTCGGTGCTGAACAGAACCCAGCCGACGTGGGCGTAGAAGAGGCCGCGCAGAGCGCCGCGCCAGCCCTCGCCGTGGCCGACGTGAGGGCTGTGGGGGTCGCCCTCTTCGTCGGAGAAGGCGTGGTGGCGGCGATGGTAGGCGACCCACTCGATCACCGGGCCCTCCAGCGCCATCGAGCCCAGCGCCGCCCAGAGCGCCCGCATCGGCGCCGACGTCTTGAAGGAGCGGTGGGTGAAGAGACGGTGGAAGCCGACCGTGATGCCGAGCCCGAAGGGGATCAGGGTGGTGAAGAAGATCAGCACCGCCTGCCAGTCGAGGATGCCGCCCCAGGCGAGCCAGGCGGCGTAGCCGACCAGCAGCAGCGGCACGACGGTGACGGTCAGGTTGGCGATCCGGTCGACGAGGCTGCCCTCGTCGGGCATCCCCCTCTTGTGCTCCCCGGCCGCCTCTGCGGGCAGGTCCGACTGATGCATGGTCACGACGAACCCCCTTGGATTGGACAGAGACCCTACTGCGGTCGGCGGGCGCCGTCGCGGAGGTGGAATGACCAGCTCGCAGCGCTAAACTCCGCCACCGATCACCGGTTCCGGGGCTGTAGCTCAGCTGGAAGAGCGTCGCGCTGGCAGCGCGAAGGTCAGGGGTTCGAGCCCCCTCAGCTCCACTACTCATATCGGCAGGCTCGACTGCCGATGGACTGAGCGATGAACTCGGCCAACGAGCACGTCCTCTCGCACGGGATGCGGGACACGCGGCTGGCGCTCGAGGCCTGGAACGAGCGGCCCTGGGCGGTCCTGCGCGGCTGGCTGGCGCTCAGCCTGGCGGTCACGCTGACGCTGCTCGGCGCCGTCTGGGTCGTCGCCGGGATGCTCACGCCTGACATCACGCCGATCCACCTGCCGGGGCTGACCGAACCGTCGCAGCCCGGCGACCTGCTGCCGATCCTCTGGCGTAACTCGCTGGTCCTGGCGTTGCACGGGACCGCCTGCGTCGCCGGCTTCATCGCCGGCGCCTCGATGCCGATCGCCGCCGCCCAGCGGACCGGCTTCTCACGCTGGATCCACGTCAAGGCGGGGGAGCTGGCGATCCTCTTCGTCGCCGCGGTCACCCTCTTCTCGCTCTCCACCCAGGCGCTCTACCTGGGCTTCCAGGGCTCGACGATCGCCTTCCAGCTCGACGTCCCCAACGCGATCCTGATCCTCAGCGTCCTCCCGCACGCGCTGCCCGAGCTGACCGCGCTCTTCCTGCCGCTCGCCGCCTGGCTGATCGCCAGCCGTCGCGGCGAGTGGAACCAGCTCCTCGCCGCGACCCTGATCACGGTGCTGATCGCGATCCCGGTCCTGATCGCTTCGGCGACGATCGAGGTCTACGTCTGGCCTCACATCCTCGAAGCGATCTCCCCAGTCGTCTGAGCGACGGCCCAACGTACGGCTGCTGCCTTGGCCGTCACATAGACCGGAAATGCAGCATTCGTCTCGAGTGCACTCATAGGATTGGCCCACGTCCGTCGGTTACTCAGGCAAGCCCCTGGCTGTAAAGCTGGGCATCAAGCCCGGCTCGACCCTCGTCTTGGTCGACTCACCCACGGGCGTCGAGCGAACGCTGGCGCCGCTGCCCGAAGACGTGACGCCGCGTCGCGGCAATCGTGGCAAGCGCGAGATGACGCTCTGGTTCGTCACCGCGCGCAGGCTCTTCGAGCGCCGCCTGGAGGCGATCGCGAGGGCGATCGACGAGGGCACGCTGTGGATCGCCTGGCCGAAGCGCTCATCGGGGCTGGAGACGGATATCACCGAGGATGCGATTCGCGAGGTCGTGCTTCCCAAAGCCCTGGTCGACCGCAAGGTCTACGCGATCGACGAGACCTGGTCTGGCCTGCGGCTGACCAAGCGGCGCGGCTGACTCGCACGGGCGTCCGGACTCCCGGCGCCGGCCCCTCATAAGATCGCCCCTCATGGCTGGTTACGACCCCAAGGCAATCGAGAAGAAGTGGCAGCAGGTCTGGGCCGAGGAGAAGACCTGGGAGGTCGCCAATCCCGGCCAGCCCGGCTTCGACGATTCGAAGCCGAAGTCCTACGTCCTCGAGATGCTGCCCTACCCCTCGGGCGAACCGCACGTCGGCCACCTGAAGACCTACGCCGTCGGCGATGCGATCGCCCACTTCCGCCGTCGCCACGGCTTCGAGGTGATCCACCCGATGGGCTACGACTCCTTCGGCCTGCCGGCGGAGAACAACGCGATCAAGACCGGCGAGCCGCCGCGCGAGGCGACCGAGCGCTCGATCGAGTCCTTCCGGCGTCAGTTCCGCGAGTGGGGCATCTCGATCGACTGGTCGAGGGAACTGGCGACCCACACACCCGAGTACTACCGCTGGACCCAATGGATCTTCCTGCAGCTCTACGAGCACGGCCTTGCCTACCGCGCCGAGGCTCCCGTCCAGTGGTGCCCCAAGGACGCCACCGTGCTCGCCAACGAGCAGGTCGTCGACGGGCGCTGCGAGCGCTGCGGCACCGAGGTCGTGCAGCGCAAGCTCGAGCAGTGGTTCTTCAAGACCACCGATTACGCCGAGCGCCTGCTCGCCGACTTCGACCTGCTCGAGTCGTGGCCTGAGCACGTGATCACGATGCAGCGCAACTGGATCGGCCGCTCCGAGGGCGCCGAGGTGGTCTTCCGCTGCGACGAGCTCGGGCTCGACTTCCCGGTCTTCACGACGCGTCCCGACACCCTCTTCGGCGCCACCTTCTTCGTTCTCGCCCCCGAGCATCCGGAGCTGGAGCGCCTTGTCGCCGGCACCCCGGCCGAGGCAGCCGTGCGCGAGTACGTCGCCAACGCCGCCCGCGAGTCGGCCGAGGACCGTGGCGCAGAGGACCGCGAGAAGACCGGCGTGCCGCTCGGGCGCAGCGTCGTCAACCCGGTCAACGGCGAGGAGATCCCGATGTTCGTCGCCGACTACGTGCTGATGGAGTACGGCACCGGGGCGATCATGGCCGTGCCTGCCCACGACGAGCGCGACTACGCCTTCGCCAAGGCCTTCGAGCTGCCGGTCCGCCGCGTCATCGAGGGGGAAGACCCGGAGGTTGCTCGCGACGATCAGGGCCTGCCCTACCCCGGCGATGGGCCGATGACCGGCTCTGGGCGCTTCGACGGCAAGGGCAACCGCGAGGCCTACGCGGAGATCGTCGCCTGGCTCGCCGAGGAGGGCCGCGGCGAATCCGCGGTCAACTACCGCCTGCGCGACTGGCTGGTCTCGCGGCAGCGCTACTGGGGCGCGCCGATCCCGATCGTCTACTGCGAGGAGTGCGGCATCGTTCCCGTGCCCGACGAGCAGCTGCCGGTCGAGCTGCCCGAGATCGACGACTACGCGCCTCAGGGCAAGAGCCCGCTCGCCGCCGCCGAGGAGTGGGTCGCCACCGAGTGCCCGCGCTGCGGCAAGCCGGCCCGCCGCGAGACCGACACGATGGACACCTTCGTCGACTCCTCCTGGTACTTCATCCGCTACCTCGACCCGCGCAACGCCGAGGCCGCCTGGGACCGCGCCGCCGCCGATCACTGGCTGCCGGTCGACCAGTACATCGGCGGTGTCGAGCACGCGATCCTGCACCTGATGTACGCGCGCTTCTTCGCCAAGGCGCTCGCCGACGTCGGCCGGCTCGACGTCCAGGAGCCCTTCGCCAACCTCTTCGCGCAGGGGATGATCACCCGCGACGGGGCGAAGATGTCGAAGTCGCGCGGCAACACGGTCAGCCCCGCCGACTACGTCGAGCGCTACGGCGCCGACACCGCCCGCACGTACATCTGCTTCATGGGCCCTCCCGAGCGCGACGCCGACTGGGCCGACGAGGGCGTCGAGGGAGTCAACCGCTTCCTCTCCCGCCTCTGGCGCCTCAGCGAGGAGGTCGAGCCAAGGCAGGCAGGCGACCTCGATGCCGCCAACCTCGACGGCGACGCCCGTGCCCTGCTCGCCAAGGCGCACTGGGCGATCGACAAGGCGACTCGCGACTTCCAGCGCGGCTTCCAGTTCAACACCGTGATCGCCGCGGTGATGGAGCTGATCAACGATTCCTACCGGCTGAAGGACGGTCTCTACGGCACTGCCGAGGGCACGGCGACCGTGCGCTTCGCCGCCGCGACCGCGGCCTCGCTGGTCTTCCCCTTCGCGCCCCACCTCGGCGCCGAGATCTGGGAGCGGCTCGAAGGTGGCCGCGTCTGGGAGCAGCCCTGGCCCGTGGCCGACCCCGAGCTGCTGGCCAGTGAGACGGTGACGCTGGTCGTCCAGGTCAACGGCAAGCTGCGCGACCGTATCGAGGCCGCCGCCGACGCCCCGCACGAGGAGCTCCTGCGTCTCGCCCGCGAGAGCGAGAAGGTCAGCAACTTCCTCGACGGCAAAGACGTCGTCAAGGAGATAGTCGTGCCGGGCAAGCTCGTGAATCTGGTCGTCCGCTAGTCCTAGGCCGCGAGACCAAGCAGATCAAGGACGCAGTGAGCGAAGCGTGCTCCGCACGTGAGCGAACGAGGACGCCGAGATGCGCCGGTTTCGCGGCCTAGGGACTTTCTGGTACAAAGCGCGCGTGCTTGTCCGACGACTTGCCGAAGCCCCGGTGGAGGAGTGGCACCGGCTGCGCACCCGTGTGCTCATGGACGCGGGCGAACTCGGCTCGCGCAATCTCTCCGTCACCTGGTTGGAGTTGCCCTCCGGCGCCGAGCAGACTCTGCGCTCCCACGAGGAGGCCGAGCAGGTCTACGTCGTCGTCCGCGGCGCCGGCACGATGTCGGTTGCGGGTGACACTCAGGAGGTCGCCGAGGGCGACCTGATCCTCGTTCCGCCCGGCGACCGACCACTCGATCGCCAACGACGGCGATGCCGATCTGGCCTGTGTCTCGGTGCAGTCGCCGCCGGTTGCCGCCTCCGAGCTGTACAGCGATCAGCTCGCGGAGGTAGCCGGCTACGACGACGAAGATCTGTAGCGAAGTCGTGTGAGTGTGCGCGCCACGCGCGCGTTCGCGTTGGAGACGGTTCGGGTCGATGCCCGAGCTGAGCAGATCGCAGATCGCCGTCTATGGCGCCGTGGCCGTCGCGCTGTTGCTCGTCGGCGCGCGAGCGATACGCGCCGAGGGGAACAGCGCCGAAGCAGACGAGCTCGTTTCTCCTCCGTTGGCGGCAAGCAGTTCGGCGTCGACAACAGCGGCTCCGACGTGGTCGTTCACGTCACCGGCGCCGTCGCGCGGCCCGGCGTCTACCGCTTGCCGGCCGGCGCGCGGGTGACCGATGCGGTGCGGCGGGCCGGCGGCGCCGGCGCTGGAGCGCTGCTGGAAGCGATCAACCTCGCCGCTCGCCTCGCCGACGGCCAGCAGGTCGTCGTGCCGAAGAGGGGTCCGGGCGGCGTGCCGCTCGGCGCGACGGGCGCGGCAAGCGAAGACGGACCGATCAGCGTCGGCACGGCGACGGCCGAGCAGCTCGAAGAGATCGACGGGATCGGACCGGTGACGGCGCAGAAGATCATCGAATACCGCGACCAGCAGGGCGGGCTCGCCTCGGTCGACCAGCTCGACCAGGTGAGCGGGATCGGGCCGGCGACGATGGAGTCGCTGCGCGCTCGCCTTCAGCCCTAGTCGCTCGATGCGGGCTGGGCGCCCTGCCGGGCTCGTCGTGCTCGGCATCGTTGCGGTGGTCGCGCTCGCGCTCGCCCACCGGAAGCGATCCGGGAGCGTGCCGAGGCTGCCCTCGGCCGTGGCATGCCGGCCCGCGAGGCGGAGCTGGCTCGTGGCTTCGTCCTCGGCGAGGACGACGGCATCGACGAGTCCACGGTCGAAGACTTCCGCCGCGCCGGACTGAGCCACCTGCTCGCCGTCTCCGGCCAGAACGTCGCCCTGCTCGGCCTGCTGGCGATGCCGCTGCTGGCGGCGCTCGGCATGCCGCTGCGCACCCGTCTGCTCTGGGTCCTCGCGGCGATCGTCGTCTACGTGCCGCTGGCCGGCGCCGGGCCGTCGATCCTGCGTGCCGGCGTGATGGGCGGGCTGAGCCTGCTGGCGACGCTCGCCGGGCGGCGCGGCTCGCGCCTCTACGGCGCTCGCGGTGGCGGCGATCCTCACCCTGGCGATCGATCCGCGGATCGCTGCCGACATCGGCTGGCAGCTCAGCTTCGCCGCCGTGCTCGGCATCCTTGCCCTAGCTTCGCCGCTGCGCGCGGCGATCGCGGCGCGGATCGGATCGCATGGCTGGCGCGCCGCGCTCGCCGAGGGCGCCGCGATGACGATCGCCGCCACTCTGGCGACGGCGCCGCTGATCGCCTTCCATTTCGAAAGCGTCTCGACGACGACGCTCTTCGCCAACCTGCTGGCGCTGCCTGCCGTGGCACCGGCGATGTGGCTGGCGATGCTTGCCGCGCTCGGTGGCCAGATCCCCGGCTTCCCGGTCGCGGTCTTCAACGCGATCAACGCCCCGCTGCTCGCCTACATCGCCCAGGTCGCCGCCTGGTGCGGCCGGCCGAGCTGGGCCTACCTGGACGTGCGGCTGAGCGGCATCGGACTGCTCGTCTCCTATCTGCTCCTTGCTGCTCTGACGATCGCGGTCCCCTGGCTCCTGCGCCGTCACCGGATCGCGGCCGTCAGGCAGGTATCGGAGCGGCCAAGGCCGTCGTGCGCCGGCGATGGCGATTGCGATTGCGGTTGTGGTGGCCGTCGTCCTGATCTGGTCCGCGCCGGGGAGCGGGTCGGACGAAGTCCCGCCGGTCGCCGGGCTGCGCGTCTCGATCCTCGACGTCGGCCAGGGCGACGCGATCCTGCTCCAGCCCGTCCGGGCGCCGGCGGTTCTCGTCGACGGCGGACCGCCGGGTGACGATCTCGCCGAGAAGCTGCATGCGGCCGGGGTCGAGCGGCTCGGCGCGGCGATCGTCACCCACGAAGAGTCCGATCATGCCGGTGGGGTCGAGGAGCTGCTCGGCCGCTTCCCGGTCGCCCGGCTCGCCTACGCTCGGCTCGGCCGGCGATTGCGCAGCGAGGCCGAGGCCGCCGGAGCCGCCCCGTCGCCGATCGCGCAGGGCGACACGCTCAGCTCCGGAGGACTGCGGATCGACGTCCTCTGGCCACCACCCGAGCTGCTCGCCACGCCGCTTGCCGGCGCCGATCCCAATAGCCAGGCCTTGGTCCTGCTCGCCCGCTGGCGCGATTTCTCGATGCTGCTCAGCGCCGATGCCGAGGCCGAGGCCGTGCCGATCGACCCCGGCCCGGTCGACGTGCTCAAGGTCGCGCACCACGGCAGCGATGACGCCGGCCTCGACGCCCTGCTCGAGCGGATCGACCCGCGGCTGGCCGTGATCTCGGTCGGCGAGGGCAACTCCTACGGCCACCCGACGCCCGCCACGCTCGCGACTCTCGCCGCGCACGACGTCGACACTTTGCGCACCGATCGCGACGGCACGATCGTCCTCTCGGTCGACAGGCGCTCGGTTGCGGTCGACGCGGGTGGATGAGGCACTAGACGGATCACCGAGGCATTACTGGGGTTTCGCCGGTCCCCGCTTGTGTTCGGAGCAGCCAGGGGTCGATGCTCTAATTGGTGCTCTCCTGGGCTCGACAGCGGCTGCGCGCGATTCAAGGCATGAGCCTGATGGGGGACGGGATGCTGGTCAGGTTGCGCAGCGCCTCGATCGCCCTGTTCGGCTTGGCCACGGTGGTCGGGTTGGGGTTGATCGTCTTCATCGCCCAGCTCGGCTTCCCCGGCGTGTTCAGCGGCCCGATCCCAGGCGATTCGTCCAAGGCCGGCAGCGTCGACGATGCGATCGCCTTGGCTCAGAGCGGCAGCATCGACTCGCCCGTGCGCGTGCGCGGTGGGCGCGGGACCGCGACTGCCCAGGCCCCCCGCAGGGGGCGTTCGCCGGCTGATGCCGGCCTCGGAGGCTCGCGTTCCCTGGTGGCCTCGCCCGCCCCGCAGCCAAGCCCGGGAGTCGCGCCACCGTCACCCTCGCCGAATCCAGTCCCAGTCCCAGAGCCGGAAGGCCAGCCAGTTGCGCCTGCGCCGGTGTCGTCGCCGCCACCATCCCCGGCGCCGGATTCAACCGTGGCGAGTGAGCCGAAGTCCAATTCCGAATCGCAGTCCAAGAAGACCTCGAGCTCCAAGTCAAAGTCGAAGTCGAAGTCGAGCGGGTCGGTCCCCTCGAAGACGAGCGGTAAAGGCAAGTCCGAGGGCTCTTCGACTGGGAAGTCAAAGGGCCGTCAGGGCAGCAAGGGCGCGAGCCACTACCCACCGTCGAAGTCGAACGAAGACTCAATCGACAAGGCTGAGGAAGACGAGATTGCGCCGCCGTCGAAGACGGCCGCGCCAGTGCCGGTGGAAGCCAAGTCGAAGCAAGCTCCGGAAGTCCCCGAAAAGGGCGCCGACAAGGAATCCGTCGAAGGCGGGAAGTCAGACAAGTACCGTCACTAGACTCGGCTGCGATGGCCGAGAGCTTGGCATCGCTCTACCTGATCGCCGGCACCGACGAGGCGAAGATCGACGCGACGCGTTCGCGCCTGCGGGCGCGGGCCGAAGGCGACGGCGGCGCCGGCGCGCTGGAGGTCTTCGAGCCGAGCGAGGGGCGGGGCGGCCCCGACCACGAGGCGCTGCTGGCGGCGATCCCGGCGATGTCGCTGACCGAGACGCGCCGCTACCTGCTCGCCGACGGGGTCGAGCGCTGGCGCGACAAGCAGCTCGAGGCGGTCGCCGCCGCGCTCGGCGCGCTGCCGCCGGACCTGACCGTGGTCCTGATCGCCCGCGCCAAGGCGCCGGCGAAGCTGGCCAAGGCGGTCAAGGCGGCAAAGGGCGAGATCCACGAGTTCGAGGCGCCCAAGGCGCGCGACATGCCGCGCCTGCTCGTCGGCGAAGCGAAGCAGCTCGGCTATCGCGCTCGAGCCCGCCGCCGCTCGCATGCTGGTCGATCGCATGGGCGCCAACCCGGTGCGCCTGCGCAACGAGCTGGAGCGGCTGGCGCTGTGGGCCGGAGAGGGAGGGCGAGGTGACCGCCGCCGACCTCGACGCGATGGTCTCCGACACCTCCGAGGCCGCCGTCTGGGCGCTCTCCGACGCGCTGCTCGAACGCGACGCCGGCAAGGCGGCGTCGATCGCCGAGCGGCTCATCTCTCAGGGCGAGAACGTCACCGGGTTGATCTACGGCCTCGCCTCGCGGCTGCGCAAAGCCTGCGCGGCCGCTGCCCAGATCGAGGAGGGCGTGCCGCCGAAGCAGGTCGAGTCGAGCCTCGGCATGCATCCCTACGCGGCGAAGCAGCTCGTCGCTCGCCTGGGCAAGACGAACGTCGAGGACCTGCAGGCGGCGACGATCGCCCTCGCCGACCTCGAGGTCTGGTGCCGCGGCGGCGCCGACTACGGCGACGAGCTGGCGCTGACGCTGGCCCTGCAGGCGAGCAGCAGGCGCGGCGGCGTAGCTACTTGGCGGCTGCGGCGGCGGCGAGGCGGGCCGCTCTCGACTTCTTGCGAGCGCCGGTGTTCTTGTGCATGGCGCCCTTCTGCACGGCCTTGTCGATCTTGGAGACGAGGGCGCGGTGCTCGGCCTCGATCTTGCTCGCGTCGCCGTCCTCGATCGCGCTTTCGAGCCGGCGGAAATAGGTCTTCACCGTGCTCGTGAGCAGGCGGTTCTCCGTGCGCTCGCGCTCGCTGCGTAGGATCCGCTTCTTCTGTGAGGCTATGTTTGCCATGTTCGCGGCGGCCGACTATAGCGAGTGAGATAAAGCTTGGAGACCCCCGCAACGCAGCAAGAGCCAGTCCAGCGTGGCCGCCTCGCCCGCTCGACGGCATTCTTCTCGGTTGCCACCGCCGCCTCGCGGGTCGCCGGCCTGGTGCGCGAGATCGTCGCCGCCGTCCTACTACGGCGTCAACGGGCCGATGTCGGCCTTCACGATCGCCTTCCAGGTCCCCAACCTGGTCCGCGCCCTCTTCGCCGACGCGGCGCTGCAGCCGGCCTTCGTGCCGATCTTCACCGAGCAGCTGGAGAACAAGAACTACCGCGAGGCCTTCCGGCTCGCCTCGACCCTGCTGCTGCTCGTCACCCTCGTGCTCGGCGCGATCACGGCGCTCTTCGTCCTCGCCGCCCCGGTGATCATGCCGCTCTTCGCGCCCGGCTTCGAAGGCGAGATCCTCGACCTCACGATCACCCTCTCCCAGGTCCTCTTCCCGATCCTGATCCTGCTCGGGATCAGCGGCGTCGTCGTCGGCATCCTCAACAGCTACGACCGCTTCGGCGCCTTCGCGATCTCGCCGCTGTTCTGGAACCTGACGATCATCCTGCTCGTCGTCGTCCTGGCGCCGATGTTCCACGGCCAGGACCGGATCTACGCCTACGCGATCGGCATCCTCGTCGGCACCCTGGTGCAGCTGCTGATCCCCGCCTTCGACCTGCGCAACACGCCGTTCAAGTTCGAATGGAGCTTCGACTGGCGCAACCGCGACGTGCGCCGCGTCCTGCTGCTGATGCTGCCGGTGACGATCAGCCTCGGCCTGATCAACTTCAACCTGCTGATCAACAGCCTCTTCGGCAGCCTGGTCAGCGACCAGGCGCCGGCGGCGATCGACAAGGCCTTCCGCATCTACCAGCTGCCGCAGGGGATCTTCTCGGTGGCGATCGCGACCGTGCTCTTCCCGACCCTGGCCCGCTTCGCCGCCCGCGGCGAGCACGACAACCTGCGGGCGACGATGGCCAACGGGATGCGCCAGATCCTCTTCGTCCTCGTCCCTGCCGCCGCCGCGGTCCTCGTCCTCTCCGAGCCGATGATCCGCCTCGTCTACCAGCGCGGCGAGTTCACCGCCGAGCAGACGACCCTGGTCGCCACGGCGCTCTTCTGGTTCGCCTTCTCGCTGCCGACCAACGGCCTCTTCCTGCTCCTCACCCGCACCTTCTTCAGCCTCCAGCGGCCCTGGATGCCGACCGACGATCGCCGCCGGCAACCTCGCCGTCACGGCGCTCGGCGCCCTCGCCCTCTACCACCTCGGCGTCGGCGGCATCGTCGCCTCGACGGCGATCGCCACGGTCGCCAGCGTCGTCGCCCAGGCGGTGATCCTGCGCCGGATCCTCGACGGTCTCGAGCTGGGCCGCCTGCTCGACGACCGGCATCCGCATCACGATCGCCGCCGCCGCTCTGGCCGCCGTCAGCTTCGGCGTCTGGGACGTCCTCGACAGCGCCCTCGGTCGCGGCCTGCTTCGGCCAGATCGTCTCGCTCGGCGTCGGCTCTGGGGCTCGGCGGGCTCATCTACGTCGGCGCCGCCAAGCTGCTTCGCATCGCCGAGCTGGAGCAGATCACGCGCCTCGTGCGGCGGCGCTAGATGCTCGAGCGTTGGGCGCTACCTGCTCGGGGTCGTCGAGATCGGCTTGCTCGTCGGCTTCGCCTGGCTCGGGGCGGCGGCGCTGCGCCGGCGGTTCGTCTCGGAGCTCGAGGGCGCGCCAGCGCATCTCGCGACCGCGGTGCTCGCGCTCGCTCGTCTTGCTTGGGCGGCGGAGCTGCTCGGCAGCTTCGGGCTGTTCGAGCCGGTGCCGTATCTCGCTGGCGTGGTCGTTGTGGGCGCGGGGCTCTGGTCGCTGGTGGGAGGACGGTGGGCGGGTCCCTCCGGCTTGCTGGGTTTTTCGCCTGCTGAGCCTGTGGCTGGCCGCGGGGGTGGGTGGGGCGAAAAAGAGGACGCCGCTGCGCCGGAGGGACCCGCCCACCGTCCTTCTCCGGCGGCTCTGGTGGCCCTGGCGATTGCGGCCGTGGCGGTGGTCCACTTCGCCGCTGGGGATGAAGCCGCAGCTGTCGACGGGGATGACCGGGTTCGACTCGACCTGGTACCACGGGCCGTTCGCGGCGGGGTTCTTCCAGAGCGGAGATACCTGGAGCTTGCACTTCATCGCGCCGCAGTTCCTGGCCTGGTTCTACCCGGCGAACTCGGAAATCTTCCACGCGGTGGGGATGCTGGCGTTCGGGCGGGATCTGCTGTCGCCGCTGCTGAACCTCGGCTGGTTCGTCGGCTGCCTGGTGGCCTGCTGGTGCATCGGGAGGCCGTACAAGGTCGCGCCGTTGTCGCTGGCGCTCGGAGCGATTGCGCTGAGCTTGCCTGCGCTCTCCGATCAGGCCGGTGAGGCGCGCAACGACATCGTCGGGATCTTCTTCCTACTTGCTGCTGTTGCGATTGCCGTGAACGCCTGGGCGGCACGCCGCGATGGAGGCGGGCCTCTCGCTGGGTGCCGTGGCCTTGATTGGCCTCGCGGCGGGCCTGGCCGCCGGGACCAAGCTCAACTTCCTCCTGCCCGCGGCGGTGCTCGTCGTCGGCCTGGCTGCGATCGCGCCGAAGGGGGGAGGTGGCGCTCGTTTGGCGATCGCAGGCCTCGCGGCTCTGGCCGGCGGCGGCTACTGGTACCTGCGCAACCTGATCCACACCGGCAACCCGCTGCCCTGGTTCAAGGACATCGGGCCGATCTCGCTGCCGGCGCCCGAGCAGGCGCTGGGCGGGCGCGAAGGCCACAGCGTCCTCGGCTACCTGACCGACGGCTCGGTCTGGTCGGACTGGTTCCTGCCCGGCCTGCACGACGGCCTTTCGGTCTTCTGGCCGCTGCTCGCTCGCCGTCGCGCTGGCCGGCCTGCTGCTCTGCCTCGGTCGTCGCTCCGAGCCCGTGCTGCGGGTCGCCGGCTGCCGCGGGCCTCGCTGCCGTCTTCGCCTGGCTCATCGCCCCGACCTCCGCCTCCGGCCCCGAGGGAATCCCCCGCGGCTTCGAGTCGGGCCTCCGCTACCTCGCCCCAGCCCTGGTCCTCGGCCTCGCGCTCCTGCCCGCGGCGCCGCCGCTGCGGCGACGCCTGGCCCGTCTCTCGATGCGTTCGTCATTTGTTGCGGCATAGCGCCACAAATGACGAACGCATTCCGCGGCTTGGGTCAGGGCAGGCGGTGACGGTGCTCGTCGCGCTGGGCGTGCTCGTGGTTGCCGCCGGCTACCCCGTCCAGCGCCACTACCTGACGCAGCCGCTACGCCGACCCGACCTTCACGACCCCGGGCCTCAACGCCGCCTTCAAGTGGGCCCAGGACATCAGCGACGCCCGCATCGCCACCACCAGCACCCGCCAGTACCCCCTCTTCGGCAGCGACCTCAGCAACCACGTCGACTACATCGGCGAAGAGCAACCCCACGGCGGCTTCACCGCCCCCGCCACCTGCCGCCACTGGCGCCGCCTCCTCAACGACGGCGACTACGACTACGTAGTCACCAGCCGCGACCGCATCGAACCCGGCAAGCCTCCGTATCCCGCCACGGCCCGCTGGACAGAAGCTCCAGGCGCAACAGTGGTCCTGCGAAAGCCGCCGACGATCGTCTTCAAGCTAAGGACCCCCCTGGATCCATCGGCGTGCCGCCGCTAGCCGACTCCGCTTCTCCGGCGGGTGGCGTGTGGAGGGGGTGACCTCCGCCGCGCGGAGGCTGCGGAGGGCAGGGCCTCATCCCGCATCCCGCGATATCCCTTTGCCCGGAGCAGCGCGCAGCGCAAGGATGGCACCCCCTCCACACGACAGGACCCGCCGGCCAAGAACCTCTGTCGCCATACTCCGCACCCGCCGATGGACCACATCCGCAACTTCTCGATCATCGCCCACATCGACCACGGCAAGTCGACCCTGGCCGACCGCATCCTCGAGATCACCGGCGCCGTCGACCCGAAGAAAATGCAGGCCCAGATGCTCGACTCGATGGACCTCGAGCGCGAGCGCGGGATCACGATCAAGGCGCAGGCGGTGCGGGTCGAGTACACGGCCGCCGACGGGCAGACCTACCACCTGCACCTGATCGACACGCCCGGCCACGTCGACTTCTCCTACGAGGTCTCGCGCAGCCTCGCCGCCTGCGAGGGCGCCCTGCTCGTCGTCGACGCCGCCCAGGGGGTCGAGGCGCAGACCGTCGCCAACACCTACCTGGCGATCGAGAACGGGCTGGAGCTGATCCCGGTCATCAACAAGGTCGACCTGCCGGGCGCCGAGCCCGAGCGGGTCGCGCAGGAGATCGCCGACCTGCTCGGCGGCGACCCCGAGGAAGCGCTGTGGATCTCGGCCAAGACCGGGGAGGGGGTGGTCGAGGTGCTGGAGGCGATCGTCGAGCGCATCCCGCCGCCGAAGGGCGAGCCCGAGGCGCCGACCCGGGCGCTGATCTTCGACTCCGAGTTCGACCAGTACCGCGGCGTGATCGCCTACGTGCGGATGGTCGACGGCTCCTTCCGCAAGCACGAGCGGATCCTGGCGATGCAGAACGGCACCGAGGCCGACATCGACGACATCGGCTTCTTCCGGCCGGCGATGACCGGCGTGCAGGGCATGGACGCCGGCGACGTCGGCTACCTGATCACCGGCATCAAGGACGTCGCCAAGCTGCGCGTCGGCGACACGCTGACCGCCCGCGAGCGGCCCGCCGCCGAGCCGCTGGAGGGCTACCGCGAGGTGCGGCCGATGGTCTTCTGCGGGCTCTTCCCGATCGACACCGACCGCTACGAAGACCTGCGCGACGCGCTCGAGAAGCTGGCCCTCAACGACGCCGCGCTGTCCTGGGAGCCGGAGACCTCCGAGGCGCTCGGCTTCGGCTTCCGCTGCGGCTTCCTCGGCCTGCTCCACATGGAGATCGTGCGCGAGCGGCTGGAGCGCGAGTACGGCCTCGACCTGCTGGCGACGACGCCGAACGTGCGCTACGAGGTCCACCTCACCAACGGCGAGCACGATGGAGGTCCACAGCCCCACCGACCTGCCCGACCCCGGCACGATCGAGGCGATCGAAGAGCCCTACATCCGCGCCACGATCATCTGCCCCTCCGAGCAGGTCGGCGCCGTGATGGAGCTCTGCCAGGCGCGCCGCGGCACCCACGTCGACATGCACTACCTGAGCCCGCAGCGGGTGCAGATCCGCTACGACATGCCGCTGGCCGAGATCGTCCTCGACTTCTTCGACCTGCTCAAGTCCTCGACCCGCGGCTACGCCTCGCTCGACTACGAGCCGATCGGCAACCGGGCCTCCGACCTGGTCAAGGTCGACATCCTGCTCGCCGGCGACAAGGTCGACGCGCTCTCGATCATCGTCCACCGCGACTTCGCCTACGAGCAGGGCAAGCGCCTGGTCGAGCGGCTGCGCAAGACGATCCCGCGCCAGCTCTTCGACGTGCCGGTGCAGGCCGCGATCGGCTCCAACATCCTCGCCCGCGAGACGGTCAAGGCGCTGCGCAAGGACGTCACCGCGAAGCTCTACGGCGGCGACGTCACCCGCAAGCAGAAGCTGCTCAAGAAGCAGAAAGCGGGCAAGAAGCGGATGAAGTCGGTCGGGCGGGTCGAAGTGCCGCAGGAGGCGTTCCTGGCGGTGCTGCAGATCGACGAGTAGGTAGGGTGCCGCGCCATGGCGATCAAGACTGAGGCAATAGGCAAGGAATGGCCCGCCACGACGTACGAGGTGGGCAAGGAGAAGATCGGCGAGTACGCGCGGGTGATCGGGCTCGACAACCCGGTCCACTTCGACCGCGAGGCGGCCAAGGCGGCCGGCTACCGCGACGTCGTCGCGCCGCCGATGTTCTGCGTCGTCTACAGCGCCCCGGCGCTGGGGCCGGCGATGTTCGACCCCGAGGTGGGGATGAACTTCGCCGCGATGGTGCACGGCGGCCAGGAGTTCGAGTGGGGCGAGCCGGCCTGCTCGGGCGACGAGATCACGACCAGCGCCAAGTGCCTGGAGATCTTCGAGAAGGACGGCAAGGGCTTCTACGTCTTCGAGACCGTCTCGGTCAACCAGGACGGCGACGAGGTCGTCAAGGGCACCTGGACCAACATCGTGAGGGGAGTCTGAGATGGCAGATCTGAACGCGGGGGACGCGATCGCCGAGCTGAGGGTCACCCCCGACAAGTACCTGCCGCACCGCTACGCGGGTGCCTCGGGCGACTTCAACCCGATCCACATCGACCCCGAGTTCGCCAAGGCGGTCGGCCTGCCGAACACGATCCTGCACGGCCTCTACATGATGGGCCTGGTCGCGCGGGCCGCCACCGAGGCGGCCGGTGGCGATCCCGAAGTCGCTGAAGCGGCTCTCGGTCCAGTTCCGCGGCATGGGCGCGCCGGAGACCGAGATCGTCGTCAGCGGCACGGTCAAGTCGGTCGACGGCGACGACGGTGATGATCGACACGGTCGCTGCGCAGGGTGACAATCAGACGATTCGCAACGCCGAGGCGGAAGTTCAGCTGTAGCTGGAGACGGGACGGGGCGCCGGGTGGCCCTGCCCGCTCAACTTTTTCCGAAGGCAGTTTGTGGCTGACCGCGGGAGTTGATGCGGAAAAAGTACAAGCCGCGGGCAGGGCCACCCGGCGCCCCGCCTAGACTCCGGAGCAATGCTTTCCCCGCGGCAAGAGCTGATCCTCAAGCTGGTGGTCGACGCGTATCTCGCGTCGGGCAGGCCGGTGCCTTCGAAGGAGATCGCCGAGCGGGCGGAGGTCGAGTGGGGGCCGTCGACCGTGCGGGCGGAGCTGGCGGCGCTCGAGGCGGCTGGGTACCTGACCCATCCGCATACCTCGGCGGGGCGGGTGCCGACCGAGTTCGGCTACCGGCTGCTACGTCGATTTGCTGATGGCGGCCGGCGGCGCCGCCGCTGCCGACGGTCGAGGTCGAGCTCTCGAGCTGCGCCGCGAGATCGACGAGGCGATGCGGGAGACGACGGCGGCGCTGGCCCAGGTGACCGACCTGATGGCGCTGGTCACGGCGCCGCCGGAGACGGTCGCGGCGACGATCCACCGGGTCGAGGTGCTGCGCCTGCAGCCGACCCGGGTGATGGTGGTCGCGATCGCCTCCAACGGCGCCGTCGCCAAGCGCGTCTTCGACTTCCCAGATCCGGTCGACCCCGGCCTGGTCGAGTGGGCCTCGAGCTACCTGAACGAGTCGCTTGCCGGGATGAGCGTCGGCGCGCGGATGATCGCCAACCGGCTCGCCGACCCCGAGCTGGGGCCGGTCGAGGCCGAGTTCGTCGCCACTCTCGGCGCGGCCTTCACCGAGCTCGAGCAGGAGGAGAGCGCCGACACCCTCTACATGGAGGGCGCCTCGCGGCTGCTCTCCGAAGCCCACTCCGCCGACCTGCCCCGGGCCGACCGAGCTGATGACCGCGCTGGAGGGGCGGGCGAGCCTGCTCGGGATGCTGCGCTCGGCCCTCGACGAGCGCTCGGTCTTCCTCTGGATCGGCGGCGAGAACCCGCAGCCGGAGCTGCGCTCGGTCAGCGTCGTCGGCGCCAACTACGGCCTCGCCCACCGCAACCTCGGCGCGGTCGGCGTGGTCGGCCCGCTGCGCATGGACTACGCGACCGCGATCGCCTCGGTGCGCGGCGCGGCCCGCGAGCTCTCGCGCTACTGCGAGACGGTCTACGACGGTTGACGCCCAGCTGATGCCACGCGACTACTACGAGATCCTCGGCGTCGAGCGCGACGCCTCCGAGGCGGAGGTGAAGACGCGCCTTCCGCCGCCTCGCCCGCGAGCTGCACCCCGACGTCAACGACCACGACCCCGAGGCGGAGGAGAAGTTCAAGGCGGCGGCGGAAGCCTACGAGGTGCTCTCCGACCCCGAGCGGCGCCGCGCCTACGACGGCTACGGCCACGAGGGCCTGCGCGGCGGCGGCGGTTTCCCCGGCGGCGCCGGCTTCGGCTCGGTCGAGGACATCTTCCAGGCCTTCTTCGGCGGCGCCTTCGGCTTCGAGGTGCGGCGCGGGCCGATGCGCGGCCAGGACCTCATCCACGCGGTCGAGATCTCCGCGGTCGACGCGATGCTCGGCGCCAGCGTCAAGATCCCCAGCCACGAGGGCGAGCGCGAGATCGAGCTGCCGCCTGGCGTCCAGCACGGCACCCAGTTCGCCCTGCGCGGCCACGGCATGCCCGGCGCCAACGGCGGGCCCGCCCGGCGACCTGCGTGATCGTCATCCACGTGATCGTCCCCAGCGACCTCTCCGAGGAGCAGCGCGAGCTGGCCGAGAAGCTGGGCGAGACGCTCGAGCCGCGCAACCTGCGCTCCCAGCAGGGCGACGAGCGGCTTCTTCTCCCGCGTGCGCCGAGCCTTCGGTTGATCCGCCTCGCGGTCCGCTGCTCGCCCGAGCAGGCCGAGATCGTCCTCGCCGAGCTGACCGTGCTGGCGCCGAACGGGGTCGAGGAGGAGCGCGGGCCGGGCTACGTCGAGTACGCGATCTACGGCGGCGAGGGCGAGCTGCCGGAGCTGGGCGAGATCGAGGCGGCGGCCGGCGACGGGCTGGTCGAGGTGGTCGTCGACCGAGGTCCCCGACGACTGGGCCGACCGCTGGCAGGACTTCCACAAGCCGCTGCTGGTCGGCGAGCGGCTCTGGCTGCGCCCCTCCTGGGAGGAGCCGCGCGAGGGCACGATCGACCTCGTCGTCGACCCCGGCCGCGCCTTCGGCACCGGCGCCCACCCGACCACCCGCCTCTGCCTCGAGCTCCTGCTTGAGCTGGAGGCCGCGGGAGAGGCCGGCGGACCGCTCACCGACCTCGGCACCGGCTCCGGCGTCCTCGCGATCGCCGCCGCCAAGCTCGGCTGGGACCCGGTCGACGGCTACGACCACGAGCAGCCTTCGATCGAGGCGGCAGCCGCGAACGCTGAGGCCAACGGGGTCGCGGTCGAGCTTCGAGCAGCTCAACCTCCGCGAGGAGCTGCCGGCGCTCGCCCCAACGACGGTTGCCAACATGACCGCCCCGGTCCTCAAGGTCGTCGCCGCGCAGCTCGATGGCTCCGGGAGTCGGGGGAGGACTCGACGGAGCCTCCCCGCTGTTGCTCCGGCGAGTCCTCCCCCGACTCCCGCCACGATGATCCTCTCGGGCCTCCTGCCGACCGAGCTCGACGAGATCGCGGCCGCCTTCGCTCCCGGCGGTCTTGCCGAGGCCGATCGTCGCATCGACGGCGACTGGGCCGCGCTCCTGCTCCGGCGCTGACTGGCGACTTATCCGTCGGATACACGGATAAGTCGCCAGGCCGCCGTATGCGCCGATATGTTTCTGGCCGATGCTCGCGACGATCGTCGATCCCGGCTACAAGATCGCGGTCTTCCTGCACATCCTCGCGGTCGTGCTCGCCTTCGGGCCGACCTTCGGCTACGCGCTCTTCTTCTCGGTCGTGCCGCAGCACCCGCGCGCGACGCCGGCGATCCTCGCCGGGGTGCAGAAGTGCGACCGCTACCTGGTCAACCCGGGCATGATCGTCCTCCTGCTGGCCGGCATCTACCTGCTGCTCGACGGACCCTGGGAGACCAGCGACGCCTTCATCAGCGTCGGCTTCCTCGCGATCCTCGTCCTCTTCGGCCTTCAGCACGCCTTCTTCCAGCCGCAGGTGCGCAGAGGCGAAGGAGCTGGCCGAACGCGACCTGAAGGCGGGCGACACGCTCAGCGACGAGTTCGCAGCGCTCGGGCGAGCGGATCGGCAAAGTCGGCACGCTCGCCGGCCTGATCGTCGTCGTGACGATCTTCTTCATGGCGTACAAGCCCTTCCTCTAGCGCCGCCCTGAGGACAGCCGCCACCGGGGTCGTGACGCCTCGCTGCCGATCGCGATGTTCGACTCCGGGGTCGGCGGGCTCACCGTGCTGCACGAGTGCCTGGTCTCGCTGCCCGAGGAGGACTTCGTCTACCTCGGCGACACGGCGATGGTTCCCCTACGGCACCAGGGACCCCGACGAGCTGCGGGAGCGGATCCGGGCGATCGCCGAGCTGCTGCTGGGCGGCCGCGCCAAGCTGCTGGTGATCGCCTGCAACACGGCGACCTCGATCGGCGCCGACGTCGCCCGCGAGGTGGCGCGCCGAGCACGGGGTGGAGGTGGTGCCGGTGGTCGAGCCGCAGGCCGAGATCGCCGCGGCGATCACCGACAGCGGCCGGGTCGGCGTGCTGGCGACGCCGAACACGGTCGAGAGCGGCGCCTACCGGCGGGCGCTCGAAGGGCAGGGCCGGGCGCTCGAGGTGACCGAGGTCGAGGCGCCCGACCTGGCCCCCTTCATCCAGGACGGCTCGCCCTTCGACGAGGGCGTGCTGGAGATGGCCCGCGCCTACTGCGCGCCGCTGAAGCGGGCCGAGGTCGACACCCTGATCCTCGGCTGCACCCACTACCCGCTGGTGGCGCCGATGCTGCAGCGCATCCTCGGCCGCGACGTGCGCCTGGTCAGCGGCGGCCACGCGGTCGCCGCCGCCGTCCAGCGCACCCTCGAGCGCCGGGCTCGCCCGCGCTCCCGACGGCGAGGGCGACTACCGCTTCCTCTGCACCGGCGACGTCGAGTCCTTCCGCGAGCTCGGCACCCGCTTCCTGCAGATGCCGCTGGGTGAGGTCGAGCGGGTCGAGATCGACGCCGCCGACTACCCTTAGGGCGGATGAGCGTTCTCGAGCAGGTTCAGGCGATGTGCGCACGGCGATGAAAGCGGGCGAGCGCGAGCGTGCCGGGCGCCTGCGGATGATCGTCGACTCGCTGCAGAAGGACGCCAAGCTGGGCGACGGCGACGAGGTCGCGGTGCTGCAGCGCGAGCGCAAGAAGCGGCTCGAAGCCGCCGAGGCCTACCGCGAGGCGGGTCGCGCCGAGCAGGCCGAGGCCGAGCGCTTCGAGGCGGAGCTGATCGAGGCCTACCTGCCCAAGCAGCTCTCCGACGAGGAGCTCGGCGAGCTGGTCGACGCGGCGGTCGCCGAGACCGGCGCCACCGAGCAGAAGCAGATGGGCCAGGTGATGTCGGCGCTGATGCCGAAGGTCGGCGGGCGCGCCGACGGCAAGCGGGTCAGCGCGGCGGTGCGTGAGCGGCTTGGCGCGTAGGCAGCTGACCCTCGACAACACCGTCGCCGCCGAGCTGGCGGGCTCCGAGGACGCCGTCCTGCGAGCCCTGCGCGGCCACCTCGACTGCGACTTCCACCTGCGCGGCAACGTCCTCACCCTCGACGGCGACTCCGACGACGTGCAGACCGCGGCGACCGTGGTCGACGAGCTGGTCGAGCTGATCGAGCAGGGCCACGAGGTCGCGCCGGGGACGATCGAAGCGGTGACCGGCGCGCTCGACGCCGACGAGAGCCCGGCCGAGATCCTCGAGGACGTCGTCTGGCGCCACCGCAACACCAAGGTCGCGCCGAAGACGCTCAACCAGAAGCGCTACGTCGACTCGATCCGCCACCACACGATCACCTTCGGCATCGGCCCGGCCGGCACCGGCAAGACCTTCCTCGCCGTGGCGATGGCGGCCGCCGCGCTGGCCGAGCAAGCAGGTGCAGCGGATCATCCTCACCCGGCCCGCGGTCGAGGCCGGCGAGCGGCTCGGCTTCCTGCCCGGCGACATCCAGGCCAAGGTCGACCCCTACCTGCGGCCGCTCTTCGACGCGCTCTTCGACATGCTCGACCCCGACCGCGTCAACGGCTACTTCGAGCGCGGCGTGATCGAGGTCGCGCCGCTCGCCTTCATGCGCGGCCGCACCCTCAACGACTCCTTCGTGATCCTCGACGAGGCGCAGAACACCAGCCCCGAGCAGATGAAGATGTTCCTCACCCGGCTCGGCTTCAACTCGCGCATGGTCGTCACCGGCGACATCACCCAGATCGACCTGCCGACCGACCAGCGCTCCGGCCTCGTCGTCGTCCGCGACATCCTCGAAGCAGGTCCAGGACATCTCCTTCGTCCGCTTCGGCGGCGAGGACGTCGTCCGCCACAAGCTGGTGCAGCGGATCGTCGCCGCCTACGGCGAGCACGCCGAGCGCGCAGGCCGGCCACGCGCCAGTGACGGTTGACCTCGGACGACGTGCCGGCGGAGCTGCGCGAGCCGGTCGCGGCGGCGCTCGACGCGGCCGGGGTCGCCGACGGCCACCTCGCGGTCGAGCTCGTCGACGCGGAGCGGATCCACGAGCTCAACCGCGAGCACCGCGGCAAGGACGCGCCGACCGACGTGCTCGCCTTTCCGGTCGACGGCGCCGGCCCGACCGCCGGCCCGCGCGAGCTCGGCGACGTGGCGATCTGCCCCGAGCACTGCACCGACGTGACCGAGGCCGCGGTCCACGGCGTCCTGCACCTCTGCGGCTACGACCACGAGACCGACGACGGGCGAGATGCTCGCCCTGCAGGAGCGCGTGATCGAGGGGCTGGGATGACCCGCGCTCGGGCTTCATCGGGCTCGCCGGGCGGCCCAACGTCGGCAAGTCGACGCTGGTCAACGCGATCGTCGGCAGCCACGTGGCGATCGTCTCGATGCGCCCGCAGACGACGCGCCGGGCGATCCGCGGCATCGCCACCGACATCGAGGCCGGCCGCCAGCTCGTCCTCGTCGACCTGCCCGGCGTGCAGAAGCCGCGCGACGTGCTCACCGAGCGCATGCAGCACCGGGTCGAGCGCGAGCTGGCCGAATCCGACCTGGCCCTGATCGTGATCAACGGCGAGGAGGGGGTCGGGCCCGGCGACCGCTTCATCGCCCGCGCCCTGCTCGGGCGCCGGCGCCAAGCTGCCGACGATCTGCGCCGTCAACAAGATCGACCGGCTCGGGCCCAACGAGCTGGTCCCGGTGCTGGCCGAGGCGGCCGAGCTGGAGGGCGTCGACGAGGTCTTCCCGATCAGCGCCCGCAGCGGCGAGGGCCTCGAGGCCCTGGTCGAGCGGCTCGGCGAGCTCGTCCCCGAGGGCCACTACCTCTACCCGCCGGAGGACCACAGCGACCAGTCGAGCGAGCTGCTGCTGGCCGAGCTGATCCGCGAGCAGGTCCTCAACCGGACCCGCGACGAGATCCCGCACTCGGTCGAGGTCAGCGTCAAGGAGTGATCGACGCCCGCGAGGACGGCCTGGTCACCGTCGCGCCGAGATCTGGGCCGAGACCGAGTCGCAGAAGGGGATCCTGATCGGCAAGAGCGGCGCCAAGGTCGGAGAGATCGGCACCGCCGCCCGCCGCTCGCTCGAAGCCGAGCTCGGCGCCAAGGTCCACCTCGACCTCAAGGTCCGCGTGCGCAGCCACTGGCGCCGCGACGAGGACCTGCTCGATCGCCTCGGCATCGAGTAGACTACGATTGCTCGATGTTCGAGCGAGGTTAAATTCGACGAGCGGGGCCTGGTGCCGTGCGTGGCGCAGGACTTCGCCAGCGGCGAGGTGCTGACGCTTGCCTACGCGAACGAGGAGTCGCTGCGGCTCACGGTCGAGACCGGCGAGCTGCACTTCTACAGCCGCTCGCGCGAGGAGATCTGGCGCAAGGGGGAAACCTCGGGCAACGTGCTGAAGCTGCGCCAGCTGCGCTACGACTGCGACGGCGACGCGATCGTCGCCCTGGTCGAGCCGACCGGGCCCGCCTGCCACACGGGCGAGCGGTCCTGCTTCTACCGCGAGCTTGACGGCGAAGGCAGCCCGAGCCCGTCGCCGCACGAAGCGCTGGCGGCGCTGGAGCGCACCCTGCGCAGCCGCGCCGCCGAGCGGCCCGAGGGCAGCTACACCGTGCAGCTGCTCGACGACCCGAAGCTGATCGGCGAGAAGGTCGAGGAGGAGGCCGAGGAGGTCGGTCCGCGCCGCTCGCGAGGAGTCCGACGAGCGCGTCGCCGAAGAGGCCGCCGACCTGCTCTACCACCTCAGCGTCCTGCTCGCCTCGCGCGAGGTTCCCCAGTCGGCGGTGATGGAGGTGCTCAATGGCCGTCGCGGCTGAGTCGCGAGCTGCGGCTCGAGCCGAGCCTCGAGGAGGCGCGCGCGCTCGCCGCGCAGGGCAACGTCGTCCCGGTCCGCGCCCGCTTCGTCGACGACTGCGAGACGCCGGTCTCGGCCTTCCTCAAGCTGCGCGCCGGCGAGCCCGAGGGGGCGCCCTGCTTCCTGCTCGAGTCGGCCGAGCAGGGCCAGGTCGGCCGCTACTCCTTCGTCGGCATCCGCCCGCGCTCGGTGCTGCGCTGGAGCGACGGCGTGCTGAGCGAGACCGGCGGGGAGGACCGCCGAGGCGCCCGACCCCTACGCCGCCGTCGCCGAGCGCCTCGCCGCGCTTCCGGCTCGCCCCGGTCGAGGGCCTGCCGCCGTTCGCCGGCGGCGCCGTCGGCTTCTTCGGCTACGACCTGGTGCGCACGGTCGAGCCGCTCGGCGAGCCGAACCCCGACCCGCTCGGCCTGCCCGACATGGCGCTGATGATCACCGACGTGCTGCTCGTCTTCGACCACCTGCGCCACGAGCTGACGATCATGTCCTGCGCCTTCGCCGACGACGAGGGCGGCATCGACGCCGCCTACGAGCGCGCCGCGGCGACGATCGCCGACGTCCGCGAGCGCCTGCGCGGCGCCGTGCCCGCGCCGGAGCGCCCGAGCGTCGCCGAGCCGCCGCGCTTCGCCTCCAACATGGAGCGCGAGGAGTTCGAAGCGGCGGTCGAGCGGATCGTCGAGTACGTGCACGCCGGCGACGCCTTCCAGGTCGTCCCCTCGCAGCGCTTCTCCGCGCCGGCGCCGGTCGAGGCCTTCTCGGTCTACCGCGGCCTGCGCGCCGTCAACCCCTCGCCCTACATGTACTTCCTCGAGTTCGGCGACTTCCAGATCGCCGGCGCCTCGCCCGAGCCGCTGGTCAAGGTCACCGGCGGCCGGGTCGAGACGCGGCCGATCGCCGGCACCTACCCGCGCGGCGGCGACGAGGAGGAGGACCGCCGCCTCGCCGAGCGGCTCGTCAACGACCCCAAGGAGCGGGCCGAGCACGTGATGCTGGTCGACCTCGGCCGCAACGACCTCGGCCGCGTCTGCGAGTACGGCTCGGTCGAGCGTCGACGAGCTGATGGTCGTCGAGACCTACTCGCACGTCCTCCACATCGTCAGCCAGGTCTCGGGCACGCTGCGCGAGGGGGTCGGGGCGATGGACGTGCTGCGCTCGGCGCTGCCCGCCGGCACCCTCTCCGGCGCGCCCAAGGTGCGGGCGATGCAGATCATCGACGAGCTCGAGAAGGTCAAGCGCTGCTCCTACGGCGGCGCGATCGGCTACCTCTCCTGGAACGGCGACCTCGACACGGCGATCCACATCCGCACCGTCGTCGTCAAGGACGGCCAGATCCACGTCCAGGCCGGCGGCGGCACCGTCGCCGACGCCAAGCCCGCCTACGAGTACAACGAGTCGGTCAACAAGGCCAAGGCGGTCTTCCGCGCCGTCGAGCTGGCCTGCGAGCAGCCGGACTGGGCCTGAGGAGCGAGCGATGAGCGTCCTCGTCATCGACAACTACGACAGCTTCACCTACAACCTCGTCCAGTACCTGGGCGAGCTGGGGGCGGAGATCGAGGTCGTCCGCAACGACAAGGCCGAGGTCGGCGAGCTGCTCGAGCGCGGCGCCGACCGCCTCGTCGTCTCGCCGGGCCCCTGCACGCCGGCCGAGGCCGGGATCTCGGTCGAGGCGATCCGCGCGCTTCGCCGAGGCGGGCACGCCGGTGCTCGGCGTCTGCCTCGGCCACCAGTCGCTGGTCGAGGCCTTCGGCGGCCGCACCGTGCAGGGCGAGCCGATCCACGGCAAGGACGCCGAGGTCGAGCACGACGGCCGGACCGATCTACGCCGGCCTGCCCAGCCCGCTGGTCGCCGGCCGCTACCACTCGCTGGTCGCCGACCCCGACCTGCCCGACGAGCTCGAGCTGAGCGCCAGCCTCGGCGACGTCGTGATGGGCGCCCGCCACCGCGAGCTGCCCGCCGAGGGCGTCCAGTTCCACCCCGAGTCGGTGCTCACCCCGCAGGGCAAGCATCTGCTGGCCAACTTCCTGGAGACCCGATGAGCTTCCGGTGCGCTTTGCATCCGCAGGTACATAAAGCGCACCGGAACGGGGTGGACGGGTGATGCCGAACGACGTCGTCACCCGGGCGATCGACGCGGTCTGCGCGGGCGACCACCTGACCGCCGACCACGCCGCCGCGGTGCTCGCCGAGATCATGGAGGGGCGCGCCGAGCGAGGTGCAGACCGGCGCCTTCCTGATCGCCCTGCGGGCGAAGGGGGAGACGGTGCCCGAGCTGGTCGGCCTGGCGCGGACGATGCGCTCGCTGGCCGCCCCGGTCGAGACCTCGCGCGACGACCTGGTCGACACCGCCGGCACCGGCGGCGGCCCCTCGACCTTCAACGTCTCGACCACCGCGGCGCTGGTCGCCGCGGCGGCCGGCTGCGCCGTCGCCAAGCACGGCAACCGCTCCAACACCAGCAAGTGCGGCTCCGCCGACCTGCTCGAGGCGCTCGGCGTCAACATCGAGCTCGACCCCGAGCAGGTCGGCCGCTGCATCGACGAGGTCGGCTTCGGCTTCATGTTCGCCCCCCGCCACCACGCGGCGATGGCCCACGTCGTCCCGGTCCGCAAGGAGCTCGGCGTGCGGACGATCTTCAACTTCCTCGGCCCGCTGACCAACCCGGCCGGCGCCGAGCGCCAGCTGCTCGGCGTCTCCGACCGCCACTACCAGGAGACGATCGCCGAGGCGCTGGTCGGCCTCGGCAGCGTGCGGGCGATGGTCGTCGCCGCCGAGGACGGCGTCGACGAGCTCTCGATCTCCGCCCGCACCCGGGTGATCGAGGTCGCCGACGGGCGCACCGAGGAGTGGTTCGTCGAGCCGGGCGAGTTCGGCCTCGCCGCGGCGCGAGCTGGAGGACGTCGCCGGCGGCACCCCGGAGGAGAACGCCGCCGCCTCGCGCGCCGTGCTCGCCGGCGAGCGCGGGCCCGCGCCGCGACCTGGTCCTGCTCAACGCCGGCGCCGCGATCTACGTCGGCGGCGTCGCCGGAGCCTCGGCGAGGGCGTCGAGAAGGCCGCCGAGGCGATCGACTCCGGCGCGGCGCAGCGAGCTGCTCGAGCGGCTGATTGCAGCGACCGCCGGCTCCGGCGTCTAGGCTTCGTCCGGCTCAGTGGGAATGATCGAGCAGCTGATCTCCGCGGCGCGCGACGGGGTGGAGGAGCGCCGCGGCGCAGGTCCCGCAGGCGGACCTCGAGTCGCAGCCTGTCCGGCCGCGGCGAGGACCGGCCCTTCAGCGAGGCGCTGGTCCGGCCCGGCCTCTCGCTGATCGCCGAGTTCAAGCGGCGCTCGCCGAGCGCCGGTGAGATCTCCGCCGACCGCGACCGTCGCCGAGCAGGTCGGCGCCTACGAGCGCGGCGGCGCGGCGGCGCTCTCGGTGCTCACCGACGAACGCCACTTCGGCGGCTCGCTCGAGGACCTGCGCGCGGCGCGCGCCGCCTGCGACCTGCCGATCCTGCGCAAGGACTTCATCGTCGACCCCTACCAGCTCTACGAGGCGGCGGTCAACGGCGCCGACGCGGTGCTGCTGATCGTCCGTGCCCTCGACGACGCCGAGCTGCGGCGAGCTGTACGGCGAGGCGCGCGGCCTCGACCTCGACTGCCTGGTCGAGGTCCACGACGACGAGCGAGCTGGAGCGGGCGCTGGAGCTCGACGCCGACGTGATCGGGATCAACAACCGCAACCTCGACGAGGGCACGGTCGACGTCGCCACCACCTACGAGCTGATGCCCGACGTGCCGGCGGGCAAGACGGTCGTCGCCGAGAGCGGCATCTCCGCGCGGGCCGAGCTCGAGGAGCTGGAGCGGGTCGGCGTCGACGCGGTCCTGATCGGCGAGCGCGCTGATGAGCGCCGCCGACCCCGAGGCGAAGACGCGCGAGCTGACCGGCGCCGACGAGGGCACCCGCGAGCACCACCTGCCCTGAGCTGGCGTCGCTTTTAGCGTCCCCTTGGGCATCGTTTAGGAATTGCTGAGGAAGCGCTCTCTACAGTTGATCGCCGATGAGGCGCTTCTTTCGCAGCTCCTTCGGCTCGGCCCTCCTCGGCGGCGCCGTCGTCGCCGCCTTCGGCTGGGTCGCGATCGCCGCCGGCTGGATCGACGCCGAGAGAGCGGCTCGACCGACGGTCGCCCAGGCGCGCTCGTCGGCGCCGATCGCCGTCAAGGACAGCGAGCGACGCCAACGTCGTCAACCAGATCTACCGGCGCGACGGGCAGGGGGTCGCCTTCATCGAAGCCCAGCAGTCCGCCGAAGAATCCTCCGGCCTCAGCCCCTTCGGCGAAGCCGAAGGCGGCGGCGATCGCGACCGGCTCCGGCTTCCTGATCGACACCGAAGGCCACATCCTCACCAACAACCACGTGGTCGAAGGGGCGGACGAGGTCGAGGTCAAGCTCGGCTCCTCGGAGACCAGCCACACGGCCGAGGTCGTCGGCACCGACCCGGCGACCGACGTCGCCCTGCTCAAGGTCGACGTGCCGGCCGAGCAGCTCCACCCGCTCGCGCTCGGCGACTCCTCGAAGGTCGAAGTCGGCGACCCGGTCGTCGCGATCGGCAACCCGTTCGGCCTCGACCGCACCGTCACCGGCGGCATCGTCTCCGCGCTCCAGCGCCAGATCCAGGCGCCCAACGGCTTCTCGATCTCGCACGTGATCCAGACCGACGCGGCGATCAACCCCGGCAACTCCGGCGGCCCGCTGATCGACGCGACCGGCAGCGTGATCGGGATCAACTCGCAGATCCAGACCGGCGGCGGCGACGGCAACGTCGGCATCGGCTTCGCGGTCCCGATCAACACGGCGCGCGAAGTCGTCCAGCAGACTCGAGGAGAACGGCAAGGTCGAGCACGCCTACCTCGGCATCAGCGGCGGCAGCATCACCCCGGACCTCGCCAAGGCGCTGAAGCTGCCGGTCGACGAGGGCGTGCTCGTCAACGAAGTCGTCAAGGGCGGGCCGGCCGACAAGGCCGGCATCGAAGGCGGCGACACCGAGGCGACGATCGAAGGCGCCAACGTCCGCCTCGGCGGCGACATCATCACCGAGGTCGACGGCAAGAAGATCGCCGCGATGGAAGACGTGATCAACGCGGTCAACGGCGCCAAGCCCGGCGACGAGATGGAGCTGACCGTGCAGCCGGAGGAAGGCAAGTCAAGACCGTCACGGTCACTCTCGGCGTGCGCCCCGCCTCGGCCGAAGAGCGCGCTCCCGTACTCTGGGGGCATGCGGGTAAAGATCTGTGGGATCACCAATCTGGACGACGCGGCGGAGGCCGTGCGGCTCGGGGCCTGGGCGATCGGGCTGATCCACTACGACGAGAGCCCGCGGGCGGTGGAGGCTGGGAAGCGGCGCGATCTGCGCCGCCTTTCGCAGGAAGTGCGAGGTGGTCGGCGTCTTCGTCAATCCCGAGCTGGAGGAAGTCGCCAAGGCGGTCGAGGACGCGGGGCTGACGATGGTGCAGCTGAACGGGGAAGAGGGGCCGCAGTTCTGCGCCGAGGTGGCGCGACGCACCGGGGTCAAGGTGATCAAGGCGATCCACGTCGTCGAGCGCCGCCGACATCCACGGCGCCGAGGCCTTTCGCACCGACTTCCACCTCTTCGACCGGCGCGGCAAAGGGCTCTGGGGCGGCACCGGCGAAAGCTTCGACTGGGGGCTGCTGCGCGAGCGGCGCTCCGAGGTGCCGGCGATCGTCGCCGGGGGGCTGCGCCCCGAAAACGTCGCCGAGGCGATCGCCGTCACCCATCCCTATGCGGTCGACGTGGCCAGCGGGGTCGAGGCCGAGCCCGGCCGCAAGGACCACGCGGCGATGGCTGCCTTCTTCGAGGCCGCCAAGGCGGCTAGCGTCCCGTCTGCATGAGCGCAGTCGAGGAGCGATTCGGCCCCTACGGGGGGCGCTACGTGCCCGAGACGCTGATCGCGGCGCTCGACGAGCTGACCGAGGCCTGGAGCGAGGCGCGCGAGGATCCGCTTTCGGCGAGCGCCTGGCGCTGCTGCACCGCGACTTCATCGGCCGGCCGACGCCGCTCTACCTCGCCGAGCGGCTCTCCGAGCGCGCCGGTCGCACTGTCTACCTGAAGCGCGAGGACCTCGCCCACACCGGCGCCCACAAGATCAACAACGCGATCGGCCAGGCGCTGCTCGCCGAGCGGATGGGCAAGCCGCGGGTGATCGCCGAGACCGGCGCCGGCCAGCACGGCGTCGCCACCGCCACCGCCTGCGCCCTGCTCGGTCTCGAGTGCGTCGTCTACATGGGCTCGGAGGACATCCGCCGCCAGCACCCCAACGTCGAGCGCATGGGCCTGCTCGGCGCCGAGGTCGTCCCGGTCGAGGCGGGCGCTCGCACGCTCAAGGAGGCGGTCAGCGCCGCGATCCGCGACTGGGTCGCCAACGTCGAGACGACCCACTACGTGATCGGCTCGGCGGTCGGCCCGGCGCCCTTCCCGGCCCTGGTCCGCGACCTGCAGCGGGTGATCGGCGACGAGGCGCGCGAGCAGGCGCTCGCCGCCGAGGGCTCCCTGCCGGCGCGGGTGATCGCCTGCGTCGGCGGCGGCTCCAACTCGATCGGCATCTTCACCCCGTTCATCGACGACGCGGAGGTCGAGCTGATCGGCGTCGAGGCGGCCGGCGAGGGCCTCGACACCGATCGTCACGGCGCCTCGCTCGGCGAGGGCCGCACCGGCGTCCTGCACGGCTCGCTCTCCTCGGTGATCGCCGACGAGGAGGGCCAGATCCTCGAGGCCCACTCGATCTCGGCTGGCCTCGACTACCCCGGTGTCGGTCCCCGAGCACGCCCACCTGCGCGACACCGGCCGGGCCAGCTATTTCGCGGTCACCGATACGCAGGCGCTGGCCGCCTTCCAGGCGCTGACTCGCCTCGAGGGGATCATCCCGGCGCTGGAGTCCTCGCACGCGATCGCCTGGCTGCTTGGAGAACGGCGGCGGCGAGGGCTACGACGTGCTCTGTCTCTCCGGGCGGGGCGACAAGGATCTTGCTGAGGTGCTGGAGAGAACAGGTGGCTGAGGCGACGGTTACCGGCGCCGCGCGTATCGCCGCCGCCTTCGAGGGGGTCCGCGGTGAGGGCCGGGCTGCCCTGATGCCGTACATGATGGCCGGCTTCCCTGATCGGGAGACCTCGCTTGCGGTCGCTGAGGCCTATGCCGATTCGGGTGCCGATCTGGTCGAGCTTGGCGTGCCTTTCTCCGATCCGCTCGCCGATGGGCCGACGATTCACGCTGCCGCCACCGCGGCGCTCGGGGCCGGGGCGACGCTGGAGACGGCGCTGGAGGTCTGCGAGGCGATCTCCGATCGCGTCCCGGTCGTGCTGATGGTCTACACCAACATGGTGCTGGCCCATGGAGGAGCGGTGGAGTTCGCTCGCCGCGCTCTCGCCGCCGGCGCCGCCGGGGCGATCGTCCCTGACCTGCCGCTCGAGGAAGCGGAGGCCGATACGCGACGGCTCTCGGCGACGCTGGTCTGGCGCTCGTTCCGCTGGTTGCGCCGACCACGCCTGCCGAGCGACGCGCCCGCATCTGCGCGGTCGCCGAGGGCTTCGTCTACGTCGTCTCCACCGTCGGCACGACCGGTGAGCGCGAGGAGCTGCCGGCATCGCTCGCCGACCTGGTCGCCGCGACCAAGGCCGAGGCAGAGGTGCCGGTCGCGGTCGGCTTCGGCATCGGCACGCCTGCCCAGGCGGCCGAGGTGGGGCGCGTCGCCGACGGCGTCATCATCGGCAGCCGCCTCGTTCGCGCCGCGGGCGAGGCCGGCGGTACCGAGGCAGCTGCCGACGCGGTCGGCGCGTTCCTGCGCGAGACGCGCGTCGCCCTCGGCGGTTAGGATTCGCGCCGCATGGGAATGGTCGTGACACTCTTCTTGGCCCTCGCCGCGATGACGCTCTCCTACGCCTTCGGGCAGGGCGGCCCGGTGGCCGGCATGGTCTTCTTCACCGTCTTGCTGATCGGTGGCGTGATCCGCGTCTTCAAGCCGGCCTCCTAGTCAGCTGCTTGAACGCATTGCCTTTGACTAGGCCCGCAGCGCTGTCACCTGCAGGTACTCGGGTTCGAGCACCAGCGCCCGCTCGCCGGCCTTGTTGTGCTCCTCCAGGTATGCCTTCAAGTCCGCCGTGAGGGCCTCCTCGCCCTCGGGGCCGACCCGCTCGTAGGCGACCTTGGTGGGGCCGAAGTAGGTGCGGAAGAAGTCGAGGAAGTGGTCGGCTGAGCGGAAGGCCTGGCGCGCCGCTCGACGCTCGACACGCAGGTCCGAGATCGCGTCGCCGAACAGCTCGCGCAGGTGGTCCTCGGTCCCCCAGAGCAGCGGTGAGGTGACACCGGGCGGGGGAGGGGCGTGTTTGGCGATCGTCATGAACATCTTGCCGACGCCTCCGTCCGGGACCCAGTTCGCCATGCCGATTCGGCCTCCGGGCTTGCAGGTTCGCAGCAGCTCCGCTGCGGTCTTCTCGTGTTCGGGCGCGAACATCGCCCCGAAGATCGAAATCACGACGTCGAACTCGCCATCGCCGAAGGGCAGATCGGCGGCGTCGCCCTCGACGAACTCGACGTCGAGGCGCTCGGCCGCGGCGCGCTCGCGTCCCCGCTCGAGCAGGGCCGGCACGAAGTCGACGCCGACGGTGTTGCCCCAGGCCCGCCGCGCTGCCGCCAGGGCGCCGTTGCCGCTGCCACAGGCGACGTCCAGGACCCGCTCGTCGGGGACGATGTCAAGCGCTTCGACCAGCTCGTCGGCGACCCTCGTGATCACCCCGGCGACCATCGAGAAATCGCCCTCCGACCAGGTCTTCTGTTGCGCCTGCTTAACCGCTTCCAGATCCACCGCGTCGCTCATCTCAGCTCCCTTCTTACGCTCCTCCACCAACTGCATCAAATTCTGGGTCTAGTAGACCGAGAATTTGATGCAGTTCGGGTTTGGTGATGAAGTTACCGCGTTGTCGGGCATCTGACGGCACTAATCTGGGTCGATGCGGATAGGCGTGCTCACTGGCGGCGGGGACTGCCCCGGCCTCAACGCGGTGATCCGCGCGATCGTGCGCAAGGGGAGTCGAACGCTGTGGGCACGAGTTCGTCGGCTACCGCGACGGCTGGCGGGGCCCGCTGGAGGGCGACAGCCGCCCGCTCGGCGTGCCTGAGGTGCGCGGCATCCTGCCCCGCGGCGGCACCATCCTCGGCTCCTCACGGACCAACCCGTTCAAGGAGGACGGCGGCGCCGAGCGGATCATCGGGCGCCTCGAGGCCGACGGGGTCGACGGGCTGATCGCGATCGGCGGCGAGGACACCCTGGGGGCGGCGACGCGCCTTCACCGCGAGCACGGCGTCCCGATCGTCGGCGTGCCGAAGACGATCGACAACGACCTCGGCGCCACCGACTACACCTTCGGCTTCGACACCGCGGTCAACATCGCGATGGAGGCGATCGATCGCCTCCACACCACCGCGGACAGCCACCACCGGGTGCTGATCGTCGAGGTGATGGGCCGTCACGCCGGCTGGATCGCCTTCCACTCCGGCCTTGCCGGCGGCGCCAACATCATCCTCATCCCCGAGCTTCCCTTCGACATCGAGCGGGTCTGCGAGTTCGTCGGCCACCGCTTCGAGAGCAACTACGCGCCGATCCTCGTCGTCGCCGAGGGCGCTGCGCCGATTGGCGGCATTGCCGAGGCGCAGGAGGACAAACAGGACGCCTTTGGCCACGCCCGACTCGGCGGCATCGCCCACTGGCTCGAGGGAGAGATCGAGCGACGCACCGGCAAGGAGGCCCGCGCGACTGTGCTGGGACACGTGCAGCGAGGGGGGACGCCGACGGCCTTCGACCGGGTGCTGGCGACTCGATTCGGGCTACACGCGATCGACGCTGCCGACGCTGGCAAGTGGGGGACGATGACGGCGCTGCGCGGGACGGACATCGAACTCGTCAGCCTCGATGAAGCGACGGCGGAGTTGAAGACGGTTCCCGAGTCCTTGTACTCGGAGGCTGAGGTTTTCTTTGGTTGAGCTAGACGGGGGAGAGCCGGGTGCCCCCTCCCAAAACGCTCGGCGGGAGCCTCGCTTGAGTGTTTTGGGAGGGGGCACCCGGCTCTCTGGGGTCTTGCGCGAGCCAGCCGTAGCTGTCGTGGCTCTCGCCTTCCTGCTGCTTGTAGCTGTTGGGGGATGTGGCGAAAGCGAAGGTGTGGCCGAGGGGGCGACTGTTACCGCCTATGTGGAGGCTCCGCTGTGCGCCGGAGCGAAGCAGGAGCTCGTGAGGCAAGGTGGACGAGCCGGCGAGCTTCGGGTTCAAGCTGTCTGCCTACCGAGCGCAACCACTGCAAGGAAGCTTGATCTCGCGACTCTTGGCGCCAACGCTCGCCAGGCAATCGAGGACTCGACCACCGTCGCCTATCTAGAAGCTTCTGATCCTCGGGCCTCCCGATTCACCGACCCGATCCTCGAATCTGCCAACGTCGCCTGGATCTCCGCAAGCTCGGGCAAGCAAGCCATGGCGCGCCTGCTCAGGCTCATCGAAGCCTCAGGCGCTGGTTCTCTCCGAGAGTCGATCCGCGACGAGTTGAACGAGTAGGCAAGGGCGGGACGGCAGTCCCCTCAGCTGGCGGATACTCAAAGTTGCCGCCCCTCCGGCGGCAACTTGTCAGATGAGGGGACTGCCGTCCCGCCCATCCCCGCTAGAGCAAATCCCCCAGCGCCTCGTCCAGATCAGGATGCTGGAACTCGTATCCGAGGTCCAAGGCACGTCTGGGCATGACCCTCTGCCCGCCTCGCAGCACTTTCCCGAACTCTTTCCCGAACATCAGATCCACCGTCAGTCCCGGAATCGGGATTACGGCCGGTCGCCCCAGCGCCTTGCCCAGCGCCTTCGAGAAGGCCTTGTTCGTAACCGGGTTGGGCGCGGTCGAGTTGACGATGCCGCTGACCTTCTCGTTCTCGAGCGCCCAGAGCAGGATGCCGACCTCGTCTTGCGACGTGGATCCAGGAGACGTACTGTCCGCCACCCGCCAGCGGTCCGCCGACGCCGAGCTTGAACGGGGTCAGTTGGGGCTCGAGGAAGCCACCGCGCGGGTCGAGCACGTGGCCGGTGCGGACGATGACCAGGCGCATGCCGGTCGCCGCGACCTCGCGTGCCGCCTTCTCCCACTCGCGCACCACCTCGGCGTCGAATCCCTCGCCCGGCTCGCTCGACTCGTCGACGATTGCCTCGCCGCGGTCGCCGTAGTAGCCGATCGCCGACTGGTTGACCAGCACTCGCGGCTTCCGCTCCAGGCCCGCGATCGTGCCGATCAGGTTGTGGGTGCCGGTGCGGCGGCTCTCCATGATCCGCTGCTTGGCCTCGTCGGTCCAGCGCTGGTTGATCTTCTCGCCGAGCAGGTTGACGACTCCGTCGACCCCCTCGAAAGCCGCTGCGGGGGGCCGTTCCAGGGTTGGCTCCCAGGCATGCCAGCTGACGCTCGGGTTGGTTCGCCGCGACGCCTTGGGGTCGCGGGTGAGGCCGACAACCGTGTCACCCCGAACCATCAGTGAGTCGCATAGCGCCGACCCGATGAACCCGCTGGCTCCGGTGACGAGGACCTTCACGGACTAGGTGACCTCGACCGTCGAGAAGGTGCCGGTCTCCTCGCTGAAGCGAGCGATGCCCTCGCGCTTGGCCTCTTCGACGACCGCCTCGGCGACCTTCGGGGCGACTTCGCGGTTGAAGACGCTGGGAATGATGTAGTCCTCGGAGAGGTCTTCCTCGGAGACGGCCATCGCGATGCCCTTGGCGGCGGCGAGCTTCATCTCCTCGGTGATGCTGGGCGAGCCGGCGTCGAGGGCGCCGCGGAAGATGCCGGGGAAGGCGAGCACGTTGTTGATCTGGTTCGGGTAGTCCGAGCGCCCGGTGGCCATGATCCGCACGTAAGGGGCGGCGTCCTCGGGCATCACCTCGGGGGTGGGGTTGGCCATCGCGAAGACGATCGCGTCGTCGTTCATCTTGGCCAGCGACTTGGCCTCGATCAGGCCCGGGCCGGAGAGGCCGATGAAGAGGTCCGTGCCCTCGATCACCTCGTTGGGACCGCCACTCAGCTTGTCGGGGTTCGAGTTCTCGGCGTACCAGCGCTTGATCCCGCTCATCTCACCCGATTCGTAGTCGGCGCGGGTGGTCGAGAGGGCGCCCTGGCGGTCGCAGCCGACGATGTGGGTGACCCCGGAGGCGAGCATCATCTTGGTCACCGCCACCCCGGCGGCGCCCAGGCCCACCATCAGCACGCGCAGATCCTCGATCGGCTTGCCGGTGATTTTCAGCGCGTTGAAGAGCGCCGCCATCGTCACGATCGCGGTGCCGTGCTGGTCGTCGTGGAAGACGGGGATGTCGAGCGTTTCCTTGAGCCGGTCCTCGATCTCGAAGCAGCGCGGGGCCGAGATGTCCTCGAGGTTGATGCCGCCGAAGGTCGGCGCGATCAGTTCCACCGTCTTGATGATCTCCTCGGCGTCCTGGGTGTCGAGGCAGATCGGGAAGGCGTCGACCTGGGCGAACTCCTTGAAGAGCATCGCCTTGCCCTCCATCACCGGCATCGCCGCCTCCGGCCCGATGTTGCCGAGGCCGAGCACGGCGCTGCCGTCGGAGACGACCGCGACGGTGTTCTTCTTGATCGTGAACTCGAAGGCCTTGGAGCGGTCGTCGTGGATGTCCTGGCAGACCCGGGCGACGCCGGGCGTGTAGGCCATCGAGAGGTCGTCGCGGGTCTTCAGCGGGTACTTGTTCTCGACCGAGATCTTGCCGCCGCGGTGCATCTGCATCGTGCGGTCGACGTAGTCGAGCACCTTGGCGCCGCGGGTCGAGCCGATCGCCCGCAGGATGCGCTCCCAGTGCTCGCGATCCTGGGCGTCGATCGTGAACTCGCGGACCCGCTTGCCCTCGCCGCCGGCGCCGGGGACGAGGTCGACGCCCTGCAGTTGCCCGCCCGCCTCGGCGATCGCCGCGGTCAGCTTGCCGAGCGGCTCTTGCCGCGCGTCGAGCTCGACCCGGATCGTGACGCTGTATTGGGCGCTGACAGCCATGGACGGCTATCGAATCAGATTCCGGCCGCCGGCCACGCACGGGTGGCGTCGGGTTTGCATCGCAGCGGTAGAAATCGACCTCTGTAGCGTTTCTCTCTTATGCGGGCGATTCGGCAGGCGGCGCTGACACTGGCCTTCTTGGCGTTGGGCGGCGGCTGGGCGCAGGTCGCGCTGGCCGACGAAGCGGCGGAGGTCTACGACCCGAGCAAGATGTACGTGTTCAAGCTGACCCTGTCGGCGCCGGCAAAAACAGCCCTCGAAAACTCGAGCACTTGGCAGGAGTACCAAAAAGGAGGGACATTCTCGGCGGCGGTGAGCTCCAACGGCGTCCCGCCCGGCCCCGGGGCGTTCTCGTCGCCGAGGGCCGTCGAAGTACGCCTCAAGGGCAACTACTCCTTCCGGAACCTCTCCGCCAAGTCCGCCTTCAAGGTCAAGTTCCCCAAAACTGAACTTTTCAAGGGCCTGCGGGTCCTCACCCTCAACAACATGGTCAACGACCCGTCGATGATCCGCGAGACACTCGCCTACACGGCCTTCCGCGCCGCCGGGGTGCCGGCCTCCCGCACCGGCTATGCCTACGTGTACGTCAACGGCGTCGACTACGGGATCCATCTCAACATCGAGACGATGGACAAGACCGCCCTCGAGAAGCTGTTCGGCGACTTCGACGACGACACCCAGCACCTCTACGAGGGTGAAGACGGCGCCGACGTCCACCCCAGCGTGAAGGCGAAGTTCGAGGTCGACGAGGGCAACGACGCTGACCTCTCCGACCTCGACGCCCTGATCGCAGCGGTCAACTCGAGCGGCTCGCAACCGTGGGCGCAGCGCGTCGCCGGGGTCGCCGACCTCGAGGAGATGACGAGGATGTGGGCGGCCGAGAAGTACGTCGGCCAGTGGGACGGCTACGCCGGCCAGGAGGAGTCCTGGACGCCGAACAACTACTACATCTACAGCGACCCGGACGGCGTCTTCCAGATGCTCCCTTGGGGCAACGACGAGAGCATTCAGGCCCACCATCGCCTCGCTTTCGACGGCGCTGCGGGGCTGATGTTCGATCTCTGCTTCGCCGATGACGCCTGTCACACGCTCTATCGCCAATCGGTCGCAGCGGTGCGCGACGCGGTCGTCGCCGCGGACCTCGACTCGCTCGCCACCGAGAGCGCCGCGATGCTCGCGCCATGGCAGGAGAAGGAGTTCGACGAGAGCACGCTCCAGCAAGAGCCCTGGGGACTCGAGCAGATCGCGCCCGGCGTTGCCGAAGTTCGCTCGTTCCTCGCCGCTCGCCCGGCCGAAGCCACCCAATGGCTGAACGGCGAAGGGGGCGAAGGCGAAGAGGAAGGGGGGGAGGGCGAGAAAGGGGCGCAGAAAGGCCAATCGCCGCCAGCCCCCGCTGTGTCCGCGGATCCGGGATTCGCCACGAGTCAGGGTCGTCTCCGTCTCGGCAAGGTGCGGATGGCGCGGGGTGTTCTGAGCACCCGCGCGACCCTCTGGTCCGGCGGCGCCGTCATCCAGCGGGCAAAGGTCTCGACGGGCCAAGGCGCCCGGGTCATCTGCTCGGATCGGGTGCAGGCTCAACGCCCCGAAGTCGTCTCCCTGCGCTGCCGGCTCCCCGCCTCGGTCCTCGAGCGCCTGCACGTCGGCTCGCTCAGCATCACCCTCGCCACCCGCTTCATCCCAACCGGTGGACGACCCGAAAACGTTGCTCGTCTGATTACCGTGCCGCGTACCTAGTAGGAGGGTCTAGCGAAACCCCCGCGCACGCCTGGCGGCGGCGGACCGGCGCGGCGCGGCGTCCTCAGTCGGCCAAATAGCGCTGCTATTCGGCCTCCCTGCGTCCTTGCGCCGCTTGGTCCGGCGCTCGCCAGCCGCACACCCGGGTTTCGCTAGACCCTCCCGGGGGAGAGTCTTCCCCCTGGGCGCATTAGTCGTTCTATGAGCGACTCTTGCGCCCATCTCGACTGGTGGTTGGCGAGGATCGCGGCTCGGCAGCATGGCGTCGTGTCCGTTGGGCAGATGCGCCGGATTGGTCTCGACAAGCACGGGGTTTACACGCGGGCTCGCGCGGGGCGGCTTGATCAGCGGGTGGCTGTCGAGACCGGCACCTACGCGTTCCATCGCGGGACCATCGCTTTCGAGGACGACCACGCGCGGGACCTCGACCTGCGGCGGCGTGGCTACGACGTGAGGCGCTTCACCTATCGCCAGGTCCGCAACGAGCCCGTCCGGATCGCGGTGGACCTACGAGATGCCCTCGGCCTCTCCTCGTAGAGTGGGGCCCCGATGGCCACCAGCGCTCCAGAGCTCTTCCTGATCGACGGCAACTCGCTCGCCTACCGAGCGTTCTTCGCGCTGCCGGAGTCGATCGGCACCAGCGACGGGCGGCCGACCAATGCGATCTACGGGCTCGCCTCGATGCTGGTCAAGGTGATCGACGAGCACGCGCCGGCCGGGGTCGTCGTCGCCTGGGACGCCGGCATGTCGGGACGGGAGGTCACCTACGACCTCTACAAGGCCCAGCGCAAACCGCGGCCGGACCTGCTTCGCGAGCAGTGGCCGCACCTGATGCCGCTGGTCGAGGCCTTCGGCTACACCAACGTCAAGGTCGAGGGTTACGAGGCCGACGACGTGATCGCCTCGCTCGCCCGCCAGGCCCGCGAGGAGGGGATCGCGGTGATGGTCGTCACCGGCGACCGCGACGCCTACCAGATGGTCGGCGAGGGGATCCGGGTGATGAGCACCTCGCGGGGGATCACCGAGACGAAGATCTACGACAGCGACGCCGTGCTCGAGCGCTACGGGGTGCCGCCGGAGCTGATCACCGACCTGATGGGCCTGCGCGGCGACACCTCCGACAACATCCCGGGCGTGCCGGGGATCGGCGAGAAGACGGCGACACAGCTGCTGCAGCAGTTCGGCTCGCTGGAGAAGGTGCTGGACAGCGTCGATGAGATCTCCGGCGCGAAACGCAAGCAGAACCTGGTCGAGCACGCCGACGACGCCCGCATGTCGCAGCAGCTGGCGACGCTCCAGTACGACATCGAGACCGGCGTCGACCTGTCCGCCGTGATGGGGTCCGAGCCCGATCGCGGCGCCCTGCGCGAGTTCATGCGCGAGTTCGAGTTGCGCGCTGTCCTGGAGCGCCTGGAAGAAGCACTGCCCGACGGCGACGCTGTCCCCGGCCGCCGTGTCGAGACCGAGCTAGAGGTCGAGGCGGTCGAGGGGAAGCCGGGCGATCTCAGCGCCGGGGAGGGCGCCCTCGCCCTGGCGATCGAGGGCGAGCGCTGGGCCGCGGCAGACGGCGAGCGCATCGTCACCGGCGCCTCGAGCCTCGACGAGCTGGCGGTGGCCCTTGCCTCCCGTCCGCTGGTCGCCCACGACCTCAAGTCGCTCGGCGGCGGCCGTCACGGGTTGCTCGCCGCCGCGGCTCGCGAGGGGGTGGAGCCGTCGCTCGACCACGACACGATGCTCGCCGCCTACCTGCTCGAGCCGCAACGGCGCACCTACGAGCTGACCGAGCTGGCGGCCGACGCAGGCATCGGCATCGTCGCCGGGGCGGCGCCAGCCAAGGACGGGGAGGACGACGGTCAGCTCTCGCTCGACGGCGAGGAGGGCGAGGCGGGCCTCGATCCGGCCGAGGAAGCGCGCCTGGTCGCGGCGCTTGCCGAGGCGCAGCGGCCCCGCATCGAGGAGCTGGGCCTGGGGCGCCTTCTCGGTGAGGTCGAGCTGCCGCTGGTCCACGTGCTCGCCGCGATGGAGCGCGAGGGGCTGAAGCTCGACGCCGAGCGGCTGGCCGACGTCGGCGCTGGCTTCGGCGAGCGCATCGACACGCTCGAGAAGGAGATCTACGAGCTGGCCGAGGAGGAGTTCACGATCGGCTCGCCGCAGCAGGTCGGCCGCGTCCTCTTCGAGAAGCTCGAGCTGACCCGCAAGCGCCGCGGCAAGACCGGCTACTCGACCGACGCCCGCGTCCTCGCCCAGATCCGCGACGAGCACCCGATCGTCGAGAAGATCGAGTCCTGGCGCGAGCTGACCAAGCTGAAGAACACCTACCTCGACTCGCTGCCCGACCTGATCGACCCCGAGACCGGCCGCGTCCACACCACCTTCAACCAGGCGGCGACGACCACCGGCCGCCTCTCCAGCACCAACCCGAATCTGCAGAACATCCCGATCCGCACCGAGATCGGCCGCCCCGTCCGAGCCTGCTTCGTCGCCGAAGAGGGCGCCCAGCTGCTCTCCGCCGACTACAGCCAGGTCGAGCTGCGCGTCCTCGCCCACGTTGCCGACGAGGAGGTGCTGAAGGAGATCTTCCGCGCCGGCGACGACGTTCACGCCGCGACTGCCGCCGAGGTCTTCGACATCTCCCGCGACGAGGTCGACGTCGGCCAGCGCTCGAAGGCGAAGATGGTCAACTTCGGCATCGTCTACGGCCTCACCGGCTTTGGCCTCGCCGACCGGCTCAACATCCCGCGCAAAGAGGGCGAGGAATTCGTCTCCCGCTACCTGGAGCGCTTCCCGGCCGTACGCGCTTTCCGCGAGCAGGTGGTCGAGCGGGCGCAGGAGGAGGGCTACGTGACGACGCTGATGGGCCGGCGCCGGGCGATTCCCGAGCTGCGCTCGGGCAATCCCAACACGCGCCGCCTCGGCGAGCGCCTCGCGGTCAACACGGTGATCCAGGGGACCGCGGCCGACATCATCAAGGTGGCGATGGTGCGCTGTCAGCGGGCCCTGAAGGAGGCGGGAACCGAGACCCGTCTGGTTCTGCAGATCCATGACGAGCTGCTCTTCGAGGGGCCACCGGAGGAGATGGACGGCGCTGTCGAGCTGGTGCGGCGCGAGATGTGCGCCGCCTACCAGCTCGACCCACCGCTCGAGGTGGACGTCGGCGTCGGCCCGGACTGGCTCGACGCCAAGTAGCAACCCGCTAGGCGGCGGGGGCCTCCGCCGCTGCCGGCTCGAGGCCGACGAAGGCGAAGATCGCCTTGCCGTCGATCAGCACCAGCTCGGCGACCCTCACGGTCGCCCCGGCGACCAGGTCCTCGCTCGTGCAGCGAGCGGAATGCTCGGCGCCGCGGCCGGGATCCTCGCTGCTGCCTGGGGGTGTGCCGTCGTGACCGGGCGTGTCCTCGCCAGGCTCTTCGTCGCGGCCTGAGTTCTCGCTGCCGGGACCGCTGTTCCCGTTGTCGTCGTCGGAGCCGTGGCGCGAGGCCGTCGCTCCGTGCCCGCGGCGGAGGTCATCGTGCCCGCGCCCACGATGGTGATGGCGCCCATGGTCCTCGCCGCAACGAATCCGGGTGCGGGGAGTGACGAGGCCGCTGACCGAGCCACCGTCGGCCAGGTCAACGACCAGGACCCCGCTTGCCGGGTCGAATGACTGGATCGCGCCGGCATCGCCGGCAAGGTCATGGTCGCGGTCATGGCTGACGGCGAGGCCGGGCAGCGCCAGCATCGCCAGAACTGCCGCGGCCGCGGCCAGGATCCCGCCGAGCCGAGCTCGATTGCCGTGCGGTTTCATGCTTCCTCCTTGGGTTGAGAGAAGAGACTTCCTCTCCTCAACCCGGCGGGGCGGAGAAGATCACGAGATTCCGTCGTCGCTGCCGCGGCCGCGATCGTCGCCGGGGCCGCTAGAGCCTGATCCGGATCCCGAACCGGAGCCGGATCCCGAGCTCGATCCAGAGCGGTCCTCCTCGTCTTCCACAGCGCTTTCTTCTGGAGGCGGCGGTTGCTCGATGACGAAGTCATCATCAGAGCGCCCGCTGCCGCTGCCAGGCCCGCTGGAGCCACCGCTGCCAGCGCCCCTTCCGCTACCGGAGTGGCGTCCTCCGCCGGATCCATGGCCGGAGTGCGAATCGCCATCTGGGCCACGCCCGCTGTGGTCTTCGCGGTCACCAGGTCCTGGCCCGCCTCGTCCTCCGTGTCCGTGCTCTTGAGAGTCGTCCACTTCGTGATGACGCCCCGACCCCGAGGACGGGCCACGGCCGCTGTCGTCGGATGCGAGGCTCTGGCTGGGCTCGACGCCGTCATCGTCTTCGCTGCCAGGACCAGAGTTGGAGGCGCCTCCGCCGTGCCCTGACTCGCCATTGCCGCCGTGGTCCTCGCCGCCGCCTGAATCGTCGCTGAGGGTGGTGGTGGCGCCAGGGGTCGTGGGGAGAGGCGCCGCAGCCTGAGCGGCCGGCTCCTCGGCCGTCGTTGCTGCTGTTGCATCGGCATCCGTGTGCCCTCTGTTCTCGTGCAGCGCTATCCCGGTCCCGACCGAGCCGGCAAGGACCACGGTGACGATGCCGGCCTTGAGCGCGATGCCAGCGCCGGCGGCACCGCCCGCCGCCGCGGTCGCGCCACCGCCCACCCCGGCGATCGCCGCGTCGCTTCCATGGTCGATCAACAGGCGGATCACCGGTAGCGGCAGCAGCACTCCCAGCCCGTCGCGCAGCGCCTGGCGCGCCCGGTAGATCGCCTGGCGCGCAGCGCCGCCGCTGAGCCCGAGCGCCGCCGCGATCTCCTCGTGGCTGAGCCCTTCCAGCTCGCGCATCACGATCGCCGCTCGCTGCGGCTCGGGCAGCGAGCGCAGGCGGCGCATCAGGTCGGCGAGCTCCTCGCGGCGCTCCAGTTGCTCGGCCGGGTTGCTGCCGTCGGCGATCGCCTCGGCCAGTATCTCTGGCGACGGCGGGCGGTCGCGCAGCTCGTTGAGGGCCGTGTTGCGGACGATCCGGAAGAGCCAGGGCCGCAGCTCTATCTCGGCGCCGTCACGGCGCAGCGCCAGCAGCGCCTTGGAGAAGGCGTCCTGGGTGACGTCCTCGCCGCGCGAGCCGACGATCGCCGCGGCGTAGCGTGTCAGGGGCTTGCCGTAGCGCCGCACGATCTCTTCGAAGGCGGTCTCGTAGCCCTCGCGGACGAGCGCCACCAGGCGTCGGTCCGGCTGCGTGCGCAGCGCCGGGCCGAGGACGAAGCGGGTGGCGAATCCCTCTGCTGGCGGCGGCATCTGTGCTGTAACACGTTAGAGAGGCGAAGATCACGGCCAGCCCGTTTGGCAGGATGGGAAGCCGATGGACCGCGGCCTGGCAGTCATACTCACCGCCGGCGCAGGCGGGCTGATCGCCCTGCAGGCGCCGATCAACGCCGGGCTCGGCAAGGCGACCGGCAGCCTCCCGGCGGCGCTCGTCTCCTTCCTGGTCGGCACGATCGCGCTGGCCGCGATCGTCGTGCTCAGCGGCAAGGCGGGCGGGCTCAGCTCGAGCTTCGACGTCAGCTGGTACTACCTGCTCGGTGGTCTGCTGGGCGCCGTCTACGTCGCCAATGCCCTGGTCGCGGTCACGGTGGTCGGCGCCGGGGGAGTGGCGGCGGCGACGATCACCGGCCAGCTCACCTTCTCGGTGGTGATCGACCGGCTAGGCCTTTTCGGCCTGGACGAGGTCGCGCTCAGCCCCGAGCGGATCGCCGGCGTCGTGCTGTTGCTTGCCGGCACCGTTCTGATCGTTCGCTGACCTGGCGGCGAACTCCGGCGGCGCGATATTCAGGTAGTGGCGGAAGGACCAGTCGATGAAGCGCTTGGCGCCGAACATGCGGACCAGCGGCCCGAGCAGGCGCGGCGGGACCCTCGGCACGAGCTTCTGTACGCGCAGCATCCAGCGGAACTTCCACTCGTGCGAGTCGCTGAACTCGGCGTAGCGGGCGGCGGCTTGCTCGCGGTCCTGCCAGCCGTCGACGACGCCGCGCAGCTCGCGGCCGAGCGCGATGCCGAAGTAGAGCGCGGTGCGGATGCCCTCGGCGCTGAGCGGCAGGCAGTGTCCGGCCGAGTCGCCGGCGAAGAAGATGCCGCCCTCGGTGCCGGGGCGGAGCTTGTGGGGGATCCAGTTGCCCTGGTAGCGGACGCGGTCGGCGTCGAGGTCCTCGGCCAGCAGCTCGGTGGTCTCGCGCACGTGGAAGCGCGGGTCGAAGGAGCCGACGCCGATGCGCAGCTCGTCCTTGGCCGGGAAGGACCAGCCGTAGCCGGCCGGCACGTAGCGGCGGTCGATCCAGATCTCGAGGTCCTCGCTGCTGCCGTCGGGGTGGACCTCCAGTCCGCGTGAGAGCGGCGCGTCGGGAGGCTGGAAGCCGTCGCCGCTGGCCAGCATGCGCCGCCAGCCGAGCGCGTCGACGACGAGGGGAGCGGTGATCACGCCACGGTCGGTGTCGATCGCGATCGAGCCGTCGCCGTTGGCGGCACGCGCCCGCCCGTTCACCTTCGCGGTCTCGAAGGTCGCGTCGCAGTCGCGCCAGAGCAACTCGCAGAGCTCGCGGTAGTCGAAGGTGGAGAAGGTGAAGGGAAGCCGGTAGCGCGAGTCGCCGTGGGGCGTGTGCATGAGCAGCGAGTCGAAGCGCTGGCGCTCGGCGTCCATCAGGCCCAGCACCCGCATCCACTCGGTGGGGATGCCGCAGGCGGAGGTCTGGCGCTCGCCGATCTCATAGCGGTCGACGATCAGGACGTCGGCGCCCGAGCCGGCCAGCTCCCGCGCCACGGCGAGTCCAGCGAAGCTGGCGCCGCAGATCAGCACGTCCCGGCTGCCGTTGAGGGGAGTCCGTTCGTCGCCGCGTTTGGTCGCTCTGACAGGCACGACCGCCAAGGGTATCCGTGTCTGCAATAGTTCTGCGCCGTGTCTCCCACCGACACATTGATTGCTCCTGCGCCGACCGGCACTCCGGTCGAGGGCTCGAACGGGCTGCTGCTCGAAATCGACGGCAAGATCGTCCCCAACTACGCGGCGACGATGGTCTCCTTCGAGGAGGGCGATGTCGTCAAGGGCAAGGTCGTACGGATCGACAAGGACGAGGTCCTACTCGACATCGGCTACAAGTCCGAGGGCGTCATCCCCTCGCACGAGCTCTCGATCCGCAAGTCGGTCAACCCGGCCGACGAGGTCGAGCCCGGCGAGGAGGTCGATGCCCTCGTCCTCACCAAGGAAGACTCCGAGGGTCGCCTCGTCCTCTCCAAGAAGCGCGCCCGCTTCGAGAAGGCATGGCGCCGCATCGAGGCCGCCGCCGAGTCGGGCGAACCGGTCGAAGGCAACGTCATCGAGGTGGTCAAGGGCGGCCTCATCCTCGATCTCGGGGTGCGCGGCTTCCTGCCCGCCTCGCTGGTCGACATCCGCCGTGTTCACAACCTCGACGAGTTCATGGGCCAGACGCTCGAGTGCAAAGTCATCGAGCTCAACCGCAGCCGCAACAACGTCGTCCTCTCCCGTCGCGCCGTGCTCGAGGAAGAGCGCAAGGAGGTGCGCGAGCAGATCCTCGGTCGCCTCGAGCCGGGCCAGGTGGTCGAGGGCAAGATCTCCAACATCGTCGACTTCGGCGCCTTCGTCGACCTCGACGGCATCGACGGCCTGATCCACATCTCCGAGCTTTCCTGGAGCCACGTCAACCATCCCTCCGAGGTGGTGGCGATCGGCGACACGGTGCGGATCAAGGTGCTCGACATCGACCGCGACCGCCAGCGCATCTCCCTGGGCCTCAAGCAGACCCAGGAGGACCCATGGCAGCGCGTGATCAGCGCCCACCGTCCCGGCGACGTGCTCGAGGGCAACGTCACCAAGGTCGTCGCCTTCGGCGCCTTTGTCGAGATCCTCCCCGGAGTCGAGGGGCTGGTCCACATCTCCGAGCTTGCCGACCATCACGTCGAGAGTCCCAGCGAGGTCGTCGAGCCGGGCACCTCGCTCAACGTCAAGATCCTCGAGATCGACGAGGAGCGGCGGCGGCTTTCCCTCAGCATCAAGCAGGTCGCCGAAGGCAAGATGGCGATGGGGGACCTCGGTGAGCAGATCGATGCTGCTGCCGGGGCTGGGGCAGTTGAGACTTCAGATGAGGGCTCGGACGAGTCGACCGCGGGACCCGCCGAGGAGTCGGAGGGGCCTGCGGGCGGGGACGAGGCCTCCGTTCTCGACCCCCCCGACTCCTCGCCACCCGCGGAAGACGCGCCTGAGGCTGAGGCTCCAGCCGTCGAGGCAGAGGCCCCGGCCGAGGAGCCGCAAGCTGATGAGGCTCCGGCGGCAGAGGAGCCCGCAGCGGAGGCTGAGGCCCCGGCCGAGGAGCCGCAAGCTGACGAGGAGACTCCGGCAGCTGAGCCCGAGCCTGCGGCTGAGGCCGACGAAGCTCCTGAGTCCTGAGGCCCTGTCCCGGTAGGGGTGGAGCGTCTTGTACTTTTTCGCGGGTGCTCGTATGCGGCGCCAGCAATTTGACGTTTCTCGAAAAAGTTAAGCGGAACCCCTGCCGGGACAGGGCCTCACGCCGATGCCGCTGACTATCGGGTTGACCGGTGGTATCGCGGCTGGGAAGTCCACGGCCCTTGCTGCATTTGAGCGCTTGGGGGCGGCGACGATCTCCAGCGACGCTGTGGTGCACGAGCTGCTCGATTCCGAGCCGCTGCTCGGCAGGTTGACTGAGCGCTGGGGCGGCGAGGTTGCGCCCGGCGGAAAGGTCGACCGGGCAAAGGTTGGCGAGATCGTTTTCGCTGACCCGGAGGAGCTGGCTTGGCTGGAGGCCCAGATCCACCCGCTGGTGGGTGAGCGGATCGGCTCCTGGCTGGGTTCGCTGCAGGGGGACGTGAGGCTTGCCGTGGTCGAGGTGCCGCTGTTGTTCGAGGGTGAGATGGCCCCCGTCTTCGACACCACCGTGGCCGTCGTCACCGCCGATGAGGTGCGTCGAGCGCGGGCAGAGGCGCGCGGGCACGCTCTGGTCGGCGAGCGCGAGGCGCGTCAGCTCAGCCAGGACGAGAAGGCGGCGCGCGCCGAGCACGTGATCGAGAACGACGGCACTCTTGACGATCTCGAGCGGCGGTTGTCCGCTCTGGTCGAGAAGCTGGAGGCATGAGCGCGGCGCGAAATCGCTCGGTGAAGATACGGAGAAGGCGACGCCTTTTCGTTGGCGGCGTGGCGTTGACCGCCGGTATCGTCGCCGGCGTGCTGCTGGCGAGGGGGACGATCGACAAGGCGATCCAAGAGCTCACCCTGCCCCTGCGCCACGAGGACGTGATTCGCGAGCAATCGCGTGACAAGGAAATCGACGCGGCGCTGATCGCCGCGGTGATCTACTCCGAGTCGAAGTTCGACGACCGCACCTCCAGCGCCGGGGCGCGCGGCCTGATGCAGATCACGCCGGCGGCCGCGAAGGACATCGAGCGCCACAGCGGCGGCACCACCTTCGAGCTGCGCGACCTCGGCGACCCGGAAATCAACATTCGCTATGGCACCTATCTCCTGCGTGAACTGCTCGATCGCTACGACGGCGACGTGGTTGCCGCTCTCGCCGCCTACAACGCTGGGCCGGGCAACGTCGATCGCTGGGGCGGCAGCGAGCTGAGCCTCGAGGGCATCGACTTTCCCGAAACCCGCGCCTACGTCGAAGAGGTGCTCGACAAGCAGCGGGCTTATCGCGACGAGTACAGGCGGGAGCTGGGCTATTGAGCGGCGAGGCCCCTCGGCCGCACGTTGCCGCGCTGGCGCTCGCCGTCGGACTGGTCCTGGCCGATTCCTCGATCGTCGTCCTGGCGCTGCCGCAGATCTATCGCGAGTTGGACACCAGCGTCGCCGGCGTCACCTGGGTCCTGATCTCCTTCAATCTGGTCATGGCGCTCGCTGCCGTTCCCGCTGCCCACCTGGCGCGCCGGGTCGGGCCGGGCCGTGCCGCTGCCGTCGGCCTCGCCATCTTCGCCGGGGCCAGCCTTGCCTGCGGGCTGTCCGAGCAGCTCAGCACTCTGATCGCCGCCCGCTGCATCCAGGCGCTCGGCGGGGCCGCCGCGGTCACTGCGGTGCTCGAGCTGCTTCCCGCCAGCCTAGGCTCTGAGCGCCGTGCCACGGCGCTCTGGGCCGCCGCCGGCGCGACCGGCGCCGCCCTCGGCCCGGCGCTCGGGGGCCTGCTCACCGAGCTCGTCTCCTGGCAGTCGATCTTCCTGATCCAGGTCCCGGTGGCGCTGGTCGCCGCGGTGCCGATCCTCGCCGTCGCCAGGCACGAGGCGGCGACAGGAGTCCTCTCTGCCGAGCTGCGACAGACCGGCCGCCCGCATGTCCTCGCGAACTTGGCCCTGGCGATGGTCTCGGCGGCGATCGCCGCCGCCCTCTTCCTGCTCGTGCTGTTGCTCATCGAGGGTTGGCGCCTGACTCCGATCGGCGCCGCGATCGTGGTCAGCGTGATGCCGCTTTCGGCCCTCGTCGGGAGCCGCTTCGGCAGCGCGGTACCGAGCACCAGGGCCCGCGCTGCGGCTGGCGCGATCCTCGTCTCCGGCGGTCTCGGAGGACTGGCTCTACTGCCCAAGGCCGAGGTGGCCCTGACCGTGCCGCCACAGATCATGGTCGGGATCGGGCTCGCCCTGGTGCTCTCGGCGCTGACCGAGACCGCTCTCGCCGGCCGGGCGCCACAGGCGATCCACGGCGGTTGGACGATCTCAGCTCGTCATGCCGGTGTCGTCATCGGCCTGCTGGCGCTGACCCCGATCTTCACCGCCGACATCGCCGAGCAGCGTCACGATGCGATCGATGCCGGCACCGCCGTGATCCTCGATTCCCGGGTGCCGCCCCTGCTGAAGATCGACCTCGCGCAGCAGATTCAGACCCGCCTCGAAGGGGAGAAGGGGAGGGTGCCGACGATCGGTTCGGCCTTCGAGCCGCTGCCAGACGACCCCGAAGAACGGGCCGCCGTCGTCGAGCTGCGCGACGAACTCCAGGAGCAGCTCAATCGCGGCGCCACGCACGCTTTCAGCCCTTCCTTCGGACTCGCCGCCCTGCTCGGCCTGCTTGCCCTGATCCCGATCGGGCTGGCGCGGAGGGTTGACCTATGAGCGCGGTGATGCGGGCGCGGATGCTGGTCGGCGGGGCGATCGTCGCCGCGGCGGTGCTGATTGGCATATACCTGGCCGCCGGCGGCTCGTCCTATGCGCCGACGAAGACCCAGGACCCCTGTCAGCACCGCCCCTGGCGCAATCCGGAAGGGCTGCAGCAGATCGCCGAGCAGTTCTCGCTCTCCGCCCTCGACGGCGCCGCCTGTCAGCTGGGGGTCTCGCGAGAGACTCTGGCCCGGGCCCTGGCGACGCCCGAGTCGCGCGAGCGCTTCACCGATCGTTACGACATCGACGAAGCCCAGCTCGCCAGAGCGATCCGTGCCGGTCTCCTGCGCGCTGTCGACGATGCCGAAGACGCCGGGGCCCTCAATCCACTGCTTGCCGTGCCGTTGCGCGAAGCGCTGAAGAGCATCCCGCTCGACCAGGCGATCGAACTGATCAACAACGCCGAATCCCTGCTCGACAACGTGCAGAGCTTCCTCGGCCCCGCCCAGGGACTGCTCGAACAGTTCCTCCCTTAGATCCTAAGTCGCTATTTCTTGATTTGAAATTTGCCCTTTGTGGGCAGCCAGCGCACGCCTTCGCAGAGTTGTTCTGGCGTGGTATCGAGAGAGCCGGCGAGCTTGACGATCGTGCCCAGGCGCGGCTCGCGGCCGCCGCGCTCGAGCAGCGAGATCTCGGTGCGGTGCAGATCGCAGCGAAAGCCAAGCTCCTCTTGCGAGATTGCTTTTTTCTGGCGCGCCTTGCGCAGATTAATGGCGAAACGTTCGCGTGGTGTCATTCGGGCAATTCTCTGTCTGCGAAGACAGAAGCGCTACAGCCAAAACATTCACAGACAAAACCGCGCGTTTATATTACGCGTCAGTCGCGGGTTGCGCGCCAAACCCACAACATCGCCAGTGGCTGCAGGGGCAGGCGCGCCCACAGCGCCCAGCGCGGGACCCGCTCGAGGCCCTTGAGCTTGTCCGCGTTGACCGCCATGTTCACGTTGGCGGGGAAGACGGCGAGCAGCAGCGCCAGCAGCCACCAGCGCGCAAAGCGGCGGGTCGGCTGCGCAAGTACAGCAGCGCCACCGGCGATCTCGGCGACTCCGCTGACGATCACCGCCTCGCGGTGACCGGGTAGCGACCGCGGCATCATCGCCTCGTAGCTGCGCGGAATCACGAAGTGCATCGTGCCGGCGAAGGCGAAGAAACCGGCGAGAGCTTTCTGCGAGCGCGTCATCAGCGGGGCAGTGTAGTGCGCTCGCTATCGTCGTCGCGTGCCCGAGTTCGAGCTCAACCCGGCCTACACGCCGACCGCCGACCAGCCGAAGGCGATCGCCGGGCTGGTCGAGGGGCTCGGAGCGGGGGACCGCTTCCAGACGCTGCTCGGCGCGACCGGCACCGGCAAGACCTTCACGATGGCGGCGACGATCGCCGCGGTTCAGCGGCCCTCGCTGGTGATCGCCCACAACAAGACGCTGGCGGCGCAGCTCTGCAACGAGTTCCGCGAGTTCTTCCCCGACAACCAGGTCGAGTACTTCGTCTCCTACTACGATTACTACCAGCCGGAGGCCTACGTGCCGGCGCAGGACCTCTACATCGAGAAGGACTCCTCGATCAATGACGAGATCGACCGCCTGCGCCACGCCGCCACGGCGGCGCTCTTTGCCCGCCGCGACGTGATCATCGTCGCCTCGGTCTCCTGCATCTACGGGATCGGATCGCCACAGGTCTACAACGAAAAAATGCAGCTCTTCAAAGTCGGCGAGCAGCTCGACCGCGACGAGGTGCTGCGCAAGCTGATCAAGATGCAGTACCAGCGCAACGACTCGGTCTTGGGCCGCGGCGCCTTCCGGGTGCGCGGCGAGGTGCTGGAGATCATGCCCTCCTATGCCGAGTCGGCCTACCGCATCGCCCTCTTCGGTGATGAGATCGAGGGGATCCAGCACTTCGATCCGCTCACCGGCGAGATCCTCGACACGATCGATCACGTCTCGGTCTGGCCCGCCTCGCACTACGTGACCAGGGACGAGACGCTGGAGCGGGCGGTAGAGGAAATCCGCGCCGAACTTCACTCGCGCACCGCGGAACTCGACGCCGAGGGCAAGCAGCTCGAGGCGCACCGGCTGCGTCAGCGCACCGCCTATGACATCGAGATGCTGAAAGAGATCGGCTTCACCTCGGGGATCGAGAACTACTCACGCATCCTCGACGGGCGCCCGCCCGGCAGCCCCCCGCACACGCTGATCGACTACTTCCCCGACGACTTCGTCGTCTTCGTCGACGAGTCCCACCAGACGATCCCGCAGGTCGGCGGCATGTACGAGGGCGATAGATCGCGGAAGCAGACCCTGATCGACTACGGCTTCCGGTTGCCTTCGGCGATCGACAACCGGCCGCTCAAGTTCGACGAGTTCCTCGAACGGGTGCCGCAGCTGGTCATGGTCTCGGCCACGCCCGGGCCCTTCGAGCGGGCCGAGTCCTCGCGGACCGTCGAGCAGATCGTCCGCCCGACCGGGATCGTCGATCCCGAGATCGACGTGCGTGAGACGCGCAACCAGATCGACGACCTGATGAACGAGATCAAGGCCTGCGCCGAGGCCGGCGACCGGGTCCTCGTCACCACCCTGACCAAGAAGATGGCCGAGGACCTGACCAACTACCTGCTCGAGTACGGGATCAAGGTCCGCTACCTGCATTCCGAGATCGACACCCTGGAACGGATCCAGATCATCCGCGACCTGCGGCTCGGCGAGTACGACGTGCTGGTCGGCGTCAACCTGCTGCGCGAGGGGCTCGACCTGCCCGAGGTCTCACTGGTGGCGATTCTCGACGCCGACAAGGAGGGCTTCCTGCGCGGCGAGACCAGCCTCGTGCAGACGATCGGCCGGGCGGCCCGCAACGTCAACGGGCGGGTGCTGATGTATGCCGACAAGGAGACCGACTCGATGCGGGCGGCGTTGCGCGAGACCGACCGCCGCCGCGCGATCCAGCTCGCCTACAACGCCGAGCACGGGATCACCCCGGAGACGGTGCGCAAGGGCATCTCCGAGATGAGCGAGTTCCTGGCGATGGAGGACCGGGCACCGCGCAAACGCCGTGGCAAGCGCGCCGCCGACTTCGCCGATCCGGCCGAGCTCGAGCGCGCGATCGTCACCCTCGAGGAGGAAATGCTCGCGGCCGCCGATGACCTGCGCTTCGAGGAGGCCGGCCGGCTCCGCGACGAGCTCAAGGAGCTGCGCCGCGACCTCGACGGCATGCGGGCCGGCGCGTGACGATCTGCGCGGAGATCGCCGAGTGGGCAGCGGGGCTGCGACCGGGCGATCTGCCGGAGAGCGTGCGCGAGCGAGCAGAGCTGCAGGCGATGTGCGTGGCCGCTGGTCGAGCGGCCGGGGAGAGGGCGGCGGCGCCCTTCGCCGCGGTCGCGCCAGATGGCCCGGTCGGGGAGATCTACCGTTCGGCAGCCGCCTCGATCGCCCACGACTGGGACGACTACCTCTTCATGGGCCACACCGGCCACTCCGCCGTGCCCGCGGCGGCTGCTTTCAGCGATGCCGCCGAGCGGACGCTGCTTGCGCAGGTCGCGGCCAACGAGGTTGCCGGCCGGCTCGGCGCCGCGCTCTTCCTGGGTCCCCACAACGGGCAGTTCTGGGCCTCGATCCATTGCGCCTCGGCCGCGGTCGCCGCCGCGGTGGGGCTCGGCCTCGATGCCGAGCGCACCGCGCATGCCCTCGCCATTGCCCTTTACCAGCCGCCTTACGGGATGTGGCCGGGGTTCATGGGCCCGCAGAGCAAGCTGCTGACGGCGGCCGAGCCGGCGGCGCTGGGAGCACGGGCGGCGCTGCTGGCAGCAGATGGCGTGACCGGCGCGCTCGACGTGATCGAGCACTCGCGCGGGGTGCTCGCCAGCCTCTCCTTTGCGCCGCGGCCGGCGATGTTCGGCGCCCTCGGTCGCGTCTGGCTGACCGACACGCTCGCCTTCAAGCGCCTGCCCGGCTGCGCCTACCTGCAGTCGGTCGGCGAGGCGGCGCTCTCGGCTGGGCTTGAGGCAGCCGAGATTGCCAGCATCGAGATCGAGGCCGGCTGGCTCACCTGTGAGATGGAGGAGCTCGGCCGCGGGCGGGACCTGACCCCTATCCGGGTCAATTTCTCCGCCACCCTGACGGTCGCGATCGCGCTGCTCGCCAGCAGGCTGACGCCGGCTGAGCTGGCGCCGGCCTGGCTGGCCGAGCACGAGGCTGAGATCCGCGCGCTTGCTGCCCGGGTCAGCCTCAGCCACGATCCTGCCTTGACCGCGAAGACCCTGCTCGGGACGCTCGAGGCGGGCGCCTCTCCCGATCTCGGTCTGCGCGATCTGCTGCGCATCCGTCGCCGTCTCGGCGACGTCAACATGGACGAGGCCAACCCGGGTCCGGCCGTCGCCCGGGCCCTGGCTGCCGATCGCGGCTTGCGGCGTTTCCTTGGCCGCTCCCTGCGCGGACGGTTTGGTGGCGACCGGGGTGACCCGGGGATCGACGAGCTCGACACGGCGGCGCTGCGGATGACCTTCCCCAGCCGCCTGCGCATTCGCCTGCGCGACGGCTCGACCCGCGTCGTCGAGGGCGCCGAGCCGGGCTCGGGCGGGCATCCGCTCGAGGAGCAGCGTGCCGTCGTCGAGGAACGGCTTGCTGTCGCCGGGCTTGCTGTTGGCTCGAGGCCTAGCGGCTAGGCGAGGACCTTCGCTGCCTTGGCGCTGTCGCCGTAGAACTCGCCGCGGACGATCTTGCCGTCGGTGAACTTCATCAGGTGCGCGAAGGGCGCCGCGAAGCTGTCGCCGTTGTGGCCGGCCCGCTGGGTTCCTCTCACCACCACCCAGTCGCCGGCGTCGATGAACTCCTCGGGATCGACGCTGAAGGACGACCAGTAATTGGGGATCTGGGTGAAGTTGCCAAGGATCGCGTCGCGACCTTGGGTTTCGCCGCCGAGCGGGAGCTCGTCCGACGTGAGCCAGGTGCTGTCCTCGGTCAGCATCTCCTTCAACGCTTCCAGGTCACCGCGGCCAAAGGCCTCAAAGGCGGACCGGGCGGTGTCGACGTTCGACATGTCATCTCCTCCGTTGAACTGGCCCTGCCTCGGCTTCACGCTACGCCCGCCCGCCGGGATGCGCAAGGCGACTTAACTAACCTGCCGGCATGGCGATAGACGTCGGCGAGGCAAGCTTCGAGAGCGAGGTGATCGAGCGCTCGCGCCGGGTTCCCGTCGTCGTCGATTTCTGGGCCGAGTGGTGTGGTCCCTGTCGCACCCTGACGCCGGCGCTCGAGGCCGCGGAGGCGGCGCGCGACGGAAAGGTCGTGCTCGCCAAGGTCGACGTCGATGCCAACCAGGGTCTGTCGGCACGCTTCGGCGTGCAGGGCATTCCGGCTGTGAAGGCCTTCCGCGACGGCGTCGTGGTCGACGAGTTCGTCGGCGCGGTGCCGAAGGCAAAGGTCGAAGAGCTATTCGACTCGTTGGTCCCCTCGCGCGCCGACGAGCTGGTCGCCGCCGGCGACGAGCTCTCGCTGCGCGAGGCCTCCGAACTTGAGCCGCGTCGTGCTGACATTGCCGTGGCACTGGCCCGCAAGCGTCTGGAGCGAGGCGCGGACGACGACGCTCTCGAGGCGGTCAAAGGCCATGAGGGCGATTTCGCCGCCGAAGGAATCGCGGCGCGGATCGGCCTGACGCAAGCAAGGCCTCGCCAGCGACGCCTTCGAAGCCCTCGACCGCGGCGAGACCGCCAGCCGCCCTAGACGCCCTTCTAGAGCAACTCGCCGACGCCGACGCCGACGACGACGACACCCGTGAGCAGCTCCGCCGCGCCATAGTCGGCATCCTCGCCACCCTGGACCCCACCGACCCAGCCGCGATGAGCTACCGCCGCCGCCTAGCCACCGCCCTCTACTAACCCCAACCCACTGCTGACTTCGTGTTTCTTCGCGGTATAGGCGAGTAAACACGAACTCAGCCTGGTCGTTGGAGACGATCACTGAGCCTTCCGGTTGAGGTGGCGGCGGCGCTGGGCCAGTAGACGGCGAAGGCGGGTCACCACGGCCTCGGGTTCGCGATCCATTCGCACGCCGGTCACCCTGGTCATCTCGATGCCGGCCAGCTTCAGGTCCTCCTGGCGCAGCCGGTCTTGCTCGAAGGCGATGTGGCCCGCCGTGGTGGTCGTAGGTATCGAGTTCGACAGCGAAGCGCTCCGCTTGCCAGTAGGCGTCCAGCTCATACCCTTCAACGAAATAGTTCATGGATGGCCTCGATAGCCCGGCACGCTTGACCAGCGCGAGGAAACGACGCTCCAGCCGCGAGCGGGTAAACGCACGATCGCGATAGATCTCAAGAGCGTCCCGCAGTCGTGCCACCCCCCTAAACCCGCGACTGCGCTTTATGAGGGCGTCGATCGCAGATCAGGTCGAGCAAGCCGAGCCGCTCGGCGCCCTCCACGGCTCCGCCAAGGAAACGAGGATCGAGTGCGGCGAAGTCGAGGAGGGTTCTTGGGATCGCAGTGACTGGGACGCCTTCGGTCGCGCTCCTGTCCTCGTCGGCGAGTGCCGCGGCGCTGTGCACCCGAATCTCATGGCGCGTCTCCCTTGGGCTCGCCGCGGTGACTTCGACGATCGGCGGCCACCATCTCGTCGAGACCCCAGAGCCAGGCGGCCGAACGGTGGCTGAGCATGGCGCCATCTCCGCAGCTGAGGACTCGCGGCCATACAGCGACCCTGTCGTGAGAGGGCGGTATGACCAACCGCGTACACGCCGCGATGAATCTGGTGAAGACTTGGCCTTTGTGGTCTCGCGTGAGATCTCGTCCTTCGAGAACCCGAGCTCGGCAAGCTGCCAGATCGAAACAACGCCGTGTTGCCGCTTCGCCAGCTCAGAAATCGGCCGGTGACTTCGTGGTTCGTCGCGCATACTGCGACTAAGGACGAAGTCACCGCTGATTCGCCCCCGAGGACCTCACAACGCGTGGGTAATCGCGCACGTTGCGGAGAAGCAAGGGGGAACATCTGTTCGGGTGCGTAGAATCGCCACTCAGTGGCTGCTTCTGATCGCATCGTCATTTCCGGCGCGCGTGAGCACAACCTCAAGGACGTCGACGTCGAGCTGCCTCGCGACGCGCTGATCGTGATCACCGGGCTCTCGGGCTCGGGCAAGTCGAGCCTTGGCCTTCGACACGATCTACGCCGAGGGACAGCGTCGCTACGTCGAGTCGCTCTCCGCCTACGCGCGCCAGTTCCTCGGCCTGATGGAGAAGCCCGACGTCGACTCGATCGAGGGGCTCTCGCCGGCGATCTCGATCGACCAGAAGACGACCTCGCGCAACCCGCGCTCGACGGTCGGCACGGTGACCGAGATCCACGACTACCTGCGGCTGCTCTGGGCGCGGATCGGCGTGCCGCACTGCCCCAAGTGCGGCGCCGAGATCACCGGCCAGACCCAGGAGCAGATCGTCGACCGGCTGATGACCCTGGAAGAGGGGGTCAAATTCATGGTCATGGCGCCGGTCGTGCGGGGGCGCAAAGGCGAGTACGGCAAGCTCTTCGAGCAATTCCGCCTCGAGGGCTACTCGCGGGTCGAGGTCGACGGCGAGCTGCGCCGCCTCGACGAGGAGATCGTCCTCGACAAGAAATTCAAACACGACATCGCGGTCGTCGTCGACCGGCTGGTGATGAAGGCGGACCTGCGCCGGCGCCTCTCCGAGTCGGTCGAGGCCGCCGCCGGCCTCGCCGGCGGCCTGGTCGAAGTCGAGATGGTCGACGGCAAGGGCGAGCCACTGCTCTTCTCCGAGCAGTTCGCCTGCCTCGAGTGCGGCACCTCGATCCCGGAGCTGGAGCCGCGGATCTTCTCCTTCAACTCTCCCCACGGCGCCTGCGAGCGCTGTCACGGGCTCGGCTTCCAGCGCGTCATCGATCCCGAGCTGGTCGTGCCCGACCCGACGCTGTCTTTGGCCGAGGGCGCGCTGCAGCCCTGGAACCGCGGCATCACCGCCTACTGGAAGCGGCTGATCGCGGCGGTCGCCGAGGAGGCACGGTGTCGATGCCGAGCAAGCCCTGGGCGAAGCTGAAGAAAGCCGAGAAAGAGATCTTCCTCTACGGCACCGGCGAGGATCGCCATCAGGTCACCTACACCAACCGCTTCGGTCGCAAGCGCTCCTACAAGGTGCGCTTCGAGGGGATCGTCAACAACCTCGAGCGGCGCTACGAAGAGACCGACTCGGAGACCAACCGCGAGCGGATCGAGAGCTACATGGCCGAGCAGCCGTGCCCGGACTGCCAGGGCGCGCGCCTGCGGCCGGAGAGCCTCGCCGTCAAGATCGGCGGGATCAGCATCGCCGAGTACAGCGCGATGTCGGCACGCGGTGCGGCTGAGTGGATCGCGGCGCTGGAGCTGACCGAGACCGAGCGGGCGATCGCCCGCCTGATCGTGCGCGAGATCTCCGAACGACTCGCCTTCCTCGAGAACGTTGGCATCGGCTATCTCTCGCTGGGCCGTTCGGCCCGCTCGCTCTCCGGTGGCGAGGCGCAGCGGATCCGCCTGGCGACCCAGATCGGCTCCAGTCTGGTCGGGGTGATGTACGTGCTCGACGAGCCCTCGATCGGCCTGCACCAGCGCGACAACGAGAAGCTGATCGCCACCCTCGACCGCCTGCGCGACCTCGGCAACACCGTGATCGTGGTCGAGCACGACGAGGGCACGATGATGGCCGCCGACCACCTCGTCGACCTCGGGCCCGGCGCCGGCGAGCACGGCGGCCACGTGATCGCCGCCGGGCACGCCCGCCAAGGTCGCCAAGGACCCGGCCTCGCTGACCGGCCAGTACCTCTCCGGCAAGCGCAAGATCGAGCTGCCCGAGGAGCGCCGTGAGCCGCGCGGGGCGCTGCTCGTTCGCGGCGCCCGCGAACACAACCTGAAGGACATCGACGTCACCGTGCCGCTCGGCGTCTTCTGCTGCGTCACCGGCGTCTCCGGCTCGGGCAAGTCGACCCTGGTCAACGAGACCCTGCACCACTCGGTCGCCAATCGCCTGCACCAGGCGAAGCTGCGGCCCGGCGCCCACGACGGCGTCGACGGCCTCAGCCAGATCGACAAGATCATCAACATCGACCAGTCGCCGATCGGCCGCACGCCGCGCTCCAACCCGGCGACCTACACCGGCGTCTTCGACCACATCCGCCAGCTCTTCACCCAGACCCAGGAGTCGCGGGCGCGCGGCTACAAGCCGGGTCGCTTCAGCTTCAACGTCAAGGGCGGCCGCTGCGAGGTCTGCCGCGGCGACGGCCAGATCAAGATCGAGATGCACTTCCTGCCCGACGTCTACGTGCCCTGCGAGCAGTGCCACGGCAAGCGCTACAACCGCGAGACGCTCGAGGTCCGCTTCAAGGGCAAGAACATCGGCGACGTGCTCGAGATGTCGGTCGAGGAGGCGGTCGAGTTCTTCGAGAACGTGCCGAAGATCGCTCGCCGCCTGCGCACCCTGCACGACGTCGGCCTCGACTACATCCGCCTCGGCCAGGCGGCGACGACGCTCTCCGGCGGCGAGGCGCAGCGGATCAAGCTGGCGACCGAGCTCTCCAAGGTCGCCACCGGCAACACGCTCTACATCCTCGACGAGCCGACCACCGGGCTGCACTTCGCCGACGTGCAGCGCCTGCTCGACGTGCTCGGCCGCCTCGTCGACGCCGGCAACACCGTCGTCGTGATCGAGCACAACCTCGACGTGATCAAGACCGCCGACCACCTGATCGACCTCGGTCCCGAGGGCGGCGAAGAGGGGGGAGAGGTGGTCGCCACCGGCACCCCCGAGCAGGTCGCCGCGGTCGCCGGCTCCTACACCGGCCGCTTCCTCGCCGAGCTGGTCGAGCCGGCGAAGCCGAAGCGCGCGTCGCGCAAGCGGCGCGAGCCGATTGCGGCGTAGCAGCCACAGCGCACGCTGGTCGAGATGACAACCTGTAGCGCTGCGTGGCCGCCGGGCGGTACCTCTGGATGGTATCTGCGGCGGGCGGGTAAGGGACAGGGCGCAGGGCCAAAAAGGAGGCTCGATGTCCAAATCAGCCTTGAAGAGAATGTCGATCGCGGCTGGCTGCTGCTGATCGCGATTGTCGTGGTTGCAGCGGGATGTGGAGGAAGCAGTGGGGGTGGTGGCACCAAGATCGCCTTGCTGCTGCCGGAAAACGAGACGCCCCGCTACGAAACCAACGACCGGCCCGACTTCGAAAAAGCGGTCGAAGAACAGTGTGAAGACTGCGAAGTCCTCTACAGCAACGCCGGTGGCGATGCGCAAAAGCAGCAGAGCCAGGCCGAAGCGGCCCTGACCCAGGGCGCCGAAGTCCTCGTCGTCGACCCGATGGACTCCAAGTCGGCGGCGGCGATCGCCGAAAAGGCGCAGGCCCAGAACGTGCCGGTGGTCAGCTACGACCGCCTGATCGAAAACGGCGAAGTCGATGCCTACGTCTCCTTCGACAATGAAAGAGTCGGCGAACTTCAGGCCGAAACGCTGGCCAAGAAGCTGAAAGAAGACGGCCATGCCAGTGGCCCGATCATCATGATCAACGGCGACCCGGCCGACCCCAACGCCGCCGGGTTCAAGGCCGGCGCCCACAAAGGGTTCGATGCCGCCGGGGTGAAGATCGCGAAGGAGTACGACACGCCCGGCTGGAGCGCGGAAAACGCCCAGCGCGAGGCGCAGCAGGCGATCACCGCGCTCGGCAACGACGGCTTTTGCGGGCATCTACGCGGCCAACGACGACACCGGCGGCGGCGCGATCGCGGCGCTGAAGGGCGCCGGCATCAACCCCGAAGAACGTCCGGTCACCGGTCAGGACTCGACCGTCGCCGGTCTGCAGCGGATCCTCGCCAACCAGCAGTTCATGACGATCTACAAGGCGATTACGCCGCAGGCCGAGATCGCCGCCGAATTCGCCATCGCTCTCGCCGAAGGCGAAGAACTGCCGCAGAGCAAGGTCACGGAAGAAATCAACAACGGCAAGGCCGACGTCCCCTCGGCGATCCTCGAACCGGTCGCCGTGGTCAAGGACAACGTCAAGAGCACCGTGATCGCGGACGGCTTCGTCAGCGCGTCCGAACTCTGCACCGGCGCCTACGCGGCGGCGTGCAAAGAAGCGGGAATCTCGGGCTGAGATGAGCGACGGCGCTCCCGCTCCTCGAGCTGGACGGAGTCAGCAAGCGATTCGGCCCGGTCCAAGCTCTGGACCGGGTCGACTTCGCCGTCCACGCGGGCGAGGTGATCGGCCTGGTCGGCGACAACGGCGCCGGCAAGTCGACCTTGGTCAAGACGATCGCCGGCATCCACGCCGCCGACGCCGGCAGGATCCGCTTCGACGGCGAGGAGGTCTCGATCTCCAGGCCCCAGGACGCGACCGAACTGGGGATCGCGACCGTCTACCAGGACCTCGCCCTCTGCGACAACCTCGACGTCGTCGCCAACCTCTTCCTCGGCCGCGAGGAGGTCTCGCCCGGCGCCAGGCACGATCTCGCGGCAGCTCGACGAGTCGCGGATGGAGCACCAGACCGGCGAGCTGCTCTCCAACCTCGCGGTGACGATCCCGAGCCTGCGCAGTGAGGTCGGAACCCTCTCCGGCGGCCAGCGACAGCAGGTCGCGGTCGCCCGCTCGCTACTGGGAGAGCCCAAGGTGGTGCTGCTGGACGAGCCGACGGCGGCGCTCGGCGTCGCCCAGACGGCGCAGGTCCTCAACCTGATCAAGCGGCTGCGCGAGCGCGAGCTCGGCGTCGTCGTGATCAGCCACAACCTGGTCGACGTCTTCGAGGTCGCCGACCGGATCGTCGTCCTCAGGCTCGGCCGGGCCGCCGGCGAGTTCGCGGCCGATGCGACCACCGAGGAGCACGTCGTCTCGGCGATAACCGGCGTCGGCTCTGACGGCGCCAAGGAGAAAGACGAGGGGGCGAAGTCATGAGCGACGCAGCCGCCGCGACCGTCGAGAGTGACAAAGGGGCGGCTACCCCGCGGCCCAAGGAGACGCTCCGCCGGCTGATCCAGGGCGATCTCGCGTCGCTGCGCGTGGTGATCGGCCTGGCGCTGATCTGGGCGATCTTCCAGTTCGAGAACGACCGCTTCCTCTCGGCCCAGAACCTGACCAACCTGATGCTGCAGATCACCGCCACGGGGCTGATCTCGATCGGCGTCGTCTACGTGCTGCTGCTGGGGGAGATCGACCTCTCGGTCGGCGCCGTCAGCGGCCTTGCCGCGGCGGTCATGGCCGTCCTCAACGTCAAGCACGGCTGGAGCCCCTACCTGGCGATCGCTGCCGCGGTTGCGGTCGGGATGGCGATCGGGGTGCTCCAGGGCTCCCTCTTCAGCCGTTTCGTCGTCCCCTCCTTCGTCGTCACCCTCGCCGGCCTGCTGGCCTGGCAGGGAGCGCTCCTGCAGGTGCTCGGCTCGACCGGCTCGATCAACCTCACCGATCCGGTGATCACCGGTCTCGCCAACACCTTCTACTCCGAGACGGTGGGCTGGGTCTTTGCCGCGATCGTGATCGGGCTCTACGGCGCCGTCCTCTTCCTCGGGCACCGGCGGCGAGTCGCGGCCGGGCTCGACAGCGAGAGCCTCGCCGCGCTCGGTCTCAGGTTCGGGCTGGTCGCCGTCGTCACGATCGTCGCCACCGCGGTCCTCAACTCCGATCGCGGCGTGCCGCTGGCGGTGATGATCCTGCTCGCCTTCGTGGTCGGGATGGAGTACGTCGTCAAGCGGACCGGGTTCGGCCGGCACGTCTTCGCCGTCGGCGGCAATGCCGAGGCCGCCCGCCGCGCCGGCATTCCCGTCAACCGCATCCGCGTCGCGGTCTTCGGGATCTCCGGCACGATGGCGGCGATCGGCGGCATCCTCGCCGCCTCGCGACTGCTCGCCGTCAACCAGAACTCGGGTGGGAACGAACTGCTGCTGCTGGCGATCGCCGGGCCGGTGATCGCGGGGACCAGCCTCTTCGGCGGTCGGGGCTCGGTCTGGACGGCGCTCCTCGGCGCCCTGGTGATCGGCTCGATCTCCAACGGGATGGACCTGCTCGCGCTCTCCTCGGCGGTCAAGTTCATGGTCACCGGCGGTGTCCTGCTGCTCGCCGTGATCGTCGATGCCGTCGCCCGCCAGCAGCGGCAGGGCTCCGGGCGCGTCTAGTTAAAGCCCTTTAACGGGCGAAGAGCAGCGAGGCGCCGATCGCGCCGCCGAGGTCGCCGAGCGAGGCGACTCGCACCGCGGGCGGGCGCTCGTTGACGAAGAGGTGCTTGTCCATCTCCTCGGTCAGCGGCTCCATGTAGCGCTCGCCGAAGCGCACGCCGAGGCCGCCGCCGATGATCACCGCTTCGGGGTCGAGCAGGTTGACGGCCGAGGCGACCCCGGTCCCAAGCGCCTCGATCGCCCGGTCGATCAGCTTCTCGGCGAGGTGGTCGCCGTGGTCGATCGCGCGCTCCCAGATGCCGCTCGTCAGCGCGGTCTTTCTCGTGCTTGTGCATCAGCTTGAAGAGGTCGGTCTTGGCGCCCTCCTCGTGCTGGCGCCGCGCCTCGGCCTCCATCGCCGCGCGCCCCGCGTAGGCCTCCATGCAGCCCTTGCGACCGCAGGGGCACTTGGCGCCGCCGCGCTTGACGACCATGTGGCCGATCTCACCGGCGGCGCCGCGGCCCAGCCAGGGCTTGCCGTCGAGGACGAGGCCGCCGCCGACGCCGGTGCCCCAGAAGACGCCGATCAGGCTGGAGAACTCGCGGCCGGCGCCGAGGTGGAACTCGGCTTCGGTGGCGACCTGGACGTCGTTGCCGACCCGGACCTCGGCGCCGAGGGCCTTTGACAGCGTCTCGCCGAGCGGGAAGCTGCCCTCCCAGCCGGGCAGGTTGCGGGCGCCCGAGACGACGCCGGTCTTGCTCGTCGGCGTCGCCGGGCGAGCCGACACCGACACCGGCAAGCTCGTCGGTCTCGACGCCGGCCGCTGAGGCAGCCTCGCGCAGTGCCGCCGCCATCGCGTCGGCGACGTCCTGCGGGCCGCCCTGGTCGGCGTGGGATGGCGTGCTTCGCCGAGCACCTTGCCGCCGGCATCGACGATCGCCGTCTGGATCTTCGTCCCGCCGAGGTCAATCCCACCGCGCAGCTCAGTCATGCGCCGCAGTCTATGCCGCCGGGTCTGGAAAGCTACGGCGCGTGGCCGGCGAGCAGACGGGTTGGCGCATTTGGTGGGCGAAGCGGCGCTGGTATGAGCGCAACCGGCGCCTGTCGCGACGCTGGCGGCTTGCCCGGCACGCCGCCCGTGGCGGCTTCTTCATCCGTCAGCCGGTCGAGGGCGAGTTGCTCGAGGCGCTCGACGAGGGGCGGCTGCGGATCGGCGAAGGGACGCTGCTCGAGCCCGGTTGCTGGCTGACCCTGGCGCCGCGAGGCGCGGATCGAGATCGGCGCCGGCTGCTTCCTCAACCGCAACACGATGCTGGCCGCGCTGGAGAAGATCGAGATCGGCGACCACACGATGTTCGCCAACGGCTGCTTCGTCGGCGACTCGTCCCACCGCTTCGACGATCCCGGACACGCCGATCACCCAGCAGGGCTTCACCTCGAAGGGCCCGGTCAGGATCGGCTCCAACTGCTGGTTTGGGGTCAACTGCGTCGTCACCAGCGGCGTGACGATCGGCGAGCGCTGCGTGATTGGCGCAAATTCCGTTGTAACCAGGGATCTGCCGCCAGGCACGATCGCGGCAGGTGCTCCGGCGACTGTGATCAATTCGACCTAAGGGCCCGGATTGGTGCCTATAATCGGTGAACGGCCGTGACCCGAAGGGCATGGACCAAATGAACCTCGTCGAACTCGTCGATTCCTCACACGCAGCAGGCGACGTGAAGCTCCTCCACGCCAAGGACGAGCTTCGAGCCGCGCTTGCTCCCGCACGCCGCGAGGGCAGCTCGATAGGCCTAGTGCCGACGATGGGCTTTCTCCACGAGGGCCACCTCTCGCTGCTGCGCGCCGCTCGCGCCGAGTGTGACGTCGTCGTCATGAGCCTTTTCGTCAACCCGACCCAGTTCGGCCCCGGCGAGGATCTCGATCGCTATCCACGCGACGAGGAGCGCGACCTGCGCCTCGCCGCCGAGTCCGGCGTCGACCTCGTCTACGCGCCGCCGGTCGAGGTCGTCTACCCCGATGGGTTCGCCACTTACGTCGAGGTCGAGGGAGGTCTCACCAATGTCCTCGACGGCGACCCGTCGCGGCGCGGCCCCGCGCACTTCCGCGGCGTCACCACGGTCGTCGCCAAGCTCTTCAACTCGGTCCAGGCCGATGTCGCCTACTTCGGCCAGAAGGACGCCCAGCAGGCAGCCGTTATTCGTCGCATGGTTCGCGATCTCGACATCCCGGTTCGGATCGAGGTGCTGCCGACCGTACGCGAGCCCGACGGACTGGCGATGAGCTCGCGCAATGCCTACCTCGACCCCCGCGCGCGGGAGCAGGCGACAGCGCTCTCGCGGGCGCTGTTCGCTGCCGAGCGGACCGCGCGCAGCCAGGGCCTCGCCGCCGCCCTGGGGGCCGCTGAAGCCGAGCTGCGCGCCGCTGGCGTCGACCCCGAGTACCTCGAGGCGCGCGACGCCGAGAACTTGACCCCGGTCGCCGAGTTGGGCGATCGACCCGTACTCCTTGCCGTGGCGGCCCGGGTGGGCGACGCGCGGCTAATCGACAACGTCTTGATCCAACCTTGAAACCTTCAACTCATACGAGCTGACACGGAGGCCAAATGCAAAGGCAGATGCTCAAGTCCAAGATCCACCGGGCAACGGTGACCGACTGCGACGTCGACTACATCGGCAGCATCACGATCGACACCGAGCTGATGGCCAGCGCGGACCTGATCACCAACGAGCAGGTGCACGTCTGGGACATCGACAACGGCGCCCGCTTCGTCACCTATGTGATCGACGGCGAGCCCGGTTCGAAGCACGATGCAGGTCAACGGCGCCGCCGCCCACCTGACCCGACCCGGTCACAAGATCATCGTCGCCTCCTTCGGCGCCTACGACGAGAGCGACCTCGAGTCCTACTCGCCGGTCGTCGTCCACGTCGATGACGAGAACGCGATCACCGCCGTCGACAGCCACCCCGAGGTGCTGCTCTCATGAGGCCCGAGCCGACCGGCGTCGAGGAGCGCTCACCGGTGAACCTGCCACGCCTGGCCGAGATGAAGGCGGCGGGCGAGCCGATCGTGATGGTCACCGCCTACGACTACCCCTCGGCACGGGTTGCCGAGGAGGCGGGCGCCGACATCGTCTTGGTCGGCGACACGGCGGCGATGGTCGTGCTCGGCTATCCGGGCACCGAGGCCGTCTCGATGGACGAGATGGTGATGCTGGGTCGCGCTGTGCGCCGCGGATTGCGAGCGCCGCTGATGGTCGGCGACATGCCGATGGGAAGCTACGAGGCGACCAACGAGTTGGCCGTGCAAAGCGCTCAGCGCCTGGTCAAGGAGACGGGCTGCCAGGTGGTCAAGCTGGAGGCGGGAGGGACGTCGGTGGAGCGGGCGCGGGCGATCATTCGCGCCGGCATCCCGGTGATGGGCCACGTCGGCCTGACCCCGCAGAGCGCCACTGCGCTGGGTGGGTACAAGACTCAGGGCAAGACCGTGCAGAGCGCGATCCAGCTCTGCGAGGACGCCCTCGCCCTGCAGTCCGTGGGTTGCTTCGCGATCGTCTTCGAGGCGGTGCCGGCAGCGATCGCCGAGGCGATCGCCGAGAAGCTCGAGGTGCCGACGATCGGCATCGGCGCCGGCCCGGCGACGGCGGGGCAGGTGCTCGTCTTCCACGACCTGCTCGGCATCAGCACCGGCCGCCTGCCGAAATTCGTCAAGCGCTACGCCGATGTCCACGGCGAGATGGTCGACGGGGTGAAGCGCTACGTCGAGGAGGTCCGCTCACGTCACTTCCCCGAACCCGACCACGTCTACGGCGTCGAGCCCGCCGAGCTGGACGAGTTCAGGCGCTATCTGGACCAGGAGAGCCTGACCTCGGCGAAGGCCTGGGACTGGGAGCCGCTGCCGTAGCGACCTAAGATGGGCGCCAGAGTGCCCGTCTACGAGTTCGAGTGCGAGGACTGCGCGAGCCGCTTCGAGGAGCTGGTGCCGAGCGATACGCGAAGCCTGGCCTGCCCGCGATGCGGCTCGGCGCGCACGCGGCGGCGGCTCTCCACTGTTTCGCCGGCCAGCCGCCAGCCGCGCGGGACGGCGGTGCGGTCGGACGAATCGCGGCGCGGCGAGCGTGAAGCCGCCCGCGGCGAGCGCCTCGCCGAGACCAAGCGCAAGCGCGCGAAAGGAGAGCTCTGATGGGCGCTAGTGCCGCGGAGCGGCGGGAGCAGCTGGTCGCGCTCTACAAAGAGGTGCAGGCCTGCGAGAAATGCCCCCTGCACGAGACGCGGACCAAGGCGGTCTTCGGAGCCGGCGACGCCGACGCGGACCTGATGTTCGTCGGCGAGGCGCCCGGGGCCGAAGAGGATCGCCAGGGCCTGCCCTTCGTCGGTCGCGCCGGCCAGCTGCTCAACCAGATGCTGGAAGAGATCGGCATGTCGCGCGACGACGTCTTCATCGCCAACGTGCTGAAGAGCCGCCCGCCCGGCAACCGCGATCCCCAGCCGCTCGAGATCGAGACCTGCCGTCCCTATCTCTTCGAGCAGATCCGCCTGATCGAGCCGAAGGTCGTCTGCACCCTCGGCAACTTCGCCACCAAGCTGCTCAGTGGCAACCCCGCCGGGATCACCCGCGTGCACGGAGAGCCGCAAGTGCACGAGCTCGGCGGCCGCGCCGTGTTTCTGCTGCCGCTCTTCCACCCGGCGGCGGCACTGCGCACACCGGCGGTCAAGGAGACGCTGCGCACTGACCTCGCCAGCCTGCCGAAACTGCTGGCGGCGCAGCCACCGGGAACAACCGAGCCGGTCGAGGAGCCGTTGGAGGAGACGCCCGAGCCACCGCCGCCCCCGCCGGCCGACCAGCTCGACATCTTCGGGTGACGGCCACGACGGACTCGGCGGCGCAGACCGAAGCGCTCGGGGCCGAGCTCGCCGAGCGGCTCGGGCCCGGCGACGTGGTCGTCGTCAGCGGCGAGGTCGGCGCCGGCAAGACGACGCTGATCCGCGGCGCCTGCCGGGCTCTGGGCATCGAGGGGCCGATCACCTCGCCGACCTTCACGATCGGGCATCGCTACGAAGGTGGGCGATTGCCGGTCGCCCACCTCGACCTCTACAGGCTCGAGGGGCTCGAGGGCGAGGATCCGGCGATGCTTGACGACTACCTGACGCCGGGCACGGTGGCCTTCGTCGAGTGGCCGGCCGTAGCGGCGCCACAGCTCGCCGAACGCAGGATCCTGCCTGTCCGCCTCGCCCATGCCGGCGGCGACCGGCGCGAGATCGAGCTGCCCGCCGCATCCACCCGCAAATAGGCGTGTTCGGGAGATGTACGGTGCATGTAGCATCGACGCCGAACTTGATCTGCGAACGGAGGGACGCCCGATGAAGGGACTGAAGACGCTGACCGCGATGCTGCTTGGGATCGCGCTGCTGGCGAGCGCTGCACCGGCCTCGGCAGACGCGGCCGCCTACAAGCACTACATCGCCTGTGGTGTCTCTCAGAACGCGAAACCGGCGCACAAATGCCCGAAGCCGAGCAAAAAGGGCGCCTTCTTCAAGAGCCTCAAAGGCGACGTCAACTACAGCGTCTGCGTCAAGTTCCCAACCGGCAAAAACATCTGCGCCAAAGCCCAGCCGGCCACGCAGGGCACTCTCTACGTCAACAAGATCACCTCGAACATCCCTGGCAAGCACCGGGTGACCTGGTTCGTCGAAGGCAAACGCGTCGGCACCACGGTCTTCACGATCACTGACTGAGCAGGCGCCAGCGGCATGACGGTCGTCGGCTTCGACACGGCGACCGCCGACACCGCCGTTTGCGCGACGCGGGCCGGCGAGGTCGTCCACGAGGAGCTGCTCGGGCTCGCTCCCGACGGCAGCCCGCGTCACTCGACGGCCCTGCTTGCCGAGGTGGAGCGTGCGGCGGCCGCGGCGGGCGGCTGGGACGCGATCGACCGGATCGCGGTCGGGCTTGGCCCAGGATCGTTCGTCGGCATACGCATCGGCATCGCTACCGCGCTCGGGCTGGCGGCGAGCACGGGCCTGCCCACGGTTGGCGTCTGCACGCTCGACGCGCTCGGCCGGGCTATGACAATGACCGAGTCGACGCTGCCGCAGGTGGAGGGGTCAGGGCGCGGGACGAGGCTTGCCGTCCTCGACGCCCGCCGTGGCGAGGTCTTCGCCGCCCTCTATGCGCCGAGCGGCGAGCGGCTCTGGGAGCCACTGGTCGCGTCTCCCGGCGACCTTGTCGAGCGCCTCGGCGAGCTGCCCGCGATGCCGGTGGCGGCGGGATCGGGGGCGGTACGATTTCGGGATGAGTTGGCGAGTCGGGGTGTCGAAGTTCCCGACGACGCCGATCCCGTGCACCGGGTCGCCGCGCGGCACGTCTGCGCTCTCGCGGCGGCCACGGCTGACGGGGGCGGCAAGAGCCTCGAGCCGATCTATCTGAGACCCCCCGATGCGCAGCGATGGCGTGAGCGAGACACTTCCACAAGAACCGACTGAGGGGGTTGAGGGGACCGCGATCCGGCGGCTCGCCTACAGCGACCTGCCCGCGGTGATCTCGATCGAGCGGCGCTCCTTCCCGACCCCCTGGTCGCTGGCGATGTTCGTGCTCGAGCTCTCCAAGCCCTCTGGGATATGCCTGGCGGCAACTGACGGCAACGAGCTGCTCGGCTATCTGGTCTGTTCGCGCTACGAGCAGGTCTGGCATCTGATGAACGTCGCCGTGGCGCCGGAGCGGCGGCGATCCGGCATCGCCCGGCGGCTGATCTCCCGGCTGGTCGAGGAGGCCGGCGGCAAGCTGCCCTTCACGCTCGAGGTGCGGGTCACCAACCGCTCGGCGATCGCGATGTACGAACGGCTCGGCTTCCGCTCGGCGGGGGTGCGGCCTCGCTACTACCAGGACAACGGCGAGGACGCGCTGATCATGTGGCTCGATTGATCCTCGCCATAGAGACGTCCTGCGACGACACCTGCGCGGCCGTTCTGGACGGACCGCGCGTGCTTGCCAACGTGATCTCCTCGCAGGCGGCGGCGCACGCCCAGTTCGGCGGCGTCGTGCCCGAGGTCGCCTCGCGTCACCACCTGGAGCTGGTGACGCCGGTGGTCGAGGCCGCCCTCGCCGAGGCGGCGGCAGGCCTCGATGACGTCGGCGCGATCGCCGTTACGACCGGCCCGGGCCTGATCGGGGCGCTTTTGGTCGGCGTCAGCACGGCAAAGGCAATCGCGGCGCCGAGGCGGTTGCCGCTGATCCCCGTCAATCACCTGCAGGGCCATGTCGCCGCCAACTTCCTCGAGCCCGCGCCGCTCGAGCCGCCCTTCCTCTGCCTCCTCGCCAGTGGTGGCCACACGTTGCTCACGGCTGTGCGCGACCACTCCGGTCACGAGCTGCTCGGCCAGACCCTCGACGACGCCGCCGGGGAGGCCTTCGACAAGGTCGCCCGCATGCTCGGGCTCGGCTATCCGGGTGGCCCGGCGCTCGAGAAGCTGGCGCGCGAGGGCGATCCCGACGGCTTCCCGATGCCGGTGGCGATGAGCCGCAATCCCGGCCTCGACTTCAGCTTCAGCGGTCTGAAGACGGCGCTGGCCTACCTCTGCCGTGACCTCGGCCCCGATGGCGTCGAGGAGCGTCGAGCCGACCTCGCCGCCAGCTTCCAGGCCGCCGCCGTCAGGCAGCTCGTCGCCAAGCTGGAGCGGGCGCTGAAGCAGGGGGAGTGGGGGGCCGTTGCCCTCGGCGGCGGTGTCGCCGCCAACGGGCCGCTGCGCGAGGCGGTGCGGGCGCTCTGCGAGCGGCGCGGCGTCCGCCTCAAGCTCGTCTCACTGGAGCTCTGCACCGACAACGCGGCGATGATCGGCTCCGCCGCTCGCTTCGCCGAGCCGATCCAGTACCCCGACTACCTTGCCTACGACGCCTTCCCCACCCGCAAGCCTTCCGCCGACGGGCCTGAAACGTGACCATTGATCACATTTCAGGCCCGTCGGCCCAGGTGACGGTCTACTCGCGGCCCGAGTGTCACCTCTGCGCCGAGGCGATCGAGGCGCTCGTCGGCCTGCATGGGGAGGGCTACCGCTTCGAGCTGCACGAGGTCGACATCGAGAGCGAGGAGCTGCTCTTCAAACGCCTGCTGGAGAAGATCCCAGTGGTCGAGGTCGACGGCGTGGTGGTCTCCGAGCTGCTGCTCGACGAGGCAGCGGTACGGGCGAGGCTCGATACTGTGGGGGCGTGAGCGCGGTGATCGAAGAGCAGGACGCGGCCGGTGGGCTGATCGTCGACGGCGAGCGCCTCTCGCTCGGCGTCGCCGCGCGCCTCTCGCGCTACCTGCAGGTGCTCACCCAGGCGCGCAAGATGGGTCGCGAGACGATCTCCTCGCAGGAACTCTCTGAGTACACGCACATCAACCCGACTCAGATCCGCCGCGATCTCTCCGGCTTCGGCAAGTTCGGCAAGCGCGGCGTCGGCTACAACGTCGAGTCGCTGGTCGCCGAGATCCGCAAGATCCTGCGCACCTCGGGCCAGCACAACATCGCCCTCTTCGGCGCCGGCAACCTCGGCCAGGCGATCGCCAGCTCCGACATCTTTGCCGACCACGGCTTCCAGATCGTCGCCATGTTCGAGGTCGACAGCGACGTCGTCGGCACCGAGGTCGGCGACCTGCGCGTGCGCGATTTCAGCGACCTCGAGGCGGTCGTCGCCGAGCAGGAGATCGTCGTCGGCGTGCTTGCCGTGCCCGCCGCCGCCGCTCAGGCCGTCGCCGACCGGCTCGTCGAGGCCGGGGTCAAGATCATCTTCAACTACTCCGAGCAGCTGCTGCAAGTGCCGCCGGAGGTGACGGTGCACACCTCGAGCCCGGCAGTCGATCTGCTTTATGCGCTCTATTTCTATTTGACCTAAGAGCTGACCTTGTCCCTCGACCTCGACCGCGCTCGGGAGGTATTCGAGTCCTCGACCGACTTCACGATCGGCCTCGAGGAGGAGTTCGCGATCCTCGATCCGGCGACGCTGGAGCTGGCGCACCGCTTCGAGGACGTCCACGAGGCCTGCCAGCGCGACGATCTGCTCGCCGAGTCGGCGGCTGGCGAGCTGATCGCCTCCGAGGTCGAGATTCGCTCGGGACGGGCCGAGAGCTTCGCCGAGGCGCTCACCCTGCAGCGCGAGCGCAGGGTCCGGCTCTTCGACCTGGTCGACGGGATGGGCCTGGCGCTGGGCGCGATGGGCACTCACCCCTGGGCCAACTACCTCGACCAGAGGATCATCGACACACCGCACTACAACCGCCTGCGCCACGAACTCGGTTACGTCGCCCAGCGCAACAACACCTGGAGCATGCACGTGCACATGGGCATCCGCGGCGCCGACCGCGCGATCGCGATCTGCGACTGGATGCGCGAGCTGCTGCCACTGCTGCTGGCGGTTTCCGCCAACTCGCCCTTTCTGGACCGCCGCGACAGCGGCCTGCACACGGTTCGCAGCGAGATCTTCACCCGCACCTTCCCCCGCTGCGGGGTCCCCAGCCCCTTCGTCGACTGGGCCAGCTACGCCGAGTTCGTCGGCCTGCTCGAGCGGGCCGGCTCGGTGGTCGAGTCGACCCAGCTGTGGTGGAGCGTGCGCCCGCATCACGCCTTCGGCACGGTCGAGGTGCGGATCTGCGACGCGCAGACACGCGGCGAGGAGTCCTTTGCCCTCGCTGGCCTGATCGCCGCCTGCATCGCCCAGACCGCGCTGGAGTACGACGAGCACGGCTATGACGGCGCCGGGCGGCCGCTGGCCGACCGCGAGATCGAGGAGAACCTCTGGCGGGCGATCCGCTACGGGATGGGCGGCCGAGTGATCGATTTCCGTCGCGGCGTCGAGATCGAGACGGCGGCGGCGCTGGAGGGACTGCTGGCCTGGACCGAGCCGGCCCGGGCTCAACTGGGCATCGAAGTCGACCTGCCGGGGCAAAACGGCGCCCAGCGCTCTCGCCAGTCCCTCGACGCCGGAATCGCGATCGAGGACATCTATCGCGACGCCGTCGCGGAGACGAAACGCACCTACACCGCCGATGTCGGCGCGCGTAGATAGACTCCCGCGCCGCTTAGAACCCAGCCGGAGGAACTAACTTGACCAGCTTCTTGACCGATTACGGAGTCGTTGTCGCGCTTGTCTGCGCGGGGGCGGCGGTTTTGTACGGACTTGTCATAACTCAGCGTCTGCTGGCGAAGTCGCCGGGCAACGATCGTATGCAGGAGATCTCGGGCGCCGTGCAGGAAGGCGCGCAGGCCTACCTGAATCGCCAGTACACGATCATCGCCGCGGTCGCCGTGCCGATCGCGATCGTGCTCTGGCTCCTGCAGGACTACAAGACCGCGATTGGATTCGTCTTCGGTGGCATCCTCTCCGGCTCGGCTGGATTCATCGGCATGAACCTCTCGGTGCGGGCCAACTCGCGCGTCGCCGAGGCGGCTCGCGGGGGAGTGCCGCCGGCGCTCGACGTCGCCTTCAAGGGCGGCTCGGTCACCGGGATGCTGGTCGTCGGCCTGGCGCTGCTGGGCGTCGCCGGCTATTACGGCATCCTCGTCATCACCGGCAGCACCGACAAGGAGGCCGTTGATGCGCTCGTCGGCCTTGGCTTCGGTGGTTCGCTGATCTCAGTCTTCGCCCGGCTCGGCGGCGGCATCTTCACCAAGGTCGCCGACGTCGGCGCCGACCTGGTCGGCAAGGTCGAGGCGGGGATTCCCGAGGACGACCCGCGCAACCCCGCGGTAATTGCCGACAACGTCGGCGACAACGTCGGCGACTGCGCCGGCATGGCCGCCGACCTCTTCGAGACCTACGCGGTCACCTCGGTCGCCGTGATGCTGCTCGGCGTCCTCACCTTCACCGGCTCGGGCGGCGAATTCTCCCGCGAGGTCGCGATCTACCCGCTGATAATCGGCGCCGTCGCGATCATCGCCTCGATCGTCGGCGCGCTCCTGGTGCGGACCAAAACCGACCGGGTCGAGGGAGCTCTCTACACCGGCGTGATTGTCGCCGGAATCCTCTCAATCGCCGCCTTTTACCCGATCACCGACTGGCTGATGAGCGACGCGGTGCGGCTCGGTCTCAGCGCCGGCGCCGATGCGGTCAGCACGACTGACCTCTGGCTCTGCTCCGTGATCGGCGTGGCGGTCACCGCGCTGCTCTTCGTGATCACCGAATTTTATACCTCGACCCGATTCCATCCGGTGAAGGCAATCGCCAAGGCATCGGAGACCGGTCACGCGACGAACATCATCCAGGGGCTTGCCCAGGGCTTCCAGTCGACCGCCGCTCCCGCGCTGGTGATCGCATTTGCGATCCTCGGCGCCAACGAGCTGGCCGGCATCTACGGCATCGGTATCGCCGTGATGGGGCAGCTCTCGCTCTGCGGCCTGATCGTCGCCCTCGACGCCTTCGGGCCGATCACCGACAACGCCGGTGGTATCGCCGAGATGGCCGACCTGCCCGAGGAGGTGCGCGCGGTCACCGATCCGCTCGACGCGGTCGGCAACACGACCAAGGCGGTCACCAAGGGCTATGCGATCGGCAGCGCAGCCCTGGCTGCGCTGGTCCTGTTCGCTGCCTTCAAGAGCGAATTGGCAGACGAGGCGCCGGCAGGTTTCGACCTCAACGGCCTCTTCAACCTGAGCAGCCCTGACGTGCTGATCGGGCTGATCATCGGCGGCATGATGGTCTACCTGTTTGCCGCCTTTGCGATCGAGGCTGTCGGCCGTGCCGGCGGCGAGGTTGTCGAACAGGTCCGCGAGCAGTTCCGCGAGCACCCCGGGATCATGGAGGGCACCGAAAAGCCCGACTACGCCAAGACGGTCTCGATCGTCACCTTGGCGGCCCAGAAGGAGATGATCCTTCCCTCGCTGATCCCGATCGTCATCCCGGTCGTCGTCGGCCTGCTCAGCGTCGACGCGCTCGGCGGCCTATTGATCGGCGTCATCGTCGTCGGCCTCTTCGCCGCGGTCTCGATGACCGCCGGCGGCGGCGCCTGGGACAACGCCAAGAAGCTGATCGAGGACGGCGCCCACGGCGGCAAGGGCACCCTGGCCCACGAAGCCTCGGTCACCGGCGACACGGTCGGCGATCCCTACAAGGACACGGCGGGGCCGGCGATCAACCCGATGATCAAGGTCGCCAACATCGTCGCGATCCTGATCATCCCGATCGTTCACTTCTAAGCATTCGGGCGGGGAGGGGTCAGGTGCCCCTCCCCGCTCAACTTTTTCGGTGAGGCGTGGTCAGTCTGCCGTGGTTGGATTGCCGAAAAAGTACAAGCCGCGGGGAGGGGCACCTGACCCCTCTGGCGATAGCTCGGAAGCGGTTGAGGATGATCGAAAAGCTCCTCCTGGCGTGGCTTCTTTGAGCGCTGCTACGGTGCCGTGATGCGCAGGTTGACCTATCCGTTTCGCAGGTGGCCGCGGCTGTTCAAGGTCGTGATCGGCGGCGGCGGCGCGATGATTCTCGTCGTGGTGCTCGCTAACGCGTATGTACTGCTCAGGGCTGAGGGAGAGGCGACTGGGGACGTGGCGGATGTGCCACATGCTCAGGTGGCGATTGTGCCGGGGGCCTTGGTCAAGCCGAACGGCGAGATGAGTGCGATGCTGGCCGACCGGGTGCGGCAGGCGGCGAAGTTGTGGCACGCTGGAAAGGTCAGGCAGGTGCTCGTTTCTGGCGACCATCACAGCTGGGGTTACGACGAGCCGGACACGATGCGCAAGGCGCTGGTCGAGATGGGCGTGCCGCCGCGCGACGTCTTCGAGGACCATGCGGGCTTCGACACCTGGGCGACGATGGTGCGGGCGCGGGGCATCTTCGGAGTCAGAAGCGCGGTTGTCGTTACCCAGGGCTTCCACATGCCTCGCGCGCTCTACCTGGCCGATGCGGCGGGGATAGATGCCACGGGCCTGATGGCTGACCTTCACCAGTGGGGTTACCAGGGTCGTAAGAGCGAGATGCGCGAGGTGCTCTCGCGGGTCAAGGCGGTCGTCGACGTCAGCCTCGATACGCCGGCGATGGCGGGGCCTCGGATACCGATCGCCAGCGCCGATGGACGGGAAAGCTGGGGGCCGACGCCACCGCCGGGGACGCCCCCGGCCGGCTCGCCCGGCCGCTAGTCGCAGCTCTTGAGCGCGTCAATGTAAAAACGCTGATAGGCCGGCCAGTGACTGTTCCAGTAGCCACCCTCGTGAGCCCCTGGCCATGAGTGAGCGGTCAGGTCCGCGTTGCCAGCTTCCAAGGCGCTGACGAAGCCTTCGTCGTAGACGCGGAACGGGTCTTCGTCGCCGTAGTCGATCCAGAGACGGCTGTCGCCAAACGCTTCGGGGTCGCTTTGAACGGTGCCGACGACGTCGTTGTGCTCGAAGTCCACGGCATCGTCGAATGCGCCAGGAGCGGTTTCCGAGCCGTCGAACCAGAGGGCGGGAGAGTGGCCTCCCACGGCGCAGAAACGCCCCGGATGATGGAGGGCGATGTCGAAGGCGCCAAAGCCACCCATCGAGATGCCGCCGATCGCGACCCGGTTGGGGTCGATCCCGAAACGGCAGACGACCAGCGGAGCATCAGGGCGCGGGGAGCGGCACCTGACCCCTCCGGTGAGCAGCCAAAGGTGGTGGGGATGATCGGAAGGGCTCCTCTTGGCGTGGCTTCTGCGGGACGGAGGCTAGGTGTCAAGCCGGGAGAGCTGAGAGTTTTTCTTAGAGGCCGACGTCCACAGGGCGCATCGCCGACCGCGTGTGGTCCTTGAGGGGTGGCGGGTGCTCCTCCCCGCGGCTTGTACTTTTTCCGCATCCACGACCGCGGGACAGCCAAAGTCTGCCTTCGGAAAAAGTTGAGCGGGGAGGAGCACCCGCCACCCCGGATCCCTTACGGGGCCGACTGACCGCCGCTGTTGACGTTGCTGACCCGTTTGCTGAGCTTGGTCACTCGCTGGTTGACGGCGGTGACCCGGCCGTTGACCGCGGTGATTTCGGTTTCCAGCGAGCCGACCTCTTTGGTCAGGGCAGTGGTCTGCTTGGCGGTCGGGTTGAGCTTCGCGGTCTGGCGCTCGAGCTTGTCGAGGCGGTTGGAGAGGTTGGTGACGGCGCCGCGGGATTCCTCGGCGGCACGCTTGGCGCTGCCCTGCAGTTCCTGCTGCTCGCCGGTCAGGCTTGCCTCGGCGATGCCGAGCTTGTCGACCAGGTTGGAGAGCTCGGTGGAGACTTCCTCGACGGATTGCTGGGTGGCGGCATCGTCACTGGCGCTCTTCGCGTTGAAGGCGACGATCAGGGCGATCGCGCCGAGCACGAGCCCGAGCGTGGCGATCGCGATCAGGATCCAGGGTTTGCGGCTCTCGTTCTCCACTTGCATCCTCCGCGGTCGCGCCGAGCCCGGAATTGGGCCTAGGCTGATGGCATCGGCCGCGATCCTCTCAGCCGCTGCGGTCGCAGAAACGACGTGTCTGACCTAACCCGCCATGCATGGCGGTTAACCTCAGACACGCCGAGGGGTTAAGGTCGCGCGGTCGTGAGTGAGGATCTGATCAACGTCGCCGACTTCGAGCGGGCGGCCGCGGAGAAGCTGGAGGCGGGCACGGCCGGCTACTTCTTCGGCGGCGCCTGCGACGAGGTGACGCTGGGCGAAAGCGTCCGCGCCTGGCAGCACTGGCGTTTGCGGCCACGCGTGCTGGCTGGATACGACGAGTGGGGGACGAGGGCGGAGGTGCTCGGCGCCGAGGCCTCGATGCCGATCCTGGTCGCGCCGGTCGCCTACCAGCGGCTGGTCGATCCCGAGGGCGAGTTGGCGATGGCGCGAGCTGCCGCGGCGGCGGGCACGGTGATGTGCCTCTCGACCCTGGCGACGACGCTGCCGGGTGAGGTCGCGGCGGCCGCGCCGGGCGGGCGGCGCTGGTTCCAGCTCTACTCCTTCCGCGACGAGGCGGTGACCCGGGCGCTGATGGACGAGGCGATCGAGGCGGGCTTCGAGGCGATCGTGGTCACCGTCGACGCCGCGCGCGGCGGTCGTCGCGAGCGCGACCTGCGCACCGGCTTCAAGCTTCCCGAGGGCCTCGGCGTGCCCAGCGTGCAGGCGGCACTCGGCTCTTCCGGCGCCGTCACGATCGAGGAGACGTTCGCCCTGATGGAACCGGCGCTGAGCTGGCAGAGCCTCGAGCAGCTCGCCTCCGAGTCCAGGGTGCCTGTGCTGATCAAGGGAGTCCTGACCGGCGAGGATGCCGCGCTTGCGGTCGAGCACGGCGCCGCCGGCGTGATCGTCTCCAGTCATGGCGGCCGCCAGCTCGATTGCTGCGTCGCCACGGCCGACGCGCTACCCGAGGTCGTCGACGCCGTCGCCGGACGTGGCGCCGTCTTCGTCGACGGTGGCGTGCGACGTGGCACCGACGTGGCGATCGCTCTCGCCCTTGGCGCCGACGCGGTCCTCGTCGGTCGCCCTGCTCTCTGGGGGCTTGCCGTCGGCGGTGAGGCCGGCGCTCGCCGGGTGCTGGAGTTGCTGCGCGAGGAGTTTGAGCTGGCCCTGGCTCTCTGTGGCTGCGCTTCGCCCGCCGAGCTGACCGCGGCCCACGTGCGGCGGGCACCGGCAGCGTCCGTATATTCGGCCTGACCCGATGCCCACCTCGTCCAAGTCCTAGATGGCCCAGCGAATTCCCCGTGACGAATCGCTGAGCCGCGTGCATGGGGTCGGCGCCCTCTTTGCCGCCGCCTACGGCAACGTCGGCTCCAGCATCTACTACGCGCTGGGCGTGACGGCGGCCTTCGCCCTCGGCCTCACCCCGGTCGCCTTCGTCATCTCCGGCCTGATCTTCGCCGCCACGGCAGCCACCTACGCCGAGGCGACCGTGATGTACCCGGAGGCGGGCGGTTCCTCCAGCTTCGCCCGCCACGCCTTCAACGAGCTGGTCAGCTTCATCGCCGCCTGGGGGCAGATGCTCAACTACGTGATCACGGTCGCGATCTCGGCCTACTTCGTGCCCCATTACCTGGCCGTCTTCTGGGAGCCGCTCGGCGAGGCGCCCGGCGACATCATCGCCGGCGCGCTGGTCATCACCGGCCTCGCCGTGCTCAACATCCGCGGCTCGCAGGAGTCGGCGAAACTCAATCTCATCCTCGCCGTCGCCGACCTCGCCACTCAGGTCGTGCTGGTCGGGATCGGCATCTTCTTGGTCCTCAGCCCGGAAGTGCTGATCGACAACATCCACCTCGGCGTCGCCCCCACCTGGAGCGATTTCGCTCTCGGGATCGCGGTCGGGATGATCGCCTACACCGGGATCGAGACGATCTCCAACATGGCCGAGGAGGCCAAGGACGCGGCGCGGACGATCCCGCGCAGCGTCGGCCTCACCGTCGCTGCCGTGCTGGGGCTCTACCTGCTGATCCCGGTCGTCGCGCTCTCGGCGATGCCGGTCGTGCAGGATGCCGCCGGCCACTACACGACCGCCTTGGGGACCGAGTTCGCCAACGACCCGATCCTCGGCATCGTCGAGAACCTCGGCCTCGGCTCGGGCATGACCGAAGCGCTGCGTTTCTACGTCGGCATCCTCGCCGCGGTGATCCTCCTGATCGCCACCAACGCCGGCCTGATCGGGGTCTCCCGGCTCACCTACTCGATGGGACAGCACCGTCAGCTGCCCGAGAGCCTGCGCCAGGTCCATCCCCGCTACCGCACCCCCTACATCGCGATCCTCGTCTTCGCCGCGGTGGCGATGATCACGCTGATCCCCGGCCAGACCGACTTCCTGGCGACGATGTACTCGTTCGGCGCGATGCTCTCCTTCACGATCGCCCACGTCTCGGTGATCTGGCTGCGTCACCGTCTTCCCGATGACGAGCGTCCCTGGAAGCCGCCACTGAACTTCCGCGCTTTCGGCACCGAGGTGCCGCTGACCGCGGTGCTCGGCGGGCTCGGTACCTTCGCTGCCTGGATCGTCGTGATGGCGCTCAACCCCCGTACGCTGGCGGTCGGGCTGGGTTGGATGGCGTTCGGGATCGTCGTCTACGTGCTCTACCGCCGCAACCAGAAGCTGCCCCTGACCGAGACGGTCAAGGTGCTGACCCCGGAGCCGCTCGGGGTCGAGGAGATCGAGTACCGCAGCGTCCTCGTCGCCTTCGAGGACGACGAGCCGTTCTCCGAGGAGATGGTCTCGACCGCGATCAAGCTCGCCTCCAAGCGCCGCCGCGGTATCCACATCCACTCGATGCTGACCGTGCCGACCCACCTGCCCCTGGAGGCAGAGTTGCCCGAGCGTGAAGCCGAGGCGCAGAGCAAGATCGAGCAGGCGAAGCTGATCGGCGGCCAGCGGGTGACCGGCCATGTCGAGCGAGTCCGGCCCGGGCAGGCCGGTTACGAGATCTCCGACGAGGCGAAGCTGGTCAACGCCGCCGCGGTGGTGATCGGCCTGCGCTACCGAAACGGCCGTCCGCTCTACGACAAGACGCTGCAGACGGTGCTCGGCGAGCGTCCCTGCCGCGTCATCGTCGTCTCCGAACAGGGCGGTCCGCGCGGCGCCGAGCTGACCCCGGCGCTGGCCTAGAATCGCCCCGATGGCCTCGCCCGAGCGGATCTACCGCGGTTCCGTGCGCCTCCTCTCGCTCGTCTTCGTCGCGCTCGGCCTGGCGCTCCTCGTCAGCACGCTGGTCAGGGGCGGCGGCGCGCTCTCGGTCGGCGTGCTGCTCGGCATCGCCTTCCTCGCGGTCGGCGTGGGGCGGCTCTGGATCGCGGCGAAGACGTGAGCGAGCCAGAGCGGCCTCAGCCAGAGCAGCCGGAGGATCCGCGGCTGACGCCCCTGCTTCAGCGCGGCCTGGGGGTGCCCGGCCTCTTCGTCGCCGTCTACTCCTCGGTTGGCTTCTCGATCTACTTCGCCCTCGGCGTCGTTGCCGACCGCGGCCTCGGCTTGACGCCGCTGATCTTCCTCGCCGCCGGCCTGCTCTTCGTCCTCACCACGCTCAGCTACGTGGAGGGCGGGGCGATGTTCCGCGAGCGCGGCGGCTCCTCGAGCTTCGCCCGTCACGCCTTCAACGAGCTGATCGCCTTCATCGCCGGCTGGGCGATCCTGATCGACTACCTGATCGTCGCCGCCCTGGCGGCGATCTCGGTCCCCCATTACCTGGCGCCAATCGCCCCGGACCTATCCGCGTCGGGCACGCAGATCGCCGTCGCCGGCGCCGTCATCGTCGCCGCTTGCCTGCTCAACGCCTTCAACATCACCGGGCGTGGGCGAGAGTGGCCGCTGGCGATCCTCGCCCTCGCCGACATCGCCCTGCAGCTGGCGGTGATCGTCGTCGGCGTGCTGGCGGTTTTCCATCCCGACCGTCTCGTCGACCAAATCGACCTCTTCACCAGCCCCAGCTTCCACGACACCGTCTACGCCGCGGTGGTGGCGATGCTCGCCTACGCCGGGATCGAGGCCGCCTCGGATCTCGCTCCCGACATCCAGGTGCGGCGGCGCGATTTGAAGCGGATCGTCACCCTCGGCGCCTTCGCGGTGCCGCTCGTCTACGCCGGTATGGCGGCGATCGCCCTGATGGCCGTGCCGGTCGTCGCTGGGCCCAACGGTCCTGAGACGGCGCTCGGCAACGAGTTCGTCGAGGCGCCGGTGCTCGGCGTCGTCTCCGCCTATCACCCGCTCTGGGTCTCCGATGCGATGCGCTGGCTCGTCGCCATAGTCGCCACACCGGTGCTGTTCTGGGCGGTGACGACGGCGCTGCTCGGCGTCTCTCGTCACATCTACACGCTGGCGATCAACCGCCAGATCCCCAGCTGGCTGGGCAAGCTGAACAGCCGCCACGCGACGCCACACGTGGCGATCGCGATCTCCGGCGTAATCGCGATCGGTCTGGTCGTGCCCACCGACGTCAAGCTTCTCGCCGGTCTCTACGCCTTCGGAGCGATGCTGGCAATCACGATCGCCCAGCTCTCGATCGTGCGCTTGCGGATCACCGACCCGGACCGGCCGCGGCCTTTCCGAGTTCCCCTGGACGTCTCCTGGCGCGGCGCCCGGTTGCCGCTGCCGGCCCTTTTCGCCGCCCTGGTCAGCGGCCTGGCTTTTCTCAGCGTCCTCGCCTACCACGACACGGCGCGCTGGGTCGGCGGTGGCTGGATGCTCTTCGGCCTGCTCTTCTATGTCGTCTACCGCAAGGTCTTCGAGGGGACGACCCTGACCAAGCGTGTCTCGGTCAGCGAGAAGGCGCTGACCAAGCAGGTGCCGGAAGCCTCCTTCCGCAACATCCTCGTGCCCGTCTTCGGCACCAAGCTGGACGACGACATCGTCGCCACCGCTGGGCGTCTTGCCGCGGCGGAGCAGGAAGCGGGCGGCGACGGCGAGGCTCGCCTCGATCTCGTCTACGTGATCGAAGTGCCGTTGACCCTGCCGCTCGACGCCGAGCTCTCGCCGCAGGTCGAGCAGGAGGCGCAGCGGGCCCTGGGCCGCGCCAGCGACGTCGGCGAGGAGTACGAGGATGTCAAGGTCACGGCCGAGGTGGTGCGGGCCCGTGACGTCGGCGCCGGCATCGTCGAGGCGGCGCGGCGCAGCAGCGTCGAGGCGATCGTGATCGGCGGTGAGCCGCCGACCAAGATCAAGGGTGGGGCGACGCTGGGCGGGATCTCCGCCGCCAAGCCGGCGGAGATCGGCGCCGCGACCGAGTACGTGCTCAAGAAGGCTCCCTGTCGCGTGCTCCTGACTGCCCCTCCGGGGGACGCGCAGGCCGAGCAGACCGAATCGGCTTCGGTCGCTGGCGTGTCTCCGCGTCCCTGATCCGCGTCGTCCTGCGCGCCCTCGGCGACTTCGACATCTAGTATCCGACCCGTGTTCATTCTTATCGTCGGTTGCGGCCGAGTTGGATCCTCTGTGGCCCGCGCAATGCTGCGCGAGGGGCACGAAGTCTCTTGCCTCGACGAGGACCCCGAGTCGCACGCGCGGCTCGAGGTCGGCCTCGACAGGGGATGGGAGGACCTCGGCGGCCAGTTCACGGTTGGGGCGGGACTGGAGACCGATGCCCTCGTCGCCGCCGGGATCGAGAAGGCGGATGCCTTCATCGCCTCGACCGACGGCGACAACACCAACATCGTCATCGCCCAGATCGCCCAGCGCCGCTATGAAGTGCCGACCGTGATCGCTCGCATCCTCGACCCGCTGCGGGCGGAATGGTACGAGCGCCAGGGCATGCACACGGTCTGCCCGACCCGGGTCGCGATCGACATGCTGGAGACAGCGGTTCGTGAGGGTGCGCCGCGCGGTAGCGCCGGCACCTCCGACGGCTCCGCGGAAGTCGCGTAGGCAAGGGGGCGAGCGGACCGTGTACATCATCGTCATCGGCGCCGGCAAGGTCGGCTGGAACCTGGCCCGGGAGCTGCTCGAAAAGGACCACGAGGTGACGGTCATCGAGAGCAATCGCCGTCGCTACCTGACCGTCGAGCAGGAGCTCGAGCACAACGTCTCCTACGGCGACGCCTCGGAGCTCTGGGTGCTGGAGCGAGCCGGCATCCAGCGCGCCGACATGGTCATCGCGGTCACCGGTGACGACGAGGACAACATGTTGATCTGCCAGGTCGCCAAGGAGAAGTACGACGTCGAGCGGATCATCGCTCGCGTCAACAACCCGCGCAACAAGCCCCACTTCGACCTGCTCGGGATCAAGCCCTCGGTCTCGGCCACCGACCTGATCCTGCGCCTGCTCGAGCACGAGGTGCCTGAGTATGGCCTCGTCCACCTGCTCGATCTGCAGGAGGAGCAGCTGGAGATCATCGAGATGTTGCTTGGCAAGGACTGTGGGGTAACTGGACGTCGTGTCGGCGATCTGCAGATGCCCGAAGGCAGCCTCTTGATCTCGGTCCTGCGCAAGGGCAAGGGCTTCGTCCCCGGTCCCGACACCGTGCTCGAGGTCGGCGACGAGGTGCTTGCCGTGCTCGATCCTGGTCACGAGGAGCAGCTCAAGGCGCTCTTCGGGCCCGGCGACGGATCGGGCGGCAACGGCGCCGGTTCCGATGCCTGACCGCGAGGTCGACTTCCTTCTCATCGGCGGCGGGCTGGCTTCCGCCAGTTGCGCCACCGAGCTGCGCAAGCGGGGCGCGGACGGGTCGGTCCTGCTGGTCGGTCGCGAGCCGGAGCCGCCCTACGAACGGCCGCCTCTCTCCAAGGAGTACCTGCGCGGCGAGGCAGAGCGCGCCGACGCCTACGTCAACCCGCCCTCCTGGTACGAGGAGAACGAGGTCGAGCTGCTCAGCGGCGTCAACGTGATGTCGCTGGATCCGCAGGCGCGCACGGCGAAGCTGCAGGGTGGCGACGAGGTCAGCTTCGGCAAGGCGCTGATCGCCACCGGGGCGATGGTCAACATCCTCCGCGTCGAGGGCGCCGAGAACGAGGGAGTCCACTACCTCCGCGCCTACGGCAACTCCGATGCGATCCGCGCCGACGCCGAGGCGGCAGAGCACGTCGTCTTGATCGGCGGCAGCTACATCGGCGCCGAGGTCGCCGCCTCGCTGACGGCACGAGGCACCAAGTGCACGATCGTGACCATGGAGGACGTGGCGCTCTCACGCACCTTTGGCGAGCAGGCCGGACGCTGGTTCCACGAGCTGCTCGAGTCCAAGGGCGTGACGATCCACGGCGGCGAGGAGCTCGAGGCCTACGAGGGCGACGGCCGGGTCAAGGCGGTGCTGACCAAGAGCGGCCTGGCGGTCGAGTGCGACGCGGTCGTCGTCGGCGCCGGCGTGCGTCCCGACGCGATGCTCGCCCAGCGCGCCGGGCTCGCGGTTGACGACGGCATCGTCTGCGACTCGAAGCTGCAGAGCTCCGTCGAGGGCATCTACGCCGCTGGCGACTGCTGCTCCTATGACAGCGTCGTGCACGGCCGGCGACTGCGCGTCGAGCACTGGGACGTGGCCATGCAGCAGGGCATGCACGCCGCCGGCAACATGCTCGGCGACGCTGCCGACTACGAGGTCGTGCCTTACTTCTTCAGCGACCTCGCCGACTGGGCGAGCCTCGAGTACGTCGGTCCCGCCTCCGAGTGGGACGAGGAGATCTGGCGTGGCGACCGCGACAGCGGCGAGTTCTTCGTTCGCTACATGAAGGATGGCCGTGTAGCCGGCGCCCTGAGCGTCGGTTGTCCTGAAGACCTGGCTGAGGCTCGCGAGCTGATCAGCCGCGGCGCCTGAGTATCCTTCGGCTTCTCCTTTGCGGCCTGGTGTAATGGCAGCACGCCTCGCTCTGGACGAGGTAGTCGGGGTTCGAGTCCCTGGGCCGCAGCTGCAAGTCGCTCAAACCCCTGCTTGAGCGTCTATTCGCTCTGCTACCTTCGCCCTCCTGTGAGCTTCCGCCACACATGGATCGCCGCACTGCCCATCGCCGCCTTGCTGGTCTCTGGCTGCGGGGGCGGGGGAGACGACTCGACCGAGTCGGTCGCGACGACGACGGCAGCCCCGACGGCGCTGACCCAGGCCGAACTGATCGAACGGGGCGATGCGATCTGTGGCGAGGTCAACGCCGCGGTCGGCACGGTTGGAGCGAGCAGCACCGAAACCGAGAGCCCGGCTGGCCGGGTCGCCGGCCTCTATGGGGGCATGGTCGACAGCCTGAAGGGCCTCGGCACGCCCCAGGAAACCGAGGGCTATGCCGAATTTGCCGCGGCGGCAGACGAACTCGCGACAGCCGAGGACGAAGTCCAGCTGGCCGCCGAGCGCGACGACACGGCCGGCCTCGAAAGCGCCGAAGCGAACGCCGCCTCGGCGCTCGCTTCCTTTCAGGCTGCCGCTGAGGAATACGGCTTCCAGGAGTGCGGGGAAGGCCCCAGCGCACCGGTTGCGACGGCGCCCGAATCCGGCGAAACCGGCTCCGAAGAAGCTCCTGAAGCCGTCGAACCGGAAGTCCTCGAACCGGAAGCGGAAGCCGCACCCGAAGAAGTCGTGCCTGAAACCGGCGGTGCCGGTGGCGCGGCGGAAGGCGGCGGCACCGCTGGCGGGGCCGAAGGCGGCGGCGGCGCCAGCGGCGGCGAATCCGGCGGCATAGGCCCCGGCTGACCCCTCGCGCGTCGCTATTCCGTTTCCGACTCGATAAAGCCCGAGAGGGGAAGTTCCCGTTCGAAGCTCACGCCCGCGACTTCGAAGATCCGTTCGCTGGCTTTGGTGACGACGTATTTCGCGGTCCATTTGGAGCTCGCGGGACAGAGGACGCCTCCTTCGAGCTTCGTCAGCGGCACTTCCGAGACCGCGATCTGCGGCTGCGTGCTGCTGCCGAGGCCACTCATGCTTGCTTTGCTGTTGGCGTAGAGGCAGGTGATCCCAAAGGGGCAACCAGTCAAGCTCACGGTTATCGGGACCACCAGTTCGCCGTTGCCCGCGCTGGTCGCAAAGCCTTCTCCTTTGAAGGGCAGTTTGCTGGCCGTGACTTTTGTGCAGGGTTCGCAGCCGCTGAACGAGAGTTCCTGGATCTGGATGGCGTTTATGCCAGTCGATAGGGCGGATGCGGCTGATTCGGCACAAACGCTCTTTGAGGGACCCGGAGAACGAAGAGGTTTCTTTCGCTTTTGCCGTGACCTGAAGTTCTCCACCTTCGTAGCCGGCCAGCACGTTGGCGGTTTCGCATACCGACTGGTTTTCCGCGCAGGTGTTGATCTGTTTCACGCTGCCAAGACCCGCGCCCAAGTTGAAGAGAATCGCCCCGATGGCGGCGATTGCTGCAGCGATGCCGATCATCTTCAGAGGTTTCACGGAGAGCATGGTAGCTTATGCGCAAGTTTTTTTGATCAATAGATGGAAGCCGGACGGAGAAGGAGGGAGACGATGGGCAAAACGGGAGCACGACGCATTCTCGGGGTGTCCGTCGCACTGCTCGCATCCGTGGCGATTGCCGCTTGTGGCGGCGGTGGCCGCGAGCCGGCCGGGTTCGATCCGGGCGCGCTGGTCTTCACTTCTGCCCCGTCGAACAAAGCAGTGAAACTCTTAGTCTCCGCGCGGGGCGAATGGAAAATCACCTCGATCAGCATCGTCGGGCCTGACGCGATCAAGTTCATCAAGCAGGATCAGTGCGCAAACCACGTCTTCGTCGTGGCTGCCGTGACCAAAGAATGCGAAGAAGTCGTCCAGTTCTTCGGGGTCTTCGAAGCTGGCCTGAGCGCCACCCTCGTAGTTACGGGGGCGGGCATCAACGGGTCGGTGGGGACGATGACTCTGTGGATCCCGCTAAGCAGCTGAGCGCTCAGGCCGCATGGGATGTACGCCAGGCGCCGTAGAGGCGCGAGTAGGGCCCGCCGGCCTCGATGAGCTCCTCGTGTGTGCCCGCCTCGGCGATGCGGCCACCTTCGAGGACGACGATCTTGCCGGCGCGGCGGATCGTCGAAAGGCGGTGGGCGATGACGATCGCCGTGCGCCCGGCGAGTAGCCGCTCGAGCCCCTTCTCGATCGTCTTCTCGGTGCGCACGTCGACGTTCGAGGTCGCCTCGTCGAGGATCAGGATGCGCGGCTCCGCCAGCAGCGCCCGGGCGAAGGCGACGAGCTGGCGCTGTCCGGCCGAGAGCTGTACGCCGCGCTCGCCGACCTCGGTCTCGATCCCCTCCGGAAGCGCCGCGATGAAATCCGTCGCGCCGACAGCCGCCGCGGCATCTTCGATCTCCGCCAGTGTCGCTCCGGGCCGGCCGAAGGCGATGTTCTCGCGCACGCTGCCGGAGAAGAGGAAACCCTCCTGGGGGACGATGCCGAGCTGGCGGCGCAGCGCCTGCTGTCGCACCCCCTTCAGGTCGTGGCCATCGACGAGCACTCGCCCGCGTTGCGGGTCATAGAAGCGCGCGACCAGCTTGGCGAAGGTCGACTTGCCCGCGCCCGTAGCGCCGACCAGCGCCAGCGTCTGCCCCGGCGGCACGTGCAGGTTGACGTCCTCCATCGCCCATTCCTCGCCCTCGTCCGAGTAGGAGAACCAGACGTCCTGCATCGCGATTTCGCCCTTCAGCCTGCCTGGGTCGATGGCGGTAGGTGCGTCGACCATGTCGGGCGCGGTGTCGAGCAGGTCGAAGATCTTGTCCAGCGCCGCCATCCCCTGCTGGTAGGTCGTGTAGAGCTGGGAGAGTTGCTGGATCGGTTCGAAGAAGACGGTCAGGTAGCCGACGAAGGCGATGATCGTGCCGATCTGGATCGCGTGGTCGATCGCCTGGGTGCCGCCGTAGAGCAGGATCGCCGCGGTGCCGACCGAGGCGAGCAGTTCGACCCCGGGGAAGTAGGAGGCGTTGAGGAAGACCGTGCGCATGTTCGCCGCCCGGTTGGCCTCGTTCAGCTCCGTCATCGCCGCCGTGTGCCGCGGCTCCTGGCCGAAGCTGCGCACTACCCTGACGCCGCTGAGCGTCTCCTGCAGATAGCCGGTGATCGCCCCGATCCGCTCCCGGGTTTCGCGGTATGCCCCGTGCGAGACGATGCGGAAGACGATGCTTGCCGCCGCGACCAGCGGGAAGGTGATGAAGGTGACGAGGGCGAGGTCGGCATCGAGCACGAGCAGGATCACGACCACGCCGGCCAGCGTCAGCACGCTGGAGAACATCGTCACCACGCCGTCGGTGACGAGCTGGTTGAGCGCCTCGATGTCGTTGGTCATGCGGCTGATCAGGACGCCCGGGCTGCGGCGGGTGAAGAAGCCGATCGACATCGTCTGCAGGTGGGAGAAGACGCGCTCGCGCAGATCCTGCAGGGCGCGCGTGCCGACCCAGCCGACCAGGTAGGTCTGCAGGTACGTCGCCGCCGCGTAGAGGATGGCGACGACGACGAAGGCGGCGACGATCCGGTCGAGGGCGGCGACGTCGCCGGTGACGATGCCCGAGTCGACCGCCTGGCCGGCGAGGTAGGGGGGAGCCAGCGCGGCCCCGGTCGCGACCAGCAGCGCCACGAACATCAGCGCCACCTTGCCGCGGTAGGGCCGTAGCAGCCCGATCATCCAGCGCACCTTGCGGGCGCGCTGGTCTTGGCCGCGGATCAGCCTCCAGACCGCGGCGAAGAGCAGCAGGATGCCGCGCAGGCGACCTGGCTCCTCGCTCGTGGGGACCTGCTCGCTCACAGTCGCGCCACCTCCTCGCGCTGCTCTAGATCGCGCTGGAGGAAGACGGAGTCGGCGAGGCCGTGCTCGGCGATCTCGCGGTAGAAGCTGCAGCCTTCGAGCAGCTCGGCGTGGGTGCCGCGGTCGACGATGTGGCCGCCGTCCATCACGATCACCTCGTCGGCGAGCGAGACGGTCGAGAGGCGGTGGGCGATGATAAAGGTGGTGCGCCCGTCCATCACCTCGCGCAGCCCACCCTTGATCGCCGACTCGGTGGTTGCGTCGACCGAGGAGGTGGCGTCGTCGAGGATCAGGATGCGGGGATCGGCCAGCAGCGCCCGGGCGATAGCCACCCGCTGGCGCTGTCCGCCCGAAAGCGTCAGGCCGCGCTCGCCGACGACGGTGTCGTAGCCGCCGGGCAGGTCCTCGATGAAGTCGGCAGCTTGTGCCCGCCGTGCTGCCGCTTCGATCTCCTCACGACTCGCCTCCGAGCGTGGGTAGGCGATGTTCTCGGCAACGCTGGCGCTGAAGAGGAAGCTCTCGTCGCCGACGAAGGCGATCTCCGAGCGCAGCGACTCAACTTCGACCGAGCGCACGTCGAGGCCGTCGACCAGCACTGATCCCTCGCTTGGATCGTAAAGCCGCGCGATCAGGGCGACGAGGCTGGTCTTGCCGGACCCCGAGGGCCCAACCAGTGCCACGGTGCTTCCCGCCGCGACCTCGAAATCGATGCCGCTGAGTGCCGCATCCGATTTTGACCCACCTCCAGTGTGGTCAATGTCGGATGGGTTGGCGCGGGCGGCGTCGTAGCGAAGGGTCACGCCGCTCATCTGCACGCTGCCGCCACCGGCCGGCAGCGCTGGCGCCTCCGGGGGGCTTTCGATCCGTGGCTCACGGTCGAGAATCTCGAAGAGCCGGTTCCCCGAGGCGATCGCGCGCTGTGCCATGCCCATCGCCACGCCGAGCATCCGCATCGGCCCGGCCAGGATCACCAGGTAGGTGTAGAAGGCGGTGAAATCGCCGAGGCTGAGGCTTCCATTGATCACCTCGCGGCCGCCAACCAGCAGCACCAGCGCGATCCCCATCTGCGGCAGCAGCCCGATCAGCGGCGAGAAGAAGGCCTGCAGCTTGGTCGAGTAGATGCTCTGCTCGAAGACCCGACCGACCGCCCGCTGGAAGCGGTGCAGCTGGTATTCCTCGCGCGCGAACGCCTTGACGATGCGGATCCCGGAGATGTTCTCCTCGGCCTCCGCGGTCAGCTCGGCAATCCGCTGCTGCACCTCCTGCACCGCTGGTCGCGAGACCCGGTTGTAGCGCGACGCGGTGAAGACGATCAGCGGTGCGGGAGCGAGGGCGATCAGGGCCAGCACGGGATTGATCGCGACCATCACCACGGTGACCAGGGTGATCGTGAGCAGGTTCTGGGTGATGAAGATCAGGCCGTAGCCGAGGAAGAAGCGGATCGACTGCAGGTCGACCGTCGCCCGCGACATCAGCTGGCCGGTCTGCTGGGAGTCGAAGAAGCCGAGCTCGAGGCGCTGCAGGTGCGCGTAGAAGAGCTGGCGCAGGTCGAACTCGACCGCCAGGGAGACCTTGCCGGCGACCAGGCGCCGCACCACGGTCAGCCCCAGGCGCAGAATCCCAGCTGCGACTATCGCCAGCGCCAGCGGCAGCAGGTCGGGCTTGTCGCCGTCCTGGATCGCGTTGATCGCCTGCCCGATCAGCCACGGGATCAGCACCGTCATCCCCATTGCCAACCAGGCGAACGCCAGCGAGCCCCAGAGCTGGCGACGGTAGGGCCGCAAAAAGCCCATCAAACGACGGTAAGTACGCACGGCACTCCACTATACAAAGTGAAGTATTGGCCCACCCAACGGCTGACTTCGCGTTTTGCCGCGCTATAGGGGGTAAAAAGACGAAGTCAGTCGAAGGCGGCGGCCTTGGCGCTGGGGACCTTGCCCCCGGTGCACTTTGGGCCATGGCCGGGCTTGGGCAGGATCTGGAAGTTGGTGACGGCGTGGAACGGCGTGGGCGAGCCGTCGTTCTGGGCGAGGGTGATGACGAGCCGGTAGAAGCCGGGGGGGAGGGCGTGGTAGTAGATCTCCGGTCGCGTCGCCGGCGAGTAGCTGCCCTGTGAGCCGATCCATTCGGCGAGCACGCCGTTGGGCCCCGCGTACTCGCGGAAATCGAAGGAGCGGCCGACGAGGCGGCCGCTTCCAAAGGGGCTGTCGATCGCCCGCTGCAGCTTGACCGGATCGACGCAGTCGGGCACGCGGTTGAGGCCGAAGCGGATGTTCCCCTCGCCCAGCTGCGGTTCGCCGCCGAAGTGGTGCGGAGCGAGCTGGAAATTGCGGATCCTGACCTTGACCACGACCGCGTGGCTGGTTTGGCGGGCCCCGCTGCGCGGTGAGATCACCTCAACGCTCGGCTCTCCGGGCACGGCGCTCGCAGCGGCCTTCGCGCGCGAGCTGTCCTTGCCGCCTCCCAGGGCCAGGACGACAGCCAACGTGGCCGCAGCTGCGGCGCCGACGACGAGGATCGCGGTTCGGGTCTTCATAGAAGCTCATTGACGGAAGAGGCCTCCATCGATGCCGGAACCTTAGGCGAGAGCCGTAACGTTCACACCTTGGTCCGACGCTCAGGCATCGCCATCGCAGCAACGCTCGCTTCTCTCGCCTTTGCCGTGCCGGCCGCGCCCGGCGCCGGGCCGGCCGATCATGTGCGCGTCTTCGCGGGCACCCGTCCCGGCCCCAACACCTTCGGTGGCGGTCACAATTTTCCCGGCGCGACGGTGCCCTTCGGCATGATCCAGTGGAGCCCCGATACGACTCCGGCTGACCGCAACGGTCGCGGCGGCTATGACTACCGGGACTCGCACCTGAGGGGCTTCAGCCTCACCCACCTCGCCGGCGCCGGCTGCTCGCTCTACGGCGACTTCCCCTTCTTGCCGACGACCGAGCCGCTGCGATCTTCGCCCGCCGCGGGCGCCGCTCTGCAGGGCGAGTTCCAGCCGGGCTTCTCTCACGCCAGCGAGAGCGGGCGCCCTGGCTATTACTCGGTGCGTCTCAATCCGGCCCACGGTGGCGGCATCGACGTCGAGCTGAGCGCGACGACGCGCACGGGGGTCGCCCGCTTCCGGTTCCCACCCAGCCCTCGTGCCAGCGTCCTCGTCAACGCCGGCGGCAGCGCCCAGCCCAACGACTTTGCCTCCGTGCAGATCGACCCTGTCCGTCATGAGATCGACGGTACGGCGTCGAGCGGGCTCTTCTGCGGCCAGCGACCCCGTTACCGGGTCTACGTCGCTGCCGTTTTCGACCGCCCCTTCAGCGCTCACGGAACTTGGCAGCGCAACCGCATCGCGGCAGAGTCGACAGCTGCCGGCGACAGCCAGTCTCCGCCCGCAAATCCGGCAACCAGCGCGGCAGCCGGCGCCTACGCAACCTTCGACACGCGCCACAATCCAATCGTCACCGTACGGGTCGGGCTCTCCTTCGTCAGTGTCGAGAACGCTCGCGCCAACCTTGCGGCCGAGGATCCTGGGCTCGGTTTCGGGACGGTGGCAAAGCGGGCAGAGGAGGACTGGAACCGCTCTCTGGGTCGGATCCGCGTCAGCGGCGGCCCACCTCGACTCCTCGACACCTTCTATACGGCGCTCTACCACGCCTTCCTGGCGCCGCGTACCTTCAGCGACGTCGGCGGCGCCTACATCGGTATGGACGGCCTGCTCCATCGCGCCGAAGGCCGTATCCAGTACGCGGACTTCTCCGGCTGGGATACCTACCGGACCCAGATCCAGCTGCTTTCGATGCTGGCGCCACGGCGAGCGAGCGAGATGGTCGCCTCGCTGCTGGCCGATGCCGCCGAGAGCGGCTGCCTACCGCGCTGGTCTTACGCCAACGGGCAGAGCATGACCATGGTCGGCGACTCGGCGGACCCGATCATCGCCTCTGCAGCGGCCTTCGGCGCCGATGACTTCGACCGCCGTGCGGCGTTCACGGCAATGCTGAAGGGCGCTGACGAACCATGTCGCAGCGCCAACGGCGAATACCTCCAGCGCCAGGGGTTGGCCTCGTACCTTGCGCTCGGCTACCTCCCCTACGAGCTCGACACAAACGTTCGCAACTCCAACTCGATCTATCGGGACCCCGACGACATTTGGGGCTCGGCCGCGACCACGCTCGAGTACACGGTCGACGATTTCGCCATCGCCCAGTTCGCCGCGCGCGCCCTTGGCGACGGCGCCACGTACCGCCGCTTCATGCAGCGCTCGGCGAACTGGCGCAAGCTCTTCAACCCGCAGAGCGGGCAGATCGAGCCCCGCTACGGAGACGGCTCGTTCCCCGCCGGCTACGACAACCTGCGCGGCGGCGGCTTCGTCGAGGGCAACTCGGCGCAGTACACGTGGATGGTTCCCCACGATCCAGCCGGCCTCTTCGCGGCGATGGGGGGCGGGGAGCGGGCGGCGGCTCGGCTCGACCGTTTCCTGCGCAGCCTCAACGGCGGCGTCGGCGGCACTCACACCGACCACGCGCTGCTCGGCAACGAGCCGACCCTGCACGTGCCCTGGCTCTACGACTGGACTCGCCATCCCTACCGCACGCAGGCGGCCGTCCGCCGTGCTCTTCGCCTCTACGGCGCCGACCCGGCTGGCTACCCCGGCAACGACGACCTCGGCACGCTCTCCTCCTGGTATGTGTTTGGAGCCCTCGGCCTCTACCCGGAGGTGCCCGGCGTCGGCCTGCTGGCGATCGGCAGCCCGCTGTTCCAGCGTGCCTCGATCGCCATGTCGCGTAATCGACGGCTGACGATCTCGGCTAGCGCCACTTCTCTCGAGCGCCACGGGAAACGGAGGCTCAGGGCCGCTGTCAGTCCCGTCAGCGCTCCATACATAGAGAGCCTGCAGGTCAATGGCAATCCGTACAGCCGTCCCTGGACGACATACTGCGAGCTCGCCCGCGGGGCGGATCTGGCTTTCCAGCTCGGCACGCGTCCCAATCGCAAATGGGGTAGCTCCGCGGCTGCAGCTCCGCCCTCGTTCGGTCCCGGCCACCCCATGCCAAGAGATCTCTGCGCGCCTTGACGCTCACACCGACTCGCTCCGGCGCCCTCTGGGTGCTGGCCGCCCTGACAGCGCTGGGTATCGCGATCCGCTTCGCGAGCCTCGACGTGCAGAGCTATCACCACGACGAGGTGATCACCGCCGCCCGTGTCATCCCTGGCAATTTCGCCGACATGCTGCGCGCGGTGGCGAACAGCGAGTCCAACCCGCCCCTCTACTACGTGCTCGCCTGGGGATGGGCGAAGCTCTTCGGCGCCGGGGAGGTGGGGCTGCGCTCGCTCTCGGCCCTATTCGGCGCGGTCACCGTCCCTCTCGTCTACTGCATCGGCCGTGAGCTGGCGAGCAGGCGTGCCGGCCTGATCGCCGCCGCGCTGGTCGCGGTCAACCCGATGCTGATCTGGTACTCGCAGGAGGCCCGCTCCTATGCGCTCTTGGTCCTGCTTTGCGCCGCGTCGCTCCTCTTCTTTGCGCGCGCCCTGCGCACCCGCAGCGGTCGCGACCTGGCGCTCTGGGGGCTGCTCTCGGCGCTCGCCCTCTACAGCCACTACTTCGCCTTCTTCGCGGTGGGAATCGAGGCGCTCTGGCTGCTCGTCGCGTTGCGGTCACGTTGGCGCGTGGTGCTGCCCGCAGTTGGCTGCGTCGCCGTGGCCGGCCTTGCCCTGGCCCCACTGATCACCGCCCAGGTGAACCCGGATCACATCGGCTGGATCGAAGAAAGCCTGCTCTCCACGCGCTTCCTCGAGACCGGTGGCAGCTTTCTGATCGGCGAGACCGGGCACGTGATCGCCGAGCCCCCGCGCGAGCGTTACGCCCTGCTGCCGGGGATCTTGCTTGCCGCTGCCCTGCTCCTCGTCGCCGTGCGCGGCACTGCAAGGGAGAGGCGGGGTGCCCTGCGCGCCGCGGCCCTTGGGCTGGGGGTGGCGGTCCTGGTCCTGCTCGCGGCCTTGTTCGGCAAGGACTACGTGGTCGAGCGCAACCTGCTGCCGGCCCTGATTCCGCTGCTCGCGGCGGCCGGGATCGGCTTCGCCACCGACGGGGCGCGGCGGCTCGGCGCCCTCCTGGCCCTCGTCCTCTGTGCCTACTGGGTCGTCTACGGCGTCTACGTCACCCAGACGCCGAACCTGCAGCGTCCCGACTTTCGCGGGATCACCGCCGAGCTCGGCCCACCACGCGTGCCACGCGCGATCGTGACCTGGAAGCTCGCTGCCGATCCCGTCCGCTTCTATCTCCAAGATCATGCGCTGCGCATCTACAGCGGCGAGACGCCGATGCGCGAGATTGACGTAATCAGCAAGTCGACCGTCGGCTATCCGTCAGGGGTGCCGCGGAGATTCCACCCAGTCGCCCGGGTAAGGTTCGAGCGCCTCACCCTGACCCGCTACATGTCGAATCGCGTTCGCGAAATCCCCTTCTACGTCCTGCGCGACGTGCGCACCGGCTTCGGTGTCAACGCCGTCGTTGCCGACGGCCCCCGCGGGAGTCGACCGTGAGCGCCGCCGAATTCGCAGATCGGCTCAGCGCCGCAGCGCGCCGCCCGGCAAGTTGGTGGCAGCTGATCAAGTTCGGGCTCGTCGGCGGCTCGGGCTACCTGATCAACCTCGCCGTCTTCGCGTTGCTCAGCGGCAACCTCGGCGTCCACCACCTGATTGCCGCGGTCGGCGCTTTCGTGGTCGCGGTCAGCAGCAACTTCTTCTGGAACCGCCACTGGACCTTCGCCGCCGGCGACGGCCACGCCGGCTTCCAGGCCGCCCGCTTCTTTGCGGTCAGCCTCGCCGCGCTGATCATCAACCTGGCGGTGCTTGAGATCCTCGTGGGGAGAACCTCGCTTGGCGAGCTCTCGTCCCAGGCGATCGCGGTGGCGATCGCGATGCCCTTCAACTTCCTCGGCAACAAGCTCTGGACCTTCGCCTAGCGCCAGCGATGTGGTCGCCCGTCTAAGCGGCGCCCAGGTTCGCGGCCCGCTCGTCTTTCTCGGGGCTTTCTTGTCGCTCCAGTAGGAGCCGCTCGGCGATGTGGGGTGCGAAGGGGACGAGGACCTCGGCAAGGAGCGTCAGGGCCGCCGCCTGGGCCTCAGCGTCGGCGCGACTGAGCCGGCCGCGGCGTTTGACCACACGCTTCTCGAAGTCCTTGATTCGCTCGAAGAGGCGGGTCACGTTGCGGACCGCCTTGTGCATTTGCAGGTCCTCGAGGTCGGCGGTGATGCGGGCCACGCCGCTGTCGCACCATTTGCCCAGACGATCGCGCAGGAAGGCGGTATCGGCGGCGGCCTCGGCATCCTCGGGCGCCTCGGCCGCGGTGGCAAAGCGCTGCTGCGAGTAGGACCAGACGTTGTGCAGGAAACGGCTGGCGAAGCGCAGCGCGCTGTCGTTCCAGGTGAGCGTCTTGGCCGGGCCGGCGGCGTAGAGAATGGCGATGCGGACGGTGTCGGCGCCGTACTCCTCGACCAGCTCATCAGGATCGACGACGTTGTTGAGGTGCTTGCTCATCTTGCGGCCGTCGTCGGCGACGACCATCTCATGGAAGGTGCACCCGGAGAACGGCTCTCCCTGCTCGAGGAAGGCGAATGGACCGATGTCGCGCAGGGCCTTGGTGACGACACGCTGGTCGAAGACGAAGCCACCGCTGTCGGCGCCGGCGACGAGACGCTCGGAGGGCAGCCAGCGGCGCAGGTCCGGGTGATCGAACATCGACTCGGCGCGAGCCTCGGGCGGAACCGCGGCCGGCACCCAGAGCCAGAGAGCGTCGAAGTGACAGTCGAGCGTGTCGGTCTCGCGGCGGGCCGGATTGCCACAGCGCGGACAATCGACCTCGGCGAAGTCGGCGTGCTCGGCCAGCGGGTTGCCCTCGCCCGTAGGCTCGATGTCGCGCGGCAGTACCACCGGCAGGTCCTCGACCGGAACCGGCACGGCTCCGCAGGCCCCACAGTGGATGATCGGGATCGGCGTGCCCCAGAAGCGCTGGCGCGAGATCGAGAAATCGGTAGCGCGGTAGCGGACCGCCGCCTTGGCCTCGGGCCAGGGCGCTGGGCCTGTGTCCGGTGACGCGCCCTCCCTCACTCGCGGCAGCCGCGCGGCGATTTTCGCATCGGCCTCGTCGACCGCGGGAATCCCGAGCGCCGCCGTCGGCCCATAGCGGGCATCGACCAGCGGTGAGACCAGCACGGGCAGGGGCGCCTCGCTCCATGGCGCCGTCATCGAAACGCCCGTGTCGACGAGCGGCACCGACTTGGCATCGCGGGCGCTGCGCTCCCAGCCGCCGGAGCGCAGCTCGTCGAGCTGCTCACGCACGGAGGAATCGGTCGTCAGCGCCTCCAGCTCGGGGTGACGGGGCGAGAGCAGCACGAAGCTCGCCGCGGCCACCGACTCACGATGCGGCGTGAAGGCAGCGAGCCTCGCTCCATCGGGGCCGGACAGCTCAACCTCGACGCCATCGCTGCGACCGAGGATGTAGCGCTGGGTTGACGTCGAGATCTCGTCCCAGCTCTCCAGATCCGCCAGGCGCAGATCGTTCTCCTCCAGGTAGGGCGTTATGCGCAGAAACCAGGTGGGGCGACGGATCAGGCGAACCTCGTTGTGGCAGCGCCAGCAGCGACCGTCCTCGACCTGCAGCGCAGCGAGGGTGGTGCGGCAGTGATCGCACCAGTCGACGGTGGTGTCGTCGAGGTAGATCAAATCAGCCTCGAGCAGGGTGACGAACAGCCACTGCGACCAGCGGTACTGCGCCTCGTCGGAGCTGTAGAAGACGCGCTCGTAGTCGAAGGAGAAGCCGAGGCGCTTCATCTGCTCGAGCATCCGCTCACCGCAGCTCTCGACCCAGTCGGCCGGCGCCACTTTGCGCTCGATCGCGGCCATCTCGGCTGGCAGGCCGAAGGCGTCGAAGCCGAAGCCGAAGAGGACGGCGTCGCCGCGAGCGCGGCGGAAGCGCGCGTAGGCGTCGCCGATCGCGTAGTCGCGCACGTGACCCATGTGCAGCTTGCCCGACGTGAACGGGCTGGAGGGCTTGATGTAGACAGCCTGCTGGTCAGCCGCTGGCGCAGGCGTGCTGAAAGCGTCCTGTTTCGCCCAGGCAGCCTGTCGCTCGGCCTCCACCGCCCCTGCGTCGTAGCTCGATCTCGCGCTGCTCATTTGACTGGCCTTCGCTTGCGCCCCCGTCCCGGCGCCGGCGCCTCGGGCGAGATTATTTGACCATTGAGCGGCGGGCGCTTATCGTCTTCATTCGAGTTTACACTCGCAGAAATCTCAATAGACGGCCCCGGTGGCGCTTGCACACCCTGGGGCCCGGCCGAGACCTGGAGGAGGTCCCAACATGACAGAGGGTAGGGAACCCACACTCGTCATCGACGGGCGTTTGGACGAACGGCTGGTAGAGCGGGCACTCGAGGCCGCTGACGAGGGCGCAGCCGACGAACGGATTCGCAACGCGTTGCAAACGGCGATCGAAATCGCCGAGATGGACCCCGAGGGGACCATCGAGGCGCTGTGGACGCTGCGCAGCGATCCGCTCACCTTGAAGCGCATGGAGGGCTGCTTGCGGATGAGCCCCGACCAGGCGACGCTGGCAATGGGCGCGGCGATCCAGCTCACGTCGGCCGAGCTCTGCTCGCCCGACCCGGACGTGCGGGGGCGCATGGCCGAGATCCTGCGCTGGCTGGAAGGAAGCTGGTAGTCCTAGGCCTTGCGGCCCTCGACGAAGACCTCGAACTGGCTGTCCTTGGGAGGACGTGGCTTGCCGTTGCCACGGAAGACGTTGGCGAGGTTCATGCCGACCGACGCGTAGAGCTCGCTCAGCTCGTCGACGGAGTAGAGGCGCTGGCTGAAAGGGATTGGCTCCGGCTTCTCGACCACGCCGCCGAAGACGATCGGTGTCGTCGATCCTTCTAAGCGGCGATTGCGCTTGTCCCAGCGATGGTCGATCAGTTCGACCATCCCCTCTCCTTCGATGTAGGTCTTCTGCGGTAGGTGCGCTTCCGCGTAGAGGACGTTGGGCAGCTGCAGCAGGTTGCCTCCGGCCGGTCGCAGCGCGGCCGCGATCACCTCGAAGGTGCGGTGATTCTCCTCCTCGGTCTCGAAGTAGCCAACGGCGCCGTCGTTGAGGTTGAGAACGAGATCGAACTCCGGCTCGAAGCTCATCTCGCGCAGATCGGCTTCCCGGAAGTCGACGTTGTCGAGCGAGAGTCGCTTGGCATCGGCGGTGGCGATCCCGAGGAGGTCCGAGGCGATGTCGACGCCGAGCACCGAGAAGCCGCGCTGCGCCAACTCGATCGAGTGCCGCCCGGTCCCGCAGGCGAGATCGAGCACCCGGCCGCCGGGCTCCGGCCGCATCATCGCCAGGACGCGGTCGATTTCGGCCTCGGTCTGATCGGCCCACGGTCGATCGACGGTGGTCTCAGCCGAGAACGCCGAGCGGTACCAGTCGGGTTGCACCTCGGATGCGCTTGCAGACTCCATTAGTCGGGAATATTAGCGTGATAGGGCCACCTCGATCCAATCTCCTCTGGCGCCCAGCCGCGAGGGTCGTAGACGGCCGCAGGACCCTGTCAGAATCTTGACAAGACCCAGGCCGTACCATAAAGTTTCCATCCAGCTTTGAGGCGTAGACGCATTGCCATGTGACCACGCCGAAAGCCGGGGAAATGGGAAGTGAGATGCAGCGAGACGAACAGGGGGGGGCGAGCCCGTTGCGGCTTCTGCCGACACGCGGCCGATCGCGGCGTCCAGCCTCTTCCGGATGTCGGGCCACCCTGGGGAGTCGCTCGCTTGCATGACTGGCAGTTGAAACGAAGTCCGCGCCGTGGGTGAGCGCGTAAGCAGCACCACACACATGACCAAATGGGAGGAGTAGGACGATGCACTCATCTACAGGAGGGCGCTTGCGCCTCAGTCCAGCGATGATGGTCGCGGTTATCGCGCTTGTCTTCGCGATGGTAGGAGGAGCGGTCGCAGCCAATGGCGGCGGCGGCAAGGCGACCAGCTCGGCCAAGCAGGGTAAGCCCGGCAAGCAGGGTAAGCCGGGTAAGCCCGGACCCGCCGGGCCACAGGGCCCAGCGGGCGCAAAGGGCGATACGGGCGCAACCGGCGCCCAGGGCGCGGTTGGCCCGGTTGGCCCCGCCGGTCCGTTCCTCGACGAAGTCCCCGCCGACGAGACTCTGACTGGCGTGTGGGGAGCCTCTCCTGGGGCTGGCTTGAACGCCCAGGCCGCGATCACGTTTGTTTTCCCCGTCGTGCCCGCGCCGACCACCTATCTGATGGCTCAAACTGGCGAGGCATCCGAATTTGCTTTCAAAATTCCACCGACGGGAGCAACGACGCCGCTGATAGGCCGCCCAGCAGTGGAAGCCGTATGCCCCGGAGGGCCTGTGGCGCCGGAAGCGGAACCGGCGGCTTTGTGCGTGTACCTAGATGCCGGGAGTAGCGCCAACGTCAGTTTTGCCTCCTCGCAAGTCAGGAACACCACTCCATTCGGGATCGTCCTGCCGTTCAATGGTGGGGGCTCTGCCGCGGCCGGCGACACGGCATTCGGCACCTGGGCGGTGACGGCCGAATAGTCGCTTCTCTCAAGTACTGATGTCCCGACAAGGCCGGGCGGCACGGTTGCCGCCCGGCCCCTGTCGCGTTCTCCAGACAAGTCGTTTTATGCAGGAAAACTTGACTGTTCCGGGGTAAGGCCTCTATAGTTTGGATTGATGGCAGCGGAAGGCAAGGTGCCTTACGACGCAGTCGCCTTGGACGAGGCTGAGAAGCGGTTTTGGAAGGGGCTCTGGGAGACGGCGGTCGAGGACGCCGTCGTTGACCTTGGCATCGACATGGTGCGATTCGGCCCAGTTGCGGCTGCGGTTGTGAGTGAGGAACCGGAGGAGCTGGCGCTCAACTTCATCCTCGGCGCTGCGGCGCCGGGAGCGATCGAGGACGGTTACCTCCCCGCTGCCGTCAAGTGGATGGAACGCCACGACGTCGACTACCGGGTCGTCTTCTCGCCCGGCCTGCCAGAGGCCGCCCAGGCAAAAGCCTGGCTGCGGCGTCACCAGCACCGCCTCGTGGACGGGCCGGCGCGGCTGCTGCGCGACGGATCGCCTCCTCGCTTCCGCCCGCCAGCGGGGATCGACGTCTACGAGCGGGTCGATCCGCGCGAAGACGAAGGCTTTGCCGATCCACTGGCGGAGAGCCTCGGCTTGGCGAACTGGGCCGGGACCTTCTTCTTCGACTTGCCCGGAACGACCGGATGGCGCTGCTACTGCTCGGTCGACGGGGACGATCCGCTGGCGTACTCGGCGATGCTGATCCACGAACAGACTGCCGTGCTGGCGCTTGCTTCGCGCCCGGCCGGGGACCTCGACGGGGTTGGGCAGAGGGCTGTCCTGCACCGCTCGATCAGCGAGGCAGCAGCTGCGGGTTGCACGACGATCGCGGTCGCCGAGGCTGGCTACGAGCCTGCGGTTGCCGATCGCGAGAGCCTCGTCGGGGCGGGATTCGTCGACGCGTTTCGGGCCTTCACCTGGCAGCCGCATGCCCGTGTGCCGATGTGATTACAGCTCTTCCGCACGCCTTCCTCGGTCTTTTGCGCAGAAAGACTTGACCAGTGTAGATGGGTCTGTTATACGTACTTCTGCTGACGACCAAGCGCCTGAGGAGAGGTGGGGAACCCAGACAGGGGCGACTCGCCTTGCGATGGCAAAGGAGTATCCAGTCATGAGTCGAGATGTTGGCCGTTCGGAAGTACTAGGGAGGCGACAGCGTCGCGGGCACTGCCCCACCTCCAGCCGGCGATGCTGCCCAGTACCCACGGCCACTTCGCCCTCTCACCTCTGGCAGCCGGACCCCCGGAGAGGGGGGGCGGCCGTGTAATGGGCCGTGGCGCTGGTGAGGTGTGACCGTCATGCGATCGGTCACCACGGATGGGTCGCGCTGGGGAGCGCAGTCTCGAACCCCCGACGCAGCCGTCACTCAAGCCGGAGCCCAGAGGCGCTGGTTGAAGGTTGGGCCCGCCCCGCGGACTGCTGACACCGCCGGGGCGGGCCCTACTTATTTCGGGGCCACTGCCCTCGTATGCACAGGAAAGCTTGATCGAAGCTTGGGCCTCTGTTATACCCATGGTTCGATGAAGCGGCGCCAGCAGAGCAGGCCGTGCGACGGGGCCGGGAGGCGGGGAGTACCCTGCCGAGAGGAGATTTCTCCATGCTGAGCTCTGAGGACCGCACCCGTTCCTGCGCGACCGAACTGGTCTGCCGCGACTGCGGCCGCCGCCTGCCACTTCTCGACACGACCTCGAAGTGCCTTGGTTGTGGCCAGGGCCTCGACATCGACTACGACTACGAGCTGGCGAAAACGCGCCTCGCGGAGTTGCCGCCCGCCGAGCGCGAGATCAACATCTGGCGCTTCGAGGAGCTCCTGCCGATCCTCGACGCGAGGGCAAAGGACCGTGTCGGCCGCTACAGCGGCCGCACGCCGCTGATCCACGCCGACAGGCTCGGCGCCGAGCTCGGCCTCAAGAAGCTCTACCTCAAGGACGACAGCACCCAGCGTCCCAGCCTCTCCTACAAGGACCGGGTCGTCTCGATGGCCGTCGCCCGCCTGCTCGAGTTGGGCAAAGACGAGATCGGTTGCGTCTCGACCGGCAACGTCGGCACCGCGGTGGCCTCGCTGGCGGCCAAGGCGGGTGTCACGGCCTATGTCTTCTACCCCTCCAACATGGAGCGCGGCAAGGCACGCGCCTGTCGCGCGCTCGGCGCCGCCGTCTGCCAGCTCGACGGCAACTACGACCAAGCCAACCGCGCCTGCCGCGAGCTGGCCCTGGCCAGCGGCATCCAGTTCGCCAACATCACCCTGCGGCCGTTCTACGCCGAGGGCGCCAAGACGGTCGCCTACGAGGTCGTCGAGCAGCTCGACTGGGTGGCGCCGGACCACTTCGTCATCCCGGCGGCCGGCGGCACGCTCTCCTCGCGCGTCCACAAGGGGCTGGGCGAGCTTGAGACGGTGGGTCTGGCGGAGACGTCGGGCACCAAGATCAACGTTGCCCAGGCGGACGGGTGCAGTCCGATCGCAACGGCGATCCTCGACGGCTCGGGTGAGATCGAGCCGCAATCCCCGCACACCGCGGCGCACTCGATCGCGATCGGCGCCCCGGGCGACGGAGCGCTTGTTGTCGACGCGGTGATGTCGCGCGGCGGCTCGGCCGCGGCAGTGACGGACGCTGAGATCTTCGAGGCGATCGACCTGCTCGGCGCCACCGAGGGCATCCTCACCGAGCCGGCCGGCGGTACCACGATCGCCTCCACGGCGAAGCTCGCCAGCGAAGGAAAGCTCGGCCCCGACGACACCGTCGTCGCGGTCGTCAGCGGCAATGGCTACAAGACGCTCGACGAGCACCCCGACAAGCCCTGGGCGGAAGGCATCGCCTGCGAGGTCGACGCGATGACCGAGATGCTCAACGAGTTCCGTGAGCACGGCGTCGGCGCCAGGCTCGGCTGACGGGCTGTCTCGGTAGGCCTCCGACAGCCCGTCAGGTAGTGCCTGCGCCTCTCTGGGCTGTTTTGCTGCGCGGTATTCGTCACTGATTGACTAGTCAGTCAACGGCTATGATGGCTCGATGGCATCCGCCAACGGCAAGATCGTTCCGGCCGATTTCCCGCCCCCGGTCGATTCGACCAAGGAGTTCGTCAAGCGCGGCCTCGACGGCGAGGACGAGCGGATCGAGATCGGCGTCGCGATCGTCGGCGGCGGCACCGCGGGGCTCGCTTGCGCCAACCGTCTGTTGCAGTTGCTGGCCGAGGATCCCGAGACGATGGAGAGCCTCGGCGAGGTGCCCGTCGCCGTGATCGAGAAGGCGAAGACCTGCGGCGGCCACAACCTCTCCGGCGCGGTGATGCGGCCCGGCCCGCTGCAGGAGCTCTTCCCGGACCTGAGCCGCGAGCAGTGGCGGCAGGAGGGCTTTGCCTTCGGTGAGGTGAAGAAGGAGGCGATCTACCTCTTGCCCAACGGCAAGTCGAAGATCCGCATCCCACCGCCTCCGCCGCTGCGCAACCACGGCAACGAGGTGATCTCGGTCTCCGCTCTCTGCCGCTACATGCAGGCGCAGGCAGAGGAGGCGGGCGCCTACCTGTTGACCGAGACCGCGGCGACGCAGCTGATCGTCGAGGACGGCGTGGTCGCCGGCGTGCGCTCTGGTGACAAGGGGCGTGGCAAAGACGGCGAGGAGCTCGGCAACTTCGAGCCCGGCACAGACATCGCCGCCAAGGCGACCGTGCTCGCCGAGGGCTGCTGGGGCCACCTGACCGATGCCGCCGTGCGCGAGTTCGAGCTCGACGAGGGGCGGGAGCCGCGGGTATGGGAGCTTGGCGTCAAGGAGGTCTGGAAGGTGAAGCAGCCGCTGGATCGCGTCATCCACACGGTCGGCGGCTGGCCGCTGAAGATCTCCGCCAAGTACGGCCAGATCGGCGGCTCCTGGATCTACCCGATGAAGGACGAGAAGACCGGCGAGGACCTCGTCTCGATCGGCTTCATCGTCGACCTCGACTACGCCGACGCGACGACTTCGGCCCACGACCTGCTGCAGGAGTTCAAGACCCATCCGATGGTGCGCAAGGTGCTCGAGGGTGGCGAACGGGTCAGCTGGGGCGCCAAGGCGCTTCCCGCCGGTGGCTACTGGGCGATGCCCAAGCTCTCCGCGCCCGGAGCCGTGCTGGTCGGCGACGGCGCCGGCATGATGAACCTGGCGGCGCTGAAGGGCGTCCACTACGCGATCAAGTCCGGGATGCTGGCCGCCGAGGCCATCTACGCGTCCCTGAAGGCGGACGGCCGCGACTTCTCCGGCTATGAAGAGGCGATCGCTGGGTCGATCGTCGGCAAGGACCTCTACGAACAGCGCAACACGCGGCAGCCCTTCCAGAAGGGCCTGCTCAAGGGAATGCCGCTTGTGGGCATGATGATTCTCAGCAAGGGCCGTTTCCCCGGCGGGCGCTGGAAGCTGCATCGCAACGACGCCCAGCCGATGTTCATCGGCGATACCAAGGACGACTACCCCCAGCCCGACGGCGAGCTCACCTTCGACAAGCTCTCCAGCGTCTTCATCAGCGGCAACGCCACCCGCGACGACGCCCCCAATCACATCCGCGTGCAGAAGCGCGTCCCCCGTGAGGTCGCCGAGACCTGGAAGTGGATGTGCCCGGCCGGCGTCTACGAGATCCCCGACGACGCCCCCGAGAGCGGTGACGTCGACGTGATCGTCAACTACACCAACTGCGTCCAGTGCGGCGCGATCACGGCCAAGGGCGGTCGCCTGACCACGCCCGAGGGTGGCGACGGCCCGCTCTACCAGAACACCTGAGTCCGCTCTGAGCGGGCTAGGCGATCGCCTGGAAGCAGTAGCGCAGCCCGAGGAGCAGTGCGAGCACCCCGAGCCCACGTCTCAGCAGCTCCTCGGGCAGACGCGTCTGGAGGCGCGCCCCGAGGTAGGCGCCGGCTAGGCCACCAAGGCCCATGCCGACGCCGAGCGCCCAGTCGGGGGCGATGTCGCCGTTGCCGCCGAGGCTGAGCAGGGCGTAGGTCGAGACTCCGGCGATTGAGGTGAGGAACGTCGCCGCGAGGGCGGCCAGCGCGACCTCGAGCACGGTGAAGCCGAGGCCGACGAGGATCGGCCCGAGGATCGAGCCACCGCCGATCCCGTAGATGCCGCCGACCGTCCCGGTGGCGAGGGAGAGGACGAAGATCAGTCGCCGCCGATTGGGGTTGGGAGCACCTGCCGGCGCGGGCGGCTTTGCGAAGGCGAGCCACGCGCCGAGTGGGACGAGCACGGCAGCGACGACCAGCAGGAAGGCGTTGCCGTGGTCCAAGAGCTCGACCCGGATGACGGCCCCGGCGACGACGCCGGGCAGGGTGCCGAGGATCAGCAGGCGGGTCAGCGGCCCGATCAGCCGCCCCTCGCGATGAAAGCGAAGCAGCGCGCCCGGGATCGCGATCAGGTTGTAGAGGAGGTTGGTCGGCGTCACCGCCGGACTCGGCGCATGCAGGATGCTGATCTGGACGGGGACCAGGAAGACCGCGCCGGAGACGCCGACCGGCGTGGTGAAGACGGCGATGCAGAACGCGATCAGCGCTCCGAGGACGACGTCAGCCGGCATCGCGGCAGGGTAGCGACGGGCGCTGCCGGAGAATGAACTGAGACCGCGAAGACGATGCCGGAGGAGGGACTCGAACCCCCGACACGCGGATTATGATTCCGCTGCTCTAACCAGCTGAGCTACTCCGGCGGGGTGTGGGATCGTAGCGATGGCGGGGCAGGGTTCGCCGTCGGCGCGAGGGCTTTAGCCTTGATGCCTTGACGCAGGAGCTCGACAGGGCAGTGCGGACGGTCTTGAGGGATTGCCTGCGGGTCGAACCCGGCGAAGAGGTGCTGGTGATCTGCAACCCGGTTACCGAGGACATTGGGGCGCTGATGCGGATCGAGGCCGAGGGCGACGGCGCCTACGCGACCCTGGCGGTGATCTCCGAGCTCGACTCCAACGGGGCCGAGCCGCCGACGCCGGTTGCTGCGGCGATGATCGCCGCCAACGTCGTGCTGGCGCCGACGATCCAGTCGCTCTCGCACACCTACGCGCGGCGCGCCGCCAACCAGGCCGGCGTGCGCGTGGCGACTCTGCCCGGTGTCACCGAGGACATGCTGGCGCGCTTGATGAATGCCGACATGGTGGTGCTGAGGCGGCGCGGCGCGGCTCTCGCGGGTGTTCTGCACGGCGCCGAGGAGGCGCGGATCACCTGTAGGCACGGCAGCGACTTGCGGCTCGGCCTCGTCGATCGCATCCCGATCGCCGATGCCGGCGTGCTCAACGCTCCCGGCGCCTTCGGCAACCTGCCCTGCGGAGAGGCCTTCGTCTCGCCGGCCGAGGGCACGGCGGAGGGGACACTCGTTGTCGATGGCTCGATCGCCGGCGTCGGCAAGGTCGAGACCCCGGTCGAGCTGACCGTCCGGGCGGGCCACCTCACCGACGCGACCGGCCCCGAGGGCGCGACCCTGCTCGAACTGCTCACTCAGCATGGCGAGGACGGCACCAACGTCGCCGAGCTGGGCATCGGCACCAACGAAGAGGCGACGCTGACCGGCAACATCCTCGAGGACGAGAAGATCCTCGGTACCGCGCACGTCGCCTTCGGCGCATCGGCAGCGATCGGGGGCGGCGTTCAGGTTCCCGTTCATCTCGACTGCGTAATCCTCGAGCCCACCGTGGAAGTCGACGGCAAAGAGATCGTCCGCGGCGGCGAGCTGCTCGTCTAGAGCGGTGGCTAGCCAGCTCCTTGCCGTTCCCAACGTCTCGGAGGGACGCGACGCCGGCCGCATCGCGGCCCTGCAGAGCGCGTTTTCCCGTGACGCGTCCCTGCTCGACCGCCACTCGGACCTCGATCACGATCGCACCGTATTCACCCTCGCCGCCGCGGAGGCGCCACTGCGTGAGGCGCTGCTCGCTGGGGCCGAGCAGACGATCGAGACCGTCGACATGTCCACCTATGCAGGGCTTCACCCAGCGATTGGCGCGCTCGACGTCTGCCCTTTGGTCTGGCTCGACCCTGCCGATCGGGCCGCTGCCCGCATCGAGGCGATCGAGGTTGCCGGGCAGATCGGCGGCCTCGGCGTTCCCGTCTTCCTCTATGGCGCGCTGGCGAGCCGTCCCGAGCACGCCGAGCGCGCCTATTTCCGCAGCGGCGGCCTCGCCGAGCTATGGCTGCGGATGGAGGGGGGAGGGTTGCGCCCGGACTATGGCCCCAGCACGCCTCACCGCACCGCTGGGGCGACTCTGGTGACGGCCCGTCCGCCACTGGCGGCCTTCAACGTCGAGCTCGACAGCGCCGACCTCGAGCTGGCCCGCTCGGTCGCCGCCGGATTGCGCGAGTCCGGCGGCGGGCTGCCCGGCGTGCGGGCGATCGGCCTCGCACTCGCCAGCGGCCGCACCCAGGTTGCGACCAACGTCCACGACCCCTTCGCCGTGCCGCTGGCCGAGGTGGTCGAGCGGGTGCGGGCGCTCGCCGCGTCACTCGGCGCCCGTCCGCTCGAGGCCGAGATCGTCGGCCTCGTCCCCGCGGCATCGCTCAGCGGCTACCCGGCCGACGTGCCGATCCACGGCTTCGACTCCGCCGCCCAGACGATCGAGGCTCGTCTCTCCGCTCGCTCCTAGGCGTGTCTTGCGGGCTGGGCTGCCGGAGCCAGGGTCATTCATCTAAATTCACGCCATGGCTCAGACCAAGAAGAAGCGCCGCCGTAAGCACCGTGGCACCCAAGGGGGCCGCGTCGACCCCAACCGGCGCGCCGCGCGTCCCCGCAGCCGCGCCGAGGCAAAAGCCCGCGCTCGCTCGGGCGCCAAACGCGCGCCGCGCGGCGACCAACCGCCCACCTGGCGCAGCTCGATCGTTCGCGGCCTCGTCGCCGCGGTCATCTTCACTGTGCTGCTGCTGCTGATCTTCAAACGCCCGCCCGGCGCCGCGCTCGGCCTCGGCGCCTTCATGCTGGTCTTCTACATCCCGGCTGGCTACTACATCGACATGATGATGTGGCGGCGGCGGGAGCGGGCGCGGATGCGGGCCGGCGACGGTTCGTGAGCCTCGAGGTTCGCCAACTCGCCGTTGGGGCAATCGCCGAGAACTGCTTCGTCATCCGCCGTGAGGGCTCTGACAGAGCGCTGATCGTCGACCCCGGCGAGGAAGCCGAGCGGATTCTCGCCGAGGTCGAGGAGACCGGCGCCGAGGTCGAGGCGATCTTGATCACCCACTGTCACTTCGACCACATCGGCGCCGTGGCGCCAGTGGCGAAGGCGACCGGGGCGCCCGTCTACTGTCCTGAGATCGAGGTGCCCGTCCTCGCCGACATCATGGCCTTCGTGCCCTATGCCGGCTTCGGGCCCTACGAGAGCTACGAGGCCGACAAGATCGTCAAGGGCGGCGAGAGGCTGGAGCTGGCCGGCCTCGATATCGACGTGATCTTCACGCCGGGACACAGCCCCGGCCACGTCACCTACTCGATACAGGGTGAGGAGGCGATCTTCTCCGGCGACGTCCTCTTCCAGGGCTCGGTGGGGCGGGTCGACCTTCCCGGGGGCGACGGCCCGACGCTGATCCAGTCGATTGCCACTCTGATCGAGTCGCACTCCCCCGAGACCAAGGTCTACCCGGGCCACATGGGCGTGACGACTCTGGGCGCCGAGCGGGAGACCAACCCCTTCCTCGCGCAGCTGCCGGGCTAGGGCACCGTCGAGCGCCGCCGCCGGTAAGGTCGCCCACCGTGGCAGCGCCCAAGTACCAAGCACCGCGCGGGACCTTCGACGTCCTGCCCGAGCCCGCCCGCGCCCGCGGGCGGATCGAGCGCACCGCCGCGGAGATCTTCTCCCGGGCCGGCTACGAGCCGATTGCCACGCCGAGCTTCGAGGACACGGCGCTGTTCGAACGCGGCGTCGGCCACTCCACCGACATCGTCCGCAAGGAGATGTTCACCTTCGAGGACAAGGGCGGCCGCAGCCTCACCCTGCGTCCCGAGGGAACGGCGCCGATCTGCCGCGCCTACGTCGAGCACGGCATGCAGCAGCTGGCCCAGCCGGTGAAGCTCTCCTACCAAGGTCCGTTCTTCCGCCACGAGCGCCCGCAGGCCGGCCGCTACCGGCAGTTCCACCAGCTGGGGATCGAGGCGATCGGCACCGAGTCGCCGCTCGCCGACGCTGAGGTGATCGAGCTCCTGGCCCAGCTACTGGCAGAGCTTGGGGTGCCCGGTGTCGAGCTGCGCCTCGGCAGCCTCGGCTCGCTCGATACGCGCCAGGCCTATCTGGAGGAGCTGAAGGCGCACCTGCATGCCAATGAGGACGAGCTGGCCAAGGAGGTGCGCGAGCGGATCGAGATCAACCCGCTGCGCGCCTTTGACTCCGACGACGAGGGCACGCAGGCGGTGATGGCGACGGCGCCGAAGCTGGTCGAGCGGCTCGAGGGCGACGATGCCGAGCACTTCGCGGAGGTGCGGGCGCTGCTCGACGCGGCCGGTGTGAAGTACGCGATCGACCCGACCCTGGTGCGCGGCCTCGACTACTACACGCGGACGATCTTCTCCTTCGTCTGCGACCGGCTTGGCGCCCAGTCGGAGATCGGCGGCGGCGGCCGCTACGACGGCCTGGTCGAGCAGCTCGGCGGCCGGCCGGCGCCGGCGGTCGGCTGGGCAGCCGGGATCGAGCGGATCATGCTGGCCCTCGACGAGGAGGTGGCAGCACCCGGTCGGGACGTCTTCATCGCCGTCGCCGAGGACGATCGGGCCAAGCGGGCTCTGGCGCTGGTCTTGGCGGGGGAAGTGCGCAAGGCGGGCCTCTCCGCCGAGCTCGACCTCGCCGGACGCGCCCTCAAGGGCCAGCTCAAGCAGGCGGACCGGATCGGCGCTCGGCGCGTGCTCATCCTCGACGGGGAGGGCGCCCAGTTGCGCGACATGTCCAGCGGCGAGCAGCGGCAGGTGGACACCGCCAAGCTCGTCGACGAGATCACAGGGGGCGAGGCATGAGCGACTTTCCGGTTCTGCAGGCCAACGGCTACCGCGACACGTGGTGCGGCCAGGTGCTCGGCGAGCGCGTCGACTCCGAGGCGCGGGTCGCCGGCTGGGTGCACCGCCGCCGCGACCACGGTGGCCTGATCTTCATCGACCTGCGCGACCGCACCGGCATCGTCCAGCTCGTCTTCCACCCTGATGACGCAGGCAGCGCTTTCGAGCTCGCCCACAAGCTGCGCGCCGAGGATGTGCTCAGCGCCGCCGGCAGCGTCGTGCGGCGCTCGCCGGAGACGGTCAACGCCGATCTGCCGACGGGCGAGGTGGAGTTGAAAGTGAGCGCCGCCGAGCTGCTTGCCGACGCCGAGACCCCGCCCTTCCAGATCGAGGGCTTCGCCGGCGAGGTCGGCGAGGACGCCCGCCTGCGCCATCGCTACCTCGACCTGCGCCGCGAGCAGATGCGCGACGCCCTCGTCCTCCGTCACCGCGTCACCGCGGCGATGCGCGAGTTCCTCGACGGCGAGGGCTTCCTCGACATCGAGACGCCGGTGCTGACCCGCTCCACTCCCGAGGGCGCTCGTGACTTCCTCGTCCCCAGCCGCATGCAGCAGGGCTCCTTCTACGCCCTGCCCCAGTCGCCGCAGCTCTTCAAGCAGCTCCTCATGGTCGCCGGCTTCGAGCGCTACTACCAGATCGCCCGCTGCTTCCGGGACGAGGATCTGCGCGCCGATCGGCAGCCCGACTTCACCCAGCTCGACATCGAGATGTCCTTCGTCGGCGTCGACGACGTGATCGACGTCAACGAGCGGCTGCTGACCCATGTCTTCGGGCGCGTGGGCGGGCCGGCGCTGGAGCTGCCACTGCAGCGCCTTCCCTACGACGAGGCGATCGCGCGCTTCGGCACCGACCGGCCGGACACGCGCTTCGGCCTCGAGCTGACCGACCTCAGCGATTTGCTCGCCGAGACCGAGTTCAAGGTCTTCGCCTCGGTGATCGGCTCGGGCGGCGCGGTGCGCGGTCTCAACGCCGGCAAGCGAGAGATGCCCCGCTCCGCTCTCGACGGTCTCATCTCCCGCGCTCAGGAGCTTGGAGCGAAGGGTCTCGTCTGGGCCTTCCGCGAGGGCGACGGCTGGCGCTCGCCGACGGCGAAGTTCCTCAGCGCCGAGGAGCTGAGTGCGCTCAACGAGCGGCTCGGCGCCGAGGAGGGCGACCTGCTCTTGGTCGTCGCCGACAAGCCCAGGATCGCCAACGCGGTGCTCGCCCAGCTGCGCCTCGACCTCGCCGCCGAGTTCGGGCTCGTCCCCGAGGGCTCCGACTCCCTGCTCTGGATCGTCGACTGGCCGCTTGATGGAGGCCAACGACGAGGGCGGCTGGGACCCGCTGCACCATCCCTTCACCTCGCCGGCGGCCGACTTCGATCCGGCCGACCCCGGCGGCGCCCGCGCCCTCGCCTACGACCTGGTCTGGAACGGCCAGGAGATGGGCGGCGGCTCGATCCGTATTGCCGACGCCGCCCTGCAGAGCAAGGTCTTCGCGGCGCTGGGCATCGACGAGGCCGAAGCGGAGGCGCGCTTCGGCTTCCTGCTCGAGGCGCTTCGCTACGGCGCGCCGCCGCACGGCGGCATCGCCTATGGGCTCGACCGCCTCGTCCAGCGGCTCGCCGGCGCCGACTCGATCCGCGACGTGATCGCCTTCCCCAAGACCGCCTCCGGGGGCGACGCGCTGACCGGCGCGCCCGCGCCTGTCGACGAGCCGCAGCTGTGTGAGGTGGGGCTGCAACTTCGAGCCAAGCAGCCACCACCGGGGGCATGAGCTTCTTCGGCCGGATCCGAGCGGTGTTCGGGCCGCGGCCGCTGGGGCCGGGTGCGACCCCCGTTCACGTCGACGATCCCAGCTACGACAGCTGGGAGGTGGTGCGCGACTTCACCGACGTGAAGACGGCGCGGGCCTGGCACCAGGCACTCAAAGAGGCCGGCCTCACGGCTGTGCTCACGGTCGACTGGCCACTCGACCGTTTCGGCCGTGGCGACATCGCCCTGCGCGTCCAGCCGGGGGACTGGAGCGAGGCCGAGATGCTGCTTTCCAACCTGGACGACTAGCCCCTAGCCCCGGCCCTTTCGCGGTGGTACGGTTGGCCCAGAGGCTCGAGCCCGTACGAGAGCCGTCTCACCGTTTGACCCAACACAAACGGCGCGGGAGCTGATCTCTCTCGGTCCTGTGGGACTGCGAGGAGGCGCCCACCCTTTACTTCAAGGGATCAAAGCCAGAGGCGGTAACGGCGGGCTGGAGTCTCTTTGTGTTGCACAGACGCGACAGCCTGCGCGTCACGCGCGCGTCGCCCCCGGCCATGCTTCAGCGCTGATGGAGACCGCCGCCAGCCAGTCTTGCATTGACCGTCAATATGGCGGCGAATGCAGCTCTCCTCGCGGCGGCGGGGCATCGCCGGACGTCACGATTGCGGCGATCGCCAAGCGGCAGCATGGGGTGGTGGCGCGCTGGCAGCTCGCCAAGTTGGGAATCTCCCCGGGGCGGGCCGAAGCGCGGCTGCGGCGTGGTTCTCTCCACCCCCTCCATCGCGGCGTGTACGCCGTTGGCCATCGCAGCGTTGGCGTGCAGGGCAGGTGGATGGCGGCCGTGCTGGCATGTGGGCCAGGCGCGGTTCTCAGCCATGGGTCGGCCGCCAGGTGCTGGGGCCTGTTGCGGGGGAGTGGCCCGATCGAAGTGACGCGACCGGGGAGCTACAGGGGACGGGCGAGAATCGCGATGCACCGAGCCCGGCTGCCTGTGGACGAGCGCACGGTGGTCGACGCGATCCCGGTGACCACTGTGCCGCGCACGATCTTCGATCTGGCAGCGCGGGGAGATCGGCGCCCGGTCGAGCGCGCCCTACACGAGGCTGAGGTGAGGCACCTGACCGACCGGCTCTCGATTCCTGACCTGCTCGAGCGCTACCCCAGGCACGCTGGGGCGCCGCTGTTGAGGGAGCTTTTGGACCTGGGCCCGATAGCTGGCTTTACCGACAACGATGCGGAGGCGGTATTCGCGGATCTGATCGAACGTCACCGGCTGCCGCGCCCGCGCCTCAATGCGGATCTGGTCGTCGATGGGCGGCATTTCAGGCCGGATTGCACCTGGGAGGAACGCCGGGTCGTGGCCGAGTTCGACGGGGGTGCTGTGCACGGCGCTCGCAGGGCCTTGGAGGCCGATCGAGAACGGGACCGCATCCTGGTCGCAAATGGCTGGCGGGTCGTCCGCATCACATGGCGTCAGCTGATCGGCAATCCCGACGCCATCGTGCGTGACCTACGCCGAATCTTGGGCATTGCTGCTGCATTCGCCGTCATATAGACGGTCAACGCGGCAATGAAGGTCGCGTTTACCCTGTTGGAATGAGCAAGGAGCTGTTCGAGGCATATTTGCGCGATGAGAGTCGCGTTGGGCCCGTGGGGAATGGCGCTTTCACGGGCGCCGCGGGCGGGGCTGCCTGTGGAGACTTGGCGCGGATATCTCTCGAGATTGAGGACGGGGTGATTGCGCGGGTGACGTTTGACGCTGAGGGGTGTGGGGCTACGCGAGCCGCTACGGCGGCGGTTGCGGAGATGGTCGATGGGGTTGCGGTGCTCGAGGCGGCTCGGATTGGGATCGATGAGGTGGATGAGGCGATTGGGGGGTTGACGCCTGCCAAGCGGCATGCGGCGCAGCTGGCGGCGGATGCCTTGCATCGGGGGTTGGCGCAGGCGGCTTCGTCGGCGGAGCAGCTTGGCGATGCCGGTGGCGATCGGGTGCTGGTCGCGATGTCGGGTGGGGTCGACAGCGCCGTGGCGGCTTTGCTCGAGCAGGAGCGGGGGGCGGAGGTGGTGGGGGTGACCCTGAAGCTCTGGGCCGATCCGCAGACCGATGGGGCGAAGGCTTGCTGCTCGCCGGAGGCTGTGCTGGGGGCGCGGTCGCTGGCCCACTCGCTGGGCATCCCGCACCTGACCCTCGACCTCGAGGAGCAGTTCCGCCGCCGGGTTGTCGCCGAGTTCGTCACCGGCTACGCCGCCGGCAGCACGCCCAATCCCTGTATCGCCTGCAACGGCGAGGTGCGGATCGCGGCGATGGTGGACCTGGCCGGCCGGGTTGGCGCCACGCATCTCGTCACCGGTCACTACGCCCGCATCGTCGATGACGGCGACGGCTCGCTGCTGGCCGCCGCTGCCGACGAGAACAAGGACCAGAGCTACATGCTCGCCGCGCTGCCTCCCGGCCTGCTGGAGCGGGTGCGCTTCCCGCTCACCGAGCTGACCAAGCCCGAGGTGCGCGAGATCGCCGCCCGTCACGAACTTGCCGTCGCCCGCAAGCCCGAGAGCCAGGACCTCTGCTTCCTCTCCGGCCAGGGCAAGGCCGATTTTCTGCGCCGCCACGGCGGCCTGCGTGAGCGCGAGGGGGATCTGCTCGACCGTTCCGGCCGCGCGATCGGCCGCCACCGCGGCCATCACAACTTCACGGTTGGGCAGCGGCGAGGCATCCGGGTATCGGCGCCCGAGCCGCTCTACGTGCTCGCCACCGACGCCGCCGCCAACACGGTCACGGTCGGCCCTCGTCGCGACCTAATGGCGCGCACCGTGCAGCTGCGCAACGCGGTTCTGCACCGTGGCGGCGCCAGCGTCGACGCGGTGCGGCTGCGCTACCGGTCGCAGCCTGTCCCGGCCGCTGTCTCCGTCAACGAGACCGGCAGCCACGCCGAGCTCGAGGTCCAGTTGGGCGAGGACTTCGCCGGCGTCTCTCCAGGACAGACGGCGGTGCTGCTTGCCGGTGAGGCGATCGTCGGCCATGGCACGATCGCAGCGGCAGCCTGACCACGCCCCCAGACCTTAGGCTCCCCTCCAATGAAGGCCAGCGAGATCCGCCAGACCTACCTCTCCTTCTTCGAGGAGCGCGGCCACAAGATCGTGCCCTCGGCCTCGCTGGTCCCCTCGGCCCACGATCCCTCTGTGTTGCTCACCACTGCGGGGATGCAGCCCTTCAAGCCCTACTTCCTCGGCCGCGAGGAGCCACCGGCACGTCGCCTCGCCGATGTGCAGAAGTGCTTCCGCACGACCGACATCGAGGAGGTCGGCAACACCGCTCGCCATCTCACCTTCTTCGAGATGCTCGGCAACTGGAGCTTTGGCGACTACTTCAAGGAGGAGTCGATCCCCTGGGGCTGGGAGCTCTCGACGCAGGGCTTTGGCATGGACCCCGAGCGGATCTGGGTCACCGTCTTCGGCGGCGAGGAGGAGCTGGGCCTGGGGCCGGACGAGGAGGCGATCGAGGTCTGGCGCCGGGTCGGCGTGCCCGACGAGCGCATCGTCCGCCTCGGCCGCGAGGACAACTTCTGGCAAGCCGGCCCGGCCGGGCCCTGCGGGCCCTGCTCGGAGCTCTACCTCGACCGCGGCATTGAGTTCGGCGCCGAGGGTGAGCGGCCCGGCGACGACACCGACCGCTTCCTCGAGTTCTGGAACCACGTCTTCATGACCTATGACCTCGGCGCCGATGGCTCGCTGACCGAGTTGCCGATGCGCAACATCGACACCGGCATGGGCCTCGACCGAATGGCGGCGATCCTCCAGGACGTCCCCTCGGTCTTCGAGACCGATCTGGTCCGGCCGCTGATCGATCTCGCCGAGGAGATGTCCGGCCGCGCCTACGACGAGGGCGGCGCGGTGACGCGGGCGATGCGAATCGTCGCCGACCACTCCCGCGGCGCCGCCTTCCTGATCGCCGACGGCGTCGTGCCCTCCAACGAGGACCGCGGCTACATCCTGCGCCGGATCATGCGGCGGGCGATCCAGCAGGGCCGCACGCTCGGCCTCGAGGCGCCCTGGCTGGGCCGCTTTGCCGAGCGCGCGATCGAGGTGATGGGCGAGGCCTACCCGGAGCTGGCCAGCGAGCGCGAGACGATCGCCCGCTGGGTCGGCGACGAGGAGGAGAGCTTCGGCCGCACCCTGGAGCGCGGCAGCGAGCTGCTCGAGCGGCTGGTCGCCGACGCCAAGCAGTCCGAGACCTCCTGGATCGATGCCGCCGAGGCCTTCAAACTGCACGACACCTATGGCTTCCCTTACGACCTGACCAAGGAGCTGCTCGCCGAGCAGGGCCTCTCGGTCGACGATTCCGGCTTCGAGGAGCTGATGGAGGAGCAGCGCCAGCGTGCCCGCGTCGGCGCCGCCACCGCTCACGGCTCCGAGGATCGCCACGAGCGCGTCATCGCCTTCGCCGGCGCCGCCGCGCCGAGCCGCTTCGTCGGCTACGAGACGCTGCGGGCCACCACCGGCCTGGCCGCGGTCGAGAGCGATGATGGCCGCGCTCTGCTCAAGCTCGAGGAGAGCCCCTTCTACGCCGAGGGCGGCGGCCAGGTCGCCGATTCGGGGACGATCCGCTGGGAGGGGGGAGAGGCAAAGGTCGTCGGCGTCTACCGGGTCGGGGACGACCAGGCGCTCGAGGTCGAGCCGCAGGGCGACGGCCTCGATGCCGGGACCGCCGTCGAAGCCGCGGTCGACCGCGAGACGCGCCACGCGACGATGCGCAATCACACCGCGACGCACCTCCTGCACGCGGCGCTGCGCGAGCGGCTCGGCACGCACGTTCACCAGGCGGGCTCGGCGGTGCGGCCGGACAAGCTGCGCTTCGACTTCACCCACGGCCAGGGGCTCGGCGCCGAGGAGCTGCGCGCCGTAGAGGATCGCGTCAACGAGTGGATCAAGGCGAGCCGCCCGGTGCGCTGGCTGGAGATGGAGCGCGCCGAGGCCGAGCGCCTTGGCGCGATGGCGCTCTTCGGCGAGAAATACGGCGAGTGGGTGCGCGTGGTCGAGGTCGAGGAGGTCTCGCGCGAGCTCTGCGGCGGCACCCACGTCGCCAACACCGCCGAGGTGGGCATCTTCAAGATCGTCTCCGAGGGCTCCAGCGCCGCCAACGTGCGCCGTATCGAGGCGCTCAGCGGCCCGGCGGCGATCGACTGGTTCCGCGAGCACGAGGAGCGCCTCCACGAGGTCGGCGACCTGCTCGGCTCGCCGCAGGATCCGCTCAGCGGCGCCCGTCGCGCCGCCGAGCGGCTCGAAGAGGCCGGCAAGGGAGCGCAGCAAGCGCAGAAGCAGCTGCTTGGCGAGGAGGCGGAGCGCCTCGTCGGCGAGGCGGCCGCCGCGGGCGAGCTGAAGCTGGTCGCCGCGAAGGCGCCGCTGGCCGACCAGAAGCAGTTGCTCGAGTTGGCCAATCGCGTCCAGTCGAAGCTCGGCGGCGACTCGGCGGTCGTCCTCGGCGGGGCGGACGGCGGCAAGGTCGCCCTCGTCGCTTTGGTCTCCAAGGGCGCTGTGGCGAGCGGGCTCTCGGCCGCCGAGCTGATCCGCGAGGCGGCGCCGATCGTCGGCGGTGGCGGTGGCGGTCGCGACGACATGGCCCAGGCGGGCGGCAAGGACGCCGCCAAGCTCGACGAGGCGCTGGCGGCGGCGCGGTCCCTGATCGAGCAGAAGGCCGGATAGCGACTTGCGCGTCCTCGCCCTCGACTACGGCACGGCCCGCACGGGCTGTGCGATCTCCGATCCGAGCGGCACGCTGGCCACGCCGCTGCCGGTAATCGAGCCCTCCGAGGCGCGCTCGGTCGCCGACCTGGTTGCCAAGTACGAGGTCGAGCAGGTGGTCGTCGGCCTGCCGCTTCATCTCAGTGGCGAGGAAGGCAGCCAGGCGGCCCTCACCCGCACCTTCTGCAAGGAACTGGAGGCGATCCTCGACATCCCCGTCGAGACCTACGACGAGCGACTGACCACCCGCATGGCCGAGACGAGCAAGCGGGAAGGGGCCGCAGCCGCGCCCGACTCGCTCGCCGCCGCGCACCTGCTGCAGGCCTATCTGGCCGGTCGCGCCGCGATCGAAGAAAGCGACATCGAGGAAAGCGGCGATGACTGACGACGTCGCGGCGGCCGAGCGCGAGCAGCGACGCAAGGAACGCGAGGCGCGACGGGCCAAGCGCTCGGGCGAGGGACCCGTCGCCGCGGCGTCGCCGCCCAAGCCGCCCAAGCCCAAGAAGGCGCCCAAGGCCAAGAGGGCGCCGAAGCCCAAGTCGCCACGCTCGCGCAATCGCCGCCTCGGGGTCGCCCTGGCCCTGGCTGCGATCTTCCTCGGAATCGCTGCGATCGCGGCATTCGCCTACCGCCACTTCCACGAGAGCACGCCACCGCCGGTCGTCGTGCGGACGATCACGGTGACGGTCCCGGAGGGGCTCACGCGCGCTCAGACTTCTGAAATCGCCGAGCAGGAAGGCCTGCGCGGCAGCTACGAGAACGCGACGATCCGCTCCATCTACCTCGATCCCGCCAAGTACGGCGGCGAGGACGCCAAGAATCTCGAGGGATTTCTCTTCCCGGATACCTTCGAGTTGAAGAAGCACGCCGGTATCGCCAGCCTGGTTCAGCTGCAGCTCGAAGACTTCAAGCGGCGGATCAAGGGCGTCGACATGGGTTACGCGCGCTCGAAGAACCTGACGACCTACGACGTGCTGATCATCGCCTCGATGGTCGAGGACGAGGCCGGCCTGGCGAGCCAGCGCAAGCTGGTCGCGGCGGTGATCTACAACCGTTTGCGCGAAGGCATGCCGCTGGGGATCGATGCGACGACGCGCTTCGCGACCGGCAACTACACGCAGCCCTTGACCGAATCGGAGCTCTCCGAAGACTCGCCCTACAACACGCGCACCAACACCGGCCTGCCGCCAGGCCCGATCAACAGTCCCGGGCTCGCCTCGATCGAGGCCGCCGCCCACCCGGCCAAGGCCGACTATCTCTTCTACGTGGCCGAGCCCGGCGCCTGCAACAAGCTCGCCTTCTCGAAGGCCGAAGCGGAATTCCTCGCCGACGTCGAACGCTACAACTCGGCTCGCGAAGCGGCTGGCGGCAACTCGCCCGACAGCTGCGGGGAATAGGCGGCCGTGCCACGGCTCGCCGTCCTCGGCCACCCGGTCGGCCACTCGCGCTCGCCGGCAATGCACAGCGCCGCCCTGGCCGAGCTGGGCCTGGACGGCGAATGGAGCTATGAGGCGATCGACGTCGCCCCAGACGCGTTCGAGGCAAGAGTGCGCGAGATGCTGCGCGAAGGCTTCGCCGGCGCCAACGTCACCGTTCCTCACAAGGGTGCGGCCCTCGGCGTCGCCGACGAGCTCTCGGAGACGGCGCGCGAGATCGGCGCCGCCAACACGCTTGTCTTCGCCGACGACGAGATCCGCGCCGACAACACCGACGCCGCCGGCCTGCTCGCGGCGTTGCCGGCTTCCGCGGCCGGCAAGCGGGCCTTGGTGCTCGGCGCCGGCGGCGCGGCACGCGCGATCGTCTGGGCCCTCGTCCGCGAAGGCGCCGCGGTCGCGGTCTGGAACCGCACCGAGCTGCGCTCGCGGCACCTCTGCGAGGAGCTAGGCGGGGAGCCGGTCGCTGAGCCAGATCTGGCGTCTTACGAGCTGATCGTCAACTCGACCTCGGTCGGGCTCGCCGGTGAGGACCCGTTCGATGAGCTGCCGTTGCGGCCCGACGGCTTCTCCGCGGAGCAGACTGTTGTCGACATGGTCTACGGCGAGGCGCCGACCGCCTTGCTGCGCGCCGCCGAGGCAGCTGGGGCGATCGTCGTCGACGGGATCGAGGTTCTCGTCCAGCAGGGAGCGCTCTCTCTTCGAGCTCTGGACCGGCCGCGAGGCGCCGGTCGAGGCGATGCGCGCCGCGGCCCGCCGATAGCCTTGCGCGGTATGAGCGGGCTTCGCTTCACAACTGCAGGGGAGTCGCACGGGCCGGGCCTGGTCGCGATCGTCGAGGGGATGCCGGCCGGCCTCGTCCTCGAGCGCGAGGCGCTCGACCGTGACATGGCACGGCGCCAGCTCGGCCACGGCCGTGGTGGGCGGATGAAGATCGAGACCGACACGGTCGAGATCCGCTCCGGCCTGCGCCATGGCCGCACCCTAGGCAGCCCGATCGCGGTGCTCGTCGCCAATCGCGACTACGCCAACTGGGAGGAGCGGATGAACCCCTGGCCGGTCGAGGCCAAGGTCGACGAGGTCCATCTGCCACGCCCGGGCCACGCCGATCTCGTCGGCGCCCAGAAGTACGGCCATGACGACATCCGCAACGTGCTGGAGCGGGCCAGCGCTCGTGAGACGGCGGCCCGTGTCGCCGCCGGCTCGGTCGCGCGCGGCTTTCTCACCGCCCTTGGCGTCAGCGTCCACAGCCATGTCACCCAGATCGCCTCGGTCAAGGCGCCCGAGCGCCCAGATCTGGGCGCCGATGACTTCGCCGGCGTCGACGATGACCCGGTGCGTTGCCTCGACGCCGAGGCGAGCGCGGCGATGGTCGCTGAGATCAACCGCCTGCGCAAGGCCAACGAGAGCCTCGGCGGCACCTTCGAGGTGCGCGTCTTCGGCCTCGTCCCCGGCCTTGGCTCGCACATCTCCTGGGAAGACCGCCTCGATGGCCGCCTCGCCGGCGCCGTCGCCTCGATCCAGTCGGTCAAGGGGGTCTCGATCGGCGAGGCCTGGGACGTCGCCACTCGGCCCGGCTCCGAGGCCCACGACGAGATCTTCTGGTCGCAGGAGCGTGGCTACTTTCGCGAGACCAATCACGCCGGCGGCCTCGAGGGTGGCATGACCAATGGTCTGCCGCTCTCGGTGCGCGCCGCGATCAAGCCGATCTCGACCTTGACCAAGCCGCTGCGCTCGGTCGACACCGAGAGCAAGGAGCCGGCGCAGGCCCTGCGCGAGCGCACCGACTCGACCGTCGTGCCGGCCGCCGCCGTCGTCGCCGAGGCGATGGTCTGCCTGACCCTGGCGCGCTGCTACCGCGAGAAGTTCGGTGGCGATCACATCGACGATGCGCTGGCTGCCGTCGAGGCGTACAAGAAGCGCATCGATTTCAGGGGCTGAGTGTGAAGCCCTCCCTGGTTTTCATCGGCTTCATGGGCGCCGGCAAGTCGACGGCGCTCGCTGCCGCCCACGAGGCGGGGCTGGAGACGACCGAGATCGACGAGCTGATGGCAGAGTCCTTCGGCAAGCCGATCGCCGTTGCTTTCGAGGAGGACGGGGAGGAGGCGTTCCGCGCCCGCGAGGCCGAGGTGGTCGGCTCGCTGCTCGAGCAGGCCGACGGCGGTGCGATCGCCCTCGGCGGTGGCAGCGTGCTCTCCGAGCGCGTGCGCGAGGCGCTGGGCCGCCACGTCGTCATCTGGCTCCAGGTCGACGCCCAGGAGTCCTGGCGGCGGATCGCCCGCAGCGACCGTCCCCTTGCCAGCAGCGCCGAGGGCGTGGAGCGCCTGCTGGAGGAGCGGTTGCCTTTCTACGAGTCGCTCGCCGATGCGGTCGTGCCTCCGGGCAACCGGGAACTTGCCTACAGAGTGATGCCCTCGCTGATCGCGCTCTCGGAGCTGCCGGCGGAGACGAAGATGCTCTGGGCGACCAGCGCCTCCGGCGAGTACCCGGTGTTCGTCGGTCCCGGCCTACTCGGACGGGAGCTGTGGCCCCTGGAAGGACGACGCTTCTGTGTCACCGACAGCGCCGTGAACGCGCTCTATGCGGATCGGCTGGAGCCACTGGGGGGACGGGTCGAGGTCGAGCCCGGCGAGTCTTCCAAGACGATGGCCGAGGCCGAGCGGGTCTTGCGCGAGCTGGCTCGCGCCGGGATGACTCGCGAGGATCACATTGTCGCTCTCGGCGGCGGTGTCGTCGGCGACCTGGCCGGCTTCTGTGCCCATACGTACCAGCGCGGCGTAGCGGTCGTGCAGGTGCCGACCACCCTGGTCGCCCAGGTCGACTCGGCCTACGGCGGCAAGACCGGTGTCGACCTGCCAGAGGGCAAGAACTACGCCGGCGCCTATCACCTGCCGGCAGCGGTGATCGCCGACACCTCGACTTTGGCGACGCTGCCCGCCGAGGAGCTCGCCGCCGGCTTCGTCGAGCTGCTCAAGACCGGCCTGCTTGCCGGCGGCGAGCTATGGGAGCAGGTGCGCGAGCTGGGCGCCCTCGACCCCGCGGCCCTCGCCGGCCTCGTCTTCGCCTGCGCCCGCTACAAGTGCGAGGTCGTCGCCGCCGACGAACGCGATGCCGGCCAGCGCGCCGTGCTCAACCTCGGCCACACGGTCGGCCACGCGATCGAGGCTGCGAGCGGTTACGAGCGATACCGCCACGGCGAGGCGGTCGGGCTCGGGCTGCTGGCGGCGCTGAGGATCTCCGAAGCGCCGAGCCTGCGAGAGGAGGTCGAGTCGATCCTCTCGCGTCACGGCCTGCCGGTCGCGCTTGACTCCACGATCGACGTCGACTCGATTCTCGCCGCACTGCAGCGAGACAAGAAGCGCACCGCCGCCGGCGTCGGCTTCGTCCTTCTCTCCGAGCCCGGCCAGCCCCGCCATGGCGAGCTGGTCGATGCGGCTAAGGTGCGGGCCGCAGTGGAGGAGCTCTACTCGTGAACACCGCCCACAACCGTGTCGCCGTCCTGCACGGCGTCAACTTCGACATCCTCGATCGCCGCGATCCCGCGGTCTACGGCGGGCTCTCGCTGCGCGATCTGGAGACCAAGGTCGAGCGCTGGGCGCGGGAGCTGGGCCTGGAGACGATCTTCTTCCAGACCAATTCCGAGGGCGAGTTCGTCGAGTACATGCACCGCCTGCCCGAGCTGGCCGACTCGTCTCTCGTCAACGCCGGCGCCTGGTCGCACTACAGCCGCGCGATCGCCGACGCGCTCGACGTCGCCGGCCTGCCGTCCGTCGAGGTCCACCTCTCCGATGTGGAGTCGCGCGAGGACTGGCGCAAGCTCTCGGTCTTCGATGGCCTCGTGTTGGCCAAGATCTGCGGCAAGGGCCCGGACGGTTACCGCGAGGCGCTCGGGTTGCTCGCCGCCGAGCTGGGTACGAGCTCCGCCTGATGCAGAGCCGCGGAGACCTTCTCGCGGCATTGGTCGCCGAGCGCGAGCTCGATTGCTTTCTCGTCACCAACCTGGTCAACGTCCACTACCTGACCGGCTTCGGCGGCACCAACGGCGCCTGCGTCTGCGGCGCCGACAGGCGCGTCTTCCTCACCGACTTCCGCTACACCGAGCGCGCCGAGGCCGAGGTCGACGGCTGGGAGGTGGTCACGGTCAAGGACGACTGGCTGGGCGGGATCGCCGAGCGCCTCGTTGGCAAGACGGGCTTCGAAGACCATCAGATGGCGGTCCGCACCTTGAAGAAACTGGAGGGGAAACTGCCCGAGGGCGTTGTCCTGGAGGCTGCTGGGGGGACGGTGGAGAAGCTGCGTCGGGTCAAGGACGAGGCGGAGTTGGCGGCGATCGCGAGCGCCGCCGAGCTGGCCGATGAGATCTGGCGCTGGTCGTTGCAGCGTGGCCTTGCCGGTCGCAGCGAGCTCGATGTGGCCCGGGCAGCCGAGGCGCGGATGCGCGAGCTGGGCGCCGAGCCCTCCTTCCCGACGATCGTCGCGGCCGGCCCCAACGGCGCCCTGCCGCATGCCGAGCCGGGCGAGCGTGAGATCGGCCGCGGCGAGCTGGTCGTCTTCGACATGGGCGCGAAGCTCGACGGCTACTGCTCGGACGGCACCCGCACCTTTGCGACCGGCGAGCCCGGCGAGCGAGCCCGCGAGGTCTTCGAGACCGTGCGCGAAGCGCAGGCAGCGGCGCTCGGGACGGTTGCGGCCGGCGAGAAGGCCGAGGCGGTCGACAAGGTGGCCCGGGACCTGATCGCCGCCGCCGGCCACGGCGAGCGCTTCGGCCACGGGCTCGGTCACGGTGTCGGCCTCGAGGTGCACGAGGAGCCGCACGTCTCGCCGCGCTCCGAGGATCTGCTCGCCGCCGGCGAAGTCGTGACGATCGAGCCCGGCATCTACCTGCCGGGTGAGCTCGGCGTGCGGATCGAGGACCTAGTCGTCGTCACCGCAGACGGCCACCGCAACCTCAGCGGCTTGCCCAGGGACTTGCAGCTGGTCGACTAGCGGCGCGGCATCGCGAGTGCAGAGTTAAGCGCCGGGCGGTGAGGAGTCGATGGGCGACCGTGACATCGACTTCGAACAGGCGTAAAGACGCTTTGGACAGCGCCCAGCGCGATGCGGGGCACTCGCCGGAGTCCCTCGCCGGGATCCGCCAGGAGGTGCGCCGCGAGCGCCTGCTGGACATGGAGCAGCGGGTGAGACGCTACCGCGCCGCCTGCTTCGCGATCCTGGCGCTGGCGCTCGCCTCAGCTGGACCGGAGGTCGGCTGGCTGTGGTTGGCGCCGCTTGCCGCCGGCTTCTGCGGCTTCGTTGTCGCCGACCGCTTCATGCAGGCCAGCCCGCGTCCCTGGCTTTGGGTAGCGGCGGCTTGGGGGGCGCTGCCGCTGCTGCTCGCCGGCGCCGCGATCGCCACCGGTGGGCCGACCAGCCCGATGCTGATGTGGTTCGCGCTGCCCGCCGTCACTCTCGGCGCTCGCTTCGATCCCTGGGGGATGGCCGTTGGCACCGCCTATCTGCTCGCCGTCTTCCTGGTCAGCACGGTCGCGATCGACCCGGCCAGCGCAGCTGCCCACAGCCAGACGCTGATCGCGGCTGTGGCGTTGATCCTCAGCACGGTGATCCTTTCCGGCGCCCTGGTCGAGTCCGACCGCGCCCACCGACGCCGCTCGACCCTCGACCCGCTGACCGGCCTCTTCAACCGCAACGCGCTGGAGCAGCGCCTCGCCGAGCTCGACGGCCAGCCGAGCAGCGAGAAGGACGGGCTCTCGCACGCCCTGCTGCTCTGCGACCTCGATCACTTCAAGCGGGTCAACGACCAGCTCGGCCACGCCGCCGGCGACACGGTGCTGCAGGACGTCGCCTACACGATGCGCTCCGTGCTGCGCGCCGGCGACTCGATCTACAGGATCGGCGGCGAGGAGATCCTCGTTGTCCTTCCCGGCGCCAGCAAGAAGGACGCGGTCGCGGTCGCCGAGCGCCTGCGCAAGGCGGTGCGCGCGCGACGCCCGGTCGGGGTGGAGGTGACGATCAGCATCGGCGCCGCCGCCTCCAAGTCGGAGGTGGTCAACACCGACGACCTGGTCGCAAGGGCCGATGCGGCTCTTTATCTCGCGAAGGCAAATGGCCGCAACACGGTCTTCATGTCGAACTGACGGCCGCTAGCGGCTGAGATCAATGTTGGCGTCGAGGCGCGCCGCGAAGGCGGCGATCAGCTCGACGGTGGCCTCGACGTCGGCGAGGTCGACCATCTCGACCGGCGAGTGCATGTAGCGCAGCGGGATCGAGACGAGTCCGGTGGGGATGCCCGAGCGGGCGAACTGGATGCCGTCGGCGTCGGTGCCGGTCGAGTTGCCGGTGGCGCCGATCGTGTGCTCGATTTCGGCCTCTTCGGCGGCCTCGACGAGCAGCTCGAAGACCTTCGGCGAGAGGGTCGCGCCGCGGATGATCACCGGCCCGGAGCCGAGCGCGTGGCTGCCAAGCTCCTTTTCGTCGACACCCGGCGCGTCGGTGGCGTGGGTGACGTCGACGACGACGGCGAGGTCGGGCCGTACCGCGAAGGCAGAGGTGCGGGCGCCGAAGAGGCCGATCTCCTCCTGCACCGCGGCGATCGCGGCGAAGCTTCCCTGCAGGGAATCGCGCTCATCGCAGCGTCGCAGCGCCTCGAGGGCGACATAGGCGCCCAGCCGGTTGTCCATCGCCCGGGAGATCGTGCGCCCACCGGCAAGGCGCAGCGGCTCGCCGGCGATCACCACCGGGTCGCCTACCCGGACCAGCTCGGCTGCCTCGTCGCGATCGGTGGCGCCGATGTCGATGTGCATGCCTTTGAGCTCGACGACCTTCTTGCGCGCTTCGGCATCGAGCAGGTGCAGTGGTTTGCGCCCGACGACGCCCAGCACGGGCCCGGCTGGTCCCTGCACCTCGACCCGCTGGCCGCCAAGGATCTGCGGGTCCCATCCTCCTATCGCACCGAACCAGAGGAAGCCCTTCTCGTCGATGTGGCGGATCACCAGGCCGATCTCGTCGATGTGCCCGACGACCGCGAGGAGCGGCGATGCCTCGCCGATGCGGGCAACCGAGGAGCCGATGCCGTCAGTGGAGAGCGAGGCGAAGGATGCCTCCTCGCGCCAGACCGCCGCAGCGGGCGCCTCGTAGCCGGAAGGGCCGGGCGCGCGAAGGAGCTTGTCGAGTAGTCCAGGGGTTTCGGCCACGAGGCGGGCAGTATGTCGATTCGAAGGGGTGTCTGTGTTACGGGAATTCGAATACCGTTTCCAGGGTGACGACGAGCGCAACCGTGGCCCTGATCACCGGCGCCTCAAGCGGTATTGGCGAGGCGACCGCGCGGCGGCTCGCCCGCGAGCCCGGCGCCGAGCTGATCCTCGTCGCCCGCCGCGAGGAGCGCCTGGGGGCGCTGGCCGAGTCGCTTCCCTGCAAGGCGACCTACGTCGCCGTCGATCTCACCGATGCCGATGCGCCCGAGCGCATCGGCGCCCACGTCGCCGAGCGGGGCGGCCGCCTGACCTTGTTGGTCAACAACGCCGGCGCCTCCTGGCGGGGCAGTTTCGCGGAGAGCGGCTACGCCAACGTCCAGCGCCACATGGAGCTCAATTTCGACGCTGTCGTCCGCCTTACCGAGGCGCTGCTGCCGGCCCTGCGCGCCTCGACGCCGAGTGCGATCGTCAACGTTGCCAGCACCGCCGGTCGGGTCTCGCGCGCCCGCACTGGCGCCTACTCGGCGAGCAAGTTCGCCCTGATCGGCTGGAACGACTCGCTCTACGGCGAGGAGCGCCCGTACGGCGTCCACGTCGGCATGGTCCTGCCCGGCTTCATCGCTACCGAGGGCTTTCCGGCGGCGGAGTTGCGCGCGAAAGCGCTGACCCGCTGGATCGTCTCCAAGCCCGAGCGCGTCGCCGAGGCGATCGTCGAGGTCGGCCCCGGTGGCAAGGCGGAGCGCTACGTGCCGCGTCCCTACGCCCTCGCCGCGATTTCTCGCATCCTCGCACCGCGCCTGGTTCGTCGCGTCCTTTCGGGAGGAGCGGCCTCGAGCCTCACCACCAGCACCGCCGAGGAAGCGCGCTCTCAGGGTTAGAGGAAGCGGCCGGGGGTGATCCGGCAGTAGTGGAATTCGAAGATGAAGCCGACGTTGTTGGCGGCGTTGCTGGCGCGTTCGACCCGGATCTGTTCGTGGGCCGCCTTGATTTCGTCTTCTTCCTTGAGCGCCTTGCCGAGCTTGCCGAGCTTCGACTGCACGATGCGCAGCTGGTCGAACCACTTGAGCAGGCGGGCGTCGTCGGCGGGCGGGCGCGGCACCGTGGCGATCTTGTCGATCGTCTTGCCGAACGCCGCCGACGCCTGGGTGAACTGAGCGCCGGCCTGCTTCATCGTCTTGTCGTTGCGCGCCTTCTCGCGGACGTTCTTGAGGATCCGTTTGTTGGCGAGCGTGTTCGCTTCGCAGATCGGGTCGACCTGGGCGACGTATTCGGCGCGGCTGGGCACGCCTTCCTCGGCACGGGCGCCTGTCGCGACGAGCAGCGTCACGGCAGCGATCAAGACGGCGATTCGAAGAGTCCCCTTCATTCCCTGACCTTTAACAGTCTAGGGCCTCGTTTGTTCCTCCTCCAGTTCTCTAGGATTCGCGGCCGTGATCAGCACCAACGAATTTCGCAATGGCTCGCACATCGAGATCGACGGGAAGATCTTCCGGATCATCGAGTTCCAGCACGTCAAGCCCGGCAAGGGCGGGGCGTTCGTGCGCACCAAGCTGCGCAAGATCGAGGACGGCACGGTCCAGGACAAGACGTTCCGCGCTGGCGAGAAGTTCCGCCCGGTGCGGACCGAGTCGCGCAAGATGCAGTACCTCTACGACTCCGGCGAGGCGGCGGTCTTCATGGACACGCGGGACTACGAGCAGATCGAGATTTCCCGCGACGTCGCCGGTGAGGCGATGCGCTGGGTGCTGCCCAACGCCGAGGTCGATGTGCTCTTCGTCGACGAGCGGCCCAGCGACGTGCAGGTGGCGGGCGCGATCGACATGAAGGTGACCCAGACCGAGCCTGGCGTGAAGGGCGACACCGCCTCGGGAGGCGGCAGCAAGGCGGCGACGCTCGAGTCGGGCGTGACTGTGCAGGTGCCGCTCTTCATCGAGGAGGGCGAGACGATCCGGGTCGACACGCGCAGCGGCGAGTACGTCTCGCGGGCTTAAGACCGCCGTTCTTGGCCCGACCGAAGAAAGCGCGAGAATGAGCGTCCATGCGTAGGTCCGATCAACGCCGCGATGCCGTCTTCGCCTGTTACCAGCGCGATGTCACCGGCCGTCCGCTCGAGGAGCTGGTTGCCGAGTCGCGTCCCTTCACGAAGGAGCTGGCGGCCGGGGTGGAGGCGCACCGCGACGAGCTCGACGTGGCCATCGCCGCCCACTCCAAGGGCTGGGAGCTGGAGCGGATCGCGCCGCTGGAGCGCAACGTGATGCGGGTGGCGCTGTACGAGATCGAGCACAGCGACGACGTGCCGACCGAGGTGGCGATCGACGAGGCGATCGAGATCGCCAAGGAGTACTGCGGCGCCGATGCGCCCGGCTTCGTCAACGGCGTGCTCGGCGCGATCGCCCGCGAGCGCGAGGGAGTGCGATGAGCCGGCTGCGCGAGATCTCCGAGCGCCTGACCGCGATCGCCCGCGAGCTCGAGGGCGAGGGATCGACGACGCTCGCGCCGGCGAGCTGGCCCACGAGGCCGCCGAGCTCTCCGCCGAGGCGGTCGAGGAGGCCAACCGGCGCATCCGCGAAGGCGAGGCCTCCGCGCAGTGAGCGCCTCTTTCCGGTGCGCTTTTTCCCCCTATGTCCCGGATAAGGCGCACCGGAAGCCGTGAGCTACCCGGAGGATCTGCGCGCGCTGGTCGACGCCGAGTTGGAGCGGCTGCGCTTCCCGGCGCCCGAGCCGACTGCCGGCCTCGCAGGAGGCGATGCGCTACTCGCTGCTGGCCGGCGGCAAGCGGGTGCGCCCGGTGCTGGCGCTGGCCACGGCTCGCGCGCTCGGCGCCGAGCCCGAGCGCTTCCTGCCGGTCGCCTGCGCGGTCGAGCTGATCCACACCTACTCGCTGATCCACGACGACCTGCCGGCGATGGACGACGACGAGCTGCGGCGCGGCCAGCCGACCTCCCACGTCAAGTTCGGCGAGGACGTGGCGATCCTCGCCGGCGACGGCCTCTTCGCCGAGGCGGTGCGGCTCTTCTGCGAGCAGCCGGGCGAGCCGGCGCGGGTGCTGGCGGCGCTGCGCGAGCTGACCGCCGCCACCGGCGTCGACGGCATGGTCGGCGGCCAGTACGTCGACGTCGCCGTCGAGGAGCGCGACGCCGAGGGCCTGCGGGCGCTGCACGCGCTGAAGACCGGCCGGCTTGATCGCCGCCAGCGTCGGCGTCGTACTGACGTCTCGAGGGACTGGCCGAACCTGAGACAATCCCCTTTCGCCGGTTCGCCAGCGAGCTGGGCGTGCTCTTCCAGATCGTCGACGACATTCTCGACGTGACCGGAAGCGACGAGCGGCTCGGCAAGCCCCATGGAAGCGACGAGCGACATGGAAAACTCACCTACGTCAGCCTCTTCGGCCTCGAGCGGGCGCGCCAGCTTGCCGCCGAGTCGCACGCCAAGGCGACCGGGGCGCTGGCCGAGGCCAGCGGCGAGACCGGCGACCTGAGCCGGATCGCCGACTACATCTTCACCAGGAACGAATGACAGAGAACGGACACGCAGCCAACGGACAGCCAGCCCGGCACGAGGACGGCGCCGCGCGCCTGCTCGACGGGATCGACGGCCCCGCCGACCTGCACGGGCTCGACGATGCGCAGCTGCAGCAGGTCGCGCAGGAGATGCGCACCTACATCATCGACACGATCGGCGAGATCGGCGGCCACTTCGGCGCCAACCTCGGCACCTGCGAGCTGGCGGTGGCGCTGCACAGCCTGCTCGACTCGCCCCGCGACAAGGTGCTCTGGGACGTCGGCCACCAGGCCTACCCGCACAAGATCCTCACCGGCCGCCGCGAGGGCCTGCCGACGATCCGCCAGTACGACGGCCTGGCCCCGTTCTGCTCGGTCTTCGAGTCCGAGCACGACATCATGGGCGCCGGCCACGCCTCGACCTCGATCGGCTACGCGGTCGGCCTCAAGGAGGCGATGCGCAAGGGGATCGGCGAGGACGGCAAGGTCGCCGCCGTGATCGGCGACGGGGCGCTGACCGGCGGCGTCGCCTACGAGGCCCTGCACGCGGCGGGCGGCCTGCAGACGCCGGTCGTGATCGTCCTCAACGACAACGGCATGTCGATCTCACCCAACGTCGGGGCGCTCTCGCGCTACTTCAACCGGGTCCGCCTCAACCCGCGGCTCTTCCACGCCCGCGAGGGGGTCGAGGACCGGCTGACCAAGCTGCCGCTCGGCCTCGGCAAGCGGATCGAACGGCTGGGGCCGGAGATCAAGTCGGCGATCAAGGCCTACTGGGCGCCCGGTCTCTTCTTCGAGGAGCTCGACCTCGCCTACATGGGCGTGATCGACGGCCACGACGTGCACGCCCTGCGCGAGGCCCTGCGCGAGGCCTTCGACGCCGACCGTCCGGTGATCGTCCACATCCACACGGTCAAGGGCAAGGGCTTCTCGCCGGCCGAGGAGGGCGGCCTCGAGGGCATGGAGAAATGGCACGCCGCCAAGCCGAAGAGCATCGTCAACGGCGCCCCGGCGCCGAAGCCGGTGGCGGTGCAGGAGTCCGACTCGCCCGAGGCGATCGCGCCGGAGCGGCTCGAGACGCCGCCGGCGCCGAGCGCGCCGCCGCAGTACACGCAGGTCTTCGCCGACGCGATGGTCGCCGAGGCGCAGCGCGACAAGCGCGTGATCGGGATCACCGCGGCGATGGCGGGGGGGACCGGCCTGCAGAAGCTCGCCGACGAGGTGCCCGAGCAGTACTACGACGTCGGCATCGCCGAGCAGAACGCGGTCCTGCTCGCCTCGGGGCTGGCGATCCAGGGGGCGAAGCCGGTCTGCGCGATCTACTCGACCTTCCTGCAGCGCGCCTACGACCAGATCATCCACGACGTCTGCCTGCAGGAGCTCGACGTCACCTTCGCGATGGACCGAGCCGGCCTGGTCGGCGACGACGGCCCGACCCACCACGGCGTCTTCGACGTCTCCTACTTCCGCCCGATCCCCAACGTCGTCGTGATGGCGCCGCGCGACGAGGCGATGCTGGTCCACATGCTGCGCACGGCGGTCGCCCACGACGGCCCGGCGGCGCTGCGCTACCCGCGCGGTGCGGCCGAGGGCGTCGAGCTGCCGAGCGAGGCGGAGGAGATCCCGATCGGGACCGGCGAGCTGCTTAGCGAGGGCGAGCGGGTGGCGCTGCTCGGCTACGGCTACGGCGTCTCGGTGGCGCTGGACGCCGCGGAGATCCTCGCCGGCCACGACCTCGATGCGACCGTCGCCGACGCCCGCTTCGTCAAGCCGCTCGACGCGCGAGCTGCTCGAGCGGCTGGCGCTCGAGCACGACCTGGTGGTGACGATCGAGGAGAACGTGCTGCCCGGCGGTTTCGGCTCGGCGGTGCTCGAGCACCTCGAGGACGCTTTCGCCGATCGCACCGAGGAGCGCGCCCGGGTCCTGCGCGTCGGCCTCCCCGATCGCTACGTCACCCACGGCAAGCCGGCGCTGCTGCGCGAGGAGGTCGGCCTCACCGGCGATGCGGTCGCCGAGCGCGTGCTCGCCGCGCTGCGCTCCGGCGAGCCCGCCCTGAGCTGAGCTCGCCAAAAGCCCCAAAATTTGGGCTTGCACCAATGCGCTCAATCGGTTAGCCTGCCGGTCGTCTCTTCTGGGGTTACTTGAGGGAGGAGAGACATCTCTATGTATGTGGGTCCGCAGGTAGGGAGCCTCGTGGATCTACTGCGTTACCGCGCCGGTGCCGAGAGCACCGCGTCGCGGTGTCACGATGGCTCCTGAGGCTGAGGCTCGTCGTCTTTGGTCTCGTCGTCCTCGGCGAGGCTCTCGGCCAGCAGCACGATCTCTGAGAGTGCGCACCTCGAAGACGGTGGCGATGCGGCGCACGGTTCCCCAGGCCGGATTTGTCCGCCCCGACTCGATGTGGGAGATCCAGGTCGGGTGGATCTCGGCCAGGTGCCCGAGTGCCTCCTGGCTGAGCTCGCGTTCCTTGCTGCAGGCGGCGAATTGCCTGGCCAAGCGCGGGTTGGGGTTCGCTGCGGGGAGCCATCCATAAGGACGCTTCCCGCCAAGGTTGCCCCGGTCTATAGACTCGAACTCAAGTATGGCTTGGGAGTTGCGGCGACGTGCCTGAATTGGAAGTCACACGCGCGAATTGGTGCGAGCTTTACGCCTCCGGATTCCGCCATTTCCTCAATGTGGCCCCCGAGCGACTCTCCGAACTGGAGTTCCTCGACCTCGTCGCTTTCGCCAAGCGCGTAGCCGGCGGCGAAGAGCATTTCGCCTTCGGCGCCATCTACGACGAGGTCCGCGGCCCGCTCGACAACTGCCACGGCCTCGGCCTTTACGTGCGGCGCCCCGCTGGCTGGGCGCCGATCTGATTCGAGCAGACGACCAGTCCGCTCTGGTCAAAGGTGTATTGATCGATCAAAGTTGCCTCACTAGGGTCCGTCCGGATCCGGCAAACGAGGAGGGGCGATCACGTGGGAGACAACGACGTTGCATGGTTGAGGTTTCATCTCGATGCCGAGCAGGTCGTCGGCCCGAGCGGTGAAAAGATCGGGATTTCGACAGCTGACCTGGTTGCCTTCTCTCGTTTCTGCGACGAGGTTGCAGAGGTCGTTGCCGAACGGGCCTCCTGGCGCTTCATGGCGGCGCTCGAGGTTCCAACCGAGCAGCGCATGGCGGCGCTCGCCAAGATGTCTCGCCGGCCGGCGGCGCATTCCCTTAGCCAGGTCTCGGCGCTCGCAAGCGGCAGCCTCATCGTGGTGGTCGGACTGGGCGCCGCGTATCTGGCAGCCCGCGTTCTCGAGAACCTTCTCGGAGGCACCGTGAAGGATGCCTGGCAGGAATCCGCGATGGGGGAGAGGGCCCGGCATGCGCTCCGAGACGGCCTCTTCGGCGGAGCCGCGGAAGCTGTCGAGCAAGTGGCTGCCAACAGCCGACTGGCCGGGCCGTTGGAGGTCGCCGACATTCAGGTTGCCGGCGAAGCGGCATCTGAGAAGGGCGCCGAGATTGGCATCGCGGTGAAGAAGACCAGGACGCCTGAGTTGGATGCAATACGGAATCACGAATTTCTCTTCGACGGGCCCGTTGGCTCGACGCCTTCGTTTGAGTACACGGCGATCAGGAAGCCCATGGCTATGAAGGACGAGCCCGTGACTATGGAGGACGAGACCTTTGGAATTGGGTGAGACGGAGGAGCTTGTGGCCTGAGTCCCGGGACAGAACGCCGGTCTGGGCTTAGGAGGCCTGGGCGACTGAGCCACGCTTGCCCAGCCGCATGGCCAGGCAGACCAGCAGATAGACGATCGCCACGGTGAGGAGGATGAACTTGCAGGAGGCGAAGATCGTCGCCAGCAGGGGAAAGGCTGCCCCGGCAGCCCTCGATGGTGAGCAGCAGGCAGATGTTCTCGAGCGCGTCGAAGCCGGCGCCAAGCGCGCCGAAGGAGACGATGGCCCCGCCGATCGCGGCAAGTCGGCGCCAGTCTCGTTCCCTGGCCAGATCGCGCGATGCAGCGAGGGCGAGGCTGAGGAAGGTCCCGTAGGCGAGCAGGAAGCCGAAGTCGATCCAGAGCGACTCGCGCGCAGCGTCCTGGCCGTCCTCACCCCATTCGGCAAGGATCTCGTCGGCCCGATCCTGGCCGCCGGTCAGCTCGAAAGGCACCATCCCCGGCCCGCCGCTGTCCTTCATCCGCTGCTCGGCAGGCGACATAGCCAAGAGCAGGATCACCGTCGCGATCCCCGATGCAATCAGTCCCCACCGCCGCGTCACGCGGGCATTATCCAGGCTCGGAGGTCGGACTTGGCGAGGACGAGGCCCGGAAGCTACTCTGAGCGGGAGGATCGAATGGAGACCGTGCGCATCATCTATCACCACCAAGCCGACGGTTGGTGGGCCGAGTCGCCCGACGTAGAGGGCTGGTCAGCAGCCGGCAACACCTACGCCGAGGTGGTCAAGCTCGCCGACGAGGGCGTGCCCTTTGCCTTGGGCCGGGGCGCCGAGCTGGAGCACTACGTGCCAGTCGGCGGGCATGTTGTTGCCTAGGTCATGCCGACTTGACTGGCGAGGGAATTTCCATACGTCGGTGCCGGCCAGAGGACGCGCAAGCGGTTCTGGAGCTTTGGACGCAGGCGCGGAGCGAGCACGCATCTAGGACAGACCATCTCGACGACGTCGAGCGCCTGATTGCTGATTCCCCGGCTGCGCTTCTGGTTGCCGAGCGCGGCAATGAGATTGTCGGCGCTCTGATCGCCGGCTGGGACGGGTGGCGAGGCAACATGTACCGGCTCACTGTTCACGAAAAACATCGGCGGGAAGGCATTGGGCTCGCACTGACCCGGGCCGGTGAGGACTATCTGCGCAGCCGCGGCGTCCGTCGAATAACCGCCCTGGTCGCCTTCGAGGACGACACAGCCGGAGCGTTCTGGGAGTCCGCCGGCTACCCCCAGGATCAAGAGATCGGTCGCCGGGTCCGCAATCTCAGCCCCACAACAGAAAACGCCCCGGCGGGGAGCCGAGGCGAGTTCTGGGGTTACTACAGGGAGGAGAGATATGTATCTCTATATATGTGGATCCGTGGGAGGTAGGTGGGCCCTTTGATGAGTCGCGGGCAAGTCATCGTGGGAAGCGATGAGAGCCATATGGGCGACTCCGAACCCAGCCAAAAAGTCTTTTTGTTCTGCCCCTTATCGGTTGTCCTCTGCGAATCCTTGAACAGCGTACGAACGTATGTGCGATTTGTGTGTGAGTGGGATCACAGACGCTTTGCGCGCCCGAGTCCCTGCCAGGCTTCTACCCGCAGGAGAATCAGCTCAAGCCAAAGCGTGGTTAAAAAGCTGTAGCTGGCGCCTGCGAACGGCCGTTGGCCAGGGCGCGGCGTACCGTTTCCGGCGGATGACGAAGGCGCGGCGAATAGACGCGGTTCTGGCCGAGCGGGGCCTGTTTCCCTCGCGCACGGCCGCGGCGGGCGCGGTGCGGGCCGGCGCCGTGCGCGTCGGCCGCGATGGGCCGGTCGCGCTGCGGCCGAGCCAGCTGGTCGAGCCCGAGGCGGCGCTGATCGTCGCCGAGGGGCCGCGTTTCGTCTCGCGCGGCGGGATCAAGCTCGACAACGCGCTTGAGGCGCTCGGCATCGACGTTGCCGGGCGCGACTGCCTCGACGTCGGCGCCTCGACCGGCGGCTTCACCGACTGCATGCTGCAGCGGGGCGCGGCGCGGGTGGCCGCGGTCGATGTCGCCTACGGGCAGATCGACGTGCAGCCTGCGCGAGGACCCGCGGGTGACCGTGATCGAGCGGCTCAACGCGCGCGAGCTGCTGCCCGCCGACCTGCCCTTCGTAGCCCGGCCTGGCCACGATCGACGTCTCCTTCATCTCGCTGGCCAAGATCCTGCCGGCCGTCGCCCGCTGCCTGGCGCCGGACGGCGAGGTGCTGGCGATGGTCAAGCCGCAGTTCGAGCTGGGGCGCGAGCGGGTCGGCAGGGGCGTCGTCCGCGACCTCGGCGACCGGCGCGAGGCGATCCTCGGCGTGGCGCTGGCCGCTCGCGAGCTGGGCCTGCCGATTCGCGGCTTCGCCTCCTCGGGCCTGCCCGGGCCGAAGGGCAATCGTGAGACCTTCGTCTGGTGCGGCGGCAGCGGCGCCGAAGTCGACCGACCTGGAGGCGGCGATCGCCGAGGCGGAGCCAGAGCGATGAAGACCGCTGCGCTGATCACCCACTCGCACCCGCCGGCGGCGACGGAGGCGGTCGCGATCGCCACCGCCGTCGCCGCGCGAGGCCGGCTGGCGCCTGGTCGCCACCGGCGAGGAGATCGCCAAGCACAACCATGCGGCCGCCGGCGTCGAGCAGGTCGAGTCAGCTGCCGGCCGATCCCGACCTCTGCCTCGTGCTCGGCGGCGACGGCTCGATCCTCTACGCGCTGCGCCGCTTCGCCCGCACCGGCGTTCCCGTCTTCGGCGTCAACTTCGGCACCGTCGGCTTCCTCGCCGCGGTCGAGCGCGACGAGGCCGAGGCAGGGGATCCGGCGCGCTCTGGCCGGAGAGACCGAGACGATCGACCTGCCGGCGCTGGCGGTCGAGATCGACGGCGAGGAGCGCTTCGCCTTCAACGACGTCAGCTTCAGCCGCCGCCCCGAGGACCGCGTCGCCGAGCTCAGCTACCGGATCGCCGGCGAGGAGGTGGGCAACGTGCGCTGCGACGGCCTCGTCGCCGCCACCCCGGCCGGCTCGACCGGCTACAACCTCGCCAACCAGGGCCCGATCCTGGCCTGGGGCGTGAAGGGCTACGTGGTCAGCTACATCTCGCCGCACTCGCTGACCGCGCGCGCCCTGGTCGTCGCCCCGAGCGACGTCCTCACCGTCGGCAACGCGGCTGGACGCGAGCCGGTCGACGTCGCGGTCGACGGCGCCCACGCCGGGCGCTCTCACCCGGGCGCCGCCCTAGACGTACGCTTCGTCGATGCGGTGGGCTGCCTGGCCCAGCTCCCGGGCACGAGCTTCTACCACCGCATACGGGAGAAGTTCGGCCACCTAGCGGTCTAGGGACAGGCCTCTCGGCCGAGCAGGCCAGTTCTCTAGGGTTTGCCGCATGGAGCGCAAGTGGTGGACCCTCGTCCTCGTCTCGATCGCGACGTTCATGTTGTTGCTCGACGTGACCGTCGTCAACGTCGCCCTGCCCGACATCCAGCGTGAACTCCACGCCAGCCTCTCCAGCCTGCAGTGGGTCGTCGATGCCTACTCGCTGACGCTTGCCGCCTTCCTGCTCACCGCTGGCTCGCTGGGCGACCGGCTGGGGCGCCGGCGGGTCTTCACGATCGGCTTCGGGATCTTCACCTTCGCCTCGTTCCTCTGCGGCATCGCCAACGACCCGACCCTGCTCAACCTGGCCCGCGGGCTGCAGGGCGTCGGCGGGGCGGGGATGTTCGCCACCTCGCTGGCCCTGATCGGCCAGGAGTTCCACGGCAAGGACCGGGCGACGGCGTTCGGCGTCTGGGGGGCGACGGTCGGCGGCGCGGTCGCGGTCGGGCCGCTGGTCGGCGGTGTGATCACCGAGAGCCTCGGCTGGGAGTGGATCTTCTTCGTCAACGTGCCGATCGGGATCGCGGCGATGGTCCTGACCGAGCGCAAGATCGTCAACGTCTTCGCCAAAGACCCGGAACCGATCGACGTGCCCGGGCTCGTCACCTTCTCGCTGGCCCTCTTCCTGCTGATCTTCGGCTTGATCCGCGGCAATCCCGAGGGCTGGGGCAGCGCCCTGATCCTCTCCTGCCTGATCGGCGCCGCGGTCCTGCTCTCGGCCTTCGTCGCGATCGAGCTCCGCGCCAAGCACCCGATGCTCGACCTCTCGCTCTTCCGCAAGTCGGCCTTCAACGGCGTCTCCGCCGTCGCCTTCGGCCTCTCGGCGGGGATGTTCGCGATGTTCCTCTACCTGACCATCTACATGCAGGGAGTGCTCGACTTCTCGCCGCTCGAGGCGGGCCTGCGCTTCCTGCCGCTGACCGTGCTCGGCTTCATCGTCGCGCCGATCTCCGGCGCGCTTTCGAACAGGATCCCGATCCGCGTCCTGCTCGGCGTCGGCCTCGCCACGGTCGGCGTCGGCCTGCTGCTGATGCACGGCGTCTCGCCCGAGCTCGAGCTGGACGACGCTGCTCGCCGGCTTCCTCGTCGCCGGCATCGGCATCGGCATCACCAATCCCGGTATCGGGCAGGCGGCGATCGCCGTCGTCCCGGTCGAGAAGTCCGGCATGGGCTCGGGGATCAACACCACCTTCCGCCAGGTCGGGATCGCGACCGGCGTCGCCGGGCTCGGGGCGGTCTTCCAGTCGAGCGTCAACTCGAAGATCTCCGAACTGCTGCCGCACGCGCCGAGTGGGCTTGGCGAAATCGTCGCCTCGGGCGGCTCGCGAGCGGCCGGCGGCGGTGACCCCCGCCCGGATTCGCCCGGAGGTCGTCCACGCCTCCGACGTCGCCTTCGTCAGCGCCTTCAACGAGATCATCCTGATCGCCGCCATCCTGTCCTTCGTCGGCGCGGCGCTGGGCTTCGCGCTCGTACGATCCAGAGACTTCGTCCAGCAGCCGCACAAGCTCCGAAGACGAGGCCACAGCGAAGCCCGTTCCCGCTGACGAACGCTGTCCCGGATCGATCGGGCGCGAGCAGGCAGGCGAAGCGTCTTGTAGCTCTTCGCAGCCCGCGCTCGGGCGCCAGCAATCTCCACCCCTCGCAAGAGTTAGCGAGCCCCTGCTCGCGCCCCCGAGGAACGGTCGGTCCGCCCCTCTGGTACTAGAGGGATCGTGCTACGAGAGCTTCGGATCGAGAACCTGCTGCTGATCGAGCGAGCCGAATTGCGGCTCGGCGAGGGGCTCAACGCGATCACGGGCGAGACCGGAGCGGGGAAGACGGTGCTCGCCCACTCGCTTGATCTCGCTCATGGGCGGCAAGGCGCGGCCGCAGATCGTTCGGCCCGGCGCTGAGGAGGCATGGGTCGAGGGTGTCTTCGACCTGCCAGAGGGATTGCTCGGAGGAGCCCGAGATGGCCGAGATCGCCGAGCGGCTGCCGGAGGATGCCGACGAGGTCGTTCTCGGGCGGCGGGTCTCGGCGAGTGGACGGACGAGTGCCTTCGTCGCCGGGCGCGCCGCGTCTGCGTCGGACCTGAAGCTGCTCGGCGGCCGGCTGCTCGCCTTCTACGGTCAGCACGAGCACCGCAAGCTGACGATCTCCTCGGCGCAGATGGAGGTGCTGGACGGCTTCGCCGGGCAGGCTCATCTGGAGCTGCGCGAGGAGCTACCGGGCGGCCCACCGGGATTGCCTGCAGCTTGGCGGCGGAGCTGGAGGAGCTGCGCGAGCGCGATGGCTCGCGGGAGCGCGACCTCGATCTCCATCGCTACGAGCTCTGCCGAGATCGAGGAGGTGGCGCCCGACCCGACGGAGGCGGCCGGCTTGGCCAGCGAGCGTGAGCGGCTGCATCACGCCGAGGGCTTGCGCGAGGCGGCGGCCGGCGCCCAGGCGGCCACGATCGGCGCCGACGAGGATGGTGGCGGGGCGGTCGGCGCCCTGGCGCAGGCCGAAGCGCTGCTGCAGGGCGTGGGTGGGGTCGATGCCGGCCTCGACGCGCTCGCGGCGCGGATCGGCGCCCTCGCGATCGAGCTGGGCGACGTCGCCGGCGAGCTGCGCGACTATCTCGATGGCCTGGAGGCGGATCCGGGGCGCCTCGCCGCAATCGAAGAGCGCCTCGAGGCTCTCGACCGCCTGCAGCGCAAGCACGGCGGCAGCATCGATTCGGTCCTTGCCCACGCGGAGCACTGCCGGGTTGAGATTGTCCGTCTGGAGAACGCGGAGGAGCGCTGGGCGGAGGTCGAGGTCGCGCTTGGCCGAGACCGAAGCGCGCCGGACCAAGCTCGGCGCCAAGCTCGGCAAGGGGCGGGCCAAAGCGGCGCCCCCGCTGGAGCGCGAGGTGGCCGAGGAGCTGGAGCGACTGGCGATGCCGGGTGCGCGGCTCGAGGTCGTGCTGGCGGCGCACCTCGACGGCTTCGGCATGGGTGGTGCCGAGACGGTCGAGCTGAAGCTGGCGCCGAATCCCGGGCTTGGAGCCGGCGCCGTTGCGCGACGCGGCATCGGGAGGCGAGCTCTCGCGAGTGATGCTGGCCCTGAGCGGCTTCGGCGGTGGCGCGGGAGCCGGCACGCTGGTCTTCGACGAGATCGATGCCGGCGTCGGCGGGCAAGACCGCGCGTGCCGTCGGCGAGCGGCTGCGCGCTCTCGGCGAGGGCCGTCAGGTCCTCTGCATCACCCACCTTCCCCAGGTCGCCTCGCTGGCCGGGACTCACTTCACGCTGGAGAAGGACCTCTCCGGCGAGCGCGCCAGCGCCAGCGTGCGCCGCCTCGACGGCGAGGAGGTCGTCGAGGAGATCCGCCGCATGCTCGGTGGCGAGCGCTCCGACGACGCCGCCACCCGCCACGCTCGCGAGCTGCTCGCCGCTGCCTGAGCGGCTTTGAGCCGCTTGCCAGGGCGGTTAACCTGCACCGGTGGCTACCGACAGTCGCCGTCGCCTCCCTGCGCTGCTCACACGCCGTAACGGGGCGTCGTCGGCCGAGGCGATCGAAGGCACGGTGCGGCTCGGCCGTCGCACCAAGCACCTCGTGCGGCGACTTGTCCCCGGTGACGTGGCCGTCATCGACCACGTCAACATCGACCGAATCGCGGCCGAGGAGCTGATCGCCAGCGGCGTCGGGACCGTGATCAACGCCTCGCCTTCCTCCGACGGTCGCTATCCCAACGCCGGCCCGCTGCTGCTGGCCCAGGCCGGGGTGAGGCTGGTCGACGTCGAGGAGGGGGATCCCTTCGAGCTGCTCGGCGACGGCGACCGGATCACGATCGCATCGGGAGCGATCCTCGTCGGTGGGCGCGAGCTGATGCGCGGCCGGGCCCTCGGGGTGGAGGAACTTGAACGGCAGCGCGACGAGCAGCTCGAGCGGGTCGACGAGGCGCTCGCCGAATTCGCCGAGAACACCGTCGCGCACGTGCGCCAGGAGACCGACCTGCTGACCGGCAGCATCGAGTTCCCACCGACCCGGGCCAACTTCCGCGATCGCCACGTCCTGATCGTCGTCCGCGGCGACCGCCACCGTCGCGACCTCAAGGCCCTGCGCGCCTACATCCGTGACGTGCGGCCGCTGATCGTCGCCGTCGACGGCGGCGCCAACGGGGTGCTGGAGGCGGGGATGAAGCCCGACATGATCGTCGGCGACATGGACTCCGCCGGCGACGAGGCCCTGCGCTGCGGGGCGGAGCTGATCGTCCACGCCTATCCCGACGGGCGCGCCCCCGGCCACCAGCGCCTGCTCGAGATGGGCCTCGAGCACACCCTGCTGCCCGCTGCCGGCACCAGCGAGGACGTCGCGATGCTGCTCGCCTTCGAGAAGGGCGCGGCGCTGATCGTCAGCGTCGGCGCCCACTTCAACCTGATCGAGTTCCTCGACCGCAAGCGCGGCGGCATGTCCTCGACCTTCCTGACCCGCCTGCGGATCGGCGAGAAGCTGGTCGACGCGAAGGGGGTGAGCCGGCTCTACAACCCGAGCTCGCCATTCGGCCCGCTGGCCCTCTTCTTCGCGGCCTTCATGGTCCTCTTGGCGATCGTCGTGATCACCTCGCCGGCGCTCAGTGACCTGGTCGAGCTGATCTGGCTGAAGATCAAGATCTGGCTCGGGGTTTAGTGCGCGGGCAGGCGAGCATCTAGCCTTCCGGGCCGCCGATGGGTTACAGCGCTCGATATCACGCGATCTCGCTGGTCGCCGTCTTCCTCGCTCTCGCGATCGGCATCCTGATTGGCGCCGAGTTCGGCGGCGACGCGCTGAACAACACCCGCAAGGACCTCGAGCGCAGCCTCACCGGCAACCTCCAGGACGAACGCGAGCGGGCCGACGAGCTGAGCGGCAAGCTGGACCGCTCCGACGAGTTCGCCGGTCGCGTCTACCCGGCGTTGGTGCGTGACCGCCTCGAGGGCAGGCGAATCGGAGTCGTCGCGATCGGCGACCTCTCCGGAGATACGTCAGCGGCGATCGAGGAGGCGCTCGGCCCGACCGGGGCGCGCCTGGTCGGAATCGGGGTGGTGCGCGAGCCAGTCGACCTTCGTGCGATCTCCGCCGACCTCGCCAAGACCCGCCTGGCCGACATCAGGCGCAACGGCGAGACGCTGACCGCTTTCGGCGTCGGCGTCGGACGTCAGATCGTCCGCGGCGGCACCCTGCTTGAAGGCGTACGCAATCACCTCTTCTCGCGGGCGAGCGGCAACTTCGGCGCCCTCGACGGCGTCATCGTCGTCCGCGACGTGCCCGAAGAGATGGGGACCGAGCAGCGCTCGACCGCGAGCGAGCTCGAAGCGGCGCTGATGAGCGGCATCGAGGGCACCCGCACGCCGGCAGTGGGAGTCGAGACATCGACCGACGAAACCTCCTCGGTCTCCTTCTTCAGCGGAAACGACCTTGCCAGCGTCGACGACGTGGAGATGCCTGCCGGCCAGGTGGCGCTGATCTTCGGCCTGCTCGGCGCCGAGGGCAGCTTCGGCGTCAGGGGCTCGGCCGACCGCCTGCTGCCTGATCTGCTGCCGCCGGCGGAGTCGCGCTAACAGATGGATGCCCTGTGACCTGGATCGGCTTCCCGGTCGCGATCGCCGTCGCCCTGCTCGTCGCCCCGGCGGGCATACGGGGGTTGTTCGATGCCGGCCTGGTGCGGGAGAACTACCGCACTGCCCGCCTCGCCTTTCCGCTTGGCGCGGTGCTGGCGACAGCGGCTCTCGTCGCCCTGGCGCCACTCGCCTTTCTCGACGATCGTGCCGACCTCGATCTGCTCGCACCCGATCTGCGGCAGTGGATGCCCTATCTACTCGGCGTCGCATTTCTTGGCTTCCTCGACGACTCGCTGGGACGCGGTGAGACAGCGGCGGCGCCGCGCGGCTGGCGCGGGCATGCGCGAGCGCTGCGCGAAGGCAGTCTCTCGACCGGGGCGGTGAAGGCGCTTGGGGCGCTGGCGCTCGCCGCCTACGTCGTCTCCGGGCGCGGGCTCGAGTCATGGCGCTACCTCGCCGACGTCGCGCTGCTGATCCTCGCCACCAATGCCTTCAACCTGCTCGACCTGCGGCCGGGACGAGTGGAGAAGGGGTTGGCGCTGCTCGGCGCCGGGCTCTGCCTCGGCGCTTGGACGATCGCGCCGCTGGAGCTGCTGGGGGTCTTCGCCGGCCCGGTCCTCGTCGGCGCCTGGTTCACCTTGCGCGAGCGAGCGATGCTCGGCGACACCGGCTCCAACCTGGTCGGCGCCGTCGCCGGCGTCTGGTTGCTGACCACGCTGGGGGCCGACGCGCGGTTGATCGCCCTCGCCGCGGTCGCCGGAGTGACCATTTACGGAGAGTTGCGTTCGATCTCGGCGACGATCGAATCGGTTCCGCCATTGCGATGGCTAGACTCGCTCGGCAGAGCATGAGCAGGCCTTCCCAAGGAGATACGCGCTTCATCTTCGTCACCGGCGGGGTCGTCTCGGCTCTCGGCAAGGGGATCGCCGCCGCCTCGATCGGCCGCTTGCTCCGCTCCCGCGGCTACCGGGTGCAGCTGCAGAAGTTCGATCCCTACATCAACGTCGACCCGGGGACGATGAGCCCGTTCCAGCACGGCGAGGTCTTCGTCACCGAGGACGGCGCCGAGACCGATCTCGACCTCGGCCACTACGAGCGATTCACCGACGAGAACACTTCGCGCGCCTCCAACGTCACCGCAGGCGCTGTCTACAACTCGGTGATCAACCGCGAGCGCCGCGGCGACTACCTTGGCGCCACGGTGCAGGTGATCCCGCACATCACCAACGAGATCAAGAACCGCATCCTGATCGTCGCCGAGTCGCAATCGGTCGACTTCGTGATCACCGAGATCGGCGGCACGGTCGGCGACATCGAGTCGCTGCCCTTCCTCGAGTCGATCCGCCAGCTCTACACCGACCTCGGCCCGAAGCGCTCGATGTTCGTCCACCTGACGCTGGTGCCGTACGTCGGCCATGCCGGTGAGCTGAAGACCAAGCCGACCCAGCACTCGGTCAACGAGCTGCGCCGTATTGGCATTCAGCCCCACGCGCTTGTCTGCCGTTCCGAGGGCAGATTGGACCGTGAGATCCGCGAGAAGATCGCCCTCTTCGCCAGCCTTCCCGTCGACGCGGTGATCTCCGCCCACGACGTCGACAACATCTACAAGGTGCCGCTGGTCTTCCGCGCCGAGGGCGTCGACGACCTGGTGCTCGACCATTTTGGGATGGAGGCTCCGTCGCCCGACCTGAGCGAGTGGGAGACGATGGTCAAACGTGCCGAAGACGCCGAGGGCAAGGTGAAGATCGCTCTGGTCGGCAAGTACGTGCAGCTCGCCGATGCTTACAAGTCGGTGATCGAGGCGATCGAGCACGGCGGCATCCACCACGGCGCCAAAGTCGAGGTGGAGTTGGTCGACTCCGAGGACTTCGATCCGGAGCGTCTCGAGGGTGTCGACGGCATCCTCATCCCCGGCGGCTTTGGCGAGCGTGGGATCGAGGGCAAGGTTGCTGCGGCGCGGATCGCCCGCGAACGCTCTATCCCTTACCTGGGCATCTGCCTCGGCATGCAGATCGCGGTGGTCGAGTTCGCCCGCACGGTGGTCGGCATGGAGGGCGCCAACTCGGCCGAGTTCGATCCCGAGACGCCCTTCCCTGTCGTCGATCTCCTGCCCGAGCAGAAGGAGGTCTCCGAGATGGGCGGCACGATGCGCCTCGGCGCCGACCCGGTGAAGCTGCACGAGGGGACGAAAGCGCGCGAGATCTTCGGCGAGGCGGTCATCTACAAGCGCCACCGCCACCGTTACGAGGTCAACAACCAGCTGCGCCGCCGGCTCGAGGACGAGGGCCTGGTCTGCGGCGGCACCTCGCCCGACGAGCGCCTGGTCGAGATGGTCGAGTTGCCCGACCACCCCTTCTTCGTCGCTTCCCAGTTCCACCCGGAGTTCAACTCGCGCCCGAACCGGCCCGAGCCGCTCTTCCGCGAGTTCGTCGGCGCCGCCGCGCGGCACGCGGGTGAGCGTCCGGCCGAAGCCGCTGAGTCGCCGGCAGCCGAAGAGGCCGAGAGCAGCGACGCTGGCGTTCGTCAGTCGAGCTGACGCCCTGAACTCGATCGCCGGTTAGCCTGTCCGTCGTGGAGAGGCTGCACGAGACTTTTGTGAGGCTCTGCGAGATTCGCAGTCCTACGGGTGAGGAGCGCGAGGTGGCGGACACGATCGCCGCCGAACTGCGCGCGCTCGGGCTCGAGGTCAGCGAGGACGAGGCGGCCGGCCCGGCCGAAGCGGGTGCGGGGAACCTCCTCGCGCGACTGCCGGGCAGCCGTGACCAGTGGGTGATGTTCTGCGCCCACATCGACACCGTCCCGCACAGGGGCCAGATCGAGGTGGTCGAATCCGAGGGTGTCTTCCGCAGCGCTGGAGACACAATCCTCGGCGCCGACAACAAGGCGGCCGTCGCGGTCTTCATGGAGCTGGTCGCGCGCCACGCCTCGGAGCCACCGCCGGTGGGGATCGAGTTGGTCCTGACCGTGGCCGAGGAGCAGGGGCTGCGCGGGGCGAAGGCGTTCGACGCCTCGGTCCTTCGCTCCGAGGTCGGCTTCGTGCTCGATCACGCCAGCGCGATTGGCGAGGTGATCGTCACTTCGCCGACTCAACAGAGCGTGCGAGCGGACTTCGCCGGGGTCGAGGCCCATGCGGGCATTCGACCCGAGGACGGCAGCAACGCGATCGCCGCAGCCGCAGCCGCGATCTCGCGGATGGAGCTGGGACGCCTCGACGAGGAGACGACGGCCAACGTCGGGGTGATCTCGGGCGGAACCTCGGGCAACGTCGTCCCGGGCCACTGCGGGATCGTCGCCGAGGCGCGCAGCCTCGACTCGGTGCGGGCGGCCGAGGTTGCGGGGTTGTTGGGCGACGCCTGTGCCTGGGGCGCCAGCGAGCACGGCTGCGACGTCGATGTTCGCATCGGGGAGCTTTTCCGTGGCTACCAGATTCCGCCGTCCTCGCCGGCACTGGCGTTCGCCGAGGCCGGCCTGCGCCGGGCGGGCTTCGAGCCGCAACGGACGGCGACCGGCGGCGGCAGCGACGCCAACGCGCTGATCGTCGACGGCTTCGACTGTGTCTTGCTGGCCAACGGCACCGAGGCCAACCACACGGCGGAGGAGGCGGTGAGCGCTCGCAACCTCGACGCGATGCTCGAGGTTTGTGAGGGCATCGTTGCCGAGGCTGCCGCGAGCGCGGGGTGAACGGGCGCCTGAAGCTGCGCCGTGGTGTCGTCGTCGGCGAGGAGCCGCTGGTGGTCGAGGTCGACGGTGAGCGCCGGCCCGCTTGGGCCGATACGGCACTGCTGGGAGAGATGCGCGAGGGCGACGAGGTGGTCGTCAACGTCGCTGCTCTCGATCTGGGCCTCGGCTCGGGCGGCTTCGATGTCGTCCACGTCAACCTGACTCGCGGCCTCGAGGCCGGCAGCGCCCCGGGCGACGAGCACGTGATGAAGCTCAACTACACGTCGCTCCAGCACCCAGTCGATCCAGCCGAGCTTCCGGTGCGCTTTATCCCGGATATAGACGGAAAAGGCGCACCGGAACGACCTGCGGTGCCAGTGCTGGTTATTCCGCTGCACGGACACTTGGCGCCTGCCACCTGGGCGGCTGCGCAGGTGGCGCCGGACGCAAAGGTCGGCTACGTGCAGACGGCGGGCGGGGCGCTGCCCGGCTCGCTCAGCCGCGACTTGGCTGAGCTTCGCGAGCGCGGTTTGCTCTGCGGACACATCACCGCCGCCCCCACATACGGCGGCGAGCACGAGGCGATCTCGGTCGCCGGCGCCCTTGACGCGGCCGTCCAAAACCTCGGCTGGGACGCGGTGATAGCCGGTCCGGGCCCGGGCATCATCGGCTCCGACACCCGCCTTGGCCATGGTGGCCTTGCCGCGCTGGACAGCGCTCACGCCGCGCTCGCTCTCGGTCTCCCGACGCTGCTCTCGCCCCGCCTCTCCAGCGCCGACCCGCGCGAGCGGCATCGCCCGGTAAGCCACCACACGCTCACCGTGATGCAGATGCTGCTCGCTGCGGTGGAAGTGCCGGTCCCCGCGAGCGAGCTGGTGCCGATCGCCGTGCTCGCCACTGCCGCCGGCTGGCGCCACCGCCTGCTCGAAGAGGCGGTCGACCTCGATGGCTACGCCGCGAGTGGACTACCAGCTCACACTATGGGCCGCGGCCTCGACGAGGATCCACTCTTCTTCGCCGCCCCGCTCGCCGCGGGCGCCGCCTTGCGCGGAAAGGTGTAACGCGCGGGGGAGAGAACCACCCCGCCATGGCTGTCGCCACACCATCGCCCCCTGCCGCTGAGACCCGCTTCGAGGGCCTCGTCCTCGACTTCCTCTCCTACCTCGAGTTGGAGAGGGGGCTGTCTCGCAATACCCTCGGCGCCTACCGCACCGACCTGCTGCAGTACGGCGAATTCCTCGCTGCCCACCATCTCGACGCCCTCGCGGCCGGCCCGGCTGACATCAGCGAGTTTCTCGCCGAGCTGGCGACCGGCGAGGTCCGGCCGGCCTGTTCCTCAGCCACCGTCCACCGTAAGGCGGCTTGCCTGCGTTCCTTCTACAAGCAGCTGCGCCGCGACGAGCTGATCGGCGACGACCCGACAGCGGCGCTGAGCGCTCCGCGTCGGGCCAAGAAGCTTCCCCAGGTCCTCAACTACTCCGAGGTGCAGCAGCTGCTCGCCAGCCCAAGTGGCGACGAGCCGACGGCGCTGCGCGACCGGGCCTTGCTCGAGGTGATGTATGCCTGCGGCCTGCGCGCGTCGGAGACGATCGGGCTGGAGCTCAGCGACATCGACCTGGAAGAGGGCTTCCTGCGCACTCGTGGCAAGGGCGGCAAGGAAAGGGTCGTGCCACTCGGCCGCAAGGCGATCGCCGCAATCTCCGCCTACCTGCGCGGCGGCCGCCCGAAGCTGATCGGCGAGGGCCACGAGGCGAAGCTCTTCGTCAACTTCCGGGGTGGGCCGCTGAGCCGCCAGGGCCTCTACAAAATCGTCCAGCGCAACGCCCGCGCCGCCGGCCTGGCCGGTCAGATGAGCCCGCACACGCTGCGCCACAGCTTCGCCACCCACCTGCTGGCCGGCGGCTGCGACCTACGCGCCGTGCAGGAGATGCTCGGCCACGCCGACATCTCGACCACCCAGATGTACACCCACCTCTCCGGCGAGCACCTCAAGACCGCCTACTTCAACGCCCACCCCCGCGCCACCGCCTAAAGCCCCGCTGACTTCCCGTTTCTTCGCGCTATGCGCGAAGAAAGACGAAGTCAGCATTCGATAGAACTAGGGGGTGCCTGAGCTGCCCGAGGTGGAGACCGTTTGCCGGCAGTTGGAGCCGGAGATCGAAGGGCGGCGGATCGCGCGGCTGGAGGTGCTCGACCCGCGCTGGTGCCGGCCGATGCTCGCGGCGATGCTGGAGAAGGCCGTCGAGGGGTCTCAGATCGAGGGGTTGACGCGGCGCGGCAAGTACCTGCTGCTCGGCCTGGAGGGAGAGCGGACCCTGGTCATGCACCTGCGGATGACCGGCAACCTGGTCCTGGTCGAGGGCGAGAGCAAGCTCGATCCCTCCGAAGGGCGGCGACTCTACGAGAACGAGCGCTCGGTCTCCGAGCGCCACCTGCGCGCCCGCTTCGGCCTCGACGACGGGCGTGCGCTCTGGTTCACCGATCCGCGCCGCTTCGGCGAGGCCTTCCTGATCGACGATGCGGACTTGGACGAGCGCTTCGCGAAGCTCGGGGTCGAGCCGTTCTCCGAGCAGTTCACTGCCGAGGCGTTGGGAGAGATGGCCGCTGGTCGTACGGTGCCGCTGAAGTCCTTCCTGCTCGACCAGTCCGGCGTCGCCGGGGTTGGCAACATCTACGCCGACGAGGCGCTTTTCCGGGCGCGGCTGCACCCGCTCTCACCGGCGGGCTCGATGAAGCCCGAGCATCATGAGGCGCTGAGGGACGCCGTTGTGGCCGCACTCGCCGCCGGAATAGACGGCGGTGGCGCCTCGATCGACGACTACCGCGACGGCCGCGGCGAGAGAGGCACGATGCAGGACGAGTTCCTCGTCCACACCCGGGAGGGGGAGCCGTGCCCCGAGTGCGGCGGCGCGATCGTGCGGATCGTCGTCTCCGGGCGCTCGACCTACTACTGCCCGAGTTGCCAGGTGCGGCTGCGGCGCCGGCCCCGCAAGCGCCGTCCGGCACGTCGTTCACCGTAGCTCGGCTATGGCCGGCAAGACGCTGAAGACAGAGGCGGTGGTGCTGCGCAGCATCCGCTATGGCGAGGCCGATCGCATCCTCCACCTCTACTCCAAGACGCGAGGTCGAATCGGCGCTATCGCCAAGGGGGTGCGGAAACCGCGCTCGCGCTTCGGGGGCCGGCTGGAGCCGTTCTTCCGCCTCGACCTGGTGCTGCACGAAGGGCGCGGCGAGCTGCTCACCGTGACCAACGTGTCCACTTTCGACGGCTACCCGCGGCTGCGCGCCTCGGGGCCGGCCCTGAATGCCGGCGCCCGTGCCTGCGACGCGGTCCTGCGTCTGCTCGACTCCGCCGAGCCAAACCCGCCCGCCTACAACCTGCTCTGTCGCTATCTGGCCCTGCTCGACGACCCCACAGCCGAGCGGGCGGCGGGCATCGAGACCGCGCTCTCCTTCCGGCTCAAGCTGGCGTTGGTTGCCGGCTTCGCGCCTGAGTTGGCCTCCTGCGCGCACTGCGGCGAGGCCGAGCATCTGGCCGGCTTCTCCGGCGCCGCCGGCGGCATCGTCTGCGCCAGCTGCGAAGCGGGCTCCTTCCCGCTCTCCGAGGAGGCGCACGGCTTCATGGTCGGGGCGATCGGCAGCCCGCTGGCCGAGGCGCCGGCTGCTGGCGAGCAGGCGTTGCGCCAGGTAGAGCGTGCGGTGGGCGACACCCTTGAGCATCATGCGCACGTGCAACTCCGCGCCGCTGCGTAAGGCCCGATCACGGCAGGGGTTTCGCTTAACTTTTTGCGAAGGAGAGTGGGATGGCTGGCGCCCGGTGCGGGGCCCGCAAAAAGTACAAGACGCTTCACCCCTGCCGTGATCGGGCCTTAGGATCGACGGATGGATGCGACGGTGGCGTTTGAGGAGCGGGTGCGCGCTTGGGAGGAGGAGTTCCTTGTACCCGAGGCGACTCGGTCCTATCCGGCGCGCCGGGCTGTCGAGGAGGCTGATAGTCCGTTGCGGACGCCGTTTCAGCGTGATCGCGATCGGATCGTGCATAGCAAGGCCTTTCGCCGGCTCAAGCACAAGACGCAGGTCTTCGTCGCGCCCGAGGGCGATCACTACCGCACGCGCCTCACCCATACTTTGGAGGCTTGTGGGATCGCTCGTACGGTGGCTCGCGCGCTCAGTCTCAACGAGGATCTCACCGAGGCGATCGGGCTCGGCCACGACCTCGGTCACCCGCCCTTCGGCCATGCCGGCGAGGAGGCGCTGGACGCGGCTCTGCGCGAGCGTTGTGGCAGCGGCTTCAAGCACAACGAGCACTCGCTGCGTGTCGTCGAGGTGCTCGAGCGCGACGGCCGCGGCCTCAACCTCACCGAGCAGGTCCGCGACGGCATCCTCAACCACACCGGCGGCAACAAGCCGGCGACGCTGGAGGGTCGAATCGTCAAGCTCGTCGACCGCGTCGCCTACATCAACCACGACATCGACGACGCGCTGCGGGCGGGGATCCTGCATCCGGAGGATCTCCCCGCCGCCCAGATCGAGCTGCTTGGCGCAACCGGCTCGGCCCGGATCGACACTCTGGTGCGCGACATCGTCGAGCACTCGCGTGACGCCGGCGACATCGTGCAGAGCGATGAGATCGGCGGGGCGATGCTGCGCTTGCGCAAGTTCATGTTCGACCGCGTCTACCTCGGGCCGCTGGCGAGCAGCGAGCACGAGCGGGTCCATCGCGTCATGCAGGCGCTCTTCGACCACTACATGGAGCAGCCCGATGAGGCGCCCTCGCTGGAGCCCGGGGCAAATGATTGCCAGCGCGTCGCCGACTACCTCGCCGGGATGACCGATCGCTACTGCATCGCCAAGTTCGCCGAACTGACCACCCCCAAGGAGGCAAGGTTCTGAGCGGGCGGCGGGGCGCTACGGTGGCTGTGTGGCGCTGATATCGACCGAGAGCCTGGAGCGGGTCAAGCAGGCGGCCGACATCGTCGAGGTGATCTCGGCCCACACCGACCTGCGCCGCCAGGGGGCGCGCTGGGTTGGGCTCTGCCCCTTCCACGAGGAGCGCACGCCCTCGTTCTCGGTCGACGCGCAGGAAAAGCTCTACCACTGTTTCGGCTGTGGAGTTGGCGGCGACACGATCAAGTTCATCGAGGAGAAGGAGGGCCTCGGCTTTGCCGAGGCGGTCGAGCTGCTCGCCGATCGCTACGGGGTGGAGCTCGAGCGCGAGCGCGAGGATCCCCAGGCGGAGGCCAAGCGCCAGCAGCGCCGCCGCCTCAGCGAGTTGCTCGACCGCACGGCGGCCTTCTACACGAGCTACCTCTGGGATTCCGACGAGGCGAGCAAGGCGCGCGAGTACATGGCCCAACGCGGCTTGGGCGAGGAGGCCCTGCGTGCCTTCGGCGTCGGCTTCGCCCCCAGCGCCTGGGACAAGGTGCTGCTGCGCGGTCAGCGGGCCGGCTTCAAGGTCGAGGAGCTGCGCGGCGTTGGCCTGGTGCAGAAGGGGCGGGGTGGAGGCGAGTACGACCGTTTCCGCTCGCGGATCATGTTTCCGATCCGTGACCGCCGCGGCCGCACGCTCGGCTTCGGCGGCCGGGCGATGCGCTCCGACCAGGGCGCCAAGTACGTCAACACGGCGGAGACCGACTTCTTCCACAAGAGCAAGATGCTCTACGGGATCGACCTGGCCAAGGCGGCGATCGCCAAGGCCGGCCGCGCGGTCGTGGTCGAGGGCTACACCGACGTGCTCGCCCTGCACCAGGGGGGGATCGAGGAGGCGGTCGGGGTGATGGGCACCGCGATCACCGATGAGCAGGTCGCCTCGCTCTCCGGCATGGTCGACGAGGTGGTGCTGGCGCTCGATGCCGATGCGGCCGGGCAGGAGGCGATGCTGAGAGCGCAGCGGGTCGCCGCCGGGCGCAAGATGCGGCTGCGTGTTGCGGCGATGCCGGCCGGCGAGGACCCGGCCGAGATGATGGCCACCGAGGATGGCGCCGAGCGCTTCCGCGCCCTGCTGGAGGGCGCTGTCGAGCTGACCGCCTTCCAGGTCGGCCTGGTTCTGGAGCGCACCGACGCTTCGTCGCCTGCCGAGCGTGATCGCGCACTCGGCGAGGTGGCGCCGATCATGGCCGGGATGGGGGAGAGCGCCAGCCGCGACGACCTCGTGCGCCGCGTCGCCGAGCGACTCGACCTGGAGCCGGCGATGGTGATGGGGCGGGTGGTGGCCGCGCAGCCGTTGAGCGGCGGTCCCGCCGAAGCAGCACGCGGGGGAAGCGGACCGCCGCCGCCACGGCGCACGGCGGAGCTGACTTCGCGCGAGCGCCGTGAGCGCGCCCTACTGGCGATGTGCATTGCGCTGCCGGAGGAGGGCAAGGACTACCTGGCCCGTCTCAACGCCGAGCACCTCTCGCCGGGGGGCCTGCGTGCCGCCGAGTGGCTCCGCGAGCACCCCGAGGACCCGGCGTCCAACCTTCCCCGCGACGATTCCGAGCTCTCCGGCCTGATCGCCGAGCTGGTCATCATGGCCCACGACGAGCCCGCCTCGGCCAGCGCGATGCAGCTCAACTACCTGCTCCTCGAGCAACGCCGCATCGAGGCCGAGATCGCCGCCGCCGGCGAGCAAAACGACTACGAGCGTCGCGCTGCGTTGAGTCGCGACCGCGCCGCTCTGGTCGAGCGCATAGCCCACACCGAGCGCGTCGGCGGATAGAGGTTCGGCCAGCCAAGCGGCGAATAATCTCCCGTCTCTATACCGGTATGGGAGGATCATTATGGGACTTGCTGACTTGATCGAGCGGGATAAGTGGATGCCGGCGAGATTGTTGCCGACCGCTGGCATTCGCAATCAGACCGAGCAGGAGAGGCGGGCTGCATCGGCTCTGCTAGCGGTAATGAGCGCGGTTCCCGATTTCTGCCATGCCCTACTGGGAGGGATGAAGGCTCCGAAAGGCAAGATCTCCACGTACACCGAGCTGCGCTTCAAGGACGGTGACGAAAAGCTGCACATCCCCGACGGGGCGGTTGTGGTCGAGCGAGGTAAGCAGCAGTGGAGCTGCTTGGTTGAGATAAAGACAGGTGGCGCCGTACTAGAGGGCGAGCAGGTTTCTCGCTATCTGGATCTCGCGCGCGAGCACGGCTTCGACGGACTGGTGACCATCTCCAACCAGATTCTCGGCGACTCCAGGTCGCTGCCGTATTCGGTACGCAAATCCAAATTGCGTGGCTTGACCGTCTACCACCTTTCCTGGTGGCGGGTGCTTACCGAGGCGATAGTGCAGCACCGCTTCCGCGGGATCAGCGATCCAGATCAGGCCTGGATCCTCGGCGAGCTGATTCGCTATCTAGACGACGAGAGATCAGGGGCGAGCGGGTTCGATGCTATGGGGAGCGAGTGGGTCCGGGTGCGCGAAAGCGCCCGCAATGGGACCCTGCGGGCTTCTGATGCGGAGGCGGGCGTGATCGTCGGTCGTTGGGAGCAGTTCGTTGAGTATCTCTGTCTCCATCTCAGCCAGGAACTGGGAGTCGATGTCAATCACCTCCGCCCGCGTGGTAAAACGCCCGAAGAGCAGCTCGCCGCCGCTGCGCAGCGCCTCGCCGCGGACGGCGTTTTCGACTGCTCGATCCAGGTGCCTAACGCCGTTGGACCTATTGGCATCGAGGCAAATTTGCGTACGAGGCTTGTGACGACAAGCGTCGAGGTGCCCGCGCCGAAGGAGGGCCGGCCGAAGACGCGGATCAATTGGCTGCTGCGACAGCTGGCGGATGCGCCCGACGACCTACGAGTCGATGTCCGCTTCGCCAGGGTGCGGGCAACCAGATCGGAGCTCTTGCGGGATTGCCGGCACGCGCCCGACCGTCTCCTGATGACGGACGACCCGAAACGCGAGCCTCGCACCTTCGTCGTCGCGTTGTCGAAGCCAATGGGGAAGAAGGACGGGCGTAAGGAGGGTTCGTTCGTGGCCGATACCCGACGGCAAACGACGGACTTCTATGGCGACCTCGTTCAAGGTTTGATGCCACCCCGAACCAAGGCTCCGAAGATCCGCGAGGATGAGACGATCGAGCCGGAAGTCGCGCCGCTAGCGATTTCGGATAAGTCGGAGAGCGCGGTCCGCCAGGAGCACGATACGAGCCTTCAGCGACTGGCCGAGATCATTCCGTTCGTCTCGGAGTAGCGAACATCTGTTCGTATTCTATCCGACCTGAATGACAATATTTCCCTGTGGACAAGCGATTTTTGGAGCATTGCTTGGCAAGGGAAATGTCGCTCGAAGTGATCGGTGAGCTGTCTGGAAAGCACCCTTCGACTGTCAGCTATTGGCTGAAAAAACATGGCCTGCAGGCAAGCCAAGCTGAACGTCATGCGCCCAAAGGCTCGATTGACACGGAGCGCCTTCGCGGAATGGTTGAAGCGGGTGGCTCGATCAGGAAGATCGCCAGCGAGCTTGGTCTTGGGTATTCGACGGTCCGCTACTGGCTCAAGCGATTGGACCTTGAGACCGAGCCTTCGGTACGCCGCAGAGAAAGCGATGCTGCACGGGAAATGGGCTTGGAGAAGACCTGCCTACGCTGCCGGCGCCACGGTCACACCACCTTCGTCCGACGCGCGGACGGAGGATTTCGCTGTCTGAATTGCAGCATTGCCGCTGTCTCGGAGCGGCGTCGGCTGGTCAAGCGTCAGCTTGTCAACGAGGCCGGAGGGCAATGTCGAATCTGTGGTTTCAATCAGCACCAGTCGGCTCTTCAGTTTCATCATCGAGATCCATCCAAGAAGCTTTTTCATCTTGGATACCGGGGTATGACCCGGGGAATTGACCAGATGCGGGCAGAGGCCAGGAAGTGCGTGCTCTTGTGTGCAAACTGCCATGCGCTGGTCGAGGCTGGGGTCACGGAAGTGCCGGTCGAGGATCGTTAGAGTTGTCGTGCTGCCGGGTTGTCCTTGGTAGCTCAGATCGGTCCGGGGTAGCTCAATTTGGCAGAGCACGCGGCTGTTAACCGCGGGGTTGTGGGTTCGAGTCCCACCCCCGGAGCTTCTTCTCCTCAGCTTGGCGTGGGCCGGCCGGCGAGTTGCTCGACCAGCTCGGCGCCGCGGGCGGCGCCGTCGTGCGCGTCGCTCCAGCTGGCCAGCTGGCTGGCGTGCCGGGCGAACGAGGGATCGCCGAGCAGGCGCTGCACCGCCCAGCGCATCGGAGTGGGGCTACAGAGGCGCCAGGGGAGGGCGAGGCCGCACTTGGCCCAAGAGACGCGCATCGCGGTCTCGCTCATGTCGCCGATGATCGGGCAAATCAAGAGCGGTGTGCCGGCGCCGAGGGCGCGGGCGACGGTGCCATGCCCGCCGTGCGAGATAACCAGCGAGGCGGCGGGCATCAGCTGGCTGTAGCTGAGCCAGTCGACCAGGGCCGCGTTGGCGGGGACCTCGATCGGGCTTTGTGGCACGACCCGGTTGGTCGTCGCCACGACCCGCACCGGCTGGTCGGCCAGGGCCGCCAGGGCTGTACGCACCAGGTGGTTGCCCGAGTCGTGGGCGGTGCTCGGCGCGACGAGCACCAGTGGCTTGTCGCCTGCCGGCAGCTCGATCTCGGGGTGAGGGATCTCGAAGGTCATCGGGCCGGTGATCTCGACCCCGGCCGGCCAGCGCCGCGGGTACTCGAGCTGGGGAAACGTGCCGACCAGGGCCAGGTCGGGACTGATGCCGCCGTGGAAGCGCTCCACCGGGGCCAGGTTGAGCCTTGCTCGTTGCCGGTTGAGGTCCCGCCTGCCGTGCTCGAGGCCGATGTTCAGGGCCCGCTGGCCGGTTCGCCAGATGGCTCGCCCGACCGGTGTGCGGGGCGCCTGCAGGCCGACCGCGAAGAACGGCAGCCCCGGCTCGACCACGGGGTAGATGTGGGGGATCAGCGTCGCCAGCGGCACGCCTGCCTTCTCCGCTGCCAGCGACGGAGCCAGGGTGAGGATGTCGCTGACGACCGCGTGCGGCTGCATCTCCTCGAGCAGCGGCAGCAGCGCCCGCGCCGCTTCGGCGGCGTGCGCTCCCTCGGCCGAATCCGGGTCGGGCGGGGGGAACATGCGGTATTCCTCGGCCGCGGCGAAGCCCAGTCCGGCGCCCTCGACCGCCTCGCGCCGCTCCTCCCAGGTCTCGATCACGACCTCGTGGTCGCGCTCGCGCAGCGCTCGCCCCAGAGCTATGGCAGGGAAGACGTGGCCAGGATCGCCAAAGGCGGCGACTAGGAACCGCATGCTGCCGTCAGGGCGTGTCGAGGCCCTCACCCGGGCGCGTGAAGACGACCTCGGGGACGTGGCAGTTGCGCGAGGTGCGCAGGAGGAAGCGGACGGCCTCGCCGAGATCCTCTGGCCGGATCATCTCCTCGCCCGGAATCTGCTGCTGGACGAACTCGGTCATCGGCGTCTCGACGAAGCCCGGCGCCAGCGCCGTGCACTGGATCCCAGCGCTGCCGACCTCGCGGTGGGTCGACTGGGTGAAGTTGATCACTGCCGCCTTGGTCGCCGCGTAGATCGAGAGCCAGGCCTGGCCGCCCTTGCCGGCGATCGAGGCAGTGTTGACGATCAGTGCCTTGCCGTGCTCGGCGCCGGCCTGCTTCAGCAGCGGCAGTCCCTCGCGAGTACCGATGATCAGCGCCCGTAGGTTGACGGCGAGCTGCATGTCGATGTGCTTGGTCTGGATCTCCTCCATCGGAGCGCCGATCCCGACCCCGGCGTTGTTGACGAGGGCGTCGAGGCGGCCGTAGGCCTCACGGTGCTTGGCGAAGACTCCGACCAAGTCCTCCTCGTCGGTCATGTTGGCGGCGACGCTCTGCACCTCGATGCCCGCGGCGCGCAGCTCCTCGGCGGCGCTCTCGAGCTTCTCCGCCCGGCGCGCGGCAACGGTCAGCGCATAGCCCTCCTCGCCGAGGACACGGGCGATCGCCAGCCCAATCCCGCTCGATGCTCCAGTTATCAGTGCTGCTCGCTTCGCCAATTCGCCCTCCTAGCGCTCGCCCATGGTCGGGCGGACCCTACCTCTCCCGGTGTCCGCTGCGTGCCGAAGGGGAAGGTGCCGCGTACCAATCGCGCAATAACATGCCGCCGATGCGCCCGACCCGAGCTCTCGCCGCTCTCGCCTGCCTGCTGGCGCTGGCGGCAGCCGTGCTCAGCGGCTGCGGGGACAGCTCGGACTCTTCGACGGACGGCTCGACCAGCAGCGCCGAAAGCCGACCGGCGCCGCCGAAGAGCGATTTCCCCAGCGCCAAGGGCAAGACGCTCTCTGAAGTGCTCGAAGACGAAGACGCCAAGCCCAGCGAACTGGTCGTCTCACCCGCTGCGCTGGCCTTCTTCAAGGGCTCCAACCGCTACCCGTTCGGCGTTTTCGAACGCGACCACAGCCAGGTCTCCGACGCCGAAGTGGCTCTCTACCTGGCAAAGGTGCCGGTGCCCGCTGGCAAAGGCGGCGACTCATCGGCGACGAGCGGCAAAGTGGCGGAGCGTGCGCTTGACCAGCCTGCGGTCGGGCCTTTCCCGGCGGCACTCGAAACCCTGAAGACGCAGCCCGCCTTTCAGGCGCAGACCACGTCCGACGACCCCAGCGCCGCCACCGTCGTCTACACGACCCAGCTCGACTTCCCAAGCGACGGCGAGTGGCAGATCGCGGCCCTGATCCGACAGGGCGACGAGCTTTCAGCGAGCCTGCTGCCGAGCGCCGACGTCGGCGCCTACGCCGGTGTGCCGCGGGTCGGCGAGAAGGCGCCGCTGATCCACACGCCGACGCCGTCCGACGCCGGTGGCGACCTCTCTCAGATCACCACGCGGATCCCACCGGACACCCAGAACAAGGTCGACTACGCCGACGCTCTTGGCAAGGAACCGATCGTGCTCTTGTTTGCGACCCCCCAGTTCTGCCAGAGTCGCGTCTGCGGCCCGGTCGTCGACGTGGCGGAGCAGGTCAAACAGCTCTACGGAGACAAGGCGGCGTTCATCCACATGGAGATCTACAACGACAACGATCCCAACAAGGGCACGCGGGCGCAGGTGCGCGCGTTCCGTCTGCCCGGTGAGCCGTGGCTGTTCGCAATCGACAAAAGTGGAAGGATCGACGCCGAGATCCAGGGTGCCTTCGGTGTCGAAGAGCTAACCAATGTCGTGAAGGGGCTAACCGGAGAATGAGTGAGAAAACGAGTCCTGACGCAGAGCTGCTTGCGTCTTTTGCCGAGGAGGCGCGCCGTCGCTGTGACGTGATTGCCGCTGGCCTGGCGACCGAGACCACCGATTTCGAGACGATGCGCATCGAGGCTCACGCGCTCAGAGGCGCGGCCGGCGCCGTCGGCCTGCGTCGCCTCGCCGAGCTTGCCGGCCTGATGGAATCCGACTTGGCCGAAGCGAAGAAGACCGGCAGCATCCGCGGCGGTCGCACCCACCAGATAGCCGACGCCGCCAAGGCCCTCGCCGAAGGCGCGGCAGCAGCCTCCAAGGGCGAGGAAGAGCCCCCCGACGTCGGCCGCTCCCTGGCCCAGCTCTTCAGCGCCTAGCGCTACCCTCCTCAGCCATAGGGGGCGGTAGCTCAGTTGGTTAGAGCAGCGGACTCATAATCCGTCGGTCGAAGGTTCGAGTCCTTCCCGCCCCATTGAAATCGCGCTGGCTGACCTCGGCTTGACCGCTGGTCTATCAGCGGCGTTGCGTCCACGGGCGTTCTCGACGATCCAGTAGGCCGAGGTGTCTTCTGCTTGCTATTTTAGTCAGTTTAATCTGACTAATAATCAGCGCAAGGTCAGGGGAGAGGGGAAGAAATGATCAGGTTCCAGCGCCGTATCTGCGCTGTCGTGTTCAGCGCCTGCGTGCTTATCGGAGTTCCCATCGTGGCAGTTGCATCTGCGAGTTGTTCTTTTCCATCGAAATTGGAGTTTCGGAAGGTGAAGGTGAATGGGAAATGGTAGGGGGGGGGTGGGATTAATGGTTGTCGGCGAAGGAGGAAAACTCTACGTGATAAATGTCTCAAAAACCGATGGAACGATCACCAATGAAGAAGTCAGCGACAAAGAAGTTCTGGAACTTTCGGGGAAAAGCTGTGTGGGAGTGACACTAAAACCCAAAGAAGAGTGTGCTACGCAGAAAATTAAATGTAAGAAAGTTGGCACGGCAACCTGGACTATTAAAGGTAACCCCGGAGAAATTTCGCAAGAAATGAAATTTGAGTGCGATGCAAAAAAAGGAGACTTCTTCGCTCTGCTGGAGGGCTGGGAGGTATTGGCGATCCTGTCTTGACCTTAGGCATTGATGCATATGCCACAGTAGGTTCCCGGGCGTCAAGACCCTGGCGTAGGAGCGGCTGGCTTGAGCCCGATCACCGGCTCGCCGCCGAATCTCCCCCAAGTCGCTCTACCGAACGCTTCGATGGCCGCCAGCGTCGGTGCTTCGAGGTGGGAGCGGCAGCCCAACAGGTTGGTCCAAGTGGTGGCCGCGACCATATAGGGCATGTCTGGATTGGGGAAGAGGAGGGTCCCTCCGTACATGGTGTCGAACAGGCCGATCAGCTCGAGCTGTGCGTGCTCCGGCAGGTCGAGGCCGGTACTGGATCGCGAGTCGACCGTGCTCGAGGGAGTGCACGACGCTGACGGCGGGAGGGGTTTCACGGTAGGCGCCGTCCGCCTGCTGTTCGTCGACGTGGTCTCCAGACGTCGGCGGCTCCGTCCCGTAGCGCGGTTCTGGGGCGCTGGGTGAAATGTGCTCGTGACCCTCGTCCGGTAGTCGCAGCCGAAGCTCGCACTCCGCGGCTCGTGCTGCCTCATGGAGGCTCTGCTTTCCAGATTCTGCGAGCACGATGCCGGCGCGACTGTCGGGGGAGATGCCGTTGGTGATCCCGCTATCCAGGTTGAGGTGGGGATTTCCGTGGGCGGCAGAATCCGACCCGGACGACAAGGCGAGGACGGCAGCAAGGGCGACGAGTGCCAACGCAGCGACGGTGGCGTAGGCGGCAAGAAGGCGTCCCCTCCCTTTCCTGGCTGGTTGTCTGGACCCCGATGCGGCTGGTTCTTGTTCCTCCGGATCGACCATTGCCTGAAACTGTATTGAGCAATGACCCGGGGTTTCAACTCGGCTAGGCCGTGGCTTCGCGCTTGGCGGCTTCCGCACCGGATCCTGGGAAGGGAGGCGTGCAGCCGTCCGGATAGCGCTGGAAGTAGCCCTGGTCTTGGGCATCGGCCTCCCAGAAGGCGCCGGCCTCGCTGATTTCGGTCACGACCTTGCCGGGCCAGTGGCCCGAGGCGTCCACGTCGACGATCGTCTCCGCGGCCACCCTGCGCTGCTCGTCGGTCGTATAGAAGATCCCCGAGCGGTAGGTGGAGCCGACGAGATGCTCGCCAAGGTCGGGTCGGTGGACCTGGAAGAAGAACTCGAGCAGGTCCCGATAGGAGATCCGCTCCGGATCGAAGACGACTTCGACCGCCTCGGCGTGGCCGGAATTGCTCTCCTCCGTTGGGTTGTCGTTCTCGCCGCCGATCCGTCCCACGCGGGTGGAGATGACTCCCTCGCGGTCGCGCAGCAGTTGCTGCATGATCCAGAAACAGCCTCCCGCCAGAACCGCGGTCTCGGCGTTGTCGCTCATTGTCTTGTCCTTCCTTCGAAGTTCTTTGAGGCTAGCCCCGGAAGGCCCGGCGATCAACCCAGGGATCGGGTCGCGATCGTTGAACAGTTCCGCGATGCAGGTAGACGAGGCGGATGGTGGTGCTCGGCTCCTATTTCGCTGCCCGGACGTTGAGGGAGAACGAGGTCGCACAGGCGACGCTGATGCTCGACGGCAAGAACGATGCCGTGCAGATCGCCGGCGTGCACCGACTGGGCACGGTCGCGGCGGAGACGCCGCGCTTTCGGCCCTATGTCGCGGTCACGCTGGGAGCGTTCGCGGAAGAGGCCGCAAACGGCACGCGGTCAAGGAGGCTGGTAGAAGGCATCCTCGAGGAGCTCGATCGGCTTGGCGAGAGCCAGATCGCGACGCTGCGAACCCGCGGCGCCTGATCGCAGCGCTTCAGCCCGGCCTGCCCTGGCAGCTCACGCCCGCTTTCTCAGCGCGAGCAGGCCAACCGCGCCCAGAGCGAGAGCGGCAAGGGCGAGGGCGCCGGTGACGAGTCCCGGGTTGCGCGCGGCAAACGAGCGGGTGTCGGCGGGTGGCTCGAAGGCCGGGTTTTGGCGCTCGGATCCCAGCCGACCGTGCACCGCGTGTTCGACCCCAAGTGCGCCTGGCGGCAGGCGGGCGAAGTCATAACTGGGAGCGCTGGCCCGAGGGCTTCCGTAGTAGACGGCGTAGGGGGGCGGGTGTCCGCCCTCGAGCAGGAGGGCGCGCGACCGGCTCCAGGCCGAGACTTCGATTCCGCGCAGCGGCGCGTCGTCGCCGTTGTCGATTTCGATCCGGATGTAACGGTGACGTGCTCCAACCGCGATCGGCGCTGAGCCGGAGCCGGGGAAGCGGACGATTCTCGCTGCGGCGAGCGGCACGAACCGCTGCCGAAGGTTCGAGCCGGAGATCTCCACCGCGCGCTCGTAGCGCGCGGTCCCGGCGGCGATCCGAAGCTCGTCGACCGGGACGTTGCGGAAGCCGAGATCGAGAGTGACGATCGTGCGCGTTCCATCCTGGCGCAGCGATACCGACCTGGCCGTGCGCCGGAGGAGCCGAGGCCGCTGGCGAGCCCCGGACACCCTTGCGCCGACGATGCGGCTGACGCCGGTGGCCCTGACGAGCAGATAGCGGAAGTCGCTCGGCGGGAAGACGGCGACCGTGCTCCGCGCCGGTTGCGCCCCGAGAGCATCGTAGATTCCGGTTGCCGAGAGTCGCGTGAACGGACCGTGTCGGTCGTCGGCCCCGAGGACCACCGCGCGACCGACGAATCTCCGGTCCGGGACCTCGATGAACACGCGGTCCCGGATCCTCCGCTGTTCACCGAGGTCAAGGAGAGCGACGGCGAAACGTCCCTGACGGCCGCTGTTGAGGACCGGCGCCACGTCGGGTGCGGTGCTCCCTCTGCTCCGGTCCTGCCGCCAAGCCACCTCATTGCCGCGGGCGTCGGCGATCCGCAGATCGGCGAAGCCGGGCAACGAGTGCTCGAACAGAGGCCCGTCGGGCTCGACGAGGACGGGCTCGCCACCGGGGTCGGCTAGCAGCGGCCGCACGTAACGAGAGTCGGCGTGGTCGACCTCGGCCGCGACGGCCGGCTGGACGCCGCTTGCCAGCGGCGCGAGCAGGGCTATGAAGAGGACGACGCGTCTCATCGGGCCGCCTCCTCGGTGTCACTGCTCACGCCGACCTGAATCCGCTGGTAGGCGAAGGCGCCGACCAGCAGGAGTAGCCCAAGCCCGATGAACGAGAGCACTCGTGAGAGCTCGTCGAGCTCGGCCAGGTCGTAGGTGTAGACCTTGGCAACGGCGAGCGCGAGCAGTGCCAGCCCGCCGAGACGGAGGCGCTTGACATCGCGCAGCAGCCCGTAGACGACGGCGCCGAGACCCGTCAGCGTCCAGAAGGCCGAGAGCAGGACCTGGCCTGTCTGCAGCGAGTCACCCGAGTCGCTGACGCCGACCGTGTCGATGATCGCCACCGAGCCGAGGTAGACGAGCGTGGCGGCGCCGATTGCCTCGCAGGCCTGGACCACATTGGGACCGAAGTCGCGCAGGGCGAACCGGCCGTAGAGCGCGGCAGCGGCGCAGATGCCGAGACCGGCTAGCGCACCACCAAGATCGTCCACTCCTGAGATGACCGCGCTGGGCGGCGCTTCGAAGGCGAGCACGTGCCCGAGGGCAAGGCCGAAGTACGTGCCCGCCGCGATCAGGAGACGCTCGGCATTCGAGCCGAAGGGCTGGGACTCCTTGCTGGCCCGAGTTGCCAGGTAGGCCAGCGCGATCGCCTGTGCGGCCCAGCCGATCACCAGAACGGGGCCGTCGAGGGCATCGGCGAAGCCGAATGCCGACAGGCCCAGGCCGACCGCGAGGAGCAGCGAGCCGATCTCGCGGTTGATCGCCCGGCGAAGGGCAAAAGCCCCGAGCAGGATGTGGCTGGCGGCCAGGGCCAGAAGCCACGCGATCGCGGCATTGGGGTGGCCGGTTTCGGTGAGCCCGTAGTAACCGGTGCCGGCGACCAGGACGACGTTGGCGAGCAGCAGGAGCCAGGACGCGAGCGGGAGCTCATCCGGGGTGCGGGGTCGCAGCTCGTAGCCGATCGCGGCGACCACGTAAAGCGCCCAGAAGCCGGCCAGCACGCCCAGCGAGACCGCCAGCCGGTCGTCGTAGTTGTTGGTGAACCAGGCCAGGAGCTGGGGCGCCGAGATCACGAAGGCGCCAAGCGAGAGCTCGTTCCACCTCTGCCAGAGCAGAACCCCGACGGCGGCTGCCAGTGCGATCGCCATGAAGGCCAGTGAGAGGTCCGAGGTTCCGGTGCCGACCAGGACCGGCGCCAGCAGCGCGCCGAGAATCCCGATTGCGGCGACGAGCATCGATTGCCAGCGGACCGCGAGCGCCACACCGACGAGCCCGACCAGGCCGGCGCAGGCAAGGCCGGCCTCCACCGGAATCAGGTCGTACACCTGCGTCCCGACCAGAAGCGTCGCGTAGAGGCCGGAGAGAGCGCTCGCCACGGCTGCCAGCGCCGCCTCGGTGCGTCCCTTGCGTTCGTAAAGCCAGACTCCGGCAGCCAGAAGGAAGGTGGAGCCGAGCAGGCCGAGGACGGTGCGCGTCGGCTCGTCGATCCAGCCACGATCGATCGCGATCCCGAGCAGGAAGACGATCCCGAGCAGGATCGCGACGCCGCCGACCCAGGCGAGGACGCGGCCGCCGAGGACCTCCTCGAGGCCGCGCTGCGGGGGTCTCGACGCGGGTCGGGACGGCGCCGGTTGCGCGGCTCTCGTGGCAGGGCGGGCAAGGGGCTGCGTGCTGGGCAGTTGCTTCGGGAAAGGGGGACGGAAAGACCCGGCGCTCCATCCGCTCCAGCCGGCGGGTCAGATCCGCCAGCTGCTGTTCGTTCGACTCCAGTCGACCTTCGACTCCTCCTTCGGTCATGGCTTCCTCCTCTGCTCTGTTGTTTGCTGACCGATGGTCAACAAACTAACAAACTTGTCAACCGACGGTCAACAAGCAATCACGAAACAGCTACGATTCAGCCGCGATGACCCGCCCTGCCTATCGACGGCTCCAGGCCGAGGACCGGCGCGAGCAGCTGCTCGAGCGTGGCGCCGAATTGTTTGCGCGCCACTCCTACGACGAGCTCTCGATGCGTGAGATCGCCCGCAAGGTGGGGATCTCCAAGCCGCTGCTCTACCACTACTTTCCGAGCAAGCAGGCGTTCTTCGAGGCGACGCTCGCCCAGGCGGCCGAGCAGCTGCGGGCGCGGACCGAGCCCGACCCGACCCTGCCGCCGCTCGACCAGCTGCGAGGAAGCCTCGAGGCCTTCCTCGAGCTGATCGACGACAACGCGCTTGCCTACGGCAAGCTGATGCAGAGCGTCAGCAGCGTCCCCGAGGTACGGGAGCTCGTCGAAGAGGTCCGAACGAAAACGGCCGCGCGGATCCTCGAGGGCCTCTACTCGGACGGCGCGCCGCCCAAGGCGCGCGCCGCCGTCCACGGCTGGCTCTGGTTCATGGACGGGGCCTGCCTCGACTGGATCGACCACCGCGATCTTTCCCGCGACGAGTTGCGCGATCTTCTACTCGGAACCCTGTTCGGCGCGCTCGCCGCTGCGGATGCCATACCGCTCGAGGCCGGCTAAGGGTGGTCAGGCTCTCAGGGCGGAACTGAGCCTGACGGGGCGTGGTATGCCCAGCCTCGGGACGTATCATCCGGCCGGTCAACCTTGGGAGAGGGAATATGGGGAAGCCGTTCGATTTGTCGGGGCAGGTAGCCCTGGTCACCGGAGGCAACAGCGGCATCGGGCTCGGCATGGCCGAGGGCCTGGCAGCCGCCGGCGCGAGTGTCTGCATCTGGGGGCGCAACGAGGAGCGCAACGAGGTCGCCCGCGAGCAGATCGCCGGCCTCGGAGGGAAGGTCCTCGCCGTTCGCTGCGACGTCAGCTCAGCGCAGGAAGTCGAGGCGGGTTTCGCTGAGACCTTGGATCAGCTCGGGCGGGTCGACTCCTGCTTTGCCTGCGCCGGGGTGGCGGCCGGGTTTCAGCGTTTTCTCGAGATGACGCCCGAGGAGTTCAACAGGGTCTTGGCGGTGAACCTCAACGGGGCCTTCCTGACCCTGCAGGGCGCCGCCCGCGACATGGTCGAGCGTGGTGAAGGTGGCAGCTTGGTCGGGGTGGCCAGCCTGGCGGCGCTCTCCGGGCAGCCCCGGGGACAGAACTACGCGGCCTCCAAGGGAGGGCTGATCTCGATGATCAACTCCTGCGCGGTCGAGCTGGCGAAATACGGAATCCGGGCCAACTCGATCCTGCCGGGCTGGGTCGAGTCGGCGATGACCGACGAGATGCTCGCCTCGCAGCCCTTCGTCGATCGCGTGCTGCCGCGGATTCCCGCGCGTCGCTGGGGCACGCCGGCCGATTTCGCCGGGATCGCCGTCTACCTCGCCAGCAGTGTCAGCGAGTACCACACCGGCGACTCCTTTCTGATCGACGGCGGCTACCGCGCCTTCTGACCGATGAGCTCCGTGGCGACGCCGGAGGAACAACTCGCCGAGCAGCTCCCTGCCGTCGTGGCCGACGCATTCGCCGAGCCCGATGTCGACGTTCGCAACCTGCGGCGGCTGACCGGCGGAGCCAGCCGCGAGACATGGGCCTTCGATGCGACCTTCGCCGATGGCGGCGAACGGCCGCTGATCCTGCGCCGCGATCCTCCGCGGGCGGCACGGGCCGGGGAGGCGATGGTGCGCGAGGCGACTGCGATCGAGGCGGCCGGGCGCGCCGGCGTTCCGGTGCCGCGGGTGATTGCCCAAAGCAAGGGCCCGACGCCCCTCGACGCCCCCTTTATCGTCATGGACTTCGTCGAGGGCGAGACGGTTCCGCGCCGCATCCTCAGCGACGACGCCTACGCCGACGTTCGCCCGCGCCTGGCCGAGCGCTGCGGGGAAATCCTCGCCCGGGTCCACACGATCCCGCCCGAGGAGGTGGAGGGGCTGGAGGCGCCGGACCTTCTCCTGCAGCTGCGCGGCGCACTCGACTTCTTCGAGGAGAGCAGCCCGGCCCTCGAGCTGGGCATGCGTCGGCTGGAGCAGAATCGGCCCGCGACCGAGGCCGCCTCTGTCGTCCACGGCGATTTCCGCAACGGCAACCTGCTGGTCGACCCCGATGACATCCGCGCGGTGCTCGACTGGGAGCTCGTCCACCTCGGCGACCCGATGGAGGACCTCGGCTACCTCTGCGCACGTTGCTGGCGCTTCGGGGTCGTCGAGCGCCCGGTTGGCGGCTTCGGCGACTACGACGACCTCTTCCGGGGCTACGAAAAGGTCTCGGGGCAGCCGGTCGACCGCGAGCTGGTCCGCTGGTGGGAGCTCTACAGCAGCGTTTGGTGGGGAGTCGGTTGCATGGTTCAGGCGTCCCGGCACCTCTCCGGCGACGTTCGCTCGGTCGAGCTGGCGGCGATCGGCAGGCGCGTCTGGGAGCAGGAGTACGACGTCCTCCTGTATCTCGACGGACGGGGAGGCTGAGATGGCGCGCGGAGTGCCGACGACGGTGGAGCTGGTCGAGGCGCTGCGGTCCTTCCTCGAACAGGACGTCATGCCCGGTACTGATGGGCGCCTCAGCTTCATGGCCCGCGTCGCGGCAAACGTCGCCGCCACGGTCGAGCGCGAGCTGGTGCTCGGGCCGGAGCGGGCGCGACGGCACGCGGAGCGGTTGGCGACGCTGGGGGTTCGCGACGACGACGAGCTGGCCCGGGCGATCCGGGCCGGCGAGCTCGACGGCCGCCTCGACGAGGTGATCGAGGTCGCGCGGCGCGACGTCGTCGAGAAGCTCAGCCTCTGGAACCCGCGCTACGTCGAACCCGAGGACGCCGACCGTGTCCTGCGGATGCCCGCCTCTGGCGCCGAGACCTCAAATCCGAAAACCCGAGACAAAGGCAGGTAACCGGCCGATGGACTACACGCTGCCCCAGGTCCTGTTGGACTTCATCGCCGACCTGGACGCCTTCATCGAGGCCGAGATCAAACCGCTCGAAGCGGAGAACATGCAGTTCTTCGACCATCGCCGCGAGTGGAAGCGCACCGATTGGGAGAACGACGGCGTCCACTCGCGGGAGTGGGTCGAGCTGCTGGGGGAGATGCGGCGCCGGGCCGACGCGGCCGGCTTCTTCCGCTACGTGCTGCCGAAGAGGATGGGCGGGCGTGATGGGACCAACCTCGGGATGGCGGTGATCCGCGATCACCTTGCCGCCAAGGGGCTTGGCCTGCACAACGACCTTCAGATGGAGTCCTCGGTGGTCGGCAACCTCGTCTTCCCGCTGATCCTCGAGCAGTTCGGCAGCGACGAGCAGAAGGATGCCTTCCTGGCCGGCGCGATCGCCGGAGAGGCGGAGTTCGCCTTCGGCCTGACCGAGCCCGACCACGGCAGCGACGCGACCTGGCTGGAGACGACGGCCGCTCGGGACGGCGGGGACTGGGTGATCAACGGGGCCAAGCGCTTCATCAGCGGGGCCAGCTTCGCCCGGCACGCAATCGTCTTCGCCCGCACCTCCGGCGACCCGGGCGCCGGCGAGGGGATCACCGCCTTCATCGTCCCGATGGACGCTCCCGGCGTCGAGGTCCCATATATGCACTGGACCTTCAACATGCCGACCGATCACGCCGAGGTGGTCTTGAAGGACGTGCGGGTGCCCGACGGCGCGATCCTCGGCGAAGAGGGGAGGGGTCTCGCCACGGCGCTGCTCTTCGTCCACGAGAATCGCATCCGCCAGGCGGCCTCGGGGGTTGGCGCCGCCGAGTACTGCGTGAGCGAGTCGGTCGCCTACGCGCGCTCGCGCAAGACCTTCGGCAAGGCTCTCGCCGAGCGCCAGGCGATCCAGTGGCCGCTGGTCGAGCTCGCGACCGAGATCGAGATGCTGCGGGGCCTGGTGCGCAAGACGGCGCACGAGATGGACAGCGGCGAGGGTCGCGTCAGCGGCATAAGCGACAAGGTCTCGATGTGCAACTACCGCGCCAACCGCCTCGTCTGCGACGCGGCGGACCGGGCGATGCAAGTGCACGGCGGTGTCGGCTACACCAGGCACAAGCAGTTCGAGCACATCTACCGCCACCACCGTCGCTACCGGATCACCGAGGGCTCCGAAGAGATCCAGATCCGCAACATCGCCGGCCACCTCTTCGGCTTCGTCTCGCGCTAGCCGCGCTCCACACGGGGCCGGCCGCCACCCTCGATGAAGGTGACGGCCGGCTCTGTCGCAAGGTCCGCGGGGTTAGGTAGGCCCTACTTCTTCCCCACTGTGAGATTCACTTTCGTCCCGGATGCCAGGACTTTGCCGGGCTTGGGGCTCTGGGCGAGCACCTTGCCGGGCTTCTTCTTGCTGGTCCGGCGCTTGATCGTGCCCACCTTGCAGTCGGCTCGGAAGAGGGCTCGCTTGGCCGCCTTGAGCTTCTTGCCTTTCAGCTTGGGGACGGCGCAGCCTTCGTAGAAGAACCGGTCGTTGCTACTCACGGCGCTGGTTCCGGCCAGGGTCGTCGCAGTCACGTCGACGGCGCCGACGATCGTGCTCGCCGGGGCGACCGCGGTGATCTGGGTTTCCGATTCGGCCTTGACGCTGGTCGCGGGAACGGTGCCGAACTTGACGGCGCTGACCGAGGCCAGGTCCGTGCCGGTGATCGTCACCGTGGCGCCGCCGGCGACCGGCCCGAAGTTCGGTGCGATCGACGTGATCGCGGGAGCGGGCTGGACTTCGGCGCTCAGAGCGATCTCCTTGCCGGCTTCGCTGCCGCTGGGGGCGACAGTCGATGCGTCGAAGGGTGGCGGGAAGAAGAAGCCGTAGCTGGCGCCCGCCACGTCGGCGATGCCGATTTTGTCCGTGCCGTTGGTGGGGTCGACGCCGATCAGGTCGCCCGCCTTGACCGGCAGGTTCGCGGTGAAGATCTGCACTCCGGGCCCCGCGGGAGTCACCGGGTTGCTCGTGCTCACGGCGAAGTAGCCGCCCGAGCCGTTGGGCCGCAGCACGCGCAGGCGGAAGGGCCCGCCTTCGGGGTCCTGCATCCGCCAGCGCACGATCGCGCCATCCACCGGTGAAGTCAGGTTGGCGCCTTTCTCGGGCAGCGCGGTGTTGAAACGAGTCTGCACGGTGTTGAACTCCGTCGCGACGGCGCCCGGCGGCAAAACGCTTCCGACCGTCACCGTGGACGCCTGCGCGGCGGGCGCCATCAGTGCCGCGGCGCTTGCCGCAATCGCTGCCATGAAGCCGAGTCGCCCCAACGTCCCGTGCCTTCTGCCCCTGCGGGCATGTGCATCGTCTGCGTGTCGATGTCGACACATGTCAACCTGCCTCCTTGGGTCGTTCTCCCGGGCCCCTGCGGCCATCAGGAGTGATCGGAGTTCTCAAACCGGCCGGTTGTCAAAGTTGCGCAGGCGTTCTGTGCGATGCAGTCACAGAAGCGGACGAAACTGGTCCCCGGCAAGGGTCCGTGGCTTAGTCGCAGCGCTCGTTTACCCAAGTGGCAAGCAGGTCCGCGACCTCTGCTCGGGCGCCCTCGGCGCCGCGGAAGTAGTGGTCGCCGGGCAGTTCGACCAGTCGCTTGTCGGTTGCCGCGAGGCCGTCGCAGATCGCCTGCGCGTCGCTGGGGAAGATGCCGGTGTCCATCGTCGGCTGGATGACGAGGGAGGGCTGGGAGATCGCCGCCAGGTGCTCTTCGGAGTTGCACTGTGACTCCTCGAGGCTCCACATCGAAAGCCAGGTGCGCAGCGTGTTCAGCGTGCCGATGCCGAGCACGCCGCTGTTGGCGAAGCGTGGGTCGCCGAGGTAGCACGCAGGCGTTGGACGGTCGGACGGGTCGAGGGTGTCGTCGACGAAGCGCAGATCGGCCCAGGTGCGGTTGACGGTGAAAAGGCGGTCGAACCGCCCGGCGGCCTGCATGCGCTCGAGCTCCTCCCTGGCCCACTGGGTGATGCGGTGATTCCGCGCCCGCTGGGCGGCGCGATAGCGCTCGACGAACTCGGGAGCGTACGGCGGGCCGTTCGCCTCGTCGTACATGTCGAGCGCCGAGTCGGAGGCGACCGGATCGCTCTCGTCGACGACCGCCGGATCGAGCCAGTTGGTCAGCACCTCGGGCCGGCCGGGATGCGCGGCGACGCTTACGTAGAGGTCACCGGAAGGCAGCTCGTCGAGGCCGTCGGCCAGCGGCATCCCGAAGGCAGGGCGGAGGACCGGCTGCTGGGACTGCGCCTGGTAGGCGGCGATCAGCGAACCGCCGCCTGAGTTGCCGAGCAGGACGACGGTCTGTACGCCCTGCTCGCGTAGCCAGCGTACGCCGAGGCCGATGTCGAGCAGAGCGCGGTCGAGAAGGAAGAACGCCTCCATGCCGCGGAAACGAGTGTTCCAGCCGAGGAAGCCAAAGCCCCGGTGGGCGAGGTGGTCGGCCAGGTAGTGCTCGGAGAAGTCGATGTTGTAATGCGCGGCGATGAACGCGACCTTCGGCCGAGTGCCGCTCGGGCGGTAGTAGACGCCCTGGCAGGGGTGCGATCCCCAGCCCATCCGCGGCATGTCCGGGCCCGACAGCGCGACGATCTCGCGCTCGAGGCCGTCGAGATCGGGCGGCTCCTCGATCACTGAGCCGCCAGGGCCCCCGCGCGGCGTTCCCGGCGTAGGCCGCGCTTGGCCTTGCCGCCGTTGACCAGCGAGGTCGGGACTGTGCCGCGCGGCGTGCGGTAGCGATGCTGGGTGTGGGGCGAGTAGCGAATGCCTGCGCTGCCCACTTCGAGCCAGCCGGTGTGTTGCTGGGCCTTGAGCGCCGTGAGCGCCGGGACCGAAGCTGTGGCCGACGAGTCCCGCCCGGCGGGCCCCCGGCGGAACGGTCCCGGTTGGGTCCAGCAGCGTCAGTCCGTCGCGGTCGGCTGCCTCGACGATCACCGGGGCAACGGTTGGAAAGCCGTCGGCGCCAACCCAGCCAAGCAGCAGGTGCGGCAGCGAGCGCAAGCGCCCGCCGGCGCGGCGGGCCGAGACGCGTGGTGCGACGCCGCCCGTGGGAGCTGCCTGAGCATCGGGTGGTACGACGGCCACGGGAATGCCGTGGATGGTGGGCGCCTCTCTGCCGGTGGGGTCCGGCCAGGTCGTCACTCGCTCGACGGCGACGGCGACCGGTACCCGCTGCACGTAGTACTCGCGCATCCACCAGTTCCAGAAGCGGCCCGACTTCGGCGGGCCGGAGAAGCGCAGCATGCCCTCGAGCAGCGCGGTGCGCTGCGCGGCGAGGTCGGTCCAGCCGATCGTCGCCTGGCCCTGGACGAGGACGAAGGCCGGCCCGTCGGCGAAGCCGTGCTCGCGGGCGTGAAACGCGAGCGCCACCTGGTTGGCGCTGCGGATGCGCTCCAGCTTCCTGCCGAAGCCAAGCGAGGTCGTGAACGTCACCGTGCCGGCCTCGCGGTCGCGCACTCCGGCGGTCGTGATCGGCGCGACGACGACGCCCTGCGCGGGCGTCGCGTACGCGAGGGCCGTGGCGAGGTCCCCGCCGATCACCGCGTCGGCTTCGTCGTTCCAGCCCGCTCCAACCGGCCGTGCCGTGTCGCGGGCCACCGTGCTCATTTCTCTTCCGCGCTGGAACGCTCGCGGAGGTGGGCCGGGACGGCCTCCAACGGCAGGCCCATGAAGCTCGTGTACTGGGCGACGAGCGGGTCGTCGAACAGCGCCGCGCGTGCCCCCTCTGTCCAGCGCAGCGGCGTCTTCGTGTCGAAGTTGAGGCGCATCTCGCGGATCTCACGCACCGGGTTCGACGGGTAGACCGTCGGCATCTTGAAGCCGGGGTGCGGCAGCGTGCGTGGCAGTAGCCAGAGGTGATCCTCGGGGGCGATCCGCGAGCGGTGGGTGAGCCAGAGCTCGTCGTAGTCGTTGAGATGCGAGGGGGCGCCGATGCTGCCGTTTGGCGAGGGTGTGTTCGGGAACGGCTGCATCGCCAGGGCGTTGAAGAAGAACTCCTTGTTCTCGCCAAGCAGGATGCAGCCCGCCGGCGGAGTCAGGTGCCCGCGACTGGTGCCGGCGCCGGGGACGGCCCAGATGCTCATCTTGAAGAGGACGGGATCGCCGATCCAGCCGACCACGTCGCGACAGGGATCGTGGCTGTAGACCATCGTCTGCAACTCGCCTTCGCAGCGGACCCGCACCTCCGTCTCGCCGCCGATCTCGCCGCCGGCCGGCTCGGGCACCTCCATCGCCGAGTAGTCGATGAAGAGGCTCGCGTAGCCGACGCTGTCCCACATGCTCTTGGCCAGGCAGATCGAAGCCGTGGTCTCGAAGACGAAGACGGCGTTGCCGTCGTCGCTCAGTGGCGTCTCGCGGTAGATCAGCCCGCGCGGGATGACGACGAAGTCGCCCTCCTCGACCTCGAGCGGCCCCAGCTCGGTCTCGAGCCGGAAGCTGCCGCGATGGTAGAAGCGGATCTGGTGGGAGTCGACGTTCTTCTCGGCGAACGGCATCGGCGCCGTGCGCTGAGAGAGCGACACCGCGTGTCCCTCGCCCTCCATCAGCCGCAGCGGCTCGCCGCGTGGGTCGGTGGCATCGGAGGCGCTCAGCGCCCCTGAGTCCAGCCCGCTGTACATCAGGCGCTCGTCGGACCAGCGCAGCGGGTGGGCGAGGTTCTCACGGCGGTAGAGATGAGCCCACTCGCCGAAGAACCCCTTCAGCGAGTAGATCTCCTCGGTGTAGTCGCCGACGCCACTCGGCGCGTAGGGGATCTTGCCTTTGCGGATGCTCGCCATCTCAGCCGGCCCGCCTGATCGCGTCGCGGACCGGAGCGAGGTCGACGTAGAGGCCCTGGTGGTGGAAGCGTTCGTCGCGGATCACGCAGAAGACCGCGCCGGCCAGGGTGATCTCCTCGCCGCTCTCGAGCACGTAGGTGACGTCGAGCTCGTAGGCCGCTTCACCGTCGGCGCCCTGGACCAGCCGCGTGATCGCGTGGCGGGTGCCGGCGACGCCGCGGAGCTGACCTGCCATTGCCTGCAGGCCCTGCATCCAGGGTTGCGCGGGCTCGTTGGACGCTTGCACGGTCGCGTCCGGGGCGAAGCTGGCTAGGGCCTCCTCGGTGCGTCGCTGATCGATCGCCTCGTAATAGCGCCGCAGGAAGTCCCTGGTTTCGGCGCCTACGTCTGTGGCCAACATCCCGCTCCTTTGCTCCAAATGATCTTGGCATCCTCCCATCCTCTCCCCGAATAGGGGAAATACAAATGGCTGGCAAGATCCTTAGCCATTCGCCTATGGCTCCTCGGCAAGGGCCCGCGCCGCTACGCGAAACCCGTCGTTGGCTGCCGGCACGCCGAGGTAGACCGCGGAGTTGAGGACGATCTCGCCGATCTCCTCGCGACTCAGCCCGTTGCGGCGAGCGGCGCGAACGTGCAACGCGAACTCCTCCATGCGGTTGACGGCGAGCAGCGCGGTAAGCGTGATCGCGCTGCGCATGCGCCTGTCGATCCCGTCGCGATCCCAGACGTCCGCCCAGGCCGCACCGGTGAGGTAGCGCTGGAAGTCCTCGGTGAACTCCGTAGTCGCGGCCACCGCGGCGTCGACGTGAGCGTCGCCGAGAACCGCCCGGCGCACCGCTGTGCCGCGCGCGTGGCGGTCGACGCTGCCGTCAAGGTGATCGAGGAGCGCGCCGGCGACCGCCGGCCCCTGCTCGACCGCGGCCAGGTGGGCGGCCCCGTCCAGCACGGTCAGCCGCGCTGCGGGAATGCGGGCGGCGAGCGTGGCCTGGTGCTCGACCGGCGTCGCCAGATCCTGCAGCCCGGCGACGATCAGCGTCGGCGCGGCGATCGCCGCCAGCCGGTCACGTAGGTCGACGTCCCGGATCGCCGCGCAGCAGCCGGCGTAGCCCTCGAGCGATGTGCCGGTGAGCACGCCTCGCCAGTGCGCGACTGTCTCTGGCTCGCGCGCCGCGAAGTCGTCGGTGAACCAGCGCGCCACGACCGCGTCGGCGACGCTCTCGATGCCACCGCTCCGCAGGTCGGCAATGCGTTCGTCCCATCCAGCGGGCGTGCCGAGTTGCGCCGAGGTGCAGAGCAATGCCAGTCGCTCGATCCGCTGCGGAGCTGCGGCGGCCAGCCAGATACCGACCATGCCGCCGAGCGAGAGGCCGCAAAAGGACGCCTTGCCGATGCCGTGCTCGTCGAGCAGGGCCAGGACGTCGCGGCCCATCTCGTCGATCGCGTACGGCCCCGGCGGAGCCTCGGAGGCGCCGTGGCCGCGGTGGTCGAAGCGCAGCACTCGGTAGCGCTTGGCGAGCGCCGGCACCTGCGCGTCCCACATCGCCGTGGTGGTCCCCAGCGAGCCGGCGAGGACGACGACGGGCGCATCGTCGGGACCATCAAAGCGGTGGCTGAGCCGCACGGTCATCGCATTGCCTTCCGGTGCGCTTTATGGACGCATGGAGAGCAAAAAGCGCACCGGAAGCTCATTGGTGGTGCTCCAGGGCGCGATCGACGAGGGCGCCGGCGGCGGCGAGGTTGGTGGCGGGGTCGAGTGCGATGCCGAGCTCGGCGACGCCGCTCGCGGCGAGGTTCTCCTCCATCCGCTCGGGGTGCGCCACCAGGCCGCCGAGGACGCCGGCCATGGTCGCCGCGACTCCGCCTGTGAGGGCGAGCGCCTCGCTCAGCGGCGCCCACTCGCTGTGCCATGCGCCAGTCGCCGAGCGCTCGTGCTCCTGCAGCATCGCGCCGGTCAGCAGCATCGCCGCCGCGTGTACGCGCCGCGCCCCGGCGAGGGCGAGCACGCTGCCGATCGGGTTGTGCTTGTGCGGCAGCGAGGAGGAGCCGCCACGACCGCCGTCGTCGGGCTCGGCGACCTCGCCGACCTCGGCTTGGGCGAGCAGCACGACGTCGAGGGCCGCCTTGCCGACCGCGCCGGCAGCCTCGTCGAGGGCTCCGGCGAGCGCATGAACCGGCCCGCGAAGCGTGTGCCAGGGCAGCACTGGCTCTGCGAGGCCCAGTCGCTGCGCGAGCGCCGCGGCAACCGCCGGGCCGTTCCCATCGAGGGCAGCGAGCGTGCCGGCGGGGCCGCCGAGCTGGACGGCCAGCCGCTGCTCGGCGACGCCACGTAGGCGCTTCCGGGCAGCGTCGATCCCCACGAGCCAACGGGCGGCAACCAGCCCGAACGTGGTCGGCAGGGCGGGCTGCAGCAGCGTACGGGCGAGCATCGGCGTTGCCCGGTGGCGCTCGGCCAGCTCGGCGCAGGCGCCCGACGCCGCCGCCAGCGCCGGTTCGACCTGCGCGAGCGCACGCCGCGCGACGAGCATCGCGGCGCTGTCGACGACGTCCTGGCTGGTGGCGCCGTGGTGTACCCAGCGCGCCGCTTCACCGTCGACGGCGGCGCGCAGGGCGCGGACGAGCGGATCCGCCGGCGTGCCTGTGAGCGCGGCTTCCTCGCCCAGCACGGTTGGATCGAGACCCATCGAGTCGGAGGCGGCGGCGATCGCCTCGGCCGCGGACCTGGGGATCAGCCCAAGCTCGGCCTGAACGGCAGCAAGCGCGATCTCGACCTCGAGCATCGCTTCCACCCAGGCGCTCTGCCCAGTCGCCTGGGCGAGCTCCGCGGGCACGAGGCTGGCGTCGAAGAGCGCCTCAGACATTGAGGAAGACCGTCTCGTTCTGCCCCTGCAGGGCAATGTCGAAGCGCAGGCCGTCGTCCTCGGGTCGGGCGATCAGCGTCGCGCTGTCGCCGAGGTCGCGAAGCAGCGGATCGACCGCGTTGGCATCGGGCTCGTCTGGAAAGTAGATCCTCGTGACGAGGCGCCTGAGCAGCCCGCGAGCGAACACCGAGACGACGATGTGGGGAGCCTGCGGTATTCCGTCGAGGCTCGGTACTGGATCGGGCTTGACCGTGAGAAAGCTGAAGCTCCCGTCCTCTGCGGTAGCCGCCCGGGCGCAGCCCTCCACCTGCGACAGCTCGATCAGCGCATCGGGCACCGGCTGGCCTGCTCCGTCGCGAACGATGCCGGCGATCTCGACGGCGCCGGCAAGCCCCGGGTCGACGACCTCGCCATGGGAGCTGCCACCGAGGCCAATCGAGAAGAAGGGGCCAACGGTTTGCGGTGGAGTGCTGACGAGCAACCGTCAACCCTCCATTGGCGTCGCCGCGCGGCTGCGCAGGACGATGTCGAAGCGGTAGCCGAGCGCCCACATCGGCTCGGTCGCTTCGAGATCGAGCTGGCTGATCAGTCGCTCACGGCCCGCCAGGTCGGAAACGGAATTGAAGATCGGGTCCAGCTCGAGCAGCGGGTCGCCTGGGAAGTACATCTGCGTGATCAGACGCTGGGCGAACGCCCGCCCGAACAGCGAGAAGTGGATGTGTGCAGGTCGCCAGGCGTTGTAGTGGTTTGCCCACGGGTAGGCGCCGGGCTTGATCGTCGTGAAGCGGTAGCGCCCCTCGGCGTCGGTTAGGCAGCGGCCGGCGCCGCTGAAGTTCGGGTCCAGCGGCGCCGGATGGCGGTCGCCGGCATGGGTGTAGCGCCCGGCCGCGTTGGCCTGCCAGACCTCGATCAGAGTGTTGGGCAGCGGTCGGCCGTCGCCGTCAAGCACGCGCCCGGCGACGGCGATCCGCTCGCCGAGCGGATCGCCACGGTGCTGGCGGGTCAGGTCGGCGTCGCCGGGAAGGACGCGGCCGCCCCCGTAGATCGGGCCGTGTAATTCAACCAGCGTGGCCGGTGCGATCACGAGCGGGCGCCGCGGCACGCGCAGCTCACTGCCCCGATAGGCCGGAATGCTCAGCGGCGGACGGACGCCCTCGGGATCGGGACGGTGGGGGCGTGACTCAGCCACCGTCGGCCTCGGCGACGAGTGCCTGCCAGGCGAGCTGGTCGTTGAAGGATGGGCCCAGGTCCGGCAGCGAGGCGAGCTCGGTCTCGGTCAGCTCGGGTGGCGTGACCCCAAGGCGGGCGAGGTCGACGGTCACCGAGAGCAGCGCCTCGAGGTTGACGGCAAGCACCGTCGCCTGCTCGACCGTTTCCGCGGCGACGGTGATGCCGTGTCCGCGCATCAGGCACACCGACCGCTCTCCCATCGCCGCGAGCAGCTCGAGTGCCAGCTGGCGGCTGGTGATCAACGAGGCGTTGTCGAAGACCGGCACGCCGTCGAGCGCCAGACGCAGCGCCGGGATGTTGTAGGCGCCGAAGACCGGCCGCGGGGTCAGCCTGGCAAGGCCCGCAAGCAGCGCCGCGGGGGGGTGGGCGTGGATCACCGCGCCGACCTCGGGCCGTGCCCGCATCAGCTCGGCGTGGATCGGCAGCTCCTTCGGCGGCACGTAGCCGTCGGGCAGGTCGAGTGGCCGTCCGTCGAGGTCCACTCGCCAAACGTCCCAGGGGCCGGTCCTCGCCAGCCCACGCTCGCCCTCGCCGTCACGACAGCGGACGATCAGCGCGTCGTCCGCCACGCGCGCCGAGACGTGCCCGAGGACGCCGTCGACCAGGTCCCGCCGAGCCAGCACCCGGCACGCCGCCGCCACGGTCGCCCGCAGGCGTGGCCTGTCGGCGTGCACCGTCACCGCGCCGCCAGCCCGCCGTCGGATCGGATGATCTCGCCGCTCAGCCCGCGCGCCCGGTCGCTTGCCAGGTAGACGTAAGCGCCGGCGTGGTCTCCGGAGCGAAGTGCCACCTCGAGCGGCGTGCGGGCACGCAGCGCCGCCTCGCGCTCGGGCCGGTCGTCGAGGCGATCGCCGGCCTGTCCGAGGCTGGCCATGCCGCGCAGGTCGGTCTCCAGCGTGCCGCCGGGGGCGACCCCGTTGACTCGCACGTGCGGAGCCATCTCGTGGGCCAGCTGCACGACGACACCGCGCAGCGCGTGCTTGGTCGCGACGTACAGCGTGCCGCCGCGGCCGGCGTAGTAGCTCGAGCTCGAGCAGGTGACGATCATGCTGCCGCGGCTGTCGACCAGCTGCGGGCCGGCGGCGCGCGCTGCCTGCAGGACGGAGGCGACGTTGACCGTGAACGCCTCGGCGAAGGCGGCGTCGAACTGCTCCGGCGGGATCTCGGCCAGCGGCGTGTAGCTGTCGAAGACGCCGACGAAGGTGGTCACCGTGTCGAGCGTCTCGAAGCGTTCGACCGTCTCGGCCACGGCGCGCGCGTTGTCGGCCGCCGAGGTGGCGTCCCCTTGCACGACGTGGACGCGGCTGCCGAGCTCCGCCAGCACTGCGCACTTCTCCTCGTCACGCTCGAGGACGCAGACCACTGCGCCCTCCTGCAGGAAGGCGTCGAGCGCGGCCCGCCCGATCCCCGATCCGCCGCCCGATAGCAGCGCAACCTGTCCCTCCAGCCATCTCATTCCGGCTCGGGCTCCGGGCCGAACGGCGTTTGCAGGAACCCCGAGAAGGTCTCGTGCGACTGCCAGGTCAGCGTCTCCAGCTCGACCGGGTCGAGGCGGATGCCACGGCCCAGCCTTGGCGAGACGATCTCCAGTCGCACGCCGTTGCCGGTGCTCACCTTGCGCACGGTGACCGCCGCGTACTCGTTGGCCAGCTCGGTGCCCTCGGTGCTGTCCAGCGTCACAGGAACACCGCCAGGTTCTGGGTGCGCAGCACCGACTCGTCGACCGCCAGCTCGCGCTGCGCCAGCTTCAAGCGGCCGTCCACCCGGCGCAGGGTGTCGCGGCGTCCGGCCGAGATCAGGTCGGGTGGCTGGCGATCGCCGCGGCTGCGAAAGAGCAGCACGCTGGCGGCGCTGAGAATCTCGTCGGGGCCGTCGCCTGGCCAGCCACGGACGTTGGTCACGAAGCGCCGGGTACGCGACGGTGGGTCCTCGGCCCAGGCATGCTCGGTGTCGAAGCGCTCGACGCGCTTGACCAGCGAGTAGCGGTCCTCGTCGAAGTGGGCCATGTCGACGAGCAAGCTGTCGTCGAGCGAGTGCGCCGTCGTGACGCGGACCGGCATCCGGTAGACGACGTCGTCGGTGAGCATCGCCAGCCAGTCGTGATGACGGCGCTCGTCGAGCGCGGCGGCCTCGGCGTAGACGAAGTCGAGGATCTCGCCGTAGACGTCTGCGGTGTAGGGCAGCGGCGCGGGCATCTCAGTCGAGTGTCGCCATGCGCTCTGGCTGGCCGGAGCTGCCGGCGAGGTCCTCGCCAGCCTCGAGGTGGTCGCACCAGAGGCTGAGCAACTGGCGCTGGTTGTGCTCGCCGAAGCCCACAAAGGCGCGGCCCGGCGCCGGCCAGTCCGAGAGCGGCGGTACGAGCGTCTCGCCGTCGCGCCTCAAGCCCATGCGGCTGTGCAGGTTGAGCCGCTCGGCCATCTGGCCGCCGGCCATCGTGGTGATCGAGGTCCAGTTCTCGACGTCGTCCTGCTCGAACATCCCCGACGAGCCGAAGCACATCAGGTAGGCCTTGTATGACGCGGCCTTGAACCATTCGGGTGCGCCGCGGTCGACCGCGAACCACGAGCAGACCTCGGTTTCGGTGGCGCTGATCGGTTGCCAGAGCCGGATCGAGACGAACGGGACGACGAGTCCGTCGGCGTTCACCTGCGGCCAGTTGTGCACGAAGCTGAGGTTTGGCAAGAGGCTCGCTGCCGAGCACATGAAGCGCGCGTCGCCGACGAGCGCGAGGTGCTCGGCCGACCAGGCGCGCTCCATCGCGTCGATCATCGCGTCGGGGTAGCCGACGTGCGCGAGGTTGCCGCGGAAACCGGTGTCGGGCAGCTTGTAGGTCGTGCCGCCGCCGGCGCCCGCGAAGTAAGAGGCGCCCTCCTTGCGCTTGCTGGCTTTCGGCGCGCCGAAGAGATTGATGTCGACGACGCTGGCGTGGGTGTGGGGCGTGTGGTAGCTGTCGCCCGAGAAGTTCTCGGCGCCGATCTTCCAGTTCGACTTGACCACGAAGCGCTGTGGGCCGCGCACTTCGGCGCCGGCCTCGCTCTGGCCGAGGTAGACGCGCAGGAAGAAGCGGAAGTCGCCGAGGTAGTCCTCGAGGTCGGCGACGTGCTCGTCGAGCGAAGCGAAGATCAGGCCCTCGCAAACGTCCACGCGGGGCGCTGGCAGCAGTCCGACGCCCTCCCGCGCGAGCCCCGCCTCGCCGCCGTAGGCGTCGGCGTGAAACGGCACCCCGGTCAGCTCGCCGCTGTTCTTGTAGGTCCAGGCGTGGTAGGGGCAGCGGAAGTGGGAGGTGTTGCCGAGCTCCGAGCGGCAGACCTGCATGCCGCGGTGCAGGCACATGTTGAAGAGCACGCGGATCGTGCCGGCCTCGTCGCGGCAGACGATGAACGAGTCGTCGACGATCCGGCGCACGACGTAGTCGCCCGGGTCGGGGATCTCCGACTCGTGCCCCAGGAACATCCACGCCCGCGCGAAAAGCCGCCGCTTCTCGAGCTCGAAGAGCTCTGGATCGCTGTAGACGGTGGCCGGGATCATCCCTCGGCGCACGTCGGAGATCACCTCGCGCAGGTCCACGGTCATTTGATCGTGGCGCAGCCTCAGCCATAGTTCCAATACGTTTTTGTCGGCGATGAAACGTCAACTGGCTATCGATCGACGTGTCAACCTGCACAAGCTCGAGGTGCTGTGTCTAGTCGTCGAGCTGGGTGGGGTCGGTCGCGCGGCGGAGGCGTTGTTCGTCGCCCAGCCGGTGGTCACCGCGCACATCCGCTCGCTCGAGGAGCGGGTCGGCACGAAGCTCTTCTATCGCGAGGGTCGCCAGCTGCACCTCAGCGAGTCTGGCCGGGTCGTGCACGCGTGGGCCGAGGACGTCCTCGCGCGTACCCGCGAGCTCGACCGCCACCTCGCCGGGCTATCGGACGGTAGCCGCGGCAGCGTCGCGCTGGGAGCGAGCATGTCGCTGGGCAGCTATCGCCTGCCGCCCGTGCTCACCCAATTTCGTCGGACGCATCCCGCGGTTGAGTTGCGCCTCAGCATCTCCGACACCGAACACACGATCGAGGATGCGCGTGCCGGGGCATTCGACTTCGCTGTCGTCGTCTCCGATGCCGACCCCGAGGGCCCGGGGCTGGAGACCGAGTTGCTAGGCCACGAAGAGCTCGTCCTGATCATGGCGCCGGATGCCGCGCCCCGCGTGACTGAGATCGCGCCCGCACAACTGGTCGAGCTGCCATTCATCGAAGCACCGGAGGGCATTGTCCGTCGCCGCTTCGTCGACAGCCGTCTCAATGCGCTCGGCGCCGCCGAGCGCGACGTCGTGCTCGAACTCGGCCACCCCGAGGCGATGAAGCGAGGGGTACGGGCGGGGCTTGGCGTGAGCATGCTGTTTCGCAGCGCCGTCGCCGAGGAGCTCGAGCTGGGCATGCTGCGCGAGGTCCGCATCACCGGCTCCGACATGCGGATCCCGGTCTACCTCGTCCACCGCAAAGGCAAGGAGTTCTCGCCTCCGCATCACGAGTTGATCGACGCTGTCCGGGCGGGGTTCGCCATTGAGTGACGGGTGCCTGGGCGCAGCGCAGTCTCCGGCGCTGGTCAGATCAAGCCCGCTCGCCCCGCCGCTCCCTGAAGAGATCATCCACCGCCTTGCGAAACGAGGCCGGATCGATAGCCGGAAAGCGATAGAGCTCCGGCTCGATTGCTTTGAACTGGATGAGGGCTTCGGCTGGATTGACCAGGCCAGCAGCGATCATCTCTTGGACATCGCGAAGGTCCTGATCGTGTCCGCGCTCCACCTTCGAGAGCGCCTGGGCGACCGGATCGAAATGATGAAACGAGAGCTTGCCCTCGCGGCGAATAAGGGGGCTTCGGTCCTCCCAGCCTTTGGGGAGAGGGATGAAGTCCGATGGCGCTGCCAGCTCGACGTTGAGGTTCAACATCTCCTTGAGTCGAGGTATCTCGCGCAGAATCTCGTCGCGATCGGGGATCAGCTTGATGTCGACATCGATGGTCGTCTCCCGCCAGCCGTAGAGAACCGCGGTCGCGCCGCCGGTGAGATATACGCGGCCATCTACATCGACGGCCCGTCCCAGCTCACGCATGAATTGCTCGATGCGCCCGGAGTCGGCTAGCTCCCGCATGCGCCCGCTCGCTCGAAGCTGACGAGTCGTCGGATCAGGGCGTTGTATGCCGAGTGGGCGGCGTCGCCTCTCTCGAGCACGAGAAGCCGGTAGAGCTTGTGCTCAGGATCTGTGATCGTCGCGGATAGCTCAAGCCCGATCGATCTCAAGCGTGGAGCGCCGATGGAAACGAGGAGCGCCTCGGCCGATTCCTGGCCGGCACTCAAATCTTCAACCCCGCGTTGAACCAGGTCGGCGCCTGGGAGCCCTTCCAGGCTGTTTTCGATACCAAGCATCGATGCCGAGATTAACGTCGGCGGCGCTTCTCCCGCTCAGTACCCGGCGCTGGTCTTCATCTGCTTGCGCTCGGAGGGGTGGGCGCCGCCCTTTTTCTCCAGCGTCGTGCAGGCGAGTTCGATGTCGGTCGCGAGGCGGTCGATCTGCTCGCGGCTCAGCGTCTGCTTGACCAGCGCTCGCAGCACCTTCACCTCTTCGGCGTTGGGGGGCATCGTGTAGGCGGGGAGCATCCAGCCGCGCTCGGCCGAGAGCTGCCAGGAGACGTCGAACTCGTCGTAGTCCTTTTCGCCGGCGAGCTTGAAGGCGACCAGGGGCAGCTGCTCCTCGCCGTCGCCGATCAGCTCGAAATCACCCGTCGCCTTCAGCTTCTCGGCCAGGGTCCTGGCGTTCTCCTGCATCGCTTTCATGATGTAGGCATAGCCCTCGCGTCCGTAGCGGACGAAGTTGTAGTACTGGGCGAGCACCATCGAGGCGCCGGTCGAGAAGTTGAGCGTGAAGGTCGCGTCGGTTTTGCCCAGGTAGTTCTCGTAGAAGACGAGGTCCTCGGCGAGGTCGGACTTCTCGCGAAAGACCAGCCAGCCGACGCCCGGGTAGACCAGCCCGAACTTGTGGCCGGAGACGTTGATCGAGCGCACCTGCTCGAGCCGGAAGTCCCACTCCGAGTCGGGGTAGAGGAAGGGCCAGACGAAGCCGCCGCTGGCCGCGTCGATGTGGAGTGGCACGTCGAGCCCTTTGTCTCCCTTGAGGTCGACGAGGAGCTTGTTGATCCCGACGATGTCGTCGGCGTGTCCGGTGAAGGTGGTGCCGAGCACGGCGGCGACGCCGATCGTGTTCTCGTCGACGTGGGGCGCCACGTCCTCCGGCCCGATCACGTATTTGTCCTCCTGCAGGGGGACGATCCGCGGTTCGACGTCGAAGTAGCGGCAGAACTTGTCCCAGACGACGTGCACGTCGCCGCCGAAGATCAGGTTCGGCTTGTCGACCGGCTTCGACTCGGCTTCGCGGCGCTGCTTCCACTTCCACTTCAGCGAAAGCGCGCCCAGCATGATCGCCTCCGAGGAGCCCTGGGTGCGGGCGCCGGTCGTCTCACCCGGAGCGTGGTAGAGGTCGGCGAGCATGCGGATGCAGCGCTGCTCGACCTCGGCCGAGATCGGGTACTCGGCGTGGTCGATGAAGTTGCGGTAGAGGTTCTCGCCGATGATCCGCTGCGCCTCGGGCTCCATCCAGGTCGTCACGAAGGTCGCCAGGTTGCGCTGCGGGTCGCCCTCCAGCGCCAGTTCCTCGTCGACCAGGCGCATCGCGTCCAGCGAGGACATGCCGCTGGCGGGAAAGTCGCCGTCGGGGGCGTCCTCGGTGAGGAAGCGATTTCCGTAGAGCATCGCGGCCTGTTCGGGGCTGAGCGGCTTGTTCATGGGGCTCCTAGTCGTGTCTTGGTTCGCGGATCGCGGGTCGGTCGGCAGAGACTAGAGCGATAGGGTTCCTGGCACGAATCGCCTCGGCGAGTGGATCACGACGGAGGGAGTGGATTGAGCGCTGCAGAGTTCGACGAGATGGGCCCGATCGACTACGTGCTCGTCGAGTGGCCGGGACGCCAGCCGACCGGGGAGGCGATGCCGCACCTGATCGACCTGGTCGATCGTGGCGTGATCCGCATCATCGACCTTGCCTTCATCGCCAAGGGCGAGGAGGGCTCGGTGATCGCGCTGGAGATCTCCGATCTCGGCGAGGCGGTCAGCGAGTTCGCCGCTTTCGAGGGCGCCTCTTCCGGGCTTCTTTCCGAGGAGGACATCGCCGAGGCGGGCGAGACGCTGGAGGCAGGCACCTCGGCGGCTCTTCTGGTCTTCGAGAATCTCTGGGCGGCGCCGTTCGCGTCCGCCGTGCGCCGCTCGGGCGGTCAGCTCGTCGCCAGCGGCCGTATTCCAATCCAAGCCGTGCTCGCCGCTCTCGACGCGGCCGAGGCGGGATCCTGAGGAGGGACGTTCATGCCGGGACTACTTAGAGGAATGGCACGTACGGCGGCTATCGCCGGAACCGCGACCGCGGTGAGCAACCGGGTCTCGAAACGGCAGGGCGAGCGCTGGGCCGCGCAGGAAGCTCCCCCGCAGCAACAGGAAGCGCCGCAGCAGGTGGCGCCGCCGCCGGCCGCGCCCGCGGCGGCAGATTCGGTGATCGACCAGCTCAAGGAGCTCGGCGAGCTGAAAGCGCAGGGCATCCTCACCGAGGAGGAGTTCGCTGCCCAGAAGGCCAAGCTGCTCGGTTCTTAGTCGGTCCTCGCCCGCCAGGATTCGGTGATGGGCCCCCGGGTCGACTACGAGCGGCACGGACGGACCTACGCTCGCCATAGGCGGCCGGATCCACGGATCGAAGCGCGGATCCACGCCGCTCTGGGCGACGCCAGGACGGTCCTCAACGTCGGCGCCGGAACGGGCTCCTACGAGCCGGCGGACCGCTGGGTTCTCGCGGTCGAGCCGAGCGCGACGATGCGCGCGCAGCGCTCGCCGGCCGCAGCCCCGACGATCGAGGCCAGCGCCGAGTCGCTTCCCTTCGACGACGATGCCGTCGAGGCGGCGATGGCCTGCGTGACGATCCACCACTGGGATCCGCCCGAGGCCGGCCTGGCGGAGCTGCGCCGGGTCGCGCGGGGCCCGGTCGTCGTCTTCACCTTCGACCTCGACCGCCTGCCGGACTGGCAGCACGAGTACCTGGCCGAGGGCGTTGCCGCCGAGAGGCCACGGTTTCCGTCGCTCGATGCCGTCGCGGTGGCGCTCGGCGGCCGCACTCGTATCGAGCGCATCGCGACGCCCGCCGACTGCAGCGACGGCTTCTTCGAAGCTTTCTGGAACCGCCCCGAGGGCCTGCTCGATCCGGAGGTCCGGGCCGCGCAGTCGGTCTGGGCTCTCCTGCCACCGGGCGTCGAGGACCGAATCGTCGAACGTCTCTCCACAGCGCTGCAATCCGGCGCCTGGGACGCGGAGCACGGCAGCCTGCGCCAGATGGACGAGTACGACGGGGCGCTCTGCCTCGTCGTCTCGGAGCCCGGCTAGCGGGCCAGGGGCCCGAGCCGTACCGGCAGCGTCTTCAGCTGATTGAGGAAGGCCGACTCGACGAAGCGGTGCTCGCCGTCGATGGTCATCTCGGGATAGCGGGCGAGGGTCTCCTCGAAGAGGATCTTCAGCTCGAGGCGGGCCAGCGCGGTGCCGAGGCAGAAGTGGCGGCCGCCGGCGCCGAAGGCCTGGTGCTCGGGGTTGCGCAGGACGTCGAAGCGATCGGGGTCCTCGTAGCGCGTCTCGTCGCGGTTCGAGGACGGGTACCACATGACCACCTTGTCGCCCTCTTTGATCTTCTGGCCATTCAGTTCCGCGTCTTTGGTCGCGGTGCGGCGGAAATGGGCGAAGGCGGGGAACATCCGCAGCGCCTCCTCGACCGCGCCGGGGACCAGGGCGGGGTCGTCGAGGAGGAGCTGGAGCTGGTCGCGGTCTTCGAGCAGCGCCCGCATGCCGCTCGTGTAGGTCGCCTTGGTGCTGTCGTTGCCGGCGGCGACGAGCAGGAAGAAGCCCATGACGATCTCGTGCTCCTCGAGCTTCTCGCCTTCGACCTCGGCGTTGACGAGGACGCTGGTCAGGTCGTCGGTTGGGTTCGCGCGCCGCTCGGCGATCAGCTTGTTGCAGCGTTCGAAGATTTCCGCGATTGCCTTCTCGATGAAGCCTTCGAGCTCCTCCGGGCTCTTCGTGAACTCCGGATCGCTCGCTCCCAGCGTCGCGTTCATCAGGTGGGCCCAGATCGCGTCGTCCTCCTCGGGGATGCCCATGAAGCTGCCGATCACGCGGGAGACCGCGGGCTGGGCGACGTCGGCGACGAGGTCGCAGGTCTCGCGCCCCTCGAGGCGGTCGAGGACCTTGACGACGATCTCGCGGATCTCGTCCTCGTGGGCGGCGATCCGCTTCGGCGTGAAGCCGGCTTGGAAGAGGGCCTTGACCCGGTCGTGCTTGGGCGGGTCCATGCCGATGAACATCGCCCGCGCCAGCTCGATCGGGAAGACCTCGGTGATCAGGGTGATGCCGCCGAGCTCGGATGAGTAGGTCTGCCAGTCGCGGCTGACCGTGTAGACGTCGTCCGCGGTCGTCACCGACCAGAAGCCGGGGGACTGAGGGTATTCGGAGATCTTGGAGGTCCAGTGGACCGGGCAGCCGCCGCGCAGCTCTTTGAAGAGCTCGTGGGGCGGGCCGTCGGTCCAGTGCTCGCGCTCGCTGACAAGGACGTCCTCGAGATTGCGGTCGGCTGTCTCCATCTGAGTCTCCTCGCTGCTGCTTGGGGGGCGCGATAGCTACTGGCTAGCTGGCCAGTATGGCACCGCTTGGGGATCACTGCTTACGCTGTTTGCGGCTCTCTTTCAGCTCACGGCTCTTCACCTTCGCCTCGGCGTAGGAGGACTCGACCAGCTGCTTGCCACCGGACCAGCCGAAGACCCAGGAGACGAGGATGATCGCGAAGAGGACGTCCCAGGCGGAGATGATCAGCTGCTGGGCGATCGAGTAGGCGGTCGCGTCCGCGACCGAGGTCGAGCCGGAGAGGGCGGCGGAGTTCATCGCCTGGGTGACGCCGACGCCACCAGGAGTGGCCGAGACGCTGTTCGAGATCGAGTTGGAGGCAGTGACGGTGGCGACGTTTTGGAAGCTGACCGGGATCTCGTAGGCGCCGAGGAAGACGGCGACGATCGCCAGCCGGGCCAGGTAGCTGCCCAGCACCGGCAGGAAGAGCCGGGTGAAGGCGCGGCGCGGCGAGCGCAGGATGGCGCCACCGCTGAGCAGCTGGGCCCTGACCTTTGCCAGTCGCTCCCAGAAGACGCGCGCCAAGAGGACGAGGAGAACGATTGCGCCGATTGCCAAGAAGAGCAGCAGCGCGCCGTGGTCGCTGAGGAAGCCGAGCTTGATCGAGAAGGAGCCGCTGATCGTCAGGAACAGGTAGAGGTAGAGAGCGACGTTGAGGATCGTGAAGGGGATCTTCTCGACGACCAGTCCGGAGAGGACGAGCGGGAAGGTCGCGCCGGCGATCAGCGTCGTGAACATCACCAGCATCACGAAGGTGCCGAGGTTGGCGGGCAGGAAGCTGTTCAGCGCCACCGCCGCGGCGTAGGAGGCGAGGACGAGCCGGAAGGGCAAGGACGCCTGGGGGAGGGCGGCGCGCAGGATCGCGAACCAGGCGAGCGCGGCCAGGCTGGTCTGGGCGCTCTCGAGCAGTACGCCGGCGACGATCGCCCAGGTCGGCACCTCGCCGATGCGGTCGAGAAGGTCGTCGATCCAGGCGAGGACCGGCACGCCGAGCGGCTCGAGCAGGGCAAGGAGGAGGGCGACCCCGCCGATCCAGATCGCGATGCGGCCAAGGCGCCGGATCAGCGCCTGCCTGTTGTCGCCCGCAGCCGCCCCGGCGTCGATTTCCACGGCGGCACCCTAAGCCAACCGAGCCGCGACTAGCCGAGCGCCGCCGGCAGTGCAAAGATCGCCTCCCATTGGTCACGAGAGAGGAGCGAATGTGTCAGCAGGAGACTTGAGGTGGCGGAAACGGGCTTGGAGGCTGCCGCTGATCCTGGCGATCGGTGTCGTCGGCATTGGCGCGGCCGGCTGCGGCAGCGATAGCGACAGTGGCTCCTCGGAGGCCCAAGAAGGGATCGAACGCGGCGCCGAAGAAGCCAAGCAGGGCGTCGAAAAGGCCGGAGAAGAAGTCAAGAAGGGCTTCAGCGAAGCCGAAGAAGCGGCCAAGGAAGGCGCCGAAAAGAGCAAGGGCAAGGCCACGCAGGGCGTCGAAAATGCCCAGGAAGAAGCTCAGAAGGGCATCGAAAAGGGCAAGGCGGAAGCTCAGAAAGGGATCGAAAAGGGCAAGGAAGAGGCCGAACGGGCGATCGAAGAAGCCGAAGATCAGGTGCAGAAATACGGCAACTGAGCTGAGCGAGGCTCGGCCCCGGAGACGACTGATGTCGCCGGGGCCGACGACCCGAGGCGGACGTCGCCGTAGGTCATCCTCTGTGGTGGTGGCGGACCTCGACGATCAAAAGGCGTTCGAGGCGTTGGTCGCCGATGCGATCGATGCCCTGCCGGAGCAATTCCAGCGGCTGCTGGAGAGCGTCGCCGTGGTCGTCTCCGATCGTGGCGCCGAAGCCCACGCCTACGGGCTCTACCAGGGCGACGGGGTCGCCCGCGACTACTACGAGGACCGGATCGTGATCTACCGCGACACGCTCGAACGCGACTTCGGCCACGACCGGGAGCTGCTGGCGAGGCAGGTCGAGCGCACCCTGCGCCACGAGCTGGCTCACCACCTCGGCTGGGACGAGCGCGGCGTCGGGGGGCTCGGCCTCTGAGCTAGACGACTGATCCACACAACCTGTTTGTGGGAGGAGCCCGGTTGCCCTCCAGTCGAATTGACACCCCGGGCGCTGCGCGCTTGGGGTGAATGAGGAGCGCGGCCTACGGCCGCGCAGGAACCGGATTGCATAGGCCGCTTCGCGACATTCGCCTGGAGGGCAACCGGGCTCCTCTCTCGACAGGCCCGATTGGGTGCGCTTCGAAGGGTGGCGGGTGTGCCTCTGCGGAATGTCGCGAAGCGGCGGAAATGCAATCCGATGTCCGCGCGGCGAAGCCGCGCACCTACATAGTCGCTAAGCGAGCAAAGCTCGCGTGCGACATCAATTCCCGCAGAGGCACACCCGCCACCCATAGAGGGCACGCCGGGACGCCGCTAGCGGACAGTGCAGTCGCGGGTCAGCCGGCTGGTCAGCCGTGTCCCGTCGGCGAAGGAGAAGGTGGTTTTGGCCAGCTGGTAGATCGCGCCGGGGAAGCCGGTCGGGCGCGGCGCAGCTGGCGCTCAGGAAGCTGCGGCGCTTGCCGGCGTAGTTGTAGGTGCGACCGATTGTCAGTTCGATGTCGGTGACGTAACCGAGGTCGGAGGCGAGCACGGGGATCTTGGTTGAGAACACGGTGCCGAACTCGCCCTTGCTGTTGCGGGAGATCCTGAAGGGGAGGACGAAGGCTGCCCGCACTGGAGTCGACCCGTAGAGGTGCAGGAGCATTGCCGGCTTTCCTCCGGCCTTGCTGTTGAAGACGAGCACCTTGCCCTGGGCGGGGATCAGCGGCGCTTCCGAGAAGTCGACCTTGGCGGCGAAGCGGCCGTGGCCGACCAAGGCGCCGCCACAGAGGTTGAGGGCGGCTTCGCTGCTGGTCTGCTGGAGCTGCGCTGCCGTGCAGGTGGGCAGGCCGGCGGTGTAGATCCGTCCGGCACGGTTCATCGCCACTGACATTTCGCGCAGCTGCGGAGGCCGGGTGCCGTCGAAGGTGCCGACCGTTCCGTCGAGATGAACCGTCACCGGCGCCAGATGGTCACGTGGCAGCGCCTGGGGAAGCAGGCGGCCGTCGAAGGTGACGCGCAGATTCCCCTTGCGGTACATCTCACCCTGCGCTGCGACGGCAGCGCTCAGCAGGGCAACGACGAGTACGGCTGCGATGGCGAGGCGGCGCATGATCCCACCGTCAGTGTAGATCTGCGCAGATTGGCCCCGGGTTAATCCAGGCGATTGACGTTGGCGTCGTGTTAACAGCGGTCAACTCGAGGCCCTAGGGTTGGGACATGGCGACGCCGAGCCACGGGATCGAGCTATCCGCTGGCGACGAGTTCGGCGGCTACCGGATCGAGCAGAGACTCGGTCGCGGCGGCATGGGCGTGCTGTATCTGGCTGTCGAGCCGGGCCTCGAGCGCCGCGTCGCGCTGAAGCTGATCGCGCCCGAGGCCGCCGCCGACGAGGTCTTTGCCCGGCGCTTTGCCGAGGAGTCGAGGATCGCGGCCTCGATCGAGCATCCCAACGTGGTGCCGATCTACGCCGCTGGCGAGGAGAACGGCGTGCCCTTCATCGCGATGCGCTACGTCGCCGGCGCCGACCTTGCCAAGCGGCTCGCCCGGGAGCGGCGACTCGAACCAGCCGCCGCGGTCGAGCTGGTCGCCCAGATCGGCAACGGCCTCGACGCGATCCACGCCGCTGGTCTGGTCCATCGCGACGTCAAGCCGGCCAACGTCCTACTTGCGGGTGAGGAGGGCGCCGAGCACGCCTACATCACCGATTTCGGCGTCGCCCGCAACGTCGCCACCGAGTCCGGGCTGACCCAGACAGGTCGTTTCGTCGGCACGCTCGACTACGTCGCCCCCGAGCAGATCTCCGGCGGCGCGATCGACGCCCATGCAGACGTCTACGCGCTCGGCTGCCTGCTCTTCAAGCTGCTGGTCGGCGAGGTGCCCTTTCCCAAGGACGGCGACGCGGCACGCCTCTTCGCCCACCTCAACGACCCACCACCGGCGCCGTCGCTGTACGTGCCGGAGGTCTCGATGGCGCTCGACGACGTGGTGATTCGGGCGATGTCGAAGAGCCCGGGTGATCGCTATCCGTCGGCAGGAGACCTCGGCCGCGCCGCTCAGGCAGCGTTGCGCGGCGAGCAGCCGGCGTTGCCGGAGCGCACTGTCGCGACCGGTGCGGCGGCGACGCGGACGACCGAGACGATCTCGGTGGACGAGGCGGAGCAAACCCAGGCGCCGCCGACGACGGCGACTAACCACCTGACTGAGGGGTCGGCGGCGCCCGCCAGCCCGCCAGCCGCCTCAGAGCACCGGACCAGCGGACGCCGTCGCCTCGCCGCCGTCGGCGGCGTGCTCGCCGTGGTGGCGGCCGTCGCCGTGGCGGTACTCGCGAGTGGCGGGGGGGAGCCGGACTCTGACGCTGCTGCGGATGGCGCCAAGACCAGCCCTGCCAAGTCAAGCCCAACCTCGAACCCAAAGCCGGCCCCAAAGACCCTCAGCGGCGCCGAGCTGATCGCCAAGGCAGACGCGATATGCACCGACAGCAAAGTGACCTACCTGGCGACCCGTAGCGACTTCCCCGAAGGGGAGACGACGCCCGATGTCGCCTATTCGCGAATTCTTGCGGGTATTTCGACCCTCGCCGTGCGCAGATTCAACGCGCTGGATCCACCTGCGAGCCTGCGCAGCGAGTTCGGGCAGTACGTCAAGGCGCAGGAACGCGTCAAGGCGTATGACCGACAGGCGATGGAGGCCGCTGAGGCGGGCGATGCCGCGGCCTATCTGGCCGCCCGCGAACGCCGCGACGAAGAGGCCGGGGAGCGCTACGACTTGGCCCGCGCCATCGGCCTCGAACAGTGCAGCGCCAACCGGGAGTAGCGGTGGCGGTCGGCCGTGATCGAGTCGAGTCCTGGGTCGCGGGTTACGAGCGCGCCTGGCGCGATGCCGGTGTGGATGGCCTGGCTGAGCTGTTTGAGGAGGACGCCACCTACCGGATGTCTCCCTACCAGGAGGCAGCCACCGGCCTGGCTGAGATCGGCGCTCTGTGGGAGCGAGAGCGAAATGGGCCCGACGAGGAGTTCACGATGGCGCACGAGATCCTCGCTGTCGACGGCGAGACGGCCGTGGTCAGGCTCGAGGTCCGCTACGGCGGTCCCGAACGACTCCAGTACCGCGACCTCTGGGTCCTGCGTTTCGCCGCCGACGGGCGCTGCCGCGAATTCGAGGAGTGGCCCTTCTGGCCGGGCCAGCAGATCTCGCCGAAGTGAGGTGAGCCCGGCTAAGGCCGATCCGATTTGGATCGTTCGATGTGGGTCACTTCTTCGGCCTTGTGCCGCATTTCTTCGGCTGCCTCACGCGTCGCCGCGATCGCCTCTTCCCCGGCAGCGGCAACGCCCTCGCTGGGCTTGCCGCCGACGATGTCGCGGAAGGCGTTCTTCATCCGCTCGGTACGGCGATCGGCCGGGAAGCGCTCTTCGGCGCGCTCCTGCTTGCCGGGGTTGCGCTCGCCGTAGCGACGGCGGGCCCAGGCCGAGCCCGGCTTGCCGAGGCGAGAGGCGCCGTAGATCGCGATCGGCAGGAAGAAGAAGCCGACCCAGCCATGGATCAGGCGCTGCTTGGCGAAGCAGACCGCGACCGTGCCGAAGACGATCAGGGCGGCGAGGATGCTGCCGGCGACCTCAGCCGGGGAGCTGGTGTCGAAGTCGAACGGGGTGAAGCCGAGCAGCAGCAGGCCCATGCCGCCGGCGGCGAGCACCGTGGCGTCGATCGAGCTGCGTCCCTCCTCGGCCCAGTAGACGTCGTCGAGGTAGACCCAGAGGGCGAACTCGTCGATCGTCAGGCCGGCGCCGACGCCGAAGAGAAAGGCGCAGATCTCCGTCCAGGGGCTGGCGCCGAGCGAGGCGAAGCCGAGCGTCCCGGCAGCCATCATCGTGACGATGCCGAAGACGAGGTGGTGCAGGTGCACGCCGCTCTCGCTGACCACGCTGCCGGGCCACCATGGCACCCTTGGGCTGCGCATCAGCCGCGTGCTCATGCGGATGAACGCGAAGGAGAGGACGAAGCCGGCGAAGACGAGGAAGAGGCCCTGCTCGTCATGTTCGACCAGTTGGTCCCAGAAGTTGGTGACGATCGAGGCCGTGCTCATCAGGTCGGCTTCGAGTGTAGTTCGGCCCCGCCGCCCTTCTTGCGGATCAGGTCGACGGTGAGCAGCACCGCGGCGACGGCGTAGAACGGCGTGAAGGCGACGTTGGTGAGCACGTCGGCGAACCACTCGGCGACCAGCGAGCCGCCGAAGGCGTCGTGGGCGAGCTCGGTGGCGAGTTCGGTCAGGGCGTCGCCGACGATCTCGATCGGGATCAGCACCGCGGCGACGAGCAGGAACTTGCCGCGCACCAGCTGCACGCTGCGCCGGAAGGCGGCGCGGATCGCCGCGGTGCTCGATCTCGACCACCGGCGCCGCCAGCCCGAGCCAGACGAAGACGAGCACGCCGGGGACGAAGAGGACGATCAGGCCGACCGCGACCATCGCGCCGTAGAGCAGGTCGATCGCGATCAGCGGGCCGTAGTTGACCATGCCGGCGATTTCGCGCAGCGACGGCGGCTTGCCGTCGTGGGGGTGGGTGAGCGAGATCGCCACCGCGCCGGTGTAGAAGACCTCGCCGATCAGGCCGGTGGCGGCGAGGGCGAGCACCGCCCCGACCGCGGCGGCGAACCTCAAGCCCGTCGATACGTCGAAGGAGCCGATTTCGGCGTCGACCGTGAGCGCGTGGATCAGCCCGAGCGGGACGAAGACGATCAGCGCCAGCAGCAGCAGCGAGGGCGCCCACCTGACGTAGGTGCGGCCGATCCGCGCGTAGATCGAGACGAGCTCGGCGCGGCGGCTCACGTCAGCGGTGGCGGCGGCGGCCGGAGGGGTAGCGGCCGCGCTGCTCGAGCTTCGACTGCGCCGACTCGCCGGCCGGTACCCGCCGCGCCTCGCGCAGCTCGGGGACCAGCCGCTCTTCGGCGCAGCGACGGTGCCAGTGATGGTGTTCGGTGCCGCCGAGGCGGAAGACGTACTGGACGACGACGTGCTCGCTGCCGATCTCGATCTCACCGTGGCAGGAGGGGCAGCGGTAGAGCTTGCGTGAGATGCCGCGGATCAGCCAGGCCTCGTCGCCCTCTTCGGTCAGGCCGCGCAGGCTCCAGCGTTTGTCGGGCAGCCCGGCGAGGCCGCCCATCGAGCTACCGCCGCGAGAGCCAGGCGAAGCCGGCGGCCATCGCCACGTTGGAGACGCTCGCCAGGCGCAGGCCGAGCTTGGCGCCGGGGCGGCTGACGGCCGCCGACTCCGCCCAGAGCGCATCGGTGGCGATCTCGGTCCCGCGCAGCCAGGCCAGCGCCCACCAGTCGCGCTGCTCGCCGCGCCGGTCGGCGATCAGGTGGGCGGCGGCGAAGGTGAGCCAGATCGGGCCGCAGCGGCGGAAGAGATGTTCGGCGTCGGGCGAGGGGTGCTCGTGTCCGAGCACCTTCAGCGTCGCTGCCGGGGCGAGGATCGCGGCAGCTGCCGAGAACCAGGTCGAAGACGATCATGTTGCGGTTGGTGAGGCGCAGCGCCTGCTCGAGCGTCATCGCAGCGCCCATCCAACCAGAATCTGGTGGCCGACGGGCTGAAAGCGGTCGATATGTCGACTTTCAGGCCCGTCGGCGGTGGTTTCCGGTTTGGCGGAAGGGAAAGGGGACGGTTCGACGAATTGGACGCCGTGACCAAGACAGCGACTAAATCCCCCCAGCTCAAGAGCCTTTCCGAGTACATCCAGGAGCGCTTCGACGAGTTCTCGCGCTCGCAGAAAGACGTCGCCCGCTACATCGTCGATCACCTCGACGAGGCGGCCTTCCTCACCGCCGAGGAGCTGGCCAGGAGAGCGAGCACCTCGTCATCGACGGTGGTGCGCTTCTCCCAGGCCCTCGGCTTCGAGGGCTATCCCGAGCTTCAGCAGGCGGCGATCGAGGAGTACCGGAGCGCCGGCGCCGCCCCGACGGTGGCGGCAGCGCCAGTGCCGGTGCGCTCTTCTCCTTCGACCACTCCGAGCTGGAGGGCTCGCTCGGCGCCGACTACGCCAACCTCGAGGAAACCGCTCGCAAGCTGACCCGTGAGCAGGTCGACGGCGCCGTCGCCGCGCTTGCCGAGTCGCAGCGCGTGGTGATCGTCGGCGTCGACCAGATGGCCTTCTTCGCCAGCTACCTGCGTCACACCCTCAGCCTGCTCGACATCCGCGCCGAGATCGTCGCCAGCACCGGCGGCGAGTCACTGCAGCGCCTGGGGCGGATCGACGACGAGACCCTGGTCATCGTCCTCTCCTCGGGCCGCGCTCATCCGCTGCTGCTGCGGGCGATGAAGCTGGCCCTGCACCGCAACGCCCGCACGCTGGCGATCTCCGACGCCTCGATGTCAGAGGTCGGCGAGCATGCCGAGCTGACCCTCTACTACTCGTCGAACAGCCCCTCCTTCGCCCGTTCCAACACGGCCTTGATGGCCCTCGTCCAGGCCTTGGCCCACGGCCTCTACGCCCGTGACGAAGACACGCACAAAGACCGCATCCGTGCCTACAAGCTGAAGTAGCCTCACCCGCTGACTTCGCCTTTTTACGGCCTATAGCGCGGATAAAGACGAACTCAGTGTCGGGAGGCGTCGACACGTAGTATTCGCCTCGATGGCTGAGCGAGCGACTTTTCGAGTCAAGACGGGCCTTGCCGAGATGCTCAAGGGCGGCGTGATCATGGACGTGGTCACGCCTGAGCAGGCGCGGATCGCCGAGGAGGCCGGCGCCTGCGCGGTGATGGCGCTGGAGCGGGTGCCCTCGGACATTCGCCGCGACGGCGGCGTGGCGCGGATGTCGGACCCGGCGATGATCAAGGGGATCCAGGAGGCGGTGACGATCCCGGTCATGGCGAAGGCGCGGATCGGCCACTTCGCCGAGGCCCAGGTCCTGCAGGCGCTCGAGGTCGACTACATCGACGAGTCCGAGGTGCTGACCCCGGCCGACGAGCGCAACCACATCGACAAGCTCGCCTTCGAGGTGCCCTTCGTCTGTGGCGCCACCAACCTCGGCGAGGCGCTGCGGCGGACTCGGCGAGGGGGCGGCGATGATCCGCTCCAAGGGCGAGGCCGGAACCGGCAACGTGGTCGAGGCGGTCCGCCACATGCGCGAGATCGTCTCCGGGATCAAGCGACTTGCCCAGCTCGGCCCGGAGGAGCTCGCCGGCGCCGCCAAAGAGCACCAGGCGCCGCTCGAAGTGGTGCGCGAGGTGGCGGACAAGGGCTGCCTGCCGGTGCCGCTCTTCTGCGCCGGTGGGATCGCCACTCCGGCCGACGCGGCGCTGATGATGCAGCTCGGCGCCGAAGGCAACTTCGTCGGTTCGGGGATCTTCAAGAGCAGCGACCCGGAACGGCGGGCCAGGGCGATCGTCGAGGCGACGACTCACTTCAGCGACCCCGAGCGGGTGGCAGCGGCCTCGATCGGCCTCGGCGAGGCGATGCCGGGGCTCGAGATCGCCGAGCTGGCCGCGGCGGACGCGCTCCTACAAGACCGCGGTGCCTGACCTGCTCCTCGGCGTTCTCGCAATTCAGGGCGGGTTCGAGGCGCATGCGCGGATGCTGCGCGGCCTCGGCGCCGAGGTGCGGGAGGTAAGGGCTGCGGTCGACCTGGTCGGCCTCGACGGGCTGGTGATCCCCGGTGGCGAGAGCACGACGATCTCGATGGGGATCGAGTCGGCGGGATTGGGGCCGGCGATCCGAGCCCATCGCGATGCCGGCGGGACCGTGTTCGGGACCTGCGCCGGGATGATCGTCTGCGACGACGCGCACCTGGGACTGATCGACGCGACCGTCGTCCGCAACGCCTTCGGCCGGCAGCTGCAGAGCTTCGAGGCCGACCTCGAGGTCGAGGGGCTCGGCGACGAGCCGTTGCGCGCCGTCTTCATCCGGGCGCCCTGGGTCGAGCGACGGGGCGACGGGGTCGAGGTGCTCGCCTCCTACGAGGGCCATCCGGTGGCGATCCGCGAGGACCGCGTGCTGGCCTGCGCCTTCCACCCCGAGCTGACCGACGACTCGCGACTGCACGCGCTTTTCATGGCCATGACTACGAGCTGCGCGAGAGTCCGTGCGCGAGGAGGCGGAGACGTGAGAGACCCCAGAGCGGAGAACCTGGCGAAGATCCTGGTCGGCTACTCGACCAAGGTGAAGGAGGGCGAGGTGGTCTCGATCGACGGCGAGGTCGGCGCCGAGCCGCTGCTGCGCGCCGTCTACGAGGAGGTCCTGAAGGCGGGCGCGCACCCGATCCTCAACGTCGCCCTCGACGGCCTGGCGGCGATCTACTACGAGCACGCCAGCGACGCGCAGCTGGAGTGGATCTCGCCGTTGACCGAAGTGGACGGTCGAGAACGCCGACGTGCGGATCGGCATCGGCGCCAGCGCCAACACCCGCGAACTCTCGGCGGTCCCGCCGGAGCGCCAGACCCGCCGCCAGACCGCGACGGGCCCGGTACTGGGGCGGATGATGGAGCGCAGCGCCGCCGGCGAGTTTCCGCTGGTGCTACACGCTCTACCCGACCAACGCCTACGCCTCCGAGGCCGAGATGAGCCTGGTCGACTACGAGGACTTCTACTTCGGCGCCTGCCTGGCCGACGACCCGGACCCGCTGACCGCCTGGAAGCGCGCCTCGAGCGAGTGCGAACGCCTCGCCGAGTGGATCGAGGGCCACGAGGAGGTGCGGGTCACCGCTCCCGGCACCGACATCAAGCTCGGCATCGCCGGTCGCACGTTCATTCCCTGCGTCGGCGACCACAACATGCCCGACGGCGAGTTCTTCACCGGCCCGGTCGAGGACTCGGTCGAGGGCGAGGTGACCTTCCACCTGCCGGCGGTGATCGGCGGACGCGAGGTCTCGGGCGTGCGGCTGCGCTTCGAGGCCGGCAAGGTCGTCGACGCCAGCGCCGAGCGCGGCGAGGAGTTCCTGATCCAGCTGCTCGACACCGACGAGGGCGCCCGCCGGCTCGGCGAGCTCGGCATCGGCACCAACTACGCGATCGACCGCGGCACGCTCGAGGTCCTGCTCGACGAGAAGATCGGCGGCACCGTCCACATGGCCGTCGGCAAGTCCTACCCGGAGTCCGGCGGCGTCAACGACTCGGCCGTGCACACCGACCTGGTCTGCGACCTGCGCCTCGGCGGCAAGATCGAAGTCGACGGCGAGGACTTCCAGGTCGACGGCAAGTTCGTCGTCTGACTACTTGTTCGGGATCGGGGAGCCCGCCAGGAAGAAGAACCAGACCGTCAGGGTCAGGGCGGCGAGCATCACCGAGCCCATCAAGCACCGCCTCGACGACGGTGGTGGTGCCGGCGCCGACGGGGGTGTCGCGCATGCTCTTCAGCCAGGTCGGCCGCATCGGCGCCAGCCGGTTGGTGCCGGTGATCTGGATGTAGAGCGCGGTTGAGGCGCCCGATCAGCCAGGCCATCAGCAGGACCGAGACGATGATTCCGGCGGCGACGACGAAGTAGGGACCGCCGCTGGGGAACTGGGTGTGGGAGACCTTGGAGCCGATGTAGATCCAGCTCAGCGGGATCGCTGTCCAGATCGAGAGCGCGGCGAGCAGCATCGCGACGAAGAGCACGGCTTGCGACCATCGCCCTGACCGGCCCGTCGTGGTGCGAGTCGCTGACCATTTCCACATTCATAGAATGGCAGGTATGTCCGGACATTCGAAGTGGTCTTCGATCAAGCACAAGAAGGGCGCGGCCGACGCCAAGCGGGGCAAGCAGTTCACCAAGCTGGCGCGCGCGATCACAGTCGCAGCGCGGGATGGAGGGCCGAATCCAGAGGCCAACGCCCCGTTGGCGACCGCGGTGCAGAAGGCTCGCGACGCCTCGATGCCGAAGGACAACATCCAGCGTGCGATCGACCGTGGCAGCGGCATCGGCGCCGACGCCGACGCGATCGAGCAGATCCTCTTCGAGGGCTACGGCCCCGGTGGCGCGGCGATCCTGGTCGAGGCGCTGACCGACAACCGCAACCGCGCCAGCGCCGATGTTCGCCATGCCTTCAGCAAGCATCACGGCAGCCTCGGCGAGCCGGGCTCGGTCGCCTGGATCTTCGAGAAACGCGGCGTGGTCGTCGTCGACGGCAGCCGCTACGGCGAGGACGACCTGATCGCGGCGATCGACGCCGGCGCCGAGGACGTCCGCGAGGACGGCGAGCTGTTGCGCGTGGTCTGCGAGCCGGGCGACCTGAGCGCGGTCCGCGAGGCGCTGGTCGCCAGCGGCGTCGAGGTGCAGTCCTCCGAAGTGGCGATGGAGCCGAAAAGCACTGTCCTCGTCAAGGGAACCGAGGCGGAATCGCTGCTGCGCCTCGTCGACACGCTGGAGGAGCACGACGACGTCAACGAGGTCCACGCCAACTTCGACGTCCCCCAGGAGATCATCGAGAAATTCGCCGCCGCCTGATCTGGGGGTGGTGGAGGGGAGGCATCCGGGGCTGGTCCCAGAATCACTCCCCATGCAAGTCGTGATGGGGATCGACCCTGGTGCGGCCAATCTTGGCTTCGGCGTGGTGAGGATCGAGGGCAGCCGCATGGTTGCGCTCGACGGAGGCGTGGTCGAGACCTCCGCCGAGCTGCCCATGGAGCGGCGCCTGGAGCGCATCCACAGCTCTCTCGCGGAGCTGCTCGAGTGGCACGAGCCGAGCGCGATGGCGCTCGAGGACCTCTACTTCGGCAAGAACGTGCACTCGGCGATGGCGGTCGGGCGGGCCAGCGGCGCGGCGATGCTGGCCGCCGCCCAGCACGGCATTCCCTGCTTCACCTACACGCCCCAGGCGATCAAGATGGCCGTCTGCGGCTCGGGCGCGGCGGGCAAGCAGCAGGTCCAGCGCATGGTCGGAACGTTGCTGGGGCTTCCCGAGCCGCCGACGCCGGACCATGCCGCCGATGCGCTCGCGGTGGCGATCTGCCACGGCGGCAGCCTCGGCAGGCAGGCGGCGGTCGAAGAGGCCGAAGGCGTCGCCGTTCAGGGGCCGGCCCGATGATCGCCGCCGTCCGCGGCGAGGTGATGGTGCGCCGGCCCGACCACGTGGTCGTCGACACCGGTGGCGTCGGCTACCGCCTCGCGGTCTCGGCCGAGACGCTGAAGGCCGTCCCGGCGACTGGCCGTAAGGTCTTTCTCCACACCGAGCTGATCTCCCGTGAGGACTCGCTGGCCCTCTTCGGCTTCGCCTCCGAGGAGGAGCGCGACCTCTTCGGCGAGCTGATCTCGGTCAGTGGAATCGGGCCGAAGGTCGCCCTTGCCGCCCTCTCCGGAGGGCCCGTCCGCGAGTTGCTGCGTGCGATCGCCGCCGGCGACGCCAAACGCTTCCAGGCCGTGCCGGGAATCGGCAAGCGCACCTCGGAGCGGATCATCGTCGAGCTGCGCGAGAAGGTCGCCGGGGCGCTGGAGGATGAGGTGGCGCTGGCCGCGGCCGACGGCGCCGACGCTCGTAGCCTCGCCCGCGACGGCCTGGTCAACCTCGGCTACGCGCCACTCGAGGCCGAGCAGCTGCTCGAAGGAATCGATCACGGCGAGGCTGAGGAGCTGATCGCCGCGGCCCTTCGCAAGGCCGGCACGTCGAGGAGCAAGGCGGCGTGAGCGAGCGGATTCGAACTCCAGGGATCGACGGGCCCTTCCCGCCCGATGACGAGACAGCGCCCGAGGACGTTCGCGTCCACGACGCTCGTGCCGACGCTCCCGACGAGGATCTCGATCGCTCGCTGCGGCCGCGCACCCTCGCCGACTTCGTCAACCAGGAGCAGGTGACCGACCAGCTGGCGATCTTCATCGAGGCGGCTCGCGGTCGTGGCGAGCCTCTCGACCACGTGCTGCTGGCCGGCCCTCCAGGGCTGGGCAAGACCTCTCTGGCGCACATCGTCGCCGAGGAGATGGGCGTGCCGATGGTGCAGACGGCCGGGCCGGCGCTGGAGCGCAAGGCCGACGTCGCCTCCTTCCTGACCGCCCTGGAGCCGGGCAGCGTCTTCTTCGTCGACGAGATCCACCGCCTCGGCCGGGCGGTCGAGGAGACCCTCTATCCGGCGATGGAGGACGGTGAGCTGCCGGTCGTGCTCGGCCAGGGCGCCGGAGCCCGCACGGTCACGCTGCCGCTGCCGCCCTTCACGCTGATCGGCGCCACCACGCGTGCCGGTCTGCTGACGACGCCGCTGCGCGACCGCTTCGGCCTCTCACACCGCCTCGAGCACTACGGCCCCGAGCACCTCGGCGAGATCATCGTCCGCTCGGCGGGCATCCTCGGTGTGGAGATCGACGTCGAGGGGGCTTGCGCGATCGCCGAGTGCTCGCGTGGCACGCCGCGCGTCGCCAATCGGCTGCTCAAGCGCGTACGCGATTTCGCCCAGGTCAAGGACCGCGGCGCGATCGACGCCGGGGTCGCCGCCGCGGCGCTGGCGATGCTCGAGGTCGACGCCGGTGGCCTCGATCGCAGCGACCGGGCTCTGCTCGACGTCGTCGCAACCAAGTTCGCCGGCGGCCCGGTCGGCCTCTCGACCCTGGCGGTGGCGATCGGCGAGGAGGCCGACACGATCGAGGATGTTCTGGAGCCCTACTTGCTCCAACAGGGCTTGCTGAAGCGCACTCCAAGGGGTCGCGTGCTCACCGCCAGGGCCTATGAGCATCTGGGGCTGCCGACCCCGGATACCGCAAGAAGCCTCTTCTAAAAGTCACTCTCAGTAACCTGCGGGGGGTGCCGTTCTTCATCTGCCCCAACTGCGGCCACAGGGAGGTCAGCGCCGAGCGTACGGCGGGCTTCAGCGCGCGCCCGAAGGGCTGCTCGAAATGTGGCTTTGGCTTCGTCTTCGAGCTGCTTGACGACTACTACCCCGCGCCCAATGCCGCCTTCTTCGTTTGCGACCAGCAGGCGCGCGTGATCGACGCCGGACGCGGCAGCTTCGAGTTGACCGGCCTCACCGACGAGGACGTGATCGGCAGGCCTGTTCAGGAGGTGCTCGGGCTGGAATGGCGAGAGGCGGCGAGCGCCGGCAAGGAAAGTGGCGGCAACGGCAACGGCGACCCGATAGCGACCTCGCTGGAGTGGGGGGTCCGTTCGCTCGGCAGGCGCGTCTCGGTCAACGCCGAGGGCGATATTCCCGCCGACGCGGTCGCCGATGTCTTCCCGGCTTACGACGACGACGGCGGTCTTCTGATCGTCCTCACCCCGGAGAGCTGAGGCGGCGATGGGCAAGCGGCGCAACCAGTTCTTCGTCCTGCTTTTCGTCCTCGGCTTGGTGATCCTCTCCGGCCTGGTCATCGTCACCAAGCCAACCAAGCTCGGTCTCGACCTCAAGGGCGGCGTCGAGCTGATCTACCAGGCGACGCCGACCGGCCAGGTGAGGACGATCAGCGGGGCGGACATCGACCGCTCGATCGAAATCATCCGCGAGCGCATCGACGAGCTCGGCGTCTCCGAGCCTGAGGTCTCACGCCTCGGCGAGGACGAGATCTCGGTCAGCCTGCCCGACGTCACCAACGCCGAGCGCGCGGTCGAGCAGGTCGGAACGACCGCGCAGCTCTTCTTCTACGACTGGGAACCCAACCTGATCGGCCAGCAGCGCGTGATCGGCGGCCGGCCCGGGAAAGAACCGCCACAGGCCGCGCTCAACAAAGCCAATCAGGAATGGCAGGACGCGGGCCGTTCGACGAACAGGTTCCAGGACCAGCAGCTGATCTTCTCCGGCGCCTTCCCGGAGGCCTACAACGCGGTCAAGCTCGCCTCCGAACAGGAGCCGGTCGAAGACTGCACGACCTGCTCGACCAGCCGGCCGCGCTTCTACCTCTTCAGCGACGAGAAACGGCCGGCCAGCGAAGCGAAACGGCCACCCGAGCTGATCGCCGGTCCCGAGTTCACGGAAAAGGATCTGTACGTCAAGCCGACCGGCGAGGAACGTGCCCACAAAGGGACCGTGGTCGAAGTCCCGCCCGGCACCGTGGTCGTCTCGGAACGGCCGAGCGACCGCGACGGCCAGGTGATCGAGAACGCCGAACCGGGCTGGTACGCGCTACGCGACCGCCCGGCGCTCTCCGGCCTCGACATCACCAACCCGAAGCAGGAATTCGACCAGTTCAACCAGCCGAACGTCAGCTTCAGCTTTACCGACGACGGCCAGAAGGCCTTCCAGGAAGTGACCCGCAGGATCGCCCAGCGCGGCGCCGCCTCGGCGATCGGGCCGAGCAGCGAACAGTCGGCCGAAAAAACCTCCGGTCGCTTCGCGGTCGTGCTCGACAACGAAGTCAAGACGCGACCGATCATCAACTACGCCGCGAACCCCGACGGGATCGACGGGCGGAACGGAGCGCAGATCTCGGGCGGCTTCACCAGCATCCAGGACGCCCAGGACCTGGCGACGGTGCTGCAGATCGGCGCCCTGCCGGTCAACCTGAAGCTGATCAGCCAGACGCAGGTCTCGGCGACCCTGGGCAGCCAGGCCCTCGATGCCGGCGTCAAGGCGGGCGTGATCGGCCTGCTCCTGGTGATCCTCTTCCTGCTCGCCTTCTACCGCTTCCTTGGCCTGATCGCCTCGCTGGCGCTGCTCGCCAACGGGATCATCTTCTTCGCGCTGATCAAGCTGATCCCGATCACCCTGACCCTGCCGGGGATCGCCGGCCTGGTCCTGACGATCGGCGTCGCCGCCGACTCGAACATCGTCATCTTCGAGCGAATAAAGGAGGAGGTGCGAGCGGGGCGCTCGATGTCGAGCGCGATCTCAGCGGGCTACCGGCGCGGAATCGCGACGATCATCGACGCCAACGTCGTCACCCTGCTCACCGCCTTCATCCTCTTCGTGCTGGCCACGGCGGGGGTCAAGGGATTCGCCTTCACTCTCGGCGTCGGCACGATCGTCTCGCTGTTCACGGCCGTGGTCTTCACCCAGGCGCTGCTGGGCACGCTGAGCGGCAGCCGGATCCTGCGCTCGCCCAGCGCTCTAGGCGCCTCGCGCCAGGGAATTCGCTGGCGCTATGACTTCATGGGCGCGAGCCGCTGGTTCTTCTCGATGTCGGGAGCGATCCTCATCGTCGGCGCCCTCGCCCTCGCCACCCAGCAGCTCAACTTCGGCATCGACTTCGAGTCCGGCACCCGGGTCAAGGTCGCCCTGGTCAAGCCGACCGACGAGGAAGGCGTCCGTGACTCGCTCGACTCGGTGGGGATCAGCGGCGAGGAGATCCAGCAGGTCTCCGACCCGGTCTTCGGCGCCAATGTCTTCCAGATCCAGACACGCGAGCTGGGGCCGAACCGGGTCAAGGACGTCGAGTCGAAGCTGGAGTCGACCTTCGGCGTCGCCGAAAACGGCTTCGACAGCAGCAGCGTCGGCCCGACCTTCGGCGAACAGGTGGCCGACAGCGCTCTCAAGGCGCTGATCTTCTCGCTGCTCGTGATCGCCGCCTACGTCGCCTTCCGCTTCGACCCGAAGTTCGCGGTGCCGGTGCTGATCGCGATCTTCCACGACATCCTGATCACCGCGGGCATCTACTCGCTGACCGGCCGGGAGGTGACGAGCGGAACGGTCGCCGCTTTCCTCACCATCCTCGGTTACTCGCTCTACGACACGATCATCGTCTTCGACCGAATACGCGAGAACATGCCGCGAATGCCGCGAGCTGCGTTCTCGCAGATCGTCAATCGCTCGATGAGCGAGGTGCTGACCCGTTCGTTGGTCACCAGCCTCTCGACCGTTCTCGGTGTCCTTTCGCTGCTCGTCTTCGGTGGCGCCACCCTGCAGGACTTCGCCTTCGCGATGCTGATCGGGATCGCATCGGGAACGTACTCGTCGATCTTCATCGCCTCGCCCGTGCTGACCGCCTGGAAGGAACGCGAGCCCGGCTTCATCCGTCGCCGTGAGCGGATCGCCGCGATCGACGGCAGCGTGCCCGCCTACGCCGACGAAGTCGAGCTGGCGACCCTGGGCGAGGACGACGAGAGCGACCTCGAGCTGGAGGCGGAGATCGCCGCGCAGGCGGAGGAGAAGCCGAAGGCTTCGGCGGTGGCGACGATCGAGCGGGAGTCGGAGGTCGACGGCGGCGATCCGTCCAGCAACGGCGAGCCGCCCTCGGTCGATCCGGCCGACGCGGCACAGCGCGCCCGGGAAGAAAAGCGACGCGAACGCCGCAAGCAGCGTCGCAAACACGGGAGGAAGAGATGATTTTCCGCGCGGCCATGAAGGCGGTCATCTGATGGCACTGCTCGTCTGGTTCACGATGGGGATCGCGCTCTGGCACTTCACGGTCTTCCTGCCCGATCACTTCTGGCAGGGCATCGTCGGCGCTTTCCTCGGCGCGACGATCGGCGCCGTCGTCTTTGGCGCGATCGTCGAGACGATCAACGGCCGCGGTCTCGGCGAAACCGACCTGGCCACGGCGCTGACGGCCGTGCCCGGGGTTGTGATCGGACTTGCCGTGGTCTACGCGATCGGCCTTAGGGTCGAGCGCCAAGCCGAAGCCTGATCGTCTGCTTGGCAATATGTATCTAGCCATGCCGGTTCGTAAGTAAGTATTTACTCTAACTCCTTCGTTCAATAAGGCCGGGCCTGCGCGGCCGGCCAGAAGAAGGAGGTAGTCAAGTGGCACGCAGCAAGACGTTCTTTCTCGTAGCGGTGGCGGCGCTGGCCGCGCTTGCGGTTGCCGGCAGCGGCACCGCATCGGCGAGTAGCACCGGCCCGGTGTTATGCCTACAGGATTTCGCCTTATGCGCGAACTCCACGATTACCGGAGTGGGCCGATTATTCCCCGCGGGCGTCACAAAAATGACACTGTTAACACCGACGTTGGCAGCCGGCGTGACATTCGCGGGAACGCTCTCCGAGAAATGCGAAAAATCTGAACTCACCACTGAATCGGAAAGCACCGAATCGGGTAAAGCGAATCCCAACGTCTCGATCACGGCATTGACGTTCACGGGCTGTAGTCCGTGTACGAAAATCGCGATCAGCGGACTGCCGGGCAAAATGACCTTGGCCGCGACGAGCGAAGGCAACGGCACGCTGACCGGCTCGAGTGAAGTCGTCGCCACCGCGTCGGGCTGTCCGTTCGGCGTCAGCTGTGTCTTCAGCACGGCAAAAGCAGGGCTGGAATTCGACGGCAGCGAAAAAGAAACAACCACAGCGAAAATCATCGCCAAAGAAGTTGCCTTGTCGTACGTGAGCGGCACGAAACTCTTCTGCGGCGCGTCGGTCTCGTGGTCTGGGAGCTATGGGCTGGTTGCGCTCAAAGAAGACTTATGGCAAAACCTGACGCTCCTGACGGAGCACAACAGGGGCAACATCGTCAGGATCTCGCCCGAATACGCGATTTAGGTAGGGCCAGGCCCTAACCAGGTGTCCGCGGACGGATTCGCCTGCATTTTGCGTTTGCCGAAGGGGGCGAATCCGTCCCGGCCACTTTCTAGCCTGCGTGCGTGGCCAAGACTGCGCATGCCTACAAAGCCGAGCCCTACTCCTACGAGGAGGCGCAGGCGCTATCTTCCGGGCTCGGCCTCAGCGAGCCGGTCGCGATCGCCCTGGTGCGGCGGGGCTACCGGACGCCTGAGCAGGCACGGACCTTCCTCGAGGCCGACGAGTCGCACGGCCCGGGCGAGTTCAAATCGATGGCAGCGGTCGTCGAGCTGGTCCTTGGCGCAATCGGTGAGCAGCGGCAGATCACCGTCCATGGCGACTTCGACGTCGACGGAGTCTGCGCCACGACGGTCTTGGTCAGCACTCTGCGCGAGCTCGGCGTCGAGTGCGACTGGCTGATCCCCGACCGGCTTGCCGACGGCTATGGGCTGAGTGAGTCGAACGTACGCCGACTCGCTGAGCGTGGCACCTCACTGATCATCACCGTCGATTGTGGGATCACGGCGGTCGAGGAGGTGCGGCTGGCCAAGGAGCTTGGCATGGAGGTCGTCGTCACCGATCACCATCAGCCCGGAGGCGAGCTGCCGGATTGCCCGACTCTGCATCCGGCGCTGGACGGCTACCCGTTCGAGCAGCTTTGTGGGACCGCGGTGGCTTGGAAGCTTTCCTGCGCGTTGCGGGGGGCGTCGGGGGTGGGGTCTCCAGGCGCGACTTCGCGCGGAGTTCCGGGAGACCCCACCCCCGACGCCCTTGGCGACAGCGACCTCGATCTTGTTGCTTTGGCGACTGTGGCCGACGTGGTGCCACTGGTGGGGGAGAACCGGGCGCTGGTGAAGCGGGGGCTCGAGGAGGTTCGGAGGGCCCGACGGCCAGGGATGCGGGCGCTGTTGGCGGCGGCGAAAGTCGAGGCGTCCAATCTCGACGAGGGGGATCTTGCTTTCAAGCTGGGGCCGCGGATCAATGCTGCGGGGCGGCTTTATCGGGCCGATGCGGGGGTTGAGCTGTTCCTGACTGAGGACGCTGCACGGGCGGAGGAGATCGCTATTGAGCTGAGTCGGGCGAATGGGGAGCGGCGGGCTACGGAGCGGGAGGTGGCGAACGCGGCCGAGGTGGCGTTGCGCGAGCTGCCCGAGAGCTTGCGTGAAGCTCCTGCGATCGTCGTTGCCGGGCACGATTGGCATCCCGGGGTGATCGGGATCGTCGCTTCGCGATTGGTCGAGCGCCATCACCGGCCGGCGATCGTCATCTCGCTGGATGGCGAGGGCTCCGGGCGCGGCTCCGGGCGCAGCATTCCCGGCTTCGATTTGCTCGCTGGGCTGGAGGCCTGCTCGGCGCACCTGAGTGGCTTCGGTGGACATCGAGCTGCCGCCGGCCTGCAGCTGCAGGAGGCCGATCTCGAGGCCTTCCGCGAGGCGTTCGCGGCTCACGCGGCGAGCGTTCTCGGCCCTGATGACCTGAAGCGGACGGAGCGGATCGATGCGATCGTCGGTGGCGCTTCGCTGGGGCTCGATCTGGCCGAAGAGCTGAAGCAGCTGGCGCCATTTGGGATGGGGAATCCCGGCATACGGCTGCTGGTGCCTTCGGCGCGGGTGCGCGATGTGCGGGCGATGGGAGAAGGCAAGCACGCTCGCTTCAGCTTGCACAGCGGCTCCCACAAGGCGCTTGGAGTTGCGTTTGGCCGCCCCACGCTTGGCGTCGGCGAGGACGATCCTGTCGACGTGGCCGTGCGGCTGGAGGTGAACCAGTGGAATGGCGCGGTCGAGCCTCAGGTGGTGCTTCGCGAGGTCTACCCACAGGTCGCCGACGAGGACATGCCTGCGGTGGCGGAGTGGTGGCAGCGCTTCGAGGACGAGCTTCGCCGCGACCCCGCCACGTGGAAGGCGCCAGACCCATCGGCGGTGGGGACGTACGAGCGGCAGTCCTGTGCGAACACGAACGCCCCGGCCGCGGTCCTCGGCGAGCTTGCTTCCTGCGGAGGCCGGGTTCTCGCCCTGACCGCCGACGCGATGCTACGGGTGGCGATGGCGCGCGACGGAGTCCGGTTCGCCGACTACGCGGAGCTGGAACGCGATCTCGATCTCGCCACCGACTTCGACCACGTCGTCCTCGTCGATCCACCGGCAAGAGCGGATCTCTTGGCCCTGGCCTCGCGCAGCGACGCGGAGGGCGGCTACCTGCACCGCGTCTGGGGCGAGGCCGAGTGGCGCTTTGCGCTCAGCATGGCGGCCGTGCAGCTGGCCCAGCGCCCGGCTTTGATCGCGGCTTTCCGCGACCTGCGCCAAGCGGGTGAGACGAGTGGGGAGGAGCTGCGCTGCGCCCTGGTCGGCAGCGCGGCGCAAGCGCGCGGGCCAGAGGCGGCGGCCCGCTGTTTCCGCGTTCTCGCCGAGCTTGGCCTGGTGCAGGGTGAGCCCGCTGCGGGCGGCGGGTCGGTCGGGGTCGTATCCTCAGAGAGCACAGATCTCGAGCGCTCGGCATCGTTTCGCGCCTACAGCGCTCGCTATCAGGAGGCTCACCGATTCCTCAAAGGACAGAGACAGCTGTAGCGAACCAGGAGCTCCTCGCCGACCTCTTCGCCGTGGTCGAGGAGTTCGACTCGCCGCCGCACGCCGCTGGCGCCGACAACGGAGACGTCGCCGACGCGCTGGCGACGATCGACCGCGCGGCGCTGACCCGCGCCTTCGACTTCGCCTGCGATCGCCACGCCGACCAGCTCCGTCACTCGGGCGACGAGTTCATCACCCACCCCGTCGGGGTGGCGCAGATCTGCGCCGGGATGCGGCTCGACACCGAGACGCTCTGCGCGGCGCTGCTGCACGACACGGTCGAGGACACCAGCGCCAGCCTCGAGGAGATCCGCGCCGAGTTCGGCGAGGAGATCGCCCAGCTGGTCGACGGCGTCACCAAGCTGACCGGCATCACCTTCGAGAGTCGCGACGAGCGGCAGGCCGAGAACTACCGCAAGATGATGGTGGCGATGGCCACCGACGTCAGGGTGATCCTGATCAAGCTGGCCGATCGCCTTCACAACATGCGCACGCTCGGCGCTCTGCCCAAGCAGAAGCAGACGGCGAAGTCACGCGAGACGCTGGAAATCTACGCGCCGCTGGCCCACAGGCTGGGAATCCACGCGATCAAGTGGGAGTTGGAGGACCTCGCCTTCGCGACCCTGCACCCACGCAAGTACGCCGAGATCAAGCAACTCGTCGCCCAACAGCGCAACGAGCGCGAGGTCTACGTCTCCGACGCCGGCGAGTTCCTCGCCGGCGAGCTGCGCGAGGTCGGCATCGAGGCCGAGATCTCCGGCCGCGCCAAGCACTTCTACTCGATCTACACGAAGATGACCAAGAAGGGCCGCGAGTTCAACGAGATCTTCGACCTGACCGCGATGCGGGTGATCGTCGGCTCGGTCAAGGACTGTTACGGCGCGATCGGCGTCATCCACTCGCTCTGGAAGCCGCTGCCCGGTCGCTTCAAGGACTGGGTCGCGATGCCGAAGGCCAACATGTACCAGGCGCTGCACACGACGGTGATCGGGCCCGAGGGCAAGCCGCTGGAGATCCAGATCCGCACCGAGGAGATGCACAAACTCGCCGAGTACGGGATCGCCGCCCACGTCGCCTACAAGGAGGGCGGCGTCGCCGATCCGCGGCGGGAGAAGATGACCTGGCTGCGCCAGCTGGTCGAGGCCGAGGGCGAGCAGGATCCGGCCGAGTTCCTCGAGTCGCTCAAGGTCGATCTCTTCGAGGACGAAGTCTTCGTCTTCACGCCGAAGGGCGAAGTCAAGAACCTCTCGGCGGGATCGACCCCGCTCGACTTCGCCTACGCGGTCCACACCGACGTTGGCCACGCTTGCGTCGGCGCCAAGGTCAACGGCTCGATCGTGCCGCTGCACTACCAGCTGCGCTCCGGCGACATCGTCGAGGTGCTGACCGCGAAGCAGAAGCGCGGGCCCTCGCGCGACTGGCTGAAGCTGGTGCGGACCAGCCGTGCCCGCAACAAGATCCGCGCCTTCTTCAAGGAGGAGAGCCGCGAGGACGCCGAGCGCAAGGGACGCGAGGGCCTGGAAGTGGCGCTGCGCAAGCACGGGCTGCCGATGCAGAAGGTCGCCGCCTCGCCGCTGCTCGTCGACGTGATTCGCGAGATGGGCTTCCGCAAGGCAACCGACTTCTACATCGCCCTCGGACAGGGCAAAGTCTCGACCAAGGCGGTCGCCAACAAGCTGATGCAGCGGCTCAAGGCCGGCGAGGCGGTCGAGGACAGCGATCCGCTCGGCCTCGCCGGGGGTCATCGCGAGGACAAGGCGCGCCGCACCAAGGACGCCGCCAACTACGGGATCAGCGTCAAGGGCGCGGCCAACATCGCCGTGCGCCTGGCCAAGTGCTGTCGCCCAGTGCCCGGCGACGAGATCGCCGGCTACGTCTCGCTCGGTCGCGGCATCACGATCCACCGCAGCGACTGCAAGAACATGAAGGCGCTGAAACGGGCGCCGGAAAGGTTCGTCGAGGTGAGCTGGGACGGCGAGAACGAGTCCTCCTACCGCGTTGAGCTGCAGATCGACGCCTACGATCGCACTCGCCTGCTCGAGGATCTCTCGCGGACCTTCTCCGAGGCGGGGATCAACATCCTCGGCGCCAGCTGCACCACCAACCACCCGATGGTCAAAAACAGGTTCGTGGTCGAGGTGGGCGACACCGAGCAGCTCAAGCAGTGCATCGCCCGCCTGCGCAACGTCGAGTCGGTATTCGACGCGTACCGAATTACTCCCGCCGCGTAGCAAAGAAGCCGGCCAAGTTGGCCTCACTGGCCATTTAGTAAAGGATTCTGTTGTTATACGCTCGTTAAGTGGGCAGGGTGCTGGGTGCCGCTGATCGACGGGGGGTAGACGAATCTCATGAGAATCCTGGTCGTTGTGCCGACCGGCTTGCCGGAAAGCTCTGCGAGGGGGAACTTGCGATGCGCTCGGTGACCGTTCACCTCAGCGGCTTTGCCTGCGAAGCGGTCGCAGGCGGAGGGGGGACGAGAAGGAGCGCATCCCGGCCAGGGTGATCCGGGCGATTCGCTGCTATCTCAATGACCGGGACTCAGAGGAGTCGGGGTGGTCCTACCCGCACTTCCTGCCCCACGAGCGCCACGCCGAAGAGGTCGCGCTGCGACTCAACGTCGACGACGACCTCTGGAGCTCACTGGAGGAGGAGGCCGAGCGCCAGCACGTCTCAGCCGAGGCGATGGTCGAGCACGCGGCCTTCTACTTCGCCGCCGAGATGAACGCCGGACGCCTCACCCAGCGCATTCTCGCCGATCTCGACGACGAGTAGGGGAAGTACCCGGGCGAGCTAAGCGGCGGGGGAGACGACGGGCGCGGCGCCGAGCTCGGTGAGCTTTGCCTGCAGGGTGCGACGGCCACGATGGTGAAGCCCGTGGACGGAGCTCTCCGACTTGTCGAGGGTGCTGGCGATCTCGACCGGGGTCAGGCCGGCGATGTGGCGCAGGACCAGAACCTCGCGCTGGTCCTCGGGCAGCTGCTCGAGGGCGCGGCGCAGGTCGTGCGTAAGGCTGAGGCTCGTCTGGGCCTGGCCTGAGTCGGCGAGCCTGATCTCTTCGGCGGGAACCGCGCGCCGGGCACGCATGTGATCGAGTGCCGCGTTGCGGGCGACGCGCATGATCCAGGCCGCGAAGGGGACCTCGCGCTGCTCGTACTTGACGATCGCTTTCATCAGCTTTGCGAAGACGTTCTGCGTGATGTCTTCGGCCTCGTGGTGATCGTGGACGAAGCTGGTGACGTAGCGCTGCACGTCCGGCGCGTAGCGCACGTAGAGGAAGTGGAGACCCTCGTTCTCGCCCGCCTTGGCCCGTTCGATGGCCTGCTGGACGAGTTGGCTGTTACCGGATGTCGATGTCGTCTTCAAGTCAAAGCTCGATTCGTTGGCGATGTTTTTGTCCCAAAATGCACAAAGACTCCAAAAGCTCCTGGCGGTCTTTGCGCATAACGCGGCACGGAGAATAAGGACGATCGGTCCAGTGTCAATGCTAAATATTCGTCCAAATTTCAGCCACAGGCTTCAAGTAGCTGCAAATGCACGGTATCTAGAGGTGGAAGTTAGAAGGATTCGTGCCTAGGACGTGAAAATCTTGGGCATCCGGGTAGTTCTTTCTGAGAAGAGATTCACCAAATGAGAGTCGCTCTTGGCACATTTGCGCGTTCCGGCATCGAATCCCAACTGGGGCCCGATGTCGTTGGCGCGGTTCAGGCGGCGCTCTATCACTACACCGGCAAGCTCGAAGCTGGCCGATCGCCGATCGCCTTGCCGCAGTTCTTCGAGGCCGACCGCGAGGATGCCAAGACCGCCTATGAGCTTGCCGTGGACCCGGAGATCGAGGCCCTGCTCGAGCGCGAGGCGAGGCGGCAGGGCACCGACGTCAACGCGCTAGCCGCCCATACGGTGCTGATCTACCTCGCCGAGCTGGACTTCATCGCGGCGATGCCCACAGCGCGCCCGGTCTGACCCGACCCCCGCGATCCTTTCGCTCGGTCAGGCGTCCTCTGGCTTGAAAAGGCCTGTCAGGCGCTCTGTCGGGCGCCGAGCAGCGCGTCGGCGACCGAGCGAACCGCGACGGGCTCGCCGCGGGAGTGCAGCGACTGCTCGAGGGCCTCTAGCGCGAAGACGACTTCGAGGCCAAGCTGGGCGCTGGAGACCGGCGTGGTGCCCTCGAGAATCGCCGAGGCGAAGTCCTTGAGCTCCAGGCCGAGGGGCTCGGCAGCGTCGATCTGGGGGGCGATCATGTCGCCGGTGCGGTAGGTGAGGCGGTACTCGCCGAAGTTCGCCGGCGGCTTGGAGAAGTCCATGCCGCGGTCGTAGATCCGCACCGAGTCGTCAGAGGCCGTGTCCTCGTACTGGACCATGCGGCGGCTGCCGACGACGACCATCTGGCGCATCTTTCGCGGCGCCAGCCAGGAAACCTGGACGTTGGCCTGGGTGCCGCCCTCGAAGCAGAGGGTCAGGAAAGCGGTCTCGTGGACGCCGTCTTGGTAGACGCTGCGGCCGTTCGCGGTTACCTCGACGAGGGGCTTTTTCAGCCAGTGGAGCAGGATCGAGAGGTCGTGGGGCGCGAGGTCGAGCACCACGCCGTCCTGCTGGTATTTGCCGAGGTTCATCCGCGAAGAGGTGATGAAGTAGATCTCGCCGAGCACGTCCTCCTCGATCAGGCTGCCGATCTTGTTGACGGACGGGCTGTAGAGGAAGGTGTGGCCGGGCATCAGGACCAGGTCGAGCTCGTTGGCGAGCGCGATCAGCTCGGCTGCCTCGTCGGCGGTGCGGGCCAGGGGCTTCTCGACCAGGACGTGCTTGCCGGCTTCGAGCGCGCTGCGCACCAGCTCGTAGTGAGTGTGGGGCGGCGTGGCGATCGCCACGGCTTCGAGACTGGGGTCTTCGAGAGCGGTATCGAGGTCGCGCTCCACGGGGACCCCCGGGCTCTTGCGACGGAACTCTTCGATCCTCTCCTCGTCACGCTCGCAGAGCCCGGCGAGGCGGAACTCCGGTCGCTCGCTGAGGTTGCGAGCGATGTTGGGGCCCCAGTAGCCGTAGCCAACCATCAGGGTCTCAATCGCGTGGTCGAGGTTCATCAATGGATAAACGGGCCGCGCCTCGCGGACTTGCGCCACGACCGCTTTCCAAGGGGTGGAAAAAAGGTGGAGGGAAGATGGTCCACCTGTTTGTATGTGCGAGGGCCTGGAGCGCAGAAGTTCTCCGCGCGCCTCCTCGTTCTTTATCGACTCGCCGACCTCGCTGTGCGTCAACGATGGAGATGACTTGAACCTGATCTTGATCCTGAAGGAGCTCTGGCGCCGTCGCCTTCTCGTCGGCCTGTCCGTCGTCGCCGCGGCCGCGCTGACGATCCTCGCTGTCTTCCAGGTCAGCGTCTCACCGCCCTCGATCGCGAAGAAATCCCAGGTCGAAGCTCAGGGCTCGATCGAGATCCTCGTCGACTCGGCGCGCTCGCCGATCGCCGATGCGCGCCGCGACCTGACCGGCCTGACGGCGCGGGCGGGCGTCTTCGCGAGCTATATCGCCGGTGGCAACGTGATCGGCCAGATCGCCAAGGCGAACGGCATTCCGGTTGGCCAGATCGCCGTCACCGGCCCCGTGCCATTGCCGGGCGAGGCGCCCGGGGCCGACGAAGAAGCGGCCCAGCAAAAGCCCTACGCGATCTCGATCACCCAATCGGGCGAACTGCCGATCCTCGCTGTCGTCACCCGTGCCCCCACGGTGCCCGAGGCGCGCAAGCTCGCGGCTGCCGCGCCTCCGGCGATCAGCCGAGTCGTCGAGAAGATCCAGACCCAGCAGGGCACCCCGACGACGCGGCGGGTCGAGTTTCGCGTGCTGGGCCCGGCTGAAGCCGCTCTGGTCGACGAATCGCTCGGCAACAAAGTCGCGGCGATGCTCTTCCTGGTCCTGCTCAGCCTCTTCGTCGTCGCGATCCTCGCCGCGCCACGGCTGGTGGTCGCCTGGCGGGCGGCTGAGCCCGACGCACAGTCCGAGGATCGGTATGACGAGGCAGAGGCCACGTCGGAGGTCCTGCGCCTCGCCGCCAGCCGAGGCGAGTCCGGCGCCGAGGATCGCGGCGCCGATCTGATCCAGAAGCGCGGAGAGCCCTCCTAGGGGGCGAGTGCCGGATGGAACTCGCACGAGCCCTGAGGATCCTCTGGCAACGCCGGCGCCTGGTTGTGCTCGGCGTGCTTGTCGCGCTGATCGCGGCGCTGCTCAGCGTCTTCCGGGTCGGCCTTGCGCCGCCGTCGCTGGAGAGCCGCACGAACGTCTTCGCTACCGCCTCGACGCAGATCCTGGTCGACACGCCCGGCTCGGCGTTCGCCGACCTCGCCAGCGACCTCGACCCGCTCGAGACGAGGGCGAGCGTCTTCTCCCGCTTCCTGACCACCCCGGCAGCCGTCGCGCTGATCGCGCGAGAGGCGGAGATCCCCTTCAACGCGATCGAGGCGCAGGGCCCCTACGACCTCAACGTGCCCACCTTCAACCAGGGGCCGACGGCCGAGCAGCGCAGCTCGCAGATCATCGGCGAGGGGGCGCTTTACCGGTTGCGGTTCGAGAACAACCCGGCCCTGCCGATCATCTCGGTCTTCGCCCAGGCGCCAGACCGGGTCGAGGCCGAAAGGCTTGCCGACGCGGCGCCGACGGCGCTGCACGCCTACATCGACCGGCTCCAGGACGAACAGGGGACGCCGGCCTCTCGCCGCGTCGAGATCCGCCGGCTAGGCAGGGCGACCGGCGGGGTCGTCAACGCGGGCGCAAACGTCCAGATCGCCACCTTCGTCTTCATTGCCGTGCTGGTCGGCTGGTGCATGCTGCTGATCCCGGCCCAGACGATTGCCCGGGGATGGCGCGAAACCGGCAGGTCGACGGACCGCGCCCCGGTGGGCAGCAACGGCCACAACGGCCTTCGCCCGCGCCCCGACGATCATCGTCGCTCGGAGCCCGCGCCCGAACGGGCGCGCTGAGATGCGGGCCGGATCGTCGTTGTCCGACGGTATGCGCCTGACTGACGCGTGGCCACGGACTCGCAGGCCGATGCCCTGGCTGATCGCGGGATTCCTGGCGATGATCTTCCTGGTCCCGTTCGAAGCGATCCACCTCAAGGTCAAGTTGCCGGTCAGCTCCGACCTCGACCGCTTCTTCATCGTGCTCATCGTCGCGACCTGGGCGGTCGTCAGCCTGGTCGGCAAGGACGACGGCATCCGGCGCCTGCGTCCGCGCGGCTGGGCGGCTGCGATGATCGCCTTCGTCTTCGTCGGCGTCGCCAGCGTCGCCGTCAACGTCGACCGCATCACCAACCTCGGCGAATGGGACGTGGCCCAGAAGAAGCTCGCCGTCCTGCTCGGCCTGGTCGCGATCTTCGCTTTCGTCGCCCTCACCATGCGCGTCGCCGAGCTGCGCCCGTTCGCCGTCCTGATCGTCGTCCTGGCGACCCTGACCGCGGTCGGCACGATCTACGAGCAGAAAGCGGGCTACAACCTCTTCTACGAGACCGCCTCGGCCGTCTTCTCGCCGATCGCGACCGTCGACCCGGCGCCGACGGACATCAGTCACAACCCGAAGGTCCCCGGTCGCCCGATGATCGCCGGGCCGACCAGGCACCCGCTCTCGGTCGCCTCGCTGCTCGGCATGGCGCTGCCCTTCGCGGTGGTCCTGGCCGCGGTCGCGCCGACTCTGCGTCGACGCCTGCTCTTCGGCGTCGCCGCCTGCCTGATCATCGCCGGGGCGCTGGTCACGCAGCGCAAGTCCGGCGTCGTGGTGCCGGCGTTCGCGTTGCTGACGCTCTTCGTGCTGCGACCACGCCAGTTCCTGCACCTCGCCCCCTTTGGGATCGTCGCCATCGTCTTCGGGCTTGCCCTTTCGGGGGGAGCTTCAGCTCCGTCTCGGCCCTCGGCGGCGCCAAGCAGACCGACTCGACGCTGGGGCGCACCTGGGACTACCCGGCGGTCGTCCCTGACCTGCTCAGCAACCCGCTGCTCGGCCGCGGCTACGGGACCCATGACTCGATCCGTGCCGACACGTACCGGATCTTCGACAACGAGTACCTCGGCCAGGTCTACCAGGGCGGGGCGCTCGGGCTGTTGGCATTCCTGGCCCTGATCCTGACCCCGTTGCTGTTGGTCCGCACGGTGCTGCGCTCCGACAACCCGCTGCGCGGCCCGCCGGCCCTCGCCGCTGGGGCCGGCTGCCTGGCGTTCGGCGTCGCGGCGGCCCTCTACGACATATTCAGCTTCTCGCAGGCGCCGTACTTCTTCCTGATCCTCTCGGCGATGTGCACCTGCGCCGCCTCTGTCGAAGTGCCGGCGCGGGCCAGGGCGCGAGCACCACGGCGCTCGCGCCCGAACCCTGCGCCGGCTGTCCTACCAGTCGACGCCTGAGGGCTTGCGGTAGCCGATCGCCGGCTGGCCGGCGGGGTTGCAGTTGGCCGAGGTGCAGTTGCCGCTCGCGTCGAGGGTGACCGCCGAGGTTTTGCCCCAGATGTTGGCCGCGAAGGTCGCGGAGCTGGCTGACCCGGTCAGCGCGAAGCCGCCGTCGGCATCGACCGCGATGTTGCGTTCGACGGTGTTGCCAGTGCCGCTGTCGCATTCCCAGGCGAAGCTGGGGAAGTTGTTGAAGGTCAGGCCGCCTTCGACCCAGGTGTTGCTGCGCACCGTGATGTTCGAGCGCGAGGTGCCGCCGGTGCCGAGCCCGCATATCTCGGTGCGGCCCCTGGCGATCTGGATCAGGTTGTTTTCATAGAGCACCGAGCTGGAGGTGCCGCCATGGATGTAGGTCGATCCGGAGTTGCCGGTGATCTCGCCTTCGAAGTAGCCCTGGTGATGGAGCCAGTTGTTCGTGATCCGCAGGTTCGGCTCGTTGCTGACGATCTGGATGTTGTCGGAGTGTGAGGTCGAGCCGGAATTTGCGCCGACCGGCCCGATCTCGTTGCGATCGATCAGGACGTTTGCGCCGTTGGTTCCCTGGAAGCCGTCGGCGGCGATGTCGTGAACCTTGTTGCCGACGAAACGCAGGTTGTTGGTCTCTCCGTAGCAGCGGCAGCCATAGCCGGTGTTGCCCGTGGTGTCGGAGAGGGTCCAGCCGATGTCGTTGCCTTCGATCCTCACGTCGTTGCTTTCGTCCGGCATGAAGATCAGCTGGTCGTAGACGCGGTTGGCCTGGGTCCCGCCGATCACGTTGTCGAGGACGTGGGTTCGGTGTGCGCCGCGCATCTCGATCGAGCGAAAGCGCGCGTTCTGGATCGTCACGTCTGTGGTGTCCTCGATGTAAATCCGGCCCATCGAGCCGCCTTCGGTGGAGATCGTCACCGGCTTGGAGCCGAGGTCTTCGAGGGAGACGTCTCCGGCGCTGGCGGTGACGCAGACGTTTTTGTTGCCCTGGACGGCGGAGCGCACCTGTGACGAGGTCGTGGCCTGCGTGGCGCCGGCGACGCAGCCTCCACCCGTGGGCGGCGGCGTGACCGGTTCGGCTTCGACCGTCCAGCTGCGGGTCGCCGGGCTGAGGTCGACGTTGCCGGCTTTGTCGGTGGCCCGCACCGTGAAGGTGTGCGCCGCGACCGAGAGGCCCGAGTAGGACTTCGGCGAGGTGCATGCGCCGTATGACCCGGAATCGAGCTTGCACTCGAAGCTGGAGCCTGACTCGGTCGAGCTGAAGGCGAGGCTGGCCGAGGTGCTGGTCGTAGTCGCCGCAGGCCCGGAGGAGATCGTCGTGTCGGGCGGCGTCGTGTCGGCGGGCGGCGGCGTGACCGGTTCGGCTTCGACCGTCCAGCTGCGGGTCGCCGGGCTGAGGTCGACGTTGCCGGCTTTGTCGGTGGCCCGCACCGTGAAGGTGTGCGCCGCGACGGAGAGGCCCGAGTAGGACTTCGGCGAGGTGCATGCGCCGTATGACCCGGAATCGAGCTTGCACTCGAAGCTGGAGCCTGACTCGGTCGAGCTGAAGGCGAGGCTGGCCGAGGTGCTGGTCGTGGTCGCCGCAGGCCCGGAGGAGATCGTCGTGTCGGGCGGCGTCGTGTCGGCGGGCGGCGGCGTGTCGGGGGCCTCGACTTTGAAGGACTGCTTGTTCGAGTCGGTGCTTTCGTCGGCGCCCTGGACGACCAGCCTGACGTACTTGGTCCCGGTCGCTTTGAAGGTGAAGTCGATCAGGCAGCCTTGCTGTTTGTCGAAGACCTGGCTGCCGCTCTGGTTCTCGAACAGCCATTCGCAGCTCTCGCCGGTCGAGTTGGTCCCGTCGAGGATCACCGGCACGCTGACCAGAACCTCCTCGGGGGCGGTCCAGACCGCCTGCACCGGCTCGCTTGGCGGCGGAGTGGTGTCGGGAGGAATCGGGGGATTGGGAGGCGTGGGCGGAGTGGGGTCGGGGTCTCCGCCTGGCAGGCCGGGCACGCTGGCCGGGTCCCAGGGGTTCGATCCGGCGGCAATCTCAGCGGCGTCGCTGACGCCGTCTCCGTCGCTGTCGGCCTTGCGCGGGTTCGTCTTCGTGCGCTTGACCTCGGTTCCATCGGAAAGGCCGTCCCCATCGGTGTCGGCCTTGCGCGGATTGGTTTTGGTCCGCTTGGTCTCTTCCCGGTTGCTCAGGCCGTCGCGGTCGGTGTCGACGTCGGCTCTCAGCAGGAGCTTCGCGTTGGCGCTCTGCTTGCCACTCGGCGCTGCGAGGGCCGTGAACTGCAGGCCCGCAAAGGCTATGACCGTGGCCAGGCAGGCGCCGAGGAGGATTTGGGCGAGCTTGGGAGCGCTGAGAAAGGTTTGCATTGGCTGCCTATCGGTGCGGGCTCGTTTTCGAATAGATAAGAAAGCCTGACCTGGACAAATGACTGGGAAAGCTGAGGTTGCTTGGCCGAGACTACCCAGTTGCCGACATATTTATGTCAACCCGGTGGGACGCGCTCGCTTAGAGCCCGCGTTTTACGGCTAGGTACGGGATCAGCGCCAGCTCGGCAAGGCCCGGCAGCGGGTCCTCACGGCTGAAGACCGCCTCGGTATGGGCGCGGCGAAGCGAGTTCAGATAGGGGCGGGTCCGTAGCCGGCCGCGAAGGATCTCGCCGATCGCGGTTGGAAGGTCGGTGAGGATGCGGACCCAGCGCACGCCGCTGCGGGCGCGCTGTGCCTCGACGGGTTGGCCGAGCTGACGGCGGAAGAGGAGATAAGGGAAGTCGACCCCGGCCTCGCCGGCAATCGTGTGGTAGCCCCAGGTGCGGGCGTTGAAGTCGAGCAACTTGAAGGCGCCGTTGCGTGGATCGCGCTTGAACTCGAGCTCGACCAGGCCGCTGAAGCGGATCTTGCCAAGCAATTGGCGCGAGAGCTCCTCGACCTCGGGGGCCTCGATCGTCTCGACGTAGGTGCTGGCACGGCCGAACTCCGGCGGGTGCTGGCGCAGCCGGCGGGCGACCATCGTCGCCACCGGCTCGCCGTCCTCGTAGAGGGCGCCGTAGGCGTACTGCTGCTCGCCGTCGCCGGGAATCAGCTCCTGGACGAGCACCTCGCCGGGGCCGACGATGTCGAGCGCCTTGGCGACCAGCTCGCGTAGCTCGGCGAGGCTGTCGGCGCGCCAGGCCTTGGCCTTCGTCTCGTAGAAGAAGTGCTCCTTGATCGCCGGCTTGATCGCGAAGGGCGGTTGCCCGTCGATCGCGTCGAGCTCCTCGACGGAGGCGGGCTGCCAGGTGCGCGGCGCGGGCACGCCGAGCGACTCGGCGAGCTCGTAGGTGCTGCGCTTGTCCCAGGCCCAGCGGATCGTCTCCCAGCCAGCGGTCGGGACACGGAAGAAGCTCGCCAGCCGCTCGCGGTTGCGGGCGATCGCCGCGACCGTCTCGTCGCGGGTCGGGAAGAGCACCCAGCCGGCGAGGTCGCGCTCGCGGCCGATCCGCAGCAGGTCCTCGACCAGTCGCTCTTCGTCGCCGAGGTCGGCGATGCGCTCCCAGCAACTGGTGTAGCGGGAGACCCGAGCTATCGAGTGCTCGTCGTCGACCACGCATACCGGCACGCCGCGACGACCGAGGCTGCGCACGATGCCGAGGCCCTGGTAATCGCCGCCAAGGACGATCGCGCCAGTCATCTCAGACCTTCACGGGCTCGCGCTCGAGCGTCAAATCGTCGCCCGAGCGGCCCGCCCAGAGGAGGCTGGCGCGCTCGGCGCCCTCTCCCTCGATCCGAGCGCCTCGGTCGTCCTCGACGCAGCGCAGGCCGGCGCGGGTGCGCCACCAGGCGGCGACGTCGCGGGGCAATGCGTACCAGCCATCCCGCTGTGCGGCCAGGTACTCGAGGAATTCCTCGTACATGCGCAGGCGAGCGGGCGTGTCGAGGTAGTCGGGGTGGGTGATCAGGTTGACCAGGCCTTCGTTGGCGACGATCCAGTCGCTCTTCTGCGTCCAGTGCTCGATCGTGTCCTGGCGGAGGATCTCCCAGAGGGTGTGGTCTTGGACCAGGGTGATCGGCAGCTCGACCATCGAACCGAGGAAGAAGGGCAGGATCGAGCAGCAGCCGCCGGACTGAGGCTCGAACGGGTCGGTGTCGGGGAAGGAGCTGTCGTAGAGAGCGCCGAGCTCGGGCATCCAGTCGGCGTTGCGGTGGGTGGCCGGAGAGCGGAAGCCAGCGGCGCCCCAGTCGGCCAGGTAGCGATGGATCGCCGGCAGCTCCGCCTCGAAGCTGGCGCGGCTCTCGAACAGCTTGCAGTCGTGCTTGATCGCGTGCAGGCCGACCTCGCAGCCGCTGGCGCGAACGTGGTCGAACAGGCCGTCCTCGATCGGATACCACTCGGCGACGAAGTTCCAGGAGGAGACGAAGCCGTGACGGCGCTCGATCTCGATGATCCGGCGCACGTTTGCGACGCCAGCCGGGCCCTCGACGTCGTGAGTGAGGACCGCCGCGAAGCGCTTGCCTTCCGGCCAGTTGGCGATCAGGGAGAGCGGCTCGCCGTCGCGCCGGTCCAGCTCGGCGCTCAGCTCGGCGCGCCGTCGATCGACCAGCAGCGGCTCGATCGGCCAGCGCGGGAACTCGCTGCGCATCTGCCGCTTCGCGTAGAGACGCCGCATCGCGATCTGCAGCCGGCGCGGCAGCAGCGGCTTCACCCCGTAGTAGGCGCTGAGCGCGAGCGAGCGGCTGGAATCGCCGCCGCTGTAGCGCTCCTCCAGGTAATGGCGGTCGTCCTGGTCGAGTCTCATGTCGCGATAGCCGACCCTGAGTAGGGGCCGAGCGGGGGCGCGGAGAGGCCGAGGATCACCCGTAGGCTGGCCCACTCGGCGCGCACGCGGCTGCGCTGGGCCGGGCGGAATATCGTCGCCGCTCCGAATACGACGACCCGGATCGCGTGCCTGAGGGCGAGGCTGGCGCGGATGCCGGCCGATGCCGTGAGGCCGTAGTGCTTGGTGGCGAAGAGCAGGCGGGAATGGCTGAGCTGCGGCATCAGGTCGCCGCCCTTGCCGCTGCCGGAGTGATGGGTGATGACCATCACCGGCAGGTGCGCGACCGGCCATCCCGCCTGCCAGAAGCGGTAGCACCAGTCGGTCTCCTCCGAGTACAGGAAGAAGCGCTCGTCCATCGGGCCGACGGCCTGCACGGCCTCGCGACGGGCGATCAGGAAGGCGCCGACCACCCATTCGACGCTGCCTTCGCGCTCATAGCGCGAAGGTCTCGTATCGGCCTGCTGGAGCGTGCCGAGCACCGGCCAGTGGGCGGCGAAGAGGGCCTCGCCGAGGCTTCGCAGGGGCGAGGGAAAGCGCCTGATCGACGGCTGCAGTGCTCCGTCGGCGCCGCGTTGCACGACGCTGGCCAGGCCCAGCTCGGGCCGGGCGTCCATTGCGGCGACGAGCTCGCCGAACGTCCCCGAGCGAATCTCGACGTCGGGATTGAGCAGCAGGACGTAGCGCCCGCGTGCCTCCTCCAGGGCGACGTTGTTGGAGGCCGCAAAGCCGCGGTTCTCACGGCGCAGCACCCGCGCCTGGCCGAACTCCTCCTCGATCGCGTCGGGCGTGCCGTCGGTCGATCCGGCGTCGACGACGAGCCACTCGACCGAGGCCGTCCCGGTGGCGGCAAGCGCCGATCGCAGCGTTGTGAGGGCCATCTCGCGTCCGTTGTGGGTGACGACGACGACCGAGAGGTCGGGGGCGCCGCTCATGAGGCGAGGCGGAGCATGCCGAGGATGCGGCCGCGGGTCTCCTTGCGGATCGCCCGCCGGAACTCGTCGTCCTCCACCTTCGGCGCACGGCGCACGGCGGCTCGCGCATAGCCGTAGAAGAAGGCCAGCCCCGAGAGGACCCGTGGCTGGGTGGTGGCGATCTTGAGCGAGCGCAGCGCGACCCAGTAGACGGGGTAGCGGGCGATGTAGGCGGCCATTCCGTAGCGGGCGCGGCCGCGCAGCGTCCCGTCGGCGCTGCCCCAGGGACGGTGATGGATCGAGACCAGGTCCTCGAAGGTGCGGGTGCGGAAGCCGCGCATGCGAGCAAGGGTCTCGTCGATCGTGTCCCAGGCGAGCCGCTCCTGGACGCCGCCGATCGCTTCGAAGCACTCGCGTGAGTAGCACTTGAGAGCGCCGGGCACGTGGTGCTCGGTCGGGACCCGCTCCAGCCACCACTTGCCGTGCAGCAGCTCGCGGCGCAGGCCGCCGGCGATGCCGAGCGTCCCGTCGGCTTCGAACTCGGCGAGGATGCGCTCGAAGTGATCCGGGGGCAGCTCGATGTCGCCGTCGAGCTTGGCGATCTGGGTGAACTCGCGCCACTCGACGCTGTTCAGCCCGAAGTTGAAGGTGCGCGGGGCGGCCGCGGAGGCGAGCCGGTCGCGGGGGTTGGCCAGCGGCGGGTGCGCCGGCGCGCTCAGCACGGTGATGAAGGGGACCTCGGCGGCGAGCCGTTCGGCGAGCTCGCGGGTGCCGTCCGTGGAGTGGTCGTCGACGAGCAGCCAGAGGTCTGGCTGGCGAGTCTGGGCGACCATCGCCCGCACGACCTGCTCGAGGTGGGCGGCCTCGTTGCGGATCGGCGAGATGACGAGTAGGCGTTGAGTCATGGTCCGTCATACAAACGGCTGCGGCGGGACGATCTTGCACCGCAAGCCAGGACTGGTCCGGTCCGTTCACAGGGTGTGAGCGCTAACGCGCAGACCGTGGGCATGGGCGCCGGGCCCAGCTTTGGCGCCGAGCACGGCGCTGTCGAAGACCCGGCCCTCAAGCGCGCCCTGCTGAGGTTGATGCCGGGCAGGCGTCGCCACGCCCTGCTCGGGGCGATCCGCAGCATCCGCTACCGCGGCGATGTCGTCGCCTGCCCGTGCTGCGACGGCAGCTTCTCGCGTTTCCTGCCTCACCGGGGGCGAATGCAGGCCAAATGCCCCGGTTGCGGCGCCCTGGAGCGCCACCGCCTGCTCTGGTTCTTCCTGCAGGCGGAAACCGACCTCTTCGCCGGCGGAGCGCTGCTTCACATCGCCCCGGAGTACTCCTTCCTGCGCAGGTTCTCGCAGACGAGTGGGCTGCACTACGTGACCGGCGACATCGATTCCGCCCTGGCCAGCCACCACATCGACGTGATGGACATTCCCTTCGCGGCCGAGAGCTTCGACTACCTGCTCTGCAACCACGTGCTCGAGCACGTCGAGGACGATCGCCTGGCGCTGGCCGAGATTCAGCGGGTCCTCAAGCCCGGGGGCTGGGCGATCTTGATGTGCCCGGTTGACCATCGCCAGCCGACGACACTCGAAGACCCGGCCGTCGTCACACCGGAAGATCGCCATCGCGCCTTTGGCCAGGGCGACCACGTGCGGCTCTACGGACGCGACTATCCAAGGCGCCTCGAGGATGCTGGCTTCGAGGTGCGGGTGGATCGCTACCTGGACCGTTTCGACGAGGGCTCGATCGCTCGCTTCGGACTGCGCCGCGAAAAGGACGAAGCATTTGGCTCAGAAGAGGTCTTCCTCTGCACGAAGCCGTCCCTACCTGAGCGAGCCGGCTCTTGAGCGGGCCAAGCGTCGCCCAGCGACTCCGGCAGGTACGCCGGTTGATTCGCAGCGAAGGGCCCTCGGGGGTGACGGCGCGCCTCTTGAAACGGGCGACAAAAGTCCTCGACCCACCGGGACGCGAAGGCCTATCGGTGCGCCGCGAGGACCTTATGCGTGCCGCGGAGGTCGCTGCCGCCGGCTGGTCGCTGCCCGGGCCGGCCGCCTGGCGCGACGGCGAGCCACTCACGGTTGCCTGGGTTTGCACGCCTCCCGGCGCCGGCTCCGGCGGGCACACGACGATGTTCCGGATGGTCGCGGCGCTCGAACGCGCCGGCCATTCCTGCGTCGTCTACATCGACGACCGTCACGGCTGGGAGATCGAGCAGCATCGCAGCACGATTCGCGCCTGGTGGCCCTGGGTCGGCGCCGAGGTGCGCGATATGGCCGCCGGCATCGAGGACTCTCACGTGGTCCTGGCGACGAGCTGGCCGACCGCCTACCCGGTGCTGGCATCGCCGGCGCTGGGCGCGCGCTGCTACTTCGTGCAGGACTTCGAGCCCTGGTTCTACCCCGCCGGCAGCGAGGCGCTGCTGGCCGAGGGGACCTACCGCTTCGGCTTCCACGGCGTGACCGCGGGCCGCTGGCTGGCACAGCTGCTGCGCAGTCAGTACGCGATGCCCGCCGATCACTTCGACTTCGGCTGCGACCTCGAGCACTACGCCTACGCCGAGCAGGGCGAGCGCGGCGGTGTTTGCTACTTCTGCCGTCCCGACAAGCCGCGGCGGGCCCACGCGCTCGCCGTGGCCGCCCTGGAGCTCTTCGCCGACCGCCACCCCGAGGTCGAGATACATACCTACGGCGAGCCGGCCGGCGACCTGCCGTTCGCCGTCACCGACCACGGCCTGCTCGCTCCCGCGCAGCTCGGCGACCTCTACCGGCGCTGCAGCGCCGGACTGGTGCTGTCGGCGACCAACGTCTCGCTGGTTCCCCACGAGATGCTCGCCGCGGGCTGCATCCCCGTGGTCAACGAGGCCGCGCACAACCGCATCGTGCTCGACAACGACCACGTCGCTTACGCCGGGGCGATGCCGTTCGAGCTCGCCGACGAGCTCTCGCGTCTGGTCTCGCGGCCGGCCGAGGAGCGGCTCGCGGCTGCTCGCGCAGCCGCCGCCAGCGTCGAGTCGGTCTCCTGGGAGGAGAGCGGCAATCAGGTCGAGAGGATCCTCCGCGGCGTCGTCGCCGAGGCTGCCTCGAGCCCGCTTGTGGCCTGAGCCCCACGCCGCAAGCCGCACAGCGTTGCGCTCGTTGTTTGCACGGATGGCTCCCGATCGCGCTGCCCACCCCAGCAAGGCCCTGCACGTCGCCCTCGCGGCCGACGCCGACTTCGTCATGCCGCTTGCCGTCACGCTGACCGGCCTTGCCCTGGCGCACTCCTCCGACGAGCTGGCCGTCACCGTCCTGCACGACGGCATCTCCAGCGCGAACATCGCCCGCATCGAGGCGGGGCCCGTCGGTCGCATCGGGGTGAGCTGGCAGCAGGTCGATACCAGCGAGCTGAGCGGCACCCACCACACCGGCGGGTTGAGCCAGGCGACCCTGTTCCGGCTGCTGCTGCCGGCCATCCTGCCGCCCTCGCTGGAGCGGGCGATCTACCTCGACTGCGACGTAGTCGTGAGCGACTCGCTGCTTCCCCTCTCGGAAGTCGACCTTGGCGACGGGCTCGCCGGCGCCGTGCGCGACGCGGGCGCGCCGTTTCCGGCCGGTCCCTATGGCACCGACTGGCGGGGCTTGGGCCTGGCGCCCAGCGCGCCGCTCTTCAACGCCGGCATGCTGGTGATCCCACTCGCGTCCTGGCGCGAGGCGGACATCTCGGGACAGGCCCTCGAGGTGCTGCGGCACTCCAAGCCGCGCTGGGGCGATCAGGACGCGCTCAACGTCGCCCTGCAGGGCCGCTGGACGGAGCTCGACCGGCGCTGGAACCTGCAGACGCCCGACGCGGTCGGCAACGGGCTCGCCTGGGCGCTCTGGACCGAGCGGGTCGAAGCCGCACTCGCCGACCCTGCCGTCATCCACTACACCGAGCGCGACAAGCCGTGGCACCCCGATTCCCGCCACCCGTTTGCACAACGCTGGCTCGAGGTGCTCGACCAGACCGACTGGGCGGGCTGGCGGCCACGCCGTTCCTCGCTGCCCAGGCGCGCGGCCGGCAGGGCCAAGCGGGCCGGGCGGCTGCTCGTCGCAGATCCGTCCCGGGCCGCGACGTGACCCTGGCTGCCCTGAGAAGCCTCTGGCGGCCGGCTGGCGCCGACGCCAGCCTCGGACGCAGGATGGGCGGCGCCGCTGCCTGGAGCAGCCTCGGCTCGATCGCGATGCGGCTGGGCACCTTCGCGGTCGGGATCATCGCCGCCCGGCTGATCGCGCCGGACGAGTTCGGCGTCTTCGCGGTCGCGATCACCGTCCACGCGATCATCATCAACGCCAGCGACCTCGGCGTCAGCGCCTACATCGTCCGCCACGGCGGCGACCTCGACTCGATCGGGCCGACGGTGACGACGATCGCCTTCGCCTCCGCTGCCGTCCTCACCGGAATCATGGCGCTGGCGGCGCCTTGGCTGGCGACCCAGCTGGGCTCCTCCGCGGCCACCGACCCGGTGCGACTGCTCTCGCTCACCGTCTTGCTCGCCGGCATCAGCTCGGTGCCGGGAGCGGTGCTGACTCGCGAATTCCGCCAGGACAAGCTCTTCCTTGCCAGCGCCGCCAACTTCCTCGTCTCCACCGGCGTGCTGCTCATCCTCGCCTTCGGCGGCGCCGGCGCCCTGGCGCTGGCCTCCTCGCGGGTCGCCGGCCAGGCGGTCTCGACGATCGTCCTCTTCAAGTCCTCGCCGAAGCGCTACTTCCCGGGCTTCGACCGCGCCGTGACCTCGTCGGTGGTCTCCTTCGGGCTGCCGCTCGTCGGCTTCGAGCTTCCTCGGCTTCCTGATCGGCAACGTCGACTACATCGTCGTCGGTCGCCTGCTCGGCGCCGAACCGCTCGGGCTCTACTACCTCGCCTACAACATCGGCAGCTGGCCTCTGATGATCCTCGGCCCGATCGTCGCCTCGATAACGGTGGCGGCCTTCTCGCGCGTGCGGGCCGACCGAGTACGGATCGCCAGCCGGATCAGCACGGCGATGTCGGCCCTCGTCCTGGTTGCCCTGCCCGCCTCGGCGCTGATCGCCAGCCTCGCCAGCCCGCTCGTGCACCTCGTCTACGGGTCGCGCTGGACACCGGCGATCGGCGCCCTCGCCCTTACGGCGGTCTACGGGGCGTTGCGAATCCCCGCTGACCTCTTCTACAACGTGACGATCGCCGAGGGCCGCACCCGCAAGCTCTTCTTCCTGCAGATCGCCTACCTGGCAGCGCTGGCCCCGATGACGATCTTCGGGGTCCAGGCCTGGGGCATCGCCGGCGCCGGCGCCGCTCACGTCGCTGCCAACGCGGCGGTCCTGCTGCCTGGCTTCATGCTGATCCTCGCCGGATCGACCGGTTTCGGCCCGCGCCAGTTCCTCGCCGCGGTGGCACGGCCGGCCCTCGCCGCGGTCGCCACCGGCCTGGTCGCCCACTGGGTGGCGGGGCAGTTCGAGCAGGCCTGGCTGGCGATCCTGCTCGGCGGCCTTGCCGGAGTTGGCGTGTATGTGCTGCTGATGGCGACCTGGGCGCGCGGCGTGATCACCGAGGCGCGTCAGCTCTGGGCCGACCCCGAGAGTGGCGAAGCCGAACTGGGCAAGAGCGAGCCAGAGGCCGAGCAAAGGCCGCCTCTCGTGGCTCCCGCTCCGGAGGGCGTTCATGCCTAGCGCGACTTCGACATCGCTCCCCGCGCGGGCCTGGTCCGCCGGCCTCGATCGCTTGGCCTGCATCGGGTCGGGAGGACGGATTGTTCCGGTCCAGCCTGGCCCCGCCGGCCTGCCACGCGTCTCTGTGGTCGTCCCTTGTTACAACTACGGCCATTACCTGGCCGAGTGCGTCGATTCGGTGCTCGGACAGGCAGGGGTGGCCGCGGACGTGCTGATCGTCGACGACGCCTCCCCGGATGGCAGCGGCGAGGTGGCCGAGGAGATCGCGGCCGCCTCGGGGGGACGCGTGCGGGCGATGCGCCATGCGCGCAACCGCGGCCACATCGAGACTTACAACGACGGTCTGGCCGAGGTCGAGGGCGAGTACGTGACCCTGCTCTCGGCCGACGATCTGCTTCCCCCCGGCGCCCTGGGGCGAGCCACGGCGCTGCTCGAAGCGCACCCCTCGGTGGGCTTCGCCTACGGCCGCGCGGTCAGCTTCTCCACTGCGCCGCCGGCGGCGAGGACGGCGCCGAGCGCCTGGACCATCTGGGCGGGGGAGGACTGGCTGAGCGAGCGCTACAGGCGCGGTCGCAACCCGATCTGCTCGCCCGAGGTCGTGCTGAGGACGGGGGTGCAGCGCGAGATCGGCGGCTACCGGCCGCAACTGCCCCACAGTGGCGACCTGGAGATGTGGATCCGAGCCGCGGCGATCGCCGACGTCGGCTACGTCGGCGGCGCCGACCAGGCCTGGTACCGAGTGCACGCCACGAACATGCACCACACCGCCTTCCTCAGCGGCAAACGCGATGGGATGGTCGTCGACATGGGCGAGCGGCTGCGCGCCTTCGAGTCGGCGGCAGCGGAGATCTCTGGCAAGGTGGCCGGAACCGACCGCTTGCTGACCTCAGCCCGCAGGGCGGTGGCCGTCGAGGCTCTCACCCTGGCGTTGCGGGCTTTCTACTGGGGCATCGCCGACAGCTGGCCGGTCGACGACCTGGCCGAGTTTGCCCTCGAGATCTACCCGGGGACGAGGCGACTGCCGCAATGGCGAGCGCTGTCGGTGCAGCGTCGCCTCGGCGCCGGCTGGGCGCGACGCAACCCCGTCTCGCTCGGTCACGAGGCCGCCCTCAGAGCGAAGAGCGAGGCCAGGGACTGGCGCTTGGCGAGGGCGGGGCTGTGATCGTGGGCAACAACAGGCTTGCCGGAGGCAAACGCCTGCCCGCCGCGCCGTCGCCGCGTCGCTCGCCGCGCGTCTCGGTCGCAGTCGCCTCCTACAACTACAGCCGCTACCTCGACGACTGCCTCTCCAGCGTCCTTTCGCAAGAGGGCGTCGAGCTCGAGGTGATCGTCGTCGACGACGCTTCCACCGACGACACGCTCGACCTCCTCGCCGGCTTCGCCGAGCGCGACCCTCGGGTTAGGGTGATCCAGCACGAGGTCAACAGCGGTCACATCGTCACCTTCAACGACGGCTTGCAGGCCGCTAACGGCGACTACGTCATCAAGCTCGACGCCGACGATCTGCTCGCCCCCGGTGCCCTGGCGCGGGCAGCCGCGGTGTTGGAGCACTATCCGCAGGTCGGCCTGGTCTACGGCCAACCGCAGCATTTCGAAGGCTCGCCACCGGAGTCGGTGGCCGAGGCGGCAAACGGCTGCGTCGTCTGGGCGGGTCGCGACTGGCTTGCCGAGCGCTGCAGGACGGGCCGCAACTGCATCAGCAACCCCGAGGCGCTGGTGCGCAGGTCGCTGTTGGAGGAGGTTGGCTACTGCGACGACCGCCTGCCCCACACGTCCGACTTCGAGATGTGGATGCGCCTGGCCGCGGTCAGCGACGTCGCCCGGATCGAGGGCGCCGTCCAGGGCCTCTACCGAGTGCACCAGGCAAGCATGCAGCGGACCGTCAACTCCGGGGCGCTGCACGACCACGGCGGGCGCCGCGACGCTTTCGACATCGTCTTCGCCGGGCCGGGATCGCGGTTCCCCGACGCAGGTGAGCTGCACGACAGCGCTCGCGAGCGCCTCGCCCGCCAGGCCCTCGACTACTCGAGCCACGCCTACGACCGCGGCCGCGCCGGCAGCGAGCCGATCGACGAGCTGGTCGAGTTCGCCCTCGACACCTGGCCGCATGCGACCTCGCTGCCCGAGTGGCGCGCTCTACAGCGCCGCCGCAGGGTGGGGGAGCGCTACGCGCCGCTGACACCTCCCTTCGTGGCGCGGGCAGCACTGCGGCGGTTGCAGAACGAGCGTCGTTGGGCGCGCTGGCGCCGTCACGGGATCTGAGCGAGGTCAGCGAGGAGCAGGGGCTTGGCCGCCCGGAAGCGGCGCCCCACCTTCGTCACGGGCCGGGGCTCCGTGCCAGAGGCGCGCGGCCGGGACGTCGCGGGTCACGACGGATCCCATCCCGACCATCGCCCAGGGGCCGACCTCGGTCCCCTGCAGGAGGCAAGCGCTGCTGCCGACGTACGCCCCTTCCGCGATCTGGCAGCCGCCGCCGACCCGGACTCCCGAGGCGAGAGTGGCAAAGTCGTCGATCCTCGTGTCGTGGGGCAGGACGACCTGCGGCATCATCGCCACGTGGCGGCCGACGACGACGTCGGCGGTGAGATCGACGTGGGCAAGCAGGACCGACCCCGGGCCGACCTCGCAGGTCTCGCCGACGGTGGCGGTCGGGTGGACGATCGTCGCGTAGCGCTCGTCGTCGAGATCGAGGCGATCGGCGATCAGTCGCCGGCTGACGTAGTTGTCGGGCCTCCCGGTGGCGATCACGACGGCTGCGTCCGGTCGCTCGTGGACCAGCTCGAGCGGGCCGAGGACCGGCAGGCCGCCGATCGTCTCGCCGTGGCGTTCGGGGTTGTCGTCGAGGAAGCCCTGCAGCAGCCAGGTCGGGCTGTGGGCGTTGAGCGCCCGCACCGCTTCGACGGCCTCGCGGGCGAAGCCCCCGGAGCCGACGACCAGCAGCTCGCGGATAGCGACAGGGGCATTCGTGCTCTCAGGCGTCGGGCTCATCGGTTGCAGAACCAACGCCAGGAGAAGACTTGGCCTTTCTCGCGCGGAAACATCGCGCCCTTGCACCCGTTAGTTCTCAAATGATCCAAGCCAAGAAGATATTCGTCACCGGGGGCGCCGGCACGATCGGCTCCACCCTTGTCGACCAGCTGGTCGAGCGGGGGGCGGGGGAGGTCGTGGTGCTCGACAACTTCGTTCGGGGACGCAGGCAGAACCTCGCCTGGGCCGAGGAGAACGGCAATGTCACCGTCGTCGAGGGCGACGTCCGCGACAAGGCGCTCGTCGGTGAGCTCAGCGAGGGCGCCGACATCGTCTTCCACCAGGCGGCGATCCGGATCACGCAGTGCGCCGAGGAGCCACGCCTGGCGCTCGAGGTGCTCGTCGACGGCACCTTCAACGTCGTCGAGGCGGCGGCTGCCGCCGGGGTCGACAAGATGGTCGTTGCCTCCTCGGCATCGGTCTACGGCCTGGCGACCGAGTTCCCCACCGACGAGGATCACCATCCCTACGCCAACGACACTCTCTACGGCGCTTCGAAGGTCTTCAACGAGGGGCTCTTGCGCAGCTACCACGCGATGACCGGCCTCGACTACGTGGCGCTCCGCTACTTCAACGTCTATGGCCCGCGGATGGACGTCCACGGCGTCTACACCGAGGTGCTGGTCCGCTGGATGGAGCGCATCGCCGCCGGCGAACCGCCGTTGATCTTCGGCGACGGCGCCCAGACGATGGACTTCGTCTGCGTACCCGACATCGCCCGGGCCAACATCCTCGCCGCCGAAGCCGACGTCACCGACGCCGTCTACAACATCGCCAGCGGTGTGGAGACGAGCCTCAACGAGCTCGCCGAAGCGCTGCTACGGGTGATGGGCTCGGACCTCTCCGTCGAATACGGCCCGGAGCGGTCCGTGAACGGGGTTACGCGCCGGCTTGCCGACACTTCGGCAGCCAAGGACGCGCTCGGCTTCAGCGCCGAGATCGACCTCGAGGAGGGCCTCTCACAGCTGGTTGACTGGTGGCGCGCCAACCGCTCCGATACCGCAGGCCCCGTCTCCGTGGGAACGGCCACGCGATGAAGGTCCCCTTCGCCAAACCGTGGTTTGGCGGTGGCGAGGCCGAGGCCGTCGCCGCGGTGATCTCCTCGGGTTGGCTGACCCAGGGGCCGCGCGTCGAGGAGTTCGAGCGGGCCTTCGCGGAGCGCGTCGGCGCTCCGGAGGCGGTGGCGACGACGAGCTGCACGACGGCGCTGCACCTTGCCCTCTACGCCTCGGGAATCGGTCCCGGCGACGAGGTGATCGTCCCTTCGCTGTCGTTCATCGCGACCGCCAACGCGGTCTGGCACTGCGGCGCGACGCCGGTCTTCGCCGACGTCGACCCGCTCACCTACAACCTCGATCCGGCCGACGTCGAGCGCCGCCTGACCGCACGGACCAAAGCCGTGATGCCGGTTCACCAGGTTGGCCTGCCGGCCGACATGGACGGCTTCATGGCGCTTGCCGAGCGCCACGGCCTGACCCTCGTCGAGGACGCGGCCTGCGCGATCGGCGCCCTTCATCGCGGCCGGCCGATCGGCTCGCTGGGACCGCTTGCCTGCTTCTCGTTCCACCCCCGCAAGGTGATCACCTGCGGTGAGGGAGGGATGATCGCGGTCCACGACCCCGAGCTTGCCGAGCGGCTGCGCAGGCTTCGCCAGCACGCCATGGACCAGTCGGCGCTGGCACGGCATGCGGCCAGCGACGTCGTCATCGAGCACTATCCCGAGCGCGGCTGGAACGCGCGGATGACCGACCTGCAGGCGGCGGTGGGACTGCGCCAGCTCGACGTCCTCGACGTCGTCCTTGCCGAGCGCCGCCGCCTTGCCGAGCGCTACACCGAGGCGCTGGCCGACTTGGAGTGGATCGAAACGCCCTTCGAACCCGAGTACGCCGAGCGCACCTGGCAGTCGTACCCGATCCGGGTTGCCTCGGGAGCCCCGGCCGGCGCCGACGAGCTGATGCGCCTGCTTCTCAAGGACGGCGTCGCAACCCGCCGAGGGGTGATGGCGATCCACCACGAGAGCTCTTACCCCACGTCCGACATCGACCTTCCTCACACCGACGCGGCGGCGGAAGAGGTCGTGCTGCTGCCACTCTTTCCCGACCTCTCCGACGAGGCTCAGGACTACGTCGTCGATCGGCTGACCCACTACGCGATCGCCGAAGTGGTGTGATGGCCGAAGCGGGCACGATCGAGACGTTCTCGGCGAAAGCCGCGGCGGAGCCCGCTGTTGGCACGGTGCAGACGTCGCAGGCGGCCGAGGTCGCGATGCGGGCGCTCGACCTGGTCGGCGCGCTCGGCCTGCTGATCCTGCTCTCGCCGCTTCTCCTCCTCGTCGCCCTGATCGTCAGGCTCGACTCGCCCGGCCCGTCGATCTACCGGCAGCGTCGCGTCGGCCGCAACCTCGAGCCGTTTGAGGTCGCCAAGTTCCGCACGATGCGCGAAGGCGCCGGCGCCGACGCCCACCGCGCCCACGTCGAGAAGATGATCGCCGCCGGCGAGCGCGGCGCCCGGCCGATGGTCAAGCTCGAGCGCGACAAGCGGGTGACGCGGGTCGGCTCGTTGCTGCGCCGCACCAGCCTCGACGAGCTGCCCCAGCTCTGGAACGTCCTGCGCGGTGAGATGTCGCTGGTCGGCCCCCGTCCGCCGATTCAGTACGAGGTCGACAAGTACCCGTCCGAGGCGTTTCGTCGTTTCGCGGTGAAGCCGGGGATAACCGGCCTCTGGCAGGTGCGGGGGCGCAGCACGCTGACCTTCCAGCAGATGATCGAGTTCGACACCGAGTACGTCGAGCAGCGCTCGTTTCTGCTCAACCTGAAGATCCTCCTGCTCACCCTGCCGACCGTGCTGCACGGGAAAGGCGCCGCGTGAGCTCGCAGCGCCCCCGTCGCATCCTGATGATCAGCGAGAACGCGCCGGTCCCCGGAGACCGCCGCGTCTGGGACGAGAGCCGCACGCTCGCCCGAGGCCGGCTGGCGGGTGACGATCGTCTGCGCCGCCTCCTCGGACGAAGAGCAGGCGGCCAGCGAGACGCTCGAGGGAATCGAGATCCATCGCTATCCGCTGCGGCCCGCCGGCAGCACGCTCGGCTATGTGCGCGAGTACGCCCAGGCGCTCTGGCGGACCCGCCGCCTCGTCCGCAAGCTGCAGCGCGAACAGCCCTTCGACGTCGTCCACGCGGCCAACCCACCCGACTTCCTGCTGCTGGCGGCGCGGGAGGCGCGCCGTGGCGGCGCCCGTTTCATCTTCGACCAGCACGACCTCGCCCCCGAGCTCTTCCGCGCCCGCTACGGCCGCACGGGACTTCCCTACAGGGCTCTGCTCGCCTTCGAGCGCCACGCGATGCGCTCCGCCGACGTCGTGCTCTCCACCAACGAGTCCTACCGGCGAATCGCCATCGAGCGCGGTGGGGTAGATCCCGACGACGTCTTCGTGGTTCGCAACAACCCCGATCTGGAGCGCTTCCGGCGGGTCGCGGCCGATCCGGCGCTGCGCCGTGAGCGCTCGCACCTGCTTGCCTACCTGGGGCGAATGGGGCCTCAGGACGGCATCGACCATGCGGTTCGCGCCCTCGCGGCGCTTGGCGAGCTGCGCGAGGACGACTGGCATGCGGTTTTCGTCGGCGAGGGCGAGGTGCGGCCGCGAATGGAAGCGCTGGCGAGCGAGCTGGGGATATCGGAGTCGGTCGAGTTCGCCGGCTGGCACGGCGACGAGGAAATTCGCCGCGTTCTCTCCACTGCCGACGTCTGCCTGGCGCCCGACCCGCCGAATCCGCTGAACGACGCTTCGACGATGAAGAAGGTCCCCGAGTACATGGCGATGGGCTGCCCGATCGCTTCCTACGACCTGCCCGAGACGAGGATCTCGGCCGGCGCCGCAGCGGCCTACGTCGCCTCGTCGGATCCAGCCGACCTCGGCCGCTGCGTCCACGAGCTGCTCGAGGACCAGCCGCGCCGAGAGGAGATGGGGCGGGAGGGGCGCCGCCGCGTCACCGAGCTTTCCTGGCAGCAGTCCACCGATGCCCTGCTCGCTGCCTACGAGCACGCGATGGCGCCGAGGGCCCGCCCGAGGGATCGAGCCGAATCCCGCGGAGAGCTCTCCCGTGTACCAGGTTGAGGCTTCAAAAGCCCTGCTGAAGCCACGCTTGTGGGCGACTCCGGCTGCCCGTCTCTCGGTCCCGCGTAACGTCGTCCTGCTCGGCTTGGTGAGCCTGCTCACCGATATCTCGGCCGAGATGGTGGCCACCGTGCTGCCCCTCTACCTGGTCTTCTCGGTCGGGGTCTCGCCGCTTGCGCTGGGGGCGATCGACGGCCTCTATCGCGGCGCCTCGGCGATCGTGCAGGTCGGCAGCGGCTTCGCCTCCGACCGGCTGCAGCGCCACAAGGAGGTGATGACGCTTGGCTACGGTCTCTCGGCGATCTGCAAGGTGGGGCTCGTCGTCGCCGGCAGCTCGGTGGGCGCGATCGGGGCGCTCGTCACCAGCGACCGGATCGGCAAGGGGATCCGCACCGCGCCCCGCGACGCGCTGATCTCGCTCTCCAGCACCAAGGCAGGGCTGGCGACCGCCTTCGGCGTGCACCGGGCGATGGACAGCGCCGGGGCGATGCTGGGCCCGCTGGTCGCCTTCGGCATCCTGCTGCTCGCGCCGGCCCGCTTCGACGCCGTCTTCGTGGTCAGCACCGCCTTCGCGTTCCTCGGCCTTGCCGTCCTGGTGCTGGCGGTACAGGCGCGACCGGATCGCGCTCCGGTCGCAAGCGCCGCGAGGCCCTCGCTGAGGGTGGCGCTGGGCGTCGCTGCCGATCGCCGCTTCCGGCTACTGCTCCTCGCCGCCGGCGGGTTGGCCCTGGTCAGCGTCTCCGACACGCTGATCTACGTCGGCCTGCAGCGCCAGAGCAACTTCGACCCGACGGTCTTCCCGCTGCTCTTCGTCGTCACCGCGGTGGCCTTCATGGCCCTGGCGATCCCCGTCGGCCGGCTCGCCGACCGGATCGGCCGCGTGCCGGTGCTGCTTGCCGGCCATGCCGTGCTGCTGCCGGTCTACGGACTGCTGCTTTCGCCGGTGGGGACCGGGGGAGTGCTGTTCGCCCTGCTCGCTCTCGGCGTCTACTTCGCCGCCACCGACGGCGTCACCACGGCGCTCGCCGGGGCGATCCTGCCGGAGCGGCTTCAGGCGACCGGGATCGGGATACTGGTCACGGTCATGAGTCTCGGCAATTTCGGCTCCTCGCTCGCCTTCGGCGCCCTCTGGTTCGCGGTCGGGCTGAAAAGCGCGGTCCTGCTCTTCGCCGTAGCCCTGCTGGCGGCGCTGCTCGTCGCCACGCCCCTGCTCTTGCGGTTGCGGCAAGAACCGGCGGGATGAGCAAGGGTCGTAGGTGGGCGCTGGCGGCGATCGCCGGCCTCTGCATCGTTGCCGGTGTGGGCTATCTGGTCTTCGCCGCGCTCGACCCCAGCTCGGTCTCGACCGATGCCCGTCCAGTGGCCGGAGAGGACGTGGGTGACCTGGCCACGGCGCAGCTGATGGTTCGCGCCGTCGATCGCGACGACCCGTTTCTCAACGGTCGCGTCTTCGTCCTCGAGGGTGGCCACCCGCGCGAGGTGGACGGGGGAGAGCTGAGCTGCGAGCGGGTCTACTTCGCCGGCGATCGCGGGCTCTGCCTCGCCACCGCGGAATCCGGGGTCAGCTATGAGGCGACGATCGTCGATTCCTCGCTCCAGCCGCTGGAGCATCTCGATTTGGCCGGGCTGCCCTCGCGGGCCCGGGTCTCCAGCGACGGGCGCTACGGGGCGATGACCGTCTTCGTCAACGGCCATGCCTACGTCAGCTCAGGCGGGTTCTCGACGACGACGACGATCGTCGATATGCGCAACGGCCAGCTGCTCGGCAATCTCGAGGACTTCAAGGTCACTCGCGACGGCCGGCCCTTCGAAGCCGTCGACTTCAACTTCTGGGGCGTCACCTTCGCCGCCGATCCCAACCGGTTCTACGCCACCCTGCACACAGGCGATCGCTACTACCTGGTCGAAGGGGACGTGAAGCGGCAGACGATGCGCGTTCTGCGCGACGGCGTCGAGTGCCCCTCGATTTCGCCCGACGGAACCAGGATCGCCTTCAAGAGTCGCATCGGCGACGAGAATCGCTGGCGCCTCGCGGTGCTCGACCTGGCGACGCTGAAGGCGCATCCGGTCGCCGAGCAGCGCTCGATCGACGACCAGCCGGAGTGGCTCGACAACCGGGCCCTGGTCTACTCGGACGGCCTCGACGTCTACACGGTGTCCGCTGACGGCAGCGGAGCGCCGCGGCTGGTGCTTCGCAATGCGTCCTCGCCGGTGTCCTTGGCGGCGTACGACCAGCCAGCCAGCAAAGGCTCGGCGGAAGCCGAGACTAAACCTCTGGCTGAGGGTTAGAGACGAGAGCTCGCCCCAGGCACGGGCCGAGCTTTGCAGCAGCCGCAAAAAAACTCGGGCCGACGAGCGTTGCTGCGATAGGTGTCTTCCTTTCGCGTAGGAATAATCACGCTTGCCCTGCTCCTGCTGGGAGGCCAGGCCGTGTTCGCGGCAAGCGCCTCGGCAGGGCCCTGCGACTCGCCGGTCAACGAGATCGTCTGCGAGAACTCGAAAACCGGCAATCCGGCTTCGGAATGGGATGTGTCGGGCGCCGGCGATTCGACGATTCAAGGGTTTGCCACCGAGATCAGCGTCGAGCAGGGCCAGACCGTTCACTTCAAGGTCGACACCCCCTCGACCGACTACCGCCTCGACATCTACCGGATGGGCTACTACGGCGGCAAAGGCGCCCGCAAGGTCGACACCGTGCAGCCCTCGGCGAGCCTTCCGCAGACCCAGCCGGGCTGCAAAACGGAATCGTCGACCGGCCTCGTCGACTGCGGCAACTGGAGCGAGTCGGCCTCCTGGGCCGTGCCGGCCGATGCCGTCTCCGGCATCTACTTCGCCAAGCTCCAGCGTGAGGACAAAGCCTCCGAAGGGAGCCACGTCCTCTTCGTCGTCCGTGACGACGACGGGCACTCCGACCTTCTCGTCCAGACCTCCGACGCGACCTGGCAGGCCTACAACCGCTTCGGCGGCAACAGCCTCTACGTCGGTGGGCCGGGCGTCAATCCGGGCCGCGCCTACAAGGTCAGCTACAACCGCCCGCTCACCGTGCGCGGGGACGTTCCCGAGGACTCGCCGTTCAATGCCGAGTACCCGATGGTTCGCTGGCTCGAGCGCAACGGCTACGACGTCAGCTACACGACCGACGTCGACTCCGACAGGCGCGGCGCCGAGCTGCTCGAGCACCGGGCGTTCCTCTCCGTCGGCCATGACGAGTACTGGTCCGGCGGCCAGCGGGCCAACGTCGAAGCGGCCCGTGACGCCGGCGTCGACCTCGCCTTCTTCAGTGGCAACGAGGTTTTCTGGAAGACGCGCTGGGAAAACAGCATCGACGGCTCGGGCAGCAGCTACCGGACGCTCGTCTCCTACAAGGAGACCCACGCCAACGCCAACCTCGATCCCAACCCGACCTGGACCGGCACCTGGCGCGATCCGCGCTTCAGCCCGCCGGCCGACGGCGGACGCCCCGAGAACGGGCTGACCGGCACCAGCTTCGTCGTCAACTCTGGCGACGCCGCGATCGAAGTGCCGGCCGCAGACGGCAAGCTGCGCCTCTGGCGCAACACCAGCGTCGCCTCGCTGGCGCCCGGGCAGACCGCGACCCTGGCCGAAGACACGCTCGGCTACGAGTGGGACGAAGCGCCTGAGAACGGCTTCCAGCCGGCCGGCCTCGTCCGCCTCTCCTCGACGACCGCGAGCGTCGCCCAGAAGCTGCTCGACTACGGCTCCACCTATGGCCCCGGCGAAGCCACCCACCACCTGACCCTCTATCGCGCTCCCAGCGGCGCCCTCGTCTTCGGCGCCGGGACGATCCAGTGGTCATGGGGCCTCGACGGGACCCACGATCGTGGTGGCCCGGCTGCGGACTCCCGCATGCAGCAGGCGACCGCGAACCTGCTGGCGGACATGGGAGCGCAACCGGGCAGCCAGCAGGCCGACCTGGTGCCGGCAATCCAGACAACCGACACGCAGCCCCCGAGCGCGAACATCGCGGTGCCCGCCGAGGGCGCAGAAGTCGAGGCCGGCCAGCCACTGACGATCAGCGGCACCGCCACCGACGTCGACGGCGAGACCGGCCTCGGCGGCCGGGTCGGGACCGTCGAGGTCTCGGTCGACGGAGGTAAAACCTGGCACCAGGCGAGCGGCCGCGGCAACTGGAGCTATACCTGGAAACCCAGCGGCACAGGCACAGCGACGATCAAGGCACGGGCGGCCGACGACAGCGGCAACCTCGAGTCGCCAGGCGATCAGGTCGGCGTCAAAGTGGTCGCGCAGTCCTGCCCCTGCTCGCTCTGGGAAAACTCCCTCACCGGGACCCAGGACGCGGACAAAAACGCGATCGAAGTCGGCGTCAAGTTCCGCTCCGACGTCGCCGGCTACGTCACCGGCCTGCGCTTCTACAAGACGGCAAGCAACACCGGCGCCCACACCGGTCGCCTCTGGACGACGGCGGGCGCCCAGCTTGGCCAGGTCACCTTCGCCGGCGAGACCGGGTCCGGCTGGCAGCAGGCGAACTTCGACACGCCGGTCGCGATCAGCGCCGGCATCACCTACATTGCCGCCTACCACGCCCCGGTCGGGCACTACGCCTCGATCGGCAGCTACTTCAAACTGGTTGGCTTCGACAACGCGCCACTGCACGCGCCCGCCGACGGGGCCAGCGGGCCGAACGGCATCTACAAGTACGGGGCCGCCGGGGGGCTCTTCACGGGTGGCGCTCCCAACACCTTCAACTCAGAGAACTACCTGGTCGACGTCGTCTTCGACAACCAGCTGAGGCCTGACACCAGCTCGCCGATCGTCACCACGCGCGGTCCCGTCGACGATGCCACGGAAGTCAGCACCGACGTCAACGTCACGGCGACCTTCAACGAGGCGGTCAACCCGGCCACGGTCAGCGGCGCCACGGTGAAGCTGCGCGACTCCTCTGGCGAAGCGCTTGGCGCGAGCGTCACCTACAACGCTGCCCAGCATCAGCTCACCCTCGACCCCGAAACCCCGTTGCAGCGCGGCGCCAGCTATACGGCGACGCTCAAAGGCGGGGCGGGAGGGATCGCCGACACGGCGGGGAATCCGCTGGCCGGCAACGAGAGCTGGTCCTTCACGACGGTGCCGCCACCGCCACCGCCGCCCGACGAGGGCCCTGGCGGCCCGATCCTGGTCATCTCCAACGGATCGAACCCGTTCAGCCGCTACTACCCCGAGATCCTTCGTGCCGAAGGGCTGAACGAGTACACGGATACCGACATCACCAAAGTCACGCCCACGGTGCTCGCCTCACGCGACGTGGCGATCCTCGGCGAAGGCCCGCTCAGCCCCGAGCAGGCGCAGATGCTGAGCAACTGGGTGCAGGCTGGCGGCAACCTGATCGCGATGCGTCCCGACAGCGACCTGGCGGGACTGCTGGGGTTGGCCAAAGCGGGGGGCACGCTCGGCAACGCCTACCTCAAAGTTGACACCGGCACCGGCCCCGGGAACGGCATCGTCGGGCAGACGATCCAGTTCCACGGCAGCGCCGACCGCTACACCCTCAATGGCGCCCAGACGATCGCGACGCTCTACTCGAGCGCCTCGACGTCGACCGCCAACCCGGCGGTGACCCTGCGCAGCGTCGGCGCCAACGGCGGCGAAGCGGCGGCCTTCACCTACGACCTTGCCCGCTCGGTCGTCTACACCCGTCAGGGCAACCCCGCCTGGGTCGGCCAGGACCGCGACGGCCAGTCGCCGATTCGCTCCGACGACCTCTTCTTCGGCGCGATGGCCGGCGACGTCCAGCCCGACTGGGTCGACCTCAACAAGGTCGCGATTCCCCAGGCCGACGAGCAGCAGCGCCTGCTGGGCAACCTGATCGGGGAAATGAACCTGGATCGCAAGCCGCTGCCGCGTTTCTGGTTCCTGCCCCGCGACGAGAAGGCCGCCGTCGTGATGACCGGCGACGACCACGGCAACGGCGGGACCGCCGCCCGCTTCGAGCATTACAAGACGCTCGACTCGCCCGGTTGCGTGGTCGACGACTGGCAGTGCGTCAGGTCGACCTCCTACATCTATCCCAACACCCCGATCACCGACCAGGAAACCGCGGCCTTCACGGCGCAGGGCTTCGAGGTCGGCCTGCACCCACAGACCAACTGCAAAAACTGGTCGGGCAAGGCGCAGCTGCAGTCCGTTTACACGAACCAGCTCGCTGAACTGGCGGCCAACTTCCCGAGCATTCCGGCGCCGACCACGAACCGGATGCACTGCATCGTCTGGAGCGACTGGCTGAGCCAGCCCGAAGTCGAGCTGGAACACGGCATCCGCCTGGACACCTCCTACTACTACTGGCCCGAAGCGTGGGTCAAAAACCGGCCGGGCATGTTCACCGGCTCCGGCATGCCGATGCGCTTCGCGCAGGCCGACGGCACGGCGGTCGACGTCTACCAGGCGGCGACCCAGATGACCGACGAGTCGGGACAGCAGTTCCCCTTCACCAGCAACGAACTGCTCGACCGGGCGCTCGGCTCGGACGGCTACTACGGCGTCTTCGTCGCCAACATGCACACCGACGAAGACGAGTCAGCTGGCTCGGAGGGGGTCGTCCAATCCGCGCTGGCGAGGGGAGTGCCGATCATCTCGGCCCGCCAGCTGCTGACCTGGCTCGACGGTCGCAACCAGTCCTCGTTCAGCTCCTTCCAGTGGGCAGGCAACGAACTCGGCTTCACGATCAACCACGCGCAGGGCGCGAACGGCCTGCGCGCGATGCTGCCGACGGAGTCGGGGATCGGCCCGCTCGACGCGATCGAGCGGGGTGGCACTCCGGTGGCGACGAGCGCCCAGACGATCAAGGGAGTCGAGTACGCCTTCTTCGACGCCACCCCCGGCAATTACACGGCGACCTACGTCGACGAGTCGCGGCCGCTGATCTCCAACGTCCAGGTGACCGCCGGGAACGACGGCACCGCGACGGTCAGCTGGCACACCGACGAGCCGGCCGACTCACGGGTCGACTACGGCGCCAGCCCGAGCTCGCTCACGTCGAACGCCAGCAACCCGGCGCTCGTCACATCGCACAGCCTGCAGCTTTCCGGCCTCAACCCCGACAGCACCTACCACTTCCGCATCACCTCGGCGGACGGTGAAGCACACGCCACGATCAAGCCGAACCCGCCGATCGCGCCGCAGAGCTTCGGCACGCCACCGCCGGCTCCCACGCTCAGCGCGACGGTCCCCGCCTCGCCGGCCAACCAGAACTCGCCCAAAGTCCTCGGCGCCGCGAGCGCGGGCACGACCGTCCGCCTCTACGCCGGCGCCAACTGCTCGGCGGCGCCGATCGCCACCGCGACCTCCGCCGAGCTCGCGGCCGGGATCACCGTCTCGGTCGCCGACAACTCGACCAGCAGCTTCCGCGCCACCGCCACCTCTGCTGCCGGCGCCTCGGCCTGCTCGGCTCCGCTCGCCTACGTCGAGGACTCGGCTCTCCCCGAGACCCAGATAACCGTCAAACCAGCGGCATTGGCCAACAGCGCGACGGCATCCTTCTCCCTCGCCGGTGAAGACCCAGGTGGCTCGGGCATCGCCTCCTTCCAGTGCCGCATCGACTCCGAAGCGGTGGGCGCCTGGACGGCATGCTCGTCTGGCCAGCAATACACCCTGCTCGCCGAGGGCAACCACAAATTCGAAGTCCGCGCGATCGACAACGCCGGCAACGTCGACTCCACGCCGGCCGCCTACTCCTGGAGCATCGACACCAAAGCTCCCGATACCTCGATCACGGTTAAACCGGCCTCGCTGGTCAACGTCGCAACCGCCAGCTTCTCCTTCACGGGCGATGACACCGCCGGCTCGGGCATCGCCTCTTTCGAGTGCCGCATCGACTCCGAAGCCCCCGAGGCCTGGGGCGCCTGCAGCTCGGCCCAGCAGTACTCCGGCCTTGGCGAGGGCAGCCACAAATTCGAGGTGCGGGGGATCGACAAAGCCGCCAACACCGACGCCACACCGGCGGCCTACTCCTGGCAGATCGACCTGACCGCACCGCAGGTGACGATCGACCCGCTCGCCAAAGCGCTGCTCAAGGCGGGGGAGAGCGCCGACGTCAGCTGGCACGCCACCGAGAACGGCGCCTTCCAGCTGCGCCTCGGCGGCGCCAACTGCGACACCGGCTCCGTGCTCGAGTCCGGCTCCTACGCCACCTCGCCCGCGGCCAAACTCTCAAACGTCGCCGCCGCGCAGTTGCAGGAGGGCCCCAACACCCTGCGCCTCTGCCTCACCGACGCGGCCGGCAACCGTGCTCAGCGGACCACGACCCTGAACAGGGACACCCAGGCCCCAGACACCCAGATCACCGACAAACCGGCCCTGCTGCTCAACGCCACCTCGGCCTCCTTCTCCTTCACGGGCGATGACACCGGCGGCTCCGGCGTCGCGTCGTTCGAGTGCCGCCTCGACTCCAACGCCCCGGAGGCCTGGGCAACCTGCACGTCGCCGAAGCCATACCTCGACCTCGCCGAGGGCAGCCACAAATTCGAGGCGCGCGCTGTCGACAACGCTGGCAATGCGGATGGCACCCCGGCGGTCTACTCGTGGACGGTCGACACCAAAGCGCCTGAGAGCCTGATCGACAGTGGTCCGCCGGCTGTCTCCAGCAGCGCGACGGCCAACTTCTCGTTCCACGGTGAAGACCCCGGTGGCTCCGGCGGCATCACTCTGCAGTGCCGTCGCGACTCGACTGAACAGGCCGATTGGCAGCCCTGCACCACACCGTTGAAATACACGCTGCTCGCCGAGGGCTCCCACAGCTTCGAAGTCCGCGCGACCGATGCCGCGGGCAACACCGACGCGACTCCGGCCACCTCCAACTGGATCGTCGACACCAAAGCCCCCGACACCCAGATCACCGACAAACCGGCCTCGCTCGTCAAAGTCGCGACCGCCAGCTTCTCCTTCACCGGCGATGACACTGGCGGCTCCGGCGTCGCCTCCTTCGAGTGCCGCATCGATTCCAGCGCCCCGGGCGCCTGGGGAAACTGCACATCGGCGAAGCAATACGCGAGCCTGTCAGAGGGCGCTCACAAATTCGAAGCGCGGGCCATCGACCAGGCGGGCAACCCCGACTCATCGCCAGCCAGCGCCAACTGGATCGTCGACACCAAAGTTCCCGATACCCAGATCACCGACCAGCCGGCTTCGCTGGTCAACGTCGCGACCGCAAGCTTCTCCTTCACGGCTGATGACGCCGGCGGCTCAGGTGTCGCCTCTTACGAGTGTCGCCTCGACTCCAACGCCCCAGAGGCATGGGCAACCTGCAGTTCGGCGAAGCAATACGCCGGTCTGGCCGACGGCAGCCACAAATTCGAAGTCCGCGCGACCGATGTCGCCGGCAACACCGAGGACAGTCCCGCCACCTACTCCTGGAGTGTCGACAGCAAAGCGCCCGATACCCAGATCACTGACAAACCCGCTTCGCTGGTCAATGTCGCCGCGGCGTCGTTCTCCTTCATGGGTGAAGACCCAGGTGGCTCGGGCGTCGCCTCCTTCCAGTGCCGCTTGGATTCCAACGCTCCCGAGGCCTGGACGGCCTGCAGCTCGGCCAAGCAGTACTCCGGCCTGACCGAGGGCCAGCACAAATTCGAAGTACGGGCGATCGATACGGCGACCAACGCCGACGCCAGTCCGGCGGTCTACTCCTGGCAGATCGACCTCACACCGCCGACGGTCTCGGTCGACTCCGGCCCCTCCGGCCTCACCAACGACTCGACCCCGACCTTCGGCTTCGGCTCCGAGCCCAGCGCAACGTTCGAGTGCTCGATCGACACCGGAACGCCGAGCTTCGCTCCCTGTTCGAGCGCCGGCTCGCACACACCCGCCAACCCGCTCAGCGACGGGCCCCACACCTTCCGGGTCCGCGCCACCGACCAGGCCGGCAACCAGGCAGTGGCAACGCGCAGCTTCACGGTCGACGCGACCGAGCCGGGCACGCAGATCACCGACAAACCGGCCTCGCTGGTCAAAGTCGCGACGGCATCGTTCTCCCTCGCCGGGGAAGACGTCGGCGGCTCGGGCGTCGCCTCTTTCGAGTGCCGCTTGGACTCCAACGCCCCCGAGGCTTGGGCGACCTGCGTCTCGGCCAAGCAGTACGCCGACCTGAGTGAGGGCTCCCACAAATTCGAAGTCCGCGCGATCGACAACGCCGGCAATCCCGACTCGACGCCTGCCATCCATGAGTGGACCGTCGACACCAAAGCGCCTGAGAGCGTGATCGACAGTGGCCCGCTGGCCATCTCCAACAGCGCCTCCGCCAACTTCGTCTCCCACGGCGATGACGCGGCTGGATCCGGTGTCGCCGCTCTGCAGTGCCGCCGCGACTCGGCCGAGGACGAAGACTGGGAATCCTGCGGTACGACGCGCAAATACACCCTGCTCGCCGAGGGCAACCACAAATTCGAAGTCCGCGCGATCGACAACGCCGGCAACGTCGACTCCACGCCGGCCGCCTACTCCTGGAGCATCGACACCAAAGCTCCCGATACCTCGATCACGGTTAAACCGGCCTCGCTGGTCAACGTCGCAACCGCCAGCTTCTCCTTCACGGGCGATGACACCGCCGGCTCGGGCATCGCCTCTTTCGAGTGCCGCATCGACTCCGAAGCCCCCGAGGCCTGGGGCGCCTGCAGCTCGGCCCAGCAGTACTCCGGCCTTGGCGAGGGCAGCCACAAATTCGAGGTGCGGGGGATCGACAAAGCCGCCAACACCGACGCCACACCGGCGGCCTACTCCTGGCAGATCGACCTGACCGCACCGCAGGTGACGATCGACCCGCTCGCCAAAGCGCTGCTCAAGGCGGGGGAGAGCGCCGACGTCAGCTGGCACGCCACCGAGAACGGCGCCTTCCAGCTGCGCCTCGGCGGCGCCAACTGCGACACCGGCTCCGTGCTCGAGTCCGGCTCCTACGCCACCTCGCCCGCGGCCAAACTCTCAAACGTCGCCGCCGCGCAGTTGCAGGAGGGCCCCAACACCCTGCGCCTCTGCCTCACCGACGCGGCCGGCAACCGTGCTCAGCAGACCACGACCCTGAACAGGGACACCCAGGCCCCAGACACCCAGATCACCGACAAACCGGCCCTGCTGCTCAACGCCACCTCGGCCTCCTTCTCCTTCACGGGCGATGACACCGGCGGCTCCGGCGTCGCGTCGTTCGAGTGCCGCATCGACTCCAACGCCCCGGAGGCCTGGGCAACCTGCACGTCGCCGAAGCCATACCTCGACCTCGCCGAGGGCAGCCACAAATTCGAGGCGCGCGCTGTCGACAACGCTGGCAATGCGGATGGCACGCCGGCTGTCTACTCGTGGACGGTCGATCTGACGCCGCCGACGGTCTCGGTCGACTCCGGCCCGTCCGGCCTCACCAACGACTCGACCCCGACCTTCGGCTTCGGCTCCGAGCCCAACGCCACGTTTGAGTGCTCGATCGACACCGGCACGCCGGACTTCGGCCCGTGCTCGGATGCCGGGTCTCACACGTCGGCCAATCCGCTCAGCGACGGCCCACGCACCTTCCGGGTCCGCGCCACCGACCAGGCCGGCAACCAGGCAGTGGCAACGCGCAGCTTCACGCTCGACGCAACCGAGCCCGGCACGCAGATCACCGACAAACCGGCCTCGCTGGTCAATGCCGCCACGGCCTCGTTCTCCTTCACCGGCGACGACGCTTCCGGCTCCGGTGTGGCGTCATTCGAGTGCCGCATTGACTCCAACGCCCCGGAGGCCTGGGAGGCTCTGCAGCTCGGCCAAGCAGTACTCCGGCCTGACCGAGGGCCAGCACAAATTCGAAGTGCGGGCGATCGATACGGCTACCAACGCCGACTCCACGCCGGCCGTCTACTCCTGGAGCGTCGACACCAAAGAGCCGCAGACCCTGATCACCGATCAGCCGGCTTCGCTCGTCAATGTCGCGGTCGCAAGCTTCTCCTTCACGGCTGATGACGCCGGCGGCTCAGGCGTCGCCTCCTTCGAGTGCCGCCTCGACTCGGAGGACTGGGAGACCTGTAGCTCGGTCAAGCAGTACGCCGACCTCGGCGAGGGCAGCCACAAATTCGAAGTCAGGGCAATTGACCAGGCTGGTAGCCCCGACTCCTCGCCCGCCAGTGTCAGCTGGAGCGTCGATACCAAAGCTCCCGATACCTCGATCACGGCCAAACCGGCCCCGCTGGTCAACGTCGCAACCGCCAGCTTCTCCTTCAGCGGTGACGACACCGGCGGTTCGGGCGTCGCCTCCTTCCAGTGCCGCATCGACTCGAATGCCCTGGAGGCATGGGAGGCGTGCACGTCGGCGAAACAGTACGCCGGCCTCCTCGAGGGCGCCCACAAATTCGAAGTCCGCGCGATCGACAACGCCGGAAATGCGGATGCTAGCCCGGCTACCTACGACTGGACCATCGACCTGACGCCGCCCGCCGTATCGGTCAACTCTGGCCCCTCCGGCCTGACCAACGACTCCACTCCCACCTTCGGCTTCGGCTCTGAGCCCGGCGCCAGCTTCGAGTGCTCGATCGACAGCGGCAGCCCGAGCTTCGGTCCCTGCTCGGACATCGGATCGCACACTGCCGCCAATCCGCTCAGCGATGGCCCACACACCTTCCGAGTTCGCGCCACCGACGGGGCCGGCAACCAGGCGGTCGCGACGCGCGGCTTCAACCTCGACGCGACCGAGCCCAGCACCCAGATCACGGCCAAACCGGCATCGCTGGTCAACGTCTCGACGGCATCGTTCTCCTTCACCGGCGAGGACGCCGGCGGCTCAGGCGTAACGTCGTTCGAGTGCCGCCTCGACTCCAACGCTCCCGAGGCTTGGGCGGCCTGCGCGTCGCCGAAGCCATACGCCGACCTCGGCGAGGGCGCTCATAGATTCGAAGCCCGCGCGATCGACAGCGCCGGCAATGCGGATACGACGCCGGCGATCCATGAGTGGACTGTCGACACCAAAGCGCCCGAGAGCGCGATCACCGGCAAACCCGCGGCCCTGGTCAACGTCTCCAGCGCCAACCTTTCCTTCAGCGGTGACGACACCGGCGGTTCAGGCATCGACTCCTTCGAATGCCGTCTCGACTCCAACGCGCCAAGCGCCTGGGAGGCCTGTACGTCGGCGAAGCAGTACTCCAGCCTTGCCGAGGGCAGCCACGAATTCGAAGTCCGCGCGATCGACGAGGCTGGAAACGTCGACCAGACGCCGGCGATCTACGAGTGGTCCGTGGACACCAAAGCGCCCGATACCTCGATCACGGTTAAACCGGCCTCACTGGTCAACGTAACGACCGCCAGCCTCTCCTTCACGGGCGATGACACCGGCGGCTCCGGTGTGGCCTCCTTCGAGTGCCGCCTCGACTCCAACGCTCCCGAGGCCTGGGCGGCCTGCATCTCGGCCAAGCAGTACTCCGGCCTGACCGAGGGCCAGCACAAATTCGAAGTGCGGGCGATCGATACGGCGACCAACGCCGACGCCAGTCCGGCGATCTACTCCTGGCAAATCGACCTCACGCCGCCGACGGTCTCGGTCGACTCCGGCCCCTCCGGCCTCACCAACGACTCGACCCCGACCTTCGGCTTCGGCTCCGAGCCCGCCGCCACCTTCGAGTGCTCGATCGACACCGGTACGCCAGCCTTCGGTCCCTGCTCGGATGCCGCGTCGCACACGCCCGCCAATCCGCTCAGCGACGGCCCACGCACCTTCCGCGTTCGCGCCACCGACCAGGCCGGCAACCAGGCAGTGGCAACGCGCAGCTTCACGCTTGACGCAACCGAGCCCAGCACGCAGATCACCGACAAACCGGCTTCGCTGGTCAACGTCTCGACGGCCTCATTTGCCTTCACGGGCGATGACACCGGCGGCTCAGGCGTCGCGTCGTTCGAGTGCCGCCTGGACTCCAACGCGCCGGAGGCCTGGGCAACCTGCACGTCGCCGAAGCCATACGCCGACCTCGCCGAGGGCTCTCACAAATTCGAGGCGCGGGCTGTCGACAACGCGGGTAATGCGGATGGCACGCCGGCTGTCTACCAGTGGCAGATCGACCTCACACCGCCGACGGTCTCGGTCGACTCCGGCCCCTCCGGCCTGACCAACGACTCGACCCCGACCTTCGGCTTCGGCTCCGAGCCCAGCGCAACGTTCGAGTGCTCGATCGACACTGGAACGCCAAGCTTCGCTCCCTGTTCGAGCGCCGGCTCGCACACACCGACCAATCCGCTTGGCGACGGTCCCCACACCTTCCGGGTCCGCGCCACCGATCAGGCCGGCAATCAGGCGATCGCGACACGCGATATCACGCTCGACGCGACCGAGCCCGATACCCAGATAACTGACAAACCAGCCACGCTGGTCAAGGTCGCCACGGCTTCCTTCTCCTTCAGCGGCGATGACACCTCCGGCTCCGGTGTGGCGTCATTCGAGTGCCGCATCGACTCCAACGCCCCGGAGGCCTGGGAGGCCTGCAGCTCGGCCAAGCAGTACTCCGGCCTCAGTGAGGGCTCCCACAACTTCGAAGTCCGCGCGATAGACACGGCCGCCAATGCCGATGCCACGCCCGCCGTCTACTCCTGGAGCGTCGACACCAAAGAGCCGCAGACGCAGATAGCCGACAAGCCGGCTTCGTTGGTCAATGCCGCCACGGCCTCGTTCTCCTTCGGCGGCGAAGACCCAGGCGGATCCGGTGTGGCGTCATTGCAGTGCCGCATCGACTCCGCGGCGCCCGGCGACTGGGGGGCCTGCACGTCAGCAAAGCAGTACTCCGACCTGTCCGAGGGCAGCCACACATTCGAGGTGCGGGCGATCGACAACGCCGGCAACAACGATGCCAGTCCGGCGAGCTACTCCTGGACCATCGATCTGACGCCGCCGACGGTCTCGGTCGACTCCGGCCCGTCCGGCCTCACCAACGACTCGACCCCGACCTTCGGCTTCGGCTCTGAGCCCAACGCCACATTCGAGTGCTCGATCGACACCGGCTCACCCGCCTTCGGCCCTTGTTCGGATGTGGGATCGCACACGCCCGCCAATCCGCTTGGCGAGGGGCCCCACACCTTCCGGGTCCGCGCCACCGATCAGGCCGGCAATCAAGCGGTGGCGACACGCAGCTTCACGCTCGACGCGACCGAGCCGCAGACCCAGATCACCGACAAACCAGCTTTGCTGGTCAATGCCGCCACGGCTTCGTTCTCCTTCACCGGCGACGACGCTTCCGGGTCCGGCGTTGCGTCGTTCGAGTGCCGCCTGGACTCCAACGCCCCAGAGGCTTGGACGGCCTGCATCTCGGCCAAGCAGTACTCCGGCCTCAATGAGGGCTCCCACAAATTCGAAGTCCGCGCCATCGACACGGCTACCAACGCCGACTCCACGCCGGCTGTCTACTCCTGGAACGTCGACAGCAAAGAGCCGAACACGCAGATCACGGATACGCCCGCATCGCTGGCCAACGTCGCGACTGCCTCGTTCTCCTTCTCCGGCGATGACACCGGCGGCTCGGGCATCGCCTCCTTCCAGTGCCGCATTGACTCCAATGCGCCCGAGGCTTGGACGGCCTGCACGTCGCCGACGCCCTACGCCGATCTCTCCGAGGGCTCCCACAAATTCGAAGTCCGCGCGATCGACAACGCCGGCAGCGCCGATTCCACGCCGGCCGTCTATTCCTGGAGCGTGGACAGCAAAGCCCCTGACACCCAGGTCACCGACAAACCGGCTTCGCTGGTCAACGTCACGACTGCCTCGTTCTCCTTCACCGGCGACGACACCGGTGGCTCCGGGGTCGCGTCGCTCGAGTGCCGCCTTGACTCGAATGCGCCTGATGCCTGGGCTGCCTGCACATCGGCCAAGCAGCACTCAGGCCTCTCCGAGGGCTCGCACAAATTCGAGGTACGAGCGATCGATCAGGCCGCCAACACGGATCCCTCGCCGGCTACCTACTCCTGGCAGGTCGACCTGACGGCTCCGGTCGTCTCGGTCAACTCCGGCCCTGCGGGCGTGACCAACGACTCGACCCCGACCTTCGGCTTCGGCTCTGAGCCCGGCGCGACCTTCGAGTGCTCGATCGACACCGGCACGCCGAGCTTCGGTCCTTGTTCGAGCGCCGGGTCGCACACCCCCGCCAACCCGCTTGGCGACGGCCCGCACACGTTCCGCGTCCGTGCCACCGACCAGGCCGGCAACCAGGCCGTCGCGACACGCGGCTTCCTGGTCGACACCGCGGCGCCGCAGGCCCCCGAGCTGAGCGCGACCGTCCCGGCATCGCCGGCCAACGAGAACAACCCGAAGGTCCTCGGTTCGGCCCTGGCAGGCACGACGGTTCGCCTCTACGCCAACACCGACTGCTCCGGCTCGCCGGTCGCGACCGTGCCCGCGAGTGCCCTGGAGGCCGGGGTGGAGGTCACGGTCAGCGACAACGCGACGACGAATTTCAGCGCCACGTCGACCACGGTCGCCGACAACACGTCCGGCTGCTCGGAACCGCTCTCCTATGTCGAGGACTCGGCGGCGCCGAACACCGCGATCACCGACAAACCGGCATCGCCGGTCAACGCCTCGACCGTCAGCTTCTCCTTCACGGGCGATGACACCGGCGGCTCGGGCGTCGCCTCCTTCGAGTGTCGCCTCGAATCCAGCGCTCCAGGCGCCTGGGAGGCCTGCACGTCGGCCAAGCAGTACTCGAACCTCGGCGAGGGCAGCCACAAATTCGAGGTGCGGGCGATCGACAACGCCGGCAATCCGGATGCGACACCGGCGACCTACCAGTGGAGCGTCGACACCAAAGCTCCCGATACGCAGATCACCGACACGCCCGCGTCGCTCGTCAACGTGGCTACCGCCAGCTTCTCCTTCACGGGCGAAGACCCGGCGAGCTCGGGTGTGGCGTCATTCGAGTGCCGCCTCGATTCCAGCGCTCCAAGCGCCTGGGCCGTCTGCGGCTCGCCGAAGCAGTACACGGATCTGACCGAGGGCTCCCACAAATTCGAAGTCCGCGCGATCGACAACGCCGGAAATGCTGACTCGACGCCGGCCACCTACAGCTGGACCATCGACCTGACCGCGCCGAGCGTCTCCGTCAATTCCGGCCCGTCCGGCCTGACCAACAACCACAGCCCGACCTTCGGCTTCGGCTCTGAGCCCAATGCCACGTTCGAGTGCTCTATCGACACCGGCACCCCGGACTTCGGCCCCTGCTCGAGCGCGAGCTCACACACTCCGTCCAGCCCACTCTCCGACGGCTCCTACACCTTCCGCGTTCGGGCCACCGACCAGGCCGGCAACCAGGCCGTCGCGACCCGCGGCTTCCAGGTCGACACGGTCGCGCCCGGGGCGCCCCAGCTGAGCGCCACGGTCCCGGCCTCGCCGGCCAACCAGAACAACCCCAAGGTCGTGGGCTCGGCGCCGGCCGGCACGACGATCCGCCTCTACGCCAGTGCCGACTGCTCCGGCACGCCAGTTGCGACCGTGCCCGTCAGCGCCCTGGAAGCCGGGGTGGAGGTCACCGTGGCTGACAACTCGACCACGAGCTTCAGTGCTACGTCAACGACGCCGGCCGAAAACACCTCGGGCTGCTCTACGCCGCTTGCCTACGTCGAGGACTCGGCCGCGCCACAGACGCAGATCACCGATAGCCCGACATCGCTTGTCAGGATCGCGACAGCCGACTTCTCCTTCGCCGGCGATGACACAGGTGGCTCCGGCGTCGCTTCCTTCCAGTGTCGCTTGGACTCCAACGCCCCCGCCGCCTGGGCCGCCTGCGCGTCGCCGAAGCCCTACGCCGATCTGACCGAGGGCGGTCACAAATTCGAAGTCCGCGCGATCGACAACGCCGGCAATGCCGACTCGACGCCGGCCACCTACGACTGGACCATCGATCTGACGCCGCCGACGGTCTCGGTCAACTCTGGCCCCTCGGGCTTGACCAACGACTCGACTCCGAGTTTCGGCTTCGGCTCTGAGCCTGGCGCGACGTTCGAGTGCTCGATCGACAGCGGCAGCCCGAGCTTCGGTCCCTGTTCAGATACCGGCTCACACACCCCCGCCAACCCGCTCAGCGACGGTCCACATACCTTCCGCGTCCGTGCCACCGACCAGGCCGGCAACCAGGCCGTCGCGACGCGCGGCTTCCAGGTCGACACCGCCGCGCCGCAGGCCCCCGAGCTGAACGCGACCGTCCCGGCATCGCCCGCCAACGAGAACAACCCGAAGGTCCTCGGCTCCGCGCCGGCAGGCACGACGGTTCGCCTCTACGCCAACACCGACTGCTCCGGCTTGCCGGTCGCGACCGTGCCCGCGAGCGCCCTGGAGGCCGGGGTGGAGGTCACGGTCAGCGACAACGCGACGACGAGCTTCAGCGCCACCGCGACCACTGCTGCCGACAACACCTCGGGTTGCTCTGCGCCGCTTCCATATCTCGAGGACTCCGCGGCGCCGCAGACGCAGATCGCCGACAAGCCGGCCCTGCTGGTCAACGTCACCACCGCGTCGTTCACCTTCGGCGGCGAAGACCCAGGCGGATCCGGTGTGGCGTCATTGCAGTGCCGCATCGACTCCGCGGCGCCCGGCGACTGGGGGGCCTGCACGTCAGCAAAGCAGTACTCCGACCTGTCCGAGGGCAGCCACACATTCGAGGTGCGGGCGATCGACAACGCCGGCAACAACGATGCCAGTCCGGCGAGCTACTCCTGGACCATCGATCTGACGCCGCCGACGGTCTCGGTCGACTCCGGCCCGTCCGGCCTCACCAACGACTCGACCCCGACCTTCGGCTTCGGCTCTGAGCCCAACGCCACGTTCGAGTGCTCGATCGACACCGGCTCACCCGCCTTCGGCCCTTGTTCGGATGTGGGATCGCACACGCCCGCCAATCCGCTTGGCGAGGGGCCCCACACCTTCCGGGTCCGCGCCACCGATCAGGCCGGCAATCAAGCGGTGGCGACACGCAGCTTCGCGCTCGACGCGACCGAGCCCAGCACGCAGATCACCGACAAACCGGCCTCGCTGGTCAAAGTCGCGACGGCAAGCTTCTCCTTCTCCGGCGATGACACAGGTGGCTCCGGCGTCGCATCCTTCCAGTGTCGCCTCGATTCCAACGCCCCCGGCGCCTGGGGGACCTGCGCGTCGGCCAAGCAGTACTCCGACCTGACCGAGGGCACCCACAAATTCGAAGTGCGGGCCGTCGACAACGCCGGCAACGCCGACGCCACGCCGGCCGTCTACTCCTGGACCGTCGACTTGACCGCCCCAACCGTCTCCGTCAACTCGGGCCCGTCCGGCTTGACCAACAACCACAGCCCGACCTTCGGCTTCGGCTCTGAGCCCAATGCCACGTTCGAGTGCTCTATCGACACCGGCACCCCGGACTTCGGCCCCTGCTCGAGCGCGAGCTCACACACTCCGTCCAGCCCACTCTCCGACGGCTCCTACACCTTCCGCGTTCGGGCCACCGACCAGGCCGGCAACCAGGCCGTCGCGACCCGCGGCTTCCAGGTCGACACGGTCGCGCCCGGGGCGCCCCAGCTGAGCGCCACGGTCCCGGCCTCGCCGGCCAACCAGAACAACCCCAAGGTCGTGGGCTCGGCGCCGGCCGGCACGACGATCCGCCTCTACGCCAGTGCCGACTGCTCCGGCACGCCAGTTGCGACCGTGCCCGTCAGCGCCCTGGAAGCCGGGGTGGAGGTCACCGTGGCTGACAACTCGACCACGAGCTTCAGTGCTACGTCAACGACGCCGGCCGAAAACACCTCGGGCTGCTCTACGCCGCTTGCCTACGTCGAGGACTCGGCCGGCCCAGGCACTCAGATCACGGGTAAACCGGCGTCGCTCGTCAACGCCACCAGCGCCACCTTCGTCTTCGCGGGCGACGACACCGGAGGCTCCGGCGTCGCTTCCTTCCAGTGTCGTCTGGACTCCAACGCCCCCGCCGCCTGGGAGGCCTGCGCGTCGCCGAAGCAATATGCCGATCTCGCCGAGGGCAGCCACAAGTTCGAAGCTCGCGCGATCGACAACGCCGGAAATGCCGACGCCACCCCTGCTCTCTACGAGTGGAGCGTCGACGCCAAAGCGCCGCAGACCCAGATCACCGCCAACCCAGCTGCCCTGACCAACAGCTCTGCATCCTCCTTCTCTTTCAGTGGCGACGACACAGGCGGCTCGGGCATCGCCTCCTTCGAATGTCGCCGAGACTCGAATGACCCCGAGGACTGGGCCCCCTGCGCCTCGCCTCGCAAAGACACCTCTCTCGCCGAGGGTGCTCACACGTTCGAAGTGCGGGCCACCGACAACGCCGGCAACGTCGACCAGACTCCTGCGTCCTTCGCCTGGACTATCGACAGCAAAGCTCCGCAGACCGCGATAACCGGCAATCCGGCTGCCCTCGCCAACAGCACGACCGCGATCTTCGTCTTCGCCGGCGATGACACAGGCGGCTCGGGCATCGCCTCCTTCGAGTGCCGTAGAGATTCTGGGCAATGGCAGCCCTGCGGCTCACCCCGCACCTACACCGGCCTCTCCGTGGGGACGCACAGCTTCGAAGTCCGCGCGACCGACGTCGCCGGCAATGTCGACAGCACTCCGGCCGCCTACGAGTGGGAGATCGACGCCAACGTCCCCGAGGCGCCGCAGCTGAGCGCGACGATCCCGGCGTCACCGTCGAGCGACAACACGCCCCTGATCGTCGGCTCCGCGCCGGCAGGCACGACGGTTCGCCTCTACTCGGGCCAGGACTGCGAGGGCTCGGCGATCGCCACCGAGACGGCCGAGGATCTCGCAGCCGGAATCGAGGTCACGGTAGCCGACGACTCCACGACCAGCTTCCGCGCGACGTCGACCACGGCTGCCGACAACACCTCGAACTGCTCTGAGCCACTGATCTACGTCGAGGACTCCACCGCGCCGCAGACCCAGGTGACCGCCAATCCGGCCGCACTGGCCAACGTCGCCACTGCATCGTTCGCCTTCGCGGGCGACGACCCCGGTGGCTCCGGCGTCGCCTCCTTCGAGTGCCGCCTCGATTCCAGCGCTCCAAGCGCTTGGGAGGCCTGCACGTCGGCGAAGCAGTACGCCGATCTGGCCGAGGGCAGTCACAAATTCGAGGTTAGGGCGATCGACGAGGCCGGCAACGCCGACGCCACGCCTGCCACCAACCAGTGGCAGATCGACCTCACGCCTCCGGCGATCTCGATCAACTCCGGCCCCGCGGGCCTCACCAACGACTCGACCCCGGCCTTCACCTTCGACTCCGATGTCGGGGCCAGCTTCCAGTGCTCGATCGACAGTGGAGCACCCAGCTTTGGCGCCTGCTCCAGCGCCGGGTCACACACGGCGGCCAGCCCCTTGGCCGACGGGCCTCACACCTTCCGCGTCCGCGCCACCGATCCGGCCGGCAATCAGGCCGTCGCGACCCGCAGCTTCACCGTCGACGCCAGCGAGCCGGGCACCCAGATCACCGCTAAACCGAGCACGCTCGTCAACGTGGCTACGGCCGGCTTCTCCTTTACGGGAGACGACACCGACGGCTCCGGCGTGGCCGCGTTCCAGTGCCGCCTCGACTCGACCGAGCCCGCCGCATGGGAGGCCTGCACCTCGCCCAAGGCCTACGCCAACCTTGCCGACGGCCCACACAGCTTCGAAGTCCGCGCCGTCGACAACGCCGGCAACGCCGACGCGAGCCCGGCCGCCTTCCAGTGGACGGTCGACACCAGCGCCCCGCAAGAGCCGGTCGGCCCCGATGCCTCAGATCCCACTTCCTCGTCCGACGAAGGCGAAGCCGGCCTCGCACGCTTCCTGCGAGTCAGGCGCAATGCCAAGGAAGGCACGGCTCGCCTCGTCTTCGACCTCCCCGGGCCCGGCGTCCTCTCGCTACGCGCGGAAGCGCCCGACGCCGCCCTGCGAGGGGCGAAGGCCTCCACCAAGAACGTGGCGAAGATCAAGCAACTCAAGGAACTGCAGAAGAGCATCAAGCCGACCAATCTCGAGATCGTCGAGGCCGGTCAGGCAGAGATCCCAGTCGAGCTCACCCCCTTCGGCAAGAAACTGCTGCAGCGAGACCGGATCCTCAAACTCAAAGTCGTGATCCGCTTCAAGTCCGACGACGGATCCTCAGCGATCTGGAAGGTCCCGGTCACCCTCAAAAAGGTCGACCCCTCCGCCGCCAAGCGGCTGCGTCAGCCGCAGTAGGGAGCGCGTCGGAGAGTGCGGGCCTCAAGCGGCTTGCTCCACTCGCCCACGGGTCGCTGAGCTTTTGCCGCAGCCTGGCCGCCGCTGTCGTAGCCAGTGCTCGGTCAGTTTGAACGAGACCCATTGAGCATCATTCAGCGCGCCCGACCGACCGAGCAATTTGAGCGCTCTGATCGATCAGTCAAAGTGTGTGGGGTTGCGTTAGGCTCGCGTAATGCCGAGCTATCTGATGTTCGAAAATGGAATGGGCCTCGAGGTCAAAGAGGATCTGGCGACGATCCGCAATCAGGCTGGTCGCTCCAAAGACGGTTTCGCCGAACTTGAGGCCGATGGCAAGCAAGTCATCGTTCGGATTGATGCCATCAAGTACGCCAAGGCAACCACCGAGGGAGAAGGCGGCATCGCCTTCTAGTCAGTCTCAGCAGCGCGTCGGTAGTTGAATCGGACCAGAGAGACTCGCTGGTCCCTCTAAGGCTGATCTCGCCCGGGTCCCAGAAGACGAGTGAGAGGGGCGAGGCTAGCCGCTTGCTATGCAGCAGCGAAGCCAGCGACCGCAGCGGCGATCCGCTCGATTTCCGCCGGCTCGATGGCCGGGAAGACCGGCAGGGAGCAGCTCTCCACGGCGAGACGCTCGGCTACCGGCAGGCTGCCGGCCTTCATCCCCAGGTCCGCGTAGGCGGGCTGGAGGTGAATTGGCGTCGGGTAGTGGATCGCGTTGGAGATCCCCTGCTCGTCGAGGTGCTGTCGCAGCGCGTCGCGGTCGGATGAGCGCACGACGAAGAGGTGGTACACGTGGTCGCTGTCCGCGGAAGGTGGGGGAGGGACGATCGCCTGAGTGCCGCTGAGCGCCTCGCGGAGCGCGTTGCCGGCATCGCGGCGACGCTGATTGGCCTCGTCGAGGCGCTCGAGCTTGACACGAAGGATCGCGGCCTGAAGAGCGTCGAGGCGGTCGGTCCGCGCCGGCAGCTCGTGGTTGTGACGGGTCGCCTCGCCATGAGAGCGCAGCAGGCGCACCCGCTGGGCAAGCTCGGCGTCGTTCATGACGACCGCTCCGCCGTCACCCCAGGCGCCGAGGTTCTTGGTCGGGTAGAAGCTGAAGCAGCCGGCGTCGCCAAGCGAGCCGGCCGGCCGGCCGCGGTATCGGGACCCGTGGGCCTGGCAGGCGTCCTCGACGACGAAGATCCCCCGCTTCGAGCAGAGCTCGAGAAGCGGCTCCATGTCGACGGTACGGCCGTAGAGATGGACGGGAATGACGCAGCGCGTTCGCGGCGTGATCGCCGCCTCGACCGTCTCCGCCGTCAGCAGCGCCGTCTGCTCGTCGACGTCGACGAGTCGCGGCGTCGCGCCGGCGGCGCTGACCGCCTCGGCGGTCGCGATGAAGCTGTTGGTCGGAACGATGACCTCGTCGCCGGGGCCGATCCCGAGCGCGCGCAGAGCCAGCTCGAGCGCCGCCGTGCCGGAGGAAACGCCAACGGCGTGCTCCGCCTCGCACCAGGACGCGAACTCCCGCTCGAAGCCCTCGACCTCCTCACCCAGGGTGAACGCGGCGTTGGCGGCCACACGGGCGACGACGTCGGTGAGCTCGGAGAGCAGCTGCGGGTCAGCGTTGTCCAGGCGCGTGAATGGCACGCGCTCCAGCGCGGTTCCCTCGGCGGAGAGGGTGCCCGATGCCGCGGAACTGCTCATGCGGTCGCTTGCTCCGCCTCAACGGGAGCGCCGGATGCGACGGAAACCGCCACCGCCTCGCGCTCCAAGTCGACGAAGGCCGCAACGGCCTCCTTGCGTGAGTGAACGCCGAACTTGGTGAAGACCGATGCGAGGTGGCTCTTGATCGTGCTTTCCGCCAGGTAGAGATGCTCGGCGATCTCGGCGTTGGTGAGGCCCTGGCGAACCAGGGTCAGGACCTGGTGCTCGCGATGGGAAAGATTGGGCCGCTCGACACCGGCGCGCAGCTTGCGCGGGACCACCGACTGGCCGCTGGCCACGGCGCGGATCGTCGCTGGCAGGGTGAGCTCCAGCTCGCTCTCGAAGACGAGCGCGTCGGCGCCCGCATCGAGGGTGCGACGAACGCCAGCTCCCGTCGCCGGCGGCGAGATCACGACGATCGCGGCCCGCTCCGCCTCTCGGCAGAGGCGACGGAGGCTGGTGACCTCCTGGGGCACGTCGATGTCGCAGACGAAGACGAGGATCGTCGACTCATCGACGTCCAGTTCGTCGATGGCGACCGGCGAATCGAGTTCCGCCTCCGGCGCCAGCGCTTGTTCCGTGAGGACGGTGGCTATCCGGTTCCGCATTGCGGCCGAATCCGCGATCACGACTGGGGACGAGAGATCGTCTGCTCCTCCGACGCCGTTCGCCGGCCGCTGCTCTACCGCTGACATGCAAATAGAACGCGGCGGATGCCCCAGAGCTTGCGCGATCTCATGCCGAGGCAGAGGCAGAAGGAGGTTGGGGCGCGCGCCGTTGTTCGGTCAAATGGCTGAATCGACGACCGGGGCGCCAGATCCTCGAACCGAGGCTGGATCCCCAGCAAACGATGCGCCGCACCGCCTGCTTGACGACGTCAGCTTCGGCGAGGGCGTCGTCGTCCACTCGTTTACGAACCTCTATGGCTGTCGGATCGGGTCGAGCACGCGGATCGGCACCTTTGTCGAGGTTCAGCGCGGCGCCGAGATCGGCTCCGCCTGCAAGATCCAGAGCCACAGCTTCATCTGCGACGGCGTCCGAATCGAGGACGAGGTCTTCGTCGGCCACAGCGTCACTTTCGTCAACGACAAGTTCCCGCGCGCAACCGACGGCTCCGGCGCCCTGCAGACCGAGTCCGACTGGGAGTTGCTGGTGACGACGGTCGAGCGAGGCGCCTCGATCGGATCGGGGGCGACGATCCTCGGTGGGGTTCGGATTGGCCGCGACGCCGTGGTCGGGGCGGGGGCCGTGGTGACCAGGGACGTGGCGCCAGGGGCCACCGTGGTCGGCAATCCCGCCAGGGAGCTAGGGCCCGATGCATGACGTCTGCGTAGTCGTCGTCTCCCACAACGGCCGGCCTTGGCTCGACACCGCCCTCGGCAGCCTCCTCGAGCACGCCGGGGGCCTCGACCTCGACGTCATCGTCGTCGACAACGGCCACGATGGCTCGGCCGAATACGCCGAAGAGCGCTTCCCCGCTGCCCGCACGCTGCTCTGTCCCAACCGCGGCTTCGGCCATGCCTGCAATCGCGCTCTCGAGGCGGCCAACGCCCGCTACGTGCTTTTCCTCGACCCCGACACCGAGACGCTCGACGGCGACCTCGCCGAGCTGATCGAGGCGTTCGACCGGCGTCCCGAGCTGGCGCTTGCCGGTGTGCGCCAGCTGCGTGACGACGGTTCGCTGGAGCACAGCATCAGGCGTTTCCCGTCGGCGCTGCACATGTTCGCCGAAGCGCTCGGTGTCGAGCGCGTGCCCGGGATGAGGCAGGTGCTCGGCGAGCGTGAGCTCGATCGGCGTGAGTACGACCTCGAAAGGGCCTGCGACTGGACGGCGGGCTCGTTCATGCTCGTCCGCCGCGCGGCTCTGGACGACATCGGCTGGTTCGACGAGCGCTTCTTCCTCTTCTCGGAGGGAACCGACCTCTGCTGGCGACTCAAGCAAGCCGGCTGGGAGGTTGTCCACATGCCTCAGATGACGATCTGCAATCGCGAGCACGATCACCGCGAGAACGCACGCCTCGAGGCGCAGGCCGCCTACGCGCGCATGCAGTTCGCCCGCAAGCACTTTCCCCGCGCTGCCGCCGAATACCGTTGGGCGCTGGCGCTTCGCTACGCGCTACGCGTCGGCGCCTACTCGCTCTCTGGCCACTACGAAAGCGGCCGGCGCCAAGCTGCCCGGGCGGGCCTGGAGACCGTGCTCAAAGGCGAGGCCCCCTTCGCCGAGCGGTCACAGCCCTCAGCGCTCTAGTCAGGAGACGACGGTGAGCGCGCCGGGGTCGACCCGCAGCTCGATCTGCGTCTTCTCGCCGATGTAGTCGCCGTCGACCTGGACAGGGAAGGGACGTGTGACGCCGTCCTTGGTCTCCGAAGCCGAGCTGACCGTGGCCTCGGTTACGCCATCGAGGCCCTCGATCTGGCGGTGATGGACAGCCGGGCGACGCTCGCTGAAGAGGCGAGCGATCAGGGTCGGCATATCGCGTTGCGCGGCCCGCTTGAGGACGCCGATCGCCAGCTTGCCGTCGTCGATCTCGATTCCCTCGCAGACCCGCACCGGTCGGCTGGCAAAGTAGGTGAAGGGGTCCGAGTTCTGAGCCAGAGCGGTAACGCCTTCGGCCGAGTTGCCGTCTGCGGTCTCGACCCGCAGCCTCACCGGGTTGTAGAGGTAGGAGCGGTAGAAGGCCGAGACGGTCGCCCAGGTGTAGTAGTAGGGACCGGCGGCCGACTTCAGCCTCGGGTGGGCGTCGACCCGCTTGACCACTGTGGCGTCGACGCCGACGCCACAGGAGAAGACGAAGTGGCGGCCGTCGACCTTGCCCAGGTCGATCCGCCGCGGCTGCCAGTCGTCGACCATCGCCAGCAGATGCTCGGTCGCGTCGACGACGTCGTTGGGGATGCCGAGCGTGCGGCAGACGACGTTGGTCGAGCCACCCGGGAGCACCGAGACCGGGACGTCGGTTCCGGCGAGCCCGTTGGCGACCTCGTTGAGCGTGCCGTCGCCACCGAAGGCGACGACGATGTCGTAGCCGTGGTCGCGCACCTCGCGGCCGATCTCGGTGGCGTGGTTCTGGGCCTCGGTGGTAACCGTTTCGACCTCGAAGCGACCCTGCAGCGCGTAGACGACGAGATTCTTGAGCCGGTCCGAGACCGTCGTCGCGTAGGGGTTGACGATGATCAGCATCCGCTTCTTGGCGGACTTGCGCGGCTTTCTAGAGCGGATAATGCTCGTCATACGGGTGCTATGCGCCAGTAGGCGCGCCAGTAGGCAAGTGCCCGTAGCGGTCCAGGGTGATGGAGATGTTCGCGTGCCCCATGAAAGTAGAAAGCGCCTTGGCATTGACACCGGCCGCGATCATCAGGGACGCAAAGGTGTGCCGACACCCGTGCAGCGTAATGCGATTTGGCCCTGCGGACTTCCATGCCTCATCGGCACGCTCGGTCAGCTTCTCGCCATTGAAGGGCCGCGCTGCGTCATGGGCTGTCCGCGCCGTGGGGATCGAGCGCTTCATTTGGACCGACCACGCTGAGCTTCGCCTCGGGCAACGAGTTTGATCCGATTCGAGGTCGAGGAAGCTGTTCGCGAGGGACATCAGATGTGTCCATGAAAGCTATCCTGAATCTATGAGCGCGAAATTTGCCTACTACGACCGCGAGGCTGACATTGCCTGGCTTCCGACCGGGGATTCTGCGAATGTCGTGAGCGAGGAGGTCGAGTGGGGGCTGGTCGATCACGACTCGGCCACCGATGAGGTCGTGGCAGTCGAGGTCTGGTCCGCAAGCAAGCGCCTCCCGGCCGAGGTGCTCGCGACGCTGCCCGCTCCGGCGAGTACGCACGGTGCGGCTGCCTGAGCCTGTAACCGATCAGCATCCGCTTCTTAGCGGACTTGCGCGGCTTTCTAGAGCAGATAATGCTCGTCATACGGGTGCTATGCGCCAGTTGGCGCGCCGGTAGGCAAGCGCCCGTAGCGGTCCAAAGCGTGTGCCGACACCGTGCAGCGTAATGCGATTTAGCCCGGCGGACTTCTATGCCTCATCGACGCGCTCCGTGAGCTTCTCGCCGTTGAAGGGGCCGCGAGGCCCTCGGAGTTGCCTACGCAGAGGTGATCAGGGCTAATGCTTGCTCTTTGGCGACCCTGGCGATCCGGACTACTGGGGCTGTGCGCATTCCACGGTCGAGCATCGCCTGGAGTAAGGCGATCTCGGTAGCCCTGCTTGCCTCAGCGACCCTGAAGCCGGGGACCCCGGCAGCTATTCGCGCCAGGCCCTCGGCAGTTGCCGCGAGCTCGGCTCTCGATGGAATCCTGAGCGACGAGGTAGAGCCGTCTTTGCTCGCCAGCTCAGCGCGGAACGCATCGAAGTACCAAGCAAGGGCGGCTCGTCCAAGCCAGTCCTTAGACGCAAAGGAATCGTTTATCTCCTCGGCTACCCTCTGCGCCGAATCCTCGACAGCGGCTCTGACGCCCGCAACCAGGGGGCCTCGGTCCAGGCCGGGATCGACTTCGTGGCCCGCGGCTTCCCGTTCGGCTCGCTCTGGTGCGCGGTGGACATCGCCGCTCCATCCGCATGAGCAAGACACGGCATAGCCCTCGCTCATCGGTATGACCAGCCTGTTGTGGCTGCCTGCCAATTGACTGTCCCTTTCGCATCAGGCAGACTCGACCTGCCACTTCGTCTGTTTAAGGGAGGGCGACGAATGTGGCCCAGACGCCGCCCTCCCTGTCCCTCACGTGAGCACCGGGGCATCCGCGCGCGGGGGGTCTCGTGCTGACGACAACCCCCGAGGCCAAAATGCCCCGGTGCGCTGGCGATGCTACGGGCTTAAAGCGCAGTTTTCGTAGTTTGAACGGGCGAATCTGAACGGTTGCCGGTCAGGACTTTTTCCGCCTCTTGGACGGTTTCAGATTTTTGCCCTCCGCTGAGCCGAAGACCAGGACTGCGGCGGTCGTCGGGATCGACTCGCCATCGCCTTCGCCCTTCTCCCGTCGCTGGTCGGAATCGACTTCGAGCTGCCCGTACCGTTCGTAGAACTCAGCGGCCAGCTCCTCGGCGTCTTCGCAGCCCTGGCCGTCAAGGATTCGCACGTCGCGACCGACGACGAGATCCGACCGCTTGTCGAACGTGCCGGTTTCGAGCGACGTGCCCATGTCCTGCTCAAGGTCGGCCAGCACGTCTCCCCATATGGACCGCTGTGCCGACTTGGGCGCGAGCTTCAACACCCAGGAAGGAATGAAGACTTTCTCGCTGGCCCGGTAGTAATGCTCGACCGCACCACGGCGAGGCTCGGTCTTGACCATCTCGATCATCTCGAAGTCCCTGAGAACTTTGACGTGGTAGCTGACCTGGCTCAGGCCCTCTTCAAGCTCCTTTGAAAGCTCGTTGGGACTGGCCATTCGGTCGTTGAGGATCGCGAGGATCTCCACACGCATCGAGTGTGCCAGCGCCTTGATGACGCGCTGGTCTAGAGATCGGCTGCCCACCTCCCGATGCTGTTTCTTGCTCGCCGCGCTCTTGCGCTTTTTGGGCGCCGTCTTCCTTTTTGCCTGGGCCTTCTTTTTTGCGGCCATGTAGCCACTCCTCTCGGTCGCCGTCCCGGTACTCGCAGGTCCGTAGATCGGTATGGGGTTATCGATTGGCCCGAAAAACTAGCTGCTCTTCAGTCGGAACGTGCTAATTGCTCTAATCTTTTCTAATTAATCAAGAAAATTTCATCCAACGGGAGGGGGTGAGGCGCGATGACGATCAAGCCGACTGCGGCTGTGGTCCCAGTTCTTTCGCTGGTCAAGAACCGCTGAGAGAAATGAGGCATGGGCAGGGCTTGACAAAGCTGACGACGCCAAGCTCTGCTCTTGCCCGGCAAGGGGGAATACGTTGGAGGGGTGAGCTGGATGACCACCAAGGTCGTGCCTACCGTCGTGCCGTTGCTTTCGACCATGAAGATGAGGTAGCCGTTGCTTCTGAGGCGGTGGGGCGGGATCTGACGGCTCTGACGACAGCCCGGCCCTCGACATGAAAGGAGGTGATCGCGATGACGATTACGCCGTGTCCGACGACCGTTCCGATGCTTTCGACGCTCAAGCACCGATGAGGGGTTGGGGCAACGGCCTGGATGCGCAGGGGAGCAACACCCAGGCCGTCTAAGCCATTGGGCCGTACCAAGAACACCATGGCCTGTTACCAATCCTATGCTCCCTTGCGGCGCAACACATCCGCTAAGGGAAAGGAGGGTGAGCGCGATGGCGATCAAGCCATGCTCGACTGTGGTTCCGCTGCTTTCGCTTTATAAGACCCGCTAGAGAGCGACGAGGAGGGCAGGGTTTGACGTGCTGACGAAGCCAAGCCCTGTCCAACCCTCGGCATGGCGCCTGGGCCGATCCGGAGGGGCAGATACCTGGCGTAGTGCGCGGGCGTATTGTCGAAGCGCGCCGGCTGCGGCTAGGGACCGGGCGCGGGCAGGACCTCGACGACGGCCATGTCCCATCGGTCGGCGGTCGGCGCCGTGTCGTTGATCGCGACCGATAAAGGCAACCACCGTGATCGCGCCCTGGTAGCTGCCTTTGGCGGTGATGACGCTGTTCGTCAGCATCGTTGGCGCGACGCCTGCCAGATCTCGGCAGCGCCCGCCTGGGCGTTGGCCCGCTGTGGCCCAGGGGTACTAATTCTGTACCCCGGTCGCCTCGTAGCGCATCACCTCGCCGTCGTCGGCTTCGCGCACGCGACCCTCGTTGACCAGCAGGTCGGCGTGGCCGATCACCTCGGAGAGAGTGAGGAAGGCCTGGGTGACGGCGACGTTGCCCCAGATCGCCTGGGCGATCTCGTAGCCGCTGCGCGGCTGTTCGGCGATCAGCTTGTAGATCTTCTCCTTGCGGCGCTCGTGCTTGGCGATGCGGTCGTCGATCAGGGCGACGTGGTCGACGACCGGCTCGCCGTGGCCGGAGAGGACGATCTCGGCCGGCATCCCACGCGTCTTGCGCATCGACTCGATGTAGGTGACGAGCGCCTGCGGGCGCTGCGCCGATCCGTCCAGCGGCCGGCTGATCAGCGGGTTGGAGGAGATGTGGGCGATCAGGTGATCGGCGGCGATGAGGATCTTGCGCTGCTCGTCCCAGAAGACCGTGTCCGACGGGCTGTGGCCCGGCCGATGGATGGTTTTCAGAGTCCGATCCTTGAAAGCGATCTCCTCGCCGTCGGCCAGCGGCTTCGTCACCGTCACCTGCGACCCCCAGGCGCGGAAGCTGCGTGAGACGCTGCGCAGCGCCACCGTCACCTCCTCGGGGATGCCGTTGCGGATCATCAGCTCGACCGCGAAGCGGTCCTCGGCCTCGGCGTCCTCGTCGAAGTTGGCCAGCCGCTCAGCGGCAGCGCCCAGCGCCGCCACCTCGGCGCCGGAGTGCTCGACGACGATCTCGACCAGGCCGAGGTGGTCGATGTGCTGGTGGGTGACGATGACGAGCTCGAGGTCGTCGATCGAGTGGCCGCGCTCGGCCAGCTGCGACTGCAGCTCGTCGAGCGCCTTGCCCGAGTTGGGCCCGGTGTCGACCAGGGTCAGCGGCTCGTCCTCGATCAGGTAGCAGTTGACCCGCCCGACCGCGAAGGGAGTGGGGATGCGCAGGCAGTGGATGCCGGCCAGCGCCGCCTGCTCAAGCGCCGCCTCAGGGGACAGGGCGCTCACGCCCGGATCAGCCCGAGCACCTCGTCGCGCTTGGCCTCCATGTCCTCGCGGGAGGCCAGCGACTCGAGGTTGAGCCGCAACAGCGGCTCGGTGTTGGAGGGCCGCACGTTGAAGTGCCAGTCGGGGTAATCGACCGAGATCCCGTCGAGATGGGTCTGCTCGCCGTCGGAGTAACGCGCGGCGATCTCAGCCATCTTCGCCTCGGGATCGTCCACTTCGGAGTTGATCTCGCCGGAGATGAAGTAGCGCGAGCGGAACTCGGCCATCAGCTCGCCCAGCGAGCGACCGTCGACGGAGAGCAACTCCAGCATCAGCAGCGCCGGGATCGTGCCCGTGTCGGCGTTCCAGAAGTCACGGAAGTAGTAGTGGCCGGAGACCTCGCCGCCGAAGACGGCGCCCTCCTCACGCATGCGGATCTTGAAGAAGGCGTGGCCGACCCGGGAGAGGTCCGAGCGACCGCCCTCGGCGGCGACCAGGTCCGGAACGGCTCGGCTCGAGCGCGGGTCGTAGAGGATCGTCGCGCCGGGGTTCTTGGCCAGCGCCGCCCGGGCGAGCAGGGCGCAGATGAAGTCGCCGTCGCAGAACTCGCCGCTGCCGTCGATGAAGAAGCAGCGATCGGCGTCGCCGTCCCAGGCGATGCCGAGGTCGGCGCCGGTCGCCTGAACCCGGTCCATGATCATCTGGCGGTTCTCGGGCAGCAGCGGGTTCGGCTCGTGGTCGGGGAACTCGCCGTCGGGCTTGAAGTACATCTCCTCCAGGTCGAGCCCGAGGCCGTGCAGGGTCGGCCCGACCATCGGCCCAGCCATGCCGTTGCCTCCGTCGACGACGACCTTCATCGGCTTCACCTTGGCCGGGTCGATGAAGGAGAGCGCGTGGGCGCGGTATTCGTCCCAGACGTCGACCTCCTCCAGCGAGCCGCCGCCAGGAGACTCGCCCAGCCCGGCTTCGATCTCGCGCTGCACTTCGCCGATGCCAGCCTCGCCGGAGAGCGCCAGCGCGCCCTCGCGGACCAGCTTGACGCCGGTGTAGGCCTTGGGGTTGTGCGAGGCGGTCACCATCGCGCCGCCGTCGAGCTCACGCGAGCCGACCAGGTGGTAAAGCATCTCGGTGGCGACCATGCCGGCGTCGAGCACCGTGGCGCCCTCGAAGATCAGGCCGTCGCGCAGCTCCGCCGCCATCGAGGGCGCGGTGAGGCGCATGTCGCGGCCGAGGCCGACGCGCAGCTCGCTCGGCTGCTTGCCGCGCAGCCGCGCCAGCACGCGGGCGAAGGCGCGCCCGATCGCCGCGCCGTCGTCTCGTCCATTTCGGAGCCGTGCAGGCCGCGGATGTCATAGGCCTTGAAGATGCCCGGCGGGGCAAGGATCGGTTGCTCGCTCAAAACGCTCCCTTCAGTGCCTCGTAGCTCTGCTCGAGGGTCTGCGGCATCACCTTGGTGTCGGCGATCACCGGCATGAAGTTGGTGTCGCCGCCCCAGCGCGGCACGACGTGCATGTGGATGTGGTGCTCGACGCCGGCGCCGGCGACGCGGCCCTGGTTGAAGCCGACGTTGAAGCCGTGCGGGCTGTAGACGTCCTCGAGCCGGCTCATCGCCAGCTGCGCGAAGCCCATCATCTCGGCCACCGTCTCGGCGGGCAGCTCCTGGATCCGCCCGATGTGCTCGTAGGGAGCGACCATCAGGTGACCGTTGGTGTACGGGAAGAGGTTGAGGATCACGAAGCTGCGCTCGCCGCGGTGGACGATCAGGTTCGCCTCGTCATCCTCCGCCGCCGGCTTGGCGCAGAAGATGCACTCGTCCTCGTTGTCCTTGGCTGCGTCCTTCACGTAGGCGAGGCGCCAGGGCGCCCAGATGCGGAAATTTGCCACGGGCGCGCAGGCTACAGCCAGCCGCGCCGGCGGAAGTAAACGACCATCGCCGAGAAGGATCGCGAACATGCCGCCGAGCACGACCCAGAAGCCGACGATGTCGTTCTCGAAGGGGACCCCGTAGTTGCCTCCCCAGATGCTCGCGATCAGAGTCAGTGGCAGGACGATGACCGCTGATCGAGGTGAGCACGCGGAGGATGTCGTTGACCCGGTGGGAGATCACCGACTCGTTGGTCTCGGCCAGCGCCTCGACGACCTCCTTGTAGTTCTCGAGCATGTCCCAGATCCGCTCGTGGGCGTCGACGATGTCGTCGAAGTAGATCTCCAGGTCGAGGTCGGTGGCGAGGTAGCGCTGCTTGACCTTCTCCAGGTCGCGCAGCACCGGCCGCTGCGGGCGGATCACCTTGCGGAAGTTGATGATCTCCTGCTTGACGTTGGAGATGTCGCGCACGACCTCCTCGGAGCGGCCCTCGAAGATGTCGTCCTCGAGCGCGTCGAGCTTGTTGCCGATCTTGCGCAGCATCGGGAAGCAGTAGTCGAAGCTGTCGTCGACGAGGCGGTAGAGCAGGTAGCCCGAGCCGCGCGAGAAGAGCTGCTCGCGCAGCTCCTCCTTGGCACGGCAGCGCTCGAAGAGGTACTCGACCGGCTGCAGCGGCTGGTTGGGGATCGTCACCACGTAGCCGGGCCCGACGAAGAGGTCGAGCTCGCCGGTGCCCAGGCGGCCCGGCAGCTGGGTCGAAGATCGGGAAGTGCAGGACGATGAAGAGGTAGTCGTCGTAGACGTCGATCTTCGGCCGCTGGTTGCGCGAGAGCACGTCCTCGAGGTCGAGGGCGTGGAAGTCGAAGTTCTCCTCCAGCCAGGTGCGCTCCAGCGCGCCCGGGCAGCTCGATGTTGACCCAGCGCAGGCCGGAGGAGTCGATCTGCTCGACGCGCGGTGTCTGCGGCTCAGCCTGCGCAGCCGCGGAGATGAGCTCGTTGCGCCGGCCGACGCGTCGCAGCCTCGGCTTCGGAAGGTTCGGCATCGTTCACGCTCATCGTCTCGTCGGGCATAGGACGCACAAGGTTAGCCGTCGATCCCGTACTCGGGATGAATGGGATTTCCCCTGGTATGGTTCGTTCCTACATAAGCGCCACATCTAGAGGGGTGGAGGGACTGGCCCAATGAAGCCCCGGCAACCACCTCGAACCATCGGTTCGAGGGGAGGTGCCAACTCCAGCAGGTCATGTTGAAGGCCTGGAAGATGTGGGGAAAGTCCGATCGGACCTCTGCCCCACAAAACGGCGGAGGTTTTTTTGTTGGCGGTAACGCAACGAGAGGGAAGATCGGATGGCAATTGAGAATCTGAAGTGCAAGGAGTGCGGGGCGACCTATGACCTCGGCGCTCACTTCGCCTGTGAAAACTGCTTCGGGCCGCTGGAAGTCGCCTACGACTACTCGGATCTGGACCCGGCCGAGACCAAGCGCAAGATCCAGGCCGGCTCGCAGGGGATCTGGCGCTACGCCGACTTCCTGCCCTTCGAGGGACGCCCCGGCGACCCGCTCGAGCCGGGCCTGACGCCGCTGCTGCGCGCCGACCGCCTCGCCGAGCGACTCGGGGTCGACGCCGAGATCTGGATCAAGAACGACGCCGCCAACCCGACCCACTCCTTCAAGGACCGCGTCGTCGCCGTCGCCGTCGCCAAGGCGCAGGAGCTGGGCTTCGACACCGTCGCCTGCGCCTCGACCGGCAACCTGGCCAACGCCGTCGCCGCCCACGCCGCCGCCGCCGGCCTCAAGTCCTACGTCTTCGTCCCCGCCAACCTCGAGGAGCAGAAGCTGCTCGCCACCGGCATCTACGGCACCAACCTGGTCGGCGTGCGCGGCAACTACGACGACGTCAACCGCCTCTGCACCCAGCTCGCCGAAACCCGGCCCTGGGCCTTCGTCAACGTCAACCTGCGCCCCTACTACGCCGAGGGCTCGAAGACGCTCGCCTACGAGACGGCCGAGCAGCTCGGCTGGGAGCTGCCCGATCGCGTCGTCTGCCCGATCGCCTCCGGCTCGCTCTTCACCAAGGTCGGCCGCGGCTTCCAGGAGTGGCTGGACATCGGCCTGGTCGAGGGCGAGCTGCCCGTCTTCAACGGCGCCCAGGCGGAGGGCTGCAGCCCTGTCGCCACCGCCTTCGCCGAAGGCTGGGACGTCTGCAAGCCGCAGCGCCCCGACACGATCGCCAAGAGCCTGGCGATCGGCGACCCAGCCGACGGCCCCTACGCGGTCGAGCAGGCCCGCCGCACCGAGGGCGCGATCGACTCGGTCACCGACGCCGAGATCCGCGACGGGATCAGCCTGCTGGCGGAGACGACGGGGATCTTCACCGAGACCGCGGGCGGGGTCACGATCGGCGTCCTCGCCGAAGCTGGCCGAGCGCGGCGAGATCGGCAGCGGCGAGCGCGTCGTCGTCTACATCACCGGCGAGGGGCTGAAGACGCTCGACGCGACCCGCGATAGGTTCCGCATGCACGAGATCGATCCCGACCTCGAGAGCTTCGAGTCCGAGTTTCGCCAGGAGGTAAGCGTCTGATGCTCAGTCACCGTGAAGATCCCGACCCAGCTGCGCGCCGCGACCGGGGGAGAGGCCGAGCTCGAGGTCGACGGGCTCCACCGTCGGCGAGGTGCTCGACGCGGTCTTCGAGGCCCACGGCGACCTGCGCGAGCGGATCACCCAGGACGGCGACCTGCGCCGCTTCGTCAACGTCTACGTCAGCGGCGAGGACATTCGCTTCCAGGAGGGCCTCAACACGCCGATCGACGACGGCGCCGAGGTAACGATCCTGCCCGCAGTTGCGGGTGGCTAAGCCACCTGTAGTCATCCTCTGCGGAGGTCGAGGGACGCGGCTGCGCGAGCAGACCGAGACCGTGCCCAAGGCGCTGGTGGAGATCGGCGGGCGGCCGATTCTCTGGCACGTGATCGGGATCTACGCGGCGCAGGGGTTCGAGCGCTTTCTGCTGGCGACCGGTTACCTGGGGGAGATGGTCGAGGAGTTCGTCGCGGCCGGAGGCTGGCCCGGGGGGTGGAGGTCGAGTGCGTCGACACCGGGCTCGACACGCCGACCGGCGGCCGGATCGCGCGGCTGGGCGAGCAGCTCGGCGAGCGGCACCTTCTGCGCCACCTATGCCGACGGCGTCGCCGACATCGACCTCGAGGCGCTGCTCACCTTCCACCGCGCACGGGGCGCTCGGCACGGTGACCGTGGTCCAGCCGCACCTGCAGTGGGGAGTGGCGCAAACTCGGCGCGATCGGACAGGGTCGAGGGCTTCGTCGAGAAGCCGCGCAGCGAGCACTGGATCAACGGCGGCTTCTTCTGCTTCGAGCCAGGCGCGCTCGACTACATCGGCGAGGACAGCGTGCTCGAGCGCGAGCCGCTGGAGCGCCTCGCCGCCGACAGCCAGCTCGCGCGCCTACCGGCACGAGGGCTTCTGGGACTGCATGGACACCTACAAGGACGCGGTAGAGCTCAACGACCTCTGGTCCTCCGACGCCGCCCCCTGGCCGACCTGTCGTCCCGAGCGGAGCGCCAGTCCAATGAGCTTCCGGTGCACCTTTTGCTCCCTATGCGTGGATCAAAGTCGCACCGGAAGGCGGGTGGACCGGATGATCGTGACCGCGCTGGTCACCGGCGCGCACGGGTTCGTCGCCTCGCACCTGGTCGGGGCGCTGCTGGAGCGCGGCGACGCGGTTCGCGTGCTCGACCGTCCCGACCCGCGCCTCGCCGACGTCGGCGGGCCGCGCCGCTCCGGCCTCGACCTGCTCGGCCTGCGCGACGAGGTCGAGCTTGCCGAGGGCGACCTGCGCGACGCCGAGGCGGTGGCCGCGGCGGTCGCCGGCTGCGACTCGGTCTTCCACCTGGCGGCGCAGACGATCGTCGGCGTCGCCCGCGAGTCGCCGCTGGAGACGCTCGAAGTCAACGTGCGCGGCGCCTGGAACGTCTTCGAGGCCTGTCGCGAGCACGGGGTGGAGCGGGTCGTCTTCGCCTCCTCCGACAAGGCCTACGGCGCCAGCCCGGAGCTGCCCTACCGCGAGGACTTCCCGCTGCGCGCCGCCTATCCCTACGACGCCAGCAAGGCCGCGGCCGACGTCATCGCCCGCAGCTACGCCCACGCCTACGGCGTGCCGCTGGCCGTCACCCGCTTCGCCAACATCTACGGCGGCGGCGACCTCAACTTCTCGCGGCTGATCCCGGAGACGACGATCGCCGTGCTCGACGGCCGCCCGCCGGTGATCCGCTCCGACGGCAGCCCCGAGCGCGACTTCCTCCACGTCGACGACGCCGTCTCCGCCTACCTGGCGATCGCCGCCGCACTCGACGGGGACGAGGCCAGGGGAGAGGCCTTCAACGCCGGCGGCGAGCGACCCGCACTCGGTCCGCGAGGTGGTCGACCTGATCGCCGCGGCCGCCGGAGCCGGAATCGAGCCCGAATACCTCGGCGCCGGCACTCCCGACGGCGAGATCGACCGCCAGTACGTCGACTCGACCAAGCTGCGCGAGCTGACCGGCTGGCGCCCCCAGGTCGACCTGGCGGGCGGCCTCGAAGGCACGCTCGAGTGGTACGGCGCCCACCCGGAGGCTCGCCCTGCGAAGTAAGAGTAATACCGGTGTTACTCTTACTCCATGTCGAGGATCACCAGCAAGGGCCAGGTCACGATCCCGAAGTACATCCGAGACGACCTCGGCCTTCTTCCCGGCGCCGAGGTCGAGTTCATCCTCGACGATGGCGAGGTTCGCGTTCGCAAGTCCGTCAAGAGTCGACGGCGCGGAGAGGAGATTGTGCGACATCTTCAGGAAGCCGGGAAGAACTACACCATGACTACCGAGGAAGTAATGAGGTTGACCCGGGGAGAGGATTGGGGTCGCGGGACTTAGACACATGGTGCCCGCGACACTCGTTGACTCGAACGTCTTGATCGACATCACGGTCAAAGACCCGCGATGGTTGACGTGGTCCAAGGAAGCGTTCATCGATGCGGTTGAAGAAGGGCCGGTTCTCGTAGACCAGATCGTCTTTGCCGAGATCTCGATCGGGTATCCGACGCCTGAGGAGTGCGAATCGGCGCTCCAGGTACAGGGCATCGAATGCGTCCCGATTCCCTGGCCCGCGGCCTTCCTGGCCGGGCGGGCCTTCGCCGCGTACAAGCAGCGTGGCGGGTCCAAGCTCGCTCCCCTCCCGGACTTCTTCATCGGCGCCCACGCGGCGGTGGCCGGCCTGCGCTTGCTCACACGTGACGTCGGCAGTTATCGAACTTACTTCCCAACGGTCGAGCTGATCGCGCCTGAGTAACGCGCGCTGCCGGCCCGGCTACGCTGGGCCCCATGTGCGGACGATTCACGGTCACGGCCAAAGACACGAAGACGATCGCCGACCGCTTCCAGGTCGAGCTGGAGAAGGCGCTGGAGCGCAACGCGGCGGGCGACGCGCCGCCGCCGACGGCGGAGCGGGTCAAGAAGGTCGAAGGGGCGCTGGGCCGCTTCAACGTCGCGCCCGACGCCAGGAGGTGCTGACCGTGCGCTCCTCGCCCGACCCCGAGGAGGCGGCGCAGGGCGAGCGCGAGGCGCGCCTGATGCGCTGGGGCCTGGTGCCGCGCTGGGCCAAGGACCTCAAGGTCGGCTACCGGATGATCAACGCCAAGGCCGAGAACCTGACCTCGAGCCGGGCCTACTCGCCGCTGGTCGGCAAGTTCCGCCACCGCTGCCTGATCGTCGCCGACGGCTTCTACGAGTGGATGGTGGCCGAGGACCCCAAGCAGCCGCGCCAGCCCTGGCGCTTCACCGTCGACGGCGGCGAGCCCTTCGCCTTCGCCGGCCTCTGCACCCGCAAGGAGTGGGAGGACCCCGAGGACCGCGGCTTCGACGACGGCTGGCTCTACAGCTGCACGATCGTCACCACGACCCCGAACGAGCTGGTCGCCAAGGTCCACGACCGGATGCCGGCGATCCTGCCCAGCGCCGAGGCCGAGGCCGCCTGGCTGCGTCCCGACCTCGAGCTCGAGGACGCGGTGGCGATGTGCGCGCCGCTGCCGGCTGGTCGCATGGACAGCGCTCCCGCCAACCCGAAGCTGAACAAGGTCGGCAAAGGCAGCGAGGAAGGCCCCGAGCTGCTCGTCGCGCCCTAAGCCGGGCAGAGAGCCCGCGGTGCTGACCGTGGCCGAGCCGGCCGCGGTCTCGATCGTGCAGGACATCTTGGCGGCGGGCTTCGTGGTCGTGCGCCAGATCGAGACGAAGGGCAGTTCCAGGTCTTCTTGCGGACGGCCGCTTGGCAAGCCCAATTTCCAGACCTGCTGGCCGATCCGGTAGGGCGCCCACTCGACGACGATGCCGCGCTCCGTGGTGTAGCGCTTGCCGAAGACGTCGCTGACTTCGACCGAGGCGAGGTCGGTGCTGTGCGAGCTGAACTCGACCAGCGAGGTTTCCGGCGTGTCCTGTTCGAACAGGTCTTCGCTGGAGCGCGGGTAGACGGCGCGGCTCTTCGAGGTCTGGGCGACGATCGTCCGCTTGGCACGTGGACAGCGCAGCGGAGGCGGCCGTGCCCGATCGCCGAGCCGGCGTCGATCGTCAGCACGGCGGAGACCCGGAAGAGCGTGTAGTCGCTGACGTTCGGTTCGGTCGAGCGGATCTCCGCTTCGGAGAGCCGCATCTGTCCGCCGCCCGGGATCGCGGCTGGCTTCGAGTCGGCCATCGGCGCTTCTTCGACCCATTCCAGCGTCGCCGCGCCGATCGGCTTGTCGGTGCTGAGCACCGCTGCCGCCAGCGTCGCGAGCAGTCCGACCGCGATCACGATCAGTGCTCCTCGCGGCGGTCGGCTCTTCTTCTCGTCGGCCATCGGGCGCGACAGTATTGGAAGCGGCAGCGGATTCGCGCGCTTCCTGCCCGACCCCGCCAGTGGCTACCGTTCACTGCGTGGCCAAGCGTGCGACGCCGGCGGATCCGGCCGAGGTGAGCTTCAAGACGACTGAGCTTCACGGCCGCAGCGTCGGCTATCTCGGCGGCGGCGAAGGCTCGGTGCTGCTGCTTGTCCACGGCATGGCGGTCAGCTCCGAGCACTGGCGCCCGGTGCTCGAGCCGCTGGCGCAGCGGCACACGGTCATCGCCCCCGATCTGCCGGGTCACGGCATGTCCGGCGGCGGGGCCGGGCGACTACTCGCTTGGCAATCTCGCCACCGGCCTGCGCGACCTCCTGCTCGCGCTCGGCCACGAGCGCGCCACGCTGGTCGGTCACTCGCTCGGCGGCGGCATCGCGATGCAGTTCGCCTACCAGTTCCCCGAGATGGTCGAGCGGCTGGTCCTGGTCTCCAGCGGCGGGCTCGGGCCCGAGGTCAGCCCGGTCCTGCGGGCGGCCGCGCTGCCCGGCGCCGACCTCTTCATCGCGGCGACCGCCGGCGCAGGCGAGAAAGTCGGCGACGTCGTCGTGCGCGGCCTCGCCGCGATCGGCATGAGGCCCGGCCCCGACGTAGCCGAGGTGGCCCGCGGCTACGCCGCGCTTGCCGAGCCGCAGCGCCGCAAAGCCTTCCTCGCGACCCTGCGCTCGGTGGTCGGCACCGAGGGACAGCGGGTCTCGGCCACCGACCGCCTCTACCTTGCCGAAGAGGTGCCCGGTGCTGATCGTCTGGGGCGCTCGCGACCCGATCATCCCCGTGCGCCACGGCGAAGATGCCCAGCGCGCTCTCCCGGGCAGCCAGCTGGAGATCTTCGAGGGCGCTGGCCACATGCCCCAGGTCGAGCAGCCGGCCCGCTTCACCGCAGTGCTCGAACGCTTCCTCGGCGAGAACGAGCCGGCCCGCTTCGATCGCGAGGAGTGGCGAGCCAGGTTCAAGAGCGCCTGACCCCTGCGCTCGCAGCCTGAAACGCGCCCGACAGGATTCGAACCTGTGGCCTCCGCCTCCGGAGGGCGGCGCTCTATCCAGCTGAGCTACGGGCGCTCACGGGCCAGTCTAGCTTCGCGTAGTTGACGCGCCCCGTCGCGTAGGCTCGCAGGCCGCATGGATCTCTCGGCGATCTTTCTCGGCACCGGTGGATCGGTGCCCTCGGCGCGGCGCTCGACCGCGAGCGTGATGCTGGTTCGCGGCGGCAAGCGGCTGATGTTCGACTGCGGCGAAGGGACGCAGCGCCAGCTGCAGCGCTCGCTGGGCCTGGCGCAGGTCGACGAGATCTATCCTCACCCACTTCCACGCCGACCACATCCTCGGCCTGCCGGGGCTGCTGAAGACCTATGACCTGACCGCGCGCGAGGAGCCGCTGACGATCTACGGCCCGCGCGGCCTGCACGACCTCTTCAAGACGCTGGGACGGCTGATCGGCCGCACCGACTACGAGCTCGACCTGGTCGAAATCGACCCCGGCGAAGCGGTGTCGCCACGACGGCGCCGAGGTGCGCGCCTTCGCGGTCGAGCACAGCGTGCGCGCCAACGGCTACGTGCTGATCGAGGAGGAGCGGCCAGGTCGCTTCGACCCGGAGGCCGCCAAGCAGCTCGGGGTCGCCGAAGGCCCTGCCTTCGCCGCCCTGCAGCGCGGCGAGCAGGTCGACGGCGCGTCCGGCCCGGTCCGGCCCGAGGACGTGATGGGGGAAGCCCGGCCCGGCCGCACGGTCGCGATCACCGGCGACACCGCGCCCTGCCACTCGACCGTCCCGGCGGCGGCCGACGCCGAGCTGCTGATCCACGACGCCAGCTTCTCCGAGGAGGAGGTGCAGCGCGCCGCCGACACCGGCCACTCGACCGTGGGCCAGGCCGCAGCAGTCGCTCGCGAGGCGCACGTGAAGATGCTCGCCCTCGTCCACATCTCCTCGCGCTACCACGTCGGCAAGGTCCTCGAGGAGGCCCGCGAGGTCTTCGAGCCGGCTCTCGCGCCGCGCGACTTCGACGTCATCGAGATCCCCTTCCCGGAGCGCGGAGAGCCAAAGCTCGTGCCGAACGGAGCGCGTGAACGAGATGAGCCGGAGCCCGATCCGAAGCGTCTAGCGCCGCCTCTCGCTGCTAGCCTCAGGCCGTCCTTTAACCAGGTCCCGAGAGGCCAGGAAGGAAGCAAAAGTCAGTGACGAGAAGGTCGTGCTCGAGCGCGACGACCTGAGGCGAACGCTGCGGCGGATCGCCCACGAGATCGCCGAGAAGAACCCGGACCCCGATGCCTTGGCGATCGTCGGCATCCACACCCGAGGCGCCCTGCTCTGCCCGGCGCCTGCACGCCTCGCTTGCCGAGCTGACCGGCACCGAAGCGCCGATCGGCGACGTCGACATCTCCTTCTACCGCGACGACGTCGGCGCCAAGTCACCCGCCGCCCAGCCGGTCGTCCACGCCTCCCACATCGACTTCGACCTTGCCGGCCGCACGATCGTCCTCGTCGACGACGTGCTCTTCACCGGCCGCACCGTGCGTGCTGCGATCGACGCCCTCTTCGACTACGGCCGGCCCCAGCGAGTGCAACTCGCGGTGCTCTGCGACCGCGGCCATCGCGAGTTGCCGATCCGGCCCGACTACGTCGGCAAGAACCTGCCGACGGCGCGTGAGGAGCGGGTCAACGTGCGCCTCGAGGAGCTCGACGAAGTCGACGAGGTAACGATCTCCGAGCTGGTCGAGGTGGGCGCATGAGGCACCTGCTCTCGATCGACCATCTCTCCAAAGCTGAGATCGAGGCGATCCTCGACCGCGCCGAGAGCTTCGCCGAGGTCGGCCGCCGCGACATCAAGAAGGTGCCGACCCTGCGCGGCCGCACCGTCGTCACCCTCTTCTACGAGTCGAGCACGCGCACCAGCTCCTCCTTCGAGCTGGCCGCCAAGCGCCTCTCCGCCGATCTGATCTCGGTCAAGGCGGCGGGCTCCTCGGTCGACAAGGGCGAGTCGCTGAAGGACACGATCGCCACCCTCTCCGCCTACGACCCGGCGGCGATCGTCCTGCGCCACCCTTACGCCGGCGCCGCCCAGCTGGTCGCCGAGTGGGCCGATGCCGCGGTCGTCAACGCCGGTGACGGCAAGCACGAGCACCCCAGCCAGGCGCTGCTCGACGTCTACACGCTGCGCCGCCGCCTCGGCTCGCTGGAGGGAAAGCGGATCTGGATCGTCGGCGACGTCCTGCACAGCCGCGTCGCCCGCTCGAACCTGATCGCCTTCCAGGCGATGGGGGCCGAGCTCACCGTTTGTGGGCCTCCGGCGCTGATCCCGCGCGGCCTCGAGCAGCTCGGCTGCGCCGTCGAGCACTCGCTCGAGCGGATGGGCGAGGCCGACGTGATCTACGCCCTGCGCTTGCAACGCGAGCGAATGGCGGAGAGCTTCGTGCCGTCGATTCGCGAGTACGCAGCGCATTTCCAGATCGACTCGCGTCGCCTCGGGCCCCGCCAGCTGCTCATGCACCCCGGCCCGGTCAACCGCGGGGTCGAGCTTTCGGGCGAGGTGATCGACTCGCCGCAGTCGCTGATCGACGAGCAGGTCGCCTCCGGCCTGGTCGTCCGCATGGCGATCCTCTACGAGCTGCTTGCTGCCGGCGACGAAGAGCCCGCGCCCGTCGCCGGCAACGGCCACGCCACACCGATCGGGCAGCCGGCGTGAGCGCCCCTCAGCTCGAGATGCGCTCCGGGGAGAGCGCGGACCTGATCCTGCGCCGCGCCACCGTGCTCGATCCGGTCACCGGCATCGACGGCCCACACGACGTCGTCGTGCGCGACGGCAAGATCGCCGAGCTGACCGCTCCCGGCGAGGGGGACGCCGCTGGCCTCGAGGAGATCGACGCCGAGCGGCCTGCACGCCTTTCCGGCCTTCTTCGATCCGCACGTGCACCTGCGCACCCCCGGGCAGGAGCACAAGGAGGACATCGAGACGGGATCTCGCTCGGCGGCCGCGGGCGGCTACTGCGGCGTCCTCGCGATGGCCAACACCGAGCCGCCGGTCTCGACGCCCGCCGACGTCGAGGCGCTGCTGCGCGGCCGCCGCGTTCGTCCGCCTCGGTGCGCGTCGGCTTCCTCGCCACGGTGACGCGCGGCATGGGGGGAGAGGAGCTGACCGAGATGGCCTCGCTGCGCGACGCCGGGGCCGCCGGCTTCAGCGACGACGGCCTGCCGATCCGCAGCGCTCGCCTGCTGCGTCGCGCCTTGCAGTACCAGCGACTCTGCGGGGGCACGATCGCTCTGCACGAGGAGGACCCGGAGCTCTCCGGGGCGGGCGTCATGCACGAGGGCCCGGTCTCGGCGGCGCTTGGCCTCGAGGGCATCCCCTCGATCTCCGAGTCGACGATGATCGCTCGCGACGCCGCGATCGCCGGCTACGAGGGCGGTCGCATCCACGTCCAGCACCTCTCCGCCACCGAGTCGGTCGAGGCGGTGCGCGCGGCCAAGGCGGCCGGCGTCCAGATCACCTGCGAGGCCTCGCCGCACCACCTCTGCCTCACCGACGAGGAGGTGCGCAGCCTCGATCCTCACCGCTTCAAGATGAACCCGCCACTGCGCTCGGAGGCCGACCGCCAAGCGCTGATCGAGGGCCTGCGCGACGGCACGATCGATTGCGTCGCCACCGACCACGCCCCGCACGCGCCGGAGGAAAAGGAGGTCCCCTTCGAGCAGGCGGCAATGGGCGTCACCGGCCTGGAGACCGCCTTTGCCGCCCTGCACACCGAGCTCGTCCTGCCCGGCGTCCTCGACCTCGGCCTGTTGGTCGAGCGGATGAGCGCCGGAGCGGAGCCCTTTGGCGCCGAGCGCCCTTCGCTTGCCCCAGGCAGTGAGGCCAACATCGCCCTCTGCGACCTCAGCGCCGAGTGGACGGTCGGCGAAGACGGCTACGAGAGCCGCTCTGCCAACTCCTGGTGCGCAGGTCGCAAGCTGACCGGCCGAGTGCTGATGACCCTCGCCGGCGGCCAGGTCGCCTACCGCCTCAGGAGCTTCTCCATGGGAGTGGCCGCATGAAAGACCTTCCGGTGCGCTTTATCCGGGATATGAGCCGAAAAGGCGCACCGGAATGAGCGCGGGCTACCTGTTGCTCGAGGACGGGGCGCGCTTCGATGGCATGCCGTGCGGGCACGCCGAGGCGGTTACCGGCGAGGTCGTCTTCAACACGGCGATGACCGGGTATCAAGAGTCGGTCACCGATCCCTCCTATGCCGGCCAGATCATCGTCTTCACCTATCCGCTGATCGGCAACTACGGCGTCTCGGCCGCGGCGATGGAGTCCGACCGCATCCACGCCCGCGGCGTGGTCATGCGCGACCCCAAGAACGGCGAGGACGTCGCCACCGCCGAGGGCGGCTGGCTCGACTGGCTGGCCGATTGCGGCGTGCCGGCGATCGGCGGGGTCGACACCCGCGCTGTCGTGCGCCACATCCGCGAGAGCGGATCCATGCGCGGCGGCATCTTCCCGGCCGGCACGCCCGAGACCGAGGCGCGCGAGCGCGTCGCCGCTGAGCCTTCGATGAACGGCGCCGATCTGGCCCACACGGTGACGCCACCCGAGCCCGTCCGCTTCGACGGCGACGGCCCCCACGTGGTCGGGATCGACACCGGGATCAAGCTCAACATCGTCCGCCAGCTGCGCGAGCGCGGCTGCAAAGTGACGCTGCTGCCCTGCGCCTCCAGCGCCGAGGAAGTGCTCGCCGAGGACCCCGATCTCGTCTTCCTCGCCAACGGCCCCGGCGACCCGGCGGCGCTGGGCTACGTCGTCGACACAGTGAAAGAACTGGTCGGGGTGCGGCCGCTCTTCGGCATCTGCCTCGGCCATCAGCTGCTCTGCCGCGCCGTCGGCCTGCAGACCTTCAAGCTGCCGTTCGGCCACCGTGGCGTCAACCACCCGGTCAAGGAGCTGGCGACGGGACGGATCGACATCACTTCGCAAAACCACGGCTTCGCCGTCCAGGGCCCGGCGGGCGAGCCGCGCATCGAGGCCGACGAGCCGGTCAGCTGGGAGACCGACTTCGGCGTCGCCGAGCTCTCCCACCTCAACCTCTACGACCGCACGGTCGAGGGCCTGGTCCTCAAGGACGTCGCCGCGGCGACCGTCCAGTACCACCCCGAGGCAGGCCCGGGGCCGCACGACGCTCGCCACCTCTTCGACTCATTCCTGGAGCTCGCCCATGCCTAAGCGCACCGACATCGAGAAGATCCTCCTGATCGGCTCCGGCCCGATCGTGATCGGCCAGGCCGCCGAGTTCGACTACTCGGGCGTGCAGGCCTGCAAGGTGCTGCTCGAGGAGGGCTATGAGGTCGTCCTCGTCAACTCCAACCCGGCGACGATCATGACCGACCCCGAGTTCGCCAGCGCCACCTACATCGAGCCGTTGCTGCCCGGCCCGGTGACCCAGATCATCGAAAAAGAGCGCCCCGACGCGCTGCTGCCGACCCTCGGCGGCCAGACTGCCCTCAATCTGGCGATGGCGCTGTATGAGGACGGCACCCTGGAGCGCTTCGGGGTCGAGCTGATCGGCGCCGACCACGCGGCGATCCGCCGCGCCGAGGACCGCGAGGAGTTCCGCCGCACGATGAACGAGGCGGGCGTGCGGATCCCCTGGTCGATGACCGTTGAGACGCTCGGTGAGGTCGAGGCAGCACTTGCCGATGGGCACATCACCCTGCCGGCGATCGTCCGTCCGGCCTACACGATGGGCGGCCAGGGCGGCGGCGTGGGGCACACCGAGACCGAGCTGCGCCAGGTCGTCAGCGAGGGCCTCGCGGCCAGCCCGATCAACCAGGTCCTGGTCGAGGAGTCGGTGATCGGCTGGGGCGAGTTCGAGCTCGAGGTGATGCGCGACCGCAACGACAACGTCGTGATCATCTGCTCGATCGAGAACGTCGACCCGATGGGCGTGCACACCGGGGACTCGGTCACGGTGGCGCCCGCTCAGACGCTCACCGACGCCCTCTACCAGGAGCTGCGCGACCAGGCGATCAAGGTGATCCGCGCCGTCGGCGTCGAGACCGGCGGCTCCAACGTGCAGTTCGCGGTCAATCCGCTCGACGGCGAGATCGCCGTGATCGAGATGAACCCGCGCGTCTCGCGCTCCTCGGCCCTGGCCTCGAAGGCGACCGGCTTCCCGATCGCCAAGATGGCCGCCAAGCTGGCCGTCGGCTACGCGCTGGAGGAGATCCCCAACGACATCACCCGCGCCACTCCGGCCTCTTTCGAGCCGACGATCGACTACGTGGTGACGAAGATCCCGCGCTTCGCCTTCGAGAAGTTCCCCGGCGCCGAGGGCCGCCTCTCCACCTATATGCAGAGCGTCGGCGAGGTGATGGCGATCGGGCGCACCTTCCGCGAGTCCTTCGCCAAGGCGCTGCGCTCGCGCGAGCTCGACTCAGAGGCGGAGATCCCAGACAACGACGAGGAGCTGCTCGAGCTGCTCGCCAAGCCCTGCCCGGAGCGCTTCGACTGGATCCTCGCCGCCTTCGGGCGCGGCCTCGACCTCGAGGCGGTGCACGAGCGCTGCCTGGTCGACCGCTGGTTCCTGCGCGAGCTGCAGGCGCTCGCCACCGAAGGCGACGGCACCGAGGGCCTCGTCCGTACCTACAAGGCGGTCGACACCTGCGCCGCCGAGTTCGAGGCGGCGACGCCCTATTACTACTCCGCACACGAGCGGGCCTCCGCCGGGGCCGCCGCCTCAGAGGTGCGCCGCGGCGAGCGCGCCTCGGTCGTCATCCTCGGCGCCGGCCCCAACCGGATCGGCCAGGGGATCGAGTTCGACTACTGCTGCGTGCACGCGGCGATGACCGCCCGCGAGCTCGATCGCGACGCGGTGATGATCAACTGCAACCCGGAGACCGTCTCGACCGACTACGACACCTCCGACCGCCTCTACTTCGAGCCGCTGACGGCCGAGGACGTGCTCGCCGTCTGCGAGCAGGAGCGGCCCGAGGGCGTGATCGTCCAGTTCGGCGGCCAGACTCCGCTGAAGCTCGCCCGTGCCCTCGAGGAGGCCGGTGTGCCGCTGCTCGGCACGCCAGTCGACGCGATCGACCTCGCTGAGGACCGCGGCCGCTTCGGAGCCCTGCTGCGCCGCCTCGACATCAAGCATCCGCCTTACGGAACCGCGCTCTCCGCCGAGCAGGCCTCGGTGATCGCCGGAGAAGTCGGCTTCCCGCTGCTGGTCCGCCCCTCCTACGTGCTCGGCGGCCGGGCGATGGAGATCTGTTACTCGACCGACGATCTCAACGCCTATCTAAAGGCCCACGTCAAAGCCGACCAGGAGCACCCGCTGCTGCTCGACCGCTTCCTCGAGAACGCGATCGAGGTCGACGTCGACGCGCTTGCCGACGGCAAGGACGTCCACGTCGCCGGGATCATGCAGCACGTCGAGGAGGCCGGCGTGCACTCCGGCGACTCGGCCTGCGTGCTGCCCCCGATGAGCCTCGGCGTCGAGATGCTGGAGGAGATCCGCGCGACGACGAAGCAGATCGCGCTCGAGCTGGGCGTGATCGGCCTGATCAACATCCAGTACGCCGTCGCCGGCGGCGAGCTCTACGTGATCGAGGCCAACCCGCGCGCCTCGCGCACCGTCCCCTTCGTCTCCAAGGCGACCGGCGTACCCGTCGCCAAGCTCGCCGCCCGCCTGATGCTGGGCGAGAAGCTCGCCGACCAGGAGCTGCGCGATCCGCCCGCCAACATGGTCAGCGTCAAGGAGGCGGTGCTGCCCTTCGCACGCTTCGCCGGCGCTGACTCGGTCCTCGGGCCGGAGATGAAGAGCACCGGCGAGGTGATGGGCATCGCTTCTGACTTCCCGACCGCCTTCGGCAAAGCCCAGGCGGCCGCCGGCGTCTCGCTGCCCACCGAGGGGACCGTCTTCATCACCGTCACCGACACCGACAAGCCGGCCGCAACCCAGATCGCCGCCCACTTCCACGACCTCGGCTTCGAGCTGATCGCCACCGGCGGTACCGCCCAGGCGATCTCGGCGATGGGCGTGCCGGTGACGCCGATCAACAAGATCGCCGAGGGCTCGCCAAACGTCGTCGACCTGATCCGCGAGCGCCGCTGCGCCCTTGTCATCAACACCCCGACCGGCTCGGGCGCCCGCGCCGACGGCTATGAGATCCGCACCGCCGCCGTGCGCGAGGGAATCCCCTGCGTGACCACGATGACCGGCGCCTCGGCGGCGATGCGAGCGATCGCCGCCAGGATCGAGCGAGACCCCGAGGTCCGCTCCCTGCAAGAGATCCACGGCCTGGAAAGAGCGAAGCAGCCTCGATGACCGCCCCCTTCGGGCGCCGCCTCTGCGAGGTCACCGAGAACCGTGCCTCCGGGGGCTACCGCCTCTTCTCGCTGCTCGACAAGGAGGGCCCCGAGCCCCAGCCAGGCCAGTTCTACATGTTGGCCACAGAGGATCACTGGGAGCAACGCTCCCAGCGCCCCTTCCTGCCCCGCGCCCTCTCCGTAGCCAAAACCGCTCCGGCCGCGGGCGGGGTGCGCCTCGACTTCCTCGTCGAGGGCATCGGCCCCAGCACCGACCGCCTCCGCGAGCTGGCGGAGGAGGAGAGCGTCTGGATCAACGGCCCCCTCGGCAACTCCTTCTCCACCCCCCGCGAACTGCATCAACTTTTCTATCCAGCAGGTGGAGAAGTTGATGCAGTTCGCTCTGAGTGCCGGCGGGCGCGATCCTCGTCGGCGGTGGCATCGGGATCGCGCCGCTCGCCCTGCTGCGCCGTACGTTTGCGGCCAGGAACATCCCCACCCGCGTCCTGCTCGGCTTCCGCGATGCGGGCCACTCGGGTGGCCTGGACGAGCTCTTCTCCTGCTGCGAGGTGCGCCTCGCCAGCGATGATGGTCACGCCGGCCACCATGGCTACGTGACCGACCTGCTTGCCGCGATGCTTGCCGGAGACGACGCGTCGAGTGCCGCCGTCTACGCCTGCGGCCCGCCGCCGATGCTGGACGCGGTGGGATCGATGTGCCTGGCTGCCGGCGTTGCCTGCGAGCTGGCGATGGAGTCCCCGATGATCAACGCCTCGGGCACCTTCGACGCGATCGCCGCCCAGCGCGTCTACGGCGACGCGCTCTTGGAGCGCTTCCCGTTTCCGCATTCGTCTCGAAGACGATCACCCCAGAGGCCAGGATCGGCAACCAGCCGCAGCGAATCTGGGTGACCCTGGTGGCCGTGGGAACCGAGAACTTCAGGGACCCGCAGGCCGGTCGGCGGATTGCGAGCGAGATTGCCGGAGCGTTCGAGGCGTCTTGAAGTGGCGCTTCGCTGGAGCGGCATAGCTAAACCTCGACTCGAGGTTAAGGTGAATTTCGGCGTAAATGGCCTCTATGGCCTTGCACGCTCGCTACCCGCGGCTATACTCGCCGCCCACATGCCTGCCCCAGTCAAGACTTCCGCTGCTGCGCCCGAGAGATCATTGGACCAGCGGATGGATGCGCTCAAACGAGCCAACGACATTCGCACCGCGCGGGCGAAGCTGAAGAAGGACCTCAAAGCGGGCAAGGCCAACATTCACACCTTGCTTCTCGACCCGCCCGACTACGTCCTGACCGCCAAGGTCTTCGACATGCTTCTGGCGGTACCCAAGTACGGCCGGGTGAAGACCAACAGGATTCTCAACCAGTGCCGGATCTCCCCGTCGAAGACGATCGGCGGACTCTCCGAGCGACAGCGCACAGAGCTCGTCTCACAGCTCCGCCGATAGCTCGGTCAGTATTCGCGGCCGCATGGCCAAGGTCTTCGTCATCACAGGTCCCTCCGGGGTCGGTAAGGGCACGCTGATCTCGACTCTGCTCAAGCGCGTTCCCGGCCTCGAGCTCTCGATCTCGGCGACCACTCGTGAGCCGCGCCAGGGCGAGAAGGACGGGCGGGATTACCACTTCCTCACCACCGAGGAGTTCGACCAGCGGATCAAGGCCGAAGACTTCCTCGAGTTCGCCACCTACAGCGGCAACCGCTACGGGACGCTGCGATCCGAGGTCAGACAGCGCCTCGACGAGGGCCACTCGGTGGTGCTCGAGATTGAGGTCCAGGGCGCCCGCCAGGTTCGAGCCGCGATGCGCGAGTCGGTCCGGTCTTCATCGCCCCGCCCGATCCGACCTCGCTGCGCCGGCGACTCGAATCGCGGGGCACCGACAGCCCGGAGGCGATCGACGCTCGGCTCGAGGTGGCAGAGCAAGAGCTAGCTGCCCAGGACGAGTTCGCTCACCTCGTTGTCAACGACGAGCTCGACCGTGCCGCCGACGAGCTGGAGGGGATCGTGCGCGCCGAGCTCGGGATACCTCTAGACTCCGCAGCCGAATGATCAAACCACGCGTAGACAAGCTTCTGGACCACACTGACTCCCACTATGCAGCGGTTGTTGTCGCCGCTAAGCGGGCAAGGCAGATAAACAGCTACTTCCACAGCCTCGGCGAGGGCAGCTTTGGCGAGTACCCGCCGCCGATGGTGGATATCCCCGGCGACAGGAACTACCTCTCGATCGCACTCGAAGAGGTCGCCGAGGGCAAGCTCAAATACGAGTACCGCACCTAGGTCGCGCCACCGGCACGGCCGGATCAAGAGGAGCCATGGCCAGAATCCTGCTCGGCGTAAGCGGAGGGATCGCTGCCTACAAGGCGCTTGAGCTGGCGCGCTTGGCGACGCTGGCCGGGCACGGCGTCCGCGTCCTGATGACCGAGGGGGCAACCCGCTTCGTCGGCGCCGCCTCTTTTGAGGGGATCGTCGGCGCGCCTGTGCTGACTTCCGAGTTCGAGCGCGACCCGTTGCGCGGCGCCTTTCCCGCTGACGCGGCCCCCGAGCACGATCCGATCGGCCACCTCGAGCTCGCCGCCAACTGCGACGCCTACGTCGTCGCGCCGGCCTCGGCGAACACCGTGGCAAAGCTTGCCACTGGAATCGCCGATTCGATGGTCACAACCTCGTTTCTCGCCTGCACGGCGCCCCGCCTGGTCGCGCCGGCGATGAACGACAAGATGTACGCCGACCCGGCGACGCAAGCCAACCTGGCGACCCTGCGCGAGCGCGGCGTCACCGTGATCGATCCCGACGAGGGCGCCCTCGCCTCGCGCGGGGAGCACGGCAAGGGCCGCCTTCCCGACCCGGCCAACCTGCTGGCGCGAATCGAAGCCGAGCTTCCAACCGGCGAGCGCCCCTGGGACGGCCTGCGCGTTCTCGTCACGGCCGGCGGAACCCGCGAGCCGATCGACTCCGTCCGCTTCCTCGGCAACCGCTCCAGCGGCCGCATGGGTATCGCCCTGGCCGCTGCGGCAGCACGCCGCGGCGCCGAGGTGACCCTGATCGCCGCCAACGTCGCCCTACCGGCGCCGGCCGGCGTCCACCGCATCGACGTCGAGACCGGCGAGCAGCTGGCCACCGCCTGCGCAGCCGAGTTCCCCGCCGCCCACGTCCTGCTCATGGCAGCAGCCCCAGCCGACTTCCGCGCCGCTGACCCGGCCGCCGGCAAGCTGACCCGCGATGCCTCCCTAGATCTCCACCTGGAGCCGACCGAAGACATCCTCGCCAGTCTCACCGCCAAGCGGGCAGACCACCAAACGATCGTCGCCTTCGCCGCCGAAGCCGGCGAGAACATCGATCGCGCCAGGGAAAAGCTGTCCCGCAAGAACGCCGACCTAATCGTCCTCAACGACATCTCGAACCCAGAGATCGGCTTCGAGAGCCAAGAAAACGCCATAACCCTGATCGACTCCACCAGTCAAGAGCAGGTGCCACAAGCTTCAAAGGACACCATCGCGGACGCGATCCTCGCGAGAGTCGACCAGCTTCGGAGCAGGACGGCTAGCCAACCCGGTTGACCGGCGGGTGGCGCTGTAGGGGGGACCGCCCCCGAGGAAGCTTTAGCTACCGCAGGGGGCGGTGGGTCCCCTGCAGCGACAGGACCCGCCGGCCAAGACCGCTTGCCTAGCCGAGCTATACTCGCCTCAAGCTTTACGTCTCACCGTTGTACCCGAAGTGGGCCTGGCCCACTTTTTTTGCGGCTTCAGCCAATGCAAGACCTCCAAAATGACATCCAGCAACAGCTTCGCGAGCTCGACTCCGGGCTCGATCTTGTCGCGCTAGAGCAGCCTGGCAAGGAATCGCTGCGCCTCTTCATCGATCACCCAAGCGGCGTCGACCTCGCGCTTTGCGAAAAGGTCACCAAGCACCTCAACCATCTGCGGGCTGAGTACTCGCTGGAGGTGTCCTCGCCCGGTCCCAAGTACAGCAATCACAAGGAGCCCCAGTGAGCAAGGAGATCGTCGAGGCAGTCAAGGCACTCGAGCAGGAGAAGGGAATCTCCGCCGACAAGCTCATGGACGCGCTCGAGGACGCGCTGCTCTCCGCTTACAAGAAGACTCCCGGGGCGGCCAAATACGCCCGCGTCGATCTCGATCACGAAACCGGTGACTTCCTCGTCTTCGAACTGATCCTGCCGCCCGAGCTGGAGGAGAAACTGCTCGCCGAGGCGGCCGAGGCGCAGGAGGAGGAAGAGCGCGAAATCGATCCCGAGACGGGCGAGCTGCGCGAGCCCGAGGATCCCGAGCTGGACCCGGAGATGATCGCCCCGTACGCGGATCAGATCGAGACCCGCGACGTCACGCCGGAAGACTTCGGTCGCATCGCCGCCCAGACCGCCAAGCAGGTGATCCTGCAGAGGATCCGCGAGGCGGAACGGATGATGATGTTCGACGAGTACCAGGACCGCGTCGGCGAGCTGATCACGGGGATCATCCAGCAGTCCGACAAGCGCTACACGCTGGTCCAGCTGCGCGAGCGGGTCGAGGCGCTGCTGCCCAAGTCCGAGCAGGTCTACAACGAGCGCTACGACCACGGCATGCGGGTCAAGGCGGTGATCACCGACGTCTCCGACTCGACCAAAGGGCCGGCGATCGTCGTCTCGCGGCGCAGCTCCGAGCTGATCAAGAAACTGTTCGAAATGGAGGTCCCCGAGATCGCCGACAAACTGGTCGAGATCGTCGGCGTCGCCCGTGAGCCGGGCTACCGCTCGAAGATCGCGGTGATCTCCCACGCTGATGGTGTCGACCCGGTTGGCGCCTGCGTCGGCCCGCGCGGCTCGCGGGTACGGATGGTCGTCTCCGAGCTACGCGGCGAGAAGATCGACATCATTCCCCACAACGACGAGCCCGCCCGCTTCGTCGCCAAGGCACTCTCGCCGGCACGGGTGCGCGAGGTGATCGTCGATGACGAGGAGCGCCAGGCGACCGTGATCGTCCCTGACGACCAGCTCTCGCTGGCGATCGGCCGCGATGGCCAGAACGCCCGTCTCGCTGCCCGCCTGACCGGCTGGCGGGTCGACATCAAGTCCGAGACCGAGTTCTCCCAGGAGGATCAGGACGTCGAGTACGAGGGCGAAGAGCAGTCCGACGGCCGCTGCATGGCGGTGCTCTCGAACGGGCGCCGCTGCCCGAACGCGGCGATCGAGGGATCGACCTACTGCGGCCTGCCTCAGCACCAGGCCCTGAGTCGCTTCCAGACCAACCAGATTGCGGTCCTGGCGCCGGTCTCGGAGACCGAGATCGAGATCCTCGCCGACCCTGACGCAGATCAGGGCCAGGTCGACGAGATCGTCACCAAGGCGGAGGCGGTGTTCGACGAGGCGGCGGCAGAGGCCGAAGCCGCAGAGGAGGCGCCGGCTGAGGACCCAGAGGCCCCGGTCGATGACTCCGAGGACGAGACCCCGGTCGAGACAGAGCCTGTTGCCGAGGAGGCAGAGCAGTCCTAGTGGCAAAAAAACGGGTTCACGAGATCGCGAAAGCGCAAGGGCTGAGCAGCAAAGAGCTGCTCTCAACCCTGAAGAGCGCTGGGATCGAGGCCAAAGCGGCCGCGTCCAGCGTCGAGGAGGGTGACGCCCTCAAGGCGATCCAAGCTGCGAAGGGCGACGGGGGCGCCGCCACGGCGACCAAGCCCAAGCCCGCCGCCAAGGCGCCGGCGCCCGCACAGTCAGCAGCGACGCCGACACCCGCTGCAAAGCCCGCTGCAAAGCCGGCGGGATCCTCCAAACCGGTACGACCCGCGGCGAAACCCGGGGCCGGCGGTGACGGGGCCGGCGGGAAAAAGCGCCGCGTCGTGATCGATTCTCAGGCCGCCCGTCGCGACCAGATGGGTGGACCGCCGCCGCAGCGTCCTCCTCGTAGGCGCGGAGGGCGTCGCCGCAGACCGCTGCTCGAGGAGCCGCGACTCGGGCCGATGGAGATTCCAGAGCCCGAGGCGACCAAGGTTCCCTCCGGCGCCTCGGTTCGTGAGGTCGCTGAGCTGCTTGGGCTGGGCAGCGCCGAGGTGATCAAGAAGCTGATGACGATGGGGGAGATGGCGACCCTCACTCAGACCCTCACCGACGAGTCGATCGCCGCGATCGCCGACGAGTACGACCGCAAGCTCGAGATCGTCACCGCGGCCGAGGAGGAGTCCGAGGCGCCGGAATTCGAAGACGCCGAGGAGGAGCTCGCCGACCGGCCGCCAGTGGTGACGATCATGGGCCACGTCGACCACGGCAAGACCTCGCTGCTCGACGCGATCCGTGAGACCGAGGTGGCTGCCGGCGAGGCCGGTGGCATCACCCAGCACATCGGCGCCTACCAGGTCCACCACGCCGACAAGACGATCACTTTCCTCGATACGCCGGGCCACGCCGCCTTCACGGCGATGCGCGCCCGCGGCGCCAAGGTCACCGACATCGCCGTGGTGGTCGTGGCCGCCGACGACGGCGTGATGCCGCAGACCAAAGAGGCGATCGACCACGCTCGCGCCGCCGACGTGCCGATCCTGATCGCGGTCAACAAGATCGACAAGGAGGGCGCCCAGCCCGACCGCGTCCGCAACGAGCTGGCCGCCGACGGGCTGACCCCCGAGGACTGGGGCGGCGAGACGGTCTACGTCGACGTCTCGGCGAAGACCCACGAAGGCCTCGACAAGCTGCTCGAGATGATCCTGCTGGTCACCGAACTGGAGGAACTGGGCGCCAATCCGGACGCACCCGCCTCGGGGACGGTGGTCGAGTCCCAGCTCGATCCCGGCCGCGGCCCCGTGGTCACGATCCTGGTCCAGCGTGGCACCCTGAAGGTCGGCGACTCGCTCGTCGCCGGGCCACAGTGGGGCCGGGTGCGGGCGATGCACGACTTCACCGGCAAGCGGGTACAGAGCGCCGGGCCGGGCATGCCGGTCGAGGCGCTTGGCTTCGACGGCGTCGCCGATGCCGGTGAGTTCGTACACGCGGTCGAGAACGACCGCCGCGCCCGCCAGGAGGCCCAGGAGCGCGCCAACCGGCTCAAGACCGAGCAGCTGGCCCGCCGCCAGGCTCGCAAGGTCAGCCTCGAGGAGGTCTTCTCGCGGGTCCAGGAGGGCGACATCAAGGAGCTCAACATCGTCCTCAAGTCCGACGTCGCCGGCTCCCTGGAGGCGCTCCAGGACGAGATCGCCAAGGTCCCGCAGGAGCAGGTGGGCATCAACATCATCCACTCGCAGACCGGTGGCATCAACGAGTCCGACGTGATGCTGGCCTCGGCCTCCGACGCGATCATCATCGGCTTCAACGTGCGGCCGCTGGCCGATGCGCGCCGCGCTTCCGAGCGCGAGGGCGTCGACGTCCGCACCTACTCGGTGATCTACAAAATCACCGAAGACCTGCGCAACGCGATGGAGGGCCTGCTCGAGGCAGTCGAGGTCGAGGAGACGCTCGGCGAGGCCGAGGTCAAACAGACCTTCAAGGCCTCCAAGGTGGGCCGCATCGCCGGCTGCATCGTCACCGAAGGCAAAGTTGCCCGCGATGCCAGCGTCCGCCTTATCCGCGAAGGCACGGTCATCTGGGATGGCAAACTCGGCTCCCTGCGCCGCTTCAAAGACAACGTGCAGGAAGTCGAGGAGGGCCAGGAGTGCGGCATCGTCCTCGACGGCTACGCTGACGTCAAGGAGGGGGACATGCTCGAGTTCTACAAGACAAAGCAGGTCGAGCAGACGCTGGACTAGGATGGCCACGCCTCGCATGCGCCGCATCAACGAGGTGCTCCGCGAGGTGGTCGGCGCAGCCATCGCCGAGCTGAGCGACCCGCGTATTGGCTTCGTAACCGTGACCTCGGTTGAGACCAGCCCAGATTTGCACGCCGCCAAGGTGCACGTCAGCGTGCTCGGCTCCGACGAGGAGCGGGCGGAGACGCTGGAGGGACTGCGCTCCTCTCATGGGGTGCTGCAATCGAAGATCGCTGCGGAGACGCGAATGAAGCGCACCCCGACCCTGACCTTCCACTACGACCCGACTGTCGAGCAGGGAATGCGGATCTCGCAGCTGCTCGACGAGGAAGAAGAGCGCTGAGCGAGATGGCCGGCGTCGCCACCACCGGGATCGAGCAGGTCGCCGCCGAGCTGCGTTCGCGCGAGCGCTTCCTGCTCACCGCCCACGAGGGCCCCGACGGCGACGCGCTCGGCTCGCTGCTCGGCATGCACCACCTGCTCACGCAGCTCGGCAAGGACTCGGTGATGTTCATGGCCGCGAAGGAGTTCCCGCTGCCGATCGAGTACCGCTTCCTGCCCTTGGAGGAGGTCTTCCACGAGGCGCCCGCCGACATGGCCGACCGCACGATCGTCTTCCTCGACTGCGGCAACATCGACCGCATGCCGGTCGAGTTCCTCACCGCCGGCGACAACTTCCGCATCAACGTCGACCACCATCACGACAACACGCTCTTCGGCGACATCAACCTGGTCGAGACGGGCGCTTCCTCGACCGCCGAGATCGTCTACCGCCTGGCGGTCCTGCTCGGGGTCGAGGTCACACCCGAGATCGCCTCGGCGCTCTACGTCGGCCTCGTCACCGACACCGGCAAGTTCATGTACGAGAACACCAACGCTCAGACCCACCGGATCACCGCTGACTTGATCGATGCCGGCGTCGCCGTCGACGAGACCTACCGCCGTCTCTACGAGCACGTCCCGATCGAGAAGCTGCGGCTGCTCTCGCGCGCCCTCGACAACATCGGTCGCTACTGCGGGGAGCGACTCACCGTCGCCTACATCACCGCTGCCGACTACGAGGCAAGCGGCGCCGGGGCGGAGATGACCGAGGGGATCATCGACCATCTGCGCTCGATCGAGGGCACCAAGGTCGCCGCGCTGATTCGCGACCAGGGCGATCGCGGCAGGGCCGCCCGCAAGGTCAGTCTGCGCTCCAGCGGCGGCGAGCTCGACGTCTCGGCGATCGCCCGCAAGCACGGGGGAGGGGGGCACAAGCGCGCCGCCGGGTTCTCCACCGATCTCGAGCTCGACGAGCTGGTCAGCTTCCTCTGCGGTGAGGTCAAAGCCCAGCTCGGACCCTGACGATGGCGGCGGCGGGCGAGGGCGCTGTGCTGCTCTGCGACAAGCCAGCGGGGATAACCTCGCACGACATGGTCGTGCAGATGCGACGAGAGCACGGGTGCAAAGCCGGTCACGCCGGCACCCTCGACCCCTTCGCGACCGGCCTGCTGCTTGTCCTGCTCGGCCGGGCCACGCGCCTGCAGCGCTTCCTCACCGGCCTGCCGAAGACCTATGTCACGAGGGCCAAGCTCGGCTGGCAATCGAGCACCGGCGACCCCGACGGCGAGCTGACCGAGACGGGGCGAATCCCGGAGTCGCTAGAGCTGCCGACCGGGCGGGTGCGCCAGCGGGTGCCGATGACCTCGGCGGTGCGGGTCGGTGGCGAGCGCCTCTACCGCAAGGCCCACCGCGGCGAAACGGTTGAGACGCCCGAACGCGAGATCGAGGTCTATCGCGCCGAGCTGCTCGACGACGATGGCGGCGGTCCCCGCTACGAGATCGAGTGCTCGACCGGCACCTACATCCGCACCCTGGTCGAGACGCTCGAGGACGCCTACTGCGCCGAGCTGCGCCGCACCGCGATCGGCCCGTTCAAGATCGAGAACGCCGGCCAAGAACTGACCCTAAGCCAGGTCGCCGACCTCGTCCCAGCCACCGCCGAGGCCCTCCGATGAGCTTCCGGTGCGCCTTTTACTCCCGTCACGTGCATAAAGCGCACCGGAAGGGCCTGGCGTGAGCATCCAGGTCACGTCCCTGCCCGATGCCGAGCCGCGGCCGCGCCACGTTGCGATCGGCACCTTCGACGGCGTTCACAAAGGCCACCAAGCGGTGATCGACGACGCCGACACCGTCCTCACCTTCGATCCGCACCCGCTGGAGATCCTCCATCCGGCGGCGCTGCCGAAGCTGATCATGCCCTTCGGGGTCAAGCGCGACGTGATCGAGGGCCTCGGCGTGCGTGAGCTCGTCGTGATCCCCTTCGACCGCGAGTTCGCCAGCCGCAGCGCCGAGGAATTCATCGAGGGCGTGCTGGTCGAGCGGCTCGGCGCCGAGCGGGTCTCGGTCGGCGAGAACTTCCGCTTCGGCGCCAAAGCCAAAGGCGATCCGGCCATGCTGGCCAGTCACGACGAGTTTGAGACCCGGGTCGTGCCGCTGGTCGAGGTCGACGGCGAGACGGTCTCCTCGACGCGAATCAGAGCGCTGGTCGCCGCCGGCGACATGAAGGGCGCCCGGCACTGCCTCGGCGCTCCCTTCATGGTCGAGGGCGAAGTGGTCAGCGGCGATCAGCGCGGTCGCGAGCTCGGCTTCCCGACCGCCAACACCGTCCCCGACGACCGCCTCGCCATCCCCGGCCACGGCGTCTACGCCGCCTTCGCCAACGGCGTCCCCGCCGCCGTCAACGTCGGCGTGCGGCCAACCTTCGAGACCGGCCGCGGGGTGCTGATCGAGACCTATCTGATCGACTTCGACGGCGACCTCTACGGCACCGAGCTGCGGGTTGCCTTCGTCGAGCGCCTGCGCGGTGAGAAGCGTTTTGCCAGCGTCGAGGAGCTGATCGCCCAGATGCGGATCGATGTCGAGGACGCGAGGCGTGTCTGCGCCGGCTTCACCGGCGCCGGGGAGAAGCGGTGACCAGCGCCCGCCTCGCGGCGGCGCTCGCCGGGCTCGTCGCGATCATCTGCCTGGCCGATGCGGCAGCGGCGCCGGCCGCGACCGGGCGGGGGCCCGAATACCGCCTGGGCCAGGGAATGCACGCGGACGCCCTGGCCGTCGGGCCGGACAGAAGCATCTGGTTTGCCGGCACGCGGCGCGGCCCTGGGCAGCCAGTCGACGTCGTCGGCCGGTCGACAGCGGACGGTCAGATCACCGAATTCGCCCTGCCGCCGCGCGACGAAGCGGAACTGGGAATTTCGTCGATCGTCGCCGCGCAGGACGGCAACCTCTACTTCACCGAGCCGAACGCCAACCGGATCGGCCGCGTCAGCACGGCTGGGGAGATCTTCGAGCTGACTCTGCCCAACCCGGGCAGTAGGCCGCGCACGATCGTCGCCGCTCCCGATGGCGCCCTCTGGTTCACCGAGGAAGGCGGCGACCGGGTTGCGCGCTTCAACCCCCTCGTCGGCGCCCTCCGGGAGAGAGAGCTGGAGCCGGGCGCACGGCCGACGGGCATCGCCGCACGGGCCGACGGGACGATCTGGGTCACCGAGCCCGGTGTGGACGGGCTCGCCATAGTGTCGACGGTCGGGATCAGCTCGTTCCGAATCCCCTTCGTGAACGCCGGGCCCAATGCCATCCTTCCGGGCCCCGAAGGCCATGTCTGGTTCACGGAGGAAAACGGCCCATGGATCGGTCGGATCACCGCAGCGGCACTTACCAAGGCCAGCTACGAACGGCTGAAGATGCAGATACGCCAGGGCACCCGGTGGCTCGCCTTCGGCCCCGGTGGGGACTTCTGGTTCACGACCGGCAACCAGATCGGCTCCATATCCCCGGACAGGCTGGGGTCCGCGCCCGCTTGCCTTCCGGCGGGCTGTGACGTGCCCGTGACGGCGCTCGTGGCGGGCCCGGAAGGGAGCCTCTGGTATGCCACCGGGCCGAGGGAAGCGGACCCCGATCTTGCTCCGGGAGCGATCGGCAAGTTCCTGCCGCCTCGCATCACGGCGACGGTCGCCCGGCGCGCAGGGCGGCTCGCCGGACGCTACGTCAAGCTCGGGATCGCCTGTCAGGGAGGGGCCGCCGGTCAGTTCTGTCAGGGAAAGGTGCGTATTCGCGGGCGGCTTGGCGGCAAAGGAAGCCACGCAGCGTTGCTCGGCTCGCGCGGGTTTGAATTCCATGCGTATTCGAGCCGCGGCTTCCGAGTGAGGCTCTCGCGGCCGGCCGCGGCGCTGCTCAGGCGCGAGGGGCGGTTGTCCGTGCGAGCGACCGCCTCGGTCTCGGGCGGGCCGGCGACGGACAGGCAGCTGGTTCTCCGAGCCAGCGGGCGGCCACAGGGACCGGCTCACGGTTGACGGTCCCGGAGCGATGCCTGTGCTAGCTTCCAGCGGCCGTAAGCTCCCCTGGGGCGCGGCACTTTTTACGAGATGAGCCTGACCAAAGAGAAAAAGAACGAGCTGATCGGCAAGTACGGTCGCGCCGATGGCGACACCGGCTCCGCCGAGGTTCAGGTTGCCCTGCTCACCGAGCGGATCAACGAACTCACCGAGCACCTGCGCACCCACGCCAAAGACCACCACTCGCGCCGCGGACTGCTGATGTTGGTCGGCAAGCGTCGCCGCATGCTGCGCTACCTCGAGCGCCACGACCTCGAGCGCTACCGCTCCCTGGTCGCCGAACTCGGCCTGCGGCGATGATCGCTGCCGGCGAGCCGGCCCCCGACTTCACCCTCCGCAACCAGGACGGCGAGAAGGTCTCGCTCGCGGACTTCCGCGGCAAGAAGGTCCTGCTGGTCTTCTACCCGCTCGACTTCAGCCCGGTCTGCAGCGACCAGCTCTCGATCTACCAGGAGGTCAAGCCGGAGATCGAGGCCAAGGGCGTGCAGATGGTCGGCATCAGCGTTGACAGCGGCTTCGCCCACAAGGCCTTTCAGGAGAAGCTGGGAATCGACACCCCGCTGCTCGCAGACTTCGAGCCCAAGGGCGAGGTGGCGCGCGCCTACGGCGCCTACATCGAGAAGACCGGCCACGCCAACCGCTCGCTCGTCCTCATCGACGAGGAGGGCACGGTCGAGTGGGTGCACGAGTCGCCGACGCCGCTGGAGATTCCCGGCGCCAACCTGATCTTCGACGCGCTCAGCTCTGTCGCCTGAGCTGACCAGCGCCGCAGTCCCGCCTCCCGGGGCGGATGACCACATTCGCGGTACGGGCCCGCAGCTGATCGTCTACGCCGATCTCGGCTGCCCACATTGCGCCTCGGCCTGGGCCGAGATCGCCAGTCGCAAGGCAACCGTCGTCTTTCGCCACTTCCCGGTGGCAAGCAAGCACCCGCGCTCAGCGGCTCTGCACGCCGCGGCAGAGGCAGCTGGGCTGCAGGGGCAGTTCTTCGCGATGGTCGACTCGCTGTACGTCGACCGCGCTCACACCGACGACCCGCATCTCTGGCAGCGCGCCAAGCACCTCGGCCTCGACCTGGAGCGCTTCGAGGCAGATCGTCGTTCGGCGGGAGTCGCCGCCCGGGTGCGTCGTGACTTCGAGTCCGGCATCCGCGCCGGCGTCACCGGAACCCCCGCAATCTTCCAAACGCGCATCCGACATTGACCACATCTGAGTGGGGTCAATGTCGGATGCGCGGAAGGCTCTGTACTCTCTTCTGCGAAAGAGAACGCGAGTTCTGAAAGCAGATGGCCACCATCCGGGTGGCCGGAGGTAGGACAACTAAATGAGCATGTTTGACGTAACCCGCGTTTCGGCGGACATCGGCGACAGCCAGATTTCCTTCGAGACCGGAAAACTCGCGAAGCAGGCGGGTGGCGCGGTCGTGGTCCAGGCCGGCGACACGATGGTGCTCTGCACCGCAACCGTCGGGAACCTTCGCGACGTGGACTTCCTTCCCCTCACCGTCGACATCGAGGAGCGCATGTACGCCGCGGGCAAAATCCCCGGCTCGTTCTTCCGTCGCGAGGGCAAATCCAGCGAGAAGGCGACGCTGACCGCGCGCATGATCGACCGGCCGATCCGGCCGCTCTTCCCGAAGGGCTGGCATTACGAGACGCAGCTGGTCGCGATCCCGATGTCGGTCGACCAGGTCAACCCCTACGACGTCCTCGCCATGAACGGCGCCTCGGCAGCGCTGGCGATCTCGCCGGTTCCGGTCGCCGCCCACGTCGGCGCGGTGCGGATCGGCAAGCTCGACGGCGACTTCGTCGTCAACCCCTCTGAGGAGGATCACGCCGAGCTCGATCTCGACCTGATCGTCGCCGGCACCGACGAGGCGATCCTGATGGTCGAGGCCGGCGCCAACGGCGTCACCGAGCAGGAGATCCTCGACGCCCTCGACATCGCCCACTCGGAGATCAAGAAGCTGACCGCCGCGATGGAGGAGCTGCAGCAGAAGGCCGGCAAGGAGAAGATCGAGGTCGAGGCTCCTTCGATCGACGAGGGCCTGCTCAGCGACATCCGCTCCTCCCACGGCCAGGCCCTGGTCGACGCGATCGCGACCGAGGGCAAGCTCGAGCGCTACGAGGCGATCGACGCGGTCAAGGACGAGGCTGTCGCCAAGTACGCGCCCGAGACCGATGACGCCGACGCCGACGCGGCGCGGAAGTCCGAGGTCAAGGCAGCCTTCGGCGCGATCGAGAAGGACACGATCCGCAAGGCGATCGCCGTCGACAAGAAGCGCCCCGACGGCCGCGCCCAGGACGAGATCCGGCCGATCGAGTGCGAGGTCGACATCTCCCCGCGCGTGCACGGCTCAGCGCTCTTCACCCGCGGTGAGACGCAGATCCTCTCCAACGCCGCCCTCGGTACGACGCGTATGGACATGCGCATCGACACGCTTGGCCTGGAGACCTCGAAGAAGTTCTGGCACCACTACAACTTCCCGCCCTTCTCGGTCGGGGAGGCCGGCTTCATGCGCGGCCCCAAGCGCCGCGACATCGGCCACGGCGCGCTCGCCGAGCGGGCGCTGGTCGCCACGATCCCGAACGAAGAGGACTTCCCGTACGTGATCCGGGTCGTCTCCGAGACGCTGGAGTCCAACGGGTCCTCCTCGATGGGGTCGGTATGCGCCTCCTCGATGGCCCTGCAGGCCGCCGGCGTGCCGGTCAGCGCTCCCGTCGCCGGTGTGGCGATGGGGTTGATCAAGGAGGGTGACGACTACATCGTCCTCACCGACATCGCCGGCGTCGAGGACCACCTCGGCGACATGGACTTCAAGGTCGCCGGTACCGCAGACGGGATCACCGCCCTGCAGATGGACATCAAGATCACCGGTGTCACCTTCGAGATCCTCACCGATGCGCTGGAGCAGGCCAACAAGGGCCGCCAGTTCATCCTCGGCAAGATGGCCGAGGCGATCGACGGGCCGCGCGAGCAGCTCTCCCAGCACGCGCCGCGGATCGAATCGATCAAGATCGACCAGGAGAAGATCGGCGCCGTGATCGGCAAGGGCGGCGAAACAATCCGCGCCCTCTGCGAGGAGTTCGAGGCCGAAATCGACGTCGAGGACGACGGCACGATTCGCATCTACGCGCCGACGGGCTCCCAGGTCGAAGCCTGCGTGGCCCGCGTCGAGTCGATGACCAAGGAGGCCGAAATCGGCGACCGCTACAACGCCGCCAAGGTCGTCAAGACGACCACCTTCGGCGCCTTCGTCGAGCTGGTCAAGGGCACCGACGGCCTGCTGCACATCTCCAACGTCAAGCCCGGCGAGCGAGTCGACTCGGTCGACGACGTGCTCACCGCCGGCGAGGAGATCGACGTCACCGTGGTCGAGGTCGACCGCGAGCGCGGCCGCATCGGCCTGCGCCTCTCCGACGATCCGTCGGTCGCCGGCAAAACCGCCGAGGAGCTTGCGGCGGTCGGTTCCGGCGAAGGCGGCGGAGGACGCCGCAACGGCGGCGATCGCGGCGGCCGTGGCGGCCGCGAGGGACGCCGTCCCCGCGGCGGCGACCGCGAGCGGCGCTAAAGCACGAGCATTGAGCGCACCACAGCTAACTGAGCAGGGCACGGGCGTCCGGGTCGTCACCGAGGAGGTTCCCTCGGTGCGGTCCGTGGCGCTTGGGCTCTGGGTGCGCACCGGCTCGCGCAACGAGACCCCGGCCCAGGCCGGTGTCTCGCACTTCCTCGAGCACCTGCTCTTCAAGGGCACCGAGCGCTTCTCGGCGATCGAGATCTCCGAGCGCTTCGACGGGCTCGGCGCCTCGGTCAACGCCGCGACCGGCAAGGAGACCACCCACCTGCACGCCCGCTTCCTCGACGAGCACACCGAGGAGGTCTTCGACCTGCTGGCCGAAATGCTGCTGGCGCCGACCTACCCCGAAGTCGACTCCGAGCGCCAGGTGGTGCTCGAGGAGATCGCGATGTACGAGGACGAGCCGCAGGATCGCGTCCATGACATCCTCGCCGAAGCCGTTTTCGGCGAGCACCCGCTGGGCAGGCGAGTGCTCGGCGAGGCCGAGGTGATCAGCTCGGTCCCGATGCCGGAGATCGAGGCTTATCGCAGCGCCCACTACACCGGCGAGACGATCGTCGTCGGCGCCGCCGGCAACGTCGACCACGAGCAGATCGCAAAGCTTTCCGAGCGACTGGTCTCACCGGCCGTCGCGGCCGCGCCCAACGGCGCCAGCGTCGCCGCCCAGGCGGAGGCCCGCCTGCGCTTCTACGAGAAGGACACCGAGCAATACCACATCTGCTTTGGCGCGCCGGGGATAACCCGCGACGACGAGCGCCGCTACGCGCTCGCCGTGCTCGACTCGATCTTCGGCGGCTCGAGCTCCTCGCGGCTCTTCCGTGAGGTGCGCGAGAAGCGCGGCCTCGCCTACGCGGTCGGCTCCTACAGCGAGCAGTACACCGACTCCGGGCTCGTCGCCAGCTACGTCGGCACCCGCGAGGACAACGTCGAGGAGGCCTGCTCGATCATCGGCGCCGAGCTGGCCCGCTTGCGCAGCGAGCCCGTCTCGGCCGAGGAGCTGGCGCGGGCCAAGGAGAACGTCAAGGGCCGTCTCGTGCTCTCCTCGGAGTCGACGGCGGCGCGGATGACGCGGATCTCGCGGGCGACGCTCTTCGACCTGCCGATCGACAGCCTCGACGAGATGCTGGCCAAGGTCGACGCGGTCGGCGTCGACGACCTCACCGAGCTTGCCGCCGAGCTCTACGGCGCAGATCGCCTCTCCGCCGCATGCGTGGGACGGGACGAGTCGCGCTTCCGCGAGGCGCTGGCCCCGGTCAGCGAGCGCCTGGCGGCATGATCCGCGTCGTTGCGTCAGGCGCCGCGGGGCGGATGGGGCAGGCTGTCTGCGAGGCGGTCGAGGGCGCCGAGGGCATGGAGCTCGTCGCCAAGGCCGATCCGTCGCTGGGCTTTGAGCTGGCGGACACGCTCGCCGACGCGGATGTCGTCGTCGACTTCACCACGCCCGACACCGCTTTCGCCAACGCCGAGGCCTGCCTGCGGGCCGGGGTCCACGCCGTCGTCGGCACGACCGGCTTCGATCTCGACGCCCTGCGCGCGGTGGCCGAGTCCGCCGACGCCGACGCCAACTGCTTCGTCGCGCCCAACTTCGCGATCGGCGCCGTGCTCTTGATGGAGGTGTCCCAGACGATCGCCCGGCACATGCCCGAGTGCGAGATCGTCGAGCTGCATCACGACAAGAAGCTCGATGCGCCTTCGGGCACTGCCAAGCGCACCGCAGAGCTGATCGAGGGGGCCGGCGGCAACGTCCACCAGCCGATCCACTCGGTTCGCCTACCCGGCCTGGTCGCCCACCAGGAAGTCGTCTTCGGCGGCGAGGGGCAGACCCTGAGCATCCGTCACGACTCGATCGACCGCCGCTCCTTCATGCCCGGCGTCCTGCTCGCCGCACGCAAGGTCGCCGCCCTTCCCGACCGCTTCACGGTCGGCCTGGAGAAGCTGCTTTGAGCGTCTGCTCGACAACCCGTCGCGATACCCTGGCCCGATGAAGGAGATCGGTGGCGTAATCACGGCGATGGTGACGCCCTTCGACGAGGTCGGAGGGATCGATTTCGCGGCGGGCCGGCAGCTTGCCGCGCACCTCGTCTCGCACGGATCCAACGGCATCGTCATCTCGGGCTCGACGGGAGAGTCGGCGACGATCACCGACCCGGAGGCATTCGACCTGATGGACGCCGTGCGCGAGGAGGTCGGCGACGAGATCCTGCTCGCCTTCGGGACCGGGACCAACGACACCAGGCACTCGGTCGAACTGACCAAGACCGCAGTCGAGCGCGGCGCCGACGCGGCCTTGGTGGTCACGCCCTACTACAACAAGCCAAACCCGGCCGGGATCCTTGCCCACTTCGAAGCGATCGCCGCAGTCGCCGACGACCTGCCGATCATCGCTTACAACATCCCCTCGCGGGTGGTCGTCAACATGCCGCCGGCGCTACTCGCCGAGCTGGCCAAGATCGACAACGTGGTCGCCGTCAAGCAGGCCAACAACGACGACCTCGGCCCGGTCGAGGGCCTGGCCCTGCTGGCCGGCAACGACGACGTCTTCCTGCGCACGCTCGAGCTGGGCGGAGCCGGTGGCATCCTCGTCGCTTCCCACCTGGTCGGCTCGCAGATGAAGGAGATCTACGAGGCGACGCAGGCAGGCGACTTCGCGCGTGCCGGCGAGATCGACAAGGGCCTGCGCCAGCTCTACGACGCCCTGGCGGTGACGACCAACCCGATCCCGGTCAAGGCCGCCCTCGAGATGACCGGCTTGATTCCCTCCGGAGCACTGCGACTGCCGCTGGTGCCCGCCGACGAGGGGCAGCGAGCCACGGTGCGCGCGGCGCTGGAGAGCGTCGGTCTGAACCCGGTGGCCAACTAGTGCCAGGCAAGAAGCTCCGCGTGCTGCCGCTCGGGGGACTGGGCGAGATCGGCAAGAACATGACCGTGGTCGAATACGACGGCCGCATCGTCGTCGTCGACACCGGCCTGATGTTCCCGACCGCCGAGATGCTCGGCATCGACCTCGTCCTGCCCGACTTCTCCTACCTGCGCGATCGCACCGAGGACATCGAGGCGATCGTGCTCACCCACGGGCACGAGGACCACGTTGGCGCGCTGCCCTACGTGCTGCGCGAAATCGGCAACCCGCCGGTGATCTACAGCGGCCTGCTGACGATCGGCATGGTCCGCTCCAAGCTCGACGAGCACAAGCTCAAGAACGTGCCGCTGGAGGAGCTGCCGGCGGGGGAGAAGGTCAAGCTCGGCCCCTTCCAGCTGGAGCTGATCCACCTCTCGCACTCGATTCCCGACGCCCGCGGCGTGCTGCTCACCACCGAGCTCGGCTCGATGCTGATGACCGGCGACTACAAGTTCGACCAGACCCCGGTCGACGGCCGTCCCGCCGACATCTCGCGGCTTGCCGAGATCGGCCGCGACGGCCTGCTACTGCTCTGCGGCGACTCGACCAACGCCGACCGGCCTGGCGTAGCGCCCTCGGAGTCGAGCGTCGGCCCTGCCCTCCTGGAGACATTCTCTGCCTGCAAGGGCCGCATCATCGTCACCTCCTTCGCCTCCAACATCCACCGCGTCCAGCAGGTGATCGACGCTGCCGTGAAGCTCGACCGCCGCGTGGCGCTGGTCGGGCGCTCGATGCGCAAGAACTTCAACATCGCCTCGACCCTCGGCATCGCCAATGCGCCAAATGGGCTCTTCATCCAGCCGCGCGAGATCGAGAGCTTCCCGGACGAGAAGGTGGTCGTGATCTCAACCGGCAGCCAGGGCGAGCCGCTCTCGGCGCTGCGCCGAATGGCCAACAACGATCACCGCGACGTCGAGCTGCACTCCGGCGACACCGTGGTCTTCTCGGCGACGCCGGTGCCCGGCAACGAGCGCGCCGTCAACGAGACGATCGACCGCATCTACGAGATCGGCGCCTCGGTCGTGACCGCCAAGAACGCGCCGATCCACGCCTCCGGCCACGGCTGGCAGGAGGAGCTCAAGCTGATGCTCAACCTGACCAAACCTCGCTACGTCCTGCCCGTGCACGGTGATCACCAGCGCCTGCGCCTGCATGCCGAGCTGGCTGAATCGGTTGGGGTCGAGAGCGAGAACATCTTCCAAGGACGCAACGGGCTGCCGCTGGAGATCGACGAGAACGGCGCCCGCTTCGGCGAGGACATCCACGCCGGGGTGATCTACGTCGACGGGGTCAACGTCGGCGAGCCCGACGACGTTGCCCTGCGCGACCGGCGCGAGATCTCCGCCGACGGCATCTTCATCGTCGTCGCGACGATCTCCTCCGACGACGGCCAGGTCGTCGCCGACCCGGAAGTGATCTTCCGGGGCGTGGCTTTCCTCGAGGAGGCCGACGCCCTGGTCGAGGACCTCAAAGACGTCGCCGAGGACTCGCTCGAGGACGCCGCCAAAGCCGGCACACGCGAGTTGCACCTGATCCAGGAAGACCTCCACGACGCCGTCGCCGGCCTCGTCTACGAAAAGCTGCGCCGCCGGCCGATGATCCTTCCGGTCGTCGTCGAGGTCTAGCGGGTCGATTCGCGGTCTTGTGGAGGGCAACCGGGCTCCTCTCGACACGTCTCAAGAATGGCCGAGGTACGACCGCGGCCCCGGGGTGCTTAAGCTTTTGAGGAAAGCTTCAAGCCGAGATACCGCTTCGGGAGGCTTAGCTTTTGAAGCTTGGTGTGCTTCGCGAGGGTGGTGGGTGTGCCTCTGCGGGAATGTCGCGAAGCGGCGAAATGCAATCCGGTGTTTGCGCGGCGTTAGCCGCGCACCGACATAGTCGCTAAGCGAGCAAAGCTCGCGTGCGACATCAATTCCCGCAGAGGCAGACTCACCACCCTCCCGACCCCCGCCTGGAGCACAGCCATCTAAGCCTTGACAAAAATGGGCCCACCGGAGTGCGTTGGGGAGAACTCCGGCGGGCCCTGTGTCTCGTCCACGCAGAAATCTAGGCGAGGCCGCTAAAGAGGTCCTAAAAAGCCGTCGTGGCTATCTGCCCCGATCCCTTCAGGGGGAGGCGGACACGAAAGAGAGCGCCGCCGGCCGCGGATTCGTCCACCTCGACCGTGCCGCCGTGGGAGGTGGCGACGGCGCGGACGATCGCCAGGCCGAGGCCGCTGCCGGCGCCGACCGCCGTGTCGGCGGGACCCTCGCCTCGAACGAAGCGGTCGAAGATCTGGCCGCGCATCTCGGGCGGGATGCCCGGCCCATCGTCGGCCACCTCGACAACCGCGTCGTCGCCGTCCTGGCGCAGGCGCAGCTCAATCGTTGCCCCTGGCGGCGTGTGACGTGCGGCGTTGTCGAGAAGGTTCAGAACGAGACGGTGCAGCTCATCGGGGTTGCCCTCGATGCGCAGAGGCCTCTCGTTGTCGATCTCGATCTCGTGGTCGCCGAGCAGCGGCAGCACCTCCGTCGCCGCGTTGCCCGCTACCTCGGCCAAGTCGCAGGGCCGCTTCGTGCTCGCCCGGCCGGCGTCGGCACGGGCGAGCAGCAGCAGGTCGGCTACGAGGCGGCTCATCCGCCGCGATGAGCGCAGGGCGGAGTCGACCATCGCCCTGTCGTCGTTCTGGGCCGGCTCCTGGAGAGACGCCTGCAGCAGCTCGAGATTGGCGAGCACGCTGGTCAGCGGCGTGCGCAGCTCGTGCGATGCGTCGGCGACGAACTCGCGCTGCTTCTTCATCGCCGCCTCGCGCTCGGCGCGAGCGGCGTCGAGCGAGCGCAGCATCTGATCCAGGGTCACGGCCAGCTCGCCGACCTCGTCCTCGACCTTCGGGTCCGGCATGCGCCGTGAGGGATCGCCGGTGGTGGCGATCTGACGCGCGGTCGCAGTCAGCGCCGAGATCGGCCGCATTGCCCGAGCGGCGATGGCGACGCCGGCGAGACTGGCGAAGAGGGTCCCGGCGAGGATGCCCGCAGCGATGAAGAGCCAGAGGCGCTCAACGGTCGAATCGACGTGGGTGAGGCTGCGGCCGTACTGGACATAGCCGGTGGTGAGGCCAGTGTCGCTGGTGATCGGGGCAGTCGCCACCCTCGTCGGGCCGTAGTCGTAGAGGCCGGAGGTGAGGGGGCCCAGGTCGGCGGAGCCCTCGCTCTGCTTGACCAGGTTTTCGTTGACGTCGAAGATCCGCGCCGAGGCGTTGTCGGGCCGCACGAAGTCGTCGAGCTCTGGGCCGCGCTGAAACGAGACCGTGCCCAGCGGCGTGTAGACGATGCGGAATTCGCCAGCCAGCGTCTGCGCGGCGCTCTTCACCTCGCGGTTGAAGTCGTCGCGGATGCGGCTGGTCGCCAGCTGCCCGATCACGGCGCCGAAGACGAGCAGGATCGCCAGCGTCAGGCCCGCCGACACCGCGGCAAGTCGCCACCGAACCGGCCAGTTGCTCGGCCGCAACCTCGCTGGCCACCAGCCGACCAGCTTGCCCGCCCGACGCGCCATCAGGGCTTGAGCACGTAGCCGGCGCCGCGTTTGGTGTGCAGGAGGCGCGCCTCGCCGCCGGCCTCGAGCTTGCGGCGCAGGTTGGAGATGAAGACGTCGATCGTGTTGGTGGCTGCGGTCGGGTCGTAGCCCCAGACGTCGTCGAGCAGGCGCTCGCGGGAGACGACGAGGCGTTCGTTGCGCATCAGGTACTCGAGCAGCTCGAACTCGCGGTTGGTCAGCTCGAGCTCGCGGTCGCCACGGCGCACCTCGCGGGTGTCGGGGTTGAGGGTCAGATCAGCGACCGCAAGCGAAGCGGCGCCGCGGGGCGGCCGACGCCGCAGAAGAGCGCGGATCCGCGCCAGCAGCTCGGTGCGCTCGAAGGGCTTGACCAGGTAGTCGTCGGCGCCGCTGTCGAGGCCATCGACGCGGTTCTCGGTCTCCGCCCGCGCGGTCAGCATCAGGATCGGAACATCGCCTTCGGCGCGCAGGCGACGGCAAACCTCGATCCCGTCGAGGCGGGGCAGGCCAAGGTCGAGGACAACGAGATCGGGGACGAATCCCATCGCCGCGTCGAGCGCGTCGACGCCGTCGGCCGACATCTGGACCTCATAGCCCTCCTGCCGCAACGAGCGGCGCAGGACGTCGGCGATCTCGGCGTCGTCCTCGACTACTAGGACGCGGCCGCCGGGTGTGTCTGGGTCGGTTGTGAGCATCGCAGCGATGTTAGCCCCGTGGAAGGGCGGTACCGGCGGGATTTACCTTCAATTTAGGCCGGTCGGACGGGGAATCGGGCAGGGCTTCCGCTTAACTTTTTCGTGTTGCGGGGATTGCTGGCGCCTCAAGCCGGACTGACGAAAAAGTACAAGACGCTTCAGCCCTGCCCGATTCCCCGTCTATAGAGCGCAGGGGTCATCCCGTCGGCGTCGAAGCGGGCAGCATGTTCGTGCGTAAGAAGAAGCCCTCAGCTGCCCGGAGAAAGCCGAAAGCAAGGGGGAAAGCTGCGAAAGCTTCCCGACCTCGCTTGCATTTGCCGCATGCCCTGGAGCAGCGGCATTTGGACTTGATCGGGCTGTTCCTGATTGCCACCGGCGTTTACCTCAGCTTCGTGCTTTTTTTTGGCTGGGATGGTGGAAAGGTCGGCTACGGCCTCGAGACCGGGTTGACCTATCTGGTCGGCGGGGTCGGGGCGCGGATCGCGACTGTGCTGATGCTCGTCATCGGTGGGCTGCTGGTCACCGGGACCTCGATCTCGACGTTGTTCCGTGGGATCGGCCGTGGAGCGCGGAGCCTCTTTCTTGGCAGCCGGGGCGCGGCGCAGACGGCGATTCAGACTCGTCGTGATCGCGGCGAGGAGAAGACCTTTGCCTTCGAGACGGCCGGCCCGACCGACGTGATGAGCAGCTATCCCGACGAGGACGAGGTGGAGCCGACCGTCGCCCTGATCGAGGAGCCCGAGGAGCCGGCGGAGGAGCCCGTCACCCAGGACTTCGACGAGGAGCTCGCCGCGATCGAGTCCGAAGAAGAGAAGGCAGCTCCCGACGAGGAGCCCGTCGCAGAGCAGATCGCGCTGACCCCGCAGGGCAACAAGCGTGGCGTCACCACCTCGGAGGAGATCGACTACCGGCCGCCGCCCGCGAAAGCCCTTCAGAAAGGGGCGGCCGACAAGGGCGTCGACCCGCGCGACCAGGAAGCCGTCGCCCGCAAGCTGGTCGAGGCGCTCGGCCACTTCGGGGTCGAAGCGAAGATCGTCGGCATCGTCAGCGGGCCGCACGTCTCCCGCTACGAACTGCGCCTCGCGCCTGGCACCAAGGTGAAGAAAGTCACCGAGCTGGCCAACGACCTCGCCTACGCGCTCGCCTCGACCGACATCCGCATCCTCGCCCCGATCCCCGGCAAGCAGGCTGTCGGCGTCGAGGTGCCGAACACGCGCCGGCGCATCGTCCGCCTCGGCGACATCTACTCCAGCCGCCCCGAGAAGACCTCGCCGCTGGTCGCCTGGCTGGGCAAGGGAATCGACGGCAACCCGGTCTGGACCGACCTGGCGAAGATGCCCCACGTGCTCGTCGCCGGCACCACCGGCTCGGGCAAGTCCGGCTGCGTCAACGCGATCCTCTCCTCGATCCTGATGCAGGCCTCGCCCAACGAGGTGCGCCTCGTCCTGGTCGATCCCAAGCAGGTCGAGCTCAACCACTACGAGAACGTTCCGCACCTGCTGACGCCGGTAGTCACCTCGCCGCGACTGGCCGCCAACGTGCTCGCCAACCTGATCGGCGAGATGGAGAGTCGCTACGGGATCATGGGCCAGGCGCGCGCCCGCAACCTCGGCGAGCTCAACCGCGCTCGTGCCAAGGCCGGCGAACCGCAGCTGCCGCACATCCTCTGCGTGATCGACGAGCTCGCGGACCTGATGATGGTCTCCCCGGCGGAAGTCGAGGACTCGATCATCAGGCTCGCCCAGAAGTCGCGCGCGACCGGCATCCACCTGGTGCTGGCGACGCAGCGACCCTCCACCGACATCATCACCGGCACGATCAAGGTCAACATCCCGGCCCGCATCGCCTTTGCCGTCTCCTCGCAGACCGACTCGCGGGTGATCCTCGACCAGGGTGGGGCGGAGGCCCTGCTGGGCCAGGGCGACATGCTCTTCCGCGGCGCCGGCACTTCGAAGCTGCAGCGGATCCAGGGCGCCTTCATCACCGAGGAGGAGATCGCCAGGATCACCGGCCACTGGGCCAAGCAGGGCGAACCCGAGTTCGAGGCCGAGCTGCTCGAGGTCCACGACGAGAAGGGCCTCGGCGAGACGGCTGACGGCGAGTTCGATCCCGACAGCGACGACCTGCTCGACGAGGCGATCCGCATCGTGGTCGAGACCGAAACCGCTTCCGTCTCGATGATCCAGCGACGGCTGCGGGTCGGCTACACCCGCGCCGGCCGGTTGATCGACATGCTCGAGCGGCGCGGCGTCATCTCCGGCTACGAGGGCTCCAAGCCGCGCCAGGTCTTGATCACCCAGGCCGACCTGGCGCGCCGCGTCGGCGGCGCCGAGCCGCAGCAGTCAGAGGCCGGGGCGCCAACCACCGTCCCCGAGTAGCCCCCCGCGGGCATTATTTGCTGCATTACGGCGTCCGAGTAGGACAATGAGCCCATGGCCAACGAAGTTGGACCGGTCCTTCGCGAGGCTCGAAACCGTCGCAAAATCGAACTTTCCGAGGTCGAAGCCACGACCAGAATCAGAATTCGATACCTGCGCGCCATCGAGAACGAGGAGTGGGACGTACTCCCCGGCGAGGTCTACACGCGCGGCTTTATCCGCACCTATGCGTCCTACCTGGGGCTGGACGGGGAGCGTCTCGCCGAGGATCACCGCAGGAGCATCGAGGCCGCGGGCAGCCGCACCTCGGCGCCGGACCCGACACCCGTCGCGGTCTCGAGGCCGGCCGGTCCCTCCGAGCTCCGTCAGCGGCTCCCAGGATCAAGCTGGTTGGTGGGAGCAGCCGTCGTCCTCCTTGCCGTGGTGGCGATCGTCGCCATCCCCGACGGTGGGGGCAGCGGTGACCCGGCCGGTCAGCAGCCTGCTCCTGGCGGTGCGGCAACGGCCAATCCTCCGCCCGGCCCAGCCAAGCAGGCCGCCGCCAAGGGAGTCTCGGTGAGGCTTGCGGCCAGCGCCGAAGTCTGGGTCTGCATGCTCGATGGCAAGGGCAGGGAGTTGGTCGACGGTCTGATCCTCGCAGCGGGGGCAGAAGAGGGACCCTTCCGGTCCGGTAGCTTCATCGTCTCGTTCGGCAACGGAGAGGTCTCGATGCTCATCGACGGAAAGGAAGCGGAAATTCCCGCCACGTCCAGCCCAATCGGCTACTCGATCGACGCTTCCGGCACGCTCACGCAGCTCGACGAAGCCGAACGGCCCACCTGCGCATGAGCGAGATACGGGCGGGGATAGTGGTCACCGGGACCGAGGTGCTGACCGGCCGGATCGCCGATCGCAACGGGCCGTGGCTCTCAGAGCAGCTGGCAGCGCTTGGCGTCGACGTCGCCCACATCCTCGTCGTCGGCGACCGTCCCGACGATCTCGAGGCCGCTCTGGGCTTCATGGCCGCGGAGGACATGGACCTGATCGTCACGTCGGGGGGGCTTGGGCCCACCGCTGACGACCTCACGGCGGAGGTGGTTGCTCGATTTGCCGGCCGCGCGCTTCTCCTCGACGAGGTCGTCGAGGAGAAGATCACAACGATCCTGCGCAACTTCGGCCGCAGCTTCGACTTCGACGAGGAGGCCGTTCGGGCGGCCAACCGCAAGCAGGCGATGGTCCCCGAGGGAGCGATCGCCCTCGATCCGATCGGCACCGCGCCAGGCCTGGTCGTGCCCGCCGAGGGGACGCTCGTGGTCGTCCTTCCCGGCCCACCACGCGAGCTGCAGCCGATGTGGCCCGCCGCGCTCGCCACGGCGCCGCTGCGGGATCTGCTGCGGCGGGCCTCGCCGCTGCGCGGCTACACGCTGCGCATGTTCGGCGCGCCCGAGTCGGATATCGCCAAGAGCCTGCGCGAGATCGAGGCGGGGGGAGTCGCCCTGCCCGAGGTCGAGATCACCACCTGCCTGCGCCGCGGCGAGATCGAGATCGACGTGCGCTATCGCGACGAGGCGACAGCCACCGCCGAGGCGATCAGGGCCGGCCTGGCCGAGCGCCACGCCCGCCACCTCTTCAGCCTCGACGGGGAGACGATCGACTCCCGGGTGGCCGGACTGCTGAACGGCCACCGCCTCGGCCTTGCCGAGTCCTGCAGCGGCGGCCTCTTGGCTGCGCGGATCACCAACCTGCCGGGCGCCTCGGCCTACCTCGCCGGCGGCGTCGTCTCCTACTCCAACGAGGCCAAGGCGAGCCTGCTCGGCGTCGATCCGGAGTTGATCGCGGACAAGGGCGCCGTCTCGCCCGAGGTGGCAGAGGCGATGGCCCTCGGCGCCCTGGAACGCTTCGAGGCCGACGTCGCCGTCTCGGTGACCGGCATCGCCGGGCCTGACGGGGGCAGCGAGGAGAAGCCGGTCGGCTACGTCTGCTTCAACGCCCGCCTCGCCGACGGCGCCGTGATCGCCCGCGAGCCGGTGATCCCGGGCGGTCGTGCGGACATCCGCGAGCGCTCCGCCCTGGTCGGCATGCACCTGCTGCGCATCCTGCTCGGCGACGAGCAAGCGCCTCTGTAGGCCGAATCGGCTCGCTTTCGGCACACTCGCGCGTTGTCGCGTGCGCCGGCGCCCCTTAGCGTGGTCGGCGATGACGAAGGAGAGACTGAAGAGCCCGAGAGCACGACTGTTCGTCGCGCTCGACCTGCCCGCACCGCTGCGCGACGGGATCGCCGCGTGGGGGAGGGGCGAGCTGCGCGACCCGGCATTGCGAGTGGTGCCGGCGGAATCTCTGCACATCACCCTCGCCTTTCTCGGCTACCTGCCCGAGCCTGAGATCGAGCGGCTGGGAGAGATCCTCACCGGCACCGAAGCAGCGGCGCCGACGATCCGCCTCGGCCAGCCGCTGGCCAAGCCTTCGCTGCGACGGGCGCGCCTCTTCGCGCTGCCGGCGGAGTCGCCCGGGGCGATCTCCCTGCAAGCCGAGCTGGCGCAGAGGCTGGTCGCCGAACGGCTCTACAAAGCCGAGAAACGAGCCTTCTGGCCACACGTCACCGTGGCCAGGGTCAAGTCCCCCCGGCGCGGTTCCAAGCGTCCACGGGTCGTCGACAACCCTCCCGGAGAGTTGCCACGGGACCTCTTGGATCCCGTTCTATGCGTCCGAGTGACGCTCTACCGTTCCGAACTTAACCCCCAGGGTGCGCGCTACACGCCGCTGGCCCGAGTCGAGCTGTCCCAAGGCGGGCGGCAGTGAGGTGGAAAAGATGGCAGACAAGAAAGCGCCTTTGAACGACGTCTCGGCGAAGGAGGCAAAAGCCAAGGACGCGGCCCTGGAGGCTGCGGTAACCCAGATCGAGCGCGATTTCGGCGCCGGCTCGCTGATGCGTCTCGGCGCCGACAGCAGGCTGCCGGTCGAAGCGATTCCGACCGGCGCCGTCGCGCTCGACCTGGCGCTTGGCATCGGTGGAGTGCCACGAGGCCGGATCGTCGAGATCTTCGGCCCGGAGTCCTCGGGCAAGACGACGCTGATCTACCACATCATCGCCGAGGCCCAGGCCAAGGGCGGGGTCTGCGTCTTCATCGACACCGAGCACGCGATGGACCCGATCTACGCCCGGGCGATCGGCGTCGACACCGACGAGCTGCTTGGTCTCCCAGCCCGACTACGGCGAGCAGGCGCTGCAGATCGCCGACCGCCTGATCGCCTCCGCCGCGGTCGACGTGGTCGCGATCGACTCGGTCGCGGCGCTTGACGCCGAAGGCCGAGCTCGACGGCCAGATCGGCGATCAGACGGTCGGCCTGCAGGCGCGCCTGATGTCGCAGGCGATGCGCAAGCTGGCCGGCAACCTCAACCGCACCAACACGGTCTGCGTCTTCACCAACCAGATCCGCGAAAAGGTCGGCGTCCAGTTTGGCTCGCCGGAGACTCAACCAGGAGGGCGGGCGCTGAAGTTCTACGCCTCGCAGCGGCTCGACATCCGCCGCATCGAGACCCTCAAGGACGGCACCGAGGCAGTCGGCAACCGGGTGCGGGTCAAAGTCGTCAAGAACAAGTGCGCCGCGCCGTTCCGCCAGGCCGAGTTCGAGATCGAGTACGGCCAGGGGATCTCGCGCGAAGGCGAGCTGCTCGACTTCGGCATCGAGCACGACATCGTCCGCAAGTCGGGCGCCTTCTTCTCCTACGGCGAGACGCGGCTCGGCCAGGGGCGCAACAACGCCAAGCAGTTCCTCGCCGAGAACCCCGAGATCGCCAGCGAGATCGAGGACAAGATCCGCGCTGCGCTTGGCATCGGCGCCGATGCAGCCCCCGCGGAAGAGGCTCTCGCCGAGGCGGCGCCCCCCGTGGCCGAGGCCGCGTAGGGGCGTCTGACGACGCCTGCTGGTCACTGGATAGGATTCGCGCGCAAATGAGCAACGGCGACCTCTTCTACGTCTGCGGCATCGCCCTCGCGGTCTCCGCGGTGGCGATCAGCTTCATCGGGCTGCGGTCCCAGAAGTTCCCCGGACGCGCCGCTCCGCTCGTAGCGCTCTGGTTCGTCGCCCTGATCGGCGCCACGACGACCTTCTCGGTCCTCCACGCCCAGGACGAGGAAGTGGCCAAGGCGGCGGAGTTCGAGAAGGCGGGTGAGGAAATCACCAAAGAGGAGTCCTCGCCGGTCGAAGCCGCGCCGGAAACCGAGTCGGCGCCGAAGCCCAAAGCCGCAGCCGAAGGCCCCGGCGACACTCTTCAGCTTGCCGCCTCCCCAACTGACCTCGCCTTCGACACCACGGAACTGACCAGCAAGCCTGGTGAGGTCACGATCGACTTCGACAACCCGGCAGCGCTCGAACACAACGTCGCGATCGAACAGGACGGCAAAGAGCTTGCCACGACCGAAACGATCACCGAAGGCAAAGCCTCGGTGAGCGTCGACCTCACCCCGGGCACCTACACCTTCCTCTGCACCGTCCCCGGTCATGCCGAAGCTGGCATGACCGGCACGTTGACAGTCAAATAACCCCACTCGGGCGCTAACCTCGCCCTATGAGGAGCGGTAAGCGGTACCACGTCACGACGTTCGGCTGTCAGATGAACGTGCACGACTCCGAGCGCATGCGCGGCATGCTCGAGTCGCTGGGCTATGAGGAGGCGCCCGATCGCGAAGGCGCCGACCTGATCCTCTTCAACACCTGCTCGATCCGCGAGTCGGCGGACAACCGCTTCATCGCCCACCTCGGCGAGGCGAAGCGGCTCAAGTCCGAAGACCCCGAGCGCGTGGTCGGCGTCGGCGGCTGCTGGGCGCAGTCGGTCAAGGACGAGGTCTTCCAGCGCTTCCCCTTCGTCGACGTCGCCTTCGGCCCCGGCCAGATCCACAAGCTGGCCGAGTTCCTCAACTCCGACTCGCTGAGCGCCCAGGGCTACTTCGAGTTCGAGGACTTCTCCGGCTCATCTGCCGACCCGACGGGTGCGCGAGTTTCAGGGCTGGCTGCAGGTCTCCCAGGGCTGCAACTGCAAGTGCGCCTACTGCATCGTGCCCTCGACCCGCGGGCGCGAGGTCAGCCGCGACCCCGGCGAGCTGCTCGTCGAGGCCGAGGCGCTTGCCGCCGACGGTGTGCGCGAGATCACCCTGCTTGGGGCAGAACGTCAACAGCTACGGGCGCGACCTGCCGAGCGAGTCCCGGATCGGCTTCGCCGAGCTGCTGGCGCGAGTCGACGCGGTCGAGGGGATCGACCGCATCCGCTACACCAGCCCGCACCCGAAGGACATGAAGGAGGACGTGATCCGCGCCCACGCGGAACTGCCGTCCGTCTGCGAGCACATCCACCTGCCGCTGCAGTCGGGCTCCAGCGCCATCCTCAAGCGCATGCGCCGCACCTACGACCGTCAGCGCTACATGGACCGCGTCTCGCTGATCCGCGAGCACGTTCCCGACTGCGCGATCACGACCGACATCATCGTCGGCTTCCCCGGCGAGACCGAGGCGGACTTCGACGAGACGCTCGAAGTGGTCGACGAGGTCGGCTACGACAGCGCCTTCACCTTCGTCTTCTCGCCGCGGCGCGAAACCGAGGCGGCCGAGATGGACGGGCAGGTCCCGATCATCCGGTCAAGGTCGAGCGGATGGAGCGGCTCGTCGAGCTGGTGCAGCGGCGGGCCACGGAACGGGCGCAGCGGTTCGTCGGGCGGGAGATGGAGGTGCTCGTCGAAGGCACGAGTCGGACCGACGAGACGAGACTGCGCGGGCGGACGCGGCACAACAAGGCTGTCAACTTCGAAGGGCGACCGTGCCGCAGCGCGGGTCAGAGTCTCGTCGACGTCGAGATCGCGGACGCACCTCGCAACTGCTCGGAGGGGTGCGGGCAGTCCCTCACTCAACTTTTTCGGTGAGGCGGAGCTAGTCGTCCGCCAGCCGTTTGGCGAAAAAGTACAAGCCGTTCGGGCTACCCGACACCCCTATTCGGAAGCTCCTCGACGTGGTCGCCATATTTGGTCCGACCGGGGTCGGCAAGACCGGCGTCGCCATCGCGCTTGCGGAGGAGCTTCGGAAGCGCGGTGAGGATCCGGTGGCGATCTCCTGCGATGCGCTGCAGGTCTACGAGGGGCTCTCGCGTGCTCACCGGGGTCGCTACTGCTGAGGAGCAGGCGGCGCTTGGAGCACAGGCTGGTCGGGTTCGTGCCGGTTTCCGAGGCCTTCAATCGGTCGGGACTACATGCCGCTGGCTCATGCGGAGATCGATGAGGCGCTGGAGGCGGGGCGGCGGCCGATCGTGGTGGGGGGGACCGGGTTCTATCTGCGGGCCGCGCTGGCGGAGCTGTCGCTGGTCAAGGCGCCGCCGGAAGATCCGGAGGACTCCGAGCTGTGGTCGCCGCAGACGCGGCATCCGACGACGATCTTTGGGCTCGACATGGAGCGGGAGAGGCTCTACGAGCGGATCGATGCTCGGACCGAGGCGATCGTCGCGGCGGGGGCGCGCGAGGAGGTCGTCAGGGCTGAGGAGGCCGGGCCGTCGCGGACCGCCCGCAAGGCGCTCGGCTTCGACGAAGTGCTCGGCGGTGACCTCGAGCTGATGCAGAAGCGCTCGCGCAACTACGCGCGGCGTCAGCTCACCTGGATGCGCAAGATCCCGAACCTCGAGTGGATCGATCGTGGCGACCGCGACGACGCCGAGATCGCTGGTGAGATTGCCGCGCGACTGGCCAAGGATTCCTGACTCTGAGACACTGGCGCCCGTCATGGCGACGCGCTCGATCTCCGATCTGCCTGGGCCCAAGGGGCTGCCGGTGATCGGCAACGCGCTGCCAGGTGCGGCCGCAGACCATGCACCAGACCGCCGAGAAGTGGTGCGAGGAATTCGGCCCGATGTACCGCTTCAGACCTCGGCCCGCGACGGATCGTGGTGATCGGCGACGCCGATGTGCTCAACGAGGTCCTGCGCGACCGTCCCGACGGGTTCCGGCGCTGGAGCGAGATTCTCGAAATCAGCGAAGAGATGGGGTTCGCGGGTGTCTTCGCCGCCGAGGGCGACGACTGGCGCCGGCATGCGGCGACTGGCGGTGACCGCGCTCAACAGCAACCACCTGCAGCGCTACTTCGAGGTCGTCAGCACCTGCACCGAGCGGCTCCATCGCAGGCTCCAGCGCGGCCGCGCGCGACGGACAGGCCTTCGAGATCGGCGAAGCGCTCTCCTCGTTCACCGTCGACGTCACCTCGGCGCTGGCCTTCGGCCATGACCTCAACACGCTCGAGCGCGGCGACGGCGAGCTGCAGGACCACCTTCATCGGGTCTTCCACATGCCACCAACCGGCGGCTGTTCGCGCCGGTGCCGTACTGGCGCTGGTTCAAGCTGCCCGCGGATCGCGCGCTCGACCGCTCGCGTCGCCGAGATCCACAAGGCGGTCCTGACCTTCATGGACGAGACCCGGAAGCGGATCGCGAGCCAGGCCGGAGCTGCGCGAGTCGCCGCGAGAACTTCCTCGAGGGGATGATCGCCGCCCAGGAAAACGACGGCACCTTCAGCGACGAGGAAATCGTCGGCAACGTCTTCACCCTGCTGCTCGCCGGCGAGGACACGACCTCGCACTCGATGGCCTGGACGATCTGGTCGATGGCCTCGCCGCCCGGAGATCCAGGCGCGCTGGGCCGAGGAGGCGAGCGAGGTGCTCGGCGAGCAGCCCTTCGCGACCGAGTACGACACGGTCGCAGGGCTTCCGCTACGGCGAGGGCGTGCTGCGCGAGTCGATGCGGCTGACCGCCGGTCGTCCCGATCACCGGCGTCGAGCCGCTCGCCGACACCGAGGTCGGCGGCGTTCGCGTCCCCGCCGGCACGCGGCTCTTGCTCCTGCACCGCCTACGCCGGCCTGCGCGAGCGTCGAGCGAGCCGGACGAGTTCCGGCCTGAGCGCTGGCTGGAGGACGACGACGAGCTCGCCGTGCCCGACCAGAAGTCCTTCCTCGACCTTCGGCGCCGGGCCGCGCTTCTGCCCCGGCCGCAACCTCGCCTTCCTCGAGGCGAAGACGGCGCTGGGGATGATCGCCCGCAACTTCGAGATCGAGCTCGACCCCTCGGCCGGGCCGGTCACCGAGCTGCTCGGCTTCACGATGAGCCCCAAGGGGCTGCGCGTGCGGCTGCGCGAGCGCGCCCCGGCGCTGGCCGCGGCTCACTAGGGTCTGCGCGCGTGAGATTCGAGAAGTGGCAGGCGCTGGGCAACGACTACTTGATCGTCGAGGCGGAGGGGCTCCCCTGGGAGCTGACCGCGCCGCGGGTCGCAGCTGGCTCTGCGATCCGCACTTCGGGATCGGCGCCGACGGGGTGCTGCTGCTCTCGCGCAGCGACGACCCCGAGTTCGTCGCCGCGCTGCGGATCTTCAATCCGGACGGCTCCGAGGCCGAGCTCTCGGGCAACGGGGCGCGGGAGGCGATCCTCTACCTGCGCCGTCACGGTTGGACCGACGCCGACACCTTCTCGATCCAGCACCGTGGCAGGGCCGATCACGCCGACGATCACCTCGGAGCGGACCTGCTCGGTCGAGATGGGGCGCGCCGTCGACGACGTCGAAGGACTTTCCCGTCGGGCGGGCCGACGGCGCCGGCACGCTGAGCGCCGGCGGTCGCGAGTGGGACTTCCAGCACGTCTCGATCGGCAACCCGCAGTGCGCGATCGAGGTCGGCGAGGAGCTGGAGGAGCCTCGACCTCGGCGCGATCGGGCCGCCGATCGAAGGCCACGAGCTCTTCCCGAACCGCACCAACGTCTCCTTCTTCTGCGCATCGACGGCAGCCGGGTGCGGGCGCGGATCTTCGAGCGCGGCGTGGGGGAGACGCTCTCCTCCGGCACCGGCGCCAGCGGCGCCGCGGTCACCGCCTTCCTGCGCGGCGCGCCGAGCCCGATCGTGGTCGAGCTCGACGGCGGCGAGCTCGAGGTCGAGATCTCGACTGACCTCGACGTCACGCCTGAGCGGCTGGGCCGAGCCGATCTGCTCCGGCGAGCTCTCGCCTGAGCTGCTCAGCGCGCTCGCCGAGCTGGACGACTAGATTTCCGCGCCCATGGGAATCTCCGATCCGTCCAAGCGCCTGGAGGCGATGCCTCCCTACATGTTCCAGGAGCTCGAGCGGCGCATCGCCGACAAGCGCGCCGCCGGCATCGACGTGATCAGCCTCGGCATCGGCGACCCCGACGAACCGACCTACCCGCACGTCGTCGCGGCGATGCAGGAGGCGGTCGCCGAGCCCGGCAACCAGAAGTACCCGAGCAACCGCGGCCGGGCCGAGTTCCGCGAGGCCTTCGCCGAGTTCTACGACCGCCGCTTCGGGGTCGAGATCGACCCCGAAAGCGAGGTGATCCCGGCGATCGGCGCCAAGGAGTGCATCTACAACCTCTGCTTCGCCTTCCTCGACCCCGGCGGCGTCGCGCTCGCCTCCGACCCCGGCTACCCGGTCTACACCGGCGGCCCGATCCTCGCCGGCGCGACGCCGGAGCTGCTGCCGCTGGTGCCCGAGCTGGGCTTCGCCCCCGACCTCAGCGCCGTGCCGGCCGAGGTCGCCGCCAAGGCGCGGCTGATGTTCATCAACTTCCCCAACAACCCGACCGGCGCCGTCGTCCCCGAGGGCTTCTTCGAGATGGTCGTCTCCTTCGCCCGCGAGCACGAGATCCTCGTCGTCCACGACAACGCCTACTCGGAGACGACCTACGACGGCTACGTGGCGCCGAGCTTCCTCGCCACGCCCGGGGCCAAGGAGGTCGGCGTCGAGGTCTTCTCGCTCTCCAAGGGCTTCAACATGACCGGCTGGCGCTGCGCCGCGATCCTCGGCAACGCCGAGGCCGTGCAGACCTACTGGCGGCTGAAGACCAACGTCGACTCCGGCCTCTTCGAGGCCGTGCAGATGGCCGGCGTCGCCGCCCTGCAGGGCCCGAGCGGCCCGCTGGAGCGGATGAACGAGACCTACGTCCGTCGCCGCGACCTCGTCGTCGGCGCGCTGCGCGAGATCGGCGTCGAGGTCAGCGCCCCGAAGGGCACGATCTACGTCTGGGCGCCGGTCCCCGAGGGCCACACCTCGACCTCCTTCTCCGAGCTGGTCCTCGAAGAGGCCGCCGTGGTCGTCTCGCCGGGCTCGATGTACGGGCCCAGCGGCGAGGGCTTCTTCCGCATCTCGCTGACCACGCCCGACGACCGCATCACCGAGGCCGTCGAGCGCATGCGCGAGCACCTCGCCTAGGGGCGCCTACCGAACCTCTACTTCGTCGACCATGCCCTTGAGGGCGTGGGGCGGGCCGCCCTGGCGGTCGGTGATGAAGCAGAAGAGCACGTAGCGACCCGGCTTCAGGTCGAGCGTGACCAGCTGGCCTTCGCCGCCTTCGATGACGGCCGTCGACTGGAAGCCTTTTTCGTCGAACGGCGGTTTGCCTTTTTCGCTTTTGAAGGCCGCTTCGACGTCCTCGGCCGTGTTGTCGCCGAGCAGGGGCGCGGCGAGCAGATGGTGGGGCTGGGCGCCGGTGTTGTCGAAGGCGATCTCGGTCTTGCCCGCCGAGCAGGCTGATCGGCCTCGAAGCCGTACTCGAAGGCCTCGACCGTCGCGTCGGCCTCGACCGTCTCGTCGGAGCTCGTCGCCGGTGACTTCCACGGCCGGGACCGAAGCGGGATCGGATTGGTCCTGGCTGCCTTCGGTGTTGAACGCGTAGTAGGTGCCCGGGCTCGAGCACCTGGGTCACGGTCTGACTCTTGCCCGCGGCCGTGGCGCCGACGCCGCCGCCGGCGAAGAACCAGTCGGGGAAGGCTTTGCCTGCCGTGCGCGGCTTCCAGGCCTTCGACCACTTCCTCGGCGCGAGTGATCGCCCTCGACCCGGATCAGCTGCAGGTCGCCTTCGCCCTTGCGTTCGTTGGTGAAGGTGATCTCGGCCAGGCCCGTCTCGGCGCTCGAGGGCCCGCTGATCTTGGCGCTCTTGCCGTCGCCGCTGAGGGTGAAGGTAAGGCTCTGGGTCTCCTCGGAGTCGCCGCAGGCGGCCAAACCGAGCGCAGCCATGATTGCGACGACGAGGCAGGTGGCGATGCGGAACGACGATCGACTGATCCTTGGGCTCACTTTCAGCTCCCCACGTTCGCTTGACGAGACGCCCGCACCCACGCGGACAGCAACACGCTAGCCGCCGACGCGGTCGCTTCTCTCGGCGCGCTTGCGCCAGTAGCGGTCCAGGCCGCGCCACTGGTACTGGGGCGGGACGCACTGGATCAGCTCGGCGGCGGTCTCCGGGTCGGCGCTCTCGGCGACCTGCGTCGCGGTGGTGGCGCTCGTAGTCCTCCTCGGAGAGCTCGCGGGCGAGGTCGGCCTCCTCGCGCAGGCGCTCGCGGACGCCTCGAGGTGCTCGATCGGGTCGTCGATCGCGCCGAAGTGGGTGAGCGCGAGGCGCTCGGGGCGCCAGGACTCGACGATCGCGATCGAGTCGAGCCAGGTCTCGATGTCGATGTCCGGCGGCGGCGTGGGGGGGACGATCAGGTTGGAGGGCGGGATGCGGACCGCGGCGACGTCGCCGACGAAGGCCGTGCCGCTCTCCTCGTGCAGGTAGCAGACGTGGTGGGAGGCGTGGCCGGGCGTGTAGGCGACGCGCATGCCGAGCACGTCCTCGCCGCCGGCGAGCGGCTTCACGTTCGCCTCGGGCACCGGCACGATCTCACCCCAGAGGCGCTCCATCTGGTCGCCGTAGAGGCGCTCGGCGCTGGCCAGCAGCTTCGAGGGGTCGATCAGGTGAGGGGCGCCGCGCTCGTGGACGTAGACCTCGAGCTCGGGCCAGCGCCGCACCAGGGCGCCGGTCGCGGCCGCGTGGTCGAGGTGGATGTGGGTGAGCAGGATCGCCCGCGGCTGCTCGTCGCCGAGCGCCTCCAGCAGCGTCTCCATCGAGGACTGCGGCCCGGGGTCGACGAGCGCGCCGTCGACCTCCCAGCAGCCGATCACGTGCGGTCGCCCGAGGTGCATGACGTCGATGACGCGCATCGCCAGGTCGAGCGGAGCTCGCGTGCTCAGGCGAGCTGCTCGGGGTCGGGAAAGCGCTCGTCGGCTTCGAGCGTCTGGCGGATGCCCTCCTCCATGCCGCGCGGGGCGTAGCCGAGCTCGCGGCTCGCCTTCTCGTTGCTGGCCCAGAAGGTGACGTCGTCGGCGGAGGAGATCAGCTCGCGCAGGTTCGGCGGCTGGCCGATCATCTTGCCGACCAGTGGCCCGATCGGGGTCATCGCCTTCATCAGCGCGGTCGGCATGTGCGCGCTTGGGCGCCTTGCGGCCGCTGACCTTGGCGATCGTCTCGATCGCCTCGCGCATCGTCGTCGCCGGCCCGCTGATCACGTAGGTCTCGCCGGCCTTGCCCTTGTCGAGGGCGAGCAGGATGCCGCCGGCGATGTCCTCGACGTGGGTGAGGCAGATGCCGAGCTCGGGGAAGGGCAGCAGGAAGAGCCGGCCGGCGAAGAATTCCTTCAGCAGGTCGGCGACCTGCGAGTTCGTCGCCGGGGCCGTAGACGCCGCCGGGCTGGACGATCGTGCAGGGCAGGCCCTCCTCGTCGATCATCCGCTTGGCGATCCGCTGCCCCTCGAGCTTGGTCTCCTCGTAGTAGGAGGTGAACTCCTTGCCGGGGTGCTCGTAGCTCTCGTCGACGACCTTGCCGTGGGTGTTGCCGAAGGTGCCGACGGTCGAGACGTAGACGATCTTGCCCACCTTCGCCTCTTGCGCCGCCTGCAGCACGTGCTCGCTGCCGATCACGTTGGCCTCGTACATCGCCGGGTGCTGCTTGGCCGGGATGCCGACCTCGTACATCGCCGCGGCGTGGACGAGGCCGTCGCAGCCCTCCATGCCGGCGCGCATCGCCTCCGCGTCGCCGAGGTCGCCGCTGACCAGCTCGCAGCCGAGCTCGGTCAGCTTCGTCGCTTTCTCGGGGCTGCGCACCAGGCAGACGACCTCGTCGCCGCGGGCGCGCAGCTGGCGCGCGACCTCGCCGCCGATGAAGCCCGTCGCTCCCGTCACGAAGACCTTCACGGCGCGCAACCCTAACCGGATTGGACATCCACCTACAATCGGACGAGGTGCAGCGATCGAGAAACGGACGCAAGGCGGAGACGCGCTACGGCGCCAACGGCGCCGGCGTCTCCAACCCGCGGGCGCGCCAGCGGGCGCTGGCGATCGGCATCACCAGCGGCCGCGAGGAGGGCGATCCGCTCGCCGAGCTGAAGGAGCTGCTGCGCACCGCCGGCGTCGCGACCGCCGGCGAGGCCGTGCAGCAGCGCGAGAAGCCCGACCCCGACCGCTACGTCGGCCGCGGCAAGCTCGACGAGCTGAAGGCCGAGATCGCCGCCTGCGACGCCAACCTGGTCGCCTGCGACGACGAGCTGGCGCCGCGCCAGGAGCGCAACCTCGAGGCGGCGCTCGGCGTGCCGGTGATCGACCGCACCGCGGTGATCCTCGACATCTTCGCCGACCACGCCCACTCGGCCGAGGGCAAGCTGCAGGTCGAGCTGGCCCAGCTCGAATACAACATGGCCCGCATGCGGGGGCTCTGGACCCACCTCGAGCGCCTCGGCGCCGGCCGCATGGACGGCGGCATCGGCACCAGGGGCCCGGGCGAGAGCCAGATCGAGACCGACCGCCGCCTCGCCCGCGACCGGATCGCCGCGCTGCGCCGCCGCCTCGACTCGGCTCGAGCGCAACCGCGGCGTGATGCGCGCCCGGCGCGAGCGCTCCTCGCTGCCGCGCGTCGCCCTCGCCGGCTACACCAACGCCGGCAAGTCGACCCTGCTCAACGCGCTGACCGGCGCCGAGGTCGGGGTGGGGGACAGGCTCTTCCACACGCTCGACCCGACCACCCGCAGCGTCGAGCTCTCCGGCCGCGACTACCTGCTGACCGACACCGTCGGCTTCATCGAGAAGCTGCCCCACCAGCTGGTCGAGGCCTTCAAGGCGACGCTGGAGGAGACCGTGCTCGCCGACCTGATCCTGCACGTCGTCGACGCCGCCGCGCCGCGAGGAGCGGCGCCTGGCCGACATGCGCGGCGGTCGACGAGGTGCTCGAGGAGATCGGCGCCGGCGAGAGAGCCGCGCCTGCTCGTCCTCAACAAGGCCGACCTGCTCGACGAGGAGGAGCGCGCCGAGGTGCTGCTGCGCCACCCCGACGCCGTCCTGGTCTCGGCGCTCGACGGCGAGGGACTGGACGAGCTGCGCGAGCGGGTCGAGGCCGCCTTCGAGGACACCCTGGCCGAGGTCGAGCTGCTGATCCCCTACGCCGAGGGCGGCGCGCCTGCACGAGCTGCACGAGATCGCCGGCGACCTCGAGCGCACCGAGCGCGACGACGGCGTCCTCGTCCGCGCCAAGGTGCCGGTCGCCGAGCTGCACCGCTTCGACGATCTCGCCGTGGCCTAGTCATCTAGGGTTGGCGCCGTGGAGCTGCCCGTCGCCAAGCTGCAGGACGAACGCGGTCCTGCCGACGCGGGCGCACGACGGCGACGCGGGGCTCGATCTCTACGCCTGCGAGGCCGGCTCACATCGGGCCCGGCGAGCGCTGGAGCGTCGGCACCGGGGTCGCGCGTCGAGATTCCCGACGGGCATGCCGGACTGGTCCTGCCGCGCTCGGGACTGGCCAAGAAGCACGGCATCGCCCTGGTCAACAGCCCCGGCCTGATCGACTCCGGCTACCGGGGCGAGCTGCGGGTGCTGCTGCTCAACACCGACCCGGCCGACGATCTTCCGGGTCGAGCCGGGCGACCGGATCGCGCAGCTGGTGATCGTGCCGATCGCGCTCGCCGAGCCGGTCGAGACCGCGGCCCTGGCCGAGTCGGCCCGCGGCGACGGCGGCTTCGGCTCCAGCGGCCGCTAGAGCAGCGAGCTCAGCCCAGGCAGCCCGCCGGGCCGACTCGTGAGCGGCGCGCTCGAGCGTGTCGTCGAGGGGCTCCAGGTCCGGGCGCTCTCCGTAGCGCCGCTGCAGGGCGAGCGCGATCAGATGGTCGGCGAGCCAGGCGTTCTTGGGCAGCAGCGGGCCGTGCAGGTAGGTGCCGACCAGGTTGTCGCGTCGCACGCCCTCGAAGCCGTCCTCGCCGTTGTTGCCGAAGCCCTGGAGGACCCGGCCGAGGGGCTCGGCCGAGGGGCCGAGGAAGGTGCGGCCGCCGTGGTTCTCGAATCCCGCCACGGTCTGCGGGCCGCCGCCCAGATCGACCTCGATCGCGACGTTGCCGATCAGCCGCGGCCCGGGCCGGCGCACGGTCTCCAGCTCGACCAGGCCGAGGCCCGGCAGGCGCTCGTCGCCGAGCTCGTAGCTGCCGCCCAGCAACTGGTAGCCACCGCAGACGGCAAGCACGACGGCGCCGTCCCCGACCGCGTCGGCGAGCGCCTCTCGCTTGCTCTCGACCATGTCGGCGGCGACGGCGCGCTGATCGCGATCCTGGCCGCCGCCGAGGTAGACGAAGTCGTGCTCGCTGGGGTCGAAGCGCTCTCCCGGCCCCGCGACGGCATGCTTGAAGCCGATCCCGCGCCACTCGCAACGGCGCTGCAGGAAGAGGATGTTGCCGCGGTCGGCGTAGATGTTCATCTGCTCCGGGTAGAGGGAAAGCAGGCGCAGCTCCATCAGGGCCCTTTCTCGAGCACGACTACAGTCGAGCCGACGTGGATGTCGGTGGCGGGGATCTCGCGGCGCTCGACCGGCCGCAAGCCGCAGAGCGCCGCCTCCTCCTCGAGCTGCGCTGCCGGGAAGGTGGCGATCCGCACGGCGTTCGGCTCCTCGCCGAGCTCACCGCTCGGCGAGACCGTCTGGCGCAGGCGATGGACGACGATCTCACCCGGCGCCACGGCGGCCTCGACGGCCAGGCTCGAGTAGACCCAGCCGTCGACCTCGCGCACGTCGGGAAGCGGCGGCGGCGCGCCGTCGGGCTCCGGCATGCCTTCGAGGATGGCCGCGGCGAATCGCCCGCGGGGCCGCAGGGCCGCGGCAACACAGCGCAGGCAGGCGAGGCGCTCGGCGGCCTCGGGCAGCAGCTGCAGCATCTGGGTCGGGGCGATCGCCAGCGCCACCTGCTGGTCGAGCCTGAAGTCGCGAGCGTCGGCGACGACGGTCGCCAGCGGCAGGCCGGCGCCCCGCTCGCGCAGCGAGGCGATCAGCTCGGCGTCGCTGTCGAGCCCGACCGTCGCGAAGCCGCGCCGCGCCAAGTGCAGGGCGACGCGGCCGGTCCCGCAGCCAAGCTCCAGAACCGGCCCGCCGGCGTCCCCGGCGAGCTCCTCCCAGAGGGCCAGATCGGCGCGGTAGCTGCCGCACTCGACGTCGTGCCAGATCACCTCGCTCATTGCCAGAACTCCTTGGCCAATCCACGCGAGGCCAGCAGCTTGCGCAGCTCCAGCAGCGCCGTGTAGGTGGGCAGGGCGAAGAGCCGGCCATCGGCCGCCGAGAGCGCCTGATCGAGCGAAGCCTCGATCCCGCCATCGACCTCGATCGCCTCGACCGGCAGGCCGGCGTACTTGAGGCGCACAGCCAGCTCGGCGGCCCGCGTGCCCGTACAGACGACGCGGCGCACGGCGCCCTCGAGCAACTCGAAGTCGGCGTCCCAGATCCAGGAGACGTCGCGCCCGTCGGCGATGCGGTCGTTGAGCGCGATCCAGAGATCGAGGCCGCCGTCGCCTGCCTCCAGGCGCAAGGTGCGCAGGACCTCGTTGGCCCCGGCCGGGTTCTTGATCAGGAGAATCGAGAGGCGCCGATCGCCGATCGCGATCGTCTCGACTCGGCCGAAGGCAGCCCGCATCGCGGCCAGCGCCGAGGCGATCCGCTCCGGCGCGATGCCCAGCTCGATCGCGGTGGCGACCGCCGCCAGGGCGTTGTAGACGTTGTAGAGGCCGGGGAGGGGGAGCTCGAGTCGCAGCGGGCCGAGGGGAGTGCGCATGGTCACCCTCGAGCCGTCCATGCCGAGCAGCTCGATCTCGGTTGCCGCTACGTCGGGCCGGGGCCGCTGCGCAGCGCAGTTGGAGCACGAGTAGTGGCCGAGGTGGCCGACGAAGGCCCGCTCGTACGCGTAGGGATGGCCGCAGCGCCGGCAATGCTTCGCGTCGAAGGCATGCTGCAGCTCCGGCAGTGCCTGCGAGACATCCTCGACACCGAAGTAGACGACCCCTTCGCGAGGCTCTCCGGCATCGTCGCGACCCAGGTCGGCGATCGTCGGGTCGTCGGCGTTGAGCACGAAGCGGCTCCGCCCGGTCCGCGCGGCGACGGTTCTCGCCCAGTCGGCGGCCAGCGTCTCCATCTCTCCGTAGCGGTCGAGCTGATCGCGGAAGAGGTTGCCGAGCACCATCACAGCCGGATCGAGCTGGGCGGCCACCTTCGAGAGCCAGGCCTCGTCGACCTCGAAGAGGCCCTCGTTGCCGCGCTGCTCGAGCAGCGCCGTAGCGACGCCCCAGGTCATGTTCGACCCTGCCCGGTTGTGGACCGGTTGGCGGCCGTCGGCCTCCAGCGCGGCGGCGATCATCGCCGCCGTCGTCGTCTTGCCGTTGGTGGCGCTGATCAGGGTCGTGCCACCGTCCAGCCGCGTGCCGAGCCGTGCCAGCGCGTCGGGCTGCATGCGCAGCAGCATCCGGCCCGGCAGCGTCGTGCCGCCACCGCGACCGCTGGCCCTGCTCGCCGCGCCGACCGCGCGGGCGGTGGCCAGCTTTGCCGCGAACAGCGCCCCGTTCGACGGCCGGCGGGGTTCCTGGTCGGGCGCCAAGGCGTCAGTCCCCGGCCGCTGGCGGCACGAGGACGCTGAGCGCGCGAGGCAGGATGCGCAGCGAGGCGGGAAGGTCGGTGAGGTGCTCGCCGTCGGCGTAAACCGGAAAGGGCCGGCTGGCGCTCAGTTCCAGGTGCGAAGCGCGGAAGACGCGCACCTCGTCCTCGTTCACATGGGTGCCCTTGAACACCTTCGGCAGGTTACCCACGAAGCGCAGCTTGCCGACCTCGCCGACGGTGACGATGTCGAACTCGCCGTCGTCGAGCTCGGCGTCGGGGGCGACGTACATGCCGCCCCCGAAGGCGCTGTTGTTGGCGACCGAGACCGAGTAGCCGGTGAAGCGGACTCGCTCATCGTCGACGCGCACGGTGAAACGTCCCGGTTTCCAGCTCAGCAGGGTGCGCAGAGCCGCGTAGGCATAGACCAGGCTGCCGCGCAGGACACCGGTTTCGTTGGCCAGTCGGTTGGCTTCCGAGTCGAAGCCGATGCTGACGATGCCGAGGAAGCGCTTGCCGTTGGCCTCGCCGACGTCGATTCGGCGCGTCTCGCCCGCGACGATCACGGCGACCGCCTCGGCGGGATCCTCGGGGATGCCGAGCACCCGGGCGAGGTCGTTGCCGCGCCCGCCGGGGATGATTCCCAGCGGGGTATCGGCGCCGGCCATCGCGCCGCCGACAGCGCCGACCAGGCCGTCGCCGCTGACCACGACCGGCAGCTCGGCGGCCTCGACCGCGCGCAGCGCCCGTTCGACCCCGTCCTCGAGCCCGCGGGTGCGCTCGACCCGGAAGGGGACGCGCAGCGCGTCGAGCTCCTGCTCGACCTTGGGCAGCAGCTTCAGCGTGCGCCCGTGCGCGGAGGCAGGATTGACCAACAGTGTGAGCGGCATGCCCTCGATCGCCATCGAGAGGGCAGCCTATTCGGGCGCGGGCCGTCCGTCCGCGCGCAGGCGCCCCACATAGAAGGGCAGGCCCGCCGCCTCACCGGCGTGGATCACCTCGAAGCCGCGCCGCCGCAAGCCGCTGCTCAGGCTGGGCAGCCGCGAGCGCAGCCATCGCCACCGCGGTCTCTCAACGTAGACCAGGTGACCACCCGGACGCAGGACACGGGTCACCTCAGCGACGTAGAGCGTCCCGCGCGTCTGGGCGACGAGATCGAACATGCCGTCGGGGTAGGGAAGGGAGCGCGGCTTGCCCTGCTTGAAGGCGACCCTGCCCTCGGGGTCGAGCCCGACCCGGGCTGTCGCGGCGCGAACGGCGTCGTCAGAGCGATCGACGCCACGCACGCGGGCCGCCGGGAACTCGCGGGCGAGGAAGAAGACCCCGTCGCCGTCGCCGCACTCGATCTCCAGCACCCGCTCCGGCACGGGGACGTGGAGCACCGCGGCGGCCAGCGGCGTCAGCGGGGGAGGTCGCACGAGCCGATGATCGCAACTGCCGAGGACCGCGAATGTCCTAGGATCCCGCCGATGCAGGAGGGGCCCGACCGTCGCTTGATCATCCTCGCCGTCTTCGCGCTTGTCGCGATCGGCGTCGTCGCGGCGATCCTGATCGGCCGCAGCGGCGATAGCGATAGCGGCAGCGACGAGTCGACCGCCACCACGAGCAGCGGCGGCTGCAGGGAAGTGGAAGCGCCAGCGCCGAAGAAGGTCAGCTTCAAGACGCCCAAGCAGACGGTGAAGAGCGGCGAAGCGCTGACCGCGGTGGTCGAGACGAGCTGCGGCAGCTTCTCGATCGCCCTCGACACGGAGCGAGCGCCGAAGACGGTCAACTCCTTCGTCTTCCTCTCCGACGAAGGCTTCTACGACGACCTCACTTTCCATCGCATCGCGCCCGGGTTCGTCATCCAGGGCGGCGACCCGCTCGGCACCGGTACCGGCGGACCGGGCTACAGCGTCGTCGAGAAGCCACCGGCGAACCTCTCCTACACCAAGGGCATCGTGGCGATGGCCAAGAGCTCCGCCGAGCCTCCCGGCACCTCGGGGAGCCAGTTCTACGTCGTCACCGCCCCCGACGCCGGGCTGCCGCCCGAATACGCTTTGATCGGAAAGGTCAGCGAGGGCTATGACGTCGTCGCCCGCATCGACCAGCTCGGCACCCCGGAAGAAAAACCCAAACAGACGGTGCTGATCGACAAGATCACGATCGAGAAGGGCTAGCAGCGGCCACGCTGCACTAGTCTGAGCCGATGGCCAAGGTCGACGTAGGAGACGCAGCGCCCGACTTCGAGCTTCCCGGCACCGGCAGCAAGACCTACAGGCTCGCCGACTACCGCGGTCGCAAGCTGATCCTCGCCTTCTATCCCGGCGACTTCACGGCGGTCTGCACCAAGCAGTTCTGCTCCTACCGCGATCAGGGCGAGCGCCTCGACGAGCTTGGCGCCGACGTCCTCGGCATCTCTCCCCAGTCGGTCGAGTCGCATGAGCGCTTCACCGAGGAGAAGCGCCTCAACGTGCCGCTGCTCGCCGACGAGGACAAGCAGGTCGCCAAGGCCTACGGAGTGCTCGCCGGGCCGATGGTGCGGCGAGCCGTCTTCGTCATCGACGAGGAGGGGATCATTCGTCACCGCAAGGTGACGCTGGTCGGCCTCAGCTTCGAGTCGGTCGACGATCTCGAGCAGGCCCTCGCCGCGCTGGCTTGATGGCCGGCGCCGAGTCGCGCGCCTTCAGCGTCGGCGAGGCGCCCGCGATCCGCGGTGAGACAGCGGGGGAGGGGCCGGCGATCGTGCTCTGCCACGGGATCACCGCGACCCGCGGCTCAGTCGTCCACGGCTCGCGCCGGCTCGAGCGCGCAGCTCACACCGTCATCGCCTACGACGCCCGCGGCCATGGCGAGTCCGATCCGGCTCCCGGGGGCCAGGGTTATGGATACTCGCGGCTGGTCGACGACCTGGAAGCGGTGGTCGCGGCCGAGGCAGGAGAGGGGCCTGTCGTCCTCGCCGGCCACTCGATGGGCGCCCACACGGCGGTCGCCTTCGCATTGCGCAATCCCGCGCGCGTCGCCGGTCTGGTCGTGATCGGACCGGCCTACGACGGCAGCATCGCGGCCGAGTCGCTGGACTACTGGGATGGCCTCGCCACGGCGCTGGAGAAGGATGGCGTCGACGGCTTCGTCGACTACGTCGACCGCAATCAGAGCATCGACCCGGCCTGGCGCGACTCGGTCCTGCGCTTCACCCGCGAGCGCATGCTGCGCCACCGCCACCTCGATGCCCTGGTCGCTGCCCTGCATGAGCTGCCGCGCTCGCGGCCCTTCGAGAGCCTCGACGAGCTGGAGGGCCTCGACGTCCCGGCTCTGGTCGTGGCGAGCCATGACGACGCCGACCCCGGCCACCCCTACGAGACCGCCCGCGCCTACGCGGAGCGATTGCCGCGGGCGCGCCTGATCAGCGAGGCCGAGGGGCGCTCGCCGCTGGCCTGGCAGGGGGGCCGGCTCTCGCGCGAGATTGCCGCCTTCGCGGCGGACTTAGCTTCTCCATAGCCGCTTCCACTAGCGTCCCGCGCATGAAGCCGGCCGAGGGGACATTGCGGGGGATCGGGACGTTCCTCGCCAGCTTCGGCATCGGCGTCGCCACCTACATCGCGATCGCCGACTCCGGTGGAGGCTCGCCGGTCTGCATCGCCGGAGGCCACGGCTGCCAGACCGTCGCCGAAAGCTCCTACTCGCATCTGCTCGGCGTCAACGTGGCGATCTTCGGCATCGTCGGCTACGTGTTGCTGCTCGCCTGCGCGCTGCTGCGCGGCGACGGCGCTCGCATGACGGGGTTCGCCGTGGCGCTGATCGGCTTCGCCTTCAGCCTCTACCTGACCTATCTGGAGCTCTTCACGATCGAGGCGATCTGCCAGTGGTGTGTGGCCAGCGCCGTGCTGATGACGCTGCTCTTTGCTGCCAATGCGACGCGCATGCTCGTCTACGTGGGTAGAGAGCCGTGAGCGGTCGCAAGGATCGAGAAGCGCGTCGCGAAGAGCGGCTTCACGAGGACGAGCAGGCCGGCGCCGCGGAGCGCCGCCAGCGCCTGATCAAGCTCGGCAGCGCTGCGGCCTTCCTGGCGCTTGTCGTCGTCGCGGTGCTGATCGTCGTCAGCCAAAACCAAAGCAGCGGCGGCGACAGCGACCTCGAGGGCGTCGCCGAAGTGAAGCAGCAGCTCAGCGGCATCGCGCAGGACGGCCTGGTGCTCGGCGAGCCCAGCGCAAAGGTGATGCTGGTCGAGTTCGGCGACCTGCAGTGCCCGGTCTGCAAAGGCTACGCCGCAGAAATCCTGCCACCCATTGTCGAAAACCAGGTGCGCAGCGGTGAAGCCAAGCTCGACTTCCGCAACTTCAAGATCATCGACGCGCGGTCGATACCAGCCGGCGCCGCCGCGATCGCCGCCGGCGAGCAGGGACGCGGCTGGAACTTCGTCGAGCTCTTCTACAAGAACCAGGGCAGCGAGCGCACCGACTACGTGACCGACGAATTCCTGACCTCGATCGCCAGGGGCGCCGGCGTGCCCGACATCGCCAAGTGGAACAGCGACCGCAAGAGCAAGCGCGTGCTCGACGAGGTCGCCGCCACCACAGCTGAAGCCGAACGGCTCGGCTTCAGCGGCACGCCGTCGTTCGCAGTCGAAGGGCCCGGCACTAGCGGCCTGCAACCGCTCGGCACCCCCGAATCGACCGAGGCGCTCGAATCTGCCCTCTCCGACGCAGGCTGAGACTCATAAGTAGACATAACCACCATTATCGTGCGTTGCTGGGGGTTATCGGGCATGCAGACCTCGATACAGCGCCACTGGCCGTTTGGCCGTTTCACGCCACCCCATTGAATCAGCCCCGCGGCTTGGAGGTCGTTGAGGCACCGGCGGACGTTGTTGCCAAAGCGCTGCTCGTCTTCACGGCGATCGCCCTCGACCGGATAGCCCATGCCGCGAGCAGCCTGCGTAATCGTGGTCCTGAACCGCAGGTTGCCCTCTCCGAGGGCCTTGCGCACGCACCACCGATAGGCGCGATCTCGGGACTCCAGGCAGTCGCGCCGCAGCGTTCTCTCCCTGGTCCCCTGCAGGGCCTCGCCAACCTCTTCCAGGTTCAGCGGACCCCAGCGGTTCTCGCCGGTCGCGCGCTTACGATTCGTAAGCCGGTCGTTGGCTAATGCAGTAGCCATCGACCGGCAGTGTTTAGGCCGCGCCGGACGGAATCAGTTGCTGTAGGGTGCCCGCCGTGCCCGATCTCTTCGTTGAACTAACGCCTTTGGGCGCAGCTCTCGTCATCGGCAGCGGCGTATTCCTGGGCAACCTTGCGTGGGCCGCCGGCAAGATTGCCGTGGATGCATTCTTCCCCCAGGGCAGCGGCAAGAAGCCGCGCTAGGCGCCCGCCCCGTTCCGCCGGCTACCCAGCTCCTCTTCCAGCTCAGCGATCCGCCGTCCTTGTTGACGCATGCGGCCCTGTGCCCTACGTGAGCGCCACACGATGCGACGGGCGGCGATCACCCCGACAACGCCAATGAGGGTATTCAGCGGCACCGCCAGGGCGATCGTCACCTGTGCCCACGCTGGCAGGGCGGCCAGAAGCGGGATCGTCACGTCCGCGCGAGGAGGGCGGCGCGATAAGCCCGCGCAAGCCACAGGACGCGGTGGAACGGGAACGGGCCGGGGTCGTGGTGCCCCCCGCCCTCGACGCCGAGCTCGGCGTGCGTGGTGACGCCTGAGCGAACGACGGCGCCGCCGGCGACGGTCGCCCGCCGCAGCGGGATCCCGTAGCGGATTGACCAGTGAGCGAGCCAGCGGGCCGACTCGCGCATCTGCCGCCAGGACTTCCGCCAGGCAAACCAGCCCTGCGAAGCAAAGCCGATCTGCTCGATGCCCAAGGCCGCCGAGTTGTAGGTGCCGACTTGCCACGCTTTCAGGCGATCGGGCACGCAGCGGGCGCTGTGCCCGTCCGCGTCGACCACGACATGGCAGCTCGCGTCAGCGCTTGGATTGTCGAACCAGCCAGCGACGCCGGCGAGGTCGGAGTCGCCTGGACGGTTGTGACTCTCGGTCGAGTGGAGGACGAGCAGGTTGAGCGGCACCGACAACCGCTCGCTGACGTTCGGCGAGCTGGTCCGCAACCGCACCCGCGGGCGGAGCCGCTCGCCCCGGCGGATCTCGGGGGGCCGCCTCATCGGCGCCCGGCCCTGTCGCCCTGGGCGCGCTTAGCGTCCTTCGCGAGCTCGCGCTTCTGTGCCTGGCCACTCGCAACGTCGGCCGGGTGCACCGGCAGCTGCTCGGCTTCGATCGAGGGGCCGCCAACCTTGGCGATCGCGCGGGCGAGCGCGTAGCCGACAATGCCGCCGAGCGTGACGATCCAGCGTTGGCCTTCCGGCACCGGCAGGGCGCCGAGGTTGGTCAGGGTCAGGGTGGTGAAGACGAGCCAGAACTCGCTCGTCAGGTATCCGGGCTTCCGCACGGTGGTTCCTTTCGGTTGAGCCGACCGGCGACGTCGGACGTATTACGTTGCTCGAGCAGCTGCTAGCGCTTGCGGCGTCGGCGGCCTTTGCGCTTCACCCGGCGGCAGACTGGGCAGCCGCACTTGGCCTTGTGGCCCTTCGGCTTGGGCATGATTCACCCCCTCATTCAGTCTTGATTCCGATCGCAATCCAGGTTCCCGTGCCGGTCCCGGTTACGTTGTTCCGGTAGCGACCATTCACCCGAAAGGTTTTTTTGGCGAAGTTGTCAACCCCGGGCGAAATGCTTGTGTCCTGCGGCGTGCAGACCACCGCGATCGGCACTACATCGAGGCCGTGTTCGATCGTTTTGAAGGTCGAGAATTCGCCCCCCGTAAATGGGAACGTGCAGACGCCGCACGCGATCTTGAAGCCCACCGCCTCGTTCGCAGCCTGGACAAAACTCGACCGCCCAAGAGCATCCAGGAGAACCCGTAGCTCTTCTCCGGCCGAGGCCACGATCCGGGTCTCGGCATAGGCCTCAAGCACATGCTCCCGGTTAGGGTCGCCAACGAACTCGTATCGATAGCCCGTCACCCGCTCTCGAATCTCGCCGCTCTCATCGAGCCACAACACGTTCTCCGTAACGGGGCTTTCCCTGGGGTCGCCTTCCTCGCCGGGCTCACCCACTTCAGTGGGTTTATCGCCGATGAAGCCAGCGTTGGTCTCGTCGAGAATGAAAGCGTCCGCGTGGACGTTCCCGTTGAAGTCGTAGGTGATCGTCCCGTCGGGCGCCACCAGCATCCCCATCAGGGGCGAGGAGCTGTCGCTCACGATCCGATCTCCGCCCCGGTGGCTGTCTCGATCGAGACCTGGGCCGGGCTGCCAGCTGCCAGCGATTTGAACCGCACTGCGTCGACTGCACGCTCGCGCGGATGGAAGCCCGGGAGAAGCGGCTGCTCCTTGGCGTCGAAGACTGGCGCCGGGAAACCGGTACCCAGCTGGTAGATGATCCCTGCGTTGGCGACCTGGAATGTGAGACGTACCGTGCCGGGGCAGCTAAGCACCTGCCAGCTATTGGTGCTCGGTTGGTTGACGACCGTGCCCTCGAAGTTGGGCATCAGCGAATCCGCTCGAAGGTGACGCGCTGCAGGTCATCGCCAGCTTCGTATTCGTCGTCAGCAAATTCACCGGCAGCCGCGGTTTCGAGGTAAGCGCAGCACTCCACGTAGTCGCCGGCGCTGAGCCGCACGATCGCCGTGATCGTCTGCATGTCAGCGGGGTCCGATGAAGTCCTGCGTGGCTATCCGCAGGTTTTCATTGCCGTTCAGCCGCAGCCATATCTCCTTCTCGCCGCTGAGCGACGAAGGCAGGATCGTCGTCGTCCACTGGATCGCGTAAAGACCTCCCTGCCCAGCAGGGACAGTGAGGCGGGTCGGGTTGCCCACAACCCAGCAGTCGCCGTCGTCGTAGACAGTGCCCGACCAAGAGAGGACGGTGACGATTTCTTTTTTGATTTCCTGGCCGGCCGTCTTCCTGGCAAGGCACCCGATCACCGCAGGCATCACGCCGGGTGACGCGGTCGTCGCCAATTTGGAGGTGTCAGCGATCCCGTGAACGGCTGTGGTGTCTGCCTCGTGGGCGGCGAGCTCCGCGTCCGTCGCCGCGGTCGCCGAATCCTGCTTTGCCGCGACTTCGGCTTTCGTGGCCAAGGCCGCAGTGTCAGCGATCCCGTGAACGGCTGTGGTGTCTGCCTGGTGGGCGGCGAGCTCCGCGTCCGTCGCCGCGGTCGCCGAATCCTGCTTTGCCGCGACTTCGGCTTGCGTGGCCGCCCCTATCGAGGCGGGCGAAATCTCATCGTCGCCGCCCGTTGCGTGAGAGGCAGCGTGCGGCGCCACCGGTGCCGGCGGGTCAGGCGGCCAGGTGGGCAGATCGCTCATCCAGCAGACCCCAGAAATGCCGACTGAACGGTCGCGTAGCGGAGGATGTAGATCACCGCGTCGCCTTCTTCGAGACTGTCCTCGGTGCCGAGCTCCACGTCGCCGGCGGCCACCGGCAGCACCATCAGCGACTCAGGGGGCACGGTGATCGCGCGCGCTTGACTAGAGGCCTGCTCTCCGCCGACCCCGACCAGCACCCGCACGCCGGATGGGTTGAGAATCCCGATCGAGGCCGTGTTGATGCCTCGCTCATCCTGCATCTTCACCGGCTCAGCTTCGGTCAGCGCCACCATCGTCAGCTGTGCTGGCTCGCCCAAGGGCTCGGCCAGTTCGCGGAGCAGGTCAACGGCACGGCGCAGCTGGCTGAGCTCGTCCTGGACCTGCTCGAGGCGCGGCACAACCTCGGCGGGGTGAGGGAGCTCGCTCACGGCGATCTCATCGGGGGCGGGATTGATCGCCTGACTCATTTGGGTCCTTTTCCTTTCGTGCCGACGGCGACGGCGAGGCTCGCCGGCGTTCCGATCGGCTTTTGCATTCCGGCCACGCGCGCGGCCCCGTAGTAGACGAGGACAGTGCCGCCACCGACCAGGGCGATGTAAAGAAGGATTCGGGCGCCGTCGGCACCGATCGCGTCGAGGATCACCTTGATGGCGGCGCTGGCAAGCTGCTCTGCCCCAGGAACGGGCGAGAGGTTCTGGCTATCTAGGGAGCCAGACGGAGTGCCCGGCAGCTTGGGCTTCAGCAGGTCGCCAAGGCTGAACCCGCCAGAGTCGCCGGTGTCGATCACTAGCTCTTCGAGGGCCTTCGTCGGCGGCCCCTCCATTGCGACGTGAAGGTGGTCGTAGTGGTTACTCACCGGCACGGGGATGCCTCGGCCCTCAAAGAACAGCTCCTTGATTCCGAGGGCTCTGGCATTGTCGGCCAGCGTGTCGTAGATCTCGTTCAGCACCGCTGACTCGTCGCCCTGGTCGTGATTGACGTCGAGCGCGGCGGCGCGGTAGTGGTAGCTGTTCGTCGTGTGGCTACCGCTGACCCCCCCGAAGGCAGGGTGCTCCCCACAGCTGACATCAAATCGTTCTTCGAGCCAATGCCCGAGAGCGACGATCGCCGAGTTGCCGTTGACGACGCCCGGCATCAGGCCGCCGCCCCAGCGCCGGCGGAGCGGCTAAGGCCCAGGCCGGCCAAGGCCATTCCGCCGAGCACCGCCACGACCCACAGCAGAGCCTTCACAAGCCCCGAGCGCTGGTCCTCGCTGACCAACTCGCCGCTTCCGGCCGCCGACGCCAGCGGTGTACCTCCCCCCCGCCCCGGCCCACCGGCGCTGGCCACCCTTGAGCCGAGAACCTTGGCGCCGTTACCGGCGCGATGCGCGGCAATCGCCTGGCGCGCGGCGCCAAGGAAGGGATCGCCAACGCCGGGGTGATAGGCGTACCAGGGCGACCAGTTCGTGCAGTTATTTGAGAGCTTCAGCATCTCGCGGGTCGAGCAGACCCAGTCGTAGGCGCACTCGTCGGCGACGCGCTCCTGCCAGTAGCTGTTGAACATCCACGCGCCGCGATCGGTCGAAGGCGGCGAGTTGCCCTCCGAGCCCGAGTTGCTTGCCCGCCGGCCGCTCTCGCCGTTGCATACGCCGATCGCCGTAGCGATCTTCTGCTCGTCTTCGGGACCGCCGAGCTCAAGGATGAGCACGCCGACCTGCTTAGCGCTGAGTGTGTCGGGCAGGCTCACAGCACCCGCCGCCCCAGCATTCCCGAGGCCAGCGCCCCAGGATTGGTCAACAGCTTGCCGACCACCCACGGCAGCGCCAGCAGAAGCAGGCCAAGGATGATGATTGCCTGGGCGTAGTCAACCTGAGCCTTCGTCGGCCACCCCGCGGGCGGGAAGTGGCCGACCCCCGCCGCGGGGACCGCGCGGCCGACTGTCGCCGAGTCGGCACCAGCGCGACCCTCCCACGGCGGGGGCCAGTTTGAGGGAGAGCGATGCACGAGCTCCGCTAGCGGTCGATCCGCCCGGTGGCGCGCAGCAGGGCCTCCCAGGTCCAGGGGCCAACGTGGGCCGCTGCCAGGCGTACGCTCTCCTCGGATTCGCCGCCGAAGCCCGACGGATCCTCGCGCACCCCGAAGTCCTGGCGGAAGCGCTGGACGGCAGTGGCCTCAGCCGAGCTGTAGACGCCGAAGGCGTTGGAGCCCGTGGTCACGTCGGTCTCGTAGTCGAGCTCGGCGAGCAGGCCGCAGAGCTCGAACACGGCCGCGCCGGCCGAACCGGAGGCGAGGATTGGCTTGTCGTGTCCGACCGTGATCGAGGGGTTCTCGCGGTCCTCCCAAGGCTGGGGGCCGTCGTAGCCCTTGCTTGCCCACTTCGGGGACGGCTTGGGCGCCGCGGCCTTTTTTGCTTTCGTCTTCGTGGCAGTTGCCATGTTGCGATCGTCCTTCCTGGGTTTGGTCTACTGAGTGTTTGAGTGAAGTCGGTAGGGCTAGTTGGGGGCGAACCACCACTGGCCGTTCGCGCCTTTGTAGGTGTGGTAGCCGGCGGGTGGGTTCGGCTTCGGTTGGCCGACGCCTCTTCCGCTCGAGTACGCGTTTGGGTGGACCTGACCACCGCTTGCGCCGCCGGCACCGCCGACCTGAGCCACCCCACCGCCGGCGCCCTGAACAGGCCGTGGTGCGGGTGCCGGTGCCCCACCGCTACCGCTAGCCGGCTTCTTCGGCTTCGGCTTGATGGCCGATTTACCACCAGCGCCGTTCGGACGCTGGGGCTTTTTTACTTTTTGGGCCGGTTTGCGCGCCTGCTTGACCTGGCCACCTGCCGGAAGGCCGATTTCGCCAGCCGGGCCTCGGGGCGATCGGGGGCAGGTCGCCGGGGCTGGCATCGCCAAGAGATCCGAGTCGTTCATCAACACGTTCCAACCCTTCGTCCACGCGCCCCAGGCCTTCGCCTACGGCCCCGAGACCTTCGGTGATCGCGGTGCCGAGCTGGCCTGCGGCCTCGCCGTTGTCGGCGAAGGTCGATTCGGGTTCAAACGGAGCCCCTGAAGAGGGAGAGGCCATTACCGGTGCCTGACCGGGCGACACGCCTTCCCCCCCTTCCACCGGACCGCCTTTGCGGCGCAGGAGAACAGCCAGGCCCAGGAGCGCGGCCATACCGATCACGGCCGCGTAGCGGCGCTGCTGGGGCGAGAGGTTGTCCCACCACTTTTTCATCAGTCGCCGACCGGGAGGGCAGGAGTGACGACGCCCCGGGTCTTCGAGACCAGGCGAGGCGCGTTGACGTGGAGCACCGCCGCGCGTACTGCGTCAGCGGTATTGGTCGCTGCCGGCGGCCGGGTGAAACGCTGCACCGTGAGTCCACCGCCGGTGAAAACCCGACGGCCTCCCCCGCCCTGCAGACGAAGCCCAGGCTGATCGCTCAGGGCATTCTTCAGCCCCGCGGCGATCGCCGGGCTGGGGTCCTGCGGGCTCCCTACGAGCGCGAAGGCACCGATGCCCCGTTGAGCGGGGACCGGACTCTTGGTGCGGAGACTTCGCACCTAGCTACGCCCTTGCAGCGCTTTGATGATCCTGACGTAGCCGCCGGTGCCGGCCGAAAGCGACCGGGCAAAGCCCGTCGAGTGTGTGAGGACCAGGAAGACGAGAACCAACACGATCGTCATCCCAATCAGCTCTTTGGTGAAGAAGCGAAAGCTGCCCATCGTGGCTCCCCCTTTCAGGGTTGAGGTTTGTGGATTCGCGGGTTAGGCCGCTTGGAGGTAGGACGGATCGGACCCGCCACGTCGTTGTCTGCGGTCGGAATCACCGAACGGCTCCTCTGCGCCTGGGCCTTGCTCGGCTGACCCGCTGCACCGCGCAACGGGTCGACGGGCAAGATCAGTCGCTGCACGCCGCCGGCGACGCCGCCGGCGATCTGGGCCACGGCAGAGCGGCCGGGCGCGGAGGACTCGGCGTTGGTCAGAAGGAGATAGAGAAGCGAGAGGCCCACCGTCACGCCGAGGACCGAGAGCAGCATGTTCGTCGCTCCCGTCGTCGCTCCCGGAATGCCGGTCTGCCGATAGGCGCTTCGCGCATAGCGGCGCACCCCCGGCGAGCGGCTGTTGCGAAGACGGCGCCCGACCTCCGCGCGAGAGAGGAGGGTCCCGGCGCGCTCGAGCGACGTATTACGTTTGCTCGAGCTTGCGCCCTTCTCCCCCCGCTTGCCGCGGCGGGCTTGGAAGCTTTCTGCTCACGGCCCTTGCCTTTGCCCTGGCGGCGGGCGAAGTCGTTGGCCTCTCCGACCGCAAGCCCCATGATCTCCGGGTAGCGGTCCTCGAGGAGGTCGACGCCCTCAGCCAGGCTGTCGGCGCGCTCCTCGCTCAAACCCTCGTCGTGCAGCAGCTCGCGGCTCCACTCGTCGCGCAGCTTGGCCGCCTCAACGACATCCTCGACCCCCTCTACCTGGCGGCGGATCGCGCGGCTCATAGGGAGAGGACGCGGTCGATGAGGTTCTTGCCCGAGTCGTCGGTGGTGACCGTGCGCAGTACGAGCCAAAGGCCGAGCACGGCGATGAGGAGGCCGGAGGCGATTCCTCCCATTGCCTACCGCCCTCCCCTGGCCGGCCGCGCTGGACCTGCGCGCAGATAGGCGGCCGGAGCGTCGCGGCCGAGGAACTTGGCGGCGAGCCATTTCTTGACCCCGTCGGGGCCGTGCTTGATCAGGTTGATGACCAGCGCGACGGCCACCAGCAGCAAGAGCAGGCGTGAGAGCTCCTCCACCTCTCGCCACCTCAGCCAAGGGCCGCGCTCGCCGAGGCCTTGGTGCGGCCAGCGCGCGCGCGGGCGTCGACCCGGAACTGCATGAAGCCCATGAACAGCAGGGCCAACAGCAGCAGCCAGGGCATCGGCGAGCCCTTGAAGTTGAAGAGGTCGCGCCAGCTATCGAGCACCGCCACGCCCGGCAAGTCGGCGCCGGCCATCACTCCGTCGGTGGCCGGGCCAATCTGCCCTTCGGGCGTGGTGACGATCCGGTCGCCACGGGAGAAGTCGGGGTCGTAACCGCCGTAGTCGGTGCGCCCGCGCGAGGCGAGCGGGTTGCTCGGCGACATCGCCGAGGTAACCGCCCACTCCAACTCGCCAGCCTCCCGTACGTCCGTCGGGGCCATCACCCCGCCGTCTTGGCTCAGTCCGGTCGACACGGGCTACCTACCCGCAAACAGGGTCTCCTCGACAAAGTGGACGTGCGCGTTCGCGTTGACCGTCGTCCCTGCCGGGATCACCCCCGCGAGCAGGAGCTCGGTGACGCCCTTGGGGTAGACGAGGTCGCGCGAGGGGTTGTCCACCTCGAAGTCGAGGATCGAGTAACCAGCCGCCGGCAAGATCCGCCCGTTGTAGTCCTGGACGTTCTTCTCGAGCAGCTGGGCGGTCGGGTTGTAGACGCGGGGGCGTCGGTTACCGCCGTACTCGAAGCGGTCCTCGCTTCGCGCCGTCGGGTCGATGACTGCGGCGCCGCCGTTGTCGAAGTAGTAGGAGTAGGAGAGCAGCTGGCCCGCCGTGCGAATGAACGGCGTCTTCACCTCCCCGGTGTTGGCGAACGGCGCGTCGTTGGAGAGGTAGCCGTGCAGCCAGGAGAGGTCGGGGATCAGAACCCTGCGGCCCTCTTGGGTATCCGAGAAGGGGATATCGAAGAAGGTGAGTGTCGAGCTGATCGTCCCGGTCAGGGTGGCGGTCGTGCCGCCGGCCAGGGTGAAGAGGTCAGCCGTCGCAGCCGGAGTGATCCGCCAGTTGAGGTAGATCTGGTCGGACTGCGCGAAGAGCGAGCCGGTCAGGCCCCAATCGTCGTGGCTGATCGGCACGTCGTAGATCAGCACGATCGGGTAGGTGCCGTTCGCGATCACGCCGGGTTCGGGGTCCTTGGTCGTGGCGTTGGTTTTCGGCGCCGTCGCGATCGGGTCGGTCGGGTTGCGGTAGAGGCGCTGGCGCCGCGCCCGCAAGTCCATGCCCTCGCAGCTGACCAGCGAGGTCTGCCCGTTGGCGTTCAGCGTGAAGCGCTTGATGACGTTCCACGGCCACTGGTAGGTCGCCGTGCAGGTGCCGCCGCCGGCGACGACCAGCGAGCCGGTGAAGACGAGCCGGATCTTGGAGAGGACGCCGTTGTTGGAGATGCGCAGGTCGATCGGCGCCCCGCCCAGGCCGGTGAAGGCCTTCTGTTCCTGGGGCACGTCGTTGCGCTCGGTCTCGCGGTTGAAGAGAGCGGAGTCCTGTACGTAGGTGCCCTCCGGGGGCAGGTTGTGCATGAAGGCCGCGCCGCCGACTCCGGTGGCGCCTCCCGCGATCGGGGGAATGCCGGCTTCGATCATCTGGGCGACCGCCGCGTCTGCGGGGTCGGCGCCGGCGCGCCGCCAAGCGTCGGCCAGGTGGCCGCTCTCGGCGCGCACGTTGAAGGGACCGGGCCGGTCGCTGCGCTCGGCCTCGCCCATGTAAGCGGCGACGAGCTCGGCGCCGGCGGGCAGGCCGCCGGCCACGGCCGGCGCGTCAAGGGTCGCGGCGGGCGGCACTAGACGTTCCCCGCGATCGCCTGCAGGCCAGGGATGTTGCTCTTGGCCGCGGCGTACTTGAAGAGGATGATGAAGAGGACGGCGGTGATGCCGATCTTCAGGAATTGGTTGAGCGAGACGCCTGCGAGCCTCATCGGCCGGCGCTCCGGAGTGGGTGTGTGATCTGCATGGCCGGCAAGCTAGGACCCCGCCGAGCGCTTTTGAAGATGGCGCAGGGCCGCAGGTATTGCGCCGGGGGGCGTACCCCTGCGCCGGGGTGCGCCCTCTTCCCTTCCGACCGGCCTCACCCCACTATGCCCGGGCAATGCCCAGGGGTGGACTCAGCAGCAATCCCGACGCTCGCGCTCGCCAGCTTGCCGGCCTAAGCCAGGGCAGGGAGACGCAGGCCCGCCGTTTGCTCGGGCATGAAGCCCCAGAACCCAGGCAAAGCGAGCGCGACGCCCGGGCAAAGCGCTCGGGCAAACCCAACCCACTGCCCGTGCTTGACCCCAACGAGACCCCGCCGGCGAAGCCCCGGCAGAGAAAGGAGCCCCCCGACGATGGCCCAGGTGGAGGAAACCCCCCAGTCAACGCCGGCGGAGAGCCCCGAGCAGAAGCCGGACGCCCCAGCGGCGGCGTCCGCGCCTTTGTCGACGGCGTCCTCCGCGGCTAGCTTCGTTGGCGACCCCGGGCCGGACTTCGAGCCCGGCACCGAGTACGCACGCGAGGGCTTCGCGCCACCCGAGCCCGGCGCCGAGATCGCCGGACCAGCACCGGTCGAGCTCGCCTGGGAAGAGGACAGCGTGCGCTCGATCCTGACCGCCAAGGGCTCCGCGATCCACGCGCTCGCCGGCGTCGCCGAGCAGGACTGGCTCTACACCGAAGCCGACCTGATGGCGATCGCCCCGCCCTTGACGCGCATCCTCAACCGCTACCCGGTCACCCAGGCCGCGGCCGGCGCCGGCGACGAGCTCGCCGTCGTGATCGCCTTCGGTGGCTACGGAATGCGCTCCTACACCGAACGCAAGGCCGTACTCGAGGACCAGGAGCAGGCCGAGGAGCTGCCCTCCAGCGGGCGCGCGGCCGAGCCCGGTACCGGACCCCAAACCCAACCAACAGAGGAGCAGTCGTGGACGACGGACAACTGACCGAGGCGCGGGGACCGAGGACCAGCACGCAGAAGATTGCCGAAGCGCTTGGCGAAGCAAGCTCGGCGCCGGTCACCGACCAGCGCACCGCCCGTCTGCAGCAGGCGATGGGAGTACTCATGCCGATGATCGGGCGCCTGGGCGTTATCCCGGACGACCCGGCCGAACTCGATGATCTTCTGCTCAAGGGCGCCCGCCTCGCCCTGGCGATGCGCTCCGACGACGCCGAGCTCCCCGGGACGATCGCCGAGCTCCTGGACCCCGAGCCGCCGATCGACGCCGAGGCCGAGGAGGTGCCGGCGCCATGATCCCGGGTCGGCCCACTCGCCAGCTCGACCCGGTGACGATCGCCCTGGCCTTCCTCATCGCCAGCCTGGGCATCAGCATCTTCTCCTTGTGGGAAGTCAGCCGCGAGGTCCGCAAACGACGTCGGCTGCTCGGCGATGCGCGCGGTGCCAATACGGTCCTCGCCGCACACACCCGGCGACTCGCCGGCGAGCTGTTCGACTCCCAGGTCGACCTTCAACAGCTCCTCGCGACCGAAACCGGGCATGGCGACGATTTCTGGGACCCGCCGCCCGCGGATGGCCTCGCAGGAGCCGCGCTCGCGGCCTCTGAGGGCACTTCGCAGGTCCCAGGTCGCGCCAGCGAACCCCCCTGCGAGGACTGCCCAGAATGAGCGAGAGAGCAGGCGTCTCCTACAACGACCGCACCCTCGTTCTCGGCTTCACCCGGTCGGGCAAGTCGGAGCTGATCAACCATCAGTTCTCGGCGATGCGCTGCCAGCGTCTGCTAGTCGATACCAAGGACGAGTGGGTGGTCGACGGCGTCGAGCGTGTCGCTGAAATCGAGGCGATCGACTGGTCGGCACCGGTGATCCACTACGCCCCGATCGACAACGACCGCGAGCAGTTCGACCGGCTCTTCGGCCTCGCCTACCAGCGCCGCCACCTGGTCGTCTGCGTGCACGAGCTCGCCGACCTCTGCGAGTTCAACTCCCACGCGACCCCGCCGAAGGTGCGCACTTACCTGAGCAAGGGGGGCGCCCACGGGCTTGGCCTGCTCGGCGCCTCGCAGCGCCCGGTCGAGATGCCCAAGCGCGCCCTAACCGAGTGCCAGCACGTCTTCGTCCTGGTCCCCAGGATGACCAGGGCCGACCTCGACGCGATCGGCGAGATGATGGACCGACCAGGCTCGGAGGTCGGCGAGCTGGTCGACCAGGCGCACGAGGAGCTCGGCGACCACTCCTTTCTCTGGTTCAACCGCTGGACCCGGACGCTGAGCATGTGCAAGCCGCTCAATGACGAGGTGCGACGCAAGACGATTGTCAGAAAGCGCACTGTTGCCTAGCCACTCACGCTCCCGTAGGTAAGGTCAGCCGACGTTGCCGGGGCTCTCAGAGAGGCGATCGCGGTTGAGGTGGGCGGCCCAGCCGCTGCGCGCCCACAAAGCGCCCTACTACCTCTCACGCCCCAACGGACCTGCCGAGCGCGCGCCCGGTTGGTACATGCAGCTGACCGAGGACGTGGCCCCGATCTACATCGGTGCAAACCACGTCGACGCCGAGATCATGATCAAGGAAATGGTCAGCTCGCGGAAGGTGAAGGCAGTTGGCTGACCCCCTCGGCCAGCTCGCCCCCGTCGGCACCGCCACTACGGCGACGCGGGAGCGCCCGATCTTCGAGCAGTCCGAGCTCGGCCCCTGGCGCGGCCGGGTGCGCGTCACCCCGATCACGGGCATGGCGAGCCGCTGGGGCACCACGCAGTTCGAGGTCCACGCCGAGTGGACCGGCCCCGGTCGCCCGGCCTGCCGCCCGTCGACCGCACGGTCGAGGCCTCGGATACCTACATGGCGACCGACGCCGAGCTCGCCCAGGCGATCGCGATGGCCGCGGTCGACGTGCTGCGCCGCGGCGACCCGATCGAGACGCCCGACCTGCGCGCGATCGCCAATCGCTTCGCGCCTCGAGCGGCGTAATACGTTGCTCGAGGCGCGCTACGCCTCCCAGCGCTGAAGGCCGAACTTCTCGGCCAACACCGCGCGGATGAGCTCGCTGGGTTTCACTTTCGCCGCCTTCGCTGCCTCGTTGACCGCGTTGATCGTCTTAGCCGAGAGACGCACGCTGACCACCCGCCGGTCGAAGCTCGCGCCGGCATAAGGACTGGTCCTCGTGCCCTTCACCGGGAATCCTCGATCACTCCGGCCCCGCAGCAGGTCTCGCACTCACGACCTTCCGGCGTCCCGTCCTCTACATAGCCGAACCCCTGGCAGTCGGGGCAGGCACGCCGCGTCGCTGAACGCCGCCGCTCGCTCTGACGACGGTGACGCTCCAGCTGCGCCTGACTCGGAGGCTGCCGGAACTGACCGGGGTGGTAAGGGCCTCCCCTCATGAGGGCAGCTCCTTATCCCGCCGGCGTCGTTCCACCTCGACGCCGGCCTGAAAGCAGAGGATCGCGACGTTGGCGAATGCCTCCGGTGGTGTGAGTTCGCACCGCCCGATCGCCAGCAAGCACGCCTGGGTCTGGTTCTCGCCAAGCTCAACCAACGCCTGCGGGTCGACGCCGCGCGCTTCGCACCACTCCTCAGCCTGGTCGACGTGCAGCTGCCTCGCAACCTCGCCGATCTCTTTCGCCCCCACCGCGGCGCTCACCACTCCCTCCCGAACACTTCGACTGGCCGGTGGTCGACGTGGCGGTTGAACTCTTCCCAGGCCCATTCGGACACCGCGTCGATCCCCAGCACGAGCTGAGGCACCTGGGCGAGGTCGGCGCAGAACGCCTCGACCAGGCTGCCGCGTTTGCCGACGATCCCCAGCTGCACCCCCTGACCTCTCAGCGCCGGCCGCACCTGCAGCGTCCGGCCTTCGGCGCCGGGGACCAGTAGTCGGCTCTTCAGCAGCGCGCTCACGCCGCCCGCCCGAGTGCGGCGGCTTCGCAGTGCTCGGCCAGGGCGTCGGCGAGCCGGTCGATCGCGCCGCCGTACAGCCGCGCAACGAAATCCGGCGTGTGATTGCCCCAGGAGTAGAACCACAGGATCGCCAGATCACCGCCGTGGCAGACCGTCATCGTGCCGGCGAAAAGCTTGGCGCGACCAAGCGCTCGTGCGCGCAGGAGCTCGGTGAGCTCGCGGGCCTCCGAGAGGTCGATCATGAAGTTGCCGCCGCGGGAGCGAGCGCTAGCAGGGTCCACCTCCGGGTTCTTCCTCACGTAACCGTGGATCAACCCGTCAATCAGCGGGCCCCCGCCAATCGTGAGCTCGCCCCCTCCGTGCAGGGGAATAGTCCGTCCGTCCATGCGATCATTGCCTCCTCGACTAGTGACTGCCGGCGCGTGGCTTGCCTCCGCGCGCCGGCGCTTTTCCTTTGGATGCGCCCAGGACCCTCGCCACCCCGGAGGGGCGGCCTGGGTCCTGGGCGCTGACTTGCGGCGCCAGCTCTTCGAGACTTCCTCGAAGAGCTGCACGTAAAAGGCCGCCGAGCTCGGCGTCTCCCGGAGCCGGTCCCAGCGGACCTCCTCGGCGTCGACCTCAAGGAGGGCCAGGGCGTAATCCAACCCCGCCCCGTCCCGACCGGCACCGAAGTCTGCGTAGCGATCGAGCCGGGCTAGGGCGCGATCCAGGCGCTTTCCCCAGCGGCGATGCGAGAAGGCTGGGTCGCGGCCGAAAATCTCAGCGAAGGCGGCGAGGAAGGCCGTCCGGGCCGGGGGGACCGCCCGGGCGCTCGCCCCGGCGGCCGGTGCGCCGCCCCCCTCCCCTCGCCGCTGCTGTTCCCCGGCGGCTCTGCCGCCGGCTGACCGGGGGCGCGGCGCAGCCGCGCTCGCCTCCCCCGGCCCTCGCGCGCGCGCGACGTGCCTACGCAGAGGGTGAACCCCCGTAGGGGGGTCACCCCCCTGCATGGGTACTGACACTTCGTCCGACGTAAAAAAAATGCGCCTGGCCGTCGAGGCCGCTCTGTGAGGGCGACGGCGATCCCCTTCGGCGCTGCCTAGAGGCCGGCGGAGAGGGCGTCTAACGGCGTTATGTCGCCTCCTCCCGCCTGGAAGGAACGACTTCTCCACCATTATCGTGCGTTGAATCTGCGTAACGGGCGGCTGGCGCGATGTGGCAGGCCGCAGTTGCCCCCCATAGACTTGCGCCGATGAGGCGTCCCGAACTGCCAATGCTCGAACCGATCTCCAAGGGACTCTTGCTGGCGCTCTTCTCTGTGGCCGTGGCAAGCGTCGGCGGCGCCTTCTTCCTGGGCGCAATCCCGCCGGCTTCGCCGACGCTGCTGCAGAACCTGGCAACGATCGGCGCGATCCTGGTTCCGGCCTACGTGGTCGAGATCGTCTGGCTGGTGCCGAAAATGGGTCGCGGCGAAGAATTCGAAGAATGGCTCGGCTTCGTCGTCGGCGCCGGCATCGCCGGCCTGCTCGCGATCGCCGTCGCGCTACTGGGCGTCGAGCACCGCGTCGCCGGCCACGCCAACACCCTTGACGACCTCGGCCTCTCCTTCGTCGTCGTCTCGCTGACGATCCTCGCCTTCACCCTGGTGCTTCAGCCGCTGCTCGCGCACCGCCTCACCGATCCCGAGTAGGCCTTTCAGGCGATCAGCTTCGCGCTGCCACTCGCCAAGGGCCGAACGATCGGCGCGGCCTTGGGCAGGCGGTCCCGCTCGAGCTTCGACAACTCAAACGGAGAGGCCTCGATCATCGAGACCGTGTCGCGGTTGCAGTGGCAACCGTCGGCGAGGAAGCGCCAGGGTTTCTCGAGACGGTCCTGCCAGCGCGCCAGATCCGGCCGTTCGGATCGCACATGCTCGAGGAAGAGCAGCTTGCCACCCGGCCGCAGCACCCTGGCTGCCTCGGCCAGCGCCGCCTGCGGGTCGGGAACCGTGCAGAGCACCAGGGTGAAGACGGCGGTGTCGAAGCTCGAGGACTCGAAGGGAAGGCGTTCCGCCGGGGCTTCGATCGTCTCTGCCTCGACCCCGGACTCGCGCAGCTTGGGCCGCAGCTTGCGCGCCATGTGTGGATCCGGCTCGGCCAAGACCAGCTCCGTCACCGCGGCGGGAAACAGGCCGATGTTGACGCCGGTGCCGGCGCCGAGGTCGATCGTCCTGCCACTCGCTTCTGCCAGCAGCTCACGGCGCATCTCACGCAGACCGGCCTCCTCCGTCGCCTTCAAGCCGCGGTCGTAGAGGGCCGCGAAGCCCCTCCCCCAGGTCGCGTCGTAGATCCGGCCCGACAGGCCCATGCGGCGCCCTACGCGGCTTCGCGCTCGGGGCTCGGCTGCGCGTCCTCGCCCACGGCGTCCTCGGCGCCCTCGCCGCGACTCGCCGCGGCGCGCTCCTCGTAGCGATGCCGAGCGCCGTGGTCGACCTCGGTCATCAGCTTGTCGACTTTCATCAGCCGTGCCAGGCCCTCGCGCATGCCGCGTGGCAGGTTGGCGACGACCTTGAAGAGGGCGCCGTTGACGCGCGGCACCCAGACGTCGAAGCGCGGCACTTCCAAGGCGTCGACGATCTCGCTGGCGACGTCCTCGGCCTCGACCGCCTTGATCATGGGGCTGCCCTTCACGCCTTCGGTCAGCTCGGTGTTGACCACGGTCGGCATCACGCAGGCGACCTCGACGCCGCTGCCGCGCAGCTCGGCCCGCACCGCCTCGCTGATCCCGACCACGGCGTGCTTCGTGCCCGAGTAGGTGGCGATCCCGGGAAAGCCGCCCTTGCCCGCCTGCGAAGCGAGGTTGACGATGTGGCCCTGGCCGCGGGGGCGCAGCCTTTCGATCGCCAGCTGGGTGCCGACGATGACGCCGTAGACGTTGATGTCGAGCTGGCGCTTGATCGAGTCGTCGGACTCCTCGACGAAGGGCGTCACCGGCATGATCCCGGCGTTGTTGATCACCACGTCGATCGGGCCCAGCTCACGTTCGGCGGCATCGAGGAAGGCGGAGAAGGAGCTGCGGTCGGTGACGTCGAGTGGCAGCGCGACGGTGCCGCCGCCGAGGCCGGCAGCGGTCTCCTCGGCCAGCTGCAGGTCGAGATCGCCGATCGCGACGCGGCAGCCTTTGCGGACCAGTGCCGTCGCAGTCGCCTTGCCGATCCCCCGGGCGCCGCCGGTGATCGCCACGACCTTGCCGGCGAGACCCTGTCGCTGGCTGCGTCGCTGCTTGCCTCGCTGCCTTGCCATCGTGCCCTCCTCCTCCAGCGCCCTAGGCGACTGGCTTGTAGACGGTGACCACGGCTGCGCCGCCGAGGCCGATGTTGTGCTGCAAAGCGATCTTGGCGCCGTCGACCTGCCGCTTGTCGGCTTCGCCACGCAGCTGCCAGGTCAGTTCCGAGCACTGCGCGAGCCCGGTCGCGCCGAGCGGGTGTCCCTTGGAAATCAGCCCGCCGGACGGGTTTACGACGACCTTGCCGCCGTAGGTGGTCGCCTCTTCCTCGACCAGCTTGTGGGCCTCGCCTTCGGCCGCGAAGCCGAGCGCTTCATAGGTGATCAGCTCGTTGGCGCTGAAGCAGTCGTGCAGCTCGCAGACGTCGACTTCCTCGGCGCTCACGGAGGCCTCCTCGTAGGCCTCGTTGGCGGCCTGCTTGGACATGTCGGCGCCGACGATCTTCATGCAATCGGTCCCCTCCGCGAAGGTCGAGGAGAGGTCGGTGACCATCGACTGGCCGGCGATCTCGATCGCTTTGCCCCAGAGGTCGTGCTCGTCGACGTAGCGCTCGGAAGCGACGATCGCGCAGGCCGAGCCGTCTGAGGTCGGCGAGCACTGCAGCTTGGTCAGCGGGTCGTGGATCATCTTCGCCGCCTTGATGTCCTCGATCGTGTACTCGTCCTGGAACTGGGCGTAGGGGTTGTTGACCGAGTGCTTGTGGTTCTTCCAGCCGATCCAGGCGTAGTGGTCGGGGTTGGAGCCGAACTTCTCCATGTGGTCGCGCCCGGCGTTGCCGAACATCTGCGGCGCCGGCGGCGAGGACTCGGGGTCGCGGATCTCGAACATCCGCATCGCGTGCTTGTCGAGCGCGTTGGTGCGGTCGGTGTACTTGACGCCCAGCGAGCCCGGCTCCATCTTCTCGAAGCCGAGCGCGAGCGCGCAGTCGACGAGGCCGCCCTTGACCGCCTGGCGGGCCAGGAAGAGCGCCGAGGAGCCGGTCGAGCAGTTGTTGTTGACGTTGACGACCGGGATCCCGGTGAGGCCAAGCTGGTACAGAGCGCGCTGGCCGTAGGTCGAGTCGCCGTAGCAGTAGCCCGCGTAGGCCTGCTCGACGTCCGTGTAAGGAATGCCGGCGTCGGCGAGCGCCTTCTCCCCCGCCTCCTTGGCCCAGTCCGGGTAGTCGCCCTCCTTCGAGCCGGGCTTCTCGAACTTGGTCATGCCGACCCCGATCACGAACGTGCGGTTGCTCAAAGTCTGCTCCTGTGTAATCGCCGCGCCCCCGCGGACGAGTTTGGCTGCCTGGCCAAGAAATCTAGCGGCTTTCGTCGCTTTGCCCTTCTCGCGGGTTCGACCAGAGCAGGAATGCGGCGGCCGAGATCGCGATGCCAATCGCCGTCGCGAACCCCCGCTCGCCTGCCGCGCGCAGGGCCGGCGCGCCGATCGAGTCGGCAAGCAGCACCGCGTAGGTGGTGATCGCCGCCGTGAAGAGCGCGTACTGGACGGTGAGCAGTCCGTAGGCGAAGGCGGTCGCGATGGTCAGCGCAACCGCGATGGCGATGCCGTCACCGCCGAGCGCCTTGGAGAGGGCGGTGGCGAAGACGAGGCCGAACGCGGTACCGATCGCCCGCAGGATCAGGCGATCGAACGTTTCATCCCTTTGCGGGCGCAGGACGAAGAGAATCGTCAGTGGGATCCAGAAGCCGTGTTCGCTGATTCCCAGCAGCCAGTAGGCGGCGACACCGGCGGCGAGGGCAGCGCCAAAGCGCAGGGCGTGACGAAAGCTGACCGAGCTCATGGTGAAGTTGGCGCGCAGGGCGGCCAGAGCGGCGCGGCCGCTCCAGGCGTTCGCTCCTCCTCCTCCTCCTCCTCCTCGCGATCCCCGGCGATCCATACGCACGCCGAGAAGGCCGCTTGCAGCAGTCCTCCGGCGGTAGCGAGGAGCATCGCGGGAAGCGTGTCGGCGAGATCGAGCGGCAGCCCCTGCGTGATCAGCAGCGAGAGCGCCACCGAGAGGCCGAAGATCGCGAAGCGCAGCGAGACGGAGAAGCAGTAGCCGGCAGCGGCGCCGACGATGGCCATCGCCGCGACGGCGAGAAAGGCGTTGGAGCCAGTGAGGACGCCGAGGGCTGCGGCAAGGCCGATCAACGGCGCCACTGCGGCCTGCCAGGCGGCCCGGGTCCGGGCCGGGGCGTCGAGCCCCGGGAAGCCGGCCAGCAGGGCGCCGGTACCGATCGCTCCCTTGGTTGGACTGTCGAGCCCGAGCTCCAGGAGTAGAGCCAGGCCGACCGGGATCGCAACCAGCGCCCCCCGGCGCAGGGCAGGGCCGGGCTCGCTGGGACCGATCGCGAAGAGCGACACGCCGGGTAGCCTGAAGGGTCGTGATCCTCGCTGCATTGAGCACCGATCCCGCCGCCGGCGTCGGCATCTTCGCCGCCCTCGCCGCCGGCATCGTTTCCTTCCTCTCTCCCTGCGTGCTGCCACTCGTCCCCGGCTACCTCTCCGCTGTCAGCGGCGTCTCCGCCAACGAGCTGGAGAACGCCGGCTGGCGGCGCATCCTCGGCCCCAGCCTGCTCTTCGTCGCCAGCTTCTCGGCGATCTTCATCGCTGAGGGGCTGACCGCCACGGCGCTCGGCTCGGCCTTCCAAGATCACGAGGAGCTGCTCACCAAAGTCGCCGCGGCGCTGATCGTCGCCATGGGCGTCCTCTTCGTCGCCTCGCTCTTCGTCACCCGGCTCAACCGCGAGTGGCACGTCGACGCCCTGCTCGAGCGCGCCGGCAAGGGCGGCCCTATCGTCGCCGGCGCCGCCTTCGCGATCGCCTGGACCCCCTGCATCGGCCCCACCCTCGGCGCGATCCTCACCGCCGCCTCGCTCTCGGGCTCGGCCGCCCACGGCGCTTTCCTACTGCTCGTCTACTCGGCCGGCCTGGCGATCCCCTTCCTGCTCACCGCGATCGCCTTCTCGCGAATGACCACGGCATTCACCGTCGTCAAGCGCCACTACCAGGCGATAGTCGCGACCGGCGGCCTGATCCTGATCGCGATGGGCGTGCTGATCTGGACCGACCAGCTGACCCAGCTCAACGCCGACGCCCAGAGCTGGCTCAGCGGCCTCGGCCTCGACTTCTGGAACTCCGTCTGAGCGCCGAGACCGTCTCAGCCCGCCATATACGCGGGTTGACGCGGTCTCGCTAGTTGTTGACGACCGGAACCGCCGTCTCGACCTCTCGGCCGATCGCCTCGGTCTCCTCGAGGCCCTCGCCGTCGATGTCGCGCGAGCAGACGATGCGGAAGCGGCCGGTGCCGATCTCGGCGTCGGGCACGACTGGCAGGCCGCGAATCTGGTCCCAGCCCAGCCGTTCGACCTCGAAGGGGTTCATCCGCACCTCAGCCGCCGGAAACGGACAGCTCGAGTTGTGCTGGTCGATCGCCTTGGAGATCGCCTCGAGATTCTTCGCCTCAGGAGAAGCCATTGCGCGAAGTCTAAGAGGCCCATCCCGTCCCTGCCCCCGCCTACCATCGGCGTATGGCCGCTTCGCGGACAATCGCCCATCTCGACATGGACGCCTTCTACGCGTCGGTGGAGCTGCGGCGGCGGCCGGAGCTGAAGGGAAAGCCGGTGGTCGTCTGTGGCTCCGGCCCACGGGCGGTGGTGACCACGGCGAGCTATGAGGCGCGCAAGCTGGCCGGGATCCATTCGGCGATGCCGGCGGCGGTGGCGCGGCGACGCCTGCCGAATGCCGTCTATCTGCAACCCGACTTCGCCGCCTACCGGGAGGCCTCCGGTGAGGTGATGGCGGTGCTGCGGCGCAACGCCGAGACGGTCGAGGTCGTCGGCCTCGACGAGGCCTACATCGACCTGACCGGGCTCTTCTCGCCGAAGGCGACGATGCGGCGGATCGCCGCCGAGATCCTCGCCGAGACCGGGCTGACCTGCTCGATCGGGATCTCGGAGAGCCGCATGCTGGCGAAGATCACCAGCGAGCTGGGCAAGCCCGCGGGACTAGTCGTGCTCTCGCGCGAGCAGGCGCTGGAGCGCTTCTGCGGCGACTCCCCCGGCCTGATCCCCGGCATCGGCCCCAAGACGGTCGCCAAGCTAGAGGCGATGGGGATCCGCACCCTGGCGGAGCTGCGCGGGCAGGACACCACCGTTCTCGAGCAGTCCTTCGGGCCCCGGCAAGGGCGCTGGCTGCACAGTCGCGCGCGCTTCGAAGACGACACCCCGATCACCGTCGTCCGCGAGACCAAGTCACAGTCGACCGAGATCACCTTCGACGTCGACGTCAGCGACCGGGCCGAGCTGGAGAGTCACCTGGCAGAGCTCTCCGCCGAGCTCTGCCGCCGCCTGGGCAAGCGCGAGCTCGAGGGCCGCACGATCGGGATCAAGATCCGCCTCGACGACTGGACCAACGTCAGCCGCTCGCACACGGTCGACGCGCCGACGAACGACCCAGCCATAGTCGGACCCCGTAGCGCTCGATCTGCTCCGCGCCTACGATCCGCAGCGTCCGGTGCGCCTGCTCGGCGTCCGGCTCGCCGGCTTCGGCAGCGAGGATTCAGACGAGCAGGACGAGGCGCCCGAAGCACAGCTGCAACTCGGCCTCAGCAGCTGATCCGCTCGTCTGCGCTGCGCAGGAACCCTTTGAGCGTGTGCGAAGATTGCCGGGTGAGTGCAGACCGGCTGACTGGGCTCGATTCCTCCTTCCTCCACATGGAGCGAGCCGGCGCCCACATGCACGTCGCCTCGACCAGCATCTTCGAGGGGCCGGCACCGAGCCACGACGAGTTCCGCGACCACATCGCCTCGCGCCTGCACCTCGTCCCCCGCTTCCGCCAGAAGCTGCGCTTCGTCCCCTTCGGCCAGGGCCGGCCGGTCTGGGTCGACGACCCTCACCTCAACCTCAACTACCACGTGCGCCAGACCGCGCTGCCGGCGCCGGGCTCCGAGGAGCAGCTGCGCAACCTCGCGGCGCGGATCTTCTCCCAGCAGCTCGACCGCAGCAAGCCGCTCTGGGAGCTCTGGCTGGTCGAGGGCCTCGACGACGGACGCTTCGCGATCGTCGGCAAGAGCCACCACGCCCTCGTCGACGGCATCTCCGGGGTCGACATCACCACCGTCCTCTTCGACCTCGAGAAGGAACCGGCCAACCCGCCGGCGATGCCGCCCAAGTGGGCGCCGCGCCCCGAGCCGACCGACCTGCAGCTGCTCGGCGACGCGCTGCGCGAACGCGCCACCAGCCCGCGCGAGTTCGCCCGCGGCGTCCGCGCCACCCTGCGCGGGCCGCGCCAAGTGCTCAACGGCATCGGCGCGACGAGCAAGGTGATCGGCGCCGGCATGTCGGCGCCGTCGACCCCGTTCAACGTCGAGATCGGGCCGCATCGCCGCATCGCCTTCGTGCGCACGAACCTCGAGGCGCTCAAGCAGGTCAAGAACCAGCACGGCGGCACCGTCAACGACGTCGTCCTCTCCGTCGTGACCGGGGCGATCGGCAACTACCTGCGCGCCCGCGGCGAGGACACCGACGGCCTCGAGATGCGCGCCCTGGTGCCTGTCAGCGTCCGCGCCCAGGAGGAGCGTGGCGCGCTCGGCAACCGCATCTCGGCGATGATGGCGCCGCTGCCGGTCTGGTGCGAGGACCCGGTCCAGCGCCTCCACCTGCTCACCGAGACGATGGGCGACCTGAAGGGCTCAGGCCAGGCCGTCGGCGCCGAGATCCTCACCCGCGTGGTCGATTTCGCCCCGACGACGATCGCCTCGCAGGCCGCCCGCCTGCAGCCCGCTCAGCGCTTCTTCAACCTCGTCGTCACCAACGTGCCGGGGCCGCAGTTCCCGCTCTACGTGCTGGGGCGTCCGATGGAGGCGATCTTCCCGATGGTTCCCCTGGCTCGCCGCCAGGCGCTCTGCGTAGGGATCATGTCCTACAACGGCCAGGTCAACTTCGGCCTGATCGGCGACTACGACGCGATGGGCGACCTCGACAGCTTCGGCCTCGACCTCGAAGGCGCGATCGCCGAGATCACCGGCGCGCCTCAGCGAATCAACCGTGCCGAGGCGCGAAACGGCGCGCTGTCCGTCAAGTAGGCCCAATCGAGGCGCCGGGCGCTGAAGCCGGAGGCGGCGGTGTCAGCGTTAACCAGCACCGCGGTGAGCCGATCGAAGCGTCCCGGCCGCGCCAGCCGCGCCACCATGCTGCCCCCGCGTGGCGCGAAGCGCAGTGCCGAGACGGTGCGACCGGCGCGCTCGCTGCCGATCCGTCCGACCAGGGCGAGGCCGGCGGCGATGCCGCGCGGCGCCTCGACGCTGACCTCTACCGCACGTCCGCTGTGCGCGTGCAGCCGCAGCAGCTGGAAGGTGGTGTGGTTGAGCCGCCTGTGGAGCTCGCGTCCGTCGAGCGGCAGGCCGCCCTGCCGCGAGACATCCGGGTAGGAGCTTCCTTCCGGAAAGGCGCTGTCGGTTCGCCACTCGGGTAGGTCGCGGGCGAAGCGGCTGAAGTCGCGGGCGAAATCGGAGCCACCCGCAGCCTCGATCGCCGCGTTGTAGGCGGCAACCGAGAAGCCGCCGGGCCTGGTGTGCACGGCCCGTGCCCAGGCTTGGCGCACGATCGCGCGGCCGTAGCGGTGCGTCAGCCACTTTGCCCAGACCGCCGAGCCGTACTCCTTGATCGAGTTCGCTGTCAGCGGCGTATCGAAGCGCTTCACCCAGCGCCGCACGTAGCGCAGGTAGTCGTCGATGTCGTCGTAGACCTGATCCTCCATCCAGACCGCGCTCGACTCGGCGAACCAGGCGTCCTGGTAGGCGTCGTAGCCGAACTGGAGGATGTGGTTGTACTCGTGGGCAAAGGTGACCTCGAGGTCGTGCTGAGGGGTCGTGCCGGGGAACTCGCGCGGGTCGTAGTCGTTGTCGATGACGAGGTAGCCGTGCAGGCTGCGGGGCAAGCGGTGCGCCTTCGTCGCCTGACCGCGGTCCGGCGCCGCGTAGCCGAAGAGAGCGCCGCCGATCTGGTCCAGGTAGACGTCGGTCTTGCCGCGCCCGCCGCCCTTGCGCCCGTCGGACTTCGGGTCGCGCCAGCCGAGCTTGCCGTTCTCGACCGAGTAGACGTGCTCGGCGACCTCCGCCACCCTGTCGACGTAGTCCGGCACGCCATCTTCGTTCGCGTCCGCGAGGCTGGGCGCGTCGATGCCCTCGGCCACCCAGTGGATGCAGAAGTGCGGGGTGCAGGCGGGTGACTTCGGCGCCTCCGGAACCGTGTATGCGTTTCGGTTGGGGTCCGGGTGATCGGTCGGTCGGGCCGCCGGCGCCCGGAAGACCCACTGATCGCCGGCCATCGCGGCGGCAGGGGCGAGCGAGAGCAACGCCATCGAGGCGAGCGACACCCCCACCAATCGCCAGCCCAGGCGCATCCGCGGCAATCTACAGGCAGGTGAGGCGCTTCCCAGCGCGTGCGTTCGCTGTTTGTGGCGCTGAGCCCAACAAAAGGCGAACGCGCTCCCCGACGGCGATACTTCTGGCGTGATCGCACCGAGGACCCTCGCTTGCGCATAGCCCTGGCCCAGATCGACCCCACGGTCGGCGACATCGACGGCAACGCCGCGAAGATCGCCGAGTGGATTGGCCGCGCCCGCGACAAGGGCGCCGAGCTGGTCATCTTCCCCGAGCTCTGCCTGCCCGGCTACCCGGCCGAGGACCTCTACCTGAAGCGGCACTTCGTCGAGGCCAACCGGCGCGCCGTCGAGGAGCTGGCGCGCGACGTCGGCGAGATCGTCGCCCTGGTCGGCTTCGCCGAGCCGGTCGCCGGCGGCGGCGACTTCCGCCACGCACACAACTCGCTCGCCGTGCTCGCCGACGGCGGCGTGCGCGGCGTCTACCGCAAGAACCGCCTGCCCAACTACTCCGTCTTCGACGAGCAGCGCTACTTCGTCCCAGGCGAGGAGCCGGCGACCTTCGACGTCGCCACCGAGAAGATCGGCCTGACCATCTGCGAGGACGTTTGGGCGCCTGGCCCACCGGCCTCCAGCGAGGCGGCGGCTGGCGCGAGCCTGATCGCCAACCCGTCGGGCTCGCCGTATCACCGCGGCAAGGGACGCGAGCGCGAAGCGATGTTCGCCGAGCGCGCCCGCGCCTACGGCGCCCACTTCGCCTTCTGCAACCTGGTCGGTGGACAGGACGAGCTGGTCTTCGACGGGCACAGCCTCGTCGTCGCTCCCGACGGCACGGTGCTCGCCCGCGCCGCCCAGTTCGAAGAGGAGCTGCTCGTCTGCGAGCTGCCCTCCCCCGCTCCGGGCCGACTCGCCGAGCCGCTTGGCGACCTCGCCGAGGTCTACGCCGCCCTGACCCTCGGCCTGCGCGACTACGTGCTCAAGAACGGCTTCCGCCACGTCGGCGTCGCCCTCTCGGGCGGGATCGACTCGGCGCTCGTCGCCGCAGCTTGCCGTCGATGCGCTCGGCGCCGAGAACGTCAGCTGCGTGGTCATGCCCTCGCCTCATTCGAGCTTTGAAACACAGGCCGATGCGCGGAATATCGCCGCAAGCCTCGGCGTCGAGCTGGTCGAGATCCCGATCGAGGCGGCGATGGCCGAGTACGAGAATTCCCTGCGTGGCGCCTTTGGCAACTCGGCCGGCGGTGAGGCCGCCGACGAGCCGCTGCCTCGCGACCCGACCCGGCCCTCGGAGCCCGACCTGGCCGCCGAGAACATCCAGGCGCGGATCCGGGGCAACATGATGATGGCGCTCTCCAACAAGCACGGCTGGCTGGTCCTCACGACCGGCAACAAGAGCGAGATGTCGGTCGGCTACGCGACCCTCTACGGCGACATGGCCGGCGGCTTCGCGGCGATCAAGGACGTGCCGAAGACGCTTGTCTACGAGCTCGTCCGCCACCGCAACGAGGTCGCTGGGCGCGAGCTGATCCCTGCCTCGGTGCTGGAGCGAGAGCCGTCGGCGGAGCTGCGCCCCGACCAGTTCGACAGCGACTCGCTGCCCCCCTACGAGCTGCTTGACCGCATCCTCGAGTCCTATGTCGAGCGCGACGAGGGCCGCGAGGAGATGATCGCCGCCGGCCTCCCGGCCGACGTCGTCGACGAGGTCGTCCGCATGGTCGACCGCTCCGAGTACAAGCGCCGCCAGGCGGCGCCGGGGATCCGCATCACGCCGCGAGCGTTCGGCCGCGATCGGCGGTTGCCAATCACCAACCGCTTCGGCGGCTAGTTCAGGCCGTTGTCGACCGGCGCCCGACGGCGTCCTCGGTCGCTCACGTGCAGAGCACGCTTCGCTCCCTGCGTCCTAGTCAGTCTTGGTCGGCAACGGCCTGACGGCAATGGTCATCTGGGCGAGCGCACAAAGGCGATCCTCGGCATCTTTGACTTCGGCGTCCCAGACCCACGTTGTGCGGCCGCGGTGGCGGACATGGGCGTGCACTTCGGCGTGGCCCTCGGTGACCGGACGGATGAAGCTGACGCTGATCGACTGGCCCATCGCCATCATCCCGCCACCCATGACGGCCAGAGCAGTCGCTCGCGAGCAGATGCTCTCGACCAGGCTCGACATCACGCCGCCGTGCAGGAGGCCGACGGGCTGGCGCAACTCGTCGCGCATCGCAACCCGCACGCGGGCGTGCTCGGGGTCGTCGTCGAGCCACTCGGTGCCCAGCAGGGCGTCGAAGTGCGACAGCAGTCCACGCGAATCCTCAGCCATCGCGCCGAGACACTACCCCCATAGGCGTGTCTGAGTTTTTGGGTGCATAGGACCCCTTAACCTCAGACACGCCTTCGGGGGGAGTGGCTCGCGTAGGCTTCCCGCCCGTGGCACTGACCGACGACCAGAAGGCGATGCTCCGGCTGCTCGCGCAGCGCGAAGAGGGCTACGAGGACATGGCCGCCGTGATGGGCATCAGCGTCGAGGAAGTACGCGAGCGGGTCAAAGAGGCGCTGGCTGAGGTCGACCAGCCCGAGCCGGTCGCGACGCCGGAGCCAGAGCCGCCTGCAGCACCCACGCCACCCCCGGCTACTCCCCCAGCTGAGGAGCCACCCGCGCCTGTGACTCCCACCCCGGAGCCCGCGGCGCCGCAAGCAACGCCGACAGCGAAAGCGCCAGCAGCGCCCAGCGCAGGCAAAGCCAAGCGGGCACCACAGCTCCCCAGCTTCAAAGTGCCCAAAGACCGTGGCGCCCTGATCGGACTTGGCGCCGGCGCGCTCGTCGTCGTCGTCCTGGTCATCGTCCTGATCGTCGGTGGCGACGGGGGCGGCTCGGACTCGAGCTCGGCGGAAAGCAGCCAGAGCGCCACCTCCACCGCCGCCGCCGAAAACTCCGGCCTCACCCAGGCGATCCTCTCGCCGGCCGACGGCGGCGACGCAAGCGGCCGAGCCCTCCTCGGCCGCTACAAGAAGAGCGTCCTGCTCCAGGTCGAAGCCGAAGGCCTCGACCCGCCACCGGCGGGCGACTCCTACACCGTCTGGCTCTACAGCTCACCCAAGATCGCCCTGCGCCTCGGCGCCGTCACCGTCGACGACTCGGGCAAGATCGCCACCCAGATCGCGATCCCGACGCAGCTGCTCAGCTACGTCGCCAGCGGCGCCTTCGACCAGGTCGACATCTCACTCACTTCAAACGCCGCCTATAAAGCCGTGCTGGCAAAAGCCAAGAAAGAAAGGGCCCTACCGCCCTACACCGGCGAAAGCATTCTGCGCGGCGAGATCACCGGCCCGGCGATCCAGCAGCAGGAATAGCTAGGGGAGCAGCTTGCCGGGATTCATGATCCCGGTCGGGTCGAGTTGGCCCTTGACCGCGCGCAGCACCTCGAGGCCCGTCTTGCCGACCTCCGCCTCCATGTAAGGCGCGTGGTCGCGGCCGACCGCGTGGTGATGGGTGATCGTGCCACCGTGGGCGACGATCGCCTCCGAGGCGACTCGCTTGACGGCCTGCCATTGCTCGACCTCCTCGCCGTGGCGGACGCGGGATATGAAGGTGAAGTAGAGCGAGGCGCCATCGGCATAGGCATGCGAGAGGTGGCAGAAGACGAGGCCGGGAGTTCCCTGGCCGGCCAGTGAGTCGCGGATCGCGGTACCGACGGCCGCGTGCAGCTCGGCGAGCCGGCTCCAGGTGTGCGAGGTCTCCAGCGTCTCCACCATCGCCCCCATCTCCATCAGCGTGTCGCGCAAATAGGGGCCCTGGTAGCGGCCGTGCTCCCAGGAGCGGCCGGCTGACTGACCGAGGTAGACGGCGCCGCCCTTGCGCAGCTCGCGAACGCTGAGTGCGCGACGGCGGGCGACCGACTCCTCCTCGCCCTCGAACCCGACCACGACGAGGCTTCCCTTGCGACGCCGCCGCACGCCGAGATAGCCGCCGAAGAGACTGCCGGCGACGCCGCGCGGCCCCGACAGCGCCAGCGAGACCTCGGTCTCCTCCTCGTCGGAGATGCGGATCACGTCGGGCAGGCCGGGCCCCTGCGCCAGGGCGCGGACGATCCCGGCCCCCGCCTCGAAGCTCTCGGCCATCCAGGCCTCATAGCGGCGCAGGCGCGGCGCCGGGCGCACCCGCACGGTGACGTCGGGGATGACGCCGAGGACGCCCTCTGAGCCGACGACCAGCTCGCGCAGCGCCGGCCCTGCCGCCGTATGCGGGCTCTCCAAGGTCTGCAGATCGCCGCTCGGGGCGATCAGGCGAACCGAGCTGACCAAGGCGTCGAAGCGGCCGTAGCCGCTCGAGGCCTGCCCGGCCGAGCGCGTCGCCGCGAAGCCGCCGATCGTCGCGTACTCGAAGGACTGGGGGTAGTGGCCGAGGACGAGCCCATGCGGCGCCAGCTCGGCTTCCGCCTCGGGCCCGCGCAGGCCGGCGCCGAGGCGGGCGGTCAGCGAGCGCCTGTCGACCTCGACGTCACGCAGCGCCGCCAGGTCGAGGCTGATCACGCGGCTGTGCGAGCCGCGCAGCGGCTCGACTCCGCCGACGACGCTGGTGCCACCGCCGAAGGGCACGACGGCGATGCCCTCGGCCGCGCAGACGTCGAGAACGCGGCGCACGGCCGCGGCGTCGCGAGGCAGCACGACCGCGTCGGGAACGTTGTCGAGACGACCCGCGCGCAGGCGGGCGAGGTCGACGTACCCGCAGCCGGTCGCGTGACGGATGCGGTCCTCGGCGTCGGTGAAGACGTTGTGCTCGCCGACCGCATCGACCAGCGCCTGCGGCAATGCCTCGGCAGCAGGAAGCTCGAAGCGGTCGAGCTCGGCGCTGCGTGGCGTCGGGCGCAGCTCGCCGATCCGCTCGCGCAGCGTCGCCAGGGCGACCTCGTCGAGCTCGGGCTCGACCGAGGGATCCCCCAGCCCCACCACTTCGAGTCGCGCCGTGGCCTCAAGTCAACGCCCGCTCGAGCCCGTCGAGAGCTTCGTCGAGCAGGGCCCCCTGGCCGCGCTTCATCATCGGCGAGCCGAGCCGCGAGAGCCCGCGCAGGGTCTGACTGGCGGCCAGGTCGACACTGGTGCCGGCGCCCTCGTCGGCAAGGGCAATCTCGACGGCGTAGCGGCGCAGGTGACGCTCGAAGGGAGTGCCGACGATCTGTTGCTCCCAGGCAAAGCGCTCACCCTGATCCCAGCCGCTGCAGCGGAAGTCGGCACGCACGCCGCGCCCCTCGGCAGTCCCGAGCACCTTCGTCCACTGGGACTCCGCCCCCTCTCCCTCGACACTCTCGACCCGCATCGTCCGCGGCCACCAGCGGGAGAGGCTGTAGGGATCGGAGACCAGCGCCCAGACTTCGGCGCGCGGCGCGGCGATCGTCCGTCGGCGGCTGGTTCGCGGCACGCTGTGAGCTCAGTCGCCAGCGAGGCGGCGGAGGTCCCGGACTAGAAGGAGATGCTTTAGATGGCTGACCGTCGCGGCCAGGCTCTCCAGGCTTTCCAGGGCCTCCTTGCGGCGATCGGGATTGCGCGAGCGCAGCGACGGGCCCAGCAGGGCCTCGAGCAGGTTGGCCTCACGGTCGGCCGAGGAGCGGAAGACACGCAGGTTGCGGGCGGCGACGCCGACGCGGGAGAGCTCGTTGGAGGCGCGCACGACTTCGCGGTCGGTCTCGTCGTAGACGATCTTGCCCTCGCGCTTCTCTGGCTGGACGATGCCGAAGTTCTCCAGTTCAGCGATCAGCTCCTCGCGCGCGCCGGTCTCCTCGATCACCTCCTCGAGGGTCAGGTAGGCACGTGAGGTATTGACCAGGATCGCCCGCCGCACGCCACCGGAGGAGGGCTTCTCGGCACCCCCTGAGGTGGCGACGAAGTCGCCGCCGGCCGCGAGCTCCTGACGGATCACCCGCAGGGGCAGGAACTCGTCGCGCTGCAGGCGCAGGATCGTGCGCAGTCTTTCCACGTCGGACTGGCTGTAGAGGCGGTAGCCGCCCGAGGTGCGCCGTGGCGTCAGCAGCTTCTGATCCTCGAGGTAGCGGATCTTCGAGATCGAGACGTCGTCGAACTCGCTCTGCAGGATCTTGCAGACGGCGCCGATCGTCAGCGCCTTGCGCGGCCGCGAATCGCGCTGGCGGACCTGCTGTTCGGAGACGGCCATTTGAGTCGCCCTCCTATTTCTCCAGGTAACTGAGCTTGTACTTGCCGACCTGGATCTCGTCGCCGTCGGCGAGCCGGTGCGACTCGATCCGCCGCCGGTTGACGTAGGTGCCGTTGAGCGAGCCGAGGTCGTCGATGTAGAGGCCGTCGCGACGGCGCACGAGCAGAGCGTGGTTGCGGGAGACCGTGACGTCGTCGAGGAAGACGCCGGCGTCGGGACTGCGACCGATGCTGACCCGGTCCTCGTCGAGGGCAAAGCTCTCTCCCGCCCGGCCGCCGCCGGCGCGGATCACCAACGCGGCGCCGCTGCGCTCGACCGTCTCGTCGATGTCGACCGGCTGCATCTCGCCGGTCTCGTCGACCTTGTAGGTCATCGTCGTCGGCTCCTCGCCACTACCGCCCTCAGCTGGGCCGCCCACGTAGGCGCCGCACTTCTGGCAGTAGTTGGCGCCCTCGGGGTTGACGAAGCCACATTCGGGACAGTGGACGGCCATTCGCTCTCCCTGGTCAGGCGGCCGGCTCGTCCTTGGGGGACTGCGCCTTGCCGGCAAGAATCTCGGTCAGCTGTGCAACGTCGTCTCCGGAGAACAGCGTGTCGCCGCGCTCGCGCTTTTGGCGCAGGCGGTTGACCAGCTCGGCACGGAGGATGTCGATCTTGCCGTGCAGAACGCGCCGCTTGTAGGAGATCTCGTTCTCCTCCTCGGTGAGCGTGTCGATCAGATCCTTCAGCTCCTCATCGCTGAGCGAACCGAGATCGGGAAAAGTGTCCTCCATCTCACTCCTTCTTCGCAGGTCCAGCCGCTGTCGGCCAAGTCTCAGCCGATTATAGGTAGCTGGGCCAAAGGTTCAACCGAAGGTTGAAGGTTTCTTGTGCCTGACCGCCGTCTTGCAGCCGCTGACTTCGTGTTTAGTCGCGCATATCGAGAAGAAACGGGAAGTCAGCGTTGGGGAGGTTGACTCTTGCGCACTTCTCGGATTCCGGTCTGGGCGTACATCACGGTGGCGAGGATCGCCAGGACCAGGCCGACGATCAGGAGGGCGGCGGGGACCCAGCCGGCGAAGACCATCGCGAAGAAGATGCCGCCCATGATCGGGAAGACCGAGATCCGCCCCGGCCAGTTGACGCGGATCTCGACCCCGTGGCGCAGGCCGTACTGGGCGAGGAAGAGCATTGCCACCTCGCGCAGGGCGAGCAGGGCCAGGGCCCAACGCGGCAGCAGCTCGAAATGCCAGCAGACGACGGCGCCGGCGAGGATCGTCAGGCGATCGACGAGCGGGTCGAGCATCGAGCCGAGGCGGCTGTACTGGCCGGTGACGCGGGCGAGGAAGCCGTCGAGATAGTCGCCCGCGGCGATCAGCCAGAAGACGATCGCCGCCGCGGCGCTGCGCCCGTCGCCGGATTCGAAGGCGAGCCAGAGGAAGAGCGGCAGTGCCGCGAGACGCAGGTAGCCGACCAGGTTGGGCAACGTCCAGGGGTTGAGCGGTTCGCCCTTCTGGACCTGACGCGGCGGCGGCCCGCTGCGATCGAGGCCGAAGAGGCGACGGATGCGGCCGCGACCGAAGGGAGCGGTGTCAGCCATCGGCGCCCTGGAGAAGCGCCTGCGCCTGCGCAGCCGCCTCCTCCACAGGCAGCTTGTGCTCGACGCCGGAGGCACGCTCGCTAGCCTCGACGACGCCCTCGGCGAGGCCGCGACGGCCGACGACGATGCGCAGCGGGCAGCCGAGCAGCTCGGCGTCGGTCAGCTTCTCCCCCGTGCCGGCATCGCGGTCGTCGTAGAGAACCTCTGTGCCGGCCTCGGACAGCTCCTCGTAGAGGCGGTCGGCGGCGACCCGCTCCTCCTCGCCGGCCTTGGCCAGCGAGACGAGGTGGACCTGCCAGGGCGCGATCGCGCCTGGCCAGACGATCCCGCGCTCGTCGGCGCCCTGCTCGATCGCCGCAGCGGCGATCCGCGCCGGCCCGATCCCGTAGCTGCCCATCACGATCGCCCGCTCGGTCCCGGACTCGTCGAGGAAGGTGGCGCCGAGCGGCTCGGAGTAGCGCGTGCCGAGCTTGAAGATGTTGCCGACCTCGATCGCCGGCTCGATCTCGATCGTGCCACCGCCGGGAGCGGTGTCGCCAGCCTCGACCGTGCGCACGTCGAGCTCGGTGAACTCGAAGTCGCGGCCGGGCTGGACGCCACGCAGGTGGGCACCGGGCTCGTTGGCGCCACAGACGAACGAGTCACCGGCGATCGCCGTGTCCTTGATCACCGGGACCTTGGCCCCAACCGGGCCGATGAAGCCGACCGGGCCGATCTCAGCCTCGATCTCCTCGGGCCTGGCCTGGCGGAAGTCGGCGCCGAGGGCGTTGCGCAGCTTGATCTCGTTGAGGCGATGGTCGCCGCGAATCAGCACCATCGCCATGCCCCGGCCCTCGATCAGCACCGGCAGCGCCTTGACCAGCGCCCCCGCTGGCAGACCGAGGTGGCCCGAGACCTCCTCGATCGTGACCAGGCCCGGTGTCGAGATCTTCTCCGGCGCAGCCAGCGCCGCGGGCAGCTCGACTGCCTGTGCCTGCGCCGAGGCGACCTCGACGTTGGCGGCATAGCCGGACGCCAGCGCAACCTCGTTCTCGCCAGCCGGACAGGGCGCCATGTACTCGTGGGCGCCGGAGCCGCCCATCATCCCGACGTCGGACTCGACCCGGTACCAGCGCAAGCCGCAGCGGTCGAGGATGCGCTCGTAGGCGCCGGCCTGGGCCTCGTAGGAGCGCGCCAGACCCTCCTCGTCGCGGTCGAAGGAGTAGGCGTCCTTCATCGTGAACTCGCGCGTGCGCAGCACGCCGGCGCGCGGACGCGGCTCGTCGCGCTCCTTGGTCTGGATGTGAAAGAGCATCAGCGGCAGGTCGCGGTAGGAGCGCACCTCGCGAGCGACGTGGTAGGTGACGCACTCCTCGTGCGTCATCGCCAGCACCATCGGCGAGCTCTTGCGATCCTCGAGCTTGAAGAGCTCGTCGATCCCGTAGCGCCCCGTCTTCTCCCAGATCTCAGCGGGCTGCAGGACCGGCATCAGCATCTCCTGACAACCGATCCCCTCCATCTCCTCGCGGATCACCGCCTCGACCTTGCGCACCACCCGCAGGCCGGCCGGCAGGTAGGACCAGAGCCCGGCCCCGACCTGGCGGATCAAGCCCGCTCTCACCATCAGCTTGTGCGAGATGGCCTCAGCGTCAGCGGGCGCGTCCTTGAGGGTCGGCAGGAATGCCTGGCTGAAGCGGGCCACGCGGGAAACCTACTGGCCGCTCAGGCGCGGGTGAAGCGGCGCCCTGCCGTGGGCGAGACGTCCTCGCCCAACAGGACCTTGTCGGACTCGCCCTTTTCGACCGCTTCCTTCTCCATCTGGGCGATCTTCTCCGGGGTCAGTTCGCCGGCGTTTTCCTCCACGATCCTGGCCAGCCAGGCGGCGCCGTCGCGCGACTCGTTCTCGTCGAACTCGACGCTGCCGCGATCGAGCGACTTGTCGATCTCCTCGAAGAGCGTGTTGACGAGGTCGGCCTGCGGGACCTTGCGCAGCGGCTTGCCGTGCGCGTAGATCAGGCCCTCGTTCTTGGCGCCGGCGATGCCGAAGTCGGCGTGGCTCGCCTCGCCGATCCCGTTGACGGCGCAGCCAAGCACGGCGACCTCGATCGGCTCCGCGTAGCCTTCCAGCCGCTGCTCGATTTCGGCCACCACCGAGTCCATGTCGAACTGCAGGCGGCCGCAGGTCGGGCAGGCGATCAGCACCGGTCCGCGCTCGCGCAGCTGCAGCGCCTTGAGGATCTCCCAGGCGACTTTGACCTCCTCCTCGGCGTGGAAGGTCGAGAGGCTGATCCGGATCGTGTCGCCGATCCCGTCAGCTAGCAGCGTGCCGAGGCCGACCGAGGACTTCAGCGAGCCCGCCCATTTTGTCCCCGCCTCGGTGATCCCCAGGTGCAGTGGATAGGGAACCTTCTCGGCGAGCAACCGGTTGGCAGCGATCGTGTTGGGCACGTTGGTCGACTTGATCGAGACCTTGAAGTTCTCGAAGTCGAGGCCCTCCATCAGTTCGGTGAACTCAACCGCGGCGGCGACCAGCGCCTCCACCGGGCTATCGCGCTCGAGCGCGTGCAGGTGCTTGGGCAGCGAGCCGGAGTTGACCCCGATCCGCATCGGCACGCCCTTCGCGGTCGCCCTCTCTGCCACCTCGGCGACCTTGTCGCGACCGCCGATGTTGCCGGGGTTGAGCCGAATGCAGTGGGCGCCGGCGTCGATCGCCTTCAGCGCCAGGGTGTGATTGAAGTGGATGTCGGCGATCACCGGGATCGGCGAGTCCTTGACGATCGTCTTCAGCGCCTCGACGTCGTCGTCGCGCGGCACCGCCACCCGCACGATGTCGGCGCCGGCATCGGCGACCTTGCGAATCTGCTCCATCGTCGCCGCCAGGTTGGCGGTCTCGGTCTTGGTCATCGTCTGCACGGCGACCGGAGCGCCGCCGCCGATCGGCACGCCGCCGACGAATATCTGCCGCTTAGAAGCCATATCCGCAGCCTACCGAGCCTCCCGCCCCGAACTGCATCAACTTTTACCTCTGGCAGATGGAAAAGTTGATGCAGTCGGGTTGAGGGTGGGCTCAGCGGACGTTGAACCCTTCGCCGTTGAGGCGACCGATGTCGTTTGTCAGGCCGATGAACATCAGGACCAAGACGAGAGCGAAGCCGATCGCGGTCGCCCGCTCCATCACTTTTAGCGAGACCGGCTTGCCGCGCAGCTTCTCGACCAGGGCCCAGAAGATGTGGCCGCCGTCGAGCGGCAGGATCGGCAGCAGGTTGATCAGCCCCAGCGAGAGGCTGACCAGGGCAAGTAGCAGCAAGGAGCGCGAGACCCCGAGGTCGAGCGTCTGGTTGGCGACGTCGCTGACGCCGACGATGCCGCTGATTTCTTTGCGCTGCTCGGATTCGAAGATGCGCGAGAAGATCGAGGCCGTTTTGGTTGCGACAAGGGAGATCGTGTCCAAGGAACGCGTGGCGGCCAGGCCGAGGCTGATGTCGCCGGGCACTGTCCTGTAGTTGACGCCGATCAAGGACGTGCCATATGTCTTTTTGTATTCCGGCCTGATCGCGATCGTCCGCACCTTGCCCTGGCGGCTGATCGTCAAGCGAGCAGGGGAAGGCGACGGGCCGAGACAGCCGTCGACAGGCGCCTGGCAACCGTGGGAGGCGATCGCTTTTCTCAGCTTTTCGTGCCTGTCCTCTTCACCGAGTGCCGCGTAGGCCTTGCCGTCGACGGCAAGGATCTTGTCGCCCGGCCGCAGCACCTTCGCCGCCGGCGAGCCGTCGCTGACCTCGCCGACCGACTGGGTGACCTGCTGGGCGTTGGCGAAGTAGACGAAGGTGAGGATCGCGAAGGCGAGGGCGATGTTGACCCCGGGGCCGGCGGCGATCACCGCGATCCGCTTCCAGACCGGCTGGCGGTAGTAGGCGCGGTCCTCGACCTCAGGAGGGACCTCCTCCTCCGGGTTCATGCCGGTGATTTTCACGTAGCCGCCCAGCGGGATCGCTTTGACCCCGTACTCGGTCTCGCCGCGTTTGAACGACCAGATCGTCGGCCCAAAGAAGAGGAAGAACCGCTCGACCCGCATCCCGGTCGCCTTGGCGGTGAAGAAGTGGCCCGCCTCGTGGAGGATGATCAGCAACGAGAAGCCGAGGAAGATCAGCACCCAGTTCATACCCGTGCCAACCCCCCAACCTCTTCTTCGGTGCGGCGGCGAGCCTCCTCGTCGACGGCGAAGAGGTCTTCGAAGTGGGTCGGCTGCATCGCCGGCATCGCGGCCAGGACGCGCTCGATGGCTGCCGGAATCGCCGTAAAGCCGATCCGGCCCTCGAGGAAAGCGGCGACGGCGACCTCGTCGGCGGCGTTGAGGACACATGGCGCGGTCCCCCCCGCCTTGCCGGCCTCCAGCGCGATGCGCAGGCAGGCGAACGTCTCCGGGTCGGGCTGCTCGAAGGACAGCGAGCCGACGGCGGCAAGGTCGAGGCGGGGCACGTCGACGTCGGCGCGCTCGGGGTAGTGCAGGGCGTAGGAGATCGGCACCCGCATGTCGGGATGGCCGAGGTGAGCCAGCGTGGCGCCGTCGTTGAGGTCGATCAGCGAGTGGACGATCGACTGCGGGTGGACGACGACCTCGATCCGCTCGAAGGGAACGCCGAAGAGGTGGTGCGCCTCGATCGCCTCGAAGCCCTTGTTCATCAGCGTCGCCGAGTCGATCGTGATCCGGCCCCCCATGCTCCAGGTCGGGTGGGCGAGCGCCTCCTCCGCGGTTACGTCGCTGAGATCGGTGCGGCCGCGAAAGGGCCCGCCCGAGGCGGTCAGGACCAGCCGGTCGACCGTCCCGGGACGCTCGGCCCCGATCAGCTGGAAGAGCGCCGAGTGCTCGGAGTCGACCGGCAGCAGCCGCGCGCCCGTCGCCTCGGCCAGCGCCATCGTCAGCTCGCCGCCGATCACGAGGCTCTCCTTGTTGGCCAGCGCCACGTCGATCCCCTCGCCAAGGGCGACGATCGTCGGTCCGAGGCCCGCGGCGCCGACGATGCCGTTGAGGACCAGATCGGCGCCCGAGGAGACGATCAGCTCACGGATCCCCTCCTCGCCGACCAGCACCTGCCCCTCCCAGGCGCCCCGCGCCGCTCGCGCGGCTTGCTCGTCAGCGAAAGCAACGGTGCTCACGCCATGCTCGCTGGCCTGAGCTAGCGTCCGCTCCCAGCTCGATCCCGCCGCGAGCCCGACCACTTCAAGCTCAGAAGAGGCCGCGACAATTTCAAGCGCCTGCACGCCAATAGAGCCGGTCGAGCCAAGGATCACCACCTCTCTCATCACCGAGAGCATACGGACGGGGCGATCCCGGCAGGGGTGGAACGTCTTGTACTTTTTCCGCGGCGGCGCCGGCGGACAGCCGACGACTGCCTTCGGAAAAAGTTAAGTGAAACCCCTGCCGGGATCACCCCGTCAGTACACCAGCTGAACCGAGAGGTAATAGCCGACCACGACTGTGAAGAAGACGGCGTCTAGGCGGTCGAGGATGCCGCCGTGGGGGCCGAAGAGGGTGCCGGTGTCCTTCTTGCCGAGGTCGCGCTTGAGCATCGACTCGAAGAGGTCGCCGACCGGGGCCAGCGCGGCGACGGCGGCGCCGATGATCAGCGCGTCCACCCCGGAGAGCCAGTCCTGGTAGAGGCCGGCGAACCAGAAGGCGAGGGTGCCGATCAGGAAGCCGCCGATCAGGCCCTCCAGGGTCTTGTTCGGCGAGAGGCTGGGAGCGATCTTGTGCGAGCCAAACATGCGGCCGGTGGCGTAGGCGCCGGTATCGGCGGCGAAGGTGCCGACGAGGACGTCGACGAGCAGGGCGGCGCCGTGGTCGGGCAGGTCGCGCAGCAGCACCGCGTGGACCAGCGGGATGCCGATCCAGACGATGCCGAGCAGGGTGACGCCCATCGACATCGTGATGCCGTCGCGGTGGCGCCGGTCGGCGCCGAAGAGGAAGAGGACGGGGAAGGAGGCGGCGAGGATCAGCAGCACGTTGAAGGCGGTGCCGAAGTGGGCAGCGAGGATCAGCGCGGCGACGGCTATGTAGGCGGCCCGCTCGACCGGCCGCATCGCCCCGGTCATCGCCAGGTACTCGCGCAGACAGAGGATGCCGATGCCGATCATCGCGATCGTGAAGACGAGCCCGCCGGCGACTGTGATCGCGATCGCGAAGATCACCCAGGGAATCGCGAAGAGGATGCGCTTGGCGGTCTCGCCGCTACCACCGCCACGTCGCCGTTTCCTGGGCGGCCGTTTCGGCCGTTTCGGCGCCGGCTCGTCCTCGAACATCTCGTCGTCGAAGAGGTCCTGCATCAGGCCCTCGCACCGAAGCGTCGCTGGCGGGTCTCGTACTCGCGCAGGCACTCCTCCAGCGCCTCACGATCGAAGTCCGGCCAGAGCTCGTCGCGGAAGACCAGCTCCGAGTAGGCGCACTGCCAGAGCAGGTAGTTGGAGATGCGCTGCTCGCCACTGGTGCGGATCAGGAGGTCTGGATCGTGCATCTCGGCTGCGTAGAGGTTGCGGCGGAACTCCTCCTCGGAGTCCCCCTCGAACTTTCGCGCCGCGTCGACGATCTCCGCTCTGCCGCCGTAGTTGAAGGCGATGAAGAGGGTGATGCGCTCATTCGAGGCGGTCGTCTCTTCGGCCCAGTCCATGCGCTCGATCAGCTCTGGCGCCACTCCCTCGCGGCGGCCGACGAAGCGCATCCGCACCCCCTCGGCGTTCAACTCGGGGGTCTCGCCCTCGATCCGCTCGCCGAACATCGCCATCAGCCCGGCCACCTCCTCGGCCGGCCGTGACCAGTTCTCGGTCGAGAAGGAGAAGACGGTGAGCTCCTCGATGCCGAGCTCGACGGCGTCGCGCAGACGCGCCTTGACGGTGTCGGCGCCGGCCCGGTGCCCCTCTACGGTCGGCAGGCCGCGCTGCTGGGCCCAGCGTCCGTTGCCATCGGTGATGATCGCCACGTACCGCGCGGAGGCACTCACACCTCCAGGATCTCCTCTTCCTTCCCCTTCAAGAGAGTGTCGATCTCGGCGATTGCCTCATCGGTCTGCTTCTGCAGGGCGGCCTCGGCGCGACGCTCGTCGTCCTCGCCGGCTTCGCCCTCCTTTTTCAGCTCACGCAGGTCGTGCATCGTGTCGCGGCGGATGTTGCGGATCGCGATCCGGCCCTCCTCGGCGACGCCGTGCACCACCTTGACCATCTCGCGGCGGCGCTCCTCGGTCAGCTCGGGGATCTGCAAGCGGACCACGTTGCCGTCGTTGCTCGGAGTCAGGCCGATGTCGGACTCCTGGATCGCTTTCTCGATCGCTCCGATCGACGACTTGTCAAAAGGCGTGACGGTCAGCAGCCTGGCGTCTGAGGTAGCCACGTTGGCGAGCTGCTTGAGCGGCGTCTGCGCGCCGTAATAGTCGACGACTATGCGATCGAGCAGGTGCGGCGAGGCGCGGCCGGTCCGCACCGTTGCCAGCTCGCCGCGGCTCGATTCGACCGACTTGGCCATGCGGCCGCTGGCGTCCTCGAGCATTTCGTCGATCAGCTCCACTGGGGCTCCCGTGTCGTCATCCAGCGGGCGCGCTGGAGACCAGCGTGCCCACCCTCTCGCCGCTGACGATCCTATCTATGTTGCCCGCGTCTCCCATGTTGAAGACGTAGATCGGCAGGTCGTTGTCCATGCAGAGGGAGAGCGCGGTCGAGTCCATCACCTTGAGGTTGCGCTCGATCGCCTCGCGATGGCCGATCGCGGCGATGAACTTGGCATCGGGGTTCTCGGCCGGGTCGGAGTCGTAGACACCCTCCACCCCGTTCTTCGCCATCAAGATCGCTTCCGCGTGGATCTCCAGCGCCCGCAGCGCCGCGGCGGTGTCGGTGGTGAAGAACGGATTGCCGGTGCCGGCGGCGAAGATCACCACGCGCTCCTTCTCGAGGTGGCGCATCGCGCGGCGGCGGATGTAGGGCTCGGCGACCTCCTTGACGTCGATCGCCGACATCACCCGCGTGTGCTCGCCGGTCTTCTCCAATGCGTCCTGGAGGGTCAGCGCGTTGAGCACGGTGGCCATCATCCCCATGTAGTCGCCGGTCGCCCGATCCATCCCCTCGGCGGCGGCGGCGAGGCCGCGGTAGATGTTGCCGGCGCCGACGACGATCGCCACTTCGACGCCGCGGGCGCGGATCGCCGAGACCTGCTCGGCTATCCGCTGCACCTCGGCAGCGTCGGTGCCGTACTGGAGATCGCCCATCAACGCCTCGCCCGAGAGCTTGAGCATGATGCGTTTGAACTTGGGATTCGAGTTCATCGAGGTTGGCGGCTTGGCTCCGCTTGCGCAGAGCCTATCCGCGATTCCGGGTCGGTTCGTCTACTCGCCGACGCGGAAGTAGGCGAAGCGAGCGATGCGGATGTTCTCGCCGGTCTTCGCCGCCATCTCCTGACGCAGCTCCTCGATCGACTTCGAGTCGTGCTTCTCGGCGTTGACGTGGGACTGGTCGAGCAGGGCGACTTCCTTGCCCCACTTGGCCAGCTGCCCCTCGACGATCTTCTCGACGACGTTGTCGGGCTTGCCTTCTTCGCGTGCCTTCTCCTCGAAGACCCGCTTTTCGGCCTCGCGGTCCTGCTCGGAGATCTCCTCGATCGTGACGTACTGGGGAGAAGTGGCCGCGACGTGCAGGGCGACCTCGTAGGCGAAGGCCTTGAAGTCCTCGTTGCGAGCGACGAAGTCGGTCTCGCACTGGACTTCGACCATCGCCCCGACCTTGTCGTTGGCGTGGATATAGGAGGCGACGACACCCTCGTTGGTGCCGCGCCCTTCGCGCTTGGCGGCGGAAGCCTGCCCCTTGACGCGCAGAATCTCGACCGCGCGGTCGGCATCCCCCTCGGCCTCGGTCAGAGCGGCCTTGCAATCCATCATCGCCGCCCCGGTCATGTCCCGCAGCGCCTTCACATCAGCAGCAGTAACGCTCATTTCCCCTCCTCGGCTTTCTCCTCAGCAGCCGGCGCCTCCACCGGAGCTTTCTCCTCGGCAGCCGGCTTCTCCTCAGCCTTTGCCTCCTCAGCGGCCGGAACCTCGGCCTTCTGCGCCTCACCCGCGGGTGGCGTCGCAGGGGGGACCGCCCCCGAGGAAGCTTTAGCTACCGCAGGGGGCGGTGGGTCCCCTGCGGCGACAGGCCCCGCGGTCGACGGGCCCGAGCCCTGAGCTTTTTGTTGTCCCTGAGCCGGAGCGGCCGGAGCCGGAGCCTTGGCAGCTGCCTGCGCGGCCTCGGCCTGCTTGGCAGCCTCCGCCTCCGCAGCCGCTTTTTTAGCCGCTTCCTCCGCTTCGACCCGCGCTTTCTCTTCCTCCTCGCGCTTCTTACGCTCTTCTTCGTCCTTTTTGCGCCGCTCCATTTCCTCGGCGATGCGCTTCTCCTCCTGGACGCGCCAGGTGCCGGCGCCCTCGTCGATCGCGCCGCCGATCGTGCCGATCACCAGCTGGCAGGAACGAATCGCGTCGTCGTTGCCGGGAATCACGTAGTCGATCGGAATCGGGTCGCAGTTGGTGTCGACCAGCGCGATGATCGGGATGCGCAGGCGAGCCGCCTCGCGCACGGCGATCTCCTCGGTTTTCAGGTCGGTGACGAAGACTGCGTCGGGCAGGCGGTCCATGTCGCGGACGCCGCCGAGGTTGAACTCGAGCTTGGCCAGTTCGGCCAGCAGCTTCATCCGCTCCTTGGTCGGCAGCAGCTCGAGCTTGCCCTCCTCGCGCCACTCGGTCAGCTCGTGCAGGCGGGCAATCCGCGCCGACATCGTGTTGAAGTTGGTCAGCAGGCCACCGAGCCAGCGCTGGTTGACGTAGGGCATCTTGCAGCGGTCGGCCCACTCTTCGACCGGTCCGCGAGCCTGCTTCTTGGTGCCGACGAAGAGCACCGTGCCACCGCCGCTGGCCAGCTCGCCGGCGAAGCGGCGCGCGTTCTCCAGCAGCGCCTCAGTCTGGATCAGGTCGATGATGTGGATCCCGTCCAGCTCGCCGAAGATGTAGCGACGCATGTTCGGGTTCCAGCGACGGGTCTGGTGGCCGAAGTGAACTCCGGCCTCCAGCAGCTCTTTTAGGCCTGCCTCTGGCATGGGGTAAAGCTCCTTGGTTGGCGATGCATTCCCCGCCGCCCTTGCCGGGATCCGGCTTGATGCCGGTCAGGATCCGGGTCGGTTACGACGGGAGTCGGTTTCTGAGCTGACGGATTGTAGAGAGGACAGGTGGGCTAGGCGGCGCGGGCGGCAGCCAGCGCCGCGACCAGATCGGCCGGCGGATCGGAGCTGAATCGCAGCGCCTCCCCCGTGCTCGGCTGGGTGAAGGCGAGACGGTGGGCGTGGAGGAACTGGCGCTCCAACCCGTACTTCCGCTCGCCCCCGTAGGTGGTGTCACCCGCAAGCGGGTGGCCGATCGCCGCGAAGTGAGCGCGGATCTGGTGCGTGCGGCCGGTCTCGAGGCGCGCCTCGAGGTAGGTCTCGGCGCCGAGCAGCTCGAGCACGGTGAAGTGAGTGCGCGCCTGCCGCGAGGCGGCGCCGGAGACCGCCATGCGGTGGCGCTGGCGCGAGGCGCGGCCAATCGGCGCGTCGATCGTGCCGGTCCGCGAGGTGAGCCGGCCGCGGGCCAGCGCCAGATAGACGCGCTCGACCTCGCGGCGCTGGACCTGAGCCTGGAGCGCGGCGTGGGCCTCGTCGGTGCGGGCGACGACGAGCAGGCCGCTGGTCCCCTTGTCGAGGCGATGCACGATTCCCGGCCGCTCGGGATCGGCGCCGCCGCCGAGCAGCTCGCCCAGCTCGTCGACCAGGGTCGACCCGCGGTGCGAGGGCGCCGGGTGGACGACCAGGCCGGCCGGCTTGTCGACCACGGCGAGGTCCTCGTCGACGTGGACGATGCGCAGCGCCTCGCTCACCGCGAGGGCTCACGCAGATAGGAGAGAGCAAGGATCAAGACGCCTGCCGTAACGGCGATATCGGCGACGTTGAAGGCGGGCCAGCTGCCGATCTGTATGTAGTCGGTGACGGCATCGGCGCGGATCCGGTCGGCGAGGTTGCCAAGCGCGCCACCGGCGAGCAGACCGACCGCGACCCACATCCCCAGCCGGGTCGGATCGCGGGAGAAGATGTAGCCGATCGCGAGCAGGGCCAGCGTGGCAAGCAGAACCAGCCGGAAGCCTCCGCCACCGGCAATGCCGAAGGCGACCCCGCTGTTGTGGGACAGGGTCAACCCGATCGGCCCCAGCACCTCGACGTCCTCACCGGGGACCAAGTTCGCTTCGACCAACGCCTTGGCCGCCTGATCGACGACGACGACCAGGCCGCAGAGAGCCCCTGCCAGACGCCATGGGCGCCCGTTGCCGACCTCGCCGATCACCCTTCGATCAGACCGACGACGATCGCTCGGGCTATGAAGAGCGCGATCACGCCGAGGATCGGACTGAGGTCGAGCGCAAAGCCACCGCCGCCGATCGGCGGCAGGAAGCGCCGAAAGAAGTTCAGGTAGGGATCGGTGGTCTCTTTGACGAAGTCGAGCGTTGCCCTCAGCGCCCGGCTGTAGGGCATGCGCGGGACCCAGGAGATGAGGATGTTGAGGAAGATCAGGATGACGTAGACGAGGAACAGCGCGCTGACGTAGTCGGCGATGTCGTAGCGGGTCAAGGCGAAAAGCGTCATCCGCGCATCCTCTCCAACGAGGCCCGCACCGCCGCCTCGAACGCCTGCCGCGCCCCTTCACGATCCAGCGCTTCCAACCCAGCCTCGGTGCTGCCTCCCGGCGAGGCGACGGCCTTGAGGACATCGGCCGGATGGCGGAGCCGCAGCAGCTCCGCCGTCCCCGCAGCGGTCTCGACGACCAGCTCCCGAGCCAACTCCTCGTCGAGCCCGTCGGCGGCCCCGGCATCGGCAATCGCCTCTACGGCCAGCGCCAAGTAGGCGGGCGAGCAGCCCATCACCGCCGTGGCGGCATCGAACTGAGCGTCGGGCAGCTCGACAACGTGCCCGAGCGTCTCCAGCAACCCACGGACGCCAGCGTCGATCTCACCGGCGACACAGAGCACGCCTTTCCTCACCTCAACCCCGACATTGGGCATCACGCGCACGACCTCCGCATCGGGAAACACGGCAGCCACCCGTTCCAGCGAAGTTGCCCCCAGCAGAGAGACGATGGCCTTTGCCCCGACGAGCTCCTCCGCCACCTCATCGAGCTTCGCCGGCTTCACGGCAAGCACAACCACATCGGCCCGCCCCGCCAGCTCAGCATTGGAGGCGACGGCCTCCCCCCCGAGCTCCGCAGCAAGCTCCTTTGCTCGTCCCGAGCCGGAGTCCGTAAAGAGCATCCCCTCAGCCTCGCCGGCCAACCCACGCGCCATAGCCGCGGCCATGCTTCCCGATCCGGCGAACCCAACGATCATGGAGCGCAGACTAACCGCGCCCTGCGAGATCCGGTCGGGTGCCTCGCCTGCGCGCGGCGCTCTCTTTTTCGCACTAAGCCCTCAGCGAGAGCTATCCAACCGTCCGGCGAAAAAGACAGCGCGCAGGCGAGGTGCCCGACCGGATCATCCCGGCCCGGCCCTAACCGCCCAGCACCTCAAACAGGTCCGTATGGTCATTCGTCCCGAGCACGTCGAGCGAGCCCGGACCGCTGCCCCACACCGGCACCACAGCCCCGGTGTGCTGCTGGCTAGCCGGCACGGCAACCGGCGCCGCGCCTGGACCGCCATATCCCGCGGTCCCGTAGGTCATGCTCATCGTCTGCCCGTCCTTGGTCACCAGGTTGGTCGAGTAGCCGGTCGGCAGGCCGGAGCCGGCGGCGTCCTCGCTGACGATCTGGCTCGTGTGCGAGTGGTCGGCGGTGACCACAACCAGCGTGTCGGGATGGCGGCGCTGGTAGTCCAGCGCCACGCCGATCGCCTGGTTGAAAGCGACGGTCTCGCCGATCTGCCCGCAGGCGTTGGTCGCGTGATCCTGCTTGTCGATCGAAGCGCCCTCGACCTGGAGGAAGAACCCCTTGCGGTTCTCGAGCAGGCCAATCGCCTTGCTGGTCATCGCCGCCAGACTGGGCTCGTTCGCCGGCCGCTGGTTCTCTTTGCAGGCCACCGGCGCATTGCCCTTGCCGGTCGACGCCGCGGGACCGCTCCACTCCAGCGACATGTTGCTGGGGTGAAAGAGGCCGAGTAGCGGCTTGTTGCCGTTTGGCACCGCTTCCAGGCCGGTCGCGTCAGTGACGTAGCGGTAGCCCTTTGCCTGGGCCGACTGGACGACCGTTTTACCGCTGTCGGGACCGCCGCTGATCGCCTGCTCGAAGCGGGCGCGCCCGCCGCCCAGCAGCACGTCCACCTTGTGATCGACCTCCTGCTCGGCGATCGAGCCGAGTCCACCCGCTGCCTTGGTCTCGGTTGGGCAGGCCGCCATGTTGGCCGGGCCCTGGCAGCCGCGCAGCGAGATGTGCGAGGCGAGCACCGCCGGGGTGGCGTCGGTGATCTCGGCAGTGGAGACGTCACCGACCTTCATGCCGCGCTTCTGGGCGATCTCCAGGACCGTCTTCAGGTTCGGGCCCGGGACGGATTCGCCGCTGCTGGGCCCCTGAGAGATGCGCTCGTCCATCGTCTTCTGACCGGTTGCCCACATCGTCCCGGTCGAGGCCGAGTCGGGGTCGTAGTCGGGCAGGTAAGACGGCCCGGCGCCCGGCTTTACCGACCAGGTCGTGTCAAAGCCGGTGAACGGCATCCGGTCGACGTTGAGGTCGTTGTTGACGCCCTGGTAATAGCGGGCGGCAGTGATCTCCTGGGTGCCCATCCCGTCGCCGAGCAGGAAGATCACGTTGTCAGGATGCTGGTCGTACAACGCCGCCGTGATCGCACGCTCGGTGCGGTCATGGTGGCCGTGGCCAAAGAAGCCCGTCGCCGCCGCCGTGCCGGCGCCGAGAACGGCGATAGCGAGCGAGGCGGCGAACGCGAGTGCGAGGCGCTTGCGCTTCATCTTTCCTCCTAGATTGCGATTGAGCGAATCAGGCGCAACCTAGGAGCGACTCGAAGCCGCGATGTGGCAATGACGTTGAGAGCCGGTGACGATCCGGTAGCGGCCCTGTAGCCGCACCGTGAAGATGGTGTGGCCGACCCGTGAACGCCCCCGCTAGGACTGGTTGAAGAAGCCTTTGTCGAGCAGCCTCGCCTTCTCCTCGGCGGAGACCTCGACGTTGCGCGGCGTCAGCAGGAAGATCTTCTCGGCGATGCGCTGCATGCCGCCGTCGAGCGAGTAGGTCAGCCCGGAGCAGAAGTCGATCATCCGCTTCGAGAGCTCGTGATCGGTCGTCTGCAGGTTGAGGATGACCGGCACCTGGCGCTTGAACTGGTCGGCGACCTGCTGGGCGTCGTTGAAGTTGCGTGGGATGACGAGGTGGACCTGGACGTCGGAGTCGCCGTTGCCGACCGGCCGCAACGTGCGGGTGCGAGCGGCGGCGATCGGCTCGTCGTCAGCGAAGATGTCGTCGATCTCGTCGCGGCGCGAGCGGCGCGAAGTGGGCAGCCGCCGCACTTGGCTGGACTCGCGCTTGTCGAAGGCCTCTTCGCTGCCGGTCTCGGGCTCGAATTCGTCGTCGTATTCGGGCCCGTAGTCGTGATCCTCGGCAAGACCGAAGTAGACCAGCGCTCGATGCCATGTATCGCGTAGGGCCATGGTTTCGCCTCTTTCGGCTCTGACTGACCGATTCCTCTAGGCAATTATGACCAGACCGGCCGTCGTCACATGTATAGGGCTGTGCCGATACGCACGATCGTCGCTCCCTCTTGCACCGCGACCGGCCAGTCCTGCGAGGTACCCATCGAGAGGCGCGGCAGTCTGTGCTCGGCGGCGAGCTCGGCCAGGCGGGCGAAATGAGGCCGCGATGCCTCCGGGTCCTGGCTGAACGGGGGCATCGTCATCAAGCCGGCGACGCGCACCGGGCAGCGCTCTATGAAGGCGCCCAGGTCGGCCGGGAAAACGCCGCCCTTTCCCTCCTCGCCGGCAATGTTGACCTCGACCAGCACCTCGGCATCGGGACCGCCGTGACGACCGAGCTGAGCCAGGGCCGAGTCGCTGGCGACCGATTGGATCAAGCGGCAGAGCGGCAGCAGCTGCCTGACCTTGCGGCTCTGCAGGTTGCCGATGAAGTCCCACTCGAAGGCATCGCCCCAGCGCTCGTGCTTGGCGACGAGATCCTGCTGGCGGTTCTCGCCGACCAAGCGGATGCCTGCCTCGGCCAGCGCTCCCATCTCCTCCAGCGGCACGTACTTGGTGGCGGCAAGGATCTCCACGTCGGGTCCGGCGATCTCACGCGCCCGCTCGAGGTTGGCGGCGATCTTCGCTGGGTCGAGCCCGTGGATCAGCTCCGGCATCGCTCAGCCACCCCTCTCCTCGCGCCAGACCAGGCCGGCCTGCCGGCCGGTGCGGCCGGCGTCGCGGCGATGGGAGAAGAAGCGCTCGCGCTCGCAGCTCGTACAGAGCCCGCTCACCTCGACCTGCTCGACGCCGGCCTCGTGGAGCAGGCGTCGCGCGACCGCGGGCAGGTCGAGCATTCGCTCGCGGGCCACACCGTCGCCAAGCGCGGTAAAGGCATCGGACACCTCCGGTCCCACCTCGTAGCAACAGGGCCCGATCGCCGGACCGATCGCCGCCGCCGTGGCATTCACTGCAGCGACGCCACGGGCGACGATGCCGGCAGCCAGGCCGCGCCAGCCACAATGCAACATCGCCACGCCTCCTGGGCCTGAGAGGGCGACCGGAACGCAGTCGGCGACGAATACGAGCGGGACCGGCAGACGCTCGGCGACGACGTGGCCGTCGACTTCGGGGATTGGGCTGCCCGGGACGGCGAAGGGGCTGGGCTCCTGCGGCACGGCGTGCGTCGCCAGCTCGGCGCCGTGCACCTGCCGACCGATCGCGATCTGCTCGGGACGGAAGCCGAGCGCGGCGGCGAGGCGGCGGCGATTCTCGACCACCGCATCGCGCTCGTCGTCGGTGAAGACGCCAAGGTTGAGACCGTCGAAGGGCGCCTCGCTGACCCCGCCGAGGCGGGTCGAGAAGGCTGCCGTCGCGCCGGGCAGCTGCGCCTCGAGCCAGGGCACGCCATTGGCCTCACGCCACTCCATCGGCGCTCCCCGCCGCCGCCAGCGCCGCCGCCAGCTCCTCCTCGCGGCCACCAATTTCGCCGTCGAGCTTGCGCCGCAACGCCCCCTTGAGGCCGCGGCCCACCGCGGGGCCCTGCGACAGCCCGACGGCAATCAAATCCTCGCCGTCGATCTCCAAGGCAACGTCACGCCACTCGGCCAGATAGCGATCGAGCCACTCGGCGCCCAACGCCCGGGCGAGGACGAGCTCGACCGGGTCGTGCCGAGCGGCCAGGGCGACGGCGTCCGAGGGGCGCTCGGGCTTCGCCGCGGCCAGGGCCTCCTCTCCCCCCGGCGGTCCGAGCGCCGCAACGAAGAGGGCGCCGTCGCGCGGTGTCAGCCCGTTCCAGGGCTGGGAAGCGAGCAGCCGGTCTGCCCGAGTCGCTAGCTCAACGCCCCCTGCCCGCAACTCCACCAGGCCCCACTCGCCGAGCAGGGCGAAGGCGCGAGGAGCCTCCGCCTCGCCGGCGAGCCGCAGCAGCTCGGCATCGCGGCGATCGGATGAAACGGTGCTCAGATCGGCTTCCCTCAGAAGCATCGCCGTCTGCGGCGCCAACTCGAAGCCGAAGCGGGCCGCGTAGCGGGCGGCGCGCAGAGCGCGCGTCGGGTCGTCCTCGAAGGAGCGTGGGTGGAGGATGCGCAGGAGGCCGGCCGCAAGGTCGGCACTACCGCCATGGGGATCGATCAGTCGCGGGTCGCCACGCAAAGGGATCGCCATCGCGTTGACCGTGAAGTCACGCCGCGCGAGGTCGACCTCGATGTCACCGGTCGGCTCGACCACCGGTAGCGCGCCGGGATGGGGGTAGCTCTCGGAACGAGCCGTGGCGATATCCACCTCGTGACCGTCCAGGTCGGCCTTGGCGGTCGCGAAGCGCTGGTGAGAGACGACCTCGGCGCCGAGCCGGGAGGCGAGCGCGGCGGCGTCGCCGGCGACGACCAAGTCGATGTCGGAACGCCCATGGCCGAGCAGCAGGTCGCGAACGGCGCCGCCCACCAGGTAGACGGGATCGCCCTTCGTTGAGCGCACCGGAGCCAGCTCCGGATAGGTGCGCTCGAGCGCATCGGCGATGCCTTCGGTGTGGTCTAGGAAAGCTTGCATAGCTGCCTTGCCTACCATGATCGCGTGCGCTGGAGACGAGCAGCGGCCCTGGGCGCCGTGGTGGTGGCCGCGATAGCGATCGGCATAGTGCTGGGGTCGAGCTTGGGCGGCTCCTCCGGCTCGTCGGCAAAGCGGGCTGCAGGAGGCGGTCGGAGGAAGGCCGCCGCCGACAGTGAGTCGGGGCTGGTCCGCAACGCAAGGCCACGGCCGGACTGGTCCCCGTACTCCGGCCCGGTCCCGATCCTCGAGTACCACGTGCTCGGCGCCGCGCCATCGGACGCGCCCTATCCCGAGCTCTACGTGTCGCGGCCCGACTTCCACCGCGAGATGGCCTGGCTCGACGCGCACGGCTACCAGGCAGTGACCCTCGAAGAGGTCGAGGACGCTTGGCGTCATCGTGGCACGCTGCCGAGCAAGCCTGTCGTCATCTCCTTCGACGACGGCTACCGGCCGCAGTTCACCTACGCGCTGCCCGAGCTGCGCAAGCACGGCTGGCCAGGCGTGCTCAACCTGAAGGCGGAAGGGTCCGACCTCTACGACAGCAACGTCGAAGCGATGATCGACGCCGGCTGGGAGCTGGCCGCCCACACGATCCATCACCTCGACCTGACCGCCCTCGACGCGACCCAGCTGAAGGAAGAAGTGGCCGGCTCACGGGCGATACTGCGCCGCGAATACGACGTGCCGGTAGCCAACTTCTGCTACCCGGCGGGCCGCTTCGACGACACCGTGGTGGCGGCGGTCGAGGCCGCCGGCTACAGCGGCGCGACGACCGAGATCCCCGGCTACGCGAGCCGCGAAGCGCCCTACGAACTCGACCGCTTCGAGATCCTCGGCTCCAACGGCGTCAGCGGGATGGCGGAAGACCTCGAAGGGTGAGGCCCGCTACCAGCCTCAGCGTCTTACTGGGATACCCGCGGCCGCCATCTGCTCCTTGGCTTCCTGGACCGTGAAGGCGCCGTAGTGGAAGATCGAAGCGCAGAGGACGGCGTCGGCGCCGCCGTCGGCGATCGCCTCGCTGAGGTGCTCGAGCGTGCCGGCGCCCCCGGAAGCGATCACAGGAACCGAGACGGCGTCGGCGACCGCGCGGGTCAACTCGATGTCGTAGCCGTCGTTGGTGCCGTCGCGGTCCATGCTGGTCAGCAGCACCTCGCCAGCGCCGCGCTCAACGGCCTCACGGGCCCAGCCGACCGCGTCGCGTCCCTCGATCCTCTTGCGGCCACCATTGACGTAGACGCCCCAACCGGCGTCCTCGCGCTTGGCGTCGATCGCGATCACCACGCACTGGGCGCCGAAGTGGTCGGCCAACTCGGTCAAAAGCTCCGGCCGGGCGAGCGCCGAGGAGTTGACCGAGACCTTGTCGGCGCCGGCGTCGAGGACAGCCTGGGCGTCCTCGACCGAGCGGATCCCGCCGCCGATCGTGAAGGGAATGAAAACGTTGTCGGCCGTGCGCCGCGCCAACTCGACGATCGTCTCCCGCTTTTCATGCGATGCCGTGATGTCGAGAAACACAAGCTCGTCGGCGCCCTCGGCGTCATAGCGCTCGGCAAGTTCGACAGGATCGCCCGCATCGCGCAGCCCGACGAAGTTAGTCCCCTTGACGACGCGCCCAGCATCGACATCGAGGCAAGGGATGACGCGCTTCAAAACCATCCCCACACCCTAAAGCGGGGTGACTTCGTGTTTCTTCGCGCTATACGCGACTAAACAGGAAGTCAGCGGTCGGTCAGGGCGGCTACTGCCTGGGCGACGGTGAATTTGCGCTCGTAGAGGGCGCGGCCGACTATGGCGCCTTCGATGTTGGCGGTGGCCCCGCGCGCCAGGGCTTCGAGGTGCGACAGGTCGCCCACCCCGCCGGACGCGATTACCTGGGACTCGGTTGCCGCCGCAATGGCGTTCAGCTCGTCAAGGGCGGGACCCTCCATTGTTCCGTCGACCTCGATCGCCGTGCAGAGGAACCTGCCGACGCCTCGAGAGCTCAGCTCGGCCACGGCCTCGACCACTCCCTCCTCACCTGCTTCTGTCCATCCCGCCAGCGCCACCTTGCCGTCGCGAGCATCGACAGAGACGACCACACGATCGTCGTGCTTCTCGAGTGTCTCGGCGAGAAACGCGGGGGCCCGCAGGGCCGCTGTGCCGATCACGACTCGCTCGGCGCCCGCATCGAGGACGGCCGCTACTGCGTCCGCGTCACGCAGGCCGCCGCCGACCTGGATCGGGCAATCGATCGCTGCCGCGATTCGCCGAACGGCATCGAGGTTCTGTGGCGCCCCCGCCTTGGCCCCATCGAGATCGACGACGTGCAGGAACTCGGCCCCTTCTTCGGCCCAGCGCTTCGCGGCATCGACGGGGTCCGCGTCGTAGATCGTCTCGCGCGCGTAGTCGCCCTGCAAGAGCCGCACGGCCTGGCCGCCGCGGATGTCGATCGCGGGATAGAGGATCACGCCGGGACGGAGGCGCAGATTCCGGCGAAGTTGGAGAGCAGGCGCAGGCCGGCGCTGCTCGACTTCTCGGGGTGGAACTGGACGCCGAAGACGTTGTCGCGCTCCGCCGCGCAGGCGAAGCGGGCGCCGTAGGCGGCGCTGCCGAGCAGGTCATCCGGGCCCGGCTGGGGCGCGAAGGAGTGGACGAGGTAGAAGGGCGTCTCGGAGTCGATCCCCTCGGCGAGCCGCGACTGCTTCTCCCAGCGCACCGGCGACCAGCCGATGTGAGGGATCTTGAGGCCGGGCGCATCGAGGACGTCGACCTCACCCGAAAGCAGGCCGAGGCCCTCGGCCCCGCCCAGCTCGGTGGTCGAGTCGAAGAGCAGCTGTAGGCCGAGGCAGATGCCGAGGATCGGCACACCGGCGTCGCGTTGCTCGGCGATCAACGCATCGAGGCCAAGCTCGCGCACACCCTCCATCGCCCGTGGGAAGGCGCCGACGCCGGGCAGGATCAGGCCGTCGGCAGCGCGGATCGTCGCCGCGTCGCTGGCGATCGTCGCCGTCGCGCCGACGTGCTCGAGCGCCTTCTCGACCGAGCGCAGGTTGCCCATGCCGTAATCGAGGATGCAGATCCGCGCGTTACTCACTGAGCGTTCCCTTGGTCGAGGGCACGCCGCTCTCCTCGGGGTCGACCGAGACGGCAACCCGCAGGGCGCGGGCGAAGGCCTTGAAGCAAGCCTCGATCATGTGGTGGGCGTTGGTGCCGTAGCGGACCGAGACGTGCAGGGTCAGCTTGGCGCTGTTGGCGACAGCGCGGAAGAACTCCTCGGCCAGCTCGGTGTCGAAGCCGGCGATCGAGGTCGTCGGCAGGTCGGCGTCGAAGACGCAGAGCGGCCGGCCGGAGATGTCGATCGCGCACTCGGCCAGCGACTCGTCCATCGGCACCACGGCCGAGCCGTAGCGGCGGATCCCAGTTCGGTCGCCAAGCGCCTCGTCGAGCGCCTGGCCGAGCACGATGCCGACGTCCTCGACCGTGTGGTGGGCGCCGGTCTCCAGGTCGCCGTTGGCCTCGACCTGCAGGCCGAGCTTGCCGTGACGAGCGAGCAGGTCGAGCATGTGGTCGAGAAAGCCGACCCCGGTAGCCGCGCTCGCCTCTCCCCCGTCGAGGTCGAGTGAGAGCCGGATCTGGGTCTCGGCGGTGCTGCGCTCTCTTGTCGCCGTTCTGCTCATCGCTTGGCCCTAATCATCGCCGACTCGCCGTGGAGGGGGAATCCCTCCGCCCGGGCGAGGATGTCCACGTGTGGGGCAAGCTTCGCCGCGGCGGCGGCCGGAACCTCCACGGTGGAGATCCTGCGACGGAAGGTGCCAGGGCCGAGCGGGCCGGCAAAACGTCCCGCATCGCCGGTCGGCAGGACGTGATTCGAACCCGCCACGTAGTCGCCGAAAGCGGTAGCGCTATGCCCGCCGACGAAAACACAGCCAGCTGTCGTCGCCTGCTCGGCGAGCTGCGCCGCGGGCTCCGTCAGCAAGGCCAGGTGCTCGGGAGCGAAGGCGTTGGCGAGATCGATCGCGTCGCGGATGCTCGGCACACGGACACTGAAGAAAGGCGCGTCTTCGAGCTCGCGCTCCGTGGCCGCCCTATCGATCGCCGCCTCCACCGCCTCGAGCACGTCGGCCTCGACGGCGGCCAGCAGGAGCGGCCCTCCGCCACCGTGCTCCGCCTGAGCACAAAGATCGAGCGCGGCCCACTCAGGATCGGTGTCGGAGCCGGCAATGACCATCAGCTCCGAAGGCCCAGCGTAGGAATCGAGCCCCACCAACCCGTACACCCTGCGCTTGGCCTCCTGGACCCAGAGGTTTCCCGGCCCAACGATGACGTCGACTCGACCGATCGTCTGGGTACCGCAGGCAAGCGCGCAGATGGCCTGGGCGCCACCCATCGCGTAGACCTCGTCCACGCCACATAGAGCTGCCGCGGCGAGGACCAGCTGGCTCGGCTTTCCGTCGGGCCCCGGCGGCGTAGCCAGCGCCACGCGCCCGACACCGGCTACGCGGGCGGGAATCGCGCACATCAGCACGCTCGACGGATAGGCGGCGCGACCACCCGGGGCGTAAAGGCCCGCCGCGCCAACGGGGACCTCACGGACGGTCACGGTTTGCCCCTGCGGCAGGGAGACAGCGCGGCGCTCTCGATCGACCTGCGCCTCGGCGACGACGGCGATGTTCTCCGCCGCCAGCTCAAGCGAGCTCCTCAGGGCGTCATCCAGGTTCCCAAGAGCGTGGGCTATGACTTCCGGGTCGACTCGCAGCGAGGTCAGGGGACGATCCGTGGCGTCGAGCCGGTTGGTGAGCTCGAGCACCGCTCGGTCGCCTTCCCACTGGACCTTTTCCTCGATCTCGATTACGCGCTCGATGATGTCCTCGTGCCCGTCGCCCTCCACCCACGCACGGATACCCCCGGCGGTACGAGCAGCACCCTCCCACTCTTCGCGCATCCCTATCACCGCGCCACCCCCTCTCTCAGCTTCGCCGTCAGCTCATCGACCTCGGCCGCCCGCAGCTTGTGGGCGACGCGGTTGGCGACGAACCTCGCCGTGCACTCGACGATCTCCTCGCGGACCTCGAGGTCGTTCTCCTTCAGGGTTCGGCCCGTGGCGACCAGGTCGACGATGCCGTCGGCGAGGCCGATCAGCGGCGCCAGCTCGATCGAACCCTTGACCTCGATCACCTCGACCTGACGGCCGGTCGCCTCGAAGTGGCGTTCCGCCGTGCGGGGGTACTTGGTCGCGATCCGCATCATGCCCAGGCGCCGCTGCGACTCGCCGAGGCTCGCATCGCCCACGCGGCCGGCGAGGACCATGCGGCAGCGACCGAAGCCGAGGTCAAGCAACTCGTAGACGACCCGGTCGGACTGCTCCAGCAGGACGTCCTTGCCGGTGATGCCGACGTCGGCGGCGCCGGCCTCGACGTAGGTCGGCACATCCGACGGGCGCATCGTCACCAGCGTTATCCCCTCGGTCTCGAAGATCAGCGAGCGCGACTCGCCGCGCACCTCGCTGGTGTCGATCCCGATCGCGTCGAGGGCGTCGAGCGTTTCGCCGAGCAGGGCGCCACGCGGCACCGCCAGCTTCAGCGGCCCGTCGGCCTTGGCGTGTCCCATGCCGGCAACCGCGACGCTCATGAAGCGTCACCCCCGCGCGGCTCCTCCTCCATCTGGGCGACGTGGACCCGCTCCAGGTAAAGAGCGAAGCCCGCCGCGGGAAGGTCGACGCCGAAGCGCTTGAGCAGCTCGTCGTAGCGACCGCCGCCACCCAGCACGTGGCCGAGCGCCGGGTCGTAGACCTCGAGGATGGCGCCGCTGTAATAGCCGAGGTCGCGCAGCAGGCCGAGATCGATCTGCACGCGCTCGGCGGCCCCGCGAGCCTCGAGCGCCTCGAAGGTCTCGCCGATCCGAGCCGTGGCCCGCTCGACCGCGGCGCCGCCCAGCGAGCGCGCCTCCTCGAGCACCTCTTTACCGCCACGCAACTGGGAAAGCGCCATGCAGGTGGCCACCTGCTCGTCGCTGACGCCGTCCAGCTCGGACAGCTCGACCTCGAGGCCGACGAGATCGTGGGCGGCGAGGCGAGCGAGCAGCGAGTTACGCGCCTCGCCGTCGATGCCGAACTCCGCCAAAAGCTGGCGATAGAGGTCGGCGTCGCCGAGGCCGATCACGGCCCGCTTGAGCGACGCGGCGTCGAGCGCCGCCTCCAGCACCTCGACCACCTCGGCGGTCCCGTCCGGCGCCGGGGCGCCGATCAGCTCGACCCCAGCCTGGGCGAACTCACGCATCTGGCCGCGCTGAGGGCGCACGGCCCGGAAGGCGTTAGCCAGGTAGCAGAGGCGCAATGGCGGCTCTGCGTCGGCGTAGCGGCTGGCGACGAGCCGCGCGATCGGCACGGTCATGTCGGAGCGCAGGGCGAGCAGGTCGCCGCGCTCGTCGAAGAAGCGGTAGGCGCTGGCGGCCGTACGACCGTCGCCGCGGGCAAGCACCTCGTCGTACTCGATCGCCGGGGTCGAGACCTCGCCGTAGCCGCGACTCTCGAAGACCTCGATCATCGCCAGGTGCAGGCGGCGCAGCTCGCGCATCTCATCGGGCAGCACGTCCCGGGTACCTGGGGGAATGCGATGGATCATCCGCCGGACCTTACGAGAGCCGTGACGAAAGCCCTGCTAGGCAGGGACCTCTGACGAGACCCGTTCAATCTGGGCGCCGAGCCCGCGCAGGCGCTCGTCGATCTGCTCGTAGCCGCGGTCGATCTGGCGGATGTTGCCGATCTCCGACGTGCCGTCCGCCGCCAGAGCGGCGATGAGCATCGCCATCCCGGCGCGGATGTCGGGGCTCTCGACGCGTTCGCCGTGAAGCCGGCTCGGACCGCTGACGATCGCCCTGTGGGGATCGCACAACGTGATCCGAGCGCCCATCGCGACGAGCTTGTCGACGAAGAAGAGACGGTTCTCGAACATCTTCTCGAAGATCAGGATCTCGCCGTCGGCCTGGGTGGCGAGGGCCAGCGCGATCGAGGTGAGGTCGGCTGGGAAGGCCGGCCAGGGGCCGTCCTCGATCTTCGGGATCGCGTCGCCGAGATCGGCCTGGATACGCAGTTGCTGCTCAGGCGGCACGATCACGTCGTTGCCCTCGATCTCCGAGCGCAGGCCGAGGCGCCGGAACTGACGCCGCACCATCAGCAGGTCAGCCGGCTCGACGTCGCGGATGCGCAGCTCACCACCGGTGGCGGCGGCCAGGGCCATGAAGCTGCCGACCTCGATGTGGTCGGCGCAGATCGTGTGCTCGGCGCCACCGAGGCGGTCGCGGCCGTGGACGGTCATCACGTTGGAGCCGATCCCGTCGACCTGAGCGCCCATCGCACTCAGCAACCGGGCGAGGTCCTGGACGTGTGGCTCGCTGGCGGCATTGGAGATCGTCGTCGGCCCCGGAGTCAGCGCCGCTGCCATCAGCGCGTTCTCGGTTCCCATCACCGAGGGCTCGTCCATGAAGATGTGGCACGGGCAGAGTCCGGACGAGGGCGCCGAGAGCTCGATCCATCGGTCGCCGTCGACCTTGGCGCCGAGATCCTTGAAGGCGTCGAGGTGGGCGTCGAGGCGACGGCGGCCGATGAAGTCGCCACCGGGTGGCGGCATCCTCGCCTCGCCGAAGCGGGCGAGCAGCGGGCCGGCGAGCAGGAACGAGGCGCGGATCTGCTTGGAGAGCTCCTCGTCGACCGACCACGTCGGAGACCCCGGCGGCGCAGAGGCGGACGCTGTTGTCGGCCACCCACTCGGCCTCGACCCCGAGCCGCTCGAGCAGCGCGATCTGCGCTTCCGTGTCGCGGATCCGCGGCACCCGGTCGAGTAGCAGCTCCTCCTCGGTGAGCAGGCAGGCGGCGAGGATCGGCAGCGCCGCGTTCTTGTTGCCGGCGACGGTCAGCTCGCCCGAGAGCGGCGCGCCGCCTTGGATGACGAATTTCTCCATGGTTCCGGCTAGGGTAACGACCGGCATGCGGAGAGGCTGGAAGATCCTGATCGGCGTTGTGGCGGCTCTCGTCGTGCTGCTCGGGCTCAACGCCCTCAGCGTCGATCACGAAACCAAGGCCGCGGGCGTGACCGAACCGGGCGGGCGGATCCTCCAGCTCGCCGGCGGCGACCTCGAGGTCGATCGAACGCGGGCCCCGCGACGGCCGCCCGATCGTCCTGATCCACTGCTTCACCTGCGCGATCAACTACTGGGACGGGATGATCCCGCGGCTCGCCCGCGCCCACCGGGTCGTCGCGATCGACCTGCTCGGCCACGGCGGCTCCGAGAAGCCGACCTCCGGCTACTCGGTCTCCAACCAGGCCGACCTCGTCGCCGAAGCCCTCGGGCAAGCTCGGCGTGCGCGACGCCGAGGTCGTCGGCCACTCGCTGGGCGGCGGTGTCGCCGTTGCCCTTGCCCAGCAGTCGCCGCAACTCGTCAATCGCGTCGTGATCGTCGACACGCCGCCGACACACGAAGACGGCGATCTCGGGCTCGTCGCCCAGCTCGGCTTCGCGCCGGTGATCGGCGAGGCGTTCTGGCGGATCAAGCCCGACTTCGCCGTCGAGGAAGGGCCTCGAGGTCGCCTTCGCACCCGGCTTCGAGGTCCCCGACGAATTCGTCGAGGACGTCGATCGGATGACCTTCAGCGCCTACGACGACTCGGCCAGCGGCTTCGACGACTACACCAAGGAAGAGCCGCTGGACCGGCGGATGGAGGAAACCGGCAAGCCATTGCTGGTGATCATGGGCGCCGAGGAGCAGATCATCGAAGACCCAGCCGAGCGACTTGCCGAATACCGGGCCATCGTGCCGGGCGCCAAGACGAAGCTGATCAGCGGCGCCGGGCACTCGCCAAACGTCGAGAAGCCGGCCGAGACAGCCGCGCTCGTCCTTGGCTTCGCACCTCGCGCCGAGGCGAAAACGGCCGCGTCCAGGCACGAATTGCAAAAGCAGGTGCAGAATCGGGAAGCCGTCCGCAAGGGCCCCTAGATTACGAACCTATGTTCGATTCTAAGCAAACACTCACAGAGCGAATCAGCCGACGCGGTCGACCTGATGATCGACTTCGCCACGCTTGGCGAGTACGGGCTGGAGCCGGCCGGCAGGGCCGCGCCAAGCTGCGAGTCCCGCCATCGCCCGTACCCCGCTCGCAGCGCCCGAGCGACGCAGCGCCGACCGCGCCCTCGCCAGCCGCCACTGAGGTGGCCTGAGCGGGCGCGGCTGCCGCCGTCACAAGTGGCTGGTCGGCGGCGTGGTTGGGCTGCTCGTCGCGCTCGTGGTCGGCGCGGCGATCAGCTGGCACTTCTCCTCCTTCGTCGTCGTGCCCGATCACTCGCCCTGGTCCCGAGGAGGTCGAGGTCGAAGCGGTATCCACGGACCGCATCGTGCTCTCCAGCTCGGAAGCCGCGTCGCGCCCGGGCTATCTACGGGCTCGTCTGGGAGGCCGGCCACGCGGTGGTTGGGCCGATCCTTCGCGAAGACGACGACTCGGTCACGCGCCGCCTCAGCGAGGTGCGCGGCTACCTCGTCCCCGGCCTCGAGGCCGGCTTCGAAAGCAATGTCTACTCGGGCGACCCACGCGAAGCCCGCGGCCTCCCCTTCCGGACCGTCGAGGTGCCCGAGCGAGCTCGGCCCGATGCCCGCCTGGCTAATACCCCGCTCGACCAGGCCGACACCTGGGCGATCATCGTCCACGGCATCAACGACGACCGTGAGATCGGCCTGCGCATCGCTCCCCGCTCCTGCACCGCGCCGGGCTGCCCTCGCTGACGATCTCCTACCGTGACGACCTCGGCGCCCCAAGCAGTCCCGACGGCCTCCACCACCAGGGACAGACCGAGTGGCGCGACCTCGAGGCCGCCGCCCGCTACGCCCTCGACCACGGCGCCTCGCCGCCTCGTCCTGATCGGCTACTCGATGGGCGGTGCGCTGATCACCCAATTCATGGAGAATCCCCGCTCGCGAGTCGTGTCGACGCGCTCGTCCTCGACGCCCCAGCCCTCGACTGGAAGGCGATCCTCGAGTTCAACGCCGAACGCATGGACCTTCCCGGCTTCTTCGCCCTGCCCGTCGAGTGGGCGATCGACGCCCGAATCGACGCCGACTGGGACAGCCTCAACGCCCTCGAGCACCCGGAGGACTTCCACCTCCCGATCCTGCTCTTCCACGGCGACGAAGACGAGGTGATCCCGATCGAGACGAGCGAAGAATTCGCCGAGGAGCTGCCCGATTGGGTCACCTACTACGCGGTGCCACAAGCGGGACACACGCAGAGCTGGAACGTCGATCCAGCGCTGTACGAACAGCGCCTGAGACCGCTTCCTCAAGCGCCGCTCTGCCCCAAAACAAACGAGCCCGACCGGGCGGGTCGGGCTCAGGAACCTAAGTAAAAACCGGCGGCGACCTACTCTCCCAGGGGGTTGCCCCCCAAGTACCATCGGCGCTGAAAGGCTTAACTGCTCTGTTCGGAATGGGAAGAGGTGTTTCCCTTTCGCTATGCACCACCGGAAATTTGCGAGACAACCGCCCCGGTGGAGCTTGAAAACCGCACAAGGCCGCAAAGGTAAGTAATAAACATCCGTCAAGCCCTCGACCCATTAGTACCGGTCGGCTGAGTGCATTACTGCACTTACACCGCCGGCCTATCAACCTGGTGGTCTACCAGGGGTCTTACTCCCTCAAGGGGATGGGAGAGCTCATCTCGAGGACGGCTTCCCGCTTAGATGCCTTCAGCGGTTATCCGTTCCGTGCGTAGCTAACCTGCGATGCCCTTGGCAGGACAACAGATACACCAGCGGCACGTTCATCCCGGTCCTCTCGTACTAGGGATGACTCCTCTCAACTCTCCAACGCCCACGGCAGATAGGGACCGAACTGTCTCACGACGTTCTGAACCCAGCTCGCGTACCGCTTTAATGGGCGAACAGCCCAACCCTTGGGACCTACTCCAGCCCCAGGATGCGACGAGCCGACATCGAGGTGCCAAACCGTTTCGTCGATGTGGACTCTTGGAAACGATAAGCCTGTTATCCCCGGAGTACCTTTTATCCGTTGAGCGACGGCGCTTCCACTTGCTACCGCCGGATCACTAAGCCCAACTTTCGTTCCTGCTCGACCCGTCGGTCTCGCAGTCAAGCTCCCTTATTGCCTTTACACTCTACGCACGATTTCCAACCGTGCTGAGGGAACCTTTGGGCGCCTCCGTTACATTTTAGGAGGCGACCGCCCCAGTCAAACTGCCCACCTGACACTGTTCACCACCCGGATCACGGCATGGTGTTAGAAGCCCAGACTACCAAGGGTGGTATCTCAAGGGTGACTCCCCAGCAGCCAAAGCCGCTGGTTCACAGTCTCCCACCTATCCTGAGCGAGATACCCCAGACTCCAATATCAAGTTGCAGTAAAGGTTCACGGGGTCTTTCCGTCTAGCCGCGGGTACTCGGCATCTTCACCGAGACTTTAATTTCACCGAGCCTCTCGTTGAGACAGCGTCCAAGTCGTTACGCCATTCGTGCAGGTCGGAACTTACCCGACAAGGAATTTCGCTACCTTAGGACCGTTATAGTTACGGCCGCCGTTTACCGGGGCTTAGCTTCGCTGCTTCGCGCCGAAGCGCTAACAAGTCCGCGTAACCTTCCGGCACCGGGCAGGCGTCAGCCCCTATACGTCGTCTTGCGACTTAGCAGAGGCCTGTGTTTTTGGTAAACAGTCGCTTGGACCAATTCACTGCGGCCCCCTCGGGCTCCCTCCGTATGGAGTTCACCCTAACGGGGCGTCCCTTATCCCGAAGTTACGGGACGATTTTGCCGAGTTCCTTAACGAGAGTTAGCTCGCTCACCTCAGTATGTTCTACTTGTCCACCTGTGTCGGTTATCGGTACGGGCACGCGAATCCTGCCTAGAGGATTTTCTCGGAGGCATGGGATCGGGGACTCGCCGGCGGTCAAGCCAGCTGGCATCGCACCTCGCGTCAAAACGCCACTGCGGATTTTCCTACAGTGACTAGCTACGTGCTTGCCCCAGGACGACCATCGCCTGGGATCCCTTACCCTTCCCCGTCCCCCCATCGGTCATAACGGAATCGACGTGGTACAGGAATATCAACCTGTTGGCCATCGGCTACGCCTTTCGGCCTCGCCTTAGGTCCCGACTAACCCTGAGCAGACGAACTTTACTCAGGAAACCTTGGACAATCGGTGGAGGGGAGTCTCACCCCTCTTTCGTTACTCATGCCGGCATTCTCACTTCCAGCCGCTCCACGGAGGCTTACGCATCCGCTTCTCGCAACTGGAACGCTCTCCTACCGCGTGCAGAGCCCGCAGGCCTGCACACCCATAGCTTCGGTGACTAGCTTGAGCCCCGTTGAATTCTCCGCGCCCGAACACTTGACCAGTGAGCTGTTACGCACTCTTTCAAGGATGGCTGCTTCTAAGCCAACCTCTTGGTTGTCTATGCACTCGGACATCGTTCACCACTTAGCTAGTACTTGGGGACCTTAGCTGATGGTCTGGGTTGTTTCCCTTTTGCGTACGAAGTTTATCCCCCGCACACTGACTGCCGAGCTAACCGTAACGGTCTTCGGAGTTTGCCTGAAGTCGGTAACCTGGTAGGGCCCCTAGTCCAAACAGTGCTCTACGGCCGAAACGCAAACACTCGACGCTATACCTAAATATATTTCGGAGAGAACCAGATATCTCTGAGCTTGATTAGCCTTTCACTCCGATCCACAGGTCATCCGCCCAGTTTTCAACCTAGGTCGGTTCGGCCCTCCACGAGGTCTTACCCCCGCTTCAGCCTGCCCATGGATAGCTCGCTCAGTTTCGGGTCTACCGCCTATGACTGTGTCGCCCTATTCAGACTCGCTTTCGCTACGGCTCCGCTCATCGCTTAACCTTGCCACAGACGAGTAACTCGCCGGCTCGTGATGCAAAAAGCACGCCGTCACACCCGAAGGTGCTCCGACCACTTGTAAGCTTACGGTTTCAGGTACTATTTCACTCCCCTTCAGGGGTGCTTTTCACCTTTCCCTCACGGTACTAGTTCACTATCGGTCACCAGGTAGTACTTAGCCTTGGAGGGTGGTCCCCCCAGGTTCAGACCACGTTTCACGGGTGTGGTCTTACTCAGGAACGTCAATCAGCAGATCAGTGTGTTTTCACCTACGGGACGATTGCCCTCTGTGGTGCGAGGTTCCACTCGCTTCGGCTAACACCTGATTTTGTAACTGCTGCCGAGCCAGGCACGGCTCGGGCATAACGTCCTACAACCCCCGACAGGCAACGCGTGCCCGCTTACACCTGTCAGGTTTGGGCTGATCCCTTTTCGCTCGCCACTACTAAGGGAGTCTCGGTTGATTTCTTTTCCTCGGGGTACTTAGATGTTTCAGTTCCCCCGGTTCCCTTCCTGTGACTATGTATTCACCACAGGATGACGCCGCATTACCGGCGCCGGGTTTTCCCATTCGGAGATCCGCGGGTCAAAGGCTGTTCAGCGCCTCACCGCGGCTTATCGCAGCCGTCCACGTCCTTCATCGACTCCTGGTGCCAAGGCATCCACCGTAAGCTCTTAATATCTTGACGGTGAGCAACCCGCACACAAGTGTGCGGGTCATAATTAAATTACCCAAGAAATTCACACAGTAATAGTGTGAATTTCGTTTATTGGCCTTGTACAGTTTTCAAGGTCCACCGAGGCGCACACAACGGCTGACTGCCGTTGGCGGTCTCTCAAAACTGAGCAGCGTACCCAGTGACATATAGCCACTGGGGAGCCCGGTCGACGTTCTAGAGAAATCTCCCTAGAAAGGAGGTGATCCAGCCGCAGCTTCCGCTACGGCTACCTTGTTACGACTTCACCCCAATCACAAGTCCCACCTTCGACGGCTCCCTCCAAAAGGTTAGGCCACCGGCTTCGGGTGTTACCTGCTTTCGTGGTGTGACGGGCGGTGTGTACAAGGCCCGGGAACGTATTCACCGCGGCATTGCTGATCCGCGATTACTAGCAACTCCACCTTCATGGAGGCGAATTTCAGCCTCCAATCCGAACCGAGACGCACTTTATGGGATTCGCTCCACCTCGCGGTATTGCTGCCCTTTGTATGCGCCAATGTAGCACGTGTGTAGCCCTGGACATAAGGGGCATGATGACTTGACGTCATCCCCACCTTCCTCCGGTTTGTCACCGGCAGTCTCCTATGAGTCCCCAACTTAATGATGGCAACATAGGACAGGGGTTGCGCTCGTTGCGGGACTTAACCCAACATCTCACGACACGAGCTGACGACAGCCATGCACCACCTGTGATGGTGTCCCGAAGGAAAACCGTGTTTCCACGGCGGTCACCAACATGTCAAGCCCAGGTAAGGTTCTTCGCGTTGCGTCGAATTAAACCACATGCTCCGCTGCTTGTGCGGGCCCCCGTCAATTCCTTTGAGTTTTAGCCTTGCGGCCGTACTCCCCAGGCGGGGCACTTAGTGCGTTAGCGACGGCACGGGAGGAGTCGACACCTCCCACACCTAGTGCCCATCGTTTACGGCGTGGACTACCAGGGTATCTAATCCTGTTCGCTCCCCACGCTTTCGCGCCTTAGCGTCAGTACCGTCCCAGCGAGCTGCCTTCGCTATTGGTGTTCCTCCTGATATCTGCGCATTCCACCGCTACACCAGGAATTCCACTCGCCTCTTCCGGACTCTAGCCCTGCAGTATCCATCGGCTTTCAAAGGTTGAGCCTTTGACTTTCACAACGGACTTACAGGGCCGCCTACGCGCGCTTTACGCCCAATGATTCCGGACAACGCTTGCTCCCTACGTATTACCGCGGCTGCTGGCACGTAGTTAGCCGGAGCTTCTTCTGGAGGTACCGTCAATCCACACGGCTATTCACCGGTGAACCTTCGTCCCTCCTGAAAGGGGTTTACAACCCGAAGGCCGTCTTCCCCCACGCGGCGTTGCTGCGTCACGCTTTCGCGCATTGCGCAAGATTCCCCACTGCTGCCTCCCGTAGGAGTCTGGGCCGTGTCTCAGTCCCAGTGTGGCTGATCGTCCTCTCAGACCAGCTACCCATCGTTGCCTTGGTAGGCCGTTACCCCACCAACAAGCTAATGGGCCGCGAGCCCCTCCCAATGCGGAGGCCGAAGCTTCCTTTAGCGAACAGACTTAAATCTGTGCGCCACATCCGGTATTAGCCCGAGTTTCCTCGGGTTGTCCCGGTCATCGGGGCAGGTTACTCACGTGTTACTCACCCGTTCGCGGCTTTGCCCCAGGGCAAGCCCTGGTTCGTCGCACCACTTGCATGTGTTAAGCACGCCGCCAGCGTTCGTCCTGAGCCAGGATCAAACTCTCCGTGAAAGGTACTTCTTACAGAGAGTTGTCATGCCTGGCAAATTGCAAATCGCCGGGTACACATACTCGGCGACCGGCATGACGGGTAAATCAGACCACCCGGCGCGCTGGCGCACCGAGTGGATCGGGCTCAAACATCTCCACAGACACGAATGTCCGCGGGGTGCACGCTGCTCAGTTTTCAAAGACCGCTGCGCCTTGGCGACGGGACTCGCCGCTCTTCACGCATGGGCCAGGCACCGGGCCTCGCCCAGAGGGACGAAGGAGTATAGCGCTACGGCGGCGGTTTGCCTAGCCGTCGACCCGAAGGCGGCGGAAGCGACGCTTGCCGACCTGCAGGACACGCCCGTCGAGCTCGGCTGGCGCCAGATCCAGTGTATCGGACGGGATCGGCTCGCCGTCGAGCTTTGCGCCGCCCTGCTTGATCAGGCGCCGGGCCTCGCTGGAGCTGATCTCGAAGGCGCCCGGCCATCAGCGCCGGCAGGTGGACCGGGCCGCCGTTGTCGCCCAGGAAGGGCGCCAGGTCGAGATCCTCGACCTCGTCCGGCGCCTGGCGCTCGCACGAAGAGGCGGTTGAAGTGCTGCTCGGCCGCCTGCGCCGCAGCCGCGTCGTGGAAGCGCTCGAC